>NZ_CP077085.1:2335000-4735000 GCF_014268455.2 Pseudomonas shahriarae | reverse complement strand
CCGACCTCGGGGTACAAGGTCGCCGGGCCGGATTTCGAGCGCTACAGCGCCGACTTCGACGTGGATAAGGGCACCGGTACCGTGGAAATCTGGCTGCCTGTCGAAAAGTCCGCATAACCTGTACATCGCCTGATCCACCGCCATCGCAGGCAAGCCAGCTCCCACATTTGTATCGGGGGTTTACTCAAAGCCAGGTACGGCGCAATTACCTGTGGGAGCGGGCTTGCCCGCGATGGCGATCTCAAGGGCGCCCGAGCCGCCCAGGGCCTCAATACAACGTGGCCTTGACCCGCTCCGGCATTTCCCGGTCGTAGGCCTCGGCATCAAACTGCCCATCATTCAAACGCTTGTGAAAAGCCCCTGCTGACGGCAGCGTCGAACGCTCCACATGCTTGTCCGGGTTCCAGCAATCGGAGCGCACAAAAGCTTTCGAACAGTGGAAATACGCCGCCTCTACCTGCACCACAATCACCGACCGCGCCGGCTTGCCGTTGACCGCAAAGCTCTGCAGCAACTCAGGTTCGATGGAAATCTGCGCCCGCCCGTTGACCCGCAACGTTTCCCCGATCCCCGGAATAATGAACAGCAAGGCAATCCGTGGATCCACCAACAGGTTACGCAAGGTATCGAGGCGGTTATTGCCCGGCCGATCGGGGATCGCCAGCGTGCGCTCATCAATGATCCGCACAAACCCCGGCACATCGCCCCGAGGCGAGCCGTCGAGGCCATCGGCGCCTGAAGAACTGACAATCACCAGCGGCGAGGCTTTGACCATCGCCTGGTAATCCTCATTGAGAAACGCGATTTCCTTGCGTAGGGCACGCTCCTGGGGCAGGCCGTAGAGGGTTTCGAGTTGGTCCAGGGTGGTTAGCATGGGGGTCTCCTTGCCCAGGGAGCGCTGGCGATTATCCGCCAAAGCTGCGTTGGTAGCCCTGCGCTGATTGCCGGATGGCCTGAGCAACGTGGGGTGCTTGCCGACAATAATCGTCTTCACGTGCGAGTACCACTTCAAGGGTCTGCAGCAGAGCCCGGATGCGCTCCTCGGCGTTTTCTATGCTGCAGGTCTTGGCAAACTCAAGGATTCCCAAGCGTGACGCAAAGAATGAGCGGTTGCCGTCCAGGTCCAGAGCCAGGGCGTCTTCGGGAATATAGGCGGTGGTATTGGCGATGTCATAAGCGGGTGCAAGACGGGCGTCACGTTTGAGTGGATCGCTGTAGAGCAAGCCAAAATTTTTCAGATGGGCATCACCATTGCCGACGATACAGCTCAGCGCAACGCTATCGAACAACTGCTCCAGGGAGCTGCGTTCATGTTCGATTGCACAAAAGAGGCGAACAGCCTTGGCAATCATGTTGTAGCTCTTGCTGTATTTCTGCTCGGCGGAAAGGCCCATCAATGTGGTCATGTCTTCAAAGCCCAGGGGGTTGAGTTTTTCGTCCCGATCAAAGCGGCGCATGATGAAAAGCTTGTGGTTCTGTGACAAGTAGAAGGGTGGCACGGGGATACCTGCCTCCCTTGCAATCGACATACACAGGTATTCGTTGATCGCCAGGCCTGGAAACTCGTCACGCCCGCTCTTGATGATCAGATCGTTGGTTTTCGATGTGAATTTCTGTTCCGGTACCAGCGGGATTTCGGGTACCAATACCTTAGGCTGTACCCCGGAAATGCCGGCGCGAAGGATGTAGCGATCGACCAGATGGGTAAACAAATCCTCGGCACCATCCCAGGCGAGGATTTCATCCAGACGCTCACCGTACGACACGGGGCTGTTGCGCTCAATCAGTTGGTTGACTTGCGCGGACGAGGTGAAGACGCGGCCGATAGGTGCGCTGCTGCCTGACAGGGCCAACAACAGCATTGGATCTACCTTGACGGTCTTCGCCAGACGGTTTTTCAGTTGCTCCAGTACATAACCTTCGGGCAGGTTCATTTGAAAGATCGGGTGCAGTTCATGCCGTCGATACTCCTCGGCCCGCACTGGCATCAGCAGGCTGATTGCACTCTGCTCCAGGGCATCATCAGCGTAGCGAAAGTGGTAGTGCTCAGTGCCGACGAACACGCTGCCACTTGCGCCTTCGGGCGTACGGACCTGCAGTTTGTAGCTACTCATTGAACAAATCCTCCACTTCCTCCAGCGTTGGCATGGAAACGGGGACCAGTTTGACCTCACTGCCCAAGGCTGCAAAAACCCGTGCGTAGGCATTCATCGCCACCGACAAGCTGCCGTGCTCAATCTCGATCAGTTTTTGCCGCGTCGTACCGGCCAGCTGTGCCAGCTGTGCTTGTGTATGGCCACGGCTGAGGCGCATCGAGCGAACCTGGTTGCCGATTCTCTGGCTCAGAAGTGCAGGATCCATGTCGCGTTACCGTTACTTTGGTATTTTAAAGTTATATATACGTTACATTTTGGGGTTGTCAACGCTGATATCAACCGAGTGTCAGTGCCAACCGCCGTTCATAACCCACCCGCCCCTTATACGCCTCGCCCCGGTCTACCCAGCCCTGCTGCAAATAC
This sequence comes from Pseudomonas shahriarae, assembly GCF_014268455.2. Taxonomy (NCBI): domain Bacteria; kingdom Pseudomonadati; phylum Pseudomonadota; class Gammaproteobacteria; order Pseudomonadales; family Pseudomonadaceae; genus Pseudomonas; species Pseudomonas shahriarae. The sequence goes on along the minus strand of NZ_CP077085.1, from coordinate 4,732,481 downwards.
AAGCCCATTGCCGCCACATTGTCGCTGTCCACCGACAACTCCAACGCCGTGATCTGTGGCCAGGCCAGGCGGGCGGCAGCGGGCAGGGCTTGCAGGCAGGCTTTGCCCAAGCCGCGGCCCTGTTGGTGGCGATCGACTTGCAGGGCATGCAGTGTGGCGCTGTGTTCGTCGGCCCAATGGGGTAGGCAGGGCGGGCGCTTGAGCAGCAGGAAGGCCACGGGGATTTCGTCGGCCAGCAAGGCAAAGCCCTTGATGCCGGGGTTGGGGTTGACCAGCAGGCTGTTCAGCGCGCAGTCGATATCGCCGCTATAGGCCAGTTGCTCGGGGTGGACTTCGAGGCTGGCGAGTTGCTGTTGCTGTGCAGCGGTCAGCGTCTCATAGGGCGCGAGGCGGGTTTCCATCGAGCAGATATCCGAAGTCCTACAGGGAAGTCGCAAATTCTAGCGGCTTTGCCCTTGGCGAAATTATTTTTTGTAGGCTTGTCGATTGGCAGGCGGCCCATTCGACCAAGGGTGTCTTCTGTGATTTTCCACCCCGAGGAGTATCGCCATGAGCAACGCAATCAACACCCTGATCGAGCAATGGAAGCAAGCGGTGGTCGCCAAGGATGTCGAGCAGATTGTCAGCTTTTACGCCGAAGATATCGTCGCGTTCGACGCCGTCAATGCCCTGCAGTTCAAAGGCAAGGCGGCCTACCGTGCCCATTGGCAGGCCTGCATGGAGTTTTGCCCGGGCCCCGGTGTTTTCGACTTTCATGAACTGCATATCGTCGCCGCCGATGACAGCGCCTTTGCCCACTGGCTCGCCCACTGCGGCGGCACCGGGCCCGATGGCGTGCTGAAAACCTGCTGGATGCGGGTCAGCGCCGGCTACCAGCGGATTAACGGCCAGTGGAAGGTGGTGCACGAGCATTGGTCCGCACCGTTCGATATGGAAACCGGCGTCGGTCTGTTCGACCTGGAACCGTGAGTGCCGCGAACTATAGTCATTAGTCCGAAAAACGGAGAACACCATGAAATACCTGTGCCTGGTCTACAGCGCCGAAGCTTTGCTGCACAGCCTGCCCGACAGCCCCAAGGACCCGGAATGCCACGCCTACGCCGAGGCGGTCCACGGCAGTGGCCGCATGCTTGCGGCCGAGGCCCTGCAGCCGGTGAGCACGGCCACCACCGTGCGTATGCGTAACGGCAAGTTGTCGATCACCGATGGACCGTTTGCCGAAACCAAGGAGCAGCTTGCCGGCTTCTACCTGATCGAAGCCAAGGACTTGAATGAGGCGCTGCAGGTGGCCGGCGGCATTCCGGCGGCGCGGGTCGGCAGCGTGGAAGTGCGCCCCGTGCGTGATTTGAATCTCTGACTCAACACTTATAAAACTCAGGAGGTTTAACCATGAACACTCAACCTGCTGCATTTGAACTGTCCATCAGCCGGGTGATCGACGCCCCGCCCAGCCGGGTGTTCCGTGCCTGGACCGAGCCTGCGCTTTTGCAACAATGGTGGGGCCCACACGGCATGACCACGCCCGAGTGCGACATGAACCTGTGGGTCGGTGGCCTGTTTCGCACCCTGATGCGCGCGCCGGACGGCAGTGAATATCCGACCCAGGGCGTGTTCCTGGAGATCGACGCGCCACGCCGCCTGGTGTTTACCGATGCGTTCCTGCCGGGTTGGATCCCCTCGGGCAAGCCGTTTATGAGCGCCGAAGTGACCTTCGAGGAGGTGGCTGGCAAGACCCGCTACACCGCCCGCGCCATGCATTGGAGCGAAGCCGACAAACAAGCCCACGAAGCCATGGGTTTTCATCAGGGCTGGGGCGAGAGCCTGGACCGGCTGGTGACCCTGGTGACCACGGGCATGCCCGATTGACCGTCAAGGCCCAAGTCGAGGCGGTCTACCGCAGTGAGTCGCGGCGCATCCTGGCGACGTTGATTCGCCTGCTGGGGGATTTCGACCTCGCCGAAGAAGCCCTGCACGAGGCGTTCTTCGTCGCGGTCGAACGCTGGCAGCAGGACGGTGTGCCCGACAATCCCCGAGCGTGGCTGGTGTCTGCCGGGCGCTTCAAGGCCATCGACCGCTTGCGTCGCCAGGCCCGTTTCACCCCGTTGTTGCAGGAGCAGGCCGATGCGCTGGAAGCGGCTGACTGGAGTGCCGAAGACGTGGAAGACGACCGCCTGCGCCTGATCTTTACCTGCTGCCATCCGGCGCTGGCGGCGGATGCGCAAGTGCCGCTTACCCTGCGTGAGATTTGTGACCTCACCACCGAGGAAATTGCCCGGGCCTTCCTGGTCACGCCGGCCACCATCGCCCAGCGCATCGTGCGGGCCAAGGGCAAGATCCGCGAGGCCAGGATTCCCTACCAGGTGCCGTCCCTGGCGGAGTTGCCCGAGCGCCTGGACAGCGTATTGCGGGTGATTTACCTGGTGTTCAACGAGGGCTACTCGGCGTCCATGGGCGCTGACCTGACCCGTGACGACTTGACCCGCGAGGCCATCCGCCTGGGCCGCCTGCTCCTGGAGTTGCTGCCGGAGCCGGAAGTCATGGGCCTGCTGGCGTTGATGCTGCTCCATGAATCCCGGCGCCCGGCCCGGCTTTCTGCCGCCGCTGAGCTGGTGCTGCTGGATGAGCAGGACCGCACGCTGTGGGATGCAGCGCTGATTGCCCAGGGCTGTGGGTTGGTAGAACAGGCCCTGGCCACCCGGCGTTTCGGGCCTTACTGCCTGCAAGCGGCGATTGCCGCGGTACACGCCGAGGCCCCGAGTGCGGCGCAGACCGACTGGCCACAGATTGTCGGCCTGTATGACGTGCTGCTGCGGATGCTGCCGTCGCCCGTGATCGAGCTCAACCGCGCCGTTGCCCTGGCCATGCGCGATGGGCCGTTGGCGGGGTTGCAGCAAGTCGAGGGGATCCTGGTGCGTGGCGAGTTACGGGATTACCACCTGGCGCATTCGGCACGGGGGGAGTTCTGTCGGCAACTGGGGCGGATGAAAGAGGCGCGCCAGGCGTATGAAACAGCCCTGGGCCTGACCCAGCAGGCCCCGGAAAAACGCTTTATCGAACGACGCCTGGCAACCTGCACCGATAGCCCTTTGTAGGCGCCGGCTGAGGTTACTCAAGCATCTTTTGCAGCAACCAACTGCCGGCCGGGCCCGGCGGCTGTTGTCGTGACCACAAGGCATCCACCGCCACCGAACGTGGCCAGCCGCGCGCCTTGAGCTCCACCAGCTGGCCATTGGCAAAACGCTCCACCAGCCAGCGCGGCAAGGGGGCCCAGCCAAAACCGAGGATGGCCATTTCCATCAGCATCAAAAAGCTGGGGGCGGACCATACACGGCCGCTCGGCCGGTTTTCATTGGGGTTGATGATGCTTGCCAGGCGCAGCTCCCGGTGTTGTTCCAGGGTTTGCTGGTTGATGCCCTCAAGGCCGGCCAGTGCATGCAGCGGTGATACAAACAGCGCAAGTTGCGCGCGCTCTTCGACGGTGGCATGGGTCAGGTCTGGCGGGTAGACCTCCTGCGCCTCGATAAACGCGAGCTGCGCCCGCCCGCTTTGGACCAGGGCGATAAGGTCTTCACATTCGGCAATCAGCCACTCCAGCTCCAGGTCCGGATAACGCTGCTCAAGGGCGCTGAGCAGCGTTTCAAAACGTCCCGACTGATAGGTGTCGGACATGGCAATACTGAGCTTGGGTTCCAGCCCCTGGGACAACTGGCTGGCGGCAAGCTCCAGGCGGCTGCTGGCTTCCAGCACCTGCTCGGCGCGCTGCAACAGGACATGCCCGGCCGGGGTCAGGGTGGGTTTGCGGCTGCTGCGGTCGAACAGCACCACGTCCAGATCAATCTCCAGGCTGGCCACTGCGGCGCTGACGGTCGATTGGCTCTTGCCCAGCTTGCGTGCCGCTGCCGAAAACGAGCCTTGGGTCGCCGCCTGCACAAACGCTTGCAACACTTCATGAGAGGCCATCATCTATCGCCTTGGTCGATGGTTATTGATTATGAAGTATCGAGTGAGGGAGTGATGATGGCAACCCTCGACATTCACAGAGCAAGGCTTATGAACACCACCAAGTCCATCACTGAACGCGCTTTGCAGGCCCTGGGTTTCGAAGGCCTGGCCTTGTTGATCTGTACGCCGCTGCTGGTGTGGATCACTGGCCGGCCGGCCCTGGAAATGGGTGCTGTGACCCTGGCTATCAGCTTGTTGGCGCTGACCTGGAACATGATTTTCAACAGCCTTTTCGACCGCCTCAAAGTGCGCCTGCAGTTGGCCAATAGCGTCAAGACCCGGATCATGCACGCGCTGCTGTTCGAGGGCGGGCTGATTCTGTTCGCCGTGCCGCTGATTGCCGCGTGGCTGAACATCAGCCTGATGCAGGCGTTTATTCTGGATATCGGCGTGCTGCTGTTCTTCCTGCCGTACACCTATGTGTACCACTGGGGCTATGACGTGCTGCGGGGAAAATTCTTCAACAGCGAGCTTGCTCGCGAAGGACGTTAACGATGACGCGGGCATCCTGAATGTACGCGGCACTCTCGGGTTATTCACGAGCTACCGGCGTGACCTTGTCGGTCACGCCCGGGTGCCGGTGTTTCAGAAGATTTGAGTAAACAACCAGTACAAACTGCCCGACAGTACAATCGCCGCCGGCAACGTCAGCACCCAGGCCAACAGCAGATTGCGGATGGTCTTCATCTGCAAGCCGCCACCATTGGCCACCATGGTCCCGGCCACGCCCGACGACAGCACGTGGGTGGTCGATACCGGCAACCCGAACATGTCGGCGGCGCCAATGGTCAGCATGGCCACGGTTTCCGCCGAGGCGCCCTGGGCGTAGGTCAGGTGGGTCTTGCCGATTTTCTCGCCGACGGTCACCACAATGCGCTTCCAGCCGACCATGGTGCCCAGGCCCAGGGCGATGGCCACGGCGATCTTCACCCATAGCGGGATAAAGCGCGTGGCATTGTCGATCTGTTGCTTGAACAGTTGCAGCTTGCCCTCGGTGTCGGCGTCGAAATTTCCGACTTTGCCCTTGTCCATCAGGCGAATGGTTTCGCTGGTCAGGTACATGTCGTTACGCACGTTGCCCATGGCCTCGGCGGGCACCTTGGCCAGGGAGCCGTAGCCTTTGACTTGCTCGCCGATATGCCCGGTCAGGGCGGCGAGGGCGGGGATCAGCTCGGGCGTGATGTCCTTGGTGCGCACATAGGTCGACAGCGTCGGTCGTGGGTCCACCGGCGCCGGTTGCGGGGCGATTTTGACCAGGGCTTGCTGGGTGACTTCAGCCACGGCGGAAAATTGCAGGGATTGATCGGCCGGCATGGTGCGGTTCAACGCGTAGGCCATGGGCAAAGTGCCCACCAGGATCAACATGATCAGGCCCATGCCTTTCTGGCCATCGTTGGAGCCGTGGGCAAAAGATACGCCGGTGCAGGTCACGATCAGCAGGCTGCGAATCCACCACGGCGGCGGGGTGTTGCCCTTGGGCGCCTTGTACAGCGCGCGGTTTTTCACAAAGGCCCGCAGCGCCAGCAACAGCAGGGCGGCAAAGCCGAAACCGATCAGTGGTGACAGCAGCAGCGCATAGCCGATCTTGATCGCCTGTGCCCAGTCCACGCCACTGGTGCCATCCCGGCCATGCATCAGGGCATTGGCCACGCCCACCCCGATGATCGACCCGATCAGCGTATGGGAGGACGACGCTGGCAAACCCAGCCACCAGGTGCCCAGGTTCCACAGGATCGCCGCGATCAGCAGGGCGAAGATCATCGCAAAACCGGCGGAAGAGCCAACCTGCAAAATCAACTCCACCGGCAGCAAGGCAATGATGGCAAAGGCCACCGCGCCACTGGACAGCAGCACGCCGAGGAAATTGAAGAACCCCGACCAGACCACCGCGAATTGCGGCGGCAGCGAGTTGGTGTAGATCACTGTCGCCACGGCGTTGGCGGTGTCATGGAAACCGTTGACGAACTCGAACCCCAGGGCAATCAGCAGCGCCACGCCCAGCAGCAGGAATGGGGTCCAGGTGGTGACCACCGTGCCCAGTTCGTGCATGTCGCGCATCAGGCTGTAGGCGGTGAACAACAGGCCCATGGCGAGCACGGAAAAGAACACGATCACCGTGAGCAGGCTGGGTTTGGTGTCCAGTTGCGGTTTTGCGTCAGGGGCGGCTGCCTGGTGGGAGGCGGTCAGGGAAGGGGTGGCCATGCCGGAGCATCCAGAGTGGGGAGGATGTTTCCCATGGTCATTGCAGAATGTTACAGAGGTGCTGCCTCAAGTCAGTGTTTGGTGTCGTCAGCCGGCCGCTGGTCTAAAAATCACCGCCGCTCCCATAGGTTGTTTGCATTTGAGCCTTAGTCATCCTGGCGCTTGCGAAACGCCCATCTGCCGGCAATCAAGGTGAACGTCGCCACCAATGCCACCCACGTTCATGCCAAAGAAGCCCGCGATGATATTGATCGGCAGCGCCAGTACCGCGACCACCGTCAGGGTAAACAGCGTGCGGTTGCTTTGTTCGTTGAGGTTGGCGGCGATTTCTTCCTGCAACAACTCGATCCGTTCGCCTATTTTTTGTCAGTCACAGGCCGCCGCTGCCCGGCCACTCATCCACTGGGCTCAAGAAGTGTCTAGTCCGGCCGATTCATGGTGCAAGCATGCCATTGGATTGGCCATGTGTTGGCTGACAGGGATGTTGCGGTGCAGGTCCCCATTTCCCTGTTTCGAGGCTTTTCCCCGATGAGTTTTTTGCGAAAGTCCTTGAGAGCACAGATCCTGTCGTTGCTCGGTGGCAGCCTGTTGGCAATGCTGTTGATTGCCCTGGCGTGTTTTCATTTTCTCTCCAACGGTGTGCAGAGTTACCGCAGTTTGCTGGAGGGGCCGTTGCAAACCTCACAGCTGATTGATGAAGCCAACCTGCAATTCAAGGTCCAGGTCCAGGAATGGAAAAACGTCCTGCTGCGTGGCAAGCAGCCCCAGGACATGAACAAGTACTGGGGGCAGTTCCAGGATCGGCAGCAAGACGTGCAGGGCATCCTGGCGCGCCTGGTGAGCAACACCCAGGGCGACCCAGCCTTGAGCCGTCGCCTGGAAACCTTGCGTCAAGAGCACCAGATGCTGGGTGTCGCCTACCAGAAGGGGCGAGATGCTTACTTGGCCGCCGGGGCTGATGCAGCGGCTGGGGATAACGCAGTCAAGGGCGTGGACCGCACGGTGAGCGAGCAGATGAGCGCGCTGGTCACCCTGCTGCGTGAGCAGGGCAAGCAGCAATCCCTGGCAATCAGCGCCTATGCCGAACGTACCGTGATGCTGGGTCTGGCGGTGATGGTGCTGTCTGGAGGGCTGATCGGTCTGTTCAGCCTGTGGTTGATCAACCGCAACCTGATTTTGCCGATCCGTGGCCTGATCGACTATGTGGCCCAATTGAGCCATGGCCGGTTTGCCGAGCGCGTTGCCAGCCAGCGCCAGGATGAACTGGGGCACTTGGCCCAAGCCGCCAATACGTTGCGCGACTTCCTCGCTGAAACCTTTGGCCGCCTACAGCGCAGTGCCAAGGACCTGGTGAGCGCCAGTGGCGAGTTGAACTCGATTGCCGGGCAGATGGCGACGGGCACCCAGGATCAGTTCAGCCGTACCGATCAAGTGGCGACCGCGATGACCGAAATGTCCGCCACCGCCCAGGAAATCGCGCGCCACGCCGCCAGCGCTTCGCGGGCAGCAGACGAGGCCGATCATTCGGCCCGTGAGGGCGGCGAGGTGATGCAAGTGACCATTGCCACCATCGGCCAGATGCGCAACGAGATCCTCAACACCGGTGGCATCATCCGCCGCCTGGAAGCAGACAGCGTGCGCATCGGCACGGTGCTGGAAGTAATTCGCGGCATCGCCGAACAGACCAACCTGCTGGCCCTCAATGCGGCGATCGAGGCCGCGCGAGCAGGCGAAGCCGGACGTGGGTTTGCGGTGGTGGCCGATGAGGTGCGCAGCCTGGCGCAACGCACAGCGGCGTCGATCATCGAGATCAACCAGATTATCCAGGCAGTGCAGACCGGCGCCGTGGATGCCGCCGAGGCGATTGTCAGCGGCCAGTCATGCAGTGATGAGAGCGTCGAAAAGGTCACCCAGGCCGGGGCGATGCTCAGTCATATCACCCAGGCTGTAGAGGCGATCCGCGATATGAACCGGCAGATTGCCACAGCGGCCGAAGAGCAAACCTCGGTGGCCGAGGATATCTCGCGCAACATCACGCAAATCACCACGGTGGCCACTGCCAACCTGGACAACGTGCAGCGCACCGAAGCGGCCAGTCATAACCTGCGTGGGCTGTCTGCTGAGCTGAATGAGGTGACGGCGCGCCTTAGCGCCTGACCAGACACAACTGCGCCGCCCGAAGGCGGCGCGTTGTGTTGCCGGGGCAACTTAAGTGTCTTGCTTGTTTTCCAGCACTTCGCCGGTCTTGGCGTCGAGCTTCACATCCCACTTCTTGCCAGTGGTGTCGGTCAGGTCAACTTCGTAGACCAGGCGCCCGGCTTCGTTATCCAGCTCAGTGTCGTTGATGGTGGCGCCGGCATGTTTGGCCAGGGCGGCGGCATTCAGCTGTTCAAATGGCTTCACGGCGCCCGATTGCAGCAGGCTTGGAATCTGGTCCGGGCGAACATCGGCCTGGGCCAGGCCGGCAGTCAGAGTCAGGGCAGCAGCAGCGAACAGAGCGGTCAGGTTTTTCATGATGTGGTCCTTTGGGGTGAGCTGTTTAAGTGGGATCAGATTACCCCGCGCAACTTAATTCACCCTTAATTGTGTAGGACGTTTGCGTTGTTTGTTCAATCGCCCCGCGCCGGGGGATTTCATGCTGGTGTCTCACCCACGGGAGACACTTATGAAACAGATATTGGCTTGGCTGTACGCGCCCTTGTTCTGGGCAGGCTTTATTGGCGCGGGGCTCTGGTTGGTCATGTTAGGGGCATCGCAGTGGCTGCTGGCGGTGTTTGCGCTGGCCATCGGCGTGTCGTTTATCGCCGAGCTGTACTTGCCCTACGAGCCCCAGTGGAACCGCCCTCTGGGCGACCGACGCCGGGATGTCCTCCACGCGCTGGTCAATGAAAGCCTGAATGCCCTGGGGTTGCTGGCATTGCCGCTGCTCACGGCATGGCTGGCGATCGAGGGCGCCTGGCCGCGCGCCTGGCCGCTGTGGGCGCAATTGCTGTTGGCGATCATCATTGCTGATGCGGGCATCACCCTGATGCATTACGCCAGCCACCGCATCGCCGCACTCTGGCGTTTGCATGCGGTGCATCACAGCGTGCAGCGGCTCTATGGGTTCAATGGCTTGATGAAGCATCCCTTGCACCAGATGCTGGAGGCCACGGCCGGCTTGCTGCCGTTGATCCTGCTGGGCATTCCGCTGGAGGTGGCGATGCTGCTGGCGTTGGCCATTGCCATCCAACTGTTGCTGCAGCACTCCAATGTCGATATGCGCCTGGGGCCGTTGCGCTGGGTATTTGCCTGGGCGCCCGTGCATCGCTTCCACCATATGAAGTACGGGCGCGCAGGGGATGTGAATTTCGGTTTGTTTTTCAACCTGTGGGACTGGCTGTTGGGGACTGCGTTTTACACCGAGGACTATCGAATGGGCGAGGGCGACCTGGGGATTGGCAGCCGGCCGGATTTTCCGGTGGATTACGTCGAGCAGTTGCGTGATCCCTTCAGTGCGGCGCAACTGAGCAAGGAACCTGCGGTGCCAAGCGCACTACTGTAGGAGATGTACTTGAAGATGGCGCAAGGAGGCCCCGGCGGTCACGCCAAACAGTTGCTTCATGGTCCGCGAGAAGTGCGCCGAGTCGGCAAACCCCGCGCCATGGGCCGCTTGGGTCAGGGTGTGACCGTTCAGGGCCAGATCCAGGGCCCGGCGCAGGCGGCGCCACATCACCAGGCGCCGCACCGGCACGCCGAGCTGGCTGACAAACAGGCGCTCCAACTGGCTCAACGACAGGTGCGCCGCCTGCGCCAATGACTGCGCCGAGACCTTGCCGCTCAACTGTTGATCGAGGGTGTGCAGGGCGCGTTGCACGCGCTCATCGTCCGCCTGGCGACGTGGTAGCTGGCGCAATGTCTGCTCCAGGCGCTCGTGGGAAAAATCGGCGGTCTCCAGGGCGTGTTGCAACGACTCGCGTTCAAACGCACCGGGTTCCACATAAGCCATCAACACCGTAGCAGGGGCGTGGACGATGGCATGGGGCTGGCGAGAGGGGATGAACAGGCGGTAAGCCGTTTGCAGGTGCCCATCAAGGCTGACCGTGATGGGGCTCTCCGCGGACAGGATAAATTGATGGGCGTAATGCGCGTGGGGCGCCGTACGCCCCGTCTCACCGAGGATCAGGCCGTAATCAGGCCCCAGCCACAGTTGGCCTGACCACTCGCTCACTCAGTAACCGCTGTCCTGCAGCAGATCCTGCACGCTGGAAGACGGCCAGCGCTTGTAGAACTTCAGCAGTTCGGCGGCGCGGTTGGTGAAGATGCCATCGACCCCGGCGCTCATGACCTTCTCGAAATCCACCGGCTCGTCGACGGTATAGACGTGCACCAGCAGGCCCTTGTCGTGGGTCAGTTGGTTCATCTCGGGCTTGACCAGGTCCGAATAGCTCTGGTCGCCCAGGTTCGTCAGTTGTGCCGATGGGCCAGTGCCAATCGCCCCGAGGCTCTTGGCTTCATCGACCCACTTCTCGAATTCGGCCGCGTCCTTGGGTTCCTGCTTGGCATAGTAGGCCGCCTTGGTCGGTTCGCCGGATTCGGCGAAAGTCACCTTGGACTTGGGCTCGATGCCGCCTTCACCTACCCACAGCAGCAGGATCTTCGGGGTGTTGGGCATCTCTTTCTGCAGTTCCTTGAGGCTGGCCGTCTCGAACGTCTGCAACACCACGCGGCCCTTGCCCTGGCCGACCCCGGTGTTGCTCTTGCCCAGCTTGGAACCCACGGAACTCAGCCAACCCTTGTCCAACAGCTTGTCCTTCAGATCGGCTTCGATCCCCGGGAACTGCTTGGGCTCTTTGGTTTCGATGTACAGGCCGGGTTTATGCTGGGGGTTGCCTTCGGCGATCTTGATGATTTCGTCCAGGCTGAGGATTTTCAACCCGACGAAGCCCGGGCGCGCACGCTCTGGGTAGGCGGTGTTGAACCAACTGCCGGCATCCAGGGTTTGCAGCTCTTTCCAGGTGAACTCGTTGGCCGGGCTGTCCTTGCGCTCGGGGAACTTGGTGGCCACGTCGGTGGTGCGTTGCAGGTTATCGTCGTGCAGGGCGAACAATACGCCGTCCTTGCTGCGTTGCAGGTCCAGTTCCAGGTAGTCGGCACCCAGGTCGCGGGCGACCTTGTAGGCGGCGGCGGTGGACTCCGGTGCATCGTAGGACGCACCCCGGTGGGCAATCACGGCAGGGTGCGGAATGCCGTCCTTGGTCGCCAGTTCTACCGGGCTGATGGGGCTTGCAGCCTGTGCGTGGCCAAGGCCCATCATCAGTGCGAGCAGCAGGGCACTCTTGGTAAACGTAGCAGGCATGTGCGAGGTCCTTTCGTGGGGGGAGCTTCAAGAAGGCTTCCTTTTTAACAATTGCATGCAAATCGCGCTATCACCAAACCGACATTAACGTGCGCATGCGCTATTTTTCTGCGCTTTTGTGCCGTGCTATGCAGTATTCTTGGCCCGAGTTTCCCCGCCAGAGGGAAACCTGCATTGCCTTCTTTCGCCGCCTCGCGTGTAAACCATCGTTCACTTCCCCTGTGGGATTTTTCAGTGAGGTTTAGCATGCGCATCACTTCAGAACTCATCTGCCAGGCCGCCGACCAACTCAACGGCTTTGTCGGCCTGAACCGCAAGACCGGCCATTACATCGTGCGTTTCAGCGAAGACTCGTTCGGCATGGACGTCGCCGACGACGGCATCATCCCCACCAGCGAGTTTGTCTGGCAGCCGGCGGCCGACCAGGCCATGACCCTGTCCCGCGAGCACATCCAACTGCTGCTGGACCAGAACATCGACGACCGCATCAACATCACCGAGCCGCTGCGGGTGTATATGCGCCGGGTGGAGATCCCGCAGATCAGCGCGGTGCGCAGCCTGGTGGGTTGATCGCCATCACGCCAATCCCGTAGGCGCGGGGGCGGTGCCGTTTGCGGTGAAGGCATAAGCCCGTTCTACCTTGCATACCCGTGTCTGAAACGCGCCGTACCAGATGGCCCTGCCCTGTTCGCGGGTGTTGCGGTGCTCGGCGTGTTGTTTCCAGGCCAGGATCGCGGCCTCGTTGCTCCAGTAGGACACGGTAATCCCCAGGCCATCATCGCCGCGGGCTGATTCGACACCGAGAAACCCCGGTTGCTGGCGGGCCAGTTCGAGCATGCGGTCGGCGGCCTGTGCGTAGCCTTGGTCGGTCTCGGTGCGCAGGGAAGTGAAGATCACTGCGTAGTAGGGCGGGGAGGGTGTCTGGGCGATCATGCCGAGCGCTCCAGGCAGGCCTGGAGCCATGCGCTGACCAGCGGCACGCTGGCACCGGTAAGTGCCGCGCGTTCTGGCTGGAACAGAGTGGCGACAAAAAACGGATGGTCCAGCAGTTCTATCGCCCGCACCTCGCCCGCCGAATCATGGGCGCTGCCAATCAGATTGTCCTCCAGCAGTGCCTGTTTGAAGTCGGCATTGAGGCCATAGCGGCAACGATAACCCTCCTGGATTTCAAGGGTGCCGTAAGCCTCGGCGATACGGGTGAAGGCCATCAAGTGGATGGGCGCGATGGTTTCGATCAGAGCACACGACAAGGGGGCGATCACCGCCCGTGGCGCATCAGGTGCCAGCTCGCCATGTTCGGCATCGGCCCACCTCAGCACATTGCGTGCATATTCCAACACGGCATGTTGAAAACCGCCGCAGGTGCCGAGGAAAGGACGCCGCTGTTCGCGGGCAAAGCGGATCGCCCGCAACGCCCCGTCGGCATCGCGATAGGGGCTTGCAGGTACGCACCAGAACCCGTCGAAAGGCTGCAAGGTGTGGTTGTCCTTAAGGGTGTCGGTGGCCAGCCACTCAATCTGAAGTGTCAGCCCCAGGTGTGTACTCGCCTGTTGCAGGGCAAGGGGAATGGCTTGGTGGGCGGTGACTTGAGGATCGTAATCGCCGATCAGGGCGAGGTGCAGAGCAGTGAGGGTCATGGCGTGCGTCCAATGGCTTGTCGAGTCCTGAAGGGCACTATAGATTGGCGTTCGCGCAATCAATATTGGCGTTACCCCACATGTTCAATGCAGCCACGCACTATCAAATCGACTATTCCGACCTGGCGCTGATCCTTGCCCTGGTGCGTGGCGGCACTTTGGCGCGGGCTGCGGCCTTGCTGCGGGTGGATGTGTCTACGGTGTTTCGGGCCGTGCGGCGTCTTGAGTCGTCTTTGGGGCAGGCACTGTTCGAAAAAAGCCGCGCCGGTTACCTGCCGACCAGCTTGGCCACCACCTTGGCCCAGCAGGCCGAGCGTGCCGAACAGGCGCTGCAGGCAGCCCGCGTGGGGGTCGAGCAGGGCGGTGAAGTGATCAGCGGCACGGTGCGCCTGACCTGCACCGACTCAGTGTTGCAGGGCCTGTTATTGCCGGCCTTGGCGCAGTTCATGCCCGCTTACCCGGCACTGACCCTGGAATTGAGTACGTCCAATGATTTCGCCAACCTCAGCCGCCGCGACGCGGATATTGCCTTGCGCCTGACCAGGACGCCGCCGGAGCACCTGGTGGGACGGCGTTTGGGGACGGTGTCCTATCGGGTCTGCGCCAGTGCCGGTTACATAGAGCAACACGCTACTCAAGATTTGGCGGCCCTGGCGTGGATCGCCCCGGATGATTTCTTGCCCGACCATCCCACCGTGGCTTGGCGTCGCCAGCATTTACCCGGCGTAAGGCCCAGTTATCGGTGCAACAGCATGTTGTCTGTAACCCAATTGGTACGTGCCGGTCTGGGCGTGGCGGCGCTGCCGGATTTTCTGTTGGCGGATGGCCAGGGATTGCAGCCGTTGGGGCCGGCGCTTACGGGTTACGACACGGCCTTGTGGTTACTGACGCGCCCGGACAGTCGGGCGCTGCGTTCAGTGGTGACGTTGTTCGATGAGCTGGGCCGGCACCTGCGTCGCCCTTTATAGACATCGGCCAGCCGGCGCCTACAAGCCCAGCCGAGCATTGGCAAACATGCTCACCGCCCGCACGGCGTCGCTGGCTTCTACAGGGTGGACGAACATGCGGTCTGAATAATTAGCCCCTTCAGGCGGAGCGTGCGACCAGTGAATCGGCGACGGTCACCCGATTGCGCCCGGTGCCCTTGGCGGCGTACAGGGCTTGGTCCGCCGCGTTGAGCCACATATGCGCCTGGGTGAATTGCACCTGGTAGGCCGCCAGGCCAATGCTCAGGCTGACCCGTAGTTCTGGAACCTGCGGGTCGCGGTAGCGGCTGAACATTTCCCGCAGGCGTTCCATCACATAACTGGCTTGCTCCAGCGACACGTCCGGCAGGATCACGCAGAACTCGTCGCCACCGTAGCGGCCCGTCAGGTCATTTTCCCGCACATTGCGCTGCAATTCCTTACTCAGTTGCCGCAAGACCCGGTCGCCGACGATATGGCCATAGGCATCGTTGATCTGCTTGAAGTGGTCGACATCAATCAGTGCGATGGTGGCCTGGGATTGTTGCTGCTGGCACTTGTGAAACTTCAGTTGCAGCAAGTCCTTCCACGACCCGTGATTGAGCAGGCCGGTCAGGCTGTCGGTGCGGCTCAAGGCACTCAGGGCGCGCTTGTGTTCCGAGAGCTTGATGGCCAGGCGATAGCTGGCCATGCCGATGGCGACGGGGTAGAGAATCAGCATCGGCAGGCAGGCATACACCTGGATCAGGCCGACATTGGGGTTGAACGAAGGACCGAACACCAGCCAGGCCACTGCCACGCCCACCAGTTGCGCGAGCATGCCCTGGATCATCAGCTTTTTGCCGCCCGCCGCGACGTTATGCATGGTCATCATCGCGAGGATGGTCACTGCAGTCAGGGGCGTGAATTGTGTGGCTGCGGCCCAGAACCCGCCGGACACTGAGTCATACAGCAGATTGCGTCGCTCGGCCTGGTACGGAAACGCTGAATGGCTTGATAGCTGGTATGCCAGGTGCGGCCAGATAAACCCATTGAACAGCCACAGTGCCCAGACCCATCCGGGCATGGCCAGCGGGTATAGGGCGGCCAGCACGCAAAGGCTGCCGATGCCCAGCCCGAGAATGCGCGGCCGATAAATGCGCCGGGCAAACGACAGCCCTTTGCCTCGAAGGTTTTCCATAGATTCCTGCGTCAGGTTGTTCTTTTTTTAAGTTGCGAAGGCGTGCCTTGTCAAAAGGCCATTTACGCCAGATGACAGGTGATTATTGTCAGTGATTTACGCAGGAATAATCAGTGTCCTTCCAGGCCATTTGCGCGGGGATCCGCAGGATTCAGGCAAAAACGACCCGCCAGTGTCGTATTGACGACAGAGGGATTTATTGGGGGCGGGTGGCAATCTCGTAGCCGGCCAGAAACAGGTCCATCGCTGACTCGATCACGTTGGCCTGGGTAGCCGCATCCAGGGTGGGTTGGCCCAGGGTGATTTGCGGCCAGAAGGCGAAGGCTTTGAGCAGGCTTTGCACCTGATGGGCGGCAAAGCACGGGTCCACGGGCTTGAGGCGACCGTCTTCCTGCGCTGCGCGCACCCATAATGTGAACCCTTCTTCACGTTCGCTCAGGCGATTGACGATGCCCTGGGCCCGCTCCGGGGAATGGATGGTCGCGGCAATTGCCACGCGGGCCAGGTCGAGGAAGTTGGCGTCCGACATCATCTTCATCTTCGCTTGCAGCAACACCCGCAATTGGTCACGCAGGGGCTGTGCGCTGCTGTAGCTGACATCCAGTTGTGCAACGCTGCTGGCCCATAACTTATTCAGGATCTCGGTGAACAACTCCTCCTTGCTGGGGAAGTGGTTGTACACCGTGCGCTTGGATACGCCAGCGCTGGCGGCGATCTTGTCCATGCTGGTGACCTCGAAACCGTTATCGCGAAACTCGGCAATGGCTGCTGCCACAATGGCTTCGCGTTTACGGTCGGTGAGGCGTTGAGGTGCAGTCATGGGGCTTTCGGCTCTGGGAAGAAAATTACACTCGGTAGTTTACTTGGTCCGGGTTTTGTTGCAATCTTGAAACTACACTGTGCAGTGTAGTTGTTGACCTGCATCAGCAGAACGTACCGGAGTCACTCTGTAATGGCCACGATCTCTACCCGTGTCGATACCTCTTCCCCAGCGCTCAAATCGTCCGAGCAGCAGCAAGGTCAGTTCAATAATCATGCGCCGGTCAGCCGTGCAGGCTTTGGCAAAACGCTACAGATTTTCTGGAAGATGCTCTTTCATAAGCCCCGCAGCACGCGGCCGGTAGGTGAAATCCCGGTACAGCGCCTGACGCGTGAGCAGTTATTGAGCGCCCCGAATCACAGTGTCTACCGCCTGGGGCATTCCACCGTCCTGCTGAAAATGCGTGGCAAGTTCTGGCTGACCGATCCGGTGTTCGCCGAGCGGGCTTCGCCTTTCAATTGGGCCGGCCCCAAGCGCTTTCATCAGCCGCCTATCAGCCTTGAAGAACTGCCGCCGATTGAGGCGGTGATCTTGTCGCATGACCATTACGACCACCTGGACCGCCAAGCCGTTGTGCAATTGGCCGCCAAGACGCGCTATTTTCTCGCGCCACTGGGCGTGGGTGACACCTTGATCAAATGGGGTGTGGCGCCAGGCAAGGTGCGGCAGTTGGATTGGTGGCAGGGCACTGAAGTGGACGGCATCCACTTTGTCGCCACCCCAGCCCAGCACTTTTCCGGCCGTGGCCTGTTTGATGGCAACCAGACGCTGTGGGCGTCCTGGGTGATGGTCGATGATGCCCGGCGTATTTTTTTCAGTGGCGACACCGGCTATTTCGAAGGTTTCAAGCGTATTGGCGAGCAATATGGGCCATTTGACCTGACGCTGATGGAAACCGGTGCTTACAACGTCGACTGGCCCGATATCCACATGCAGCCCGAACAAACTTTGCAGGCCCATATCGACCTGAAGGGGCGCTGGTTGCTGCCGATCCACAATGGCACCTTTGACCTGGCATTTCATGCCTGGCATGAGCCGTTTGACCGCATCATGGCCCTGGCCTGGGAGCGCAATGTGTCAATTGCCACACCCGCCATGGGCCAGGCTTTTATGCTGGCTGCCCCTGAACGTGGGCATGCCTGGTGGCTGGATGTCGAGGCCCAGGCGGCAGAACAGTTAGTGAGTTGAAAGGGGTTGCTAAAGCCACACGGTAAAAGGGCTTTCAAGGTATTTCTGCCCGGAGAATCGACTGGAAAAGGGTGCGATGATCTCGGAAAGCCATTTTCTGGGAGTGGGGCCTGATGGAGGACAAATGTAGGAAAACCTTGTCGCCCGGTGCACCCTGTTCCGTGGGGTTGCCTTTGGTGCTCAACGCCTTTAACGCAATGCCTTGTGGGCCTGCCGCTCCTTCCGGGTCGACAGACAATGTGTCAACGTCTCGCGGTGGCATTGAGTTTCAGCCTGCTGCTGCGCCTGTCGTCCAGGGCCCCAGGTTTGATATCCCTGGCCCGATGATGAAGACCGTACGTGATCCGTCGCTATCGCTTATTGCCTTGAGCGGCCTGGACCCTGTAGGCCAGGTCATGGTGGAAGTTCCGCCCATCATGGAAAACAACGCCGCCAAATCCGCTCCCGCCCTGGCCGATTGGCGTATCGGTTTTGCCGACGGATATTTGCGCAACGGTGTACGTGAAACGGTGGAGCATTCCAGCGGATTTCTCCAGGCTTTGGAGGTGTTAAAGGCTGCCGGCGCCCAAGTGGTGCCAGTGGAGGCACAGTTACCGGATGCCGCGTACTTCACCCTGGAGTCCAGCAACGAGATCGACAAGCGAACGAACGAGCATCGCCTCGACGCGTTGGTGTCAGACGGCCAAAGCCCAGCCTTCCACCTCTTCTGCAAAACCGGATACCCAGGCGTATGCCAGATATTCAGCGACGGTCTCCAAGGCACGAGGGTCGTACTCTGGTTCTACGGTGCCCGTTGGGCACGGGACTCGCTGTCGGTCTTGGTGCGGGTCTATCAACAGGCGATGCAGGCTCACGCCGACATGCCCGTGAGGTGACCCTTTGCGCGGTCATCGGGCCTAAGCGCCGTTGGGTTGAGGCGTGTTCGAGGATGGCGAGCCCAGCAGCCGGGCGATAAGGCTCCGACGAGCCGGTTCGGCATCCGCCTGTGGCGCAGGGGAGCGCCGCCCGCTCATGCCCCATCCCGGCGCAAACCCTGGGAAAAACACCAGGCCTTCGTGCTCCAGACGAAATGCCAGGGCGATGCGGATGGCGTCATCCACCTCCTGATGGCTTTCAAAACGCTGGATAGCGTCCACCCCAACTCCGGCTTGTCGGGCCAGGTCTTCCCGGCTCCAGCCCAGCATCGCGCGGGCCTGCACACTGTGCCGTGGGGTGAATTGATGAAGGACGATTTGCTGATCTACGGTGGTGCTCACTGCCAGAGAGGACATGGGGTTCTCCAGGAATCCAACGGGGGAGGGCAAACTATACTGTGTTTTTGTACAGTTGTTTTGACCGTTCATCAACTGGATTCTTTCTCGGCTGATCGGCCCGCGATTGGCGGGCGCTTCCGGTCACTTCTCCTCCAGCCCCGGCGCCTCGCGGATCAGCAGGTGGTCCAGGTTCTGGATATCGGCACTGAACACCCCGAACGTCTGCTCGGGGTTTTTCTTGCTTGGTACCTGTTTCAACTCCGGCGTCACACCATAAAAGAAGCAATACAGCGGGCGATCGCTGTTTACGGCGGCCCTGATCTGCTCCAGGAACGCCTTGCGCTTGCGGTAGTTCTCGATCAGCTTCTTGTTCAGGTAGACGTTGACGGAATACGGCTTTTTGTCGAGCCACACTTTCTTTTCAAAGTCGATGCGAACGCTGCTGGTGTAGTCCTTGATCGCTTTGATCCGGCCCCAGTAGATCAAGCCCTTGTTGTCTTGCAGGTATTCGATCTTCTTGAAAAACGCCCAATACGTCGCGGTGTGCTCACCGATCTTCAACGGCATGCCCTTGAGCTTGTCCTTGTCGTCGATATTGGACACGTAGCATTCCACCGGGTGGGCGAAGACGCTGGTCTTGTCCGGGGTGGTTTCGCTGGCGCTGTGGGAAGTATTGGAGGTTTTCGAAGGTGCTTTCGCCGGATCTTGTGGGATAGCGTCTGCGGAACCTGGAATGACTGTCTTGCGTTCGTACTGACGTCGAGTCAGCACAAACTCCGACGGGAAGTTCTCCTCGCGCTCGTCCGCAGCGTCTCCCGCAGCAGCCTTGTGGCTGGCATAGCGGCAGCCGTCGATATGCCGGGTGCTGGGCAGGTTCTTGAAGTGCGGGGTGCGCAGGTAGTTGACGTTCTTGCCATTGAACGTACCCAGCACATTGCCCGCTGCAAACGCTGCACGGCAATCATCGTTGGGGCAGAGGAAGCTGTCCTTGTCGGAGTCGAAGGCGGCGGTTTCGTCGAAATTCAGGTCGCGCACGTCATAGATCGACAGCTTTTCGTCCAGGCTCAGGCAATAGGCTGTGTCGAATTTCATCGGGGCGGGTCCGTGGCAAGATTCGCTATTAATAGCGGGGTTGCGCAGGTAGCACAAATGTCCGCTATCAGGGCGCAGCCCTTTCAATACGTCTGAAAGGGCTGGTTCCAAGCGGCTTACGGCTTCGGTTTGCCTCGGCGCTTGGCCGAATGAAAATGCCGCCAATGCGCATCTTGCGCCGCCGCCAGCAACTCGCGATCCCCGCGCGTGTCACCCCAGGCCCTGAGCCGATACTCACCCAGGTCGCCATACACCGCTTCAAGCCGCAACACCTTGTTCTCACAACGGCAGTTGTTGCCCGTAAGGCGCCCACTTAACACCCCATCGACCACCTCAAGCTCGGTCCCGATCAGTTTGATTCCCAGGCGATCGGCAAAAGGTTGCAACACGATTGCCGGCGAAGCCGAACACAACGTCACTTCGGCACCGGAGCCAATTTCATCGGCCACCGACTGCAAACCGGCAGGGCGCATCAGCTTGTTCCAATAAGCCTGGCAGTATTCTTCGGCTTTGCGCTGTACCCAGGCCTTCTCTACGCCGGTCATAAAGGTGCGAATCAACTGCGCCTTGAGCTCATCACGGCTCATCCGGCGCACCAGAAAGCGCAAGCCCGGCAGCGCCAGCTTGAGCATCCGGCGATTGAATTCCTGCTTGCCGAAAGCAAACTTGAGAAACGGCACAAAACTGTCGTGGCGGGTCAGGGTGCCGTCGAAGTCGAACACTGAAAGTACCTTGGCGCCCACGGGGCCGGCTTCTAGCATGTCTGGGTTCACGGGGGGTCCTTGATCAGGTGGAGCAGATTCTTATACGTTGTGACTGACACCCACTGGCTGGGTTCAGGCGAAAAACGACTACGCAATTAAGGTTGAACAGAGGTAACGCTACTGTTCTTTTATACACAATGATTGGCGGAGTTTACCCCGGTCAGGCACCGGAATGAACGTCGTAAGGCATCCGACAATGTTACAGGACGGATTTAGTCTTTGCGGTTGGTGATTCGTCCGAGTCAGCCCGGACGAACCGTTCCCAAAGCTTTAGCGTGCTGAATGACCCGAAGGTAGGAAATACTCCGCCACCTTCTGTAACCAAGTCTTGGTCGGCGGCCCCTGCCGTCGAGTTCTGTTGAGCAGCAGGTAGGGCATATCGCGCAGGCGAATCCAGCCGTCATCTTGCCAATGCAAAAGGCTCAACGACATTTCGGGCCAATCCAACAAACTCAACATCGGACGGTCTGTAGATTTCGATTGATGGCTATCACGTAAAGCAGGCACCACTTGATGGGTCAACCATTCCCGCAGTAGGCGATGTCCAGGCGTGTAGTGATATACGAGCAACGCATACACACCGGATTCGCTGATCATCAGCATGTTATCAGGCTGACCGTGATACCGTATTTCCAGTCTTTGCCGCTGATCTTCATCGAGCTTGCTCACCTTGCGCTCATCCAGATACAGCCCCATCAGGCGACCAAGGTCGCGAGCACAGAACCAGGGCTGATTCTCGATAAGCAGGGCATGCAGGTGCAGGTTATGACGGGTGAAGGCAGTAGGTTCATACATGGCACACCTCCAAGTCGGAGAGTGTTTGTGAAATGGTGCAGGTGCTGCGAATGACCTTCGCGGGGAGTGCAAAGTATCCAGGCATTTCCGTTACCTCTGGTTGCTTTCTTAGGGCACGCGTTAAGGGTGTCGGGAGCTAAGAAACCCACCAGAGACGGGCCGGACATATTCCCCTTTCGGGTCTTGTATTCGCCCACTCCCGACATAACGGGGATTTTTTCACAGACGTAGAGAAACCGCTGGCGAAAAAAGCCGCATGACTGTCGGGTGCGGAAGGCCGCTCTGGTTGAGGCGTTTCTTAGGCGCCGAGTTGAGAGGGTAGGTGGGCGAATGGGGGGTGGTCAAGTCCCCAAAACTGTTCATTCCATTTCAGGGGCGATGTGCTGGATAGTGATTTCAGGGTTGATCATTTTCGGATTTCAGTCCGCAAAGTTTCTATATTTTTTGTCTGGCATTCCGAGATAATCGATGCGCGCCAACCTTTTGCCTCAAAGGGTCGTTGAGCCTCTATATCTATTCCAACGTTTTCGTGAGCTTAGGTAACCAGAAATCCAATCTGCTTTAGGTGTGTACGCGTATTTACACCAAGGGTGCCTGTGCCAGAAGCACCCGCAAACGAATAAACAGAATCGATGCTTTGCACTAGTTCTGGTGCTCCCGGCAGGTCCCTCCTATGTGTAGGCGATCGCGAAGCTCCAGCTCATGAAACACGGAGCGAACAGTCATTTCGGGCTTTGTGTTTTTGCCCTTTATTCTGGACATGTTCTTAGCGCGTTGCTCCGGGGCGACTATGTTTGCACTCATCTATGTTTCGCCCAATGGGAAACTCGTCTTCAGCCATGTGAGGACCGCGGAGCTGTCCTGTAGACCTGTTTCTCGTAGTAATTCAACAAGGTCTTTTCCGGCAAGAATCATTACCGGATGACCGTCTTCCACAATTTCTTTATAAGCTTGATCGTGCAGCCATGATGTTGTGACGATCACACCAAATTGACGGTGCCTAAGGCGAGAGATCAGCCTTGAGACTTCCCTGACACCAACAGCGCTATTAGTACCGTAGCACTTGGCCTCAATTGCAAAGTCAACGAGGACGGAGGTCTCAGGCCTCCCAATCCTGAGTCTCCCGATGCCATCCCGCCCGCCGTCTCGATACCGTCTTGTCAGATCCAACTCGACAGTTTCGGGTAAACACACCCTGACCAAGTGAGCTGCGCACTCCTCGAATGCGTAGGGGTCTCGCGCGAAGTGTTTATGAAGAATTGATAGCGTTTTGATATCATCCTTTAAGGTCGGAAGCTGGTCTTTCTTTGATCGGATAGGCTGGGAGCGTTTAGCAATTAGAGGTGTGTATTGGCTAGTTTTCACCCACTTAAGCCACCCCGCGGGAGCATGTTCACTGTCGCTCGCTCGTATACCCGAAATGATATCGGTGAGCCATGCTCTGGGGATTTCTGGCAAGTCGAGAATGGTGAAGGTCGCTCTATAATTCTGAAATCTCTGACCTTTACTCGCGTGCCAGACGGCTACCAAATCATCATTGTGCGTGCTTCCAATTCTGCCGGGTACCGCCAGTCCCCTGAAAATCATATCGCGATAGATACCAGCTTTGGTGAAAACGAAAATCGGCGGGATATCTACCCGTAACCCAGAGTGCTGACGTTCGAAAATTAGCTCTAAAAGATTGTTGCCATACCGGTTGGTTTCGTCCAGTTTACGACCCGGCTTCTTGTTATCGCCGTAATAAGTGAACACGCCTGTGGAAAGGTCCAGTTCATCGGGCCAGTCAAGATCCTCCATGCTCGACACCAGAGCGATGAGGTGCGGGTCTTTGCGCTTTCCTCTGATCCGAAAGCCACCTTGGTTGCTGAGGCTAAGAAGCTTCGTCAGAGGGTCGTCACTCGAATTACCGTTTCGGCTCCCTGAGTAGCGCGCGTCGATCACTAGATTTGAGATTGATAGCTTATCAACTGTGTAAACCAGGTTGTCGTTCATGGTGGTGTCCTTGTGCCATTAATGTTGAATGGTGCCGGGAACCTGGTAACCTGGCTAGAAGATAAAATTAAAGGCTGTGAAATGGATCAGATTCGTACGTTTGACATGTTCTGTGGGGCAGGAGGTAGCAGCCTAGGGGCTCGTGAAGGCGGCGCAAAAATTATGGGGGGGGTTGATTTGTGGGGGCCAGCGGTAGAATCCTTCAAGCTAAATTTCCCTGATGCACATGTCTTTCAAGAGGATCTTCGTATTCTTACGCCCGAAGACGTTTTAGCTAAAACCGGGCCAATAGACTTACTTATCTCTTCTCCAGAGTGCACGCATCACACGTGCGCGCGTGGAGCGAAACCTCGCTCTGAAGAAAGTAAGGACACAGCTTTTCAGGTAATCAGATATGCAGAGGTGATGAAACCTCGATGGATTACGCTTGAAAATGTGGTGCATATGAAGCCTTGGGGGAGGTACAACGAGTTAATGGAGGAGCTTGTTCGTTTAAAATATAATGTACGTGAGCAAGTTATAGATGCTTCGGGGTTTGGCGTGGCTCAACGTCGACGTAGGCTTTTCATGATTGCTGATTTAATAGATATGCCTATTCCAGTATTACCTTTAAATACCGTTTATAAGAATGTTTGGGATATTTTAGATAAGACTGAAAGGTACAAAATGACTCCTCTACGCCGGCCGAACCGCGCGAAAGAAACCCTTGCCCGCGCTGATCGTGCTATTTCTGAGTTAGGGGAAAATACTTCTTTTCTGATTGTATATTATGGTACCGATGGTGGCGGTGGGTGGCAGCGTATGGATTCTCCCTTGAGAACTATCACAACGGTCGATCGATTTGCTTATGTTAGGCCCAGTTCTGCAGGCCATATGATGCGTATGCTTCAGCCGGAAGAGCTACGGAAGGCTATGGGATTTCCAGAAAGCTATAGCTTTCCGAATGTGACTAGGCGTGACAAAGTAAAGTTAATGGGGAATGCAGTTTGTTCACCTGTTATGGAAGCTATTG
The DNA here is from genome assembly GCF_014268455.2 of Pseudomonas shahriarae. NCBI lineage: Bacteria > Pseudomonadati > Pseudomonadota > Gammaproteobacteria > Pseudomonadales > Pseudomonadaceae > Pseudomonas > Pseudomonas shahriarae. The sequence goes on along the minus strand of NZ_CP077085.1, from coordinate 4,708,241 downwards.
TTTCGTCACTAAGTACAACCTTGGACGTGAAAAAAGATAAAGATGCCGCTTGAGTTATAGCCTTGCTGTAAAGTTACGGCAAGGCTTGGTTTTCTCTAGTTGCTACTAGTAAAAACGCATAACTCCAGGTCTTCTTGCATGTGTTGTGTAGTGATGAATTATTTCCTCTAGTGTGTTTCTTCTCAAGCGCGCTATGGGTATGACAGGAAATGAAAATCTAACAGAATGCTCACTGGTAAACCTACGGCAGGATACCAGGATGCATTTCGTCTCACCCCCAATTTTGATTTTTCCGATATTTTGCAACGCGGCTCTTGTAGGTTGTCCTCCTCCTCGGAGAAAAGATTTTAAATCTGTTTCTTCGAAAATCACGCCAAGGAGATACCTGTGGCTCGGAATTTTTCCTTGAACCTCATCGCACTCTGCAGATAGCGATATTAAGCACGGTGCCGCTCTGCTGACTAGTTTGTCATCTATATCTATTGTTTCACCGTTGATTATAAATTCTTTATATAATATTTCTCTCCAGTCAGCTCCAAATTGATCTGATATAAAGTTTCTCGGGTCGTCGTTAAGCTTTGAAATTACACCTCTAAAATTATAAGGCTGTCCCCCCCCCGCTTCGAAGTCTTCAACTAGGTAGAAAGAGTTGAGTGATGCCCTGTCTATAGATGCAGAAAGTTTTAGTTTTGCATCTCCCATGGAGGACAAGTTATCGCATATTGGGTTGTCAGTCTCGTACGGATTAGAAGGTTGTACTCTAAGTTGATCTTCTAACACCGGAAGAAGGGCGTTGTCTAGAGCTCCAGACGCATTTGAGATTGCCGCAGTCTTTCCAACCGCCTCTTGGCTTAAAAAAGCAAGTAGCTTTAGCCATTCTTCGGATATAGAGTTGCCTTCAAATTCTGGAGTGTTTTTAATTATTTGAAATAGGCTGTTGCTTGCTTGCGTTGCAGCTAAAAGAATACGTTCTTCCCAATTCATGACAATTGAAAGTGATTGCGATTTGCTGACCTCTTCATAAATTAATTTACCAAGTAGCTCGTAATCAACTTCTGCTTCTGGATCGCCTATTCCTACCTTATTTTTATCCATGAAGCCAAAAAAAACTGGTAAGTTAAATCCTATGTCTGGAGCTCTTGATATAAGCTCGCTCACGATTTTACGTTCGTCGGCCTCATGTTTTGACCAGAAAATAACACCATATGGACCAGTTGGTACGATTTGCTTTAAAAAATTTCCTATAGTTGCGGCATGGTCGACTCCATTTATGCTACTTGTCGGGGTTAAATGGATGTCCGAGAAAATTAGCCTCAATCCGGCGCATGGTTGAGTGATTGGCGGTACAAACTCACCTACATCAAAAAGATATGGTATGGAACTATATCCGGCTCTGCCTAGCGCTCTGACGATTGCATCTAGGTCTTCTTGGTTATTATCTAATGCGACGACTCTGGAAAAAGGTTTCATTTTCTAATCCTTGAAAGTGAATACTACAGCTGCCCCATCATATGAGGAGGAGAAGTTAAAATCATCCCGTAACTCTTCGGCACGGCAAACCATGAATCGTCCCCCCATCGATTCAAGTACTAGTCTGGCAAAATAGAGTCCAAGGCCTGAGCCGCCAGCTTTCATTGTCATAAAGGGTTTAGCAATTGAGTCTGGATTGAGTTGAAAACCCATACCATTGTCGATTATGGCTAACGTGCCTTCTTTAAGTTCTTGATCCCACGAAGAAAGAATTAATATCGCGGCCGGCTCAGAGCTGTTTTCAAGCTCTTTTCTATAACGTGACCAGTAGATGGCGTTGTCTATTACGTTACTAATAGCGCCGATAACAAGATTTAGTGGGCCCTTTACTTTAAAGTTTATTGCTTTGTCGGTGTCATTGGTCCAGTCGGAAAGTGTAACTTCATGGCGCGGAAATCTGTGTTGGTGCATTTTGATTACGCGCGTCGTTAGCTCGTTAATCGGGAGTGATCGATTTTTCTCTCGCTGTAAAAGCGGTTTAAATGTGTCAAGTAAGCTTCTGAGGTGGCGAACGGTACTTAAAATAATTTCTTTGTTTGAGTTGCGCTCAAGTTGGCCAACGATGTTGTCTACGCCGTGAACCATTTCGTGAAAAGCTAGGCCAATATTCATGTTTGCCATGCCCGATCCCACCATTACTTCTTTGAAGCTGTCGAGTTCGTTTTTTATAGCGGCGACTGCGGGAAGTATTTCTTGTTCAAGTTTGTGCTTCTTTGCAACTTTTATGATCTCGTCGAATGCATTTTCAATGGGGGGTAGTTTTTCTGTGTTCTTAATCGCTTTGTCTATAGCATCTCGATCTGGTGCTAATTCGCGCTCGAATTTATCAAATATGCTTAATGCAATTGCTCGTAAGCTATCAAAAGGCTTGTTTTCATCAAAGCCTTCACGGTTCGTTTTCTCTCGGAGGCCCGTACTTTTATCTAGGTCCAGATCTATGTATGAAACGATACTATTGGAGCCTAGTTTTTTACCGGGCGTATTAATTCTTCTCGCATTTAAGCGCAGCCAGTCGTCACCAGGTTCGCCGTAATTAAAAACCCGGACTCTGTCTCGATAAACTCGAACACCTGACTGGCCTGCTAGCCATGCTTTCATTTGTTGGCTATCACCAAAAAGCCTTAAAATTTCGGGACTTTGATGGAATGCATAAATTCGGCCCTTTATGGGGCCTATATCTTTTAATATGTCGGCTGTGACAAATATTTTTTGCTCTTTTTTCTGTTTTCCTGTTTTTGTATCCTCACCTTTTTCGGGAAGGATATCCAAGCGCCCTGTGTGGCGTTTGTACCTACGTTGCAAACCTTTATATTTAGGCGGCTGAAAAAAGTACGCCCAGCGAAAAACACCTTTTTCATCAAGGCGATATGTTAATTTCCACATCGCTCTATCCAGCATGTCCTCAACGTCCGGCAGGCCGCTAATTTCATCTTGTCGACCTGGAATATCTAAACTTACGTTGAATGAGTCCACACGGTTAAACGGATTGCTGAGTGATTTTACTAGTCGGTATAATTCTCTTATGTCCCCGCGCTTCCACTCTGCTAGATATAAGTCAGAGATTTTTATGAATGTGCCACTTCCAGTTTTGAAGTGGGAGGGGGTAGGTCTTTCTATGACTTCAACGGATAAGTTATCATTGAGATACTTTGAGCTGCCAATTAGCACGTCCCAGTCTATGTTGAATTCATATTCTGCTGAATTGCTTTCTTTGGTGATTACTTGTAATTTTTTTCCTAGCTTCTGAACTGCAAGCCTGCCCACCCCTTTTTCTCCCAAGGGCAGTCTATTGAATATCTTTGATCTTTTTCTATTTTGAGCTGAGCGTTTCGAGTCCGTTCCGACTTCTAACCAGGCGCCGGTGATTACTGATAGGTTCATCCCTGAACCATTGTCTTCGACTTTTACGCATGGATCGACCTCGTTGAGGTCAATTGTGATGGAAACTGTACTGGCATCTGCATCGTAGGAGTTTTTTACAAGCTCAAATACGGCTAGGCGATCATGTCCAATTAGCTGGTCGCCAAGGAGACGTAAGATGTGGGACTGAACGCGGAGTGGATGTTTGTTTGGCATGCTATTCCCTTAAACTTCACTTTTATTTGTCGAGGAATTGCTTTGATCGCTGATGCAATGAGTGATCGTTGTAATTTCAGTGTCTTTTATATTTGCATTGAATCGAATTGCTGTTCGCATACACATTGCCTCCTTGCATGAAGTAAGACAGCCGAATTATATTATGATGGCTTTTTGAGTCTCGGCAAGCGTTCTATGATGAGATAACGAATTTTTAAGTTTTTTGTAAGGGGAATTCGTTTAGCTCCTTAGCGCTATTTTTCCACGGGGTAAGTTTTTAATGATCAGTGATCATTATGTAAGTATGAAGGGGGTGGTCAGCATAAAAAAGGCTGCCTGTGGGCAGCCTTTTTTATCAGACATTATCAATGTCAATCCCAGCTCAACGCCCCACCGGTCTGATACTCGATCACGCGGGTCTCAAAGAAGTTCTTCTCTTTCTTCAAGTCCATGATCTCGCTCATCCACGGGAACGGGTTAGTGGTCCCTGGGTATTCTTCCTTCAAGCCGATCTGCGACAGGCGACGGTTGGCGATGAACTTGAGGTAGTCCTCCATCATCGCCGCGTTCATGCCCAATACGCCGCGTGGCATGGTGTCGCGTGCGTATTCGATCTCCAGCTGGGTCCCTTGCAGGATCATCTGGGTCGCTTCTTCCTTCATGTCGGCATCCCACAGGTGTGGGTTTTCGATTTTGATCTGGTTGATCACGTCGATGCCGAAGTTCAGGTGCATCGACTCATCGCGCAGGATGTACTGGAACTGCTCGGCCACGCCGGTCATTTTGTTGCGGCGGCCCATGGACAGGATCTGGGTGAAACCGCAGTAGAAGAAGATGCCTTCCAGCACGCAGTAGTAGGCGACCAGGTTGCGCAGCAGTTCTTTGTCGGTGTCGACGGTGCCGGTTTCGAACTTCGGATCGGAGATCGAACGGGTGTATTTCAGGCCCCAGGCTGCCTTTTTGGCGACCGATGGAATCTCGTGGTACATGTTGAAGATCTCGCCTTCATCCATGGCCAGCGATTCGATGCAGTACTGGTAGGCGTGGGTGTGGATCGCCTCTTCGAAGGCCTGGCGCAGGATGTACTGGCGGCACTCCGGGTTGGTGATCAGGCGGTACACGGCCAGCACCAGGTTGTTCGCGACCAACGAGTCCGCAGTGGAGAAGAAACCCAGGTTGCGCATGACGATGCGACGTTCGTCGTCGGTCAGGCCTTCGGGGTTTTTCCACAGGGCGATGTCGGCGGTCATGTTGACCTCTTGCGGCATCCAGTGGTTGGCGCAGCCGTCGAGGTATTTTTGCCAGGCCCAGTCGTACTTGAAGGGTACGAGTTGGTTGAGGTCGGCGCGGCAGTTGATCATGCGCTTTTCGTCAACGGCGACACGGGCGGAAGCGCCTTCGAGTTCGGCGAGGCCTTCGGCGACGTCGAGTTTGTCCAGGGCAGCCTTGGCGCGCACGATGGCGGCGGAGTCGTTGGCGGTGACGGCGCGGGCTTCGATGGCGGCGGCAGCGCCGGCACCGTCGAGGCGGTCCATGTTGGCTTCGGTGGCGTGGCCGGCGTTGGCGCCTTTAGCGGCTACTTCGCCTTCTTCTTCTTTGTCGAATTCGTCCCAGCTCAGCATGACGTGTCGTCTCCTGCGTGTGGGCCAATGGTGCCCGTGTGAAACCGGATGGTTGGGTGTTCACACGGCCCAAGGGCCGCGGTGGATCTTTAAGGAATCGTTTGTTGCAACAGCTCGCGCAGGCACTAAACGGAATAGGGCTACGGGTGTTCTGCTTGAGGCCTGAGGGGCGGAGCGACAGTGTCGTACTCCTGCGGGGCCTCAGGTCTGGCTCGTTACCCCATGTAAAGGGATATTGCAGGCCCGATTTACCCGCGCATTATAGGGAAAAATTTGCCTTTGTGTTGCGGCGGATAGCCTCAGTCGAGGGGCAAAATGAGGGTATTTCCGGCCGGGGCACGGGTTTACAAGGGTTTGCCGGGGTAGGATTTTTTTGACGGGCGGTGAGGGATTTTTGAAGCAGGGGGCAAGGCGAGGATTTTGCGGGTGATTCTTTGCCGCAAGGACAATTCCTTGCGGCGAACATTGTCAGGTTAAGTTCTAACTAACTAAGTTATTAACCGTTAGAGCAACCATTGCCCATGACTTTGTAATTAAGAATATGACGCTGGCCCTGGTGGTCTTCATATTCCATGCGCGCTGGAACAACTTCGCAGACATTTGGGATGGCGCTCATGGACACCACTTTGGCGATATCCAGATCGGTGGAGTAGGTGTATTCCTCAACAATGGCGGTGTGCTGGCTGGCTACGTCAGTCGGGATCTCGTCGGCCAGGGCGGCGGTGGCGCACAAGCTGGCAAGGGCCATAACTAATAAAGCTTTCATTTCCAATTTACCTTTTTACAGTCGAAGGGGGTCACGGGGCCTTTGTGAGGCCACGTGTGTAACTTGAGTAGTGAGTTCGGATTAACGTGCCTTCGTGGGGGCTGCAACTTGGTTAATCACGGTGCCTTGTTGGCGAGGCTGATTTTAGGCGCCTGGGTTGCATTCATATACCCGTACTTTTGATAAACACTTTTGGCGGTTTTCGTAACAATCCACCACAGAGGTTTTTTTAGAGGCTGAGAAAAGCGCCACAAGCCCCGAACCAGAGCATTGCAAGGAGATATCAGGGTAATTTGTAGGGGCTTGTTACTACCATCGTCGAATGGTTCTATAGGCCTACCCCGGCTAAAACAGGGGCATACAACAACAACTATTGTCACCGAGGTAAGAAAGATGAGTGCGGCTTCCCTGTACCCCGTTCGCCCCGAAGTAGCAGCCAACACGCTGACCGACGAGGCGACCTACAAGGCCATGTACCAGCAGTCGGTGGTCAACCCCGACGGCTTCTGGCGCGAGCAAGCCAAGCGTCTTGACTGGATCAAGCCTTTCACCACGGTCAAGCAGACCTCGTTCGACGACCACCATGTCGATATCAAATGGTTCGCAGACGGCACCCTCAACGTTTCCTATAACTGCCTGGACCGTCACCTCGCCGAGCGTGGCGACCAGGCGGCAATCATCTGGGAGGGCGACGACCCTTCCGAGAGCCGTACCATCACCTATCGCGAATTGCATGAACAAGTCTGCAAGTTCGCCAACGCCCTGCGTGGCCAGGATGTGCACCGCGGCGACGTGGTGACCATCTATATGCCGATGATTCCCGAAGCCGTGGTCGCCATGCTGGCCTGTACCCGCATCGGTGCGATCCACTCGGTGGTGTTTGGCGGTTTCTCGCCTGAGGCCCTGGCCGGTCGCATCATCGACTGCAAATCCAAAGTGGTGATCACCGCTGACGAAGGCATCCGTGCCGGCAAGAAGGTGCCGCTCAAGGCCAACGTCGACGACGCGCTGACCAACCCGGAAACCAGCAGCATCCAGAAAGTCATCGTGTGCAAGCGCACCAATGGCCAGATCAAGTGGAACCAGCATCGCGACATCTGGTATGAAGACCTGATGAAAGTGGCGGGCACTGTCTGTGCGCCAAAAGAGATGGGTGCCGAAGAAGCGCTGTTCATCCTTTACACCTCCGGCTCCACTGGCAAGCCCAAGGGCGTGCAGCACACCACCGGCGGCTACCTGTTGTACGCGGCCCTGACCCACGAGCGTGTGTTCGACTACCGCCCGGGCGAAGTCTACTGGTGCACCGCCGACGTCGGTTGGGTCACTGGCCACACTTATATTGTCTACGGCCCGCTGGCCAATGGCGCGACCACGCTGCTGTTCGAAGGCGTGCCGAACTACCCGGATATCACCCGGGTCGGGAAAATCGTCGACAAGCACAAGGTCAATATCCTCTACACCGCGCCGACGGCGATCCGCGCAATGATGGCTTCCGGCACCGCCGCCTGCGAAGGCACTGACGGCAGCAGCCTGCGCCTGTTGGGTTCGGTGGGTGAGCCGATCAACCCGGAAGCGTGGGACTGGTACTACAAGAACGTCGGCCAATCCCGTTGCCCGATTGTCGATACCTGGTGGCAGACCGAAACCGGCGCGACCCTGATGAGCCCATTGCCGGGCGCTCACGCGCTCAAGCCGGGTTCGGCGGCACGCCCATTCTTTGGTGTGGTACCGGCGTTGGTGGACAACCTGGGTAACATCATCGAGGGCGCCGCCGAAGGCAACCTGGTGATCCTCGATTCGTGGCCAGGCCAGGCGCGTACCCTGTACGGCGACCATGACCGTTTCGTCGACACTTACTTCAAGACCTTCCGTGGCATGTACTTCACCGGCGACGGCGCGCGTCGCGATGAAGACGGCTACTGGTGGATCACCGGCCGTGTGGATGACGTGCTCAACGTTTCCGGGCACCGCATGGGTACCGCCGAGATCGAAAGCGCCATGGTTGCCCACCCGAAAGTCACGGAAGCAGCAGTGGTCGGTGTACCTCACGACATCAAGGGGCAGGGCATCTATGTGTATGTCACCCTGAAAAACGGCGAGGAGCCGACTGAAGCATTGCGCCTGGAGCTGAAGAACTGGGTACGCAAGGAAATTGGCCCGATTGCTTCGCCGGACGTGATCCAGTGGGCACCGGGTCTGCCGAAGACCCGTTCGGGGAAAATCATGCGTCGTATCCTGCGCAAGATTGCCACGGCCGAGTATGACGGGCTGGGCGATATCTCCACCCTGGCCGATCCAAGCGTGGTGCAGCATTTGATTGATACTCACAAGACCATGAACGTCGCGTAAGCGGGTTTATGGGACCAAGCCCCATTCGGTGTAGGCCGGGTGGGGCTTTTTTGTGGGAATTCACTTTGAAGCGCCATCAATGTGGGTGCTGGCGGCTGACAGACCGCTCTCAGTAGCAAGTCAATAAATATCGGTTTATCTCGTAGGGCGTTTCTGAATGTTACCCAGCGGTGCAAATGTGTAACCCTGCGCCCAAACATGAGGCAAAGTGCTACATCAGTGCCCCGAAAATGCCCGTTTTAGACACCCGGCAAAATAAGATCAAACGCTACACTTGCCGGGATAGAAGGGTTTGCGAATAATAGGCCCGCAATTTGCAGCGTTAATAGGTTTAATATCTTTTGCCTCTGCATAGATTTCAGGGGTTGTCAATGTATTGGAGTCGCTTTCTCGGTGCTTCTGTAAATTGTTGTCGCATTGAGGAAATATCGGCTTCCGGCCTGTCGTTAGAATGCCGATCACTCGCTCGTCGTCGCCGTGTTGAACTGGTGTAGGACGCAGCACCGCTATTCGGTTTCACTCAGTCGCATCGTGGGCCATGGCTCATACTGCTGTTTTTGTCCTATACCGATGGAGTCCCAAGATGAAGAAACTCGTGCTGTTGGGCGCCCTGGCGCTGTCCGTGCTGTCCATGCAAGCCTTCGCTGAAGAGAAGCCGCTGAAAATTGGTATCGAAGCAGCCTACCCTCCGTTTGCCTCGAAGGCGCCGGACGGCAACATCGTCGGTTTCGACTACGACATCGGCAACGCCCTGTGCGAAGAGATGAAGGTCAAGTGCACTTGGGTCGAGCAGGAATTCGACGGCCTGATTCCGGCGCTCAAAGTCCGCAAGATCGACGCGATTCTGTCGTCCATGTCCATCACTGACGACCGCAAGAAGTCCGTGGACTTCACCAACCGCTACTACCTGACCCCGGCGCGCCTGGTGATGAAGGACGGCGTTGCCGTCAGCGACAGCCTGGTTGAGCTCAAGGACAAGAAGATCGGCGTACAGCGCGGTTCGATCCACGACCGTTTCGCCAAGGAAGTCCTGGCGCCTAAAGGTGCGACCATCGTTCCTTACAGCACCCAGAACGAAATCTACCTGGACGTGGCTGCCGGTCGCCTTGATGGCACCGTGGCTGACGCGACCCTGCTCGAAGACGGTTTCCTGAAGACCGACGCGGGCAAAGGCTACGCGTTCGTAGGTCCTGCGTTCACCGACGCCAAGTACTTCGGCGACGGCATCGGTATCGCAGTGCGTAAAGGCGACAAGGCCAACCTGGAGCGCATCAATGCAGCCATCGCTGCGATCCGCGCCAATGGCAAGTACAAAGAAATCGAGAAAAAGTATTTCAACTTCGATATTTACGGCGCTGACGCCAAGTAAACCTTCGCAGTTGTCTGTCCAGAATGGCGCAAGCACCAGGGTCTCTGAAGTTTGCGCCATTTTTTCATCCGCCTTTTCGAGGACCTGAATCATGTTGAAAGGCTACGGGGCCGTTATCCTCGATGGCGCATGGTTGACGCTTCAGCTCGCCTTGTCGTCCATGGCCTTGGCCATTGTTCTGGGTCTGATCGGGGTTGCATTGCGCCTGTCGCCGGTCCGCTGGCTGGCGTGGCTGGGCGACCTGTATTCCACGGTGATCCGCGGGATCCCCGACCTGGTGCTGATCCTGCTGATTTTCTACGGTGGTCAGGACCTGCTCAACCGCGTCGCGCCGCTACTGGGCTACGACGACTATATTGACTTGAACCCCTTGGCCGCCGGTATCGGCACCCTGGGTTTCATCTTTGGCGCCTACCTCTCGGAAACCTTCCGTGGCGCCTTCATGGCTATCCCCAAGGGGCAGGCCGAGGCGGGCATGGCCTATGGCATGAGCCCGTTCCAGGTGTTTTTCCGGGTGATGGTGCCGCAGATGATCCGGCTGGCAATCCCTGGTTTTACCAACAACTGGCTGGTATTGACCAAGGCCACTGCGCTGATTTCGGTGGTGGGCCTGCAAGACATGATGTTCAAGGCCAAGCAGGCGGCGGATGCCACCCGCGAACCTTTTACCTTCTTCCTCGCGGTGGCGGCGATGTACCTGGTGATCACCAGCGTCTCGTTGCTGGCCCTGCGTTACCTTGAGAAGCGCTACTCGGTAGGCGTAAAGGCGGCTGATCTATGATCTTCGACTACAACGTCATCTGGGAGGCCATGCCGCTGTACCTTGGCGGCTTGCTGACCACCCTCAAACTGCTGCTGATCTCGCTGTTCTTCGGCCTGCTCGCCGCCGTGCCCCTGGGCCTGATGCGGGTGTCCAAGCAGCCGCTGGTCAATGGCGCGGCCTGGCTCTACACCTATGTGATCCGCGGCACGCCGATGCTGGTGCAGCTGTTCCTGATCTACTACGGCCTGGCCCAGTTCGAAGCGGTACGCGAGAGCTTCCTCTGGCCGTGGCTGTCCAGCGCAACCTTCTGCGCCTGCCTGGCCTTTGCCATCAATACCAGTGCCTACACCGCAGAAATCATCGCCGGCAGCCTCAAGGCCACGCCCCATGGCGAGATCGAAGCCGCCAAGGCCATGGGCATGTCGCGCTACAAGCTGTACCGCCGCATCCTGCTGCCCTCGGCCCTGCGCCGGGCACTGCCGCAGTACAGCAATGAAGTGATCATGATGTTGCAGACCACCAGCCTGGCCTCCATCGTTACCCTGATCGACATCACCGGTGCCGCGCGCACGGTGAACGCCCAGTACTACCTGCCGTTCGAAGCCTATATCACCGCGGGCCTGTTCTACCTGAGCCTGACGTTCATCCTGGTGCGCCTGTTCAAGCTGGCCGAGCGTCGCTGGTTGAGCTACCTGGCTCCGCGGAAGCACTGATATGGAACGCATCGACCACGTATTGCCCTGGGGGCACCTGGGCTGCGAGCGCCAACTGACGGTGTTCCGCTTCGGCCACGGCGAGCGCAAGGCGTACCTGCAGGCCAGCCTGCACGCCGATGAGTTGCCGGGGATGCGCGCGGCCTGGGAGCTGAAAAAGCGCCTGCTTGAGCTGGAGCAGCAGGGTGCGCTCAATGGGGTGATCGAACTGGTGCCGGTGGCCAACCCGATGGGCCTCGGGCAGTTGCTGCAAGGCAGCCACCAGGGGCGTTTCGAGATTGGCAGCGGCAAGAACTTCAACCGTGATTTCGTCGAGTTGAGCGCGCCGGTGGCGGCCCTGCTGGAAGGCCGGCTGGGCGACGATCCCCACGCCAACGTGCGCATGATCCGCCAGGCGATGAGCGATGCGCTCAATGCATTGCCCGAGCCGAGCAGCCAGTTGCAAGGCATGCAGCGGGTCTTGCTGAGCCATGCCTGCACCGCCGATGTGGTCCTCGACCTGCACTGCGACGCTGAAGCTGCGCTGCACATGTACGCGCTGCCCCAGCACTGGCCGCAGTGGCGTTCGTTGTCGGCGCATTTGAATGTGAAGGTCGGCCTGTTGGCGGAAGACTCCGGCGGCAGCTCGTTTGATGAAGCCTGCTCGTTGCCGTGGCTGCGTTTGTCGCGGATGTTTCCCGAGGCGCAGATCCCTCTGGCCTGCCTGGCAACCACCCTGGAGCTGGGCGGTCAGGCCGACACCGGTCGTGATGAGGCGATTTTTCACGCCGAAGGCATTCTCGCGTTCCTCGCCGAGCAGGGCCTGATCAAGGGTGAGTGGCCGGCGCCGCAACATGAGCCGTGTGAAGGGGTGCCCTTTGAAGGCACCGAATTGCTGTTCGCACCCCACGCCGGGGTGATCAGTTACCTGCGTAAAGCCGGTGACTGGGTGGAAACCGGCGAACCGATTTTTGAAGTGATTGATCCTTTGGCCGACCGCGTCAGCATTGTCTGTGCCGGTACGTCGGGGGTGTTGTTTGCCGTTGAACGGCTACGTTATGCCCAAGCGGGTTTCTGGCTGGCCAAGGTGGCGGGGCGCGAAGCGCTGCGTCACGGGCGCTTGCTCAACGACTGACCAACTGTTTTTGTGAGAACCGACCGCATGTACAAACTTGAAGTCCAAGACCTGCATAAACGCTATGGCAGTCATGAAGTGCTCAAAGGCGTGTCCCTGGCCGCCGCGGCCGGTGATGTGATCAGCATCATCGGGTCCAGTGGCTCGGGCAAAAGTACCTTTTTGCGCTGCATCAACCTGCTGGAGCAGCCTCACGCCGGCAAGATCCTGCTCAATAACGAAGAGCTGAAGCTGGTGGCCAACAAGGACGGCGCGATGAAGGCCGCCGACCCCAAGCAGTTGCAGCGCATGCGTTCGCGCCTGTCCATGGTGTTCCAGCATTTCAACCTGTGGTCGCACATGACCGCCCTGGAAAACGTCATGGAAGCCCCGGTACACGTGCTGGGCATGTCGAAAAAAGACGCCCGCGAAAAGGCCGAGCACTACCTGGCCAAAGTGGGTGTGGCCCACCGCAAGGACGCCTTCCCCGGCCATATGTCCGGTGGCGAGCAGCAGCGCGTGGCAATTGCCCGGGCGCTGGCGATGGAGCCTGAGGTGATGCTGTTTGACGAGCCGACGTCGGCCCTCGACCCGGAGCTGGTCGGCGAAGTCTTGAAAGTCATGCAGGACCTGGCCCTGGAAGGCCGGACCATGGTGGTGGTGACTCACGAAATGGGCTTTGCCCGTGAAGTGTCGAACCAGTTGGTGTTCCTGCACAAAGGCATTGTCGAAGAGCGCGGCAACCCGCGTGAAGTGCTGGTCAACCCGCAGTCCGAGCGGTTGCAGCAGTTCTTGTCCGGTAGCTTGAAGTAAACAGGGCTGCGTTTATGCACTGAAATAGTGCATGCTTCGCAGCCTTGAGGTTGGCCTCGATTCCCTGTGGGGGCGGGCTTGCCTGCGATGGCGAGGTGACTGGCCCGCCGCTGTCGCAGGCAAGCCAGCCCCTACATCAGATCTCTGTTTGTGTTGAGTTTTGTGTTTACTTACGGGCTAGCATTGGCCCATGCCTCTACTCCCGTTTTTCGTTTCGGATAGCATTCCATGACAGCCCATCGCATCGGTTTCCTGATTTGGCCCAGCACTAAAGCCCTGACGCTTGCGCTGGCTGAGGAGGCCTTGCGCGTTGCCCAGCGGGTGCATCCGGATGTGGTCTACGAGGTGTCATTCCTGCAGGCCGAGCCGCCGGTCGAGGGTGAGTGGAAATTGCCCGGCGAACCCTGGGCCGGCAAGCTGGAAGGTTTCCAGAAGCTGTTCCTGCTGGCCGATGAGCCGCCGACGGTGATCGCCTCGCAACTGGGCTCTGCGCTCAAGCAGCTGGTACGCGCCGGCTGCGTGATCGGTGGCTTGTCGGCAGGGGTGTATCCCCTGGCGCAACTGGGGTTGCTCGATGGCTATCGTGCTGCCGTGCACTGGCGCTGGCAGGACGACTTTGCCGAGCGTTTTCCCAAGGTCATTGCCACCAGCCATTTGTTCGATTGGGACCGCGATCGCCTGAGCGCTTGTGGCGGCATGTCGGTCCTCGACCTGATGCTGGCAGTGCTGGCCCGTGACCACGGCGCCGAACTGGCGGGCGCGGTCTCCGAAGAACTGGTGGTGGAGCGCATCCGTGAAGGTGGCGAGCGCCAGCGCATCCCTCTGCAAAACCGCCTGGGCTCCAGCCATCCGAAGCTGACCCAGGCGGTGTTGCTGATGGAGGCCAATATCGAAGAGCCGCTGACCACCGACGAAATCGCCCAGCATGTGTGCGTGTCGCGACGACAACTGGAACGGATCTTCAAGCAATACCTCAACCGCGTTCCCAGCCAGTACTACCTGGAACTGCGCCTGAACAAGGCGCGCCAGATGTTGATGCAAACCAGCAAGTCGATCATCCAGATCGGCCTGTCCTGCGGCTTCTCCTCGGGGCCGCACTTCTCCAGCGCCTACCGCAACTTCTTCGGCGCCACCCCGCGTGAAGACCGCAACCAGCGTCGCAGCAGCAGCCCGTTCGAGTTGTCGTCGGTGCCGTCCGAGCGCGGCTGAGCAGCGTCTTGTCCGGCGCATGCAACTGAGCAAAATTCCCACGGCACTGCCGCAACCGCCTGTCTTCTGTTTAAACTGCGCCATTGCGAAGCTATTTGTCGCATTGGCGTAAACCCGCGTAAAACGGGGGTTGGCGCTATAAGAAGTTGTCGCTTGGCGGCAAGGCCGCGCTGAAAACTGTCCTTACAATCCCTGCATCGCCCGCCAGTTTCAGGCAGGCGTTCCTCTTCAGGAGACTCCGATGTCCGTTGAGCAAGCCCCGGTGCAACGTGCCGATTTCGACCAGGTCATGGTGCCCAACTATGCCCCTGCCGCCTTTATCCCTGTGCGTGGCGAAGGTTCCCGTGTGTGGGACCAGTCGGGTCGCGAGCTGATCGACTTTGCCGGCGGCATCGCAGTGAACGTGCTGGGCCATGCCCACCCGGCGCTGGTCGGTGCACTGACTGAACAGGCCAACAAGCTGTGGCACGTCTCCAACGTGTTCACCAATGAGCCGGCCCTGCGCCTGGCCCATAAACTGATCGACGCCACCTTTGCCGAGCGCGTGTTCTTCTGCAACTCCGGCGCCGAAGCCAACGAGGCCGCCTTCAAGCTGGCCCGTCGCGTGGCGTTCGACCGTTTCGGCAGCGAGAAATACGAGATCATCGCCGCACTGAACAGCTTCCACGGCCGCACCCTGTTTACCGTCAACGTCGGTGGCCAGTCGAAGTACTCCGATGGTTTCGGTCCTAAAATCACCGGCATCACCCACGTTCCTTATAACGACCTGGACGCGCTGAAAGCTGCGGTGTCGGACAAGACCTGCGCCGTGGTGCTGGAGCCGATCCAGGGCGAAGGCGGCGTGCTGCCGGCCGAACTTGCGTACCTGCAAGGTGCCCGCGACCTGTGTGACGCCAACAATGCACTGCTGGTGTTCGACGAAGTGCAGACCGGTATGGGCCGCAGCGGCCATCTGTTTGCCTACCAGCACTACGGCGTGGTGCCTGACATCCTTACCAGCGCCAAGAGCCTGGGCGGTGGTTTCCCGATTGCCGCGATGCTGACCCGTGAAGACCTGGCCAAGCACCTGGTGGTCGGCACCCACGGCACCACCTACGGCGGCAACCCGCTGGCATGCGCGGTGGCGGAAGCGGTGATCGACGTGATCAACACCCCTGAGGTGCTGGCCGGCGTGAATGCCAAGCACGACCTGTTCAAGGCCCGCCTGGAGCAGATCGGCCAGAAATACGGGATCTTCACCCAGGTGCGTGGCATGGGCCTGCTGCTCGGTTGCGTATTGAGCGACGCCTTCAAAGGCAAGGCCAAGGACGTGTTCAACGCGGCCGAGAAAGAGAACCTGATGATCCTGCAAGCCGGCCCGGACGTGGTGCGCTTTGCGCCGAGCCTGGTGGTGGAAGATGCGGATATCACTGAAGGGCTGGATCGTTTTGAGCGTGCTGTAAAAACACTGACGCAAGCCTGATAGATACACATTTATCTAACGAACCGGATCAAATGTGGGAGCGGGCTTGCCCGCGATAGCGATCTGTCAGTCGACGTTGTTGTGACTGGCCCACCGCAATCGCGGGCAAGCCCGCTGCCACATTGGAACCTGGGTGATTCCAGGTTTGGTGTCCGGCATTTTTTTATGAAGTTTTCGAGTTAAGGAGTGACACCATGCTGGTGATGCGCCCCGCGCAAATGGCTGATCTGGGCGAGGTACAGCGTCTGGCTGCGGACAGCCCGATTGGTGTCACCTCCCTGCCGGATGACGTTGAACGCCTGAGCGACAAAATCGCCGCCAGCGAAGCGTCCTTCGCCGCCGAAGTGAGTTTCAACGGCGAAGAAAGCTATTTCTTTGTTCTCGAAGACACCGTTGCCGGCAAGCTGGTGGGCTGTTCGGCCATCGTCGCCTCGGCCGGTTATTCCGAGCCGTTCTACAGCTTTCGCAACGAGACCTTCGTCCACGCCTCCCGTGAACTGAAGATCCACAACAAGATTCACGTCCTGTCCCAGTGCCACGACCTGACCGGCAACAGCTTGCTGACCAGCTTCTATGTGGTGCCGGAGCTGGTGGGGTCGGCCTGGTCGGAACTCAACTCCCGTGGCCGCCTGTTGTTTGTCGCCAGCCACCCGGAGCGGTTTGCCGATTCGGTGGTGACCGAGATTGTCGGCTACAGCGATGAGAACGGTGACTCGCCGTTCTGGGACGCCATCGGCCGCAACTTCTTCGACCTCAACTATGCTGCCGCCGAGCGCCTGTGCGGGTTGAAGAGCCGCACCTTCCTTGCCGAACTGATGCCGCACTACCCAATCTACGTGCCGCTGTTGCCCGACGAAGCCCAGGAAGCCATGGGCCAGGTACACCCGCGTGCGCAGATCACCTTCGACATCCTGATGCGCGAAGGCTTTGAAACCGACCATTACATCGACATCTTCGACGGTGGCCCGACCCTGCATGCACGGGTCTCGGGCATTCGTTCGATCGCCCAGAGCCGCGTGGTGCCGGTGAAGATCGGCGAGATGGTCAAGGGCGTCGGCCGCCAGTACCTGGTGAGCAACGCGCAGTTGCAGGATTACCGCGCGGTCATGCTCGAACTGGACTACGCGCCGGGCAAGCCCGTGACCTTGGACTTGGAAGCGGCCGAAGCCCTGGGCGTCGGCGAAGGCGCCAGCGTGCGTCTGGTCGCGGTTTAAAAGCAGAGTTTCGCGGGTGGCTGCAGCCAGCGGCCCGTTTGAGGAGATAGCATGATCGTTCGTCCCGTACGCAGCAGCGATTTACCGGCCCTGATTGAATTGGCGCGCAGCACTGGCACCGGTCTCACCACCTTGCCGGCCAACGAAGAGCGCCTGACCCACCGGGTGGGCTGGGCTGAAAAAACCTTTCGCGGCGAAGCCGGGCGCGGGGATGCCGACTACCTGTTTGTGCTGGAGAACGACGAAGGCCGCGTGGTGGGGATTTCCGCGATTGCCGGCGCCGTCGGCCTGCGCGAGCCGTGGTACAACTTCCGGGTCGGCCTGACGGTCAGCGCCTCCCAGGAGCTGAACATCTACCGCGAGATTCCTACGCTGTTCCTGGCCAACGACCTGACGGGCAACTCCGAGCTGTGCTCGCTGTTCCTGCATGCCGATTACCGCAACGGCCTCAACGGTCGCATGCTGGCCAAGGCGCGGATGCTGTTTATCGCCGAGTTCCCGCAGCTGTTTGGCAACAAGATCATCGCCGAGATGCGCGGGGTGTCCAATGACGCCGGGCGTTCGCCGTTCTGGGAAAGCCTGGGCCGGCACTTCTTCAAGATGGAGTTCAGCCAGGCCGACTACCTCACCGGCGTGGGCAACAAGGCGTTTATCGCCGAACTGATGCCCAAGTTCCCGCTGTACACCTGCTTTTTGTCCGAGGACGCCCGCAACGTGATCGGCAAGGTTCATCCCGACACCGAGCCGGCCTTGAGCATGCTCAAGAGCGAAGGCTTCAGCTACCAGGGTTACGTCGATATCTTCGACGCAGGTCCGGCGGTGGAGTGTGAGACCAGCAAGATTCGAGCGGTGCGCGACAGCCAGGCGCTGGTACTGGCCATTGGCACGCCGGGGGACGACGCCACGCCGTTCCTGATGCATAACCGTAAACGTGAAGAGTGCCGCATCACCGCCGCACCGGCGCGCCTGGCTGCCGGCACGCTGGTGGTCGATCCGCTGACCGCCAAGCGCCTGCAACTGGTGGCTGGTGATCAAGTGCGTGCGGTACCGTTGTCTGCTGCCCGGGAGTCGAAATAATGAATGCGTTGTATATCGCAGGGAGCTGGCTGGCTGGCCAGGGTGAACGCTTTGAGTCGCTGAACCCGGTGACCCAGCAAGTGGTCTGGGCCGGCAATGGCGCCAGCGTCGAGCAGGTCGAATCCGCGGTGCAGGCCGCACGCCAAGCGTTCCCGGCCTGGGCCAAGCGCCCGCTGCAAGAGCGCATCAGTGTGCTGGAAACCTTTGCCGCCACCCTGAAAAGCCGCGCCGATGAAATCGCCCGCTGCATTGGTGAGGAAACCGGCAAGCCTCTGTGGGAATCGGCCACCGAAGTCACCAGCATGGCCAATAAAATCGCGATCTCGGTGCAAAGCTACCGCGAACGTACCGGCGAGAAGAGCGGCCCTCTGGGCGACGCCACCGCTGTATTGCGCCACAAGCCTCACGGTGTGGTCGCCGTGTTCGGCCCTTACAACTTCCCAGGCCACTTGCCCAATGGGCATATCGTCCCGGCCTTGCTCGCGGGTAATACCGTGTTGTTCAAACCGAGCGAGCTGACCCCTAAAGTGGCCGAGCTGACGGTACAGTGCTGGGTCGAAGCCGGCCTGCCAGCGGGCGTGTTGAACCTGCTGCAAGGCGCGCGCGAGACCGGGATTGCCCTGGCCTCAAATCCAGGTATCGACGGGCTGTTCTTCACTGGCTCCAGCCGCACCGGCAACCACCTGCACCAGCAATTCGCCGGGCGCCCGGACAAGATCCTCGCGCTGGAAATGGGCGGCAACAACCCGCTGGTGGTGGACCAGGTGGCCGATGTGGACGCTGCGGTCTATACCATCATCCAGTCGGCCTTTATTTCCGCCGGCCAGCGCTGCACCTGCGCCCGGCGCCTGCTGGTACCGGAAGGCGCCTGGGGTGATGCACTGCTGGCGCGCCTGGTGGCGGTCAGCGCGACCATTGCCGTCGGTGCCTACGACCAGCAACCGCCGCCGTTCATGGGCTCGGTGATCTCCCTGGCGGCGGCCAAGGCCTTGATGGAGGCCCAGGAGTTGATGCTGGCCAACGGCGCCGTGGCGCTGCTGGAAATGACTCAGCCCCAGGCGCAGGCAGCCTTGCTGACGCCAGGCATCATCGACGTCACGGCCGTGACCGAGCGCGAGGACGAAGAGCTGTTCGGCCCGTTGCTGCAAGTGATTCGTTACGCGGATTTCGAAGCGGCGATCAGTGAAGCCAACAACACCCAGTACGGCCTTGCCGCTGGTCTGTTGTCGGACTCCGAGGCGCGTTACCAGCAGTTCTGGCTGGAGAGCCGGGCCGGTATCGTCAACTGGAACAAGCAACTGACCGGCGCCGCCAGCACCGCGCCCTTTGGCGGGGTAGGGGCATCGGGCAATCATCGCGCCAGTGCGTATTACGCGGCGGATTATTGCGCGTACCCGGTGGCGTCCCTGGAAACCCCGAGCCTGGTCTTGCCGGCCGCGCTGACTCCGGGTGTGACGCTGATCTAAATGTGGCAGCTGGCTTGTGTGGGAGCTGGCTTGCCTGCGATGCGGGCACCTCGATCTTTCAGTCAGATTGAGGGGATGCCATCGCAGGCAAGCCAGCTCCTACAATTGATCGGGTTTGCAGAGACAGATTTGTGGTGTGTTGAAGACCTTTGATGCCTATAAAAACAGATGTTCGTGGAGCCTCGCCGATGAAATCCTGTGAAGTCAATTTTGACGGTCTCGTGGGGCCGACCCATAACTACGGCGGTTTGTCCTACGGCAACGTCGCGTCCCAGAGCAACAGCCAGCAATCTTCCAACCCCAAGGAAGCGGCGTTGCAGGGCCTGGCGAAAATGAAAGCCCTGATGGACATGGGCTTTGTGCAAGGCGTGCTCGCCCCCCAGGAACGCCCGGATGTGGGCGCATTGCGCCGCCTTGGCTTTGCCGGTAGCGACGCCCAGGTGATCCAGCAGGCGGCCAAGCAAGCCATGCCGTTACTGGTGGCCAGTTGTTCCGCATCGAGCATGTGGGTGGCCAACGCCGCCACGGTCAGCCCGAGTGCCGACACGGCCGACGGCCGCGTGCATTTCACCGCCGCCAACCTCAACTGCAAATACCACCGCAGCATCGAACACCCGACCACCAGCCGCGTGCTGGGGGCCATGTTTGCTGACCAGAAGCACTTCGCCCACCACGCCGCGTTGCCGGCCGTGGCGCAGTTCGGTGACGAAGGCGCGGCTAACCACACGCGTTTCTGCCGCGAATATGGCGAGGCGGGCGTGGAGTTTTTTGTGTTTGGGCGCAGTGCGTTCGACACCCGTTACCCGGCGCCGCAAAAGTACCCGGCGCGCCAGACCCTCGAAGCGTCCCAGGCGGTTGCGCGCTTGCATGGCCTGCAGGATGACGGTGTGGTCTACGGCCAGCAGAACCCGGCCGTGATTGATGCCGGTGTGTTCCACAATGATGTGATCGCGGTGGGCAACGGCGAAGTGTTGTTCTATCACGAGGATGCGTTCCTCAATACCGAGCAAATGCTGGCTGAGCTGCAGGCCAAGCTGGGCAAGGTTGGCGGCAACTTCCAGGCGATCTGCGTGCCCCGCGCCCTGGTCAGCGTCGAAGACGCCGTGCGCTCTTACCTGTTCAACAGCCAGTTGCTGAGCCGCGCCGACGGTTCGATGCTGTTGATCGTGCCCGAAGAGTGCCACAACAACGAGCGCGTCTGGCACTACCTGCAAAGCCTGACCCGTTCCGGTGGGCCGATCGGCGAAGTGAAAGTCTTCGACCTCAAGCAGAGCATGCAGAACGGCGGCGGCCCGGCCTGCCTGCGTTTGCGCGTGGCGCTGAAGGAGGCTGAACTGGCGGCGGTCAACCCAGGGGTTATCATGACGGCACCGCTGTATGAAACGTTGACCCAATGGGTCGGCAAGCACTACCGCGACAGCCTGCGCGAAACCGACCTGGCTGACCCGCAGTTGCTGCTCGAATGTCGCACGGCATTGGATGAACTGACGCAAATCCTTAAACTGGGCTCGGTTTATCCTTTCCAGATCAATTAAAGCCCCACGGCTGAGACTTATTTATGACCACCGATACCCTGAAGCTGATCCTTGAAGACACCGACGGCACCCAGCTGGAAACCTCCTGCACCCGCCTCGCCGTGGTGTGGCAGGGCAAGGAAATCTGGATCCAGCACGACGGCCGTGGCCAACTGCTGATCGGCGTGGACGTGGAAGAGGGTGATGCCGAATACGCCAACCTGCTGATGCGCCCCCTGGCGACCAACCTGATGAGCCTGCAACTGGAAATGGAACCGGCCGACGTTGAAGGTGATGACGACGATCACGTCCACGGCCCAGGCTGCAACCACTAAGGAAGCTGCTCTATGCTCGCCCTCGGCAAACTGCTTGAACTGACCCTCGCCGGTCGTGAACCGGCGCAAAAAATTCAACTGACTGTCGACGGCGTGCAGATGCGCTGGCTCAGTGAGGGCGCCCTTGAAGTGCGGCCTCCCGAAGCCCGGGACAACGGCGCCGATGTGCTGCTGTCGTCCGGTATCCATGGCAACGAAACCGCGCCGATCGAATTGGCCGACCGCTTGTTGCATGGCATTGCCCGTGGGGAGATCAAGCCTCGCACCCGTATTCTGTTCCTGTTCGGCAACCCCGAGGCCATACGCCGCGGCGAGCGTTATCTCGAGCAGGACGTCAACCGGCTGTTCAACGGCCGTCACGAACAAAGCATCGGCCCTGAAGCCATGCGTGCCGCCGAGCTTGAGCAGTTGGCCCGCACCTTCTTCAGCGTGCCCGGCCGTAGCCGCTTGCACTACGACCTGCACACGGCCATCCGTGGCTCGAAGATCGAACAGTTCGCCCTGTACCCCTTCAAAGAAGGCCGTCAGCACTCACGCGCCGAACTGGCCCGTTTACGTGCGGCTGGCATGGAGGCGGTGCTGTTGCAGAACAAGACCTCCATCACCTTCACCGCGTTTACCTACGAGCAACTGGGCGCCGAGTCGTTCACCCTGGAGCTGGGCAAGGCCCGGCCATTTGGGCAGAACCAGGGGGTGGATGTGTCGCGCCTGGAAACCCGTCTCAAGCAGATCATCGAAGGTAACGAGCCGGCCACCGAGGGCCTGGACGGCCTGAAGTTGTTCAGCGTGGCGCGGGAAGTTATCAAGCACAGCGACGCCTTCACCCTGCATTTGCCGGCGGACGTGGAGAACTTTTCAGAGCTGGAGAAGGGCTATCTGCTGGCCGAAGACATCGCCAAGACCCGCTGGGTGATCGAGGAGGAGGGTGCGCGCATCATCTTCCCCAATCCGAAGGTCAAGAATGGCTTGCGGGCGGGGATATTGATTGTGCCGACCACAGATGTTGGCCTGGCCTGAACCCCGAGACTGACTCGGTCGAATGTGGGAGCGGGCTTGCTCGCGAAAGCGGTGGATCAGTCATACAGGTATTGACTGACACTCCGCCTTCGCGAGCAAGCCCGCTCCCACATTTGCTTTGCAGTGTCGCTTAAACCGCTACAGCACGCGGCTCATTGCGACGGATCGCGCGGATCTTGTGCAGGGTGTCGGCGCAGGTCTGCGCGGCTTCCTTGCCCTTGTGCACAAAGTGCTCAAAGAAGAAGTTGTGGTGCTCGCTGCCCGCGTGGAAATGATGCGGCGTGAGGGACACCGAGAACACCGGCACTTCGGTTTCCAACTGCACCTGCATCAGGCCGCTGACCACCGATTGCGCGACGAACTCATGGCGATAGATCCCGCCGTCCACCACCAGGGCGGCAGCGACGATGCCGGCGTAACGGCCGGACTTGGCCAGCAGCTTGGCGTGCAGGGGCATTTCAAAGGCGCCGCCGACTTCAAAGAAGTCGATATCCGACTCCTGGTAGCCCTGGACGAGCATTTCGGCGAGGAAGCCTTTACGGCTTTGATCAACAATATCTTTGTGCCAGCAAGCCTGGATAAACGCGACGCGCTCACCGTGGTGGTTTTTGCTCTTGCTGTCGATTGCGGTGGGTTGCATGTTCTGACTCCTGTTTATGAAAAAAACAGGGCGTTATGAATCGAATGGGATTTAAGGGTGCGAGCGGCTGGAGCATGCAGGCATGCCATCAGCGTTCGGCCCTTAGGCGCCAATCCCGTTCTCTCTTCATCCGGACTATGACCGTCGGCCCCGGGATCACACCGGGTCTGCTGACCTTGCCGCCGTCCTGCGTGAGCAGTTCGAGGCGCCAAGCGCTCGCGGGCTATGCGCATTGCGCGCAATTACCGCCGGTGGGGAATTACACCCCGCCCTGAGAACGTTGCCGCCAGAACCCTGGCGGCGGAGAGTTTTTACCATACATTTCGAAAAACTGCATAGGGTGCTTGTTAATATCGACTATCGACAGGTTTGCTGGCAGCTCCATTCAGGAGCCGGCTTGATATTTGCCGGTGATGCCCGCAGTAATCGGTTACAACAGGGAATTCCCCACTCGCAGAGGCAGATTTGATGTCGGTTATTGATCTTCGTAGTGACACCGTGACCCAACCCACCCCTGGCATGCGAGCTGCCATGGCCGACGCCCCCAGCGGCGATGATGTCTACGGTGAAGACCCCAGCGTCAACCTGCTGGAAGCCGAACTGGCCAAGCGCCTGGGCTTCGCTGCGGCGCTGTTCGTGCCTACCGGCACCATGAGCAACCTGTTGGCGCTGATGGCCCACTGCGAGCGGGGCGAGGAATACATCGTCGGCCAGCAGGCCCACACCTACAAATACGAAGGCGGCGGCGCGGCGGTGCTGGGTTCGATCCAGCCGCAGCCCCTGGAAGTCCAGGCCGACGGTTCGCTGGACCTGGCCCAGGTCGCAGAAGCGATCAAGCCGGACGACTTCCACTTCGCCCGCACCCGGCTGTTGGCCCTGGAAAACACCATGCAGGGCAAAGTCTTGCCCATCAGCTACCTGGCCGCTGCCCGCGCATTTACCCGTGAGCACGGCCTGGCCCTGCACCTGGACGGCGCGCGCCTGTACAACGCGGCCGTCAAGCTGGGCGTGGATGCCCGGGAGATTACCCAGCATTTCGATTCGGTTTCGGTGTGCCTGTCCAAGGGCCTTGGCGCGCCGGTTGGCTCGGTGCTGTGTGGCTCCAGTGCGTTGATCGCCAAGGCCCGTCGTTTGCGCAAGATGGTCGGCGGCGGCATGCGCCAGGCCGGCTCGCTGGCGGCGGCCGGGCTGTATGCCCTGGACCATCAGGTGGCGCGCCTGGCCGACGACCATGCCAATGCCCACTGGCTGGGCGACGAGCTGCGCAAGGCCGGCTACAGCGTGGAGCCGGTGCAGACCAATATGGTCTACGTGCAGATCGGCGAGCAGGCCCAGGCCCTGAAGGCGTTTGCCGAGGCCCGTGGGATCAAGTTGAGCACCGCGCCGCGCCTGCGCATGGTCACGCACCTGGACGTCAGCCGGGCGCAGATCGAGCAAGTGCTGGCGACATTTGTCGAGTTTTCCCGGAAATGACCGTGTATACCGTCTAATTGACTGTTTCTATCGTATAAACACGCTGTACCACGGGCAAAGGGCCGATATAATGCGGCCCTTTGCCGTCGCTCCGTCTGATGACGTTTAGCACTGGCCTTTGGCCGCAGCCTCCGTGGAAGAACCTAATGAAAAGCGCAGAAATCCGTGAAGCCTTCCTTCGCTTCTTCGAAGAGCAAGGTCACACCCGTGTCGCCTCCAGCTCCTTGATCCCAGGCAATGACCCTACCCTGCTGTTCACTAACGCGGGGATGAACCAGTTCAAGGACTGCTTCCTGGGCCAGGAAAAGCGCGCCTACACCCGCGCCACCAGCAGCCAGAAGTGCGTGCGCGCCGGCGGCAAGAACAGCGACCTGGAGAACGTTGGCTACACCGCCCGTCACCACACCTTTTTCGAAATGCTCGGCAACTTCAGCTTTGGCGATTATTTCAAGCAAGACGCGATCAACTTCGCCTGGACCTTCCTCACTGGCGTGCTGAAGCTGCCGAAGGAAAAACTCTGGGTCACCGTCTACGCCACCGATGACGAAGCCTACGACATCTGGACCCAGCAGATCGGTGTGCCGGTCGAACGCATGATTCGCATCGGCGACAACAAGGGCGCGCCTTACGCCTCCGACAACTTCTGGACCATGGGCGATACCGGCCCGTGCGGCCCGTGCACCGAGATTTTCTACGATCATGGCGCCGACATCTGGGGTGGCCCGCCGGGCTCGCCGGAAGAAGACGGTGACCGTTACATCGAGATCTGGAACAACGTGTTCATGCAGTTCAACCGCACCGCCGATGGCGTGTTGCATCCGCTGCCTGCGCCGTCGGTCGATACCGGTATGGGCCTGGAGCGGATCAGCGCGGTGATGCAGCACGTTCACTCCAACTACGAAATCGACCTGTTCAAGAACCTGCTGAGCGCGTCGGCCGCGGCCATTGGCTGCGCCAACGACAACCAGTCTTCGCTCAAAGTGGTGTCGGACCATATCCGTTCTTGCGGTTTCCTGATTGCCGACGGCGTGCTGCCTTCCAACGAAGGCCGTGGCTATGTGCTGCGCCGCATCATCCGTCGTGCCTGCCGCCACGGTAACAAGTTGGGCGCCACGGGTAGCTTCTTCTACAAAATCGTTGCCGCGCTGGTGGCCGAGATGGGCGAAGCCTTCCCGGAACTCAAGCAGCAGCAAGCCAACATCGAGCGCGTGCTCAAGGCTGAAGAAGAGCAGTTCTCCAAGACTCTGGAGCACGGCCTGAAGATCCTGGAACAGGACCTGGCTGAGCTCAAAGGTACCGTGGTGCCGGGTGATGTGGTGTTCAAGCTGTATGACACCTATGGCTTCCCGATGGACCTGACGGCCGACATCGCCCGCGAGCGTGAATTGACGGTCGATGAGGTTGGTTTCGAGCGTGAGATGGAAGCCCAGCGTGTACGCGCTCGTTCCGCGAGCTCTTTTGGCCTGGACTACAACACCCTGGTCAAGGTTGACGTGGCGACCGAGTTCACCGGCTATCACGCTACCGTCGGCTCGGCCAAGATCGTGGCTATCTATAAAGATGGCAAGTCGGTCGATGTCTTGAGCGAAGGCGAAGAGGCGGTCGTGGTGCTTGATCAGACGCCGTTCTACGCCGAATCCGGCGGCCAGGTCGGTGACTGTGGTTTCTTGCGTTCGACATCCGGTCGTTTCGACGTGCGCGACACCACCAAGACCGGCGGTGCTTTCCTGCATCACGGTGTGTTGGTGCTGGGTAACCTGACGGTCGGCGCTCCGGTAGAAACTCAGGTTGATGCTGAGGTGCGGCATGCAACCGCCTTGAACCATTCGGCCACCCACTTGCTGCACGCCGCGCTGCGCCAGGTATTGGGCGAGCACGTCCAGCAGAAGGGTTCGTTGGTCGACAGCCAGCGCCTGCGCTTCGACTTCAGCCATTTTGAAGCGATCAAGCCTGAGCAATTGAAGGCACTGGAAGATATCGTCAACGCCGAGATTCGCAAGAACACCCCGGTAGAAACTGAAGAAACCGATATTGAAACCGCCAAGAAAAAAGGCGCCATGGCGCTGTTTGGCGAGAAGTACGGCGACGAAGTGCGCGTGCTGAGCATGGGCGGCAGCTTCTCCGTGGAGCTGTGTGGCGGTATCCACGCCGCGCGCACCGGCGACATCGGCCTGCTGAAAATCACCAGCGAAGGCGGTGTGGCTTCCGGTGTACGGCGTATCGAGGCAGTGACCGGTGCTGCGGCCCTGGCCTACCTGAATGCGGCCGAAGAACAACTCAAGGAAGCGGCGACCCTGGTCAAGGGCAGCCGTGACAACCTGATCGACAAGCTCTCTGCCGTACTGGAGCGCAACCGCCAGCTGGAAAAACAGCTGGAGCAGTTGCAGGCCAAGGCGGCCAGCGCCGCGGGCGACGATTTGTCGGCCTCGGCCCTGGACATCAAGGGCGTGAAGGTTCTGACTGCACGTCTGGACGGTCAAGATGGCAAGGCGCTGTTGGCCTTGGTCGATCAGTTGAAGAACAAGCTCGGCCGCGCAGTGATCCTGCTCGGCAGTGTCCATGAGGAAAAGGTCGTACTGGTTGCCGGTGTAACCAAAGACCTGACTGGCCAACTCAAAGCCGGTGATTTGATGAAGCAAGCCGCCGCGGCAGTGGGCGGGAAGGGCGGTGGTCGTCCGGACATGGCACAAGGCGGTGGTGTAGACGCCGGAGCCCTGGACGCGGCCCTGGCCCTGACCGTGCCGTTTGTCGAGGCCGGTATTTAAGGCGCTGTTAATGAGCCCATGGTCTAGTCATGGGCTCGCTTAGCTGCTGGAAGATTTGTTTATTGGGCGCTCCTTTACGGGCTGAGGCGGCTTAGAAATGGCTTTGATCGTACAGAAATTTGGAGGCACCTCGGTCGGCTCTGTCGAAAGAATCGAGCAGGTCGCCGACAAGGTTAAGAAATTCCGCGATGCCGGCGACGACCTGGTGGTGGTGCTGTCGGCCATGAGCGGCGAGACCAATCGCCTGATCGACCTGGCCAAGCAAATCAGTGGCGATCAGGCGCCGCTGGCGCGTGAGCTGGATGTGATCGTGTCCACCGGTGAGCAGGTGACCATTGCCCTGCTGGCCATGGCGCTGAACAAGCGTGGCGTGCCGGCGGTGTCCTACACGGGCACCCAGGTACGGATCCTGACGGACAGCGCGCATACCAAGGCGCGCATCCTGCAGATCGACGACCAGAAGATTCGTGGTGACCTGAAGGCCGGTCGCGTGGTGGTTGTCGCCGGTTTCCAGGGCGTCGACGAGCACGGCAATATCACGACCCTGGGCCGTGGCGGTTCCGACACCACCGGTGTGGCGCTGGCGGCAGCCTTGAAGGCTGACGAATGCCAGATCTATACCGATGTGGACGGCGTCTACACCACCGACCCGCGCGTCGTGTCCGTGGCCCAGCGCCTGGACAAGATCACCTTCGAAGAGATGCTGGAAATGGCCAGCCTCGGGTCCAAGGTGTTGCAGATCCGGGCGGTGGAGTTCGCCGGCAAGTACAACGTACCGCTGCGCGTATTGCACAGCTTTAAAGAGGGTCCGGGCACCCTCATTACTATTGATGAAGAGGAATCCATGGAACAGCCGATCATTTCCGGCATCGCTTTTAATCGCGATGAAGCCAAGCTGACCATCCGTGGCGTGCCAGACACCCCGGGCGTGGCGTTCAAGATTCTCGGGCCTATCAGCGGCGCGAACATTGAAGTCGACATGATCGTGCAGAACGTTGCGCACGATAACACCACCGACTTCACCTTCACTGTGCACCGCAACGAGTACGATGCGGCCGAACGTATCCTGCAGAACACTGCCAAGGAAATCGGTGCTCGTGAAGTGGTCGGCGACACCAAGATCGCCAAGGTCTCGATCGTCGGTGTGGGCATGCGCTCCCATGCGGGTGTTGCCAGCCGCATGTTCGAATCCCTGGCCAAGGAAACCATCAATATCCAGATGATCTCCACGTCGGAGATCAAGGTATCGGTGGTGATCGAAGAGAAGTACCTGGAACTGGCTGTGCGTGCACTGCACACCGCTTTCGAACTAGACGCGCCGGCCCGACAGGGCGAGTAACGCGTTGCCAGGAAGGCGCGGTTGATCCGCGCCTTTCTTTTTTGTCGGCTGAGGGCGCAAGCCTGTTCTTTTGCCCGTGCTCGACAATACTAAGGCGTGCAGGTCCATGGCCGTTTGGTCATAGGCCCAGGGCCTTTTTTTGCAGACTGTTGTTCCCGAAATGAAATGCGTGAGGAGAAAGGTATGCTGATTCTGACTCGTCGATGCGCAGAAAGCCTGATTATTGGTGATGGCGAAATCACCGTGACCGTGCTCGGCGTCAAAGGCAATCAAGTGCGGATTGGGGTCAATGCCCCCAAAGAGGTGGCCGTCCACCGTGAGGAAATCTACCTGCGGATCAAGAAAGAGAAGGACGACGAACCAAGCCATTAATTTTTATCGTTTTTTATGTTTGCAAACGGGGATGAAGCTGGTTAATATACGCCCCGTGTTGCGGAGAGCTGGCCGAGTGGCCGAAGGCGCTCCCCTGCTAAGGGAGTACACCTCAAAAGGGTGTCGGGGGTTCGAATCCCCCGTTCTCCGCCATTATTTGCTTAGTACGTTGCAATCTGGTTTTTTCGCTAAGTGCTTGAAACTAAACGAAAAAATAGCTTTACATAGAGATTGAACGGCCTATAATGCGCGGCAACAAATGCACTCGTAGCTCAGCTGGATAGAGTACTCGGCTACGAACCGAGCGGTCACAGGTTCGAATCCTGTCGAGTGCACCATTTAAGAGTTAGTTGCAGCAATGCAGATAACTTGGCTTCAACCAGTTGTGATCTGGTATAAAACCACAATCTGCACTCGTAGCTCAGCTGGATAGAGTACTCGGCTACGAACCGAGCGGTCACAGGTTCGAATCCTGTCGAGTGCACCATACAAACAAAAAGCCCGCCTAGTGCGGGCTTTTTGCCGTCTGGGGTTTTTATTTTCCCGTGGGGGTGTGCTTGTGTAGGAATCGTCTGCGGCCTGCATGTTTTTCTCTCGGCCATGTGTTTTCTTTTCTGTCAGCGTCGTCGCAGTTTCATGCGTGCGGCCAACACTCAGCTTTGTTGCGCAAGCGCTTGTTCTTTCCAGTTTTTTAACGTTTAAAACGGCCGGGCGGTGTATCATTGCGCCCGTCAGCCCCGCCGGGGCTTGTGGAATACCTCCATGGACTTACCCAGTAGTTACTCAGTACCCCGTTTTACCAATCATGAATTGACTGATTGATCCTTCCGGCGTGCCCCGCTGCTGGGAGTGGAGTTCGCCTATGACCGAAGTAGAAGTAAAGAAAACACAAGAAAGCCTGCAGGATCGCCTGGCTCAAGTCGTTGAGCTGCTGCAGCGCCAGCGTGTGGTCGAAGATCTGACCCATCGCCAGGAAGGCCCTCATCAAGACCGGGTCGAGAACCTGGTCCATCGGCAGAATCTCGTCGAGTTGCAGCGCAAGCTCGATGACCTGCACTCTGCCGACGTTGCCTACATCCTTGAAGCTCTGCCGCTGGACGACCGTCTGACGCTTTGGCAGTTGGTCAAGGCGGATCGCGATGGCGACATCCTCCTCGAGGTATCCGATTCGGTTCGTGAAACCCTGATCGCCGACATGGACGATCACGAGCTCCTGGCCGCCGCCAAGGAGATGGACGCTGACGAACTGGCCGACCTGGCCCCTGAACTGCCCCGTGATGTTGTCCATGAGCTGATGGAGACCCTCGACGGTCAACAGCGTGAGCGTGTGCGCTCCGCGTTGTCCTATGACGAGGAACAGGTCGGCGCATTGATGGACTTCGAAATGGTCACCATCCGAGAGGATGTCAGCCTGGAAGTGGTCTTGCGTTACCTGCGGCGTCTCAAGGAGCTGCCAGGGCATACCGACAAGCTGTTTGTGGTGGACTACGACGGCATCCTCAAGGGCGTGCTGCCGATCAAGCGCCTGCTGGTCAACGACCCGGACAAACAAGTGGCTGAGGTCATGGCCAGCGACCCGGTGAGCTTTCATCCTGATGAAGACGCCTACGATGCCGCCCAGGCATTCGAGCGTTATGACTTGATTTCGGCCCCGGTGGTCGACAAGAACGGCAAGCTGATTGGCCGTTTGACCATCGACGAGATGGTCGACCTGATCCGTGAGGAAAGCGAAAACGAAGTCCTCAACATGGCGGGTCTGCGTGAAGAGGAAGATATTTTTGCGTCAGTCTGGCGCTCACTGAGCAACCGTTGGGCGTGGCTGGCGGTCAACCTGGTCACTGCGTTCATTGCCTCGCGGGTGATTGGTCTGTTCGAGGGCTCTATCGAAAAGCTGGTGGCGTTGGCGGCACTGATGCCGATTGTCGCCGGTATTGGGGGTAACTCGGGTAACCAGACCATCACCATGATCGTGCGGGCGATGGCCCTGGATCAGGTAAGCACCGGCAACACCTCGCGCCTGATGCGCAAGGAGCTGGCTGTGGGCCTGATCAATGGTCTGGTATGGGGTGGCGTGATCGGCGTGGTGGCCTACCTGCTGTATGGCAGTTGGTCCCTGGGCGTGGTCATGACCGCGGCCATGACCCTTAACCTATTGCTGGCGGCACTGATGGGGGTATTGATCCCCATGACCCTGGCGCGCCTCGGGCGCGATCCTGCGATGGGGGCCAGTGTGATGATCACGGCCATGACCGACAGTGGCGGCTTCTTCATCTTCCTGGGGCTGGCGACGATCTTCCTGCTTTGAACCTATTGGGAGCCGGCACGACGGCTCCTGCACAAAAGTAAAAATCCCGGGCAAAAAAAAGCCAGCGCAAGGCTGGCTTCAGCTTTCAGTTGCCGATTATTCGGCTTCTGCGGCTGCCTCAACGTCATGAGCAATCAGCGACACAAGCGCATTTTGCTGGCGGTGGGACAGTTGGCGAAACCGCTGTAGCAGCTCGCGTTCGTGCAGTGACAGCTCCGGGCTGTCCATACGCATGCTCGGCTCATCACCCAACGCGCCTTCCTGAATAAGGCTTTGCTCCATGCGCGCGATAATTTCAGAGTTCATGCTGCGATGATGATTGCGAGCCACCTCGGCAATGCGTTCCCGCATTCCGTCTGGCAGACGTACGACGAACTTGTCAGCCGTACGGCTGGAATAAATTGCCTGTTTCAATGGGCGCATATATTTAACCGGTTAGTTCAGGGGAGCGGTTTTTGGAATTGGCCGCAACATGTGTGTTAGGACAAGGCTTGCGGACAAATGTTCAACCCGAATTGCAAAGAGGCCGCATCATGCCTCAGTTTTGCCGGTTCCTTGGCGTCAATTCTGTGACAAATATTGAGCTTACTACAGGCTTTGTGCCAGTACTCATTTTCAAATTTGCGGACTGGTTGGAAAACTTTTCTGCGCAAGAACCGGGCCGCAGGCTCTCGCTCCGATGGGGTTTTCGGGCGCATATCCTATAGCAATGTGGCCTTTTGCCCTTAATTTTAAGACTAGTGGCAAATGGCCGATTTGCGAGCCGGGGCGACATAAGGTAGGGCGGTCAGGCGAGCAGGATTGAGACGGTATCAATCTCTCGTCACAGGCAGGGTCAGCGCAGGATCGGGTCGAACTTGAAGCGACGCCCGACGACCATGGCGATCACCAGCGCGACTGTGAATAGGGCACAGGCGCCCAGGCAAAGGGCTTGCCAGTCATTCGACGGAAGGTTGAGTCCCAGAATACCGGTGGCAAGGGCCAGGATCAGAAATAGCCAGACTGTCTTGGTCATGATGGGCTCGCTTAGAAAATCAGGTGTTCAGAAGAGCTGGCGGCCTGTGCACCCTGTGCCAGGTGCACCGATGATTGTCCATCGCCTGTCATCAGGGCCAGTTGAGGCCGTTGTTGAGCGTGGTAGCTGCCCGTTTGGCTGATCTGCGCTGAATCGCTGTCGTTGCCGGCCTGGAAGTGGAATGTCACCAGTACGGCCAAGGCCACGGCGTTCAGAAGCAGAAGGGTGCTGTTCATGGGTCTTTCCCCGTGTTCACGTGCAGGACAGTTTTATAAGTACATAGAGTGCAGTCATCATGCCAGCTATTATTTTGATTTAAATCCTTTTAAAACAATAACTTAAGTTGATCTCAAAAGTATGGCTCATTGCAATATGCAATGATGGCATTTCGCGCCAATGCATTTTGCACGATGGGCTCGGCAGGCCCGTGGGCAACGGCTTATCGCCGATTGGGTGGGATAAAGGCTTACGCCTAAAAAGCTGACGGACGACATGACAAAACCCACCCTGACCGTTAACATGCACGCCGTCCGTCGCAACGCCGTCTGGCCCAGCGCCTGTCATTAGTCCCAGTAGCTCAATTGGATAGAGCATCCCCCTCCTAAGGGGAAGGTTGGCCGTTCGAACCGGCCCTGGGACACCATATTTAGCCGGGTTTGAGCTTTTCTCGCACTTCACCCTCGGTTTGGGCTATAGCCGGGCCAGTGAAAGACATGCGCAAGGCATTTCAAAGCACATCCTCCCCGGCTCAGGATTCGTTCTGCGCTTTGTCACCTCGATTGGGTTAACTGGCTGGTGCAGCCTGCCTCGACTGTCGGGCTGATTGAAAACTGACCCTTCGTCGGAACTTTGTTGGAATGTTGGAGCATCATTTCCAAGTGATGACTTCAAGGCTACAGACGTTGAGTAGCATGGCGATTGCCTGACGCCATTAAGATTAGGGGCTTATCTCCACTTCCCGAA
Organism: Pseudomonas shahriarae; assembly: GCF_014268455.2. Classification (NCBI taxonomy): domain Bacteria; kingdom Pseudomonadati; phylum Pseudomonadota; class Gammaproteobacteria; order Pseudomonadales; family Pseudomonadaceae; genus Pseudomonas; species Pseudomonas shahriarae. Next base: position 4,674,981 of record NZ_CP077085.1, on the reverse strand, counting down.
CGTCCAGGCCGAGCGCTAGGGCGGGGCCCCCATTTTTCTCTCCCGCCCAGCCCCGCCAGCCCCACATCCCACCCTGCCTTCAAAGCAACTCCTGCGGAGAAATCACCCAAGCGCTGCAGGGCATCTTGTACAGCAGGTGTTCCACAGTGCTGCCGATTAATCGCTCCATGGCCCGATGGCCTATTCGGCCCATCACAATCACATCGGTCTCATAGGCACTCGCGTAGCTGGCAAGCACCTTGGCGGGGTTGCCCATGATCATGTGCTGGCGCTCCGGTGGAATACCGTTGCGCTCCGCCAGTTCGTGGAAGGCATCGGCCTGGGCATCAAACAGTGTCCGGGCTTTGCTGGAGGAGAAGAAGCTTGCGCCATTTTCGAAACCGAATTCATCGGCACTGATAGCTGAAAGGTCGTGGGCATAAATGACGTCTAGTTCTGCGTGACAGATGCTCGCTAGTTTCGCGGCCTCTTGCACAATGGTGTCGTTGAAATCTTTGTATTGCCCGTCGCGATGAAAAGGGTCTACTGCAGCGATGATCTTGCGGGGCAGGGCGTGGTGCATATGGCTGACGAAATGCAAGGGTACCGGGCATTCGCGCAACAGGTGGACATCCAGTGGCGTAAACATCAGGCGTGAAAGCAGCGATTCATGCTCCAGCGCCTTGATCAACACCGCCATGGGTTGTTCTTTGAGGTGGATGAGGATTTCCTGCAAGGGGTCGTTCACCCAGACCACTTCAGTGGTGACATGCACCCCGATTCTGCGCAACGGGCGGGCCTGGTCTTCCAACCATTGGCGATGGCGTTCGACATAGCCGATGCGCATTTGCTCCAGCGCTTGCTCGTTGACCAGCCCGGCCGTTGCCAGCCCCTCGAGATAGTCAAATGCCACGATGTGCAATGCCGCATCCGCAGCCTTGGCCAGGGCGGCGGCTCGATCAAAAGCGGGGCTGTTCTCCATCAAGGGTGGGACGACCAACATGAAGCGTGATTGATCAGACATGACATCTCTCCCGTAGGTAAATGCGCAGGTGCCCGCCCCAATCGCCGCGCAGCCATTGGAACCTGAAACCTCGCAATTAGAGTGTGGCGGACTGCGGGAGGTCGGGTTGATCTTTGTCAAACCCAGGGGGCAATCGGGTGGCAACCCGACGTGCGGTCGGTCAGCGACGAAATTGTTGACCATTATCAATCTTTCCAGTGTTTCCTCGGCGCAGTCTTATAGGCGTGCCGAACCTGGCGCACCCACAGTGGCGGAGGATCACCATGGCGACCATGAAAGCGGCTGTTTTCGTTGAAAAGAACCGGATCGTCCTGGAAGACAAACCCATCCCCACTGTGGGGCCTCTGGATGCTTTGATCCGGATTACCACGACGACCCTCTGCGGTACCGACGTGCACATCTTGCGCGGTGAGTATCCGGTGGCCAAAGGGCTGACGGTGGGGCATGAGCCCGTAGGGGTCATTGAGCAGTTGGGCTCGCAGGTGCGCGGCTTTGTCGAAGGGCAGCGGGTCATTGCCGGTGCCATCACTCCCAGCGGGCAAAGTTACGCTTGCCTCTGTGGCTGTGCTTCGCAGGATGGCCCGGACACCCGCCACGGTTTTCGCGCCACGGGTGGCTGGAAGTTCGGCAATAGTATTGACGGTTGCCAGGCGGAGTACGTGCTGGTGCCAGACGCCACCGCCAATTTATGCCCGATTCCGGACGGCCTCAGCGATGAGCAGGTGTTGATGTGCCCGGACATTATGTCCACCGGTTTTTCCGGGGCAGAGCGCGCCGAGGTCAGCATCGGCGATACCGTTGCGGTGTTCGCCCTCGGGCCAATCGGCCTCTGTGCAGTGGCCGGCGCGCGTCTCAAGGGCGCGACTACCATCATTGGCGTCGATGCCGTGCCTGCGCGGATGAGTGTTGCGCGGCGCCTGGGGGCCACCCATGTGGTCAACTTCAAGGACGGTAATGTCGTCGAGCAAATCATGGCCTTGACCGATGGGCGTGGGGTGGATGTGTCCATCGAGGCATTGGGCACGCAAGGCACGTTCGAGTCCGCTTTGCGGGTCTTGCGCCCCGGTGGTCGGTTATCCAGTCTCGGCGTTTATTCCAGTGACTTGCGCATACCCCTGGATGCCTTCGCCGCCGGGCTCGGGGACTACAGTATTGTCACGACCCTGTGCCCCGGCGGCAAAGAGCGTATGCGCCGGCTGATGGCGGTGGTTAACAGCGGCGGTGTGGACCTGTCACCCCTGGTAACCCATCGTTTCAAGCTCGACGACATTGAAGCGGCCTATGAGCTGTTTGCTCACCAGCAGGATGGTGTGATGAAGGTCGCGATTACGCCGTGAAGATGGGGTTAGAGGGGGTCTGGAGGTCGTCAATGCTAATTGATATCACGCAGGAGCAGGCAACCGCATGCTGGGTTGTGCACATGGAAGGTGTCGCAGTGGAGTTCAAAACCCTGGAAGGTGCGCAGGCATTCGTCAGGCGACTCCGGACGCGTATAGACGCGCCGCATGCCTGGCCGATCAATGTCGATCCGCCCCCTGTCCGGCGAGCGGCCCACGCAGCTCGATAGCCCAGCGACATGGTTGCAACGGTTCGGCCGACCTCGTGGAGTCACGAGTGGGTCGCAAGACAAGGCCAGCATCGATGACAAAACCATGAATGAAACCCTCGGCATGGCAGGCGCGGCAACCGCACTGGGGATCGGTATGCTCATTGGGCTGGAGCGCGAGCGGCACAAAGGGCAGGGACAAGGCCGCGCCTGTGCAGGACTGCGCACGTTTGCGATCACCGCGCTGTTGGGTTATGTGGCGATGCAGGTCGGCGCCGGTCTGCTGGTCGGGATCGTGGCGATAACCCTTGGGTTGCTGGTCACCGTGGCGTACTGGCGCAGCCTGAGCGATGACCCGGGCGTCACCAGTGAAGTGGCATTGATCACGGTTTTGCTGCTGGGGGCGATGTGCAGTACATCGCCCGAACTGGCCATCGCCATCGCCGTGGTGATGGCGGGCCTGCTGACCTATCGACAGAAGCTGCACTACTTTGCCCGTAACCAACTGACTGATGTGGAAGTGCGCGACGGCCTGGTACTGGCGACTGCCGCGCTGGTGGTGCTGCCGCTGGTCCCTGACCGCTTTATCGGCGCCTACGCCGCGATCAACCTGCGCACCATTTGCACGCTCACGGTATTGCTCATGGTAGTGGGGGCGGTGGGGCATATTGCTGTGCGCACCCTGGGCACCCGGTATGGGTATGCAATCAGTGCCATTGCTTCGGGATTTGCCTCCAGCACCGTGACCATTGCCACCATGGGGAATATCGCCGCCAGGGAGCCGGAGAACATCAAGGTCTTGAGTGCCGCCGCGATCTTCTCCAACCTGGCGACGGTCACCCAAGTCGGGCTGATCATGGGGGCGGTCGACAGCAGTCTGTTACGTCATATCTGGGGACCGCTGTTGTGCGGCGCCGCTGCTACAGCGCTGTATGGACTGTGCTTGATGTTTCCCCGGCCTGCGAATGACGTGGGGCAACCGATCAAGGTCGGCGGCGCGTTCAATCTCAAGCTGGCGCTGGTGGTCTCATTGACCATGACCGGCATCACTTTCCTGTCGTCGGTGATGCTCAATCACTTCGGTGAAATCGGAGTCATGCTCACGGCGACCCTGTCCGGCCTCGCCGATGCCCATTCCTCGACAGCATCAATTTCGACATTGGCCAAGTCCGGTCAGTTGCCACTTAGCGCCACCACTATTCCTATACTGATTGCAGTCAGCAGTAACACGCTGAGCAAATGCCTGGTGGCGTGGATCAGCGGCGGGCGACGGTTCGCCGCTTACGTTATCCCGGGCCAGGTCTTGCTGACGCTGGCCATGTGGGCCGGGATCTTGCTTCTTTGAAACACATTCAACCTGGTACCTGATGAAGATCAAGTTGGCTGAGTCGGGTGCGTTCACTCTATAGGTGTCAGCAACCAAAAGGCCACGTGCCGAGGTGTCCCATGTCGCAGGCTCAGCGTTTACTGTTAATTGCCCCCTCAACCCTGACCCGTACACCCGCGTTCGAGCGGGCCGGCGCGTTGGCCAAGGCGATGCAAATGCCTTTGCACATTGTCGCATTTGACTACTTGCAGGCCTTGGCGGTGGCCGGCCTGTTCGCCCCTGAGCAAATGAACCGGGCCCGTGACGGTTATTTGCAAAACCACAGGCAGTGGCTCACGGAGCAGGCGGGGTTGATCAGCCAACACGGGGTGCAGGTCACCAGCGAAGTGGTGTGGGTGCAACACCCTTACGAAGAAATCCTGCACTTTGTCAGTGAGATGCCACTGGCGTTGATCATCAAGGATGCGCAGGAAGAATCAGCCTTGCAGCGGATCTTTTTCGCACCCCTGGACTGGCAGTTACTGCGCGATTGTCCGGTACCTGTGCATTTGGTGACCAACGCGCTCAACCCTCGGCCGCGCAATATCCTGGCCATCGTCGATGTGCTGCGCAATGAGGAGCAGGACAATGTGTTCAACGACCAGATCATCAACGCAGCGGTAAAGCTGGCCAACGAGTGCGATGCCCACCTTGAGTTGATGCATGTGTATGACTGGGCGGCGATCTACGTCCAGGACATGGGCTTTGGTGCCTTGCCCCTGGCCACTGGGATTTATGAGGCGCTGGGCACGACTCAGCGGGAAGTGTTTGCCGCCATGGCTGAACGCCATGGTGTACCGCCAGAGTATCGCCACTTCATCGAGGGCAACCCGGTGTTGAGTATTTGTGAGTTCGCTGCCGAGCATCGCACGGACATCATTGTGATGGGCACGGTTCAGCACAAGGGGTTGAACAAGTTGCTCGGGACCACCGCTGAACAACTCCTGCAGCGGGCGCCCTGCAGTGTGCTGGCAATCAAGCCCGGGCGGGTATTGCAATCCTGAGCAGGCCACGGCCCCGCGCTGGAGCGTTGAGCGCAGCAGCGCGGGGCCGTAGCTCTACAGGTGACGGCTATGGATCACTTGGTGGGGGTCACGGGGATCAATGCATGACTCGAAGCCCAGGGCTCTGACCAGGTTACGCATGGGGATATTGCTCGCGGCATCCACCGAATACATCCGGCGGTAGCCATTCTTGCTGGCGGCGTTGAGCAAATGTTTCATCAGTAGAGTGCCCAGGCCCAGGTGCGCCCATTCATCGGCTACTGTTACTGCGCACTCACAGTCATCCTTGCCAGTAGCGGCGTAACGGCTGATGCCGATCTCGATCAGATGACCGTTTTCGTGCGCCAGCGCGATATAGGCCACTCGATGTTGGTTATCGGTGTCCATCAACGTATTGAGCAGGCTGTCACTGGGCTCGTTGATCTGCGCCAGGAAGCGCATATGTCTCGATTCGGGGGACAAGCGTTTGATAAACGCATACTCACGCTCGCGATCCTTGTCCTCGAGCGGCCGTATCAGTACGTGGCGACCGTCCCTGAGCGCTTCGATCCAGTGTTCTGCGGTGACGGTGGCATAAACTGCCGCCGCCCGATCATTGTGGTCTTTGAAGGTGAGCATGGGTGAACCTCCATCTGATGTGAAAGGCCGGCGCGCGCAGATAAATCTCGCGGTGCTTCCTTTCTACGTCGTTGAGGGCTTTGGGCGCTGATCTGGATCAGCTACTTGTGTTGGCATCCTTGATTTTCGGATGACTGAGGTGGATTACGCGGCGGCCCTGGGCGGATCAGCCATTTACGGAATTGGCGGCCCGTCACCCAGGCAGTTGATTGAAATCAACTGCACCTGCGTCATTAAGAGCGATCAATGGCACTTCCCTTGAGTATTCATGGAGACGGCTATGCATATGACATTTCTCGGTGCTGCGGGCACGGTCACCGGCAGTAAGTACCTGCTGCAGCACCACGACCATCATGTCCTGATCGACTGCGGCCTTTTCCAGGGCTATAAACAGCTGCGGCTGCACAATTGGGATGCGCTGCCGTTTCCGATCGGTGAACTCGATGCGATTGTGCTTACCCATGCCCACCTGGATCACAGTGGCTATCTACCGGTCCTGGTGCGCAATGGCTATCGCGGGCCGGTCTATGCCACGCCTGCGACCTGTGACCTGCTGAAGATCCTGCTGCTAGACAGTGGTCGCCTCCAGGAAGAAGAGGCTGAGTTTGCCAATCGGCATGGCTTTTCCAAGCACAGCCCGGCGGCGCCGCTGTATACCGAACAGGACGCCGAGCGAGCGCTGAAGCTGTTACGGCCGATCGAGCTGCATAACAGGATTGAGATCGTCACCGGCATGACCCTCCAACTGCGCGGCGCCGGGCATATATTGGGCGCGGCCACGGTCGAGGTGGTCGCCGATGGCGTTACGCTTGTGTGCTCGGGAGACTTGGGGCGACCCGACGACCCCCTGATGTTCGCTCCGGAGACCATCGAGCAGGCGGACTACCTGTTGGTGGAGTCGACCTACGGTGACCGCAAGCACCCGGCCGAGCTGCCAGAGGAGCAATTGGCCGACGTCATCACCCGCACCGCGCTGCGCCATGGCATTACCCTGGTACCTTCCTTCGCCGTCGGTCGGGCGCAGTTGCTGATGTACCACTTGTATCGGCTCAAGCAGCAACACTTGATTCCCGATGTGCCGATCTATCTCAATAGCCCCATGGCCACCGACGTCACCACGTTGTACCAGCGTTTTCGCAGCGAACACCGTTTGACCGCGCAGGAGTGCGAAGGCATGTGCCACGTCGTGAAGTTTGTGCGCACCACCGAAGATTCGATCCGCCTGGACCAGCAGCGCACGCCGGCGGTGATTATCGCTGCCAGCGGCATGGCTACCGGGGGGCGGGTGATCCACCACCTCAAGGCGTTGGCCCCCAACCCGATCAATACGCTGCTGGTTCCCGGCTTCCAGGCGGGCGGTACCCGCGGCGCGCAAATTGTCGCGGGGGCTCCTTCCGTGCGTATTCATGGCAAGGAGGTGCCCATCAGGGCCGAGGTGGTGCCGATGCAGTCCCTGTCGGCACATGCGGATGCCGATGAAATCATGCAATGGCTTCGCGGGTTCAAGCAGCCACCGAAACACACCTATGTGGTGCACGGCGAACCCAATGCCTCGGATGTGCTGCGCCGACGTATCAGCCTGGAGCTGGGCTGGTCGGTCTCGGTGCCGGAGTATCGCGATAGCGTCGAACTCAGCGCCACCGATCACCCTTCGAACATATCCGGCTGATAGCAAACAGTCCTTGCCGCTTTACGGCAGGCTCCAGACTGGCCAAGGGGTTGACGCAGCCAGCCGCTGACGCTCGGGTTTTTTCCAGGAGCAGGGCCTCGTTAGCCGTTTGGCCAGTGCCGTCTGGCTGGCGGGCGCGATATATTGTGCAGACCTTGTACCTTGCCCCCGGTCTGAGTGCGTCTGACACGTAACTCACAGAAGAAGGAACTGTTGGGTGTCGAGTTCATCGAAGGCTTCATGCTTCGATAAACCCGAAGTTGTCCCGCTTGTCGGATCAAAATATTCCCGGGTGCCTTAGGTGCCAGGGCTTAACGAGGCTTCGTCTTCAGGCTATCGTGTAAATAGCCTGACACCCACTGCAAGGAGCCGCTCGGAACGCCGATGCGCCAAATCTGGAAATCTTTTCGAGCCCTTTATTTCGCCTCCTTGATGATGCTGATCGGCTCCGGCCTGCTCAGTACTTACCTGGCCTTGCGCCTGGCGGCGGATAACGTCGACAGCCTGTGGGTCGGTGCGCTGATGGCGGCCAACTATTTTGGCCTGGTGCTGGGGGGCAAGATCGGGCATCGCCTGATCGCCCGGGTCGGGCATATCCGGGCCTATGCCACGTGTGCCGGGATCGTCGGTGCGGCGGTGTTGGGCCATGGCCTGGTGGATTGGCTGCCGGCCTGGATCGTGCTGCGGATAATCGTCGGCCTCGGCATGATGTGCCAGTACATGGTCATCGAGAGCTGGCTCAACGAGCAGGCCGACGCCAAGCAGCGGGGCGTGGTGTTCAGCGGTTATATGATCGCCTCCTACCTGGGCCTGGTGCTGGGCCAGCTGATTCTGGTCATGCACCCCCAATTGGGGCTGGAGCTGCTGATGTTGGTGGCGCTGTGTTTCGCCCTGTGCCTGGTGCCGGTGGCCATGACTCGGCGTATTCACCCGGCGCCCTTGCATCCGGCGCCCATGGAGCCACGCTTCTTTATCAAGCGCGTGCCGCAGTCCCTGAGTACGGTGTTGGGTGCCGGCCTGATCGTCGGCTCCTTCTACGGTCTGGCGCCGCTGTATGCGGCCCAGCAGGGGTTGAGCACCGAGCAGGTCGGTCTGTTCATGGGTAGCTGCATTTTTGCCGGCCTGCTGGTGCAGTGGCCGTTGGGCTGGCTGTCGGATCGTTATGACCGTGCGCTGCTGATCCGCTGCTTCGCCCTGTGCCTGGCGGTGGCGGCATTGCCGCTGGCGATCATGACTCAGGTGCCGTTGGAAGTGCTGTTTATAGCCGGCTTCCTGTGCTCGCTGGTGCAGTTCTGCCTGTATCCGCTGGCCGTGGCATTTTCCAATGACCATGTCGAAGGTGATCGCCGGGTCTCGCTCACGGCGATGTTGCTGGTGACCTACGGGGTGGGCGCCAGTGTCGGGCCGTTGCTGGCAGGCGTGGTCATGAAGCTGTTCGGCAACCAGATGCTGTATGCGTTCTTCAGCTTGTGCGCCTTGATCCTGGTCTGGCGCATCCGTCCCAAGGCGGTGACCAATCTGCATCAGGTGGACGATGCGCCGCTGCATCACGTGGCGATGCCCGACAGCATGTCCAGCTCGCCCCTGGTGGCTGCCCTCGATCCGCGTGTGGATGAGCAAGTGGTGCAGGACCAGATGCAAACCACCGCGCCGGAACCTGCGCCCGAAGCCGAACCTGAAGTGGAGCCACAACCTGAGCCCGAGCCGCCGGAGCATCCGGACCCGGAAGACCACCCGCATGACCTGAGCCGGGCCCGTCCCTGAAACGAAAAACGGGCAGTTCCCCAAGGAGCTGCCCGTTTTTTTGTGCCTGTGGTTCGGCGCTTACATATCGTCGTCTTTATCGAACCGGCGCGCCTCGCGCTGCAGTTGGTAAACAAAACGCTCAACCTGACGCTGCACCAGGCCGCTCATGTTGTGGAAGCGCACACCGGCAAAGGTGGTGTTGATCCTTTCTTCAAAGTGCAGGTAACGCAACTCCACCGCCGTGGTCATGCTGCCGAAGGGCAGGGCGGCGATAAAGCGGTCGTAGACCTGGCCCAATTGCAGGCGCTCGGAGATATCACCTTCAAAGCGCAGCTTGCAGCCGGTGGCGGAGATGTCCAGCAACTTGCCGCTGAGAGGCGCCTTGAGTTTCTCGCCGCCCAATTCGATATTCACCAGTTGCGCCAGTTTCAATGCCGCACGAAAGGCATTGCGGCGCTGATGGTAGACCACTTCTTCAGGCAGGCTGCCCTTGTAGATGCGGTGGCCGTCTTTTGTGCCGATGGTCAGGCTGCCATTGCTGTCCCAGGCCACGCGCACGCCTTCGTGGAAACCTTCGATGCGAAATGCTTCGCCATTTTCCAGATAGCGCTCACCTTCGGGCGGGATCATTTCGTCCAGGCTCAGGGTCTTGCTGTCCTTGTCGACATCCACCAGGTAGCTCTGGAAGCGCTGGTTGCGTTCGTGGAAGGTGATGATCAGCGGGTCGTGGCTCTCTTGCAGCAGCCGCAGGGTGCCGGCAATTTCCAGAGGGGTGGTGAGGACCTTGGGTGGCTGCGGAGCATCTTCCGCGTTGAGGGTGTTGAACACGGTTCTTCCATCTCCAGACAAAATACGACTACACGCAAGAACCGGCATTTTGCCAGTATGTGGCGCGCCTTGATAGGCCGCGCGATAAACCGGCGTCAGGCTTGGCTGAGGGTGCTGGGCTTGACCAGCCGTGAGGTGGAGCCCTGGGCGTTATACAGTGCTGGAGGTTCGCCACCGTGGAGGATGCGCAACTGGTTGGCGGTGGTGGCTTGCTGCAGTTGGATCGACTGGCCATTGAGCACATTGGCCTCCTGGCAACTGATCAACAACTGATTGAGCGCTGCGCTCTGAGCCAGCAACTGGTCACCGACCGATGAATGGCTGGCGAGCTGTTCCAGGCCGCTGTGATCAGCGGGCAGGCCCAGGCTGAGCAGGATCTGGCTGCGTTTCTGGCCGTGTTGTTCAAGCAGGATGATCAGCGATTGCTTGCGTGCCAGGATGTCTTCCAGCACGCGCATGTCGCGGCCGCACAGGGCCACGAATTCGTCTTGAAGCAGCTCCAGCAACTGTTGCGCCGGAGCCAGGTCTTCATTGATCAGTTGCAGCAGATTTTCGTCGTGCATGGCTGGCCTTGGGGTTTAAGCGTCCAAAAGCCTGGCGCAGGCCTTGGCCTAGCGCTCGGCTTTGATGATTTTGCCGGCTAAACGGTCGTTGTCGATCTGATAGCTGCCATCGGCAATTGCCTGCTTCAATTCGGCCACACGGGCTTTATTGACCACCGGCTGATCGCGCAGCGAGTCTGTGATCTTCTGCAACTGTTGAGCCTCGTTGCTCAAATGCACCGATTCGCCACTTTGGGTCGAAGCGGTCTGTTCTGCCTTGGCAGGCAGTGCCGGGGCCTTGGCTTCAACGCTGTCCTTGGCCGCGTTGGTACGCGTGCCGCCGGGCGTTGCCTGGGCGCTGTTCAATCGGCTGAAATCAATGACCATGTTAAAAAAACCTCTGGGTAATTGGACGCTTGCCATGTTTTCGGCCATACCCGGACAAACTTTAGGCGCGATCGACAATAAACCTGTGCACCGCCAGATCATGCGCACAGTGTAGGAAAAGCCAGCGTCCCACGCCAGTGATCTATAGCGCCACCTCCACTTGGCCAGGGGCTGTTACCCGAGCCTTGATCACACGTTTGGAGTTGAGGTTCTTCACGCGAATCTGCTCGCTCATCCCGCCACTGGCCAGGGCTTCCCCCGGCATTTTCACGTTCAGCCCCCCGCTGCTGGCGGATATCACCACATGGTCGCCCTTGCGCACCACTTCTGCCTGTTCCAGGTGAACCAGGGTGATGACCTGGTCGGTGACCATTGGTCGGGTCAGTTTTTGCCCGACGGCCTGGTCCACGGAGGTGAGGTAACCCTGTCTGATCTGGCTGATGTCCCGTTCGCGCAGGGCCACGTCTTCAAAACCGATGATGCCGGTGCGCTTGAGCGGGCGGGTGACGGTCACCACGTCACGATACAGGCGGACCTGGGCCGGCACGAACACGGTCCAGGGCGAACTGCCGTCGCAGCGCACGCGCACGGTCACGCGGCCAATGGGCTGGGCGGGGCTTTCCAGGGAGCCTGTCAATTCCTTGTCACACATGGGCATGCGCAAACGCGGGTCCAACTGGTTGACCTGGATTTCATAACGGCCCGGTGTCTGTGTGGTTGCCAGATAATCTTCTACAGTGAACTCAAGAAAGCCTTGAGTGACGCCGATAAGTAGATCAGGCAAGGTGACGTTGTCGGCACGGGCTGCAAGGCCGGTACCCAAGGCAAACAACGCCGTCCAGGCGCAGAGCAATCTGCGGTACTGTGGCGAGCGAAGGCGTCGGGAAACTGTCGTTTTGATGTCCATGGCCAATAAATAGCAAAGCGCGTGCCGTTTTGTGTTGGGTACGCGTCGTACCCGTAAGTTTTGTAGCGTAGGAGTCTGGGCATGGCGGGTGTAATGGATTCAGTGAACCAGCGCACACAGCTGGTAGGGCAGAATCGCCTGGAGTTGTTGCTGTTTCGTCTCGATGGCAAGCAGCTCTATGGCATTAACGTCTTTAAAGTGCGGGAGGTGCTGCAATGTCCCAAGCTCACCATAATGCCCAAGTCCAACCCGGTGGTGTGTGGCGTGGCCAACATCCGGGGTGCGACGATTCCTATTCTTGACCTGGCGATGGCCACCGGCTCTTCCGGCTTGCAGGATCGTGAGAGCCCGTTTGTGATCATCACCGAGTACAACACCAAGACCCAGGGTTTCCTGGTGCGCTCGGTGGAGCGCATCGTCAACATGAACTGGGAAGAGATCCATCCACCACCCAAGGGCACCGGGCGCGATCACTACCTCACGGCAGTGACGCGGGTCGATAACCAGTTGGTGGAAATCATCGACGTCGAGAAGATCCTCGCGGAAGTGGCACCCACGTCGGAGCAGATTTCGGTGGGGGTCGTGGATGAGCAGACCCAGCAAAAGGCCGTGTCCCTGCGGGTGTTGACGGTGGATGACTCCTCGGTGGCGCGCAAGCAGGTGTCCCGTTGCCTGCAGACCGTGGGTGTCGAAGTGGTGGCGCTCAATGATGGCCGCCAGGCGCTGGATTATCTGCGTAAGCTGGTGGACGAAGGCAAGAAGCCGGAAGAAGAATTCCTGATGATGATTTCCGACATCGAGATGCCGGAAATGGACGGCTACACCCTCACGGCCGAGATACGCAACGACCCACGCATGCAAAAATTGCATATCATCCTGCATACTTCATTGTCCGGTGTATTCAATCAGGCGATGGTCAAGAAGGTCGGTGCCGATGACTTCCTGGCCAAATTCCGTCCTGATGACCTGGCATCCCGGGTAGTCGACCGGATCAAATCTGCAGATCACGGCTAGGGGCTTTCTCCCTGGCGGTCACACGAGTTAAGAGGCGGTTTCATTGTCTACGGGTAATTTGGATTTCGAACAGTTCCGGGTATTCCTGGAAAAAGCCTGTGGCATATTGCTTGGTGAAAACAAGCAATACCTGGTATCAAGCCGTCTCAACAAATTGATGGAGCAGCAGGGCATCAAGTCCCTGGGCGAGCTGGTGCAGCGCATCCAGGGCCAACCGCGCAGCGGGCTCAAGGAGATGGTGGTCGATGCCATGACCACTAACGAAACCTTATGGTTTCGCGATACTTATCCCTTCGAGGTGCTCAAGAACAAGGTATTGCCCGAGGCGATCAAGGCCAGCCCTGGCCAGCGCCTGCGCATCTGGTCGGCGGCGTGTTCGTCGGGGCAGGAACCGTATTCGCTGTCGATGTCCATCGACGAGTTCGAGCGGACCAACATGGGCCAGTTGAAGGCAGGGGTGCAAATTGTCGCCACTGACTTGTCCGGCACCATGCTGACCAACTGCAAGACGGGCGAATACGACAGCCTGGCCCTGGGCCGCGGTCTGTCGCCGGAGCGCCTGCAGCGTTATTTCGACCCCAAGGGGGCCGGGCGCTGGGCGGTCAAGGCGCCGATCAAGAGCCGGGTGGAGTTCCGCTCGTTCAACCTGCTGGACAGCTACGCCAGCCTGGGCAAGTTCGACATCGTGTTTTGCCGCAACGTCTTGATCTACTTCTCGGCTGAAGTGAAGAAGGACATCCTGTTGCGCATCCATGGCACGCTCAAGCGTGGAGGCTATCTGTTTCTCGGTGCTTCCGAGGCGCTCAATGGCTTGCCGGATCATTACCAGATGGTGCAGTGCAGCCCCGGTATTATCTACCAGGCCAAGTGATGGTTTGAGCCCGTTCTTCAGGACGCGGCAAGCCGTGCAAACAAGGGAGACCCGCAAGGGTCTCCCTTTTTTGCGCGCGGGATGTTCCCCCTTCTGGAACTTATGTTTCTCAGCTCGCCACGGATGGGTGGGCAAGTTCCGTTCGTTCAAAACGTAAGCCGTGTTGACGAGGGCGCGAAGTCTTTATCGCCACGTTCACCGGAAGGAGGAGGGTATGGGAAACATTTCGACAGAGCATCGTCCGGGAGGTGCACGTTTTGCGTTCGATCCGGTTATTGAATCGCGGCGTGTGCAGGATCCCCCCGCAGGGGCGGCAAGGGGGTGGGCAGGTTCCAGCCCTATGCCTGGCACTCAGGCGTCCGGGGCGCCGAGCATCAGCTTTTCCCCGGTCAATAGTGGGGTTTCGAGACAGGCTTTTAGCTACGACTCTTTTGCCTCCAGTGACTCTCTACCGACAAACGATTTCTCTTCTTTTGGAGGGGGCGATTCAGTCCGTGCCGGACTCAAGGCCGGGAAAGATACCGGGGATGTTTTTGCAGGGTTTTTTCAAGGGCGAAATGGTAACTGCGCCACGGTTTCAGCCATCAAGGCAATGATGGAGCGCTATGGCAAGAAGGAGACCGACCTCTTCAAGGATGTGAAGGAAACCCAGAATGGCTACCACATCACGTTGAAGGACGGGAGTGAGGTGAATTTGACTCGCCAGGAGATGGAGGCGGCAGAGCGTCATGCCGGCTTTAAAGGTAATGATCCTGTGATGAAAAAGACCGCAGTCCTGGCCTATGCGACCAGTGCCAAGAAAGCACAGGAAGCCAACCATGAAAATTCGAAATATGACTTTTCCAAGGCCCTGGACTCCCTTGGCAATGGTGAGCACACCAAGGACGCCTTTATCCGGCTGGGCATGAAGGATCATATTCGGCAGGGAACCGTAAGTGATCTGCAGAATGGCCGGCTGGGCATCATAGAGAAGGACGTCGCGGGGCCCGGTACGGCCCATTCGATGGTGGTGGTTGGAGGGGTAGAGGATCACTGGGGGAGCAAGGGCGGCAGGGTCCAGAGGGGAACCATGACCGGAAACGGCGTCGTATTTAAGGAAAACGTAATCCTTTTGACTTGATGGCGCCTTTAAGGCGCGTGATGCCGATAGTGGAAACCTTGCAAGAAAAGACCTTTGGTTGCTCATCGTCAACCAAAGGTCCCGGCCGGCCATCGCTGGCGGCAACGCCATCGATTATCTCCCCGGCATAAAACGGCAACACCCATTGCCGCTTTCCTGACGTTTCGCGGTCAAGCGTTGCCGCTTTTCCGGCATTGCCACCGGCAATATCTCCCTAAGCCCTTGATTTATGGGCTCTGAAAAACCTGGCATGGCGCTTGCTATAACCCTGTTACAGAAAAGCAGGTCAGCCCCTAAAGGTTTCCGCCATGAGCATCAGCTTCGATAAAGCGCTCGGTATCCATGAACAGGCCCTGGGCTTCCGCGCCCAGCGTGCCGAAGTCCTGGCTAACAACATCGCCAACGCCGATACCCCGAACTACAAGGCTCGGGACCTGGACTTTGCCGCCGTGCTCGCCGCACAGAGCGACAAGACCAAGAACGGCTCCTTCGCCTTGAACATGACCAATAACCGTCATATCGAAGCGCAGGGCCTGAGCAGTGGCGATGAGTCGCTGATGTATCGCACGCCGATGCAGCCGTCGATCGACCAGAACACGGTCGACGCGCAGCTGGAACAATCGAACTACGCCGAGAACTCGGTGAACTTCCAGGCCAGCTTCACCCTGCTCAACAGCAAATTCAAAGGGCTGATGTCAGCCCTGCGCGGAGAATAAGCCATGTCTCTATCCAGTGTTTTCAATATTGCCGGTAGTGGCATGAGCGCCCAGACCACGCGTCTGAACACGGTCGCCAGTAACATTGCCAACGCCGAAACGGTGTCGTCGAGCATCGACCAGACCTATCGCGCCCGGCACCCAGTGTTCGCCACCATGTTCCAGGCCGGTCAGAACGGCGGCAGCGACTCGTTGTTCCAGAGCCAGGATGCTGCCGGCCAGGGCGTGCAGGTGCTGGGTGTGGTCGAAGACCAGAGCAACCTCGACGCCCGCTACGAACCCAATCATCCCGCTGCGAACGAAAAGGGCTACGTGTACTACCCCAACGTCAACGTGGTCGAGGAAATGGCTGACATGATTTCCGCCAGTCGCTCGTTCCAGACCAACGCGGAAATGATGAACACCGCCAAAGCCATGATGCAGAAGGTCCTGACCCTCGGTCAGTGATAAGGGGCGCTAAAGCATGTCCGTCACTAACGATGTGTCGAGTAACTCGACGGTCCAGAGTCTGTTCGACTCCAAGGTCAAGGATGCCAAGTCCACTCAGGGCAACCTGGCCGATACGGCCAAGGCGGCCTCGGGCAACCAGTCCCTGGGCAAGGATGCATTCCTGCAACTGCTGGTCACCCAGCTGAAGAACCAGAACCCGCTGTCGCCCCAGGACAACGGCGCGTTCGTGGCCCAACTGGCGCAGTTCAGCAGCCTGGAAGGCATCAACACCTTGAACGACTCGGTGAACACCATCACCGGCAACTATAAGTCGTCGCAAGCGCTGCAAGCGTCTTCGCTGGTAGGGCGCTCGGTGATTATTGAAACCGACAAGGCCCTGGTTGATACCAGCAAGAGCTTTACCGGCTCGGTTGCCGTGGGGGCGTCGGTGGGCAGTGTCACCGTCAAGGTCACCGACAAGGACGGCAAGCTGGTCAAGACCATCGAGCTGGGCGCCCAGAGCGCCGGCAAGTCGGACTTTA
Source organism: Pseudomonas shahriarae (assembly GCF_014268455.2). NCBI lineage: Bacteria > Pseudomonadati > Pseudomonadota > Gammaproteobacteria > Pseudomonadales > Pseudomonadaceae > Pseudomonas > Pseudomonas shahriarae. The sequence goes on along the minus strand of NZ_CP077085.1, from coordinate 4,658,673 downwards.
TCTGGGACGGTAAAAACGAAGCGGGCGAGCAGCTTGATTCTGGCACCTACACCTTCGCAGCCAGCACCAAGAATGACGCCGGTGATTCGGTCTCCCTGAAAACCTCGCTGCCGGCCACGGTCACCAGCGTGACCTTGAGCCAGACCGGCGGCGAAATGCTGCTCAATCTTTCTGGCGGCATGGGCAGCATCAAGCTGTCGCAAATTCAGACTATCGGTACATAGAGCCGGCTAAATACGGCAAGAGGAGAGAAACATGTCTTTTAATATCGGCCTTAGCGGCCTCTATGCGGCCAACAAACAACTGGATGTGACCGGCAATAACATCGCCAACGTCGCGACCACCGGTTTCAAGTCGTCCCGCGCAGAATTCGGCGACATTTATGCCGCGTCCCGCCTGGGCACCGGCAATAAAACCATTGGCACCGGCGTGAACCTGGCGGCCGTTTCCCAGCAGTTCACCCAGGGTGAAGTCAACGGCAGCGGCGGCGTGCTGGACATGGGTATCCAGGGCGGCGGCTTCTTCGTGCAGAAGGGCAGCGACGGTTCGCTGGAATACACCCGTAATGGCTCGTTCCAGGCGAACAAGGACGGCTACATCACCAACAACACCGGCACCTCGCGCCTGCAGGGCTATGCTGCCGATGAAGATGGCAAGATTTCCAAGAGCGGCCTGACCGATCTGCGGATCAACCTGTCCAACCTGCCGCCTAAAGCGTCGACCAAGGTTGACTCCAGCAGCAACCTGAACTCCTCCAAACCGGTGATCGACCAGACGACCAACCCGTTTGACCCGACTGTAGCGAGCTCGTTTACCGAGCAGTACGGCACCACCTTGTATGACACTCAAGGCAACGCCCATGAGATGGTGCAGTACATGGTGAAAACCGGCTCCAATACCTGGAACTCCTACACCCTGATCGACGGACGTAACCCTGACGGTACGCCGCTCAAGGGAACCGGTGCGGTTGCTCCGGTGGCCTCCACGGTGACATTTGATACCTCAGGCACCTTGACGGGGATCATTACCCCGCCAAGCACCGTATCCAATACCACCCTGACCATCAGCGACTGGAAGCCGGGCGTCATGGAAAATGGCGTGTGGAACCCTGACAACGGGGCTGCTGCCAACCCGGGCGGTATCGCGATCAACATGTCCGACATCACTCAGTACAACTCGGCCAGCTACCGTAACCCGCCGATCACTGATGGCTATGCCACCGGCGAAATCACCGGGCTGAAAATCGACGGCAGCGGTGTGCTGTTCGCCACCTTCAGCAACCAGCAGAGCAAGGCCATCGGCCAGATCTCCCTGGCCAGCTTCAACAATGAGCAAGGCCTGCAGCCTGCCGGTGGCACCACCTGGAAAGAAACCTTTGCCTCGGGCCAGCCTGGCTACGATACACCGGAAGCCGGGACCCTGGGCTCGATCGTGGCCAACTCCCTGGAGAACTCCAACGTCAACCTGACCAATGAGCTGGTGGACCTGATCAAGGCCCAGAGCAACTACCAGGCGAACGCCAAGACGATCTCCACCCAGAGCACCATCATGCAGACCATCATTCAGATGACGTGATGCGCTAGCGCTCGACAAGAAGCCCCTCGGAAGAGGGGCTTTTTTGTGGGCGTTGGAAAATCCCCCGCGACGCGTCAGGTAACGCGGTGAAATCCTTAGGAAGGAACACGCCGCTTCTGCCTTGCCACTGATTGGTCCAGAGCCCTGCGGGCTCATCCATCAGGGGGGCTGAGAATGTGGAGTTCTGGGGTGTCTGCGCCAGGTGCTGGGCGCGCAATGTTTGTACCTGCAGCATCAAGCGTGCCATCGCCTGCCCAGTCCGTAAGCGCAGAGTCTACGGTCACGACGTCGCTGCGCCAGATGTTCGATGCTGAGCAAGGCGCCAGGACCCAGACGGTTCAGGATCTACGCGACAAGTTGAATGCGCTGCGCGAGAAGCTGGGTGACGAGAAATTCAAGGAAATTCTCAACAGTGAGATCAAAGACGCTGATGACAAGTTTCTTGAGTTTCTCAAGCGGTTGCTGGAGGAATGGTTTCCCGAGGATGTAGCACCGCCGACCCCGCCATCGCCAAGAGGTGGCGGCGGGGGTGGCGGCGGCGGTGGCGGTAGAGTGAGTCCGCGTGGGTTTGGCCCCACCGAGTCCATGAGCAATAAGCCGATTACCGAAGGCTCAAAGTATTACAACTACAAACCGGACAATAGTAACCCCGGGGAAAAGCCGAGCAATATCTGGAGCGGCTTCAGCCAGGGCGATGATGGCAACTGCATTACCGTTTCGGCGATAAAGGCCGCCATGATGCGGTACGGCCAGAAACCTACGGACATCTTCAAGGAGGTGAAGGAGACGGCCAACGGCTATGAAGTGACCATGCGCGATGGGGTCAAGGTGTCTTTTACCAAGGACGAATTGAAGCAGGCGGCCACACACGCTCGTTTCAAGGGTGACGACCCTCAGATGTTGACCGATGCCAACTTCCTGTATGCCGCAAGTGCCAAGCGCGCACAGATGGAAAACAACGACGGCACGGCCGGACGCAGTTTCACGGCTGCGATGGACAGCCTCAACGATGGTGAATACTCCCGCGAGGGGCTGGATCGTTTGGGCCTGAAGGGGCTTTACCGGCCGGCGACCGATGCCGACTTGAGAAACAGCAAGGTGGGAACCGTGGAATACAACGGCCACTCAATGGCCGTGATTGATGGCCGCATCGAGTTGTGGGGGCGGCGAGGCGGTGTACCTCAGTCGGGCCTGGCGACTGTGTTGATCTAGCCTGGGCCGGGTTTTTTGCCAGGCAAAAAAAGCCCCCGATACACCACTGGGCATATCGAGGGCTTTTCAGCCTAGGGATTTAAACCCAGGGCAGGCTCAGCTTATTGGCAAGCTTCGCAATCCGGCTCGTCAATCGCGCAGGCCTTTGGCACTGGTGCCGGGCCGGCTGGAGCAGCGAGTACCGAATCGTCACCGTGGTTGCCGCTGGATACAGCGTTCAGCTTGCCGGTGTTGATGGTCGACTTCTCGGTGCTGGTCGCGGCCAGGGCACGGAGGTAGTAAGTGGTTTTCAGGCCACGGTACCAAGCCATGCGGTAGGTCACGTCGAGTTTCTTGCCCGAAGCGCCGGCGATGTACAGGTTCAGGGACTGGGCCTGGTCGATCCACTTCTGACGACGGCTGGCGGCGTCAACGATCCACTTGGTGTCCACTTCGAAGGCGGTCGCGTAGAGCTCTTTGAGTTCTTGCGGGATGCGCTCGATCTGCTGCACGGAACCGTCGTAGTACTTCAGGTCGTTGATCATTACCGAGTCCCACAGGTCGCGGGCTTTCAGGTCGCGGACGAGGTACGGGTTGATCACGGTGAATTCGCCCGACAGGTTCGATTTCACATACAGGTTCTGGTAGGTCGGTTCGATCGACTGCGATACGCCGGTGATGTTGGCGATGGTCGCGGTCGGTGCGATGGCCATGATGTTGGAGTTACGAATGCCTTTCTGCACACGGGCACGTACCGGTGCCCAGTCCAGGGATTCGTTCAGGTCAACGTCGATGTACTTCTGGCCACGCTGCTCGATCAGGATCTGTTGCGAGTCCAGCGGCAGGATGCCCTTGGACCACAGCGAACCCTGGAACGTCTCGTAGGCGCCGCGCTCGTCGGCCAGGTCGCAGGAAGCCTGGATCGCGTAGTAGCTGACCGCTTCCATGGACTTGTCGGCGAACTCGACCGCAGCATCCGAACCGTAAGGAATGTGCTGCAGGTACAAAGCGTCCTGGAAGCCCATGATCCCCAGGCCGACCGGACGATGCTTGAAGTTGGAGTTCTGCGCCTGTGGCACCGAGTAGTAGTTGATGTCGATCACGTTATCGAGCATGCGTACGGCGGTGTTGACGGTGCGTTCCAGCTTGGCGGTGTCCAGCTTGCCGTTGACGATGTGGTTCGGCAGGTTGATCGAGCCCAGGTTGCAGACGGCGATCTCGTCCTTGTTGGTGTTCAGGGTGATCTCGGTGCACAGGTTCGAGCTGTGGACCACGCCCACGTGCTGCTGCGGGCTGCGCAGGTTGCACGGGTCTTTGAAGGTCAACCATGGGTGGCCGGTTTCGAACAGCATCGACAGCATCTTGCGCCACAGATCTTTGGCCTGGATGGTCTTGAACAGCTTGATCTTGCCTGGGTACTGGGACAGGGCTTCGTAGTACTCGTAACGCTCTTCGAAGGCCTTGCCGGTCAGGTCGTGCAGGTCCGGCACTTCGGATGGCGAGAACAGGGTCCACGGGCCGTCATCGAAGACGCGCTTCATGAACAGGTCAGGGATCCAGTTGGCGGTGTTCATGTCGTGGGTACGACGACGATCATCACCGGTGTTCTTGCGCAGCTCGATGAACTCTTCAATGTCCATGTGCCAGGTTTCCAGGTAGGCACATACCGCGCCTTTGCGCTTGCCACCCTGGTTCACTGCGACGGCGGTGTCGTTCACTACCTTGAGGAACGGCACGACGCCCTGGGACTTGCCGTTGGTGCCCTTGATGTACGAACCCAGTGCACGCACCGGCGTCCAGTCGTTGCCCAGGCCGCCAGCGAATTTGGACAGCATGGCGTTATCGTGGATCGCGTGGTAGATGCCCGACAGGTCATCCGGCACGGTGGTCAGGTAGCAGCTCGACAGCTGTGGACGCAGGGTACCGGCGTTGAACAGGGTCGGGGTCGACGACATGTAGTCGAAGGACGACAACAGGTTGTAGAACTCGATGGCACGGTCTTCTTTGTTCTTCTCTTCGATCGCCAGGCCCATGGCCACGCGCATGAAGAACACTTGCGGCAGTTCGAAGCGGATCCCGTCCTTGTGGATGAAGTAACGGTCGTACAGGGTTTGCAGGCCCAGGTAGGTGAACTGCTGGTCACGCTCGTGGTTGATCGCCTTGCCGAGTTTTTCCAGGTCGAAGGTGGCCAGGATCGGGTTGAGCAATTCGAACTCGATACCCTTGGCGATGTAGGCAGGCAGGGCCTTGGCGTACAGGTCGGCCATTTCGTGGTGGGTCGCGCTCTCGGCGACTTTCAGGAAGCCCAGGCCTTCGGCACGCAGGGTGTCCATCAGCAGGCGGGCGGTGACGAACGAGTAGTTCGGCTCACGCTCGACCAGGGTACGGGCGGTCATCACCAGGGCGGTGTTGACGTCGGTCAGGGCCACGCCGTCGTACAGGTTCTTCAGGGTTTCACGCTGGATCAGGTCGCCGTCGACTTCTTCCAGGCCTTCGCAGGCTTCGGTGATGATGGTGTTCAGGCGGCCCAGGTCCAGCGGCGCGAACGAACCATCAGCCAGGGTGATGCGGATCGACGGGTGAGCTTGCACGGCTTCGGCGGACGGCGCGTGTACGGCACGCTCCTTGGCGCGCGAATCACGGTAGATCACGTAGTCGCGGGCCACTTTCTGCTCGCCGGCACGCATCAGGGCCAGTTCGACCTGGTCCTGGATTTCTTCGATGTGGATGGTGCCGCCCGAGGGCATGCGACGCTTGAAGGTCGCGGTAACTTGTTCGGTCAGGCGGGCAACGGTGTCGTGGATACGCGACGAAGCGGCAGCGGTGCCGCCTTCAACTGCAAGAAACGCTTTGGTGATGGCGACGGTGATTTTGTCATCGGTATAAGGAACGACAGTGCCGTTACGCTTGATCACGCGCAATTGGCCGGGCGCGGTGGCGGACAGATCCATATTCGAATCAGCGGCCTGCGGCACGGAGCCTTGCGGGTTCTCGCGAGTTGTGTCGGTTTGCATGGGGGGGTGTCTCCACATTCTATATTTATTTGGGCACCATCACGGTGCCCACCGTTCCGTCCTGAAGCACTTACAACAGGCCTTGGCCTGGCATAACAACCTCGGGGCAGGAGGAAGGGAGCTGTTCGCGCCGCTTCCATGCCGAAGTCTTCGGTTCCGAGCCTTAAGCTCTTTGCCGTATTCCTGAGTGGGTGTTGCTTGTATTGCAACACCCGTACCGCTTTCTCCCATTCGGGGTTGGAAAACAGCAGCCATCCGCGTGCGCGGTTTGGGCTTTCGAAAAAGGTTTAAGTTCCACCAAACAGGAGCAAGAAAGGGCTTGAGTTTCTTGTCTGATTTGTGTTTGGTCTTTTCGCTTGAAACCCTACATGTAGGGTTTTTTTAGCGACGAGGTACAAGATAATGCGTTTTGGAAGGCTTAGCAACGCACTACCTGTGGATAACGCTGTGGGTAAAATGTGTATGAAAGGTGGAACCGCCGTGTAGGCCGCAGTACTGCTGCATCGCACCGTTTGTCACCGAATATGCCAAGCCGAGAACACCCGCTTGGATTTTTGCGGGCGCGAACCCTATCACAAAAAAAGGCGATCACCGAATGCATTTCCTGGCTTGTGTTTGAGGGCGGGGCCATGGCTACAATCGGCCTTCATTCCTACACGATTATGCCCTTTGTGCATGACAAATTAGGTACGGCTGGCGAAGATCAAAATAGGGGGGCTGGCTTGCCCGCTGCCACATTTGAACCTGCGCAGTCCTGACAGATCGCTTATAAAAACGAGGACCACCCGTGGAGCAAGAAGCCTGGCAGGTATTGATTGTCGAGGATGACCAGCGTCTGGCTGAGTTGACCCGTGACTACCTGGAAAGCCACGGCCTGCGGGTCTCGATAGAGGGCGACGGGGCCCAGGCGGTGGCGCGGATCATTGCCGAGCAGCCGGACCTGGTGATCCTCGACCTGATGCTGCCCGGCGAAGACGGCCTGAGCATCTGCCGCAAGGTGCGCGAGCGCTACGACGGGGTGATCCTGATGCTTACCGCGCGAACCGACGACATGGACCAGGTCCTGGGCCTGGACATGGGCGCCGACGACTATGTGTGTAAGCCGGTGCGCCCGCGCCTGCTGTTGGCGCGGATCCAGGCCTTGCTGCGGCGCAGCGAAAGCCCCGAGCCCGCCGTCCCGGAAAAGCAGCGGCGCCTGCAGTTCGGCCCGCTGGTGGTGGACAACGCCCTGCGCGAAGCCTGGCTGCACGACGGCGGCATCGAACTGACCAGCGCCGAATTCGACCTGCTGTGGTTATTGGTGGCCAATGCCGGACGTATCCTGTCCCGCGAAGAAATCTTCACCGCCCTGCGCGGCATCGGCTACGACGGCCAGGACCGCTCCATTGACGTGCGCATCTCGCGGATCCGCCCGAAAATCGGCGACGACCCCATCCACCCGCGCCTGATCAAGACCATTCGCAGCAAAGGCTACCTGTTCGTCCCCGAAGCTGCTGCCGATATGCTGCCGTGAACTCGATCTTCCTGCGCATCTACGGCGGCATGTGCGCGGCGCTGATCCTGGTGGCGCTGCTCGGCGTCCTGGCCCTGCACCTGCTCAATGAGGTGCGCAGCGGCCAGTACCGCGAACGCCTGGCCCACGGCACCTTTGCCCTGATGGGCGACAACCTGCAACCGATGAGCAGTATCGAGCGCCAGCGCGCCCTGGCGGTGTGGGAGCGGTTGCTGGGGATTCCCTTGCAATTGCAGGCGGTAGCGGACGCCCGCCTGGACCTGAGCCAGCGCAATCGCCTGCAACGCGGCCAGGTCCTGGTGGAGCAGACCGGACCCCATGCGGCGCGGGTCTTGCGCCTGGTCAGTGAGAAAGAGGAACTGCTGCTCAGCGGCGAAGTGCAGCAGATCAGCGAGCAATTGGCCCGGGCCACCATTTATTTGCTGGCCGACGAACTGGTGCGGTTTCCGGTGGCCGAGCAGCCGCAACGCTTGGCTGACTTGAAAGAGGCCAAGGGCTTCGGCTTTGAAATGCACCTGCTGAAGCTGGATGAAGCCGATATGGACGAGGACCAGCGGCGTCGCGTGGCCGAAGGCGATACGGTGATGGCCCTGGGCAAGGGTGGCGACTCAATCCGCGTGTTTGCCGGCATGGTCGGCACGCCATGGGTTCTGGAAATCGGCCCGCTGTACCAAATGAACCCTTATCCGGCGCAATGGCTGGTGCTGATTGCCCTGATCGGCCTGACCCTGATCGGCCTGATCGTGTACTTGCTGGTGCGTCAACTGGAGCGCCGCCTGCGTGGCTTGGAGGCGGCAGCCACGCGCATCGCCAAAGGCAACCTGGAAGCCCGGGTGCCGGCGCGCGGGGCTGACTCGGTAGGGCGTCTGGCGGCGGCCTTCAATGGCATGGCCGAGCACTTGCAGCGCCTGCTGGCGATCCAGCGCGAACTGGTGCGCGCGGTGTCCCATGAGCTGCGTACGCCGGTGGCGCGCCTGCGTTTTGGCCTGGAGATGATCGGCGACGCCGCCACGCCCGAAGCCCGGCGTAAATATATGGAAGGCATGGACAGCGATATCCAGGACCTCGACGGCCTGGTGGATGAGATGCTGACCTATGCGCGCCTGGAGCAGGGCTCGCCGGCCCTGAGTTTCCAGCGGGTCGACCTGAGTGCCTTGCTCGATCAGGTGATCGAGGAACTGGCGCCGCTGCGGCCGGGGATCGAAGTGGCGCGGGGGGTGTGCCTGTCATCGGCCCATCTGGACGCTGCCTGGGTCGATGCCGAGCCGCGCTACCTGCACCGCGCCCTGCAAAACCTGGTGAGCAATGCCATGCGCCATGCCCAGTCGCGGGTGCTGATCAGCTACCAGGTGGGCCAGGTGCGATGCCGTATCGACGTCGAAGACGATGGCCCGGGAGTTCCGGAAAGTGCCTGGGAACGGATCTTTACCCCCTTCCTGCGCCTGGATGACAGCCGCACCCGCGCCTCGGGCGGGCATGGCCTGGGCTTGTCGATTGTGCGGCGGATTATCTACTGGCACGGCGGGCGGGCGTTGATCAGCAAGAGCAACAACCTGGGTGGCGCCTGCTTCAGCCTGAGTTGGCCTCGGGACCAGGACAAAACTTGAGCCTGCGGTAGCTATCTATCAGGCGCCGATAGCCACCAAACTCAACAACTGCCCCTCGTGCACCACAAACTGCGCCTCCAGCTCCTTGCCATAACACCACTCACTGGACAGGTCCGTCAGCAACCGCAGGCGCAGCGAGCCTGCCTCAGACCACTCCAGCACCTCGGCATGTTCAAAATAGAAGCGCTTCTGCACGATCGGGTAGAGCGCCTTGAACAGGCTCTCCTTGGCCGAAAACGTCAGCGTCACCCATTGCGCAATCTGCTCTCGTGGCCCGGCGGCCATGCGTTGCAGTTCATCCGGGGTGAGGATTTCCCCGGCCAGGCGCTCGGCCCGTTCAAGGGACAGCAGGTTTTCCAGGTCCATGCCCAGCCCGCGCCATTGCGACTTATGCCCGACGATGGCCGCGGCGTGCCCGGTGCTGTGGGTGATCGAACCGCTGATATGGCCGGGCCATACCGGGGCGCGGTCCTCGCCGATGGCGGGGATGCAGTCCAGGCCTTCGAGCTGTTGCAAGGCGGCGCGGGCACACAGTCTGCCGGCGAGAAACTCGGCCTGGCGCTTGGCCACCGAGCGCTGGATACTGGCCGGTGGCGGCACGGCGCAGCGCTGGAAGTCGCCGGCCTCAAGCAATTTAGGCTCGAAGCGGGTGCTCAGGAACACCGTGCCGGGCAACGTGTCGGGCAGCGGCCAATGGTCATCAAGTGGGGTGCAGCAGGCGGGTATCGGGTTCATGGCGGCTATTCTGCACGGGGCGGCACACACCTGGGTAGCCCGCCGGTTCAGACTGTGTTCAGTTCAATGGCCGTAAACTGCGCAAGCATACCTGCAGGGCCGCTATGATGTTTCCCTGCAGGACAGTGGATTGGCCTTGGAGAGTGTTATGAAATTGCTGGTTGTCGAAGATGAGGCGTTGTTGCGCCATCACCTGTTGACCCGTCTTGGCGACAGCGGCCACGTGGTCGAAGCCGTGGCTAACGCCGAAGAAGCGCTGTACCAGACCGGGCAATTCAATCATGACCTGGCGATCATCGACCTGGGCCTGCCAGGCATGGGCGGCCTGGACCTGATCCGTCAATTGCGGGCCCAGGCCAAGACCTTCCCGATCCTGATTCTCACGGCACGCGGCAACTGGCAGGACAAGGTCGAAGGCCTGGCCGCCGGGGCTGACGACTATGTGGTCAAGCCGTTCCAGTTCGAAGAGCTGGAAGCGCGGATGAACGCACTGCTGCGCCGCTCCAGCGGTTTTACCCAATCGACCATCGTCGCCGGCCCGTTGCTGCTGGACCTCAACCGCAAGCAGGCGTCCCTCGACGAGCAGCCCCTGGCGCTGACGGCCTATGAGTACCGGATCCTCGAATACCTGATGCGCCACCACCAACAAGTGGTGGCCAAGGATCGGTTGATGGAACAGCTCTATCCCGATGACGACGAGCGCGATCCGAATGTGATCGAAGTGCTGGTCGGTCGCCTGCGTCGCAAGCTCGAGGCCCCGGCCGGGTTCAAGCCCATCGACACCGTGCGCGGCCTGGGCTACCTGTTTAACGAGCGCTGCCGTTGATCCGTTCGCTCCGTGTGCGCCTGATGCTGGCGGCCACCACCCTGGCCGTGTTGTTCATGCTGGGGCTGTTGCCGGCGATGCAGGGCGCGTTCAGCCTGGCGTTGCAGGATTCCATCGAGCAGCGCCTGGCGTCGGATGTGACCACGCTGATTTCTGCCGCGCGGGTCGATAACAACCGCTTGCTGATGCCGGCACAGTTGCCCGATGAGCGCTTCAACCTGACCGACAGCCGCCTGCTGGGCTACATCTATGACCGCGAAGGCCATCTGGTCTGGCGTTCGCGGGCCACCAGGGAAAAAAACATCAACTACCGCCCACGCTACGACGGGCGCGGCAGCGAGTTTGCGAAGATTCGCGAGGCCAACGGCCAGGAATTCTTCGTGTACGACGTCGAGGTCAAGCTGCTGGGGGGCAAGAGCGCGGCGTTCAGTATCGTCGCCCTGCAACCGGTGCGCGAATACCAGGTGACCCTTGAGGGGCTACGGGAAAACCTCTACCTGGGCTTCGGCGCCGCCTTGCTGGTGTTGTTGAGCCTGTTGTGGATCGGCCTGACCTGGGGCTTGCAGGCCTTGCGCCGGCTCAGCCAGGAGCTGGATGAAATCGAAGGCGGCACCCGCGAAAGCCTCAGCGAGCAACACCCAAGGGAGCTGCTGCGCCTGACCGGTTCCCTCAACCGCCTGCTGCACAGCGAGCGCGAGCAGCGCACCCGTTACCGCGACTCCCTGGATGACCTGGCCCACAGCCTGAAAACCCCGCTGGCGGTATTGCAGGGCGTGAGTGAAGACATGGCCCAGCGCCCCCAGGACCTTGAGCAGGCGCGGGTGCTGCAGTCGCAGATCGAGCGCATGAGCCAGCAGATCAGCTACCAGTTACAGCGTGCCAGCCTGCGCAAAAGTGGCCTGGTGCGTCACCAGGTGCGCCTGCGCCCGGTGTTGCAGAGCCTGTGCGACACCCTGGACAAGGTCTACCGCGACAAGCGGGTGCGGGTGTCTTTTGCGTTGCCGGAGCAATGCGATGTGCCCATCGAGCAGGGCGCTTTGCTGGAATTGCTTGGCAACCTGCTGGAAAACGCCTACCGCCTGTGCCTGAGCGAGGTGCGCGTGACCCTGGATGAAAGTGCCGATGGCGTGCGCTTGTGCATCGAAGACGATGGCCCCGGCGTGCCACCCGACCAGCGCGCGCGGATCCTGCAGCGCGGCGAACGCCTGGATCGCCAGCATCCAGGGCAGGGGATCGGGTTGGCGGTGGTCAAGGACATTATTGAAAGCTATGGCGCGCGGTTGACCCTGGGGGACTCTCCTTTAGGGGGCGCGGCGTTCAGGATTCATTTTCCGGCGCTGTGACCTTTATTGATTCGCCGGCCCCATCGCAGGCAAGCCAGCTCCCACATTTAACTGTGTTCGCACATCAAAATGTAGGAGCTGGCTTGCCTGCGATGACGCCCGACCAAACACTGCATCTTCAACTCTCCTGCGCCCGATAAGCCCCCGGCGTCACCCCCGTCCACTTCTTGAACGCCCGATGAAACGCCGACGGCTCGGAAAACCCCAGTTGCTCGGCAATTTCCTGCAACGACAAATCCGCCCGCCCCAGATGAAAAATCGCAATATCGCGGCGCAATTCATCCTTGAGTGCCTGGAAACTGGTGCCTTCCTCCCGTAAATGCCGGCGCAGGGTCTGCGGGCTGATGTGCAGGTGCTGTGCCACGGCTTCCAGGTCTGGCCAGGGTGTGCGGTCGCGGCTTAGCAGGCGACGTAGCTGGCTGCTCAGGCTGTCGCCTTCGTCTGGCCGGGACAGCAGGTCGGCGGGGGAGCGTTCGAGGAAGTGTTTGAGGGTGCGTTCATCCTGCAACAGCGGCAGGTTCAGGTAGCGACTGGGGAACACCAGGCTGCTGCTGGCCGCGCTGAACACCAGCGGGCAAGGGAACAGCAGGTCGTATTCGCTGGCATGGGCCGGCATCGGGTAGCTGAAGGTCGCTTGCTCGAGGCGGATACGCTGGCCAATCAGCCAACTGCCGAGGCGATGCCAGATCACCAGCAGGGACTCGCTCAAAAAGTGATCCGGATCCCACAGGTGCGAGTCATCCAGGCTCAGGCGTGCCATGTCGCCTTCACGGCTCAACCGCCAGCGCGGCCCCTGGGGGAACAGGCTGTAGAACAACAATCCGCGCTCCAGCGCCTTCTCCAGGGTGCGGCAATGAATCAATGCGTGGCACATCATGGCGAAAGTCCCGCGCTTGCTCGGTCCATCGGCAAAGCCCAGGTACTCGTCATCCAGCGCCTGCCACAACCGCTGCAACAGCTGCGTGAATTGCTCTGGCGCGATGCGCGCACGGGGTTCTGCCAGCAGTTCCGGGGCAATCCCCAGCTGCTGCAACAGGCTCGAGTAATCGTAGCCGGCCCGGCGCGCGCCGCCCAGGGCAGCGCGGGCGTAATGACTGGCGATGGTGCGTTCGCGCATGCAGGGGCCTCGTCCATTGAGTGGCCGATGGTAGCCATCGCGCCAGGGGCGGACAAGGCGGATATCCGCCAAATTGTAGGACGAGATTGGAGTGATGGGCGGATATCCGCCACCTGACTCAACCAAGAATGCTGCCGATGCACAGCCGACAGGCCCATGGTTTGTGGGCTCCAGGGCTTTTGCGGAAAGTGGCACGCCGTTTGCGATAAGGAATACAGATCTGCCAGCCAGCAGCTCGCCAAAACAAATCCCTCCAGTGCAGGAGGGTTCGCAATTCAAGTGTCGTGGGCAATGGCGGATATTTGCCCCACGGGACTCTTGAGGAAACTTTGCAATGACGACTCGTCAGCCGTTCTACAAAACCCTGTATTTCCAGGTAATCGTTGCCATCGTTATCGGTATCCTGCTCGGTCACTTCTACCCGCAGACCGGTGTGGCCCTCAAGCCATTGGGTGACGGCTTTATCAAGCTGATCAAAATGGTCATCGCCCCGATCATCTTTTGTACCGTTGTCAGCGGCATCGCCGGCATGCAGAGCATGAAGTCGGTGGGCAAGACCGGCGGCTACGCGCTGCTGTACTTCGAAATCGTCTCCACCATCGCCCTGCTGATCGGCCTGGTGGTGGTCAACGTGGTGCAGCCAGGCGCTGGCATGCACATCGACGTTGCGACCCTGGACGCTTCGAAAGTCGCAGCCTACGTCACTGCCGGTAAAGACCAGAGCATCGTCGGCTTTATCCTCAACGTGATCCCCAACACCATCGTCGGCGCCTTCGCCAACGGCGATATTCTGCAAGTGCTGATGTTCTCGGTGATCTTCGGTTTCGCCCTGCATCGCCTGGGTGCCTACGGCAAGCCAGTGCTGGACTTCATTGATCGCTTCGCCCACGTGATGTTCAACATCATTAACATGATCATGAAGCTCGCGCCGATCGGTGCCCTGGGCGCCATGGCGTTCACCATCGGTGCCTACGGTGTTGGCTCGCTGGTGCAACTGGGCCAGTTGATGATCTGCTTCTACATCACCTGCATCCTGTTCGTGCTGGTAGTCCTGGGTGGCATCTGCCGCGCCCACGGCTTCAGCGTCCTGAAACTGGTGCGCTACATCCGTGAAGAGCTGCTGATCGTACTCGGGACTTCCTCCTCCGAGTCCGCACTGCCACGCATGCTGATCAAGATGGAACGCCTGGGTGCGAAGAAGTCGGTGGTGGGCCTGGTTATCCCGACTGGCTACTCCTTCAACCTCGACGGTACTTCGATCTACCTGACCATGGCTGCCGTGTTCATCGCCCAGGCGACTGACACCCACATGGACATCACCCACCAGATCACCCTGCTGCTGGTGCTGCTGCTGTCCTCCAAAGGCGCTGCTGGCGTGACCGGTAGTGGTTTCATCGTACTGGCCGCAACCCTGTCGGCGGTTGGCCACTTGCCGGTTGCCGGCCTGGCGCTGATCCTCGGTATCGACCGCTTCATGTCCGAAGCCCGTGCCCTGACCAACCTGGTCGGTAACGCCGTAGCGACCATCGTTGTGGCCAAGTGGGTCAAGGAACTGGACACCGACAAGCTGCAAAGCGAGCTGGCTTCCGGCGGTACCGGTATCTCCGAAACCCGCGAACTGGATGACCTGGGCGTGGCCGAAGGCCCGGCACCAGCGCTTAAGTAAACGCTGACGCAGTACTGAAAAACCCATCTTCGGATGGGTTTTTTTATGGGCGTACGAGCACAACGGTCACTGTCGATGATGCTTACGGTGATTGCCGCTGCCGCGCAAGATTGCCTACTCTGTGTTCCATCGAATCGGAATCGGAGCTCCCATGTCAGGCCCCTTGGCGTCCCTCAAAGTGCTGGATTTCTCGACCTTGCTGCCGGGGCCTTTTGCTTCGCTGCTGTTGGCAGACATGGGCGCCGAGGTACTGCGCATCGAATCCCCCACGCGCATGGACCTGCTGCGGGTGTTGCCGCCCCACGACCGTGGCGTGTCGGCCAGCCATGCCTACCTCAACCGCAACAAGCGCAGCCTGGCCCTGGACCTCAAGCAGCCCGAGGCGCTGGAGATCGTGCGGCAACTGGTGGCGGAGTACGACATCGTGCTGGAGCAGTTCCGCCCTGGGGTCATGGAGCGCCTGGGGTTGGGGTATGAAGCGTTGAAGGCGATCAACCCGAAGCTGATCTATGTGTCCATCACCGGCTATGGCCAGACCGGCCCCTACAAGGACCGCGCCGGGCATGACATCAATTACCTGGCTTTGTCCGGCGTCGCCAGCTACACCGGGCGCCAGGACAGCGGCCCAGTGCCCCTGGGTGTGCAATTGGCGGATGTGGGCGGCGGCTCGTTGCATGCCGTGGTCGGCCTGCTCGCGGCGGTGATTGCGCGTCAGCACAGTGGGCTGGGGCAGTACCTGGATGTGAGCATGACCGACTGCGCCTTCAGCCTCAACGCCATGGCCGGCGCGGCTTACTTGGCGTGTGGGGTGGAGCCTGGGCGCGAAGACCAGGTGCTCAATGGCGGCAGCTTCTACGATTACTACCGCTCGCGGGGCGGGCGCTGGCTGTCGGTGGGTAGCCTGGAGCCGGGGTTTATGCAGCAATTGTGTACTGCGCTGGGGCGCCCGGAGCTGGCGGCCCAGGGCTTGTCGCCCAAGCCCGAACAGCAAAAGGCCCTCAAGCAGGCGCTGCAAGTGGAGTTTGAGCGGCACAGCTTCGAGGAGCTGTGTGCGTTGTTTGCCGGGGTCGATGCTTGCGTCGAGCCGGTGCTCAGTCTGGGCGAAGCCCTGCAGCACCCGCAGTTGCAGGCCCGCGAGCTGGTGAGCCAGGTGCCCCGCGGGGATGGCTCGTTCCAGGCGCAGATGGCCTGCCCGCTGAAGTTTTCCGAAGGGGTGCCGGAGCCGAGGCATATCGGTGCTGCGGTGGGGGCGCACAGTGATGAGGTGCTGGGGGAGTTGGGTTTCAGTACTCAGCGGATAGCCGAGCTGCGGGGGGCCAAGGTGGTGGGGTAGTGGCTGTTCGGGCCCCATCGCGGGCATGGGTATCTAGACAACTCTTTTATCTAGTGCTGATTGGGTTTGTGTACATATCCGTTGCTGCGGTTACGGCGGCTATTGGTTCCGCCCTTACGGCGGCTCACTTTGGAGAAGCGCCAAAGTAAGCAAAGCGCTCTTGCCCCACCACTCGGTGCCTCGCCTAGGCTCGGCATGCCCGCAGTCAGGCATTGCTCCGTGGGCCCGCCGCGATCGGCCATCCCTGGCCGTGTCGCGGCTACCCCGGCATCCATGCCGGGGTGCCCACTGCGCAATACCTGCCTGCGGCCATCGTGGTTTAACGGGGCGCCTGAGATCAAAAGCCAGATCAAAAGCAGAGCAACAGCAATCCCAAAGCGCGAAACTGCATTCCCTGTGGGAGCTGGCTTGTCGGATCGCCGCATCGCTGCGATGACGCCCGAAAGAACACATCAGAGTGTCAGGTATTCATTTGTCATCGTTAACGACCATCGCAGGCAAGCCAGCTCCCACAGGTGTATGCGCACGCCTCGACGATCAGGTCGGCTGTCAGGCCGCCTCGCTTTGCTTTTGATCTGAGGCGCCCCGTTAAACCACGCTGGCCGTCATCCGATTTTGATTTGGGGGGTAAACCGGCAGGACGCCGGTTTAGCCGCGCTGGGCCATGGATGGCCCATCGCGGCGGCCCCCCAAATCAATGTCGGATGACGGGCACACCGAGCCTGGGCGAGGTGCCGAGTGGTGGGGCAAGAGCCCTAATGAGATGGTCAGCCCGGCACGGGCCCCCGGTAAATCTAGACTTACCGGAAGGCCCACTTTCGCTAAGGAGACCGCTCATGAACAGCTTGGCATTACTTGGTCTTGATATTGGAAAAAGCACCTTTCACCTCGTAGGGCACGACGTACGCGGCCATGAGGTGCTGCGCAAGCAGTTCAATCGAAATCGACTGCTTCAGTTCCTGGCAAAGCTTGAGCCCTGCACGATAGTAATGGAGTCCTGCGGCGGCTCACATTGGCTCGCCAGGAAGCTTATTTCCTTCGGCCACCAGGTGAAACTTATAGCTCCGCAGCATGTGAAACCGTACGTCACCGGCAATAAAAATGACTACATAGATGCCGAGGCAATTTGCGAGGCGGCGTCCCGTCCCAAGGCACGCTATGTTGCGATCAAGACGGTGGAACAGCAGGTGCTCTCGACCCAGCACCGCCTCCGAGAGGCATTGGTATGCCAAAGAACTCAAACCATCAATCGTATCCACGGATTCTTGCTGGAATTTGGAATTGCGCTACCGGCGACCAAAGCCGCCATGAACCAAATTCATCAAATACTGGATGACCCTGCCGCTGAGTTGCCTCAACAGTTGACGCAGTTTATCGAGCATCTGTTGGAAGACATCAAACGGCTTACGGTAGAGATTAAGTCCATCGACCACAGCATCAAGGAACAGGTGGCAGTTGATGACGCGGGAACACGCCTAATGAGCATCCCCGGTATCGGCCCCATCATCGCTAGCGCGCTGCTGGCCGACGTCGGGGACGCTTCCAATTTTCACTCAGCGCGAGACTTCGCTGCTTCGCTGGGGCTGGTGCCAAGGCAGTACTCAACAGGTGGCCAAACCGTCCTTTTGAACATCAGCAAACGTGGTGATAAATACCTTCGAAAGCTCTTGGTTCAAGGCTCGCGGGCAGTTTTGGTGCGCATAGATAAACGCAACGACGCCTTGGGGGCTTGGTGCCGAGACCTGCTGACGCGAAAGCACCCAAACAAGGTTGCCTGCGCCCTGGCCAATAAACTAGCAAGAATCGTATGGGCCGTTTTAGCTCGCGGAGGTAGCTACAACGCGCAGTTGATGACTTGATCGAAACACTACCGGCTTTTGCGACGACAACGATGATGACGATAAACAGCTCAAATCTCGCCTGAGAACCTGGTAAGCAAAACAGCTTTTGAAGCTGAAGCCCTTTTCAAGGACAGGCGGGAGCGACTATTCATCAAGGGCCAAGCGGTGAAACTGCCGACTATGAGCCCGGATACATTAGCGCAAGCATGCTTTACCGCTCATCGTCTGTGGTTGCAGGGGGTGGGCTGACCATACATTTGCTTACTTTGGGCTGGGCCGGCACTCCGGCTCTTCCAAAGTGAGCCGCCGTAAGGGCGGAACCAATAGCCGCCGTAACCCCAGCAACGGATATGTACACAAACCTAGGAATCACTAAAAAGATGTGTAGATACCTATGCCGCGATGGGGCCAGTGAAACCACCCCAAAACCTCACTCCACCCGAGTCTCCCCGGTAAACACCAACGTCCCCCGACACTTGCGGCACAAGTACCGCCGACCCTGGTTCACCAACCCATGGCGCTGGGCCGAGAACGGGAAGTCACTGTCGGCACACGGGCACCGATAGATATAGCGGGTCACCCGCCGACGCTGAATCTCATAGGTGTGGCAGCGATCGGGCGGCAGTTCGTAGACCCCGCGCATGATCAACTGCCATTCCTCGCCATGGGGCTGGATGCGCTCGCCGAACAATTGGTGGGCGATCAGGTGCGCCACTTCGTGGGCCACCGTCTGTTTGAGGAAGTGTTGGCTGTTTTCCCGGTACAACTGGGGATTGAAGCGCAGCAGGTTCTCGTGCAAATGCGCGACACCGGCTTTCTGCCCACGCAGCTTGAGGCTGACCTGGGGGCGTTTGAAGCTTCGTTTGAAAAAGGATTCGGCTTGCAGGAAACAATCTTCGACGCGGGTATTGAGTTGCTCGGGCATGCTGTACATATCTCCAGAGATGTCCAGTATGCCGCATCCAGGGGTGTTTCCGAATCGGTCAGGCGCCGAATGGTCATGCATAACGCAAAAGCCACCTTGCGGTGGCTGTTCCTGCGCTGAAAAGACGGCTAGTTGGTGTAGATCGGACCGACGCCCAGGCCCCAGACAATCACGGTAAACGCCATGATCGCCACCAGGACCACCAGGCCTACCGCCAGTACCGAGCTGGAAAACAGGAAGCCTTCATCGGGGTCGATGCTCATAAAGGTCGGTAGCCCCACATAGAGCAGGTACACCGTGTAGCAGATGGCGGCCGTACCGACGATCATGCCCAGCCACATATGCGGATACAGCGCTGCCAGCCCGCCGATAAACAGGGGCGTGGCGGTATAGGTGGCGAACGCCACGCAGCGCGCCATGCTGGGGTTGGCGTCATAGGTGCGCGCCATCCAGTGGATGAAGGCGCCCATTACCGCAACGCCGCCGAGCATCGCCAGGTAGGACATGATGGTCATCCACAGCGCACTTTCCTGGGTCAGCATGACCGGGGAGCGATTGCCGATGACCCAGCCGACCTGGGTGGTGCCGATAAAAGCTGATACGGCGGGGATCGCCGCGAGAATCAGCGTATGGGTGAGGTACATGTGGCCGATGCTTTCTTCTTTATCGCCACGAATTTCCCGCCATTCCTGGTCGGGATGGGTGAAAAGCCCCACGACGTGATGGATCATGCCAGTCACTCCTGTCGTTATTGCCATCGCCCCCCAAGCGGAGCGCCCGCCGGCCAAGTGGCCTGAAAGGTCTGGATATGTGTGCGACCTTATGTCGCAGTATAGGAAGTCATGACCGGAAAAAGTGTGGGGCTTTAGAGCAAATTGCGCTGTAAACACTGGGCTTAATCGCGCCTGGGTCTGTGACGTGGAATGCAGCCCCCTGTGGGAGCTGGCTTGCCTGCGATGGCGGTGGGTCAGCCATGAATTTGTCGACTGACCTACCGCCATCGGGAGCAAGCCCCTCCCACATTGGAACTCGGTCGTTCATATCGTTAAAATACCCGGCTTTTCGTCCCACACCTTTTCGCGGATCCAAGCGCCATGGGCACCCTTACCGTCAATCAGAACAAACTGCAAAAACGCCTGCGGCGCCTGGCCGGTGAGGCTGTCGCTGACTTCAACATGATCGAAGAGGGCGACAAGGTCATGGTCTGCCTGTCCGGCGGCAAAGACAGCTACACCATGCTGGACGTGCTGCTGCACCTGCAAAAGGTCGCGCCGATCAAATTCGACATAGTGGCCGTCAACATGGACCAGAAGCAGCCCGGGTTCCCCGAGGACGTGCTGCCGGCCTACCTCAAGACCCTGGGCATCGAGTACCACATCGTCGAGAAAGACACCTATTCGGTGGTCAAGGAGCTGATTCCGGAAGGCAAGACCACCTGCTCGCTGTGTTCGCGCCTGCGCCGTGGCACGCTGTACACCTTTGCCGATGAAATCGGTGCAACCAAGATGGCCCTGGGTCATCACCGCGATGACATCGTCGAGACCTTCTTCCTCAATATGTTCTTCAACGGCTCCCTCAAGGCCATGCCGCCCAAGCTGCGCGCTGACGACGGGCGCAACGTGGTGATCCGCCCGCTGGCGTATTGCAACGAGAAGGACATCCAGGCCTACTCCGACTTCAAGCAATTCCCGATCATCCCCTGCAACCTCTGCGGTTCCCAGGAGAACCTGCAGCGCCAGGTGGTCAAGGACATGCTCCAGGAGTGGGAGCGCAAGACGCCGGGGCGTACCGAAAGCATCTTCCGCAGCCTGCAGAACGTGATCCCCTCGCAGTTGGCCGACCGCAACCTGTTTGACTTCACCAGCCTGCGCATCGACGAAACTGCGGCTTCGCGCTTCGTCAACATTGTGAACCTCTGAGCCTTTTCCAGGCTCTGACAGACGGCGCTGATGGGCGCCGTTTTCATTTCAACCCGTAGGAGAGGGCATGCGCGATTACAAATGGCTGCACGAATACTGTCTGAACCGCTTTGGTTCGGCAGCCGAGCTGGAAGCCCACCTGCCCGTGCCCAAGACCCCGGCGCAACTGCGCCAGATCAGCGACGACCGCTACCTGTCGACTCTGTCGCTGCGGGTGTTCCGCGCCGGGCTCAAGCACAGTGTGGTGGACGCCAAATGGCCGGCGTTCGAGCAGGTGTTCTTCGGCTTCGATCCTGAGAAAGTCGTGCTGATGGGCGCCGAGCACCTTGAGCGCCTGATGCAAGACACGCGGATCATCCGCCACCTGGGCAAGCTCAAGAGCGTGCCGCGCAATGCGCAGATGATTCTCGACGTCGAGCAGGAAAAGGGCAGCTTCGCGGCATTGATCGCCGACTGGCCGGTGACCGATATCGTCGGTTTGTGGAAATACCTGAGCAAGCACGGCCATCAACTGGGCGGGTTGTCGGCGCCACGCTTCTTGCGCATGGTCGGCAAGGACACGTTCGTGCCGAGTTATGACGTGGTTGCGGCATTGAATGCGCAGGAGATTGTCGACAAGGCCCCCACCAGCCTGCGGGACCTGGCGACGGTACAGGCGGCGTTCAACCAGTGGCATGCCGAGAGTGGGCGGCCGATGTGCCAGTTGTCGATGATGCTGGCGTTTACCGTCAACCATTGAGACCGCGATGGGGCCTGATCGGCCCCATATAACCCTCAGGCTGGCTGACCTTCCCCCGCCAACCGCCGATTCAACTGGAACCGCCAGCGCACATACAGCAGCGCTGTGCAGAACACCGCCAGGCTTGCCAGCATCTCCAGCACGCCAAACCACTGGCGGTTCGGGTCATAGGCCGCCAGGGCGCCTTTGATGAAATACAGGTTCACCACAAAGCACATCCACGAATGCCCGCGCGCACTGCCCATCAGCATGCCCGGCGCGAGGATCAGCAACGGCACCAGTTCGATCAGCAGGATGACCCAGGGCCGTGCGCCATGCAGGTCGGCGATCAGCAGGTAATACACGCAGAGCAACCCCACCAGGCCGAAAAACGCCAGCAGACTCAAGGCCCGTGCCACTTTGACCCGGGGTTCCAGCCAGGCCTGGGCCGGCAGGACTTTAGGCTTCTTGGCCACGGCCACTCTCCAGTTTCGCCGCAGTCTTCGCCAGGCGCAGGCCCAGGGCACGGCACAGGGCGATTTCATGGGGGTCCAGGGCACGTTTGCCGTCGGCGCCGGAATGGTGGCTGGCGCCGTAGGGCGTACCGCCGCCCTGGGTGTCGAGCAGGGCCTGTTCGCTGTAGGGCAGGCCGGTGATCAGCATGCCGTGGTGCAGCAACGGCAGCAGCATCGACATCAAGGTGGTTTCCTGGCCGCCGTGCAGGCTGGCGGTCGAGGTGAAGACCCCGGCCGGCTTGCCGACGAGGGCGCCGGTCAGCCACAGGTTGCTGGTGCCGTCGAGAAAGTACTTCAAGGGCGCGGCCATGTTGCCAAAGCGCGTCGGGCTGCCCAGGGCCAGGCCCGAACAGTTCTTCAGGTCGTCGAGGCTGGCATACAGCGCGCCTTCGGCCGGGATGCTCGGGGCGACGGCTTCGCACTCGCTGGAGATCGCCGGCACGGTGCGCAGGCGCGCTTCCAGGCCGCCTTGCTCGATGCCTCGGGCAATCTGCCGGGCCATTTCGCTGACCGAGCCGTTGCGGCTGTAATACAGCACCAGGATGTAGGGCGCGCTCACGGCAGAAGCTCCAGGATGTTTTCTGGCGGCCGGCCAATCACGGCCTTGTCGGCAGTGGCCAGGATCGGCCGTTCCATCAGCTTGGGATGGGCGGCGATGGCGGCAATCAATTGCGCCTCGCTGAGGCTGGCGTCGGCCAGGTTGAGGGTCTTGTATTCGTCTTCGCCGGTGCGCAGCAATTGCCGGGCGCTGATCCCCAGCTTGCCGAGCAGGGCTTCAAGCTGCGTGGCGTCCAGCGGGGTTTCCAGGTAGCGCACCACGTTCGGCGTGAGGCCACGGGCCTGCAGCAGTTCGAGCGCACCGCGGGATTTCGAGCAGCGCGGGTTGTGATAAAGCGTCAGATCGGTCATGTGCGGGTCGCATCTTGCGTAAGGTGGCGGGTATTCTACCTGCGCTGCGGCGTGTCCTTAAACCGTAAGAGGCGATCGGCCGCAGCCCACGTTCATTTTTGCTAAGGATTACCCCATGACACGGCGACTGATAGGCGCACTGGCAGTTATCACCACACTCCTGCTCAGCGGCTGCGGCAATGATTATGGCGTTGACCAATACGGCCAGAAAGTCGCGTCCGAGCGCGTCGACAAACAATGGTTGGTGATCAATTACTGGGCCGAATGGTGTGGCCCGTGCCGCATCGAAATCCCCGAGCTCAACGCCCTGGCCGAGCAGCTCAAGGGTCAGCCGGTCAGCGTGTTCGGCGTCAACTTCGATAATGTGCAGGGCGAAGAGCTCAAGAGCGCCAGCGAGAAGCTGGGCATCAAGTTCACGGTACTGGCACAGAACCCCGAGGCGATTTTTGATATCCCGCGCAGCGAAGCGTTGCCGGTGACCTACATCATTGATGACAAGGGCAAGGTGCGGGCGCAGATGTTGGGCGAGCAGACGGCGGCGGGGGTATTGGCCAAGCTCAAGGAACTGCGCGGCTAAACGGTTGCTCGCTGGCGATTGCGGTATGCCCGGCACACCGCAATCGCCAACGGATCAGCCTTCTTCCAGCCACAAACGCAGTGGCTTGCCCTCGGCAGGCCAGAAACGGGTCTGCTCGATGGGCGAGATGTCCCAGCGTTGCACGGTTTCCAGGGCCTTGAAGAAGCGCTGTTCCTGCTCCATCAGGGCTTCGGCACACAGCCTGCGGGTGCTGCCGATCTTGCCGAAGCTGAGTTTGTCACCGTCCAGGCTGTACGGCGCGAACCAGTGGTTGCAGCCGCCATTGCCATAGGCCCGGCCATCGGCACCGAGGGTCACGGTCAGGTGGGCGTAATCCATCAGGGGCCGCTCGCCGATCCACTCCACGATGTAGCTGTGATCCTGCTTGAGCTTGACCTCGTCGCTGGCGCAGCCGGCAAGGCCTGCGCCCAGCGCTGCGACCATCAGCAGGCTCTTCATGGCGCGGCCTGCTGGCATTTCGGGCAACGGTGCGTGTCGCCGACGGTGGCCCAGCCCAACTCGGCAATGCGCGCAGTGGCGGCCGGTTGCAACGGTTCCTTGGTCAACTTGGTTTCCACTGCGAACTCAAACTCCAGCACGGCGTCGCAGCTGTCGCAATTGACCTTCCAGGTGTGAATCTCCAGCTCGCCGAACTTCGGCCCTTGCGCCATGGCAACCCATTGCCCGGCCGGGCGGATGGAGTAGCGCGCATCGCCTTCGACGGTCAGGCGCATCGACAGGGTCTTGCTGCCGCGCAAAGTGACGATCAGCACGTCGCCATGCTTGATCGAGCCACCATTGCCGGTGACTTGATAACGACCGGGCACCAGGGCGCGGCATTCGATCAGGGTGTGTTGTGGGCTCAGCAAACTGAAGCGGAAATCGTGTTCGGCCATGGATCCTCCAAATAGGCGCGGCATCCTATCACGCTCGCCTGTTCACCATGCGCGCGGTAGATGACCGTTGATCATCCCTGTACCAGGTTTTGCGCCTGGCCGTTGGCCCAGGCCTGGATATTGGCCAGGGTGGTCCCGGCAATCGCCGCCAGGGCCTCGCGTGTGAGGAATGCCTGGTGCGCGGTAATGATCACGTTGGGGAAGGTCAGCAGGCGTGCCAGCACATCGTCCTGCAAGGGCAGGTCCGAACGGTCTTCAAAAAACAGCTGGGCCTCTTCTTCGTACACATCCAGGCCCAGGTAGCCCAGCTGTCCATCCTTGAGCGCTTCGATCAATGCCGGGGTGTCCACCAGGCCGCCGCGCCCGGTGTTGATCAGCATCGCTCCCGGCTGCATATGGGCCAGGGATTGCGCATTGATCAGGTGCTTGCTGTCGGCGGTCAGCGGGCAGTGCAGGCTGATGATCTGTGCCTCGGCCAACAACTGGGGCAGGCTGACATAGCGCGCGCCAAGGGCTTCGACCTGCGGATTGGGGTAGGGATCGTATGCCAGCAAGCTGCAGCCAAAGCCGGCCATGATCTTGGCAAAGGTCGCGCCGATCTGCCCGGTCCCCACCACGCCCACGGTCTTGCCCACCAGGTCGAAGCCGGTCAGGCCGTGCAGGCTGAAGTCGCCGTCGCGGGTACGGTTGTAGGCGCGGTGCAGGCGGCGGTTGAGGGCCAGCACCAGGGCCACGGCATGTTCGGCCACTGCATGGGGCGAGTACGCGGGCACCCGCACGATGGTCAGGCCCAGGCGCTTGGCGGCGGCCAGGTCCACATGGTTGTAGCCGGCCGAGCGCAGGGCAATCAGTTGCGTGCCGCCGGCCGCGAGGTGTTCGAGCACCGGGGCGCTGAGGTCGTCGTTGATAAAGGCACAGACCACTTTGTGCTTATCGGCCAGGGCCACGGTGTCGAGGTTCAGGCGTGCCGGTTGGAACTGCAACTCCATGCCCGCGGGCAAGGGTTCGGCGAGAAAGCTGTCGCGGTCATAGGTCTGGCTGCTGAAGAGGATGATGCGCATCAAGGGGCTCCCTGCAAAATAGCGTGTGGTGACACAAAACCTGTGGGCGCCGGCTTACCGGCGCCCACAGGAGATGTTGCCCGTCATTGGCGTTGGGCGTGTTGCTCTGCATCAGGCGTTGACCCGGGCCTCGCTGGCAAGGCGGGCGATGGCCATGTCCAGTTCATCCAGGGCAGCCATGGCCTTGGCGTCATCCTGCTTGAGCAAGGTTTCGGCGCGTTGGCAGGCTGCGCGCAATTGCGGCACGCCGCAGTAGCGGGTGGCGCCGTGCAGGCGGTGGACCCGTTCGATCAGGGCATTGTTGTCGTTGGCTTCGCGGGCGACGCAGACGGCCTCACGGTCAGCTTCCAGGGACGCCAGCAACATGGCCAGCATATCGGCGGCCAAGTCCGCCTTGCCGGCCGCTAGGCGCAGGCCCTCTTCATGGTCAAGTACCGGCAGTTGAGCGGCGGGGCCGTGGCCTTCGACTGCGCGTTCCGGGCCTTGATTGCGTAAGGCCAGGCCGGTCCATTTCAGCACCACCTGGGCCAGTTGCCGCTCGCTGATGGGCTTGGTCAGGTAGTCATCCATGCCGCTTTGCAGCAGGGCGCGTTTTTCATTGGCCATGGCGTGGGCCGTCAGGGCGACGATAGGCAGTGGCGTGCCGTGGCGCTCGCTTTCCCACTGACGAATCGCCTCGGTGCTCTGGCGCCCGTCCATGCCGGGCATCTGCACGTCCATCAGTACCAGGTCGAAGGCTTCTTTCTTCACCGCTTCGATGGCGCTATAGCCGCTTTCCACGGCCTGGACCTTGGCGCCCATGTCTTCGAGCAGGGTCTGTACCAGCAGCAGGTTGGCCGGGTTGTCGTCGACACACAGCACCCGTGGCGCACGGCTGGACAACGGCTCGCCCGGTTCACTGCGCAAGGGGCGCGGGCTGATCAGGTCGGACAGCGCCCGGCGCAATTTACGGGTGCAGGCCGGCTTGGCCTGCAACTGGCTATTGGGGTTGGGCACCGACAGGTTGAACAGCATCTGCTCGGTGGTCGGGCACAGCACCAGCACTTTGCAGCCCAGGTGCTCAAGGTCCCACAGGTGTTGGTTGAGGCGCTCCGGCGGAATATCGTTGGCGGTGATGCCCAGTACCGCGAGGTCGATGGCCTGCTCGGTCTGGTGTGCGCTGGTGATGCCGTTGGTCAGGTTCTCCAGGTTGTTGAACGGCGTGACCTCCAGGCCGCAGTCTTCCAACTGGTGTTGCAGGGCCTGGCGCGCCAGTTCGTGGTTCTCCAGCACCGCCACACGCCGGCCCAACAACGGCGGGGCGGGCAAGTCTTCGATATCGTCGCGGGTTTTTGGCAGGTTGAGGCTGATCCAGAACTCCGAACCCTCGCCTGGCGTGCTGTCGACGCCGATTTCGCCGCCCATCTGCTCGATCAGGCGCTTGGAAATCACCAGCCCCAACCCGGTGCCACCGGGCTGACGGGACAAGGAGTTATCCGCCTGGCTAAAGGCCTGGAACAGGGCGCGCACATCCTGGTTCGACAGGCCGATGCCGGTGTCCTGCACGCTGATGCGCAGTTGCACGCTGTCTTCCTGCTCGTCTTCGAGCATGGCCCGGGCGACGATGGTGCCTTCGCGGGTGAATTTGATGGCGTTGCTGACCAGGTTGGTGAGGATCTGCTTGAGACGCAGCGGGTCGCCCACCAGGGACAGCGGAGTATCGCGGTAGACCAGGCTCACCAGCTCCAGCTGTTTGGCATGGGCGGCCGGGGCGAGGATGGTCAGGGTGTCTTGCAACAGGTCGCGCAGGTTGAACGGGATACTGTCGAGCACCAGCTTGCCGGCTTCGATTTTCGAGAAGTCGAGAATCTCGTTGATGATGCCCAGCAGGTTGTCGGCGGATTTTTCAATGGTGCCCAGGTAATCCAACTGACGGGGCGACAGTTCGCTTTTCTGCAACAGGTGGGTGAAACCGAGGATGCCATTGAGCGGTGTGCGGATTTCATGGCTCATATTGGCCAGGAACTCCGACTTGATGCGGCTGGCCTCCAGGGCCTCCTTGCGGGCCAGGTCCAGCTCGATGTTCTGGATCTCGATGGTTTCCAGGTTCTGGCGCACGTCTTCGGTGGCCTGGTCGATGCTGTGTTGCAGTTCTTCCTGGGCGTTTTGCAGGGTTTCGGCCATGCGGTTGATGCCGGACGCCAACTGATCCAGCTCCTGGCTGCCCAGGGGCGGCAAACGGGTTTCCAGGTTGCCGTCCTTGAGCTGCGCCACCGCTTGTTTGATCTGGCCGATAGGCGAGTTGATCGTGCGGCTGATACGCAGGGCCAGGGCCGCCGTGCAGATCAGGCCGATGGCAATCAACAGCAGGCTGGCGAACAGGCTGCGATAGCCGCGCAGCAGCATGCCGTTGTGGGACAGTTCCAGTTCGACCCAGCCCAGCAGGCGATCGGCTTCGTCGGGAATCAGCTCGCCGGCGAGGTTGCGATGGCGGCCGAACACCGGCAGCAGGTAGCGGGTGGCGTCATTGCCGGTGCGTTGCAGCAGGTGTGAGCTGTTGCCGATGGGCGGCTGGTTGAGCATGGTCGGGCCGGCATGGGCCAGGGCCGAGCGGTCGGGCGCCAGGAAAGACACGGCCCGCACGTCGACTTGCTCCAGGGACTGGGTGGCGATGCGTTCCAGCAGGTCGGTGTTCTTGTTACCCAGTGCCGGTGCCACCAGCGGCGCTAGCTGTTCGGCGATCATCTCGCCGCGATTGAGCAGTTGGGTTTGCAGCTCCGAGAGCTGCATCCAGGTGAAATATCCGCCCAGGAGCAATGCCATCAGGCTGGTAGGCAACAAGGTCAGCAACAGTACGCGGCCTTTTATCCCCATTCTTCTTAGCACGCCACTCTCCTGCTACCACACTGATGTCGAGATTCTACGCAGGCATCCGGCCTGCGCTACCTGCGCAGTGTAGCCATATGAGGGGCTTGGAATCTTGCAAAAGATGCTTGAGGGGGATGATGGCGGGCTTATTGAGCCCATGTCCATTGCTGCGGTGCTCACCGGGACACCTCGGGTTGTCAGGCAGACAAACCAGCTCACAACAGGGGCGTTCGCCGACTACCGATTACGTTGCTGCCGTTTTTTCCACTGATGCCCCACCCACCACCGCCAATACACCATGGTCATGCAGTACGCCAGCGCGCCCAATACCAGGCCCATCACCACCGAGCCCAGGAGGAACGGCTGCCACATGGTCGACAGTTGCCCGCTGATCCATTCCCAGGTCAGTTCATCGGGCAGGGTGCGGGCGGGGATGTTCATCAGCCAGGTGCCGGTCATATAGGTGCAGAAGAACACCACGGGCATGGTAATCGGGTTGGTCAGCCACACCAGGCTCACGGCAATGGGCATATTGCCGCGCACGGAAATGGCGAGGAAGGCCGCCAGCAACATCTGCAAGGGTATGGGGATGAAGGCGGCAAACAGGCCGACAGCCATGGCCCGGGCAACTGAATGCCGATTGAGGTGCCAGAGGTTGGGGTCATGGAGCAGCGTGCCGAGAAAGCGTAAGGACTTGTGTTCCCGAATGCTGGTCGGATCGGGCATGTACCGTTTGAATAAGTGCCGTGGCATAAGGGGTCCAGATCAGTTCGAGGGTCAAGTATGCCCGTATTCTACGAACGGGAAATTCAGACTTTGTGACAAAAAATCATAGTTTGCCCTGAACCACTCGGCTAACACTCAATGGGTCACTCTCAAGGAATGATCCATGCGTACAGGGATGTTTGCGCTGGCGTTAGGGCTGCTGGCGTTGCGCCTGCTGCCCGTCTTGCCGCCGGTCGGTTGGTTGCTGGTGTTGCCGGTGGTGGCGTTGATGCTACTGCCGTTTCGTACTTATCCGCTGGCGTTTTTCCTGTTGGGCCTGGCGTGGGTCTGTTTCAGCGCGCAACGGGCGCTCGACGACCGGCTCGTACCCGCGCTGGACGGCCAGACCCGCTGGCTGGAAGGGCGCGTCAGCGGGCTGCCGCAGCAGAGTGGTGGGGTGGTGCGCTTCGAACTGAGCGACAGCCGGTCACGCCAGGACCGGCTACCCCAGCGCATCCGTGTGAGCTGGCAGGGCGGCCCGCCCGTGCGCAGTGGTGAGCGCTGGCGTTTGGCCGTGACCCTCAAGCGACCCTCCGGCCTGTTGAATTTCCAGGGCTTCGATCAAGAGGCCTGGCTGTTGGCCCAGCGTGTGGGGGCGACGGGGTCGGTCAAGGATGGCCAGCGCCTGGCGCCGGCCCGACATGCCTGGCGCGATGGGGTCCGCCAGCAGCTATTGGCGGTAGACGCCCGGGGGCGTGAAGCCGGGCTGGCCGCACTGGTGCTGGGCGATGGCTCCGGCTTGGCCGCCGAGGATTGGCGCATTTTGCAGGACACCGGCACCGTGCATCTATTGGTCATTTCCGGCCAGCATATCGGCCTGTTGTCGGGGTTGATCTATGCCTGGGTGGCCGGGCTGGCCCGCTACGGCTGCTGGCCCAGGCGTTTGCCCTGGCTGCCTTGGGCCTGCGGCCTGGCATTTGCCGCAGCGCTGGCCTATGGCTTGCTCGCCGGTTTTGCCGTGCCAGTGCAGCGGGCCTGTGTGATGGTGGGGCTGGTGTTGCTGTGGCGCCTGCGGTTTCGCCACCTGGGGATCTGGTGGCCACTGCTGCTGGCCCTGAATGCGGTGCTGCTCCTCGAACCCCTGGCCAGCCTGCAACCGGGTTTCTGGCTGTCATTTGCCGCCGTGGCCGTGTTGCTGCTGGCCTTTAGCGGCCGCCTGGGGCCCTGGCGGGCGTGGTGGGCCTGGACCCGTGCCCAATGGCTGATCGCGATAGGGCTGTTTCCGCTGCTACTGATCCTCGGTTTGCCGATCAGCTTGAGTGCGCCGCTGGCCAATCTGTTTGCGGTGCCGTGGATCAGCCTGTTGGTGTTGCCGCTGGCGCTGGCGGGCACGCTGTTGCTGACGGTGCCATGGCTGGGCAGTGGCCTGTTGTGGCTGGCGGGGGGCGCGCTGGATTGGCTGTTCAAGGCCCTGGCCTGGCTGGCCGGGCACGTGCCCGCCTGGATGCCGGCCGAGGTGCCTGTGGGCTACTGGTTGCTCAGTCTGCTGGGCGCGGTGCTGTTATTGATGCCCAAGGGCATTCCCTTTCGCCTGCTGGGTTGGCCCCTGTTGCTGCTGGCGGTGTTCCCGCCCCGTGAGTCGATCCCGTTGGGCCAGGTGGCGGTGGAGCAACTGGATGTCGGCCAGGGATTGTCGATCGTGTTGCGCACCCGCAACCACGTGCTGTTGTATGACGCCGGGCCACGGGTGGGGGATTACGATCTTGGCGAGCGCGTGGTATTGCCGGCGCTGCGCAAGCTGGGGGTTGGCCAGGTGGACTTGATGCTGCTCAGCCATGCCGACGCCGATCATGCCGGTGGCGCGGCGGCGGTGGCCCGTGGGTTACCCGTCCTGCGCGTGGTGGGCGGGGAAACCCAGGGGTTGCCGGCGTTCCTCGGCACTCAGGCCTGCGTCAGCGGTGAGCAGTGGGAGTGGGACGGCGTGGTGTTCCAGCTGTGGCAATGGGCAGATGCCCGCAACGGCAACGCGAAGTCGTGCGTGCTGCAGGTCCAGGCCAATGGCGAGCGGTTGCTGCTGACCGGCGATATCGACCGCGAGGCCGAGCGGGCCTTGCTGGCCACGCCTCTGGCGGTCGCCACGGATTGGCTGCAAGTGCCCCATCATGGCAGCCGCAGTTCCTCGTCCTGGCCGTTTGTCCAGCAACTGGCCCCCAAGGCGGTGCTGATCTCCCGTGGGCGAGGCAATGGTTTCGGTCATCCGCACCCGCAAGTGGTGGCGCGTTACCAGTATTTGCGCAGCACCCTTTATGACAGCGCCGAACAGGGCGCGGTGCGTCTGCGCCTGGGGGCTTTCGAGGCGCCGGTCATGGCACGCAGCCAGCGCCGTTTCTGGCGCGCGCCTGTCATCGACAGTTACCAAAGGCCGGTGCCTGCGACATGATGGCTGTCGGCCGGCAGGCCCTTCCTCGCCAGCCTATATGCTAAAGTGGCGCACTTTTTCGAGGGGACATTCACTGTGTGGGAATTGGTCAAATCCGGCGGCTGGATGATGTTGCCGATCATTCTGAGCTCCATCGCCGCACTCGGCATTGTTGCCGAACGCCTGTGGACCCTGCGCGCCAGCCGTGTAACCCCTGATCATCTGCTGGGGCAGGTCTGGCGCTGGATCAAGGACAAGCAACTGGACAAGGAAAAGCTCAAGGAACTGCGGGCCAATTCCCCTCTGGGCGAGATCCTCGCTGCGGGCCTGGCCAACTCCAAGCACGGTCGCGAGATCATGAAGGAGTGCATTGAAGAAGCCGCCGCCCGGGTAATCCACGAACTGGAGCGCTACATCAATGCCCTGGGCACCATCGCGGCAATGGCGCCATTGCTGGGCTTGCTCGGTACCGTGCTGGGCATGATTGATATCTTCAGTGCCTTCACCGGGTCCGGCATGACCACCAACGCCTCGGTATTGGCCGGGGGTATTTCCAAGGCCCTGATCACCACGGCGGCGGGCCTGATGGTGGGTATCCCTGCGGTGTTTTTCCACCGATTCCTGCAACGCCGCATCGACGAGCTGGTGGTGGGTATGGAGCAGGAAGCCATCAAGCTGGTGGAAGTGGTCCAGGGCGACCGTGATGTCGACCTGGTCGAGGGCAAAGCGTGAAATTTCGCCGCAAGCCACGGGAAACGGTCGATATCAACCTGGCGTCGTTGATTGATGTGGTGTTCATCCTGCTGTTGTTTTTTGTCGTCACCACCACCTTTACCCGGGAAACCCAACTACGGGTCGAACTGCCGGAAGCCGTCAGCGGCTCGCCGGCCGAAGACCAGCAGCTCAAACAACTGGAGATCACCATCAGCGCCGAAGGGGTGTTTTCGGTGAACAACCAGTTACTCGAGAAAAACGACGTGGCCAGCGTGATGGATGCGCTGCAGAAGGAGTCCGGCGGTGATACGCAAATGCCGCTGTCCATCAGCGCCGATGGCAAGACCCCGCACCAGGCTGTGATCACCGCGATGGATGCAGCCGGCAAGCTCGGTTTCAGCCATTTGCGCATGACCACCGTCGAGGCGGCGGGGCAACCCTGATGGCCTTGTCCGATCGTTTGCTCAAGGCCTGGTATGACGGCCACCCGGCGCTCAAGCTCCTGCAACCACTGGAGGCACTCTATCGCCGGGTGGTCAGGCGCAAGCGCGAGCGGTTCCTGGCGGGTGAGGGCACGATCTACCAAGCGCCGGTGCCTATAGTAGTGGTCGGCAATATCACTGTGGGTGGCACGGGCAAGACGCCGTTGATCCTGTGGTTGATCGAGCATTGCCAGCGCAGTGGCCTGCGGGTCGGTGTGGTCAGCCGTGGCTATGGGGCCAAGCCTGCGCAGTTGCCATGGCGGGTGCAGGCCAGCGACAGCGCGCAAGTGGCCGGCGACGAGCCCTTGTTGATCGTGCAGCGCAGCGGCGTCCCGCTGATGATCGACCCCGATCGCAGCCGGGCGGTGCAGGCCCTGTTGGCCAGCGAGACCCTGGACCTGATCCTGTCCGACGATGGCTTGCAGCATTACCGTCTGGCCCGTGACCTTGAGTTGGTGCTGATCGACAACGCCCGTGGCCTGGGCAATCGCCGCTGCCTGCCTGCCGGGCCGTTGCGCGAGCCGGCCGAGCGCCTGCACAGCGTCGATGCCCTGCTATATAACGGCGCCGGAGCTGATCGCGAGGATGGCTTTGCTTTCCGTCTGCTGCCGACCACGTTGGTCAACCTGCTGACCGGCGAGCGGCGGCCGCTGGACCATTTTCCCGTGGGGCAACGGGTGCATGCGGTCGCGGGCATCGGCAACCCACAACGTTTCTTCAATACCCTCGAAACGCTACACTGGCTGCCGATACCCCATGCGTTTGCCGACCATGCGCCCTACAGCGCCGAGGTCCTGAATTTTACGCCGTCACTGCCCCTGGTCATGACCGAAAAGGACGCGGTGAAGTGCCGCGCCTTTGCCCAGGCACACTGGTGGTACCTTGCAGTCGATGCCGCACCGTCACCGGCGTTTATCGCCTGGTTCGACACGCAACTGATGCGTCTGCTGCCTGCTCGACTTTTGCCTTAAAACGTTTTTATCCAGGAAACCCCCATGGACACCAAACTGCTCGATATCCTCGCTTGCCCGATCTGCAAAGGCCCGCTCAAGCTCAGTGCCGACAAGACCGAACTGATCAGCAAGGGCGCCGGCCTGGCGTACCCGATCCGCGACGGCATCCCGGTGATGCTGGAAAGCGAAGCCCGCACCCTGACGACTGACGAGCGCCTGGATAAATGACCACTGCCTTCACTGTTGTCATCCCCGCGCGCTACGCCTCCACCCGCCTGCCCGGCAAACCGCTGCAGATGATCGGCGCCAAGCCGATGATCCAGCTGGTCTGGGAGCAGGCCTGCAAAAGCAGCGCCCAACGCGTAGTGGTGGCCACTGATGATCTGCGGATCATCGAGGCCTGCAAGGGTTTTGGCGCCGAAGCGGTACTGACCCGTGAAGATCACAACTCCGGCACCGACCGCCTGGCCGAAGTGGCCACGCACCTGGGCCTGGCGCCGGACGCCATCGTGGTCAATGTGCAAGGCGACGAGCCGTTGATCCCGCCGTGTGTCATCGACCAGGTCGCGGCCAACCTGGCCGCCCACGCCGAAGCGCGCATGGCGACCCTGGCCGAGCCTATCGAAGACCTCGAGACCCTGTTCAACCCGAACGTGGTCAAGGTGGTCAGCGACATCAATGGCCTGGCCCTGACCTTTAGCCGTTCGACCCTGCCCTGGGCACGTGACGAATTCGCCAAACAGCGTGATGTGTTGCCGGCGGGCGTGCCGTATCGCCGCCATATCGGCATTTACGCCTACCGCGCCGGCTTCCTGCATGACTTCGTCACCTGGGGCCCGTGCTGGCTGGAAAACACCGAGGCCCTGGAGCAATTGCGGGCCCTGTGGCACGGCGTGCGCATTCATGTCGATGATGCGATGGAAGCGCCGCCGGCCGGTGTCGATACGCCGGAAGACCTCGAGCGCGTGCGTCGGTTGCTGGGGGCTTGATGGAAGTCCTGTTTGTCTGCCTGGGCAATATCTGCCGCTCGCCCACCGCCGAGGGCGTGCTGCGCCACAAACTGCGGGCCGCCGGGTTGGCGGACCAGGTCGAGGTGGCGTCTGCCGGTACCGGTGAATGGCATATCGGCAAGGCCCCGGACAAGCGCAGCCAGCAAGCAGCGCTGCGTCGTGGCTACGACCTGTCGGCCCAGCGCGCCCAGCAGGTGTCGCGCGCCGACTTTGCGCGCTACGACCTGATCCTGGCGATGGACCAGAGCAACCTGCGCAACCTCAAGGCCATGCAACCGGCCCAGGGCAAGGCCGAGCTGGACCTGTTCCTGCGCCGCTACGATGGGGCGGTGGATGAAGTGCCGGATCCGTACTACGACGGCGAGCAAGGTTTCGAGCAGGTCCTGGACCTGATCGAGGCCGCCTGTGATTTGCTGGTGATCGAATTGAAGGGACGGTTATGAGTCTGGATGTGCAGCCCCAGGTTTCCCTGAAGGCCTTTAACAGTTTTGGCATTGATGTGCGTGCGCAATGGTTCGCCGAAGCCCATAGCGACGCCGATGTGCGCGAGGGCCTAGCCTATGCGGCCGCACAGCAGTTGCCGTTGCTGGTGATCGGGGGCGGCAGCAACCTGCTGCTGACCCAGGATATCCCGGCGTTGGTGTTGCGCATGGCAACCCAGGGGATCCGAGTACTGCACGACGACGGCCAGCAGGTGCTGGTGGAAGCTGAGGCGGGCGAGGCCTGGCATCCGTTTGTGCTATGGACCCTTGCACAAGGGTTCTCTGGCCTGGAAAACCTCAGCCTGATTCCCGGCACTGTCGGGGCGGCACCGATGCAGAACATTGGCGCCTACGGTGTTGAGATCAAGGATGTCTTCGCCGGCCTGACCGCCCTCGACCGCCAGACAGGCGAGTTGCGGGATTTCAGCCTGGAGGAATGCAACTTCGCCTACCGCGACAGCCTGTTCAAGCACGAAGTGGGGCGCTGGCTGATCCTGCGGGTGCGTTTTGCCCTGAACCGCGTCGCACACCTGAAACTCGGCTATGGCCCGGTGCAACAGCGCCTGGCGGAGCAGGGCATTGCCCAGGCGACCCCGAGCGATGTCAGTCGGGCCATTTGCAGTATTCGCAGTGAAAAGCTGCCCGATCCTGCGGTCTTGGGCAACGCCGGCAGTTTCTTCAAGAACCCACTGGTCTCCCAGGAGCTGGCGGCGCAGTTGCAGCTGCAATATCCCGATCTGGTGGCCTATCCCCAGGCCGATGGGCAAGTGAAGCTGGCGGCCGGCTGGTTGATTGAAAAGGCCGGCTGGAAGGGCTTTCGCGAGGGTGATGCCGGCGTGCATCGCTTGCAGGCGCTGGTGCTGGTCAATTATGGCGCGGCCACCGGCCTGGATATTTCCAGCCTGGCCCAGCGCATCCAGCGCGATATCGCCGAGCGCTTCAAGGTCGACCTGGAAATGGAGCCCAATCGTTATTGAGCTACGCTTCTAGCGTGTTGAACCAAGCCCTGCATTGCAGGGCTTTTTTGTTAATGCTGGGTTAACTTAGCAGGCTAACGATGCCTGTTTATTGTTCGATAGACCCTGTTTATCAAAGGCCCGGTGAAGACCTGTCTTCACAAGAGAGCCCGATTAGCCTGAGCCATCTGCGTGTACCGACTCCGCTCCCTTGAAAGCGGCAGATAGCTCGACCCCATAATCCAATCACTATGCGGGCGTGCCCATGATTACTCTGAAACTCAACGGTCAAGATCATCCACTGGATGCCACCGAGGATATGCCTCTGCTGTGGGCGATCCGCGATGTAGCGGGTTACAACGGCACCAAGTTCGGTTGCGGCATGGGGCTGTGTGGCGCCTGCACCATCCATATCGACGGTGCGCCGGCGCGCAGTTGCATCACGCCCATCGGCTCGGTCAAAGGGCAGAACGTCAGCACTATCGACAACCTGCATAACGACCCGATTGGCCAGGTGGTGCAGCAGGCGTGGCTGGATACGGCGGTGGCGCAATGCGGTTACTGCCAGGGCGGGCAGATCATGTCGGCCACGGCCTTGCTGAAAACCAACCCCAACCCCAGCGATGCACAGATTGAAGAAGCCATGGTCGGCAATATCTGCCGCTGCGGCACCTATAACCGCATCAAGACGGCGATCCGCCAGGCCGCGACTCAGTTGCAGGGGGCCAAGGCATGAGCCAGTTACCGAGCAATTTCGCCCTGAGCAACCTTAGCCGGCGCGGTTTCCTCAAGGGCGTCGGCGCGACCGGCGCCCTGGTGGTGGCTGCCAGTTGGGGCTTGCCCCAGGCCTTTGCCGACGAAGTGAAGCAATACGGCGGGGCCGCGATGCCCAATGGCCTGGTCGATGATCCCAAGGTCTATGTCAGCATCGCCAGCGATGGCACCGTCACCGTGATCTGCAACCGCTCGGAGATGGGCCAGGGCGTGCGCACCAGCCTGACCATGGTGGTGGCCGATGAACTGGAGGCCGATTGGGCGCTGGTGAAGGTTGCGCAGGCGCCGGGTGACGAAGCGCGTTTTGGCAACCAGGATACCGACGGTTCGCGCAGCATGCGCCATTGGTTCGAACCGATGCGCCGGTGCGGCGCCGCCGTGCGAACCATGCTGGAACAGGCCGCTGCCGAGCAGTGGAAAGTCCCGCTGGGCGAATGCCGTGCACAGTTGCATAAAGTCATTCACCAGCCCAGCGGCCGCGAACTGGGCTATGGCGCCCTGGCCGCTGCCGCCAGCGCGTTGGCAGTGCCGGCGCGCGACAGCCTGCGGCTCAAGCAGCCCTCGGAGTTTCGCTATATCGGCAAGGAAGCCACCAAGGCCATCGACGGTGCCGATATCGTCAACGGCCGGGCGGTGTACGGCGCCGATGTGCATTTTGACGGCATGCTGTTCGCGACCATTGCGCGGCCCAAGGTATACGGCGGCAAGGTCAAGTCGTTCGATGCCAGCGCGGCGCTGAAAGTCCCCGGGGTGATCAAGGTCCTGCAAATCGAAAGCCGACCCATACCCTCGGAATTCCAGCCATTGGGTGGTGTGGCGGTGGTTGCTAGCAATACCTGGGCGGCGATCAAGGGCCGTGAGGCGTTGCAGATTGTCTGGGACGACGGCGCGAATGCTGGCTACAACTCCACCGACTATCGCAAGACCCTGGAGGCCGCGGCGCTCCAGCCCGGCAAAGTGGTGCGCAATACCGGCAGTATCGAGCAGACCCTGAACGATGCCGACAGCACCCTCGAAGCCACGTATTACTTGCCACACCTGGCGCAGTCGCCGATGGAGCCGATGGTGGCCGTAGCCCGTTATCAAGACGGGCGATGCGAGGCCTGGGCTCCGAGCCAGGCACCTCAGGTCACGCGGGAACGGGTGGCCGAGCGCCTGGGCCTGCCGTTCGATAACGTCACGATCCACGTCACCCTGTTGGGCGGTGGCTTTGGGCGCAAGTCGAAACCGGATTTCATCATCGAAGCTGCGCTGCTGGCCAAGGAATTCCCCGGCAAGGCCGTGCGGGTGCAGTGGACCCGTGAAGACGATATTCATAACTCCTACTTCCATACCGTCTCCGCCGAGTACCTCAAGGCCGGCCTGAACCAGGACGGCCTGCCCTCTGGCTGGCTGCACCGCACCGTGGCACCCAGCATCACTGCGCTGTTTGCGCCGGGCATGAACCACGAGGCAGCGTTCGAGCTGGGTATGGGCTTTACCAACATGGCCTACGCCATTCCCAATGTGCGCCTGGAAAACCCCGAAGCGGCTGCCCACACCCGCGTGGGTTGGTACCGTTCGGTGTCGAACATCCCCCATGGGTTTGCCATTCAGAGCTTTGTCGATGAACTGGCCCATAAGGCCGGCCAGGATCCGCTGAAATATCAACTCAAGCTGCTGGGCCCGGATCGTCAGATTGATCCGCGAACCTTGAGTGAAGAGTGGAACTACGGCGAGTCCCCCGAGCGTTATCCGATTGATACCGCGCGCATGCGCGGCGTGCTGGAAACCGCCGCCAAGGCCGCCGGCTGGGGGCGCATGCTGCCCAAGGGGCGCGGCCTGGGGCTGGCGGTGCACTACAGCTTTGTGACCTATGTGGCGGCGGTGATCGAGGTGGAGGTCAAGGATGATGGCACGCTGATCGTGCATAAGGCTGATATTGCGGTGGACTGCGGACCGCAGATCAACCCGGAGCGCATCCGCTCACAGTTCGAGGGCGCCTGCGTCATGGGCTTGGGCAATGCGGTCCTGGGAGAAATCAGCTTCAAGGATGGCAAGGTCCAGCAGGACAACTTCCATATGTATGAAGTGGCGCGCATGTCCCTGGCCCCCCGGGAAATCGCCATACATTTGGTCACGCCAGAAGGAGAGGTGCCCCTGGGTGGCGTCGGTGAGCCAGGCGTGCCACCGATTGCGCCGGCGCTGTGCAACGCGATATTTGCCGCCACCGGCAAGCGTATCCGCAGCTTGCCCGTGCGTTATCAACTGCAGGGCTGGCAGCAGGCGGCGAAAGCCTGATGGACAGCGTGGATCTGAACGTCCTGCGCAGCGTGCTGGAGTGGCGCCGCGCGGGGCAGCGGGTGTTGCTGTACAGCGTGGTCCAGACCTGGGGCAGCGCGCCACGGCCGCCGGGGGCGATGCTGGCCCTGCGCGGCGATGGGGTGGTGATCGGCTCGGTTTCCGGTGGCTGCATTGAAGATGACCTGATCGCTCGGCTTTACGATGGTCGCTTGCCTGACGAAGGGCCGCCGGTGCAACTGGTGACCTATGGCGTGACCCGGGATGAAGCGGCGCGCTTTGGCCTGCCCTGCGGCGGCACCTTGCGCCTGACGGAGGAGCGGGTAGGTGATCCTGCCTGGGTCGCCGAGTTGCTGGCGCGTTGTGAGGCCCATGAAATAGTGGCCCGGGAGTTGGACTTGGCGACGGGCACCGTGCGTCTGAGCGCGGCGAGCCAGTCCGACATTGTCAGTTTTGATGGTGAGCGCTTGCGGGCCATCTACGGCCCGCGCTGGCGCCTGTTACTGATCGGTGCGGGGCAGCTGTCGCGCTATGTGGCAGAAATGGCGCGGCTGTTGGATTTTGAAGTGCTGATCTGCGATCCACGCCAGGAGTTTGTCCATGGCTGGGAAGAACAACACGGGCGCTTTGTGCCGGGAATGCCCGATGAGGCCGTGCTCAATATCCAGACGGACGAGCGCACGGCCATTGTGGCCCTGACCCACGATCCGCGCCTGGACGACATGGCGCTGCTGACCGCGTTGAACTCCCGAGCGTTCTACATTGGTGCCCTGGGCTCGCGGGCCAATAGCCGCAAGCGTCGGGAGAACCTGGCGGTGTTGGGGCTGGGAGCCGAGGCGATTGCGCGGCTGCATGGTCCGATCGGTCTTCATATCGGCAGCCATACGCCGGCAGAGATTGCCTTGTCGCTGATGGCACACATCGTCGCGATCAAGAACGGTGTGGAACTGTTGCAAGCAAAACCGGTGCGGGAGGCGGTCAGTTGACGAGCGCCATTACCGCCATCGTCCTGGCGGCGGGGCAGGGCAGCCGCTTCCGCGCGCAAACTGGCCAAGACAAACTGCTGGCCCCTTGTAGGGGGCGAGATGGAGTGACACGGCCGGTCTTCGAGCAGGTGTTGGTCAATTTACCGGCCAGTATCACCCGGCGCTGGGTCATCACCGCGCCTGCGCGCAGCGAGGTCATTCGCCTGGCCAGGGCATACGGTTGCGAAGTGCTGCTTGTGGATTCGTCGGGCATGGGCGACAGCATTGCGGCTGCCGTGGCCGCCAGTGGCCCGGCGGCGGGTTGGCTGGTGGTGTTGGGGGATATGCCGTTTATCCAGGCGGCGAGTATTGAGCGGGTGATAGAGCGAGTGGAGGGTGTCAGTGTGCCGGTGCATGCCGGTCAGCAGGGCCATCCTGTTGCGTTTGGCCCGGAATTGGGGCCGGCCTTGATGGGGTTGACTGGGGATCGTGGGGCCAGGGCGGTGTTTGCCCTGGCTGAGGTGCGGGAAGTGCAGGTGGATGATCCTGGGGTGTTGTGGGATGTGGACGTGCCGCAATCACTGGAATTCAGGTAGGGGCTGGAAGAGCTGGTCGGGGTGTCAGGTATTTATCCGTCATCGTTAACGACCATCGCAGGCAAGCCAGCTCCCACATGTTGTCTAGTCCTGAAATAGGTTTACACCTATTTCAGTCTCAAAACGCCCGATGCACTGCATCGGGCGTTTTGTATTTCAGGGACAGGTGTGGCCGTTCCCCGTTGTAGATCAGCACCGACTCATCCACCATTTTCACTGCGTCCGCCAGATTTTTAGGGCGATACAGCAGGAACTCGGTCTTCAAAATGCCGTTTATCCTCTCTGCCAGAGCATTCTGGTAGCAGTCATAGCCGTCGGTCATTGAGCATCTGACGCCATGACTAGCGTGCAAGCGTTGATAAAGCTCAGAGCAGTATTGGGCTCCGCGGTCTGAGTGATGGATCAGTGGCAGCGTGCTTCGGCGTTCGCCAACGGCCTTTTCCATCGCTTTGATCACCGACTCGGTATGCAAGCTCTCATGCACATGATGGCCTACGATCTTGCGTGAGTAGGCGTCTGTCACCAGGCTCACATAAGCCACGCTTTCCTGTGTCGGCAGGTAGGTTATGTCTGCAACCCAGACCTGTTCTGGCCTATTGGCCACGACCTGCTCCTGACCTGCTTTGAGCAGGTTGGGATGGCGGCGAAAGCGGTGATGACTGTCCGTCGTTTTGTGGTAAGCCCGTTTGCGCACAACCAGTTTTCGAGCATTGCGCAGGATGCTAAACAGGCGGTCTCTGCCGACCCGCACTGATGCGCCAACTTCGACGCTCATCAGGTAATGCAGCTTGCGCGTGCCTATCCGAGGCTGACGGCGGCGCTTTTCAAGAACAAAGTCCATGACTTCTTGATCTTGACGAGCTCTCTCGTCGAAAGCCCGATTGCGTTGGTAATACGCTTGGCGCGAAATGCCCATGAACAGGCAAGCCCTGGTGATGCTCAGGCCTTGGATTTGCCCTTGCGAGAGGACTTGCCGGGTCGCTTTTTTACGACGGAAACACCGTAGTCATTCTTCAGAACATTCACGACGGCTTCGAAGAATTGCGCTTTCTGATTGCTTAGCGCCAGCTGTTCTTCGAGTTCTTTGATCCGCTGCTCGGGGGTCAGCGGGAGGGTTGGCTCGGTCATGGACCTGCTCCTCGGCTCTCGAATTGAGGCGCCTTGGCTCCAGTCCTGCCGGCCGTACTTGCGTAACCAGACCAGTACCGTGGACCGGCCCTGGATGCCATAGCGCCGTTGAGCCTCTTTATAACTCAACTCGCCCTTTTCGACCTGGTCTACGACCGATAATTTAAAGGCTAACGTGTAGTCACGCTGGCTCCGCCTTTTGCCCGATTCCATTGACTCCTCCTGAAGATAGGTCAGAAGGTGTAAACCTTATTCAGGACGGGACATGTCGCATAAAAAAGCCCCGCCTGATTGCTCAGGCGGGGCTTTTTAATTGCCGTTGGAATTAAGCGAGGGGTTTAGGCTCGTGCTCTTCTTCCAGGGCTTTTGGGTTGTGCTCTACCACTTCTTCAACGGAACGCAGGTTCTCGTCGATGGTTGGGGCAGTGTGCTCAACTTCTGCTTCGATGGCCGGTGCTGGCGCAACCGCTTCGACGACGGCCGGGGCCGCCGCCGCTGCTGCTTCGGCTTCTTTCTGCAGACGCTCGGCTTCACGCTTGCGACGACGCACTTCACGCGGGTCGTTAGGCGCACGGCCGTTTTCGGTCAGGGCGCTGACAGGGGCTTCAACCACTGGGGCGACCACTTCGGCAACCACTGGGGTTTCCACAACCACCGGAGCAGGCTCGGCAACCACAACCGGTTCTGCAACCACCGCTGGTTCGGCGATAACCACTTCAGCAACCGGTGCTGGAGCTTCTTCTACCGGTGCCGGGGCAGGTGCTTCGGCGACGACGGCCGGCTCGGCAGTCCACTGGAAGGCGGTCTGTTCTTCGCGAACTTCACGCACTTCTGGGGTTGCTTCAGCGGCTGGCGCTTCGACAACAGCTTCGACCACAGGCTGGGGCTCAACCACGATTGCAGGTGCAGCCACTACTTCGGCTTCAGGCTGGGCTTCGCGGACCGGTGCAACTTCAACTTCTACAGCGGCAGGTGCTTCGACCACGGTGGTGGCTTCGACAACCGGTGCTTCAACTGCGGCAGTTTCCTGCACGGCAGCGGTGGCACGTTCGGCCTGCTGGTTGGCTTCGGCTTCGGCAGGTGCACTGATGACCGAGCTGGCAACTGCAGCGGTAACGGCCAGGCCAGCAGCCAGTTCGGTGCTGGTCGGTTCGTTGTTGGCGCTTTCTTCAGTGGCTTCGCCGGTCTCTTCCGAGCCTTCGATCACATTGCCGTTGGCGTCACGCTGACGCTCACGACGGTTGCTGCGGCGACGCTGGCCACGGGAGCGGCGGCGTGGACGATCGCCTTCGGCGTTGTCCTGGCCATCTTCCTGTGGCTGTTCGTCGTTGTTCAGCAGTTCTTCTTCGCTGGCTGCGGCAGCCTGCTCGGCGCGTGGTTGACGCTCTTCACGCGGTGGGCGTGGAGCGCGTTCTTCACGGGGCTGGCGGGCCGGGCGTTCTTCGGTCGCGGCATCAGTTGCTACGGCGGCAACAGCTGGGGCAGCGTCCAAAGGTTCACGCAGTTCACGTACACGCTCTTCACGCTCGCCACGTGGCTTGCGATCTTCACGCGGTGCGCGAGGGGCGCGCGGTGCGCGTTCTTCACGTGGTGCACGCTCTTCGCGCGGAGCACGTTCTTCACGGGCTACGGCCGGGGTTTCTTCACGGGCTTCGCGCGGCTGGCGCTCTTCACGGGGTGCGCGCTCTTCACGCGGTGCACGTTCTTCGCGAGGCTTGCGCTCTTCGTCACGGCGACCGTTGCGGTTACGGCTCTGCTGGCGACCGTTGCGACGCTCTTCGTTGCGTGCAGGGCGTTCAGCGGCTGGCTTCTCGACCACGGCTGGAGCAGCAGGCTCTTCCTTGGTGGCGAACAGGCTGACCAGCGACTT
Source organism: Pseudomonas shahriarae (assembly GCF_014268455.2). NCBI lineage: Bacteria > Pseudomonadati > Pseudomonadota > Gammaproteobacteria > Pseudomonadales > Pseudomonadaceae > Pseudomonas > Pseudomonas shahriarae. The sequence goes on along the minus strand of NZ_CP077085.1, from coordinate 4,615,211 downwards.
CACCAGGCCCTTGAACAGGCTTGGCTCCGGCAGGACGGCAGGCGCGGCCACCGGGGCGGCGACTTCAGTCGGTACCGGTGCGTTGGCACGGGCCGGTGCGGTCTTGACCGCGGCTTCCTGGCGCACCAGGGTGCGGGTTGCGGCGGCTGGCTGGACTTCTTCGACTTCGGCAGCGGCAGCGGCGATTTCGTAGCTGGACTGGCCGCTGTGGGCTTCCGGGCTGTCATCACGCAGGCGCTGGACTTCGAAGTGCGGCGTCTCGAGGTGATCGTTCGGCAGGATCACGATACGGGCACGGGTGCGCAGTTCGATCTTGGTGATCGAGTTGCGTTTTTCGTTGAGCAGGAAAGCTGCAACCGGGATCGGCACTTGTGCGCGGACTTCGGCGGTGCGGTCTTTCAGGGCTTCTTCTTCGATCAGGCGCAGGATCGCCAGGGACAGCGATTCAACGTCACGGATGATGCCGGTGCCGTTGCAACGCGGGCAGACGATGCCGCTGCTTTCGCCCAGGGATGGACGCAGGCGCTGACGGGACATTTCCAGCAGGCCGAAGCGCGAGATACGGCCAACTTGTACGCGGGCACGGTCGGCTTCCAGGCATTCGCGGACTTTTTCTTCCACGGCGCGCTGGTTCTTGGCCGGGGTCATGTCGATGAAGTCGATCACGATCAGGCCGCCGATATCACGCAGGCGCAGTTGGCGCGCGATTTCTTCGGCTGCTTCCAGGTTGGTCTGCAACGCGGTTTCTTCGATGTCGCTGCCTTTGGTGGCGCGCGCCGAGTTGATGTCGATGGACACCAGGGCTTCGGTCGGATCGATCACGATGGAGCCGCCGGACGGCAGTTCGACCACGCGCTGGAAGGCGGTTTCGATCTGGCTTTCGATCTGGAAGCGGTTGAACAGCGGTACGCTGTCTTCGTACAGCTTGATCTTGCTGGCGTACTGCGGCATCACCTGGCGGATGAAGGTCAGGGCTTCGTCCTGGGCTTCAACGCTGTCGATCAGCACTTCGCCGATGTCCTGGCGCAGGTAGTCGCGGATGGCGCGGATGATCACGTTGCTTTCCTGATAGATCAGGAATGGCGCGGAGCGGTCCAGGGACGCTTCTTTAATAGCGGTCCACAGTTGCAGCAGGTAATCGAGGTCCCACTGCATTTCTTCGCTGCTGCGGCCAAGGCCGGCAGTGCGCACGATCAGGCCCATGTCGGCCGGAGCGATCAAGCCGTTCAGCGCTTCACGCAGTTCGTTGCGCTCTTCGCCTTCGATGCGACGGGAGATGCCGCCGGCACGCGGGTTGTTCGGCATCAGGACCAGGTAACGGCCAGCCAGGCTGATGAAGGTGGTCAGGGCGGCGCCCTTGTTGCCACGTTCTTCTTTTTCGACCTGGACGATGACTTCCTGGCCTTCGCTCAGGACGTCCTTGATGTTCACGCGGCCTTCAGGGGCTTTCTTGAAGTATTCGCGGGAGATTTCTTTGAGGGGCAGGAAGCCATGGCGCTCAGAGCCAAAATCGACAAAGGCAGCCTCAAGGCTTGGCTCGATGCGAGTAATCCGGCCTTTATAGATGTTGGCCTTCTTCTGCTCGCGTGCACCGGACTCGATGTCCAGGTCGTAGAGGCGTTGGCCATCTACCAGTGCAACACGCAACTCTTCGGGTTGAGTTGCGTTAATCAGCATTCTTTTCATGTTGTACCGTCGGTTTCCGGGCTGCCGGAAACGGCGTTCGGCACACACGACTTCTCACGGTCGGTGTCAGGTGCGTCAAGAGTGGTTGGCCACTCCAGTGTCCAGCAATACCGGCCAATTGGGCTGGTATCGCGACTTACGCGTCCTGCTTGCTGTGGTGACTTAATAAGCACTCAGTCAGGAGGAGGAATCAACCGGCGACTGTGGACGAGATGAAGCGTCTAAATATAAGCCTAGTGCTACACAGTCCGACGGTTGTGCATCTCCACCCTACACGTATCCCTGATAATTCGGGTGCTGCCGCGCGCAGAATCCGCAGCGGGTTGGCATTTACCGTGTTCTCCAATGGGGAGTTCACGCTCATGGCTAATAACAGGCGTTGTTTCCGAAGCATTCGCCGTGGTCTGGTACAAGACTGACTGCACTTTGTGAACTGGCCGTAAATATCGGCGCAAGAGACGAGTAATCACTCTGTTTCTTGCACTCGCTTCAGGCCTCATGTCACCTGCGCTTGTTACAATCTTGAGCCTTCCAGTGTGGCAAGAGCCCCGTAGGACGGCCTCGCGTCCTGATGAATTGCGATGGTCAGGGGCGGCAGTTTGCCGCGAGTCCTCTGTCCAGGCCGCTTTTGGCGGCGTTCGCGACTATAGCAGCAATGATTAAGTGCTTCAATTCCATAAAAAATTGTTATCATTCCCGACATGACGACTACCACCCCCCCGACCCCCAGCGTCCAGCTGCTTGAGGTCTCGCCGGAATATGCCGGCCAACGCATCGACAATTTTCTTCTGGCCAGGCTCAAGGGCGTGCCCAAGACCTTGATTTATCGCATTTTGCGTAAAGGCGAAGTGCGGGTGAACAAGGGCCGGATCAAGCCTGAGTACAAGCTGCAGGCGGGCGATATCGTCCGGGTGCCGCCGGTTCGCGTGCCTGAGCGTGACGAGCCTGTGCCGCTGGCCCAGGGCCTGTTGCAGCGCCTTGAAGCGTCGATTGTCTTCGAAGACAACAAGCTGATCGTGATCAACAAGCCGTGCGGCATTGCGGTGCACGGCGGTAGCGGCCTGAATTTCGGGGTGATCGAAGCCTTTCGTCAGTTGCGTCCGGATGCCAAGGAGCTGGAACTGGTCCATCGCCTGGACCGCGACACCTCCGGCCTGTTGATGATTGCCAAGAAGCGCAGCATGTTGCGTCACCTGCATACCGCCCTGCGCGGCGATGGCGTGGACAAGCGCTATATGGCCCTGGTGCGTGGCAACTGGGCGTCCTCGATCAAGAGCGTGCGGGCACCGTTGCAGAAGAGCAACCTGCGCTCCGGCGAGCGCATGGTCGAGGTAGACGAGGAGGGCAAGGAGGCGCTGACCCTGTTCAAGGTGCTGCGGCGCTTCGGTGACTTCGCAACCATGGTCGAGGCCAAGCCGGTGACCGGGCGTACCCACCAGATTCGTGTGCATACCCTGCATGCTGGTCACTGTATTGCGGGCGATACCAAGTACGGCGACGAGGGTTTCTCCAAGGAGATTCGTGACCTTGGCGGCAAACGCCTGTTCCTGCATGCCTACATGCTGACGGTGCCATTGCCCGATGGTGGCGAATTGAAATTGCAGGCCCCTGTGGATGAGATGTGGGCCAAGACCGTGGAGCGCCTGAGTGTCGCGCCCTGACTACAAGCTGCTGATTTTTGACTGGGATGGCACCCTGTGCGATTCCATTGGTCGGATTGTCGAGTCCATGCACGTGGCCTCGACCCGTTCCGGCTTCGAGCTGTGCAGTGATCTGGCGGTCAAGGGCATTATTGGCCTGGGATTGCCCGAAGCCATTCGCACCTTGTACCCGCAGATCGCTGACAGTGAGTTGGTAGCGTTTCGCGAGCATTACGCCGATCACTACATTGCCCTGGAGTCCGAGCCTTCGCCTTTGTTTGAAGGGGTGGTGCAGTCGTTGGCGGCATTGCGTGAGCAGGGCTATCACCTGGCCGTGGCCACCGGCAAAGCCCGGCGTGGCCTGGATCGGGTGCTCAAGGCCAATGGTTGGGAGGACTATTTCGACGTCACCCGCGCTGCCGATGAAACCGCGAGCAAGCCCCATCCATTGATGCTGGAGCAGATCATGGCCCATTGCGGCGTGTCTGCCCGTGAGTCGTTGATGGTCGGCGATGCTTCGTTCGATCTGTTGATGGCGCGCAATGCCGGCATGGACAGTGTCGCCGTCAGCTACGGCGCCCAGTCCCCCGAAGCCTTGCAGGCTTACGAGCCGCGACTGACGATTGATCGGTTTTCGCAATTGCACGCCTGGCTCAACCAGGCCCATTAAGTTTTTGCTGGGGTAGATGGCATGACCGATGAGTGGAAGGCACCGACCAAGTCCGGTGCTGACAATGGCGATGATAAAAGCTGGAAGTTGTTGGAAAAGACCCTTCTGGCGGGCGTCCAGGAACAGCGCCGCGCCCGGCGCTGGGGGATCTTCTTCAAACTCCTGACCTTCACCTACCTGATTGGCATGCTGGTGTTGTTCAGTCCTTTGGTCGATATGGAAAAAAGCGCCGCCCGCAGTGGTAGCTATACCGCGTTGATCGAGGTGAGCGGGGTGATTGCCGACAAGGAGTCGGCCAGTGCCGACAATATCGTCAGCAGCTTGCGCACGGCTTTCGAGGATCCCAAGGTCAAGGGCGTGGTGTTGCGCATCAATAGCCCTGGCGGCAGTCCGGTGCAGTCGGGTTACGTCTATGACGAGATTCGCCGGCTGCGTGCCTTGCATCCAGAGACCAAGCTGTACGCGGTAATCTCTGACCTGGGCGCCTCGGGTGCCTATTACATCGCCAGCGCCGCCGACCAGATCTACGCCGACAAGGCCAGTCTGGTGGGTTCGATTGGCGTGACGGCGGCCGGCTACGGTTTTGTCGGGGCAATGGAGAAGCTGGGGGTTGAGCGTCGTACCTACACCTCCGGGGAGCACAAGTCGTTCCTTGACCCGTTCCAGCCGCAAAAGGCTGACGAAACCCAGTTCTGGCAGAGCGTGCTCGACACCACTCATCGCCAGTTCATTGCCAGCGTCAAGCAGGGGCGCGGTGAGCGGCTCAAGGATAAAGAACATCCGGAGTTGTTCTCGGGCCTGATCTGGTCGGGTGAGCAGGCATTGCCGCTGGGCTTGATTGATGGTCTGGGCAGTGCCAGTTCAGTAGCACGGGATGTGATTGGCGAGAAGGAGTTGGTGGACTTTACCGTCCAGGAATCGCCGTTCGACCGTTTCTCCAAGAAGCTGGGGGCCAGTGTGGCGGAGAAACTGGCGCTGTACATGGGCTTCCAGGGGCCGGCCTTGCGCTGATCTCGCGATTGGCATAGCTCAAAATGTGGGAGCGGGCTTGCCCGCGATTGCGGTGGGTCAGCCAACCAATGGGTTGCTGACAGGCCGTCATCGCGGGCAAGCCCGGCTCCCACATTGTTTTTTGTGGGGCTCTCAGGGGATTTGCACGCCTTCGGCCAGCAACATATCCACCAGGCGGATCAGCGGTAGGCCGATGAGGCTGGTGGCGTCTGGCCCTGCGGTGCTCTGAAACAGGCTCACCCCCAGTCCCTCGGCCTTGAAGCTGCCAGCGCAATCGTAGGGTTGCTCGATCCGCAGGTAGCGCTCGATCTGTGCCGGTGCCAATTGGCGCATTGTGACGGTGAAGGGGATGCAGTCCACCTGGCAGTGCCCGGTGTCGCTATTGAGCAGGGCCAGGCCGGTCAGGAAGCTGACCTGTCTGCCGCTGGCCGCCAGCAATTGCTCGCGGGCCCTTTCAAAGGTGTGGGGCTTGCCGATGATCTGGCCGTCCAGGGTCGCCACCTGGTCCGAACCGATGATCAGGTGCCCTGGATGGCTGCCGGCCAGGGCGCGGGCTTTCTCTTCGGCCAGGCGCTTGACCAGGTCGATCGCGGACTCATTTATGCGATGGCTTTCGTCGATATCCGGAGAGCTGCAGATGAACGGCAGATGCAGGCGGTTCAGCAGTTCCCGGCGATAAACCGAGCTGGAAGCGAGTAATAAAGGCAACATGTGGCTCTCCTCAAGGCAGTCGCGGATTCTAGCGAGCGGACAGTCTGGCGCACAGGGCTGAATTTCCTTTGACATGGGCGGGTGCATCCCTATAATGCTGCGCCTATGTTGAATGACCCGATTCCACCTCACGTTGACCCGCGCAAATTGGCTGATCGTGGCACCACCCTCCAAGGTGAAGTGTTGCTGGCCGATTTGGAGAGACTCTGCGACCCGCTTTCCGACACTGTCGGTACGGTGCAGGCTAAATTCGTTTTTGAGCGAGATGAACGTAAATCTGTGGTAATCCACAGCTTTATCGACACCGAGGTCAAAATGGTTTGCCAGCGTTGTCTTGAGCTGGTCACCCTGCCGATCCACAGCGAATGCAGTTATGCTGTGGTGAAAGAGGGTGCGAATACCCAGTCGTTGCCGAAAGGTTATGACGTGCTGGAACTGGGCGAAGATCCTTTGGATCTGCATGCACTGATCGAGGAGGAGCTTCTGCTCGCCTTGCCCATTGTGCCTGCTCATCATCCGGAAGAATGCCAGCAGCCGGCGGGGCTCGATGACGAGTCCGAACCGAGCGAGGACGAGGTAACGCGGTCCAACCCGTTCAGTGTATTGGCGCAGTTAAAGCGTGACCCAAACGTTTAGGAGTTAATCAATTATGGCTGTTCAGCAGAACAAAAAATCCCGCTCTGCCCGTGACATGCGTCGTTCGCACGATGCCCTGACGGCAAGCACTCTGTCTGTAGAAAAAACCACTGGTGAAGTTCACCTGCGTCACCACGTATCGCCAGAAGGCGTATACCGTGGCCGTAAAGTGATCGACAAGGGCGCTGACGAGTAATCACTTGTCTGCTCAAGTCATCGCGATTGACGCAATGGGCGGGGACTTCGGTCCCCGCAGCATTGTCCAGGCATGCATTGCCAGCCTGTCTGCTACGCCCTCGCTGCACCTGACCCTCGTCGGTCAACCTTCCCTTCTTGAAGAACTGATTGCCAGTCATCCGGCTGTGGATCGCGCGCGCCTGACAATAATGCCGGCCAGCGAAACCATCGGCATGGATGAAAAGCCGGCCCAGGCCCTGCGTGGCAAACCTGATTCGTCAATGCGCGTGGCGCTTGAGTTGCTGCGCGATGGCAAGGTCCAGGCCTGTGTCAGCGCTGGCAATACCGGGGCCTTGATGGCGCTGTCGCGGCATGTGCTGAAAACCCTGCCGGGTATTGATCGGCCGGCGATGGTCGCGGCGATTCCGACACAGGGTGGCTATTGCCAGTTGCTGGACCTGGGGGCAAATGTCGATTGCAGCGCCGAGCACCTGCTGCACTTTGCCCTGATGGGCTCGGTCGCGGCCGAGGCGCTGGGTGTGGTGCGGCCACGGGTGGCCTTGCTGAACATCGGCACCGAGGACATCAAGGGCAACCAGCAGGTCAAGTTGGCCGCTAGCCTGTTGCAGCAGGCGCGGGGCTTGAATTACATCGGGTTTGTCGAAGGCGATGGGTTATATCGTGGCGAGGCCGATGTGGTGGTTTGTGACGGGTTTGTCGGAAATATCCTGCTTAAGTCCAGCGAAGGCCTGGCTACGATGATTGCTGCGCGGATCGAGGCGTTGTTCAAGCGCAATCTGGCTTCGCGGCTGGTGGGTGCCTTGGCGTTGCCGTTGATGCGGCGCTTGCAGGCGGACCTGGCCCCGGCGCGGCATAACGGCGCAAGCTTCCTCGGTCTGCAGGGTATTGTGGTAAAAAGCCACGGTTCTGCAGGTGTCCAGGGCTTTCAGAGTGCTATTGCGCGCGCGCTGATCGAGATCCAGGAGAACCTGCCGCAACGCTTGCATGGCCGTCTTGAGGATCTGTTGCCTTAGGCGAATCGGGCCGGGAATGCTTAAATGTGACCGGCCAGTTCAATTGACCATCCAATCTGTCAGTTTCTTGCGCTCCCAGCTGTGGGGCGTCAATTCACCGACGACCAGATCATTAGGGGCTTGTTACATGTCTACATCCCTCGCATTCGTCTTTCCAGGGCAGGGTTCGCAGTCCCTCGGCATGTTGGCCGAGCTGGGCGCGCAATACCCGCTGATCCTGGAAACATTCAAGGAAGCTTCCGCGGCCTTGGGCTACGACCTCTGGGCATTGACCCAGGACGGTCCGGAAGAACTGCTCAATCAAACCGATAAAACCCAGCCGGCCATCCTGACGGCGTCCATCGCGCTGTGGCGCGTTTGGCTGGCCGAAGGCGGCGCACGCCCGGCTTTTGTTGCCGGTCACAGCCTGGGCGAGTACAGCGCCCTGGTTGCGGCAGGCAGTCTGACCCTGGCTGAAGCGGTCAAGCTGGTAGAGCGCCGTGGCCAACTGATGCAAGAGGCGGTTCCGGCCGGGCAGGGCGGCATGGCCGCGATCCTGGGCCTGGACGACGCGGTGGTGATCGAAGCCTGTGCCGAAGCGGCCCAGGGCGAAGTGGTCAGCGCGGTCAACTTCAACTCCCCTGGCCAGGTGGTGATCGCCGGTGCCAAGGCTGCAGTTGAGCGTGCCATCGAAGGCTGCAAGGCCCGTGGGGCCAAGCGTGCCTTGCCGCTGCCGGTCAGCGTACCGTCCCACTGCGAACTGATGCGCCCGGCGGCCGAGCGTTTTGCCGAGTCCGTCGCCGCCATCAACTGGCAGGCACCGCAGGTCCCGCTGGTGCAAAACGTCAGCGCCGACGTGGCCCCGGACCTGGAAACCCTCAAGCGCGACCTGCTGGAGCAACTGTACAAGCCGGTGCGCTGGGTTGAATCCGTGCAGACCCTGGCTGCCAAGGGCGCGACCCAACTGGTTGAGTGTGGCCCGGGCAAAGTCCTGGCCGGTCTCAACAAGCGCTGCGCCGAAGGCGTGTCGACTTCCAATCTCAATACCCCGGATGGCTTCGCAGCCGCCCGCGCCGCACTGGCCTGAACTAAGGAGAAGCCTGCATGAGTCTGCAAGGTAAAGTTGCACTGGTTACCGGCGCAAGCCGTGGCATTGGCCAGGCGATTGCCCTGGAACTGGGCCGTCAGGGCGCGGTAGTGATTGGTACTGCCACCTCCGCCTCGGGCGCCGAGCGTATCGCCGCGACCCTCAAGGAAAACGGCGTGCAGGGCACCGGCCTGGAACTCAACGTGACCAGCGATGAGTCCGTGGCTGCCGTGCTTGCCGAGATCACCGCACAATTCGGTACGCCGGCTATTCTGGTGAACAACGCCGGTATCACCCGTGACAACCTGATGATGCGCATGAAAGACGACGAGTGGTACGACGTGGTCGATACCAACCTGAACAGTCTGTTTCGCCTGTCCAAGGGTGTTTTGCGCGGCATGACCAAGGCGCGTTGGGGGCGAATTATCAATATTGGCTCCGTAGTGGGTGCCATGGGCAACGCAGGCCAAGTAAACTACGCCTCTGCCAAGGCCGGCCTGGAAGGTTTCAGCCGTGCCCTGGCGCGTGAAGTCGGCTCGCGGTCGATTACGGTCAACTCGGTGGCTCCAGGGTTCATCGACACCGATATGACCCGCGAACTGCCAGAAGCGCAGCGTGAAGCGTTGCTGACGCAAATTCCGCTGGGTCGTCTGGGCCAGGCTCAAGAGATCGCCAATGTGGTCTCTTTCCTGGCATCTGACGGTGCGGCATACGTGACTGGGGCTACAATCCCGGTGAACGGCGGGATGTACATGAGTTAAATTGTGACGGATCGCTTCAAAAAAATGTCATACGAGCTGTCTAAAATCCGTTATAAAGCTGCAATCTATTTATAGACAGGTGGTCGGTAGGGTACGAGGGTGAAGCTTTCAGTTGAAAAGCTGAAAAGCCTTTCTATACACTTACCCACTGGCCAGCTGCCTGAATTTGTCCATTAGGAGTGAAAACAAGGTATGAGCACCATCGAAGAGCGCGTCAAGAAAATCGTTGCCGAGCAACTGGGCGTTAAAGAAGATGAAGTGAAAAACACTTCTTCCTTCGTTGAAGACCTGGGTGCCGACTCCCTTGACACCGTTGAGCTGGTGATGGCTCTGGAAGAGGAATTCGAGACCGAAATCCCGGACGAAGAAGCTGAAAAAATCACTACTGTTCAAGCTGCTATCGACTACGTTACTGCTCACAACGACAAGTAATTTGTAGTCGTCGCTTGCTGTTGGGAAAAACCGCACTGCTATAACGGCGTGCGGTTTTTTCTTTAGGTTTGATGCAAAGTGTCGTCATCAAGAAAAAGGAGAGTGCTGTGTCGCGTAGACGCGTCGTAGTCACCGGTATGGGTATGTTGTCGCCACTGGGCACGGATGTGCCGAGCAGTTGGCAGGGCATTCTGGCTGGCCACAGTGGTATTGGTCTGATTGAGCATACGGACCTTTCTGCCTATTCCACCCGTTTTGGCGGCTCGGTAAAGGGCTTCAATGTCGAGGAATATCTCTCGATCAAGGAATCCCGCAAACTCGACCTGTTCATTCAATACGGCCTGGCAGCCGGTTTTCAGGCAGTGCGTAATGCAGGCCTGGAAGTCACCGATGCCAACCGTGAGCGCATCGGCGTGGCCATGGGTTCGGGTATTGGCGGTTTGACCAATATCGAAGAAACCAGCCGCACGCTGCACGAATCCGGCCCTCGTCGAATTTCACCGTTCTTCGTCCCGGGCTCGATCATCAATATGATTTCCGGTTTCCTGTCCATCCATCTGGGTGCCCAGGGGCCTAACTACGCCATTTCCACGGCGTGCACCACGGGCACTCACTGCATCGGCATGGCGGCGCGCAATATCGCCTATGACGAGGCGGACGTGATGATTGCCGGTGGCGCCGAAATGGCCGCCTGTGGCCTGGGCATGGGCGGCTTCGGCGCGTCCCGTGCGCTGTCGACGCGCAATGACGAGCCAACCCGCGCCAGTCGTCCGTGGGACAAGGGCCGTGATGGCTTTGTACTGTCCGACGGTGCCGGTGCCCTGGTCCTCGAAGAGCTGGAGCACGCCAAAGCGCGCGGCGCAACGATCTATGCCGAGTTGATCGGTTTTGGCATGAGTGGCGACGCGTATCACATGACGTCGCCACCCGCCGACGGCGCAGGCGCTGCGCGCTGCATCAGCAATGCGTTGCGCGATGCGAAGATCAATGGCGATCAAGTGCAGTACATCAATGCCCACGGCACCTCGACACCCACTGGCGATCTGGCGGAAGCGCAGGCCATCAAGTCGGTGTTCGGTGAGCACGCCTACAAGCTGGCGGTCAGTTCCACCAAGTCCATGACCGGTCACCTGCTGGGTGCGGCAGGCGCGGTTGAGGCGATCTTCAGTGTGCTGGCGATCAAGGACCAGGTCGCACCGCCGACCATCAACCTGGATGAGCCGGATGAAGGCTGCGACCTGAACTTCGTACCTCACGAGGCGCAGAAAATGCCGATCGACGTGGTGCTGTCCAACTCGTTCGGCTTTGGCGGTACCAACGGTTCCCTGGTGTTCCGCCGGTTCGCCGAGTAATGCGCAGCTGGGTCGACGGTCAGCCAGCGGACGCAGTGCCGCTCAAAGATCGCGGCCTGGCCTACGGCGATGGTTTGTTTGAAACCCTCGCGGTCAAGGCCGGGCAGCCCGTGCTGCTCGACCGCCACCTGCAACGCCTCGACGAGGGTTGCAGGCGCCTGGCGCTCGTTGCGGATCAGGCACTGATCCGCAACGAGTTACTGGCCTATGCGGCGGCCCTCGGTGACGGCGTTCTCAAGTTGATCCTGACCCGAGGCGATAGCCTGCGGGGGTATGGCATCAACGCAGGCGCACCCGTGCGCCGTATCCTGCAAGGCAGCCCACCTGCTACCTATCCCCCGGCCCACGGTTCATCAGGTGTCCGCCTGTTCCCATGTGTCACGCGTTTGTCCGAGCAACCCTTGCTCGCCGGCCTCAAACACCTCAATCGTCTCGAACAGGTCCTGGCTCGCGCCGAGTGGCAGGATGCCGATCACGCGGAAGGATTGATGCTGGATATGTCCGGGCGCGTCATCGAAGGCGTGTTCAGCAACCTGTTCCTGGTGGATAACGGCCAGTTGCTGACCGCCGACCTGAGCCGCTGTGGTGTGGCTGGCGTCATGCGGGCCGAGCTGTTGGCCCGTGCCGAGGCGTTGGGGCTCGTCACGACCGTGACCGATATCAGCCTTGCGCAGCTGCAACGGGCTGACGAAGTGTTTGTCTGCAATAGCGTATATGGCATTTGGCCGGTGCTTGGATGTGGGCCAATGAGCTGGTCGGCCGGGCCGCTCACCCGTAAACTGCAAGGCATTGTTCGCGCGCTATTGGGTGTTTGATTTGAGACGTAAAATTGTATTGCTGCTGGAGATCGGTCTGGTCCTGGCGGGTTTGCTATTGGGCTTTTCCGCCTGGAAGCTGAACTCGGCCTTGAAGCAACCGCTGAATCTGCCCCAGGAGCAATTGCTGGATGTAGCTGCTGGCGCGACCCCTACGGGCACTTTCAATCGTCTGGAAAGTGACGGTGTGCTGGAGGATGCCTTTTGGCTGCGTCTCTACTGGCGCTTCAACCTTGACGGCCAACCGCTGCACAGTGGCGAATACCGCATGACGCCAGGCCTGACGGCCCAGGGCCTGATTGGCCTGTGGCAGCGTGGTGAAGTGGTGCAGTACAGCCTGACCCTGGTGGAGGGCTGGAACTTCCGTCAGGTACGCAGTGCCTTGGCCAAGCATGAAAAGATCGAGCAGACCCTGTCGGGCTTGAGTGACACTGAGGTGATGGAAAAAATCGGCCATCCCGACGTGTTCCCCGAAGGGCGGTTCTTCCCCGACACCTACCGTTTCGTGCGCGGCATGACCGATGTCGAATTCCTGAAGAAAGCCTATAACCGCCTGGACGACGTACTGGCCCAGGAATGGCAGCGACGTGCCCCGGATGCGCCCTATACCGACCCCTACCAGGCGCTGATCATGGCGTCGCTGGTCGAGAAGGAAACCGGCGTGCCTGAAGAGCGTGGGCAGATTGCCGGGGTGTTTGTGCGGCGCCTGAAGATTGGCATGCTGCTGCAAACCGATCCCACGGTGATCTACGGCATGGGCGAGCGCTACAACGGCAAGTTGACGCGCGCGCACCTGAAAGAAGCCACACCCTATAACACCTACATGATCAGCGGCCTGCCGCCGACGCCGATTGCCATGGTTGGCCGCGAGGCGATTCATGCCGCGTTGAATCCGGTACCGGGCAGCAGCCTGTATTTCGTGGCCCGGGGCGATGGCAGCCATATTTTTTCCGATAGCCTGGACGCCCATAACGCGGCGGTGCGCGAGTACCAACTCAAGCGTCGAGCCGATTACCGCTCCAGCCCGGCACCCGCGCCGACCACCGTTGAGCCTGCCGCGCCTGACGCTGCGCCCGCGCAAAGCCCGCAATGACTCTGACTAAGGACTGCCTGTGACTGGCTTGTTTATTACCCTGGAAGGCCCGGAAGGCGCTGGCAAGAGTACCAACCGTGAATACCTGGCCGAGCGCTTGCGGGCTGAAGGTATCGAGGTGCTGCTGACCCGCGAGCCTGGCGGCACGCCCCTGGCCGAGAAGATCCGTGAGGTGTTGCTGGCCACTGGCGACGAGGTCATGCACCCGGACACCGAGCTGTTGCTGGTGTTTGCCGCCCGTGCCCAGCACTTGGCCGAAGTGATTCGCCCGGCGCTGGCCCGGGGCGCGGTGGTGATCTGCGACCGCTTCACCGATTCCACCTACGCCTATCAGGGCGCTGGCCGCGGCCTGTCCCTGGAGCGCATTGCGACCCTGGAGACCTTCGTCCAAGGCGACCTGCGCCCGCACTTGACCCTGGTCTTCGACCTGCCGGTAGACATCGGCCTGGCCCGGGCCAGCGCCCGTGGGCGCCTGGATCGTTTCGAGCTGGAAGGCCGAGCCTTTTTCGAGGCGGTGCGTGCGGCCTATCTCAAGCGTGCCGAAGCCGCGCCGTCGCGCTACTGCCTGCTGGATGCCGCTCAGCCCCTGGAACAGGTGCAGCGGGCCATCGATGAGCTGCTCCCCAAACTGTTGGAGCTGTACCGTGGCTGAAGCCTATCCGTGGCAGGACAGCCTCTGGCAGCAATTGGCCGGGCGTGCCCAGCACGCCCATGCCTATCTGCTCCATGGGCCGGTAGGCATCGGCAAGCGTGCCCTGGCCGAGCGCTTGATGGCCCGCCTGCTCTGCCAGCAGCCGGCAGGGCTGGAGGCGTGCGGGCACTGTAAGTCGTGCCTGCTACTCAAGGCCGGCAGCCATCCGGACAACTACGTGCTGGAACCGGAGGAGGCGGACAAGGCGATCAAGGTCGACCAGGTGCGCGACCTGGTGAGCTTCGTGGTGCAGACCGCGCAGATGGGCGGGCGCAAGGTGGTATTGATCGAGCCGGTGGAGTCGATGAATATCAACGCCGCCAACGCCTTGCTCAAGAGCCTTGAGGAGCCTTCTGGCGATACGGTGTTGTTGCTGGTGAGTCACCAGTCCAGTCGTCTGCTGCCGACCATCCGCAGTCGCTGCGTGCAACAGGCCTGCCCACTGCCAAGCGAGGCCATGAGCTTGCAGTGGCTGGGCCAGGCCTTGCCCGAATGCACTGAGCAGGAGCGGGTCGAATTGCTGACCCTGGCAGCCGGCTCGCCCTTGGCAGCGGTCAGCCTGCAGGCCCAGGGCGTACGCGAGCAGCGTGCGCTGGTGGTCGACGGGGTGAAGAAGTTGCTCAAGCAGGAGCAGTCTGCCACGCAGTTGGCCGAAGGCTGGAAAGACGTGCCGCTGTTGCTGCTGTTTGACTGGTTCTGCGACTGGTCCAGCCTGATCCTGCGCTACCAATTGACCCAGGACGAAAACGGCCTGGGCTTGATGGACATGCGCAAGGTGGTGCAATACCTGGCGCAGAAAAGTGCCCAGGACAAGGTATTGAACATCCAGGACTGGATCCTCGCCCAACGCCAGAAGGTGCTGGGCAAGGCCAACCTGAACCGGGTGCTGCTGCTTGAGGCCCTGCTGGTGCAGTGGGTCGGGCTGCTCGGTCGACGTTGATATTTTCGGGGCCGACGGATGTTTCGTCGGCCAGACACTTCCTGTGACGCAAGTTGTAACTTCTTATGCTCGTAGATTCCCATTGCCACCTTGATCGCCTCGACCTCGCCGCCCACAACGGCTCCCTGGACGCTGCCCTCGACGCTGCGCGTCAGCGTGGCGTCGGGCACTTCCTGTGCATTGGCGTCAGCGCCGAGAACGCCGCCGACGTCAAGGCCCTGGCCGAACGCTATGCCGATGTGGATTGCTCGGTGGGCATCCACCCCCTGGACCTCAAGCCCGGTGAAGCCCCGGCCCTTGAGTGGCTGCTGGACGAACTCAATCACCCGCGGGTGGTGGCTATTGGCGAGACCGGCCTGGACTACCACTACGAGCCGGAAGCCGCCGAGTTGCAGCAAGCCTCGTTCCGCCTGCACCTGCAAGCGGCGCAGCAGACCGGCAAGCCGGTGATCGTGCATACCCGCGGCGCCCGCGCCGACACCCTGGCCTTGCTGCGCGAAGCCGCTCTGCCCCAGGCGGGTGTGTTGCACTGTTTTACCGAGGACTGGGAGATGGCCAAGGCGGCCCTCGACCTGGGGTTCTATATTTCCTTGTCGGGCATCGTCACCTTCCGCAACGCCGAGGCCCTGCGGGACGTGGCGCGCCAGGTGCCGGCCGATCGCTTGCTGGTCGAGACCGATTCACCCTACCTGGCGCCGATCCCCCATCGCGGCAAACCCAACCTGCCGGAATATGTGCGGGATGTGGCGGATTACCTGGCAATGCTGCGCGGCGAGTCGGTGGAGCGTTTTGCCGAGCAGACCACCGCCAACTTCAAGCGTCTGTTCCCGCTGGCCCACGTTCGCTGAATCCCAGGCAAAAAAAACCCGGGTTCTGGGGGGTGAATCCGGGCTAAGACCATTAGGAGTAAACAAGGATACGCGGTCCGTTGGTACCCATATCGGTGTGTCACTTGGGGGAGATGTCACACCGACAGATGAAGTATTGATCAGTATCCCGTGCAGTCCAGCCGCTTCTGGTCGTTTTTTAAACAGATTTGGAATACATCCGCTTCGCTTGAGTTCTCATGGGGCGGCAGTACATCGTGCGAATCTATGCTTTATTTCTGACCGATAGCGCCTGATTCGTTGGCGTGCTGTAAGTTTAGTGTATGGGTTGTTCATATAGACGTTGCCCAACGACCGTGCAGTCGGGATAATCCCTCGCACCGGGTAAAACGTTCCGTCATCGGCACGCTCATCCCTTCCAATACTGACCTCTGCAGACCTCTTTCTATGCACAAAGAACCCCGTAAGGTCCGTGAGTTTCGCCGCCGTGAGCAGGAAATTCTCGACACCGCGCTCAAATTGTTCCTCGAACAGGGTGAAGACAGCGTCACCGTCGAGATGATTGCGGATGCCGTGGGTATCGGCAAAGGCACGATCTATAAGCACTTCAAGTCCAAGGCCGAGATTTACTTGCGCCTGATGCTCGACTACGAGCGCGATTTGAACGAGTTGCTGCATTCGGCCGATGTCGACAAGGACAAGGAAGCCCTGTCCCGGGCGTACTTTGAGTTCCGCATGCGTGACCCGCAGCGTTACCGCCTGTTTGACCGCCTGGAAGAAAAAGTGGTCAAGGGCCACCAGGTGCCGGAAATGGTCGAGGAACTGCACAAGATCCGTGCCTCGAACTTCGAACGCCTGACCCTGCTGATCAAAGGCCGGATCAGCGAAGGCAAGCTGGAAGACGTGCCGCCTTACTTCCATTACTGCGCCGCGTGGGCGTTGGTGCATGGCGCCGTGGCGCTGTACCACTCGCCATTCTGGAGCAATGTGCTGGAAGATCAGGAAGGCTTCTTCCAATTCCTGATGGACATCGGCGTGCGCATGGGCAACAAGCGCAAGCACAGCAGCGACCAGCCTAACCCCGAGACGCCTGCCACCTAAGGCATTCATCCGGGCAATGGCCGGCTGATTTACTGCCGTATGTGATAACCCAGGAATATACTCAGGCAAGGACCTTGCTAAAATCTGATTTATGAGTCAGGTTTTAGCGCGCCCGAATTATCCTCTGCCGGAGTGATCCATGATCGTTGATCGTCAAGGCAGGCGTTTTCGCAATTTGCGGATCAGCCTGACCTCAGCCTGCAATTACGCCTGTACCTACTGCGTGCCCAACGGCAAGCGGCTGGTGGCTGCGCAGGACGAACTCTCGGCCGAGGCCATGGCGCGTGGCGTGGCCTACCTGATCGAGGCAGCGGGCATTGATCGCCTGCGGATCACCGGCGGCGAGCCGCTGGTCAGCCCCAAGCTCGAAACCTTTATGCAGGCCGTCGGGCAGATGGGCTTGAGTGATATCAGCCTGACCACCAATGGCCAGTTACTGGCGCGCAAGTTGCCACTGCTGGTGGATGCCGGCATTCGTCGTATCAACGTGTCCCTCGACACCCTGGATGCCGATGCCTTTCGCGGGATTGCCCGGGGCGGCGACCTGGCCACGGTGCTTGATGGCATGGACCAGGCACGTGCGGCGGGGATCAAGATCAAGGTCAATATGGTGCCGCTGCGCGGGCAGAACCTCGACCAGGTGATGCCGCTGCTGGAATATTGCCTGGCGCGCGGTTATGAACTGCGTTTTATCGAGTTGATGCGCATGGGCCACCTGGCTAGCGACTCCAACGCCTTCCTGCAGCAATTTGTCAGCCTGCAACAACTGTTGAGCCTGATTGGCGAACATCACGAATACCTGCAGGCCGACGCCCCGGTGGATGCCACGGCCGTGCGCTATGAAATTCCCGGCCAGGGCCACTTCGGCGTGATCGCCAATGAAAGCGTGCCGTTTTGCCGAACCTGTTCACGCCTGCGTCTGTCTTCCACAGGTTGGCTGCACGGCTGTCTGTCTTCGAGCAACCGCCACTATGTCGGCGACTTGTTGGACAAGCCGCGTCATCAGGCCTTGCCGGCGTTACAGGGCTTGCTGGTCAAGGCCTTGGGCGATAAGCAGGAAGTGGCGTTTTCGGGCGGGGCGACGGTGATGAAGATCATTGGCGGCTAGCCAGGCAAGCTGGCGCAAAATCTGCATCTCGTGCCCATTCGCCGGTTTTCCGTCACCGGCCTCTGGAGGATAGGATGCGTAGTCTGGTTTTGTTGCTGGCGTCGTTTGCGCTGGGTGGCTGCATGACAGTCAGCGATATGGCCGAAGGCACTCGCTATCAGATGAGCGATGCCGGTTTGCTGGACCACAGCGACACACGTCGTTCCAACTCGGTTCGCATTCAGCCCGATTCCTTTGTGTTTATCGCCCAGGGTGCGTTCACGCCGCCGGGCAGTGCCTACCCGCGACCCAATGTGGTGGCCGAAGAAGCCTTCAACGGTTTTATCGAATACTTCCCCATGGTCCGCCGCGCCCGCGCCCCGGAAGGTTTGGAGCAGGCCATGGCCGAAGCCCGTGAAGCAGGTGCCCATTACCTGTTGTACACGCGGTTCGCCAAGGCTGATGATCGCATTGGCAATGCAGATGAATGGGCCGACCAGGAAGCCCTGGACCGGCTGGGTGTCGACAGTGGCGTGATC
This sequence comes from Pseudomonas shahriarae, assembly GCF_014268455.2. Classification (NCBI taxonomy): domain Bacteria; kingdom Pseudomonadati; phylum Pseudomonadota; class Gammaproteobacteria; order Pseudomonadales; family Pseudomonadaceae; genus Pseudomonas; species Pseudomonas shahriarae. Next base: position 4,596,942 of record NZ_CP077085.1, on the reverse strand, counting down.
CAGATTATGTTGATCGAGACCAGCACCCAGTATTTGATTGATACTGCACGGATCCGCAGTCGTGGCGGTTTACTGACGTTCCACGACAATAAACCCGAAGATTTGCTTGGCCCACCGTTGCGGCAGTACGCCCGCAGCCTGCTGGGCATGAGCGACCAGTAATTCAAAGGAGAACAGCATGACGGGTTCGGCCAAGGCCAATGATTTGTTGGCACAGTTGCCCAAGGGCAAGGGACCGGCTCCGGTTCATCTGTGGAACCCGGATTTCTGTGGCGATATCGACATGCGTATCGCCCGCGACGGCACCTGGTACTACCTGGGCACCCCCATCGGGCGTAAACCGATGGTCAAGCTGTTCTCCAATATCATCCGCCGCGATGGCGATGATTACTTTTTGATCACTCCGGTGGAAAAGGTCGGGATCAAGGTAGATGACGCGCCATTTGTGGCGGTGTCGATGGAGGTCGAGGGGCAGGGCGAAAGCCAACTCCTGCGGTTTACCTCCAATGTCGAAGACGTCATCGAAGCCGGCCCCGAACACCCGTTGCGGGTGGTGATTGATCCGCAGACCCAGGAACCGTCGCCCTACGTGCGGGTGCGCAACAACCTTGAAGCACTGGTTCATCGCAACGTGTTCTACCAGATGGTGGAGCTGGCGGTGACGCGCCTGATCGATGGCGAGAGTTGGCTGGGCATCTGGAGTGGCGGGGTGTTCTTTCCGATAGGCCTGGAACCCAGGGATTGATACCGGCGTGACGCAGAATATCTACGATACCCCAGCCTTTTTCGCGGGCTACAGTCAAATGGGCCGCTCCCTGCAAGGGTTGGCAGGTGCGCCGGAATGGCCCGCGTTGCAGGCGTTGTTGCCGCTGATGCAGGGATTGAAGGTGGTGGACCTGGGCTGTGGTTATGGCTGGTTCAGCCGCTGGGCCCAGGAACAGGGCGCCGAACAGGTGCTGGGGCTGGACGTCTCACAGAAGATGCTGGCGCGGGCGAAGGAAATGACTTCATCCTCGGCCATTACTTATGCCATTGCCGACCTCGAGCAGCTTGATCTGCCCGATGCGGCTTATGACCTGGCCTACAGCTCGCTGGCCTTTCACTACATCACCGATCTACCCGGGCTGTTTGCCCGTATTCATAAAGCCCTGAAGCCGGGAGGACGGCTGGTTTTCTCCATCGAGCACCCGATCTTCATGGCGCCCCGGCAACCGGGCTGGCAGGTCGATGAGCAAGGGCGTAAAAGCTGGCCGCTGGACAGTTATCAACTGGAAGGGCCACGGGTCACCGACTGGCTGGCCAAGGGTGTGATCAAGCAGCACCGTACCCTGGGCACGCTGCTCAACATGTTGATCAAAGCAGGCTTGAGCCTGAGCCATATTGAAGAATGGGGCCCGAGTGCCGCGGACCTTGTGGCCCGGCCAGAGTTGGCGGAGGAGCTGGAGCGGCCGATGATGTTGCTGGTGGCTGCGCAACGCCCAACGCTGTAGGTGATGCCTGGCGAAAGGGCGAGCACTGCGCACTCAAGCGCAGCCTCGCCAGGGCTCGACAGCCGCTACGGCTGGCTTTCCAGCTTGCGGGCGGCGTCCACGCCAGAGGCCGTCAGTTTGATCGGCAGGTGCAGCGCGTGTTCGCCGGCCTCGTTGCAGGTCACGTGGCCTTCCTTGATCAGTCCACGCTCCTGAAGAGTGGCCAGGGTGCTGGCCACGATTTTTTCGCCCCGGTAGTTATCCAGCACCTCCTTACCCAAACCGTTCGGGTGCGCGTGCAGCAGGCGGGTGAGGACTTCTTTCTCCAGGTTTTTATCGACGTTCATGCATACCTCTTCAGGGTCAGTGGTGGGGTAGTGTTCGTCTGTCGGTCAAGGGGTCAAGGTTGTTTCGGTGCGCCGGGCAGGTTGTCATCGTTGCCGCTCGGAGCGGCGTTCTTGCCGGGGCCGATCTTGCCGTTCTCCACATCGGTACCCAGGCCCTGGCGGTTGCCGTCATTGCCTTGGGTGCGTGGGTCGGCACCGTTCTGGATGATGGCTCCGCCATTGGTATCCAGGCCGGTGCCCATGGAGTCTTTGCTCTCTTGGGTGGCAGGGTTGGGCGGGCTGCCAATCGGGTCGGTCTTACCGGTGGAAGGGTCGGACGCGGCGAAGCTGCCTAGAGATACCGCAGACAGCAACCCGGCGAGGGCGAGGGCAGTCACTTTGGAAGTATTCATGGTGGAGCCTCCATAGGAATAAAGTCCTTACCTTAGGTTGGTCTGCCCGCCCTTATTGTTGGTGCCTGGATCACGACGAACGGTGTCAGCTCACCTGTAAGATTTTGTGTTTGGCAACCCGGCGCCAGATCAGGCGCGCCAGCGTAATCAGCCAGTTGAGCAAGGCGATGCCCAGTACGCTCGCCAGTAGGGTCGGTACGCCTTGCTCGACGATCAGCTTGCCGGCCAGCAGCGGGAAGCCGAAGACGCCTATAAAGTACGACAGGCTGAACAGCAGCAAGGCCTGGGACGTGCTGGCGTTCGGCGCTTCATTGGCGGCCAGGCCGTTGATCACCGAATAGGTCAGGCCGTAACCGACCCCCAAGGTAACGGCCGCCAGCAAGTAGCTGAAGCTGTCATGCACGCCGAAGCTCAACAGCAGGATCGACACCACCATCAACCCAGACAACACACAGGCCGACCAGTACGCATCGCGCCTGACCACAAAGCTGGCAATCAATAAACGACTGGTGATTGCCGCCCCCATGAAGCCCAGAAAGAACAGCGAATAATCCAGCCCATGGCGTGCCGCGTAGCTGGTCTGGAAACTCGACAGGCCGCCAAATACACAGCCGCCCAGGCCGACCATGATGATCGCGAACACCGCCTTGGAGCCCAGCACACGCCGGGTGCTGGCCCAGGAGATTTTCGAGACGGCGCCGGCGCCCAGCGAGTTGGGTTGTTGCTGGAGATGGCTGCCCAGGCGCCAGAAGATCAGCACGCCCACGAGGCTTGCGAGGGCCGCGATATAAAACGCGGTTTCCAGGGGCAGGCCCAGGGCGCTGGCCGCCCGTCCCAACAAGGGGCCCGAACCGATGCCGGTCATCATGCTGCCCGACAGCCAGGCGAAATATTTGGCTCTTTGGCTGGGCTGCACCAGCATCGCCACGATGATCGGGCCCAGGGTATAGAACACGCCCCAGCCCAGCCCGAGGGCCAGGCCGAACAGCATCAGGCCCTGGCCAAAACCCGGCGTCAGGGCAAAACCCAGGCAGGCGGCCACCAGCAGGCTCCCCAGGCAGGCAATCGCGCGTGCGGCATCCAGGGCGTCGGCCAGGTGCCCGGACACAATCACCGCGATAAACGTACTGAGCATCGCCATGGAGATCACGCTGCCGGCGTCATGCTCGTTGCCGCCTCTGGAATCAATCAGCAGCGATAACAAAAACGTCGAACCGTACGACAGTGACAGCAGGTAGCTGGCAAGGCACAACAAGGCGAAGAGCTTTCCGCCAACCGGAGCAGTGGGGTGCATGGGCGAACCTGGGCGTCTGTTGGATTTATGACGGACTTTTTACCATGCGCTACCGCCCGGTTTGTTCTGTGGTTACCGGTGCCAACATTGCTGCAGGACGGAGTAATCACCTGCATAAAACCCTGCAAGCGGTCATCAAAGGGCCTTAGTATGTGTCCTTTCTTTTTTAGCCGCAGGCCTGTTCATGACCATCGAGATTCGTCCCGCCGTGCCCAGCGATGCTGCGCAGATCCTGACCTTCATCACTGAACTGGCCGAGTACGAAAAAGCCCGCCACGAAGTGATCGCCAGCGTGGTGGACATCGAGCGCAGCCTGTTCAGCGAAGGCGCTACTGCCCATGGCCTGATCTGCCTGCGTGATGGCTTGCCGATTGGTTTTGCGGTGTTTTTCTTCAGCTATTCCACCTGGCTGGGCAGCAACTGCCTGTACCTGGAAGACCTGTATATCAACCCGGAGCAGCGCGGCGGCGGGGCGGGCAAGAAGTTGCTGCGCCACCTGGCCAAGATCGCCTATGACAATGGTTGTGGGCGCTTTGAATGGAGCGTGCTGGACTGGAACGAGCCGGCCATTGCCTTCTATAAATCCATCGGTGCCCAACCCCAGGAAGAATGGGTGCGGTACCGCATGGAAGGCGACGCATTGCGCGACTTTGCCCAGGGCTGAGATCGGCCCTGTCTTGAGGCCTGGCATTTGCCATAATGGCCGCCGCTTTCGCATTTCTAGATAGGTCCTACATGCAGGAAAACCCACCCATTCCCGCCAAAGACCCCGCGCCCACGGGCACCCAGACCCTGCTGCGCGGCCTGGGCGTGGTGCAGGCGGTGGCGGCCGGCGCGCGTGACCTCAAGGAAATCGCCCGGCGCATCGGCACCACCCGCAGCACCACCCACCGCCTGGCCAGTTGCCTGGTGGATGAGCGCTACCTGCGAGTGGTGCCGCAAGTCGGTTACCTGTTGGGACCGAAGCTGATCGAGCTGGGCTTCCAGGCGCGGGACGAGCTGCCGCTGGTGACGCTGGCGATACCCTACCTGGACGAGCTGTCGGCGCTGACCGGCGACACCATCCACCTGGCGATCCGCGAGTTCGACGATGTGCTGTACCTGCACAAGAACCCCGGGCGCAATGGTCCGGAAATGCGTTCGCGGGTCGGTCACCGCATGCCCCTGGCACGTACCGGGATCGGCAAGGCCTTGTTGCTCGATGACTCGCAAGAGGAGTGGCAGCGCCTGTATCAGGTCAGCTTGCCGGTAGGCGGGAAAAACCTGCACTGGCCGCAGCACCCGGAGCAATCCTGGGAGCAGTTTGAGCAGCGTATGCGTGAATACGTGGCGGGTGGCTATGCATTCGACCTGGAAGACAACGAGCCGTCGATCCGCTGCGTCGCCGCACCGGTGCGCGATGCCAGCCGGCGGATTGTCGCCGGCATCAGCATCGCCAGTACGGTGCCCTACATGCCGCTGGAAAAAATGGCCGAGCTGATCCCCCTGGTCAAGCAGGTCGCAGCGCGGCTGTCCGCAGAGTTGGGCGCGAAGGCCTGATCAGGCCTTCAAGGTGGCCATGTCGATCACGAAGCGGTACTTCACGTCGCCCGCAATCATGCGCGCATAGGCTTCGTTGATCTGGCGGATATCGAGCATTTCGATGTCGCAGGTAATGCCGTGCTCGGCGCAGAAATCCAGGACTTCCTGGGTTTCGGCAATGCCGCCGATCAGCGAGCCGGCCAGGACTTTACGGCCCAATACCAGCTTGGCGGCATTGACCGGCGGGTCGACCGGTTCGATCAAACCTACCAGGATATGCACGCCGTCAAAGCGCAGAACATCGAGGTAGGGGTTCAGATCGTGCTGCACCGGAATGGTGTCCAGCAGGAAGTCGAAGCTGCCGGCGGCGGCTTTCATCTGCTCGGCATCGGTGGACACGATCACATGATCGGCACCCTGGCGTCGGCCTTCTTCTGCCTTGTTCGCCGAGCGGGTGAACAGCGTCACTTCGGCGCCCATGGCCTTGGCGAACTTGATGCCCATATGGCCCAGGCCGCCCATGCCGAGAACCCCCACCTTGTCGCCGGCCTTGACCCCGTAGTGCTTGAGTGGCGAGTAAGTGGTGATGCCCGCGCAGAGGATCGGCGCGGCGCTGGCCAGGTCGAGCTTGGCCGGGATCTTCACCACAAAGTGCTCGCTGACCACGATGCTGTCGGAGTAGCCGCCCATGGTGTTGCTGCCGTCTACCCGGTCCGGGGTGGCGTAGGTCATGGTCGGGCCTTCGAGGCAGTATTGCTCCAGGTCCGATTTGCACGCTTCGCAGTGGCGGCACGAATCCACCATGCAGCCCACGCCGACCAGGTCGCCAACCTTATGGGCGGTGACGCTGGCGCCGACGGCAGTGACCTTGCCGACAATCTCGTGGCCCGGCATCAATGGGTACACGGCGATGCCCCATTCGTTGCGCGCTTGGTGGATGTCGGAGTGGCAGACGCCGCAGTACAGGATTTCGATCGCCACGTCATCGGCGCGTGGGCTACGGCGCTCGAAGGACATGGGGGCGAGGGGAGTGGTGGCCGACTGGGCGGCATAACCGATGGCAGTGTACATGGTGAAAACCTCGCAAAAGCGTGGACGGGAGAGGTGGCGAATTCTGCGCGTCGACCCTGTGGGCGAACATGGCAAATGCTCCGAGTCTCATGCCTATTCGTCCGGGAGTGCCCGTGGATTGGATTCATTGGTCGCCAGACCTGCGATGATGTTCCTATCCCTTTTTCGCGAAGTTTTTTGCCATGTTGTTGACCCGCCATCTTGATGCCAACGCCACGCTGGTTTCCTTGATTGAGGGGCTTACGCCCTGCGACGGTTTTTCCCCGACCCACCTGGCAGGCGTGCAGGTGCTGCGCGCCAGTTGCGACGTGGCGCGCGGGCCGCAGATCTACGAACCGAGCCTGATGTTCGTGGCCCAAGGCAGCAAGCTCGCCTACCTGGGCCCGCGCACCCTGGAGTATGGCGCCGGGCATTACCTGATCCAGGCGATGCCGGTGCCGTTCGAGTGCGAGACGTTTGCCATGGCCGCCGATGCCCCGCTGTATGGCGTGACCGTAGGCATTGATCGGGTGGTGCTGGGCGAATTGGTGATGGCTATGGGCATGCAAGCCGGCCCGCCGCCGGCGGCGCAGACCTTGGAGTCGATGAGCTCGGTGGTGCTCGATGACGCGATGCGCGGTTGCGTCGAGCGGCTGTTGCAGTGCCTGCACGATCCACTGGAAGCCCGGATCATGGGGCCGGCGCGGGTGCGGGAATTATTGTTCACCGCCTTGCGCGGGCCACAGGCCGATGTGCTGCGGGCCCTGGTGGAACAGCAGGGGCAGTTCTCGCGGATTGCCACCTCATTGAATCACCTGCATGCCCATTACGCCGAACCGCTGAACATCGAGACCCTGGCCGGTTATGCGCATATGAGTGCGTCGACGTTTCATGAGCATTTCAAGCGCTGCACCCTGCTGTCGCCGGTGCAGTACCTCAAGCGCTTGCGCCTGCTCAAGGCCCAGCAGTTGTTACTGGCAGAAGGCATGGGTGTGGCGCAGGCGGCGCATAACGTGGGGTATCAGAGTACGTCGCAGTTCAGTCGGGAATATAAGCGCTATTTCCTGCGCAACCCGGGTGAAGAGCGAGCGGCATAGATGATCGTTCCCACGCGGAGCGGGGGAACGAGCAGGCAAGCCCACATTGACTCGAGTCGCCCATAAAAAAGGCTCCCATTTGGGAGCCTCAGTTGGCTTACATATTCGGGTAAGTCGGCCCACCCGCGCCTTCCGGCGTCACCCAGGTGATGTTCTGCGAAGGGTCCTTGATGTCACAGGTCTTGCAGTGCACACAGTTCTGGGCGTTGATCTGGAAGCGCTTCTCGCCGTCTTCCTGGGTGATCACTTCGTACACGCCAGCCGGGCAGTAGCGTTGCGCCGGTTCATCGTAGAGCGGCAGGTTGGTGCCGATCGGGATGCTCGGGTCCTTGAGTTTCAAGTGGCACGGCTGTTCTTCTTCATGGTTGGTGCTGGAGAGGAACACCGAGCTCAGCTTGTCGAAGCTCAGCTTGCCGTCGGGTTTGGGGTAGTCGATCTTCTGGCTGTCCTTGGCCAGCTTGAGGCAGGCGTAGTCCGGCTTGGTGTCATGCAGGGTGAACGGCATTTTGCCGCCGAGGATGTTCTGGTCGAACCAGTTGAAGCCGGCACCGATGATCGGGCCGAACTTGTGCATCGCCGGGCCGAAGTTACGGGTGGCGAACAGTTCCTCATAGAGCCAGCTGGCTTTGAAGCTGTCGACGTAGGCCGTCAGTTCATCACCGCCTTCGGATTCGGCGAACAGACGGTCAGCCACGGCGTCTGCGGCGAGCATGCCGGACTTCATGGCGGTGTGGCTGCCCTTGATCTTGGCCACGTTCATGGTGCCCAGGTCGCAACCGATCAGGGCGCCGCCCTTGAATACCATCTTCGGCAGCGAGTTGATGCCGCCCTTGGCCAGGGCGCGGGCGCCGTAGCTGATGCGCTTGCCGCCTTCCAGGTACTGGGCCAGCACCGGGTGATGCTTGAGGCGCTGGAACTCATCGAACGGCGACAGGAAGGTGTTGCTGTAGGACAGGTCGACGATCAGGCCTACGACCACCTGGTTGTTTTCCAGGTGATAGAGGAACGAACCACCGGTGTTCTCGTTGCGCATGATGTCCAGCGGCCAGCCGGCGGTGTGGACCACCAGGCCTGGTTGGTGCTTGGCCGGGTCGATTTCCCAGATTTCCTTGAGGCCGATGCCGTAGTGCTGTACGTCGGCATCGCTGTCCAGGTTGAAGCGCTGGATCAGTTGCTTGCCCAGGTGCCCACGGCAGCCTTCGGCGAACAGCGTGTACTTGCCGCGCAGTTCCATGCCTGGGGTGTACAGGCCTTCTTTGGGATGACCTTCACGGTCGACGCCGAGGTCGCCGGTGATGATCCCGCGCACTACGCCGTTTTCGTCGAACAGTACTTCCTGGGCCGCGAAACCTGGGTAGATTTCCACGCCCAGGTTCTCGGCCTGCTGGGCCAGCCAGCGGCACAGGTTACCCAGGGAGATGATGTAGTTGCCTTCGTTGTGCATGGTCTTGGGCACAAAGAAGTCAGGCACCTTGGTGGAGGTGTCGCTGCTGCGCAGTACATAGATGTCGTCGCGCACCACCGGGGTGTTGAGTGGAGCGCCCAGTTCTTTCCAGTCCGGGAACAATTCGTTCAGGGCGCGTGGTTCAAATACGGCGCCGGACAGGATATGTGCGCCGACTTCCGAGCCTTTTTCGACCACGCAGACGCTGATTTCCTTACCGGCTTCGGCGGCCTTCTGCTTCAGTCGGCAGGCGGCAGACAGGCCCGACGGCCCTGCGCCGACGATGACCACGTCGAATTCCATGTATTCGCGTTCCACAGGCTATCTCCTACTCAAGGCTCAACAGTTTTTTTTCTAATGGGTGGAGGTTCGGTGTTTTATCTGCCGTCTTCTGCGCCAATTTCTTACAAAAGGGCAGGGGACGACCCACCTTTCTCTCTAGGTGGCGCATTATATCTACACCACTCTCAGCGTCCAATACAAACGTTTGTTTGAATTGCCCGCGAGCTAGGTAAATCAAAGCAACGCGGCTTATATCTGACCATTTTGCTGTATTGACCGGAAAAGGTGTTCCGGTCAATATACGGTCGGTTTTGCGCTTCTCGTAGGCGGACTGCCGGTTTCAAGGCCACGTCCAAAGACAAGGCACTGCTCATGCAGGTTGACGCGCACGTAATGCTGGCGCGCAGTTTACACGTTGCAACGATGAATGACTTGTCAGTCACCCCTGACGAACGGTCTTTATTATTGAGTACGTGCAACGTTACCTGTCATGAAGGCCTGCGTTTTTAGAGGTGCCCTTGTGCGCCGTTGAGCATCTACCGCCAGGTTTATCCGGGCGGCTTCCTTTTCACCGGAGAGTAACGAGGAATCCATGAAGGTTCTTGTAGCTGTCAAACGCGTTGTCGATTACAACGTGAAAGTTCGCGTCAAGGCGGACAATTCCGGCGTCGATCTGGCTAACGTCAAAATGTCGATGAACCCCTTCTGCGAAATCGCCGTGGAAGAAGCCGTACGCCTGAAAGAAAAAGGTGTCGTGACTGAAATCGTCGTCGTTTCCATCGGTCCGACCACTGCTCAAGAGCAGCTGCGTACCGCCCTGGCCCTGGGTGCCGATCGCGCGGTTCTCGTCGAATCCGCTGAAGAGCTGACCTCGCTGGCCGTGGCCAAGCTGTTGAAAGCCGTTGTCGACAAGGAACAGCCGCAACTGGTGATCCTCGGCAAACAGGCCATCGACAGCGACAACAACCAGACTGGCCAGATGCTGGCTGCACTGACCGGTTACGGCCAGGGCACCTTTGCCTCGAAAGTCGAAGTCAGTGGCGACAGCGTTGCCGTGACCCGCGAAATCGACGGCGGCGCGCAGACCGTTTCCCTGAAACTGCCAGCCATCGTCACCACCGACCTGCGTTTGAACGAGCCGCGTTATGCGTCCCTGCCAAACATCATGAAAGCCAAGAAGAAGCCGCTTGAAGTGCTGACTCCGGATGCTTTGGGCGTTTCCACCGCCTCTACCAACAAGACCGTCAAAGTCGAAGCGCCAGCTGCACGCAGCGCGGGTATCAAGGTCAAGTCGGTGGCTGAACTGGTCGAGAAACTGAAAAACGAAGCGAAGGTGATCTGATCATGACTATCCTCGTAATCGCCGAACACGATAACAAGGTGCTGGCCCCGGCCACCCTGAACACCGTGGCTGCCGCTGCGAAAATCGGTGGTGATATCCACGTGCTGGTCGCTGGCCAGAATGTGGGTGCCGTGGCTGAAGCCGCCGCGAAAATCGCCGGTGTGAGCAAAGTACTGGCCGCTGACAACGCTGCCTACGCTCACCAGTTGCCGGAAAACGTTGCCCCTCTGGTTGCAGAGCTGGGCGCTGGCTACAGCCACATCCTGGCTGCCGCCACTTCCAACGGCAAAAACATCCTGCCGCGCGTCGCTGCGCAACTGGACGTTGACCAGATCTCCGAGATCGTTTCGGTCGAAAGCGCCGACACGTTCAAGCGCCCGATCTACGCCGGTAACGCCATTGCCACCGTGCAGTCCACTGCTGCGGTCAAAGTGATCACCGTCCGTGCCACCGGTTTCGACCCGGTTGCCGCTGAAGGTGGTTCGGCTGCCGTTGAAGCGGTGGCTGCCGCGCACGACGCTGGTACTTCCAGCTTTGTTGGCGAAGAGCTGGCCAAGTCCGATCGTCCTGAACTGACCGCTGCCAAGATCGTCGTTTCCGGCGGGCGTGGCATGCAGAACGGTGACAACTTCAAACACCTGTACGCCCTGGCCGACAAGCTGGGCGCTGCGGTCGGCGCTTCCCGCGCGGCTGTTGACGCAGGTTTCGTACCCAACGACATGCAGGTCGGCCAGACCGGCAAGATCGTTGCGCCACAGCTGTACATCGCGGTCGGTATCTCCGGCGCGATCCAGCACTTGGCCGGTATGAAAGACTCCAAGGTGATCGTTGCGATCAACAAGGACGAAGAAGCACCGATCTTCCAGGTGGCGGATTACGGCCTGGTTGCGGACTTGTTCGAAGCTGTACCTGAGTTGGAGAAGCTGGTCTAAACCAGCCGCTTCACTTATAAAGAGCCCGGTCTTATGACCGGGTTTTTTTTGCACGCCACTCTTGATCGGGAAACACGCCATGGAACTGCGTCGCTGGACTGTACTGCTGGGCCTGTCACTGCTGCCGACCGTGTCTATCGCGGCTGGCAAATGCGAGCGCCTAGTGGTGACCGGCAGCCCGGATGCGCCGCCCTACCTGTGGCGTGACCCCCAAGCCCCCACCCACCTGATCGGCGCGAATGCCGATGTGTTGCAACAAGTGGCCAAGGAACTGGGGCTGAAAATCGACCTGCTGTACGGCGGCAAGCGTTCCCTGGCCCTTGAAGAAGTGCGCAGCGGGCGCATGGACATGCTGCTCGACGCGCCGCTGAACGTCAGTGAACTGGAGACCCTGGACTACATCCACCCGGCGCTGATGCAGGCCGATTACCGGGTGTGGACCCGCGTCGACTCGCCCCTGGTCTACGCCAGCGCGGCCGATTTGCATGGCCACAAAGGTGCGGTCTCAGAGCGGGCGCGCCTTTCCCCTGAGTTTGAAACCTTTGCCAGCGAGCACCTGACCCTGGAACGCGTGCCAACCTTGACCCCGGCCTTGCAGAAACTGTTGCTGGGTGAAGTGGACTACGTGCTGGCGGGACGTTACTCCGGCATGGCCATGGCCCAGACCCTGGGGATGAGCAAAGACTTGCTGGCCCGTGAGCTGCCGATTGATCAGCCGGGGCTGTTCCTGGCGATTTCCCACAACTCTGCCTGCAATGATCCGTGGTTGCGCGGACAGCTCGCGAAAAAGATGACAGAATTGGCCGCGTCCGGTCTGACGGAAGCCGCGTTGCAGCGCAATATCGAACGCTGGAAGACGCAGTTGCAGCAACCCGTCGGTACCTCAACAAAGTAGGGATTTTTAGTGACTATTCGACCTCTTTTCGCCGCCCTCGCCGTAGTAACGCTGGCGGGCTGTGCCGCAGATCCTGCGCCGAATGAGCAAATGCGCCTGACCCAGCAAGCCCTGGAGCAAGCCGCCGCCGTGGGGGCCGTTGCTGACGACGTGCCCGAGTTGAAACTCGCCGAAACGAAGCTGGCCCAGGCCAAGGCCGATATGGCGGATGAATCCTACAAGGATGCCCGCATGCTGGCTGAACAGGCCGAACTGGATGCCCGCCTGGCAGAGGCACGGGTGCTGACGCAAAAAAGCCAGGAACAGTTGAATGTCCTCGACACCCGTATCACCCGCCTGCGCAAACAGCTGGGAGATGCTCAATGAACCGTCTGACCTGTGGGCTGCTATTGAGCAGCTTGGTGCTCGGCGGCTGTGCCAGCCACCCCAATAGCGACACTGCGTTGCAACAGGCCGGCAGCGACTTCCAGAAGGTCAAGGAAGACTCCAATGTATTGCGCATCGCGCCCAAGGACGTGATCCGCGCCGGTGAGTCCCTGGCCCGCGCCGACCGTCTGTCCAGCTACTGGGGCAGTGGTGGCGACGTGGTGCATTACGCCTACCTGAGCCAGCGCTACAGCGCGATTGCCCGGGAACATACGCAACTGGTGCTCAACGAAGAACGTGCCGCCAAACGCGAACTGGAGCGCCAACGCCTGCAACTGGCGCTGCGCGAGGCCAAATTGTTGAGCGTGCAACAACAGGGCAAGTGGCTCGAAGAGCAGATCGCCAGCCTGACCACCACCCAGACCGATCGTGGCCTGGTGATGACCCTGGGCGATGTGCTGTTCGACACCGGCCAGGCTGAACTGAAAAACTCCGCCAACCGTACAGTGCTGAAGATCGTGCAATTCCTGCAACTGAACCCCAAGCGCGTAGTGCGGATCGAGGGCTATACCGACAGTACCGGCGGCGAGCAGGAAAACCTCAAACTGTCCCGTGACCGGGCACAGGCCGTGGCGGATGTACTGGTTGACCTGGGCATTGATGACAAACGCATCCAGGTGGAAGGTTATGGCGATCAGTACCCGGTGGAAGTGAATGCTTCCGAACGGGGGCGGGCGCAGAACCGGCGTGTGGAGATTGTCTTCTCCGATGACAAGGGCCAGCTCGGCGCCGCGCGCTGAACCTCAGTTCTTGTGGGCGCCGACTTGCCTGCGATACAGGCGACGCGGACTTTCAACTGAACCGCAGCGATGCCATTGCAGGCAAGCCAGCTCCCACAGGGAATAGGCTGTGTGTCTCGCCCCGTAACCCGATCCTCGATCGGGTTTTTCATGCCCGCCATTGCGTGCTCAACCCCTACAGTTTTTTCTATCACTGCCGCCCGTCCTCGACTATTGTGGCAACTGTCCCCGTACACTTCTAAACTGTGCCGGTATGTTTCACACAAAAATAAAATACCCGTGAAATCGAGTGCTGCGTCATGACCAATCTCTTGCTTTACCAACGTATCGCCCAGCAATTGGCTGAGGATATCCGGCGCGGTGTCTATCAACCGGGTGAGCGCGTGCCTTCGGTGCGCAAGATGAGCTCCCAGCTCAATGTCAGTCATGCCACGGTGTTGCAGGCCTACGCCAATCTCGAGGATCAGGGGTTGATCCGCGCGCGGCCGCAGTCCGGGTATTACGTGCACCAGACCCCGGCCCTGACCGCACCGACGCCGGATATTGCGCGGGTCGAGCGCCCGGGCCTGGTCACACGCAGCAGTATCATTCAACAGGTCTTGGTCGAGTCCCGTCGTGAAGGAGTGTTCCCGCTCGGCGCCGCCGTGCCCAGTGTCGATTACCTGCCGGTACGCGCGCTGCACCAGCAACTGGCCAAGGTCACGCGCTTCCAGAGCCCACGGGCGTTCAGCTATATGTTCAGCCCGGGCTTTGAGCCGTTGCGGCGCCAGGTCGCGATTCGCATGCGCGATGCCGGCGTGGTGGTCGACCCGTCTGAAGTGGTGATCACCCACGGGTGTGTCGATGCGTTGCAGATGTCCTTGCGCGTGCTGACCCGTCCCGGCGACCTGATCGCTGCCGAGTCCCCCACCTATTACGGCCTGTTGCAACTGGCGGACTTGCTCGGCCTCAAGGTCATCGAGATCCCCAGCGACCCGGCCACCGGCATGAGCCTGGAGGCCCTGCAACTGGCGGCCAACCAATGGTCGATCAAGGCCCTGGTGCTGACCACGCGCCTGAGCAATCCCCTGGGCGGCACCATGCCCGAAGAGCGGCAGAAACAGTTGCTGCGCCTGGCCTCGGATTTCGATATCCAGATTGTTGAAGATGATATCTACGGCGAATTGATGTTCGAATTGGGCCGCACCAAGGCCCTCAAGGCGTATGACCGCCTGGACCGGGTGATCTACTGCTCGAGTTTTTCCAAGACCCTGTCCCCCGGCGTGCGCATCGGCTGGATGATTGCCGGCAAATACCAGCAGGAGATCCAGCGCCTGCAGATGTTCAGCACCCACTCGGCGTGCAGCGTCACGCAGATGGGGGTGGCGGCGTACCTGGAGAACGGCGGTTACGACCGGCACCTGCGCTACATTCGCCAGGAATACCGCAAGAACCTCAGCGCCTTCCAGTTGGCGGTGCAGCAGTATTTCCCCGAAGGCACGCAGATGAGCCGACCGACCGGCGGTTTTATCCTGTGGGTCAGCCTGCCGGGCAGGGTCAACACCCAGGAACTGCACGTGCGCGCCCTGCAGCAGGGCATCAGCATTGCGCCGGGGCTGATCTTCAGCAATACAGAACAGTTCAACCACTGTATCCGGCTTAATTGCGGTACCCCGTGGAACCGTGAAGCCGAGCGCGCCTTGATGACCCTGGGCATGCTGGCCAACCAGTTGTGCCAGGAGGCGGCGAGCGGGTTTTGAAGGGCCAAAGACGGGCATGAACGGTAGGTGGCTAATCACCGCGCTTGTCATGCCGCGCTCAACAAGCGAGCATATGGCCTTCTGCCGTTAATGCTGTAGGCGATATGACTTATATTTTTCCTGCCGCGCTGTTGATCTGTCTGGCGGGCCTGTGCAACGCCACGCCTGTACTGGCAGCACCTGCCAGTGCGCCGATCGTGCTGGCAGCCGCTGAACAAAAGCCGGCCCCGGCTAAAAAAACGGTCCAGGCGAAAAAGCCCGCCCCGGTTAAAAAAGCCGCCAAGGTGAAAAAGCGCGCACCTACCGCCAGCAAATCCAAGTCGGCCCGTGAAGTGGCCCAGACCAAGCTGGCGCCTGCACAACTGGACCTCAGTCTGCCCCAGGAAATGGTCCGCCATCTGCAGCCCCTTGGCACCATGCCGCAACCTAGAAACGTACCGTTGTTGCCGCCGATGTTTGATGAGAAGCCGGTCGATAACAGTGCATTCCAGATCAACGGGCGTTTGCTCAGCAATGAAATGCAGTTGCAAATGCGCAATGAAGAGCGACGCGACGTTGAAGGCGCGGCTCTGGATTTTGAATTCAAGAATTAATCTTCCCCGCAAAGTGACCTGATCCACTGACCTTCTGTCGCAGACTGGTCGGTCACTTTTGTTTTCTGCGAAAAACCCCTGTTAGACCATTTTAAAACGGATGTTTTAGGGCGTACTCTAGCCCGGCCATCAACACTATGTCGTCGAGGACCTGTTGGTCATGAAATGCCGTGAAGGCTGTGGCGCCTGCTGTATAGCCCCCTCCATCAGTTCGCCGTTGCCCGGTATGCCTAATGGCAAACCCGCAGGCGAACGCTGCCTGCATCTGTCGGTCGAACAGCTGTGCCAATTGTTTGGCCAGCCGGAGCGGCCTGCGGTGTGCGGTGCCTTTGCGGCAGATCTTGAGGTCTGTGGTAGTAGCCAGGAAGAAGCGATCAGGTTGATCGGCTGGTGGGAGCAGATGACGGCGGCTTAGTGGGCTTTAATGTCAGAACTTCAACAATAAGGAATACACCAATGGGTTCGCTGAAACGAATGGCTGTGTTGTGCGGTTTTACGGTGTTGTTTGCGGCTGCTGCACAGGCAGAAGAGTGGCAGGTTGCCAAGGATGAAGAAGGCATCAAAGTTGCCTTGAGTGAAGTGGCTGGCTCCAAGTACAAGGCTTATCGCGGCGTTACTGTGATCAAGGCGCCATTGGCCAAGGTCCAGGCCCTGCAGGACGATGTCGTCGGTGCCTGTAAGTGGATTCACGAATGCAAGTCGCAGAAGTTGCTCAAGAAGGAAGGCGACAAGAGCTGGACCTACACCCAGTTCAAGGCGCCGTTCCCGGTGACCGATCGTGACTCGATCCTGGAAATCACCACCACCCAGGCTGCCGATGGCAGCGTGACCCGCAAGCTGCTGGAAGTACCCACCTATCTGCCGGAAGAGAAGGGTTATGTGCGTGTGGCCCAGGTAGAAGGCTTCTGGAAACTGGTGCCCAAAGGTGCCGACCAGACCGAAGTGACCTACCAGGTCCACACCGAGCCAGGCGGCAGCGTGCCTTCCTGGTTGGCCAACAAGTTTGTGGTTGAAGCCCCCTTCAACACCTTGAAAGCCCTCAAGGCAGCGGCCGAGAAGCCGTAAGCCCAACCGATCAGGTGCCTCCTGCCTTGAGTGGAACGATCGCCGCGCCCTCAAGGTCCAGATAGGTATAAGCCCATCCATGGGCTTTATCGAGGAGGCACTGATGCAAAACTGGCAAGTTACCTTCGTTGATGATCACGGCGTGCAGTCCGTGGAGCAGTTCAGCTGCGCGCAAAAGCCCAGCCTCGAAGTCGCCGCACAGATGATTCGCGCCAAATTACTGCCCATCCCCGCCAAACTGGACCTCAATGACCTGGACGGTCGCATCGCCGAACCGACGGTGAAAAGCCTGAAGGATCAGAACAGTATCCAGATCCTCGACATCTCTCCCGCCCCCTGAATATTCCCTGTACGTTGTTAAAGCGCTGCTGGTGGAGCTGATAGCTTCGCGCTACTCTGCAAGGGAGATCAGCGAATGAATCGCTAAGGTCTGGTCTTGTCAGCTACATGCTTGTTTTCCTGCGGCGATGTCATTGCCGTCTACCTGCGCTGTTCACGCGCAGGCCCTGGGAAGCACGGAAAGTCTATCCATCGGTTCAGGAGGACGTTTCATGAGCACAGCCTATCAAGAAGACATCAGCACCCACGTGTTACGCCGCATGAAAGAGGGCGGCTTTGACTTTTCACGTTTCCACCCCATCGAGTTCTACGCCATTTTCCCGGATGAGGAACGTGCGCGCCGGGCTGCGGGTCGGTTTCGTGGCGAGTCGATCAATGCCCAGGTCAGTGCGCGGGATGATGGCGCCTGGTTCCTGGAACTAAGCAAGGTCATGTTCGCCACCTATGACGGTATAGGTGATTTCGAGCAGGACTTTGAGGCGGTAGTCGAGCCCTTGGGCGGGATTATCGAAGGATGGGGCGTGAAGCACGAGGTTCGTGGGTTACCCATGTAGTCGCATGATCAATAAAGCAGCGTATCGGCTGACCCTTGGGTCGGCCGATTTTGTTTGTGGCGCGGCAAAGTACTTGGAACTTATTGCGAAAAATCCTCCACAAAAAAAAGGCCACCCGAGCAAGGTGGCCAAAAGGGAAGACCGGAAAGAAGGGGAACCGGTCGGTACTTGCACGAGCAAATTACCGGCGGTGCTGTGGGGATGCTGTAGGACGAATCCTGTTCAGCGAATGAGGGTGATTATCCGCAGGCTTTCCCGGGCAGTGAAATCAACTCTGACTATGCTGGTGATAGGCAATGCCTGCGTCGCTTTGAAGCGCGCGTGGCAACGCGTGGGCGTTAACTGCACCAGGACGGTGCGTAGCAGCCTTTTACTGTATCCAACTGATTGATACTTAAGTGTTTATGCCGCTGGCACGGGCCTTGCGACAGTCCGTTGCGTCCGGGTGACAAGGAGTTCGGCATGATCCGCACTTATTACGATGAAATGTACGATGAGGTCGGCCAGGTTCGACCTCACTATCGCGAGTTTGCCCGCTGGCTGGCTGAAACGCCGCCCGAACTGCTGGCCCAGCGCCGCCGTGAAGCCGATCTGCTGTTTCACCGCGCCGGTATCACCTTCACCCTGTACGGCGACGAACAGGGCACCGAGCGCCTGATTCCCTTCGATACCATCCCGCGCAGCATTCCCGCCAGCGAGTGGCGGGTGGTCGAACGTGGCTGTATTCAGCGGGTCAAGGCATTGAACCTGTTCCTCGCCGACCTGTATCACGACCAACGCATTATCAAGGCCGGGATTATTCCTGCCGAGCAAGTGTTGGCCAATGAGCAATACCAACTGGCGATGCAGGGCCTGGACCTGCACCGTGGTCTCTATTCCCACGTCTCTGGGGTCGATCTGGTACGGGATGGCGACGGCACGTACTACGTGCTGGAAGACAACCTGCGCACCCCCAGCGGTGTGAGCTACATGCTCGAAGACCGTAAGATGATGATGCGCCTGTTCCCTGAACTGTTCGCCGCCCAACGCATTGCGCCGATCGACCATTATCCCAACCTGCTGCTCGACACCCTGAAAAGTTCCAGCCCGCTGGACAACCCCAGTGTGGTGGTACTGACGCCAGGGCGGTTCAACAGTGCGTTTTTCGAACATGCGTTTCTTGCCCGGGAAATGGGCGTGGAACTGGTGGAGGGCGCCGACCTGTTCGTGCGTGACGACCGGGTATTCATGCGCACCACCGACGGGCCCAAGGCGGTGGACGTGATCTACCGGCGTCTCGACGATGCCTACCTCGACCCGTTGGCCTTCAACCCGGAGTCGATGCTCGGCGTGCCGGGCCTGCTGGCCGCCTATCGCTCGGGTAATGTGGTGCTGGCCAATGCCATTGGCACCGGGGTGGCGGATGACAAATCGGTGTATCCCTTCGTCACCGACATGATCCGCTTTTACCTGGATGAAGAACCCATTCTGAAGAACGTTCCGACGTTCCAGTGCCGCAAGCCTGACGAGCTGTCCCATGTACTGGCCAATTTGCCAGAGCTGGTGGTCAAGGAAACCCAGGGCTCCGGTGGCTACGGCATGCTGGTCGGGCCTGCCGCCACGGCCGCCGAGATCGAAGCCTTTCGCGCACGGATCAAGGCCAAGCCCCATGCCTACATTGCCCAGCCGACCCTGTGCCTGTCGACGTGCCCGACCTTTGTCGAAAACGGCATCGCACCGCGGCATATCGACCTGCGGCCGTTCGTCCTGTCGGGCAAGGAAACCCGCGTGGTGCCGGGCGGGCTGACCCGTGTCGCGCTGCGTGAAGGCTCGCTGGTGGTCAACTCGTCCCAGGGCGGCGGCACCAAAGACACCTGGGTGGTGGAGGATTGAAGCCATGTTGAGCAGAACTGCCTCGGATTTATATTGGATGTCGCGCTATCTGGAGCGCGCGGAAAACCTCGCGCGCATGCTGGATGTCAGCTATTCGCTGTCGCTGATGCCCCAGGATGGACGCGGCGATGGCCGGCATGAACTGGCCATGCCCCTGCTGATCACCGGCACCCTGGACGACTATCACGCGCGTCACGGCGAATTGCATGCCGAGCGTTTGTTGCACTTCTTTGCCCTGGACGCCGCCAATCCGGCGAGCATCTACAGTTGCCTGGGTGCCGCCCGCGCCAGTGCCCATGCCGTGCGTGGGCGAATCACCGCCGACATGTGGGAAAACATCAACGCCACCTGGCTGGATATTCGCGTCATCGCCCAGGAAGGCCTGAGCCGTTATGGCATGAGCCGTTTCTGCGAATGGG
Source organism: Pseudomonas shahriarae (assembly GCF_014268455.2). Lineage (NCBI taxonomy): Bacteria > Pseudomonadati > Pseudomonadota > Gammaproteobacteria > Pseudomonadales > Pseudomonadaceae > Pseudomonas > Pseudomonas shahriarae. The sequence continues at coordinate 4,577,130 of NZ_CP077085.1, read as the reverse complement.
TCAAGGAGCGCTCCCACCTGTTTCGCGGCGCCACCTACGGCACCATCATGCGCAACGACGCTTTTCGCTTTATTCGCCTGGGCACCTTTATCGAACGGGCGGACAACACTTTGCGCCTGTTGGATGCCCGCTACGAGATGGCCGGTGACCAGGCCGAAGTGGTGATTGATGGCACCGCCCACGCCTACTACCAATGGAGTGCGCTATTGCGGGCCTTGTCGTCGTTCGAGGCCTACACCGAAATCTACCGTGATGCCCCCGGCGCTCGTCAGGTGGCCGAACTGTTGCTGCTGCGTGCCGATGTGCCGCGCTCTTTGCGCGCGTGCAGCGAAGAAATCGACCAGATCCTCGCCAGCCTGCCCGGCCTCAACGGCCGCCCGGCGCAGCGCCTGGCCGCCGAGATGGACGCGCGCCTGCGCTTTACCGCGATTGACGAAATCCTCGAGGAAGGCCTGCACGCCTGGCTGACCGACTTCATCCCCCTGGTGCGCCAGTTGGGTAACGCCATTCACCATTCCTACCTGGAGGCGGCATGAGACTTTCTATCAGCCACGAAACCACCTACCGCTATGAAGACCAGGTGCGCGCGAGCATCCAGTACCTGCGCCTGACCCCTCACGACAGCGAGCGTCAGCATGTGCTCAGTTGGCAGCTGGATCTGCCGCGTCCGGTACGGGCCCAGTTGGACCCGTTCGGCAATATCCTGCATGTGCTGACCCTGGATGAGCCCCATGAATCAATCATCATCGGCGCCCGGGGCCAGGTGGATATCGACGAGTGGCGCGAGGCCGAGCATGACAGCCAGTCGCCATTTCCTTTCCAGCGTTGCACGCGCCTGACCGAGCCGGACGAGGCCCTGCGCGCCTTTGCCGAGCAGCACTGCGGCAAGCGCCGGGATCGCACTGCCCTGATTGACCTGATGCACGCCCTCAACCAGCACATAGCCTATGTGCCGGGCGCCACCCAAGTGGAGACCAGCGCGGCCGAGGCGTTCGCCGGGCGGGCCGGGGTTTGTCAGGATCATGCCCATGCCTTCCTGGCCTGCGCGCGCAGCCTGGGGATCGCCACGCGTTATGTGTCGGGGTATTTGTACAGCGAGGACAGTGAACACCTGGCCAGCCACGCCTGGGCCGAAGCCTGGCTGGATGACGCTTGGTATAGCTTCGATGTGACCAACCAGTTGGCGCGCCCGGAGCGGCATTTGAAACTGGCAGTGGGCCTGGATTACCTCGATGCATGCCCGGTGCGCGGCATGCGCCGTGGCGGCGGGCACGAGCAGATGCATGCCAGGGTATTTGTGGCACCGAGCCCGGTGATTCTGGTGCAGCAGCAATAATCCCCGCCGCATCCTGCTGAAGCCGGCTAGCCGGCTCTATCAGTGCGCGTCGGTTTTGCGCGTGGCCATATGCTTCAAATACCCTACCAGCAACTCCAGGTCGGCATCCGGCAACACGCTGGCGGCAAACGCTGGCATTTTGGCTTGCGGCCAATGCCTCAGGCTCTGGGGATCACGGATATAACGCTTGAGGAAGTCGCCGCCGAAATACTCGGTCGGGCTGTAGGGCAGATTCAGATCCGGCCCTACCTGCGCGTCACCCGCGCCGTTCAGACGATGACAGGCCAGGCAGTTTTTCTGAAACAGGGCAAACCCCTGGTTGATCGGGTCATTCACCGCCAGCGCCGGGTCCGGCAGCAGCGCCGGGAAGCGTTCGGCAACGGTTCTCAGCTGTTTGATCGTCGAGATCTGAAATGGCCATTGTTCCGGGTTGATCCCGCTCGCCTGGGGCCGGGTCCATACCAGATAGAACGGCCCGGCACTGGGTTTGCCAGTGGCCAGTGGCGGCCAAGGATGAACCGGATCTTCCACCGCCAGCCACGCCTGGGCGCCGCTTTGCTGAAGCAGCGGTGCGGCGGCCAGTTCGGCGGCAAAACCATCCAGCGCCACCGCCTGCACATGGTTATGCGCCAGCAGGCCCGGTAAGAGTGCGGCCAGCGGCACCGCGCGATAGGTCATAGTGCGCTTGTAGGAAACGTCATCGACGATCTGCACGGTCTGCGCAGCCGGGTGCTTGAGCAGGTCTGCGGTTTGCCACGTGGTGCGGCTGTGATCCAGCTCGATGGTCAACGAGGCGGCGTTGGCGGGGTAGGCCAGGATCAGCAGCAACAGAACGATAAGGTGTTTCAAGGCAGGGCCCATCCGGCAATGGCGATAGGGTCTCAGGATACCGGACAACCACCACCAAACCGCAGGCAAAAAAGGCAGCCCCGGTTACGGGAACGCTCTAGGCGGTTTCCCGGACGGTGCTGCCAAAAGCTTGAGTATTCAGGTGTGATCGGCCCGCTCAACCAATGATCTTGGTCAGGTTGGGCAAAATCAGAATCAGTGTGGTGGCGAAGAGAATAAGCCCCGCCTGGCGAACTTTCGATTGTTTGAACATGGCTGACTGCCTTTTGTTGTTATTCCTGAGCCAAGCACCATCATTGACTACATTAAGCCGGCTAGATGGCATTTTTCTTACAGCTGCTCCAGCAAGACCCGGCAGCAGCGTCATACACTTCTTACTGATTCAACCTTAGAGCCCTTGTCGGGCTTGACTTAGAACGCTTTCGTATCAAGTTATATTGAAAGCCGTTTAAAAAAGCATGAGGCATATAGCCATCTCCGCCCCAGCCCCTTGGCTAGACAGCTAAAACGATTAACCCGGTGTTTCCGATAGTCTCCTACCGTTCGTCTGAGCGTGGTCGTCAAGGTCAATGAGCGCATCGGTCATTGAATCTGCCCTCGCGGCGCTTAAGGTAAGGGCACGGTCGGCTCTCCCCTTGAGAGCTCCATTGCACAGTGGTTCGAGGACGTCATGACCCAAGCTTTGATCTTTGATGCGATACGTACGCCCCGGGGCAAAGGCAAGGCTGATGGCGCCTTGCACAGCGTCAAGCCGGTGAACCTGCTGGCCGGCTTGCTCACCGCCCTGCAACAGCGCAACGACCTGGACACGCGCCAGGTGGATGACATTGTGCTCGGTTGCGTCACGCCGGTCGGGGATCAGGGTGCGGACATCGCCAAGACCGCCGCGCTGGTGGCCGACTGGGACGTCAGCGTCGCCGGTGTGCAGGTCAACCGCTTTTGTGCGTCGGGCCTGGAAGCGGTCAACCTCGGTGCGATGAAAGTACGGTCCGGCTTCGAGGACCTGGTGGTGGTGGGCGGTGTCGAGTCCATGTCCCGCGTGCCCATGGGCAGTGACGGCGGTGCCTGGGTGCTGGACCCGCAGACCAATATGCACAGCCACTTCACGCCCCAGGGGATTGGCGCCGACCTGATTGCCACCCTGGAAGGCTTCTCCCGCGAAGATGTCGATGCCTTCGCCTTACACTCCCAGCAGAAAGCAGCGCGGGCCAGGTCAGAGGGTTCCTTCAAGAAATCCCTGATCCCGGTGCAGGACCAGAACGGGATCGTGTTGCTCGATCACGACGAATTTATCCGTGGCGACTCAACGCTCGAGGGCCTGGGCAAGCTCAAGCCGAGCTTCGAAATGATGGGGCAGATGGGCTTTGATGCCACGGCGTTGCGGGTCTACAGCCATGTCGAGCGCATCCAGCATGTGCATACACCGGGTAACAGCTCCGGGATTGTCGATGGCGCGGCCTTGATGCTGATCGGCTCCGAGGCCCGTGGTCGTGAACTGGGGCTGCATGCGCGTGCGCGCATCGTTGCCACGGCGGTGACCAGCACCGACCCGACCATCATGCTTACCGGCCCCGCGCCCGCTACTCGCAAGGCCCTGGCCAAGGCCGGCCTGCGGGTCGAGGACATCGACTTGTTTGAGGTCAACGAAGCCTTTGCCTCGGTGGTGCTCAAGTTCATCAAGGACATGGGCATCGACGCTGCCCGGGTCAATGTCAATGGCGGCTCGATTGCCATGGGCCACCCGCTGGGGGCCACGGGGTGCGCGATCCTCGGCACCTTGCTCGACGAACTGGAGGCGCGCCAACAGCGCTACGGCCTGGCCACGCTCTGTGTGGGCGGCGGCATGGGTATCGCCACCATTATCGAACGCCTCTGAGCCTAAGGAATTTGTCATGACCGACGCCATTCGTTACGAAAAAGGCCAGGACCAGATCGTGGTGCTGACCCTCGACATGCCCGGCCAGAGTGCCAACACCATGAACGCGGCCTACCGCGAGGCCATGGCCGCCACCGTCGCGCGCCTGGACGCGGACAAGGACGCGATTGCCGGGGTCATTATTACCTCGGCGAAAAAAACCTTCTTTGCCGGCGGCGACCTCAATGAACTGATCAAAGTCGACAAGCCCCACGCCAAGGCGTTCTACGACATGGTCCTGGGCCTGAAGGCGCAACTGCGCAGCCTGGAAACCCTGGGCAAGCCGGTGGTGGCCGCGATCAACGGCGCGGCCCTCGGCGGTGGCTGGGAGTTATGCCTGGCGTGCCAGCACCGTGTGGCGCTGGATCACCCGGCCGTGCAGGTCGGCTTGCCGGAAGTCACCCTCGGCCTGCTGCCGGGCGGCGGCGGGGTGGTGCGCATGGTGCGCATGCTGGGCCTGGAGAAGGCTTTGCCGTACCTGCTGGAAGGCAAGAAGATCAGCGCGCAAAAGGCTCTGCAGGCCGGGTTGATCGACGAATTGGCGGCAGATCGCGACGAACTGCTGGCCAAGTCCCGGGCCTGGATCCTGGCCAATCCAACGGCCAGGCAGCCTTGGGATATCAAGGGTCATCAGATCCCCGGTGGCACACCGTCCAACCCCAAAGTCGCACAAATGCTCGCCATTGCGCCGTCGATCCTGCGCAGCAAAACCAATGGCTGCTTCCCCGCGCCGGAGAAAATCCTCTGTGCCGCGGTGGAAGGCGCCCAAGTGGACTTCGACACCGCACACCTGATCGAGACCCGCTATTTCACCGAACTCACCACCGGCCAGGTGGCGAAGAACATGATCGGCACCTTCTGGTTCCAGCTCAACGAAATCAACGCCGGTGGCTCACGCCCTGGGGGATTTGCGCCGTATGTCACACGCAAGGTCGGCATCCTCGGCGCCGGCATGATGGGTGCGGGGATTGCCTATACCAGCGCATCGGCGGGCGTGGAGGTGGTGCTCAAGGACGTCACGCTGGCAGCGGCAGAGAAGGGCAAGGCCCACTCGGCAGCGTTGCTGGACAAGAAGGTCAGCCGTGGGCAACTGACCCCTGAGCAGCGCGAAAGCACCCTGGCGCGGATCCATCCTACCGATAGCGATGCCGACCTGGCCGGTTGCGACCTGATCATCGAAGCCGTATTCGAAGACCGCGACCTCAAGGCCAAGGTCTCGGCCGCCGCCCAGCAGGTGGTAGGCGCTGACGCCGTGATCGCTTCCAACACGTCCACCTTGCCCATCAGCGGCCTGGCGAGCGCGGTGCCTGATCAAGGCAAGTTTATCGGCCTGCACTTCTTCAGCCCGGTGGAAAAAATGCCCCTGGTGGAAATCATCAAGGGCGCCAACACCAGCGACGAAACCCTGGCTCGTGGTTTTGATTTCGTACTGCAAATCAAGAAGACCCCGATTGTGGTGAATGACAGCCGCGGCTTCTTCACCTCACGGGTGTTCGGCACCTTCACCAATGAAGGCATTACCCTGCTCGGCGAAGGCGTGGCCGCGCCGATGATCGAGACCGAGGCGCGCAAGGCCGGGATGCCGATTGGCCCGCTGGCGATCTCTGACGAAGTTTCCCTCAGCCTGATGAGCCATATCCGCCAGCAGACAGCCAAGGATCTGCATGCCGAAGGCAAGGCCCTGCCCGAGCATCCGGCGTTTGCAGTGATTGACCTGCTGCTCAATGAGTACAAGCGCCCAGGCAAGGCGGCGGGCGGTGGTTTCTACGAGTACCCCAATGGTGGCCAGAAATACCTGTGGCCAGAACTCAAGGTGCGTTTTGAAAAGCCGGGCCAACAGATTTGCGCCCAGGACGTGCGCGACCGCCTGCTGTTTATCCAGGCCATCGAAACGGTACGGTGTGTGGAGGAGGGCGTGTTGATGTCCACTGCCGATGCCAATATCGGCTCGATCTTCGGCATCGGCTTTGCGGCCTGGACCGGCGGGGCGCTGCAGTTTATCAACCAGTATGGGCTGAACGACTTTGTGGCCCGGGCGCGTTACCTGGCCGAGCAGTATGGCGAGCGCTTCAGCCCGCCAGCGCTGTTGCTGGAAAAAGCCGCCCAGGGCACGACGTTCTAACCTCCCGACCGGGCATGGGTGGGGCTTGCCTTGAAAGGGTATTTCAAGGCAGGCTGGTGGGTGTGCGTTATTCCCATCACCGTGTCAGGTATTTTTTATGTCGCTACGCGTCTGCATTCTGGAAACCGATATCCTGCGTCCGGAACTGGTCGATCAATATCAAGGTTACGGGCAGATGTTCCAGCGCCTGTTTTCGCAGCAGCCGATTGCCGCCGAATTCGTCGTCTACAACGTCATGGAAGGTCACTATCCGGCGGACAGCGAAGTGTTCGACGCCTACCTGGTCACGGGCAGCAAGGCCGACTCCTTCGCTACCGACCCGTGGATCGAAACCCTCAAGGCCTACCTGTTGAACCGCTATGAGCGGGGCGACAAGCTGCTTGGCATCTGTTTCGGCCATCAACTGCTGGCGCTGCTGCTGGGCGGCAAGAGCGAGCGTGCGAGCCAGGGCTGGGGCGTGGGCACCCACAACTATCAATTGGCCGCCAAGGCACCGTGGATGAGCCCGGTGGTGGAAGAATTGACCCTGTTGATCAGCCATCAGGATCAGGTCACGGCATTGCCGGAAAACGCCACGGTGATCGCTTCCAGCGACTTTTGCCCGTTTGCTGCCTACCACATCAATGACCAGGTGCTGTGCTTCCAGGGCCACCCGGAATTTATCCACGACTACTCCCGGGCCTTGCTCGATATCCGCCAGCTCAACCTGGGCGAGCAGATCTATCAGCAAGGTGTCGCCAGCCTTGCACGCGACCACCACGGCGTGACCGTGGCGGAATGGATGATGCGTTTTGTGGCCCACAAGCCGCAGGTTGCCTGACTGTGAGCGGTCGGGGTGGGCAGGCTACAGCCACCCCGAGCGCTTGAAGCTGGCCCACAACCCCGTGCACCCCACCGCGATAAACCCCAGCACCGCAAAATAGCCGTAGTGCCATTGCAGCTCCGGCATATTCTGGAAGTTCATCCCGTAGATCCCGGCCACCGCTGTGGGGAAGGCGAGGATCGCCGCCCAGGCTGCAAACTTGCGCTGCACCACGCTCTGGCGCGAGGCTTCCAGAAGTACGCCGATCTCGATGGTCTGGCTGGCGATGTCGCGCAGGGTCGAAAGGTCTTCCATCTGCCGCGTGACGTGGATCTCCACATCGCGGAAGTACGGGCGCATGTTCTTGTCGATAAACGGGAAGTCCAGCTTCTGCAGTTCCTCGCTGATTTCCACCATCGGCGCCACATGCCGGCGCAGCCGCAGTACGTCGCGGCGCAGGCCATGCAGGTTCTGGATATCGCGCTCATTCAGGGAGTTGCACAACACGTTGTGCTCCAGCGCGTCGATCTCGGCATGAATCGCCTCGCTCACCGGCTGGTAGTTTTCGGTGACAAAATCCAGCAGCGCATAGAGTACGAAATCCTCCCCGTGCTCCAGCAACAGCGGCCGCGCCTCACAGCGCTGGCGCACATAGCCGTAGGACGCCGAGTGGCCGTTGCGCGCGGTGATGATATAGCCTTTGCCGGCGAAGATATGGGTCTCGATAAACTCCAGCTTGCCCTCATGGCGCACCGGCGAGTAGGTCACGATAAACAGTGCGTCGCCAAAGGTTTCCAGCTTGGGGCGGCTGTGTTTTTCCAGGGCGTCTTCGATGGCCAGTTCATGCAGGTTGAACTGGCGTTGCAGGTTGGCCAGCTCCTGGGCGTCGGGCTCTTCCAGGCCGATCCACACAAAGTGACCGGGCTTGGCTGCCCAGGCGGCGCCTTCATCGAGGGTGATATTCTGGATTTTTTTCCCGGCGCTATAGACGGCCGCCGCAACAACTCTACCCATAATGCTGATCGCTTCTTTGACAAGTGGCAGTAACCGGCCAGCTTAGCCTGAAACGCCACCTTGTAGGAGCCGGCTGGCCTTTAGGGTTGTTGCAGTGCTTGATCCATGGCTTCAATACACTCGGCCATCTGCCCCCGGCATTTCTCCATCAACTCGGGCATGTCATCCATCGTCAATCCTGCTGTAGGAATTGGCGCTAATGACCGGATCAAAATATCGCCACTGTTCCAGCGATTGAGCTTCATATGGGTCACATAGGTACTGACGCACACCGGCACAATCGGCACCCCGGCGGCAATCGCCATCTGGAACGCGCCCTTCTTGAACGGCAACAACGATTCGCCCAGGTTGCGCGTGCCTTCCGGAAACACCCAGATCGAAGTTTCTTCGTGTTGCAGGGTATGGGTGGTGGTCAACATCGAGCGCCGCGCCTTCTGCGCATTGCCCCGGTCAATCAGCACATTGCCCGCCAGCCAGAACAACTGCCCGAACAGCGGCACCCACTTCAGGCTCTTCTTACCGATGCATACGGTGCGATAGGGCACTACGTTGCCGAATACGAACAAATCATAGTTGGACTGGTGATTGGCAATAATCACGCAACTGTTCGGCTTGTCGCGCAGCGAATCCACTTGTGCCTTGACCTGCAGGCGTAGGATCCACATGGCGGGCAGGGCATACAGGCGTGCGCACAGGCGGCTGTTATCCGGGTTGAACGGCCGGCACACACCCAGCAATACTCCGAGCACACCGGCGATCAGAAAATGCAGGCCCATCAATAACATGCGTAAACAGTAAAGCATCGACACGGCCCATCGGGACAAAAGGTGGCGCAGTGTACGGACGTGCACTGTATTCGGCAATTACCCCAGTAGAGGTAGGAGATGGGCGATGTTTAAGGACATGTTTCAGCAGATGGAGACAGATGCCATCTAGAGCGGCTGCAAGGCGATTAACACTAGGCCGTAAGAAGAATCCCTGTGGCGAGCGGGCTTGCCCGCGTAGGGCTGCGAAGCAGCCCAAAACTTGCCTGTAGGATCTGACCGGATAATTGCGGTGGCTTTAAAGGGGCTGCTCTGCAGCCCTACGCGGGCAAGCCCGGTCGCCACGGGCTTTGATTGAGGCCGGTGTGGGTGATTAGCCCAAATGTTCCTGGTCCTGGATGATCGCGTTATCCAGCAACTCCAGCAGGGCCTTCCGCACCTTCAGCTTGGTGTGCTTGTGGGCATTCATATTGATCTTCTTCAACTGCCGCGCCGCTTCCAGGGCCGCGGCTTGCAGCTCTTCGGGTGCCACCACCTTATCGAGGAAACCGGCGCTCAGGGCGTCCTGCGGGGTGAACATCTCGGCATTGATCACCGAACGATGAAACGCCGACTTGCGCAAGCGATCCCGCGCCAGTTCAATCCCGGCATGGTGCATGGTCATGCCGATCATCACTTCATTCAGGCCAATGCTAAAGGGCCCCTCGACACCAATCCGGTAATCGGCCGACAACAACAGGAACGCCCCCTTGGCCACTGCATGCCCAGGGCACGCCACAATCACCGGGAACGGGTGCGACAACAGCCGGCGCGCCAGGGTCGAACCCGACGTCACCAGGCTGACCGCCTCTTTAGGGCCAGCCGTCATCACTTTCAAATCATAACCACCCGACAGAATCCCCGGCGTACCGGTGATAATCACCACCGCACGATCCTTCTCGGCCTGGTCCAGCGCTTCATTAAACGCACTGACCACGGCAGGGGAAATGGCATTGACCTTACCGTTGCTCAAGGTCAGGGTCGCGATACCGTCTTCGAGGTGGTAGGCAATCAACTCACTCATGACGCGATTCCTTGTAATACGTTTAATAGAAGGGCAGGCCGCAGACGTTACCCAGCATGACCGCCCCGGTAAAGCGCCATGACTGACTGGCCAGTCAGACTTTCCCCAACCACCTGGCCTGCAGCAGCCTACGACAGCGCTCGCCAGCCCCTGCGCACGCCTGCCGACAAGCCTTGAAAATGGCACAATCGCCACCCTTCACCCCGCGCCGCAGAGAAGGGAGCCGAGATAACCGTCTAAGCGCATGAAAATTCTGAAAAAAACCTTTGCCATCGGAAAAGCTTTCGACTACATTAGCGCGCCTCGACAGACTGAATCAGTTTGACGAGATACGGTGAAGTGTCCGAGTGGCTTAAGGAGCACGCCTGGAAAGTGTGTATACAGGAAACTGTATCGAGAGTTCGAATCTCTCCTTCACCGCCACATTAAGTAAACACAAACCCCCGGTTTTCCTAGAGAAAGTCGGGGGTTTGTGGTTTTTGGCATCCCAAAAATGGCTCCATGGGACCGCCGTGGGCCTGGCGCTCTATTTGGTGCGAAAATGTTAGGCTTGCTGCTCCTGCTTGAGTGATCATTGGACTGCCGTTTCGGCTCAGCTCCTGGTGATCTGCGGTCAACGAATCTATGTCTTATGTGGGGGGGCAGACCTTCCTAGTCCACTGCTTAGTCGCAAGCCATCACGCGCGTTTAATCCCATCAACATTAGATTGGCTGCACCAGCAATCAGCTCTATTACCTGCACCGTGTAAAAACGCGCGTCAAAGGTTCCCGCTGATGCCCATATATTGAGTGCAAGCGCGCATGGCACAAGTACTAATAAGCCGTTAGCGGCAATGAACGGCATTCGCTTCTTCTTCGCATCCACTATGCGCCCCCGCCGTACTCGGCTGAGAAACGTTCCACTTGCCCCAGCCAGAATCATCGCGGGGATAAGTACCCATAGCCCAGGGCTCACTATTAAATGCTTGATCTGAGCTACTGAACTTTTGGTTCCCATTGTTTCGGAAAGAAGGGTTGATAAAAAGAATGTGGCAATGCACAGCAAAGCCAATAGGCTGGCTGTCACGTGGAGTCTTTTGAGCATTGATCAAATACCTGAGTTTTTAGGCGTTATTTCAAGCCGTGCAAATGTTCGGCACCGCTATTTTGGTGAATAGATGTGGCATGCCCGATGCACTTGAGGGGTATCGCCTTAGAGCGTTGGTGAAGTCCGGATGACTGAAGGCTTCCCGGAACCGCTCGACCGATTCCCATATGGCGTAATTCATGAACATATTGCTTCCACCGATGGCCTGATGGAGCTGAGTCGAAATGAAGCCGGCGCGCTGCTTCATCCAATTTGCATCTAGCTCCCATGCACGGAGGAGGTCAGATATGTCGTTTTCATCGACAGTAAAGAGGTTGACCAGTACCACGGGGGACTCGGTGCACCGGAGCTGTTTACTGATAGGTACAACTGGATCAAGCGGGCGAATAGAAAGCATGACGATCTCCAACATGTAAACATGATGACAGTTTGGTGCTATGAGCTTAAAAGCTAGCTCAATTGACATCATGGTGTCAATGTGGAAGAGTTTTCACCATGAATAAGCCCAATTACACTCCCGCTGGACGCGCCATGACCGATTTGGTCCTTGAGATCTTTCGAGCAAGTGCGCGAATGATCACCGCAGGTGATCGACTCGTTGCTGATATAGGTCTCACAAGTGCTCGTTGGCAGCTTCTTGGAACGATCATCAATGCTGATCGTCCGCAACCCGTGTCATGGATCGCCCGAGATATGGGGGCCAATCGTCAAAACGTACAGCGAATCGTCAATGATCTCGTGAAGGATGGCTTGTTGGAGTTTCAGCCGAATCCTCACCATCTCAGGGCACAGCTTGTTGTGCTTACAGACGCTGGAAAAGAGGCGTTCAATCGCGCAATGAGTCTTCAAACTCCATGGATTAACGAGCTTGCTAAGGGGATGGACGTGGCTGAAATTCAGACGACTCATCAGGTTTTGAGCCAGCTTCGCAGCCGTCTTGAGGCTGACTAAAAGAGTTAGCGCCTCGCTACCAATAACGCCGCTTATGTAAAAAAGGCCCCCATACCTCAGCCAGGTCTGGGGGCCTTTTTGTGTGGGCATGGAAACCAGGCCCCGTAGGACTGGTATATCAGTCCCTTCGCCAAAGTTATTGGTGTCGCTGATGCGCCTGCCGGGGCCGGGATCTGCGACGACTTCCGGCCCCGCTTTACCGTGGATGTGCAGTTGTGGGCGAAGACGACGAACGGGTAGTTTCGAATTTCTTCTTCACCGCCACATTCTGAAACCACAACCCCCCAGTTTTCCTAGAGAAAGCCGGGGGCTTGTGATTTCTGCTGCATGGAAAACAGCAATATGGGAATAATGTGGAAACACGCAGAGCCCCTGCGTGTACTCGCTCCCCTCAAGGAAGATCCCATTGAAAGCAGCCCTAGTCGCTCTGCTCCTCACCTGTGCCGCCACCACCGCCCTTGCCACTAACAACCCTGTCGGCTTCCAAACCTCGACCCTGGCAGACCCAAACAAAGAACGCCCGCTGGAGATGGTGGTCTGGTACCCCAGCTCCACCACTGCCACGCCAAAGGTGATTGACGACAACCCGGTGTTTTTCAGTGCCCTGGCTGTGCGTGATGCGCCTGCGGCGGTGGGTGAGTACCCGTTGGTGGTGCTTTCCCATGGTTTCGGCGGCAGTTGGGGCAACCAGGTGTGGTTGGCCAGTGCGATGGCCCAGCGGGGGTTTATCGTGGCGGCGGTCAATCATCCTGGCACTACCAGTAAGGACCGCAGTGCTCAAGCCGCCGCGCAGTTATGGCAGCGGCCGGTGGATATTCGTCGCGCTATCGACGCGGTGCTGGCGCAGCCAAAGCAATTTGGCAAGGTACAGCCCGATCGAATTGCGGTGGTGGGTCATTCGCTGGGCGGTTGGACGGCGCTGGAAGTCGCCGGTGCCCGTTTCGACCCCGAGCGTTTTGCCCAGGACTGCAAGGTTCACCTGCAGTTGGCCCCTTGCGCGGTCTACCAGCAGATGAACCCAGTGCAGGCGCCGTTGGCAGCGGATTTGAGTGACAAGCGGGTCACTGCAATTGTTTCACTGGACCTGGGTCTGTCCCGTGGCTTTACCGATCAAAGCCTGGCGGCGTTGCCGGTGCCGACGTTGGTGATTGCTGCGGGCGTGCCCTCAACGGAGCTTCCCGCCGAGTTGGAATCCGCTGACTTGGCCAAACGCCTGCCAGCGGCAGCGACGCGCTATGTCGAAATCAGCGACGCCACTCACTTCAGCTTTATGGCCGTGTGCAAGCCGGGTGGAGAGGCGTTGATTGAAAAAAGCTCACCAGGCGACGGCATGATCTGCCGCGATGGCGAAGGTGCCCGCCCGCGTGAGGTGATTCAGCAGCAGGTCACTTCATTGATTGTTGAGTTTCTGGCGCAGCCAAAAGGCTAGGCCAACACGTTCAGTTCCCCGCCCGTGGCCCTCGCCTGATCAGGCGTGCGTACACCGCAATATTAATCAGCAAGACCAGGGCGCCCAGGCCCAGTTGGATCTGTGGCGTCAGCCCCGCAGGGTAGATCAGGGCAATGATGTAGTGCTCGATAAACCCTGCGCCATAACCCTCTTGCCCGGCGAGGTGGCGCAGCAGGTTTTCCCAGCGGGTCAGGGGGCAGGGCAGGTGGAAGACTTCTACGGCAACGCCCCAGGCCGCAGCGGGCAGGTGCAGCCACATGACCGGTCGCCACTTGAGGGCAAGCAGGCCGCCGAACAATACGAACAGGATGAAGCCAAGGTGAAACAACACCAGGGAGTCGGCAGCGAGTCGCAAGAGCATAGAAGGGGTCGCGTCAGGTGAGGCTGCCAAGTGTGCTGGATAGAGCCGCTTGAAACCAGAGGCGGGCGGTTGCGGTTGCTTGTAGGCCCGAGGCCCCGTTATTGTGCTGAATCCTTTTAGTCATCTGCCACGGATCTGTTGTGATGAACGCACCGCGTACTGCTGTTGGCCCGATCAAGGCCGTGATTTTCGATATGGACGGGTTGTTGCTGGATACCGAGGGTATCTACACCGAAGTCACGCAGATCATCGCCGAGCGCTACGGCCGTACCTACGACTGGGGCATCAAGCAGCACATCATTGGCCGTGGCGCCCAGGACCTGGCCGAGTATGTGGTCAAGGCGCTGGACTTGCCGATCACGCCTGAGGAGTTCCTGCGTATCCGTGAGCCCTTGATGAGCGAGCGTTTCCCCAAGGCGCTGGGCATGCCGGGCGCCGAGGCGTTGGTGCGGCATTTAAGTGCGCACAACATCCCGATAGCCGTGGGCACCAGTTCGTCGCGCAATTCGTTTGGGCACAAGACCACGTTGCACCGCGAATGGTTTGGCTTGTTCGGTACGATTGTCACCGCCGACGACCCTGAAGTTGGCGCAGCCAAGCCTGCGCCGGACATCTTCCTTACCGCTGCCCGCCGCCTGGGCGTTGCGCCCGAGGATTGCCTGGTGTTTGAAGACTCACCGTTTGGCGTGACCGCTGCCAAGGCCGCGAACATGACTGCCATCGCGGTGCCCGACGAAGCCATGGCCGACAGCAAGTACGCTCACGCTGACCAGATCATCCGCAAGCTCGCGGAGTTCGATCTGGCTGCGTATGGCCTGCCGCCAATGCGCTGAGCGTTGCAAGAGCCGGCAAGCCGGCTCTTATAGGGTGTTCAGGCGCTGAAACCGCCATCAATGGTCAGGCTGGCGCCGGTGATGTAACCGGCTTCCGGCCCTACCAGATAGGCGACAAAGCTGGCCACTTCCTCGACGTGCCCATAACGACCCACCGCCATAAAGCCAATCAGGCTCTCGGCAAATTCACTGTCGGCCGGGTTCATATCGGTGTCCACCGGGCCCGGTTGTACGTTGTTGATGGTAATCCCCCGTGGCCCCAGGTCGCGCGCCAGGCCTTTGGTCAAACCCACCAGCGCGGCTTTGCTCATGGCATAGGGGCCGCCACCGGCGAAAGGCATGCGCTCGGCGTTGGTGCTGCCGATATTGATGATGCGACCCCCTTCGCCCATGTGCCGGGCAGCTTCCTGGGTGGCAATAAACACGCTGCGCACGTTAATGGCCAGGGTCTGGTCAAAGTCTTCCAGTTTGAAATCCTCCAGCGGGCCGACCGCCAGCACCCCGGCGTTGTTCACCAGGATATCCAGGCGCCCGAACGCGTCGACAGTGGCATTGACCGCATTGCGAATGGCCACGGCATCGGCGCTGTCGGCGTGAATCGCCAGGGCCTTGCCGCCGTCGCTGATCACGCTGTTCTGCAGGGCCTCGGCCTTGGCCGCAGAGCTGACGTAAGTAAAGGCAACGGCTGCACCTTGCGCGGCCAGGCGCTTGACGATGGCGGCGCCGATGCCGCGGGAACCGCCCTGGATCAAGGCAACTTTGCCGCTGAGGTTTTGCGTGGTCATGTCGATCTCCCAATGATGCAAGGCGCAGGTGCCTTGTTGTTGGCACCGAGTATTGCCCTCGCGGGCATCCCTCGGTAGACCGTGATTGCTATAGTCTGTGTAAACCAAAAGTTTAGAGTGGTGCGATATGGAAAGCTTCGGCAGTATCGAATGCTTCGTGCGCAGTGCCGAAGGCGGCAGCTTTGCCGAAGCGGCCCGGCACCTGAGCCTGACGCCGGCCGCCGTCGGCAAAAGCGTGGCCAAGCTTGAAGCGCGCCTGGGGGTGCGGCTGTTCCAGCGCAGCACCCGGCGCCTCACATTGACCGAAGCCGGCAAGCTGTTTTTGGAGCAGGTCAGCGCCAGCCTCACCACCATCCAGAATGCCGTGGCCAACCTGGCCAGCGCCGAAGGCCGGCCGGTGGGCACGCTCAAGGTGAGTATGGGCACGGTGTTCGGCAACCGTTATGTGGTGCCGTTGCTGGCGGAGTTTCTGCGGCGCTTTCCCGATATCAGTCCGGATTGGCATTTTGATAATCGCCAGGTCGACCTGATCGGCCAGGGCTTTGACGCGGCCATTGGCGGCGGGTTCGAGCTGCCCCAGGGGGTGGTCGCCCGCAAGTTGACCCCGGCCCACCGGATTCTGGTGGCCTCGCCCGATTACCTGGCCAAGCGCCTGCCCGTGCGCGTCCCCGAAGATTTGGGGCTGTGCAATGGGATCCTGATCCGCTCGCCGCAAACCGGCCGCGTGCGCACCTGGCAACTGACCAACCGCGCCCGCGAACAGCGGCCGTTGATGCTCAAGCCACGCATGACCATGGGCGACTCCGAAGCCGCGTGCTGCGCCTGCACTCAAGGTTTGGGTATTGCCCTGGTCAGCATGCCGATGGCCGTGCCGTTCCTCGACAGTGGCGCGGTGGTGCGGGTGCTGCCGGACTGGTACGTCGATGACGGCAACATCTCCCTGTACTACGCCGAACACAAGTTGCTGCCGGGCAAGACCCGGGTATTTGTCGACTTCATCCTCGAGCAGTTTGCCGAGCAACGCCTGGCGCAGCGGTTCAGCGCGGTATAGCACTCACTGCTGAACTTGCTGCCCGCCAGTGTTCTAAGCTGATACGGGCCAATGGGGCTTGCGACTGTCGAGACCGATCATGTCCATATCACGCGCTTTACTCGTATTTACCAGCCTGGCGTTGATTGCAGGCTCCCCGGCGCTGCTGGCCGATCCCGGCAACGGCAACGGCAACGGCAAGGACAAAGGCAGTGCCCATGGCAATAAGGGTGGTGGCCAGGGTAATCAGGGCCAGGGTGGTGGCAAGAAGGGTGCAGGCGCCCATTACAGCGGCCCGCAAATTGATATCGGGGGTGTGCGGGTAATCCTTGGTGACAACCGCGACTACTGGCGCGGTGGTTCGTCCCTGCCGCCGGGCATCCAGAAAAACCTGGCCCGTGGCAAACCCCTGCCACCGGGAATCGCCAAGAAACTCGATGGGCGCCTGTTGGGGCGGCTGCCCCATTACGACGGCTACGAATGGCAACAGGCTGGCACCGACCTGATCCTGGTGACGATTGCCACCGGGATCATTTATGAAGTGCTCAATGACGTCTTGAACTGATCGAGATCGGCGATTCAGCGTGCGAACCTGCCCGGCCAACCGATGATGTTCTTTGGCCGGGGTGTCCCATAGGTGCGCACCTTCGACGTCGACAACCCCAGCCTCACCAAGGATTCGGCCAGGGTTACCGCTGCAGTCACGCCATCCACCACCGGCACGCCGGTGCGTTGGCGGATCTGTTCATCCAGCCCGGCCATGCCGCCGCAACCCAGGCAGATCACTTCAGCCTTGTCTTCGCTAATGGCCAGTTCGGCTTGGCGCACAATCGCTTCCATGGCCCGCAGCGGGTGTTCCTCCAACTCCAGTACCGCCATGCCGCTGGCCCTTACGGAGGCACAGCGTTCATACAGCCCGGAGAGCTTGAGCCGGTCTTCGATCAGCGGCACCGTGCGATCCAGGGTGGTGACCACTGAGTAAGCATGGCCGAGGAACATCGCGGTGCTGGCGGCAGCATCGGTGATATCCACCACTGGCACGTCCAGCAACTCCTGCAGACCTTCGCGGCCATGCTCGCCATAACCTGCCTGGATCACCGCATCGAACGGCTGATCGTAGGCCATTACTCGGTCCATCACCGCAATGGCCGCCAGATAGCTTTCGAAATTGCCTTCCACTGATTCGGCACCAAAAAACGGCGTCAGCCCGACAATTTCGGTGCCCGCCGCTGCCACGCTGCGAGCCTGTTGGGCAATGGCTTGGGTAATGGATTCGGTGGTGTTGACGTTGACGACGAGAATGCGCATGGGATGACCTCCTGATCAATGACTGACGTTGTCGACAGCGATGCTCTCGCCGCTGATATCGGCATAAAACGGCTGACGCTTGGCGATCAGCAGATACAGCACCCCGGCAATGCCAGCGCCAAACAGCCAGGAGAACGGCGAGACGCTGGCAAACCCCGGCAACAGCGCCAGGACAATGGCAATCACCGCAGCCGGGACAAACGCCGCCACCGCCCGCAGGTTCACCCCGTGGCTGTAGTAATACGCCCCGTTGGGGTCTTCGCTATACAACTGCGGTACGTCGATCCGGCCCTTACGGATCAGCCAGTAATCCACCATGATCACGCCATACAGTGGGCCCAGCAGCGCACCCAGGCCGGAGAGGAAATACACAATCACCAGCGGGCTGTTGTAGAGGTTCCACGGCAGGATGAGCACCGCGAGGAACGCGCTGATCAGCCCGGCGCGCCGGAAGTTCAGGTACTTGGGGGCCAGGTTGCTCAGCACAAAGGCCGGGGCAACGAAGTTGGCCATGATGTTCACCGCCACGGTGACGATCAGGAATGCCAGGCAGCCCAGCACCAGGAACAAGGTATTGGGAATGGCCGCGATGATCTGCGTGGGGCTTTCGATTACCTGGCCATTGAGTTGGAACTGCCCACCGCACAGCAGCACGGTGATGATTGCGAACACCAGGATGTTTACCGGCAGGCCCCAGAAGTTGCCGACCTTGATGGTCTTGCGGCAAGGCGATGAGCGGGCAAAGTCGCAGAAATTGAGGATCAGGGTGCCGTAGATCGCCAGCCACAAGGCGCCGCCGGCAAAGATATTGCGCCACATCTCGCCACCGCTCAGGGGCTCGCGGATCGACCAGGCGATTTGGCCGTCGGCCTGGAAGTACATCCAGCCGGCCAGCGCCGCGACGGTCAGTAGGATAACGGGGCCGGCAAAGCCTTCGTAGCGTCGGACCATTTCCATGCCGTAGGCCAGAATCACCAGTTGCACAAACCAGATCATCACAAAACATGCCCAGCCCAAGGTGGACAGGCCGAGGATCGTGTTGTGGTCGTAGTCGGCAAATCCTGGATTAATCGCCACCAGCAGTACGCGAAAGACGACGGATGCGAGGTAGGTTTGAATCCCGAACCAGGCGATGGCAATCACGGCGCGGATCAACGCAGGAATTTGCGCGCCATGTATACCGAAACTTATCCGGCTGATCACCGGAAACGGCACACCGGTTTTCTGGCCCATGTAGCCGGACAGGTTCATAAAGAAATACACCAACGCCGCGCCGATCCCTAGCGACAACAGAATCTGCCAGGCACCGAGGCCCAGGGCGTACAAGCCGATGGCAAAGGAGTAGTTGGCGATGTTGTGCACATCGTTGGTCCACAGGGCGAAGATGCTGTAGCCACCCCAGCGTCGACCTTCGACTTTGGTGGGCGCCAGGTCCTTGTTGTGCAGGCGTGGGCTCAGCACCAGCGGGCCGGAGTTTGCCGCCGTGGGGTTGGCTGTGGAGGAGGGCAGATCCAGTGCAAGGTTATTTGAGAGACTTGTAGGCATGCCGGCAGGCTCCTGGCATCTGCAGCGAGCGCGAGGGTTAGGCGCGGCTAGCGTGCGGACACGAAGTGTATGTGGGTTGTTGTTTAAGTTGTATACAAAAACTCCAACTCCATAAGCCACTTGTGTGCCAGGTTTATATCTAACAAAACTACCGCTAATTTCGTTTTTATAGGTCGATTGAGTAACCGGCTGAATTTGAAGAAATATAAATTGACCGATTGAACAGGAATTTATTTTTTGGCGGGGATATGGGAATCAAGAATGTAGGAAGTTAGCAGAAATGGGGTGTAACGTTTCGGTGCGTAATGATTAAAGTGCACACAAAAATGGCACTGTTGGTTACGTTTGTGTGTACAGGTTTAATGGTCGCTGGAAACAAATGTGGGAGCTGGCTGGCCTGCAATGGCGCCCGGTATTCAATTACACCGAGGTGATGCCATTGCAAGCCAGCCAGCTCCCACACGCGCTTGTTGCGAGATTTTTCGCAGGTCAGGCTTCAGGCCTTGCTGATGATATTTCCCGCGTGCAGCCCACATTCCTTCTGGGTTGCTTCTTCCCACCACCAGCGGCCTTCACGCTCGTGCTGGTTCGGCAATACCGGACGGGTGCAGGGTTCGCAGCCGATGCTGATAAAACCGCGCTCATGCAGGCTGTTGTACGGCAACTCGAGCATGCGGATATAACCCCAGATCTCTTCACTGGTCATTTGCGCCAGCGGGTTGAACTTGTAGAGCGTGCGCTCGGGGGTGGAGAAGGCGCTATCGACTTCCAGGGCCGCCACCTGGCTACGGGTGCCGGGGCTCTGGTCGCGGCGCTGGCCGGTGGCCCAGGCACGTACGCCGGAGAGTTTGCGGCGCAGCGGTTCGATCTTGCGCACGCCGCAGCATTCGCCATGGCCGTCCTTGTAGAAGCTGAACAGGCCCTTTTCCTTGACGAAGGGTTCCAGCTTGCTCTGGTCCGGCGAGATCAATTCGATATCGATCTTGTAGAAGTCCCGCACCTGCTCGATAAACCGGTAGGTCTCCGGGTGCAGGCGGCCGGTGTCGAGGCTGAAGACCTTGACGTTTTTGTTCAGCTTCCAGGCCATATCCACCAGCACCACATCCTCGGCACCGCTGAAGGAAATCCACAGGTCATCGCCGAACTGGCTGAACGCCAGCTTGAGGATGTCCTGGGCGGACTTGTTGGCATAGGTCGCGGCGAGTTCAGCGACGTCGAAGGCTTGGTTCATCAGGACGGTTCCTACAGGTCAGTGGCGCTGAGCGCTCTATAGGAGTGGGATGTTAACAAAATCCGCTCTGCGTTGCGGTGGCCAGCGCGAATCGCTAGAGTTCGGCAGTCCTTTTGCTCGCTCAACTGAAAAAAAATCCAAATGGGAGTGTCTTGTGGAAATTGCCTGTCTCGACTTGGAAGGGGTGCTGGTTCCGGAAATCTGGATCGCCTTCGCTGAAAAAACCGGTATTGAATCCTTGCGGGCCACCACCCGGGACATTCCCGACTACGACGTCCTGATGAAGCAACGCCTGCGCATTCTCGACGAGCACGGCTTGAAGCTGTCGGACATTCAGGAAGTGATTGCCACCCTCAAACCGCTGGAAGGTGCGATCGAGTTCGTCGACTGGCTGCGCGAGCGCTTCCAGGTGGTGATCCTGTCGGACACCTTCTATGAATTTTCCCAGCCGTTGATGCGTCAACTGGGCTTCCCGACCCTGCTTTGCCACCGCTTGATCACCGATGAAAATGACCGGGTGGTGAGCTATCAACTGCGCCAGAAAGATCCTAAGCGTCAGTCGGTGCTGGCCTTCAAGACCCTGTACTACCGGGTAATCGCTGCAGGCGATTCCTACAACGACACCACCATGTTGGGTGAGGCGGATCGTGGGATTCTGTTCCATGCACCGGAAAATGTGATTCGCGAGTTCCCGCAATTCCCGGCGGTGCATACTTTTGAGGACTTGAAGAAAGAGTTCATCAAGGCGTCGAACCGTTCGTTGAGCCTGTAAGTTATTGAGCGAGGCTGGTTGCCTCATCGCGAGCAAGCCCGCTCCCACATTCGGCCGCGTTTATCCTTTGGGAGCACGGTCGAATGAGGGAGCGGGCTTGTTTGCGATGAGGCCCTCGAAAACGCCAAAGATCAAACTCCCGCAAGCAACTGCTCATAAGGAATGCGCAAACCCTCGTGCAGGCGCTTGATCATGGCCAGGCTCAACTTGCGCTTGTGGTTCAGCACTTCCGACACGCGTCCGCTGGAGCCGATAAAGGGTTCCAGGTCACGGGCCGTCAGGCCCAGTTGGTCCACGCGCGCCAGCGCAGCGGCCAGGTCTTGCGGCGTGTAAAAGGTGGACTTCTCCCTATGGCGATACCCTTCAACCAGGGGTGTTTGGGAGTCGGTGTAAGCCGGATGATTCCCAGAACTCCCTTAAGGCGGCTCTTGCGATTAGTCGCATAAATCAAGCCTTCCAATTTGGGAGAAATTAGGTGTCGCTTCCTGGATTTGTAACTCTTCACAGGGAGCGCGATGTGTAGGAAAAGGGCTTTGTTTTAACGGTGCAAACGATAAAGCGACAGAAGCAATAAGCAGTCGACCCATGTGATCCCTCACAGACGGCCAGGTGGAATGCCAGAGTCAGACGCTATCCCTGCGCCCTGATACTGTCCACGGTGGTTCTGATTCAGGCTCTTTCCCTGGGAGGTTGGCTTACAGCCCTTCCAGTGTTTCCAGCAACACCCGCACCTTGGTCATCGACTCCTGGTACTCCGCCTGCCACTCGGAATCGGCGACGATCCCGCCGCCGCCCCAGCAACAGACCTGGCCATCCTTGACCAGCAGGCTGCGAATGGCGATGGAGCTGTCCATCTCGCCACGCACGTCCAGGTACAACAATGAACCGCAGTACAAGCCGCGCCGGGTCGGTTCCAGTTCGTCGATGATCTGCATCGCACGGATCTTCGGGGCGCCGGTGATCGAGCCGCCGGGGAAGCTGCCGGCGATCAGGTCCAGGGCGTCTTTGTCGTCGGCCAGTTCGCCGGTGACACTGCTGACCAGGTGATGCACGTTGGGGTAGCTTTCCAGGCTGAACAGCTCCGGGACCTTGACCGAGCCGGTGCGGCAGGTGCGGCCCAGGTCATTGCGCAGCAGATCGACGATCATCAGGTTCTCTGCACGATCCTTGGGGCTGGCCAGGAGTTCGGCGGCGTTGGCCGCATCCTCTTGCGGAGTCAGCCCGCGGGGGCGGGTGCCCTTGATCGGACGGGTTTCCACCTGGCGCTGGTTGACCCGCACGAAACGCTCCGGTGACAGGCTGACTACCGCGCCATCATCCGGCAGGCTCTGAAAGCCCGAGAACGGCGTCGGGCAGGCGGCGCGCAAGGCGCAGTAGGCGACCCATGGATCGCCGTTGCAGGCCGCGCGAAAGCGTTGGGCGAAGTTGACCTGGTAGCAGTCGCCGGCCTGGATGTAATCCTGGATCCGCGCCAGGGCCTGTTCATAGGCTGCGGCGCTCAGGTCTGGGGTCATCCGGGTATGCAGCTTGAAGCTGGCCGGGGTGTCGGCGGCCGGTTGGCTGAACAGGGCCAGCAGGCGCAGGCGTTCGCTTTCCGGAAGTTTGGGGTGGAACACCAATTGGCTGGTGCGCGCCTGATGGTCGCTGACCAGTGCCCAGGCGTACAGGCCAAAACGGGCATCGGGCAGGCCGATATCGTCGATAGCCTGATGCGGCAGTTGCTCCAGGTGGCGGCCAAAATCGTAGCTCAGGTAGCCGATCAAGCCGCCGGCGAACGGCAGTTCATAGGGCGCGGGCAGGCTAGCCTCACCCAGCATCGTCAGATTTTCCCGCAGCCGTTGTAAGAAATCGCCACCGCTTTCGTCCGGCCATACCGCCAGGGTTGCTTCCGGCCAGGCGCTGAGCAAGTCATAGCGACCACGCTCGGCTGCCGGTCGGCCGCTGTCCAGCAGCACGGCGCCGGGTGCATGGCGGATCGCCGCAAAATACTCGGCGGGGTTTGCCCGATAGGGCAGGGGATGTACAGAGCAGGTCGACATGCGGGGTGAATCAGCCATGGGGCGGGGAGGGGATTGTAGTCCCCTGTAGGATTTGCTCCTAGAGGGGATGTCGGGGATGGTTGGATAGAGGGCGCAGCCGCGGGGCGCTGTCAGCCTTCCACGGGTGGAATATGCCCAAACATTTCCTGGGCAAACTTCACCCGTTCTTCCGCCGTTTCTGTCACGCCCGCCGCCTTCAGCTCTTCCAGTCGAGCTTCTACGGCATGGGTACGCAAGGTCAGGCCGCAATCGTTGGCAATCTGGATATTCAACCCGGGGCGCGCATTGAGTTCGAGGATCAACGGGCCTTTTTCCTGGTCCAGCACCATGTCTACACCGATGTAACCCAGCCCGCACAGCTCGTAGCAGCCGGCGGCGAGTTTCATGAAACCGTCCCAGTTGGGCAGTTGCACACCGTCCACCGCGTTGGTGGTGTCGGGGTGCTTGGTAATGATGTTGTTCAGCCAGGTGCCGCGCAGGGTCAGGCCGGTGGCCAGGTCCACGCCCACGCCAATCGCGCCCTGGTGCAGGTTGGCCTTGCCGCCGGACTGACGGGTCGGCAAGCGCAGCATGGCCATCACCGGGTAGCCCATCAACACGATGATGCGGATATCCGGCACGCCTTCGTAGCTGATGCTCTTGAAGATCTGGTCGGGCACCACCCGGTATTCGATCAACGCGCGGTCGCGGTGACCGCCCAGGGAATACAGGCCGGTGAGGATGCTGGAAATCTGGTGCTCGATTTCCTCGTGGCTGATGATTTTGCCGGACACCGTGCGATAGCGCCCTTCAAAACGGTCGGCGATCACCAGGATGCCGTCGCCGCCGGCGCCCTGGGCCGGCTTGATCACGAAGTCGCTACGGCCACCGATGATTTCGTCGAGCTTGTCGATTTCTTTCTCGGTGGAAATGATCCCGTACATCTCCGGCACATGGATGCCGGCCTGGATCGCCCGTTCCTTGGTGATGATTTTGTCATCGACAATCGGATACAGGCTGCGCTTGTTGTACTTGAGCACGTAGTCGGCATTACGCCGGTTGATGCCCATGATGCCCCGCGCTTCCAGGGCCTTCCAGGTCTTCCAGAACCCGAACATTACGAATCAGCCTTGAGGAAGGCTTTGAAACGCACTAGCTCGGTCAGGCGGTAGCCACGGTAGCGACCCATGGCCAGCATGAAGCCCACCAGGATCAACAGGATCGCCGGGAAGGTGAACACGAAGTAGATCAACTCCGGCACGCTCATGATCAGGTGGGCCAGGGAGGCAGCGAACAGGGTGCCAATCGCGACTTTCATCGCATGGCCGCCGCCGCGCTCTTCCCAGGTAATGGACAGGCGTTCGATGGTCATGGTCAGGATCACCATCGGGAACAGCGCCACCGACAGGCCGCGCTCCAGGCCCAGCTTGTGGCTGAACAGGCTGATGGCAGCAATCAACACCACGACAAAGGTCAGGACCACCGAGAGCCTCGGCAGCATCTGCAGTTTCAAATGCTCCAGGTACGACCGCAGGGACAGCCCCAGTGCCGTAATCACCGTAAACAGCACGATGCCAAAGCCCAACTGGGTCTCGCGGAACGCCAGGGCAATCAGCACCGGGGTGAAGGTGCCCAGGGTCTGCAGGCCGATCAGGTTACGCAGGATCAGGATCACCAGCACGCCAATCGGGATCATCACCATGATCATGAAGGTCTGCTGGGTTTGCAGCGGCAGGCCGTAGAGCGAGTATTCGAGGAAGTTGGCGTCGGTGTTCTCGTCCGTCAGCTTGGCCAGGCGGATCGCGTTCATCTCGCTGTTGTTCAGGCTGAAGGTCACGGCGGCTTTCTTGCCGCCGTCGACGGTGATCAGGTTTTCATCGCCGGTCCACCACTGCAGGCGGTCGGAGGGCAGGCCCTGTTCGCCGGTTTCCGGGTTGAAGTACAGCCAGTCGTTGCCATTGAAGCTGCGCAGCCACAGTTCCGGGGTTTGCGGTTGGTCGGCTACCAGGCGGATGGTGTGGACCTTTTCCACCGGCACGTGGGCGATGGACAGCAGCAACTCGATGATCTTGGCCTTGTGCGGCGTCGACGGATCGCCCGCCAGCAGCAGCTTGACGTTGTCATCGTTGAGGTTGTTGGTGCGCTTGATGGCTTCGCTGATAAAGGTCTCGACATCGGCCGAGTGCTGGCGGATCGGTGCCAGCAGGGCCTCGGCGGCGATTTTTTCCGGGCCTTCCACGGCGATGCTGTCGCGGAAGGTCGGGCCCTTGACCTTGACCTTTTCGCCGCTGTAGCGCTTGGTCAGCACCAGGCGGTAGTAGAGGGTCTGGTTGCCCTTGGCGCGCCGGGCCGACCAGGTGACCTTGCGGTTGCCGTCGATGCGGTTGACGCTCACCCCATAGTTATTGGAGATGAAGCTCTCATTGAGGCTGACGAAGTCGCGGCTCAGGGGCGGCACGAACATCTGGACCTTGACCGGATCCTTGGCGTTGGCCACGAACTCGACCTTGGCGTCGATGTTCCACAGGTCGTCAGTGGCGTCCTCGGTCACCGGGATGCCGAGAACCAGGATCTGATAGGCCGTGACCGAAATGCCCAGTACCACCAGGATGGCGATCAGAATCTTCAAGTGCATATTAAGAGAGCGCATTGGAATTACTCGGCGGTATGAGCGTCGGCGGCGCAGGCAGGTTTGCCTGCTGCGTATTTAAGACTGGGGTCGACCAGCGCATCAAAGCGTTTCAAGGCTTCGGAGCCAATCAGCAGCGGATATTGGAAGGCGCTGCGGTCAGTCAAGTTCACTTCGATGCTGCGTAAAGCAGTGCCCATGCAGATGTCCAGGGCAATCACCGGACGGGCGGTGTAGTTCTTGTCCTCATCGGGGTCGTAGTCGCCGGCGCGGCGCTTGATCTTGCTGACGCGGGCCAGGGGACGCTCGATGGGGTGCGAATGGGCGGTGTCGATGGCCAGGTAGAAGCGGACCCAGGACTCACCGTTGCGCTTGAAGCGCTTGATGTCCCGGGCACTCAACGACGCAGTCTTGGCGCCGGTGTCGAGCTTGGCGGCGACTTCCAGGTCAATACCCGCCAGCTTGGCGTATTCATTGAGGCCATAGACGGTCTTCTCGGCAGCGATGCCAAGGCCCGGAAACATCAGTAGGCAAAACAATAGGGGGAAGGGCTTGAGTCTCATAGATCCTGAGGCGGTGCAGTGCGATGTTTGATTCAAGGCGACTGGCATTGCTGCGCAAGCTCCCTCGTGCGCCTTTTCATCCGGGGATGTCAGGCAAATGCGGCGGGCATTCTAACATGAAGGTTTTCTGGCGCCAGCGCTGGCAGCCGGCCATGCCCTTGTAGGATGCAAGGCAGGTTATTAGACGATTGTCGACAATGTGCATTTATTCTTTGACTATCAGGGGCTGATTGGCTAGTTTTTGCGACATTGCTTTTAAAGGTGTCGACAATCATGCTGGATCAGCTGGAAATTCCGGTAGTAGGGCAGGACGATTCCCAAACGATGTCTGAGAACGTCTTCCGTCGCATCCAGGCCGCCATCGTCAAGGGCGAGATTGCCCCCGGCAGCAAGATCTCCGAGCCTGAGCTGGCGCGCACCTACGGCATCAGCCGTGGCCCGCTGCGTGAGGCGATCCACCGCCTGGAGGGCCAGCGCCTGCTGGTGCGCGTGCCCCATGTCGGCGCTCGGGTGGTGTCCCTGAGCGAGGCTGAGCTGGTGGAACTCTACGAAATCCGCGAATCCCTCGAAGGCATGGCCTGCCGCCTGGCCGCCGAGCGCATGACCGACGAAGAAATCGAGGAACTGCGCCAAGTCCTGCACACCCACGAGCGCGATGCTGCATTCCAGGCCGGTGTGGGCTACTACCAGCAGGAAGGCGACTTCGACTTTCATTACCGGATCATTCAAGGCGCGCGTAACCGCACCCTGACTCAAATGTTGTGCGGCGAGCTGTATCAACTGGTGCGCATGTACCGCATCCAGTTCTCCGCCACCCCCAATCGTCCACGCCAGGCATTTGCCGAGCATCACCGCATTCTTGACGCGATTGCCGATCGCGACGGTGAACTGGCCGAGTTGTTGATGCGCCGTCATATCGGCGCCTCCAAACGCAATATCGCCCGTCACTTCCCCGACGGCGCCCCCTCGAGAGGTGAGTCATGAGTTCCTATAAAAACAGCACCCCCGGCCAGCGTTTCCGTGATGCGGTCGCCAGCGAACACCCCCTGCAAGTGGTCGGCGCGATCAATGCCAACCACGCGCTGCTGGCCAAGCGCGCCGGTTTCAAGGCCATTTACCTGTCTGGTGGCGGGGTCGCCGCGGGCTCCCTGGGCGTGCCGGACTTGGGCATCACCGGCCTGGATGATGTGCTGACCGATGTGCGCCGTATCACCGATGTCTGCGACCTGCCGCTGTTGGTGGACGTGGACACCGGTTTCGGCTCCTCGGCGTTCAACGTGGCGCGCACCGTCAAGTCGATGATCAAGTTCGGCGCCGCCGCGATCCATATCGAGGACCAGGTGGGGGCCAAGCGTTGCGGCCATCGCCCGAACAAAGAGATCGTGTCCCAGCAGGAAATGGTCGACCGTATCAAGGCCGCCGTGGATGCCCGGACCGATGACAGCTTCGTGATCATGGCGCGTACCGACGCCCTGGCCGTGGAAGGCCTGGAGTCCGCCCTGGAACGTGCCGCCGCGTGCATCGAGGCCGGTGCCGACATGGTGTTCCCGGAAGCCATCACCGAGCTTGAGATGTACAAGCTGTTCGCTTCGCGGGTCAAAGCCCCGATCCTGGCCAACATCACGGAATTCGGCGCGACCCCGCTGTACACCACCGAACAGTTGAAATCTGCCGATGTTTCCATCGTGCTGTACCCGCTGTCGGCTTTCCGCGCCATGAACAAGGCCGCCGAGAACGTCTACACCGCGATCCGTCGCGACGGCACCCAACAGAACGTGATCGACACCATGCAAACCCGCATGGAGCTTTACGATCGCATCGACTACCACACCTTCGAGCAGAAGCTCGACGCGCTGTTCGCCGCCAAGAAGTAAGCGCAGCGCCTCCCAGATAACTACAAAATTGGAGAAGAACCATGGCTGAAGCAAAAGTACTGAGTGGCGCCGGCCTGCGTGGCCAGGTGGCCGGGCAGACGGCACTGTCCACCGTGGGCCAGGCCGGTGCCGGCCTGACCTATCGCGGCTACGACGTGCGTGAACTGGCCGCCGACGCGCAGTTTGAAGAAGTCGCCTACCTGCTGTTGTACGGCGAATTGCCGAGCAAGGCCGAGCTGGCGGCCTACAGCGCCAAGCTGAGCAAGCTGCGTGACCTGCCCCAGGCGCTCAAGGAAGTGCTGGAACGCATCCCTGCCGACGCCCACCCGATGGACGTGATGCGCACCGGTTGCTCGTTCCTCGGCAATATCGAACCGGAAAAAGACTTCAGCGTGCAGCGCGATGTCACTGACCGCCTGCTGGCCGCGTTCCCGGCGATCATGTGCTACTGGTACCGCTTCAGCCACGACGGCAAGCGCATCGACTGCGTGACCGACGAGCCGAGCATCGGCGGGCATTTCCTGCACCTGCTGCATGGCAAGAAGCCGAGCGAGCTGCATGAAAAAGTCATGAACGTGTCGCTGATCCTCTACGCCGAGCACGAATTCAACGCCTCGACCTTCACCGCTCGTGTGTGTGCCTCGACCCTGTCCGACCTGTATTCCTGCGTCACCGCCGCCATCGGTTCCCTGCGCGGCCCGCTGCATGGCGGTGCCAACGAAGCGGCGATGGAAATGATCGAGCGTTTCTCCTCGGCCGAAGACGCCGTGAAAGGCACCCTCGGCATGCTGGAACGCAAGGACAAGATCATGGGCTTTGGCCACGCGATCTATAAAGACAACGACCCGCGCAATGAGGTGATCAAGGGCTGGTCGAAAAAACTCGCCGATGAAGTGGGCGACAAGGTGCTGTTCCCGGTCTCCGAAGCCATCGACAAGACCATGTGGGAACAGAAGAAACTGTTCCCCAACGCCGACTTCTACCATGCCTCGGCGTACCACTTCATGGGCATCCCGACCAAGCTGTTCACCCCGATCTTCGTCTGCTCACGCCTGACCGGCTGGGCGGCGCATGTGTTTGAGCAGCGCGCCAACAACCGCATCATCCGTCCAAGCGCCGAGTACATCGGCGTCGAGCAGCGCAAGTTCGTGCCAATCGAACGTCGCTGAGTGGGGAGACCGACAATCCGGAATTGGTAGCCGAATCAAAAGTGTGGGAGCGGGCTTGCTCGCGAATACGGGGTAACAGTCACTGAATGTGTTGAATGACACACCACATTCGCGAGCAAGCCCGTTCCCACATTTTGACCTCATTCCAATTCTGGGGCGGCACAGGTCTTCCTTTTGTAACTACCGTGACCGAGTCCTGACGATGAACACTGAATTTCGCAAACCGCTCCCCGGCAGCCGCCTGGATTACTTCGACGCCCGTGCGGCTGTCGAGGCCATCACCCCCGGTGCCTACGCCACGCTGCCTTACACCTCCCGCGTGCTCGCCGAAAACCTGGTGCGTCGCTGCGACCCGGCGACCCTCAACGCTTCCCTGAGCCAATTGATCGAGCGCAAGCGCGACCTCGACTTCCCCTGGTTCCCGGCCCGGGTGGTGTGCCATGACATCCTCGGCCAGACCGCCCTGGTAGACCTCGCCGGCCTGCGTGACGCCATTGCCCTGCAAGGCGGCGACCCAGCCCAGGTCAACCCGGTGGTGCCGACCCAACTGATCGTCGACCACTCCCTGGCCGTCGAGGCCGGAGGTTTTGACCCGCAGGCCTTCGAGAAAAACCGCGCCATTGAAGACCGCCGCAATGAAGACCGTTTCCACTTTATCGAGTGGACCAAAAAGGCTTTCAAAAACGTCGATGTGATCCCGCCGGGCAACGGCATCATGCACCAGATCAACCTGGAGAAAATGTCCCCGGTGATCCAGGTGCGTGACGGCGTGGCCTTCCCGGATACCTGCGTCGGCACCGACAGCCACACCCCCCACGTTGACGCCCTGGGCGTAATCGCCATCGGCGTCGGCGGCCTGGAAGCCGAGAGTGTGATGCTTGGCCGCGCGTCGTGGATGCGCCTGCCGGAAAGCGTTGGCGTCGAACTGACGGGCAAGCTGCAACCGGGCATCACCGCCACCGACATGGTGCTGGCCCTGACCGAGTTCCTGCGCCAGCAGAAAGTTGTCGGTGCCTGGCTGGAGTTCTTCGGCGAAGGCGCCTCGGCCCTGACCCTGGGCGACCGGGCCACCATCTCCAACATGGCTCCGGAATACGGCGCCACGGCGGCGATGTTCTACATCGACGCGCAGACCATCGCTTACCTCAAGCTCACCGGGCGTGAAGACGAACAAGTCGCCCTGGTCGAGCAGTATGCGCGGCACACCGGCCTGTGGGCCGATGACCTCAAGGGCGCGCAATACGAGCGTGGCCTGAGCTTCGACCTGTCCAGCGTCGTGCGCAATATGGCCGGCCCGAGCAACCCGCACGCCCGCGTGGCCACCAGCGACCTGGCGGCCAAGGGCATTTCCGGGCAATGGGATGACGTGCCGGGGCAAATGCCCGACGGCGCGGTGATCATCGCCGCCATCACCAGTTGCACCAACACCAGCAACCCACGCAACGTGATCGCCGCCGGCCTGCTGGCGCGCAATGCCAACAAGCTTGGGTTGGCCCGCAAGCCGTGGGTCAAGTCGTCCCTGGCGCCGGGTTCGAAAACCGTGGCCATGTACCTCGACGAAGCCGGGCTGACCAGCGAGTTGGAGCAGCTGGGTTTTGGCGTCGTGGCCTTCGCTTGCACCACTTGCAATGGCATGTCCGGTGCACTCGATCCGGTGATCCAGCAAGAAATCATCGACCGCGACCTGTACGCCACCGCCGTGCTCTCGGGTAACCGCAACTTCGACGGGCGCATCCACCCGTACGCCAAGCAGGCATTCCTGGCTTCGCCACCGCTGGTGGTGGCCTATGCGATTGCCGGTACCATCCGCTTCGATATCGAGAAGGACGTGCTGGGCCTGGACGCCACCGGCAAGGAAATCCGCCTGCAGGACATCTGGCCGAGCGATGAAGAAATCGACGCAGTGGTCAAGGCCTCGGTCAAGCCGGAGCAGTTCCGCCAGGTCTACATCCCGATGTTTGCGATCCACGAGGACACCGGCCCGAAAGTCACGCCGCTGTACGACTGGCGCCCGCAGAGCACCTACATCCGCCGCCCGCCGTACTGGGAAGGCGCCCTGGCCGGTGCGCGTCCGCTCAAGGGCATGCGCCCGCTGGCGGTGCTGCCGGACAACATCACCACTGACCACCTGTCGCCGTCCAACGCGATCATGCTCGACAGCGCCGCCGGCGAATACCTGGCGAAAATGGGCCTGCCGGAGGTCGACTTCAACTCGTATGCAACGCACCGCGGCGACCACCTGACCGCCCAGCGCGCGACCTTTGCCAACCCCAAGCTGTTCAATGAAATGGTCCAGGAAAACGGCAAGATCAAGCAGGGTTCCCTGGCGCGCATCGAGCCGGAAGGCAAGGTCACACGGATGTGGGAAGCCATCGAAACCTACATGGAGCGCAAGCAGCCGCTGATCATCATTGCCGGCGCCGACTACGGCCAGGGTTCGTCCCGCGACTGGGCGGCCAAGGGCGTGCGCCTGGCGGGTGTGGAAGCGATTGCCGCCGAAGGCTTCGAACGCATCCACCGCACCAACCTGGTGGGCATGGGCGTGCTGCCCCTGGAATTTTTGCCGGGTACTGACCGCAAGACCCTGCAGATTGATGGCAGCGAAACCTATGACGTGATCGGCGAGCGCACCCCGCGTGCGCAGTTGACCCTGGTGATCAACCGCAAGAATGGCGAGCGTGTCGAAGTGCCGGTGACCTGCCGCCTGGACACCGCTGAAGAAGTGTCGATCTACGAGGCGGGCGGCGTGTTGCAGCGTTTTGCCCAGGACTTCCTGGAATCGGCGGCGACCGCCTGAAGAGGATAACCATGACACACGTAGCGCAAATCAAGATCGCCGCCACCTACATGCGTGGCGGCACCAGCAAGGGCGTGTTTTTCAACCTCAAGGACCTGCCCGAATCGGCCCAGGTCCCGGGTGCGGCGCGCGATGCCTTGCTGCTGCGGGTGATCGGCAGCCCCGATCCCTATGACAAACAGATCGACGGCATGGGCGGTGCCACCTCGAGTACCAGCAAAACCGTGATCCTCGCCAAGAGCACCCGCGCCGAGCATGACGTGGACTACCTGTTTGGCCAGGTCTCCATCGACAAGCCGTTCGTAGACTGGAGCGGCAACTGCGGCAACCTGTCAGCGGCGGTCGGCTCGTTTGCCATCAGCAGCGGCCTGGTGGATGCGGCCCGCATTCCCCACAACGGCGTGGCCGTGGTGCGGGTCTGGCAGGCGAATATCGGCAAGACCATCATCGCCCATGTGCCCGTCACCAACGGCGCGGTGCAGGAAACCGGCGACTTCGAGCTGGATGGTGTGACCTTCCCGGCGGCGGAAGTGCAACTGGAGTTCATGGACCCGGCAGCGGAAGAAGAGGGCGGCGGCGGTTCGATGTTCCCTACCGGCAACCTGGTCGACGACTTGGAAGTACCGGGTGTCGGCACCTTCAAGGCGACGCTGATCAACGCCGGGATCCCGACGATTTTTATCAACGCCGAAGACCTCGGCTACACCGGCACCGAGCTGCAAGGCGCGATCAATAGCGATCCCAAAGCCCTGGCCATGTTCGAGCAGGTACGGGCCTATGGTGCATTGCGCATGGGCCTGATCAAGCACCTGGACGAAGCGGCCCAGCGCCAGCACACGCCGAAGGTGGCGTTTGTGGCCAAGCCTGCGGATTACCTGGCCTCCAGTGGCAAGGCGATCAAGGCCGGCGATGTGGATCTGCTGGTGCGCGCGCTGTCCATGGGCAAGCTGCACCACGCGATGATGGGGACGGCGGCGGTGGCGATTGGCACGGCGGCGGCGATTTCCGGAACCCTGGTCAACCTCGCGGCGGGCGGTGTGGAACGCAACGCCGTGCGCTTCGGGCATCCGTCCGGCACCTTGCGCGTGGGCGCCGAAGCCAGCCAGGTCAACGGCGAATGGGTGGTAAAGAAAGCCATCATGAGCCGCAGTGCGCGGGTCTTGATGGAAGGCTACGTGCGCGTGCCCGGCGACGCATTCTAAAGCTCTGCGCCGGCCCCGATATGTGAGCGGGCTTGTGTGGGAGCGGGCTTGCCCGCGAGAGCGGCGTGTCAGTCACGCAGATACCAACTGATCCAGCGCTATCGCGGGCAAGCCCGCTCCCACAAGGGGGCGGCGGCCTCTGGATTTATGTACGAGAGCAGGCATTCAGACCTGCCACAAACCACCCACCCTGAGCCTGAGGAAGGAACACACCCAACCCATTTTGGAGTACTGCCATGAGCGCCAACGTCGACCAGAACAACCGCCCCGACTACGACCCGGTTTTGCAGGACATTGCCGATTACGTCCTCAACTACCGCATCGACTCCCCGGATGCCCTGGACACCGCCCGCAACTGCCTGATGGACACCCTCGGTTGTGGCCTGCTGGCCCTGCGTTTTCCCGAGTGCACCAAGCATTTGGGACCGATTGTCGAAGGCACAGTGGTGCCGTTCGGTGCGCGGGTGCCGGGTACGTCCTATCGCCTGGACCCGGTCAAGGCCGCGTGGGACATCGGCTGCATCGTGCGTTGGCTCGATTACAACGACACCTGGCTCGCCGCCGAATGGGGCCATCCTTCGGATAACCTCGGTGGCATTCTCGCCGTCGCTGATCACCTGTCGCAAAAACGCGTGGCCCATGGCGAGGCGCCGCTGACCGTGCGCGCGGTGCTGGAAGCGATGATCATGGCCCACGAAATCCAGGGTGTGATTGCCCTGGAAAACTCCTTCAACCGCGTCGGTCTTGACCATGTGCTGTTGGTGAAAGTGGCCTCCACTGCGGTCTGTGCCAAGTTGATGGGGGCCAACCGCGAACAGATGCTGTCGGCACTGTCTCATGCCTTTGTCGATGGTCAGGCCTTGCGGACCTACCGGCATGCGCCAAACGCCGGGTCACGCAAATCCTGGGCGGCGGGGGATGCATCCAGTCGTGGTGTACGTCTGGCGGATATCGCTCTGCGTGGCGAGATGGGCATCCCCGGCGTGCTGAGCGCACCGCAGTGGGGCTTCTACGACGTGTTGTTCAGTCACACCAACAAGGACCTGGCCCTCAAGCCTGAGGACAAGCGCGCATTCAGTTTGCCCCAGCCCTATGGCACTTATGTGATGGAAAACGTGCTGTTCAAGATCAGCTTTCCTGCAGAGTTCCACGCCCAGACCGCCTGTGAAGCTGCTGTCACCTTGCACCCGCAGGTCAGGCACCGCTTGCACGAGATCGAGCGCATCGTGATCACCACCCACGAGTCGGCCATTCGCATCATTTCCAAGGTCGGCCCACTGGCCAATGCGGCCGACCGCGACCATTGCCTGCAATACATGACAGCCGTGCCCCTGGCGTTTGGCAACCTGGTCGCCGAGCAGTACGAAGATGAGTTCCATACAGCGCACCCGATCATTGATGAGTTGCGCGGCAAAATGGAAATCGTCGAAGATCCACGCTACAGCCGCGAGTACCTGGAAGCGGACAAGCGTTCCATTGCCAACGCGGTGCAGGTGTTCTTCACCGATGGTTCGAGCACCGAGCAGGTCGCGGTGGAATACCCGATTGGCCATCGTCGGCGCCGGGCGGATGGCATTCCTTTGCTGGAAGACAAGTTCAAGGCCAACCTGGGGACACGCTTCCCCGCGCAGCGCAGCGCCGAGATTTTTGCACTGTGCAAGGATCAGGCACGGCTTGAAGCGACGCCGGTGAACCGGTTTGTGGATTTGTGGGTGATATGAGGGCGTCGGGCGGCGAGTTGTGAAGTGGACATACTTTGCTATTCGTACGCCCGACATCGCCGGAACCTTATTCCGATAATGACCAATCAGATAGCCAGATGACCTGTTTTTGCCGGGGCATCCGGGATGCAATGCCCGTGAATCAACTACCTGAATCTGAGAGGTCCACTATGACGAGCGTAAGTCATTCGCAGTACGCACCCAGCCAGCCCTATGAAATGCCTCCCAAACCAGCGTCCGTGCAGAACGAAGGCCGTGCTGAAACGGATGCCCCGCCCGGCGCGCAAGCAGATTCAACTCCACCCCGCCCACCGATGACTGCGCAGCAGCGTGGGCAGTTTGCGGCACATAAAGGCCTGGTCAATGCACCGTCATCCAATGCCAGTACTAACTCGCCTCAACTGGCGCAGCTCTCCCAGGAAAACAACCAGCTGCGTGACAGTCTTAACCAGTTGGTTGCCCACTTCACGCCGATAATCACTGAGCTTGAACAGCAGATAGCAAACCTGGGGCAGCAAGCCGGCATGATGGAGAGCCCTGCAAAAGGGGGCGCCCCATCGAAACAAGATGCCAGTGGCCGCGCAGAAGCAGGGCAGGGCAAAGTGCCGCCTGAAGCCAGTGCTCGCGCAGACAACAACACGCCGGTGTCGGGGTCGGAGGCACCTCGTAGCCTCGAGCAGCTGACTGCTGAAAATGACCAACTGCGCGAGACGATTGAGCGCCTGCAAACCCAGTTCACGGCGGTGGTGACTAAGCTGCAAAAGCAGATCCAGGCGTTGACCCAGAAAATGGGGGGGGCAGATGCCTCCGCAAACGAAGCCCCTGCCGCAGGTCCGAAGACTGACGGCAATGCCCCGTCGGCTCCCCCATCGGCTGAGCAAGCGCCCGGTGCCGAGGACGCTCCAGCAGCGGCTCAGACCCATGAGCCAACGCCACCGGCGAACCGCAGCGCCGACGATCTCATGCGCGACAACCAGCAACTGCGCGCACGTATAGATCAAATGATGACTGAGTTCACCCAGGTGATTACCCAACTGCAACAGCAAGTCCAGCAATTGAGTGCCCAGATCAAAGCCCAGGCGAAGTAAAGGCAAGCGTGCCAATAGGGGCGTTTACCCCCCCCCCCGTTGGCAGCTTGATGCTTCACTCGAACCGCAGGATCACCCGCCGGTTGTGCTTGCTTTTTTTCTCGATTTTCTCGCAGAACACCCGGCCGATTTCTTCGGTGTTGACCACATGGGTGCCGCCACACGGCTGGATATCAATGCCGGCAATTTCAATCACCCGCACCGCGCCCTGGATCACCGGGGGCGCGACCGCCTGGGTGCGGGTGATCTGCAGCAGGGTGGAATATTCGGACGCCGGCATCGACAGCGACTTGACCTCATGGGCCTGCTCGATCAAGGCATTGAGGTCGCGGGTGATGCTCTCCTTGTCCAGGGTCATTTCCGGTAGGTCGAAATCCAGGCGGCCCTTGTCGGCGCTGATGCTGCAACCGGTCACCGGCGCGTCGATGATCGAGCACAGCAGATGCAGGCAGGTGTGCATCTTCATGTGCTGGTAGCGCCGCTCCCAGTCCAGGCCGGCGTCTACCTGTGCGCCTGCGCGCAATGACTCGGGGCAGTGTTCCACTTGATGCCAGATGATCGAGCGCAGTACCGGGTCGCGCACAGTCCCGGTCACGTTGACTCGGCTGCCGTCCGCCAGAGTGAAGTAACCGGTGTCTCCGGGCTGGCCACCCCCGGTGGGGTAGAACAGGGTGTGCTCCAGGGCCACGCCCTGTTCGCTGACGGCAATCACGCGGGCGCTGAAGGCGTTCTGGTAAGGCGCGCTGTCAAACAGCGCCAGGGTTTCCATAGTGTGTACGGACATGTTCATCCTCCAACGATCAGTGGGCTGGTTTGCAGCAGGCGCCGCACCATTGCGCTCAACCCGGGTGGGGAGAGCAGGGTGACTTCGAACTTCGCCCCGCACACCTTCAGGTTCAGGGGCAGGCGCGGGGGATAGGTGGGGGCCTGCAGCGTACGCAGGCGAAACTGCAGGTGATGACGCTCCTTGACCGTGGGCTCCAGCACCACGCCGGACAATGGATGGAAGTCGGCATCCAGCAGCGTGACCCGGTGGCTGATGTCGACTTCACCGACCACATGCAGGCGCTCGTCGAGGGCAAAGGCTCCGAGGTAGTTGCTGGCGTCCGATTCGTCGTTTTTCTGCAACTGGATCTGGTTGACCACCTTGACCTTGGTGCCTGCGGGCACGTCCTGGGTGATGACACAGGAGGGGCTGATAAACACGTTGTCGCCGATCAGCACATACCCGAGCACCCTGGCGCCTGCGCCGACTTCCACGTTATTGCCCAGGCGCGGGTGGCGCTTGCCGTCCGGGTTGTTGGCGATGCCCCGGGCGCCCAGGGTCACGCCACACAGGATGTAGCAGTCATTGCCGATCTCGCAGGTTTCGCCGATTACCGTGCCAAAGCCATGATCCAGCACAAAGCGCCGGCCAATGCGGGCGGCCGGGTGGATTTCGGCGCCGGACAGGAGCTTGCCCTGGTTGCTCAAAGTCAGCGCAATGGCGCAGAACTGGCCGTGGGCCGGGTCGGGAAGGTTCCAGACACAATGCGCCAGCCGGTAATACAGCACGGCCTTGAACGAGGCGTAGGACTCCAGGATCAGTTCACCCCGGCCGCGGGACGCCGGATCGCGCCAGGCGTAGGCGATCAGGTCCTCGGCCACTTCCTGCGCCGCTGGCTGGATCAACTCCGCCAGGTGTGGCTGCAACTGTGCCATCTGCGCTGGCGACAGGGTGGCGATGAGGTGGGTCAGCAACTCATCGTGCAGCTGTTGCATGTCGATAAAGCCTCCCATGGAAGGCACCCCCGTAATTGTCGTTATTCGAAACAGGGCAGATAACTGTCGGCGCTGTCGTACACCATGGTCAGGACGACGGTGTCGGTGGGCAGTTCCGGGGCGAGCTTGGCGATGGCCACCATATTGGCGGCCGACGACAGTCCCAGGCTGATGGCGTCGGTACGCATGATGCGCTTCATCATTTCCAGGCAGTCGAGGCGCGAGACCTTGAGCATGCCGTCCAGCACATTCAGGTTGAGAATGCTCGGGATCAAGCCGATGGACAGGCCCTGGATATGGTGCGGCGCATGGCGGTCGCTGAGCAGGTCGCACTCCTCGGGTTCTACACCCATCACGCGGATCTGCGGCCAGGCGGCCTTGAGGGTTTCACCGATCCCGGTGATATGGCCCCCGGTGCCGATACCGCTGACGAAGTAGTCGACCTGGCGCTCGCCAAAGGCGCGGATGATTTCCGGGGCGGTGGTGTCGCGATGGGTCTGGGGGTTGGCGCCGTTGCGTTGCTGGTTGAGCATGACGAAGCTGGGGTTTTCCAGCTGCAGCTCCATGCACTTTTCGCCATGGGAGTTATTGCCCAGGCGGCTGTCCGACAGCACTACCTTGGCCCCATACAGGCGCAGCAGCTTTTGCTTTTCGGGGCTGTAGTTGTCGGGAATCACCAGCACCACCTTGTAGCCCAGCACATTGCCGGCCATCACCAGGCCGATGCCGGTGTTGCCCCCGCTGGGTTCGATGATGGTTTGCCCTGAGTTACGAATCAGGATGCCCCGGCGCTCGGCGTCGAGGATCATGCCCAAGGCAATCCGTGCCTTGTGGCTACCGCCCGGGTTCAGGGATTCAAGCTTGGCGAAGACCTCGATGCCGAGGTCTTCGGAGAATTGTTCCAGGCGCACGATGGGCGTTTGGCCGATGGCGTCGAGTATGGAGTTGTGCAGCATCAGATAAGTACCCCCAGGCCTGTGATCAGTACAAAGGCATGTCGGGTTCGACGTCGCGCACCCAATGTTTCATGCCGCCTTCAAGCACCCGGGTGTTGGCAAAGCCAGCGGCCAGCAAGGTGCTGGCGGCCTGCTCGGCGCGGATGCCGGCGTAGCAGATCAGGTAATGGGTGTTGTCACGGCTGAGCGTGTCGAGGTGCTCGTCGAGCTGGGCCAGGGGGATGTGCACCACGCCGGGCAGTTGGCATACCTCCAGCTCGCTGGCGTCGCGCACATCCAGCAGGATGTCGGCGCTGCTGCGCTGCTCCAGCAACTGCTTGAGCACCTGGGGCTTGATGTAGTGCTCTGCGGCCAGGCTTGGAGCGCTGCGGATGGCATCGGCACAGACGGTGGCTACGGGCTGATGTTCTTCACGCAGGTCGGAGCAGCACGGGCAGTCGGCGCGGCGCTTGAAACGGATTTCACTGAATTTCATGGCCAGGGCATCAAAGCGCATCAACCGGCCGGACAAGGACTCGCCCAGGCCGATCAGCAGCTTGATCGCCTCGGTGGCCTGGATCATCCCGACCACGCCGGGCAGTACACCGATGACCCCGCCAGCACTGCAATTGGGCGCCAGTTCCGCCGGCGGGGCGTGGGGGTACAGGCAGCGGTAGCAGGGCCCGCCCTGGTAATTGAACACGCTGATCTGGCCGT
Source organism: Pseudomonas shahriarae (assembly GCF_014268455.2). Classification (NCBI taxonomy): domain Bacteria; kingdom Pseudomonadati; phylum Pseudomonadota; class Gammaproteobacteria; order Pseudomonadales; family Pseudomonadaceae; genus Pseudomonas; species Pseudomonas shahriarae. Next base: position 4,537,438 of record NZ_CP077085.1, on the reverse strand, counting down.
CGAAACGGTAGATCGCGCCATACACCAGCGGCTTGCCCAATTGTACGCAGGCATCATTGACCCGGTAGCGGGTCTCGAAGTTGTCCGTGCCGTCGATCACCAGATCGTAGGCGCCGACCAGTTCCAGGGCATTGTCGGCGTTCAGCGCGGTGTCGTAGGTGTTGATCCGGATGTGCGCGTTGAGGTCCTGCAACCGGCGCTTGGCGGATTCGACCTTGGGCAGGCCCAGGGTGCTGTTGCCATGCACCACCTGGCGTTGCAGGTTGCTGCTTTCCACCACATCGAAGTCCACCAGGCCCAGGGTGCCGATGCCGGCAGCGGCCAGGTACAGGCTGATGGGCGAGCCCAGGCCGCCGGTGCCGATGATCAACACCCTGGCTTTTTTCAGGCTCAGTTGCCCTTCGCGGCCGACACCCGGCAGGGTGATATGGCGCACATAGCGCTGCACTTCCTCGTTGCTCAAGGACTCGATGTCCATGCCGCCGGAGGTGGCGAGCAGCACTTCGATTTTTGCTTTTTCGGGCAGCGGCTCGTCGGGGCCGATCAGTTCTTCCCCGGCCGTGAACAGGAAGTGTTCCTTGAGCCGGCCGTTGTTCTCGTGGAACAGGTGCGCCCGCAGCTGCGGGTAGCGGGCACAGAGGCCTTCAATGACTTCGCGCAATGTCGATCCGGCACCCTCGAGGGTCGATTCTGGCAACTTGGCCACACGGGCCAGGATGTCGGGGAAAGAGACAGCGTTCATGTACAACTCCGTTTGCAGGTCGTTGAAGGGGTTGAGGGCGAAGTGCGTGCCATCCCAGGCAAACAGCTTCGACCCAAGGGCCTTGCCCTGGCGGACATCCACCACCAGGTAACTGACGGGGTAGATCGGTTCCCCCATGTAGAGGGCCTTGTCCTGATCCTCGTCGCTGAAGTAGGCACCGACATCCGGGTGGGAGTGGTAAATCACCACCACCGGGTTGTCCGTGCGAAAGGCCTTGTTCATCAGCAGCGTGTCGGTCACCGAGAAGGTGTAGCCGTTGGCCGCGCTGCGGGGGTAGGCCTCGGGGTTCTTGCGGTGCAACTCGTTCTGGATATTGCTGCCCAGGTACACGCTGCCGTCGGCAAAGACAAAGCCGCAGCACTCTTCGGGATAGGTGCTGCTGGCGTGGGCGTAGATCTGCTCCAGGGCGGTTTGGCGGAGGACTTCCATGTTTCTCTCGCGTGGTGGGTAAAGGGTCAATTGGGTTTTGCCAGCAGCTTTTCGATCGGCAGCTTGGTGATTGCAAAGCCGGCCAGCAGGATCGCCGAATACAGCATCAGGTCCCGGGACAGTTCCAGGCCTTCGTACCAGGCACCGATGATCACGGCGAACACCGGGAAAATAATGAAGACGAACGACAGGATGATCGGGCTCAGGCGCTTGAGCAGCATGAAGTACACGATAAAACCGCCCACCGACGCTACCAGGCCCAGGTAGAACAGGGCGCTCCAGGACCGCAGGGTGATGGCCTCGAAGGTCGGCGATTCAAACCAGAGGCCGGCGACGAACAGCATCAGCCCGGCAATCCCGATGGGCAGGGTGTTGTAGGTGATCACGCTGATGGCGCTGCCTTTTTGCTTGGTAATGACATAGCACAAGGCATGCATGATCGCGGCGGTCAGAATCGCCAGTACGCCGAAGAACTCGGCATGGTCAAGGTGCAGTCCCTGACTCTTGAGGATCATGTACAGGCTGCCGAAACCGATGCCGATCCCGATGACCTGGGAAAAGTAGATGCGCTCGCGTAGGAACAATGCCGAGAAGATCAGGATAAACACTGGCATACAGCTGAACAGCAGGGCGGTCAGGCCGGACGAGACGTGCATCTCGCCGTAGTTGAGCAGGTAGTACGGCACGCTGAAATAGCACAGGGTCACGAACACAAAGAACCAGCGGCTCTCCCGTGGAAACAGGATTGGTTCGCGCCGCACCAGGGCAAAGCACAGGAACAGCGGAAAGGCGATGAGGAAGCGTAAGCCCGCCGAGGTCAGTGGCGGCACGCTTTCCACCGCGATCTTGATCCCCAGCCAGGTGGTGCCCCAGCTCAGGCAGACAATCAGAAACATCACACTGGTGATCAGGCCAGCCAGCCATTGTTTGTGGTTTTTGGTTTTTTCGGCATTTTCGATGACGGCGGACATTGGCATTGTTTATTGCTTCCCTGAGCCGGAATTGAACTCTATATTGAACTTGTAATTAGAGGTTTCACCCGGTGAATGAACCCGTAAAAGCACACTATTAGGGCGAATGATGGCTGTCAAAACAAATATTGACATGGTGTCAATCATGCGAGAGGGACTGTCCAATGGGCAGGGTGTGAAGTACAAGCGCCTGTCAGATGTCATGGAGCGGGGCATCCTCGAAGGCTTGATCGAACCGGGGCGCAAACTGCCCCCTCATCGGGTGCTTTCCGACAATCTGGGGGTGACCATCGGGACCATCAGCCGTGCCTACGGTGAACTGGAACGCCTGGGCCTGGTGGTGGCACGGGTGGGCGACGGAACATTCGTGCGCAAGCGTGGGATGGAGCGCCAGCGTGACGAAGGCTTTCGCAACGTCAGCGAGGAGCCGCGGCAGTACTTCGATATGAGCCGCAATATGCATATCCCTGGGCAGGAGACCACGTTCCTGGCCCAGAGCTTTGAAACCCTGGCCACCAATGCCAAGTTCCTGCAGGACATCAGCGCCTACACCCCGGACGCCGGCTTGCCCCGCTACCGCGCGGCAGGTGCGCAATGGTTGGTGCAGCGCGACTTTCATCCGATTCCCGAGCAGGTCATCTGTGTCAATGGAGGCCAGCATGGGTTGCTGTGCGCCTTGATGGCGTTGGTGCGCGCGGGCGACACGTTGGTGACCGAGCAGTTGACCTACCCCGGCCTGATCACCGCCGCGCGGATGCTGGGCATTCGCCTGATCGGCCTGGAAATGGATGAGGAAGGCGTGTTGCCAGCAGCCCTGGAGGAAGTCTGTCGCAATCACCGGGTGGCCGCCCTGTACTGCACGCCGACCATCCAGAACCCGACGACGGCGGTGTTGTCGGTCGCCCGCCGTGAGGCACTGGTCAGGGTGTGTCGCGAGCACAACCTGCTGATCCTCGAAGACGAGGCCCACGGTGTGCTGGTGCAAGATCGCCCACCACCCCTGAGTCACTTTGCCCCAGAGCGCACGATTTTGATCAGCAGCCTGAGCAAGGCCGTGTCGGCCGGCTTGCGGGTGGGGTATGTGCATGCGCCACCGGCGCTGGTCAGCCGTATTTCTGCGGCCCTGCGTTCAACCTGCTGGATGGCCACGCCGGTGACCCTGGAGCTGGCCACGCAGTGGATTGAAAACGGCACGGCAGAGCATCTGCTGCGTCAACAGGTCAGTGAAATCAGCCGCCGCAAGGCGTTGGTCGAAGACCTGCTGAGCGGCCTGGAGTACCGGACTCACCTCAACAGCCCGCACTTCTGGATTGAAGTCCCGGAGCCTTGGCGGGCGTCGGAAATCGAGGCTGAACTCAAGCAGAACAATTACCTGATCGCCACGGCAGAAGCGTTTGCCGTAGGGCAGACGGCGGTGCCGCAGTTTATTCGGGCGAGTATCTGCAATACGTCTGAGGATGATCAGTTGCTGAGGGCCGGATTTGATGCGCTGGCTACGGCGCTGGGGCAGGGGGGGGACCGGTTCCACCTGTAAATGTTGTGGCGAGCGGGCTTGCCCGCGTTGGGCTGCGCAGCAGCCCCAAAACCAGGCCCCGATGAGTGTCTGGTGTACCGTGTTCTTCTCTATTTAGGGCTGCTTCGCAGCCCAACGCGGGCAAGCCCGCTCGCCACAGGTTATTTGAAGCGCCGCTCAACACCCTTTTCCACAAGGATCTTTGCCGAAATCTCTTCCACCGAAAAGTGCGTGGAATTGATGTGCGCAATGTTTTCCCGGCGGAACAGATTTTCCACTTCCCGGACCTCGAACTCGCACTGGGCATAGCTCGAATAACGGCTGTTGGGCTTGCGTTCGTTACGGATCGCCGTCAGCCGGTCCGGGTCGATGGTCAGGCCAAACAGCTTGTGCTGATGGGTGCGCAGCACCGCCGGCAGTTGCAGGCGTTCCATATCGTCTTCGGTCAGCGGGTAGTTGGCCGCACGGATGCCGAATTGCATGGCCATGTACAGGCAGGTCGGGGTCTTGCCGCAGCGCGACACGCCGACCAGGATCAGGTCGGCCTTGTCGTAGTAGTGGGTGCGGGCGCCGTCGTCGTTGTCCAGGGCGAAGTTGACCGCCTCGATCCGCTCCATGTAGTTGGAGTTATGGCCAATGGAATGGGACTTGCCCACGGAGTATGAGGAATGTTCACTCAGCTCCTGTTCCAGGGGCGCGAGGAAGGTCGAGAAGATGTCGATCATGAAACCATTGGAGGTCGCGAGGATCTCACGGATGTCCTGATTGACGATGGTGTCGAAAATGATCGGGCGCATACCGTCTTTTTCGGCGGCCAGATTGATTTGTTGTACCATGGCCCGCGCTTTATCCACGTTATCGATATAAGGCCGGGTGAATTTGGCGAAGGTGATGCTTTCGAACTGCGCGAGCAGGCTTTGACCCAGGGTTTCGGCGGTAATGCCGGTGCCGTCGGAGATAAAGAAAGCAGATCGTTTCATTTGAGCCTTGGGCCTTAAGCTGATGACGAATCTTGGATATGATAGGCGCGGTTTTGCCGCCCCACAGTGGGCTGCATTCTCACTTATTTTCCAGGTCCAGGCCACAAACGCCGGTAAATGCTCCTACTGAGCCACCGGCGCCCTGAGCTTTTCCAACACAGTTAGTGGAGAGATCACCTTGGTAGAGTACGTAGTTTCCCTCGATAAGCTCGGCGTCCATGATGTAGAGCATGTGGGGGGCAAGAACGCATCCCTCGGCGAGATGATCAGTAATCTTGCGGGCGCTGGTGTTTCGGTGCCCGGTGGTTTCGCCACCACCGCCCAGGCATACCGCGATTTCCTCGAACTGAGCGGCCTCAACGACCAGATCCACGCTGCCCTGGACGCGCTCGACGTCGATGACGTCAACGCCCTGGCCAAGACCGGCGCACAGATCCGTCAGTGGATCATGGAAGCCGAGTTCCCCGAGAAGCTCAACGCAGAAATTCGCACCGCCTTCGCCACCCTGTCGGCCGGCAACCCGGACATGGCTGTCGCCGTGCGCTCCTCGGCCACCGCCGAAGACTTGCCCGACGCCTCCTTCGCCGGCCAGCAGGAAACCTTCCTGAATATCCGTGGCGTGGAAAACGTCATCCGTGCAGCCAAGGAAGTATTTGCCTCGCTGTTCAACGATCGCGCTATTTCCTACCGTGTGCACCAGGGTTTCGACCACAAACTGGTGGCCCTGTCTGCCGGCGTGCAGCGCATGGTGCGTTCGGAAACCGGGACGGCCGGCGTGATGTTCACCCTGGACACCGAATCGGGCTTCCGTGACGTGGTATTTATTACCGGCGCCTACGGCCTGGGCGAAACCGTCGTACAAGGCGCGGTCAACCCGGACGAGTTCTACGTGCACAAGCACACCCTTGAAGCCGGCCGCCCGGCGATCCTGCGCCGCAACCTGGGCAGCAAGGCTATCAAGATGATCTACGGCGACGAGGCCAAGGCCGGTCGCTCGGTGAAAACCGTTGATGTCGACAAGGCCGAGCGTGCGCGTTTCTGCCTCAGCGATGCCGAAGTCAGCGAATTGGCCAAGCAGGCGATGATCATCGAGAAGCACTACAAGTGCCCGATGGACATCGAATGGGCCAAGGATGGCGACGACGGCAAGCTGTACATCGTCCAGGCCCGCCCGGAAACCGTGAAAAGCCGTACTTCGGCCAATGTCATGGAACGCTACCTGTTGAAAGAAACCGGCACCGTGCTGGTGGAAGGCCGTGCCATCGGCCAGCGCATCGGCGCGGGCAAGGTGCGGATCATCAAGGACGTGTCCGAGATGGACAAGGTCCAGCCAGGTGACGTGCTGGTCTCCGACATGACCGACCCGGACTGGGAACCGGTGATGAAGCGCGCCAGCGCCATCGTCACCAACCGTGGCGGGCGTACCTGCCACGCGGCGATCATCGCCCGTGAACTGGGGATCCCAGCGGTTGTCGGTTGTGGCAACGCCACCCAATTGCTCAAGGACGGCCAGGGCGTTACCGTTTCCTGCGCCGAAGGCGATACCGGCTTCATCTTTGAAGGTGAGCTGGGCTTCGATATCAAGCAAAACTCCATCGACGCCATGCCCGACCTGCCGTTCAAGATCATGATGAACGTCGGCAACCCCGACCGCGCCTTTGATTTTGCGCAGTTGCCGAACGCCGGTGTGGGCCTGGCCCGCCTGGAATTCATCATCAACCGCATGATCGGCGTGCACCCCAAGGCCCTGTTGAACTACGACGGCCTGCCGGTGGAAATCAAGGACAGCGTCGACAAGCGCATTGCCGGCTACAACGATCCGGTAGGTTTCTACGTCGAGAAGCTGGTGGAAGGCATCAGCACCCTGGCGGCGGCGTTCTGGCCGAAGAAAGTCATCGTGCGCCTGTCGGACTTCAAGTCCAACGAATACGCGAACCTGATCGGCGGCAAGCTTTACGAGCCGGAAGAAGAGAACCCGATGCTGGGCTTCCGTGGCGCCTCGCGTTATATCAGCGAAGCATTCCGCGATTGCTTCGAGCTTGAGTGCCGCGCCCTCAAGCGTGTGCGCAACGAGATGGGCCTGACCAACGTCGAGATAATGGTGCCCTTTGTGCGCACCCTGGGCGAAGCGAGCCAGGTCGTTGACCTGCTGGCCGAGAACGGTCTGACCCGTGGTGAAAACGGCCTGCGCGTGATCATGATGTGCGAGCTGCCGTCCAACGCCATCCTCGCCGAAGAGTTCCTGGAGTTCTTCGACGGTTTCTCCATCGGCTCCAACGACCTGACCCAGTTGACCCTGGGCCTGGATCGCGACTCCGGGATCATCGCGCACCTGTTTGACGAGCGTAACCCTGCGGTCAAGAAGCTGCTGGCCAACGCCATCCAGGCCTGTAACAAGGCCGGCAAGTACATCGGGATCTGCGGCCAAGGCCCTTCCGATCACCCGGACCTGGCCAAATGGCTGATGGAACAGGGCATCGAAAGCGTCTCGCTGAACCCCGATTCCGTGCTGGAAACCTGGTTCTTCCTGGCTGAAGGTCAAGCCTCGGCGTAATTGCCATTTGCCGGCCAGCCAGTGTGGCAGGCCGGCATTTCTCATTCTGTACAGGGCGGAACTCCTACCGGACGCCGCCCTTTTTTGTGCAAGAACATTATGCAAAGCAGCAGCAACCTGTTTCCCGTCGCCTTGATCAGCGCTGAGCGTCGTGGCGACCTGAGTGAAGATGTCTATCGCCTCAAGCCTGGCAACAGCCCGGATGGCACCGTAGAACTGGCGGTGACACGCCTGGGCCTGGCCGATGTCGCGCAAAGCCGTGGCATACCGGTGGTGTTGGTGCATGGCAGCTTTTCCAATCGGCGGTTCTGGTATTCGCCCAAAGGTATTGGCCTGGGGGCGTACCTGGCGCGCCAGGGCTTTGATGTGTGGATCCCGGAGATGCGCGGCCACGGGCTTTCCCGACGTAACCACGACTACGCCAAGAATCGCGTCGCCGACTATGCTCGTTACGACTTGCCAGCCATCGCTGCTTTTGTGCGTGAGCAAAGCGCGCAGATTCCGCACTGGATCGGCCACTCGCTGGGTGGTACGACTTTGGCGGCAGCCTTGGGTGGCCAGTATCTGGGCGCGCCGGCTGTCGCGTCGGTGGCGCTGTTTGGCTGCCAGGTCAGTCGTACTTACTGGCCGTTGAAAATTCCGCCGGTGGAGTGGGGAGGGCGCTTGATTTTGAAGCGTTTTGCCCAACTCTCCGGTTCGCGGCTCAAGCGTGGGCCGGAAGATGAGCCCATCGGCCTGGCCTTGGAAAGCATGCGCTGGCACGGTTTGTTCGGGCGTTTTGGCGATGCCGAGCGCGACTGGTGGAAAGGCCTGGCTGAGGTCGATGTGCCGCTGCTGGCAGTGAGTGCCGCAGGCGATCATCAAGACCCGGACTGGGCCTGCCGCAAGCTGTTTGACCAGGTCGGCAGCGAGCACCGCCAATACCTGTGCCTGGGGCGCAAGCAGGGGTTCAGCGGTGATTTCGGGCATGTCGAAATGCTGGTCAGCAAAGCCGCCCAGGCCGAAGTATGGCCATTGGTGCAGCGTTGGTTGAATGATCCACTGACACCTTTGGTCGGCTCGCAGGCGCCTGTGCTCGAGAGCGTCTGAGAAAAGGCTCTGCCAAGGGCGTTTCACTCGCGGTGGCTTGCGGCTAAGATATGACGCTTCGGGATGTTTTGGTCATATTCAGTCGCGCAGTGGCTATTGCGTTACGGTCTGGTGGGTCTGATCATGGTCGCCTGCGCAGTGGCAGGGCTTAAAGAATGCCCCTTGCGATGCGTTTTCCTGATGTAGCTGTGGATGTTCGACACCTTCTTTCACCGACAGGAGCTTCTCGATGAACCATTACGTTACCCCCGACCTGTGTGACGCCTACCCGGACCTGGTGCAGGTGCTGGAGCCGATGTTCGCCAACTTTGGTGGCCGGGACTCCTTCGGCGGCCAGATCGTGACCGTCAAGTGTTTTGAAGACAACTCCCGGGTCAAGGAACAGGCTGAGCTGGACGGCACCGGCAAAGTGCTGGTGGTCGACGGTGGTGGTTCGCTGCGCTGCGCCTTGCTGGGCGACATGATTGCTGATCGAGCGGCGAAAAATGGCTGGGAAGGCTTGGTGATCTACGGTTGTGTGCGTGACGTTGACGTGTTGGCGCAGACCGACCTGGGCGTGCAGGCCCTGGCCAGCCACCCGAAAAAGAGTCATCGCCAGGGTGTGGGCGACCTGGGCGGGGCCGTGACTTTTGCTGGCGTGACATTCCGTCCGGGCGAATATGTCTACGCCGACAATAACGGCGTGATTGTTTCGCCCAGCCCGCTGAAAATGCCGGAATAACCGCAGTAGTCGATGGGGTGAGGATGTTCGAGGAAGAAAACGCGCAGTGGGGGCTGGTGCATGCCCTGGTGCTGGACGGTAAAGGTGGTGCGCGTTCGATTGCCCGGACCGAGCTTGACGACCTGCAACTGCAGCCCCAGGAAAGCCTGTGGCTGCATTGGGACCGCAGTCATCCCCAGACCCAGACCTGGTTGCGCAAATCCAGTGGCCTGAGCGAATTCGCCTGTGACCTGCTGCTGGAGGAGAACACCCGCCCGCGGCTGTTGCCGTTGCCGGACGACGAATTGCTGCTGTTTCTGCGCGGGATCAACCTCAATCCGGGGGCTGAGCCGGAAGACATGGTGTCGGTGCGTATCTTCGCCGCGGCTGAACGGGTCATCTCCCTGCGTCTACGACCCTTGCGCGCCACCGACGAGTTGCTGGTGCAGTTGGCGGATGGAAAAGGCCCCAAGAGCGCTTCCGAGCTGATCTTGTACATGGCGCAGTACCTGACTCATAAAGTGCAGGATCTGGTCAGCGACCTGTCTGAAATCGTCGATATTGAAGAAGAAAAACTGGATGCCGACGAACGGTATACACCGGAACATGGCAACGTCCTGCAGATCCGTCGGCGTGCTGCTGCGCTCAAGCGTTTTCTGGCTCCGCAGCGGGATATTTTTGCGCAACTGACACGTATAAAATTGCCCTGGTTTGTCGATGACGATGCCGACTATTGGAATGAATTGAATAACAGCCTGACCCGTTACCTGGAAGAGCTGGAACTGAGCCGGGAGCGCGTGGGGCTGGTGCTGGAGGCCGAGGATCGGCGTTTGAGCGTGCGTATGAACCGCACCATGTACCGCTTCGGGATCATCACCGGGATCTTTTTGCCGATGAGTTTCCTGACCGGTTTGCTGGGGATCAACGTCGGGGGGATTCCGTTCTCCGAGAGTCCCTATGGATTCGTGGTGGCCTGCCTGTTGATGCTGTCGGTGGCCCTTGGACAATGGTGGTTGTTTCGACGTTTACGCTGGGTTTGACCTGAACGTGACCTGAACGGTCGGAGGGGTCATGTGACCCGACGAATTTTGCCCTCGTCTTTTAATTCACTTGCGAGAGGTCCCTATGCACGATCCGTTTGAACAGTCTTTGCGTGACATGCTTAACGCTTCGCCGTCCAACCGTGACGACGATGCTTGCCTGGGCCGCGTGCTGAAAACCGCCAACCGCCAGGTAGGCGCGGGCGACCTGTTTGGTCTGCTCGGCCGCTGGGTGCCGGCACTGATGATGGCGCTGAACAATGGTTCGGCCCATGTATCACCTGTTTCTCGTCGTAAACCTATTGCTCGCACTGCTGATAAGGCTGATTGAATATGGAACTTGATCTCTGGACACAGAGTCTGGTCACTGCAATGACTGCGTTGTGGACCAAGGTGGCGAATTTCATTCCCAACCTGTTTGGTGCGCTGGTGCTGGTATTGCTGGGTTTTGTCGTGGCCAAGCTGCTCGACACCCTGCTCTCCAAATTACTCGCCAAGCTGGGCCTCGATCGCCTGATGGCTGGCACCGGGTTGACCAAGCTGCTGGGGCGCGCCGGGCTGCAAGTGCCGATCTCTACGCTGATCGGCAAGATCGTCTATTGGTTTGTTTTGCTGATTTTTCTGGTTTCTGCGGCGCAATCACTTGGACTTGAGCGAGTTTCAGCTACGCTCGACATGCTTGCGCTGTATTTGCCGAAAGTATTCGGCGGCGCGCTGGTGTTGCTGGTGGGTGTGTTGCTGGCGCAACTGGCCAATGGGCTGGTGCGCGGCGCTGCCGAGGGTGTAGGCCTGGACTATGCCGGCGGCCTGGGGCGAATTGCCCAGGGCCTGGTGATCATCATCAGTATTTCGGTGGCGATCAGTCAACTGGAGGTCAAGACTGACCTGCTTAACCATGTGATTGTGATCGTTTTGATTACCGTTGGTCTGGCCGTTGCGCTGGCCATGGGGTTGGGAAGCCGGGGAATTGCCGGGCAGATTCTTGCGGGAATTTATGTGCGTGAGTTGTATCAGGTGGGGCAACACGTGCGTGTTGGCGAGGTCGAAGGGCAGATTGAAGAGATCGGTACGGTGAAAACCACGGTGCTGACCGATGATGGCGAACTAGTGTCGCTGTCCAATCGGGTTCTGCTGGAACAGCAGGTCAATAGCCGCTAACCCGGTAACCCTGCTAATGTACGCCGCCGCAAACCTGGGTATCCAGGCTGTGGCGGACATTGACCTGACTGTCGGCACGACTTGTTTTGAATAAAGCCCAAACGCTGTCCACGCGCTATGACCCCCGTGAGCTCTCTGATGAGGAGTTGGTCGCGCGCGCGCACACGGAGCTGTTTCACGTAACACGCGCGTACGAAGAATTGATGCGCAGGTATCAACGCACTCTGTTCAACGTTTGTTCAAGGTATTTAGGGAACGATCGTGATGCGGATGATGTCTGTCAGGAAGTGATGCTCAAGGTGTTGTATGGCCTGAAGAACTTCGAGGGTAAATCGAAGTTCAAAACCTGGCTCTACAGCATCACGTACAACGAGTGCATCACGCAGTATCGTAAGGAACGGCGAAAGCGTCGCTTGATGGACGCGTTGAGCCTTGACCCCCTTGAGGAGGCGTCTGAAGAAAAGACGCCGGCACCCGAGGAGAAGGGCGGGCTTGATCGCTGGTTGGTGCATGTGAACCCAATTGACCGGGAAATTCTGGTGCTACGATTTGTCGCAGAACTGGAATTTCAGGAAATTGCTGACATTATGCATATGGGTTTGAGTGCTACAAAAATGCGTTACAAACGTGCTCTTGATAAATTACGTGAGAAATTTGCGGACAGTACTGAAACTTAGTTCGGTGCAAATATCTCTTACGTGTAGGCAAGTTCTGTTAGACTTGTCGCCGAGTTGTCCCCCGGTATGTGGGACTGCTTTACAATCACCAGATGGGGATTTAACGGATGAAACTGAAAAACACCTTGGGCTTGGCCATTGGTTCTCTTATTGCCGCTACTTCTTTCGGCGTTCTGGCACAAGGCCAAGGCGCAGTTGAAGGCGAGCTGTTCTACAAGAAGCAGTACAACGATAGCGTCAAGCACATCGAAGACGGCTTCAATCCTGGCGCTCGCATCGGTTACTTCCTGACCGACGACCTGTCCTTGAACTTGTCCTACGACAAGACCAACCACACCCGTTCGACTGACGGTACTGGCAACCAGAAGATCAAAGGTGATACCGGCAGCCTCGTTGCTCAGTACCACTTCGGTCAAGCTGGCGTCGACTCCCTGCGTCCATACGTAGAAGGTGGTTTCGGTCACCAGAGCCGTGGCAACGTACGTGCTGACGGCCACACCGGTCGCGATCAGACTACTTTCGCTACCGTTGGTACCGGCGTTAAGTACTACTTCACCAACAACCTGTACGCTCGTGCCGGTGTTGAAGCTGACTACGGTCTGGACAACGGCAAGTGGGACTACTCCGCACTGGTCGGCCTGGGCGTAAACTTCGGCGGTAACGCTGGCGCAGCTGCTCCAGCTCCTACCCCAGCACCAGCTCCAGAGCCAGTTCCAGAGCCAGAAGCTCCGGTTGCTCAGGTTGTTCGTGTTGAGCTGGACGTGAAGTTCGACTTCGACAAGGCCGTTGTTAAGCCTAACAGCTACGGCGACGTGAAAAACCTGGCCGACTTCATGGCTCAGTACCCAGCTACCAACGTAGAAGTTGCTGGTCACACTGACTCCGTCGGTCCAGACGCCTACAACCAGAAGCTGTCCCAGCGTCGTGCTGACGCTGTTAAGCAAGTCCTGGTTAAAGATGGCGTAGCTCCTAGCCGTATCACTTCGGTTGGTTACGGCGAATCCCGCCCAGTTGCTGACAACGCAACTGAAGCTGGTCGCGCTGTTAACCGTCGTGTAGAAGCGTCGGTTGAAGCTCAAGCTCAGTAATTACTGAGTGCTAGAAAAAAGCCCGGCTTAGGCCGGGCTTTTTTTCGCCTGCCATTTGCCTCAGGCGCTTGCCAGCAAGGCGGCTTCCACGGCTGTGGCTGCTACCGCGCCGATCACCAGGATGGCTGGGCTCTTCAAGGCAAACCCCTGGGCATCCTCCTGCATGCGCGCCAGGGAACTGCGGCATTCGCGCTGCTGGGGCATCGAGGCGTTCTCGATCATGGCCACCGGCATATCTGCGGCCATGCCTCCTTCCAGTAACTGCTGGGCAATCTCTGCAAGCTTCGCCACACCCATGTAGACCACCAGTGTCGTGCCACCCTCGGCCAGTGCCCGCCAATTAAGGCTGCTGTCGTCCTGGGTATGGGCGGTGACAAGCGTCACGCCACGACTGATTCCCCGCAGTGTCAGCGGTATGTCGCAGTTTGTTGCACCCGCCAGCCCGGCCGTGATGCCATTGACCAACTCCACGCTGACCCCTCGCTCCTTCAGCCAACTGGCCTCTTCGCCGCCGCGTCCGAAAATGCACGGATCGCCGCCCTTCAGGCGCACCACGCATTTACCCTGGCGCGCATAACGCAGCATCAAGCGATGAATGAAATCCTGGGGTGTGGAACGGCACCCCCCGCGCTTGCCGACGGTAATCACCCGCGTACCGGGGCAATGCTCAAGTACCGCCGGGTTGACCAGATCATCAATCAGCACCACATCGGCCTCGTGCAGGGCCCGTACGGCCTTGAGGGTCAACAACTCCGGATCACCCGGGCCTGCGCCCACCAGCCAGACTTTTGCATTCATAGGTATTGCCCTCACACACTGATAGCGATTGGCTGCGAGGTGCTTGCCAATAGCCGTTTGATTTCGGGGACGCAGGAGCCACATTGCGTGCCGCAGCCCAATGCTTGTTTCAGCCCGTCCAGGTTCAGGCCGCGGCCGATGCCGGCGCATATCGCGCTTTCACTGACGTTTTTGCAGTTGCAGAGAATTCTGTTGCTGGTCGTTCCACCACCGGGCGGCGCGCTTAGCGGTGCCAGCAGCCAGCGGCGTAACTGTTCGTCGGCGCGGCCTTCCAGCCACAGGCTTTGCAGCCAGTGGCGGGCGAGGGTTTCGCCGGCCAGGCGGATCGCGGTAATCCGGCCTTTCTCGATCTTTACCCGTTTACCGATGGAGCGGCGCGGGTCGTCATAGGCCATGACCGGGCCGTCATTGAGGCCCAGCAATCGGTCGATGCTGTTGAGCAGTTGCAGGTCCGGTGCTTCGGTATGGGCAGCCCGCACCAGCAGGGCCGGCCGCTCACGCCCGGTCAGGCTCAGGCTGACGTAGGCAAACTGCTCACAAAGGGGGCGCAAGGCTTCGAAGTGTTGCTGCACATCGCCCTCGATCAGCGCGAACAAGTGCCAGGGCAATTGCACGGCTTCCAGGCGTACGCCGCTGTGTTTGAGTTCCGGCTGTTTCGACAGTGGGTCGAACGCCGGCTGGGTCAGCGCATTGACGCCACCCTTAAGGAAGCGATCGCCCCAATGCATCGGCAGGAATGCCTGGCCGGGTCGCACGCTGTCATCACTGGTCACCGCCACAATCACGTTGGCGCGACGGCTTTTGAGATTGACCAGGTCGCCTTCTTTGAAACGGTGCCGGCGCAGTTCGTCCGGGTGCAGGCTGAGCGATGCTTCGCTGACATGGCCAAAGAGTTGCGCCGCCGTGCCAGTACGGCTCATGCCGTGCCATTGGTCACGCAGGCGGCCGGTGATCAGGGTCAGTGGAAAGCGCGCGTCCCGCTGCTCTTTGGCGGCGCGATAAGGATCAGCGACAAACTGCGCACGACCACTGGCGGTCGGGAAGACGCCATCGGTGTACAGCCGTGGCGTGCCGGCCTGGGCCTTTGCGGGAAACGGCCATTGCTGCGGGCCGATGCGGTCGAGCAGGGCGTGGCTGAGGCCCGACAGGTCCAGGTCCTGACCACGGGTCAGCTGTTTGTATTCATCAAACACCTGCGCGGGCGTTTCAAAGGCAAACAGGCCGGTTTTTTGAGGACGCAAGCGGCGCTCCAGGCGCTGTGCGAAATCCACGGTAATCGCCCAGTCTGGTCGCGCTTCACCCGGTGGGGCGATGGCCTGGCGCACGTGGGAAATGCGCCGTTCGGAGTTGGTCACGGTGCCTTCTTTCTCGCCCCAACTGGCGGCGGGCAACAACAGGTCGGCAAAGGCGGCGGTTTCTGTGGTGCGGAAGGCCTCCTGCAACACCACGAACGGGCACGCGGCCAGGGCCTGGCGCACGTTGTTCTGGTCTGGCAACGATTGCGCGGGGTTGGTGCAAGCGATCCACAACGCTTTGATCTTGCCGGCCTGTACCTGCTCGAACAGTTCAATGGCAGTCAAGCCGGTGCTGCAGGGCAGTTGTTCAACCCCCCAGTAGGCGGCCACTTCGGCGCGATGCTCGGCGTTGCCGGCGTCGCGATGGCCTGGCAGCAGGTTCGACAGGCTTCCGGTCTCCCGGCCGCCCATGGCGTTGGGCTGGCCGGTCAGGGAAAAGGGCCCGCAACCCGGGCGGCCAATGGTGCCGGTGGCCAGGTGCAGGTTGATCAGCGCACTGTTTTTTGCGCTGCCGGCGGTGGACTGGTTCAACCCCATGCACCACAGCGACAGGAAGCTGGGCGAGGTGCCCACCCACTGTGCGCACTGGCGCAGTTGTTCGACACTGATCCCACATAATTGCGTGACCATCTGTGGCGTGTAGTCATGGACCAACCGCTTCAACTCGACCAGACCCTCGGTATGAGCCTGGATAAAGTCGCGGTCGATCCAGTCTTCCCACAACAACAGATGCAAAATCCCATGGAACAACGCCACATCAGTACCGGGCAGGATTGCCAGGTGCATATCCGCCAAGTCGCAGGTGTCGGTGCGCCGGGGGTCGATGACCAGCACTTTCATCTCGGGTCGGCGTGCCTTGGCCTCTTCCAGCCGGCGAAACAGTACGGGATGGGCGTAGGCCATGTTACTGCCGACGATCATCACGCAATCGCTGGCCTCCAGGTCCTCGTAGCTGCACGGCGGCGCATCGGCGCCCAGGCTGCGCTTGTAGCCGACCACTGCCGAAGACATGCACAGCCGGGAATTGCTGTCGATATTGTTGGTGCCCACCAGGGCCCGCGCGAGTTTGTTGAAACTGTAGTAGTCCTCGGTCAACAGTTGCCCGGAGATATAGAACGCCACGCTGTCGGGGCCATGCTCGGCGATGGTGTCGGCGAATACATTGGCCGCGTGTTCCAGGGCCGTGTCCCAATCGGTGCGGCCGCGGGCCAGTTCTTTGCCCAGGCGCAGCTGCGGGTACAACGCCCGCGCCGTCAGATCGCCGGTCAGGTGCAGGCTGGAACCCTTGCTGCACAACTTGCCGAAGTTGGCCGGGTGTGCCGGATCGCCGCTGACCCCGAAGATCTGCGTGCCATCGTGCTCGATCAGCACGCCGCAGCCGACCCCGCAGTAGCAGCAGGTCGATGCCGTGACCTGGCGGTTCATCAACCGGCGTCCCGCAGGGCCAGCATCACCCGGCCGTTTTCCACCCGGGCGTGGTGATGGTGGGCGCAGCCGATATCCGGGGCCTGGGCTTCGCCGGACGCCAGGTCGATCTGCCAGTTGTGCAGCGGGCAGGCCACGCGTTTGCCATAGATCAGCCCCTGGGACAGCGGCCCGCCCTTGTGCGGGCAGCGGTCATCGAGGGCGAACACTTCATCGTCACTGGTGCGAAAAATCGCGATTTCCCCTTTCGGGCCACTGACAATGCGCGAGCCCAGGGAGTTGATTTCTTCGAGGGCGCAGATATCCAGCCAGTTCATAGCACTACCTCCAGCTGTTTGACGGCGATGGTGTCGAATTCCTTCTTCAGCAGCGGCTGCTCCAGGCGCTCTTTCCACGGGTCTTGTTCAAACGACAGGGAGAATTGCAGGCGCTCATTGAGGGCCTGGCGCCGCGCCGGGTCTTCCAGCACGGCCTTCTTGATGTGGTCCATGCCCACCCGTTGCAGGTAGTGCACGGTGCGCTCCAGGTAGAAGGCTTCTTCGCGGTACAGCTGTAGGAAAGCGCCGTTGTACTCACGTACTTCTTCGGCGGTCTTGAGCTTGACGAAAAACTCCGCGACCTCAGTCTTGATCCCGCCATTGCCGCCGATGTACATCTCCCAGCCCGAGTCGACGCCGATAATGCCCACATCCTTGATTCCGGCTTCCGAGCAATTGCGCGGGCACCCGGACACCGCCAGCTTGACCTTGTGGGGCGACCACATATTGAACAGGTCATGTTCCAGCTCAATGCCCAGTTGCGTGGAGTTCTGCGTGCCAAACCGGCAGAACTCGCTGCCAACACAGGTCTTCACGGTGCGGATGGATTTGCCGTAGGCATGCCCGGACGGCATATCGAGGTCTTTCCACACCCCGGGCAGGTCCTGTTTCCTGATGCCCAGCAAGTCGATGCGCTGGCCGCCGGTGACCTTGACCATCGGCACGTTGTACTTGTCGGCCACATCGGCAATCCGGCGCAGCTCGGAAGGATTGGTCACACCGCCCCACATCCGTGGGACTACCGAGTAGGTGCCGTCTTTCTGAATATTGGCGTGGGCCCGTTCGTTGATCAGGCGCGATTGCGGGTCGTCCTTGGCTTCGCCCGGCCAGGTGGAAATCAGGTAGTAGTTGAGTGCTGGGCGGCAGGTGGCGCAACCGTTGGGCGTACGCCAGTTCAGGTAGCTCATGGTGTCGGCGATGGTCAGCAAGTGCTGGTCGCGAATGGCCTGGCGGATTTGCCCGTGATTGAGGTCGCTGCAGCCGCAGATGGCTTTTTCGCTTTTGGGTTTGACGTCGGCGGCGCCGCCCACAGTGTTGATCAGGATCTGCTCCACCAACCCGGCACAGGAGCCGCAGGAGCTGGCGGCCTTGGTGTGTTTTTTCACCTCATCGACACTGAACAGGCCCTGTTCCTGGATCGCCTTGACGATGGTGCCCTTGCACACCCCGTTGCAGCCGCAGACTTCGGCGTTGTCGGCCATGCTCATGGCTTTGTCCTGGCCTTGGTGGCCTACATCGCCCAGGGCGTTTTCGCCGAACATCAGGTGATCGCGGATCTCACCGATGCCATGGTTCTCACGGATCTGCCGGAAATACCAACCGCCGTCGGCGGTATCGCCGTACAGGCAGGCGCCGACCAGTATGTCGTCCTTGATCACCAGCTTCTTATAGACGCCGCCGATAGGGTCGGAAAGGGTGATGGTCTCGGTGCCTTCGCCGCCCATGAAGTCGCCAGCAGAAAACAGGTCGATGCCGGTGACTTTCAGCTTGGTCGAGGTCACCGAGCCTTTGTAAGTGGCGAAGCCCAACTGCGCCAGGTGGTTGGCACACACCTTGGCCTGCTCGAACAGCGGCGCCACCAGGCCGTAGGCAATCCCACGATGGCTGGCGCACTCGCCGATGGCATAGATGCGCGGGTCGTAGGTTTGCATCGTGTCGTTGACCAGAATCCCACGGTTGCACGGGATGCCGGACTGTTCCGCCAGCTCGGTGTTGGGGCGGATACCGGCAGCCATCACCACCAGGTCAGCCGGAATCACCTCGCCATTTTTGAACTGCACCGAGCCCACGCGACCATTGCCGGCGTCATGCAGGGCCTGGGTCTGCTCGCACAGGCGAAACACCAGGCCCCGGCTTTCCAGTTCGGTTTGCAGCAACTGGCCGCTGGTCTTGTCCAACTGGCGTTCCAGCAGCCATTCGCCGATATGCACCACGGTCACGTGCATGCCGCGCAACATAAGGCCATTGGCCGCTTCCAGGCCCAGCAAGCCGCCACCGATGACCACCGCGTGCTTGTGGGTGCGGGCGGTGTCGATCATGGCCTGGGTGTCGGCGATATCGCGGTAGCCAATTACACCCTGCAAGGTATTGCCGGGGATCGGCAGGATAAACGGGGTCGAGCCGGTGGCGATCAGCAGGCGATCGTATTCGGCTTCCGTGCCGTCTTCGGCGATGACTTTGCGCTTGACCCGGTCGATCTGCACCACCTTGCGGTTGAGCAGCAGCTTGATGTTGTTTTGCAGGTACCAGTCCAGGTCGTTGAGCACGATCTCTTCGAACGTCTGCTCACCGGCCAGCACCGGCGACAGCAGGATGCGGTTGTAGTTGGTATGGGGCTCGGCGCCAAAGACCGTAATGTCATACAGCTCGGTGCTCAGCTTCAGCAGTTCTTCAAGGGTGCGAACCCCGGCCATGCCGTTGCCGATCATCACCAGTTTGAGTTTCTTCATGTCGTTCTCCGCAGTGGCTCGACAAATCACGCGCAAACAAAAAAGGCGTCCCGCTAGTTGCCTAGCGAGGACGCCTTTGTCCTGGTCCCGTTCTCTCGGGAAAGCCCCACCTTCGTCGTTGAAGGGTGGGCTGTATGTGGGGGTGTTGTAGAAGCTAATGCAGTGGTTGTGCCAAGTCGCGCAACGCCGGGTTTACTGGGGTTTTAGTGGATGCTCCAAGGTCTTTACGCACCATTTGAAGGCGGGATGCCCACAACTGGCGCACCTGCCTCCTATAGGGATAACAGATACAGCAACAGCAGATTGATCAGCAACGACACCAACGCCAGGGTTTGCCAGACCTTCAGCGGCTCGCGCTCCAGCAGTGGCCGCGGGCGCAGGCTCAGTTCGCGGCGGTCGGCCTGTTCCAGCACCAGCAGCCATTCCTCGGCGGTTTCGTAACGTTGGACCGCCTGTGCCGCCACCGAGCGCTCCAGGCTCTGCTGCAACCAGTCGGGCAGGTCGGGTCGATAACGGCTGGCACTGACTGGTGTGTTGAAGCGGGGGCGCTGGAACGCTTCGATTTCACCGTAGGGATAATGCCCGGTCAGCAGGTAATACAGGCTCACGCCGACGCTGTACAAATCCTGCTGCGGTGTCGGACGTTCGCCGCTGAAGGCTTCGGGCGCGATAAAGCTGGGGGTGCCCGGCAACAGGTGAGCGCGGTCTTCGGATAAGCCGGGGCAATAGGCCAGGCCAAAATCCAGCACCCGCAGTTCGCCGTCTTCCCCCAACAGCAGGTTTTCCGGCTTGATGTCACGGTGCAGGATTTGCCGGCGATGCAGCATGCCCACCGCCCGCAGCAAGCGCTCGGCGATGGACTGCCATTGCGCCAGCGGCAAGGGGCCTTGCTGCTGGAACAGTTCGGCCAGGGTCTGCCCGCTGTATTCACGCATCACATAGTACAAATGCTGACGCCCGCTGCCCGGATGGACTTCAGGAAATGCCCGTCCCGCCACCCGGCGCAAAAACCATTCTTCCGCGAGCAGGGCCTGGGCCGCATCGTTGTCATCGTCGCGACCCGGGGCCAGGGTTTTCAGCAGCCAGGCTTGCTGCTGGGTATCACGTACCCGATACAGCAACGACTGCCGACTGTGCACCAGCACGCACTCCACCTGCCAGCCTTCAAAGGCTTGCCCGGCCTTCAACGGCGGCGGTAGCGGCCACTGCTGCAACTGCACCAGCGCATCACCCAGGGTCGCGGCGCCAAGCTGGTCGATGCGCACCAGCAGGGCGCTGGCATTGTCCTGGCTACCCGCCAGGTGCGCCGCATTGACCAGGGTGTTCACGGCCAGATCCAGATCGGCCTGTTCGCGCAGGATCGCGCGGATGCTGTGATCGGCCAGGGTCGCCCATACCCCATCGCTGAGCAGCAGGAAGCACTCGCCCTGGCGCAGTTCACCGTCGAGAAAATCCACCACCAGATGCTGGTCCAGGCCCAGGGCGCGCTTGAGCACATGCTGCATGCCCGGTTGCTCCCAGACATGTTCTTCAGTGATGCGCTGCAACTCGCCCGCGAACCAGCGATACACCCGGCAGTCACCGACATGGGCCAAGGTAAAACGCTGGCCGCGAAACACCAGGGCACTGAGGGTGGTCAGCAACGGCTGGCCGCCGCCATTGGCCTGCAGCCAGCGATTTTGCGCGAGCAACAGGCGGTCCAGGGCCTGGGCCACGCCCCAGGTTTGCGGCGTGGCGTAGTAGTCCAGGGCCAGGGCCTGCAAGGTCGAGCGCGCGGCCAGGCCGCCGTCGGCGCATTGGCTGACACCATCGGCGATGGCACACAGATAGCCCTTGCTCGCGGCCAGCTCCGGGGCCGGGGTGACCAGGCGCAGGGCGTCCTGGTTTTCCGCGCGCGGCCCAATGGCGCTGGCCTGGGCCACGCTCAGTTGCAGGCTCATCAGACCCGCGCTGCGGTGACGGCAGCCGAACCCCAGGTGGTCCTCCAGCGCCGCTTCACGCCATACAGGCCGAACCACGCCAGCACGCCCAGGCTGGCGAATAGCCACAACGCCAACTGATAGCTGCCGGTGCTTTGCTTGATTGCACCCATACCCGCCGCCAGGGCGAAACCGCCGATACCGCCGGCCATGCCGATCAACCCGGTCATCACGCCGATCTCCCGGCGAAAGCGCTGGGGCACCAACTGGAAGACCGCGCCGTTACCGGCCCCCAGGCCGAGCATGGTGCATACGAACAGGGCCAGTGCAGCGTAGGAACTCGGTAGGTTGAAGCCCACTGCCGCGATGCACACCACCGCCACGCCGTACATACCCAGCAGGGTGCGGATCCCGCCGAAGCGGTCGGCCAGGGCACCGCCCAGGGGCCGCATCAGGCTGCCGCCGAACACACAGGCGGCGGTGTAGTAGCCGGCAGTGACCGGGCTCAAGCCATATTGGTCGTTGAAGTAGCCGGGCAGGGCGCTGGCCAGGCCGATAAAGCCACCGAAGGTCACGCTGTAGAAGAACATGAACCACCAACTGTCGCGGTCGCCCAGGGCCTTGAAGTAGTCGGCCATGGATTTGGCTTTCGGTCGCTCAGGGGCATTGCGCGCCAGCCAGGCGAATACGATCAAGGTCAGGACCAGCGGGATCAGGGCAAAGCCAAACACGTTGCTCCAGCCAAAGGCGGCGGCGATCAGCGGCGCCAGCAATGCGGCGAACACCGTGCCGGAATTGCCCGCACCGGCGATGCCCATGGCCTTGCCCTGGTGTTCGGCGGGGTACCACTGGGAGGCCAACGGCAGGGCCACGGCAAACGAGGCCCCGGCCATGCCGAGAAACAGCCCCAGCAGCAGCGCCTGTTCATAACTGTGGATCCCCAGTTTCCAGGCACAGAACAGCGCCACAATCACGATCACCTGGCCGATCAGGCCGGCGGTCTTGGGCGACAACTTGTCTGCCAGCATGCCCATCAAGAAGCGCAGGATCGCGCCCGCCAGGATCGGTGTGGCAACCATCAGCCCGCGTTGCTGGGTGGTCAGTTGCAGGTCGGCGGCGATCTGCACCGCCAGCGGGCCCAATAGATACCAGACCATGAAACTCAGGTCGAAATACAGGAACGCGGCAAACAAGGTCGGGGTGTGCCCGGATTTCCAGAAGCTTGATTTCATCACGCACCTCAGATTGGGGATCTTGTAGAAGGCCTGGTGATGGAACGGCCAGCGAAGGCCGCCCCACCCAAACGAAAAAACGCCGCCACCGGGTTCGCCTGGGCAAACCGGATGTGCGACGTCTTTGTCGTGGAGGGGCAACCGCCGTTGGTTACCTGGGATGTTTGGTTTGCAAGTCTTGCGCCAATCGGGACACTGCCATCGCGGGCAAGCCCGTTTCCACAGTGGGCGAGGGTAGTTGTGTGTCTCAGCCTAACAATTCACTCATGGCAATAATCTGCTCGGCCACCTGGATCAACTTCTGCTGGCGGCTCATGGCTTGGCGGCGCATCAGGGTGTAGGCCTGTTCTTCATTGCAGTCCTTCATTTTCATCAGCAAACCCTTGGCCAGCTCGATGCGCTTGCGTTCCGCCAGTTGCTGGTCGCGGGCCTGCAGCTGCGCACGCAGGGCCTGATCGCTCTCGAAGCGTGCCATGGCCACATCGAGGATCGGCTGCAGGCGCTGGGCCTGGATGCCCTCGACGATGTAGGCACTGACCCCGGACTTGATTGCCTGGCGCATCACGTTGGGGTCATGTTCGTCGGTAAACATCACGATGGGGCGGGGCTGGTCACGGCTGACCAGCACCACTTGCTCCATCACATCGCGGCCGGGTGACTCGGTATCGATCAGAATCACATCCGGGCGCACCGTTTCGACGCGCGCCGGCAGGTCGATGGTCAGGCCGGACTCGTCGATCACCTCAAAACCGGCCTCGGTCAGTGCACTTTTAAGGCGCCCGACTTTACGCGGGGTGTCATTGATCAGCAGGATTCGCAACATGGCTGGCCTCCCATCAGCGCAAGGCGTGGCGGACGACATCGTCGGCCAGGGCATGCAGGCGGAAGCTACGGGCGTAGGCGGCCGGGTCTGAGCCATCCCAGACCTTGCCGTCGATCAATTGGCTGCTGCGCATGTCCGCGCCCCAGGCTGCCACACCCACCGCCGTCGCGGCCTGGCGATAAAGGTCCAGTTGCTGCACCTGCCGGGCAACGGCGAGGTAGTCAGGGTCGTCACGCAGCAGGCCCCAGCGGCGGAACTGGGTCATGAACCACATGCCGTCGGACAGGTACGGCAGGTTGACCTCGCCACCGCCATGGAAGCGCAACGCGTGCACGTCTTGCCAGTGGTTGCCCAGGCCATCGTCATAAGCCCCGAGCAGGCGCGGTTCGATGCAGTCGAGTGGGGCGTCCAGATATTCCCTGGCGCTGAGCAGTTGCGCGGTGGAGCGGCGGTTCTCCAGGCTGTCGTCGATAAAACGGCTGGCCTCCAGGATCGCCATTACCAGCACGCGGGCGGTGTTGGGGTATTGCTCGACAAACGCCTGGGTGCAGCCCAGGACTTTTTCCGGGTGATCCGGCCAGATCGCCTGGCTGGTGGCCAGGGTAAAGCCCTGGTTCTGCTGCACCGCGCTGGCGCACCAGGGTTCGCCCACACACAGGCCGTCAATCCGCCCGGCCTGCAAGTGCGCGACCATCTGCGGCGGCGGCACCACCACACTCTCGACATCGCGCAGCGGATGAATGCCTTGGCTGGCCAGCCAGTAATACAACCACATGGCGTGGGTGCCGGTGGGAAACGTCTGGGCGAAGGTGAGTTTTGTCCGGCTTTGGTGCACCTTGCGCGCCAGTGCCTCAGGACTGGTCACGCCCTGGTGCTGCAGGCCCTGGGACAAGTTGATGCCCTGGCCGTTCTGGTTCAGGCCCATCAGCACCGCCATGTCGGTTGGTGCCACGCCGCCGATGCCCAGGTGCACCGCATAGATCAGGCCATACAGGCTGTGGGCGGCGTCCAGTTCGCCGCTGACCAGCTTGTCGCGCAGGCCGGCCCAGGATGACTGGCGCTTGAGGTTCAGCGTCAGCCCGTACGGCTGGGCAAACCCTTGGGTCGCCGCGACCACCAGCGAGGCGCAATCGCTCAAGGCCATGAAGCCCAGGTCGAGGCTGCTCTTTTCCGGGGCATCGCTGCCGTTGACCCAGGCCAGGGGGTTATTGGCCTGGCTGTTGCCCACCTGATCACTCATCAACACCTACCTTCTGTGTGAAAAAAGGCGTCGTTCCGTAGGGCGGCTTGCAAGCCTCCTGCAGGTAACGACGCCTTTGTCCTTGAGCCCGTTCCGTCGTTGGTGCGGGCCGCGATACACAAGACAAAGCAAGGCACATGCCACGGCGCAGGGCGAGCCGTGGTTGATCAGGTTTTCATCAAGATTGCATTGCGCGGGCCTTTCACTATGGCGCTCCTTTGGGCAACACCCTTCAGGAAACCCCGCGTGCTTCTTGATCAATCTATCGCAGCGACCTGCAATGCCTTTTTGCAGCGCTGGCTGCTGGGCGGGCTGTTGATGCTCGCTGCCCTGCCAGCCATGGGCGCGACCTACCTGGCGTTGGATGAAAGCCTTTCGGGCTTCTTCACTCGACTTGCGGTGCCCTTGGGGCAGCCCATCGTGGTCAGCAAGCGGGCGGCGGGCAAGCGCATCACCGGGCAATTTGATTTTGCCGACGCGCAAGCGGTCCTCGAGACGGTGGCGTTGCAGCACGAATTGATCTGGTACAGCGACGGCCAGGTGCTACATCTCTACGACGCCAGCGAGGCCAAGAGTTCCGGGGTGATTCTGCGGCACATGAGCGTCGACAGATTGCGTGTGGTCATGCGGCGCGCGGGGCTCGACGAGGCGCGCTACCCGCTGCGCAAGGCCGGTGCGCGATTGTTTTATGTGTCCGGGCCCGCCAATTATGTCGATCACGTATTGCGCCTGGCCCAACTGATGGACCGCCAACGCCCGGCACGGCGCCAGGCGTTGCCGGAAGTCGGTGTCGTGCAGGTGCTGAATCATGACGTGGCAGACCACCAGTACGACATGGGGCTGCAAAAAATCACCGTGCCCGGCATGGCAACGCTGGTCGAGCGTCGGCTTGCCGAGCTTGGGCGCAAGGCCGGCACTGGCGCAGCGGTAATCGCCTACCCACAGGTCAACAGCCTGTTGATCAAGGGAAGCGCGCAGCAGTTGCGGTTTATCAAAGAACTGGTGGCTGAACTGGATATACCCACGCCTCCCGTGATGGGCTCTGTTTCGACCCCCCTGAGCTCTGATCAATACGAGCGCGTCCGGCGTGCATTTGCTCGCATCGCCGAGCAATGAAAGCAGGCATTACCCATGGCGAACGGGGGCTGTTGACCTCGAAAGTTCCTACGAAACACTCCCGGAAAACTTCGAAGCACAGGGTTTTTTCCTAACGTGCAATTGGCTGCGGGTTTCTATAGTCGCGATATCTCCAGGCGGTGCGATATCAATATTCAAGGCGCCGCGTATGTCAGACAGGAACAGAGGTTTGCATGGTTGCTGCAGTTGAGGGCTTGGTCAGGGGCTCCCTCGCCTTTGGTCATTGGAAGTTGCAGGGTGATGGCCGGCTGACCGCCGAAGGTCGCGACATTCAGTTACCCCCCAAGGAGTGTCATGTGTTGCGCTTGTTGCTGGCCACGCCCGGCGTATTGGTGACCAAGGACTACCTGCTGGAGCAGGTCTGGCCCCATATCGACATCGCCGAAGAGTCCCTGACCCGTTGTATCTACTCATTGCGCAAGCAATTGGAGGGCGACAGGCGGTTGATCGCGACAGTGTATGGCCGCGGTTATCGCTTCAATGGCCGGGTAAGGGTGCTCGAGCGGCATGGCCAGGCAGCGCAAGGTGCGGGTGCTCCACGGCGTGCTTGCCCGGCCTGTGGCTGGTACGCCGAAGCGGCTGTCGAGCAGGCATGAAACGAGCCTGCAGGCTGGGGCTGCTGTTACTTATCCTGGGCAAGGCGAGTGAGGCCAGGGCTTATTGTTGGGCTGAGGCCGCCCGCCAATACGATATCGAGCCGGAGTTACTGCAAGCCATTGCCGCCGTGGAGTCCGGCTATCGCGCCGAGGCCATGAACTACAGCAATAACAATGGCAGCCGTGACATCGGCCTGATGCAGATCAACAGCATTCATCTGCCGCGCCTGCTCAAGCAGGGGATTACCGAGCAGCGTCTGTTGGATGAGCCGTGCCTGTCGGTGGAGGTGGGGGCGTCGATTCTGGCCGACTTCATCAAGCAGTTTGGTTACAACTGGACCGCCGTGGGCGCCTACAACGTCGGGCCTGGGGCAGGGGGCGAGCGTGATGCGCTGCGCCTGCGTTATGCGCAGAAGATCTGGGCGCGCTACGAAGAGTTGATGCAGCATCGAAGCGGATGATCGACCGGCGGTGTGCCATGCCTCGCACGTACCCGCCACCCCGGCTATAATCGCCGCCACCTTTCGCCGCCATCCGAGTCAAGCCCGCCCATGTATACCCTGGCCCGCCAGCTGTTGTTCAAACTCTCCCCGGAAACTTCCCACGATCTGTCCCTGGACCTGATCGGCGCGGGTGGCCGCCTGGGGCTCAATGGCCTGGTGTGCAAGGCGCCGGCAAAGATGCCGGTCTCGGTGATGGGGCTCGATTTCCCCAACCCGGTGGGCCTGGCAGCGGGCCTGGACAAGAACGGCGCTGCCATCGACGGCTTTGCGCAGTTGGGTTTCGGTTTTGTCGAGATCGGCACCGTCACGCCGCGCCCGCAGCCGGGCAATCCCAAGCCGCGCATTTTCCGCCTGCCGGAGGCCGAGGCGATCATCAATCGCATGGGGTTCAACAACCTGGGCGTCGATCACCTGCTGGCGCGGGTCCAGGCCGCCAAGTACAAGGGCATCCTCGGGATCAATATCGGCAAGAATTTCGACACCCCGGTGGAACGTGCGGTAGATGACTACCTGCTCTGCCTGGACAAGGTCTACGCCCACGCCAGCTATGTGACCGTCAACGTCAGCTCGCCCAACACCCCGGGCCTGCGCAGCCTGCAGTTTGGCGACTCGCTCAAGCAACTGCTCGAAGCCCTGCGCCAGCGCCAGGAAGACCTGGCGGTACGCCATGGCAAGCGCGTGCCCTTGGCGATCAAGATCGCCCCGGACATGAACGACGAAGAAACCGTGCTGGTGGCCCAGGCCCTGGTGGATGCGGGGATGGATGCGGTGATTGCCACCAACACCACCCTCAGCCGTGCGGGCGTTGAAGGCCTGGCTTTCGGTGACGAGGCGGGTGGGCTTTCCGGCGCGCCGGTGCGTGACCAGAGCACCCATATCGTCAAGGTGCTGGCGGCCGAGTTGGCCGGGCGTTTGCCGATCATCGCCGTGGGCGGTATCACCGAAGGCAAGCACGCCGCCGAGAAAATCGCCGCGGGTGCCAGCCTGGTGCAGTTGTATTCCGGGTTTATCTACAAGGGCCCAGCGTTGATTCGCCAATCGGTGGACGCCATTGCGGCGAGCGGGCTTGCCCCGCGTGGGACTGCAAAGCAGCCCTGAAGCTGCTGCTGCGCAGGCGTTTCAAGCCCATAAAAAAGGGCTCCTCGAAGGAGCCCCTGGGCCGAAGCCCGCCGCCCGGATGGGGCGTGCGTGGTTAAGTTGTTACATTCTTCAAGGTGGTTGTCGGAATTAAGTGCCCTGATTAGCCGACGGCGTGAAGTTCGTTGAGTCTGTGGATCCCCGCAGTGCCGGTCATACCGTCCCAGTTGTCGCCGCGTCCTTCGCGCCAGCCGTTAATCCAGGCTTGGCGTACTGACGGTAGAGTAAATGGGCAAAGCTCACGGGATTTGCCATGAACGCCATACTGATATCCGCGTAAAAATGCTCTTTCCAACGGATCACGCTTAAGTCTTCTCATAGGGTGTTTCCCTCACTTGTTGACTGTCTTGATATCCTTCGGCCTCGTCCGAGGCCGGGCAGAGTTTTTCTGCCGTTGGTGTGGCTCGCTGCCGGCGTGGCGAGCCTCTGTGTCAGCGTCGTTGTGGCGCTAACCTGTGTTGAGTTCTAACCAATAGGTCACATGGTTTCAATGATCGTTTTGTCATAAGCACGTAACGATAACGATGCTATAGCCATAAGCTGGGATGGCTTTTCGCCCCATTTATTGGGCAAAGCCAGCTATGATGTGCCCTGTATAGAGGATGGGTTTAATCCTTTAGTGAGAATACCCGCCGCTTGCAGTCGGTTATTATTCGACGAAGGGTCAGAATATTTCCTTTTGTTGCTCAAATTATCTCTCTGCCCCGGCAATCAAGGCCCTGCAGGTCTGGACACCGGGGTGGAACGGCACACATTCGTGCCACGCGAGCGCTCTTCAAGAAAAGCGCTTGATTGAAAACCGAACGCGCGATGCGTCGCCCGTTCACTTATTGCTGAAAAGCCTGGAATCCCCATGTCGGACCGTTACGAACTCTTCCTCACTTGCCCCAAGGGCCTCGAAGGCCTGCTGATCGAGGAAGCCGTCGGGCTTGGCCTTGAAGACGCCCGCGAGCACACCTCGGCTGTGCGCGGCATGGCCGACATGGAAACCGCCTACCGCCTGTGCCTCTGGTCGCGCCTGGCCAACCGTGTACTGCTGGTGCTCAAGCGCTTCCCGATGAAGGATGCCGAAGACCTGTACCACGGGGTGCTGGATATCGAATGGCAAGACCATATGGTCCCTGACGGCACCCTGGCGGTGGAGTTCAGCGGCCACGGTTCGGGCATCGACAACACCCACTTCGGCGCGCTGAAGGTCAAGGATGCGATTGTCGACAAGCTGCGCACCCCGACCGGTGAACGCCCGTCCATCGACAAGATCAACCCCGACCTGCGCATTCACCTGCGCCTGGACCGTGGCGAAGCGATCCTCTCCCTCGACCTGTCCGGCCACAGCCTGCACCAGCGCGGTTACCGCCTGCAGCAGGGCGCGGCACCGTTGAAGGAAAACCTCGCGGCGGCAATTTTGATTCGTGCCGGCTGGCCGCGCATTGCTGCTGAAAACGGCGCGTTGACTGACCCGATGTGCGGCGTCGGTACCTTCCTGGTGGAAGGTGCGATGATCGCCGCCGACATGGCCCCCAACCTTAATCGCGAGCAGTGGGGCTTCACCGCCTGGCTTGGCCACGTGCCGGCCCTGTGGAAAAAACTCCACACCGAGGCCAGCGAGCGTGCGGCCATCGGCATGAACAAGCCGCCATTGTGGATCCGCGGTTACGAAGCCGATCCGCGCCTGATCCAGCCTGCGCGCAACAACATCGAGCGTGCCGGCCTGAGCCACTGGATCAAGATTTACCAGGGCGAAGTCGGCACCTTCGAGCCGCGCCCGGACCAGAACCAGAAAGGCCTGGTGATCTGCAACCCGCCGTACGGCGAGCGCCTGGGTGACGAAGCCAGCCTGTTGTACCTCTACCAGAATCTCGGTGAGCGTCTGCGCCAGGCGTGCATGGGCTGGGAGGCGGCGGTGTTCACCGGCGCCCCGGACCTGGGCAAGCGCATGGGCATTCGTAGCCACAAGCAGTATTCGTTCTGGAACGGCGCGTTGCCGTGCAAGCTGCTGCTGATCAAGGTCAACCCGGACCAGTTCGTCACCGGCGAGCGCCGCACCCCGGAGCAGCGCCAGGCCGAACGTGAGCAGGCCGCCTACGACCAGGCCCCGACCGAGCCGCAAGAGCGCCAGTACAACAAGAACGGTAACCCGATCAAACCTGCGCCTGCACCGGCGCCAGTGGTTGAGCAGGCGCGCTTGAGCGAAGGCGGGCAGATGTTTGCCAACCGCCTGCAAAAGAATCTCAAGCTGCTGGGCAAGTGGGCCAAGCGCGAGGGTGTCGATTGCTACCGCGTGTACGATGCCGATATGCCGGAATACTCCATGGCCATCGACCTGTACCACGACTGGGTGCACGTCCAGGAATACGTGGCACCAAAGTCCATCGACCCGGAAAAAGCCTCGGCGCGCATGTTCGATGCCCTGGCCGCCATTCCCCAGGCGCTGAACATCGACAAGAGCCGTGTGGTGGTCAAGCGCCGCGAGCGTCAGAGCGGCACCAAGCAGTACGAGCGCCAGAGCGCCCAGGGCAAGTTCACCGAAGTCAGCGAAGGCGGGGTGAAGCTGCTGGTCAACCTCACTGACTACCTGGACACCGGTCTGTTTCTCGACCACCGCCCGATGCGCATGCGCATCCAGAAAGAAGCTGCCGGCAAGCGCTTCCTCAACCTGTATTGCTACACCGCCACCGCCAGCGTGCACGCAGCCAAGGGCGGCGCGCGCAGCACCACCAGCGTCGACCTGTCGAAAACCTATCTGGACTGGGCGCGCCGCAACCTGTCCCTCAATGGCTTCTCCGACAAGAACCGCCTGGAGCAGGGCGATGTGATGGCGTGGCTGGAAGCCAGCCGTGATGAGTTCGACCTGATCTTCATCGACCCGCCGACCTTCTCCAACTCCAAGCGCATGGAAGGTGTGTTCGACGTCCAGCGTGACCACGTGCAATTGCTCGACCTGGCCATGGCCCGCCTGGCGCCGGGCGGGGTGCTGTATTTCTCCAACAACTTCCGCAAGTTCCAGTTGGAAGACAACCTGGGCGAGCGCTATGCCGTCGAGGAAATCAGCGATAAAACCATTGATCCGGATTTTGCCCGTAACCCGAAAATCCATCGTGCCTGGAAAATCACCGCACGCTGATCGACCTTGAAGCCGCAAGCCTGGATTTTTCCGGGCTCGCGGTTTTTTTACGCTGGTCAAAAGAGGGCTCGATGGCTATAACTAACCTCTTAGCCGAAGTAGCGCTCCTGCACGCTGGTGTTTCGAGTTTTGCCTATGCCGTTGCAAGCCGTCCGCCCGAAAATACTGGGATTTATCAGCGAGCAGGCATCCGCTTGGCTGGTGGCATTGGTGGTCTTGCTGGTGGGGGTGGCGCTCACCGCCGTGCTGGCGCTGACCACGGCCGATCGGCATCACCAGCAGGTCCGCCAGCGTTTCCAGTTATTGGTCAACGAGCGCTATAGCCGCCTGGAAGAGCGTTTCGAAGACCAGGAGCAGCGCCTGGGCAGCCTGCAGCGTTTTTTCGTCAACTCCCATGATGTTTCCCGCGAAGATTTCGATGGGTTCGCCCAGCCGTTGCTGTTGCGCGCCCGTGCCTATGCCTGGGCGCCCCGGGTAGCGCGTGATCAGCGCCGGGCGTTCGAACAACAGGTGTCACGCCAGCGTGGCGCGCCTTTCTCCATTCGTGAGTTGAATGAAGCCGGGGCGCTGGTACCGGCGCACGAGCGTGACGAGTACGTGCCGGTGTTGTACAGCCAGACCCAGAGCATCCTCGGCTCGCCCTTGGGGTTTGACCTGCTGGCCCAGCCGTTGCGCCGCTCGACGATCGAGCGGGCGTACCGTTCCGCAACCATTGCCGTATCCCAACCGATGTCGCTGGTGGGGGTGGAGCCGGCGTATACCATGGGCGTGTTGCTGGTAGCACCGGTCACTCGGCCGCCCACCGCGCAAATGCCCTACAACGAACCCTACGGTTTCGTCATGGCGGTGATCAGCATGCGCCAATTGGTAGCCGACGGTTTGCCCAAGCCCGCGCGGGATAACCTGGTGATGCAGATTGTCGACACCTCCGATACTCAACAGCAGGTGCTGTATGAGTCGGACAATCCCGTGGGCGATAGCAGCCTGGAGTCGATCCGCCGGCTGACCCTGGGCGATCATGTCTACGCCTTGAGCCTGCGTCCCAGCCAGGTGTTCGTGCAGGCCAATCACTCTTCGACGAGCAGTATCCTGGCCATGGGCGGTTTGCTCAGCCTGTTGCTCAGTGCCTTGCTCTATGTGCTGGTCAGCCAGCGGCAGCGGGCGCTGAGGCTGGTCCAGCAGCGTACGGGGCAATTGCACCAGCGCGAGTATGAGTTGCGTGGCGCCCATGGCCAGTTGCGCAGCGTGCTCAACGCCGCGACCCAGGTGGCGATCATTGCCACGGACTTGCGGGGCGTGATCAGCACGTTCAATGCCGGCGCCGAGAAGATGCTGGGTTATCAGGCCGACCAGGTGCTCGGTCACATGACCCTCGAAAGCCTGCACCTGGCGCCCGAACTGGAAGCCCGTGCGGTGCAGTTGAGCCAGGCGCTGGGCAAACGGATCATGCCCGGCCAGGCGATGCTGGTGGAGGGCAGCGACAGCCTGCATGAGGCCCGGGAGTGGACGTTGGTGCGCCAGGACGGCAGCCAGTTGACCGTGAATATGCTGGCCACGGCATTGCTTGACGAGCATGGCTTGTGGATCGGGCACCTGGCGATCTGCCTGGATGTCACCGAGCAGAAACGCGCGTATGAGGCCCTGGCGGCGCGGGATCGTTTGCTGAAAAAACTCAGTGCCCACGTGCCGGGCGGGATCTTCCAGTTCACCCTCGAACCCAATGACAACTGGCGGTTTATCTACGCCAGCGATGGTATTCGCGATATCTACGAAATCGACCCGGGGTTGCTGCAACAGGATGCCAAGCAAGTCTTCGAGCGTATTCATCCCCAGGACGCAGAGCGCATCCGCGCCTCTATCCGCCTGTCCGCGCTGCAGTTGAGTCACTGGCGCGAAGAATATCGGGTACAACTGCCGGGCCGGGGCCTGCGTTGGATCCGTGGCGAGGCGACGCCGGAAGAGTTACCCGGTGGCGGTACGCTATGGCATGGCTATGTGTCGGATATCTCCGATCTCAAGCGGGTGGAAGAAGAGTTGCGGGCACTGTCCATCACCGATTCGTTGACGGGTATCCATAACCGTCGCTACTTCCAGGATCGGCTGAAGGCCGAGATGAGTCGGGTGCGGCGTACGTCGGGGTCGCTGGCGGTGATCATGCTGGATATTGATCACTTCAAGCGCATCAATGACCAGCATGGGCACGCGGCGGGGGATGGTGTGCTGCAGGAGCTGTGCCGGCGTATCAGCCTGCGCCTGCGCCGCAGCGATGTGTTCTGCCGCCTCGGCGGCGAGGAATTCATGGTGCTGTGTCCCAATACCGATGGTGTCCAGGCCTACAGCCTGGCCGTTGAGTTGTGGGAAGTGCTGCGCAGTACGCCAATGGACGGCGTCGGCACGGTGACGGCGAGTTTTGGCGTAGCCAGTTGGCGGGTCGATGAGGGCGTGGATGGCTTGTTGCTGCGCGCGGATTCGGCGGTGTATGCGGCCAAGCAGGCGGGCAGGGATCGGGTCGAGGCGCAGCGGTTGCCTGCCTGAGCACCGTATACCTAATGTGGGAGCGGGCTTGCTCGCGATGACGGTGTATCAGTCGCCAGATGTATTGACTGACACACCGTCATCGCGAGCAAGCCCGCTCCCACATTTAGTCCGCAGTGGTTGCAAAAGGTTGGTAAGCCAACCGCTCTATAGGCCCGGCGCAGCCGCCGCCAGCTTCGGCTGGCGATACAGATCCAGCAGCACCTGGTCCAGCACCGACGATGCACCCCACGGCTTCGGATCGTTGAGAATCGCCACCACCGCCCAGGTATTGCCATTGTTGTCACGGCTGAAGCCGGCAATCGCACGTACTGTGTTCAGGGTGCCGGTCTTGACGTGGGCTTCGCCGCGCAGGGCTGTGGTTCTCAGGCGCTTGCGCATGGTGCCGTCACTGCCGGCAATCGGCATCGAGCTGATGAACTCGGCCGCATACGGGCTTCTCCAGGCGGCCTGCAGCATAGTCGCCATTTCCCGGGCGCTGACCCGTTCGGCACGGGACAGGCCGGAACCGTTCTCCATTACCAAGTGCGGAGCCGTGATGCCTTTTTTCGCCAGCCACTGGCGGATCACGCGCTGTGCTGCCCTGGCGTCGTCGCCGTCGGCATCGGTGCGGTATTGCGCGCCGAGGCTGAGGAACAGCTGCTGGGCCATGGTGTTGTTACTGTATTTATTGATGTCGCGGATGATCTCGGCCAGGTCCGGGGAGAACGTCCGGGCCAGGACCTTGGCGGTTTTCGGCACCGGGGCCAGCACATCGCGGCCCTGGATCGTGCCGCCCAACTCTTTCCAGATCGCGCGCACGGCGCCGGCGGTGTAGGTGGCATGGTCGAGCAGCGACAGATACGTCTGCGAGCTGCAGCCATCGCCCAACTGGCCGCTGACGGTCACGGTGACACTGCCGTCGGCGGCGGTGACCGGGTTGTAGCGCACATCACCGGTGCACTGCTTGGCGTTGCTGGCCTTGACCTGATTGTCGATCTGGATGCTGGCAATCGGCGGTTCCACCGAGACCAACACCTTTCCCGAATCATTGCGGGTCACAAAGCGCAGGGCCTTGAGGTTGACCAGCAGGGCGTCCGGCTTGACCAGGAACGGCTTGTTGGCATCGTTGCCGTCGTCGTTGAACTCCGGCAGTTGGGGCTGGATAAAGAAGCCGCGGTCCAGCACCAGGTCGCCGGTGACTTGCTGTACACCATTGGCGCGCAGGTCGCGCATCAGCAGCCAGAGCTTTTCCATGTTCAGCTTGGGATCGCCGCCGCCCTTGAGGTACAGGTTGCCCCGCAGGATGCCGCCACTGAGGGTGCCGTCGGTGTAGAACTCGGTTTTCCACTGATGGTTGGGGCCGAGCATTTCCAGGGCCGCGTAGGTGGTGACCAGTTTCATGGTCGACGCCGGGTTGACCGACACGTCAGCGTTGAACACCGTGGCGCTGCCGGGGCCATTGAGCGGAATCATTACCAGGGACAGGGCATTGTTCTGCAGTTTGGCTTTCTTCAGGGCTTCCTGGACTTTGGGTGGCAGGGTGGTATTGATCGGGGCGGCGGTGACCGAGAGCGCCAGGGGCAAAAGGAAACTGGCGAGTAATATTGGACGCAAGGATTTGATCATAAGAAGTAAGACCCTACTGCAGAGGAGGGTGAATATAGCGGGGGCTATGTAAGAAAATCCCCCAGTGGTCATGAAAGTGTCGGCATTATGCCCCAAGGTGGGGCTACTTGTGCCTCAACCATAGCTGCAAATGATGGATTTTTTTCGCGCTATCGTGCCACCCGTCTTGGATTGCCGGGCAATTCGCGCCTTAAACTGGTAGAGTGCCGGCCGTTAATACTTAAGAGGATTGTTCCAATGGCGACTAACCGTTCCCGGCGTCTGCGCAAAAAACTGTGCGTTGATGAATTTCAAGAGCTGGGTTTCGAACTGAACCTGGATTTCAAAGAAGGTTTGGACGACGAAGCGGTTGACGCTTTCCTCGACGCCTTCCTGACCGAAGCGATGGATGGCAATGGCCTGGACTACGTGGGCGGCGATGACTTCGGTCTGGTCTGCAAAGCCACCCGTGGTTCGGTCAACGAAGAACAGCGTGCAGCGGTTGAAGCGTGGCTCAAGGCTCGCCCAGAGCTGACCCGCGTTGAAGTCAGCGAACTGCTGGACGCCTGGCATCCAGAGACACCGGTTAACCCGGCTGTCTGATGTCATGAAAAAGCGACCCGCCCGGGTCGCTTTTTCGTTTCAAGGTATTAAATTCAGGCCTTGCGCCAGTTCAGAATCACCAGCGTCAACACCCCCGCCACAATCCCCCAGAATGCCGAACCGATGGAAAACAGCGTCAACCCCGACGCCGTGACCATAAAGGTGATCAGTGCTGCTTCCCGTTCCTTGGGCTCATTCATGGCAATGCTCAGGCCATTGATGATCGAGCCGAACAACGCCAATGCGGCAATCGACAGCACCAACTCCTTGGGCAATGCGGCGAACAACGCCGCCAAGGTCGCGCCAAATACCCCGGCAACCCCGTAGAAAATCCCGCACCACACGGCGGCGGTGTAGCGCTTGTTGCGGTCCTCATGGGCATGGGGGCCGGTGCAGATGGCCGCGCTGATGGCGGCCAGGTTGATGCCGTGGGAGCCAAACGGCGCGAGCACCAGTGAGGCCAGGCCGGTGGCGGTGATCAGCGGTGAGGCGGGCACGTCGTAGCCATCGGCGCGCAATACCGCGACCCCGGGCATGTTCTGCGAGGTCATCGCCACCACAAACAACGGAATGCCGATGCTGATGGTCGCCGCCAGGGAAAAGTGCGGCGTGGTCCACACCGGCGTCGCCACTTCCAGGCTGAACCCGCTGAAGTCCAGGAGCCCCATCAACCCGGACAAGGCAGTACCGATCAGCAGCGCCGCCAGCACGGCATATCGAGGCGACAGGCGCTTGATGATCAGGTAGGTAAAGAACATGCCCAGCACCAGGGCGGTGCGGTGCTGCGCGGCGACGAAAATCTCGCTGCCGATCTTGAACAGGATCCCGGCCAGCAGCGCGGCGGCCAGTGAGGCAGGGATTTTCTTCACCAGTTTTTCAAAGCTGCCGGTGAGGCCACAGATCGTCACCAGTACCGCGCAGGTGATGTAGGCACCGATGGCCTCGCCGTAGCTGACCCCGCCCAGGCTGGTAATCAACAGCGCCGCGCCGGGGGTCGACCAGGCAATGGTGATGGGCGTGCGGTAGCGCAGGGACAAGCCGATGCTGCACACCGCCATGCCGATGGAAATCGCCCAGATCCACGAGGAAATTTGCCCGGTGGTCAGGCCGGCAGCCTGGCCGGCCTGGAACATCAGCACCAGGGAGCTGGTGTAGCCGGTCATCATGGCGATAAAGCCGGCGACAATGGCCGAAGGCGAAGTGTCGGCCAGTGGGCGCAGCGGTGCCTGGGTCGCATCGGTCATGGGGCGGTGTTCCTTGTACCTGGGAAATCGTGGAATCAAGCCTAAACTCAAACGTAACTGACTGTTGCAATACAGCCGGTGGCGCAAACAGCCGTACAGTGTGTTGGCGCAACGGGTTGTGTACAATGTGCGCTGTTTTTACGCGATACTTGCCAGCGACCGCTGTACTCTTATTACAGTCAACGTCAATTCGCCGCCGTTCTCCCGACCCGAGTGCCCATGAACGAACAGTTGCAGCCCCTCAAGAAACAGCCGCGAGCCGGTAAGGCCGGTCGCAGTGGAACCCAGGACGATATCGTCTACGCGCATATCTTCGAGGCCATCCTCGAGCAACGCCTGGCGCCCGGTACCAAATTGAGTGAAGAAGCACTGGGCGAGATCTTTGGCGTCAGCCGCACCATCCTCCGTCGCGCACTGTCGCGCCTGGCCCATGAAGGCGTGGTGTTGTTGCGCCCCAATCGGGGTGCGGTGGTGGCCAGCCCAAGCGTCGAGGAAGCCCGCCAGGTGTTCCTGGCCCGGCGCCTGGTCGAGCGGGCGATCACCGAATTGGCGGTGCAGCATGCCTCGACCGAAGAGCTGGCCGAACTGCGGCAGATGGTCAATGACGAGCGCGACAGCTTCTCCCGTGGCGATCGCGGCGCGGGTATCCGGCTCTCTGGCGAGTTCCACCTGAAACTGGCCGAAGCGGCAAAAAATGCCCCGCTGATCAGTTTCCAGCGCAGCCTGGTGTCCCAGACCTCGCTGATCATCGCCCAGTATGAAAGCGGCAACCGCTCACACTGTTCCTATGACGAGCACACCCAGTTGATCGATGCCATCGAGGCTCGGGATGTGGGGTTGGCGGTGAACCTGATGATGCACCACATGGATCACATCGACAGCAAGCTCAACCTCGATGAGGAAAGTGCGTCGGATGATCTGCATGCGGTGTTCTCACATTTGCTGCAGACCAAGAAGCCGGGTCGCTCCTCTATAAAACTGTAAACCCCGATCAAACTGTGGGAGCTGGCTTGCCTTAATGCCAGTCAGTCAAGCGCAGATCCCCTGTGGGAGCGGGCTTGCTCGCGAAAGCAGTGGGTCATGGACCGACGTCTTCGCGAGCAAGCCCGCTCCCACATTTGATTTTCACTGCTTTGAGCATTGCGTTCGCTTAACTGATCGGCATTATGGCTTGCCTGCTCCCGCATTGGTTTGTGGTGCCCTTCAAAATCAGCGTTGATGCACCAGTTGGCCGGCTGCATACGTCTGCATCACCGCCCGATCATCCCCCAGCGTCATCAACACAAACAACGTCTCGGCAATGTCCTTGGCCTGCTTCAAGCGATAGCTGAGCAGTGGCGTGGCGTTGTAGTCCAGTACCAGGAAGTCGGCATCGGTGCCCGGCTGCAGGGTGCCGATCTTGTCTTCCAGGCGCAGCGCTTTGGCGCCGCCCAGGGTCGCCAGGTACAGCGATTTGAACGGGCTCAGGCGTGCGCCCTGCAATTGCATGACCTTGTAGGCCTCGTTCAGCGTCTGCAGCAGCGAGAAACTGGTACCGCCCCCCACATCCGT
Source organism: Pseudomonas shahriarae (assembly GCF_014268455.2). Taxonomy (NCBI): domain Bacteria; kingdom Pseudomonadati; phylum Pseudomonadota; class Gammaproteobacteria; order Pseudomonadales; family Pseudomonadaceae; genus Pseudomonas; species Pseudomonas shahriarae. Next base: position 4,498,960 of record NZ_CP077085.1, on the reverse strand, counting down.
GCCCAGGCCCACGTTGAGCTGGTGCTTCTCGGCCATCGGCAGGTTGAACAAGCCGCTGCCGAGGAAGAAGTTCGATGTCGGGCAGAACGCGACCGCTGAACCGGCTTCGGCCAGGCGCGCGCATTCGTCGTCGCACAGGTGTACGCCATGGGCGAATACCGAACGTTCCCCCAGCAGCTTGTAGTGGTCGTACACGTCCAGGTAGCCGCTGCGCTCCGGGAACAGCTCCTTGACCCATTGCACTTCCTGCAGGTTTTCACTGATGTGCGTCTGCATGTACAGGTCCGGGTATTCCCCCAGCAACTGCCCGGCGAGGGTCAACTGTTCCGGTGTGCTGGTAGGCGCGAAGCGCGGCGTAACGGCGTAGTGCAAACGGCCTTTGCCGTGCCAGCGCTCGATCAGTGCCTTGCTCTCCTGGTAGCCGGATTCGGCGGTGTCGGTCAGGTAGTCCGGCGCATTGCGGTCCATCATCACCTTGCCGGCGATCATGCGCAGGTCGAGCTTCTCGGCAGCCTCAAAAAATGAGTTCACCGATTGCGGGTGCACACTGCCGAACACCAGGGCGGTGGTGGTGCCATTGCGCAGCAGTTCCTTGATAAAGATATCCGCCACTTCTTCGGCGTGGGCTTTATCGGCGAACTGGCTTTCACAAGGGAAGGTGTAGGTGTTGAGCCAATCCAGCAGTTGTTCGCCGTAGGCCCCGACCATGCCGGTTTGCGGCAGGTGGATATGAGTGTCGATCAGGCCGGGGGTGATCAGCGCGTCCTGGTAATGGGTGATTTCGATATCGGCCGCCAGCGTCGGCAGCAATTCGCTGGCATGCCCGAGGGCGCTGATCTGGCCGTTGTCGATCACCAGCAGGCCGTCCTCGAAATACTCATAGGAGGCGTCAATCCCGACGATGGCGGGGTCGGCGAGGCTGTGCAGAATGGCGGCACGGTAGGCTTTACGAGTCAAAGGCATGGTCGTCTCAATTCATAGCTTGGCTGCGGCGAGATACCGGCAGCAGTTTGGCAATGGGTTCGGCGCTCGCGGTGTGCTGGCCGAAGTTGGCGTTATAGGTGGCGATGATCTCGCCGGCGATGGAGATGGCGATTTCCACCGGCAATTTGCCCTTCACCTCGGTGAGGCCCATGGGGCAGCGCATGCGTTGCAACTGCGCAGCCTCGAAGCCGCGCTCACGCAGGCGGTGTTCAAACTTGACGCGTTTGGTCTGCGAGCCGATCAGGCCGAAGTAGGCAAAGTCATTGCGCTTGAGCAGGGCGGCGGTCAGTTCCAGATCCAGTGGGTGATTATGGGTCATGACGATGCAGTAACTGCCCGCAGGCAGGTCGGCAATTTCATCGACCGGCTCTTCGCTGACGATTTTACGCACGCCCTGGGGGATATGCTCCGGGAATTCCTGTTCCCGCGAGTCGATCCAGCGCACCCGGCACGGCAGGCTGGCCAGCAGCGGCACCAGGGCGCGACCGACATGGCCGGCGCCGAACACGGCAATCTGCGCCTGCACCTGGCCCATGGGTTCGAACAGCAGCACGGTGACGCCGCCACAGCACTGGCCGAGGCTGGCACCGAGGCTGAAGCGCTCCAGATGGGTGTTGTGCTGACCGCTGGCGAGCATGTCGCGGGCGATCTGCATGGCCTTGTATTCCAGGTGGCCGCCGCCGATGGTGTCGAAGGTTTGCGCGGCGCTGACTACCATCTTCGAACCGGCATTGCGCGGCGTGGAGCCGAGCTCTTCGATAATGGTCACCAGCACGCAGGGTTCACCCTGGTGTTGCAGGTCGGCGAGGGCGCTGATCCAGTTGTTCATGTCTACCTCAACATTGCTGTTGTCAGTCAGGCCGTCATCGCGGTCTAGAGCGAAGCCATCTCGGTCTCAGCCTCAACCACCGTCGCCGCCTGCAATTGACGCATCTGCTCACAGCCCCACAACACCCGCTCCGGGGTCGCCGGCGCATCAATCTTCGGTTGATGGCGATAGTCACCCAGGCTCGCCACCGCATCCTTGATCGCGCACCACGAAGCAATCCCGAGCATAAATGGCGGTTCGCCCACGGCCTTGGAATGGAACACCGTGTCCTCCGGGTTCTTGCGGTTTTCTACCAGTTTGACCCGCAAATCCAGGGGCATGTCCGCCACGGCCGGAATCTTGTAGCTGGCCGGGCCATTGGTCATCAGCTTGCCCTTGTTGTTCCACACCAGCTCTTCCATGGTCAGCCAGCCCATGCCCTGGATAAAGCCGCCTTCGACCTGACCAATGTCGATGGCCGGGTTCAGCGAGGCGCCCACGTCGTGGAGGATGTCGGTGCGCAGCATCTTGTACTCGCCGGTCAGGGTGTCGACGATCACTTCGCAGCAGGCTGCGCCGAAGGCGAAGTAGTAGAACGGCCGGCCCCGCGCCTGGCTGCGGTCGTAGAAAATTTTCGGGGTCTTGTAGAAGCCGGTACTCGACAGCGACACCTGGGCGAAATACGCCTGCTGGATCAGCTCCTCGAACGTCAGGATCAGCTCACGCACCCGCACATGGCCGTTGTGGAACTCCACGTCCGCCTCGCTGACGTCGTACTTGCGCGCAGCGAACTCCACCAGGCGTTGCTTGATGGTTTCGGCGGCGTTCTGCGCGGCCTTGCCGTTCAGGTCGGCGCCGCTGGAGGCGGCGGTCGGCGAGGTGTTGGGCACCTTGTCGGTGTTGGTCGCGGTGATCTGCACCCGGTCGATTTCCACCTGAAAGATCTCGGCCACCACTTGCGCGACCTTGATGTTCAGGCCCTGGCCCATCTCGGTGCCGCCATGGTTCAAGTGGATGCTGCCGTCGGTGTAGATATGGATCAACGCGCCGGCCTGGTTGAGGAAGCTGGCGGTAAACGAAATACCGAACTTCACCGGCGTCAGCGCCAGGCCCTTTTTCAGGATCGGGCTGTGGGCGTTGTACAGGCGGATCGCTTCGCGGCGTTCGGCGTACTGGCTGCTGGCCTCAAGCTCGGCGGTCATTTCTTCGAGCATGTTGTGCTCGACGGTCTGGTAGTAGTGGGTGACGTTGCGCTCGGTCTTGCCATAGTAGTTGGCCTTGCGCACGGCCAGCGGGTCCAGGGCCAGATGGCGGGCGATGGCGTCCATCACTTCCTCGATGGCGACCATGCCTTGCGGGCCGCCGAAACCACGGTAGGCGGTGTTGGAGGCGGTGTTGGTCTTGCAGCGATGACCGTTGACGGTGGCATCGCCCAGGTAATACGCGTTGTCGGAGTGGAACATCGCCCGGTCGACAATCGAGTTCGACAGGTCCGGCGAGCAGCCGCAGTTACCCGCCAGGTCCAGATTGATCCCGTGCAGGCGGCCGTTGTCGTCGAAGCCCACGTCGTATTCGATGTAGAACGGGTGGCGCTTGCCGGTCATCAGCATGTCTTCGACCCGTGGCAGACGCATCTTGGTCGGCTGGCCGGTCAGGCGCGCCACCACTGCGCACAGGCATGCCGGGCTGGCGGCCTGGGTTTCCTTGCCGCCAAAACCACCGCCCATGCGGCGCATATCCACCACGATTTTGTTCATCGACACGTCCAGTACTTCGGCCACCAGTTTCTGCACTTCGGTGGGGTTCTGGGTGGAGCAGTAGACGATCATGCCGCCGTCTTCGGTGGGCATCACCGAGGAGATCTGGGTCTCCAGGTAGAAGTGTTCCTGGCCGCCGATATGCAGGGTGCCCTGGATACGGTTTTTCGCGCTCGCCAGGGCGCTCGCCGAATCACCGCGCTGGTGGGTGTGGCTGTCCAGCACGAAATGTTTATTGCGGAAGGCCTCGACCACATCCAGCACCGGCTCCAGGTCTTCGTATTCGATCACCGCGGCCATGGCCGCCTTGCGTGCGGTTTCCAGGTCGCGGGCGGCGACGGCCAGGACTACCTGGCCGACGAACTGCACGGTGTCGATGGCCAGCAACGGGTCGCCGGGCATCAGCGGGCCGATGTCTTTCAGGCCCGGTACGTCTTCGTGGGTGATGACAATGCGCACACCGTCAAAGGCGTAGCAGGGTGCGGTGTCGATACTGAGGATTCGGGCGTGGGCGCGGTCGGACATGCGCGCATACAGGTGCAACTGGTTGGGGAATTCCAGGCGATCATCAATGTACTGCGCTTCGCCCGACACATGCTTGGCGGCGCTGTCATGCTTGACGCTACGCCCGACCCCGGACGTCAGGTCCTGGGCAAACTGCGCGGCCATTTCGGCTTGGGTTTTTACCACGGCGTGATGGTTAGACATAAGCGGTCACCCGAGTCTCGATGTGCGGCGTTTGCAGTTCGATGAAGTATTTGCGCAGCAGGTTCTGGGCGCTGAGCAGGCGGTATTCCTTGCTCGCACGGAAGTCCGACAGCGGGGTGAAATCCTCGGCCAGGGCCGCACAGGCTTTCTCCACGGTGGCGCTGTTCCAGGTGGCGCCGATCAGCAGGGCCTCGCAGTGTTGTGCGCGTTTGGGGGTGGCGGCCATGCCACCGAAGGCGACGCGGGCATCGCTGATCACCCCATTGTCGAACTTCAGATTGAAGGCTGCGCAGACTGCCGAGATGTCATCGTCCAGGCGCTTGGAAACCTTGTAGGCGCGAAACAGCGCGTGGCCCTTGGGCACGATGATCTTCTCGATGAACTCACTGTCCTGACGGGCAGTGACGCGGTAGTCGATAAAGTAGTCTTCCAGGGCCAGGGTGCGGCGCACGTTGCCCTTGCACAGCACGATCTGCGCGCCGAGGGCGATCAGCAGCGGCGGCGAGTCACCGATGGGCGAGGCGTTGCCGATATTGCCGCCGAGGGTGCCCTGGTTGCGGATTTGCAGGGAGGCGAAGCGGTGCAGCAGGTCGCCGAAGTCCGGGTACTCGTGGTGCAGCGCGCTGTAGCAGTCGGAGAGGGCGGTAGCGGCGCCGATTTCCAGGCGGTCGTCAAAGGTCTCGATGCGCTTCATGGCTTCAATGTTGCCGACGTAGATCATCACCGGCAGCACGCGGTGGAACTGGGTGACCTCCAGCGCCAGGTCGGTACCGCCGGCCAGCAGCCGGGCTTGGGGGTAGGCGTCGTAGAGGTCGGCCAGGTCGGCGACGGTCAGGGGCACCAGGCAGCGTTTGTCGCCGCTGTTCAGTTCGCCGGTTTGCGTCGGCGCGATGGCCTTGAGGCGGGCGATGGTCTGCGCCTCGCGGCTGTCGAACTGGTCCTGGGGCTTGTTGCAGCAGGCTTGCTCGGCAGCGGCCAGGATCGGCCGGTAGCCGGTGCAGCGGCACAGGTTGCCGGCCAGGGCTTCGTGGGCCTTGGCGCTGTCGGGGGCGTCGCTGTTTTTTTGCAGGGCGAACAGCGACATTACAAAACCGGGGGTGCAGAAACCGCATTGGGAACCATGGCACTCGACCATGGCCTGTTGCACGCTGTGCAGTTGGCCCTGGTGCTTGAGGTCTTCCACGGTGATCAGTTGTTTGCCGTGCAGGGATGAGACAAACGTCAGGCACGAATTGAGGCTGCGATAGCGAATCTGCTCGGCACCTTGCTCGTCGGTATGCAGCTCGCCGACTACCACGGTGCAGGCACCACAGTCGCCGCTGGCGCAGCCTTCCTTGGTTCCGGATTTGCCCAGGTGCTCACGCAGGTAGTTGAGCACAGTCAGGTTCGGGTCCAGGTCATGCTCGCTACGGAGCTCCTGGTTGATTAAAAACTGGATCACGGAAGGCCTCGCAGACTCATTATTGTTGTTAACCGCTTTGCGCCGAATCTAGTCATGTCTGACTTTTCGGTCAACGATTTTCTGACCAGAAGGTCAAGAAAATGCGATTGCAACACCTTTGATTATGGTTCAGATCCCTGTAACCGCCGTTTTCAGGGGCGCCTGGGCTTTATCGTCTGCTTATTTCATGCCAAATTCGGCGTTGCTGGCTCAGTGATTGCGCTACACTGCCGCCCTTGTACCGATAGCAGATTTTGAAGGGAAAACATGACGTTCAAGGCGCCGGATAGTCTTGCCGAGCAAATCGCTCACCACCTCGCCGAACGCATCATTCGCGGCGATCTCAAGCCTGGGGAGCGGATCCAGGAACAGAAAGTCACGCTGGCGCTGAATGTCAGCCGTGGCTCCGTGCGCGAAGCCTTGCTGATCCTCGAGCGACGGCACCTGATCGCCATCCTGCCGCGCCGTGGCGCCCACGTCACCGAGCTCACCGCGCACAAGGTGCAGAGCCTGTGCACGCTGATGAGCGAGCTGTACATCCTGCTGGGCAATGCGGTCGCCGAAGGCTGGCAGACCCAGGCCGACATGGCGCCCTTCGTGCAGATCCAGCAACGGCTGGTGAGCAATTTCGAGCGCCAGGACATCCGCGCTTTTGTCGAAGAATGCTTCAATGTCATGCGCGCCGCGTACCCCTTTGCCAATAACCCGTACCTGCAGGAAACCGTCGAAAATCTGCAACCGGCGATGAACCGCGCCTATTACCTGGCCCTGGATCAACGCAAGGCGTCGATGAGCGAGTACCTGGCGCTGTTCGAGCAACTGCTCGCCGCTGTACTGGCCCGTGATCTGCCGCAGATCCGCCAAGTGCTCTCGGCCTATGGCCAGCGCAGTTGTTCACTGGTTATCGCAGCCCTGGCGGACGCCTAAGCGTGCGGCTCAAATGCATCAAACTGGCGGGGTTCAAATCCTTCGTCGACCCGACCACGGTGAACTTCCCCAGTAACATGGCGGCAGTGGTCGGGCCCAATGGCTGCGGCAAGTCGAACATCATCGACGCCGTGCGCTGGGTGATGGGCGAGAGCTCGGCGAAAAACCTGCGTGGCGAGTCGATGACCGACGTCATCTTCAATGGCTCCACCAGCCGCAAGCCGGTCAGTCAGGCCAGCATCGAACTGGTGTTCGACAACTCCGACGGTACCCTGGTGGGTGAATACGCCGCCTACGCGGAAATCTCCATCCGCCGCAAAGTGACGCGCGACAGCCAGAACAGTTACTTCCTCAACGGCACCAAGTGCCGGCGCCGCGACATTACCGACATCTTCCTCGGCACCGGCCTGGGCCCGCGCAGCTACTCGATTATCGAGCAGGGCATGATCTCCAAGCTGATCGAAGCCAAGCCCGAGGACCTGCGCAACTTTATCGAGGAAGCGGCCGGTATCTCCAAGTACAAGGAGCGCCGCCGCGAGACCGAAAACCGCATCCGCCGCACCCACGAAAACCTCGCGCGCCTGACCGACCTGCGTGAAGAGCTGGAGCGCCAGCTGGAGCGCCTGCACCGCCAGGCCCAGGCCGCCGAGAAATACCAGGAATACAAAGGCGAAGAACGCCAGCTCAAGGCGCAACTCTCGGCGCTGCGCTGGCAGGCCTTGAATGACCAGGTGGGCCAGCGCGAAGCGATTATCGGCACCCAGGAAATCAGCTTCGAAGCCCTGGTGGCTGAGCAGCGCAATGCCGACGCCAGCATCGAACGCCTGCGTGACGGTCACCATGACTTGTCCGAGCGCTTCAACCTGGTGCAGGGCCGCTTCTATTCGGTGGGCGGCGATATTGCGCGGGTCGAGCAGAGCATCCAGCACGGCCAGCAGCGCTTGCGCCAGTTGCAGGATGACCTGAAGGAAGCGGAGCGAGCGCGCCTGGAAACCGAGTCGCACCTGGGCCACGACCGCACCTTGCTGCTGACCCTCGGCGAAGAGCTGGACATGCTCATCCCCGAGCAGGAAATCACCAGCGCCGCCGCCGAAGAGGCCGCCGCCGCCCTGGAAGAATCCGAAACCACCATGCACGGTTGGCAGGAACAGTGGGATGCGTTCAACCTGCGCTCCGCCGAGCCGCGGCGCCAGGCTGAGGTGCAGCAGTCGCGCATCCAGCAACTGGAAACCAGTATGGAACGCCTGGCCGAGCGCCAGCGCCGGGTCCTGGAGGAGCGCGCCTTGCTGGCCGCTGCCCCGGAAGACGCGGCGATCATGGCGCTGAGCGAGCAGTTGGCCGAAAGCGAAATGACGCTCGAAGAGCTGGAAGCCAGCGAAGAACAGCAAGTGGAGCGCCTGGAGCAATTGCGCCAGGAACTGCAGCAGGCGACCCAGGCGCAGCAGCAGGCCCAGGGTGATTTGCAGCGCCTCAACGGGCGCCTGGCCTCCCTTGAAGCCTTGCAGCAGGCGGCACTGGATCCCGGCACGGGCACCGCAGAATGGCTGCGTGACCAGCACCTGGCCGAGCGTCCGCGCCTGGCCGAAGGCTTGAAGGTCGAAGCCGGTTGGGAACTGGCCGTGGAGACCGTGCTTGGCGCGGATCTGCAGGCGGTGCTGGTGGATGACTTTGGCGGGTTTGATCTGGCCGGTTTCACCCAGGGCGACTTGCGTCTGCTCAGCCCGGCAGCCGATGGCACCCGCGTGCCGGGCAGCCTGTTGGATAAAGTCGAGGCGCCGATTGATCTGTCGCCCTGGCTGGGCCAGGTCAAGCCGGTGGACTCCCTGGAACAGGCCCTGGCGTTGCGTGGCCAATTGGCCTCTGGCGAAAGCCTGATCAGCCGCGACGGCTACTGGGTCGGCCGGCACTTTTTGCGGGTGCGCCGCGCCAGTGAAGCCGAAAGCGGCGTATTGGCCCGTGGCCAGGAAATCGTCAACCTGAGTGCCGAGCGCGAAGAGCGCGAGGCGACCCTGGAGTCCCTGGAAACCCAACTGCAAACCCTGCGCGCCACCCAGCGCCAGCAAGAGACCGGCCGCGAACATTTGCGCCGCCTGTTGCAGGACGAAGCGCGCCAGCAGGGTGAATTGAAAGCCCAGCTCTCGGCCAGCAAGGCCAAGGCCGAACAGTTGACCCTGCGCCGTACCCGTCTCGATGAAGAAGTGGCCGAGATGGGCGAACAGCGCGCCCTCGAACATGAACAAGTCGGCGAAGCGCGCCTGCAGTTGCAGGATGCCCTCGACAGCATGGCCCTCGACACCGAGCAGCGTGAACTGCTGCTGGCCCAGCGTGACAGCCTGCGTGAACGCCTCGATCGGGTACGCCAGGAAGCACGCCAGCACAAGGATCACGCCCACCAGTTGGCGGTGCGCCTGGGCTCGTTGCGCGCTCAGCACGATTCCACGCGCCAGGCCCTGGAGCGCCTGGAGATGCAGTCCGAACGCCTGACGGAAAAGCGCGAGCAACTGAGTCTCAACCTGGAGGAGGGCGAGGCGCCCCTGGAAGAGCTGCGCTTGAAGCTCGAAGAGTTGCTCGATAAACGCATGAGCGTCGACGAAGAACTCAAGACCGCGCAGATCGCTCTGGAAGACGCCGACCGCGAACTGCGCGACGCAGAAAAGCGCCGGACTCAGGCCGAGCAGCAATCACAATTGATCCGCAGCCAGCTCGAACAGCAGCGCATGGAATGGCAGGCCCTGACGGTGCGCCGCAAAACCTTGCAGGATCAGTTGCTGGAAGATGGCTACGACCTGCACGGCGTACTCAATACCTTGACCGCCGAGGCCAACGAGAAAGAAGCCGAAGAAGAACTTGAGCGCATTGCCGCGCGCATTCAGCGACTCGGCGCGATCAACCTCGCCGCCATCGACGAATACCAGCAGCAGTCCGAGCGTAAACGTTACCTGGATGCCCAGAACGCCGATCTGGTGGAAGCCCTGGACACCCTGGAAAACGTCATTCGCAAGATCGACAAGGAAACCCGTAACCGCTTCAAAGATACCTTTGATCAGATTAATGGCGGTTTACAGGCCTTATTCCCAAAAGTTTTCGGCGGTGGCAGCGCTTACTTGGAACTGACGGGCGAAGATCTACTCGATACAGGGGTAACGATCATGGCGCGGCCTCCGGGCAAGAAGAACAGCACCATCCATTTGTTGTCCGGCGGCGAGAAGGCCCTGACCGCATTGGCCCTGGTGTTTGCCATCTTCAAGTTGAACCCGGCGCCGTTCTGCATGCTCGATGAAGTTGACGCGCCGCTGGATGACGCTAACGTTGGACGCTATGCCCGCCTGGTTAAAGAGATGTCCCAGACGGTGCAGTTCATCTATATCACCCACAACAAGATCGCCATGGAAATGGCGGATCAATTGATGGGGGTGACCATGCATGAACCGGGCTGTTCGCGACTGGTGGCGGTGGATGTGGAAGAGGCGATGGCAATGGTGGAAAGTTAGCGCCAAGTTGCTAGCTTCAAGGGGCATGAGTGTCGGCTTGAAGCTTATGATTTGTAGCTTAATTCCTGCGTCAGCCGACACATTTTGCGCCAACTGTGTAAAGTTATCTTTGGTCGTGCTAGTTTAATGTCAATTTTTCGTATGCGTGGGCAAAACGTCAGTCAGAACATAGAGTTGGCGCCACGTTTTAAAGCGGTTTGCACGGTGCTAAACCCCTTATTTTTCAGCATTTTTTATAGAGGCAAGGGATTACATGGAAATCGGTCTGCGCGAGTGGCTGATCGTCATCGGCATTATTGTAATAGCCGGTATTCTTTTTGATGGCTGGCGCCGTATGCGCGGCGGCAAGGGCAAGCTGAAATTCCGTCTGGACCGTAACCTGTCCAATTTGCCCGACGACGACGGCGCTGCCGAGCTGCTGGGGCCGCCCCGTGTCCTGGACACCCATAAAGAGCCGCAGCTGGACGAGCACGACCTGCCGTCGATGAGCGCCCCGGTGCGTGAAGCCCGCGAACCGTCGTCCAAACGTGGCAAGCGCGGCAGCGCTGCTGTGGCCGAGCCGCATCAGGGCGACCTGAACCTCGACGTGGACGAAGGCCCGAGCTTCAGCAGCCGCGATGGTGATTTCCCGGATGAAAGCCCGGCCAAGAGCGCGCCACGTGAGTCCACCAAGGACCAGCCGGCAGCTGAAGAAGTGCTGGTGATCAGCGTGATCTGCCGCGACGCGGCCGGTTTCAAGGGCCCGGCGCTGTTGCAGAACATCCTGGAAAGCGGCCTGCGTTTCGGCGAGATGGATATTTTCCACCGTCACGAAAGCATGGCCGGCAACGGTGAAGTACTGTTCTCCATGGCCAACGCGGTCAAGCCGGGCACCTTCGATCTGGACGATATCGACCTGTTCAGCACCCCTGCCGTGAGCTTCTTCCTCGGCCTGCCAGGCCCGCGTCACCCGAAACAGGCGTTCGACGTCATGGTGGCCGCAGCCCGCAAGCTGTCCCAGGAGCTCAATGGCGAGCTCAAGGACGACCAGCGCAGCGTGCTGACCGCCCAGACCATCGAACACTACCGTCAGCGCATCGTCGAGTTCGAGCGTCGCGCCCTGACACAGAAACGCTGAGGACGGGTCTTCAGCGTTGTCAGTAGAATTAAGCGCACTAACATATTGAGCAGCTTCGGCTGCTCTTTTGCTTTATGAGAGAACACCCATGACCGCCGCCCACACCCGCATTCTCGAGCTGCGCGCTGAACTGGATCAGCACAACTACCGTTACCACGTACTCGACGAGCCGAGCATTCCGGACGCCGAATACGACCGGCTGTTCCACGAACTCAAGGCGCTGGAAGCCGAGCACCCGGACCTGGTGACTCGCGACTCACCGACGCAGCGGGTCGGCAGTGCGGCGCTGTCGGCCTTTACCCAGGTGCGTCACGAGATCCCGATGCTCAGCCTGGGCAACGCCTTTGATGAAACCACCATGCTGGAGTTTGATCGCCGCGTTACCGAGGGTCTCGACCTGCCGGTGGGCGATCTGTTTGGCGGTGGTGCGGCGGTGGAATACAGCTGCGAACCCAAGCTCGATGGCCTGGCGGTCAGCCTGCTGTATCAGGATGGCGAGTTGGTGCGCGGCGCGACCCGTGGCGACGGCACCACGGGCGAAGACATCAGCGTGAATGTGCGCACCGTGCGCAATATCCCGCTGAAACTGCAGGGCGCGGGCTGGCCGGCGACGCTGGAAGTGCGCGGTGAAGTGTTCATGTCCAAGGCCGGTTTCGAGCGTTTGAACGCCACGCAACTGGAAGTCGGCGGCAAGACCTTCGCCAACCCGCGTAACGCGGCGGCGGGCAGCCTGCGCCAACTCGACTCGAAGATCACCGCCAGTCGCCCCCTGGAGTTCTGCTGCTATGGCGTGACCACGGACATCAGCGACACCCATATCGGCAACCTGCAGCAGTTGCAGAAGTGGGGCATGCCCATCAGCCACGAGTTGAAGCTGGCCAAGGGGATTGAGGATTGCCTGGCGTACTACCGCGACATCGGTGAGCGGCGTAACAGCCTGCCCTATGAAATCGACGGTGTGGTGTTCAAGGTCAACAGCATCGCCTATCAGCGTGAACTGGGCTTTCGCGCCCGCGAGCCGCGCTGGGCCATCGCCCATAAGTTTCCGGCGATGGAAGAACTGACTGAATTGCTCGACGTTGAATTCCAGGTCGGCCGCACCGGCGCGGTGACGCCGGTGGCGCGCTTGAAGCCGGTCAAGGTGGCGGGAGTCACCGTATCCAATGCGACATTGCACAACATGGACGAAGTGGCGCGCCTGGGCTTGATGATCGGTGACACCGTGATCATCCGCCGTGCCGGTGATGTGATCCCACAGGTCGTGTCGGTGGTTACCGAGCGTCGCCCGGAAAATGCCCGCGCCGTGCAGATCCCGGAAAGCTGCCCGGTGTGCGGTTCCCATGTGGAGCGCACGCAACTGGTCAAGCGCAGCAAGGGCAAGGAAACCGTCAGCGAGGGCGCGGTGTATCGCTGTGTCGGGCGCCTGGCCTGTGGTGCGCAGCTCAAGCAGGCGATTATCCATTTTGTCTCGCGCCGGGCCATGGATATCGACGGCCTGGGCGACAAGACCATCGAGCAGTTGGTCGATGAGAAACTCATCGGCTCGCCGGCGGACCTGTACAAGCTCAAGTACGAACAGATCATCGACCTGGAAGGCTTCGCCGATGTTTCCAGCAAGAAACTGATCGCCGCCATCGAAAACAGCAAGACCCCAACCCTGGCGCGGTTCATCTACGCCCTGGGTATTCCCGATGTGGGTGAGGAAACCGCCAAGGTCCTGGCGCGTTCCCTGGCGTCCCTGGAGCGTGTGCAGCGGGCGTTGCCGGAAGTGCTGACGTACTTGCCGGATGTGGGCCTGGAAGTGGCGCACGAGATCCACAGCTTCTTTGAAGACGGGCACAACCAGCAGGTGATCGGCGCGCTGCTGTCGCCGGACGAGTGCGCGCTGGTCTTGCAGGACCAGGGTGAGCTGAGTGCCGAGTTCGCTGCCAGTACCACCCTGGGCGGCCTGCTCGACAAGTTGCATGTACCTTCCGTGGGGCCGGGAGCCGCGCAGAAGCTGGCGGACAGGTTTGGCTCCCTGGAGGGTGTTATCCAGGCCGATTGGCTGGATATGCGCCAGGCGCTGCCGGAGAAGCAGGCCAAGGCCGTGCGTGAGTTCTTCGATAACCCGGACAATGCCCATCGTGCGCTGGCCATCGAGCAGCAGCTCAAGGACTTCGGCATGCATTGGCAGAGCGAGAAGAAGGTGGTTGAAGGCTTGCCCGAGGCGGGGCATACCTGGGTGCTGACCGGCTCGCTGGAATTGATGAGTCGCGACGTGGCCAAGGCAAAGCTCGAAAGCCTGGGGGCCAAGGTGGCGGGTTCGGTCTCGGCGAAGACCCATTGCGTGGTCGCCGGGCCGGGTGCCGGCTCGAAACTGGCCAAGGCCAGCGAGCTGGGGCTGAAGGTCCTGGACGAAGAGGCTTTTGTCGCCTTCCTGGCCAGCCATAACATTCCCCTCTGATGACCGTTCCCACGCTTTGCGTGGGAATGCATTCCAGCACGTTCCGCGACCCAACAGCGGACGTAGAGGCCCATGGCGTCATTGCCAGGCAGAACGTGGGAACGATCTTGCGCGGTAAATGATCTAGTCTTGGGCACGCCCCTGGAGAGATCGCCATGTACCGCTTCTTCGAACAGCTCAGTTCGCGCATCGCCGCGCCATTCATGGGCGGGGCTTCGCGCAACAGCAAGGTCTGGCAGTGCCGTTGCGGGCAATCCCTGTTTTTTCGCAACAGCCAATGCCTGGCCTGTTCGGCGCTGTTGGGTTACCTGCCCGAGCAAGGCCGGCTGGCGTCCCTGCAACCGGGGTCAGTGGTCGATACCTGGCTGCAGGACGACAACCTCGACGCCGGCGCCTGGCGTCGCTGCGCCAACCTCGATACCCCTGCGGCCTGCAACTGGCTGATCCCGGCCTACAGCACCGCGCCGCTGTGTGTGGCGTGCAGCCTTAATCGCACCATTCCCGACCTGTCGATTCCGGAAAACCCCGAGCGCTGGCGCAAGGTGGAAACCGCCAAACGCCGGCTGGTGGCGCAATTGATCAGCCTGGGGTTGCAGGTGATCCCCAAAACAGTCGACGAGACCAATAGCCTGGCTTTTGACTTCGTGGGTATCGACCTGGCAGGCAAGGCCCCCACCACGGGCCATGCCAATGGCTTGATCACCCTGGATATCAAGGAGGCCGACGACGAGCACCGCGAGAAAATCCGCGTGCAGATGCGCGAGCCGTACCGCACCTTGCTCGGTCACTTCCGCCATGAGGTCGGCCACTACTATTGGGATCGCCTGATCGCCGGCAGTCATTGGTTGCAGCCGTTTCGCAGCCTGTTCGGCGACGAACGCGCCAGTTATACCGACGCCCTCGACCAGCACTACCAGAACGGCCCGCGCCCGGACTGGCAGCAAACCTGCGTCAGCGCTTACGCCACCATGCACCCCTGGGAGGACTGGGCAGAAACCTGGGCCCATTACCTGCACATGATGGACGCGGTCGACACCGCCCTGGGGTTTGGCATGAGCGCACGGGAGATGGACCTGGACTACCAGCCATTTCCCCTCACCACCCTCTATGACCCGCAGCACCCTGGCGGCGCGGCGTTCCTGTCGTTCGTCAACGCCTGGATCGAGCTGGCCGGCATGCTCAACGAACTGTCCCGCAGCATGGGGCAGCCGGATTTCTATCCCTTCGTGCTACCGCCGGCGGTGATTGCCAAGTTGCACTTCATCCACTTGGTGATCCAGGAAGAGGGCGGCCGTGCGGATGAGGTATTGAAAGCCCAATGATCAAAAGGTGCGAGGGTGTTCTTGAGGGCTATGGCAAGTACTTGAACCTCTTGGCTTTTTAATCCTGCGCCAACGGTTGTAACTTCCGATGAGATCGGTACAATGGCCCCGCTTGCCGAGAGGCCAGCGTCGTTATGGTGACCCCATCGGTCCCCCCGCAACGATTACCCGTGAACCTGGTCAGATCCGGAAGGAAGCAGCCACAGCGGGAACATTGTGTGCCGGGGTGTGGCTGGTGGGGTTGCCTCCATAACGCCCCCTCGCAACAACCCTCTTGTTTATTCCGCTATCCAATTCATCAGAATTTTTCACTTGCCCAGGCCTGATTGCGCCCGAGGCCAAGCTATTTGTACGCCGCGATTGCTCGCGGCGTTTTCGTGTGTGGCGATCAGCCTTTGTTGCGGTTGAAGAACTTGCGTGCGCCTGCCAGCAACGCCACCACGCCAATCACCAGAAACTTCTTGGCGGCCAGCAGGAAGATGCCGATCTTGGCAAACAGCCCGGCCTTGCCGGCAATCCCGCCAGCGACCAGCGCGGCCAGGCCATAAGAGGCCAGCTTGTCGGTGCTCGGGTTGTAGTCGGTGTAGAGGTTGCCGTCGGTGAAGTTGGTGAAGGCCAGGACCTTGGGCAGTTCCTGCTTGATGGTGGGCAGGTCGGCCATGGCGGCGACGGCGTTGAGTTCCAGCACGCCCTCGCGGCCCAGCACGCGGATGCTGTAGTTGAGGGTGTTCTGCTCGGCGTCGTCGGCTTTCAGTTCCCGGGCCCAGTACATCTTGTGGGACGGTTGATCGTAGTGCGGCGGTTCGGCCCAGCCCAGCAGGTGCAGGCCGGCATAGCCTTGCTTCTGGCGTTCCTTGTTGTCCTCGGCATCGTCTTCCTGCATTTGCTTGAGCAGTTCGGTGTAGTCGATTTTTGCCGCATCTTCGTCGGAAATATGCCCGTCGTCCTTGTAGCTGACAATCACGCCCCAGCCGCGTGCCGACAGTGGGCTGACGGCCTTGGGCACGATCATGCCCAGGGTGTTGAAGCCCGGCGGGTTGCCCCAGCCGTCGGTGAGCAGACGTTCGGTGTCGTTGGGATCCAGATAGTAGAACTCGTCGTTGAGCTTGAGCGTAGCGATGCCGCCGGGCAGGGTGACGGTGCCGGTTTGCTGCTTGAGGGAGGCGAGGAAGTGCTCGGCGGTTTCGGCGGGTGCGCTGGCTTCGACTGGCGCCGGGGCTGCGGTGGCATAGACCGGTGCGGCAGGCAGGCTCAAGGCGGCTGCCGCCACCAGCAGGCGGAGGTAGTTCATGGTAGTCCCTTACATTTTGAAATAACTTCGCGAGAGGATACCGAATCTGCCTGGGCCGCGCGAGTATGCTGGCAAAAGGCGTGGCCCAGCGCCTGCCAGGAGAGGGGCTGTCCGGTCGGATCATGTCAGTAGGCAAAGAGCAAAGAACAGGCGACGTCAGTGGCCTGCTCTTTTTTATGTCGTACGAGCTCTAAGGCTTGGACAAGGCCTGGTCTACCGCCGCTATCAGCTTTCCCAGATCCTTCGGGGTGGCTTTATGAATGACACCGAACAGATAAGCGCGCTGTTCTTCCTCATCGCCCAGATCGGCAAAAAAGACTTTCAGCTTCACTCCCAAGGCCTCCGCAAACAAGAACAGAGCGTCAACGCTGGGTGTATAGGTGCCGGTTTCGAAGCGGCTAATGGTTTTAGGGTCAAAACCGGTTTTCTCACCTAGTTCAGCCTGAGTAAGCCCCGCTACCTTTCGGTAGCGTCTGATGGCTGGACCCAAACTTGAAATTTGCATCGCTCAATTCCCATTTAGAATCAAGAACTTAACGATAAATATTGGCATTAGACAACGGCACGCACCATCACCTTTTCTTGCAAAATGTGATGTAATTCGTAGAATCGGCGTTTAGGACAAGTATTTGGCGGTGTCGTTTCACAGGGCACCTTTATGAAACAGGAAATCATTGCTTTCTCCTCACTTTCATAAAGGTAGTTGCAAAACAGTTGCTTGGCCGCAGCGCCAAGCTCGCTCTTGCGCGCCCACGCAACCCTCGCCTTTCACACCAGACGCTCGAATTAAAGCCTAGTTGATCTTCGCTAAACCGAAGGTCAGGTGCTGGGCAAAACCTGGTTTGGCTGCCCAATGGCGCCAGCCAGCCGATTGACGGTTTACCCGTCTGGAAATACCCCTCCATCTGCAGGATCTATCCGATCCTGAGCAGGTGGATCGAATGCTGTCCATGGAGCTTTAAAGTGCGCGTCAATTTGCCGGTCACCACAGTTGAACAGACTTTCGGGGAGCAGCAACGGCTCATTTCCGCAACTGACATCAATAGCCACATTACTTACTGCAACGACGAGTTTGCCGCCATGAGCGGCTTCACCCAGGCTGAACTGATAGGCAGTACCCACAATCTGGTGCGCCACCCGGACATGCCGCCCGCGGTCTTTGAGCTGATGTGGCGCTACCTCAAGGCCGGCCAGAGCTGGATGGGCGTGGTCAAGAACCGCTGCAAAAACGGCAACTTCTATTGGGTCAGCGCCTATGTGACGCCGATCCTCGAAGATGGTCGCCTGGTAGGTTATGAGTCGGTGCGGGTCAAGCCGACGCGCGAGCAGGTGCGGCGTGCCGAAGCGCTCTACGCACGCTTGCGTGCCGGGCGTTCGGCGGTTTCGCCGTTGCAGCGCCTGGGCCAGGTCGGCAATGCCCTAGCCGTTCCCGCCCTGGCGGCAGTGCTCGCTGGCGGGGCGATGCAATGGTTGCCGGGCGGGTGGGCGCAGGCCTCTGTCGCGCTGCTGTTTCTTGGCCTCGGCGCCTGGGCGCACCTGCGTCTGGGGCAGCAGCTCAAGCAGATTGTCGAGCACACGCCCAATACCTTTTCCGACCCTATCAGCGCCATGACCTACAGCGATGCGCTGGGCCCGGCTGCGCAACTGGAAATGATCCTGATCAGCGAAGAGGCGCGCTTGAAAACCGCGCTCACGCGTCTGAGCGACCTGGCCACCCAGATGGCCGAGGCTGCTGCTCATTCCAGCATGTTATCGGGCACCACCGAGTCGGCGCTGCTGGAGCAACGCGCGGAAACCGATATGACCGCCGCCGCCATGACCGAAATGGCCGCGTCCATCGCCGAAGTGGCAACCCATGTCCAGCAGACCGCCAGCGAAGCCCGCACCGCCAATGACCTGGCTGAGCAGGGCAGCCATGTTGTCGGCACCACACGCGAGGCGATTCAACTGCTGGCCAGTACTGTCACCCAGATCAACCAGGCGGTGGGCCATCTGGCCGACCAGACCCAGGAAATCCGTGTGGCCGCTAGCATGATCCAGGCCATCGCCGACCAGACCAACCTGCTGGCCCTGAATGCCGCTATCGAAGCGGCGCGGGCCGGCGAGCAAGGCCGTGGTTTTGCCGTGGTGGCCGATGAAGTGCGGGCGCTGGCGGGCAAGACCCGACAGTCGACCGAGCAGATCCAGGGCATCATCCAGAGTTTGCGTGCCGGGGCCGATCAGGCGGTGGACATTGCCAGCACCGGTATTCAAGAGGCCGAGCAAGGCGTGCAGCAGGTACTGCAAGCGCAACAGGCACTGCTGGGCATTCGTCAGGCGGTGGAACGCATTACCGGCATGAGTCAGCAAATGGCTGCAGCCTCACAGGAACAATCCCACGTCGCAGAGGATGTTTCACAACAGATCAATAACGTCGCGGCCACGGTACAAAAGACAGCGGGCAACGCCAACGCTGCAGTCACCCGGGGCCGGGAACTTGAAAGCATCTCTTCCGGGTTGCGTGCCCTGGTCGAGCGGTTCAACCGCTAGCCACCTAGAGCCACATTCATGGATGAGAAATACCGCAGGGCCGTGGATGCCGCCGCCATTTTCTCCGAGACAGACCTCACCGGCCGCATCACCTACGTCAACGACCAATTCTGCGGCATGTCCGGCTACAGCCGCGACGAGTTGCTGGGGCGTAACCACCGGATCCTCAGCTCCGGATTGCACCCTGCCGGGTTTTTCCAGGGCATGTGGCGCACCATCACCGAAGGCCGGGTCTGGCGCGGGGAAATCTGTAACCGCGCCAAGGATGGCTCGTTGTACTGGGTCGATAGCACCATGGTGCCGCTGGTCGATCAGCGTACCGGGAAGGTGCAGAAGTACGTGTCGATTCGTTTTGACGTCAGCGAAAAGCGTCAGTTGCTGCAGACCCTGCAATGGCGGGTCGGTCACGATGTGCTGACCGGGCTGCCCAATCGCGCTTACCTCTCCGAATTGCTCGTGCAGTCCCTGGAGTTTTCCCGCAACGAGCAAATCCCCCTGGCGGTGTGCATGCTCGACCTGGATGGCTTCAAGGCCGTCAACGACGGCTATGGGCATGCCAGTGGCGACTTGTTGCTGGTGGAGGTTGCGCGCCGTCTGCGTGAGATTATTCGTGGCGAAGATGTGGTCGCCAGGCTGGCCGGTGACGAGTTTGTACTGATCCTGCGCTACGTGCGCGATGCCGATGAGCTTAACGGCGCGCTGCGGCGGATCCTCACGGCCATCTCCGAGCCGTATTCGATCCAGGGCGCGCAGATCAACGTGTTTGCCAGTATCGGCGTGACCTTGTTCCCCCTGGACGATGAAGACGCCGATACGTTGCTGCGCCATGCCGACCAGGCCATGTATGTGGCCAAGCAAAGTGGCCGCAACCGCTACCAGCTGTTTGACGTGTCCCTGGAGCAGGAGGTCAAGGCCACCCACCAGACGGTCCAGCAGATTCGCCAGGCTCTGGCGGCGGGGGAGTTGTGCCTGCACTTCCACCCCAAGATCAACCTGCGCCACGGCCAGGTGGTGGGGTTTGAAGCGTTGCTGCGCTGGCAGCATCCGATGCGCGGGTTGGTGGCGCCCAAGGATTTCCTGTCGTTGATCGAGCAGACCGACCTGATCGTGGATGTCGGCGAGTGGGTGATGGATCAGGTGCTGGCGCAGATGCGTCAGTGGCAGGAGGCTGGGCACTGCTGGCCGGTCAGCGTGAACATCGCGGCCCGGCATTTCCAGCGTGCGGATTTTGTCGAGCGCCTGCAGCAACTGCTGGCCCAGCATCCCGATGTCGCGCCACACATGCTTGATCTGGAAATTGCCGAATCGGTGGCCATCGACCATATCCAACGGGTCACCGAGCACCTGGCGGCGTGCCAGGCGCTGGGGGTGCGGTTTTCCCTGGATGATTTCGGCACCGGCTATTCCTCCCTCAGCTACCTCAAGCGCCTGCCGACCCAGACCATCAAGATCGACAAGTCGTTTGTGCGTGACATCCTGCACGACAAGGACGACCTGGCCTTGACCCAGGCGGTGATCGGCCTGGCCCGGGCATTTGGCCGCGAAGTGATCGCCGAGGGCCTGGAAACTCTTGAACATGGCCAGTTGCTGCTGCGCATGGGCTGCGAAGTGGCCCAGGGTTATTACTTCGCCCAGCCCATGCCGGCTGACGAGGTGCCGGCCTGGGCCGCCGGGTTTGACCTGCTCAACTATGGTGCGGGCGACGATTGAGGCGGGCGCTCGCGGTCACCGGTGTAGAGCCTGATGATGCCGTCAATCTCCCCCGACATCTTCATGCGCAGCAATGTGCGCAAAATGTGCTGCACGGGCAAGGCTGGGTCGTTACGCACGTAGCAGCCCAGGCTCTGCTCCTCGATCACGGCCACTACGTGCAGCCTGCGGTCCACGGGTAGCCGCTGATTGAAGCGCTCCAGGGCCCATTCGTTGGTGACGGCATACCTGAAGCGTCCCGCCACCAGCTTGTGCAGCACTTGCTCTTCGCTGCGGGCGTCGTCGCGCTGCAGCTGGCCGTTGGCGAACAGCGGCTCGAGAGTCGGGTAGCTGTAGTTGAGCACGGTGCCGATATTCTGCGCAGCCAGCTTCGCCACATTCACCGACAACGGCGGGGCGTGGACGCTGACCAGCACATTACGCTGCACCAGCAAGGGGATGCTCCAGACATAATCGCCGGACAGGTTGCTCAGCCACGCCTGTGCGACGTAGCAGCGCACATCAATTTCGCCATGCTCCATGGCTGGGGCGATGCGGGCTCGGGCCAATACCTGGAACTGCGCCGGATGGCCAACCTGGGTGGCCAGGCTTAACATCAGGTCATACAAAATGCCCTGGGTCGGCTGGCCGGCCTCGATCTGCACCAGGGGCATGGCCCAGCTGTCGGAAATGGCGAAGCGCAACGGGGCGGGTGCCGCCAGGCTCAGTGTGGTGATCATCCATAAAGCGCCCAGGACTACGCGCATAAACTCTCCGAGATCAGCCCTTGGGAGGGGAGGCCACTACCAGCTTAGTCAGATTAGGCGAGCGTGCCGGATGCAATTTCGCCCCTGCTCCGCTAGCATTACCGGCTTCCGCTTCCCAGTTGCGACGGTTTTCGATGAGTTATCAGGTTCTTGCACGTAAATGGCGTCCGCGCTCGTTCCGCGAAATGGTCGGCCAGACCCATGTGCTCAAGGCTCTGATCAATGCCTTGGACAGCCAGCGGCTGCACCACGCCTACCTGTTCACCGGCACTCGCGGGGTGGGCAAGACCACCATTGCGCGGATCATTGCCAAGTGCCTGAACTGTGAGACAGGCATCACCTCCACCCCCTGCGGCACCTGCTCGGTGTGCCGGGAGATCGACGAGGGGCGCTTTGTCGACCTGATCGAGATCGACGCCGCGAGCCGCACCAAGGTCGAGGACACCCGCGAACTGCTCGACAACGTGCAGTACGCCCCCAGCCGTGGCCGCTTCAAGGTCTACCTGATCGACGAAGTGCACATGCTTTCCAGCCACTCCTTCAACGCCCTGTTGAAAACCCTGGAGGAGCCGCCGCCCTACGTTAAATTCATCCTGGCCACCACCGACCCGCAGAAACTTCCTGCAACGATTTTGTCGCGGTGCCTGCAGTTCTCCCTGAAGAACATGACCCCCGAGCGGGTGGTCGAGCATTTGACCCACGTGCTGGGGGTGGAGAACGTGCCGTTCGAAGACGACGCGCTGTGGCTGCTGGGCCGCGCCGCCGATGGTTCGATGCGCGACGCCATGAGCCTGACCGACCAGGCCATTGCCTTCGGTGAAGGCAAAGTGATGGCCGCCGATGTGCGCGCCATGCTCGGCACCCTCGATCACGGGCAAGTGTTTGACGTACTGCATGCGTTGATCGAAGGCGATGCCAAGGCGCTGCTCGAAGCCGTGCGCCATTTGTCGGAGCAAGGCCCGGACTGGAATGGCGTGCTCTCGGAAATTCTCAACGTGCTGCACCGCGTCGCTATCGCCCAGGCGCTGCCTGAAGGGGTCGATAACGGCCACGGCGACCGCGACCGCGTGTTGGCCCTGGCCCAGGCGTTGCCGGCCGAAGATGTGCAGTTCTACTACCAGATGGGCCTGATCGGGCGCCGAGACCTGCCCTTGGCCCCGGACCCGCGCGGCGGCTTTGAAATGGTCATGCTGCGCATGCTGGCGTTCCGCCCGGCGGACACCGCCGATGCGCCGAGACAGCCGCTAAAGCCAGTGGGGATCAGCCAGGCCACAGTTGATTCCGCCAAACCAGTGGCTGGCGCGGCGGTCGTCGCGCCAGTGATCGCGCCGGAACCTGTGGCAGTCACTGCCGCCCCGGTCGCGGTTGAGCCGGTGGCGCCTGTAGCGGTGCCGGAGCCGGTTGCCGAGCCTGAGCCCGCGCCTGTGGTCGATCTGCCCTGGAACGACCCGGTAGAGGCCGTGGCCGAGCAGGAGCCTGCAGTCGAGGCCGTGCTGGAAACCACCAGCGAGCAGCCCGAGCTCACGCCCATGCCCACGCCGACCCCCGATAGCGTAGTGCCGGACGCGCCGGAATGGGTCGCCGCCCCCGTGCCCGAGCCGACCATCGCCGAAGTGGACGCCGCTATCCCCGGCATCGACCTGGATGACGAACCGCCGCTGGACGAAGATTACATCGAGCCGGACATGGATTCGGCCTACAGCTACCTGGACGACCTGGCCAGCGAACACACCGCCGAGCCCGCGCCGGAGCCCGAGGCAGAACCTGCCGCGATGCCGGCCACCGGCCTCGCCCTGCAATGGCTGGAGCTGTTCCCGAAATTGCCGATCTCCGGCATGACCGGGAGCATCGCCGCCAACTGCACGCTGATTGCCGTCGATGGCGATCACTGGCTGTTGCACCTGGACCCGGCCCACAGTGCCCTGTTCAACGCGACCCAGCAGCGCCGCCTCAACGACGCCCTGAATCAGTTCCACGAACGCACCCTGACGGTGACCATCGAGCTGATCAAGCCCGAGCAGGAAACCCCGGCCCAGGCCGCCACCCGTCGCCGGCTCAACCGCCAGCGCGAGGCCGAGGAGTCGATCCAGGCCGATCCGCTGATCCAGCAGATGATGGAGCAGTTTGGCGCGGTGGTGCGACACGATACTATTGAACCTGTCGAAGCCCAGGCTGCAGCGGGCTGATAATTGCAGGCGCCGTGCCTTGAGGCTCGGCGCCGTATTGATCCACGTACTTTTGAGGTGATTCCCATGATGAAAGGTGGCATGGCCGGCCTGATGAAGCAGGCGCAGCAGATGCAGGAAAAAATGGCCAAGATGCAGGAAGAACTGGCCAACGCCGAAGTCACCGGTAAAGCCGGTGGCGATATGGTCAGCGTGGTGATGACCGGTCGTCACGACATCAAGCGTGTGAGCATCGACCCAAGCGTATTGCCGGGCATTGGCGAAGACGACCTGGAAATGCTCGAAGCCTTGTTCGCTGCGGCCGTCAACGACGCCGTGCGCAAGATCGAAGCCAACAGCCAGGACAAAATGTCCGGCGTGACCGCGGGCATGCAACTGCCGCCGGGCATGAAGCTGCCGTTCTGATCGACTCGCGCGACTGCAAAAATGCCAGGCATCGTGCCTGGCATTTTTGTTTGTGTCGGGCACAATCGAACGTCAGCCTTGCAATGGCTGTCTGCACTCTATACCGCTGAATTCAATCACCGATATAAAGGAGCCCCGCTGATGACCGAAGCCATGACCCTTAACCAGCGCATCGTCCTGGTATCCCGCCCGCAGGGTGCGCCCGTGCCGGAAAACTTCCGCCTGGAGCGCGTAGCGCTGCCAGACCTCGCAGACGGCCAGGTTCTGCTCAAGACCCTGTTCCTGTCCCTTGACCCCTACATGCGTGGGCGCATGAGTGACGCGCCGTCCTACGCCGCGCCGGTAGAAATCGGCGAGGTGATGACTGGCGGTGCTGTGAGCCGCATCGAGCAGTCGCGCAACCCCAAGTTCGAGGTGGGCGACCTGGTGGTCGGCGCCACCGGCTGGCAAAGCCATAGCATCAGCGACGGACGCAACCTGATGCCGGTGCCCAAGGGCCTGCCGAGCCCGTCCATGGCCCTGGGTGTGCTGGGCATGCCCGGCATGACGGCCTACATGGGCCTGATGGATATCGGCCAACCCAAGGCCGGGGAAACCCTGGTGGTGGCGGCGGCCTCCGGTGCGGTGGGCTCGGTGGTCGGCCAGGTGGCCAAGCTCAAGGGCCTGCGGGTGGTCGGCGTGGCCGGCGGTGCGGACAAGTGCCGTTATGTGGTGGAGGAGCTGGGGTTTGACGCGTGCATCGACCACAAGAGCGCGGACTTTGCCGAAGAGCTGGCCCAGGCCTGCGACAAAGGGGTGGATATCTATTATGAAAACGTCGGCGGCAAGGTCTTCGACGCTGTGCTGCCCTTGCTCAATCCCAAGGCACGGATCCCCCTGTGTGGCCTGATTGCCGGCTACAACGCCCATGAGGCGCCCACCGGCCCTGATCGCCTGCCAGCGCTGCAACGCACCCTGTTGACCAAGCGCGTGCGTATCCAGGGGTTTATCGTGTTCGACGACTATGGCGACCGCCACCCGGAATTTATCAGCGCCATGGCGCCCTGGGTGCGGGACGGCAAGGTCAAGTTCCGCGAAGACGTGGTCGATGGTCTGGAGCAGGCTCCCGAGGCCTTTATCGGCCTGTTGGAAGGGCGCAACTTCGGCAAGTTGGTCGTGCGTATTTGACGCTTATCCGAGGCGCGGGTATAAACCGCGTCTCGTTGTTTTGTCGGACCTTTGCCCCATGAGCTTCAGCCCTCTGATTCGTCAACTGATCGACGCCCTGCGCACCTTGCCGGGCGTGGGCCAGAAAACCGCCCAGCGCATGGCGCTGCAACTGCTGGAGCGTGACCGCAGCGGTGGCTCGCGACTGGCCCAGGCCTTGAGCCAGGCCATGGACGGTGTGGGCCATTGCCGCCAGTGCCGCACCCTCACCGAAGAAGAACTGTGCCCGCAATGCGCCGACCCCCGTCGCGACGATACGCTGCTGTGCGTGGTCGAAGGGCCGATGGACGTCTACGCGGTGGAGCAGACCGGCTATCGCGGGCGCTACTTCGTGCTCAAGGGCCACCTGTCGCCGCTCGACGGCCTGGGGCCGGAGGCCATTGGTATCCCGCAGTTGGTGGCGCGCATTGAAGGGCAGGGCACCTTTACCGAGGTGATTCTGGCCACCAACCCGACGGTGGAAGGGGAAGCCACGGCGCATTACATCGCCCAACTGCTGACCAACAAAGGCTTGATCACCTCGCGCATCGCCCATGGCGTGCCGTTGGGTGGCGAGCTGGAACTGGTGGACGGCGGCACCCTGGCGCACTCGTTTGCCGGGCGTAAACCTATCGCGCTCTAAGCCCAATATCCTCTGGCACGCTGGCTTGTGTGGGAGCTGGCTTGCCTGCGATGGCATCGCCTCGGTCCTCCTGATACACCGCAGTGCCTGCATCGCAGGCAAGCCCGCTCCTACATGGGTTCTGCGTTCGGCTTGATAACCAAGCAAGCGCTTGGTAAGTTCGCTCCATCTCTGCATGGAGCTTGCCGATGTCTGCCTACCAGGAATATTTCGACCCCAGTCACCAATTGGTCCGCGACAGCGTGCGCCGTTTTGTCGAGCGCGAGATTCTGCCGGGCATCGAGCAATGGGAGGAGGCCGAACACTTCCCCCGCGAGCTGTACCTCAAGGCCGGCGCGGCGGGGATTCTCGGCATTGGCTACCCTGAAGCCCTGGGCGGCAGCCATGAGGGCGACCTGTTCGCCAAGGTCGCCGCCAGCGAAGAGCTGATGCGTTGTGGCTCCGGTGGTGTAGTGGCGGGGCTGGGCTCGCTGGATATCGGCCTGCCGCCCGTCGTCAAATGGGCGCGCCCCGCAGTGCGCGAGCGCGTGGCCCCGCAGGTGCTGTCCGGTGAGAAGATCATGGCCCTGGCCGTCACCGAGCCCGGTGGCGGCTCCGACGTGGCCAGCCTGCAAACCCGTGCGGTGCGCGATGGCGATTGTTATCGGGTCAGTGGCAGCAAGACTTTTATCACCAGTGGCGCACGCGCCGACTACTACACCGTCGCCGTGCGTACCGGCGGGCCTGGCTTTGCCGGCATCAGCCTGTTATTGATCGAGAAGGACACGCCTGGCTTCACCGTCGGCCAGCCGCTGAAGAAGATGGGCTGGTGGGCGTCGGACACTGCCGAGCTGTTCTTCGATGATTGCCAGGTGCCGGTGGGTAATCTGATCGGCGGCGAAAACATGGGCTTTGCCTGCATCATGGGCAACTTCCAGAGCGAGCGCCTGGCCCTGGCATTAATGGCCAATATGACCGCGCAGATGGCCCTGGAAGAGAGCCTGAAGTGGGCTGCGCAGCGGCAGGCCTTTGGCAAGCCGATTGGCAAGTTCCAGGTGCTCAAGCACCGCCTGGCGGAGATGGCCACGGCGGTCGAGGTTTCCCGCGAGTTCACTTACCGCCAGGCGGCGAAGATGGCGGCGGGCAAGAGCGTGATCAAGGAGATCTCCATGGCCAAGAACCTGGCCACCGACACCGCCGACCGCGTGACGTATGACGCGGTGCAGATCCTGGGTGGCCTGGGCTATATGCGCGGCAGCCTGGTGGAGCGGCTATACCGCGACAATCGGATTTTGTCGATTGGCGGCGGGACCCGGGAGGTGATGAATGAAATCATCAGTAAGCAGATGGGGTTGTGATTGAGGGGGCTCCCACCTTTGAATGGGTTCACAAATCAAAATGTGGGCTTGCCCGCGATGAAGCCCACAAGACCCGCGCAAATTACCGCTCAGTCAACCCAAACTGCGTCAAACAGAACGTAGGAATTCCCATATCCTCCAGACGCTGCGAGCCGCCCAACTCCGGCAGGTCAATAATCGCCGCCGCCTCAAAAATCCGCGCGCCCATGCGCCGCGTCAGGTTCGCTGCAGCAATCAAGGTGCCACCGGTGGCGATCAAGTCATCGAACATCAACACCGAATCCCCTTCACACAGGCTGTCGGCGTGCACTTCGAGGAAGGCTTCGCCGTATTCGGTCTGATAGCCCTCGGACAGCACGTCCGCTGGCAGCTTGCCTTGCTTGCGGAAGAGGATCAGCGGCTTGTTCAGTTGGTAGGCAATCACCGAACCGATCAAAAAGCCCCGGGCGTCCATCGCGCCGATATGGCTGAACTCGGCTTCGACGTAGCGGTGGATAAAGGTGTCGGCCACCAGGCGCATGGCCTTGGGCGACTGGAACAGCGGCGTGATATCACGAAAGATCACCCCAGGCTTGGGGAAGTCGATGACGGGGCGAATCAGGGATTTGATGTCGAAGGCGTCGAAAGTCATCGTCGGGAGTCCTGGGCGCAAAGACCCAGCAGTATACCTGCGGCCTCGCCGGTTGGCTTGGCCACAAGTGTCGCGCCCCTCGTGCGCCGATCAGCCGTCGAGGGAGCCGCCGGCCAGCGCGCAGAGCTGGATCGGGTCGAGGATGTGCACTTCCTTGCCCTCGGCGGCAATCAGTTCGTTCTGCTGGAAGCGCGTGAACACCCGGGACACGGTTTCTACCGCCAGGCCCAGGTAATTGCCGATTTCGTTGCGCGACATGCTCAGGCGGAACTGATTGGCCGAGAAACCACGGGCGCGGAAGCGCGCCGACAGGTTGACCAGGAAGGTGGCAATCCGTTCGTCGGCGGTTTTCTTCGACAGCAACAGCATCATTTGCTGGTCGTCCCGGATTTCCCGGCTCATCACTCGCATCAACTGGCGGCGCAACTGCGGCAATTGCAGGGCCAGTTCATCCAGGCGTTCGAAGGGAATCTCGCACACCGACGTGGTTTCCAGGGCCTGGGCCGACACCGGGTGGATCTCGGTGTCCATGCCCGATAGGCCGACCAGCTCGCTGGGCAGGTGGAAACCGGTGATTTGCTCTTCGCCACTATCGCTCAGGCTGAACGTCTTCAAGGCGCCCGAGCGTACTGCATAGACGGAATCGAACTTGTCGCCCTGGCGAAACAGAAACTCGCCTTTCTTCAGTGGGCGACCACGTTTAACGATTTCGTCCAGCGCATCCATGTCTTCCAGATTCAGCGAAAGTGGCAAGCAGAGGGGAGCCAGGCTGCAATCCTTGCAGTGAGCCTGGCTATGAGCGCGCAGTTTAACTGGCTCGGACATTTCTTAAATCCTTGTGGGAAAACACACATAAGACGTAAGGGTACCGCACTGAGGGACTATCAAGCCAGCCTGTACAAAAAACCGGCAGAGATATAAAGATTTTTACCCGGTGGCCGATGAACTGCTAACGACCAAGAGCTTGGAGGCTCACGATATGCTTTCCATCGACGGCAATCTTCCGTCCCGCACCACTGTGCCGACGCTGCTTGAACCGAAAAAAACCAGCACCGTGGGCGCCGGTACCGAATCAACGGCGCTGGGTGAAACCCAGCCTGCCGAAGGCGTGAGCGTGACCTTTTCCGGTGCGTCGCTGAAGGCTGCCAGCGCCGAGAAGACGGCCAACGATGATATCGAAGAAAGCGGGCTGGACGAGAACGTGCAGAAACTGCTGAAAATGATTCGCCAGTTGAAGCAGCAGATCGCGGAAAAGATGGCAGAGATGTCGGCGATCATGTCCGACAAGCGCCTCAGCCCGGAGCAGGTCCTGGCGAAACTGAGCGGCGTGCAATCGGCGCTGGGCGGCTTGCAAGCCTCGCTGACCGGCGCCTATGCGTCGTTGAGCGAAGCGATGAAGAACCTGAGCGCCGAAGACGCGGTGAAGGCCGCCTCGTTGATGGCCAAGTAACCCGGCTCAGATCACCCGTGAAAAGCGCTGCCTATTCTGTTGCTCCAGATAGGCATCGAACACCATGCACACCGAGCGCACCAACAGGCGCCCGGCTGGCAGCACCCGGATTCCCTTGGCGTTGAGTTCGATCAGGCCGTCTCCGGCCATTACTTCGAGTTGCGGCCAGAGCTCGGCGAAATAACCGCGAAAATCCACGGTGAAGGCCTGCTCGATGCTGTCGAAGTCCAGGCTGAAGTGACAGATCAGCTGTTGGATCACCGCCCCTCGTAAACGATCGTCCGCCTTGCACAGCAGGCCGCGACTGGTGGCCAGTTGCGCGCCGGCCAGGGCATTCTGGTAATGACTCAGGTCGCTGCTGTTCTGGCAGTACAAGTCACCAATCTGACTGATGGCCGAAACGCCGAGCCCGATCAAATCGCAATGACCGTGGGTGGTGTAGCCCTGGAAATTGCGTTGCAGGGTGCCCTCTTCCTGGGCGATGGCCAGTTCGTCGTCGGGCAGGGCGAAGTGGTCCATGCCGATGTAGGTGTAGCCGGCGGCTGTCAGCTGCTCGATGGTTTCCTGCAGCATCTGCAACTTGACGGCGGGAGCCGGCAGGTCTTCGCTGTTGATCCGTCGCTGGGGCAGGAAGCGTTCCGGCAGGTGGGCATAGTTGAATACGGACAGGCGGTCGGGTTGCAGGCTGATGACTTCGGCCACCGTGTGGGCGAAATGCTCGGGGGTCTGCTTGGGCAGGCCGTAGATCAGGTCAATGTTGATCGAGCGAAACTGCAGGGTGCGCGCGGCGTCAATCACCGCGCGGGTCTCTTCCAAGCTTTGCAGGCGATTGACCGCCCGTTGCACCTCGGGGTCCAGGTCCTGCACGCCGATGCTCACACGGTTAAAGCCCAGTTCACGCAACAGGCCCATGGTGGCCCAGTCGGCTTCCCGTGGGTCGATCTCAATGCCGTAGTCGCCGGAATCGTCATCCAGCAGGTTGAAGTGTTGGCGCAGTTGCGCCATCAGTTGGCGCAATTCGTCGTGGCTGAGAAAGGTCGGGGTGCCGCCGCCAAAATGCAGCTGTTGCACCTGTTGGTGGGGGTCCAGGTGGCAGGCCACCAGTTGAATCTCTTGCTCCAGGCGCTGCAGGTAGGCCTGGGCGCGACCGCGGTCCTTGGTAATGACTTTGTTGCAGGCGCAGTAGTAGCAGATGTTCGCGCAGAACGGCACGTGCACATACAGCGACAGCGGGCGCACGGCCTTGCGGCTGTCGCGCAGGGCGTGCAGCAGGTCAAAGGTGCCGACCTGGCTGGTGAATTGTACGGCGGTGGGGTAGGAGGTGTAGCGCGGTCCTGCCAGGTCGTAGCGATGAATCAGATCAGTGTCCCAACGAATGGCGTCGAGCATGCGGGCGTTCCCCGGATTGGCTAGTGGGCCGAGTCTAGGGGCATGGCTGGGCGGTCATCTTGATTTGTATCAACGGGGAGCGGCGCTATGCCACATGGCCTTTTAGTGGCCCATCAGCCAGTGCTGATGGGGCCCGGGTAGGGTCCAGATACCGAACACAATCACCAGCAGGCCGCCGGCCATGCGCACACTGCGCTTGCGTAACAGCGCGGTGACGCGCTCCGCCGCCAGCCCGGTGGCGAGCAGTACCGGCCAGGTGCCGAGGCCAAAAGCGAGCATCAGCAACCCGCTGTCCACGGCGTTGCCCTGGCTGGCCGCCCACAACAAGGTGCTGTAGACCAGGCCGCACGGCAACCAGCCCCACAGCGCGCCCAGCAGCAGGGCGCGGGGCAGGCTGGACACCGGTAGCAAACGGTTGGCAAACGGCTGGATATGCCGCCACAGGCCGCGCCCGAGGCTTTCGATACGGGTCAGGCCGCTCCACCAGCCGGCCAGGTACAAGCCCATGCTGATCAGTAGCAGGCCGGCCAGGATGCGCATGAACATCGCCGCCGGGCTGTTGGCCACGGCCCAGCCGGCCAGGCCGATCAATACGCCGGCGGCGGCATAGCTGAGGATGCGTCCCAGGTTGTACGCCAGCAGCAGGCGAAACCGCCGGCTGCGCTGTTCCGGGGGGATGGCCAGGGTCAATGCGCCCATCAGGCCGCCGCACATCCCCAGGCAATGGCCGCCGCCCAGCAGGCCGAGGATCAGCGCGGAAACCAGCAGCGGCGCGAGGTCAAGCATGGGGCGGCGCCGGCTCGTCAGGCTTGGCCGGTGGCTGCGGGTGGCTGCTGGCCTCGTCGACAGCGGCCAGGTGCTTGGGATCCTGGTCGTCGAACAGCACGCTGTGGGCCGGCCCGTCGAGGTCGTCATACTGGCCGCTGTCCACCGCCCAGAAGAAGATGTAGATAGCGATGGCGACGATCAGCAGCGCCGCGGGAATCATTACGTAAAGAGCTGGCATCGCTACTCCATGCCCGCGCGGCTCAAGCCGGCAGCGGGCGGTGCTGTGGGGTGGTGCTCGCGGCACTGGCGCGCGGCAGGCGCGTCAGGCGCAGGGCGTTGAGGACCACGGTCAACGAACTGAGGGACATGCCGATCGCGGCCCAGATCGGCGTGATCCAACCGAGGGCGGCGAACGGCAACATCAGGCCATTGTACAGCCCGGCCCACAGCAGGTTTTCAATGATTACCCGGCGCGTACGCCGCGCCAGGCTGAACGCTTGCACCAGGGCATCCAGGCGGTTGGACAGCAGCACCGCGTCGGCGCTGGTTTTTGCCAGGTCAGTGGCCGAGCCCATGGCCACGCTGATATCCGCCGCGGCCAATACCGGCACGTCATTCACGCCGTCACCAAGCATCAACACCTTGCGGCCTTCCTTGTGCAACTGTTGCAGCACTTGCAGCTTGTCATCCGGGCGCAGGCCGCCACGGGCTTCATCAATCCCCAATTCGGCGGCGACGCTGGCGACCATTGGCGAGCTGTCGCCCGATAGCAGCAAGGTACGCCAGCCCCGCGCCTTGCACGCGGCCAGCAGTGCCGGCGCATCGCTGCGCAGGCGATCATCCAGGACAAACCAGGCCAGTGCGCCGCCAGTATCGCCCAGCAGCAGCCATTGGCCAGCGTCTTGCGGCGAATCGGGAATCGCGCAGCCGCTTAATTCACAGACGAAACCGGGCTGGCCGATCCGCAGCAGGCGTTCACCGACCCGGCCTTCGAGCCCCAGGCCGGGGGTGCTGAGCACTTCATCAGCCGCCAGCGGGGCGCGGCCGAAGGCCCGGGCAATCGGGTGTTCGGAGCGGTTTTCGAGGGCGGCGGCCAGGGCCAGGGCCAAGTCGCTGCTCA
This sequence comes from Pseudomonas shahriarae, assembly GCF_014268455.2. Classification (NCBI taxonomy): domain Bacteria; kingdom Pseudomonadati; phylum Pseudomonadota; class Gammaproteobacteria; order Pseudomonadales; family Pseudomonadaceae; genus Pseudomonas; species Pseudomonas shahriarae. The sequence continues at coordinate 4,466,569 of NZ_CP077085.1, read as the reverse complement.
TGCTGCCCAGTGGCCGGATGGCGCGCAGGGCCAGGCGGCCCTCGGTGAGGGTGCCGGTCTTGTCGAAAATCACTGTGTCGATCTGGTTCAAGCCTTCCAGCACATGGCCTCGGGTCAGCAACAGGCCGAGTTTGTGCAGGGTGCCGGTGGCGGCAGTCAAGGCGGTGGGGGTTGCCAGGGACAAGGCGCATGGGCAAGTCGCCACTAGCATTGCCAGGACAATCCAGAACGCCCGCGAGGGGTCCAGTTCCCACCACAGCAGGCCAATCACGGCGGCGGCGATCAGCGAGCAAAGCAGGAACCATTGCGCGGCGCGGTCGGCGATCTCGGCCAGGCGTGGCTTTTCGGCCTGGGCCCGCTCCAGCAGGCGCACGATGGCCGACAGGCGGGTGTCATGGCCCAGGGCGCGCACTTCCACGGTCAGCGCGCCTTCGACGTTGAGAGTGCCGGCGGTGACGCTATCGCCGGCTTGTCGCGGTTGTGGCAGGTATTCGCCGGTGAGCAGGGATTCATCAATGCTCGACTGGCCATCCAGGATCACCCCATCAGCCGGCAGGATCGCACCCGGATGCACCAGCACCCGGTCGCCCAGGGCCAATTCGGTGAGCAGGATGCGTTCGCTCTGGCCATCGCCTTTGAGGCGCAGGCACGAGGCCGGCAGCAGGTTGACCAGTTGCGCAGTGGCGGCGGCGGTGCGTTCTCGGGCGCGGCGCTCCAGGTAGCGCCCGGCCAGCAGGAACAGGGCGAACATGCCTACGGCATCGAAATACAACTCGCCCACCCCCGTGATGGCGGTCCAGATGCCCGCCAGGTAAGCGCCGCCAATGGCCAATGACACCGAGACATCCATGGTCAGGTGGCGGGTGCGCAGGTCGCGCATGGCGCCCTTGAAAAACGGTGCGCAGCTGTAGAACACAATGGGGGTGGTCAGAAACAGCGCGACCCAGCGCAGGATCACGTGCAGCTCGGGGCTCAGGTCGATATTGAATTCCGGCCAGGTGGCCATGGTCGCCATCATCGCCTGGAACCACAGCAAGCCGGCGACCCCGAGTTGGCGCAGGGCCAGGCGGTTTTCGCTGGCCAGTTGTTCGGCGGCGCGGTCGGCCTGATACGGGTGAGCGGCGTAGCCAATCTGGCGCAGCTCGCTGAGCACCTGGCTCAACGGCAATTGCGCGTCGGCCCAGCGCACATGCAGGCGATGGTTGGACAGGTTCAGCCGCGCCTCGGCCACGGCCGGCAGGCTGCGCAGGTGTTTTTCGATCAACCAGCCACAAGCGGCGCAACTGATGCCTTCCATCAACAGGGTGGCTTCGGCCAGGTCGCCGTCGTGGCGCACGAAGGGCTTTTGCACATCGGCGCGGTCGTACAGCGCCAATTCGTCGACCAGTTGCACCGGCAAGGCTTCGGGGTTGGCCGAGGCTTCACTGCGGTGCTGGTAGTAGCTTTCCAGCCCGCCCGCGACAATTGCCTCGGCCACCGCCTGGCAACCCGGGCAGCAGAGCTCGCGGGGCTCGCCGAGGATCACCGCGGTGAAGCGGTTGCCGGGCGGGACGGGGAGGGCGCAGTGGTAGCAGGGGGTTGGGGTGGTCATGGCTTTGGATCTGTGTGGGCAGGGAGGGCCTCATCGCGGGCAAGCCTGCTCCCTCTGTAGGAGCAGGCTTGTCCGCGATGCGCGAAGAGCAGGTTTTCAGTTCTTCAGGTCTTCAGCACCCTGCAACGGCTCGTCACCCAACTTCAAGTCGGTGCCATGGCTGACTTCTTCCTCTTCAAACATACGCCACGTACGGTCGCCTTCGACCCCCAGCAGCTCGACGAAGCGGCGGCCTTCGACCTTGTCGGTCACCTGGCCGATATAACGCCCCGGCTCGCTCTGGCTGCGGGTGAGCACGACCTTGCGGTCTTTCTCCGGCTGGGTCGGCGAAATCAGGTTCAGTTCCAGAGTGGTCGGCCCGCTGTTGCCCGTGAGAAACAGCTCCACTTCCCCGGTCAGTTCATCCAGGTGCAGGGTGGCGCGCATTTGCAGGGTCTGGGCCAGCAATTCGCGGTCCAGGGAGCGGTTGATGCCTTTGCCGGCCTCGTAGTAGTTGTCGTTGACCAGGTTGTCCGGGTTGTTCACCGCGATGGTCACCATGGACAAGGTCAACGTCACCGAGCAGGCCAGGATGGCAATGATGATCCAGGGCCAGAGGTGCTTGTACCAGGGGCTTGCGGCAGTTGCTACGGGCATTGTTCTGCTCTCTTTTAACGAATTTGTGGGCCGATGAATCGGCTCTTGGCTTCAACGTGGACGCTGTCATCGTCAGCATCCTTGAGGATGAATTTCACCTCGTTGGTGCTCGATGGCATTTGTTCCGGCGCGCTCGACAGCTCCACCGGCATGGTGAAGATTTCCCCGGCGGCGACCTTGATTTCGCGCTTGCCTTGTAGCTTGAGGTCCGGCAGGCCGCTGGCGTCCAGCGCGTAGGTGTGATCGCGCTGGTCCTTGTTCATGATTTTCAGGCTGTAGACGTTCTCGATCCGCCCTTCGGCGTTTTCGCGGTACAGCACGCGGTCCTTGCTGACGTCGAAACCCACCAGCGAACGCATGAAGAACGCCGTGGCCAGCAGGGTGATCATCGCCAGCAGCACCAGCGCATAGCCGATCAGGCGCGGACGCAACTTGTGGGTCTTTTGCCCCGACAGGTTATGTTCGGTGGTGTAGCTGATCAACCCACGAGGGTAGTCCATCTTGTCCATGATCGTGTCGCAAGCGTCGATACAGGCCGCGCAGCCAATGCACTCAATCTGCAGGCCGTCACGGATGTCGATCCCGGTGGGGCAGACCTGTACGCACATGGTGCAGTCGATGCAATCCCCCAGGCCCAGGGCCTTGTAGTCCACGCCTTTCTTGCGCGGGCCTCGGGCTTCGCCGCGACGCGGGTCATAGGAAACGATCAGGGTGTCTTTGTCGAACATCACGCTCTGGAAGCGCGCATACGGACACATGTAGATGCACACTTGCTCACGCAGCCAGCCGGCGTTGCCGTAAGTGGCGAGGGTGAAGAAGCCAACCCAGAAGTACGACCAGCCATCGGCCTGGCCGGTGAAGAACTCGAAGACCAGTTCGCGAATCGGCGAGAAGTAGCCGACAAAGGTCATGCCGGTGACAAAACCGATCAGCAGCCACAGCGTGTGCTTGCTGAGTTTACGCAGGAACTTGTTGGCGCTCATCGGCGCCTTGTCCAGCTTGATCCGCTGGTTGCGGTCGCCTTCGGTGACCTTTTCGCACCACATGTAGATCCAGGTCCACACGCTTTGCGGGCAGGTGTAGCCGCACCAGATACGCCCGGCGTACACGGTGATAAAGAACAGGCCGAACGCCGAGATGATCAGGATGCCCGACAGCAGGATGAAGTCCTGGGGCCAGAATGTCGCACCGAAAATGAAGAACTTGCGCTCTGGCAGGTTCCACCAGACGGCCTGGTGTCCGCCCCAGTTCAGCCATACCGTACCGAAGTACAGCAGGAACAGGCCGGCACCGCCGAGCATCCGCAGATTGCGGAACATCCCGGTGAAGGCTCGAGTGTAGATTTTCTCCCGCGAGGCGTAGAGATCGACAGTGTTGCTGGTTTTTTTGGCAGGCGGGGTAACGTCGTGTACCGGAATCTGATCGCTCATCATTGCATCCCACGGCAGTGGAGATTTGCCTCGGCCAGTACGTGCCAACCGGGGTCAAAATAGGGGTCTAGCAGTGGCGCAATGATACGCCTGTAGTACGGGTGAACGGGTGCGACCTTTGGTCGCGTTGGGGGAAATCAATTGATGGTGTACGTGACTTGAATCAATTGACAGGAGGAGTATGGACGGTTTTTCAGGGCTCGAAGGTCATTGGTCCCACGGGTTGATCAGTTTCACGCCGCTGCTTTGGAAGTCGGCGACATTGCGGGTGACCACGGTCAGGCCATGAACCAGAGCGGTTGCGGCGATCAGCGCATCACCTTCGTTAGCGCGATCTGGCACATGCAGGCTGGCGCAGCGCAAGGCCACGGCAGCGTCAATTGGCAGGATCCTGGCATCGAAGGCCGGCATGACATGGCGTTTGAGCCAGGTGCGCAAGACCTTGCCCTGCGCGGGGTCACGGCGTTCCATTCGCAGCACCCCAGTCTCCAGTTCCTTCAAGGTAATCGCCGAAATATACAGGCGTGGCGCAGCGACGGTTTTGGCCCACGCCACCACATTTTTGTCGGCTTGGGGTTTGCGTAACTCGGAAATGACATTGGTATCGAGCAGATACATCAAGAGAGGTCCACGGGTCGATGGATAATTACGGCACGTTCGGTTTCAAACTCGATATCCGCCGCTTCGGGCATCACCAACAGGTCAACAATATCGGCGTTGATGCCTGTCAATTTTTGGTAGTCCTCAATACTTAGCAGCACATGAGCAGGCTTGCCTCGGTCGGTAATAAAAACCGGTCCTTGGCGCGCGGCTTTTTTGGCACCGCTTGTGTCTTGGTTGAATTCGCGGCTGGAGATTGTCGTGATAGTCATGGGGCGCCTCCCAGCGGGATGGGGGAATGTAGTTACGTTACTACGGCGCAGTTGCAAGCTACAAGCAGTCGATGCGCTTCACTGGAAACAAAAAAGCCCCGTCAGCATGCGCTATACGGGGCTTTCTCTTGCGGCTTGCAGCTTACTTCTGTTCTTGCTGCTCTTGCTGCTCTTTGTGCGACAGGCTGTAAACATACGCCGCCAGCAAGTGCACCTTGTCGTTACCTTGCAGTTGCTCCTGCGCAGGCATCTGGCCCTGGCGGCCGTAACGGATGGTCTGCTGCAGTTGGGCGAAGCTGGAACCGTAGATGAACGCGCCCGGGTGGGTCAGGTCAGGTGCGCCCATCGCTGGCGTACCTTTACCGGCCGGGCCGTGGCAGGCCACGCAGTTGGCGGCGAAGAGTTTCTCGCCGTTGGCCACGTCGGCCTTGGCGCCTTCCGGCAGCTTGCGGCCATCGAGGTTGGTCAGCACAAAGCCGGCCACGTCGGCCACGCCTTGTTCGCCGATGACTTCAGACCAGCCCGGCATCACCGCATGGCGGCCGGCCATGATGCTGGCCTTGATGGTCTCCGGCTCGCCGCCCCAGCGCCAGTCGGCGTCGGTCAGGTTGGGGAAGCCGTAGGCACCCTTGGCGTCGGAGCCGTGGCAGACCGAGCAGTTGGAGGCGAACAGGCGGCCCCCCATCTTCAGGGCTTGCGGGTCCTTGGCTACTTCCTCAATGGGCATGGCCGCAAATTTGGCGAAGATCGGCCCAAACTTGGCGTCCGAGCGTGCCATTTCCTTTTCCCACTCGTGCACGCCGGTCCAGCCGGTCTGGCCGTTGGCGAATGGGGTTTGCTTGTCATTATCGAGGTAGGCATAGCCCGGCAGCAGGCCTTTCCAGTTGCCCAGGCCCGGGTACAGCACCAGGTAACCCAGGGCAAACACGATGGTGCCGACGAACAGCATGAACCACCACTTTGGCAGTGGGTTGTCGTATTCCTCGATGCCATCGAACGAGTGACCAACTGTCTCGTCCGTTTGCTCGGCGCGCTGGCCCTTGCGGGTCGACAGCAGCAGCCAGGTCAGGGCAAAAATGGTACCCAGACTGAGGACTGTGACGTACAGACTCCAGAACGTAGTCATTCTTTGTTACTCCTAGAAGCTTGCTCGACGTGCTTGATGGCTTCGGGATCATCCGCAAAAGGCAGCAAGGTCGCGTCTTCAAACTCTGACTTGCGCTTGGGGCTGAATACCCACAACGCCAGACCGATAAAGGCCACCATCACGACAACGGTGCCCAGGCCTCGAATCATCCCGATATCCATTCAGATCACCGTTTGCTTTTGATGATGGTGCCCAGGCCTTGCAGGTAGGCCACCAGCGCGTCCATTTCGGTCTTGCCCTTGACGGCTGCCTGGGCACCGGCGATGTCTTCGTCGGTGTAGGGCACGCCGAGGGTGCGCAAGACTTCCATTTTCTTGGCGGTGTCTTTGCCGTCGAGCTTGTTTTCCACGAGGAACGGGTACGCCGGCATTTTCGATTCGGGCACTACGTTGCGCGGGTTGTACAAGTGCGCACGCTGCCAGTCATCGGAGTAACGACCGCCAACACGGGCCAGGTCCGGACCAGTACGCTTGGAACCCCACAGGAACGGGTGGTCCCACACGCTTTCACCGGCGACCGAGTAGTGGCCGTAGCGTTCGGTTTCGGCACGGAACGGGCGGATCATCTGCGAGTGGCAGCCGACGCAGCCGTTGGCGATGTAGACATCGCGGCCTTCCAGTTCAAGGGCGGTACGCGGCTTCATGCCTTCGACCGGCTTGTTGGTCACGTCCTGGAAAAACAGCGGAACGATCTGGGTCAGGCCGCCGATACTCACGGCGATGACCATGAAGAAGGCCAGCAGGCCGATATTCTTCTCGACTACTTCGTGCTTCATCAGTGAGCTCCCACGACGGCGATCTTGGTGGCGGCTTCAGCCTCTACAGGGTTGGAAGCACGCACGGTGCGCCATACGTTGTAGGCCATGAACAGCATGCCGCTGGCAAAGAACGCACCACCGAGGGCGCGGACGATGAAACCAGGATGGCTGGCTTGCAGCGCTTCGACGAAGGAATAGGTGAGGGTGCCGTCGTCGTTGATCGCACGCCACATCAGGCCCTGGGTGATGCCGTTGACCCACATCGAGGCGATGTAGAGCACGGTGCCGATAGTGGCCAGCCAGAAGTGGGTGTTGATCAGGCTGGTGCTGTGCATCTGCGCCCGGCCATACAGCTTGGGAATCATGTGGTATAGCGCGCCGATGGAAATCATCGCTACCCAGCCGAGAGCGCCGGCGTGTACGTGGCCGATGGTCCAATCGGTGTAGTGAGACAGCGAGTTGACGGTCTTGATGGCCATCATCGGGCCTTCGAAGGTCGACATGCCGTAGAACGCCAGCGACACCACCAGAAAGCGCAGGATCGGGTCGGTGCGCAGCTTATGCCAGGCGCCCGACAGGGTCATCATGCCGTTGATCATGCCGCCCCAGCTCGGAGCCAGCAGGATGATCGACATGGCCATGCCCAGGGACTGTGCCCAATCCGGCAGTGCGGTGTAGTGCAGGTGGTGCGGGCCGGCCCAGATATACAGGGTGATCAGTGCCCAGAAGTGCACGATGGACAGGCGATAGGAGTAGATCGGACGCTCGGCCTGTTTCGGCACGAAGTAGTACATCATCCCCAGAAAGCCCGTGGTCAGGAAGAACCCTACGGCGTTGTGGCCGTACCACCACTGGATCATCGCATCGGTCGCACCGGCGTAGGCCGAGTAGGACTTGAAGAAACTCACCGGCAACGAGGCGTGGTTGACGATGTGCAGCATCGCCGTCACGACGATGAATGCGCCGTAGAACCAGTTGCCAACGTAGATGTGCTTGGTCTTGCGCTTGACGATGGTGCCAAAGAACACGATGCCGTAGGTCACCCAGACGATCGCCAGAAGGATGGCAAGGGGCCATTCCAATTCCGCGTATTCCTTGGTGGTGGTGAAGCCCATTGGCAGGGTGATGATGGCGCCCACGATAACCGCTTGCCAGCCCCAGAAGGTGAAGGCGGCGAGACCGTCGGAAATCAGTCGCGTCTGGCAGGTTCGCTGCACGACATAGTAGGAAGTGGCAAACAGTGCACATCCGCCGAAGGCGAAGATCACCAGGTTGGTGTGCAGCGGGCGTAGGCGTCCAAACGTCGTCCATGGCAGGTCGAAGTTCAACTCCGGCCAGACCAGTTGCGAGGCGATGAAGACACCGAGCCCCATGCCAAGGATCCCCCAGACCACCGTCATGATGGCGAACTGGCGGACTACCTTATAGTTATAAGCAGTCGGACTGATTGCTGTGCTCATTCTAAGGTTCCACGGTTTAGGTGTTTTATTAGGATAAAAATCGGTCGCAAGTATGGAGAAAGCGGGGTGCCATTGCAACGTAACGCTGACCTGCGTCAATGCTTTACAAACCAGATTCTGCGCCCTTTCCATGTTTGGCGTAAGGACAAAATCAAAAATGAAAAGCTGACGGGTTGGACAGGAATTTTGCAGGGGTGCAGGCACTTGCGCGCAGGTCTGGGCAAACAAGCTGGCGCAGTGACGAATGGTCAATGGCGTGACAGCCGGTAACTGTCAGCCTTTGCGCCTGTCACCTTGCTTGAATGTCAGACTCATCGCGTGCAAGTCGGTCTGCGACCGCTCAACACCGGTCTACTGTCGGAACAAGCGTAGACCCGAATGGCGGGAGGGGAAAGGTGTGCTTTAGAAGGGTGCGACAATGGGGCGCAGGGGAGCAGCGGTGAGTGGCAAGTCTGGAGCGGGAAAGGGGGGGAGGGCTGCAAGAGCCGAGTTGAGAACTCTTCTCTTGCAGCTTGTAGCGTGAAGCTTACTTCTGCTCTTTTTGCGACAGGCTGTAGACGTAGGCCGCCAGCAGGTGGACCTTGTCGTTGCCTTGCAGTGCTTCCTGCGCCGGCATCTGGCCTTGGCGACCGTGACGGATGGTCTGTTGCAACTGCGCCAGGCTGGTGCCGTAGATGAAGCCGGCAGGTTGCGTCAGGTTCGGCGCGCCCATGGCTTCTACACCGTGGCCCTCTGGGCCGTGGCAGGCCACGCAAGTGGTGCTGAACGCTTGCTGGCCGGCGACCAGGTCAACCTTGCTGTCAGCCGGCAGCGGCAACTTGGCCAGGTCGTGGCGTACATAGGCAGCGACGTTTTTCACACCGTCTTCGCCCAGCACTTCACCCCAGGCCGGCATTGCAGCGTGGCGACCGTTCATGATGGTCAGCTTGATTGCGTCCGCCGAACCACCCCAGCGCCAGTTGTCGTCCGCCAGGTTCGGGAAGCCATAGGCGCCCTTGGCATCGGAGCCGTGGCACACCGCGCAGTTGGAGGCAAACAGGCGACCGCCCATTTTCAGCGCTTGTGGGTCTTTGGCGACCTCTTCCACGGGCATGGCTGCGAATTTGGCGAAGATCGGCCCGAACTTGGCGTCGGCCCTGGCCATTTCCTTGTCCCATTCCTTGGTCTGGGTCCAGCCGTCTTCATAGCCCGGCAAGACACCTTTCCAGTTGCCCAGGCCCGGATAGAGGATCAGGTAGCCGACGGCAAATACCAGGGTGCCGGCGAACAACATGAACCACCATTGGGGCAGAGGGTTGTCGTACTCCTCAATCCCGTCGAAGGCGTGGCCCATGGTCTGGTCGACGCTGCCCTTGGTCTCGCCCTTGCGGGTGCCGAACAACAGCCAGGTCAGGCCGATCAGGCTGCCGAGGGTCAGTACACAGATCCATGTACTCCAAAAGGTAGTCATGGCCGAATGCTCCTTGTTACAGGCTCTTCTTGAGCGTCGGATGGGGTGCCGGTGGCGTCAGGCTTAGGCTCATCGGCAAATGGCAGCAGGCAGGCCTCGGCGAACTCCGGGTTGCGCTTGGAGTTGAACACCCACAGCGACAGGCCGATGAAGGCAATTGCCACCACCAGCGTGCCGAGGCCGCGGATCATTCCGGTATCCAGTTCAAAACCCATGGTTCACCTCTTGCTCTTGATTGCAGTGCCGAGCACTTGCAGGTAGGAGACCAGAGCGTCCATTTCGGTCTTGCCCTTGAGGCTGTCCACGGCGGCGGTGATGTCCGCGTCGGTGTACGGCACGCCGAGGGTGCGCATGACCTTGAGCTTGGTTTCGGTGTGGCTGCTGTCGACCTGGGCGGTGACCAGCCATGGATAGGCCGGCATCTTCGACTCAGGCACGACGTTGCGCGGGTTGTACAAGTGCGCGCGGTGCCAGTCGTCGGAGTAGCGTGCACCTACCCGGGCCAGGTCCGGACCGGTACGCTTGGAGCCCCACAGGAACGGGTGGTCCCACACGCTTTCGCCGGCGACCGAGTAGTGGCCGTAGCGTTCGGTTTCGGCGCGGAACGGCCGGATCATTTGCGAGTGGCACTGTACGCAGCCTTCGCGGATGTAGATGTCACGGCCTTCCAGTTGCAGCGCGGTGTAGGGCTTCATGCCTTCGACCGGCTTGTTGGTGACGTCCTGGAAGAACAGCGGGACGATCTGCGTCAGGCCACCGATACTCACGGCAAGCACCATCAGCAGCATCAGCAGGCCGACGTTCTTTTCAATCGTTTCGTGTTTCATCATCGACTCCTCAGGCCATCTGCGCCGCAGCGGCTACTTCGGCAGGTTGTGCCGAACGCACGGTGCGCCAAGTGTTGTAAGCCATCAGGAACATGCCGCTGAGGAAGATTGCACCACCCACCAAACGCACGATGAAGCCTGGGTGGCTGGCCACCAGGGTTTCGACGAAGGAGTAGGTCAAGGTGCCGTCTTCGTTGACTGCACGCCACATCAGGCCCTGGGCAATGCCGTTGACCCACATCGAAGCGATGTAGAGCACGGTGCCGATAGTGGCCAGCCAGAAGTGCGCGTTGATCAGGCCGAGGCTGTACATCTGCTCGCGACCGAAGACTTTCGGGATCATGTGGTACAGCGCGCCGATGGAAATCATCGCCACCCAACCCAGAGCGCCGGCGTGTACGTGGCCGATGGTCCAGTCGGTGTAGTGGGACAGGGCGTTGACCGTCTTGATCGCCATCATCGGACCTTCAAAGGTCGACATGCCGTAGAACGCCAGCGATACAACGAGGAAGCGCAGGATCGGGTCGCTGCGCAGCTTATGCCAGGCGCCCGAGAGGGTCATCATGCCGTTGATCATGCCGCCCCAGCTTGGCGCCAGCAGAACCAGCGACATCACCATGCCCAGGGACTGTGCCCAGTCCGGCAGCGCGGTGTAGTGCAAGTGGTGCGGACCGGCCCAGATGTACAGGGTGATCAGTGCCCAGAAGTGCACGATGGACAAGCGATAGGAGTAAACCGGACGCTCGGCCTGTTTCGGCACGAAGTAGTACATCATCCCCAGGAAGCCTGCAGTGAGGAAGAAACCTACGGCGTTATGGCCGTACCACCACTGCACCATGGCATCCGTCGCACCGCCGTACAGCGAGTAGGACTTGGTCAGGCTGACCGGGATTTCCAGGTTGTTGACGATATGCAGGATCGCTACGGTGATGATGAACGCACCGAAGAACCAGTTACCGACGTAGATATGCTTGGTGTTGCGCTTGGCCACGGTGCCGAAGAACACGATGGCATAGGCGACCCAGACAATGGTGATCAGGATGTCGATCGGCCATTCCAGCTCGGCGTATTCCTTGGAACTGGTATAGCCCAGTGGCAAGCTGATTGCCGCCAGCAGGATCACCAATTGCCAGCCCCAGAAGCAGAACGCGGCGACTTTCGGCGCGAACAGCTGGGTCTGGCAGGTGCGTTGCACCGCGTAGAAGGAGCTGGCAAACAGCGCGCAGCCACCAAACGCGAAAATCACCGCGTTGGTGTGCAGTGGGCGCAATCGACCGAAACTGGTCCAAGGCAGGTTGAAGTTGAGTTCGGGCCATACCAACTGGGCAGCGAGAAAAACCCCGAGCCCCATGCCGACGATGCCCCACACCACCGTCATAATGGCGAATTGGCGGACCACCTTGTAGTTATAGGCGGTACTTAAAGTAGTGTTCATGGTTCCCCATCCACGGTTCAACCCAAGCAGATGCAGCACTTGGGCTGGAGTTATAGGCAGACTAAAAAGCGAGGCAAGCATGGGCAAAGAGCACAAGGCCAGTATTGACGGGGATCAATGGGCGCAGTGTGTGGGTGAATACGGTTGGTTGTGGAATGCAGCCACGCGCGAGGGCGCTGGCCCATCACCCACGCTGATCCTGGCCCACGGTGCTGGCGCGCCGATGGACTCCGGCTTTATGGACGACATGGCTGCACGCCTTGCCGGGCATGGCGTGAACGTATTGCGCTTCGAGTTTCCCTACATGGCCCAGCGCCGTGTGGACGGGGGCAGGCGCCCACCGAATCCGGCTCCAAAGCTGCTGGAATGCTGGCGCGAGGTATATGCCCAGGTGCGACGTCATGTCGCTGGGCCTTTGGCTATTGGCGGCAAGTCCATGGGCGGGCGGATGGCCAGTTTATTGGCCGATGAATTGGCGGCTGATGCACTGGTGTGTCTGGGGTATCCGTTCTACGCGGTGGGCAAGCCAGAGAAGCCACGGGTCGAGCATCTGGCTGGGCTGAAGACCCCGACCTTGATTGTGCAGGGCGAACGCGATGCGCTGGGCAATCGGGCGGCGGTGGAGGGGTATGTGCTGTCGCCGAGCATCGAGGTGATGTGGCTGGTGGCGGGGGATCATGATTTGAAGCCGTTGAAGGCTTCGGGGTTTAGTCATGCGCAGCATTTGGAGGCTGCGGCGGGGAAGGTGGTTGGGTTTTTAGGTGCGTGTTAGTGCTTCATAGCGGTAAGGCAGTTCACTTTGATGGTTCGTAAACGACTGCTGTTCAAAATCACGTGTTTTATCCCCCCCGGTCAACTACTGGGCAAGTAATGTTGTCGCACGATTTTCGGTGCTCCGACTATGGCGCACGGGACGATGGTGTGAAGAGAGAGGCGATCATTGATCGCCTCTGGTCCTTATTTTACTGAGATGAAATCAGGAGTTTTACCTTCTGATAAATAGAGTTTTCCGATTTGCTCTGAGCCGGCCATGCTCAAATGCCCGAAGTCAAAATATATAGGGTTTCCATTGAGATATGCTGAACAGATTCCTTGTTTACAAATATAATCTCTAAGGCTGAATGTAGATACATTGCTGTATTTATTGGCAATGGTTATAATTTCATTATTTAACTCGGTTTCCCCAGTGTCAGCATACCTCCCTCGATCAATACAGTTCATGTAGGGAATTTTGATCGCTTTGGAATCACACGTTCTATCATAGTCCTTAAAAATAGGGACCTTAAGACTTATGACAATGGTTTTACCCGTTGCTGACATCTCTTTTATCAGATTTTCAATGTCGGAAATATAAGTTTTGCTTCGGTATTTATAGCCTTCCCAGTCTGCACCTATAATAATAGTTTCAAATGCTGGCAAGTATTCCCTTATTTGTTTGTTGAATTCTTCGCAAGAGTCGCGAGATCCCTCTGTCACATAGGGTCGACTCTTGTTTCCAGATAAAGGTATGCAAGAATTGTGGGATATGTTGCGCATGGTGATTTTCTTACTTTCGGCAACGGTTTTCCAATATCCAACAAAATGAGCAGCATTTGAATCACCGAAGATCAAAACACTTGGTTTCTGGTCGATTGGACCAATGATGCAATGCTTGGAATCTATCAGGTCTTTGTTGAATTCAGCAAACTGGCAGTTGTAGTTGTAACGATAAGCAGCTTTAGTTTGGTTGAAGTGAGACAAGATTTTGGAGTGGTACCCTGCTGGTGAAAACTCCTTAATAAGCCCCTTGCTACCTATTGCATGGTAGGATATCGCTACGGTTAAAGCCGCAGAAAGCGAAACGGCCATTGATTTAAAGTTTATAATTTTTTTTGCTGGTCGTCTAAAAGGTACTTCAATAAAATAATATGACATCAGTGTTGCCATAATTATTAAAAACCCACAGATCACGTAGCCTGTACCTCCAGGCTGTCCATAGGCATATCGATAAAATGCTAAGATAGGCCAGTGCCAAAGGTAAAGTGAAAATGATAAAAGACCAATAAATGTTAAAGGACGTAGAGAAAGTATGCAGCCAACAACTGTCTTGGTAACAGCGCCGCCAAGAATTATTGCGGCGACGCCTAAAGACGGAATTAGAGAGATAAGTCCTGGAAAGCCATGAGATTCGCTAATGAACACAATTGACCCTGCGACAGCGAGCAATCCTATCATTGCCAAGGCTTGAGCAGCAGTTCGACTTATACGGTGCTTCCAAGATTCGCTCGCGAAAAAAGCAAGAGCTCCAATCAAAAGTTCGCCAGCCCGTGAAGGGAGCATGTAATAAGCAAACGATGCATCAGATTCTAGTTTGCTTTCGCCATATAGAAACGAAACAGTCGCTATTAATAGTGCGGCACTTATTACGCCGTTTCGGCCCCCGATTCTGAAAATAAAGAAAATCAGGGCTGGCCAGACGAGATAAAATTGTTCTTCTACGCCAAGTGACCACATGTGAAGAAGTGGAACCATATCAGCAGATGCCGCGAAGTACCCGGTATCCAAGAATTTCCAGAAGTAAATATTCGCGACTGAAAGTGTGGAGGCTATTGAGGAGTATGCAAGCTCTTCAATATCCATTGGAACCATGAATGCAAGCCCAAAGATAGTCGTTATGAGAATAAGAAATAGTGCGGCTGGAAGAATTCTTCGGGCTCTCCGAATATAAAATTCAGTAAATGTAAACGCTTCTGTGGATATTTGTCTGAATATAATTCCTGTGATCAAATAACCTGAAATCACGAAGAAAATGTCGACGCCGATGAATCCGCCTGGTAACCATTCCTTATTAAAGTGAAAAATCACTACGGCCAGGACAGCCAAGGCCCGGAGCCCGTCGATGTCGGGACGGTAGGCAAGAATTTTATTGCTCATACGTTCTCTTTCTTCCACAGACCGAGGGTAAATTAATTCGTCGTGAATTCTACAAGTGAACCTCATGCCTGTCAGGGTTTGATTGCATTTTTTGAAATAAATTTTAACTGAGGTGCGTTTTGTTAGTGACCTCATTATGGTTTACAGGTGGGAGTGCGAAAGCTTCGGTCACTTTGTTTTTTTATAAAAATTATTATATGCGTAATTTTTCTTCGTTTGTACTTCTGCGTAGGAGGGATCTTCGCCCCCCTGTTCGGCCTAGTAGAGAATTTTTTGTTGAAACCTATTTTTCGTTTAGCTCGGAGCAACACCTACGAAAATACTATTTGCGGCATACAGGCGGTTCTACAACGCGCCTGCAGTTTAGCTGGTTGCTCATCGGTTCGCTAATAGGGAAAAGCCCTGTAGACGTGATGTTTTGACGAGGCCTCATCATGAGCCAGGATCCGAAGAGCACGTCTAGCCGTTAGCAATTATCATATTCGCACCTGACGAGATACCGCCTAGGCGGCATCTGTCTTATAGGTAAAATTTAAAGAGCGAAGTTTTAGTCGATGGTCGCTACGGGGGGACTTGCAATTGCCTCCAGAACTTCTGGTTGGATTTCTCCCTTTTTAATCGCCTCTTGCCCTAATATCTCTGAGCCTGGAATGCTAAGGTGCCCCTCGTCGTAGTAAAGTGGCATGCCATTTTTATAGGCTGAGCATATTCCGTTCGTGCATATTAAATTTCTTAGACTCAATGTAGTGGTGTCTTTGTACTCCGATACTATTTTTCTAATTCGATCGTTGGTTGCGATGTCTCCGCGATCAGAATAATTACTTCTTTTTTCACACGAGAGAAAGGGGATTTTAATTGATTTCTGAACGCATGCCTTATCGTACCCGATAAAACCTGGTGCCCTAAGTGCGATGACAACTTTCTTTTCATCTTTTAAGAAGTCCTCAATTGTCTTTCGTAAGTCCTTTTCGAAATCAGCACTTGTTTTTTCATATTTTGGCCAGGTTCCACCTATTATGACGGTGTCATATTTGTATAGAACTTCTCTGACCATTTTGTTGAATGCTGGGCAGCTCTCTTTATAGCCGCGATCAACATATTTAACGCTGAGGGTTCCTGGGAACGGGGGGCACGAAGCGTGTTCGATGTTTCGAATTGAAAATCCCGTATCCTCTGCAATTACTTTGAAAAAACCCATGTAGTGAGCAGCATTTGAATCACCGAAAAGTAGTGTTTTTGGCGGGTTTTTTTTCGGACCTACAACGCACTTTGGGTTGTCAAGAAATTCTTTCTTTGCACCTACCTGGCATACATATGGATACTCAAATGCGGGGCCGGTCTTGTCCTTAAGTAAAGTAAGTTTTTCTTGATATCCAGCGGGGGAGAGTAGGGGTAATACGCCGCCTAGTAAAATACCGAGCCCAGACGTAGCAACTAGTCCTATCAATGTGCCCGCTGCAATATATAATTTTATATGTTCCGTTTTTTTGCTGTTTCTAAATGTTTTTTCAACAAAAAAGTAGGATATCAAGGTGAGAGAGATCATTGTAAGTAGACAGATTACACCGCCTATTAGATCAAGGTGCCCGTATGCATACCTATAGAATGCGAGCACTGGCCAGTGCCAAAGGTACAAAGAAAACGATACAAGTCCGATGGCAACCAGTGGGCGGATTGACAGCGCACGTGCGACGGCTGTTTGGCCAAAACTGCCTGAAGTAATAATCAGCGCAGCACCGATAGATGGGACGAGTGAAATGAAACCTGGAAACCCCCCTGTTTCACGTATAAAAGCAAGAGACCAGACAACTAGGGCTGCGCCGGTACCACCTATTACTTCTGCTCCAATCCATCCGACTTTTCCTTTGATAGAGTCACAAACGAAAAACGCGATACCACCGAGCAGTAGTTCGCCGCCACGGGATGGGAGCATGTAGTAAGCGAACGTAGGGTCGCTTACCAAGAATTTTTCGCCGTACCAGAACGAAATCGCGGCCAGTAAAAGAGCGGTTGCTACTGTCAACGAGCGCCCACCGATTTTGTAGGTGATCAACAATAGCGCTGGCCAAATAAGGTAGAACTGCTCCTCAACGCCCAGCGACCACATGTGTAGAAGAGGGACCGTATCGGATGATGCAGCGAAATAGCCGGTGTCCAAAAATTTCCAGAAGTATATATTTGCAGCCGATAGCGTCGTAGCGATTGCCGAAATAGACAGAGATTTTGAGTCTTCGGGTAACATGAACGTTAATCCGAATACCAGCGTGCATAGGGTGACGAAAAACGCCGCGGGCAAGATTCTCTTGACTCGGCGCATGTAAAAATTGCTAAACGAGAAGGTGTCTGTAGCAACTTGCTTGGCGACAATCCCTGTGATCAGAAATCCAGAAATAACAAAAAAAATGTCCACGCCGACGAAGCCACCGGGTAACCACTCTTTGTTGAAATGAAAGAAAACGACGGCCAGAACAGCAACGGCTCTCAATCCATCGATATCCGGGCGATAGCTAAGACTCTTGTTGTGCATGAAATCCCTTTCTTCAGAATGAGGGCAAATTGATATCGTTGCGAATTCTACAAGCGAGAGCCTTAGCTGTCAGGAGTTGATTGTGTTGAGTCAGCAGAAAATCGGATATGAGGGGGGGGGCTAGGGCGAATGCCCGTACAAAATATGTCGGGGGCTCGAGGCGCGTCATGCAAAAACCATTAGAAGAGCTTTCACCGGAAAGACGAGCCAGAGGCTGGGGCTTCAAGCATATCTGCCCCTCTGTTCAGTGATTTGTCCCAGCCTGCTGGGTTTGGGACAAATCACCGAACTAGGGGGCTCGATTACCAAACCTTAACGGTTAAACCGCTCCACCAACGAATACTGCGTATTCGCCGTATGCGTCAGCTCTTCACTCAACTGCGCCGAGTTCAACGCCTGCTCCGAAGTCTGGTCCGCCAACAGCGCAATGGTGCTGATATTGCGGCTGATCTCTTCGGCCACCGAGCTTTGCTCCTCGGTCGCGGCGGCGATCTGGGTGGTCATGTCGGTAATATGGGCCACCGCCTCACTGATCCCCACCAGCGCCGCGTCAGCTTCCATCACCCGTGCCACGCCTTCTTCAGCCTGGCGATGCCCGGCATCCATGGTCTGCACGGCGGTGCTGGCGGTCTGTTGCAGCTTGGCGATCAGGGCATGGATCTGCCCGGTGGATTCGCTGGTGCGTTGCGCCAGCTGCCGCACTTCATCGGCCACCACCGCAAACCCACGGCCCATCTCACCGGCACGCGCCGCTTCGATGGCGGCGTTGAGGGCAAGCAGGTTGGTCTGGTCGGCAATGCCTTTGATCACATCTACAACACCGCCAATCTCATCGCTGTCCTTGGCCAGTTGGGTCACGGTTGTCCCGGTCTCTCCAACCACCACCGACAGGCGCTGGATGGCCTCGCGGGTTTCCCCGGCAATGTCCCGGCCGCGGCTGGTCAGGCGATTGGCTTCCTGGGTCGCATCGGCCGTGCGCTGTACATGGCTGGCGACTTCCTGGGTAGTAGCAGCCATCTGATTGACGGCGGTGGCCACCTGCTCGGTCTCGACGCGCTGGCGTTCCAGGCCGGTTGAGCTGTTGTGGGCCAGGGTGTTGGACTGGCGCGCCTGGTCGTTGAGGTGCTCGGCGGTGTCCTGCAAACGGGTCAGGCAGGTCTTCAGGCGGGCTTCCTGGCTGAGGATCGACATCTCCAGTCGCGCCTGCGCGCCACGGCTGTCGGTGTACATCTGCGCAATCAGCGGGTCGGAGGTGGTCTGTTCGGCCAGGCGCAGCAGGCGCTTGAGGCCGCGCTGCTGCCAGCTCAGGCCGAGCAGACCCAGGGGCACCGACAAGGCGGCGGCCAGGGCAAACCCCCAGTGGGAGTCGAACCAGACGCCGATCAGGAAGCTCAATTGGCTGACCAGGATAAACGGCAGCCAGTCCTGCAGTACCGGCAACCATTTATCGCTGCGCGGGATGGCCGACTTGCCCTGGTTGATTCGTTGGTACAGCGCTTCGGCACGGCGGATCTGCTCGGCGGTCGGCTTGACCCGCACCGATTCGTAGCCGATCACCTGTTCGCCGTCGAACACCGGGGTCACGTAGGCGTTGACCCAGTAGTGATCGCCGGTCTTGCAGCGGTTCTTAACGATGCCCATCCATGGCAAGCCTTGTTTGAGCGTCGTCCACATATGCGCGAACACGGCCGCCGGCACATCCGGGTGGCGAACCAGGTTGTGCGGGGCGCGCATCAGTTCATCCCGGGAAAACCCACTGATCTCGACAAACGCATCGTTGCAGTAAGTGATCACGCCTTTGGCATCGGTCGTGGAGATCAACCGTTGTTGAGCGGGGAAGGTACGTTCGCGCTGGGTAACGGGCTGGTTGTTACGCATATTGATTCAATCCGCAAGGCTTTGTCAGGTTGTCGGCAGGCTGAGGCAATGGTTGAAGGGAATCTTTACTGAAATGTAAATAATGGCGGGAACCGCTCTATACCCGGTAGCTCTCAGCCCAGAAAGGACGCTGTCAATACTTCGGCAACAACCGGGTAGCGCGAGCCCGCACCGATCCAGTCGATCTGGATGAAGATCCAGCGTTTGAGGCGCAGATACCTGGTTGAGGGGCCATTGCTCAATTCCGGTGTGCCCAATACGTCCAACGCCATGCGCTGCTGAATAGCGACGCGGGAGTAATCCTCGACAAAAACCGAACGGTTTATTGATGTCAGTTCCAGGCGATTCAGTGCTTCCATCGCACCGTTGAGGTCGCCGGGTTCGAACACCGTGGCATTGGCAATTTTCGACTTGGTGAACTGTCTTGCATACCCCCCCAAACCCGCCAGGATGGGTTTGCCAGTCGCTGCATATTCAAACAGCTTGGAAGGCAAAACCCGTCGAAAGGATTTGAAGGTGTTGAGGTGCAGGAAAAGTATGTCAGCTTCCCGGTAATGATCGATCAGGTTTGAGCGTTTGGTCGGCGCTATCAGTTTCACATTGGAGATGTTTTTACTGGCCAGCGCTTGCCGAAGCTTATCGGCAGCTCCACCGTCACCAATGATGTAGAACTGCGCGAGACCTTCAAGCTGTTCAGCCATCGCCGGAATGATTCTATCCAGCCCCTGGCCAGCGCCGATATTGCCCGCGTACACGATTTTCAGCTCGGTCGAGGGCGCGCGTAGTTTTTCCAGATTGGTCAACGGTTGCAGGAAAAGGTCATCCACACCATTGGTATGGGTGGAAAAACACCTGTGGGGGTAGCGTTCGTTGAAGTACCCCAGAAAACCCGGCGAAATCAGGTTGACCTGAGTTGCCTGGCGAATGGTCAGGCGTTCCACCCACGAAAAGAAATACGTCATGGTCCGGCCGACCATACCGGGATACAGCTCTGGTAGCGTCTCTACGAAGATGTCGCGTATATCGAGGTATAGCGGCGTTTTGCTCTGGAACGAAATCGACGCGCCCAAGGCAGCAGTCATCAATCTTGAAGAGGACGCCACCACCAAATCGTAGTCTTTACCACGAGCGGCTTTACGGGCCCCCAAGGCGTAGGAGAGGAATGCCTTGGCCTGGTCAACGACGCCATTTTTATGGGGCGGCAAGTCAATGCGCGTGATCGACAGTCGCGAGAAGCCTTGAGTGCTTTCAGCCGGCGCTTTGTAGGAGTGATAGCGATTCGGTTGCGTGGTGATCAGGTCAATGTGCAATTTGCAGTTATTTTGCTCAAGCAGCGCCCTTACCAAGGCTTCGACCCTGAACGAACCCGCCGCCAGATCAGGCGGGTAATAGAAGCTCAAGAGAAGAATGCGGACGGTCATTGGCGAGCGTCAGCGCAGTAAGTCTGGCCCTTGAGAACGCGGCCATACAGGTTGACCAACAGTTCTTCCTGTTGCTCCCAGTTCAATTGGGCCGCGGCATTTACGGCATTGGCCGCCAGGGTGCGGCGCAGTTGCGGATCGCTTACCAGGCGATTGAGTGCATCGATCAACTGCTGGTCGTCGCTTTCGCGCACCAGCAAACCGATGTCGAACGCTCTGATGATACGGCGAATCTCCGGCAGGTCAGTCGCGACGACGGGCAGGCCGGCAATCAGGTACTCGAATAATTTGTTGGAGTCGGTGGTGAAGTGGTTCAGGCAGGTGTTTTCAATGGGCTGCACGCCAATGTCTGCAGAGGCGGTGTAGCTGGGCAGATCGGCCAACGAGACGGTTGGAATGAAATGCACACGCTCCGTCAGTCCGAGTTCCTGGCTCAACGCGGTCAATGGCGCCGTCAGCCTGCCGCCACCAATGAACACGAAATAGGCGTCCTTGACTGAGGCCGAGATCCGTACCAAGCGCTCCAGGCCTCGGCCCTGCTGCAACCCACCCTGATAAATGATGATTGGCCATGGCTGCTGCAACTGCAGCTCCTGGCGAATCCGCTGACTGGCGGGGCTGACCGTCAAGCGCGGTCGGTTCTGCAACACCACCGGGCGTGGCACGCCATAGGCCCGAGCAAAAAACTTGGCCCGCGCATCTGTAGTGGTAATGCTGCCCTGCACTCGGGGCATCAACACGCCTTCGACCCGCGCGACCAGGCCGCGAAAGCTGTTATAGCCTTCGCGGCTGGTGCTGATTTCATGGGCGTCATACACCACGCGGGCGCCACTGAGTTTCGCCGCCAACCATGCCGTTGGCAGTGTATTGACGTCATGGGCGTGCACCACTGCGGCGCGATGCCAGGCGATCCGCGCCAGCAACCCTGCATGGGTCCACAACCGCGCGACAATCCGCAGCGCTTGCCTGGTCGGGCTCAAGCGACCGATAGGGCCGCTGGCTGAGGCCGGTGCAGAAGCTGCGCCGCCAGTTTTGGTTTTGCGCAGCTTCCACAATGGACTGCGTGCAACACGCACCACGTTGATACCGCCCGGCAGTGTCTCTTTCTCTTGGGTGACGCCCGGTGTGTGCAGGGCGAACACGGTTACGGCGTAGCCGGCAGCTTGAAGCGTCTGCGCCTCTTTTAATACACGGGCGTCGTTGCGGAATTCATTCCAGACGATCATTGCTATGCGGGTCAATGTGACGTCTCCGGCGTTTTAAGTGTAAGGTGGGTGTAGGCACTCATTATTTCCGGTAACAGCAACGCTGCCGAAATAAATTGTTGTTTGATCAGAAGTTTGTCTAGCGCAAATAGAAGTGCTGATAGTTTCAAGTCGTTAATAGAGAGCTCAGCCATATCTGGCCTGGAGTTCTGCAGGTCGTTAAATAGACCTTCAAGGCGAATCAGTTCCTTGTGTGAAGTGGGCCAGCCGGCCCCGACAGGCTCAAGGCTCCATAGTCCCCAGTGACTAACAAATTTTTGATCTGTGCTATTAAATAGCAAGTGATCCTTGCTTATATCGATATTGGTCACTTGCAAAGGGTAGGACTTTAAGTAGTGGACTATCGACTCACGAGCCTCTAGGAAAGAGCGTAAAATGTGGATGTGTTCCGTCGTGGCGATAGCCAGTTCAAATTTCGAAAGTTCAACAGAGCTCAATCTGTCCCAGATTAACGGGCGAGATCGTGAGAATAGTTTCACCAAGCTTGGTGGTGGTGTGGTGAACATCATTCTCTTTAATATTTCATAAGTAGGCTCTTTAAAATCCAAGGGCTCGAATTTTTCAAGATTGCTCCACTTAAATACATGGCAATGGAAATTAGCTACAGAGGTCGCGCCGATAAAAGGCAGTGTTGGCAGGTTGCAGGGAATAGCCTCTGCTAATAGCGTCGCCTCGTTGATGGCTAGAATACTTCGCTTTAAGTTAAAGATTTTCACAAAAAAGAATTCAGTGTGTTCGCTTTGTGCGTTTTTTGCTGATACTTCAAAGGCGACTACATCATGCACGCCCGTTTGATGCCAGCGAGCTTCAATCACGGCGAGCACGTCACCGGTAATTTCAGATATTACATTTCCAAGCAACTTAGGGCGCGTATCTTCTGCAAGGTGGCCCCAAAAATTTGCATCAGCGCTTGGCTGAGGTTGAGTCAGCTGATGTGTATGAAAAAAAAGGGCAGAAAGCTGAAAGTGCTGGGTAATTAAACTATTTGTATCGTGAGCAAAAATCGCGACACGATGCATGATTTGCCTCGAAAGTAGCACTCCAATAAGAGCTGCAAAAATCTCCGGCGGGCTCTCATCAAGGAGGTCATAAATCATAAACCCGAAAGCGACGAGAAATCCCAGTGAAGCGAGCGTGTTTGGTGCGTCGTTGATGACGGCAAGCAATTTTTCATGCTGAGGCTTGGACGTGGCCCGTATGAGAAAAAACAGTGCGATCAATACCAGCCAGAACGTAAATATTGCTATCATTAAATCGTTATAGAAAGTGCCCAGTAGCAAAATAGTGAGCGCGACGAAGAAAGCACTTGCCAGGCTTCGCGTGAACCTTAGATATGCGCGGTTCGCGATGTTTTCCTGATCTTCGAATAAAATCATTTTGCTACTGTGTGCGAGCAGATTCTTTGAACCTGTCTCGGTTAAATTACGAATTAACTTCTCTGCCAGTAAATGAAAAAAATAAGAAGCTATTGCTGCGATACTAAGTCCGATGAATAGATTTTCTCTGCCTAGTATTTTCCATGAGTTAGGAAAGTACTCTGGAATATTGGGCGAGCCGATCAAGATTATCGCTTTTAATGGTAAAAAAGATGCTGCTAATAGGCTTAGCTGTGATGCAAGAGTGATTATTATTAGTGCAAGGGTGTATCCTGGAACGATGCGAGCGATCTTTGCCGAGACTGAGTAATACCAGCGTATGGATTTTAGGGGGCTGATATGTTGGGTTTGCATTGAAACACTCGCATTGAAAAGAAGATTGTTTATTTAATTGTTAGGGTTTTTTTGTACTTCCCAAGACATTGCTAGTCTAGTTTTTCCCGGCCCAGCAGGCTTAAGAATCGCTACGATGGTTGAAGCGTCATTTTTTTTGAAATAGAGATGCACTACTTCATCTGTTTCGCTTTTGACCTGACGGGAATAACCCTGCTCTGCAAGGGCCCGTGTCAATTCTTCATCGGTGGAGCTCATCGATTTGTCGAAATCAAAAATATAGTGCTGTCGCTTAGAGGCGTTTTTTTCGGCAATGTAGTTTTTTATCTCTGTCGCGCCAGACGGTACCTTTACACCACCTTGTAATTCAACTAGAGGTGCTTTGGTCTCAGTTGAGGTGTTGTCGCAACCTGCCAAAGTCAAGAACAGAAGGGCGCAAAGCCAGATTTTTTTCATGTTGTCGTTTCCTTGAAATATACGATGGTGTCGTTTTAATGTTAAGTGGCTGTGATTATAAATTTTGTTTTGGTGTTTAAGTTAACTTCAAATGAAATGATGGTAGTGTCATTCTTTTCCATGAAGCCTAATCCGGATACTGCATTGTTGATCCTGCCTTCATCCCATCCAGTAATGATGGAGTGTTTTGCATCACTCAAAATGTTAATCATTTTTTTCGAACCAAGATGACTAAGCGTTACACCACTTTCAGTTGATGTTGCAATAACTCCTTCGCCACAGTGGAATAGCGTGTATGCCTCTGCAGAAACATCTCCGCTGAAAAAATCTGTAATGGAGAAATCCAACTTTTCCATGCTTCCGCTAATGTCTCTAGAAACGTGGTAGCCTTCATAGGCTGTGTGGTTCCCTTGAATGCTGAACGACGCATCCACGCACTCACCATAAATTTTTGAATGACCAGGGTCGATCGTATAGTTTGCATCTCTAATGGCAAGATTATTATGGGCCCAAGCACTTCTCAAGTAACTCTCGACGGGTTTTGCATACTCGTGGGAGTAAAAGCTAGGGTCAATGAGCCACTCGATTCCGCCCATGAAAAGAGTGATTGAAAGATTGTCTTCATGCTTATGTGTTTTGCATAACGAGGTTGAGAAGAGAGAGAGCATAAACCCATGTTCTTCATGGTTGCCTTTTATAATGGCATAACCAGCGTTTGGAAGCAGAGTGAACGTGCTGCGTTCATATGGCTTGATATTTGGTATTGATAAAGGATTACACCTGCGAAACGTATCCCCTTGCGCCGGCGCTCTATTGTCAGGATACCGTAGTAAATCGGAAAATTTTATAAGTTCGTCTGCAACTTTGGGGATTGTGCTCTCCTGGCCACTCAATAATACCAGCTCTCCTGCAAACGCGATTAGACGCTGTACACCTTGATGGTAGCCTATAGAGTTTTCAATAAACACAGCATAACCGCCATCACGGATGATCAGTTTTTCTAACTGGTCCTCCAGGCGCGTTAGTGCAATAGAACTCCACTTTTCAGCACACGGCATTTCTGGCATTGCTAATGCAGCAGCTAAAAGTGCCATATCCTGAAACCATGCGTGATTATGGTAGCGTGAGTTCTGATGTGAAGCGTAGAACATCTCAGACGATAAAAGTTGAGAGTGTTTAAAAATTGCCCCACGTAAACGACTCATAAAACGGCTGTCAAAACCGTATTTCAGACCTATATCCCACATTAGTATGAAGGACAAGAGTCTCTCAGCGGTGCCATGGTCGTACCAAGCGAATTTCTTGTCGATATCGTCTGAGAAATAGCTTTGTTCAAGCCAGTTATTAACAAATTCGCGGGCTGAAAATAGTGCTGTAATACTATCGTTATTTCGCGCGTAAATCATCAGCATCGCAGCAGGATGAAGGGCGTGCCAAGAAAACCTATAGGTACCGACATCTTGGAAAGTTTCTGGTAATTTATAGTCTGACTTCCAAGGCAGATTTTTATTCCCATAAAGTGGGCAAGTTCCGTTCTGAAGAAAGGAGTCCACTTGAAGATCAGAATTTCGAAAGCACTTTTCCAAGTAGCCATATATGCTCTCAACAAAAGCTTCAGGTAAGCGTCTAGAGACGTCTTCGGCAGTATTGCGCTTGTTGAGTTGAACAAGCCAAGAAGGAGAGCCTTCCCTTTGCTTCCAGCAAGAAATATATTCAATTTCCAAAGAGGAGCCTTCAGGTAAAGGTCGGCCTTTGAAGTAGAGTTTTACGTCAGAAACAGGTTCTGTCGACGGAACCTGCCAATTATTTTGTATGCCGAATGCTAAATCTGAATAGCCGATTGAAAAATCAATCCAGTTGTTATGTGCCGGATGCACTATCTTGACATGATGATAGTTTTCGCCGGACATGTAACCTATCGCCAAATATCTCAGTGATGCCCAGTCAGAAATCTTGAAACGTATGCTTAATCCGTTTGCGGAGAATTTTTCTGGGATTTCAAATCGTATTTGATGATTGTCACCATCTCCAGAAAACAAGAAACTTAGCCCGTTTTCGGTCACGGTGGATTTAGCGTTACCTTTGAAGAGGGATGCGTCCAGAGATTGATCGCTCTCATGCTTTATAAGCTGAGCGTAATGTAGGCTACTTTCCAGATCTCTATCAGCGTTGTTAGCTCTAACAGTTGGAGAAAGATAAAAGGTTTCAGTTTCAAGTTTTATGAGCTTGGAAGCTATTTTTTTTAGTTTTTCAAGCATGAATTTATAGTAATCATCAATATAATGAAATGGGCTGATTCCCCACTTATGATCATCTGCGCCACATAGAAGTTGAGGTGTAGGCTCAATGAACTGGTGCGCTGGAAGGTCTAAGGCAATACGGCTGTATAGACGCTGCAGAAAGTTATTTGCAGCAACTATTTGCTCTTTGTGGAACATTGAGCTGTAATCATTTCCCTGTAGAGTTTCCGGGCTCCAGAATGTTTTGTGTATAAAAACATCTTCTAGACGATCCATTGACTTTATGTGGTTTATGAATTTTACCCAGCCTTTTTCCCATAACTCATAAAAAT
This sequence comes from Pseudomonas shahriarae, assembly GCF_014268455.2. Lineage (NCBI taxonomy): Bacteria > Pseudomonadati > Pseudomonadota > Gammaproteobacteria > Pseudomonadales > Pseudomonadaceae > Pseudomonas > Pseudomonas shahriarae. Next base: position 4,440,223 of record NZ_CP077085.1, on the reverse strand, counting down.
CATCTGTTTGTGATTTGATGATTTTTATGTTTTCTGTTATGTCCTTGAAACCTGCGCTTATTAGCTCATTTGATAAGGTAAAAATCCCACCATTGTCTTCTAGGGCGATGCTGAATCTTTCGTCAATAAAATCAATTAAAAGAATGTCAAAGCGTATATCTTTCAATGAAGAGCTAAAGGTGTTTTGCAGATCTGCTTTTACAATGTTAGCTTGAAATTTTGACTGAAGAGTATGGCTGTACTCGTCGGCTGTCGCTACAGGTGCAAACAAGCTTGCAAATGAGCTGCGCGCATAATAGGCAGATATTTCAAAGGTACTATCTGCATCATAGTTAAAAATATCTCGGCTCACACAGCTGCCGACAATCAAAATCTTGGTACTCACGGTTTTTGCCTAGCACTTATAACTAAATAAATTTTGAAAGTCATTGAGCTTTAGCCTTACTCACCAGAGTGAGTTCTTGTTGAATAATCGTGCTCAATGAAGTTTGTTTCTCCACCCGCTCGCGAGCAGCCTTTGATATTTTTGTAAATAACGAAGGGGTTTCGATAATTCGAGCAATACCTTGTGCCATGAGCTCAGCATCGTCAGCCAATGCAAGAACTCCACACGCCTCATCTACAAACTCTGGAATGGCAGTGACCCCGTTAGTTACAGGAATCAACCCCGACGCCATAGCCTCATCCCGCGACACCCCCTGAGCGTCCATTCGGGTAGGGCAGAGGAAGAAGCCATACTCTTTGTGCAAGGCTGCAATCTCTGCGTGCTTCATGAACCGCCTTTCGATTTTCACGTTCGGGAACTTGCGCAGTGGTGCCAGAGTTTCTTCAAACAGGACTCCATCCCCAATCATGTGGAACTCCAGTTCGGAGAAGTAGGGCTTTTCGGAGAGCAACTCGATGGCTGTAACGCTGAGGTCGTTCGCGTATTTTGCTGACGCATACGGCCGAATCGACAAGATCTTCTTACGCTGTTCAACCGGCTTTTCCACATAAGAAAACAGCTCGGTGTTGATCGGGTTATGAATGATCTCGTACTGGTTTTCTGGCAGGCGGAAGCCGAGGTCTTCCATCACTTCTTCGGCGAAGTAGCGGGATACAAACACCAGTTTCAGGTTGGCCGGCATGGGTTGCAGCAGGTTGCGCCAGAAGCTCATGCGCTTGTCGCTGTCGAGTTTGCCCAGGGCCAGTTGTTCATCGGTGGTGAAGTTGTATTCGCGGCGCCACCACGGTTGGATCTCGGCGCCGTGGACCCATACGATGACCTTGGTGGTGTTCAGGTGTCGGCGCAGGACTTCCCACATGTCTGGGTCGAGGAAGTGAACCAGGATGGTCTTGTAGGCACCCGACTCCAGCATCTTCGCCAGGGTGGCCTGGGAGCCGGTCATGACGTCGACGTTTTCAAACTCGTGATAGCTGACCGCTTCGTTCTTGCGCAGGCGGAATACGTCCACGTTGACGCCACGTTCCTGATAGGCGGTGACGCGGGTGTGGACGAAACCGTTGCGGTACAGGTCGTCATAGGCCGGGTAATGGTTGGTCAACAGCAGGTATTCGGATTTGGCGAGCATTTCCGATGGCTGCAGATCGCGGTGCCCCAGGACCAGTGCCTTGATACCGGCGCTGCCATTGGCATAGGCACGGATGCCCAGGCGAATGAAGGCGGCCTCTGGCGGGATATCGCTGGTCTGGTTGCGGTTGGCGTGTTGCATGACATGACTGATGCGTTGTTTCTGGGCATCGAGGAACAGCACGACCAACTGGATGTTCAGGCCAGGGGTGGCGTCAAGGAACAGTTTGAGTTGTTCACCCGACGCCAATTCGGCGACAGGCAAATCCGTCTTGGCGTACTGGTACTCATGCTTGCCATCGGCGAGCGAAGAGCTGATCTGCCAGGTATCTACGTCAATGTGTTCTTCCAGATGCTTGCTACGAATCGGTCCGAACATTGCGGCCAGGTCACGCCCGCAGATCTCTGCGCTGGTGTGGCTGACCTTGAGCGGTTCAATGGCTTCGGCACGGCGTTGCAGCTCGTCAATGCCGATGCCGGTGTACAGATTGAGGTCGTCTACGACCTCCGTCACGTCTTGCCCGCGGGCACCCGCGGCGTTTCGGCAGTAGTTGAACGCATCGATCGCCAGTGATTGCTCGAACTCGTAGTTCAACTTCGGCAGGGTTTTGAGCCACTCGCTGGTTTGTTGCTCGGCAATCAGTGCGGTTTTGATCAGTGCGGCGCGCGCAGCAATGCTGGCCGGGCGACGATAAGCCTGACCTGGGTTCTGCAAATGGATGCCGTCATCCTTGCGCACATAGTGGGCAACTTTACCGATGACTTCAGCCTGGTTGTAGCGCGTCGCCAGGACCATATCGAGCAGGTAGTTCGGGCCGTAGTAGTCCTCGCTGGCCATGGCCGCGAACCACGGCGCATCACCGGCCAGTTCACCAAGGCTGGTTTTTTTCAGCTGTTTGCGCGAGATCAGTTTTATCCGTGGGTCTTTGACTGCAGTTTTGCCGACGGTGTCGTTGACGACGACATGCATGCTCACGTTGGTGTAGCGCTGACGAAGCAGGTGCTGGGTCAGGGCTTCGACTTCGGCGCTGTTGGCGGCATCGGCGATAATGCAAATGCGCGGCTGGCTTTCTTCCTGGGCCTTGCCGGTCACTTTGCTCATCACATAGTTGAGGCGGTGCCCATAGGTGTGTTCTTGCATCACTTTGCGCAGGGCAGCCAGGCGCAGCTTGTCACTGTCGCGTTCGTTACCTGCCAGTGTGTTCAGGCGGCGCAGCATTTCCGGGCCGCTGTCGGTGGTGATCACCAGGTCGCCAAACAACAGGCGCACACCGCGGGAGAAGTTGCTGACTGTCACGGTGTTGGAGCCAAGCAATTCAAACACTCGGCGGGCGAACATTGACTGCGACTGCTTGATCGAGTTGAGGTTGATCGCGTAACGGTAGCCTTTGTAGGCGCGGTCGATCTGCTCGAAGCTCAACGTACCAACGATGTACGGCTGGTATTGCTCGGGGAACTGGTAGTTGGGGTCGTTCTTGCCAAAGTTGCGGTCGAAAATTTCCAGCGGACGGAAGTTCGGCAGTTCGCTGACAAAATTACCCAGGTCGCGGGTACGGTCGGGGTAACGGGTGTAGTAGGCGCCAGCGAAGCAAAACGCATCTTTACGCTCGTACAGTTCAACCGGGTTGTGCACCGCCGGTTGGCAGGCGAACGGCAACAGATACACCCGATCATGTCCGAGCGCACCCTTGTAGCGATGAATGCAGTCGATGTCGGTAGTGAACACGAAGTCGAACTGTTTGGCGGTAGACAAGAAGGTCTCGAAGTGGACCGGATCCTCTTTGTTCCAGAAAACCGAGGGTACCTTGTGGTCTTTGCACCATTTAAGGATGTCTTGCAGTTCGTGGCTGTTATGGCCGACTTTGCTGCCCCACAAGTCATCTTTGCCGCGCCAGGCTGATTCGATAAACACCAGTTCGGGCTGGAATTGCTGCAGTTGCTCCTGCCAATCCGCAGGGGTCAGTTGCAGCAGGTTGCATTCATGGCGGTATGAGCCGTAGGTGAACTCGTCCATCACACAGGCGACTTTCAAGGATGCGGCATTGCCCTGCTCGTGGTTGAGCAAGCAGTTGCGCACATACTCGGTGTCGGCGAGTGCTGCGGGCAAGGCGACGTCTGTTTTGGCGATGTGTTGTGGCGCAGGCAGCAGCGCTGACGGGCCGTCAAAACCAATGGCTTTCTGGGCTGTGTCTTTGCGGGTTTTGCTGGCCTGGCGGTACAGGTTGAACAAGGTGCCTGGCAAGCGAATGATGCCGCCCAGCGAGCTGCCGCTGGCCTTTAGTTGATAACCCAGCTGGTAGGTAAGGCTTGAGCGGGTTTTGATCAGGCGCTGCTCTGCCAGATGGCGTTTGGCATTGGCACGATGCAGGTTGTCGTTGAGCTCTTCGATCTTTTGCTGCTGGGCGGCGGTTTGTCCAAGCAGTTTTTCAAGATTGCTTTTCAGATGAGGGATCTGCGTACCCGTGGCTTCGCGATACTTTTGATTGGCGGCCTCAAGCCAGCCTTTTGAAGACTGCAGCTCGCTTTCCATGCGCAGGCGAGCGTCATCCCATTGCTCCTGCGTGGTGGCAAGCAATTGCTCGGCAGCCTCGCGACTGGACAACTCCAGTTGCACCTGTTCTTGCAGGTCGGCATTTTGCTGGCGAAGCTCTTCCAGGGCGCAGGTCTGTTGCTGCAGGGCCGTCGTGAGCTTGTCTCGTTGCAGCAGAGCCTCCTGGGATTGATGCTCAAGTTGGTTGAGGCTCAACTCCAGGTTTTGTCGGGTTGCGCGTTCGGCTTCAAGCTGGTTGGTGATAGTTAGATGCTGGTCGGTCTTGACCTGCAGCTCTCTGTCCAACTGCGCCACATGGGCTTCGCAGGTGGCCAGTTCGTTCTCCAGCAGTGGGCGGATGGCGCGTTCTTGTTCAAGGTGGCCGGACAGCTCGGTAATGCGCGCGCGGCACTCCTTGAGCTGGCTGTTCAGCTCCTGCATTTCCTGTGCATGGAGATTTGTCAGGTCATCGACTTGCAGTAGCAGCGTGTCGATATCTTCTTCCAGCCGTGCCTGGATGGCTTCGTGGGCGTGCAGCTGTTGTTCGGCATCATGGTTGATGCTGATGAGTGCGGTCTCTGCCTGATGGCGCCCCGATTGTTCTTCGGTCACCAACTCCTGCAGCCGAGCGTTCTGGGAGGCAAGGGTCTGCAATTGCTGGGTGAGCGCATGCAGCTCTATCAGTTGCTGGTCTTGTTGTTCGACCGCTGACTGGTTTTCTGTTTGCAAGGCTGCTACTTGTGCCTTGAGCAACTCGTGCTGGGTTTGGGTGTGCTGCAATTGTTCCTGGGTGTTTTCAAGTCGGGCATGCAGGTCTGTGAGCTCTTTATCATTCTGCTCAAGACGGGCCTTTTTGGTGTTTTCCAGTTCAGTTAATTGTGACTTGAGCTGTTGCACCTGCTCGGTGGCCACGCGGTATTTTTTGTTCGCCTCGTCCAGGCGCAGCTTGATATCAGCCTGCTCGGCAAGCATTGCCTCCTGGGCAAGATTTTTTTTCGTGAGTTCTTCCACCTGTTGTGCCTTGGGCTTGAGCTGGGCAATTTGCTCGGTGGCCGCACGGTATTTCTTGTTGGCTTCGGTCAGGTTCTTGCTGGTGTTGGACAGGCTGTTCTGCAGGTTGCGTTCGATCGCTTCGAAGGCTTTTTCCAGGTTTTGTACCTGGGCCATATCCAACTGCACGGGGGAAGGGGCGGTGGCGTCGGTTTTTTTGACCGCCACCATGCCCAGCCACTTGCCCAGTACTTTGATCTGGGTGATGTGCAGGTATTCGTTCAGCAGGCGGAAGGGCTCAAGCAGGTAGAACGTGTGCTTGTGGTCGATGAAATCATTTACCCCGAATGGCACGGTGATGATCAGTCGCCCGTCGGGCTTGAGTAGCGAGGCAGCTTTCTCGACAAACATTTCCGGACGTACGAGGTGTTCGAGTACTTCGCTGATGACGATGGTGTCGGGTTCAGCATCCTCGACGTTCAGGGACAGGAAATCCGCGTTCACGTAGGAGACTTTGGCCTGTACATGGGACGGCTCGGCCGCCATGTACGATTTGGCTTCTTCAATAGCCTGGGGGCTGGTGTCGACACCGATCACGTCGCAGCCCTCGCGGGCCAGCAATAGCGGCACGATGCCCTGTGAGCAACCTACATCGAGTACCTTCTTGCCCGAAACCTGTGCACAGATCCAATGGATACGTGCCTGGGTTTCGCGCATGAAATGCTCGCCCAACTTCCCGTAGTAGGCCTCCATTACACGGTCGTGAATGTCTGCCAGGGCTGTAGGGGCTTCCGGCGGCGTGGGGAGTTGGACGCTAGTCATCTTTAATTCTCTTCTCAGGCAGCAAACACGCCAGCAGCATCGATTACAACGGCGCCATCTCGCATTTTTGCCATCTCTTTGAATTCACGGTGCTTGACCAGCAATACGTGAATGTGCGCGCTGTCCAGGGCATAGTCAGTGTCTACCAACTGATGCGCGGCCAACTTTTCAGGCAGCTCCTGAATGTTGGGTTCGATGAGCTGTAGCGTCACGCCCAGTTCATCGCTCAACTGTCGGGCGATGTTGAGGGCTGGGCTTTCACGCAAGTCATCGATGTCTGGCTTGAAAGCCAAGCCATAGCACGCGATCTGCACGGTGCTGGCGGACTGTTCCGGATGGCTCAGCAAATAGTCGGCCACGGCCAGTTTCACTTGTTGAACGACCCACTGCGGCTTCTGGTCATTGACTTCGCGGGCACTACGGATCAAGCGGGCCAGCTCTGGGGTTTTGCTGACGATGAACCAGGGGTCGACCGCGATACAGTGACCACCGACGCCGGGGCCGGGCTGCAGGATATTGACCCGAGGGTGGTGGTTGGCCAGGCGGATCAACTCCCACGGGTTGATTTCCAGTTCGGCGCAAATCATTGACAGTTCGTTGGCGAACGCGATGTTGACGTCACGAAAGCTGTTCTCGGTGAGCTTGCACATCTCGGCCGTGCGGGTGTCGGTGATAATGCACTCGCCCTCGACAAACGCGCGGTAAAGACTCACGGCGGCGTTGGAGCACTTGGGGGTCATACCGCCAATGATGCGATCGTTGGCAACCAGTTCCCGCAAGACATGGCCTGGCAACACACGCTCAGGACAGTGCGCGATACGGATGTCGGAATCTTCGCCATGGGTGGCCGGGAAGGTCAGGTCCGGGCGAGCTTGGGCAAGCCACTCGGCCATGCACTCCGTCGCTCCGACAGGGGAGGTTGACTCCAGGATAACCAAGTCATTCTTTTTCAAGACGCTGGCAATCGACTTGCTTGCCGCCTCGATGTAGCCCAGGTCCGGCTCGTGGTTTTCCTTGAAGGGTGTTGGAACCGCAATCAGGAACGCATCGGCCGGTTCAGGTACCGTCGTTGCCCGCAGGTAACCTTCGGTGACGGCGGCATGAACCAACATATCAAGATCGGGCTCGACGATATGAATCTCGCCACGATTGATGATGTCTACAGCGCGCTGATTGACATCAACGCCAATGACTTGCTTCTTGCGTGAGGCGAAAATGGCTGCTGTGGGCAGGCCGATGTAACCAAGTCCAATGACCGAAATGCGGGAGAAACTCATGCTGCTGCCTCGTTTCGTTGAGCGACCAAAACCATCAGCGCCTCACGGATGTGTGCACAAGCCTTACCGTCGCCATAAGGGTTATGGGCAAAACTCATTTTTTGATAAGCCACTTCGTCGCTCAGCAATTCGCTGAGGTGGTGGGTGATGGAGTCCACTTCTGTGCCAACCAGCTTCACTGTGCCGGCTTCGACGGCTTCGGGGCGTTCAGTCGTGTCACGCATCACCAGGACAGGTTTGCCCAAGGCAGGTGCTTCTTCCTGGATACCGCCGGAGTCGGTAAGGATCACGTAAGAGCGCGTCATCAGGTAAACGAACGGCAGATAATCCAGTGGTTCGATCAGATGCACGTTGTTGATACCAGCTAGCAGGCGTTTTACGGGTTCACGAACGTTCGGGTTCAGGTGCACCGGGTATACGAACTCAACATCGGGGAATTGCTGGGCAGTGTTGACCAGCGCTTGGCAAATACGCTCGAAACCGCCACCGAAGTTTTCGCGCCGATGGCCGGTGATCAACACCATGCGCTTGTCACGAGGCAAGAATGCAAACTGCTCCTCGAATTGCGCTTGGAGTGGCGAAGCTGGACTACTTAAACGATCGACCACGCTGAGCAGGGCATCAATCACGGTGTTGCCGGTAACGTGAATGGCCGAGGAGGCGACTCCTTCTTTCAGCAGGTTCTGCCGCGATGTTTCAGTGGGCGCAAAATGGAGGGCAGCAAGAGTACCTGTTAACCGCCGGTTGCCTTCTTCGGGCCATGGCGAATAGAGGTCGTTGGTACGCAGGCCTGCCTCGACATGGGCAATCGGGACTTGTTGGTAATAGGCGGCCAGGCTGGCGGCGAAGGTAGTGGCGGTGTCGCCATGAACAAGGATCACATCGGGCTTGAAGTCTTCAAGGATGGGTTTGAGCCCTTGAATAATCGCCGTCGTCACGTCTGTCAGTGTTTGCCCGGCTTTCATGATGTTCAAGTCGAAGTCGGGCGTCAGCTCGAATAGTTCAAGCACTTGGTCGAGCATCTCACGGTGCTGCGCGGTGACGCACACCCTCGACTCAAAACGAGGGTCGCTTGCCAGTTCCAGAACCAAAGGGGCCATTTTTATGGCTTCGGGCCGGGTCCCGAAAATGGACAGCGTCTTGAGGGGCATATATGAACACTTCTTCACAGATTTAGCGGTGAGCCAATGTCAGGATGCGACGCGCTTGTTGGCACGTCACTAGAATCCATTCCAATGGTAAAAAACGTCTGCAGCAGACCGCAGATGCGGTTCTGCGCAACTGAAAATGCATAGGTGGGAGGGCAAGAGGCGTAGCTTTTGGGCACTCCGTGCTCGTGACAACTCCATAACTGGCGCATGAAGATTTTTTTATATCTTTTCACTGGCAATTTTGCTGGAACCGCCTACGCAGCACGGAAGATATCATTTTGAATTTGTTGTGCCACTAACAAATTCACAAACTTTTCACTTTACAAGCTCTGCGTTGACTGCTAACAAATGTTGTCCTTTTGCTAGTGAAAAACGTGCACATTCGGGCAAAAGTCTCGATAGATGTGCGATTTTTCTGATGTTATTGAAGATTTTACGTAGCTGGCGTTTTCAATTTCTCTTGGTAAAGCTCAGACAAAAAAAATTACAAAAAAATGAATTGTCTGACCAATATCGAGTCTGGGAGTGCGGCAGGCGGGTATGGCTTTTCAATACTGAAAGGCTATGGCTCTGGCAGCGGGCGCTTTCAACCATCCTAGTGGAGGTCCTGCTTTCCTTCTGTATGAGGCGATAGCAGGGTTTTGGCGTGGTATTTCCCTTCACGGGACAACTGCTCATACAGCCACATCCCTTGGGCTGGACAACAGTGGGCGGAGTCTGTTGTCCAGCCCTCAGGTCAGGCGCGATTGTGGTTTTGATCGAAGATCAACCCGCCAGCATCGGGTAGCTAAACAACCCGAAATGCAGCAGATTCAAACCAAAGTGTGTGGCGATCGCCGCGCCCAGGCCGCCGAAGCGGTAGGCCAGGCCATACCCCGCGCCGGCGATACTGGCCAGCAGCACCCATTGCCAACCCGCGCCCACATGCACCAGGCCAAACAGCAGCGAGGCCAGCAGCAAGGCGAGGTTTTCGCCATAAGGCAGTTGCTTGAAGCGCCGGCTCAGGCCGCCCTGGATATAGCCGCGAAACAGTGCCTCCTCAACCAGGGTCACCAGTAACAGGTTGTTCAACACCCAGAGCCAGGCCTGGTCCGGCCATTTGGGCGCCCAACTGATAATGCCCAGAAGCACCGCCCCGCCGAGGGCGGCGATGGTGGTCAGGGTCAAGGCCAGGGCCGTGGCATAGATCGACAGGCGCAACGGGCGGCGAGCGACGATCCACGGGCAGACCAGCAGCAGCCAGAAACCGATCAGCGGTTTGTCCTGGTTCAGGTACATCGAGAAGGGCACGGCATCGGCGCTGAAGCGCTGCGGGTCGATGCCGCGACCGTTGTAGAAACCGGGCAGCCAGTGCATCGCCAGGCCGAGGGCCAATACAATGAACAGGCCATGGCCGAGGTAGCGGGCCCATGGGATGTGTTGTTGGCGCACGGCGTAACCTGCCACCAGCAAGAGGCCGATGGACACCAGGGCCAGTAAACCCAGTTGCCCGTAGGCCAGGGCCAGTGCATAGCCGATGGATAGAAGTGCCAGGTACAGCCAGGGTAAAGCGGGCATTGAAAATCCTTGTGACGTAAAAATGACGCAATTGCTTTTGCAGGAACCGGCAAGCCGGTTCCTGCAACGGGTGCGTATTATAGCGGCGGGACCTGGAGGCAAAAATGAAAACACCGCCCGTAGGCGGTGTTTTGTCTGGCTTTACGCGTTATGAAGCAATCAACTGACGCAGTACATAGTGCAGAATCCCGCCCGCCTTGAAGTACTCAACTTCATTGAGGGTGTCGATCCGGCACAGCACCTCGACTTTCTCGCTGCGGCCATCTTCGCGGGTAATCACCAGCGTCAGGTTCATGCGTGGCTCGATCTCGGCATGGGTCAGGCCGAGGATGTCGATCTTCTCCTTGCCGGTCAGCTGCAGGGCCTTGCGGTTCTGGTCCAGCTTGAACTGCAACGGCAGCACGCCCATGCCCACCAGGTTGGAGCGGTGGATGCGCTCGAAGCTCTCGGCGATCACCGCCTTGACCCCCAGCAAGTTGGTGCCCTTGGCGGCCCAGTCGCGGCTGGAGCCGGTGCCGTATTCCTGGCCGGCGATCACCACCAATGGCGTGCCGGATGCCTGGTATTTCATGGCCGCATCGTAGATCGGCATCTTCTCGCCGGTAGGAATGTAGAGGGTGTTGCCCCCTTCTTCGCCGCCGAGCATTTCGTTGCGGATGCGGATGTTGGCGAAGGTGCCGCGCATCATCACTTCATGGTTGCCGCGGCGCGAGCCGTAGGAGTTGAAGTCCCGCGGTTCCACACCCTGTTCGCGCAGGTAGCGTCCGGCAGGGCTGTCGGCCTTGATATTGCCGGCAGGGGAGATGTGGTCGGTGGTCACCGAGTCGCCAAGCAGCGCCAGGATATTGGCGCCCTGCACATCCTTGATCACCGGCAGCGGCCCGGCGATGTCATCGAAAAACGGCGGGTGCTGGATATAGGTGGAGTCTTCCTGCCACACATAGGTTGCGGCCTGCGGCACTTCAATGGCTTGCCACTGTGCGTCACCGGCAAACACCTCGGCGTATTCCTTGTGGAACATGCCGGTGCTGACCTGGGCCACCGCGTCGGCGATCTCCTGGCTGCTGGGCCAGATATCGCGCAGGTAGACCGGCTGGCCATCCTTGCCGGTACCGAGGGGCTCGCTGCTGATATCAATGCGCACGGTCCCGGCCAGGGCATAGGCCACCACCAGCGGTGGCGAGGCCAGCCAGTTGGTTTTCACCAGCGGGTGCACGCGGCCTTCGAAGTTTCGGTTGCCGGACAGCACCGACGCTACCGTCAGGTCGGCTTGCTGAATGGCTTTCTCGATAGGCTCAGGCAGCGGCCCGGAGTTGCCGATGCAGGTGGTGCAGCCATAGCCCACCAGGTCGAAGCCCAGTTGGTCCAGGTAGGGGGTCAGGCCGGCGGCGTTGTAGTAGTCGGTGACCACCTTGGAGCCTGGCGCCAGCGAGCTCTTTACCCAGGGCTTGCGGCTCAGGCCCTTTTCCACGGCTTTTTTCGCGACCAGGCCGGCGGCCATCATCACGCTCGGGTTGGAGGTGTTGGTGCACGAAGTAATCGCCGCAATCACCACCGCGCCGTTTTTCAGGCGATAGGTCTGGCCTTCGAAGTCGTAGTCGGCTTCACCCACCAGGTCGGCATTGCCCACCGCAACACCGCCACCGCCTTCACTTTCCAGGCGACCTTCTTCCTTGCTGGCAGGCTTGAACTGCAAGTCGAGGAAGTCGCTGAAGGCCTGGCTCACATCCGGCAGCGAGACCCGGTCCTGTGGGCGTTTCGGCCCGGCCAGGCTGGCCTCGACAGTGCCCATGTCGAGGGCCAGGCTGTCGGTGAACACTGGTTCTTCACCGGCGTTGCGCCACAGGCCCTGGGCCTTGGTATAGGCCTCGACCAGCTTGACGGTGGCGGCAGGCCGGCCCGACAGGCGCAGGTAGTCCAGGGTCACGTCATCCACTGGGAAAAAGCCGCAGGTGGCGCCGTATTCCGGGGCCATGTTGGCGATGGTGGCGCGGTCGGCCAGGGGAAGGTCGGCGAGGCCGTCGCCATAGAACTCGACGAACTTGCCCACTACGCCTTTTTTACGCAGCATCTGCGTGACCGTCAGTACCAGGTCGGTGGCGGTGATGCCTTCTTTCAATTTGCCGGTGAGCTTGAAGCCGATCACTTCCGGGATCAGCATCGACACCGGCTGGCCGAGCATCGCTGCTTCTGCCTCGATACCGCCCACGCCCCAGCCCAGCACACCGAGGCCGTTGATCATGGTGGTGTGGGAGTCGGTGCCCACCAGGGTGTCGGGGAAGGCGTAGGTGCGGCCATCTTCGTCCTTGGTCCACACGGTGCGGCCCAGGTACTCCAGGTTGACCTGGTGACAGATGCCGGTACCCGGCGGCACGACGCTGAAATTATCAAAGGCGCTCTGGCCCCAGCGCAGGAACGCATAACGTTCGCCGTTGCGCTGCATTTCGATATCGACGTTTTGCTCGAAGGCGTCGGCATTGCCGAACTTGTCGACCATCACCGAGTGGTCAATCACCAGGTCCACCGGCGACAGCGGGTTGATGCGCTGCGGATCGCCACCGGCCTTGGCCACGGCGGCGCGCATGGCGGCCAGGTCGACCACGGCGGGTACGCCGGTAAAGTCCTGCATCAATACCCGGGCCGGGCGGTACTGTATTTCGCGATCGGAGCGGCGCTCCTTGAGCCAGGCGGCAAGGGCCTTGAGGTCGGCGCCGGTGACGGTTTTGTCGTCCTCCCAGCGCAGCAGGTTTTCCAGCAGCACCTTGAGGGACATCGGCAACTTGTCCAGGTCTCCCAGGCTCTTGGCGGCTTCGGGCAGGCTGAAGTAGTGGTAGGTCTTGCTGTCGATCTGCAGGGTCTTAAGGGTTCTCAGGCTATCAACGGATGACATTACATGACTCCTTATGGTCCGCACGGCTACGGACCTGACGGGACGAACAGAGCTTATAAGCTAGCCCGGTTTTCAGTAGCAGGCTAATTACTGGACTCTATGGGCAAGTCCAAGGTTCCGAACTCAGCTATCATGCGCGCGTTTTCATGACAGGCATTGCGATAGAGCAAGCCAGTTGCCAGGAGATTCAATGAACACCCTTTTTATGCACTGCCGCCCGGGTTTTGAAGGCGAAGTCTGTTCCGAGATCGCGGAACACGCCGCGCGCCTGAACGTTTCCGGCTATGCCAAGGCCAAGACCGGCAGCGCCTGCGCCGAATTTGTCTGCACCGAAGAAGACGGCGCCCAGCGCCTGATGCGCGGCCAACGCTTTGCCGAGCTGATCTTCCCAAGGCAGTGGGCGCGCGGGGTGTTCATCGACTTGCCGGAAACCGACCGCATCAGCGTGATCCTCGCGCACCTGCGGGATTTCCCGGTGTGCGGCAGCCTGTGGCTGGAGATGGTCGATACCAACGACGGCAAGGAACTGTCGAACTTCTGCAAGAAATTCGAAGTGCATCTGCGCAAGGCCCTGCTGGCCGCCGACAAACTGGTCGAAGACCCGAGCAAGCCGCGCCTGCTGCTGACCTTCAAGAGCGGTCGCGAAGTGTTTATGGGCCTGGCCGAGTCAAACAACTCGGCGATGTGGCCGATGGGCATCCCGCGCCTGAAGTTCCCTCGTGACGCGCCCAGCCGCTCGACCTTGAAGCTGGAGGAGGCATGGCACCACTTTATCCCCCGCGACCAGTGGGACGAGCGCCTGCACGGCGACATGACCGGCATAGACCTCGGCGCAGCGCCAGGCGGCTGGACCTGGCAGTTGGTCAATCGCGGCATGCTGGTGACGGCGATTGATAACGGCCCCATGGCCGAAAGCCTGATGGACACCGGCCTGGTGCAACACTTGATGGCGGATGGTTTTACCTTCACCCCCAAGCAGCCGGTGGACTGGATGGTCTGCGATATCGTCGAGAAACCGGCGCGTAACGCGGCCCTGCTGGAAACCTGGATTGGCGAGGGGCATTGCCGCGAAGCGGTGGTCAACCTCAAGTTGCCGATGAAACAGCGCTACGCCGAAGTAAAACGCCTGCTGGAGCGCATCGAAGAAGGCTTCAAGGCGCGGGGCATCCGGGTAGAAATCGGTTGCAAGCAGCTGTACCACGACCGTGAGGAAGTGACCTGCCACCTGCGCCGCCTGGACGTAAAGAAACCCAAGGCCCGCTAAAGACGACCTTGTAGGAGTGAGTGATGAGCGACATTTTTGACCCTGCCGTCGACGGCACCCTCGACGCCACCGGCCTCAACTGCCCGGAGCCGGTAATGATGCTGCACCAGCACATCCGCGACCTGGCGCCCGGCGGCCTGCTCAAGGTGATCGCGACCGATCCCTCGACCCGCCGCGATATCCCCAAGTTCTGTGTGTTCCTGGACCATGAACTGGTGGAACAGCGCGAAGAGGCGGGGACTTACCTGTACTGGATCCGCAAGAAGCTCGCTTAAACCGCCGTGCGGATGCGCTTGCGCGCACTGCGTGCCAGGCGCACCACCAGCATCGCCGCCGCGCAACTGAGGCCGACGATCAGGCCCTGCCACAAGCCGCTCGGGCCGCTGGGCTGGCCCAGCCAGTCGGTCAGCCCCAGCAAGTAACCCACCGGCAGGCCCAAGCCCCAATAGGCGAACAGGGTCAGGACCATGGTCACCCGGGTGTCCTGGTAGCCACGCAACGCGCCGGCGGCCGTCACCTGGATCGCATCCGAGAACTGGAACAGCGCCGCAAACACAATCAGCATCGCCGCCACCTGGACCACCTGCGGGTCGGCGGTGTAGATCGTGGCGATCTGCTCGCGAAACAACAGCATCAGGCTGCACGATAGGCAGGCATAGGCCAGTGCGGTGCCCATCCCCACGCCAGCGGCGAAGCGCGCTTCACGGGGTTCGCCACGGCCCAGGGCCTGGCCGACCCGCACGGTCACGGCCATGCTCAGGGAGTAGGGGATCATGAACACCAGGGAACTGAAGTTCAGGGCGATCTGATGCCCGGCGACCACGGTTGCGCCCAGGCTGCCGATCAGCAGGGCGATCACCGCAAAGATGCTCGACTCGGCAAATACGGCGATGCCAATCGGCAGGCCGATGCTCAGGATACGCTTGATCACCGACCATTTCGGCCAGTCGAAGCGTTTGAACAGCTCGCTGGCGTGATAGGCCGGGGCCCAGCGGGTCCACCCGACGAAGCCCAGCATCATTGCCCACATCACAATCCCGGTGGCCCAGCCGCAGCCCACGCCGCCCATGGCCGGCACACCGAAATGGCCATAGATGAACACGTAGTTCAACGGAATATTCAACGCCAGCCCGCCCAGGCCGAGGAGCATGCTTGGGCGCGTGCGGCCCAGGCCGTCACTGAAGCAGCGCAGCACGTAGTACAGCGCCACCGCCGGCATGCCCGCCGCGATGCCGTGCAGGTAGCCCATGCAGGGGGCGATCAGCTCGGGATCGACGTTCATCGCATGCAGGATCGGTTCGGCACTGATCAGCAGCAATGACGCGGTGCCTCCCACCACCAGCGCCAACCACAACGCCTGGCGCACCAGCGGGCCGATCTCGGCGTGGCTGCCGGCGCCAAAGCGCTGCGCGACTTTGGGGGTGGTGGCCAGCAAGGTGCCGGTCATCAACAGATACACCGGAATCCAGATGGAGTTGCCCAGGGCCACTGCCGCCAGGTCTCGCGCACTGACGCGCCCGGCCATCACCGCATCGACAAAACCCATGGCGGTGGTTGCCAGTTGCCCGATCATGATCGGCAGGGCCAGCGCCAGCAGGCTGTGGACTTCCCGGCGAACGCGGGCAGGGCGGGAGAGGGTTGTGGTGGCAGTGTTCACGTACAGATGTCCGATAAGGGAGAACTCAGGACGGCGCATTCTACGCCTTGACGGATGGGTCAGGAAAATACCTGTGTAGCGGATTTGTAAACGCGCCACAGGCTGGTGCCTGTACACTGCGGGTCCGCCAAAGGAGCCTGCCATGCTGATTGTTGCCGACGAAAATATCCCGCTGCTCGATGCGTTCTTCGAAGGGTTTGGCGAGATCCGCCGCGTGCCCGGTCGGGCCATTGACCGCGCCGCCATTGAACAGGCCGATGTGCTGCTGGTGCGCTCGGTGACCAACGTCAACCGCGCGCTGCTGGAAGGCACGCCGGTACGGTTCGTCGGCACCTGCACCATCGGCACCGATCACCTGGACCTCGATTACTTTCAGCGGGCCGGTATCCAATGGTCCAGCGCGCCGGGTTGCAACGCCCGGGGGGTGGTGGATTATGTGCTGGGGAGCCTGTTGACCCTGGCTGAAATCGAGGGCGCAGACCTGAACCAGCGGACGTATGGCATCGTCGGTGCCGGTGAAGTGGGCGGGCGCCTGGTCAAGGTGCTCAAGGGCCTGGGTTGGAAAGTGCTGGTCTGCGATCCGCCACGCCAGGTCGCCGAAGACGGTGATTACGTCAGCCTGGAACAGATCATCGAGCAATGTGATGTGATCAGCCTGCATACCCCGCTGAAAAAATCCGGCAGTGGCTCGACCTGGCACCTGCTGGATCGCCAGCGCCTGGAGCAGTTGCAGCCGGGTACCTGGCTGATCAACGCCAGCCGCGGCCCGGTGGTGGATAATGCGGCGCTGCGCGAGGTGTTGCTGGACCGCGAAGACCTGCAGGCGGTGCTGGATGTGTGGGAAGGCGAGCCCGAAGTGGATGTCGAGTTGGCCGAGTTGTGCGTGCTGGCGACCCCGCATATCGCCGGCTACAGCCTGGACGGCAAGCAGCGCGGCACGGCGCAGATCTACCAGGCGCTGTGCGCGCACCTTGGGCAGCCGGCGAGCATTCAGTTGAGTGACTTGCTGCCTGAGCCTTGGCTGGCGGAGGTTAACCTCAATGCCAGCACCGACCCGGCCTGGGCCCTGGCGACGCTGTGCCGCAGCGTCTACGACCCGCGGCGCGATGATGCAGATTTCCGCCGCAGCCTCGTGGGCACTGTGGAGGAGCAGCGCAAGGCGTTCGACCTGCTGCGCAAGCACTATCCGGACCGCCGCGAGATTGACGGCTTGAAGGTGCGGATCAGCGGTGAGTCGGCAGCCTTGCAGGCCCTCGTCACCAGCTTGGGCGCAAGCCTTTGCTGATCGACATAGCGCAGGCATAAAAAACCCGGCCACCTGGGCCGGGTCTGAAAGAGCTGGGGCGTATCAGCCTTGCTGGGCAGGCTTGACCAGTTTCTGCTCCAGTTCGGCGCAGGCGCCCTGGATCATCTCTTCGGTAATCTGCACTTCACGGCCCTGTGCATCGATGTACGAGCAAGGCAACTGCTGTGGCTGGCGGATTACTTCAACTTTGTCAGTGCTGCTGGTTTGCAAGGACATGGCCTGTCTCCTCATCAGGTTGTGTACCTACTCTAATTCCCCCGCGTGACCGAGCTGTTACAACTCCATGGCCCGTCGACGGATCGAATGCCCACTCCAGCAGAAATCACGCTGGATTTCCAGCCGGAGTTTAGACCGATAGCCTCTAGGGCTTAGTCTTGCCGGGCATAATTAACCTGACTCATTGTGATTTGCCCAAGTTCAATCCGATTGCAGTGTAGGCTTGGGGGTGTCTTCCTCAGGTGATGCTCTCCATGCTTTCAGCCCGTCAACGCCGCGCCATTCGCCTGGCCACCCGCTTTATTGCCCCCTATCGCTGGCAGGCTGTCGGCGCCTTGCTCGCGCTGATCGTCACCGCAGGCATTACCTTGTCCATGGGCCAGGGTATTCGGCTGTTGGTGGACCAGGGCTTTATGACCCAATCGCCGCACCTGCTTAACCAGTCCATCGGCCTGTTCATGATCCTCGTACTGGGTCTGGCGGTGGGCACGTTTGCGCGCTTTTACCTGGTGTCGTGGATCGGCGAGCGGGTGGTCGCGGACATTCGTCGGCTGGTGTTCAACCACCTGATCTACCTGCATCCGGGGTTCTACGAGCACAACCGCAGCTCGGAAATCCAGTCGCGCTTGACCGCCGACACTACATTGCTGCAATCGGTGATCGGCTCATCCTTGTCGCTGTTCCTGCGCAACGCGTTGATGGTGATCGGCGGGATTGTGTTGCTGTTTATCACCAACCCCAAGCTCACCAGCATTGTGGTGGTGGCGCTGCCGCTGGTGCTGGCGCCGATTCTGATCTTCGGTCGCCGCGTGCGCAGCTTGTCGCGCCAGAGCCAGGACCGGATTGCCGACGTCGGCAGCTACGTGTCCGAGACCCTGGGCCAGATCAAGACCGTGCAGGCCTACAACCATCAGGTGCAGGATGAGCAGCGCTTCGCGCGGACGGTGGAGGAGGCGTTCACCACGGCGCGCAAACGCATCGTCCAGCGTGCCTGGCTGATCACCCTGGTGATTGTGCTGGTGCTGGGTGCCGTCGGCGTGATGCTGTGGGTGGGCGGCATGGATGTGATTGCCGGGCGCATCTCCGGCGGTGAGCTGGCGGCCTTTGTGTTCTACAGCCTGATCGTCGGCAGCGCCTTTGGCACCTTGAGCGAAGTGATCGGCGAGTTGCAACGGGCTGCCGGGGCGGCAGAGCGAATCGCCGAGCTGTTGCAGTCGAGCAATGACATCCAGGCGCCGGCGACTGGTGCGATCAAGTTGCCGCAACGGGTCAGTGGCCGTCTGGAGCTGCAAGACCTGTATTTCTCCTACCCCTCGCGTCCTGACCGCTATGCCATCGAAGGCCTGAACCTGAGCGTCAAGGCTGGCGAAACCCTGGCCCTGGTCGGCCCGTCCGGGGCGGGCAAGTCCACCCTGTTCGACTTGCTGTTGCGTTTCTATGACCCGCAGCAGGGGCAGGTGCTGCTCGAAGGCCAGCCGCTGACCGATCTCGACCCGCTGGACCTGCGCCGCTGCTTTGCCTTGGTGTCCCAGAGCCCGGCGCTGTTTTTTGGCAGCGTCGAAGACAACATCCGCTACGGCAACCCGCAGGCCAGTTTTGCCCAGGTCGAAGAAGCGGCGCGCATTGCCCATGCCCACGATTTCATCCTGCAAATGCCTGACGGTTACCAGACCCATCTGGGGGATGGCGGCCTGGGCCTTTCCGGCGGTCAGCGCCAGCGTCTGGCCATTGCCCGGGCCTTGCTGGTGGATGCGCCCATTCTGTTGCTGGACGAGGCCACCAGTGCCTTGGACGCGCAGAGCGAGCATTTGATCCAGCAGGCGTTGCCGCAACTGATGCAGGGGCGCACCACTCTGGTGATCGCCCACCGCCTGGCCACGGTAAAAAACGCCGACCGGATCGCGGTGATGGATCAAGGGAAATTGGTCGCAGTGGGCACCCATCAGCAGCTGATTGCCAGCAACCCGCTGTATGCGCGGCTGGCGGCCCTGCAATTCAGCGATGGCCACGACGAACCCTAAAAAAATGCCCGCGTCTCACAACGCGGGCACTTGCAGCTTCAAGCGGGCATCATCTACCGGCTGTTACTGGTCATCAAAATAACGTTCGTGCCAGTCCACCAGCGGCTGTGGCGAGTTGAGCTTCTGCCCGTAGATCACCGAATAAGACAGCACGTTCTGCACATACTGGCGGGTTTCGTCGAACGGGATGCTCTCCACCCACACGTCGAAACTCAGGTGGTCGGCGCCGCGCAGCCATTGGCGTACGCGGCCAGGGCCGGCGTTGTAGGCCGCGGAGGCGAGCACGCGGTTGCCGTTGAACTGGCTGTGCACCTGGCTCAGGTAGGCGGCGCCGAGTTGGATATTCTTGTCCGGGTCCAGCACCTGCTGCGGTGACGCCAGCGGGATGCTGAACTTGCGCGCGGTTTCCTTGGCGGTGGCGGGCATCAGTTGCATCAGGCCGCTGGCGCCGACGCCGGAGCGGGCGTCATCCATAAACGCGCTTTCCTGACGGGTGATGGCGAACACCCAGCTCGAATGCAGGCCACGGACCTTGGCTTCACGCACCAGAGTGTCGCGGTGGGCCATGGGGAAGCGGATATCCAGGTCGTCCCAGTACTTGGCCTGGCTGATGGTGCGGATCGCTGGGAAGTACCACTTCATGTCGTAGGCGAGCTTGGCCTGGGCAACCATTTCGTCACGGTTGAAGTGGCGGCTGACGTGATACCACTCGCGGCGGCCGTCGACGATCTGGCCACGGGCATAAAATTCCAGGGCGCGGCGTACACCCGGGGTATTGCGCACCTTGTTGATCAGCGCCTGGCTCATGACCAGCGGCTGATTATTGAGTTGATACGGGGCCTGGGAGCGATCCGCGGCAAGGAAGCCATAAAAATCCCGCTCCTTTGCCAGGCCCTTGTACAGCACCAGTGCATGGGGGTTCTTCGGCTCGGCCAGTTCCAGGGCGCGGGCCTGCCAGTAGCGCCAGCGGTTGGTGGTGGCCAGGTCCTGGGGCAGCTTGCGGGTCAACTGGTAGGCATCTTCCCAGCGGGCCAGGCGCAGCAGCAGGCGCAGGCGCCATTCGGAGACGGTGTTGTCACGCAGTTCCGGGTCGTATTTGGTCATCACATCCAGGGCGCGCGGGTCGTAGCGGCGCGCCAGGGTCAGGCCGATTTCCCGGGCGATGGAGACTTTTTCGTCACGGGAGAAGTGCATGCTGCTGGCATACCCATCCAGCAGGGCCATGGCTTGTTCCGGATTCTGGCGCGCCAGGCGGCGCAAGCCCAGGCCGACGGCGTCGGACATGGCCGCGGTGGCCGGCAGGAAGCGTGATGGGTCGCTGAGCATGGCGGGCTTTTGCGCCACATCCACCATCAAGCGGCCCTGGGCGCCCAGGGTGGGCAAGGTTTTCACCAGGCTGTTGGCCAGCGCATAGTTACGGGCTTCGGCGGCCAGCTTGGTGCGGTCCCAGATTTTCTGTTCGGTCAATTGCCCGGCGGCGGCCCATTGGCCAAAGGTGGCATCGCAGGCGGCGGGTTGGGATTTACCGGTCATCCACAGGGCTTCGGCGGTCTTGTAGCCTTCGGCCTTGAGGTTGTGGCTCAACTGGTATTGGCCGTGGAGGCAGTCCAGTTCGGTGAAATTGAGCTTGGCGTCGTAGTACTTTTCAAAGGTCTGCCAATCGCCACGCTCGGCCAGCCAGCGCAACCAGCGCAGTTTCATCCAGTTGGCCTGGGGCAGGTCGCCATGTTTGGCCAGGAACTGTTCGATTTCCTGGTTGCTCGCGGACTTCAGGCGGGCGGTCAGTTCGTCATAGGCCAGGTAAGGCGTCAGTGGATAGTCGGCCAGGGCCTGGCTGTATTGCATGTACGGCCCGGTGTCACCTTTGGCCAGGGCGCGCTTGGCTTGGTCGTAATATTGGCGTTGGGTGGTCAGGTCCACGGCCTGGGCGGTCTGGACGGCGGTGGAGGAAAGAAGCAGGCAAGATAAAAAGCTGAAAAGGCGACTGCGCATGAGACGTCCGTGCAAAGAAATCAGGACTAGTGCCGGCGCCGCCGACACTGATTACCCCTAGCTTAGCCTTTTGCCTACAGCCGGTGAAAGCTTTGCTGGCTGCTTCGCTGAAGTTCTCAAGAAATGTCCTACAGAACGTGTCGGGCACGAAAATGCCGGCCGCTTCACCCCCCAACTCAGGTAGAATGCGCGCCCAGTTTTTGGAGAAGCGTATGACCCTGCTCAAATTCAGCGATGTGTCCCTTGCTTTCGGCGCTATGCCGTTGTTGGACAAGGTGTCCTGGCAGATCGCCCGTGGTGAGCGGGTGTGCATCATCGGCCGCAACGGCACCGGCAAGTCCAGCATGATGAAGCTGGTAAAAGGCGACCAGAAGCCCGATGACGGCTCCGTGTGGCGCGCCCCGGGCCTGAAGATCGGCGAATTGCCGCAAGAATTGCCGGTGGCCGACGAACGGACCGTGTTCGACGTGGTTGCCGAAGGCCTCGACGGTGTGGGCGCATTGCTTGCCGAATACCATCACCTGGCGCAGAACTGCGTCACCGATGCCGACCTGGACAAACTGATGCACGTCCAGCAAGACCTCGAAGCCCGTGATGGCTGGCGCTTGCAGCAATTGGTCGACAGCACCCTGAGCCGCCTGCAACTGCCGGCCGACAAGACCCTCGCCGAGTTGTCCGGCGGCTGGCGTCGCCGTGTGCTGCTGGCCCAGGCTCTGGTTTCCGAGCCGGATCTGCTGCTGCTCGACGAACCAACCAACCACCTGGATATCGGCGCGATTGCCTGGCTTGAAGAGGCCCTCAAAGACTTCCAGGGCGCCGTGCTGTTCATCACGCACGACCGTTCTTTCCTGCAGAACCTCGCCACGCGCATCCTCGAGCTGGATCGCGGCGGCCTGATCGACTGGAACGGCGACTACGCCAGCTTCCTGGTGCACAAGGAAGCCACCCTGGCCGCTGAAGAAACCGCCAACGCGCTGTTCGACAAGAAACTGGCCCAGGAAGAAGTGTGGATCCGCCAGGGCATCAAGGCCCGCCGCACCCGTAACGAAGGCCGTGTACGGGCCCTGAAAGCCTTGCGTGTGGAGCGCAGCGAACGTCGCGAGCGCACTGGCAAGGCCAATATCCAGCTCGATACCGCCGACAAGTCGGGCAAGCAGGTGATGGTCCTGGAGAACGTCAGCTTCCATCACCCGGATGGCCCGTTCCTGATCAAAGACTTCTCCATGGTCCTGCAGCGCGGCGACCGCATCGGCCTGCTGGGTGCCAACGGTACCGGCAAGACCACCCTGCTCAAGCTGATGCTCAGCGGTCTGCAACCGACCAGCGGCACTGTGGAAGAGGGGACGCGCATCGACGTGGCCTACTTCGACCAGTTGCGCCACCAGTTGGACCTGGAAAAGACCGTGATCGACAACGTCGCCGAAGGCCGCGACTTTATCGACATCGACGGCCAGAGCCGCCACGTGTTGAGCTACCTGGGCGACTTCCTGTTCAGCCCGCAACGTGCGCGCACGCCGGTCAAGGCGTTGTCTGGCGGCGAGCGTGCGCGTCTGCTGCTGGCCAAGTTGTTCAGCAAACCGGCCAACCTGCTGGTGCTCGACGAACCGACCAACGACCTCGACGTGGAAACGCTGGAGTTGCTGGAAGAGGTCCTGCTGACCTTCAACGGCACCGTACTGATGGTCAGCCACGACCGGGCATTCCTCGACAACGTGGTCACCAGCACCCTGGTCTTCGAAGGTGAAGGCAAGGTGCGCGAATACGTCGGTGGTTACCAGGACTGGCTGCGCCAGGGCGGCTCGCCGCGCCTGCTGGGCGTGACCGAGAGCAAGTCTGGCAAGGCCGACTTGAACTCTGCTGTGGTTGCACCGGCTGCTGTTGCGCCGGTTCAGGAAGCCGCGCCGGCTGCCAAGAAGAAGCTCAGCTACAAGCTGCAGCGTGAGCTCGAAGCCCTGCCGGGTGAGATCGAAGCCAAGGAAAAGCAGATTGCTGCAGTGGAGGCCGACATGGCTGACGCGGGCTTCTACCTGCGTCCGGCGGCAGAAACGGCCAAGGTCATCGAGTCCCTGGAGAAGCTGAACCAGGAGCTGGAAGTCTTGGTTGAGCGTTGGGCCGAGCTGGATGCCTGATTGATTCAGCGGCAATAAAAAACCGGTGCTCTTACGAGTACCGGTTTTTTTATATGAAATGCACTTCAACAGGTAGGAGCTGGCTTGCCGGCGATAGCGGTCTGCCAGCCACCCGATGTATCAGCTGACAGGCTGCTATCGCAGGTAAGCCAGCTCCTACATCTGATGTGCAGTGCTCTTACGAGCTTTTTACCAGCTTCACTGCCAGTACGTCGCACGGTGCGCCGTGCAATACGTCGTTGGCGGTCGAGCCCAGCAGCAACGCCAAGCCGTGGCGACCATGGCTGCCGACCACGATCAGGTCGCAGTTCTGTTCCTTGGCCAGATGATGGATTTCCTGGCGTGGCTGGCCGTAAGTCAGGTGGCTTTGGTCTTTTTTCAGTGCGGGATATTTGGCAATCAGTCGGTCCAGGCGCTCCTTGGCCTGGTCGAACTGCTGCTGTTGCAGTTGCGAAAGGTCCATCGGTACGTCGCCGCCAAAGGCCATGGCCATGGGTTCGACGATATGCACCAGCGACAGCTTCACGGTATCGCCGGCAATGGCCACGGCGCGCTTGATCACCGGATCGCACTCTTCGGTCAGATCCACGGCGACCAGAATATGTTGGTAAGTCATGAGGCGTTCCTCCAGGGGACTGCAATAAGTTCAGTATGGCTGCTTTCAAGCGGATGGGGTCAAATCCGCTCATCTAGAAATTCGGGAGTACACATATGACGGTCTGGATAGTGGTGTCAATCCTTCTAGTGGTCTTGAGCCCTCTGGCATGGCTGCGGCCCTCGCGCCACCAGAGCGGGCGCATGGCCCTGCGCATGGAGGCGCGACGCATCGGCCTGGCGATGCAACTGTCGCCCCAGGAATGGCCGCACTGGCTCAAGCAGGAGCCGCCCAGCCCCTGTGCGCAGTACTGTCGGCCACGGCGCGGCAGCAAACCCGCGCTGTGGGTTTACTGGCAGCAGGAGCCAGGTGTGTGGGTCAACCAATGGCAGGAAATCTGCGTGGACGAGAAGTTGTTGCCGCATTTTGCAACGCTGCCGGCCAATGTCTTCAAAGTGGAGGCGGACAAGCAGATGATCGCCCTGTACTGGGGCGAGAAGGGCGAGTCCAGTGACTTGCAGGCCATCAGTGCGTTACTCAAGGCCCTGGCCTGAGGCAATAAAAAGCCCGACATCATCATCGGGCTGGAGTTGGCCAGGCAGGCCGGTCATTCTGCGTTTCATCGCGCCGCGCATTCGCGCCGGCGTTCCCACATGCGGCTAGCCTAGCCGGATATCCGCCGCTGTACAGGCCTTTGCTGGCTCTTTTGGATTATTGATCAGGTGAATACCTGCGCATTGATTCGCCTTGGCGGTTATGAAATGACTGAAAAGTCGCGTTTTTACAGCGCTTTCGGGCGATTGACAATTGTCGGAATTTGGCTGAAGGTGGCGTACCCAAATCAAACGGGCGTATGAATTGAGTGTTTGTCTGTCAGGCATCTCATACATAATCCCGACTATCGCATTGGCGGGTGTGCCTGGCGCGTTGGCGTGAGCATTGACGAAATGATCAATGCCCGACCAGGGGCCAGCGTCCGATGTGTACTGTTCAGCTTCCATATCGTGGAGATCAGTTGATGATTTACGAAGGTAAAGCCATCACGGTTAAGGCTCTTGAAAGTGGCATCGTCGAATTGAAATTCGACCTCAAGGGTGAGTCCGTCAACAAGTTCAACCGTCTAACCCTGAACGAACTGCGTCAGGCCGTAGACACCATCAAGGCTGATGCATCGATCAAAGGTGTGATCGTCTCCAGCGGCAAGGACGTGTTTATCGTCGGCGCTGACATCACCGAATTCGTCGACAACTTCAAGCTGCCCGATGCCGAGCTTGTGGCTGGCAACCTCGAAGCCAACAAGATTTTCAGCGATTTCGAAGACCTCAACGTGCCGACCGTTGCCGCGATCAATGGCATCGCTCTGGGCGGCGGTCTGGAAATGTGCCTGGCTGCGGACTTCCGCGTCATGGCTTCCAGCGCGAAAATCGGCCTGCCGGAAGTCAAGCTGGGTATCTACCCGGGTTTCGGCGGTACCGTGCGCCTGCCGCGTATCATTGGTGCCGACAACGCCATCGAGTGGATCGCCGCCGGCAAGGAAAACCGTGCTGAAGACGCGCTGAAAGTCGGCGCCGTCGATGCTGTGGTTGCTCCGGAAAAACTCGCAGAAGCGGCACTGAACCTGATCAAGGGCGCCATCAGCGGCGAATTTGACTACAAGGCCAAGCGTCAGCCTAAGCTGGAAAAACTCAAGCTCAACGCCATCGAACAAATGATGTCGTTCGAAACCGCCAAGGGTTTCGTGGCCGGTCAAGCGGGCCCTAACTACCCGGCGCCGGTCGAAGCGATCAAGACCATCCAGAAAGCCGCGAACTTCGGTCGCGACAAGGCCCTGGAAATCGAAGCTGCCGGCTTCGTCAAGCTGGCCAAGACTTCTGCTGCGCAGAGCTTGATCGGCCTGTTCCTGAACGATCAGGAACTGAAGAAAAAAGCCAAGGCCTACGACGAAATCGCCAAAGACGTGAAACAGGCTGCCGTACTCGGCGCCGGGATCATGGGCGGTGGTATTGCCTATCAGTCGGCGTCCAAAGGCACGCCGATCCTGATGAAAGACATCAACGAGCACGGTATCGAGCAAGGCCTGGCGGAAGCTGCCAAGCTGCTGGTCGGCCGCGTTGATAAAGGTCGCATGACCGCTGCGAAAATGGCTGAAGTGCTTAACGGCATTCGTCCTACGCTGTCCTACGGTGATTTCGGCCACGTCGACCTGGTGGTCGAAGCGGTTGTCGAGAACCCGAAGGTCAAGCAGGCGGTACTGGCTGAAGTCGAAGCCCAGGTCAAAGAAGACACGATCCTGGCGTCCAACACCTCGACCATTTCCATCACCTTGCTGGCCAAGGCCCTCAAGCGTCCGGAAAACTTCGTCGGCATGCACTTCTTCAACCCGGTGCACATGATGCCGCTGGTAGAAGTGATCCGTGGCGAGAAGTCCAGCGAGCTGGCTGTTGCCACCACCGTTGCCTACGCCAAGAAAATGGGCAAGAACCCGATCGTGGTCAACGACTGCCCGGGCTTCTTGGTCAACCGCGTGCTGTTCCCGTACTTCGGCGGTTTCGCCAAGCTGGTCAGCGCTGGCGTGGACTTTGTGCGTATCGACAAGGTCATGGAAAAATTCGGCTGGCCCATGGGCCCGGCGTACCTGATGGACGTGGTCGGCATCGACACCGGCCACCACGGTCGCGACGTCATGGCTGAAGGCTTCCCGGACCGCATGAAGGACGACCGTCGTTCGGCTGTCGATGCACTCTACGAAGCCAAGCGCCTGGGCCAGAAGAATGGCAAGGGCTTCTACGCCTACGAGACCGACAAGAAGGGCAAGCAGAAGAAAGTTGCCGACCCATCGGTCCACGAAGTGCTGGCACCCATCGTCTACGAGCAGCGTGAGGTGTCTGACGAAGACATCATCAACTGGATGATGATCGCCCTGTGCCTGGAAACCGTACGTTGCCTGGAAGACGGCATCGTCGAAACCGCCGCCGAAGCCGATATGGGCCTGGTGTACGGTATTGGTTTCCCTCCATTCCGTGGCGGTGCGCTGCGTTACATCGACTCGATCGGTGTGGCCGAGTTCGTTGCCCTGGCTGATCAGTACGCTGATCTGGGCCCGCTGTACCACCCGACTGCGAAGCTGCGCGAGATGGCCAAGAATGGCCAGAGCTTCTTCGGTTAAGTGCCCAGACGACTAGAGCGAGAATATTTATGAGCTTGAATCCAAGAGACGTCGTGATTGTCGACTTCGGTCGTACTCCGATGGGCCGCTCCAAGGGCGGCATGCACCGCAACACCCGTGCCGAAGATATGTCGGCGCACCTGATCAGCAAGTTGCTGGAGCGTAACGTCAAGGTCGACCCGAACGAGGTCGAGGACGTGATCTGGGGCTGCGTCAACCAGACCCTGGAGCAGGGCTGGAACATCGCGCGCATGGCCTCCTTGATGACGCAGATCCCGCACACCGCGGCCGGCCAGACCGTCAGCCGCCTGTGTGGCTCGTCGATGAGCGCGCTGCACACGGCTGCCCAGGCGATCATGACCGGCAACGGTGATGTGTTCGTGGTCGGTGGCGTGGAGCACATGGGTCACGTCAGCATGATGCACGGTGTCGATCCTAACCCGCACATGTCGCTGTACGCGGCGAAAGCCTCGGGCATGATGGGCCTGACTGCGGAAATGCTCGGCAAGATGCATGGCATCACCCGTGAAGCCCAGGACGCCTTTGGCTTGCGCTCCCACCAGTTGGCCCACAAGGCGACTGTGGAAGGCAAGTTCAAGGATGAAATCATCCCGATGAACGGCTACGACGAGAACGGTTTCCTGAAACTGTTCGACTACGACGAAACCATTCGTCCGGACACCACCCTGGAAAGCCTGGCGGCCTTGAAGCCGGCGTTCAATCCAAAGGGCGGCACCGTGACAGCCGGTACGTCGTCGCAGATCACTGATGGTGCTTCGTGCATGATCGTGATGTCGGCTCAGCGTGCCCAGGACCTGGGGATCCAGCCTCTGGCGGTGATCCGTTCCATGGCCGTAGCGGGTGTGGACCCGGCGATCATGGGCTATGGTCCAGTACCGGCCACACAAAAAGCCTTGAAGCGCGCAGGTCTGAGCATCTCCGACATCGACTTCTTCGAGCTCAACGAAGCTTTCGCCGCACAGGCCTTGCCAGTGCTGAAAGATTTGAAAGTACTCGACAAGATGAACGAGAAGGTTAACCTGCACGGCGGTGCGATTGCCCTGGGCCACCCATTCGGTTGCTCCGGTGCACGTATCTCCGGCACCTTGCTTAACGTGATGAAGCAAAATGGCGGCAACCTGGGGGTTGCAACCATGTGCATTGGTCTCGGCCAAGGCATTTCCACCGTCTTCGAACGCGTCTAAGCGTTGGGTTGACGGAAGCCGGGGCCCAGTGCCCCGGTTTTTGTTTTTTGGAATTTTTAATTTTTTTTTAATAAATTTTGTAAGAGGGTCAGAGCATGAAAGTCGAACCAGGGCTCTACCAGCATTATAAAGGTCCCAAGTACCGCGTTTTTAATGTGGCACGGCACTCCGAGACCGAGGAAGAAGTGGTGTTCTACCAAGCACTGTATGGCGATTACGGCTTTTGGGTGCGTCCCTTGAGCATGTTCCTGGAGACCGTCGAGGTTGACGGCAAGCAGGTCCCGCGCTTTGCTTTGGTGCAGGTCGAACCCAGTCTTTTTTCAGGGCAATAACGGCGGGTTGCGCGCAATGCTGCGCTTGACCTCACTGTGTTGCCACTATATATAGCGTTGCCGCGTCAGGCGCCAACCGCCTTTCTCTTCTCGAATTCAGGAATTTTCCGATCCATGGGCAAATCGCTGGTCATTGTGGAATCCCCGGCTAAGGCCAAGACCATCAACAAGTACTTGGGTAACGAGTACGTGGTGAAGTCGAGTATCGGCCATATCCGAGACCTGCCCACCAGCGGTTCGGCTAGCGCCAGCAAGGAGCCTGCTGCCAAGCGCGGCAAGGCGGCTGCGGGCGAAGGTCCGGTGCTCTCGCCTAAAGAGAAGGCGCGCAAGCAGCTGGTCTCGCGCATGGGTGTGGACCCGGATCATGGCTGGAAGGCCAAGTACGAAATCCTTCCGGGCAAGGAAAAGGTGATCGAGGAGCTGCGCCGGCTCGCCAAGGATGCTGACACCATCTATCTCGCGACGGACTTGGACCGCGAAGGGGAAGCCATTGCCTGGCACCTGCGCGAAGCCATCGGTGGGGATGACAGCCGCTATAAACGCGTGGTGTTCAACGAAATTACCAAGAAGGCGATCCAGGAAGCCTTCTCCAAGCCGGGCGAGTTGGACATTGACCGCGTCAATGCCCAACAGGCGCGGCGCTTCCTCGACCGCGTCGTCGGCTACATGGTCTCGCCACTGCTGTGGGCGAAGATCGCCCGCGGCCTGTCCGCTGGCCGTGTGCAATCGGTAGCGGTCAAGCTGGTGGTGGAGCGTGAGCGCGAGATTCGTGCGTTCAACCCTGAAGAGTACTGGGAAGTCCACGCGGACCTCGGTACCGCCAAGGGCAATAACGTGCGCTTTGAAGTGGCCCGCGAGAAAGGCGAGGCCTTCAAGCCGCTCAACGAAGCCCAGGCCATGGCCGCGCTGGACAAGCTCAAGGCTTCCAGCTACAGCATCGTCAAGCGTGAAGACAAGCCCACCAGCAGCAAGCCGTCGGCGCCGTTCATCACCTCCACCCTGCAACAGGCCGCGAGCAACCGCCTGGGCTTTGGCGTGAAGAAGACGATGATGATGGCCCAGCGTCTGTACGAAGCGGGCTACATCACTTATATGCGTACTGACTCCACCAACCTGTCGGTGGACGCGGTGGCGATGGCGCGTACTTATATTGAAAGCGAGTTCGGCAAGAAGTACCTGCCGGAGAAGCCAAACGTCTACAGCAGCAAGGAAGGCGCACAAGAGGCTCACGAAGCGATTCGTCCGTCCGACGCCAATACCGAGCCAAGCAAGCTGACCGGCATGGAACGCGACGCTGAGCGCCTCTACGAGCTGATCTGGCGCCAGTTCCTGGCGTGCCAGATGCTGCCGGCGCAATACCTGTCCACCACCGTCACAGTGGGTGCCGGGGACTTCGAGCTGCGTGCCAAGGGCCGGATCCTCAAGTTCGACGGCTATACCCGCGTGATGCCGCAAATCGCCAAGCCGGGTGATGACGATGTGCTGCCAGACATGGCTCAGGGCGATGCGCTGAAGCTGATCAAACTCGATCCGAGCCAGCACTTCACCAAGCCACCACCCCGTTATTCGGAAGCCAGCCTGGTCAAGGAAATGGAAAAACGCGGTATCGGTCGTCCTTCGACCTATGCGGCGATCATTTCCACGATCCAGGACCGTGGCTACGTTGCCTTGCACAACCGCCGTTTCTATTCGGAAAAGATGGGCGATATCGTCACCGAGCGTCTGTCCGAGAGCTTCTCCAACCTGATGGACTACGGCTTTACTGCCGGTATGGAAGAGAATCTCGATGACGTGGCCCAGGGCGAGCGCGACTGGAAAAACGTACTCGACGAGTTCTACGGCGACTTCAAGAAAAAACTCGAAGTAGCCGAGAGCCCGGAAAACGGCATGCGTGCCAATCAGCCGGTGATGACGGATATTCCGTGCACCACTTGCGGTCGTCCAATGCAGATCCGTACCGCGTCGACCGGTGTGTTCCTGGGTTGCTCGGGCTACAGCCTGCCGCCCAAAGAGCGCTGCAAGGCCACCGTCAACCTGGTGCCAGGTGATGAAATCGCTGCCGATGACGAGGGTGAATCCGAGTCGCTGGTGCTGCGTGGCAAGCACCGTTGCCCGATCTGCAGCACGGCCATGGATGCCTACCTGCTGGACGAGAAGCACAAGCTGCACATCTGTGGTAACAACCCCGATTGCAACGGCTACGAGATCGAAGAAGGCACCTATCGCATCAAGGGCTATGAAGGCCCGAGCCTGGAATGCGACAAGTGCGGCAGCGAGATGCAGCTCAAGACCGGTCGTTTCGGCAAGTTCTTCGGTTGCACCAACCCGACCTGCAAGAACACCCGCAAACTGCTGAAAAGCGGTGACGCGGCGCCGCCGAAGATGGACCCGGTGAAGATGCCCGAGCTCAAATGCGAGAAGGTCAACGACACCTATATCCTGCGTGACGGCGCTTCGGGCTTGTTCCTGGCCGCCAGCCAGTTCCCGAAAAACCGCGAGACCCGTGCGCCGCTGGTGCTGGAGATCGTGCCGCACAAGGATGAAATCGATCCGAAGTACCACTTCCTGTGCGAAGCGCCGAAGAAGGATCCCGACGGTCGCCCGGCCGTGATCCGCTACAGCCGCAAGACCAAGGAGCAGTACGTGCAGACCGAAGTGGACGGCAAGCCTACGGGCTGGAAAGCCTTCTACGACGGTGGCAAGTGGAAGGTCGAGGATAAGCGCCAGGGCGCTTGATCCAGCACCTGCGTTGAAGTAAAGGCCGCCTTCACAGGCGGCCTTTTGGTTTGCGCTTGCAGTGGACTTGTCTCATCCTTGACACTGTTCAGCCAGCATCACATCTATGTCGTTGTGGAGACTGCCGTCATGGCCAACGAACTCTATACCCGTACCAACCAGAAAATTTACTTCGCGGGTTTGTCCCTGGAAGCCCTTGGCCGCGCCGAGGAAGGAAAGGAGATGAACGCTATCGCGCTGGTCCAGGCGGGGCGAGAGTCGGCGTTGTTTCACCTGTACGGGGCCTTGCTGGGCCTGTGTCATGAAATTGCCGGCTTCTATCGTTTGCCCCAGGCGAATGCGCCACGGGCCGAGGATATCCTGACCCGTGAGGTGCAGGAGTCGCTGGCTATTCCTGAGTTGGCTGAATTGGTGGAAATGGCCCGCAGCCCCGACAGTTGGCTGGCACGCTTGTTGGCTGCGCATTCGGCGATGTTCCAGCCGCCGCGTGTGCCGCACAAGCCCAAGGGCGATGTGACCCAGCCGCTGATCGTTGCGGTCAGCCTGGAAGAGGAAGGGCCGGAGCCACTGAGCCGGGCCGAACTGGAGAGTTGGCGCCAGGAGCTGAAGAAGCTGGCGATCCGCTTTCGGGATGGATTGAACGAGTGCTGAGTCGGGTGTACTCGGCAGGCCTTTGACCATTCATCAAGCCGCACGGCAAGCTGCCTCAGATACCGAGCGATGCAGCCCTCATGCCTGATATAATGCCGGGCTATCCTGGAGAACAGATTTTTATGCCAACGTCCTTTCTGGAAATTGTTGAATTGCCCGACGGCCGAATTGAGCTGCGCAGGGCTGAGGACGAGGGTTCTCTGGTGACTTTGGATTTTTCCGAGGACGCCAAGGCGTTCCTGCAAGGCCAGCATGTGGAAGTGGCAAAAGCCATGTTGAGCGTGGGTGTGCAGATGGCGGGGCGCCTGGCTGAAGGCGAACCTGAAAAAGACGACGGTCCACGGGTTCTTCACTGAGTCCGTTTGGCGTTTTTTAAGATTCAAATGTTCAATCGGCTTCTCAATTCTGTAGAAGCCTTGCGTCCATCGCAGGCACTGACTTGACGTCAGGCTGCAATCGGACGACCTGTGCCACTCCCGAGAACGCGTTGCGCGCCAGTCTCGGGTTTATCCCAATCGAATATTCAAACTTTGTGCATCGCCTGTGCGCGCTGCGCTGATCAACTGCTGCTTGGCCGAAGCGCCCAGCGGGTTCAGCCAGCTGACGACGGTGTGGCTACGCCCCAGGCGCAATGCCTCGCAGGTCAGTTGCTGGGCGCTCTGGGCGCCGCGTGGTTGCAGCAGCAGGATGCGCTCGCGGTTCAGGCCCGCGTCCCGCAGCCAAGCCTGGGTCAGGCTGGAGGGCGGGGCGATCAGGGTCAGCCAGCGGGCGTCCTGTTCCTCGCTCAGTTCACGCAGGATCGGCGCCAGCAAACTCAGGCAGTTCCCGGCAGCGCCGCGCAACGACAATTCACTGAAGACCTCCGGTTCGGCGGGGGCGGTCCATGGGGACTCCACCGCCTCGCTGAGGATAGGTGCAAGTGGCTGGGCCAGAAAGGCCTCAAACAGCGGCAGTTGTGTATGTTGTTGCGCGTGTGGGAACTGCATGATGCCTCCGTTAGCGGCGAATTACGCCGACACTCAAGCCTTCGATCACCAGGTCCTGATCCTTCAGGTTGACTTCAATCGGCGAAAACTCAGGGTTTTCTGCCAGCAGCCAGACTTTGCTGCCTTCGCGCTTGAAGCGCTTGACCGTTACTTCATCGCCAATGCGGGCCACGACGATCTGGCCGTTACGCGCTTCGCGGGTGGTGTGCACGGCCAGCAGGTCGCCGTCGAAGATGCCCACGTCCTTCATGCTCATGCCATGGACCCGCAACAGATAATCGGCGCGAGGATGGAAGAAGGTCGGGTTGATGTTGCAGGACTCTTCGACGTGCTGTTGTGCCAGAATCGGCGCACCGGCAGCGACCCGGCCGATGATCGGCAGTGTCGATTCGTCAGCCTTGGCTTCGAAGCCAGGGATGCGAATACCGCGGGACGCACCCGGGGTCATTTCGATCGCACCCTTGCGGGCAAGGGCCTTCAGGTGTTCTTCGGCAGCATTGGGGGATTTGAATCCCAGCTCCAGGGCGATTTCTGCCCGGGTCGGCGGATAGCCGTTGTCGTCGAGGCAGCGCTTGATAAAAGCGAGAATCTCAGCTTGGCGTGGCGTCAGTTTTAGCATGTTGATCGCTCTGTCTTTTTATACAGTGACTGGGATTATATACAGTGAACTGCGCTTGGCAATCATCGTTTTTGCCGACTCCGCCGGACGGTCATCCGTCGGGCCCTGCAAAGCCTGGAGACAGCGCTGCCTACAGGCGATGGAAGATGTGATTAAATAGGTGCGAATCGGGTGACTGACCGGCCGGAAAACGGACCTGCAGGCTTGACATTGCACAAGGTGAAACGTATGTTTCAAACAAGTGTTTGTCAGGCGGAGTAGCCATGGCCCAGTCGGAAACCGTTGAACGCATTCTCGATGCTGCCGAGCAGTTGTTCGCGGAAAAAGGATTTGCTGAAACTTCATTGCGGCTTATCACCAGCAAGGCCGGGGTCAACCTGGCAGCAGTGAACTATCATTTCGGCTCGAAAAAAGCCCTGATTCAGGCGGTGTTCTCGCGCTTCCTGGGGCCATTCTGCATCAGCCTCGACCGTGAGTTGGAGCGTCGCCAGGCCAAGCCTGAGAATAAGCCGAGCCTGGAAGACCTGCTGGAAATCCTCGTCGAGCAAGCCTTGGTGGTACAGCCGCGCAGCGGCAACGATCTGTCGATCTTCATGCGCCTGCTGGGCCTGGCGTTCAGTCAGAGCCAGGGCCACTTGCGACGTTACCTCGAAGACATGTACGGCAAAGTATTCCGTCGCTACATGTTGCTGGTGAACGAGGCGGCCCCGCGTATTCCCCCTATCGAATTGTTCTGGCGCGTGCACTTCATGCTCGGTGCTGCTGCGTTCAGCATGTCCGGGATCAAAGCCTTGCGCGCCATCGCCGAGACCGATTTCGGCGTCAACACCTCCATCGAGCAGGTGATGCGCCTGATGGTGCCGTTCCTGGCCGCCGGCATGCGCGCGGAAAGCGGCGTCACCGACCCGGCCATGGCCGCCGCTCAACTGCGCCCGCGCAGCAAGTCTGTCCCGGTGGCGGCCAAGGTTTAGCCACTGGCGTCTGGGCGCAACCGCTTGCATCCGCTAAGCTAGCCGCCCATGCCGATTTCAACTATTTATCCGCACTTCACCGCCTTGCCTGGCTTGACCTGGCGAGGCGGTGAAGTGCGCGCGTCATTCAAGGAAAATTTATGACTGCTGCCCTGCAAGGCTCTTTGATGGTGGACGTCGCCGGCACCTGGCTGACGGCTGAAGATCGCCACTTGTTGCGCCAGCCTGAAGTGGGCGGCCTGATCATTTTTGCGCGCAACATCGAGCATCCGCGCCAGGTGCGGGAATTGAGCGCCGCCATTCGCGCAGTGCGCCCGGACCTGTTGCTGGCTGTGGATCAGGAAGGCGGTCGGGTCCAGCGCCTGCGCCAGGGGTTTGTACGCCTGCCGGCCATGCGGGCGTTGGCGGACAATGCCAATGCCGAATACCTGGCCGAGCAGTGCGGTTGGGTCATGGCCACGGAAGTACTGGCCGTCGGCCTGGACCTGAGCTTCGCCCCCGTGCTGGACCTCGACTACCAGCGCAGCGCCGTCGTAGGCACGCGCTCGTTCGAAGGTGATCCCGAGCGTGCCGCGTTGCTGGCCGGCGCCTTTATCCGGGGCATGAACAGCGCTGGCATGGCCGCCACCGGCAAGCACTTCCCGGGTCATGGCTGGGCCGAGGCAGATTCCCACGTCGCCATTCCTGTTGATGAGCGCAGCCTGGAACAACTGCGCACCCATGACCTGGTGCCGTTCGCGCGCCTGAGCAAGCAATTGGCCGCGGTCATGCCGGCCCACGTTATTTACCCTCAGGTGGATAACCAGCCGGCCGGCTTCTCGCGTCGCTGGTTGCAGGACATCCTGCGCGGCGAATTGCAGTTCGACGGGGTCATTTTCAGTGATGACCTGTCCATGGCCGGTGCCCACGTGGTGGGGGATGCGGCGAGCCGGATCGAGGCTGCTTTAAGTGCTGGCTGCGACATGGGCCTGGTGTGCAATGACCGCGCGGCGGCCGAGCTGGCCCTGAGTGCCGCCCAGCGCATGAAGGTCACGCCATCGGCACGTATTGCCCGTATGCGTGGGCAGGCGATTGCGTCGACTGACTATAAGCAGGATCCGCGTTGGTTGGCGGCACTTGGCGCGCTTCGGGATGCACAGTTGATCGAATGAGATTGAGGTGCGCCCATCGCAGGCAAGCCAGCTCCCACATCTGATTTGTGGCGGTACCAAAAATCTCTGCCCCAGTGGGCCCCCTGTGGGAGCGGGCTTGCCCGCGATCGCGGCAGCCCAGTCACTCTTTCTGGCGGCTGACCCACCGCCATCGCAGGCAAGCCAGCTCCCACATCTGATTTGTGGCGGTACCAAAAATCTTTGCCCCAGTGAGCCCCCCTGTGGGAGCGGGCTTGCCCGCGATGGCGGCAGCCCAGTCACTCTTTCTGGCGGCTGACCCACCGCTATCGCAGGCAAGCCAGCTCCCACATTTGATTTGTGGCGGTACCAAAAATCTCTGCCCCAGTGAGCCCCCCTGTGGGAGCGGGCTTGCCCGCGATGGCGGCAGCCCAGTCACTCTTTCTGGCGGCTGACCCACCGCGATCGCAGGCAAGCCAGCTCCCACATTTGATTTGTGGCGGTACCAAAAATCTCTGCCCCAGTGAGATCCCCTGTGGGAGTGGGCTTGCCCGCGATCGCGGTAACCCAGTCACTCTTTCTGGCGGCTGACCCACCGCTATCGCAGGCAAGCCAGCTCCCACATTTGATTTGTGGTGGTACCAAAAATCTCTGCCCCAGTGAGCCCCCTGTGGGAGCGGGCGTGCCCGCGATAGCTATCTAGCTATCAACGCTTCTCTAGCTTTTGGGGCAACGGCGCAAACAGCGCCTCGATATCCTCGTTGCCCAGCTTCCAGTCGCCCGTGGTGCGGCCATCCAGCACCCCCGCTGCCAGGTCTGACTTTTCTTGCTGCAGCGCCTGGATCTTCTCTTCCACGGTGCCCCGGGCAATCATCTTGTACACAAACACTGGCTTTTCCTGGCCGATGCGATACGCACGGTCAGTCGCCTGGTTTTCCGTGGCCGGGTTCCACCAGGGGTCGTAGTGGATCACGGTATCGGCTTCGGTCAGGTTAAGCCCCACGCCGCCCGCCTTGAGGCTGATCAGGAAGATCTGCAGCTTGCCACTCTGGAAGTCCTTGACCGGCGTGCGTCGGTCGCGGGTCTGGCCGGTCAGCAAGGCGTAGGCGACCCCGCGTTTTTTCAGCTCGAGCTCAATCAGGCTGAGCATCGAGGTGAACTGCGAGAACAGCAGGATCCTGCGCCCTTCGGCAAACAGCTCGTCGAGCATCTCCATCAGGCTGTCGAGCTTGCCGGAACTGCTGCCGCGTGCGGGCAGGGTGGCGTCGTTTACCAGGCGCAGATCGCAACAGACCTGGCGCAGCTTGAGCAGCGCTTCCAGAATGATGATCTGGCTGCGGGCCACGCCCTTGCGGGTGATCTCGTCGCGCACCTTCTTGTCCATGGCCAGGCGCATGGTTTCGTACACATCGCGCTGGGCTTCATTGAGATCGACCCAGTGGATGATCTCGGTCTTGGGCGGCAATTCAGTAGCCACCTGTTCCTTGGTACGGCGCAGCAGGAACGGCTTGATCCGACCGTTGAGGTGTTGCAATCGCACGTCGCTGCCGCGTTTTTCGATGGGCACGCGGTAGTCACGGTTGAA
This sequence comes from Pseudomonas shahriarae, assembly GCF_014268455.2. Classification (NCBI taxonomy): domain Bacteria; kingdom Pseudomonadati; phylum Pseudomonadota; class Gammaproteobacteria; order Pseudomonadales; family Pseudomonadaceae; genus Pseudomonas; species Pseudomonas shahriarae. The sequence continues at coordinate 4,402,896 of NZ_CP077085.1, read as the reverse complement.
GCTTTTTACATCGCCCAACCAACCCGGCAGCAGGAAGTGGAACAGCGACCACAGCTCGCCCAGGTGGTTTTCCAGGGGCGTGCCGCTCAGGCACAGGCGCTGGCGTGCATTCAGCTCGCGGGCGGCCTGGGCGGCCTTGCTGGTGGGGTTCTTGATGTACTGGGCTTCGTCGAGGATCAGCACATGCAGTGGCTGCACGGCCAGTTGTTCGATGTCTTTGGGCAGCAGGGCGTAGGTGGTCAGCAGCAGGTCGTAATCCTGCAACTGGGCGAAGTGTTTCTTGCGCCCGGCACCGTACAGTGCCAGCACCTTGAGCTGCGGGGTGAAGTGCGCCGCTTCGTCGAGCCAGTTGGGGATCAGGCTGGTAGGCATCACCACCATGCACGGCCGGTCCAGGCGCCCGGCGATTTTTTCGCTGAGAATATGCGCCAGGGTCTGCAGGGTTTTGCCCAGGCCCATGTCATCCGCGAGAATCCCGCCCACTTCCAGTTGGCGCAGGGACTGCATCCAGCTCAGGCCTTCGAGCTGGTAGGGGCGCAACGTGGCGTTGAGGCCCTCGGGGGCGGCGCAGGTGAAGTCCTTGATGTCGCGCAGGCGCTGGGCAAAGTTGCGGATCTGCTCGCCACCTTCCCATTGCAGCGGCAGGTCTTCCAGCGGGTTGAGGCGAATCGCGTCGGCCTTGGCCAGGCGCAAGGCGGTGGTGCCAGGCTCCTGCAGGTAGAACTCACCGAGGGTCGCCAGCACCGGTTTGAGCCGGCCGTAGGGCAGGGCGACTTGCAGCGGGCCGTGGCCACCGTTGGGCAGGCCGGGGATGTTCACCAGGATCAGTTCGTCGTCGCGGCGGCGCGCGAGCTTTTCCGGGTTGAGGATTTCGGTGTGGGAGCGCATCAGGTTCAGCAGGATCGGCAGCAGGCTCAGCCGTTCGCCATTGACGATAATCCCCAACTCCAGGTCGAACCAGTCGCGCTCCGGCACTTCATCGACGCTGGCGTACCAGTCCTCGACCGGGCTCAGGTCGAAGCCGAAATCCTCGTCGATCTGCAGTTCCCAGCCGGCAGCCCGCAGGCTTGGGGAGGCGTTGAGGGTGAAGTTCAGCCAGGCGCTGTCATTGACCATCTCAAACAGCTCGCCGGCGCTTTCCGGCAGGGCCTTGCTCTGGCGGGTGGCGATCTTGAAGCCCAGCAGGCGCAGGTGCTCGCGAAAGCCTTGCTCCACCTCGGGATGGCGCTTGATCCGCAGGCTCTGGGTTTCCTGGCGGACAATGATGTCGGCGTTTTTCTGGCCGCTGACATAGTTGCCCTGGTAATTGAATGACAGCGCCGCCCGGTGCTGGATATAGCGCTGCATCTTGCCGTTGCGTGGCTCAAAGGCGCTGAACTCGATGCTGGCCAGCCACAGCCGGGGAATCGGCTGCACATCCTCGAGCACCACTTGCGGCAGGACCACGCGGTTATCCAGCACGGCCTGCAGTTTCTCCAGCAGCTCGGCATCCTTGGCCGCCGCCGGGTAGGCCAGGGTTTCCTGGACCTGCAGCAGCACGGCCGCGATGTGTTTGCAATTGGTGTGCACGGGGCAGGTGCAACGGCTGTCCACCAGGATCAGGGTGCCTTTGGCCGATTCGCGCAGGGAGATGGTCTGGCGATACACATTGCCGCCCGAGCCTTCGCAACTGGCGATGATGGTGCTGTCGCCGGACTCGACAATCCTTACGCGGTTTTCCAGGGCGTAGCGCCGGCCGCGCTCCAGGCTTTGTTCCTTGAAGCGGTTGGCCCAGGACGGAGCCAGGGGTTTGGTCAGCGACGACGTCAGGGGCATGGCGCTGGATCAGTCCGCCAGGCCGGGCGGCGGCGCGCTCGGTGGCTTGGCGGTAAGGGAGGTGATCTTGATCAGCAGGGCCAGGTGGCCGGCGTCCAGGTAATTGAGCTGGTTGTTCTTGGTGCGCACGTCCGGCTGGCTCAAGTGTTCGCTGGCAATCACGCTGCCGTTGTTGTCGAACTGGTTGAGCCAGAAGCTGGCGTCAATACGGGTAAAACGCCCCAATTGCAGGTCCAGTGTGCCCTGGATGGGGTATTGGCCAAACTGTTCCTGGCCGTCGGTGATTTTCACCTTCACCGGCTGCTCGCCCAGGTTCTGCTCCCAGGCTTTGTGCAGCAGCACGGTGTAGTCGCCATTGGCCTGGAGTTTCTCGACGATATTGTTCAGGCGCGGCGGGCTGATTTTCTCGATCCCTTGGCGTGGCGCCCCGGCGGCCCAGTCTTCCGGGGCTGGCCGACTATTGATCAGCGGCTCTGCATTCTGGCGGATCAGGATCATTTCCACCTGGTAGAGGCTGTCGGCAAACGCCGAAGGTGCGACTACCACCAACAACAGGCTCAGGATACGAAGCAGGCGCATGGGGCGTCCTTCAAGCAGGTTTCGGGATGAGGCGCTCAAACAGCGCCTCCAATGTATTAAAGCGCTCTTCTGCACGTTCCATCGGCACCATGAACTTGAACAGCGTAGCGCCTTCGAATTTGTAGCGGTTGGGCTGGCCCTGGATCAACTTGATCAGTACCAGCGGGTCTACCGGCGTCTGCGCTTCGAACTCGATACGCCCGCCCTGCGGCCCGGCGTCGACCTTCTTGATCCCCAGTTGCTCGGCCTGCAATTTGAGCAGGGTCAGGCGCACCAGGTTCTTGGTCGGCTCCGGCAACAGGCCGAAGCGGTCGATCATCTCCACTTGCAGGTCCTTGAGACCTTCTTCGTCAGTGGCCGAGGCGATGCGCTTGTACAGGATCAGGCGTGCATGCACATCCGGCAGGTAGTCCTCGGGAATCAATGCCGGCAGACGCAGGTTGATTTCCGGCCCGCCGCCCAGGGGCTGGTCGAGGTTCGGTTGTTCGCCCTTGCGGATGGCCTTCACCGCGCGCTCCAGCATTTCCATATAGAGGGTAAAGCCCACGGCCTGGATCTGCCCGCTCTGGCCGTCGCCCAGCAGTTCGCCGGCGCCACGGATTTCCAGGTCGTTGGTGGCCAGCACAAAGCCCGCACCCAGGTCCTGGGTGTTGGCGATGGCTTCCAGGCGCTTTTCCGCATCGCCGGTAATTTGCTGGCGCGGTGGTGTCAGCAGGTAGGCGTAGGCCTGGTGGTGACTGCGGCCGACCCGGCCACGCAACTGATGCAACTGCGCCAGGCCGAACTTGTCGGCGCGCTCGATGATAATGGTGTTGGCGCTCGGCACGTCGATGCCGGTCTCGATAATGGTCGAGGCGATCAGCACGTTGAAGCGCTTGTGGTAGAAGTCGCTCATCACCTGTTCGAGTTCACGTTCGCGCATCTGCCCGTGGCCGATGCCGATCCGCGCTTCCGGCACCAGTTCGGCGAGGTCGGCGGCGCATTTCTCGATGGTTTTCACATCGTTGTGCAGGTAGTAGACCTGGCCGCCGCGCAGCAACTCGCGCAGCAGGGCTTCCTTGATCGTGCTGTTGTTCTGCTCCATGACGAAGGTGCGCACCGACAGGCGTCGTGCCGGCGGCGTGGCGATGATCGACAGGTCGCGCATGCCCGACACCGCCATGTTCAGCGTGCGCGGGATCGGTGTGGCGGTCAGGGTCAGGATATCGACCTCGCTGCGCAGGGCCTTGAGCTGCTCCTTCTGGCGTACGCCAAAGCGGTGCTCTTCGTCGATGATCACCAGGCCCAGGTTCTTGATCTTCACATCGTCCGACAGCAGCTTGTGGGTACCGATCACGATGTCGATCTTGCCTTCGGCCAGGTCGGCCACGGCTGCGTTGACTTCCTTGGCGGACTTGAAGCGGCTCATCACCTCTACGGTCACCGGCCAATCGGCAAAGCGGTCGCGAAAACTGTTGTAGTGCTGCTGGGCGAGCAGGGTGGTCGGCACCAGGATTGCCACCTGGCGGCCGCCATGCACCGCGATAAACGCGGCGCGCATCGCCACTTCGGTCTTGCCAAAGCCCACGTCACCGCAGACCAGGCGGTCCATGGGCTTGGGCGCGAGCATATCGGCGCGCACGGCGTCGATGGTGGTTTGCTGGTCCGGGGTTTCTTCGAAGGCGAAGCCGGCGCTGAACGTGGCGTAGTCGGCCTTCGGGTCGGCGAACGCATAGCCTTCGCGGGCCGCGCGGCGAGCATAGATGTCCAGCAGTTCGGCGGCTACGTCGCGCACCTGCTCGGCGGCCTTGCGCTTGGCCTTCTGCCAGGTCTCGGAACCCAGGCGGTGCAACGGCGCCAGGGCGTCGTCGCTGCCGGTGTAGCGCGCGATCAGGTGCAGGTTGGCCACTGGCACATAGAGCTTGGCGCCCTCGGCGTATTCCATGGTGAGGAATTCGGCTGCCTGGTTGTCGATCTCCAGGGTCTGCAGGCCCAGGTAGCGTCCCACGCCGTGGTCGATATGCACCACCGGCGCGCCTTCGCGCAGTTCGGTGAGGTTCTTGATCACCGCGTCGTTGTTGGCGTCGGCACGTTTTTCCCGGCGCCGGCGCTGCATCACGCGTTGGCCGAACAGCGGGCTCTCGGCAATCAGTGCCAGGGCCGGATCATCCAGTTGCAGGCCTTCGTTCAGCGGCGCAATGGTGATCGCCAGGCGGTCCTTGCCGGCGACAAAGTCCGGCCAGCTGTCGACGGTTTTTGGTCGCAGCTTCAGACGTTCCAGCAACTCCAGTAGCACTTCGCGGCGCCCGGCGGATTCGGCGGTAAACAGCACGCGGCCGGGGAAGTCGCCGAGGAAGTCGGACAACGCTTGCAGCGGCTGGCTGGCCTTGGCCTCGATGGCCAGGTTGGGCAGGGTTTGGGCCGGGAAGCGTTCGCGGCCGACGCCAGCTTCCACATCCTGTTGGCTGGCGACCACCCGTGGCCAGTTCTTCAGGCGGGCGAAGCAGTCCTCTACCGGCAGGAACAGCTCGGCAGGCGGCAATAAAGGCCGGGATGGATCGACGCGGCGTTCTTCATAACGGTTGCGTACGTCGTTCCAGAAGTTTTCCGCCGCCTGTTCGATGCCCGGCAGCGAGAACACCTGAGTGTCCTGGGGCAGGTAATCGAACAGGGTCGAGGTTTCGTCGAAGAACAGCGGCAGGTAGTACTCGATACCGGCGGGGGTAATCCCGCTGCTCAAGTCCTGGAAGATCGGGCAACGACGGAAGTCCACGTCAAAGCGTTCGCGAAAGCGCGCCTTGAAGCGTGTGACGGCGTCTTTTTGCAGGGGGAATTCCCTGGCCGGCAGCAGCTTGATCGACTGTACTTTGTCGATGGAGCGCTGGTTTTCCGGGTCGAAGGTGCGCAGGGTCTCGATTTCGTCGTCGAACAGGTCGATGCGGTAGGGCAGTTTGCTGCCCATCGGGAACAGGTCGATCAACGCGCCACGCACGGCGAACTCGCCATGCTCGTACACCGTATCGACGCAGCGGTAGCCGCTGGCTTCCAGGCGCGTGCGCATCTGCTCCACGTCGAGTTTCTGGCCGATATCCAGCACCAGGCTGCTGCCCAGCAGGAACTTGGTCGGCGCCAGGCGGTGCAGGGCCGTGGTGATCGGCACCACCAGCACACCGTGGGCCAGTTCCGGCAAGCGGTACAGGCTGGCGATGCGCTGGGAGATGATGTCCTGGTGCGGCGAGAACAAGTCGTAGGGCAGGGTTTCCCAGTCCGGGAAATGCAGCACCGGCAAATCGGGGGCAAAGAAACTCAGCTCCTGCTCCAACCGTTCGGCGCTTTGGCTGTCGGCGGTCAATAGCAGGGTAAAGCGCTTGGCTGCACTGGCAGCCTCGGCAATGGCCAGGCTCAGGGCGGCACCGGGCAGATTGCCCCAATGCTGTTTACCTGCCTCGGCAGGGAGTAGCGGTAGACGCAGGACGGGCACGGACGTTTGAGCTCCAGCGTTGCGACAAAGTCGGTAATTGTAACGGCCCGGAGTGCCGCCTGTCAGTTGCTGACTGTGCCTATTACGGTTTGTAGGAAATGTAGTGGCTAAGACAAACAATGCGCGGTTTTGACTCAAAATGTAGTGCCAAAATGTACGTATGTTTCGGAGGGTTACGGACAAGTGGCCCGACGCTTTCACCAGGGGGTGCGCTGGAAGCCGCGTATTTACTGGCCTGTAGCGCGGCGAAAATTATGTGCAAGGGCTTTTGTTGCGTGGCGCGCATTGCTCCGGGGGCGGTCGGGCGGCATAATGTAGCCCCTTTTTTCAGCCCCTACATGTGGAAGGTTCCCGTGACTCAGAAGCCCGACCAGTGTCTTGGTGAATGGATCGACCGTGAAGCACTCGCAGAAGCGATGATCCCGCTTATCGGTCAGCTGTACCGCAATAACAATGTGGTGAGCTCGATCTATGGCCGCAGCCTGATCAACCAATCAGTCATCGCGATTCTCAAGGCTCATCGCTTTGCTCGCCATCGTTCTTCGGACGATAGCGAACTCTCCGTCCACGAAACATTCCCTCTGCTTAAAGCCATGAGCGAGCTCAAGCTCGGCGCGGCTTCGGTGGACCTGGGCAAGTTGGCGTTCAAATTCCGCGCTCAAGGCAATGGCCGCAGCGCCGAGCAGTTCGTGCGTGAAGAACTGGCCGACGTGGTTGGCCAGCAAAACGCCGCATCCCGTAAAGGCACCGACGTGGTGCTGTACGGCTTCGGTCGTATCGGCCGTCTGCTGGCACGCATCCTGATCGAAAAAACCGGCGGTGGCGACGGCCTGCGCCTGCGGGCCATTGTCGTGCGCAAAGGCGCCGAAAATGACCTGACCAAGCGCGCCAGCCTCTTGCGCCGCGACTCGGTACACGGTTCGTTCAATGGCACCATCACCGTTGACGAAGAAAACAACACCATCACCGCCAACGGTAACCTGATCCAGGTGATCTACGCGAAGAACCCGACCGAGGTGGATTACACCCAGTACGGCATCCAGAACGCCTTGCTGGTGGACAACACCGGCGTATGGCGTGATGCCGACGGCCTGGGCCAGCACCTGGCCTGCCCGGGTATCGACCGCGTTGTGCTGACGGCGCCTGGCAAGGGCAAGCTGAAGAACATCGTTCACGGCATCAACCACAACGAAATCACCGCTGACGACAAGATCGTGTCCGCCGCTTCCTGCACCACCAACGCCATCGTGCCGGTGCTCAAGGCTGTGAATGACAAGTTCGGCATCATCAACGGTCACGTCGAAACCGTTCACTCGTACACCAACGACCAGAACCTGATCGACAACTTCCACAAGGGCGATCGCCGTGGCCGTAGTGCCGCGCTGAACATGGTGATCACCGAGACCGGTGCTGCCACCGCTGCTGCCAAGGCCCTGCCTGAGCTGGCCGGCAAGCTGACCGGTAACGCGATCCGTGTACCCACGCCGAACGTGTCGATGGCCATTCTCAACCTCAACCTTGAGAAAGCCGCCACCCGTGAAGAGATGAACGAGTACCTGCGCTACATGGCGCTGCACTCCGATCTGCATAAGCAAATCGACTTCGTCAATTCCCAGGAAGTGGTGTCCACCGACTTCGTTGGCTCGCGCCACGCCGGTGTGGTCGATGCTGAAGCGACCATCACCCAGGATAACCGCGTTGTACTGTACGTCTGGTACGACAACGAGTTCGGTTACAGCTGCCAGGTGGTGCGCGTGATGGAAGACATGGCTGGGGTCAACCCGCCAGCGTTTCCGCGCTAAGCATTAGCGGTAAATGAAAAAGCCCCGACTGGTTCGGGGCTTTTTTGTGGCTGGGGGGGGTGTGGGGTTTGAAGGCCTCATCGCGGGCAAGCCCGCATCGCCGCGATAGCGATCTATCAGGCCCCACCGACTACCGAAGCCTGCGCAGTGCGCAGTTCGTGCCGATTTCCCTTGAACAGCACCAGGGTCGCCACCAGCCCCAGCACCGCCGCGCCACTGAGCCAGATCCCCGGCGCAGCCTTGTTATCCAGCACATGGATCAGGTAGGTACAGGCGGCCGGGGTAAAGCCGCCAAAGGTTGCGGTCGCCAGGCTGTAGGCCAATGAAAAGCCTGTGGTGCGTACTTCCACTGGCATGATTTCGGTCAGCGCAACGACCATGGCGCCGTTGTACGAGCCGTACAGGAATGACAGCCATAACTCGACGAGCAGCAGGTGGCTGAAGCTCGGATTGGCCACCAGCCATGACAGGGCCGGGTACGCCGTGAGGATTGCCAGAATAGTCGCCCCCAGCAGCAAGGGCTTGCGACCCACCTTGTCAGACACCGCGCCCATCACGGGTAGCCAAAAGAAGTTCGACAGACCGATGCACACGGTCACCAGCAACGCATCCAGGTCCGACAGGTGCAGCTCGGCCTTGCCGAAGGTCGGTGTGTAGGCGGTGATCAGGTAGAACGACACGGTCGTCATCACCACCAGCGCCATGCCTGCCAGGACGATGCCGAAATTCTGGCCGATGGAGCGGATGATTTCCTGCAGGGTAGGGCGATGTTTACGTGCCTGGAATTCCGGGGTTTCCTCCAGGGAGCGGCGAATCACGAAGATCACCGGCACGATCAGGCAGCCGATCAGGAACGGCACGCGCCAGCCCCATTCACCCATCTCCTCGGGGCTCAGCCAGTGGTTCAGGCCCACGCCCAGCAGGCCGGCGAAGACCACGGCGGCTTGTTGGCTGGCGGACTGCCAACTGACGAAGAAACCTTTACGCCCCGGCGTGGCGATCTCCGCCAGGTACACCGAGACCCCGCCCAGTTCGACACCTGCGGAGAAGCCTTGCAGCAATCGGCCAAACAGCACGATCAGCGGCGCGGCCACCCCGAGGGTGGCGTAGCCGGGCACGCAGGCGATCAGCACGGTGCCGGCGGCCATCATGGCCAGGGTGATCACCAGGCCTTTTTTACGGCCATGGCGGTCGATGTAGGCACCGAGGAAAATTGCCCCCAACGGACGCATCAGGAACCCGGCACCGAAGGTCGCCAAGGACAACATCAGGGACGCGAAGGCGCTGTCGGCAGGGAAGAAGGTCTTGGCAATGGCCGTGGCGTAGAAGCCGTAGACCATGAAGTCGAACATTTCGAGAAAGTTACCGCTGACAACGCGAAAGATCGCCTTGCCTTTGCCCGTGGTGTTGGACATGTCATTTACTCAACTGGCTATCTTGTTGGAAATCCCTGGTCGTCGTTCTTCCTTGCTGCAAGGTCTGGGCGCTGGCTGGCGCCCAAGAGTTTTGTAACCATATGTGTATCCGTGTGGGCGAGCAACAAAAACCGTTAGCAAGCTGGCTATTTGTCATGAAGCAACCCGCGTCAGGCGACGACATGCCGCATAATGGCCAGCCCCGGAAATGTGCTTGAGTGCGGCTTCATTGGGTTTTCAGCAGCGATAAGGTTGTGTGGCTTATGGGCGGTTTGCGATGCGCGATGGTGGGCGCTGTGTTGGCGATCTTGACGGGCTGCGGCGGCGATGAGCCCCTGGAGGCGTTTGGCGGCCCGACCATGGGCAGCACTTATTCAATCAAATATGTCCGTACCCCCGGGACGCCGGCGGCCAATGATGTGCAGCCGCAGGTCGAGCGCATCCTTGCCGAGGTCGACCGACAGCTGTCGACCTATCGCAGCGATTCCGATATCGAGCGCTTCAATGACTTGCCGGCCAACCGCTGCCAGCCGATGCCCGAGTCGATCCTGCAGTTGGTACGCACGGGCGAGCAGCTGTCCCAGGCCAGTGGCGGCGCTTTTGACCTGACCGTCGAGCCACTGCTCAACCTGTGGGGCTTCGGACCCCAGGCGCGGCAGGTAAAAGTCCCGGATCCCATGACGCTGGCCTTGGCGCGCCAGCGCGTCGGTCATCAGCACTTGCGCATCGACGGTCACCAGCTGTGCAAGGACGCGGCGGTGCAAGTGGACTTCAACAGCATCGCCGCCGGCTACACGGTGGACCGGATCGCCGAGCGGCTAGGGCAGTTGGGCATTCAGCGGTATCTGGTCGAAGTGACTGGCGAGCTCAAGGCTGCCGGGCGCAAACCCGATGGCACGCCCTGGCGTGTGGCCCTGGAGGAGCCCCGCGATGACCAGCAGGTGGCTGAGCGCGTGATCGTGGTGGACGGCTTCGGCGTGTCTACTTCAGGTGACTATCGCAATTATTTCCAGCAGGATGGTCGCCGCTATTCCCACACCCTCGATGCCCGTAGCGGGGCGCCGATCACCCATCACCTGGCGTCGGTCACGGTACTGGAGCCTTCGGCGCTTATGGCGGACGGCTTGTCGACCTTGCTCCTGGTACTGGGGCCCGACGAGGGCTGGGACTATGCAGAAAAACAGCGGATCGCGGCATTTTTTGTGATGCGTGAGGGGGATGCTTTCGTCACACGCAGCAACAAAGCGTTCGAACAACTGACGGCGGTCAAGCCGTAATCAATACTGTGTAGTAAAGGCAAAACTGGCCTACGACGCGACCAAGGGTTAATGTGCGCGGCGTTGAGCCTTATATAGACTGTGCCCCGGCTCACACACCTGAGCCTATTTGATCCTTCATGACCGCTGGCCGCGGCATGATTTAGCCAGGCGCCCAACCGTGCGTCCTGGCCTGTTCTGAGGAGTACGCATGGCTGTCTACAACTACGACGTGGTGGTACTGGGTTCCGGCCCAGCTGGAGAAGGTGCGGCGATGAACGCCGCCAAAGCAGGACGCAAGGTGGCGATGGTCGATAGCCGTCGTCAGGTCGGCGGTAACTGCACCCACCTGGGCACCATCCCGTCCAAGGCCTTGCGTCACTCGGTGCGCCAGATCATGCAGTTCAACACCAACCCGATGTTCCGGGCCATTGGTGAGCCGCGCTGGTTCTCGTTCCCGGATGTACTGAAAAGCGCCGAGAAAGTCATTTCCAAACAAGTCGCCTCGCGTACCGGCTACTACGCCCGTAACCGCGTCGACCTGTTCTTCGGCACCGGCAGCTTCGCCGACGAGCAAACCGTCGAAGTGGTCTGCGCCAATGGCGTGGTCGAGAAGCTGGTGGCCAAGCACATCATCATCGCCACCGGTTCGCGTCCGTATCGCCCGGCCGATATCGACTTCCACCACCCGCGTATCTACGATAGCGACACGATCCTCAGCCTGGGCCACACCCCGCGCAAACTGATCATATACGGCGCCGGCGTGATCGGCTGTGAATACGCCTCGATCTTCAGCGGCCTGGGTGTGCTGGTGGAGCTGGTGGACAACCGTGACCAGTTGCTGAGCTTCCTCGACTCGGAAATTTCCCAGGCGTTGAGCTATCACTTCAGCAACAACAACATCACCGTGCGCCACAACGAGGAATACGACCGCGTTGAAGGCCTGGACAACGGTGTGATCCTGCACCTCAAGTCCGGCAAGAAGATCAAGGCCGATGCCTTGCTCTGGTGCAACGGCCGTACGGGCAACACCGACAAGCTGGGCATGGAAAACATCGGGGTCAAGGTCAACAGCCGTGGCCAGATCGAGGTGGATGAGAACTACCGCACCTGCGTCACCAATATCTATGGTGCCGGCGATGTGATCGGCTGGCCGAGCCTGGCCAGTGCCGCCCACGACCAAGGGCGTTCGGCGGCTGGCAGCATTGTCGACAATGGCAGCTGGCGCTACGTCAACGATGTGCCGACCGGGATCTACACCATTCCCGAGATCAGCTCCATCGGCAAGAACGAGCACGAGCTGACCAAGGCCAAGGTGCCTTACGAAGTGGGCAAGGCGTTCTTCAAGAGCATGGCGCGTGCGCAGATCGCCGGCGAGCCGCAAGGCATGCTGAAGATCCTGTTCCACCGCGAGACCCTGGAAGTGCTCGGCGTGCATTGCTTCGGCTACCAGGCCTCGGAGATCGTGCACATCGGCCAGGCGATCATGAGCCAGCCGGGTGATCTCAATACCCTTAAGTATTTTGTGAACACCACGTTCAACTACCCGACCATGGCTGAAGCCTATCGGGTAGCGGCCTACGACGGCCTCAACCGGCTTTTTTGAGCGGCTCCGGCCGGTGGCCTGAGCCGGCCGGGGAGACCGATTTCAGTAATTCCCGAGAGTGGCAGTGGCCAAACCGGGAAAGTCTGTAATCAGGCTATCTACGCCGAAGTCGGCGAGCCTGCGCATCAGCGCGGGTTCGTTGACTGTCCACACGGACACGTGCAAGCCCTGGCGCTGGGCTTTCTCCAGTCGCTCGGGAGTGCACAACGTCCAGTTCAACGCCAAATACTCACAGCCATAGTTCTGCGCGACCTTCAGCGGGTCGAGCCAGGCGTATTCGGCCACCAGTCCACGGGACAGGTCCGGCGTCAGCTCCAGGGCGGCTTTCAACACTTCCCGCGAGCTTGAAGTCACGGTGACCTTGTCCAGCAGGCCAAAGCGCTGGGCCATTTCCCGGATCGCCAGTACGGTGGTCGCGGCGCGGGTGCGCGAGGCGCTTTTGACTTCCAGTTGCCAGTGGTCGAAGTCGCACTGCTCAAACAGCTCTTCCAGGCGCGGGATCGGGCAAGGGGTGACCCAGCCTGGGCCGCCTTTGCGTGCGTCCATCTTCACCAGGTCGGCGGCGACGTACTCCACCACCTTGCCGCGTCGGTCTGCGGTGCGCTTCAAGGTCGGGTCGTGGATCACCATCAACTCGCCGTCCATGGACAGGTGCAAGTCCAGTTCGCAACGGCGCACGCCGTGCTTGAGGCATTGCTGGAAGCTGGTCAGTGTGTTTTCCGGTGCTTCGCCTTTAGCGCCGCGGTGGCCATAAATCAGGGTCACAGTTGCTCCTTTTCGCCAGGTATATGGCTGGATAAATACGAAATCAGGTGTCTTGGCCGTCGCTTTGTTCCCGGGCCAGGCGCCGTTCCTGGGCCTGTTTTTGCAAAATATAGCGAGCCAGCAACTGGCGCTGGGCGTCAGTCATGGATTCGAATTCGGTACCGATGTCAAAACTGTCGCCCTTGGGATCGCAATGGGTGACCTTGGCCCGCAACAGCAGGCCCAGCGCCTGGGGCATCAGCACCAGCTTGACCGCCAGGTGGCTGCCGGGCGCGAGTGCCGTGGGGTGTTGGAAGTCGATGCCACCTTCGGAAATGATCACCGGCTGCGGCGCGCCGATCTCGCCCAGCAGGCTTTGCGCCATGACCTGGCTGAGCAAATCCATGCGTTTGTTCTGCACTTTGAGGAAGGCGGCGAGGGTGCGGTCGCGCTCGCCGAGCTGGCGCAGCAGGTGTTGGGACTCGAATTCGCTCAGGTGCAGTTCACTGAGCAGGTTGAACAGCGGGGAATCATCCAGCAACACTTCCTTGCTCGCCGCTTGCGGGGCCGACAGGCTTTTGATTTGGAGTGCGATCATGTCGTCGATACGGTAGTATTCGCGGCGATCTTCTTCATCTAATGTCGTCATGGCGAACCCCAGGTAACGGTAATGGTCTGAGTGTAAAGCTGCTTACCAGACCCCGCCACCGGGACGTCTTCTTTTCCTCCGAACAAGCCCCGACATGTTCAGACCTCTCTTCGTATTTATCGGCACGCGTTATACCCGTGCAAAGCGTCGCAATCATTTTGTGTCGTTCATTTCCCTGACCTCCATGATCGGACTCGCCCTGGGCGTCGTCGTAATGATCGTGGTGCTATCGGTGATGAATGGCTTCGATCATGAGATGCGCACCCGCGTGCTGGGCATGGTGCCCCACGCGACCATCGAGTCCGGCGAGCCCCTGGGCGACTGGCAAGGCCTGGCCGACAAGGTCAAGCAGAACCCCAAGGTGCTGGCCGTCGCGCCATTTACCCAGATGCAGGGGCTGTTGACCAACAATGGCAAGGTGCAGAAAGTCCTGCTCAATGCCATCGACCCGGCACAGGAGCGCAAGGTCTCGATCATTGATCAGTTCATGCAGCAGGGCCAGCTCGATGCCCTGTCGCCTGGCAGCTTCGGCATCGTGATCGGCGACCGTGCGGCGGCCAAGCTCGGCGTGGCCATTGGCGACAAGCTGACCTTCGTCGCCCCGGAAGTCACCGTGACCCCGGCGGGCATGTTCCCGCGCATGAAGCGCTTTACCGTAGTCGGCATCTTTCATGTCGGCGCCGGCGAAATCGACGGCTTCCTCGGCCTGACCAACCTTACCGACCTGGCCCGCCTGCATCGCTGGAAGCCGGACCAGGTGCAGGGCCTGCGCCTGAAGTTCAACGACCTGTTCGAGGCGCCACGCGGGGCCTGGGAAATCGCCCAGCATCTGGGTGAAAGCCAGTACTACGCCCGTGACTGGACCCGTACCCACGGCAACCTGTACCAGGCGATCCGCATGGAAAAGGCCATGATTGGCCTGTTGCTGTTGCTGATTGTCGCCGTGGCCGCCTTCAACATCATCTCCACCCTGGTGATGGTGGTGAACGACAAGAAGGGCGACATCGCCATCCTGCGCACCCTGGGCGCCACGCCGGGGCAGATCATGGCGATCTTTATGGTCCAGGGCACGGTGATCGGTGTGGTCGGTACCTTGATCGGTACGGCCGTGGGGATCTTCGCCGCGCTGAACGTCAGTGCTGCCATCGCCGGCGTCGAAACCCTGATCGGCCACAAGTTTCTCAACGCCGACGTCTACTTCATCGACTATTTGCCATCCCAGGTGCAGAGCCAGGATGTGTTGATGGTCGGCGGCGCCGCGTTGGTCCTGAGTTTCCTTGCCACCCTATATCCAGCCTGGCGCGCGGCACGTACCCAGCCGGCGCAGGCTTTACGCTATGAGTGAATCGGGCATGAGTGAAAAAGCAATCCTGAGCTGCCGCAACCTGGGCAAATCCTACGAGGAAGGCCCGGAATCGGTAGTGGTGCTGTCCAACCTGCAACTGGAACTGCATCCGGGCGAGCGCGTGGCGATCGTCGGCAGTTCCGGCTCCGGCAAAAGTACCTTGCTCAACCTGTTGGGCGGCCTTGATACGCCGTCCCAGGGCAGCGTGTGGCTGGCCGGTGAAGAACTCTCGGCGTTGAACGAGAAGGCCCGTGGCCAGTTGCGCAACCGCTCCCTGGGCTTTGTGTACCAGTTCCACCACTTGCTGCCAGAGTTCACGGCCCTGGAAAACGTGTGCATGCCCCTGTTGATCGGCAAGACCGCGATCCCGGAGGCGCGTCAGCGTGCTACGGCGCTGCTGGAGCGCGTCGGCCTGGGGCATCGCCTGGAGCACAAGCCGGCAGAGCTGTCTGGTGGCGAGCGCCAGCGTGTGGCGATTGCCCGTGCCCTGGTCAACAACCCAGGCCTGGTGATGCTCGATGAGCCGACCGGCAACCTCGATTCCCACACTGCCCAGGGCATCAAGGACTTGATGCTGGAGCTGAGCACCCAGATGCGCACCGCGTTCCTGGTGGTGACCCATGACATGAGCATGGCCCGGCAGATGGACCGCGTGTTGCACCTGCAGGAAGGTCATCTGGTCGCCATCTGACCTGTTTCAGCCCGGGCATTCGTGCCTGGGTTTTCTATTTTTTCAACGGTGCCCGCGAATGTTCAGACCGTTATCGATTTTTATCGGCACGCGCTATACCCGCGCCAAGCGCCGCAACCGTTTTGTCTCGTTTATCTCGATGACCTCGATGATCGGCCTCGCCCTGGGCGTGCTGGCGATGATCGTGGTGTTGTCGGTGATGAATGGCTTCCAGCGGGAAATGAGCTCGCGCATTCTGGGCATGGTGCCGCATGCCACCATCGTCGGCGTCAACCCGATCAGCGACTGGCAGCCCGTGGCCGCCGCCGCTCTGAAAAACCCCGAAGTGACCGCCGCTGTGCCGTTTACCGAGATGGAAGGCATGCTGTCCTATAAGGGCTCGATGCAGCCGATCCAGATCAGCGGGATCGACCCGGCCCAGGAAGGCAAGGTGTCGATCGTCACCCAGCATATCGTCCAGGGCAATCTGGAAAACCTGCAGCCGGGTGAGTTCGGCGTGGTGATCGGTGAAATCACCGCGCGCCGTTTCCGCTTGAATGTGGGGGACAAGCTGACCTTGATCGTCCCGGAAATCAGCACTGCGCCCGGCGGCATCACCCCGCGTATGCAGCGTTTGAACGTGGTGGGGGTGTTCAAGGTGGGTGCCGAGCTGGATGGCTCGATGGCGCTGATCCACGTCGCCGATGCCGCGCAAATGCTGCATTGGCAGCCGAACCAGGTGCAAAGCGTGCGCCTGGCGGTCAAGGATCTGTACGCGGCACCGAAAGTGTCGGCGGACATTGCCGGCAGCCTGGGCGCCGCCTACAAGGCCGATGACTGGACCCACACCCAGGGCAGCCTGTTCAGTGCAATGAAGATGGAAAAGACCATGATCGGCCTGCTGTTGCTGATGATCGTCGCCGTCGCCGCGTTCAATATCATTGCCACGCTGATCATGGTGGTGAACGACAAGGGCGCGGACATCGCGATCCTGCGCACCATCGGCGCCACGCCACGGCAGATCATGGCGATCTTCATGGTCCAGGGCACGGTGATCGGTATCGTCGGCACCCTGATTGGCGGCGTGCTGGGAGTGATTGCCGCGCTCAACGTCAGTGAGCTGGTGGGCTGGATGGAGCGCGTGACCGGGCAGCATATCTTCAGTTCGGACGTGTACTTTGTCAGCAACCTGCCTTCGGAGCTGCAAGGTGGCGATGTGTTGCTGATTTGCAGCGCGGGGTTTGTGTTGAGCTTTCTGGCGACGATTTACCCGGCGTATCGGGCGGCGAAGATTGAGCCGGCGCATGCCCTGAGATATTCGTAGGTCTTGAGATCGCTATCGCAGGCAAGCCAGCTCCCACACTTTGATTTGTGAAACCGGTCAAATGTGGGAGCGGGCTTGCCCGCGATGAGGCCCGCCCAACTTGCCTCAAACCCCCTGCGGCAGCTCAATCACAAACCGCGTCCACCCCGGTTGTGACTCACAGAAAATCCTCCCCCCGTGTGCCTGCACAATCGACTGGGTAATCGCCAACCCTAGCCCCGCATGCTCACTGCTGCCTTCATGGCGTGCCGGATCCACGCGGTAGAACCGGTCAAACAGCTTGGGCAGTAACCCCTGGGGAATCCCGGTGCCGGTGTTTTCCACGCTCAGCGTCACGCCCTGGGCGTTTTCGCTGATCCTCACCCGTACTTCGCCGCCCGGCGGGGTAAAGCGCACAGCGTTGTCCAATAGATTGGAACAAGCACGGCGCAGCATGCTGCGGTCACCGACGGTACTGGCGCTGCCGTCGCGCAGCAGGTTGACCTGGGCGTCCTCGGCCAACGGCGCGAAGAACTCCAGCAAGGCATCCACCTCGTCGGCCAGGGCCAGGGGCTCGCGCCTGGGGTTCAGCAAGCCGTGATCGGCCTTGGCCAGGTACAGCATGTCATTGACCAGTTGGGCCATCCATTGCAGCTCTTCCAGATTGCTGTGCAGCGCTTCGCGGTAGTCCTCCAGCGGCCGGGGCTGGGTGAGGATCACCTGGGTCTGGGTCAGCAGGTTGGATAGCGGCGTGCGCAGCTCGTGGGCGATATCGGCAGAGAACGCCGACAGCCGCTGGAACGCGTCGTCGAGGCGGCTGAACATGGCGTTGAAGGCCTGGGCCAGTTCCGCCAGTTCGGCGGGCATCTGTTCTTCGGGCAGGCGCTGGGTCAGGGAGTGGGCGCGTACGCGGCTGGCCACTTCAGTCATTCGCCGCAACGGACGCAACCCGCTGCGTGCGGCCCAGGCGCCGAGAAGCGCGGTGGCCAGGGCGGACAGGCCGACCGTTAGCCAGATCAGGTGCTGCATGCGCTGCAGAAAGTGTTGGTGATGGGTGATGTCCAGCATCAGGACCAACTGCGCGGAGCCGGGCTGCTCGGGATTCAACGGCGCGTTGTACACCCGGTAGCTGGTGCCGGCGCTTTGCAGGCTGTGCAGGCCGGGCGCGGTAGGCAGGTCATTGGGGATGCGCAGCGCGCTGTCAAACCAGCGCTGGCCGTCGGCGGCATTGATGCGCACCGACAGGTCGGGTTGATGGCTCAGCTCGTCTTTCAGTGCGGCGATGCGTGAAGCGAACAGCGCCGGGGTGTCGGCGCCTTGCAGGGCGCTGCGCAGGGTCATCAGCTTGCTGTCGAGCAATTGCTGGTCCAGCTCGATGAAGTGTTTCTCGCTGGCCTGGTTGAACAACACGCCCGCCAGCAGCGAGACCACGGCGGTGCAGCCGGCAAACAACAGGGCCAGGCGGCTGGCCAGGGACAGGCGCTTGATCAACTGAACCGCTCCTCCAGCACATAACCCATGCCACGCACGGTGTGTATCAGCTTGTTGGGAAAGCTGTCATCTATCTTCAGGCGCAGGCGGCGGATAGCCACTTCGATGATATTGGTGTCGCTGTCGAAGTTCATGTCCCAGACCTGGGAGGCAATCAGCGACTTGGGCAGCACTTCGCCCTGGCGACGCAGGAGCAGCTCCAGCAGGGCGAACTCCTTGGCGGTCAGGTCGATGCGCTGGCCGCTGCGATCCACGCGGCGGCGGATCAGGTCCAGGCGCAGGTCGGCCAGGTGCAGGCTGGTTTCCTGGGGGGTGCTGCTGCCTCGGCGCAACAGGCTGCGCACCCGGGCCAACAGCTCGGAGAACGCGAATGGCTTGACCAGATAGTCGTCGGCCCCCAGCTCGAGGCCGTGGACCCGATCTTCGACCGCATCCCGCGCAGTCAGGAATAACACCGGAATCTCCAGGCCGGCGCTGCGCACCGCCTGCAGGATCTGCCAGCCGGTGCGGCCAGGGAGCATCACGTCGAGGATCAGCAAATCGTAGTCGCCCGTCAGCGCCAGGTGCTGGCCGGTGGTGCCGTCGGCCACCAGTTCGGTATTGAACCCGGCTTCGGCCAGGCCCTGGCGCAGGTAGTGGCCGGTTTTGGGTTGGTCTTCGACGATCAGCAGTTTCATAGGCAACTCATGGCAACGGGTAGCAGCAGGCTTTATACCGTGTGCGCCGTGGTGCTGGCGCAACCTGACAAAGTTGTAATCTAACAGTCAGCTGGCTGGCAGCGACGCATTATTAGAGTGTCCCACAAGCGGATCCCGTACCTTTGGAGAATGAACATGTTATCGCGCAAAGCCTGGTGGTTGGTGGGTTGTCTGATGATGCTGAGCGCTGCGGCGCTGGCCGATGGTGCGCACACTTTCGCCTTTGGCGAGGCTGCCCCGGCGACCAAGGCCACGCGGACTGTAGAAGTGCTGCTGCAGGATATTTCCTTTGCTCCTACATCCCTGGATGTAAAAGCCGGCGAGACGGTGCGCTTTGTGCTGGTCAACAAGGGCCAGTTGCTGCATGAGTTCAACCTGGGGGACGCGGCCATGCATGCCGATCACCAGAAGGAAATGCTCAAAATGCAGGCCAGCGGCATGTTGACCACCACCGGCATGGGCCAGATGGATCACGCGGCAATGGGTCATGGTGACATGGGCAGCATGAAGCACGACGATCCCAACAGCGTGCTGGTGGAGCCGGGCAAGACCGCCGAATTGACCTGGACCTTCAGCAAGGCTGGGGCCCTGGAGTTTGCCTGCAACCTCCCCGGGCATTACCAGGCGGGGATGGTCGGCAAGCTGAACGTCAGCCAGTAAACCTCGGGCTCAAAGGCGGGTGCAAAGGCTGGTAGACTGGCGGGGTTTATTTAGCCAGGTTTCCGCCATGCATCCCGCAGCCGAACATTCGCCGCTGGGCAAGTCCAGTGAATACATCTCCACTTACACCCCTTCATTGCTGTTTCCCATTCCTCGCGCCGCCAAATGGGCCGAGCTGGGCCTCACCGCCGAGACGCTGCCCTACAAGGGCGTGGACTTCTGGAACTGCTTTGAATTGTCTTGGCTGCTGCCGTCTGGCAAGCCGGTGGTGGCCATCGGTGAGTTCAGCATCCCGGCCGACTCGCCGAACATCATCGAATCGAAATCCTTCAAGCTCTACCTCAACTCGCTGAACCAGACGCCGTTTGCCGATGGGCCAAGCCTTGAGGCGACCCTGCGTGCCGATCTGAGCGCGGCGGCCGGTAAGCCGGTGGGCGTGCGCATCCGTAGCCTGGCCGAAGTGGAAGATGAAGGCGTGGTGCGCCTGCCGGGCGTGTGCATTGATGACTTGGATATCAGTGTCAGCAACTACGAGCATCCGCGCCCGGAACTGCTGCGCTGTGATGATTCCCGTGTGGTGGAGGAGAGCGTGCACAGCCATCTGCTCAAATCCAACTGCCCGGTGACCAGTCAGCCGGACTGGGGCAGCGTTGCGGTGGAATATCGCGGCGCGGCGCTGGACCATGCGAGCCTGTTGGCCTACCTGGTGAGCTTCCGCCAGCACTCGGACTTTCATGAGCAGTGCGTGGAGCGGATCTTTCTCGACCTGCAACGGTTGCTCAAGCCTGAGAAGTTGACGGTTTATGCGCGGTATGTGCGACGGGGTGGGTTGGATATCAACCCGTATCGCAGCACTGAGGATGTACAGTTCCAGAACCTGCGCCTAGCCCGACAGTAAGCTTCACACCCAGCAAATGTGGGAGCGGGCTTGCTCGCGATCGCGGTGTTTCAGTCAATATCTTCGGTGACTGATACTCCGTTATCGCGAGCAAGCCCGCTCCCACATTGGGTTTTGTACCTGGCTCGGGTTGGGATTAAATCCCCATATTGCCCAAGGCCACCACAATATTGCGCAATGTCCCGGCAATGCCCGGGTGGTCCAATTCGAAACGTTCGACTGCCAGGTTCACATCATCGGAGATGCTCGGCGGCTGGGTCGCAGGTTCCAGTTCCAGTTGCACTTCAAATTTGGCAATCAATGCTTCCAGCGCTTCGCGTTTTTCCAGCGGCAGAGGCGGCTCCTGGTTCAATTGCTCGCGCAGGATGTTGACCTGTTCTTGCAGTTTTTCGCGGGCAGGCATGGCGTTCTTCCTTTTATCAATAGGCACTGGCATAGACCACGGCACGCCGAGAAAGGTCTACGGTATGACCTGTAGATTAATCCACTGGCGGCGACTGTGCATGATCTTGATCAGGGCTTCTCGCCTTTGAGCCGGCGCAGGCTGATGTCCGCCAGGCAGGTGCCCAGCTCACCCAGATGATCAATCACCGAGTGCACGCCGAGGCCGTACAGCGCGACGGTAGCTTTGGCGCGTTTGTGTTCGCGCGCCTGTTCGCTCAGGGCTTGCCATTGGCTGGGGGGCAGCCCGCACAGTGAGCCGCAGGACGCCAGGCCAATGGTCCAGAGCCCGGCGTTGAGCCCTGCTTGCAGCAGCCGGGGCTCGCCGCTGACCAGTACGCAGCCATCCAGGCGCTGGATGTTCAGGTCCATCAAGGCTTGCCAGCAGGCATGGGGCGCCGGCCAGGGTGCGGTCGCAGGGCGGGTGCCTTGGATCCAGTCCGGCAGGACGGCGGCCAACGGCGTGGTGACGGTGGGGGGCAGCTCATCCAGCCAGGCGCAGGGGGTGCCTTGACTGTTGAGCCATTGCAGTATGTTCAGGGCGCCAGGGGTGGCCAGGGCTTCGTCGGTGGGGATGGTGTCGGCGTGGGCCATGGAACCGAAGTCCACCAGGCAACCACTGAGGCCAAAGAGTACGGCGGTCAAGGACGGGGCGTTGTCTGCAGCGATCTGGGGGTGGGGCATTGGGACGTCCCTGAAAATAGCTGTGACGCTATCGGAAGCCCATGACAAGCAGATGACACCTGATCTTGGATGTAGGAGTTTTGTATATTTGCTGAATGACAATTCCGTCAAGCTGCCTAATCTTACACTTCCGTCATATACTGCCGTCTTATTCAGGGCATAGCGCCCATGACAGATCATTCAAGGAGTTCAAGCTATGCGCTGGAGCCAGTGTCTTGCTCAACTATCGGTATGTGCCAGTGTGTTGCTGGTGCCTTTCGCCGCCCAGGCTGCGGAAGACGATCCATGGGAAAGCATCAACCGCCCGATTTTCACCTTCAACGACACCGTTGATACCTACGCACTCAAGCCATTGGCCCAAGGCTATCAGTTCATCACCCCGCAATTTGTCGAAGACGGTATCCACAACTTCTTCCGCAACATTGGTGACGTGGGCAACCTGGCCAACAACGTCCTGCAACTCAAGCCATACCAGGCGGGTGTCGATACTGCACGTTTGCTGGTCAACACCACGTTTGGCGTGCTCGGCGTCATCGACGTAGGCACCAAAATGGGGCTGCAACGCAGCGACGAAGACTTCGGCCAGACCCTCGGCTACTGGGGCGTGGGCAGCGGTCCGTACGTGATGCTGCCGCTGTTGGGCCCAAGCACCTTGCGTGATGCGCCGTCCAAGTACGTCGACAGCTACACCGAACCGTACCGCTACATGAGCGACATTCCTACACGCAACAGCGCCCTGGGCCTGGATATCGTCGATACCCGTGCGAGTCTGCTGTCGGCTGAAAAGCTGATCAATGGCGACAAATACACCTTTATCCGCAATGCCTACCTGCAGAACCGTGAGTTCAAGGTCAAAGATGGCAATGTAGTGGATGACTTTTAAGGTTAACCCTTGAATGAAAAAGGCGGCCTTCGAGGCCGCCTTTTTTGTGTGCATTAATTTCAGTACATCTTGAGGATTTTCAGGCCCAGGTGTTGGTCGTCACCTTCTTTCCTGGCCCAGACCACCTCGGTGTCCGCCTCCAGGCCTTTAAGCGCAGCGTGCTCTGAGTCAATACGCACCTTCAGTTGGTCGCCCACGTTGAACGGGTGCTGGGCCTGGACCTGCATGCCAGAGCTGGAGAGGTCCAGGCAGACGCCGGCAATCTCTTGCCCGGCATGGATCAACGACACGCCGGCATCCACACGCATGCGGATGAAATCGCGCTTTTCTGCATAGTCACGTTCATTTGCGCTCATAGCTTTCATCCTTCCATTGCGTTGTGGTTTTGCCTGTTCTTATAACTCCCGGTGATTTGCGATGTAAAGACGTCCAGCGACCATCGGCATGAGCTTGAAACCCCTGGCGGATGGGAGTACCGTCTGCGCCTTAGAAGGGCACCTCTGCTTTACCTTTGTGCGTGAGCCAAAAGCTCATGTTTTGTAGGACAGAGAGGCTAGAAAGCGAATCCAGTAGTGCGAGCCGGGCCATTGCCTGACTGCCTACGCCAACCTAATTCTGGCGCCGTTTGCCCACATGCAAAAAACCAGTGCCACGCTGCTGATAATCGATGACGACGAAGTAGTGCGCGCGAGCCTCGCGGCCTATTTGGAAGACAGTGGCTTCAGCGTCCTGCAGGCCGGCAATGGTCTTCAGGGTCTCCAGGTGTTCGAGCGCGACCAGCCCGACCTGGTGATCTGCGACCTGCGTATGCCCCAGATGGGCGGCCTTGAGCTGATCCGCCAGGTAACCGAGCTTGCTCCGCAGACGCCGGTGATTGTCGTGTCCGGTGCCGGGGTGATGAACGACGCCGTGGAAGCCTTGCGCCTGGGCGCTGCCGATTACCTGATCAAGCCCCTGGAAGATCTGGCCGTACTGGAGCACTCGGTGCGCCGGGCGCTGGATCGTGCCCGCCTGCTGCTGGAAAACCAGCGCTACCGCGAGAAGCTCGAAACCGCCAACCGTGAACTCGAAGCCAGCCTCAACCTGCTCCAGGAAGACCAGAACGCCGGTCGCCAGGTGCAGATGAACATGCTGCCGGTGAGCCCCTGGAGCATCGACGAGTTCCAGTTCGCCCACCAGATCATCCCGTCGCTGTACCTGTCGGGGGATTTTGTCGACTACTTCCGCGTGGATGAGCGCCGGGTCGCGTTCTACCTGGCCGATGTCTCCGGGCACGGCGCATCCTCTGCATTCGTGACCGTGTTGTTGAAGTTCATGACCACACGGCTGTTGTTCGAATCCAAGCGCAACGGCACTTTGCCGGAGTTCACTCCCTCGCAAGTGCTGGGCCACATCAACCGGGGCCTGATCAGCTGCAAGCTGGGCAAGCACGTGACGATGGTGGGCGGCGTGATTGATGAAGAAACCGGTCTGTTGACCTACAGCATTGGCGGTCACCTGCCATTGCCGGTTTTATACACTCCAGACAGTGTGCGTTATCTGGAAGGGCGCGGTCTGCCGGTTGGCTTGTTCAATGAAGCCACCTATGAAGACCACGTCCTGGAGCTGCCACCGGCCTTCAGCCTGACGCTGATGTCCGATGGCATCCTGGACCTTCTTCCAGAGCCTACACTCAAAGAGAAAGAAGCCGCCTTGCCCCAACGGGTCAGGTCGGCGGGCGGCAGCCTGGATGGCCTGCGGCAGGTTTTTGGATTGGCCACGCTAGGGGAGATGCCGGATGATATCGCCCTATTGGTGTTGAGCAGGAATCTTTGATGAGTACCGGAAGAATCCAATTCGCCGAGCAAGATGGGACCTTCGTCCTGAAGTTTGTCGGTGAAGTGCGCCTGACCCTGTGTTCGGCGCTGGATGCAACGATTGAGCGGATTTTCACAGCCTTGAATTTCTCGGCGATCGTGATCGATCTGACCGAAACCCGCAGCATCGATAGCACCACCCTTGGGCTGTTGGCCAAGTTGTCCATTCTGTCGCGGCAGAAGGTCGGACTGCTGCCGACCGTGGTCACCACCCACGAAGACATCACCCGGCTCTTGCAGTCGATGGGTTTCGACCAGGTGTTCAACATCGTTGACCGCCCGATCCCCTGCCCGGAATGCCTGACCGACTTGCCTTCCCAGGACCAGTCCGAAGAAGTGGTGCGGCTCAAGGTGCTGGAGGCGCACAAGATCCTGATGGGCCTGAACGAGTCCAACCGCGAAGCGTTTCACGACTTGGTCAACGCCCTGGAGCGTCACTGACCTCGCTGTGAGCACGGTCAACATGTGGGAGCTGGCTAGCCTGCGATAGCGCCAGCCCAACCAACACATATTCAGCTACAAAAAAGGGCGGCATCCCAACGGATGCCGCCCTTTTTGCCGCCCTCGCTTTTTACAGCTTGGCGCTCAACAACGCTTCCAGCTTCTCCTGGTCCCGAGCAAACTGACGAATGCCCTCTGCCAGCTTCTCAGTGGCCATCGCGTCCTCGTTGGACTCCCAGCGGAACTGCGCCTCTGTCATATGCACACGGGGTTCACCGGCATGGCCTGGCGCCAATTTGCGCTCCAGCTTGCCATTGTCGGCCGCCAGCTTCTCCAGCAAGTCCGGGCTGATGGTCAGGCGGTCGCAACCGGCCAACTCTTCGATCTGGCTCAGGTTGCGGAAGCTCGCGCCCATCACCACCGTTTTGTAGTCATTGGCCTTGTAGTAGTTGTAGATGCGGGTTACCGACTGCACACCAGGATCATCGGCACCGGTGTAGTCGTTGCCATTGGCCTTTTTGTACCAGTCGTAGATACGACCGACAAACGGCGAAATCAGGAACACCCCGGCTTCAGCGCAGGCTACGGCCTGGGCGAAGGAGAACAACAGGGTCAGGTTGGTCTGGATGCCTTCTTTCTCCAGTTGCTCGGCGGCACGAATACCTTCCCAGGTGGATGCGATCTTGATCAGCACGCGGTCGCGGCCGATACCTGCCTTTTCGTACAGGTCGATCAGGCGATGCGCACGCTTGAGTACCGCGTCCGTGTCGAACGACAGCCGCGCATCCACCTCGGTGGAGATGCGCCCTGGCACCACCTTGAGGATCTCCTGGCCCACAGCCACCGCAAAGCGGTCACTGGCCAGGCCGACATCGCCGTTGCAATCCTGCACGCAGGCGTCCAGCAGCTTGGCGTAAGCCGGAATGGATGCGGCTTTGAGCAAAAGGGAAGGGTTGGTGGTGGCATCCTGCGGCTTGACGCGAGCGATAGCTTCAAAATCGCCAGTGTCGGCAACTACAGTGGTGAATTGCTTGAGTTGTTCCAGTTTGGAAGTCATGGGCGTGCTCTGTCCTATGGGTCTGATGACATTACCCGAGGGCCGATAGCCGCTCAAGGGCGCAAACGCGTTCGATCGTTTGCGAGGGCAATAACCTGAAAACAGTCGTTTGAATGACCGACCGTGCTGCTAGATAGGAGGGCAAAATCGCTATCAGGTTCAACCAGCAACGCGATCAGAATGTGGGAGCGAGCTTGCCCACGATAGCGATGGACCCGTCGCCGCTCCGTCAACGGCCTTCCAGCAACGCTCCGGCCTGATCCAACAACGCCAACGGATCCGCGGCCTTGTGAATATCCACCGACAACAACTGCCGAAACCTGCGCGCCCCCGGAAACCCGGTGCCCAACCCCAACACGTGCCGCGTAATGTGATGCATCGCGCCACCGGTGGCCAGGTGCTCGGCGATATACGGCCGCAACTGCGCCAACGCCTCGGCCCGACTGATCACCGGCGCCGTACTGCCAAACAACTGCTGATCCACCTCTGCCAGCAAATACGGATTGTGATAAGCCTCACGCCCGAGCATCACCCCATCAAACACCTGCAGATGCTCTGCGCATTGCTCCAGCGTCTTGATCCCGCCATTGAGAATAATCTCCAGCTCGGCAAAATCGCGCTTCAATTGCGCCGCCACGTCATAACGCAGCGGCGGAATGTCCCGATTCTCCTTGGGCGACAACCCCTCCAGAATCGCAATCCGCGCATGCACGGTAAAACTGGTGCAACCGGCATCCTTCACCTGCCCGACGAAATCACACAACTGGGCATAACTGTCCCGGCCATTGATCCCGATGCGATGCTTCACCGTCACCGGAATCGACACCGCATCCCGCATCGCCTTGACACAATCCGCCACCAGGGCAGGGTGCCCCATCAGGCACGCGCCGATCATATTATTCTGCACCCGGTCGCTGGGGCAGCCGACGTTCAGGTTCACCTCGTCGTAACCGGCGGCCTCAGCCATGCGTGCGCACGCGGCCAGGTCGGCTGGAACACTGCCGCCCAGTTGGAGGGCGAGAGGATGCTCGGCTTCATTGTGACGCAGGAAGCGTTCATGGTCGCCGTGGAGAATGGCGCCGGTGGTGACCATTTCGGTGTAGAGCAGGGCGTGCTTGGAGAGCAGGCGTAGGAAGTATCTGCAATGACGGTCAGTCCAGTCCATCATCGGGGCGACGGAGAAGCGACGGGAGAAAGCTTGTGGTGGAGCTGTGTGCTGGGGCATGAGGATCTGAGGTGAGCTTTGCGAAGGGGAGGCAGTTTAACAGGAATGGGTTGGTGGGGATGGGGGAGCTTCTTTGGGAGGGATTGTTGTGTTAAATAAATCTGTCCCCTTTCCAGAAGTCGTCGATACAACTACCACCGCCTCCACCACGCCTTCTGAGCAACCACCTCAGGCTCCAGCGAGGCGATCTTAGAGCCTGCAATCTTTATCGGTGCGACGTCCATACCATCGAATCTACCTAGACCCAGAGGGGGGCTTTCTGCTTGTAGAAAACGAGTGGTTTCTGCTGAAGCCACCGCATGCAGTAACGACGAAGGCGATATATTCCGACTCAAGACGTGAATGCCGCTCTCTGGATCATGCAGACTACTTGCGTCGGTGCCTTCTACGCCATCTATCAGAAGCGGCTGGATCATGACCGTCCCAAGCTCATAGGTGATATCCAGATCACCGCAAACGCAACGCAGCCTTTGCAGTTCACCATTCGACGATACGCATACAAAATCCAGCCCGTCGTCATCCGTGCAAAAGCTGCAAACGTGTAATTGAAGGTTTTTGCTTAGCGCTAAATTCACATTCAGGAAAGCTCTCTTGAAGTAGTCGGCTAGCTGAGCATCCTTAAGCACTTTGTATATCCGCGATAGCGCTGCCAATTCTTGAGGGAGCTCAAGCGGTACATCCTTGATGGGTGGCATAGACGTAAAGGGCCATTTCCGTTCTTCGCCAGCCTTGAACGTGTCTAAGTAGAACGACGTGGCGTTTTCATCCTGGTGTAATGACCAACCAATGCTCATCGGCAAAGTAGAAAGTGGTTCTAACTCCGGCTTCACATTCATCGCGTGAGCAACGACAAGGGACCCCATTTTTTAGATCCTTCAGGTACAGGGCTGAATCGCTCCAAGCATAGTCGATACTTGAGAGTGTGCTATCGGCCGATTCTGTTGAAAAAGTCGGATTTTCAGATCGCCTGAACTCAGGCACGACCACCACCGGAGAACCTACTCACCACATTGAGTGGTTTTTCGGCCCTTCGGTGACCTTTGCTGCTCTGTTATTGGGTTAATTTGAGGTTTTTTGCTTGGTGCAGGCGCACCTATCCCGTGACTGGTGGCCCTTGAGATGAAAATTTGGCCAGCCGTCGCAGGTTCTGCACCGCAGCGGCCAGCGTGAATTCATCCGTCGCACCACTCATGCCACGTAGTCTCAGGCGATCCAATTTCAGGATGCGCTTGAGGTGGGCAAACAACATTTCGACTTTTTTACGTTCGTGGCGAGAGCGCTGATATGCCGGCGTTGCTGCAATGCGCCGAGCCACATCGCGAGCGGCTTCATGGACGCTGCGAGCGATCTTGCGGAACGCGGTGTTCGGGCAGCACTTGGCTTTCATCGGACACGTAGCGCAGTCGGTCTGCCGGGATCGGAAGATAATGGTGTTGGCTTTGGTGACGTGTGAACGCTCATTCTTGAAGGCTCGCCATTCGCTGCGCAATGGGTTGCCGGCCGGGCAGCGGTATTCCTCAGCCTCTTCATTCCAGTGGAAATCGTTGCTCGAAAAACTGTCGTTCTTGCGCTCGGTTTTGTCCCACACCGGCACATGCGGCTCGATGTCTTTTTCCTCCACCATCCAGGCCAGCATCGGCGCTGTACCGTAAGCAGTATCGCCAATGAGGCGCTCCGGCTTGATGTCGAACTGCGCTTCGACCCGTTCGATCATCGTCTTGGTGCTCTCGACTTCTGCGGTTCGATGAGCCGGTGTGGGTTCCACATCCATGATCACGCCGTGCTCTGTATCGATCAGATAATTCGTGGAGTAAGCGTAGAAAGCTGGGCCTCCTGGAGCAGCGGTCCAGCGGGCTTGAGGATCCGTCAGCGACAGGCGCTTCGGCAGCGTTTCGGCCAAAGCCTCTTCATCAAGTGCCTCAAGGTACTCACGCACGGCGCGGGTCCTCAGAACCGGATCGCTCCAGTTGACCGGTTCACCACCCGGTGCGCCGCGCTGCCGACTCGCATCCGCTTTGATAATGCTGGCGTCCACGGCAAAACCTTCGCCCTTGACCAGACCAGCGTCCATGCAGCGACGCAGCACTTCATTGAACAACCAGCGAAACAGATCACTGTCCCGAAAACGGCCGTGTCGATTTTTGGAAAAGGTCGAGTGGTTGGGGACTTCATCTTCAAGGCTCAATCGGCAGAACCAGCGATACGCCAGGTTCAAATGGGCCTCTTCGCACAACCGCCGTTCGGAGCGGATGCCATAGCAGTAGCCGACGATCAGCATGCGGATCATCAGTTCAGGATCAATCGACGGACGCCCAATCGGGCTATAGAAATCGGCGAGGTAATGGCGCAGGTCGCTCAGATCAAGACACCGATCAATGTTGCGTAGAAGGTGAGTGGCTGGGATGTGATCTTCAAGGTTGAACGAGTAAAACAGTCGCTCCTGCCCACTCGATAACTGTCCCATCATGTTGCGTGCTTCCCTGCTGGCCAATGCGGAGATTTTGCCGGAGGCCAGCCAGGGGAGCTACTTTTTCAACAGAATCGGCCGATTGCCGCCAGTCATGAGGGGCTGGGCGTCAATGATTGGAAGTAGTGCTGGTACCCAAGTGGTACGCAGCTTTCAGATCGGCACTGTAGGGCAAGGAATACGTAGCCTACAGAATTAGCAGTTCCAATCCATCACCGAAAAGGCTGATGTTTTGCGCTCGTGACCGGCAGCACTCTGGGCCCAAAGCTGCCTATCAGGAAAGCCACTGAACCGATTCCGAAATGCCAATAATTCAACAAAAAGTTGATAGATCAACGAGTGGTTGATATTTTCGTCGCCTTCGATAATCACTTGAAGGCACCCATGAAGGTCTCTGAAGCCTCACCAGCCGAGCGACAGCTGATTCTTGACGTGCTTCATAGCACCCTCAAAATGCTCAGTAATGCGCTAGGACTTCATACGGAAATTGTGTTGCATGACCTGACCAACCCCGAGCGATCCATTCTTGCTATCGCCAATGGTCATGTTACTGGAAGAAGGGAGGGCGGTTCATTGTTGGGAGGCCCGCGCCAGGACGCGGGGTTTATCGCCGTCAGGCGTGCGATGGAGGATCACTCAGGCACCGATCCTGTATTGGTAGAGAATTACCCTACAGTTGCGCCTGACGGTCGCCCGCTGCGCAGTTCCACTGTGGTGTATCGCGACAGCAGCGGGCAACCTTTTGCCAGTCTTTGCATCAATGCCGACTTGAGCGGTATTGCTGCTGCCCACGCCTTGCTCGGAGGGCTTCTGGGCCTGGAAGGCGCTCCAGAGTCACGTGGCGATGAGCCGAGAGATATGGAGCAGATGATGGCGGAAATCATACAGGTTGCTTGTCCCGGCGGTGCCGTACGGATGAAAAAACTTCAAAAACTTGAAGCGGTGCGGCAGATGCAAGATCGCGGGATATTCATTGTCAAAGGCGGGATTGAGAAAGCCGCTGCCGCGCTCGGCGTTACCCGATACACCATCTACAACTACCTGGAGCAGATCCGGGCTACAGAAAATGTTGGCAGGCAGGAATGACCAGAATGCAATTCGATATTTTCCAGGTGGACG
Source organism: Pseudomonas shahriarae (assembly GCF_014268455.2). Taxonomy (NCBI): domain Bacteria; kingdom Pseudomonadati; phylum Pseudomonadota; class Gammaproteobacteria; order Pseudomonadales; family Pseudomonadaceae; genus Pseudomonas; species Pseudomonas shahriarae. The sequence goes on along the minus strand of NZ_CP077085.1, from coordinate 4,372,332 downwards.
CTTTTTCCTCTGAGACTTTCGGCGGCAACCCGGCGGCGGTCTGTCCGCTGGAGGTCTGGCTGCCTGATGCGACGCTGCAACAGATCGCGGCAGAGAACAACTTGTCCGAAACCGCGTATTTGGTGCGCAACGGTGAGGTGTTCGAGCTGCGCTGGTTCACCCCCACGGTGGAAGTCGACCTTTGCGGCCACGCCACCCTGGCGGCGGCCTGGGTACTATTTGAACAGCTTGGGGAAAGCAGGGATATGCTGCGCTTTTCCACCCGCAGCGGTGAATTGCGAGTGCGCCGCGAAGGCGGGCGCCTGGCCATGGACTTCCCGGCCAAACAGCCGGAAGCCGTAGCTGTCCCGCCAGGCCTGCTGCAAGCCTTGGGCCTGAAACAGGTCGATGCGCTTTATCGAACAGACGATTACCTAGTGGTGGTCGAGGATGAAGCCATCGTTGCAGGCCTCAATCCCGATTTCGTAGCTCTGTCTGCGTTCGACGTGCGGGGTGTCGCTGTAACCGCGCCGAGTCGTAACTTCGACTTTGTCTCTCGCTGGTTCGGGCCTCGGGTTGGGGTGAACGAAGACCCGGTCACCGGCTCGGCCCACACCTCACTAGCGCCATACTGGGCCAAGCGCTTAGGTAAGCGCAGTCTGAGAGCCGAGCAAGGTGGGGCACGCAAGGGCCAGTTGCACTGCGAAGTCCTGGACAGCGACCGAGTCATTATCAGCGGCCACGGGGCGCTCTACCTGCGGGGCACGATCTATATTTAACGCCAGCTCATTCGGGCGAACTTGCTCAACAGAGGAGTGAGCGCCCCTGCGGCGCTCATACTTCTGCGACCACACTTCGAAAGTGTCTTCTGTAAATTTAACAGAGCAGCAAAGGTCAACGAACGGCCGAAAAACCACTCGCTGTGGTGAGTAGGTTCTCCGGTGGCGATCGTGCGTGAGTTCAGGCGAAGGGAAACTCCGACTTTTTCAACACAATCGACCCATAACAGCCCTTCGCAAAGCGCAGCTTTCGCCATTACTTTTCGTGCAGAGCCTAGGGCTCTATACGGGCAAGGACCGTGCAGGGCTACTCGCAAAGGCCCGAGAGATTGGTCTGTTGAGGTACGCGCGGCCCTGAAGGAGGGACGGTGCGCCCGAAGCTCAGGCAGGCAGGAGAAATCACTGAGAATCCATATAGCTGCATTGAAAAGCACTATAGGCAGATTAATTTATTAATCGGTAATCGCGACACTAACACAGGATTTTCTCGCCTGATTATCAGATAGAAATGTTTGAAACGCCTATACATCTAGCGCGCCGCCGAGATTCTCGCCTCTGATGAATATGCCGCTGAAGTTCGTGAGCAGGAGCAACTGTGGATATCTCGTGGCGTGAGTTCGGTGCCGACCATCGTGTTCAACGATCAGTATGCAGTCAGTAGTGGGCAGCCGATGGAGGCGCCTGTTCACGCGATTCGGCAGATCATCCGTGAGACTCAGGCTGACCGCTGATCGTTATCTGCGGGTTTTTTCCCACTCAGTGGGAATCTGGTTTCAGTTAATGGAAAACTCGGTGCACCATGCCCGCAAGAGCATGAGGCCGATATGAACTACAACACGCCCACTGATCGCTTGCTGCAAATCCTCGTCACTCTGGGGCAATCCAGCGAGGCGATCTCCGCCAAAGAACTGTCCGAGCAACTGGCACAGCCGCTCAGCAGCACTTATCGCCATCTCAAGACCTTACTGCGCTGGGGGCTTGCCGAAGAGAACGGTCAGGGTCGCTATTTGCCAGGGCCAACCTGTTTGCAACTGGCCAAGAAATTCGACCGCGAAGCCGTGCTGGTGACCCTCGCCAAGCCGGAACTCAAGCGCCTGGCCGAGCAAAGCCAGGAAAGCGTGGCGTTAATGGTGCCCAGCAATGGCCAGGCGATTTGCATCGAGCTGGTCGATAGCCCACAACCGCTGCGTTGCTGCTACCAAAAAGGGCTGGCCCAGCCGCTGTTGGTCGGTGCATCGGCGAGAGTGCTGTTGGCCTATATGGATGAGGCGCAAAGCCTGTCGGCTCTGTTGGCGCAAGGCGTCGAAAGCGAGGAAGTCGCCACGTACCAGCGCAGTTTTGCCGATATCCGCGCTGCCGGTTATGCCGTGAGTGTGAGTGAAATCGACGACGGCATTTGGGGTATCAGCGCGCCGTTGCTTGACAGCCGCAATCGCCTGCAAGGCGCCATCAGCCTCATGGCTCCTGCCTCCCGGGCGCACACCCGCAGTGAACGCCTGATCCGCTGGACCCAGGACGCGGCCCTGCGCCTGAGTGCTCGGCTCGACTGAATTTGACTGGAGTTTCAAGCATGACTGCTGTTTCTGACATACCCCTGTGGACAGGTCGTATCGACGCTGGCGAAGGGCAGGCTGCGCTGCGCTGGCATCAATGGGTCAAGCCCTTCTGCGAGGGTCAGTCTGCGGGTGCCGCACTGATTGGGCTGGCCTGTGATGAAGGAGTCAGACGGAATCAAGGACGCACCGGCGCCCGTCTTGGCCCGTCAGCACTGCGCAAGGCGCTGGCCAACCAGGCGTGGCACGGCCGGGCGCCGCTGTATGACGCGGGCGATGTGAGTTGCACCGACAGCAACCTCGAAGGCGCGCAGCAGATTTACGCTCACCACGTCAGCTATCTGCTCAACCAGGGGCATTTGCCGTTGGGGTTGGGTGGCGGCCATGAAATCGCCTTTGCCAGCTTTAGCGGCCTGGCCGATCACCTGCGCCAGGCCACCCCGCATGCGCGGATCGGCGTTCTCAACTTTGATGCCCACTTCGATCTGCGCCATGGGGAACAAAGCAGTTCGGGTACCCCTTTCCGCCAGATAGCCGAGTACTGCCAGCGTGCACGGATGCCGTTCACCTATTGCTGCCTGGGTGTCAGCCAGTTGAACAACACCCAGGCGCTGTTTGAGCAGGCGCAGCGACTGAATGTGCGTTACCGCCTCGACCGGCAAATGAACAGCTGGGACATACCCGCCTGCGAAGCGATGATCGATGAGTTCTTGCAAGACGTCGATCACCTCTACCTGACCATCTGCCTTGATGTCCTGCCCGCCAGCCAGGCGCCCGGTGTCAGTGCGCCGTCTGCCCATGGCGTGGACATGCAGATCGTCGAGCATCTGATACGCCATGCCAAGGCCAGCGGCAAATTGCGCATGGCCGATATCGCCGAACTCAACCCCGGCCTGGATATCGACAATCGAACCGCCCGCATTGGTGCGCGTCTGCTTGCCAGCCTGATCGATTAAGTTTTTGCGTAAATCCCTGAAACCGCTTGTTGAATCATAAGAAAAAGAGAAATTCGCCATGCTGACATTCGAACTGGATGCGCTGAGCACCCTTGCTCTCGCGCTGCTCCTGCTGGGCCTGGGTGCCCAACTGAAAAAACGTAGCTACTGGCTGCGTCACCTGTGTGTACCTGCACCGGTGATTGGTGGTTTTGGTTTTGCCTTGGTGATCTGGCTGTTACGTGATCAACAACTGCTCAACCTGACCCTCGACACCAGCCTGCAAACCCCGCTGATGGTGGCGTTTTTCACCACTGTCGGTTTGGGGGGTAGCCTGGGTTTGCTGCGCAAGGGGGGCAAATTGCTGTTTATCTACCTGGGTGCGTGCTGGGGCCTGGCGCTGGTGCAAAACGTGGTGGGTGCCAGTGTTGCCAAGCTGCTGGGCATCGATCCGTTGCTGGGCATCATGGCCGGCGCGGTGTCACTGGAAGGCGGTTTTGGTGCGGCGGCAGCTTTCGGGCCGATTGCTGAAAACCTCGGTGCGGTCGGTGCGACCACTGCAGCGCTGGCAGCTGCAACTTTTGGCATGGTGGCAGGCGGCTTGCTGGGTAGCCCGCTGGCGCGCTGGTTGATCGAGCGCAACAAACTCGTGGTCAAGGCCGAAGCCGTTGGTAGCCTCAAGGCGTTCGAAGAAGTGGTCCATACCCCGCCGCCCGCGCTGGATGCTGCCACCTTGTTGCGCTTGTTGACCTGCATTGTGGTGATCATGGTGCTGGGATTCTGGCTGGGCTCCAGCTTGCAACAGCATCTGGGTATCGTGCTGCCGAGCTATGTGGGCGCCATGTTCGTCGCGATCATCCTGCGCAACCTCAATGACCGTGCTCAGGTTATCGAGATGCCCGACCAGGCCGTCAGCACCATCGGCGATGTGTGCCTGGGCATGTTCCTGACCATGGCAATGATGAGTCTGAAGTTTTGGGAGCTGGAGAAGCTCGGCTTGCCGCTGCTGGTGATTCTGGTGGTGCAGGTGGTGATCATGATTTTGCTGTGCGTGTTCGTCCTGTTCCGCCTGTTTGGCCGCAACTACGACGCGGCAGTCTTGTGCGCGGGCTTCATGGGGCATGGGCTGGGCGCGACGCCCAATGCAGTGGCCAACATGGGCGCCATTTGTGACCATTACAAAGTGTTCTCGTACAAAGCCTTCATCATCGTGCCGCTGTGCGGTGCCGTGCTGATCGACATTGTGGCTATCCCGATGATCACCTGGTTTATCAACGCATACAGTTGAGAATCACCTGGTTGCTTCATTGCTAAAGCGCGCCGAAGCCATCGCCGGCAAGGCGGCTTCTGTGTTGTGGGAGCCGACTTGCCGGTCAGGCGCCGATTGCCCGGCGTTTGGCCAGCGGCCGGGCCACGCGCATAGACATGCAGGACCCGAGCCCCGGGCCCCGGGCCCGAAGCTGCGCCGGTGGTCCACCGAAAAAACCTGGAAGCGCTTCACCCAACGCCTGGCGCAACGGCCCCTGCCAACCAATGGGCGCCCGGAAATTTTCCTGCTGACGCCCGTACAAGGCTCTGAATATGGCCAAGCCGACGCGCTGATCGAAGGCTTACAAGGTTATGACTCAGATGCCTTCGTGGAGTTGATACAGCGCAATGGGGCTGAAGCCGTCATCCCCTCAAGAGGGAATCGTCTGACGCCCCGAAAGCTGGATCGACCTACCTACAAGGCACGTAATCTGGTGGAGCTTTTTTCTGAGGAGAGTACGGTTCCGGTGTCTTCCCACATCACTCGACGCGCCCCGGCATCATCCCCGCCAGTACCTTGTCCTTATCAATAAAATGATGCTTCAGCGCCACCATCACATGCCCACCTACCAGAGCGCCGCATAACCACGCGCTGTAGGTGTGAATCGCTTTTGCCAGGTCATAGATGCTTTTATCCGGCTCCACCAGCGGTGGCAGCAGGAATAGGCCCGCAACCAGAATGGGTTTGTCAGCCACCGAGCTCCAGTACCACCCGGATATCGGCAATCCGAGCAGTGCCACGATGTACAGCAACAGGTGGCCAATAAACGCTGCACGCTTGAGCCGTGGTGTCATCGTATCGGGCATCGCCGGTGCTGCATGGGTCAGGCGCCAGGCGATGCGCAGGACGATAAGCAATAGCAGGGTGCTAGCCATCGCCTTGTGTAAAAACGTGAGTTGATGCTGCGGGTTGAATTCATCGCGCCAGTGAACGGCGACAATTCCCACCAGCCAGGCGGCAATCCAGATGAGTGCCATGCCCCAGTGCAGCCATTTTGCCGTGGCCGTATAGCTTTTTGTCTGTGTCATCTGGATGCGCGCCTGTGTTTTGGGTAGGCGCGATTATCGACAATTGGGCAGGGCGGAAAACCGTAAAAACTCGATGATTCCCATCGGCTTTTCTGATTTTCAGCATTTCTCTCCATCCTGCCGGGACTACAAGCGCCGGGTCACAGGATGCCCTATTCCTCAGGTGGCGCTGAACCTGTCGCGAAGACGACCACCAAGTCCAGAACAGACGCCCGATCCCGCCGGAGCATGATATTCTGCGCGCCATCTTGGTCTATCCTTTCTCTGGTACGCACTCCCGAATGCGTACCGGCAGAGAGCTGTCGCCGAGGTAGCTGAAGCCAATAATGATAAAAAGTCAGCGCAGAAGGGACATAAAAGTGAGGTCGATACGTCGGCCTTGTGTGCCCACCCTGCAGTTCTTGCGAGTACGGGACCCGGCCAGACATTGCCTGATGTTTGGCGTACTACGGTTGCCGGAAGGTCAAGGACGGTAGGGCGGAAGGCGTTTTATCATAGGTGCTACGATGTTTAAAAAAGTGAACACTGCCCTGCTGGGGCTGGCTTTGTCGATAGGGATTACTTCCGTCCAGGCGGAAGAGGCAAAGAAAGTTGATGTGCTATTGATCGGCGGCGGCATCATGAGCGCGACCCTGGGTGTGTGGCTCAATGAGCTGCAGCCGGATTGGTCGATGGAGATGGTTGAGCGCCTGGACGGTGTCGCCGAAGAAAGCTCCAACGGTTGGAACAATGCCGGTACCGGTCACTCGGCCCTGGCTGAGCTGAACTACACCCCGGAAAACAAGGACGGCACCGTTGAGATCCCGAAAGCGGTCGAGATCAACGAAGCGTTCCAGATCTCCCGCCAGTTCTGGTCGTGGCAGGTTCAGCAAGGCGTTCTGAAGAACCCGCGCTCGTTCATCAACTCCACTCCGCACATGAGCTTTGTGTGGGGCGATGACAACATCAAGTTCCTGAAAAAGCGTTACGAAGCGCTGCAGGCGAGCCCGCTGTTTGCTGGCATGGAATACTCCGAAGATCCGGTACAGATCAAGAAGTGGGTTCCGCTGATGATGGAAGGGCGTGACCCGAACCAGAAAATCGCTGCGACCTGGTCTCCGATCGGCACTGACGTGAACTTCGGCGAAATTACCCGCCAGTTCGTCGCTCACTTGCAGACCACGCCCAAGTTCGACCTGAAACTGTCGAGCGAAGTGCAGGACATCACCAAGAACGCCGACGGTTCGTGGCGCGTCAGCTACAAAAACCTGAAAGACGGTACCAAGACCGAGACCGACGCCAAGTTCGTGTTTATCGGCGCGGGCGGCGGTGCCCTGCACCTGCTGCAAAAGTCGGGCATTCCTGAAGCCAAGGAATACGCCGGCTTCCCGGTGGGTGGTTCGTTCCTGGTGACCGAGAACCCAACGATTGCCGAGCAGCACCTGGCCAAGGCCTACGGCAAGGCATCGGTCGGCGCGCCACCGATGTCGGTTCCGCACCTGGACACTCGCGTGCTGGATGGCAAGCGCGTGATCCTGTTTGGCCCATTCGCGACCTTCTCCACCAAGTTCCTCAAAGAAGGCTCGTACCTGGACCTGCTGACCAGCACCACCACCCACAACATCTGGCCAATGACCAAAGTCGGTATTCGTGAATACCCACTGGTCGAGTACCTCGCCGGCCAGCTGATGCAGTCGGATGACGACCGCTTCAAGGCGCTGCAAGAGTACTTCCCGAACGCCAAGAAAGAAGACTGGCGCCTGTGGCAAGCCGGTCAGCGTGTGCAGATCATCAAGCGTGATGAAGAGTTGGGCGGCGTCCTGAAACTCGGTACCGAAGTGGTCAGCTCCGCCGACAACACCATCGCCGGCCTGTTGGGTGCGTCGCCAGGTGCGTCCACCGCAGCGCCGATCATGCTGACGGTGCTGGAAAAAGTGTTCAAGGACAAGGTTGCTACCCCGGCCTGGCAGGAGAAGCTGAAGCAGATCGTGCCGAGCTATGGCACCAAGCTGAACGGCAGCCCTGAGCGCGTTGCGCAAGAATGGGCCTACACCGCCAACGTGTTGCAACTGACGCCTCCGCCAGCCATGCCGCAAATGGCTGCTCCACAGGCGACCGAGGCTGCCAAGCCTGCGGCCGAGCCGAGCAAGCCGGCGGCTGACATTGCGCTGTAAGCGGTTGACGCAGTCCTGAGACAGGATTGAATCGACAGTTAAAAACCCGCTGAACCGGTAACGGTCAGCGGGTTTTTTGATTGTGGCTATTCGGTCTGCTCAAAAGGGCCGAATACTGAACCCTTTTTTGATCTGCTCATGTAGGTGCAATGCCAGATGATTAGCGCTATCAGAAAGTAAATAAAGCTGATGCGGCGGCAGCCCAGGTAACTGTATTCCGGGGATGAGTTTGGTCAGCCCGGTGGTCATGCGCTCCTCCTCAATCATCCCGACCGCCAGCCCACACATGATGGCCGCCTCCACAGCCGTCGAGCTGGCACTCTCCAGCAGGACTCGGTAATAAACCCCATGCTCTTTCAGGGCCTGTAAGGCCGATGCCCGGTATGGGCACCCGGTCAGCTGCACTGCAATGGGCAGCGGTGCCTGCTCGGATCTCTGGAAATTCTCGGCAACTACCCAGACGGGTTGGATCGTGCCGAGACGTTCACCCTGTTCCAGCGGTTGTGAGCTGACAATCAGTGCCAAGTCAATTTGTTCGCGACTGAACATTGTGAACAGCTCACCACTGGACCTGGCTTCCACCTCCAGTTCAAGCAGCGGATTGTCTGCAATCAGCAACGGTAGGAAGTCACGCATAAATGCCGGAGCGTATGAGTCAGGCAAGCCCAGGCGGATTTTGCCCTGCATGCGTTGTGGCGTGAGTGATGCGAGCAGGCGGTCATGGCTTTTCAGAAAGTCAGTGGTTTCACTCAGCAACTTCTTGCCATACATCGTGAGTTCGACGCCCTGGTTGTTGCGGCTGAACAACCGTTGACCCACCAGTTGCTCCAGCTTGTGGATTTGAGTGGTGACAGTCGATGCACTGCGATGGACATGGTTGGCTGCTTCATTGAAACGCCGAAAGCGGGCAACCGCATGAAAGGTGCGTAGAAGGTCGATGTTCAGTTGTTTGTTCATGATTCCTCTTTTGAGGATTAGTGGTGCGGATTATTCAAATATACAAAATCATGACCCCACTTTAGTCTTTTGGTCAAACAAGAGCGCACCTGCATACCTAATAAGAAAGAGTTGGAGCGTATATGGATATCAACACGCTGGTTGTAGCGTCCTTGCAGAACAATCATGACCTGGAAGGAAGAATCTGGACTATTGAAAACGCTGAGAAATATTCGACCTTGTCTGAGCATCGGACGGAGCTTTCGCAGCAAGTCAGCGCAGAAATACTAGCGCTGATGACCGCCTTGAATAGCCAGGGGATAAGCGACGAAGGCGTATGCGCCGCGCCTTGCGGAACGGGCTCCCTGGGTGACCTGCTGCAATCAGTCGCTGGAGATCTGGTCGATCTCCTGGGGCAGGGCAGCGTTCATTACGTCGAACTGGGTCCAGAACCAGTGAAAACATCCGCCCTGATGGGGTATTTGCTTGAGTGTGGCATTGAGCTTGAGTATTACACCGCGGTCGATATCAACTGTGCTTCGCAGGGCATCATGCGTCGTGCGATTGAGCCGATGCTGGCCACTCCTCAGGGGTTTTCCTATCTGGCCACTGATTTCCGGGACTTGTCCAGGCACCAGCTTGAACGCGGTCAGGATGTGACGCTAATTACAATGCTGGGCTTTCAAGAGGGCAATGAGTTGCCCGATACCGTAGGCGAGATCATCCGCCGGGTGGGCGGCATGCGAACGTACGTCTTGTCAGAAATGCAGTTGTCCACGGTTGAGGATGACGCTCATATCCATCGTTTTTATAACCACGATTGCATGATTCGGTTTTCTGATCTGATCGGGTTGAAACTGGGTTTGGAGAAAACGGATAGCCATCGGGTCATCATCTCCGAAATCGAGCACCACGATGAGCGCTACCGTGTAGCTGCAACGTTGTTGCCCGTCCATGACGGTCACGATGATGGCTATCTCTTGACGAATGTCTGCCTGAAATACACCCGCGAGCAATTCATCCGTGTGCGCCAGGAGTACGGCAGTTGCCGAGTAATTGGTGAGTATTGCAGCGGAGATGGCAGTGTTATGTATCAACTGTCCGAGTATTGCCTGGACCACGATTGCACTGACAGATAGAGGTGGATAGCCATGAGACGAGACGGTGACCTTCCGGTATTTGTACAGGGAGCAGGACGGCTGAAACTGGCGTTGCAGGCGTCGCTTTCTCCAGCATCGTTACGATGCAAGCATCCAGGGGCATTGCTCGATACCTTTAAGCATTGGAGTGACAGCTACTTACGCAACAGTGTTCCAGCATTCGGGCATCGCCAAAGTCTTGCCGAGCTTGGTTATGTGAACTCGCCGTTGGGCGTCGCTTCGGCTGAGCAACTAACAGCCGTGGCACAGGTTGCGGGACTATTCACCGAAGAGGGCGTCACGCAACTACGTCGAGCTTGTTATCAGTTGGAGGCGGGCTCTACCACCAGCGACTGGATTATTTCCAATCGCACCCGCGCCGCCACTGAGTCCTCGACCCTTATTCGGGAGATGATGGGTAGTCGCGCTTTTTTGTTGGCGGTGTCGCAGATTGCAGGTGTCCCTTTGGTGCCCCACCCATTTTTACGGGCGCGTTCACAGGTCAACTATTTCTACCCGCGCCAGGCCCCTGAGGATAAAGCCCAGATTGGCATGTGGCATACCGACGGCACCAGTTTCGTGTTGAATATCCTGCTATCGGACCCTGGTGAGTATGAAGGTGGAGAGTTCGTTTTTTTTGACCAGCGGAACGAGCTTTTTGATGTGAGTAACCTGGATGGACACGTATGTACCAGCGTAGTCAGGGCCAGTGGCGATGCGGTCTACCTTTACGGTAGCCGTGTGTTTCATGGTGTTCGCCCGGTCACGGCCGGCAGGCGTATGTCGTTGGTCCTTTCATTTCATTGTCCTTACAGCTCAGTCGATGTGAACAAGTTCTGGCACCTGGCATCCGACGACGGTGTACTGAGGACTATCCGGCCATGGTTCCAGCTTAGGCGCGACTTGGCATTGCCCGCTGACGAGCAATACCGTCGACTGGGCATTGAGCCTATTACCTTTACCGAACTGGCGATATCCAGGGGTAATAATGATGTCGCCTAAGAGCACGACTTTGGGAACGCTGAAGTTACTGTTATTGCAGATAGTGTTTGTCTTGTCCTGGAGCTCCGGTTTTATTGGAGCGAAGATGGGGGCCGAGGATGCGGGAGCGTTCAACTTGCTGTTCTGGCGTTTTTTGCTGGTCTCAGTCTGTCTGGCGCTGTTTTTGAATATCGCGCTGCTGAAGGTTTCCTGGGAGCAAATTCGCCACCATGCGGTGATCGGTTTTTTGTCGCAGTTTCTCTATTTGAGTTGTGTCTATGTGGCGATCCAAAATGGTTTGCCGCCAGGTATTGCGGCGATCATCGCTGCGCTTCAGCCGCTGATGACCGCTGCACTTTCATCGGGCAGTACGACAGAGCGCAGCGGAGCGTGGCAATGGCTGGGTTTGCTGGTTGGTTTTTGCGGGGTGTCGATTGTGATCGCGGGGCAGTACCGCAATAGTGCTGCCGAGCTCGGACTGGGTATGTATTTACTGCCGCTTGTCTCTGCACTGGGGCTGACGATGGCGACGTTATATGAACGGCGCTCAACGCTTAGACAAACTCATCGCAGCCCCTTGAGCCTGTCACTGTTTATCCAGTCGCTGATTACCTTGATGGGCTTCACTGCGGCCGTGCTCTACACCGATACGTTCAGCATTCCCCGGGACAGCGCCGTACTGGTCTCGATCGTTTGGCTGACGGTGTTTTCTACGTTTGTCGCGTATCTGAGCCTCTGGATGTTGTTACGGGTCATGACCGCTACCCACGTCGCAGCGCTGGTGTATCTGGAACCCCCCGTGACGTTGGTCTGGGCGGCAGTCATGTTTGGCGATGTGATTTATACGTCGACGTATGTGGGAATTGCGGTGGTGGTGGTTGGGCTGATTCTGGTCCGTTTGAAGAGGCAGGCGATGGTGCGTGCGTCGTAAACATCATGCCCCGGTCGCTTGGATAGGGTTCTTCAGGTCGGCTTTTTGGTTCCCAGTAGCCGCACTTCCTTGAGCAACGCCGCGCCCAATTGCTCCGTTCCCAGTTCCTTGTACCCAACCGCCTTGATCTCACCGTTCTCTTCCGCCTGGATGATGATCACCGGCGTTTCCTTGCCTGTGCCCGCTTCGACGTGCATGGCGTATTGGGGGATTTCCAGCTTGATGGGCGTGCCTGCCGCCTTGCCTTTCACATTGATCAGAAACGCCGCACAGCCATTGTCGACATCGTCGTTGGTGGCAGAACGGCCGCTGACGAAACAGGTCTCTGGAAGGTCCGGCCAGGCGATGGTTTCTGCCAGGGCGAGGGTGGGTGTCAGGAGCAGGGCTGCGAGCAGAAGCGTGCGCACGTTGGGCGGTCTCTCAAGGGCAGTGGAATACAGGTTTTACCAAAGCAGGTCCGTTGCAGCAACGCCAGGATTCAGCCCAGGCGACGCATGCCGACGGCTTTCGCGGCATCGATATCAAAGGTGGCGGTGTATTCGCACCCGGCAGCGTGGGCACAGCGTTCGATCAAACAGTCGGCGAAGTCAGCCTTGGTCGTGGTAAATCGGCGCACGGCCTGCCAGATGAGTTCGGCATCTTCGATGATCAGTTCACGGGTGCGCAGCAGGGTTTCCAGAACCGCCACCAGTTGCGTCTTGGTGCATTGGTAGCAGCTCTGTAATACCCATACCAGCTCCACGACCGAGACCAGGCTGACGAAGCCCGGTGAAACAACGGTCAGGGATTCGATCAGGTTCGAGGCCTTGGCCGATTGAACCGGATCGTCCTGAGTGACATAGCGCACCAGCACATTGGTATCCAGGCCAATCATCCCGCTTTCGCTCCCTGCGCGGCGATGGCCTGGTTCATTTGTTCAATGCTGGCGGCCTTGGCGGGCTTGCGGATCAGGCCCTTGAGGTCCTGGATGCTGTGGTTGGCAGCGATAATGGCAAACTTGCCATCTTCCATTTCGACAAACTCCACCCGGTCTCCGGTGTCCAGGCCCAACGCGCTGCGGACTTGAACGGGGATGGTGATTTGCCCTTTTGAGGTGAGTGTGGCGGTGGCCATAATGAAGATCTCCATCGGGATATTCCTTACCTTAGGGTAAGGAATAATGGAGGACAAGATCCGTTGGTCCATAGGTCGCTCTGCTGGTAGGTGTCGGTGGTCGGAATAGATAAAACCCTAGTCCGCTTTCGCTCCCTCGACACCCCTCAGATGGCTCTAAAGCAATACAACCTATGACCTGGCAATCTGCCTTATTGCACCACGCGATAGCACGGCACATACGCCGCGCCGCCAGGCAGTTTCATCCGGTGTTGCTCCACAAACGCCTTCAACAGCTCATCCAGCGGCTTCATGATGGTCGGGTCGCCGTGGATCTCGTACGGGCCGTTCTGTTCGATCATGCGGATGCCCTTGTCCTTGACGTTACCCGCCACGATCCCCGAGAACGCCCGGCGCAGGTTGGCCGCCAGTTCATGGGGCGGCAGGGCATGGTTCAACTGCAGGCTGGCCATGTTGGCATGGGTCGGGTCGAACGGACGCTGGAAGCCTTCGTCGATCTTCAGCAGCCAGTTGAAGTGGAAGGCGTCGTTGCGCTCGCGGCGGAACTGTTTGACGTCCTTCAGGCCCGCGGTCATCTGCCGGGCGACTTCGGCGGGGTCATCAATAATGATCTGGTAGTGGGCCTGGGCCGCTTCCCCCAGGGTCGCGCCGACAAACGCATGCAGCTGTTGCAGGTACGGCGCTGCCTGTTTGGGCCCGGTGAGGATGACCGGGAAGGGCACGTCCCGGTTGTCCGGGTGCATCAGGATGCCCAGCAGGTACAGGAACTCTTCAGCCGTACCGGCGCCGCCGGGGAAGATGATGATGCCGTGCCCGACACGCACGAAGGCTTCCAGGCGTTTTTCGATATCCGGCAGGATCACCAGTTCGTTGACGATCGGGTTTGGCGCTTCGGCGGCGATGATGCCCGGCTCGGTGAGGCCCAGGTAGCGCCCGCCGGTGATGCGTTGCTTGGCGTGGGAAATGGTCGCGCCCTTCATCGGGCCTTTCATCACGCCCGGGCCGCAACCGGTGCACACGTCGAGGCTGCGCAGGCCCAGTTCGTGCCCGACTTTCTTGGTGTATTTGTATTCTTCGGTATTGATCGAGTGCCCGCCCCAGCACACCACGATCTTCGGCTCGACACCCGGGCGCAAGGTACGCGCGTTGCGCAACAGGTGGAACACGTAGTCGGTGATGCCCTGGGAGGTGCTCAGGTCGATGCGTTGGCTATCGAGTTCGTTTTCGGTGTAGACAATGTCGCGCAGGGCGCTGAACAGCATTTCCCGGGTGCTGGCGATCATTTCGCCATCTACGAACGCGTCGGCTGGCGCGTTCAACAGCTCCAGGCGCACGCCGCGATCCTGTTGATGGATGCGGACTTCGAAGTCCTTGTAGGCGTCGAGGATGGTCTTGGCGTTGTCGATATGGGCGCCGGTATTGAGGATGGCCAGGGCGCACTGGCGGAAAAGCGTATAGATGCTGCCGGAGCCGGCTTCGCTCAGTTGCTGGACTTCACGTTGTGACAGCGTTTCGAGACTGCCCTTGGGGCTGACGGAGGCATTGATGACTTGGCGTTGAGGCATTCTTATTCCCTGAAAGCGCAGCCACCGGGCGATGGACAGCCAGTGGCTTGAGGATGACGAGCGCCGAATACGGTCGCACAGGACGGGCATTTTCCCTGCCCTGAAGGCAGGACGCAAACTCTGTCCTGCCTCATCATGCCGCAGAACTTGCTGAATTCGCGCCCTTGTCGGAAAAATATAGTGCCTTTGGCCGGTGTGGATTGGATTTTGCGAACAGAAGAATTGCGACTATCGTGACGCTTCGGTTTTTCGGACGTCATAGACCAGTACGATTGACGCCGTAATGGTCACCATTGGCCATCGGCACCTTGGAAGAGGCAGAAATTTTATGATCATCAAACCGCGGGTTCGTGGCTTTATCTGTGTGACCGCCCACCCTGTTGGCTGCGAAGCGAACGTCAAAGAGCAGATCGACTATGTGACCGAACACGGTGCCATCGAAGGCGGCCCGAAGAAAGTCCTGGTGCTCGGTGCGTCCACCGGTTACGGCCTGGCTGCGCGTATCAGTGCCGCGTTTGGTTGTGGCGCCGACACCCTTGGGGTGTTTTTTGAAAAAGAAGGCGAAGAAGGCAAGCTCAGCTCTGCCGGCTGGTACAACAGCGCCGCTTTCCACAAGTTTGCCGCCGAAAAAGGCCTGTACGCCAAGAGCATCAATGGCGATGCGTTCTCTGACGAGATCAAGCGCCTGACCATCGAAACCATCAAGAAAGACCTTGGCAAGATCGACCTGGTGGTCTACAGCCTGGCCGCGCCGCGCCGTACTGATCCGCAGGGCGTGGTGCACAACTCCACCCTCAAGCCGATCGGCAAGGCTGTGACCCTGCGCGGGATCAACACCGACAAGGGCGTTGTGGTCGACACCACGCTGGAGCCGGCGACCCAGGAAGAAATCGACGGCACCGTCAAAGTGATGGGCGGCGAAGACTGGCAGCTGTGGATCGACGCCCTGCGTGACGCCGACGTGCTGGCCGAAGGCGCCAAGACCACCGCGTTCACCTACCTGGGCGAAAAACTGACCCAGGATATCTACTGGAACGGCTCCATCGGCGAGGCCAAGAAAGACCTCGACAAGAAAGTCCTGACCCTGCGCGACAACCTCGCCGCACTCAAGGGCGATGCCCGCGTCTCGGTGCTCAAGGCCGTGGTTACCCAGGCCAGCTCGGCGATCCCGATCATGCCGTTGTATCTGTCGCTGCTGTTCAAGGTGATGAAAGAGCAGGGCACCCACGAAGGCTGCATCGAGCAGGTCTATGGTCTGTTCAAGGACAGCCTGTACGGCAGCGAGCCGAAGCTTGACGCCGATGGCCGCCTGCGTGCCGACCTGGCGGAGCTGGAGCCGAAAGTCCAGGACGCCGTGGCGGCGCTGTGGAACCAGGTGACCGATGACAACGTCAACGAAATCAGCGATTTTGCCGGCTACAAGGCAGAGTTCCTGCGCCTGTTCGGTTTCGAGATTGATGGCGTGGATTACGACGCGGACGTCAATCCGACCGTGAAGATTGAAGGTCTGGTTCAGGCTTAAGCTCTAACAAACTAAGCGAAACCCTTGTGGGAGCTGTCGAGCCCCGGCGAGGCTGCGATAGCGGTGGTTCAGGCAACATAATGTTGCAGTGCCGCCGCTATCGCAGCCTCGCCGGGACTCGACAGCTCCCACATTTGCTTCATGCTGGGTGTTCCAGTGACCACACTCGGCTAACGGAGGATCTTCATGACGATTCGTGCAGTAGTTTTTGATTTCGGCGGTGTCCTGTTTGATTGGAGCCCGCAGCATCTGTACCGCAAACTGATTACCGGTGACGAGGAGCGCCAATGGTTCCTCGAGAACATCTGTACCCAGGCCTGGAACACCGAACAGGACGCTGGGCGCACCTTGGCTGAAGCCACCCACAGCCTGATCGCCGAACACCCGCAACATGAGGCCCTGATCCGGGCCTACTACGACCGCTGGCATGAAATGCTGCGCGGCCCGCTCGCCGACGGCGTAGCGATTCTTGAAGACCTGCATGAGGCCAAAGTGCCGCTGTTCGGCTTGACCAACTGGTCCGCTGAAACCTTCCCCTATGCTCGCGCCAACTACCCCTTCCTGAAGTACTTTCGCAATATCGTGGTGTCCGGCGAGGTAAAGCTGATCAAGCCCGACCCTGCGATCTACCGCGCCAGCCTTGAGCAGGTGCGCGCCCATTTGCCGGAAATCCGCCCCGAAGAACTGGTGTTTATCGACGATGTGGCTGAAAACGCCCACGCTGCCAGTGCTGTGGGCTGGCGGGGTATTCATCATGTATCACCCGAGCAGACTCGCGGTGAGCTGAAGGCCCTGGGGGTGAATTTCTAACGCGCCCATTGTTCGATCACGAAGTCGACGAAGGCCCGCAGCTTGGGCAGGCGGTAGCGGTCCTGTGCATAAAGAAGGTGCATGGAGCGCGAAGGTGACTGATAGCTTGGCAGTAGCGCCACCAGTCGGCCCGCCAGCAGGTCGGCGGCCACCAGGGCGTCGGGTAGCATCACGATGCCCATGCCTTCGACGGCCGCGCGCTGCAGGGCCTGGGAGCTGTTGATGGTCATGGGCCCGGACACGGCGACTTCGACTTCACCCTCGGCCCCCCGTAGGCGCCAGAGCTTGTCGGCGTTGCGCCAGTCATCGGTCGATGGGTAGGCGAACGCCAGGCAGTCGTGGTTCTGCAAGTCCATGGGTTGCTGGGGTGTACCCCGGCGCGCCAGATAATCCGGCGATGCGCACAGGGTCATGGTGTAGTCCTGCAAGGGCCGGGCGATCAGGCTTGAAGGTTGCAGCTCACCCAGGCGGATCGCGACGTCGAAGCCACTGTCGATCAGGTCCATCGTTTGATTGCTCAACACCACGTACAGCTGGATCAGCGGGTAGCGGCGGGAAAACTCACTGAGCGCCGGTGCCAGGCGCTCGGCCCCGAACGCGGGCGGTGCGGTGATGCGCAGCAACCCTTGGGGCGCCTCGCGGTGGACCTGTTCCGCCAATTGCTCGGAGTTGGCCACCAGCCCCAGGACTTCCAGGCAGCGCTGGTAATACAGGCCACCGAACTCGGTCAGGCTTTGCTTGCGGGTCGTGCGCTTGAGCAGGCTGACGCCGAGGCGTTGTTCCAGGGCGCGCAAGTGGTTGCCGACCATGGTCGTAGACAGGCCGCAGACCTGGGCCGCTGCGGTCATGCTGCCGGTTTCTACCACTTTGACGTAGACGCTCATTGCCTGGAACAAGTCCATTATCAAGTCCTGATTTAAAGTCATTGCAGGTATGCGCAGTTTATCCAGCTTGAGTGGCTAACGATACTAAGGCCATGACCTTGATGGAGCCCGATGCCATGACCGCCGCTTGCCTGATGACCACCTATCAACCCCTGGCCCTGAGCTTTGCCCGTGGCTTGGGCACCCGCCTGTGGGACCAGCAAGGCCGTGAATACCTTGACGCGGTGGCCGGGGTTGCCGTGACCAATGTCGGTCACTCCCACCCGCGGCTGGTGACGGCAATCAGCGAGCAAGCCGGGTTGCTGTTGCATACCTCCAACTTGTACGGCATCGACTGGCAGCAAAGGCTGGCCCAACGTTTGGCCCGGCTATCCGGCCTGGATCAGGCGTTTTTCAACAATTCTGGCGCCGAGGCCAATGAAACCGCGTTGAAACTGGCGCGCCTGCACGGTTGGAAAAAAGGCATCGAGCAGCCGCTGGTGGTGGTCATGGAGAACGCCTTCCACGGCCGCACCCTGGGCACCATGGCCGCCAGTGACGGGCCATCGGTGCGCCTGGGGTTCCAGCGTTTGCCGGGGGATTTCATCAAGGTCGGCTTTGGCGACCTGACGGCATTGGACACGGTGACCCGTGAGTTTGGCGCCCGGATAGTCGCGGTATTGCTGGAGCCGATCCAGGGTGAAAGTGGCGTGCAACCGGCCCCGCCGGGCTATCTGAAAGCCTTGCGCGCCCACTGCAGCCAGCGCGGTTGGTTATTGATGCTCGATGAGATCCAGACCGGCATTGGCCGTACCGGCACCTGGTTTGCCTTCCAGCAGGAGGGGATTGTCCCGGACGTCATGACCCTCGCCAAAGGCTTGGGCAACGGCATTCCGATTGGCGCCTGCCTGGCCCGAACCTCGGTGGCCAAGCTCTTCACCCCAGGCAGCCATGGCAGCACCTTTGGCGGTAACCCGCTGGCGTGCCGGGTGGGCTGCACGGTGCTGGATATCATCGAGGAACAAGGTTTGCTGGAGAACGCCGCACGCCAGGGCGAGCGGCTGCTGGCGCGGCTGCGAGTGGAATTGAGTGAGCATCCGCAGGTGCTGGCGATCCGTGGTCGTGGCCTGATGATCGGCATTGAACTGGCCACGCCGCAGCGCGACCTGGCCGCACGGGCCGCCCGCGAGCAGGGGGTGTTGCTCAACGTTACGCGGGGCAAGGTCATTCGCCTGCTGCCGCCCCTGACCCTGGACAGCAAGGAAGTGGAGATGATTGTGCGGGCCATCGCTCGGTTACTGTGAAGCGGGTCCGTTCAGCCACTCCTGGTTCAGCGTCTGGCTATCCCCCAGGTAGTCCAGGAGCCAGGCCATGGCGGGTGACAGTTTGTTCTGCGCCCAGGCCACGCAGGATGGGCTGGCCGGGAAGGGCCGGGACAGTTGCAGGGCCGCCAGTTCACCGCTGTCGATCAATGGCTGCACCAGGTGCGCCGGCACCATGCCGACGCACAACCCGTCCTGCAGGCAATCCATGGCCGATGCCCAGTTGGGGACCACCAGGCGCCGCTGGTTATCCAGGGTCCAGGTGTCGCGCTTGGGCAGGTTGCGCGAAGTGTCGGTCATGCACAGCGACGCAAAGGGTCGCAGTTGATCGTCACTGAGCAAACCGTCGAGCTGGGCCAGCGGATGCCGGGCGCTGACCACGCACAGCCAGTTCAATAGCCCCATATCGCGAAACGTGAAGTGGCTGGCCACCGGCACCGCGCTGGTGGCGCCGATCACGATATCGGTGCGCTCGTCCGCCAGGGCGTCCCACACCCCGTTGTACACCTCGTACTCCAGCAGCAGCTCCACTTCCGGGAACTGGCGATAGAAGTCCAGCACCAGTTGCCGGCAACGCTGCTGTTTGACGATGGAGTCCACCGCCACCTTCAGCTGGCCGCTCCAGCCATTGGCCACCTGCTGGCACAGCCGGCGGGTACCGAGCATGGTTTTCATCACGCCACGGGCTTCGTCGATAAACAGGCGACCGGCGGGAGTCAGTTCTACATCGCGGTGGCGGCGGATAAACAGCGGCACTGCCAGCCATTCCTCGATTTGCCGCACGGTGTAGCTGATGGCCGAGGGTACGCGGTGCAGTTCCTGGGCGGCAGCGCTGAAGCTACCGTGACGGGCCACGGCATCCACCACATCCAGGGAGTATTCGGACCACATGGGGGTTGCCTTCAAAAATATTGATAAGAGCGTCCAATTATTATCGCTTCACAGGGCAACTGCCAGCTTCATAATAGGTGCCAGTCAGCAAATTGTTTGATGGCAGTACTTACAAGGCTTCAATGAAAAACTCTTTTGGTTTTACCTGGTACCTGGCGGGGCTGAGCATGCTCGGCTATCTGGCCATGGATATGTACTTGCCCGCGTTCGGCGCCATGGGCGAACACCTGCAAATTTCCCCCGGTGCGGTGGGGGCCAGCTTGAGTATCTTCCTCGCCGGTTTTGCCGTGGGGCAACTGCTCTGGGGGCCGCTGTCGGACCGCCTGGGGCGCAAGCCGATCCTGCTGGCCGGCCTGAGCCTGTTTGTGCTCGGCTGCCTGGGGATGTTTTGGGTCGAGACCGCGCCGCAACTGCTGGCGTTGCGTTTTGTACAGTCGATTGGGGTGTGCAGCGCCGCAGTCAGTTGGCAGGCGCTGGTGATTGACCGGTACCCGGCCGACAAGGCGCACCGAGTGTTTGCCAGTATCATGCCGCTAATGTCCCTGTCACCGGCTCTGGCACCGTTGTTGGGGGCGGTGGTGTTGAATCACTGGGGCTGGCAGGCGATCTTTGCCGTGTTGCTGGTCGTCTCGCTGTTACTGCTGTTGCCGACTCTGTTCCTCAAACCGATGCCCAAGCGCCTGGCCACTGATGGCGAACAGTCGCGGCTGGGTTACGGGCAATTGTTCAAGTCGCGGGTGTTTACCGGCAATGTGATGATCTTCGCCGCGTGCTCCGCCAGCTTCTTCGCCTGGCTCACCGCCTCGCCGTTTATTCTCGGTGGCATGGGCTACAGCCCCAATGACATCGGCCTGAGTTATGTGCTGCCGACCCTGGCGTTTCTGGTCGGCGGCTACAGCTGCCGCAGTGCCCTGCAACGGTTCCAGGGCAAACTCCTGTTGCCGTGGTTGCTGGTGGCCTATTGCGTGAGCATGGTGGCGTTGTATCTGGTCGCGACCTTGACGGTGCCGACGTTGACCACCTTGCTGATTCCGTTCTGCCTGATGGCCCTGGTCAACGGCGCCAGCTATCCGATTGTGGTGGCGAATGCGCTGATGCCGTTTTCGGAAAACTCCGGCAAGGCCGCCGCCCTGCAAAACACCCTGCAACTGGGCTTGTGCTTTGTCGCCAGCCTGCTGGTGTCATCCTTGCTGGAGCAGCCGTTGCTGGTCACGGTGATCGTGATGCTGGCGACCGCGCCGCTGGCGGTGCTGGGTTACTGGCTGGCGCGGACCAAGGCGGATGAGTCGCAGATGGCGCCGGCCTAGCCTAGAAGGTCACTTCCATATTCAATGTCGGTGTCGAGGTGCGGCTGCCACGGCCGCCATCGACCCCGAACTTGTTATGCCAGTATTCGTAGCCTACCCCCAGGTACAGGTTGGGCTTGACGCTTTTGCCCGGCCGTACCGCGACCATCAGCGCGGTGCGCATCAGGGTTTCTGCGGCGGTGTCGCGACTGTTGTAGTCATGGCCTTTGTCACCGACATGGTTGATAAAGCCCTGGAACTTCGCGCCATGGTTGCCGAGTTCGAATGGGCGCATCCAGGTCAGGTTGAGCATGTAGGTGTCGTCGAAGGTGTGGTTCGGATCCTTCGCACCGGGGATGCCGGAATGGTTGTTTTCCTTGTAGTACATCAGGCTCAGGTCCAGCACCCCGACCGTATTGAACTTCACGGTCGGCCCGAGCACCAGGGCGCGTTTTTTCGCGGATGCCAGGTTGTTGTTGCGGTTGGCATCGAACCCCAGGGTCAGCGCGTAATCCTTGATCAGCCCGGTGCCCAGCGGCCTGTCGAAGGCCCGTGACGCATACAGCTGATGGCGGTAGACCGCATACACCTCGCTGCCGCCGTGATCGGTGCCCTTGCGCGGGTCACGGCTGTCGGACAGGAAGACGTCGAGGTTGAGGAAGTTGCTGCCGTACTGGTAACCACTGGCATGGGTGAAGCTGTAGATGCGCTTGCTGAATTCGTCGGGGTTGTTCGGATTGGTGAACTGTTGTCCGTAGCGAAATCCTACGCTGTTGTTCATCCATTCCACCGCGACAGCCTCCCCGCCGCCGAGGAGTGTGAGTAATACGGTTGCGCCGTGCAGTGCCTTTTTCATTGTTTTAGTTCCTTTGGCGTTTGGCTCGTGGCAGCCGTGCAGGGGCCGCCGGGCGCAGTATCGACACAACCGCCGTGATGCTCAAAGAACAGAATATCGACTGGGCTGCTGCCGAATCGGCAGCACTGAAGCTGGCCTGCAGGTCAGGAAATACGCGGTGTACAGGGCAATTCTTCGCGTTCACGCAAAGCAATTTCCTCGCTGATCAGGTGGGCCATCGACTCGACCGCCGTGGGCAAATCCCGACCTTTGCGCGCATACAGCCCCAGGTCGCTGAACATCCCGCCCTGGTCGCTCAAGGGAATGTGCAGCAACTCACCCCTGGCCAAATCGGCCTCGATCCCGATGCGCGTCTGGAACGCCACCCCCAACTGCTGGCGCGCCAACTGCCGCGCCAGTTCCATGGAATTGCTTTGCAGCAAGGGCTTGTGCGCGGCCGACGAGCGCTTGTGCAGCGGGGCGATCAGGTGATGGATCGACAGCTCGCTGTTGGCCTGGATCACCCCGTGCTCGGCGCACAGGCTGTAGCTGACGCTGGCATGGGAAGCCAGTGGATGCCCCGGCGCTACCAATGCCCCGAGGCGGAAATGGCCGACACACAGTTGCGTGGTTTCCGCGCTGCGCGGCAGGGCGAAGGCCAGCCCCAGGTCTGCCTGGCCATTGATCACCGCCGCCGGAATGGATTGTGAGCCCTGCACGGTCACACCGATGGTCACCGCCGGGTAGCGCTGGCGCATGCGTTTGAGCACGGCGGGCAGCAACTCCACTGTCGCGCCTTCCACCGTGGCGATCTCTACATGCCCGGTCTGTACCTGGTTCAGGCCTTCCAGTTCGCCGCGCACCCGTTCCACATCCTGCAACACCAGGGTCACATGGCGGGTCAGGATTTCCCCGGCCGCAGTCAGGCGCAGCCCACCGGGCAGGCGCTCGAACAGGGCCGCGCCGACTTCGTCTTCGAGTTTGAGAATCTGCCGGTTCACTGCCGACGAGGCCACGTTCAGCCGGCGCGCGGCTTCGCGGATCGAATGGCAGCGGCGGACCATATCGAAGTAGCAAATGGCCGCAGAGTGGATACGCAGCGTGCGGTTGAGCATTTTTTTCAGGTCCTTGTGGGCACGGCTTGAGGCCTTTGGGCAGGGCGGCTGAATGGATTTTTGTAACGTCGATAGCAGGTATCTTGTGGAAATGATTGTATACAACTCTATGGACATCCAATCTTTCTATTGCATACAGTGAGCGCACAACAAAAACAGAGATCCCCTCACCATGACTATCCCGAAGGCGTCACCGCAACGGCCAGAAGATGAGAATCTTGGCGTCGCTGCCAACATGGCTTACGGCCTGCAGCATGTACTGACCATGTATGGCGGCATCGTGGCCGTGCCGTTGATCGTCGGCCAGGCAGCCGGGTTATCCCCCGCCGACATTGGCCTGTTGATCGCCGCGTCGCTGTTTGCCGGTGGCCTGGCTACGCTGTTGCAAACCCTGGGCCTGCCGTTTTTTGGCTGTCAGTTGCCCTTGGTGCAAGGGGTGTCGTTTGCCGGTGTGGCGACCATGGTGGCGATTGTCGGCAGCGACGGCGCGGGCGGTGTGCCGGCGATCCTGGGCGCGGTGATGGCCGCGTCGCTGATCGGGTTGCTGATCACCCCGATATTCTCGCGAATTATCAAGTTCTTCCCGCCGTTGGTGACCGGAATCGTGATTACCACCATCGGCCTGACGCTGATGCCGGTCGCCGCCCGTTGGGCCATGGGCGGTAACAGCCGCGCCGCTGACTTTGGCAGCATGCCGAACATCGGGCTGGCGGCCATCACCCTGGTGCTGGTGCTGGTGTTGAGCAAGGTGGGCAGCGCCACCATCTCGCGCCTGTCGATCCTGCTGGCGATGGTGTTTGGCACATTGATCGCGGTATTCCTCGGCATGGCGGACTTCTCCACCGTGACCCAGGGCCCGATGATCGGCTTCCCCACGCCGTTCCACTTCGGCATGCCGACCTTCCATGTAGCCGCGATCCTGTCCATGTGCATCGTGGTCATGGTGACCCTGGTGGAAACCTCGGCGGATATTCTGGCGGTGGGCGAGATCATCGACACCAAGGTTGACTCCAAACGCCTGGGCAACGGCCTGCGTGCCGACATGCTGTCGAGCATGTTTGCGCCGATCTTCGGTTCGTTCACCCAAAGCGCCTTCGCGCAGAACGTCGGCCTGGTGGCGGTGACCGGGGTCAAGAGCCGCTATGTGGTGGCCACGGGTGGTCTGTTCCTGGTGATCCTTGGCCTGCTGCCCTTTATGGGCCGAGTGATTGCGGCAGTGCCCACTTCGGTGCTGGGCGGCGCCGGGATCGTATTGTTCGGCACCGTGGCGGCCAGTGGGATCCGCACGCTGTCCAAGGTCGATTACCGTAACAACATGAACCTGATCATTGTTGCCACCTCCATCGGTTTCGGCATGATCCCCATCGCTGCGCCGAGCTTCTACGATCAGTTCCCCAGCTGGTTTGCGACCATCTTCCACTCGGGGATCAGCTCCTCGGCGATCATGGCGATCCTGTTGAACCTGGCGTTCAACCACTTCACAGCCGGCAACTCGGACCAGCAATCGGTGTTCGTCGCCGGCACCGAGCGCAGCCTGTGCTTCCAGGATGTGGCGGCACTGCGGGACGGGGATTATTTCAGCAAGGGCAAATTATTTGATGCCGAGGGCAAGGAGATCCCGGTGGTGGATGCATCACCGCAGAAAGCGACGGTGGCGGGGCGGGCTGAAACCAGCGAGGTGTAACGCCACAAAAAACTGAATGTGGCGAGCTTGTGTGGGAGCGGGCTTGCCCGCGATAGCGGTGGGTCAGTTGATCACTATTTGACTGACACTCCGCCATCGCGGGCAAGCCCGCTCCCACATTGGATTTGTGGTGTTTAGAAGACCGTTGGCGAGCACACCTCATCCAAAAACTTCACCACTGTGCCCATGCACGGCTGACGCTCCTCCACATGGGGCATATGGCTGGAGTCTTCAAACAGCGCTCCGCGCACATCGCCGATTTCATCGAGGAACGCTTTGAATTCCAGGGAAGCGGCCTGGTCGTGGCGCCCGGAAATCACCAGGGTCGGCACCTTGATCTGCGACAACCGGCCAATGTCGAGGGGGCCATGCAAGGCGTTGTACACCGTAGGGTCGGCCGCCATCTGCGCGAAGGTGCGTGCCACTTCTTCGGGCCACGGGTTGATCCGGCACAGGGGCTGGTCATCGAAGCCGGCCGCCAGGTTGGCAGCGATAAAGGCGCACAGGCCCCGGGGTTGGCGAATCGCGTGTTCACTGCCGAGTCTGCCGCCCCAGGCGTGCCCGAGAATCGCGTAATGGTTGTGGATGTGCAGATGGTCGAGCAGGTTGTCCAGCTCTTCGAGAAACAGCTCAAGCGTCCAGAAATCTGCGGGCTGGTGGGGCAGGTGGGTGGAGTGGCCATTGCCCAGTTGGTCATAGTGAATCACCGCATGCCCACTGGCTGCCACGTCCTTGAAGGCGTCCAGATAGTCATGGGTACCGCCGGGGCCGCCGTGGAGGATGATCAGTGGGGCCTTGCCGCTGTTGAGGTTGCCGGTCACGCGATACCACGTCTGGTAACCGCGAAAGGCTGCATAGCCTTGGCGGGTCTGTTCGATGAATTCCATTTCCGGCCCTGCCATCAAAAATTGGTCGGGTACACGATAGTTTGAACAAAACGTTTAAGTAACTGGCAAAACGGCTAGGTTTTCGTGGCGAGTCGGCAAGGCCCTGGCGGGTGTTCATCGACAGGCCAGCTAACAGTGCTGTTAGTCGGACAGCAGTTTGCTCAGGGCGCCTATATCCATCGCTTCATTGATCGTCACAGGGGCCGAAAAGGTAAAGCGCTCCTTGTAGAGCGATTCATATTCCATATCGGCAAACACTTCATTCTCTTGCAGGAAAAGACTGAGTTGAAACAGGCAATAGCCCCCAAATTGTGTGCTCTTGGTCGGCGATAGGATGGCTATCTCATTGCCGGGCCTGACAGCCGCACCCTCGGTGGGCCAGCCTTTGGAGAAGCACTCGGGTTTTAGCCGGGCTTTTTTCAACACGGCTGGCCAACGACTGTCACCCAGACCGTCGAATTGTTCACCACCCACCCGGATTTTGAATGAGGTGATGATGCCGGGCCCGATACCTTCGTTGGAAAGATACAGGCCTGCTTTTTCTGCGGTCAGGTGGGGGGTGACCATCAGATACGGCCTGACAGACAGCCGGTTGTGCTCACGCATCAGGTCCAACTGCCAGAAGGAAATCGACGCGGCGGCAATGGAAATCACCACGGCCGCCAGCGAGAGGACTGTGCCGGAGGAGAACCGGGGCTTTTTCGGTGTCAGGGTAGCGGTGGGGCGACGGGGTTTGAAAAGGGGATGGTCATGCTTCTTTTTCACGGGGCGACGTCCTGTCGGGAGGGTTGCAAGATAAATCTCGGGCAAGAAAACCTGCATGTCTGCAGGCTGCTGCTGGCGTGGGGCTCACGACCTGAACTCGAATATACAGACAGGGCATTGATGCCCCACCGGAGGATGAGGTCACAAGCGTTTTTATACCGGCCGGGCCACGGCCGGATCCTTCCCTGGATCTGGCGACAAACGGCTGTTTAGAAGCTGTAGCGGGCGGTCAGTTTCACATTACGGGGGGCGCCGTAGATGTCGTACGGGGTATAGCCGCCATTGGCTACGCTGCTGTAGTAGGTGCGGTCAAACAGGTTGTTGAGGTTGAGTTGCAGGTCCAGTTGCTCACTGGCCTTGTACCCTGCCACCAGGCCGACCACCGTGTACGAGCCCTGCTGGTTTTTCCAGGCAGTGGCGCCGGTGCCGCCCGAGGTGCGGATGCGGCTCTGCTGGTAGACATCACCGCCAACGCGCCAGCGCTGCAGCTCACCGGGCAGGCTGTAGATTGTCGACAGCTTGAACAGTTGGCGCGGTTTAGCGCGGTCGAAGTCCTCGCCCTCGCGGGCGGCGTTGGCGTCGTTGACGTATTTCGTCTGGGTGTAGGTGTAACCGGCGGACAATTGCAAGTCGTCGGTCAGGGCGCCCTGGATTTCCAGGTCAATGCCCTTGCTGCGCACCAGGCCGGCAGCCTCAGAGCATTCACTGGCGGGGCCCGAACCGCAGCCTTTGAAATCGGGCAGGTCCTGGGCGCGATTCTTCTGATCGACCTGGAAAACCGCCATGCTGGCGTTCAGCGCGCCATCAAAATATTCGCCCTTGATGCCCACTTCGTAGTTCTCGCCCACTATCGGTGCGATCACTTTTCGGTCGAGGCCTTTGTTGCTCTGGGGCTTGAAGATATCGGTGTAGCTGACATAGACCGAGTGATTGGCGTCCAGATCGTAGACCAGGCCGGCGTAGCGGGTCAGATTACGCGTAACCTTGTAATTGCCTTCACTGTTGGCGCTGTCTTCGAACGCGTACCAGTCCAGGCGGCTGCCGAGAATCAGCGACAGTGGCTCGGTCAAACGCAGGCGGGTGCTGGCATAGAAACTGTCTTGAGTGGTGGTCTCTGGCAGGCCGTTGTCGCCCCTGACGTAATCGGGTTTGGCGTGACCCCGAGGGTCCCACTCGAAGGGATTGCTGCCCGTGTCGATGAACGCGCTCCAGGCCTTACCGGAACGATAATCCAGCTCGCGCCGACTGAGGCCGACCGTCAGGTCATGCTCTTGCCCGAGCACCTGGAAGGGGCCGCTGAGTGCCAGGTCGTAGCCGGTCTCCTTCTGCTCCATGGCTTCTGTCCATAGATAGTGGCGATCGTAATCCCACACCGAAGAGGCCAGCACGTCGGTGTCGGTCTTGGACTGCATGGCTGCCAGGCGCAGCTTCCAGTCGTTGGCCAAGCCTTGCTCCAGGGTCGCGAAATAGCCAGTGGTGCGATTGTCCGAGTATTCCCAGTCATGCCCCAGGAAGGTGTCGCGTGGCAGCCCCAGATGACCGCCGCCACGTGCCATGGGCAATCCGCCCCAAATGTAGTTGGTGTGGTTCTTCTGCCGGTAAGCCCCGAGTGTCAGGGTGGAGTCATCGCTCAGGTCGGCGTCGACCACGCCGTAGAACAGATCGGCATCACTCTCCACCGAGTCTCGGAAGCTTTTGGCGTCTTGCCGCGAGACCACGGTGCGGGCGCGCAGTGTGCCGTTTTCATTGAGTGGGCCGCCGACATCCAGGGTGCCGGAGTAATCATCCCAACTGCCGGCACTGCCGGTGAGCGTGGCCTGGAATTTATGGGTCGGGCGCTTGCGCACCAGGTTGATGGCGCCAGCAGGGTTGCCCGCGCCCTGGGCCAGTCCGCTGGCGCCACGAACGATCTCGACCCGGTCATACATGGCCAGGTTGGCTTCTCCGCTGGGCAGGTAGGTCAGGAAGCTGGTGGGAAAACCGTCGTACATGATGTTGTCGATGTCGAAGCCGCGCGCACTGAACGTCGGCCGGCCAGCCCCGCCGGAGTTATTGAGAAAAATCCCCGGCGCACTTTTGGCGACATCGCTGATGCTGGTCATGGCCTTGTCGTCCATGCGCTTGCGCGTGACCACGCTGACCGACTGCGGTGTTTCGCGCAAGGTCAAGGGCAGCTTGGTGGCAGTCTGCATGGCCCCGGTGGTGTAGGAACCGGTGTTCTCGGTCATTTCGCCCAGTTCCTGACCGACGATTGCCGTTGCCCCCAATTGCAGGGGGCCGCTCGATTCAGGGGCTTTCTCCAGCATCACGCTATTCCCACCGGTAGCCCGCCAGGTCAAGCCGCTGCCTTGCAGCAGTTCAGCCAATGCGGCCTCCGGTTCTTTGGAACCGACGACCCCAGGGCTGTGCTTGCCCAATACCAACGTGCCATCGAATATCACCTGTAAACCGCTTTGAGCGGCCAGGCGGTTCAGTGCGCCTGCCAGGGGTTGCGGTGCGATATCGAATGAGTGGGGGTCGGCAACCGCCAGGCCGGATATCAGCATGCACAGCATTGTCAGTGGGGTTACGGACAAAGATTTGACTCGCAAACCTTTAGGTAACGGATGGTGCATCGGAGCTCTCCCTAATACGAATCATTATCGCTATAGGGAGGGAAGACGGGTGACACGCCCATAACCGTAAAAATAGTTAAGTTTTGGGTGAAACCACCAGCAGGTAGTTCGTGTAGCGCTCGATTCTGAGTGGGAAGACCTTCTCCAACGTGGCCAAGCCCTCGTCCAAATGATCGAGTTGAAAGGTGCCGCTGACCTTGAGCGCGCCCAGGCGCGGGTCTCGTATTATGAAAATCCCCGGCCGATAGCGTTCGACCTGCTCCAACACCTGCGCCAGTGGTGTCAACTCAAATACCAAGCGACCCTGCTCCCACGCCAGACTCTTGTCGACATCCACGCGCTGCTTGGCGCCCAGGCCGTCGGCACGTCCGGCAACGGTCTCGCCAACGCCCAGCGTCACCGTGTCAGGTCCGTCGGTGACGGCCACACGGCCGCGGCGCACCGTGACATCAACGTGTTCGCCCTCACGGCGCACTGCGTAGATCGTACCCAGGGCCGTTGCGTTGAAGGCACCAGCCTGCACACTGAAGGGGCGCTGCGGGTCCGGCGTTACATTGAACAGGGCCTCGCCCTTGCGCAGGGTAATGCGCCGCCCATTGCCCGTGAGATTCACATCGACAGCGCTGTTGGCATTCAGGGTGATGTGCGAGCCATCAGCAAGGACGACCTGTCGACGCTCACCGGTGCCAGTGTAATAGTCCGCATCCAATGCCATGCGTTGCATCCACGCCACACCAAGACCGAGCACCAACGACGCCGCGATGCCCATCGCCCACATTCGCCGCAAAGATGGTCGTACTGCAGCAGGAGGCTCGGCCAGATACGCACTTAAACACCACACCCGCCGCGCCTCGACAAAAGCCCGCTGATGCTCCGGTGCCTGCTCGCACCACGCCCGTGCCTCTGCCCGATCAGAGGGCAGCGCCGAACCCGAGGTGAGGCGAATCACCCATGCATGGGCAGTGCGCTGAACCTCGGTAACGGACGGGGTGGTGTCGGGTTGATCGTGCATACCGGCTATCGTTGTAGGCATTGGCTGAGAAAGCCGAGCGCAATGGCTAATTGTTTTTCAACCGTACTGGTCGAGACTTGCAGTTGCAAAGCCACTTCTTTGTGGGGCAGGTTTTGCAGCCGACACAACGTAAATATTTGCTGGCACTGGGCAGGTAAACGGTGCAGGGCGTGGGCCATTGCCGCGAGATCTTGTTGTGCAACCACGACATCGAACAGCGCCGGGCTTTCACCTGTCACTTCGTAAAGATAGCCCATGCCTTCGTCGAGGTGCTCTCGGGTTTGCCTGCTGCGTGCATGATCAATGGCCAAGTTTCGAGCAATTTTAAAGATAAAACCGCGAAGATTGAGCACCGGCTTGCGCGGCGGCTGACGGAGCAGGCGGAGGTAGGTTTCCTGAGTCAGATCGGCCGCAGCCTCAGGATTTCGCAACTGGCGATGAAGAAACGAACGCAACTCGCTGGCATGGGCCCGGAAGGCCAGCTCAAGCTCGTCGGTGGTCATGCTCGACATTGGCAGGGGTCACGCAGCGGAAAGTCATGCACTTTAATGATAATGTTTCGTATTAACAATGTTTTTTTGGGGCTGCCATTTGAGTGGCCGGCTACTGAGAGTGGTGGCTTGGGAATGCAGGTGAGGCAGATGATCGGGCTGCGTTGGCGATCAGTTCGTAAGCGCCGCCAGATACCTCATGCGTTAAGGTATAAAACGACGACTGAATCGTGCGGCTCTTAATTTTAGTCCCACTCCTATTTGTTTCTTTTTTTACCCTGATAAGATTTTTCCTGAGATGGCCTTCGCAAGTTTTCAGCATGATCATGAATGCCGCCGCGTTCAACGAGCTCAGTGCGTTACGTTTAATTACGTTGGCGTCCGATGCTGCGTGCGCACATCGGCTTGCTTCTAGGGGGGCAGTGCTTTGGAGTCCCGTACCTAGCTGGCATGGACGGCAGGAGGGTGGCCAGTCATTCGTGATTGAATGCGCGGTGCCAGGACAGTAGTGTAAATACTTTATTGTGGGGGGCGTCGGCTGGGAAAGTCTCTGTATGTTTTCGATGGTTTAGCGGCGGCTTGATCATGTTAAAGATTTTTGTGAGCATTTTAATTAGAGGCCATCACGGCTCTCGTGTTTTGTTTGGTGTCTTTGTCAAAGAGGAAATATCTTCAGAGTTACGACCACTATCGGTACCACGCATCCAATCAGGTACTGCTTTCTTGAGTTGGATTGGATTCTTTAACTACGAATTAAAGCTTTAGGTCACCACCTTCTTGTGGTGGGTCTTTGGAGATTGGATTTTGTTGGTTTGGAAAGCCAGTGGAGGGGTTAGAGATTGCGCGCTCCTTCCACGTTATTGGCCAAGCTTGAAACATGAATGATAGTAGAATCGACGAGGGTGTCCTGGCGCAGCGACAGGTCTTTTCTTGCAAGTAGCCGGTGATGGCTACAAGGGTTGCAGGGGCGAGCCTATACTTCTTCAGTAAGCGCTGAACGCTTATGATCGTCGGTTTCGTAAAGAGCTTCTTCCATGGCTGGATCACTCAGGAATAACCAGTTCTGTGACGGATGAATAAATGCATGGTCTCAATTTTATGCCGCCGCCGGCCTTGGGCTAGAAAGTCTCGATCAGCCCCAATAGGTCTGCCTAGGGCGTAACTATATCCATCTCGGCGAGGAAACATTTGCGCCGTGTTTACTTGAGTTTATCGGCGTACTCACAATCAGAAAAGCTTATCTGGTTCATGGCTGACTCGGATCAGTTAGTTGTGCGTATTTCGGCATGTCCTCGAACTTGATCGGGGATTTTACAGGGGGGGTGTCACACTATTAGTTGAGGGAGGAAGGGGTGGGTGAGTGTTTGCACTAGAATGAAATTTCGCTGTAAAAAAGGTGAATTTTCTACATTTCTTTTTCTTAGTTGTTAGGTAATATTTTTGAACTTGCTCGGTTTATCTCGCAAGTGCAGATTCATTTTGATTTTCCAAGTGTTTAAGCACTAATAACTATCCAGGAGCTAAAAAGCATGCGTATTAATTCTTCTGTACAGACTCTTGTGGCGGCGTCTTTGCTGATGTCCAGCATTGGTGTTATGGCCGCCCCGGTTCTGTCGAACGGTGGGACCGTACATTTTAAAGGTGAAATTGTTAATGCTGCCTGCTCGGTCAGTGCCGACTCAGCGGACCAGACAGTAACATTGGGGCAGTACCGATCTGCGAAGTTCAAAGCGGTAGGCGACAAAACTGGATTGGTTCCTTTCACTATCAAGTTGCAGGATTGTGACAGTACAGTTTCTTCCAAGGCTTCTGTGGCCTTCACTGGTACCGTTGATGCTGCTGACCCTAGCGTGCTTGCTGTCAGCAATATCGGTGGCGGTTCGTCCGGTGCAGCCGGCGGTGTGGGTATTGAAATATCCGATAGTCAGGGGGCAGTGTTAGTGCCCAATAGCGGGATGTTCTCTGCGTCTCACCAGCTGAAAGATGGCGACAACGTGTTGGCACTCAATGCGCGTTATAAGTCAACGCTTGCGGCAGTGACGCCGGGTGCGGCAGACGCAGACGCAACCTTTACCATGCAATACGAGTAATGCTTCTGTAGCACACGGATACTAAGGACGACAGTGCTGCCAGGGAAGGTGGCAGGGCTAATCGCATCTGGGGGTTGTTTTTGAGTGCTAAACACCGCTATGCGCGGCTCTGTTCTGTCGTTCTTTGACTGCTGTTGCTAGCAACAAATACAACGTACTGATCAATGGTGGGGTTGTTCATATCTGTGGTGCAATTACGGCGCAAGCCTGCGGTGTTTCGGCTGAGCGCGTTGTGCAAATTTCAGTATAGAGAGTGGTAAAAACTCTGCTGCCAGCGTCGGGCTGGCTAATTTTTGTAATGCCGGAAACGGCGTTGTGCCTAACGCTGCATCCGAGTCACTGGTTCTTCTGCGTGAGGGTGCGATGTTGTTTCGTTTTTCTGCTCGTGAGATGAACGGCGGTAACGCGAATACCTGTACCTGGTTTGCTGTTTCGTACCAATGATCGCTACCGGGCAGGCGTTGTACTTGTTAATTTAAAGGGGTTTTTGTGTTGATAAAGTACGCTTTACGCTTTCGCAATGTAACAGCTGGCTTAATTGTTATATTCAGCTCCTTTTACACCTTAACGGCACAGGCTGGTGGTGTTGCGCTGGGCGCAACGCGAGTTGTTTATCCGGCCGGCGCCAAACAAGTATCGCTGGCGGTGAACAACAGCGACAAAAAAAATCGTTTCCTGATTCAATCGTGGGTTGATGACGTTGCTGAGAAGAAGTCATCTGACTTTGTGGTGACGCCACCATTGTTTGTCAGTAAACCCAAAAGTGAGAATACCTTGCGCATCATGTATGTCGGCGCTGATTTGCCGAAAGACCGCGAAAGTGTATTTTGGCTAAACAGCAAGGCCATTCCTGCTGTTGAGCGTGACGATTTACAGGATAAGAACGTACTGCAGATTGCTATCTTGTCGCGGGTCAAGTTGTTTGTGCGGCCTGCCAATTTGCCTTCAACTGCTGCTGACGCACCTGGGCAATTGAAGTTCTCGCGTCAGGGCGAAGTGCTGAAAATTGAGAACCCATCGCCCTATTATGTTTCGCTCGTCAGTCTGGCGATCGGTACGCGTAACTTGCCAAATACTATGGTTCCGCCGATGAGCAACAGTAGTGTGTCGATTCCAGACAGTGCTTCAGGAGCTGTCAGTTACCAAACAGTAAATGATTACGGCGCCATCACGCCTGTCACAACGGTGCCATTGAAGTAATAAGTTTGAATTACATTGCCGCTCAATATTCTCACATGCTCAAGTAAATGATTTTCCATCGCTGCATGGAAACGTTTGAAAAGCGTCATGTTGCGCCGTGCTTTCAGGTGCTGGTAGGGGCTTATGCTAACGATTAATCTTAATAAATCTAAGTCTGCTGGCAGTGTTTTTTTTACGGTCAGCTTTTGCATGGCTTGCATTGTCAGTACCGCCACGAAGGCAGAGGAGTTCTTTAACCCGGCCTTTCTGTCTGGTGACCCAAATGCGGTCGCCGACCTTTCGCGTTTCGAAAAAGGTGAAGGGCAGGCTCCGGGCAACTACCGCGTTGAAATCTATTTGAATGATGAATATATGTCCACCCAGAACCTTTCGTTTGGAGCGCGCCATCGTGCATCAGAAGGCGAAGCGCAGTTGGATGACTCCGGGTTGAGTGCCTGCATTACCCGTGAGCATTTGGAGCGTGTGGGTGTGAAAGTTGAATCATTGACCTTGCTGCAAGGCGCTCTGCCGGATAAGTGCATCGATCTGGCGGCAGCCATACCCCAGGCTGGGGCGCGGTTCGACTTTGAAGGTCAGCGTCTGTACATCAGCATCCCACAGGCTGCTCTGAAAAGTAATGCACGGGGCTACGTTTCACCCGATGAGTGGGATCATGGCATTAACGCATTGTTGCTGAACTACAACTTTACCGGCAGCAACACCCGTAACAGTATGGGTGGGGGCAGCGCCAACTACGGTTTTCTGGGGCTGGATAGCGGTGTTAACTTGGGTGCCTGGCGTTTCCGTAACACGTCCAGCTTGATCTACAGCAACGGCTATGGACGCGGCACTAACGAATGGCAGAGCATCAGTACCTATGCGCAACGCACGATTGCACCCCTGAAGTCAGAACTGACGTTAGGTGATAGCTCTACCCCGAGTGACGTTTTCAACAGCTTGGGGTTTCGCGGCGCGCAATTGGCTTCAGATGACAACATGCTGGCGGACAGTTTGCGCGGGTTTGCACCTACCGTGAGAGGGATTGCCAACAGTAATGCCAAAATCACCATCAAACAAAATGGCTATGTCATTTATCAAACCTACGTCGCGCCAGGACCTTTTGAAATTAGTGATCTTTACCCTACCTCCAGCAGCGGGGACTTGAAAGTTACGGTGACCGAAGCTGATAGCTCGGAAAATACTTTCACTGTGGCTTACTCGGGAGTGCCAGTGCTGCAACGTGAAGGGCGGGTAAAGTATGCGCTGACGGTGGGGCAGTATCGCAGTAACACGATAGAACAGGGTAAACCAGGTTTTGGCCAAGGTACTGTTATCTGGGGCGGCCCGCATGGCATCACGCTTTATGGTGGCTCGCAACTCGCCAACAATTACACTGCCTTCGCCGTTGGGTCGGGGGTTAACCTGGGGACATGGGGTGCAGTGTCGGCAGATTTGACCCAGGCGAATAGCGTACTCGCCGATGACAGCCGGCATCAGGGGCAATCGTTGCGCTTTTTGTATGCCAAGTCGCTAAACCAGTTGGGCACAAACTTTCAATTGCTGGGCTATCGCTTTTCAACCCAAGGTTTTTATACGCTGGATGATACCAGTTACCGCCAAATGAGCGGGTACAAGGTGAATGCTCAAGATGGGCCGGTGGAGATAAAACCGACCTACCAGGATTACTTCAACCTCAATTACACCCGCAAAGGCCATACGCAAGTGAGCGTCACCCAGCAATTGGGGAATAAAGGCTCGGTATTCCTGAGCGGCAGCCGTCAGTCCTACTGGAACAGCGACAAAACCGATGATCTATGGCAGTTGGGATATAGCGGCTTTTGGCGCGATATCAATTACAACGTGACGTATAGCTACAATAAAAGCGCGAGCATGGGCGGTTCGGATAACCAGTTATCGTTGAACTTGTCTTTTCCGTTGGGTGACTGGCTGTCCAAGGGCGGCAAGAGCACCGACATTACCAGCTCCCGAAACACGATGTACGGCACTTATTCGGCTAATACCGATACACACGGTCAGATGACCCAGCGTGCAGGTGTAAGTGGTACTGCAACGGCGGATAACAACCTGAATTACAGCGTACAACAAGGTTACGGTGACCAGGGGGGCGCAAGCGGAAGTGCGAATCTGCGCTATCAGGGCGGCTATGGCAACGGCTCTGCCGGTTACAGCTACAACCGAAACTACCAGCAAGTCACCGTTGGGCTGAGCGGCGGTTTAGTGGGCCACGCCAACGGCGTGACCTTCAGCCAGCCATTGGGGGATACCAACGTGTTGATCAAGGCGCCAGGCGCCACTGGAGTCAAGATTGAAAACGCGACCGGCGTCAGGACCGACTGGCGCGGCTACGCGGTGATGCCTTATGCAACCACCTATCACACCAATCGAATCGCACTGGACACCACCTCGCTCAAAGACAATGCCGATCTGGACGAACCCGTCATGAACGTAGTGCCTACCCGCGGTGCACTGGTAAGGGCCGAGTTCATCACGCGCGTCGGTGTAAGAGCACTAGTGACTCTGGTGCAAACCAACGGCCAACCTGTGCCGTTCGGTTCTACCGTTGAACGGCAGGACGGCAAAGGCGGCAGCATCGTCGGTGAAAACGGTCAGGTTTATCTGGCGGGCTTGCCGCTCACGGGAGACTTGTCTGTGAGCTGGGGGCCGGGAACACGTCAGGCGTGTCACGCCCGCTATCAGTTACCCAAAAGCAGCGAAGGCAACGTCGTCAGTTACGCCAAAGTAGAGTGCCAGTGATGGTGGGGAGTAGGGTGGTAATCATGTTAAGCAGAGCGATTGGACTGTTGCTAATACTCAGTAGCGTCCCGGCAATGGCCGATTGTACTGGCTGCAATCAAGCAATCAATTTGACGCTGACTGAAACATTGGACAGCCATGCCAATGAGCCAGGGCAAACGAAGATCTCGTCAAACTTTACTGTGAACTCTTTTCAAATGGGCATGGGGGAGGGGCTAAAGAGCATCTCTTTCACAAGATTTAATAATTCTATGCCGCCTTACAACACCGCCCCTGATAACTGGGTTTATCAGCCGGTGGATGATTATCTTGCCGTTGCTGTTCGATTTCGCGGGGTTTGCGGATATTCTTACGCTCCCTTCAATCGGCCAGTTCTTGACACGAGTACCTGTCGGCCTGGTAAGACAGGCGATAAATTCGTAGATACGACTTGGGAAAGCTCAATAAAAATTACGCAAAAGATGGTAGGAGGGGTTTACCGGAAGAATTTGTTATTAGGTACTTGGGGAGCATGTGAGGGGGTATGCAGTGTTCAAAATGTTATTTTTGCAAAAGTGTATTTGAACTATAGCATTACCGTCCCTGAAAATTGCGTGCTCGATACGAATGACCTCGTGACGGTGGATTTTCCCAACAGCATCTCCACTGGAGCGTTCAAAACGGCCGGTGCCAAGGCAGAGGGGGTTAGTCCCGAGGTTCGATCCATTGCCCTGCAGTGCAGCAATATCAAGCAGCAGGCCAGCCTGACGATGCGTGTTCAAGCTGATGACGTCAGTGGCGATGCCATTGTCTCGACTAATCCGGACGTCGGCTTCGTGGTCACCGACAAGAGCGAAAAGCACCTGAGACCGAACTCGTTCAACAGCTTGATTCCATTTAAGCTGGACAACAACGGTAGCGCTAACGTCACCATCAAAGTCTTTCCGGTCAGTGTTACCGGGAAACCACCTGCGGAGGGGCCTGTTACCTCGCGGGCGTATCTTCGGGTTGACTATCAATAACAGGAGGCTGCTATGCGAACATTAAATCGGCAGCTGGGCTTGGGGCTTCTATTGTTGTCCGGCTTTTCGAACGTGACACAAGCAGAGTTGGCCAGGATTAACTTACTTATAACCGCAAAGTTAGTGGCCGCGAGCTGTGAGGTGAGTGTCGGTTCAGACAATCAGTATGTGTATATGGGCACTTGGGCTGTGCGGCAATCCACCAGTACATTGCCAACAATGCCTGCGGCACGCTTTGTGATTAACCTGGAAAATTGCAACGGTCTGAAGAAGGGCATCTCAGTCACCTTTAGTGGCGCCGCAAACCCGACTGACCCGAGGCTGCTGGCTCTCAGCGGGAACGGCTCGGCGAAAAATGTCGCGATTGCCCTTTTGGATCAGAACCGCACCCTCCTGCCACTCGGGCAAACCATCTTAGCGGCGGCTGCGCCTGTAAACGGGAGCCGCACTGCCGCGCTGGTATTCTTCAGTCAGTATCGCGCAACCGGCCCGGTGACGCCGGGGAAGGGAGATGCCGACGCAACCTTTAGGTTGACTTATGAGTAGTCGCGGGCGCGTACTGGGGGGTTGCCTGCGTCGCACTTCTTTTCACGCCTGACGGAGTATGGAGTGCTGGAAGACCTGCTGTTTCAGCCGTTTCATGAACGTGCGGCTCCTGTAGGACCAGGGGTATTGCTTCAATCTTTCACTCAACATTCTTCCCGAGTAACTAGGCCACGAACCGCATAGTAGGGCCATTACTGTCTACACCCTGGCTATATGACGTGCGCGCCAGATAGGTCGACACGGTCGTTGCGCATCCTGATCGTCGACAAATACGCCACGCACAAATATCCATAAGTGAAGGCCAGGCTTGAGAAGCAGAAACGCTTTCACACGGATCTCCAGTTCGTGGATGAGCATGGTTGAACGCTTCTTTCGCTCGCTATGTCTGGATTTCCAAAGAGGAAGATGTTTTGTGCGAGATGCTGCGAGTTCGTGAGGCAATAGTGTTCCAAACATAAAAAATGTTGTTTTTGAGTTCATTTAATTACTGCAGGTGGGCGTAATTGTGCGCTTTTGCTTTAAGTAAGTTGTAAGTTCCTTGTATGGCTTTATAATTCATATGCATTTAATTTGTGGTGCTAGACATTAAAGATGTGTGAGTTTTACTTTTGCATTTGCTATGGCGCAAACAGCTGAGGCATCTCGGGTGATCACGGTGCTGGAGCAAATCAACGAAAAGATAGGGCCG
The DNA here is from genome assembly GCF_014268455.2 of Pseudomonas shahriarae. Taxonomy (NCBI): domain Bacteria; kingdom Pseudomonadati; phylum Pseudomonadota; class Gammaproteobacteria; order Pseudomonadales; family Pseudomonadaceae; genus Pseudomonas; species Pseudomonas shahriarae. The sequence goes on along the minus strand of NZ_CP077085.1, from coordinate 4,333,554 downwards.
TGGCACGCTGTATTCAGTCGGTGGGTCGGTGGAACCTAAGCAGGGTATGCGCCGTGAGAGAATGAGTCGGAGCATCGCAGTGCGATTCATTTTTTCAGAGTGTTCCTATATGAAAATCGCGGCAACGACCAGATAATTATTGCTGAAAAAGACAGGAGCCCTCTTATTCGGAGTATTAAAAACTTCACAATTGCAACTGTTCGATGCCACCAATGACAACGTCATCTCGTTGCAGATTACCAACATGACCATGGGCCGGCTTAGCCTGGGCGTTCTTGAACTGGTCAAGATTAGTGATATTGTTGGCAGCGATGTGACTTCGGATAATTCTTTCCCGGCCTACGAGTAATTTGTTGTTCAGGCTGGAGCCCGCTATCCCTATCTTCGATCAACTTTTAGCGGCAGCATCCGTGTGGTATCGCGCACCTGCCAAACTCCGAATGTCGAGTCGGTACGGATGAGCCACGCCAATGGTATATCCACGAATGATGGGTTCTTATCCGTTTAAATCTTTCATACCTATATCGAATAAAATGTCTTAGGAGTACGGATGTATACAGCCTTGGTGGTAGATGATCACCCGTTTATACGCACGGCCGTGGTGATGCTGTTGTCGCAAGAACGGTTTGAGACGGTAGCCGAAACGAATAATGGTGCAGATGCCGTGCAACTGGCTCGCCAGCATCAACCGGATTTAATCGTGCTGGACATTGGCCTTCCAAAACTCGACGGCCTGGAAGTTATCCGCCGCATCAAAGCGTTGAAATTGCCCAGCAAAATCCTGGTACTCACTTCCCAACTGCCGACGTTTTATGCGTCGCGCTGCCGAAGCATGGGGGCCGACGGTTACATCTGTAAAGTGGATGAGCCGCAAAAGTTCCGTGAAGCACTGACGACCGTCATGTCCGGCTATACGGTATTCCCCAGCCTGGAAACGGATTCGGTTCGTCGCGGTGACCAGGACGCCTCCGACCAGCACCTGATCAGTGCATTGTCAAACCGTGAGTTGGTGGTCCTGCAGCAACTGGCCAGAGGCATGAGCAATCTGCAAATCGGCGAGCTCATGCTGTTGAGCAACAAGAATATCAGCGCCTACAAAAAACGTTTGTTAAGCAAGCTCAAACTAACCTCGCAAGTAGGCTTGGCTGACTTCGCCAAACGAAATGCCCTTATCTGAATGAACGCATCTGTTCGTATGGGCATCCGTTCGGCTGTTTACTGATGGCCTGCCTTTGCTGGAGAACCCAGACCGGCAATAGCCCCCGGCTGCTTTCCTGCAGGGCCGTTCCGAGTTGCGAGGCTACCCAGTGAGTTTGTCTGGCAAAGACGGGCAGTGGCTCAGGGAAAACCCTCAACAGGTGTTAGGGGGGGCCGTCCAGTGCAAGTTGGCTACTGTAGTCTGAGTGGTTGTGTCACCGCCCCCAGAGCGGCTAGAGGTTGAAGGTCGCGGTAAAGCTGAAGCATGCCGCGATGAAACTCTCTAGCGGTCAGCATATCTGGAGTGATGGGGGAGATCGCCATGTCGGCACCTAAAAGGGCCATTTCCAGGATGATGGATCGTGCGCCTTGTGTGTCGACCAGTACGAGGTCGAAATCTGGTTCAAACGTCGAGATGAGGTTTTTGAGTCGAAGGCGTCCGTCGGCGGCGTGGAGTAACAGAGTGCCTAGCTGGTTGAAGGGATCATTTGAATGAATCAGGGAAAGGTTGGGTATGCAGGTTTGGGAGATGATCTGATCGCGTCGGGTCTCATTGTTGGCAATCAGCTCGTAGGCGCCGCCAGGTGCTTCATGCGTTAATGCATAAAACGACGATAGCGAGGGCTGATTATCTAGATCAATGAGCAGGGTGCGAAGACCGGAGTCGGCGCAGAACGCGCCTAGACTGGCTGTGACCGTGGTTTTCCCCGGTCCGCCTTTTGTTGAGAGTACTGCAGCGATTTTCATGGCAATGGTCTCTAAAGTGAAGAATCAGAGACGACGCGTAGATTATGCTATGCCTGGATCACCAGCTTGGGTGATCCGATTGAGATATGGCTCCACGACCTGGACTCGAACCAGGGACCCAATGATTAACAGTCATTTGCTATTAATCGTGCGAACTGGCTCATGGAGTACACATAAATCGGCACGCTGAAACAAACCTAACGTTGTCGTTTGATGAAGGTAGATATGAGTCGGTAAGTTGTCAAAGAACCTGAGTGAAAACTTGTGTAGGAAAATCAGATAGATATCGTAGGTTTCAGGGCACTCCAACCTTCATGATCCTCATGCAGTACTGAGAAAGAGATCGGGTCTTGCTTTGCGTACCTAAAGTGATTCCACTGGAATCATACTGGCAGACCGCTACTGTGATTCCAGTGGAATCAGTTCACTCAGCTTGTTGGGCCATTCCCTCCCATCTTTGGAGGTTTTCCCTAAACAGCTCCCCTCCGAATCTGTTTCCGGACAGACAGCGTTCTAGTTCCTCGCAAAACTGATGCAGTGACATCTACTTGCAGGAGCAATCCATGTCTGACCTTGTTCAACTAAATCTTGGCCCGTTGCGCAGTGCCATGAAACTCACTCTCCATACCCATCATGCGGCCCGTGTCTGGAATGGCAGACCAGCAGGAGAGGGCAAAAACGGCATTGTTGGTTTGAGTGGCTTCGTCAGCTTGATGAACAGAATGAAGCGTGCAGCGGAGCGGGACGACCCCTATGCAGATTTCTGGCTGATCCGAATCCACGAAAAACTTGAGTCTTCAAAATCTGAGTTGGCAGAGATTAAAGCTCGGTTGGACCAGTCCATGAACAGCCTGCCTGAAGCATTAAGTGTGGGTGAGAACCTCAACGTTCTTCCAGTTACGCTACCGGTCTACATCAACTCTCCGTTTGGCTTTTTGGCTGTGTACCTGCTAATCGCCTATGACGATATTGTTCGTCGGCTGCTGCTGGCCCACCATACTGCGTTGATGGGCCGGCGAGACATGGAAGTCTGGATCAATGCCGGGGGGTATGTGCTTCGTAGTCTCTTTGGGTTGGCTCAACAGTACAAAGTTTCGGGCTCCACGCGTGATGACTTTGTGACGAACAACGCGGTCGCCCGAGAGGCTCGAGAAAGGTATGGAGAGCTGCCACAGGACATCTTGGAAGGGACGCGTCGTTGTGAGTTTGCGCCTCCTATAATTCAACGTCGATCACAGGAAGAAGGGCTGGGCGACGATCCCGATGATGATCCTGATAGCCCACTCTGCATGGCTCCAGCTGAAACCAGGATACGAACAGAAGCTGGTGGAGGATAGGCCCATGGTTCGTTCTGGAGAGACCGTCGGCGCTCTCATTGCTACCAAATCGGCGGTATGCGAGAAACACACTGCCTTCCAGCCGTTGCAACAGAGTGCCTTCTCAGCGATAGAACACGCTTCTTTCTTTAAAGGGCTTTTAAAACCTTTTAAGGGTAAGGGGGAACTCATCCAATTTGGTGACGTGTGCGGTCAGCTCATGAACAGCCTAATTCAGTTAGCTACTGATGAGGTTCTCGCTCAGGCTGAGCGTTATCCGTTCACATTGCTTCCAATCCGTATGACGCGACAGTCGACTGGAGCGGGGACAGTATTTCTGCGCTGGAGCCGAATGGATCGAAGCAAGATGGGAGTCGATCTATGGGTAGACCTGTTAGGCAATGACAGGACGCCGATCAGGCTGGTTCCGGATCTTTACGCCATGGAGCTTCAGCGCATAACGATCAACATGCAGATCAGCTTAATCCACAGCATCAGCCGACAGGCGTTTCTGTGTGCGTCCAAAATCCGAGTTGCCGAGCAGATCTATCAGCAGCGAATTTCTCAGCGGGTCACAAGCAATACATCGGAGGTATGACCATGTCCACCAAATTTTGGGGGGAGGGGAACATCGGCACGAAGCCTGAGTTCAGGGAGTTTGCCAACGGAAACAAAGATCCCAGGCGGTTACTCAGGCTGAACGTCTACTTTGATAACCCTGTGCCGAAGGGTGACGGAGAGTATGAGGATCGCGGCGGCTTCTGGGCCAACGTGGAGCTTTGGCACAAAGACGCGGAGCGCTACTCGGAGCTTTACAGCAAAAGCATGCGGGTGCTGGTAATAGGTCGAATGGTCATGGACAAGTGGGAGGATGACAATGGCGTGGAGTGTAGGGCCATGAAGGTGCAGGCGAGTCGGGTGGGAATTTTGCCACATCGTCTTCAGAGTCTGATATTGGGATCGAACGATCAAGCAACTCCTGAAGGTGGAGCTTGAAAAGCGTTACGCGATGAGCTTGCAAGGTGTCTAAAGAATCCGGGGCGATTCAATTACTCCCGCAGCATTGGATGCTTGCCTGAGACAGGCTAAGTGGACTTCGCCAAATAGTCAGCTCAAAGGCTGATTGGCATCAACAATTCGGAAGCGACTTTTCTGAGCATGTAGGTTTCGCGCAGAATTGATTGCCCCATCGAAGACTCGTGGCGCTGCATGACGGCTTCATTGTGCGCGATGGCTTCATGCAGGTTGATCCAGACAGGCCGCATACCATTAGCGATTTCGTGGCTTTCCATTCTCACGGGCTCTAGCTGGGGCGCTACTTCGCATTGATAAAAATGCGAGGTCATGTGCATCAGATCGTACTGTGGCTTCCAGTAGGGCCGGTACTCCTCGATGTAACCGTAGTGCTGGAGCACCTGTATTTCACGAGCACCAGTCTCTTCCTCAAGCTCACGCTTCAGGCCTGTGACAATGTCCTCGTCACCATCAAGGCCGCCTCCAGGAAAGCTGAAGTCGTTATAACGCTCGGTGAACAGCAACAGGATCTGTTCACCCCGCATCACGATGCCCCGTGCTGCATGTCGACGGAATACTCTGCCCTGCTTGGATTTCAGCTCGGGGTGAACAATTTCAGTTATGAGTTGCATGTGGTCTCGTTACGGCAAAATCAGTTAGTCATTGTCCAGGGTGGCCACGGCATTTCCGCAGTTCTGGAAATACTGTGGCCAGTGGAACTGGCTCAGCGAAGCAGCAATACGGGTAAAGTGGATGTTCGCAGCATCGTCGTGGTCGTGCTGCCTACCAGAAACTGCCTGATGCGTGAGTGCCCGTACGCCCCCATGACTAAGAGGTCAATGCCGTGCTCTGCCTGATACGCATGAAGTACCGACTCTACTTCGCCTGGGCGGATCTCGGCATGCACTAGCAGGCCATAAGAGGCAAGTGTGGATCGTGCTTTCTCCAGCTCGTTCTGGTTTTCTTCAGAGTCCGTACCAACCATGACGATATGAATTGGCAGGCCTTCGCACAGCGGGCTTGAAGCAAGCATCTGTACGGTCTTGTGGCCTGTAGCGCTGCCGTCAAATGCCACCATGACCGTTTCAGGTTTCCTGAAATGGCTGGTTGTAATCAGGATGGGGCGGTGGATAGTTCGGACTACCGCTTCAATCTGGCTGCCAAGACTTTGGGCACTGCGCGTGCTGTCCTCACCGACTCTTCCAATCACCAGTAACCGAATATCGTCTTGGAGATCGCTCAGGCTTTCGACGAGATGGCCATGGCGCTGCTTCATATCAGGTGACATGGCGCCAGAGTGGACTGTTCGCTCGCGAGCTTTTTCAAGCATGTGCTGCCCATGCTCCAAGGCCAGTTTTGCCCGCTGCGCATCCAGCGTGGCCAACTCCTCCAGTAGATGTTCTCTGCTGCCGAGACCGATATTGCCGCTGAGGTCAGCGGATGCAGGATATTTCTCCTTATCCAGCACATGAAGCAAGGTCAGGGGAGCGCTGAGTCGTTGCGAGGCCCATGCTGCGTAATCGCAGACCGCCAATGAGGATTGTGAGTTATCAATGCAGGCCATTATGTGGGTCATTGTCGTTCTCCTTAGTGGCTCATGAGCTTGTCGATGGCACCGGGTTTGTCATGCACGCCGAAGCGGTCAACGATTGTTGCGCTGGCTTCATTGAGACCGAGCACTTCAACCTCAGCGCCTTCGCGTCGGAACTTGATCACGACCTTATCCAGGGCTGCGACGGCGGTGATATCCCAGAAATGCGCCTGTGTGAGATCGATGGTGACCTTGTTGAGCGCTTCCTTAAAGTCAAAAACCTCAGTGAACTTGTCCGCAGAGCTAAAGAACACCTGGCCCACGACGTAGTAAGTCCTATGTGATTTCGTCTCTTCCAGAGTGCTCTTGATATCCAGGTAGTGCCCGACCTTATTGGCAAAAAACAGCGAAGCCAGCAGCACACCTACCAGTACGCCGTAAGCCAGGTTGTGAGTGGCCACGACGACCACGACGGTCGCCACCATGACAAGGTTGGTCGACAGCGGATGCTCTTTCAGATTACGCAAAGAATCCCAGCTAAAGGTGCCGATGGACACCATGATCATCACAGCCACGAGTGCGGCCATAGGGATTTTGGAGAGCCATTCGCCAAGAAATACCACCATCAGCAGCAGGAAAACGCCGGCACACAATGTCGAGAGACGGCTGCGGCCACCAGATTTCACGTTGATGATCGACTGGCCGATCATGGCGCAACCTGCCATGCCGCCAAGCATGCCGGCAGCGATGTTGGCCACACCCTGGCCTTTGCACTCGCGGTTTTTGTTGCTGGTGGTATCGGTAAGGTCGTCGACGATGGTCGCGGTCATCATTGATTCGAGTAGACCGACTACTGCCAACGCAGCCGAGTACGGGAAAATGATGCGCAGGGTTTCAAAATTCAGCGGAACTTCAGGCCAGAGGAAGATCGGGAGCGTATCAGGCAGTTGGCCCATGTCACCGACGGTGCGGATATCCAAACCGAGGTAAATAGCGATGGCAGTCAGCGTCAGAATGCACACCAATGGAGAAGGAATCAGCTTGCCGATTTTCGGTACATACGGAAACAGGTAGATGATTCCCAGGCCCGCTGCGGTCATGGCATAAACATGCCAAGTGACATTGGTCAACTCAGGCAATTGGGCCATAAAAATCAGAATCGCCAATGCGTTTACGAAGCCGGTGACTACCGAGCGTGAAACAAAGCGCATCAACGAGCCAAGCTTCAGGTAGCCGGCAAGGATTTGAAGTACGCCACATAGTAGAGTCGCGGCCAGCAGGTACTGGAGTCCATGCTCTTTTACCAGCGTAACCATCAGCAGTGCCATGGCACCTGTCGCCGCCGAGATCATTCCGGGGCGTCCGCCGACAAAGGCGATGACAGTACAGATACAGAAGGAGGCGTAGAGACCGACTTTGGGATCTACCCCGGCGATGATGGAAAAGGCGATGGCTTCCGGGATCAGCGCGAGTGCGACCACCAGCCCCGCGAGCACGTCGCCACGGACGTTGGAAAACCACGTTTGTCTAAGTTTTTGCAGCATAGAAAATATCCAAGGCAAAGCATCGCGCACGCCAAGGGAGTGGCGAGCGAATCGATACAAATTCAAATTTTGAGGATTTTTTTGCTGTGTGCTTAAGGTGTAAAACCAGGCGTACAGCAGTGCGCACCCGCGAGCGAGGCTAGCGGAAGCAGGTTGTTGCGAGGGGGCGTAGCGCTAAGGCGGCGTAGGCTGCCAGTAGATCGTTTGGAGTACAGTCATGCTGGTGTTCCTGTAGCTCAAAGGTATGCAGAGCGAGCAGTATACAACGAAGCCGACGTCGATGGCGACCCAGTGTCAAGCACTGCATGAGCTACGTCAGAGAGAGGCTTAGCCAATGGATATAGCTGCGGGCAAAGGCTTTGCTTTTCATTTGTTCTAGTTCGAGCTGGTCTGTGTGCTGAGAGGTGAGTTGGCCAGACGGTTACAGCTCACATTCCACAATCAGACATATGGTGGAGAACTTCAAAAAAGAAAAGCCCCTGAAATCAGGGGCCTGGGGTTTTTGTCAAAATACATTGTTTGTTGTCAGAATATTTTGTCTATTGTCAAAATGTATTGTCAAAAACCACGCGTGATTGTGGCTCAAGAAAATCTTGTGACTCATTTTTTTTCCTAGGAGTTAACGCTGCTGGCTTGTCGAGAGAACTGCCTCATAATTTTCTCGATTGCATCATGCGTCACGGTATCTTCGACCTGGGCCGAGATGACCCACAAGCCAAACAGATCGGTGCCAAGCTTGGTTTGTTTGTGGTCCTGCATTTGCCCCAATCGCCTCATGTATTCGCTTTGAACCGTGCGAGACTGGTTGCAAAACTCGCTCAGGCTACCGAACTCCTTGCTGAACCCACCATGGAGCACATCAACAACCGTCCCTGCCCCGACTTGTTCTGCAAGCGGCGCCCGGCGACATTGGCGCTGGAGAACTCCAAATGCCTTTTGCGTAGGGGTTTTCTTGCGAAAGAACCAGAACACAGGCGTTTTCCTATCTATCTCACCGTCAGGGGTGGACTTGAAGAATGTGCTAACAAACCCTTTTAGATTCAAAGCGAACAGGGATTAATTAGGTGTTCGATAGAGGTCATCGTCATGCTTGCTCTCCCTTTCCCCGTGGCCCTCACATAATCCTTTTCAGTGCCCACTAAGGTTAGCTTTCCTGGTTGGAGCATGGTATCCACGATGAGTTTTTTCTTTGCTATATCCGGTTTAAAGCTCGGCTCTACTGGCCAAATCTGCATGGCGTAGTCTTGGGCGAACAAAAACAGATTTGGAGCGGTGTCTACCGGCGTTTGTAGGTGCGCGCACATGACATCGCTGGCTTGTACTTCAACAATTTTTTTGTAGTGGGGCTTGTCGTAACTGGCCAATATCAACTTTGTCCGAGTCTGAACCCCCAGCGCTTCCTGAGGGTGGCAAGGGGTCACTTCTCCATAGGCATAGGAGCACCAATTCACCTGGGTCATTGTGACAATTTCCTCAGGTTTTAAAGACAAGTCTTTCTGGATGCTCAACTGGTCTTGCGGCTTGTCGTAGGGGATTGCAGCGCAACCAGTGAGCAATGTGAGCGTGAACAGAGCGATGAAATTGAAATACATAGTTTTCTTTTCCTTTATGCCTGGGCTTCGGCGTGGTGGCCCTTGAATGCTATGTCTCTGTCACGGCCATAGCAACGTGGAGTCGGTGTTTCCTCAGGGGGCTTCTGCGAGCACCGGCTGCAGGTGCTCTTTCTGGCAAACACGGCACTGGTACTTGTAGTGGGTGGTAATGATGGCCATCTGCGTTTTCTGCCTTTCGTGACCGGCTGAAAAGGACCAAGACGGCCGTTGGCCAGAAGCATAGGCTGGAGATTTCTCCGGTGCAGGGGGCAGTCCAAAGCAGCCAACGGGTTGTCTAGTACATCTGGGGCGACTCAGTTCCTAGCCAAGTGGAAGGATCAATTCCGCCCCTTGGTTTTTGACGTTCCCCACCGTAGTTCCCACCGGGTACCACTCAAATTCGTCGACGGGCAGGCAAAGGTGTTTTGCTATGTCTTCCGCTCGAGTGGGCAATAGATCTTGGTTCAACCATTCCCTGGCGTGTTCCGCAGACAGAACCAACGGTCGCCGATCATGCACGTCCACCATGCCTTGGTCGCTGGCGGCAGTGATTATGACGAACCCATCTCCCTCGTGAGGCTCAAGGCCCGTGTGAACGTGAGCGAGTGCAGCGAGGAACATAGGTGCCTGGCTTTTGAGACGAATGAAGTAAGGCTGCTTCTTCTTGGGGTCATCAGGATCCTTCACCCACTCATACCAGCCATCAGCCACGACAAGTGCCCGGCCATTTGGCCAGAGCTGCTTGAAGAACTTGCCGGTGGTCACCGTTTCAACCCTGGCGTTGATCGGGTCAGGACGTTTACCTTTGGCCCAGAAGGGCGCCCATCCCCAGTGGACCGGGTCAATTCGTAACCCGTCGTCGACGCTGTGAAGGATGAGTACTCTAGTAGTAGGTGCAATGTTGTAGCGGGCGATTGGCTGGTTGTCGTAGCCACTGATCACGTCCTGTTCTGAATCGAGCTCTCTTAGGTAGTCCGCCATACCTTGGTACTGAGCAAACCGTCCGCACATGGTAATCACCCGCTTGTCGTAATTTCCTACAACTTAATTGACCGCAAACCATCTTCAAAGTTAACTGTATACCTATACAGTATTTGAGAAGTCTTGCGTCATGAGCTTTGTCATTTTAGGCCCCCTGGCAGAAGGCGGTGTCCAGTTGCCTCTCTGCTCTTTCAAAGTCCCGGCGGGTTTCCCGTCGCCGGCGGCTGACCATATCGAACAACAGATCTCATTGGATGAGCTGCTGAACATCCGAGCGCCCCATGTTTATCTGGTGTCGATTGCGGGGGATAGCATGCAAGGAGTCGGAATTTTTGACGGTGATTTGGCGATTGTGGATCGCTCCATTGAGCCGTTGAACGGGCACGTCGTCATCGCGCTGCTTAACAACGACCCTGTGTGCAAGCGCCTATGCAAGCTTGGGCCTGAAGTAATCTTGAGGTCAGAGAATCCGAAATACCCGGCGCGGTATGTGATGGAAGGGGACGAGCTATCGATCTGGGGTGTCGTCACTTACAGCGTGCGCAGCCATGGCCACACTTAAACCTGAGCCAGTATTTGCGTTGATCGACTGCAATAGCTTCTACGCAAGTTGCGAGCGGGTTTTTCGTCCCGACCTGGCACGTACGCCTATCGTGGTTCTCAGCAACAACGATGGTTGTGTGATTGCTCGATCTGCAGATGCGAAACCGCACATCAAAATGGGAGAACCGTACTTTCAAATCCGCGACAAATTGCGAAAGCACGGCATCCTTCCTTTCTCCTCAAACTACGCGTTGTACGGAGACATGAGTCAGCGGGTCATGACTGTTATTGAATCCTTGGTACCGGCTGTTGAGATCTACAGCATTGATGAAGCGTTCGCAGACCTGACCGGTATGACAGGTGACCTTGAACACTTAGGTCGGCGTATCCGCGCCCAGGTGCTTAGGAGTACGGGCATTCCGGTGGGGGTTGGTATCGCGGGAACCAAGACGCTCAGCAAGCTGGCCAACCATGGTGCCAAGAGGTGGCAGTCCCAGTTGGGAGGGGTGCTGGATATTCGAGCCCCAGCGCGAAGAGACAAGTTGCTCAAGGTGTGTGATGTCTCGGATGTCTGGGGCATTGGCAGAAAAATGACGGCGCACCTGGCCGAGATGAACATTCGAACAGCTTGGCAGCTTTCGCAGGCCGACCCCTGGATGCTCCGTAAGAACTTCAGCGTGGTGATCGAGAAGACTGCTCGTGAACTCGCCGGTACGCCTTGTCTGGAGCTCGATGAGCCCGACCCGCCAAAGCAGGAAATTTGCTGCAGCCGGATGTTCGGTAAGCGGTTGAAGGACCTACCCTTGATCAAGGAAGCAGTTGCCACTTACATGATGCGGGCCTCTGAAAAACTCAGGGCTCAGCACTCGCTGTGTAAGAAGATTCGCGTGAGCATTCGTACGGGGATGTTCAATCCGGAAGAGGCAAAGTACGCCAATGGGGTGATCGTCGATCTTCCCTATCCCACGGATGATGTTCGTCTTCTCACGAAGGCGGCGGTTGATGCGCTGGATCGGATTTTTCGACCCGGCTTTAACTACAGCAAGGCAGAGGTATTGCTACTCAATCTCTGCCAAAAGGGTGAGTACACCGACGATTTGTTCGCGGCGTCTCAGCCAGCGGAGGCGTCGAAGGTGATGGCTGTGTTGGACGAGATCAATGGGAGGTGGGGTAGGGGTACGTTACGTGCAGCAAGTGTCCCGCTGAACCCAGACTGGGGTATGCGGCGGGAGATGATGAGTCAGAGCTATACGACTAGGTTGGATCAGCTCTGGATGGTTTCTTGTCGGTAGTAAATTTTACAAGTCATCCACTCTTCGTAGGCTGCGGTGCTCGTTCGCATGCGTCTGGATTTCCGAATCTGTACTGAGTCATTTTCCAGAGGAAACCCTTCTGGTTTGCGGAATTCCCCTACAAGCCTTCCTGTTCAACTTCTGCAAACCTATTTGCACTCGCATCCAGATGCGTTTGAGGGTCACCCCGTAAAAAGCAAAATAGGATGAATGCGAAATGGGAAAAAAGGGATTTGCTCATCGTGCGGGCTACCGTCTTGGAAAGCTTCTAAGAGCCTCCACGCGTCGGGAAACTCTGATTGTGAAGTCGCTGGCAATGAAGGGAGTCCCCAGTGTAGTAACGGCCACGATGATCTGGATCGTTAAGCTCCTATTACTCGGGGTGCTTCTGTATTTTGTGTTTTGGCTAGGTCTGCTTTTGATTGGACTCTTTGTCTTTGGGGCGTTTTTAAGACCTAGTCCGAACGCTACAGACTCCGTCGTTGGTTTTGATGGCGATAAACTGTTTCCCGACCACAACACACCCCAGAACTCAAATGACCCGAAGTATGATTAGACGTGCCCCTTGTTTTGCTAGGATCTCTTAGAACTAAATCACCTTCTGGATCGTGTCTTTGCCTTTGCCTCCCTGCTGTTGAGCACCGTTTGTACCGTCGCTCATTCCCTGTAGGGTTGATCCGGCTTTTACTCCTGCAAAGGCTAGAGATGTCATCCAAAAGGCTGGCAAGACGATAAACAGTGCCGCCATTACGTAATTCAGCAGCATATCCGCCTGGGTGTTATTCATGCCCATCAGCGGATTCAGACTGGAGTGCGGAGAGTTCGCCCCGTAAAGCGCATCGAGGATGGTGGTGTCGATCCAGCGTGCGAGCTGTAGCCAGAAGTCTACGAAGATGATTGCGAACTGGACAACGGATACCGTGATGGTTGCCTTCAAGTCGTAAGTGCTGAACATCAGCACCAGCGGAATGCAGATCAGCAGGGCCATCTTGAGAGCTGCCAGCACCATCGGAAGCGCTTGGCGTACCACGTCCATTGCGGGGAAGTACGCTAGGGTTCCCACCGTCAAACCGACGGTGCCTGTCGCCCGGCTCATGTCATTGAACAGCGAGCCGCCGACCTGTCCGCCATAGTCGGTGTATACCTTGCCCTGAGTCATGTTCTGGCTACTGGGCGACACCACCTGACGAATGATTGCATCGTTCACCTCTTCCTGTGGCATGAAGCTGGCCCACCGAATAAAGCGGTCCAACAGGCTGCTATCGACCTGGGCGAGTAATCGACTGCGAAGCCCCTTATTGCTGTCTGCCCACCACTGGTTGCAAGTTGGATAGCCACCACCATTCCTCACCTGGGCCAGCCCCATATCCCTCGTAGAGTCGTAGGGCCATTCGGCACGTGGGGTTCGGGAGTGGTAGGTGTCGTAGTAGCCAGGCTGACCGGTGAAGTATCTAGAGCCAATCCAGTTGATATCGTTGGTCAGCTCGTCATTGAGATTTGGACGGTTCATGAACAGCTTTGCTCGCGAGTAGCCGTAGCAGTCGTTTGTGAAGTCGGCGACCTCTTGGGCGAGTACTGGATCATGCAGGCGCGTATTGTTTACTTGCATACGCATCTGCCTCAGATCACTCCCGCAGGGAATGGCCGCAACTGCGGCACCGGTTATCGCTTTGGACATGGAGTGTACGAAGAACCACCAGACGGGGACTTGTGCGCTTTGATTGTTTAGAGACGTGAAGGATCTGCCCCAGCCGGTGTCTTCTGGCGCGGGTACTTGGTACTGACATTGCTGTGAGCGACTATCGTCGAACTGCATTGTGCTCAGATCGAGATGGATGAAGGGCATACCAGCGAACATGATCACGGCCGTCGCCATCCAAAGCCGGCTCTCAATTCGGGTGCTGGCCAACAATCCTTTGTTACCCTCGTCCGCACCCTCTCCTCGGGCCTTCAGCCATTCTTGGAGCAGAATGGTGAAGATGGGCAGGGCGAACATGCCTGAGTCCATCAGGACGTCCCAAATGCCGTTGCTGATGAGCCAGCCCACGAGGGTCAGGTAATACTCCAGATAGTCGTTGGTATAGAGCGTCATATCAGGCTCCCAGTCGCAGTTGAGCTCTGGTTAGCTCCAGCAACAGCAACGATACAGTCACGGCTGTCTCTGCCTTGCGTACGTGCGATTTGGAGGAGGGCTCGCGACGTAACTGACGATCTCGGTAGCGCAGCCAGATGGATAGGACGGCGCTATAAAGCGCCACCCGCCAGCTAAAGAAATACCAATAGGAGTTGGCTCTCCACTCTTGCTAGGCGGGCAGTCCCTTCATGACCTGAATGCCTAGAAGGTTGAACACCAGAGCAATGACGACCACCAGACTTACTACTGCGATGGGAGCCCAGAGACCCAGACTGAAAAATCTGCGTAACGGATTTTTTGTCATGGTCTGCGTCCCCGGCTGTTACTGGACACATCACGTTCTGCTTCTTCAAGGCGATTGGTATCAGGGTCGCCCTCATAAATGGCACGTGAGTTGTCTTTGCGCTCCTTATGACGGGCGATGATGGCGGCGGGGGAGTTGCTGGTCAGGGACCTGCGCAGTTCCAGCTCAGTACGCAGGTTGGTGATTTCCTGTTGCAGTGACTGGCGCTCATTAATCACTGTATTTGTGGCCAAATCGTTGGCGGCCACATTGGGTTCTTTGTTGCCGGCGAGGAGGGCGCGTTGCAGCAGAAGCGCCTTCTCTAGAACACTGGTGACTGCAATCTCTGATGCCAGGCGCTGGGCCAAAATCTCTTGATCTGGTTCGTCACGTAAGGCCGTGACGACGCCTCGGGTGATGGGCATTGAATTGCTGCCGGCCGCAGACAGGTTCTCTGAGTTAGGAAGCTTGGAGCCGGAGATCAGCTCTTGCAGCAGCTCCAGTTTTTCTTCGTATTCTTCCTGAATGAGCGGGGTTAATCCCACGCCTGCGGTTGCGCTACTTTTGGTGCAGCTTTCGCACGTTTGTTGCTGCACCTCGCCCAGGACACGATTGGCAAATGCGCCAGCCTCTTCAGGCGATCGCCAAGTACCGCAGAGCATGCCGCTGTTGCAGTCACTTGGAGCGATCGTAGAGGTATCGTTGGCGGTACGGCCGTTGAGCAGGTTGTAGCCGGCCTTGGTGACCTCGCTGACCACCTTGATGGGAGGCTGTCCTCGGCCGCCAGCCTTGTTGCCGCCTATCCAAGGAATGCCGGTATTACCGTTGTCAGATTCGGCCTGAGCCGTTGCTGCCACTGCGTCCTTGCTTTGGGCAATGGCTTCCTTGAGTGCCTGGCCTTCTGAGAGTGAACCCCATCCAGTTTGATTGCCAGCGATGGTAGCCATGCGCTCGGCCATCGCGCGGCAGCTTACTTTCGATCTGTCGAAATCCAAGCGTGCCTGGAGAATGCCGTTGGTGAGCAGGTTGTAGAGGCCGGGATCGGCACGCTGAATGATCAGCGCGGGCAGCGAGGCAACAGCACCTGTCGCGTTTTGAATTACGCTCCCCATGATGCTTTGAAACCCACCAGTCAAGCCATTGAGTTGGTTATGCAGTGTGGTCGACAGGTCCATGTTTCCGCACATGAGGTTGCTGTTCCAACCCACACCGACGCCGATGCTTTGCATATTGCCCGCGCGGCCCATGGAGACCGCGTTGCCACCGCCGATGCTGTACAGCACATCGTCGCCAATGACGTTGCCAGAACTACTAAAGCTGGATGCGGAGGCGATAGAGGTGACGCTCCACAGAGCAGCGCTTAAGACCAACCAGCAGCATGCTGAGGGGAGTTGGGGGGCTGACGTCCGAGTCATGTTCAGGCTCCGTGTTGAATTGAGAGTTAATGAGGGCCGGTGCTGCCGAGGAAGGTTTGCCCTTCACGTTTACAGCAGGTGTATGGCCGCCAAAGGGACCACGCGTATCTCCCATCAATGGCTTGAAGGTGAGGGTCCGACTCTGGAAAAACACCGCAAGAGTTGCTTGGGCGAGGTGCGAGCTGTTGCCACTTGCCCGTGGCGGGTTCTGATTCGCGCAGTTCTCCCGCGGGCCAATAGCCTGCGCTGGGTGACGCGAGGAGCGGTTGGTACACGTGGACCTGGCCAGGGCGGGTCACAATATCGCCTGCACGTTGAGCCATGACCGCGGAGGCCTTGTAGTCATCCACTTGGTGCAGGAATCCGCTGCGGGGATAAATGCTCCCCCACAGGTTTAAAGACAACCTGCTGCCTACCTCGCGAATGCCGGGAATGAGTGATTGGGGGTAGACACCTTCTGGAATGCCGTAGCGCCAGCCGATGTAATCCAGCGTGCTCAGCATGTTTGGCACGTAAGGTGTGCCGGCGCCGGCACAGGTGTATCCGGAGCCGCTGGCGAAAGCGTTGAAGGCGGCGATCCCTGGATGGCCAATCACATCCACATTTTTGAAGATGGAGAGGTTGTTCTCGTGTTGATCGTTGGTCGTACCGCTGCCGCCGCCTTTGGCGTGGGAGATCGGTGCGCTGAGTGCCCTGACTTCACTCCAGAGATTTTGTCCTGTTGAGGAATAGCTTGAGACAACAGCGTCCGGAACGTAGTGGCGAACCTTGGTAGATGTTTTGACCTGGCACCCAAAGTTGGTGCAGCGAAGCCAGAAGCAAGCGCCTACGACCTGGTATTCAAGGCAACTGGGGGATATCACCGTAGGGATGATGGTCGCCGTGTTTAGAGCCAGGCTCAGTGGGCTGTAGGCAAGTGTGAGTAGTAACGGGGCGATGGGAATAAGGCAGGAGTATTTGCAGTCCTTACTCATGGATGGGATTCCCGGTACGACTGGATCTTCGACAATGCTCGCTCTATGTTTGAGTCACCGTAGACAACATATTTCCTGTCCACCACGACCGCCGGGGTTTTGGTGACTCCCAGGCTCCAAGCATCGATGATGTCCTGGTGAGACCTCTCGACCCTCGCACTCATCTCATCGGTCATTCGCTCGCCGAACATGGCTTGGGCTGCAGCAGGTGAGAAGGGCAACCCACTGGAAAGCTGCTCCTCCAACGTTGAAAGCTGGTCGATGAGAATGACGCGAATGTCATTTGTTGGCTCAATGGGGTGAGCGCTGTCGGTGATGACCCAGGAGGTGGCGGAGGTGGTTTGGCTGATGACCAACGCTGCAAGGCTTACCAGAATGAGATTGGGCTTCATCGCTCAGATCCAGGGGAGTGGGTCCTGAATCCTCTGCGCAAGCTTACCCATGCACATCATGAAAACTGGTTTGTAACGGTCGTATTAACGGAATAACCGGCATGCCGTAACGTCGACTTCAGTTGCGGCCATATTGTGCGAATGTGTCTGATACAAAGCTTGCAAATGAGAAAGCAGGTTGCTAGATTTTGGCAGGCGAATGGTAGGCGCACCTCACCCGTCAGTGAAAGCTGGAAACGGCACTACCAGTAAATCTTTATTGCTAAAGGCCATGTATTTTTCTAGGCCCTAAAGCTGCGTAGGCGGGTGACGTTGCGGAATGGGCGGAGAAAAACCATGAGCACTATCCCCAATGTAAATCCGTCTACTATTGACGGAATCAAGCGTAAGGCCAAATCCTTCGGCCGCCAAAACAATCTCTCACACCTCGTAGCTTTGGATGTTGTTGCTCAGCAGTCTGGGTACGACAACTTTCATCACGCTAGAAGAGCGCTTCAGCGCACCCAAGGCATTCCCTCACTACACAGTATTTTCCTTTCTGCGTACTGGAGTGATGCGTCTACAAAGCCACGCTCTGCAGGTCTTGAGATCTTGGAGATAAGGCTGCCGAGGCCGCTAACGGCTTTTTTGAGCAAGCACCAGTGTGGTCATGCTCAAAACCTTCAGGGGTTCTTTGCCGAGTATTCGGACCACCTGGAAATGCGCGGCAACGTTGAGACCCAGGAGCGAGCTAGGGAGCGCTTAACTCGGGCAGCCCTTTCCTTGCAGTTTATCGAGGCAACTGGGTTGCGACCGGTCACAAGTCAGCGTCAGCGGGCGGCGACGAAGAAAGCAGATGAAATGCCTGCCTCTGATCACGTCTCAAGGTGGGTCTCTGCAGAAACGGGGGACTGGCTGATACTGGATGAGCCATATGACCATGTAACCACGCAGCCAGAATTGGGTAAGCGGGAGGAGTGGGTTTCTGCCAATGACCTCCATTGGGCTAGGCCTAAGTGGAGTGGTCTGTATTACCCAGGGAACGCGGTTCCGCACATTCTTACCGGTAATCTTGACCTGCTCAATCAAACCGTTACGACGGTTGAGCGGATGTCTGATGCTGCGCTTAAGCAGAATAACGAGTGGGTCATACAGACAGATGTCTACCAAGCCCAGTTCATAAGTCCGGCGCGGAAACTAGAGGGCAAAAAGCGCAAACCTCGCTTGGGAACCACCTATGGTTCAAGCAAAAACGCCATCGAATTTCAATGGAGTGTGGGGTATCCGCCCCGCCGGCGTCCTGCTAAAGCAATGAGTATGGAAAATCACAAGAAGCTCGGCGAGACACTGAAGCGCCTATACGTTTCTCGCACGCCTCTTAACGCTCACTCAAATCTTATGAGGCTTCAGTCTGAGCTTGAGGATTGGATGTTTGCAGAGTACAGGGGAGAGAGCAGAAAGGATGTCGATGTGGATGTCTACTATGGGGGTAAAGACATCAAAGGCTTTGCTAATACTGCGGCGGTACTTGAGGCTGTCGATTTTGTGCGCTCTACGTTGTTGAACGCTTATCCTGACAGTAAACCTCTGAGAGATCAGCTCAAGAGCTTGGATGCGGCGCGCTCACATATTGTAAGCGCAAGTAGCTGATTCAACAGCGATTCACCGGCACGGAAACGTGCCGGTACTGGACACAAGCCCCCTCTTGAAGCCTCTGCCTATCGTTCAGGCAGCGGCGAAGCGTTCTTAATATCCGCCCGGTGGCAAGGGTGAGCTGAACAATCTGCATGATGAATTTCGTTCGATTCTCGAGGGATGTCTCTACCCCATCGACTTTTTCATGCGGGGATCTGATGTCGTGATTTTCATTCGGTGACACTTTCGGTTTTTGAGGTCTGATCGCCTTCACAGATGATGGTGAACACCTGTATGCATTGTTACTTTCAAGCGTGCCCACCGGTACGAAGCAGAGATTGACGAGTGTTAGCAGGAATCAAGAATGGATAGTTGATCACACGTATGGAGAGCACCAATGCCGCTGTACACAGAGGAAGATCGAGTCAAAGCACGTCATATCTGCGACGTAGAGATACGTCGTATTCGAGGGGCTCGTACCCCAGAGCAGGTTAACGAAAAGGGCTGGTTGGCTTTGGGATGTATCCAGGCAGTCTATGAACTTGAGGCCGTTAGCGTCGAAGAGCATTGTCAGCTCATAAAGGAGCTGGCCGCCGCTGAAGTGCAACGCCTAGCCGAGCTTAGAGCTATTTCAGGGCGATGATGTGATGCCATCCTATACTCAGATCCTCGGGATAGGGGGTGTAGGATGGGAAGCCTTTCACGCGTGTTTTCAGTCGTATCCGCGGCGCTAATGCTAACGGCATGTTTTGACCCCCACGTCTCTGGCACTCATGTCGCCACTCGCTCGTCAGGGGTCGAGCTCTTGGAGCTTACCCAGTCTCAAGGTAGCGAAATCGTCGGTAGCCTTCGGACTATTGAGCTCTCGTCCAAAGGCGAGATCAGTACATTGATGGCCAATGTGAGGGGAGTCGTTGATGGGGAAAGACTGACACTGATCATATCTACACCTATGAGCTCGACTGAGCTTAACTACAGCGGTGTGCTCTCAGACAAAGGCCTGGAGCTCAATTTATCAGGCAAAGCGGGCTTGGTATCCAAGGTTAATTTCGCCCGAGACAGTGTCGAGTACTTCAATGCGGAAGCGAAGAGGCTTGCGCAAACAGGTGAGGTCATCAAAGCCGAGAAGCTGAAAGGCGCACGAGTAGATGCTTTGAATCGGGCTGCGTCTGCCCTCGAAGCCTCATTAGATGCCTATGTGAAGAGAGCAAACAAGCAGATCAACGACACCCCTCGTTTCGTGTCGTACTTTGCTCAAGCTAGCAAAGAAATCGGCGCCAAGCTTCAGCTTGCACAGAGGCTTGCAGCTGGGGGTGACCAGCAGCGACTTCAAGCAGAAGGTCTGTTTGTCCAGATCGAAGGCTCCGAGCCTGGTATTCGTAACACAAGCGAGTCGATCGATGGCGCAATTGAAGACATGGTCCGGGAGGCGGCCTCGCTCAACGCTCAGATGACAGCTTTCAATGGAATCTGCCTAGGTGACGCGTCATCAGTGCATCCGGGCGACATCATTCCAGATATGGGGCCATGCAGAGGCCTGAAAGCCGCAGTTTCACGTTTTGAAGCGGTGAGAGGGCCGCTTCATGAGTCCCATGCACGCCTTCAAAAAGTGAAGGCGGCAGCAATTGCGAGGCTTGAGGGCGATTGGCGTGCGGTAGGTGCTTCTCAGTGAGACAGATTAGAGTTGGCTGATGATTCCGTCTCGATAATTACGAGCCTTCTGCATTGTGGATTCGAGATCGGTAGGGGCCAGCCTATCAACGTTTTCTGAAAAAACTTTAAAAATCTCTTTTCTGCATGGCACTGTTTCTTCCAAAATTGCAATATCTTGTGGATATAACACCATAAAACTTTGTCCCGCTGATTCTACTTTGTTTTCGTATCTAAAGGCTCTATGTCCCTTTTTCGACATTTCGGCATGTAAGTATTTAAGCGCAAGAATCTCGGATTGATCGTTCGAGTTTTGGAGGTCGTCTAGATATTCTCTTATTTTTTCTCGATCAGTGCCAATTTGCTTCAGGTATTTAATGAGCGCAGCTTGATAGTTAGGACTTCCCCAGTCCATCAGGTCATAAATATTATCTGCTTTGAGTGTAAGTTTGCATTTGTATAGGATTGGCGTAATAGGAGAGTTATCATCAATGAATGCGTGTGCGCCAATACAAATTAATGCTTGTTTGATATCGCCAAAATGACTTCCAGGTCTGAATGATTTGATGCCTATTGTCAAGCTGCCGTGGTAAACAATGTGTTCTTGGTATTCGTTCGTACTTTTAGTGTTGATAATCAGGTTTGACCTCATTTTATTGATCCTCAATTGACTCTTGCTGGGGCGCGGATTTAATGGTTTTTGCAAGGCGCAATTCCATTCACATATCTGATGCTATCTGGTTTAAAGTTTGTGTCAATTAGCTGTTTCTTTGATAGCGCTAATGGATCTGTTGAGGCATAGATAAACTGAATTTATCTCTTAAATTATGAGAATGCGTTGCCAGAAATCCATGGAGGTTCAGATGATCTTCACATCGGCCTATTTTAATGCCCGCACGAGTACGACGTTATCCTAGTACTATGCCTCGGTGTTGATCAACTCTCCACGCAACAGCTATCGCAGCGTCCAGTTCACTGATCTCGTGCTTATGCATAAGCCTGAAGCGCTCTGCCTTTTCCTCGGGCTCAGTCATGGCCATCGCCAGGTAAAGGCTCGGCGGTACCGCCCGAAACAGCACCTCTGTGGACTTCGAAAGAATAACCCCCTCCGTGAATTTCCCTGATTCCTTACGAGCTGAGAGCATCAGCGCTTTTTGAGCATCATTGAGTTCGCGGAACCGGGCAATTTTGTTGACTTCATCGGGTGGCATGTTCAAGCAAATCCACCACTCAATCATGTTCAGCATCGGCTCTGCCGCTTTGGGAAGGTCATCGATGTTCTGAGTGGCTAGCCAGTACCAAGCTCCAAGCTTGCGCCACATCTTGGTGATCTTGAGGACATAGGGGGAGAGCAGTGGGTTCTTGGTGATGATGTGTCCTTCATCTGTGACGTTGATTATCGGCCGGCCGAGCATCTGATCGCGCTCAGCAATGTTGTTCACCGTGTTGATCAGAGAGATGTAAGCAATGGAGAGCTGAGCGTTGTAGCCCTCTCTGGCATAGGTGGCGAGGTCAACGATAGTGATGTCAGCTTCCGGCCACGGCGTCCCGTCACGGTTGAATAGATCGCCATCTGAACCCTGACAAAACATGTCCATTGCGTCCGCCATTTCCAGCATTCTGATGCGCCGTTGTTCCGGCAGAACTGCATCGCTACCGGCGGCTTTTAGTGCGTCTCGTACATCCTGGGTTAGGACCGTTCGGTGCTGGGCTGTGCAAGCTATTGCAGCATTGATGATGCACTGGCGAATTATGCTCCGATCTGCGCGAGTCAGGCGCTGTTCTTCCTTCTCTTCGCCGCCGGTAATCATTAAGCGAGCCGTGATTTCGAGCTCGCCCAGTACGTCTCGCTCGCCATCTTCCGTGGGCTCTGAGTCATCTATGGCGTCGGCATCCAGTGTTTTGACATTGCCAGGCGTATCAATCAATCGGTATGCATCAGCAAAGGGCGCAAGGCTGACGCCCGAACCTGGTGCCAGCCTTACTCGGTTGACCGTCATACCCAGGCGTTTGGCGAAGTCTGCAAATAAGCCAAAGCTATTGCCGGCCTCCGCAATGAAAATACGCGGCCTGTACACCGCGGTGACCTGGTTCAGAATGTTATTCAGCGTTGCAGACTTGCCGGCGCCGGTCGGGCCGAACATAAACAGGTGTGCATTCATCTGCCTGTCGAGACGGTTGAGCGGATCAAAGGTAACCGTGCCTCCGCCACGATTGAAGAAAGTTATCCCTGGATGGCCGGTACCTTCACTGCGTCCCCACACCGGTGCCAGGTTGGCGATATGCTGTACAAACATCAGTTGCGTGTACCACTCGCTGTTACGAACGCCTGGGTTAAACACACAAGGCAGCCAGCGTAGATAGCTGTTGAGCGGCGCTACCTCATGTTCATCACGTACAGGCTGTAGCCCAGCGTTAAGCATGACGCTGTGAAGCTTCAGCGTGCGCTCCTCTAATTGGCCAATGTCCTCGCCGCGCAGATAGAAGGCGACGGTTCCTCGGTACAGCTTATGAGCGCTGCCGATGTGAGATCTTGCTTCTTGGACGTCCTCCCGAGTTTGCTCTGAAGCCAACGTATCACCGACTGACTTTCTCGCCAGGTGATTGAGGTGGGCTTCCAGCATGTCTTGGGGGGTGATCACCAGCGTGATGCACAAAGTGGTCTCTTCAGGCATCTGATCGAACAGGGCATTGCTAGCATCCCCACCTTTAGCTGTTTCGCCTGTCAGATGACCCGTAGGGGGCGGGGACCGAAGACGATCAAGCACCACCACACGGTGCGGCAGTTCATCCAGGTACCAAAGGCCTTGCTCTGCATCTGAGCGGGGTTGCTCGAAGAACAGTCGTTGCGCAAAGTCCGTTCCACTGGCGAGCTCCAGTTCATCATCTGGGTTGTCTTCTGGCAACGCTGCCAATTGGTAAAAGGTTCTTCGTGCTTCTGCGGTATTGCCCAGCAATCGCGGGTTCGGGTTAAACCATCGCAATAGCCAGTTGTGAACCTGTGAGGCGTTCATGCGACAAGATTTCACACCCGCATTTCCCATCCCGGCAACCAGGCGATCGCAAATACTGTTGAGTGCCTGCTCGCTGGATTGACCACGGTGGGAGGATGAGTTTTTGCTGCGGCGATAGACGACCATTCGTACTTTACGGGTTTGGCCCCGCCAAGGCAGCTTGGTCACCGCGGTGTCTTCGAATAGACCGCCCGGCTTGGAAATAGCTTGCAGATGCTGCTCGAACATCTGGAGGTAGTACTCGGTGAAAGCCGTCCCTTGAGCCCGGGGTTGGATGTACGCCCTGAGGTTTCCCATGTAGCCGTCCCAATCCGTTTCATCCTGCGCATAGAGCTGAACGACCCAGGGTTGGTCTTCCAATTCGTCGAAGCTGTCCTGCAGCGCATTCTCCAGGGCGTCTCGCACCGTACGCAGCCAGCTAGCCTCCCGTCCTTCCGTACCAACCGGAGTCAGCTCATAAAACGCAGCCACTGACTCTCCATCCTCAAGCAGCATGCATTGGGACTCGGGAAGAAATTCAACCCAAGGCAGCATGTCGACAAAGCTGGGCACGTTTGCGTAGAGGGCTCTCTCGTCAGCCACTGTGCTTGGACGCGTCTGAGAGGTCCTCCTTGCACCAGGTTCTGGTAATCCATGAGCCGCGAGCTTCTCGATGTGATCCTTTCCTGCATCCGAGCTTTTCTGTTCCATCAGTAGTCCTCCGTCCGTTCGCCGGGCATGGCGTATTGCACACGCTGGTAGAAAGGGAAGACGGTGCTGTAGCCGGGTACAGGAACGGGATCGGTGCCTGCCAAGTGAGGAAAGACGTACATCACCAGGTCAGGGTTAGGTAGGCGTTTGAACTGGCTGTAAATTTCGGTTTGAGCGGTTCGGGAGTAGCTAGTGGCATCCGTGATTGATTCATTCATTGGTCGATGCAGGGATACACGAGCTTCATGGAGTTGCCGATCGACAGAGCGATGTGAAGCCGCCCTGGTGTTCGCATACCAAATGCCCAGCATGCTTTGTGGGCCGTGGGGGAGTAGTTGATCCTTGTCGGTGCTGCAGCCGCTGATGAGCATCACACCGAGTAGAACCAGCGACCAGGGGTTAATCGAGCTCGAATGCATAAGTACCTCCAGCAGCATGCCGCACCTTGCGGCCCAACGTTTCGTAGTCGATCTCCAGCTGTCGGTCCAAGTGCACGGCCACTTGGGCACCGGGCTGCACATAGATGGCGGCGAAGGCTTGGCCATAGAGTTTGTTAACCCAATCGCCGATGTCTTTCACACCGCCTGAGAGGATGGTGTTCATCGCGTCGGTGCCGTTTGACCCATTACCTACAGGCGTGCCGGATGCACTGAATAGCGTGTTTGAGCCTTGCTCGTTTGATTCCAGCAGCTTGGCCACGCCGGCACCGGCAGCCGTGATCAAGCTTTTAGTGCCTAGGTACTGCTCAGCGTTTGAGCGTCGTTCACCCGAAATACAGGGGATGCCATAAGGATCGCTGAGCCAACCAATTCCGCCCTGAATCTTGTCCATGTTCGATCCACTGGCTTGGCCTGTGCTTTGACGGTTAGTGAGCTTCTGCGGGGTGGGTACCGTGCGGATACGACCGTCATTGAACACGAAGGTCATGCTGATGATTTGCCCCCTCACGCAGGAAAGCGTCCAGTCACCTGCAGCAGTGCCGCTAATGACCGCACCTGCGACGTCCGGCAGATCAATGCCATTGGCGGTGAGGTTGTCCGGGCCAATGAGTACTTTGAAGGGGTAGGGGTCGTTAACCACGCCGTCTACCGGTACCCGACCGATAAGTGCCGTCATGGCGACGGAGCCTGTAAGCGTGCTGTTCTCCGGGAGGGTGTAGACGGGCGTTACCAAATCTTTCTCCTCGGAGGTCCTGATGTTGCGCCCTACAGCTGCGGTGGTTGCTTTCAGTTCTCGTTGACCGCGATTGATCTCATCTCTGAAGGCATCAGGAAAGCTGAAACCGGTAGACGGTTTGTTGGATCCGCTGGGTATCGGTTTGCCTTGTGAATCTACCGTGGTGGCGTCCTGAGGGATGATCCAGATCAGGTCATCCTCACCTTTGGAAAACTGATCGCCATCACCAGGTTGCAAACCCAGACCTATGGGAAGGTCGTTGCTTCGGTTACTCAAAAACTCAGTGGAAAGGCGTTGCTTGAGATCCTCGAGCAGCGTTTGCGTTTCTTGATCGTTTAGCCGGCGCTGGTCTTTGGGCGGCGCTTTCTGCAACTCGGTGCTCAAGGCTTGCTGAATGCGCTGATCAATCTCACTGTCCCGTTGACGTAAACGGCTGTTTTCTTCTTGTTGATCTTTGTTGTCGGAGAGCAGGGTTTTCAGTTCGCTGCGCATGGCCTTGGTCTGGGCTACCAAAGTGGCCACGGTGTCGTTCGGTGTATCGCCGTCAATGCCGAGCTGCTTCATTTCCTCCTCGGTCAGCCTTGGTTCGTTGGCCTTAGAGGACGATGTCGAAGGCGGTTTGTTGGAGCAAGCCTTAAACGCCCCAAATACGACCAGCAATATCAGAGGCAGAATCAGCCATTTGAGCAAGCCATTACTGTGCATAAGCACCTCCCTGGGATGGCTTGAGGTTGATGCTGGCGTCGATCTGGCTCACCGAAGGTGGCAACGCTTCAGCCAAGGTTTTACCCCGGGTTACTAGGTAGACGACGGAGGTGTCGGTGGATATGCCGACGGGTCCGAGGGTTTGGTGCTGAAACGCTGCGCTGATGAAGTCGCCCTGTAACTCGCGAGGGTCCAGGCTTAAGCGAAGAGTCGACGTGTTGCTCAGCTTGATGGCGCTGACGAAGTAGTTCTCCAATTGCCAGGCACCAAGAAGAGAGGCGTTCACCGGCTTTGTTGGCATCAGGGTAGTTAGATCCAGATCCCTGCGTTGCTTGATCTGAATGACGCCTAGGAGCGGTTCTACTGTGCGCAAGGGCGCGTAAAGGCTCTGTGCGGCGTAGCGGGTGAGCGCAACCGGTAGCGGCGTTTCATGACGCTCTGGTGTTGCTTGTGCAGGATCAGGAAGGGAGGGTTTGCTGCCGATACTCGACTGCTCATGATCAGATCCGTAGCGCTTTGGGGGACGGGTACCTTTGACGATTTTTATAGGTTCAAGTGATGGCCCATCGTTGCCCTCAGTAGCGGCGATATCCACCAGGATGATTTCACCAGTGCGTACATCTTGGAGCTGTAGTCGCGTAGGGGGGATTAGCGCGCTGGCCCTCAGGTACAACGCGCCGCCAGTGCTTTGAATACGCAGGATGTCAGTAAGCGCTCGGGGTACGCCGACTCTGACGTTCTGATCGATGAAAATGACTCGCTCTTGGCCAACATGCAAAGGCACAGCTAAGGGCAGTCGTTCCCACGTCATGATCTCGACAGCCTGTACGGTTGTGAATGCCAGTCCGAGTGGCAGGGCAAAACGCAATCGGCGCATTACTGGCCTCCTTGCTGGTGTGGGGAGCGGCTGATGGGCGGGGCGGGAGGAGCGATGCGTTGTGGGGACGAGTCGTAACAGTCCAGGGCTAGGCCAAAAGGGTTTTTTTCTGGATCGACGTCTAGACGCACCACATTCAGGGGGTAGCGGACAAAGGCTTGTTTGACGCGTTCCGAGCCATAGAACTCTTCTGTGGCCAGGTCCAGGCTGACTAGCCAACGGTCTCGGCCTTGTATCTTGACGCGAAGCTCTGGGTCATCCCCGTAGCCACGTTCCGGGAGCTCGAAAACACTGCGAGTACGGTTGCGCAGCTCGCTTGCCGTTTGACGCTTCTGAAAGTCACCTTCAAGTTCGGCCTGACAGCTCGGTGTCAGGTAGGCACTGAGCTTATGGATCGCACGCGGATAGTCTTTTTCCCCGTCGGTGGGCCAGCGATTGAGCTGCTGGAAGATGTAAAAGCCGAAGGTGTAGACCGACTCGGGTGGCACCTCCCACCACTTGCGCGTACTGCCTGAGCGCAGGTCGGGTGGGTTATGAATAGTCAGGTCCCTCGGAGAGTCCCACCAGCCAAGGCCCATCAGCAGGGCTACACCGAGAAGCATCCCACACCCGACCCGTAACGTTTTCACGTGAGAGTCAAGTCGAGCCACCTCGTTCTTGAAGCGGCTCATGAGTGACGACTCCGGCGAGTGCTCCAAAGACCTGAGCGCACCACGATATCAGCACCGCCAGCCCAAGCAGTGAGTAACGGGAAACGCTTGGCGATGGACCACTGCAGGTGCCTGTAGAGCCACGTTTCAGGTTTGCCACGTTTGTGGCGGCGCAGTAGCTTTCCACCGATAAATAGACCCAGGGCGATGCACAGCATCATCATCGTGGGACCCAGGGCAATGCTCTCGAAGAGCACTGCTGCTGCAATACCGATCGCGATGCCCAGCACTGCGGACACGGCGACAGTGATCCACATCTCATCAGCGGTAAGCCCCAAGACAATAACGGGCTGGCGGTTAAGGCGCGTGGGTATGAAGCGCAAGGTGCCGTCAGGCAGTTGCTGATCGAGATCCCTTTTCATTGAGCACCCGTCTCACAGCACGCCTGTGCCTTTGGTCAGCAACCAGATGATGATCACTAGGAGGAGGGCGCCTACACCGCATGTCAGTCCAAATTGTCCCCAAGTCTTCTTGCCGCTTTGCACTTCGGAATAAGATCCATAGGCGTGATACGCAACACCGCAAAAGGCTGCGGCGGCAATGGCAAGCGCGATAAGTCCTACGATATCGAAACCATGGTTTTGCAGCGTTTGGATGATGCCGTTACCTTCACCTCGACTGGGCGCCTCCATTTGAGGAAGCGCCGCGTGAGTGCCGACAGAAAGAACAGCGGAGCAGATCATGAAGTAGGGCGCAAAGCGGCGAACGAGGTTTTTGAAGAAAGGGCGAATAGGCATGGTGTGCCTCCAATGGCGATGTGTGAACGTTGGTGCCGCATCAGTGCAGCAACAGGAATGTGAGCAGGATGTAGATCAGGGATACCTTCATCGTCAGGCCAACGAACTTCGCCTGTGAAATCTGGCCTGTAGCCCAACCGCGATAGCCGCTACCGAGCGCCCAGGCAGCGAAGACCAATGCGCTCGCCAAAACCAGACCGATGAGTAACGTGGTGCTTTGCTGAGGTGTGAACCCGCCTAATGCCCGGAACGCGGCGAGTTGTTGCTGACTCATACTCATGGCTGTGAAGCGCTTGGCCGGGTGTAGTGACCGGTCACCTCCAGCGGGCTACGAGGTTGAGCGCGGGAGGGCGTGATGTAGCCATTGATGCCCTGGCGGATCAGGTCGATGTCAGCGGACAGGCGCGGGTAGTCGAAGCTGTAGCGGGCACTTGGAGTGATCACAAACGCGTCGCGTGATGCTGCCAGGCGGCTTAGAGCATCAAGCTGACGAAGGATCAGGGAGAGTTGTTGATGCTCATCGCCGGTAGCAGAAGCAAAGGCAAATGACGCGATGCTGCACGTCAGCAGAGCTGAAAGCCCGAGAGAGTAGGGAAGGAGCATTGGTGGCATCCATGCGCAGGAGAGTGTTCTGAGTGTCTCGCATGGAAATACCCCTGCCAGTAGGAAAACTGGATTGGGGTAGAGGGTTTCTCTTTATCGTAGAGTTGAATTGAAACGTCGTTCGTTTAGTATGGATTTTCGCTTTGTAAATTATTGAAGGGATGAGTGTAGGGATGCAGTATCTACGTGATGGGGGATGGTTATTGGTACTGCCAGGGTATTAAAAGGTGAATCGCCCCTTCTTCTGTAGACGCCTTCAGGCTTCAAAGAGAGCTGCTAACCCTGCGTAACAGTCCGCTTTTGGCCGTCCTCTGTCGGTCGTCACTACGACGTGTGCTAGTCAGGTGGAATGCAAACGGTTGGTCAGCACGGATGCAATTGACTGGTCAACGGCAATGCAAATGGGTGGTCCTTGCAATTACGCTTTTTAAGGAGTGGCAGAGGGGGTAGACAAAATTCGCACTTTGAATTGCTCAAGCCAGGCTTTAGCCATCGAAGAATAGGGAGCTTCATCAGCTGAAAAGTCTTTTATCTCAGCCAGAGTACGATCGCGCAGAAGCCGTAACCTCGATGCGACTCCCTCAGCAGGTGTACCAACCAATGCTGCTATAGAGGCTGGCGTTTCTAAGTCTGCAATCGAGCCAGAAATATCGATTACAAGATCACCAAGAAACTCGAGGCATCTCAATATCCGAGTTCGATCCTGCACGAGTGTTAATCGATTTAGACCATAGATTTGGATTGAGACGGCGCCGCGTTTCTGTTGATCCTCATCACCTGCTGGCAAGATCAACCCATTCGCGTTCACCGGATCAAAACTGTACATCAGGCTTGCGGCAGGGTCATCTCGACAAGGATTAAGTAGTAAAGGGTGTTCGGCAGTAAAATCCGTATTCTCAGCAATCGTCCGTACGCCAGAATCTGCAAGCGGAAAGCTATCTTTCTTGCCAGCTTGGCTAATTGCCGGTTTAGCGGTGGCAGCAAGTACCGCCAAACTGGTAGAAGGTGCAACCAATACTTGCCCACGCTGACGATTGCAATCGATGCAGCTAGGTAGCAAATTTTCCCATTGCATAGCGATCCACCAATAGCCGCCATGTCCGGGGCTTTCGGAGACTGAGTTTTTAGGACGGTAGTGTTCGACATCCACGGGGGCTGAGGCGGCATACACTGTTTCACAGTACGCACATTTTCCGTGGAACAGTTTCTCTAATGCAATATGAACGTCGCCGCCCTTATAAGCTTTGTACTCGAAGCTCTTCTTTTTTGTGCCATCTGCTGGAGGGGGAGCGTTGCGGTGATCCCTAGCCTTTGCCAGCTCGGCCAGACCTTTACCACCAGGAAGAAGCGATTTTGGAGTATCCACGCCGGAGCGATCAACACGGCGCATGGTTACACTGCCTCCAATGCTTTCAGAATTTCGTCTCTTGCTTCATCACGCAACCGCTGCAGTGTTCGACTGCTCGCGTCCCTTCGCTGCGCAAGATATTGAGCAACTGCTGACTGCACGATGCGATGTACTTCACTTGAACCTACAGGTAGCGCGCTAGATATATCCTGCTCAAAGGCTGTGAGGATCCGACTGTCTTCGGCGGACATTGCTTCTCCTCGCATACGCGCTGTGATGAGATCGGCGATTTGAGCCAGACGGCGATCAGCTTTCGCATCATCGGTGGAAAGCAGCTGAAAGAAGTCAGATGTTAGTAATTGCTCAATACGAAGGTCCGTCATTGACGGCAACCCTTCCATGCGCTCGACCACTATAGGCATCTGACTTTGGCGCTGGCTGTCGGAGGTTGCGATACGCTGGAGAACCACAACCTCGTTATCCCCCATTCCTCGCAGGCAAAGCGGATCATGTGTTGTGACGATGAATGTCATTCCAGGCAACGCGGCACGTAGGCTCGACATAACCTGGACCTTCCAGCGTGGATGGAGATGGGCCTCGATTTCATCTATCAGTACGATACCTTGCGCCGTCTGGAAACTCTCAAACCCTTCATAAACATTGGGATCCAGTAGACCTCGCAAGATGTCGCACACCATTGCGAGCATCGATCGATATCCTGATGAGACCGCATGAAGCGGAGTCCGATTATAGTAGAGCTCTCCATCCGGTTCTTTCAGCGAGGTCACCATGCGAAGTTGGCGTGTGCGAGGCTCGCGCTGTATGACTTCAAAATCTCCTTCGATTGAAAGTAGATCACGCAGCGTACGAATCACCATGTTGAACTGGTCTAGCTTCAGAGATTTAAGCCAGGGTTCTGGATTGGATAGAGTGCTGCTGTCGAAGAGATTGCGGATGTGTGTATGAGGAGAAGTCCGATGTGTACCCGTCATGAAACGTCGAAATGCTCCATAGGCGAATACAGGCACGTGATGCTTACCGAGATCGCTGTGCACAACCGGTAGCCCCTGATCGATTGTCAGTATGACCTCCTGATTGTTGCTCAGCTTCACGCGCACTTTGGCTCCCTGTGGTGTGTAGGTTCTCTCTAGTCCCAACTGAGAGGGATCGAGCACCATGCGACGCCAGGGTACATTTAATGCGCTACGAGCAGCTGGATCTGTCAGGGCCAACGCAATCGCTTCGAGAATCGAACTTTTGCCGGTCGCATTCTCACCGAGAATTATCAGTGATGGTGCTTGTCTGCTCGACAGATCTCCAGGTCTTACAGCCGGTGCGCTGAAAGTCAGTCTGAGGTCTTCAATTGCCTTGAAATTACTGATTTCAACCGAAGTGACTGATTCGCGTGTGGGATAAACCCTTCCATCTTTTCTACGAAACTTTTGTAGCTCTCGATCCTCGCGGCTAATAGTAATGAGAGCCGACTCAACGCGATCCAGAGCGTCAGGAGTTTCGGCCAGTCTCGTAAAAAACGAAAGGATGTGATCGCGCGAAGTCCTCCATTTAACTCCAGTCGCAGCGCTAATCCATCTGGCTATACGGCGCAGTAGAAGATACCAAGTACCACCGAACTCCATTCCTGAAAAGTCAAAGAGTGCTTGCCATTCGGACTCATTTCCGTATCTCCCGTAACTCCTAAAGAGCGGGAGAAAGCGATCAATATGCGATTGGTAGGTGTGGTAACGCTGATCACGACGGTCGGATCGGTTGAGATTGAATACACGCACGGTTGCCTCGCCTTTTGGCGAGCTTCCTATCAGCTCGCCATCAAGTTTGGGGGTGAGGTGTTTTTCAAACTCGCGATCGCGAGTGGGATCGAGCAAAAGGATGTTTTCCTTCGGCGGGTAATTTGGCCATACACCGTCATTTCGTTCGATATAGTCGAAGATTTCACGATCGGAAGGCAGCGGGGCGCGGCGGCCAGTCATTGGGAACTGGGGTTCGAGCGGGATGCAACCGGTACAAATAGGAAGCAAATTCTGCCAAGCATCGGCAAGCCACAGGTAGTAAAGGTGTGCGTTTTTCGACTCTACGAATGGCAAGGCATTCCCGACTGGCCGGAAGCGATGAACCGACAGTTCGTCTTCCGCTTCACAGAAAGCACAGCGATTCCGGCTGAGTTTAGAAACAGCGGCAATCAACTGCTCATCTGTTGCACTGATGCCTATAGCCGGCACACTAGTTTGTGCTCGGCGATTCGGATTGAGGGCCAAGAAACTCCGCATCACCCTTCGCGAATAATCCGCCGATTTGGACTGAAGAATATCGGGCGGAATGCCGCGTTCCTCAAGCTTTTGCATTGTCGTCTCCAGGTGCCGAAACCTTATTGTCGGGGCGACCGGCTAGACGATACGCAAGTTGGGATACCTGGGACGTACTCCACGCCGACAAATCACCATCCTGTTCTGCTCGCTGGTAAGCGCGAACGCGCATGTAGTCGCGATAGCGAGGCTCAGGATGCTCGTCCGCTAGTTCGAGGATTGCGCGATAGGCAAGTTCGTTGGGAATTTCGGCTAGCAGTGAGAACAGACGCTCTCGTGCATCCTGCGCTTCGTCGCGTAACGTTGGCGAATAGACTCCCTTACCGGCTCGCTCGATGTCGTCGGAAGCCTTAACCGAGCCATGGATTAGTAGGTAAATCCGTTTGAGGTAACTCGGAGTTTTGAATTTGTTGAAAGATGAAGGCACATCTCGATGGCTACCGAGTAAGGCAACACTAAAGGCACTACCGAATTCCGTGCGTTCTTCAAGAGTGCCGGTATTGAACTTGGCGATGAGGGCTGGCAGCGAGAGAGCAGGATCGGCATCAGTTCTCATTGCATGCCAAAACGCGATCTGTTCTGGCGGGGTGCTGGTGTCCGTTATTTTTTGTCCGGCGAGCGTCGCCACTTCGTGAGCTGTCACACCGCCCCCCATCATTATCATCCGGCAATAGCGCAGACAGTCTTGATTCGCCACGTGATTTTTCAGAAGCCAACCGTAGAGTTTCGGCCCTAAATCGGCGTGGACCCAAATGGCGTAATAGACGAGATCGTGCAGAACATAATGCAGTGATTGTTCTACCGGGCTTTCCTTGAGCTCCCACTCAACCTCCTTCCAGAGGAAGTCCAATGATAGCTTTGTCCACGATCGATAAAAGGCTTCGAACCATCGTGGAAAACCATTCAGCTCCCATAGGACATAACGAAGCGCGTGCCGAGCCAGGGTTTTTTCGAATGTCTCGATTATCGCGCTATTTTCTTCGATTTCTATATTAAGTCCCGACAAGCCAAAGACAATCACATAGGGAACAGAGGCGGCATTTGCACCTTCCGAGCGAGTCTTGGGTTTGTATGCACGCCACAAAGCCTTTGCTGCATCGCGGTACGCCTCGGCGACTGCAACCCCGAATTCGGGGATCAGAACTTTCCAACTCTTTGCGTCAGCATGCTGATTGAGATGGTTGTGATTTTCAATGCTTTGAAGCAAGTGAAACTGGGGTGTACTTAATTCGGAGGGTTTTAAGCCCGGGGGATGTCGGATGATATTAGGATCGGAGCGCAATCGCTTCACAAATTTTGTGCGAGCCGAAGCATTTTCTTCATTACGACGTATTCTATTTTCACGGAAGGTGTGCTGTTGCTCCTCATAGCGCCGCGTATCGGGCGTTACTGGCGGATTTAGTATGGATTCTAGGGCTGCTTCCAATTCAAGATTACCAGCGACTATACGACGTAGGTCGTCAAGCCAAGCCGAAGGTTGCCCCATACCTTTGTAAGTGCGCACCGATCGAGATAGAGCCACAAGTTGATCATCGTGAAGCGATCGCTCCCTTATCCAATTAAGCGTTCGCTCGAAGCTGGTTTCATCAAATGTCCAGAAATGCTCCGGCCAAGTCACTGGCCAATCGTCCTGGAGTCTCTTCCCCTTTGACTCCTGTTGCTTACGACATTCTGCTACCGTCCACCAGAAGAGAGCATCATTGAGCTCCTGCCACTGCGATAGATGCGTATCAATAGTTGACCTGTGCTCTTGATGGTCCTCACCGTGCCATAGTCGTATCGTCGGTGCTGCCGCCAGGATTGTGAGTGAGACTGGAGATAACGCCGACGGATGACGCGCAATGATCAAGCGCCCGATACAGTGCAGTGCACAGTCCATTAGCCATATATACGTTTTTGAAATTGGACATTCACCAGGCTGGATATGGGGCTCACGCTCAAGGTAACCGAGTAGGCCTTCTGCAAGCTCAAGCAGCAATGGATTAGTCGCTTGACTTGAGATGATAGGCAGGCGCTGAACAAATTCGTTCATAGCGTGGGGCATTCCAGACGCTTGGTATTTCTGAGGCAGTTCTAGCTTATCGAGTGACTCTAGCAATAGCGCAATTGTTTCTGCCGTTGCAGGAGCATAAGCGGTGATCTCTGTCATTAACCGCCCCGGAATTGACTCCGACAAGGTAATGAGTGACCGCCATAGAGCGTGAAGTTGGTTCGAATTACCAACGCATGCTACCGCCCGTACGGAAGCCATTCGCGCATATAGTCCACGCTCTGGGTCTACGGCGATTCGAGTCAATGCGTCTAGGCAGGTGCGCATTTCACCCTGCCAGACTAGGCGTCCTAAAATAAAAATTGCGTCTTCGTTATGAGCGTACGCTTCAATCAACTCAAGCACGTAGGCTGCCAGATCAGGCTGAGCAATTCTGGCTATTGCAGAGTTATCTACGCCACGGAATGTTGAGATAGGATCAAGAACGCGCTCAATCATCTTAGACAGGATTTCGCGTCTTACAGGAAGAGGGAGATTAGCTGCGTCTCCACCTTCTACGGCCACCTGAGGATAGTTTGGAATTATGCGATCGCGAATCGCGCCATCAAACAATATCAGCCAAGGAAGAATCGGCCTTAGGCGGGGAGTCAGAATATCTTCATCGTACTGTCGACGGAAGATAAGCTGCTCAATTTCCCCACGCGCAGCTTCGAGTTCTACATTGTTCTTTATCCAACTTGCTGCAAGCAACTCACGGATTTCTCGATGACGAAAGCGCACTTCTCCGAAAATTGGATCACCGAAAATCCCGCTCGTGAGCACCGCTAAGATCTCGGCGTCGGTCCAACCAGGCAGCAGTACTTTTGGGTCCATTGCCCCTGTGTTCGGTGAATTAGGGAGAAGAATATTAGAGCGTCCCGTTAAAATCGCCGCGATGGCGATTAGCTGCACCCCTGCTTCAGCACGCTCGAGTGGCAACCCCGGTGCTGATAGCGGTGCTTGCTTCAGTTGCCGCAAAACGCCTTGTTGCAAAATTTCTAGCCGGCTGGCTAACCGTTGATTCTCAAGCCAAGTTGCTATCAAATCGCGTAGATCGAAGGGTAATTTTGCGAGTGGAAACATGGCGCTCCGTTCAAGCGCATCCAAAAAAGCACTGCTGTCCACAACGCCGCTGTGCTCAGCGAAAAGACGAATGTCTTTTTGTTCGAGTGGCGCAAGTTGGTATAACTGGAGTGATGGCTCGTTTTTTTGAACGCTGGTGGTCGAGTATTTCCTCTCTACGATGTCGCCATCAAGGAAATCAGCAGGTGAATCATCGTCATTGATGACCTCCTGGCGTAAAGGATCAAACGGGAGTAATTCTTCTATCAAGGAACGATCACGCTGCGCACGCCAAGCATAAGGCCGACTTGAAATATAGATATGCGTGCGTTGGCTCGCAGAGCGAACTCGTTTGGCAAAGTTTCGAATTGCCTGCTCGAATGCGCGCGGCTCGGTCAATCGAATCTCATCAACGGAGTCTAGAAAAAACCATGCTTCGGCCGAACCAGCCAACCATTCCTCGAACAATTCCTCAGACCCGACCTCGAAGGCAGTTGCGAAGTTGTCATGTATATCTTCAATCCGAAGAAAAAATGCTGGTTTACCTTGGGTACAAAGTTCCCTTGCTGCGGACTCGAGTTCGTAAGTCTTCCCCGCGCCAGCGTTCGCCAAGATGACAACGCGGTACTCGTTAAGTAGTTCACTCCAGCATTTGTGCTGCCCTCGGGAAAGATGAGTCCACACTTCGTCGAGTGGCAAATCGTCCTTCTGATACGCTGCGGGGACCGGTGTGAACCTGCGCTTGATCGGTACTGGTGGCATCAGTCGTCCTTGAAAATTGAGCGGTTCACAGAGAGATCTTAATCTTATTTTGCAGCGAGTCCGTACGCCTGCAAAGTGCTTTCGGATTTGGGCTTGAAGCTACCGGCCCGCTCGGGATTTTGTAGACGATGAATGACCTCTATTGGACGGTTTCTACCGTTCGTACGAGCAATAGTTGGCCAAAAGCGGACTGTCGGAAACGTCTACAAAAACCTTGGGGATTCAAACAGCGGTCCAGTGTCCTGGTTTGACTAGTCTATTGACTGATTATCTATGACATTCTTAAAAAGCCCCAACGCTTCATCATCCAACAGCCCACGCATGTATCAGGGACGAGGTAGGTCTGATGATTGTTTTGGTCATACCCGTACTCATCTTAAATCACGAGCGCTATCGCACCTGTTTGCAGACCATCAGACCCTGAGCGGGGTGGGTATGACTTCCCGCCCCGTTCACACTTCACCGTTCCAACCTTACCCGCAGTCTTCTCGCTCGCTCCTGAAAGGCAGTATTGCCCCCTTCAAGAATTTCACACACTGCTTTACGAACCTCTAAGCTCTCCAACCCCCCTGACACATAGGAAATAGGCGGTAGGCCACCCGGAGTATGGTGGCCCGAGGTTGCCACGATGATCTGGTCGGCATCGGTATTGATCACAAGGTTGGCGTTGTGGGTGACGATAATCACCTGACGCTTGGCTTTCGCGGCTACGAAGAGAGAGACTAACTCGTCGAAAACCGATTTAGGATCAAGGTTTTCTTCAGGCTGGTCGATGATCAGAGGTCGATCATCTGCGTCGTCGAGCGCCAGATATAACAGGAGCAGCACAATACCCCGCGTCCCTGGTGACAGCTTCCTGATGTCGATACCGTCGTACAAAATCTCGTAGCTGACCGTAATGTGGTCAGTGCTGTAAAGCCAAGCAGCAAATTGCTTAGACCAAGCGCGGAACTCCCCTTGCTGGGACTGAGAAACTGGAGCATGAGCGATAAAGTCCCTGCGGTACTTATCCATGAAAGCCGCCATTGCTGTCTGGATTTCCAAAGCGGAACCCGTCTCCCATACAAGCTTGAGCTCTCTTGTTGCAGCATCAATCAGCGACCCTCGGCCGTTGAACGGCCCGCCCTTTCGCCTATCGAGCAACTTTTCTTCTCCAATGATTCCCCATTCGCCGACATCGGCTGATCGACGAACAGATATGCCGAGCTTTTGTAGGGTTCCTGATGAGGCCTCCAGACGTACCATTAGCGGATGGTAGAGATCGGCTAAGGCCCCCTGCTCATTGATGATTGCCTCGAATACACGACCATACGTGTCACTACGCTCGGCCTGGAGCATCTTACGCCGCGCTTCTGCCCCTTGAGCGTCTGTAAGCCTGCTCTCAAGAGATTTGAGAATTGTGTTTTCTTGAGTGATACGGTCGGAAAGAGCTTTGAACTGATCTTGAATCAACTTATCGGCACTGAAAAGCGCTTCGAGCCTTGTCATCTCAGCAGTGATAGGTGCTAGTGCCAAAGAGGTAATGTCCACCGTATCGGCAACTAGAGGAGTTAGAGGGTCGCCTGGTGGTGGGGGAACGCCCCTAAACTTCGCGATCTCATCGTCAGCCCATTTGATATAGGCGGTCAGACTCTGGTCGACATCCCCCTTATAAATCAGGAGGAACTGATCCCACTGCTCAGGCCCTAGGCCGCTATTAGTGTGCCTGGCCTGTGCCTGCCGAAGGATTTCAGGCGCACCTGTTGCTCGCATGCTCCGTACCTCGTCCTGTAACGCGACGAAGGTGCGACGCTGATTACCGTAGTCCCGTATTCGGCCTCGCAGGCTTTCGGCCGCCGTACTTAACTGGGCATGCCGAATCGCATGCGCCTCTGTACCTTTGACTACGAGCTTTGCCAGATCGATGGAGTACCCATGGAGCTGCTGCTTTTTCTGAGAGACTTGAGTGGTCAGCAAAGCAACTGAGCTTTCCTTCTCAAATTCGATCGCGATTCGCTCTGATATGTCATCAATTGCCGCAGCCTCTCGAGCGCGAGCTTGTTGAAAGCGAGCCGTCAGTTGCTCGCGAAGTTGGCCAAAATCGATAGCTCCATCGCGACTATCTGGGGTGTGTGAATCAAAGATGACCCTCTGGATCTCGTCCACCAGGCCGTCGGACATACCTTTTGCCGAGCACAGCTCTTCAACGAACTGCTGAGAAAGGTAGCGAGCCCGCGCAAAGGACATATGGCCATTCGCGTCCCTCCCATCAAGAGCGCGTTCGATGGAGGCTCCCCCTCCCCAGGTAAGAGTAGTGGATGCATCTCCCATCAACCGTCGAGCACGTGCCAGGAAGGATGGACTGCTGTTCTCATCTGCGCTCCAACTCTCTTCGGTGATCGCATCACAGCCGGCAGCGATGATGTCGGCGAGAGCGGTTTTACCCGAACCTCGCGCGCCAATGATTGCCACAAGCCCAGGATTTAGAGGGATGCTGGGCGATTCCGCCCAGGCTGCGTTATTGATTCTTATATGGGAAATAACTTGGGAAGGCATGGCAGAACGAGGAGGCAGCTCGCCAACGTGAGCGCGCCCCTCTGGGTCAATGCAAGCCTGACGGAGGGCATCAAATTCGAGTGCTCCCTTGATCCATGAGAAACGCTTATCTACCGGCTGTCCCACCGATTTCTGGTCGTGGGAATCGCTGCCGTGGAGGCATGGTTTGAATCCGCCATAGCGAATGCGCAAATCCTCTGGAGTCATGCTAGAACGTTGGCCGAGCCAGAACTCTCGCTGTGCGGAGCTGCTAGAGAAAATGATATGTGCGAACTTTTCTATTTCTTGGCGTATGGTCGCGTCGGCAGCCTGTCGAACTCCGGATGTCCCATCGCCCGCATTACCGGCTACAGCGACTAGGATGTTCTTCTTCGCCCAGTCGCTTTCACCAAGAACCTTTCGGAGCTGGTCGAAATTGACTTTGAATTGCGTCGCTCCATGCCGTAAAGCAGCGCCATCATCAACAATCGAGGAGTCAGCGCACTTCCCGAGTTTTATCAGCTCATCCCGTGTGCAATCAAACCGGTCGCCGAAAGCTTGAAACTGAAGGCGCTTAAGGATGCGTTTGATCTCTGACAGGTGATCAGGATCTTCTGGACTGATCAGCAGATGGATGTTCACAAAGCCGGATTTCGCGGCAACATCGAGGCGAAGCTCAATGTTCGGAAAGAGAAGCTGGACACTGGGCAGCCTGCCAGCCTCTTTGTGTTTAAGGACGGCCTCATAGGTGTCCGTGACGTAATAGTCAGTAACAGCTATCGCCTCCACTAAAGGTATCAGTTCTTCAAGCGATTGAAGGTAGGGTTCCCACGGGTTGTCTGAGCCAAATTGATTGTTCAGAACCGTACCCGGGGCATGAATGTGCGGCTCCCACCGATGCCATTCAGACCCACGACTAATCATTTGAAATCCCCATTACCAATCTCTCCGTACCTGGAATGCAAAACTGCGCATGGAGCATAACGGAATGGCAGGACCGATTCATATGGCTTTTTGCCAGCCCGATCGCCAGACAATTTGCCTTAGAAGGTCTTCCTGCATAACCGATTTCAGCCAATAGCCTCTTCCTAATGTCCGCTATCGGCCGATTGTGTTGAAAAAGTCGACCCAACCTGGCGGCCCTTGCATTGAGCGGTGAAAAAGCCTTTTCTGCACGCAGCTACGTGAAATCCGAGTCCGGAGGTCTCTGACAAAATTAAAGATTTCGATCTCGGACGCATACTTTTCTGATGTGCAAACCATGGCCGACTTTTTCAACAGAATCGGCCAAAAGCGGACAGTGATAGAAAAATAAATCTGTCCCCTTTTCGCTTTTCGGAAAGAAAATGGCCTACAACTTCGCCCAACAATTCGGCGGCCAATGCACCTCCACTCCACCGAAGGCGAAGGCACCTGCGTGTCCCTCTACCTCCCACGCCACCACGGCGCCGGGTGACGAACTGACTCCGGGGCAAGTGGATATCGAAGTCGCCCAGCACGGCGAAACCGTGCTGCTGGTGGACGACGAATCCACCGTATGCATGCTGCTTGCCGACGTCCTGGGCGAACTGGGTTACACCGTGATCGAAGCGGTAGACAGCTCGGCGGGGCTGAAGCTGCTGAGGTCGGATGTGCATATTGATTTGCTGGTGACGGACGTGGGGTTGCCGGGTGGGATGAATGGGCGTCAGATGGCGGAAGCGGGGATGGAACTGCGACCGGGGTTGAAGACGTTGTTTATTACTGGGTACGCGGAGAATGCGGTAATGGGGTATGGGCAGTTGGGGGTGGGGATGGGGGTGTTGACGAAGCCGTTTGCGGTGGAGGTGTTGGGGGGGGGCTTTCAGAAGATTCGACGATAATGCTCAGCGCTTCTTCAGAAATTTTTAGGTTTCCACTGAAAGAGGGTGGCTTTTCGCCACGATCACGGTATTTTCAGTTCTACGACTGTGTCGGCGGGTCAATGCAATACCAACACCCCCGATACACTCAAGGATGATGAGGCCAGGCCGCTAGGGTTTTGTTAACAACCCCTATCTATGCAGATCTGCGTAGGCTCATGAAAAGAAAAAGTCAATTTTCTCAGGAGCTGCTTGGGTAGCTTTGAATTATAGAGTGACGACCTGAGTAATTATTGCATTCTTTTATTTTGTGCAGCCGTTCTCGTTAAGAAGAATTTGCTATTACTAGGGATGTTGCTAGCCCTAGAGGAGTGGGATGTTTGTCAGCGTTGGGGGGAGTTTATGGTCGAAGGTTAACTGGGTGTTGGGGTGGTTTTTTTAAGAGAAGTTGTGTGCCTTGGAGGTGAGATGGGTGCTTTAGAATCTATACTTTGTTATGTGCCAAGTATCTCGAGGTATGTAAGTGTAAAGCCTCGTGGGAAAAGTCTTTTGATTGTAGGTCAAAACGGCTCGGGAAAAACTTCTTTTGTAAGGAAGTTGCATGAGAGTTTAAAGGATTTTCTTGGTCATGGTTACACGTATAAAGCTAACTATATAAGTGGTATTAGAAATGCTCATGCTAGCATTCGGAATTACCCGGAGCATATGGAATCTCATGTAGGATTGCTGAAGATTCACCGTGAAAATTATCGAAAGAATCGAGGAGACTATCTTTTTAAGATTAGTGGGGTCGAAGAGTTTTCTAAGTCACTCAAGGAGCATGTGGCGGTTCTAAAGTTGTTTTCTGCTACTAGGCAGGCAGAGATAAAGGATGTCTCTGGAGCTGGTGGTGTTGTTAAGGAGAATGCTCGTTATTATGCTGATTTCAAGTATGGTGAGGAGCTGGAGCAGCATATAGTTAATTTGAAGGTTAGGGCGGCAGTTGCGTCGTTAAATAGCAGTGACTTATCTCGGTTTGATGAGATTGAGTCGTGGCTCGATAAGTTTGAGCAGGATCTTAAGTATCTTTTTGAAGATGACTCTCTAAGTCTGGAGTTTGATGCTGATCTACTTAGGTATTTTATATCTCGCGATGGTATGCCAAGAGCAAAGTTTCAAGAGTTGTCGTCAGGGTATTCGGCTATTTTCAGTATTATTGCAGATTTGCTGATGCGGTGTGAACGCCATAAGATAATTCCTTCGGAATTGAGAGGGGTAGTGTTGATTGATGAGATAGATGCGCACCTTCATGTTTCTCTACAAAGAAAAATTCTACCATTCCTAATGCGGTCGTTTCCCGCGATTCAGTATGTAGTAACTACGCATTCTCCTTTTGTGCTTTCATCGGTTGATGACGTTTTGATCTACGATTTGTCATCGGGAAAAACCGCACATGACTTATCTATGTATCCTGTAGATTCTATTATCGAAGGTCTACTCGGGGTGCCAGCGATTTCCAAAAAACTGGAGGAGAAAATTGTACAGCTTGATAAGCTTGCGGCAAGTCCTGCCCCGGACTATCTGATATTTAAAGGACTTATTGATAGTGTTTCACCTTACAAACTAATTCTCGATCCGGAATCTAGGATGTACTTTGAAAAAGCTAAAAATAAAGTTTTACGTCTATCTGGCCCGAAAAACGAAGGAGTAGACGATGTTTAATGTGACTAGAAGCGAGACTGCTCCAATAACCCTTGCGTTAATGAGTTGGCGTGGGAAAGACATTGCAGAAGCTCTACGTAAAGATTTTCTGAATAAGTGTTACTTGTGTGAGACAAAAGACCCACTTAGTTTTAATGTTGAGCATTTTGAATCTCGTAGAGATCGGCCTGATATGCAGTTTGAATGGAGTAATTTGTTTTTTTCTTGCGCTAGATGCAATAATTTCAAAGCTGCTGAAACCAGAGTTGTTGATTGTACAAATCCGAACCTTGACGTCTGTCGTTTAATTAAGCACTCGCCTCCAGTTACAGCTTATGGGAAAGAAGTTATTGTTGAGGCTATGAGTGACGATCCGTTGGTTGTAGAGACTGCAGAGCTGCTAGGTCGTATATATAATCAGGAGGATACGGGTAATAGAATGGTTGCAGGGGCTTATCTCCGTAAACGTATTTTTAAGAAGTACTATTCGCTGTTGGAACAAATTAACATTTATGAAGACGATGAGGGGAGGTTGGATTCTGATAGAGATCGAGCCTTCGAGCTTATAAAGAATTTTATGCATAAAAAACAAGAATTTTCTGCGTTTTTAAGATGGGCGGTTTTATTGAGTCCTCATCTGCAGGAGCGTTTAGATGATTATATAGATTGATGTATGGTAGAGGTGGCTACTTGGCGGATTTCAATAAATAGAGATTTGTTGCTTTCATAAGCTGCTGAGGGTTTTGCGTTGTCGAACAGTGAAGTAGTCGTTTAGTCTGATATTTAGAAGGTGCGGTTGGTTTTTCCTGTTGTGGAGGGTGATCTATCTAAGTGTTGTTATCTTTGCTGATGTTAAGTGTTGTGCTTGTTGTTTGTGTTTTTAATCGAAGGCCTGCTTTATCAGGAGGCATGAACG
Source organism: Pseudomonas shahriarae (assembly GCF_014268455.2). Taxonomy (NCBI): domain Bacteria; kingdom Pseudomonadati; phylum Pseudomonadota; class Gammaproteobacteria; order Pseudomonadales; family Pseudomonadaceae; genus Pseudomonas; species Pseudomonas shahriarae. The sequence goes on along the minus strand of NZ_CP077085.1, from coordinate 4,290,350 downwards.
CTTTTGGCCGAGGGCAGGCGCTCACTAGTTGCTGTCGTAGGTCGAGATACTTGAGGGCATTGCATCGTGCCGATGTACTCTCGTTCTGGGCGGGCAATTGCACTCAGAGATATTTTTTGAAGCTTCCTGCGGAGATGGTCACTATAAATCCTAGTGCAACTGCATTGGGGAGCAGTATCAAGATCGGATTTACGGTCATCGGGAGAGCAGGGTAGATAATCCAGGGCGCAACCATCATGGGCACGATCATCATCTTTGCGCGGTGGTAGACAAACCCCGACTCTCGCCCTGCACCGAACCGTCGAAGGTCACGGCGTACCAGGCCATCCACAAAGCCTGTGAACACTGCCATCAGGAATAAAGGAACAGTCAGCGTCAGAATCAAAAGCCTCGCCAGATAGGTCAGTGCCGCATAAATCGCTGCCAGGCCGTAGTTCTCGATTTGAACGTAAGCTAGTCCTAGGTGGTACTGAAGGTCTCCACCCTTTGAGCTGTTCATCCTTGCTTGTACGGATGAAAGCTGGACCCATTCAATCAGACCCGTTTTCACAAAACACCATTCGTATACCAATCCAATGAGCCAACGTGCTGTGTGGTCCGGGTCTTGAATCAACAGGCTCTGGGTGAACGACTTGGATATCCACTCCAGCTCGTTATTCAGCATGTCCCTCGAGTGATGCCATCCTTCTTCCTGCCAGAAGAAGTACAGTCCAATCCACTCCATCACAATACTGAAGAACAGTGAAATGAGCAGGATGCCGAGTAAAGCAAATGGCAGGCCTATGGCTTTGCTGAACCAGCTCTTATCACGGTATTGCTGCTGGCTTCTGGCGGTCTCAGTCGCACTTGCCATGGTCTTCCCTTGATCAGTGAATGGTCATGCATCGGTGTTCAAAGCAAACAAGCAGAGAGCCTGCTAGCGGGTCTTCAACCCGTATGCTGCTGGGGTTGGCCCAATAGGGCTTTAGGCCTTTCTCTTGTAGTTGTTCAAAGAGCGCATGACCGTCGTAGATGCCTAGCTTGGCGCAGCCCAGCAGCAACTGGAGCTCACCTGAGATTTCTCTTACGGCGGGGGTCATTGCTCTGAGATTGATAAAGTGCAGCTCCATGCGCGATGGCCATCTCATAGGTGCGGTGTCTCCTGAACGGCCTCTGCCGAAACGTCATCCAGCAAGCCTGCCGGCAACGATTCATCCAGGTTGCGTGTTCCGCTACTGGTCCACCATTCGCCACCGCCATCGACGTAGCTCTTCCGCATATTCTCGGCCAGGGCTCTTAGATCCTTGGGCATCAGCTCATCGGGATCTGGAGCAGGCAACGGCATGCGAACCTTCCAGAGATTTCCTCCTTCGATCAGAGCGAAAGCCTGTCCTTTAGGAAGGCTGACAATGTGAGCTGGCTCAATCAGCGGCACGCTGGTAGAGCTGACCCGGTCTTGAGTGTTGCTGGTGAAGTCGGTACTGCCGGAGGGATCTGAACTGTCTGTGGCGCCGCTCACTAACGTGGTTGAGTACACATCGACCTTGGGTAACTGCTTGGTCAGCAGCTCAGCCGTCGCTGTCTCGCGCACCCTCAGCATGAACAAGTTGTTGAAGTTGCCCACCACTTGGCCCGCTTTAGCGCGGTTGCCAATCTTGGCCTCGATGTCGCTGATGGTTTGGGTATAGGCGCTGACCTGAATGCCGGCGCCGCCGCCCTTGTTGATCATCGGGATGAACTCATCCCCCATCAGCTCGTTGAACTCGTCGGCATGCAGATTGATCGGGATCTTCTGATCGCAGGTACCGCCGGGTAGACCGTCGCCAATGCCGAATTTGTAGATGTGGCCAGCCACTGACACCAGGTCGGAAAACATCGAGTTGCCCACGGCTGCGGCAACCTCTGGGTCAGACAAAGCATCCAAACCGACATACACGATCGCGCGCTTACGGACGACCTGCATCCAATCAAAGATAGGCCGTGGGTCATTCAAGTCTGTGTAATTTGGGGATATCAGTTCAGCCATGCGGCCGGTGGTCAGCTTCTCCAGGAGGGGAAGAAGCGAGGCAACAATTTTGTCGAAGTAGGTTTTGTCATACCTCACTGCAGAACGCAGTCCATCCATTACGGGATCAGCTACCCGGGTTTTCGCAAGGTATTGGTCAATGGCTGTCACGCGTTTTTGCCGACCACGCATATTGAACGGGGTATTCTTTTCGTTCAGCGCACCTTCGATGGTGACGATCACTTCCCACGCTTTAGGATCATGCTTGGCAAAGTAGTAGCCGCTGTATTCGATAAACAAGGCATCAATATTGATCACATGCTGCTGAATCTTCAGGTAGTCAGGTCTAACACCCAGCTCCACCAGCGCGCGGGCAATGATGTTAACGAAGCGCCAGGCGAACTCGCGAAACGCCGCACTATTGCCTTCACCTGATAACTGCCCGGAAATTCTGCTGGCTACCTCTGAGATCCGTCCAAAGCGGCCCACGGCGTTATACCTGGAGGAAAAGTCCGGCCAACCTAGATGGAATACGTAAAACTCTCCCTTTCTGCCAGCACGTTTGGCTTCGATATATATGCGCTTGAGCAGGTCAGCATCGCCCTTTGGATCGAAGACAATCACGGGTTCAAACTCTGGTAATCCGTTGACCTGTTTCACCCGACGAATGTCCTGGGTGATGAACAGCTCAGCCAGCCGAGTCTTACCTACCCGGGTAGTGCCCAGGATCAAGCTATGGCCCACTCGCTCCCCCAAGGGCAGCGACACTTCGACTTCTATCGGTTCGACCCCATGAAGGCGTGGAGAGCCTCCCACAGGTGGAAGAGGGCGCACAGGATTCAGAGGGCTGTCCCAGGAGGTCGCTTTCGGCAGCAGGTTCAGCGGAAAACTGACGTACTCCATGCGCTCCTCCATGTGGCGAACGGCTTGGAACAACGCTGTAGGCTCAACGTATCGACGAAACTCTGGCCTGTAGGTCTGCATCAGCCGTTGTGTATGACGCTGTTCCCACTTGAACCCAATGCCAATGAAGAGGCGCCGATTACTGACTGGAACGTTTTTACTGGTCATCACGTAACGCGGCAGGCGACGGATGTTGCGTCGATAGCGCAGCACCACCAGCGCTTGGCGAAGACGAACCCAGCCAAACCCCAGAAAAAACAGAGCCGCGGTAACACCAAATAAGGGTGTCAGTGCCAGTGACCATGGCGCGAACAGGCTTAGATAAGCCCCGACTATGCATACTGCTACGGTGTACAGCTCAACAGCAGGACGGAGCAACGCTTCTATGGTGTGCGACTGGGTCATTGCTACTGCTCTATGCCGGTCGCCGTGATCAGCACGGGGTAATGTTTAACACCCATTCTTAGAGCAAGGTCATCAGCCGACGCTGGCACGATTTCAAGCCCTGTACCGAGTTCACGCAGCTCTTTCAGCGCTTCTATGTGTTGCACGTTCACCACCAGCCCGACTGCACTCATTCCGCGTAATAAATCCACCCTGGCGGCTAACCAGCGGCGTGAAAGCTCGTCGTCACCCACAAGAAATAACGGCACAAGCCCAGGGGCATTGGTTACGCGATTTTCGATTTTGCCCGGGCTTAAGCGTTTGGACTTCACCGGCAACATATCAGCCTCGCTGTATGGATTGATGCGCACTGCTGGCAAGGTCATGGGCTTGGCCGACTGGTCGTCAGAAGGCAGATTGAGTATTCGGTAGTAGGGAATAGCAGAAGTACCTCCCGTATCCTCCACCACGATCAGCGCGGCATGAGTGAATGCGGTGAGGAGCAGGTTTACGACTCCCAAAACGAGTGGGATCTTCATGGTGTCTTCGTTCCTTGAAGTGATGGTCGGGTAATACGAGAGAGGTGTTGGGCAAAGGATCTTCGATAGCGCGCTGCGGGCACGCCGCCTGCCGGGCGGTGATAACGTCCGGCGGCAGTTACCCAGTCGTTGTCTGCGGTTTTGTGCTCTCGGAGCAAGTCGGTAGCCACCGCCAAATTACGATACGGATCCAGGGCGTCACATGGCTGGAGGAAACGCTTACCGTTCCAGCCAATATTGATTTGGCCCAATCCGACATCCACCGCTTTAGCGCCTACATTCCGTATGGATTGGAGGAGTGCACTGCAAGCCGCCTCGCTGCTTGAAAAGCGATATGGCTTGCCAGCGACATTCAAGGTCCAAGGCCAGGGAATCACTTGGCCGCGCAACACTGTTCCGCTTTCCTGAAGTGCGAGTGCGTAAAGCACCTCTGCAGGAACGCCGGTACGATGTGTTGCCAACTGGTAAGCCGGTGGCGGAACTTCGTAAGCAGAGGCGCTTGCTGGGGTAAGACCTCCAATCAACAACGCACCAGCGACAATCAGTGTCGTTGCCATTGGCCGTTGACCTGTCGCATTACTGCTGGAAAAGTTCCTCCGTCTCCGAGGCTGGCCCAGCGACCGTTGTCGTGATTCAGGGTGATGTCGCGGCTTCGGACTTTCTTCGGCTCAATGCCTGCTGTGTTGGCCCAACCTCGAATAAGCTCGTCGTTTCCACCTGCCCCCAGCAGGTAAAGATCAAAGTGATGATTAGCATTTTGAAGCCACTTAACCTGCTCTACGCATCCCTTGCAGTCGATCGTAACGAAGACCATCAGTCTGGCCGGCGCTGAGACGGGAGAGGATTGAAGTGTGTTGCCCGTACCTATCAAATTTACTGGGAGTAGGTTGGGGTAAAGCCGCGCGAAGGCCTCGTTGTAGGCGTTCTGATAGGCAAATAGCTTGGTAACCCGACGGTACTCGGCGTGTGCCTGCATCTCCGTGTAGCGCTTCTGCTCGTTGCTATCACGTGCCTCCAGGCCCAAGGCAGTCAGGGGATCAATGCCTGGCGAATAGATGCCCAGCGGCCCCTCCATAAGCTCACGGTAGCGCTGCCACTCTTGAGCCTTAAGCCCCCATTCATGGGCTTTTGATTGTTCCGAGGAGATTAGCTGTTCCTGAAAGCGACTGTTTTCAATGACTGATTTCTCCTCCTGCGCACAGACCTCAGTCCAATCTGAAATGAATAGTCCACTCAGCGCGATCATCAAATACGCTTGTTTCAACGCGGACCTCCTAGTGGATTATCGCAGTGTGGGAGGAGCCATCAGGCTGTCTGAAGCGGGCAGAATCAGGTTGGAGTGCGTCCAGTCTCCAGCGCATGTATGAGCCGGAAACACGCAGCAATTCCACATCATCCAGGCGAGTCAGATCTGTGGCCGCCACTGCCAAAAACATCACACCTCCGCGCGACTCGACACCAAGGATGTTGAAGGGCAGAGCGGCGGGTTTGTTGGCGAAGACTTTTCGCTGAGTAGGTCGTGGACTGGAGGCGGCAGCTGGCGATGCAGCGAGAGGAGGTAGGCTGTCGATGGCGTTTTTCAGCGCCAGAAGTCGGGTATCAAAAAGCTGCACTTGCGCCGCAAGGTCACCCAAATCACGCTGCAGTTCTTGAACATCGGCAGATTGCTCGCTGGTCCGATTCAGTACATCAAGCTGTTGCTGAAGGGTGAGCTCACGGATCCGATAAGCCTCCTCAGTCACGAAGCCCATTTGCTCAAAGGCCTCAAGCTTGGCGTTTACCTCTTCGAGATGTAGCTGAAAGCTATCGAATTGATCGCTCGAAGGCGTTTGCTTAACGGCTGAGGAGAGCGCGGATAGCTGCGCACCCAGAAACAACGCTGCACCTGTTAGCAGCACTAGTGTTCCGTTTTGTAGAGCGGGGAGGAGAGAGCGGCGATTCATCACTCACCTCCCGTACGCGTCTTGCTGTCTGTGGTCTTGCTTACAGAGCCCACATTCCACGCGAGCTCATAAAGACTGGGGGGTTCAAAGCAAATGGTTCGCGTCTTTTCATCAATAACTGGCTGCCAGGCTACACCTCCCAACGTCACGAGAGCGTTGCGTAATGAGATCGGGCCCAGGCGGTAATGCGAGGCCGGGAGGGGATGCGTGTACAGCAACTGCACATCACCATTTGTCGGGCACAACTGGTACCCCGAATGGCGCAACACGTACGCCAATGCATCCCGGACGGTAGGAGCAAGTCCATCAGGTATTTGGATGTCGATCACTTGGCTCAGCAGATCGATTTGCTCTGCCCTGGGCGACGTATTGGCAAGGGTGTAGCGACCATAGCGAATAGCCGGTGAGGGCTCTGCAAATACGACAGCCGTAGCGTTACTCAAGGGCAATGCAATACGTGCAGACTCCGTTAGTGGCTCTGGCTCAACCAAGCCGTGGGACGATATACAGCCTGATAGAATGGCTGCCGCTAGCGGTGAAGCGATTAGTGAAGTGGCCATCAGCGGCCTGTTCAGCAGATAGGACATCCTTGTTTCCTCGCACGTTGAGGGGAGAACAAGGTGGCAAATCAAAAGGGCAGAAGCTGCAAAGAAACTGATATTGCCGATAAAGCTTTCTCAGGCTAATTAGGTCTACCTGCTACCCATAGGAGGTCCTACGGCTTGGGTGATAGGAGGGGCAGTAAACGGCCAAAAGCTGCCTGTCGTAATCGGCTCAAATCGACCCAAAGCAGAAGTTCGATTTGGAAAGTCCGATGGCTGCTACGCAGCGGGAGCGATCAATCGTTAGGGTACTATGAACGCTAGCCACCGACCGGAAGCAGCCCTCCGGGACAGTCAGCTCAAGCCAGCACGGCCACTCTCGCTTGACATCGCCACTGAATCTGCATGGCTTAGATTGAGTAACCGTTCTTCGCCGTCTTCAAGAGAGACTCCCCGTAGCTGCTCGGTTGCTTGATCTGCCTGCTTGCGAACACGCTGATGTCAAGGTCCGGCTTCCCACGGGCAGTGGTGACCTGTTCGATGCCTAATGACGTCAGGACGAGGTAGCAACCCTCTCCCCACAGGGACTCCGCATCGATATCAACCGGGCCAGCATCACGCCACCAGCAGAGCCTTGCGACCACAGCGCCGCTCGGGTCGAGGAAGACGCTGGGCTCCTCGTCATGCGCGCTCCAGCGAAGCCGCTTCACCCAGTTCGGGCACAAAGCGAACGAATAGGCCGCTGCGTCAAAGCCCATGTCCACCGAGCAAACAACTTTCCTTACCAGCGTTGGCGCCAGATCATTGTCAAATGCGAAGTACTGGCCAAGCCAAACAGCGATGGGCAGCCTGGCATAGCAGTCGTCGAAGTCTTCACTGTCAATCGCTGCCGAGGGTGCTCTAAAGCGGTAGAGACGGTGCTCCGACAGCCGTGGCTTGAGAATCTTGAAGCGGGATACTTCGGCCACGACTTGGCCGTGGCTGTCTGCTGGGAAGGGGGCAACATCACCGTCGACTTCGTCAATCCATTTCCGTTCTCGCTCGGACCAACCCGCACTTCGGTTCAACAGCGGCATTCGGATCCACTCGGGCCGCCCTCGTGGCAGCTTCAGCGGTCGAGGCGGAAGCGGGCAGCCCAAACGTTCCAAAAGCGTGAGCATGTCGCTGCCTTTCAATTTGCCGGCCAGCCGCAGTTCTCCTGCGACGTGGCGAAGTGCGGCAAGGGCAATGTAGGCGTGGGGCTTCAGGTAAGTGATCTGCATGTCGAGCACGCGAAGCTGAGTCTCAAGCCTTTTGGTGGCAGAGGGCCCGAATGCCTCAAGTCCACCCCAATCCTGGATGAACATCGCCGCGCGTCGGCGGACTGTCATCTCCTCAATGCCTGCCGCCTTCGCGATGTGACGTGCCGTCGAGCGCAACATCTCGGTCCAGCCAAGCGGCGACTCGACGCGCATTGCACCAGTTCTTTCGTCCGTGAATGCCTGGTCACCCTCTGGCGGGTGCTCGAGTTCAAGGCGATAGAAAAGCGGCAGTGGTATCTCGTCCAAGGGGACAGCCTGCCTCCACCGATGCGACAAGAGCGCGGCTGACTCTGCCACCGCAATGTCACGGTGACTGACCAACGCAGCCACGGCGCTGCCCAACTCGGGGGCAAGGTCCGCGCTGTCAGCAGCCAGCAGAGTTCCGAGCGCATGCAAGGGGGCATCTAATTCGCCGGCTATAAGTCGCCGCATAAGGGACTTGAACAAAGCTTGGCCGAGTCCGGCTTGCCTTGCCAGGCTCAACGTGCAATTGCGTGCGTGTCGCTGAACTTCTGCAACGGGCAGCCGATAGGCAAAGTGCAGCAGATCCACCAAAAGTTCCGTGTCGCTGAGCGGTAGCTCGCTCGGCTGGAAGGGTCGCCCCAGCTGGAACTCGCGAGTGCAGGCCATCTGCTCCTCAAGTAGCGACCAGATGGCCGGCCAATCCGGCGTCGCGCTGATTACCGGAAGTATCGAATCCAGCTCTGTCAGCAGTGACTGGGTGTTCTCCTGGCCCGCCGTTACTGAATCGACAATGTTCTCGAAGGCGGCTGGGCATGTGGATGGTCCCTGCAAGAGCTTCTTCGCCTCAAAGTAGAAGAACTTACCGCCACCCATCCACTGGCTCCAGGAACTCCAGGGGTCCTTGCTTGACTCGTAGCCTTGCATTAGCTTCTTGGCGTAATCGACCTCCCCCGCCGCAGCCAACCTTTTAACCATCAGGAAGCGGCAGCGCGCGTCGTCCTGCAAGACCTGCCAGCGCTCAAATATCCTCCGCGCCATATGAAGCGGGGCCGTCTCGGCCAGATATCTGAAACGGTACGGGGCGTTGTAGTTCAGTTCGTCGCCATCCGATTCAAACGCGCGCTCAAGCTGCTCGAGAGTGGTCTCCGAGTCGTACTTGCTTGGCGTATACGAGTGTCGAGGTTCCGGCGCTTCTGACGTCCACCGGGCTACGGCGGCGTCGAGCTCGGCAGATGAAAACCCATGTCTTCCGGCAGCGGTGCGAAGGCGCTGGAGCAGTCCGACCCTCTCGTGTGCCCTGCTGGCTACCTCGATCACCGCCAAAAACATCCGCGCGAGCGGTTCAATCTGTATAGGTCCCGCGGCGTCGGCGGCGATGTCGATGAAGTCACCGACGTGGTGCGGGTCCCGGTAGTACGGTTCCATGTAGAACGGCAGACACAGACCGCACCAGACCGTCGCGCAAGCCAAGACGAGTTCAGGGCTTCGCCGCACCATCCCCGTCATGAGCAGGTCAACACGGTTCGGCCAGCCAATCAGACTCCAATCCGCCAGTGTCTTTGACACCTCGAAGCCGAAGCGAGGTCCGACCTGCGTCGCTTCCTCGATTAGCGACATGGTCAAACGATGCGCGGCCGACGACCCTTCCGTTTCGGTCATGCCGCCGACCTGGCGCATTAAGGTCGATACTCGCTTGACACGGTTCTCCGGGTCAGCGGCGTTCGCAAGGACCAGGATGTCTCGCCAGATTGCGTACTGCGGGTCTTTCTTGGGGGCCAACGCGTAGCCAAGGCATTGCTCGGGAACCGTCGCCAGCAACTGTTTGGCCCGCTCTAAGTCCCCGACCGCAGCCAACGCGATGGCCAGATCGGCCAACCCGTCGATCTGCTCGCTCGGCGTGCTCTCCTGAAGCTCCGCCACGAGTGCGTTGAGTCGATCGGCGGCCGCCACCCGGTCACCGTCAACCCTATACGCATCGACGGCCAATCTGCGTCGCAGGTACGCAGTGCCCCCCAGCGTCGATGAGGCAATGGCTGCGTCAATTTCCCGAAGTACCGCACGGTACTCAGTCTCGCCGCGCTTGGCGCCGAGCCTCAGCAGCGCTAGCACGAGCATGGGGATCGCTTTGAAGGCCTGCTGGATGCGATATGACTCGCTGCCGCCTTCTGATGTCAGACGTAGGACGTACCCAAGGGCAATGCGGGCTTCGTCCTGGATGCTGCCGGCCGGCACGGACGCGTTGTCGACGGCGGCGCGACCTAGAAGCACGCCTATCGTCGAGGCGTGCTGCTGAAACGGATGAAGGAAGGTGTGCTTCGACGGTATCGCGCTTGGCAGCGGCTTATTGAGCAGCGTGCAAAGCTTCGCGTGATGCATCACCGCACCGACCAGATTACCCAGCCCAGCCAGGTCCGTCTCGTCGTCGCACATAGAGATCATCGGTGCGACCAGCTTGTCGAACAGGGCCTCGGCTAGGTAACGACGGTCAGCTTCGAATGCAATTAGTGCCATCCGGCGTCGGTAGCTGTTGGGTACCTCTACGAAGCCAGGAAGGGCGGCGGCAGCATCAAACAGGGCAAGCGCTTGCGCAACGTCGCCACGCCGACTGGCCACAAGACCTGCGTGAACCATCACCGAAGGTTTGTCTTCGTTGGCTACCCCGAGCTTGCTGCAGAGGTCTTGTGGATCGGCGCCAACCTTCTGAAGGAGCATCGCCTCTGCGGCTTCCCTCCTCAGATGCAGTTGCAACGCGGCGACAGTTTGCGGATCCATCTTTTCGGGCTGGCGTAGCCCCTCTGCGGCGAGGTGGTCAATCGCTATCTGGATCTGCTCGGTGTCTCGGAAGTGGACGGCGCGCCTTGCCCACCTCTCGAATTCCGTAATGTTGTGGTCGTGCCCGTGGCTCTGGAACTTGGACGTATGGAGCTGCGACAGTGGCTCGAGGCTTTCAAACAGTTCCTTCGCCCGCTCGAAGTCCCCTCGCGCTAACAGGGCGTCGACGATCTCGTAGCCCTGGCTGGGGAAGTACTGCACGAAGGCCAGGGCTGCATCAATGTCCCCAACCGCTAGCATCGCCAGCGGAAGCTGGTTGGCGTACTCAAGGGCAGTTTCCCGCCGCCCCACTTCGTCACGACACAGCAGCAGCAGTGAGAAGGCGGTCGCATCGTGCGTTCCACGCACTGCCAGCAGAGCCAGGCGGATATCGGCGTGGATCTCGGCGATAGAACGCCCGTCAGCCAGTTGCTGCCTGAAGCGAGCGGGCATCGCCAGCGCAAGTACATCGGCACCGTCGCCGGCACGGGCGCGGTAGCGCAACTCAAGCCAGTACTGCGCCGATTCGGGCGGCGCGTTCTTCGCCAACTGGGCGAGGTCGCGGTACACGCGCTGCGAGTATTCGGCATCGACGCTTCCGAGGCGGGTTCGAGGTTGAGCGATGACGAACAGTCGAAAGCTGTTGTGGAAGACGCTCCACCCCTGGGATGAACTACGGAGCAGGTGCCGTGCAACGATCAGAGCGCGTTCAATCGCGGACTCCTTGACCATTGTGGCCAGCAGCCGCAGGTCCACAGGTGCCTCAGCACGAGCGATGTAGCCCAGCACGTCCATGGCATCGACATCGCTTGCGATCTCGCGCCAAGCAGCGGTGTACACGGTCTCAATATCGCCGTCGAACGGCATCCCACCGCTGAGAAGGTGCTTACGGCCGGCTTCGTCCGCGTGCAACAGCGCATGAATTAAGTAGCGCGTTGCCAGCGGGTGGCCATGCGAAAGATTGCTTAGATCCAATCTTGGAATCTCGGCAGGCAGGTCAAGCGCCTCTGCCATCCGGGCGACCTCCTCGCGGCCGAGAGGTCCCATGAGAACCTGTCGCTCGCTTTTCTCCGCTTGCTCTCTTACTGCGGGCTTCAGATTCGCGAGATCCAGCCGCTGCGTGCCGAGGATGAACACAACCCCGTTGGGGATGGCAGCGGGAAGAGGCAGCTCGCCCAGAAGCGAATTGGTCGGCCGCTCTTCGCGAGGCACATGGTCGAGCCCGTCGACGACGATGATTGTTCGGATCCCGTCGCGGTCGAAGCGTTCACCAGCCTGCTGTACCAGGACGCCGAACTGCTCTCGGCGCTCATGCAGCGAGTCGTCGCGAAGACGAAGTCCAACCAAACCGCTGTTGCGTAACTGCGTGCCGACGTCAGTCAGGAAGTTGTCGGCCTCCCCGCGACCCACGCCTTGAGCAGCACCTGGCACGTACGCCAAGTAGCGAACGAGCCGGATATTAGCCTCAGTGGCCAGCGCAACCTGCAGGAGAGTGGACTTCCCGGAGCCAGGCGGTCCTATGAGTGAGACGTAGCCCTGGTCGGCGGCATGCAGCGCGGCTAGCAGCTTGGCCTCAGTGTCACGGTTGCGCTGAACATAGGCGCCGACTGGGAACCGGTGGATGTGCAGCGTCTTGGAGGGATCGCGCCAGCCAAGCTCACGAAGCAGCTCGTCACGCGTCCACCTGTCTTTGTCGCGGGCATCGGCGACTAGCTTGGGCAGTACGCTTGCAATCTCGGATGCCTGCCGCGCCTGCTCGGCGTTCAACTTGTGCGACTGGATGAAGTCCGCCGCAGCTCCGCACACCACACGGAGGCTGTGCAAAAAAAATTCGAAGTCGTCATCGTCCAGGCCGGCTTCACGGCGCAGGTGGTTGATCAGTCGACTCCATTCCTGCGTGTACCAATCCGCTAGCGGCCGATTTGGATGCTGTTGGAGTTCCTCAAGAAATGCCGCGCTGTGGGGCGGCGTGCCATCGCCTGGCTTGTCAGTAATCGACGGAAAGTCATTAACAACCAGGCGAATCTCGATCCGGCTTCCCGAGTTGTCCTTGCGCAGGCACTGCCAAGCATGAACCAGGGGCCTCAACAGGCCGTTGGCACCAGTAAACAGCGTCTCAACAGTGAAAGTGCCTGGGAACTTGGACGTCTTGAACTGGTGACCGACCACCACCCCATCGAAACCGAGCACCAAGTCGTCGGCAATACCCGCGTTGCGGTCTGCGACGCCGATCCAGAGCAGCTCGTCGCGCTCGAGCGCAGCATAAATGGCAGCGCCCGCCCGCTGGTACTGGCCAATGTATCCACGGAGTGCTCGACGTTCACCTTCCGCCGGCGCAGTTGCAGGAGCTACAGAGGTTGATGGATTCGGTTTCTTGGACATTTTTGGAGCCATGTGAATGGATTAGGTAGTTGACGCCAACTGATACCAAGAAAACAGCTTCAGCATAACCCGAGGCGTCCAGCAACAGACGGTAAATGCGGCTAAGTCATTGAGCGTTGCTCTGAAACGAAGCCTGGCCAGCTCCAATCGAAGCGGTCATTCACGAGATGGGGCGTGAATGACTAACATCAGCCTATTCCTGCCGTTCAGTCAGGAAATTCGAGCGACAGGTCGTGGCCGGGGGCGGCCAGTCGCCATAGGCTGGAGTCGGCCAAGAGCGGCCCCTCATTTCGGCAGCAATGGGCAGGTGAAGAATGCATCTTATGACTGAGTATTGGTGCAACTCAGAGGGGGAACTTCTTCATCGAGAGCCGTAGTCGCTGCCATTCATTCCAGCAGTCCTCGGCAACTATGTCCCGGAAACCACGTTCGTTCTCCATATCCAGGGCGACCTCGAATGGAACTGCAACACATGTCGCTTGATCACGGATTTTGAGTGCTTCGGACTCTGTAAGTGGGAAGCCTTTGTTCGTTTCGGCGCTTTGCAAAACCACCGAAAGCGCCGGAATGAATACAACGCAAAGCTGTTCCGTCATCTTTCGCTTGCCTAAATTGTGCGAGAAGGCCGAAAGATTACGCTGATTGCTTAATCATGGCTATTGGCCAAGAGCATCCATCGCCGGATGTCAGCTTTGGGTCGATTCTGTTGAAAAAGTAGCTCCCCTGGCTGGCCTCCGGCAAAATCTCCGCATTGGCCAGCAGGGAAGCACGCAACATGATGGGACAGTTATCGAGTGGGCAGGAGCGACTGTTTTACTCGTTCAACCTTGAAGATCACATCCCAGCCACTCACCTTCTACGCAACATTGATCGGTGTCTTGATCTGAGCGACCTGCGCCATTACCTCGCCGATTTCTATAGCCCGATTGGGCGTCCGTCGATTGATCCTGAACTGATGATCCGCATGCTGATCGTCGGCTACTGCTATGGCATCCGCTCCGAACGGCGGTTGTGCGAAGAGGCCCATTTGAACCTGGCGTATCGCTGGTTCTGCCGATTGAGCCTTGAAGATGAAGTCCCCAACCACTCGACCTTTTCCAAAAATCGACACGGCCGTTTTCGGGACAGTGATCTGTTTCGCTGGTTGTTCAATGAAGTGCTGCGTCGCTGCATGGACGCTGGTCTGGTCAAGGGCGAAGGTTTTGCCGTGGACGCCAGCATTATCAAAGCGGATGCGAGTCGGCAGCGCGGCGCACCGGGTGGTGAACCGGTCAACTGGAGCGATCCGGTTCTGAGGACCCGCGCCGTGCGTGAGTACCTTGAGGCACTTGATGAAGAGGCTTTGGCCGAAACGCTGCCGAAGCGCCTGTCGCTGACGGATCCTCAAGCCCGCTGGACCGCTGCTCCAGGAGGCCCAGCTTTCTACGCTTACTCCACGAATTATCTGATCGATACAGAGCACGGCGTGATCATGGATGTGGAACCCACACCGGCTCATCGAACCGCAGAAGTCGAGAGCACCAAGACGATGATCGAACGGGTCGAAGCGCAGTTCGACATCAAGCCGGAGCGCCTCATTGGCGATACTGCTTACGGTACAGCGCCGATGCTGGCCTGGATGGTGGAGGAAAAAGACATCGAGCCGCATGTGCCGGTGTGGGACAAAACCGAGCGCAAGAACGACAGTTTTTCGAGCAACGATTTCCACTGGAATGAAGAGGCTGAGGAATACCGCTGCCCGGCCGGCAACCCATTGCGCAGCGAATGGCGAGCCTTCAAGAATGAGCGTTCACACGTCACCAAAGCCAACACCATTATCTTCCGATCCCGGCAGACCGACTGCGCTACGTGTCCGATGAAAGCCAAGTGCTGCCCGAACACCGCGTTCCGCAAGATCGCTCGCAGCGTCCATGAAGCCGCTCGCGATGTGGCTCGGCGCATTGCAGCAACGCCGGCATATCAGCGCTCTCGCCACGAACGTAAAAAAGTCGAAATGTTGTTTGCCCACCTCAAGCGCATCCTGAAATTGGATCGCCTGAGACTACGTGGCATGAGTGGTGCGACGGATGAATTCACGCTGGCCGCTGCGGTGCAGAACCTGCGACGGCTGGCCAAATTTTCATCTCAAGGGCCACCAGTCACGGGATAGGTGCGCCTGCACCAAGCAAAAAACCTCAAATTAACCCAATAACAGAGCAGCAAAGGTCACCGAAGGGCCGAAAAACCACTCAATGTGGTGAGTAGGTTCTCCGGTGGTGGTCGTGCCTGAGTTCAGGCGATCTGAAAATCCGACTTTTTCAACAGAATCGGCCGATTTCTGCCTGTCGCGATTGGCTGAAAACGACCCAAAGTTGACGGCGAGGATAGGTCATTACAGAGCGAGCCTATCGACTTGGCTAAATAGTTGGGGCGCGTTGTACGCGCCCCCAACCATTCAAGCCATCATAAACGCATCAAGATCATCATGATCGGTGATCAGTACCGCAGGAGAAACACCCAGCGACAGCGCCAAAGCCACGCTGCTCTGCATCAGCTTTGCATTGAGCTCAATATCGAACGCAGCTGTCATGAGGTCGCCCAGACGATCAAACTCTCCCATTATCTCTTCGAGTACCGCTTGGCACTGGTGATCGAGCTTCCCGAGGTACTCCTTCATACGCGAATCCATCTCTGCCTGGATATGTGCAGACTGGCTTTTGAGGAACTCGGCGAGCATTTTTCCCGCGACAGAGCCGACCACTGCGCCGATGACGGGAATGGGGATGAGTACCTGGCCTGCGGCGGTGGCGATGCCGACGATAGCGGACTCTGCGCAGACTACGGTGCCCAGGCTGACGAATTGATCGAAATCGATTTTGCCAGCGTTATAGTCCGCGACCAGGGTGCCCACGCCTTTAGCTGCGCTGACGACCGCACCTGCGAATGGGGCCGCCATGTCGGCGTAGTTGGTCATCAGGTAGATTGATCCACCTGCGATTGCGCCCCCGATTGCGGCTTTGCTTGTGTCGATGCCGACGTCTGCCCAGTCATCGGCGGTGAAGTCGCCCTTGAAGACGTTTTTACCGCCCTTATACTTGTCATACAACGAAGTTGTGAGGCCTACCGCCCCACCTACAGCGCCGGCGATCCCGGCGGCCTGGGCGGCACCGGCCAACGAAGGTCCGTTGTCGGTGAGGATCTGCTCTTTGCGTTGATCGTTGCGTTCGGCTAATTGGGCTTCTTCGTTGTTCAGGGTTTCGACGACTTTGCCCTGCTGAGGGTCTGCGTAATTTTGAATGCTGGGATTAACCACGTTCTGAAACGGCTGTCCGGACGCTTGCTCAATTTCCTTGACCTTGGCCAGGATGGCCCTGACCGACTTGTCATTTAGCGGGCCGTTGTCACCGTTCATCACGCCAGTGATGGTTTCGTACTGGTCTTTGGGGATTTGGTAGTACGAACCGTTACGCCCGAAGTGCTTGTACTTGTCCATGTGCTCCAATACATGATCAAGACCCTTGCTTGCGCCGTTGATGAACTTCGATTGAACGGCGATGCCGTCCAGTAAGTAGTCTTCGGGGGCGGTGCGACCCACGCCTTCGAAGGTAGCCACGAAGCCTTTCTGCTCAAGCAAGGAGCGGGCGTTGCGAATGCCTACTTCTACCTGTTCGGCAATTTCACCGTGCTTGGTGGAAGGATTGCCCAGGATTTTTTCCGGCGATCCAATAAAGACCCTGACCTTGTCGATCTGCGCGATTGCAAGCCGAAATGCGCTGTCCTGGGCGTTGAGGAATTGGTCGGTCGTATCAATGCGGATGCTGTTGATACGGTCAACCAGTACTGCGCTGAGTTGGTCGCGGACGGTACTGCCTTTATCTCCGGCCATTACTCAGGTGCCTTGTTCAGCAGTTTTGCCAGCGAGTTCATGTGGTTGATGAGAGCGCCGAGCATTTCTTTTTGCCCCCCATTGAACTGCTGGTAGTCCCTTGGCGCAGTGCGGATCAGCACCCCCAGGAGCTCGCTCATGCCTTGGACGTGTTGTCGAGTGGAGCCGACCATCCGGGTGACCCAGTCCTTGGCGACGCCCAATGTCCGGGTAGAAGCTTCAATCTCTGAACGATGGGCTTGTGCTTCCTCGGCCAGCTTCTTGTTTTTGCTACGAGCGTACAGTCCGCCGCCAATGATGGCAGCCCCGCCAATACCCCAACCAATAGGCCCGGCGAGGGCCAGCAGAGCCGAACCGCCAGTCATACCTCCACCTCCTGCCGCCAATGCGCCACCGCCTAGCCAAGCGAGTGCAGCGTTTGTAGCCGCCGCACCGGAAAGACCTGAAATTGCCGCGCCAGTGGACGCAGTGCCGAAGGTCGTCGCAACAGCCATTGCAGCAGTTGGTGCGAAAGCGGCGGTACCTACCCCGGCAGCTACGCCAGCGGCGGCCGAAGAGCCGGCGGTGAACTCGACACTAGCCGCTTCAAAGTTGAGCTTTTTCACGAGGCCGCAAAACGACTGGGTCTCTGCCTTGAAGGTGCCGTAGGATTTATCGAATTCTTTCGGTGAGTTGGCTAGTCGGCTGACGAATGACTCAACCGTGGCCATCAAGTCAGTACTGGCTTGGTGACGTACACCGTGCAGCTCTGTACAACCCTTTTCCACATCGGCGGCTACTAGTTGGTAGCGGTTGCGGGCCTTGTCGAGTTGCTCCAGTGCGTGTTTTTTCAGATCGCCGTTGAACATGCAGCGACTTCCTTATCAGATATGGCAAAGGGCCATATCTTAATAAGTTCGACAGTAATAGCAATTTGCCTTTAGTCGATGAGAACATTTTGGTAGCACGCGTAGCTGCCGATACAAAAGCCACCATGGTGAAGCAGCGCACCAGGGGGAGGAGTGATGGATTTCGGCGCACATACAAGGCGGGTCACGGTGGTACGCGCTAAGGATTACGCGGGAGGGCCAACATAATCGAACTCGATGGAACTGAAGTTTTCCGAGTTACCACTCATGGGCTCAGCTTTAACCCCAAGGAGTTACACCATGCAAGGATGTATAAAACTCAAACATCTGGCGCTTTTGATGCTTCCCCTCATTGCGGCCTGTACTACGCCCGATAGAACGCAGGAGCGTGCAAACGCGTTGCACACCCAGTCAGGGGAAGGACTTCTGTTCGATAACTGCTCGGTGGGTTGTCCATCCGGGGGTAGTCCCTTGACGCTGAATCGCCAGGCTTACACGCTGAACAACAATGGATCGACCAAGTTTGCAAACTGGGTGTCGTACAAAATCACGAAAGAGTCGCCAGCTAGTGGACGCCCTAGAAACTGGAAGACAGACCCAGATGTCCCGGTGGGAGAGACGCTTGATCCTGTGGACTACAACGGCGCAAACGTTGCGCTGAAGATCGACCGCGGTCATCAGACTAATCTTGCCTCGATGGGGGGCGTTCCTGACTGGCATACCCTCAACTACCTCTCGAACATCACTCCACAGAAGTCCGAGCTCAACCAGGGGCCCTGGGCTCGCCTTGAGGATCAGGAGAGGAATCTAAGCAAGGATCCAGCAAACGACGAAGTGTATGTCTCCACCGGCCCGCTCTATGAACATTTTGTAGGTACGCTCCCAGGGACGAACAAGGTCCACACCATCCCGAGTGGATATTGGAAAATAATCTTCATAGGGCCTTCACCAGAAAACGGGCTCTATGCCTCCTTCGTGATGAATCAAGAGACCCCACGCAACGCGAACTTCTGCTCTTACCAGGTGACTGTCGATCAGATCGAGGAGCGATCGGGGCTCAC
This sequence comes from Pseudomonas shahriarae, assembly GCF_014268455.2. Lineage (NCBI taxonomy): Bacteria > Pseudomonadati > Pseudomonadota > Gammaproteobacteria > Pseudomonadales > Pseudomonadaceae > Pseudomonas > Pseudomonas shahriarae. Next base: position 4,271,823 of record NZ_CP077085.1, on the reverse strand, counting down.
GTTCTGGGGTGATCTACCGCTTCCTGTCCAGAACACTTTGAAGTCGAGACAGGGGCAGTTGGCAGGTCGCATTGGGTGTTAGCGGCTTACGAGGCAGCCTCAATCCGGCCACTGACTAATCTATTCCTCGTTTACAATCGGAGCTAAAACCAGAACATGGAATCGTTGATCAATGCCCCCACCGCCACTCAAAGCCTCCGAGCTTTCTGTTTTCACCGCTTATCAAGCGACACCGTTGGCTGTTTGGCCAGGAAAGAGTCCCCATCGGTGGGCTGGTCACATTGATGCCTCGCTGCAATCACTTGCGGGACTTCCCATGGCCGCTCCCTCTAGGGCTTCGTTAAGAGCCCTATGGCGAAGTCCATCTAACGTAGTCAGTACTGAAGTCTGTGTCCTCGCTACGATGGCGTGGGGAGGCATGAAAGCCCATCATGGTCGTGACTTCTGGACGGCCAAGGCATTCTGGCTTCCCCTCTGTGAGGAGGTCCGAAATGGAGTTCACACACGACGCAGTGCATTTGCTGAGTTCTCGGCTCTGCGAGCTGCTGGGCAGTTGCCTTCAATGGGGCCCGCTTACTTTACAAAAATAATCTTCTTTGCCGACCCCAAAGCGAATGGATACATCCTCGACCAATGGACCGCACGCAGTGTCCATATGTTGACCGGACAATGCGCGTGGCCTGCCGTAGCAATTGACTATGGAACAAAAGCTAAAGCGGCTTCTAACCCTGTTCACCTGAGAGTGAGAGTGATCGACCGAGTGACGAGTGTTGACTATGAAGACTTCTGTCTTCTCGTTGAAGACGTTGGCGTGAGGCTAGGCATCACTCCGGAAAGGGCGGAGGAAATGCTATTCAGCTCTGGTGGCACGTCTCCTCACCCATGGCGAGGACATATCATGACTTCCTGGACTACTCAGGCCCCGCCATTTTATTGATATCTGCAGGATAGAGGTTCGATATCCACGGCCCGTGTCATAGGTAAATGCCTTGCGCAGGCTATTGGGCGGGCTTCACTGGCGATTACTGATATTTCTTTTCCGGTTTTTGCCAGTGCGGTATCCAATGACTCAACGTCAGTTCTAGACGGGCAATGATGGCTTCGGCACGGTTTAACTTATGGGCGATGTCTGATGTTCATAAGTAGCTCACGGGCCCGAAATTGCTGACTCAATGTACTCGAAGTTAGCGCGATTGTTCATCGATTGATGTTCATAGACCTAGTTTTCCCCGCCGTCCTTAGCCTCGTCTCCCCGAACTCTGACGGTCCCAGTTCAGAGGGTATGGATGCTGATTTTCGAAAAATCATGCTTTGGGATCTGGTTGAAAATCGGGTAGTCCCTGGCAGGCTCAGAATTGAGCAGTGTGGTTTGTCTTCTGAGCTGGTTGCTCATGGCCCCTCCTAATAGCCTCAATTGTGAGGCTCGGAAATCCTTAGGGAAGTGGGCCTGTTCACGTTTACTCACATCATGTGCAATAGACTCGCATTTGAAGTCAGCTAACATGCCATACAATCGCCATCTGTTACCGAAGCAATTGCAGGAGCTTGTGCCGCCAGCGTGTTTGTTAATCACGCACGTCATGAGGCAGAAGCAGCCGCATGGTTCTGGCAGCGACGCGGTTTGGCCGGCCGGGCCGAGCTTGATTAACAAGGAGTGAGACATGAGGGATAAAACCCATCCTTTCCCGTTTGATGCGCAGGCGGAGGTCGTCATGAAAGCGTTCATGAAAGCTACGGGGGAGAGGCTCGATCAAGCGCGCCGACAAGTGGGTGGCAGCGATGAAGTCCAGCGCTTCAGCCACGGAGGATCGTGGCAGTCACATCACAGCTACGCCCCTGACCGTGTCGACCAGATGCAGACGATCGAGCACGAAACAAGGTTGCGCTTCGAGGACATCATGGAAGGCCGGCTCGACGTCATTGAGCGCACAGTCGATGAAATTTCCAACAGCATGGCGGATAGCTTTACCAAAGCGTTTTACCAGATGATTTCCGATACGTGCGAAGAGAGCGGCAACGTCATTGATGGCTCCACAGGGAGCTTGGGCGAGCAGATGCTCAAAGCCATCGAGCAAGTCGAATATTTGGTGGGTCGGGATGGTCAAGTATCGCTTCCAGAGTTTCGCATGCACCCCAGCCTCGCGAAACGCCTACACTCTGACCCTTCGCTCCAAGAACCCGCACTGCTGGCGAGGGTAGGGGAGGTCAAGAAGCTCAAAATCGCCCAGGCGTTGGCAGAGGAAGCCGCGCGCAAAACCAAATTTCGTAGCAGGAAGCAGTGATGACCAAGGTTTTGTTGTGCATTGGTTGCGACGATTATCAGTCCCTCAATAAGCTGTCTGGGGCCGAGCGCGACGCGCTCTCTATCCATACCGCGCTTTCCACTGGGCCTTTGAGCAGTATCCAGCCAGCGGATGCCTATCTGCTTAACTCTCCGGCCCGGGATCAACTGGACGCGACGCTGCTTGATATCCAAGACCGGTACGATGAAATCGAGAGTTTTACGCTCTTCTTTGCGGGCCATGGCGGAGAAGCCAATGACAGTTATTTCCTGTGCCTGAGCGACACCCGAGTTGATCGCCTTTCAACCACTGGCTTTGCCCTCAGTCGTTTGTTCGAATACTTCAACGAGCTCAAAGCTGCGCACTGTAATGTCATCATCGATGCCTGCAACGCCGGCGGTATGGTTTCTAATCTGGGCATCCTGCTGAAGCCTGAAGTGATCGGTAAGGCCAAGACATTCGGCGTCTCATTTTTTGTGTCGTCTGCGGCAGACCAGTACGCCGGCGAGACCAGTGGTGGTGGTTATGGAACCCTCGCGTTGCTAAAGGTCCTAGATGGAAAGATCGACACGGGTTCGCGGGCCAGGATGCTCGATCTGGTGGATATAGGCCGACCCGCTGCACAGTATGTGGCAGAGCAGACTCAGGGGGGGCAAATGCCATCCGTATGGGGCGTAAACCTATACGGTCACATGCCGCTGTTTGGCAATCCGCATGCTTCCGACAGCCCAACATCCTCGTTGCTGGGGCTCACTGGGATCTTACCCACATCTCCAGCTGGACAAGCCATCAGCAGTCATTCCGCCGAGCTCTACACGCTCATGTTCGCGCCGGAGCGCGAGCTTACTCCGGACAAGCTTTTTCCTGTCCTCACCAAGTTCGTTGATCGCCTGATCCACATACCCAACTCAGTCGGGGCGTTCATTGGCGGGATCTGGCAATCACTGGAGAAGAGCACAGGGCTTCATGCCAATAGTTTCTCACGGGTAGAGCTGAGCGCGACCTGCGTAGCTCTGCTTCTTCAGTCCTCCCAAAAGGACAGCACCTCACGTGACTGCATGGGGGGGCTTTCCCACGAGATCGTAAGAGAGGTTGAGCACCTGCTTTGCGATATCGTTAATGGACTTCGTGAGAATCCCGGCTCGTTGTGCCGTCATGGCATTCCCGACCTGTTCTACCTCCCGCAGCGCATATCGCGGATTTTGGGTTGGGCCGGCGCAGCGGTGCATCTGGCTCGGGAGCTCGGCATCAGTGACGCCCCACTCAGAGAAACACTGGAGCACCTGAGCGTCCTTCTGCTGGAACACTACGCAAGCACGTGTGCTGGTATGAGCGAAGACGAAGCACCGTACTGGGCAGCTTTCCTTACAGCCATCAAAACCGATGACCTCAATGGCCTTGGTGAATTAGTCGTCAGCACGTTGATCAATGCGCTTGTTGAGCATGAGGGGCGGCTTGCCCGGCCCTTGCTGCCGGCAGAGGATGTGTACGCGTATATCAAGGCACGCGCAGACAAGGATTCAGTTGCCTTGAGCTCCTTGAGCAACTCACCCTCTGAAACGCTGGCCCTTGTCCTGCTTATCAGTGGGCGACACTCGTTGGAGGAGGAGTTGGATTACAACCTGGCGAGTCTCGATCACGCTCACCTCAACATTTTCATCCCGCAAAGTTACCTGGAGTTCAGCCAACCACTCGTTTCTAATGGCATAAACCATGTGTTCCAGATCGGCCACAAAGTTTGGACGGTGGCAGATGTTGTTCAGCGTTGGGTAGAGGTGTGCAAACCGCACATGGATAATGACCTGTCGCTTCGAGACCCAACAACTCGGATCGGCGCTATCTGCGCATCACTGATTTTCCCGAATCGAGTGCCCTGGTTTTTGCTCAGTGACCGATGATTACACACCCTGCGAGGACATTCGGTCTTGCACAGCCAGGAACGCGATTATGAGCTCTAGACGAACTTGCTGTTGTGGAAGCTTATCCAACGATAATTTTCTGACCCTTGCGGATGAAGTACAAAGGCAGTCCGGAAAAGCCCTCCACGCGCCTTTAAGGGCGCGTAGATGGGTGATGAGCGCGGCAATGTGATGAATCAATACTCGGAGGGGAGAAGCACGGTGGTGACGCTTCTATCCCTCTCCGTGATGATCCAGAGCTTTCGTTCCTGCCCAGCTTCAATCTCGTAGGACGAGAACAAGCGTTCACCGTACTGAAGCGCCTGTTCATTACTCAGCTTGTCTTGGTCGCACAAATCTCCCCAGTCGCCGACAAGGTGACGGTTGAGATAAGGATGCACATCCAACAATCCCTGCTCGATGAGTGAGTGCACGCCATTGGTCATCATCATAAGGCCTGGCTCAAAAAAGACGTCAGGTACCTTCAAATCCAAAGATGAGCTTTCACGCCGAAGCACGATACGTAGTGTGGACGGTTGATCCGCTATATGCTCCACGATCAACCGCATCTCCAACCAGTGTCGATCGACACGATCACCGCTTGGTAGAAAGCGGTACAGGCCAAACTCGTAGAACGGTTCCACCGCGTCTACTTTTTCTGTTCTGTACAAAAGGCACGCGTACGCGGCTTGAAGGGTCTCGCCCAATCTGTTTCCCAGGTCGCCAAGGCTCGCTGGTTGCTCTAGATAAACCGCTTCGTGCCAGGCGTCTCGCGAGAAGATGACTGGCAGCTGAAGCAGCTTGGATTGAAGCGAGGTGAGGTTTTCGATCTTCATGTGTCTCTCCAAAAAACGCCCAAAACGGAGAGACACGTCGCCCGCACGGGGAGTGTTCCCCGCATGGGCTGAATAGGTGTGAATCAGGACGTGGACAACGCCAACGTCTGGTAACTAGTGGCCATAGCTCGAAGGCTTATAGCTGGTAGGCGATACTTGAGTTACCCCAAAAAAGCCTTATTCAGAAAGTCGTATACCAGTTTGATTGCTGGAACACTGATGCAGACAAAAAGCACGCCAAACTGCCAGCGTACTATCTTATTTTGAGCTTCCAAGCCCGAAATCAATGCTCGAAGCTCAGCCCCTTGTTCTTTGATCAAGGCGCCTTGCTCTTTGATCATTGCTCTGACCTCGGTGCCCAATTCGGAAATCGAGGCTTTCAAGTGTGTTTCTGTTTGTAATAAATCACTTTTGGATGCGAGCTTTTCCACGTCAGTCTCCCAAGCATTTACTACCGCTGTGGCTTTATCTCCTGACACACTTATGGACGTGAGTGCGTCATATAGAGGAAGTGACATTTTCATCGTGTCTCCTGCGTTTGGCAAGCGACGAAGAGCAACCACCTGACGGTTGGCTCCCGTCACTGTGGGGATATGCATTCTGTCGGCGAGGTATCGGCGACTGTTCACACTTTCGAATGCGTAGCGAACTGGAACTGATCAACACACGTAATGCGCGCCGCGGCCCTCAAGATCATGGTCGCCTGGGTAGGTGCTGTCGGCGACAGCTATCCAGGTGAGATAATCGCTTTATACGCATCGAGGATCTAGTCAGATGTTTCTTACAGATTTGTAGTCTATGTAGGATGTTTCCGGTTCTGCTCTCTTCTCGAACGGCCTCATTAATAGGTATATTCGCGTTCTGCGTAATGACCATGGTGTAGGGGGTAGTACGTTTTATTGAGGACGTGTTTAGGAGTCAAAACAGTTGCTTAAATAGTGAGTAGGTACATATAAATATGATAAGCAAAACAACGGGTGGAAATACAATATCAATTTTTGTCTGCATCTTGAATAGCGATGACCACAACTTGTCAAGGTGGCCGGGTATGGATGACGTTATTTTAACTTCCATTTCTTTAATTTGCGTTTGAGTGTTCGCCTCAATCAGCTTGGTTTCGGATTTCAGAGTAAGCTTCTCGAGATCGGATTCCCATGCGGTCTGTACGGCTTTTGCCATGTCTTCTGGCACGTTCATTGATTTGAGTGCCTTGTATAGGGCGAGTGGGGTATTCATCGCATTCGTACCACTGTCTGGGAGCAGGATTAGCTGCTGAAAATGGAAGGGCACGGTTTTCGCAGTCGGCGTGCACCGTTGAACCTCAGTACCAATGATTGGGTTATACGTTTTGTTTGGGAAGTTGGATTATTCTGATGAGGATGTAGGTGTCGAGAGTTCGGTCCTTGCTGATGGTGGGGACCTCTCACGGTGATTGCTCATGTGGAGAGTAGAAGTGCCGATACTCTGGAGATAAGCTCGACTTACGTTGATAGCTGAGCTAAAGCGTCGTTGACTAAAATTAGAGGAGTCGTAATGCAAGATGCTGCTGAAGCCTTTGTACGAGCCAAGGATCGCATTGACAGAGAAGGGCGGAGTAAGGTGTCTGGTATCTGGTGGGAGCGATTCTTAAGAAAGATCAGAGGGTACCAACCGCCAAAAAGAGCTTGGTCAGCTATACATCCAGGTAAATTTGTTATGCAGGCACTCCCTTTTTCTGTGACCGGCTTCGACTACAAAAAAAGTCAGCCTAAATATATTAATCCTTTTTTGATTGTCAGTGGGACCTATAATGACTACTCCCATAATTCTCACTTTAGACCGTTATCTGCAGTCGAGGTTATGGATTGGTCTGATGCCCTGGCTACATTGGAAGTAGATCGCAATCATAACTCCCCAAGAGTTTTTAAGATCGGTGACCTTCCTCTCTACGTGGCATCGGAGGGGAAAAATAGAGTTGAGCTATTTAAGGATGCAGCCAGAGAAATGAAAGCCCTCGTAGTGGAGGTGTTCTATCCGGCTGCCTCTGAACTTACGCTAATTCGATCGCGGCCTTTCAACGTATACAGCCTGTGCTATAGAGGGGAGGCTAGAGTGCTTCCTGAGCCTGATATCGCTTTGCCACTTTTGCACGCGTATGGAGTTAATCTTCGGTTGAAGTCGCACTTTTCGTTTAAAGACTTTCTTAAGCTGCGGAAGGTGCGCCAAAGCATTATTTCTGATCAAATGATTAACTGATGCTATGCTCATACCCCCGAATGTCTTAATTCTAGGTATGCGCTTTTCGTTTTTTGGTGTCGTAATCTGGTGAGGTTGAAAATTTCCAGCCAAGGCAGGTTCACTTACCTGGCTAGAGCTAATCCTCCCATAATATGTAGCTATTATTCTGAGTGCTTATACCTTTAAGGAGTTTTTAATGTCTCGTCTAGTAGAATATCGTAAGCTCGAGCAACAACTGGCTGCTCAGCTTGCAGAGCTTGAGTCCATGAAAAGCGACTCTGGCCTGAAAAAGGAAATCGAATTCGAGAAAAAGCTTCGTGCTCTGTTGGGTGAGTACGGTTTAAGCTTAAAAGACGTAATCAATATCCTTGACCCTCAAGCAAGTCGCCGCGCAACGGTAGCCAAGCCTGCAACGGCTACCCGTAAAGCTCGTGAGTTGAAGGTATACAAGAACCCGCACACGGGCGAAGTGGTGGAGACCAAAGGTGGCAATCACAAGACTCTGAAAGAATGGAAATCCGAGCACGGCTCAGACACGGTTGAGTCTTGGCTGTCGAAGTGAGATCAATGCTTTGCAAGCATAAGGGCCTGTGATGGGCCCTTAGTTTTTTTGGACTTCAAGGAGGAGAGGATCAGTCTCTTTCTTGAAAGGCTTCGTATAACGTCTGTAAGCGCCCGGCCCAGCCATCTTGCAAACCACCTCTCTCACCTCAGCGGCTGCAACTCATCAATCCGGCTGCTGGCTACGTCGGGGGAGGTCGATGGTAGTGAATTAATCCCGCGTTGCTGCCTGCCTTTTGGATGGCCGGATGCTCGTGAGATCCGCAACTGCCTTGGCAGAGTGGCAGCTAAGCATAAAAGCGGGTTTCGCCGATTTCATCCGTTTGTCGCCTAATACTGGTGGGCTAGACCCAATCCAGGGCGCCATACCAGCAGCGCCAGAAATTAGTAGCCTCCTGAGCATCTCAAAATGCCCTGCCTCATCTTCCCAATAGGGCCTCATCAATAATGGCGCGAATCGTTTTCCCCAGTTGCGGGTCATCCATCATTGTCTCCGCTACTTTCTGCGCGATCTGCTTAAACTCACTGTGCTCAGAAATCCCCTCACCAAACTTCCAGCACAAAATCTCCTGAATCGTGACAACCGGAGCAGCATCACGAAAACCTTCCACATCTGACTTAAGAGCTTTGAGGCGACCATGTAGGCGTGTACTCAGAACCTCGAGGCTTTTGCCTGCAGTCTGGCTTTTACTGGGCGTAGCCTGGCTGTTTGCGCTCGACGTCACTCGCTCCTTGCTTCTAGCCAGGGCGGCCACGACGCGGGAAAGTTGAGTGGGGTCGATCTTGCTCATTATCACGGAGTCTCGAGGTTTTCACGATAAGCGCCAAGGAACACGCTGGGAGCGGCGATGGTATCGCTTTTTGGAGCAATAACGGTATCAGCCAGACTTGCAAGCACGCGAGTCATGTCCGCCTTCAAAGCGGGATTGACGCAATCGGTAAGGCCGTTTTTCAGCTTCTCGACGGCGTTCTCAGGCTGCTCATTGAGCACATCCAGATAGGCGGTGGCGAACCATTTCAGGCTATTGTCTTGTGCATGGTGGTGCAGGTGGTTAAACGCCGCACGGGCCTCTTCGACGTGTTGCTGTTGCAGGTTCAGCAGGCCCAGTTGGAAGCGAGCGATATCGAGATGAGGATCCAGCTCCAGGGCTAAGGTCATGCCGGCATGGGCACGATCCATCAGCCCTAGCTCCGCATGTTCGGCGGCGAGGAAATAGCGCACGGCGGCATTATCCGGCTGATGTTCCAGTGCGGTGTTGAGGTAGTTCAAGGCGGCGTGGTGATTGCCGTCCTTGCTGGCGTGAATGGCCAGATGCAGGTATTCGATTGCGTCCAGCATAGTTGGGACTCCATAAGGGATGACTTCAGTGTTGGCCGGGATTGGGCGGCGTTGTGCCTTGCTGGTGACGTTGTAGCCATTGATTGACCAGCGTACGGCCAGTGATTTCAATGCCTGGGCGGTTTTTCTCCAAGAGGCCATCGATCAGTTGCCTGGCTTCATCGGTTTCTCCGGCCTGCTGCAGAAGGAGTGCCTGTGCGTAGTGGGCCGCCATGCTGTCGGGCTTGAGACGCAGCGCTTTGCGGATGCCTATGCGTGCTCTGTCCGAGTAGCCTTCGAGGATATCAACTACCGCCAGCCCGCCATGGGTATCTCCAAAACTGCGGTCCAGTGCGTAGGACTGCTCCAGCGCCGCGCGTGCTTGAGTGCTGTCGTTGCGCAGGATGTAAATCCAGGCCAGCAGGTGCCAGGTACCAATATGGTGAGGCATGAACTGGACGGCGCTCTTCAGATGACTTTCAGCCAGGTCGAACTCAAGTTCGCCGAATTCCAAAAGGCCTAGCCCCGACCAGGCTCGGCCGCAGTTTGGATAGGACTTGAGGGTATGTAGCCATGCCTTGCGAGACGCTGCTACGTTGTGTTGCTCAAATTGCACCGTAGCGCATGCTATCAATGCGTCGCGTTGGTCCGGGTCAATGGCCAGGGTTTCATGAGCAGTGCTCAGCGCCTGGGCAAGATTATCGTTTTCGTACAACAGGAGTGCCAGCAAGCCGCGAATATCCAGGTTGTGGGGCTCAAGTTGTTGTGCTCGAAGCACCAGGGCTTCGGCCACCTCGGTTTCTTCCAGTTGATGCAGGGCTCGGGCATGCATCAGCAAGGTGGCAGCAGGGCAATCGGCGTGCTGGGTCAGATGGGCAAGCAGGGCGTCGGCAGCGCTGAAGTCGGCACTGTGAAAATGCCCAAGCGCGGTGTTGAACACGACGGCAGGATCATTGAGGCCGCCCGCAATCGCCTTGTCGCCAAAGGCCGCGGCTGCCAGGTAGTCGCCTGCCTGCAGTAGCAAATGAGCGGCATGCGCAAACGCCCTCGGATCCTCGATGCCGTGGATGTTCACATGATCAATCAACTGTTGGCCGACGGCCTGATCACCCAGCACAATCGCCAGGCGCATGGCGTCGCAAATCAGCGTCAGATTGCCTGGGTCGTGGTCCAGAAATGTCAGTAGCCTTGCCAGTCGCTGTTGTTCGGCGAGGATGCCGTCAGTGCTCATTGATCAATCCTTCCCTGGGGCATGGGTAGCAGTTTGCCGGATTATTGCCTTGGCACTGGCTCGCTGTCATGGGGAACAGCGCAATTTTCTGGCGAAATAAAAAAATCCCACCCACCCTAAACAATCCTTGAAATCGACGCATAAGGACTGACATAGGGGCTGATTTACCGCGCTCGCGGGCAGCCAAATTGTTTTGAACCGCCAGGTCGGTTCAGTTGGGTCGGGGGAGTCAGGGAAATGGTAGCGATCGTTGCTGGCAATGGATTGGGTCTGTTCAACACCTCGCTCAACTCGCTGGGTGGCATCGGTTCGCCCGGCCAGGGCAACCTCGGTCAGGCTGGCGGCCAGGCGTTGGTCAATATCAGCAACGGCAACCTGGTTCTGCGTTTTACCGATGAGCAATTGTCCGGTCTTGGCCAGGATCTATTGCATACCCGGACCTACAACACTCGAGGCGATTTCAGCGACGGTGATGGCTGGCGCTTGGATGCCGAGCGCAGCTTAACGTTGGTGGGTACTGTGAACACGGCCGGTAGCCAAATGATCCGTATCACTGGCGATGGCCACAAAACGGTTTATCGCTGGGACGGAGCGCGATATCAGTCCTCCGAAGGTGATGGTGCACATGACACCCTCACTTGGGACAAGCCCGCAGGGCAAATGGTATGGACCGATGGTTCAAGACGCACCACTGAACGTTACAACGGGAAAGGCCAACTTGTATCCGCTACCGATGCCAATGGCACCCAGATCAGTTTCAGCTATGACGCCCAGGGGCGTTTGAGCAGCGTCAAAGACAGTTCGGGTCAGGAGTTGGTGCTTAACTATAACGCCGCTGGCAAGCTGGAGCGCCTGGACACGCGGCGTTCGGCGGGCGAGGCACTGACGCGCCAGGTGTATTACACCTATGACGGTCTGGGCCGCCTGACCAGTGTCAGCACTGACCTGAGCCCGCAAGGCAACAGCATCGCCGATGGCAATGTCTACACCACGTCCTACACGTACGTTGACTCGAGTTTCTACATTGCCAGCGTCACGCAGAGCGATGGCACCACCGTCAGTTTCGGTTACGAAAAGGTGGGGGCTGATTACCGTGTCAGCATCGTCACTGACGCGTCCGGAATTACACGTTTCAGCTATGACACGGTCAACCGTCGCACCGATGTGCTCAACGGGCTGGGGCACCAGTGGAGCTATTACTACGACGCTCAGGATCAACTGATCGAGGTACGCACGCCGGCAGTCAACGGCCAGCGTCTGACCACGCGCTACAGCTACGACGCCGACGGTAATGTTCTCCAGGTCGTCGACGGTCGCGGCAACTCGGTGAGCTATGGCTACGATGCCAATGGTAATCGGGTCCTGGAGCGTGACAGCGTAGGTAACACAATCACACGCAGCTACAACGCTGATAATCAATTGCTCAACGAGGTGCGCTATCGCGTGCCTGCTACCCGCAACGGCACCGGCTGGACCGAGCCGCCTGCGAGCAGTGCCCAGATCACGCGTTATGCCTATGACAGTACCAACCGCCTGCGATTTACCGTGGATGGTGCAGGCCAGGTGGTGGAGTACCGCTATAACGCCAACGGCCTGCGTACGCAGGAAGTCAGTTACGGTGATGCGCAGTTTGCGGTGTCAGGGCTGGCGCCTGCCGACGTTTTGTCCGAGTCGTCGCTGAGCAAATGGGCGGCCGCAAGGGATAAAACACGTTCGACGCTGACCGAACTGAGCTATGACTATCGCGGCAACCTGAGCCGTCGTGTGGTGTATGCCGCTGTGGCTGTCAATGGCGCGGGTCTGCTGGACAGTGCTGCGAACGTTACGGAGTTTATTTACAGTGAACACGGCCAGTTGCTCCAGACGCTGGCTGTGCGTGGAGCTGATAGAAACGCGAAGGCCGTGCTCACCTCCATTGTGTATGACGGCATGGGCCGAGTCCTCAGTCAGACTGATGCATCCGGCACACGTACAACGACCTATAACGGTCTCAATCGTACAGTCACTACGACCAACAGCGCAGGGCTGACCATCAGCCAGTCTTACGACACCAGGGGTCGGTTGATCACACAAAGCGAAACGGCTGTAAATGCCGCGCCGCGCTCGACGCTCTATGTGTATGACGCGGCTGGCCGGCAAACCATGGTCCAGGACGCTACGGGCGTGCGCTCCTATGTGCTGTATGACGAGGCGGGACGGGTCAGTGCGCAGGTCAACGGCCTGGGAGCTGTCACAGAGTTTGTCTACAACGCCGCGGGGCAGCGGATCCAGGAAAAACGCTACGCCACCTTAATCGATACCACTGGCGGGTATGACGGCACAACTGTGTTCTTCACCCAAGTGACGCGGGTTCGGCCCCCGGTTAACGCTGATGATAGAGTCACCTCTTTCACCTACGACTCCGCAGGGCGCCTGAGCACCACCACCACACCGGCGGGATTGGTGACGACCCTCAACTATGACGGCCTTGGGCAGTTGGTGCGGCAGCAGGGTGGGGATCGCATCACGCGGTTTTTCTACGATGCCAGTGGACATCAGACCGGGCAGTTGGATGCTGAAGGCTACCTGCGGGAAAACCGTTATGACGCCGCTGGCCGACTGGTCCAGACCCTTCGTTATGCCGCAGTGACCGCTGCCACCAACCGCGAATCAGGCACACTTGATCAACTGAGGCCAAGTAAAGGTGGCAGCCTGTCGACCTGGTATTTTTATGATGCGGCCGGCAGGCAGGTTGGCAGCCTCGATGAGCAGCAGTTTGTCACTGAGACTGTGTTCGACGAAGCCGCCAACACCCAGCAAACCGTCCGATACGCCGCAGCCTATACCGCTGCGGTCAACAGCAATACCGGGTTCGCCACGCTCAAGGCCGCGGTGTCCGGCAGTGCGCGGCAAACCAGTACCACCGCTTTTGACAGCCAGGGGCGAGTGGCCCAGCGTACGGCTACCGACGGTACGGTGACTGCCTATAAATATGACGCGGCAGGACGCCTGGTAAGCGAAACCCAGGCTCAAGGTACACCCGAGGCTCGCAGTGTACTCACCCGTTATGACGCCTTCGGGCAAACCATCGGAAAACTGCTGGGCGCGGCGTCGGGTCGCATTACGGTCGGCATGACCGACGCCCAAGTGGCCGCCGTTTATGCGCAATACGGTCTGACCTATCATTACGACGCCGCTGGCCGCGTCGCCAGCGCCAGCGATGCATTGGGCAACCGGACGCTGTCCTACTACGACGCGGCAGGACGTTTGACCCATGTAATCAACGCCCTGGGTGAAGTCAGTGAAACCCGCTATACCGCCTTCGGTGATGCCAGCGAGCGCGCGACCCTGACAAACCGACTCAGTAAGGCCAACACCGCCACGCTGTCGGGCGGCTTGTTGACGGTGCAGGTCAATGCGCTGGTTCAGGCGATTCGTGATGCCAACACCGATAATCGCAGCTTTTACACCTACACCACCTCCGGCACGCTGGCTGGCAGTTCCGATGCGCTGGGCAATACCGTTGGCTACGCCTACAACCTGTTCGGCGAGCAGGTTGGCAGCCTGCGTACCAGCTCCAGTGGCACCAAGATTCGTGAAAGCCTGGCTTATAATCGGCGGGGTGAGTTGATTGGCAAGGAAGAGGATGTCGGCGGCTTATCGCGCACTTCCGGACTTTCCTATGACGCCTTCGGACGGGTGATCAACAGGATCGATGGACGAGGGCAGATCAACAGCACCAGCTACCAAGAAAATGGTCGCATGATCGTTGAAAGCAATCCCCTCAGCCAGACTCAGGGCCGCGAATATGACGCCTTTGGCCGTGTCTTGCGCCAGATGGACGCGCGTGGGCTGATCACGACCTATAGCTACAACGACAGCACGCGCACGTTGGTGGTGACCACGCCGGATGGCCTGGCCATGACTACCGTGCGTAATCGTCACGGTGAAACACTGACGATCACCGACAGCAAAGGCCGTACCCAGGCCTTCAGCTATGACAAAAACGGTCAACAGATCGCCAGTACCGATGGTCTGGGTCGCACCAATACAAATACTTACGATGCCGCCGGACATCTGCTGAGCGTGACTGACGCAGTGGGCCGGGTGACGACCTATGGCTACGATGCTGCGAACCGCATGATCAGTCGTACCGACGCTGCCGGGGTCGTGACCCAATATGCGTTTGATGGGCAGGGGCGCAAAGTGCGTATGACCGAGGCGGGTCAACGCATCACTGACTATGCCTACGACCGCAAGGGTCAATTGCTGACGGTGGTGCAAGACCCGAACGGCCTCAAGCTGACGACCACCTACACCTATGACGGTTTTGGTCGACAGGTCCAGGTGGCACGCGGCACCACCGCCAATCCGAATCAGCAGATCGTTCTGTATGTATTCGATAACCTGGGCCGTCGCACCGCCGAACGACTTGATCCCAACGGGTACAACCTCACTACGCAATATTTCTACAACGCCAATGACCAGGTGACTCGCAAGCTAGATCCGGGTGGCAACAGTACCTGGTACGTCTATGACAATGCCGGGCGCGTGACTGACACAGTGGATGCTCTCGGCGGTGTCACCCGCAGTACCTATGATCCTGATGGTCGCCTGGCCAGCACTACTCGTTTTGCCACCGCGCTGAGTGCCAGCGCGCTGGCCGCCTTGGGCAATGCGCCGGCCAGCGTTGCGGCAGGCGCCAGCGCCAAGGACCAGGTCACCACCTATCTCTACGATCAGATGGGTCGAGTGCGGGTGACCATCGATGCACTGAACCAGGTTACAGAAACGCTGTATGACCAACAGGGACGCATCACTGAAAGCCGCCTTTACGGCAAGGCAATGCCGGCGGGCACACTGCGCACCTCTGAGGGTGTGACTGCGGCGCTGACTAACCTAGGCGCGCTGACGTACACCACGCGTTCGGTATACGATGCCGCCGGGCAGCTCAGCAGTGTGACCGACGCCTCCGGCAAGACCGAATCCTACACCTACGATGCCGTGGGCAATCGGACCACCTTGACCAACAAAAACGGCTCGGTGTGGAACTACCGCTACGACAACGTGAACCGGCTGGTAGAGGAAATCACCCCAGCGGTTGCCGTGTCGAGCATTGATATCAATGGGGTGGTCAGTACTCGCTCGGTACTGCAAGTCACCCGCATCACCTACGATGCCTTGAGTAACGTCACCAGCCGAACGGTGGGACGCTTGCGCAGTGCATTGGCGGCTGATCCGGCTGGCGATGACCTGAGCCAGGCAAGGACCACCGGGTATGCCTACGACGCTGTCGGCCATCAAGTGCAGATCACCGCTCCAGGATGGTACAACAAGGCCACCGGTGCCTATCAGCAAGCCTCGGACGGAACAGCCAATACGCTGAAGGTGACCACGGACGTAACCTACGATGCACTCGGAAATGCGCTGCGCAATCGTGTCCGAGTCAACAACACTGGCGCGCCGGGGACTGACTTTGTCGACAGCTATAAGGTCTACGACAGCCTCGGCCGACTGACCCATGACATTGACCCCCTTAAGGGTGTGACGGCCTACACCTATGATGCCCAAGGCAACCGCCTGACCACCAAGCGATATGCCAATGCCTTGACGGCACCCGTGCCGACAGCCGGTTATTACACGGTCAGGGACCTGAACGGCTCAACGCTCATAGCCAATGCCTCACAAGACCGAACGCTGATCACCACCTACGACGCCTTGGGACGCAAGACCGCAGTGCAACAGGACGCCGTCAGTGTCTACACCTTCACCGGCAACGTTGCCACCTCGACCTTGATCACCGCCTCGCCGACCACGGTTTACAGCTACAACGCCTTGGGCCAATTGGTGCGTGAAACCCTTATCGCGCGTAATGCCAGCGGCGTGACCGTGCAGAGCGGTGCCAGCAATGTGTACTACTACGACTTGGCCGGGCAACGCATCGGCAGCGTCGATGGCCAGGGCAATTACACCCGCATGGAATACAACGTACTGGGCAAGGTTAGTCGCCAGGTCGAGTACGCCAATGGCCTGAGCGGTTGGGGCGACAGCACTCCGCCGAGCCCGCCGGTGGCCAGTTTCAACGACCGTAGCACGCGCTTTGACTACGACGCTATGGGGCGCTTGAGCCAAGTGACCCAGGAAGGAGTACGTTACTGGCAACAGACTATCAATGGTCAGTCAGGTACGGTCTCGGCAGTAGCGGTAGTCGGCAACCAGTTGGTCAGCCAGATGGACTACGACGGCGTGGGTAACGTGCGGGCAGTGGTGGACGCTGCCGGTAACGTCACTTCAACCGAATACAATGCCCTGGGGCAGACCGTGCGGCTTGTAGAGCCGGCCCGAGCCACGGCGAAAAACGGCGCAGTGGATCCCTTTGCGGTCGGTCTCGTCTATGCGTCACCTACTACCACCTACGCACTCAATGCGTTCGGCCAGGTGTTGAGCGAAACCGAAAGTGCTGGGGTCGATTCGGCAGGCAATCAACAGGCCGGCGTCACCCGTGTCACGCGCTCCCGTTTTGATGCGGCAGGTTACGAAGTTCAAAGCATCGACGCTAGTGGTTCGGCGCAGTCCTATAAGGTCGACGCGGCTGGTCGGCGTGTGGAGGAAAGTCGCCAGATCAACGTGACCTTGGGAGGCTGGACGGTTGGCGGCGTTGCGCTCACTCGCACCCAAACCATCCGTCGTGGCTACACTTACGATGTCATGGGCCAGCAGTTGTCCACCACCGACTGGTATACGGCCGCCGACAATACCCAGAGAACCACCATAAACTCAGCCGTGTACAACCGTTTCGGAGAGGTGACCAGCCAGTTGTTGAATGGCTACCTGCAAGCCGGATATGTCTATGACCAGGGCGGGCGCGTGACCCAGCAGCAAAATGCCCAAGGCATTACCCGCGTCGATTATGACCTCAATGCCAAGGCCAGCCGCAGTAATCAGATCGGCGACGCCAGTTCTGCCGCAGATGATCGCATTACCTACATCCGCTACGACGTTCTCGGCCGAGCCCTTGAGCAGCATCTGCCCGCATTTGAAGCCAACATCAATGCCGATACGCTGAACAACATCAACCTGACCCTGGCCACGCCGATCATTCGCCAGAGCTACGACCGCTGGGGCAACCTCCTAGCCCGCACCGATGCGCGTGGCTACATCACCACCTACACCTACGATCACAACAACAAGCAACTGACCGAAACCTTGCCGGTCACCGACATCCTGCGGGAAAACGGCACCAGCTATCGCGCCAGCCTGATCCATGAAAAGCGTTATGACGTGCTGGGGCAGTTGATCCAGGAAGTGGATCTGGTAGGGCCTTATGCAGGCATGCCTACCAGCACCGCCTTGCGTACGCGTCAGCATGTCTACAACAAAGTGGGTGAGTTGCTGCGTGATATCGATGCGTTGGGGTATTCGCGCAATTACCTGATGGATAGCCACGGCAATCGGGTTGCCACCCAGGATGCGCTGGGAACTGTATTGGTTGACAGCTACGACGCGATGGATCGGCAGTTGACGCACGGGATCGTCCGTAATCGCGTTGCTGTTACGTTGTCGACCAATCAGTACGACCAGGCGGGTCGGTTGGTTGGGGAGATCACTGGGAGTAGTGCGGTAGAGGAGACGTTGGCCAGCGCCAGTGGGTCAGGGGTGGCGACTGGGGTGGCGGGGAATGTACGGTATACGTTGTTTGATGAGCGAGGTAACGCGATAAGGACTCGTAATGAGTCAAAAGTTGAAAAAGGATATGAGTTTAATGATGCTAATCGTAAAGTTAAGGAGGTTGATGGGTTAAGTGCTTCGTTAGTGTGGTCCTATAATGAAGCAGACTTCGGCAGGTTAACTTCATACAAAAATCTAAATGGGGTGGTTTATGACTATTCATATAATGTGTTTGGTCAGACCATAAAAGAGATTAGTCCGATTTTGGTTGAGGTAAGTCCTGGAGATTTCCAAGATTTTGAACTGAAATATCAGACGTTGTATAGTTATTATGCTAATGGTATGTTGAAGTCTAGAGCAGACTCTAGCTTAGCGTTCGGTCCTAGAGAAGGTGATACATCAACATCGATTTATCAATACAATCTTCTGGGTTTGAAAGTTCGTTCCGTTGATACGATAAGATCAAAAAGCGAATTGTTTATTCCTTGGGATGTAAGCTCGTCAATGGAGACTCGCTATTTTCATGATGAGCAGTCAAGATTGAAAGAGACCAGGGCGCCTGCGGGCACAACTGTGTATGGGGCGTTCATGGCATCCCTTGCAAGCACAGCTCGGATAGACTCTTTGAAATATGACTTTGATGAGCTTGGCAATCGTCGTCGATCTTTCTTAGATGCGACAACACAAGCTGGAGTTAGATCTGTTGTAGAGAGTTGGAATAAGTTCGATCTTGAAGATAAGGTTGTCGTGGGTGATGGGTATTTGTCGGGGGGCGGGGTTGTATCGGGAGTTGTTGGGGGTAAGGCTCGAGGTGTTTCTTATACTTACGATACGGCGGGGCGACGCCTCAGCTCAGAAAAGTGGAGTTCTACAAGTGGTTCCTCTGAGCGATATTTAAGAGAAGAATATATCTACAGTGATACACATCTGGTTGTAAGTTCAAGTGGGCGGAGTATATATCGGTCCCTTGGTGGGAACAGCGCAGGAGCAGTCACTAGTCAGGATAAGGCAGTTCTTGAATTTACTAATGTTTATGACGCTCGTGGCAGCCGGACAAGTCAGGTTGTCTTTGGTAGTGGTGTTGCCAGTGCTTCGGAAACCTATGTGTACCGTGGGGATGGAAAGCTGTTTTCACAAAAGTCGCATAAGATTTTAAGTGGCCTCCAGAAACTTTCTCAGGCCGTTTATTATGGCGAAGCCTCAATGATCGATGCGGCAGCTAACCAGAGGTCTTATCGTTACGTGGTTTATGGTGGGGATGGAGTTAGTATTAGCTATACGGGCAATTATAGTAAAACTTACCATAAAATAGATTCATATAAAGAACGTGAGACGGTGGCGACTTGGAGTTTGGGGGGGCAGCCCGGCAATACAAACTTTTTTTATTCTCAGCAAGGAGAATTGGTAGGGATAAGCTCTGGTAATTCAGGGGTTTCATATCGGGAGTTTCGGTCCAATCGTGAAGGCCGGCTCATTGGTAGGTTAGAGCAAAATGGAACTGCTCAGAACTATTTTTACTACGAGGGTAAGTCACTTGCGAATGTTGGCACCGCTAATGCTTCAGAAATCAGTGACACGCTGACACCTATTTTAACCAGTTATCCAGGCGCTAATCCTACTGTCTATATTGTTAATCAAGGTGATACGCTTGCCGGGATCGCCCAGGCCGTATGGGGTGACTCAGGAATGTGGTACTTGATAGCTGATGCGAACGGATTGGAACCATCTAAAATTTTACTCGCTGGTAACAGTCTGCGTATACCTAACGTTGTCAGTAGTAATCATAATAACGCAACAACATTTAAGCCGTATAACTCAGACGAAATAGTTGGAGATACTACACCAACTCCAACTTTGCCTCCACCACCCAAGCCCAAGAAAAAGAAAAGCAGCGGTCTCGCCAGTGTTGTCATGGTGGTAGTTGCTGTGGTGGCTACCGTTCTGACCGCTGGTGCCGCGGCTCCTCTGCTAGGTGTCGCATCGGCAGGAGGGGTGATGGTAACAGGCGCAGCGGTTTTAACGGGCGCAGCGGGCCTAACTATGGGGGTCGTTGGCGCGGCTCTTATTGGCGGAGCGGTGGGAGCCGCCGCATCGCAGTTGGCCGGCCGGGCGATGGGTGTCGTAGATAGTTTTTCCTGGAAACAAGTGGCGGTCGGTAGCCTGACGGCCGGCTTCACATCGGGGTTTGGCGCCCTAGCACGGGCAGGGACCCTGGGCCCGTGGGCGAGCACTGCTGCAGAAGCCATGAAGTCCGGAGGTGCTTACGGCACCGGCTACGCGGCACTGGGGACATTCAACTATGCCAACAGCCAGATCGCCAGCCGGGTAGTGGGGCTGGATAATTCATTCAGTTGGCGCAATGTTGCTGCATCGGCGGTCGGGGCTACTGTTGCTGGATACGTCGGTGGGAATGGCACTGGTTTAGTGAGTTCAACGGTGCGTGGGCAGATCAGTGCTTATGCTTCTGCGGTTTTGAAAGATAAGTGGTTTGGAGGTGCTCGACCTGATTTCGGGCAGGTTGCGGCCGATGCGTTCGGCAACACGTTGGGTGACTTTATGGTGAGTCAGTTACGTGTTGAAGATGCATCTAAGCAAAATTTAGTCGCTTCGCTTGCCACTAATCAATGGCAAAAAATGCTGGATAGTGGGGAGTTGCCTGATACGTTAACAACGGCGGAAGTTCGTTTTCTAGCGCGTGAAACTGAAAAAAATCAGGGTGTGCTACCCGTAGAGTTGCGGCGGGCTTTGTTTAAAGAGCCGGAGCCGCTGTTTTCCGCTGGCGTGTATGAAGATACCGATCTAATGAGTACCTTTCCGACTCATTTCGAGACTGGTAGCTCACTGCTTGATATGACTTATGGTTTGAACTCTATGATCCATAATGGTGTGGCACTTGGAGTTAATACAGTATGGGCTGGAGCGAACGCTATCCCAATTGCGTGGGCCGCAGTGGGGGATCGTACTTTTGATCAGGCGAGTCAGGACGTGATGGTGTCTATGCTGTCGTTGCCCGGAGGCACACTTACTGGGAGATTACTTGCGCCTTCGACCATGCTGTCTAACAAGATTGATCCAACACTTGCCCGTGTAATGCAGTCGGACGCATTCAGCGTTAATATCGGTACCGCCTCTCGGACCTCGACGTTACAAGACGTTATTTTGATTAGTGATGACGTGCCTGTCATTGAAACTACATTAACGAACGCTGCTAAACCTTGGAGGACATTCGCAGATAACATTTACTTTACTGATAAGGTGGAATGGACCGCCACTAGGCCAAAAGGTACTGGCCAAACTTATACAGTCATTCAAAGAAATGATGTCGATTGGGGGATTATTCGCAGTGATGGGCCTAAAGACTTCATAGGAAGATCGAATGCAGAGGCGGCTGCAAAAGGTTTGTCTCCACAGTTGCGTGATGGTAGTTTTGCTACGTTACATCATATGGGGCAGGATTCACGCGGTGCCTTGGCTGAAGCGAGTACTCGTTACCACGGAGTAGGGACGCCTGGTCAAAATGCCCTGCATAGTCAGTATGGGAAAAATATTCCAAACCCAAACTTTCCAATTGATAGACGGGCCTTTTCAGTCGATACTAGAGAATATTGGCAGTGGCGCGTAAAGAATCAGTGAGGTTGGTATGTCAAGTCTAGAGAAGGTAAAGAGTCGATTTGAGTCGTTGAATGGTATTCGCGCAGTGGATCCGGATTTTATTGAAAATCTGGAGCGCGAGTTGAAAATATCACTTCCCACTAGCTTCAAATTGGTGGGGGAGTTTTTTGACGGAAGTGGCATTTACGTTTTACCGCTGCACCAGATCGGTTGGGAGTCTCCGACTAATGTTCTTAGTGAAACGAAACGCTTGAGAAGCAGTGGACAACTTTTACCAAACTATCTTGTGTTGGGCGAACCTACTGAAGGCTTAATCGTGATGGACTGCAACTCCCAATTGGGTCAGGTGCTCTGGTGTGATGCAATTGATGTTAATCGCCTAGGTAGAGACGCATTGATGACAGCGCCTGAGGTGTGGGGCTCCTACTTGGATTTTGTTGAGTATTTGTTATCGGAGGAAGAGTCTGATCGACTGTAAGTTTACAGTCGTTGCCCAAAGGATTTAATGCGTCGAAAGGGGCTTCGGTTAAGTGGGAGACTTATGGAAAGGATAATCTGCATGGTGAATATATCGAAGGTCTTAAAAATACCCAGCGGGAAATGGAGCCGCTAATTCAGAATCAAATTCGAGCCTATGAGTCATCCAATAGACTAGGTGGAGAATAATGCTGGACATAAATAAGTATAATTTTATTTATTCGACCGCTGATCAATTAGATCCTTCGATTGTGGATGAGCTAAAACCAGAGATTAAAGCCACTCTCGGAACTCCTGTCAGCGTCATGTTCAAAGATTTTGCAGTGGCTTTTCATTTAACTGCGCGTGCAATTGATGAACAATGGCCGCCCCCCGTAGCAGCTTTCAAAAAAGGAGTCCGTTTGTGGTTGCCTTCTTTGGTATGTCAGGGGCTTGAGAAAAACCTTTTTTTAATTTGACATTTGTAAATGAAGCGACGTCAGGGCAGCATTATGATGTTGAGCATGCCATGCTCCCACTGAAATGGCGTGAACTCTATCGACTTTTTAACTCGTTTGTTGTAACTGATTCGTCGGTACAACCTACTGGGTGGTTAAATGCACCCTTTGATTACGCATCACGCTTGACGCTCGAGCAATACAGGGTTCATGCGGGGGGTAAGAAGGCGGACATGAGAGCTTTGGAAGAGTTATTAGTAGGATCGAAACGATTAAATTGCTGGCTGCTTACTGAGAGTGGAGATGCCTTGTTTCTCGATGAGGCACGCTGTGATCATAAGGTGTACCACATCAAGAATGGTGAGTTTGGTGATTGCCATTTGTTGAAGCAGGCTGACGGGGTGCTTGACAAGTATTTGGCTGGTTACGTATCTAAAGATGGCGTGGTGGGCTTCAATTTTAGATCTGGAGAGGTTGTGAGTATTGGTAGGAATTGAACATGTCGTCTATAGAAAACATTCGATTTTACGCAAAACAAGTCACTACTTTTGAAGAAGGGTTTGCTTACGCCAAAAGCCACAGAAATTATCATTTGCTTTCGCTTGACAGTCGTCATATTTTTTTTGAGTCAGCTAATGTAGGCGTTGATTACATGGCGGAGTGGAGAAAGTCCTCGCTTATTCATTGATCAGGGTGTTAAGCGAGGCTTGGAAAGTGTGAAAGCTCTGCTTGAGCTAGATCCTGAAGCTAACTTGAATAATGCGTTTACTATCGAAAAGTTAAAGATTTTTGCATTTCTTGTTGATGGGGAAATAGAAGTAGAAAAAGATTGTAGGTCGATTGAGCCTTCAGATCGGAAGTTAGACTGTATCTTAGCGGCGATTTTGGCAGGAGGGTCGATTAGCTCTTACAGTGATGCTGTTGCTGTTGAATTAATTAAGTTATCAAAAGTGAAAAGATCTGCTCTCGCTGCAAAGACCTACCAACTCTACTTTAATATTTTTAGGTGTGAAGGTGTAGGTGAGGTTGACACGGCGGGCGATCTTTATCGCCAGCAGGCCGCGGACGCGTTTTATGTCAATGGCTATGAATCGGAAGGCGGTGGGTTAGATAATGGGCTCGTTGTTGATTACAGGCTGGGTGCTATTTTGAAATATCTCGATTATTTCGGCACCAGCGCTCATCTTTGGCGATGGTAGTGTGATTTGACCTTGGTTATTTTTGCATTTTTCGAGCGCCTTAATGTGGCTTAAATGGATGTCAATATGAGTGCTGAGCTTGATGTCGTTCTGGATGAGAAACTAAAAGAATATTGCCGTTTCGGTGACATGCTGGCTGAGCAAGGGAGCTATGAGAAGGCAATGGCCCAGTACAACAGTGCCTGGCGATCAGTTCCCGAACCTAAAAATAACTGGGAAGCCTCTACTTGGATTTTAGCCGCAATAG
Organism: Pseudomonas shahriarae; assembly: GCF_014268455.2. Lineage (NCBI taxonomy): Bacteria > Pseudomonadati > Pseudomonadota > Gammaproteobacteria > Pseudomonadales > Pseudomonadaceae > Pseudomonas > Pseudomonas shahriarae. The sequence goes on along the minus strand of NZ_CP077085.1, from coordinate 4,247,861 downwards.
CAGATGCGTGTTTTCTGTCTGGTTACAAAGGCTCTGGGCGTGATGCATTGCAGTATGCAATGACTTGTCCTAACGGTATCGGTAACCCATTTTTGCACTTGCGTCTTGGGCAGGTTTATCTCGATGAGGGACAAGAGAACAGTGCGGCTGATGAATTGATGCGTGCTTACATGGGGGCGGGGCCAGAGATTTTCGCGAATGAAAGCTCGCATTACCTGAACTTTCTAAAAACACGGGCAAAGCTGTAAATGCAGAACAACGCTTTCACCCATTGACGATAGCTCTAGTGCGATCTTCAGGCCGAGTGAATGACTTGGAAAGCCCAGGGGGTAAATGGCATGAGCGTTTGTCATAGCTTCAAAGCCAAGCGTTTTCGCTGTCGATTGCAGGTCGCATCGTGCCAACGTGGACCGTTTTTTTTGGGGGGGCTTAAGCGTGCCGCGCTATTCAAAAGTAGCGTAAAAAAATATTCTTGATTATTCCTCCACACTCTCTTGTTTCGCGACTTCAGGAATGGCTATGATCAGCCACCAAAATAATGGCTACTAGCCATGGAACGCTGGATGGCATGTGATGTCTCCGGATCAAAATGCGCTACCTGGGGACATGGATGACACAGGATTTCATGCTGTACGCGCTCAAGGAAGCGCTGCTCACTGCAGCCCTGGTTGCCGCCCCTTTGCTATTGGCGATCCTGATCATCGGCCTGTTGGTCAGCATTCTTCAGGTGGCCACGCAGATCCAGGAAATGACCCTCACGTTCATCCCTAAACTGATCATCACCGTCGTGATGCTGTTGGTTTTGGGCGGTTGGATGCTGACGATCCTCAAGCAGTTTGCGCTGAGTGCACTCACTCAGGCTGCTGGTTTCTAGCCGTGTTGACGCCCTACATGGCCAATCTGCTCCTCATCTTCATGAGGCTGGCGCCGCTGCTTGTTGTCGCCCCTATTGTATTTTTCTCGCGATTGCCCATGACCGTTCGGGTGTTGCTGGGATTGGTCTTATCGGCCGTCCTGGCCAGTTCTTTGAATGTGACTGGCATGCCTGCATTGAGCCTATCGTCGGTACTCGGCGAGTTAATGCTGGGGGCGTTGATGGCCTTCGGTTTTCATGCAGCCCATGCCGGCCTGGACATGGCAGGTAAGCTCATCGACACCCAGATCGGCCTGAATGCCGCCGGGGTGTTCGACCCGGGCACTTCCAATATGACCGGCCTGGTCGCTGAAGTGCTGGTCTGGACTTTGGGTATCCTGTTCGTCACGTTGAACCTGCATCACGACTTGCTGCGCGTCTTCAGTCTGCTACTGGTCGCGGTACCTCCCGGCAGTGTTTCTCTGATGACTTTCTCGGGGCCGATCATAGGCATTCTGATCCAGCAATTTCTGTTGGCGTTCATGATCGTTGTGCCCGTTATCCTTGGGCTGTGGTTGATCGACACTGCCTTTGCGCTGCTCTCTCGCTCGATGCCGCAGGCCAATGTCTATTTCCTTTCGTTGCCGATCAAACTCGGCGTCGGCGTATTTATCCTGATCCTGACACTGCCGATCATTGTTCAGCGCGTGCCGCTGTTGATCGAAAACGCGTTGCGATTCGCGCTTTCCCTGGCAGGTGTACCATGAGCGATCAACAGGACAAGAGTGAAGAGGCTACCCCCTACAAACTCGAGGAGGCGCGCAAGAAAGGCCAGGTGCCGCGCAGCCCGGACCTGTTGTCGTTCGCCATGATCCTGACGTTCCTGATGGTGTTCTCGGCCATCGCCGCGCCGCTTGCCAGTGTGATCGCTGCCCACACCCATTGGTGGTTAGCCAACGCAGGACAACTGGGGACCAGCTTTGGCTATCTGGGCGAGCAGGGCGGCTACAGCGTGAGACAGGTGGTGTATGCCTTTCTGCCACTGATCGGTGCCTTGGTGTTGGTGGCCGTCTTGGCCAATCTGTTGTTCAGCGGGCCGGTGTTTTCGGCCTTCGCAATCAAGCCTGACTTCAAGCGGCTTAACCCCATCCAGGGTCTCAAGCGCATTTTCTCGCGGCGTATGTTTGTTGAGTTGCTCAAGGTACTGGTCAAGGGTGGGCTGTTTGCGCTGGTGCTGTATTACCTATTCCAAAGTCTTTTGCCGCGCCTGTTGGGCATGGCGACGGTCTCTCCTATGGAACTGCCCCTGGCCGGCAAGCAATTGCTGATGCAATTGGGTTTTACCGTGTTGTCGATCATGGCGGCTGCCGCGCTGTTTGATGTGTGGTATTCGCGTCGCGAATTTGGCCGGCAAATGCGCATGAGCAAGCGCGAGACCAAGGATGAACACAAGCGCCGCGAAGGTGATCCCGAGGTTCGCTCCAAGCGTAAAGGCATCCAGCAGGACCTGCTGAAAAAAGCGTCCGCACTGGGGCAAGTCAAAGATGCTGATGTCATCATCACCAACCCAACCCACTACGCCGTGGCCCTGCAATACCGTCCGGCAACGATGCTTGCGCCCAAGGTGCTGGCTATCGGACGTGGCTTTCATGCCCAGCGTATCTGCCAGATGGCACGCAAGCACCAGGTGCCAATCCTGCGCCGTCCGCCGTTGGCGCGTACCCTGCACGCACTGGCGCGGGTCGATTCAGCGATTCCGGATATCACACAGACCGATGTCGCACGCGTCTATCGCTGGGTTATTGCTCTGTCGGGCAATAAGGTGCTGAGCCCATGAAGCCATTCTGGACGCGCGCACTGTCGGAAAGCAGCGACCTGCTGTTAGCAGTCGCCATCATTGGCATTTTGCTGGTGCTGTTCACACCGATTCCTACCTGGTTGCTCGACCTGTTGCTGCTGACCAACTTCGCTGTCGCACTGTTGGTGTTGCTGGTGACCTTCGACATCGACAAGCCCTTGAGCTTCTCAACATTCCCTTCGCTACTACTGATGACCACCTTGTTTCGTCTAGCACTGAACATCTCTGCGACGCGGCTGATTCTCGCGGACGGTGATGCCGGCCAGGTTATTGCCGCGATCGGTACCCACGTGGTCGGTGGCAATTACGTGATCGGCTTCGTGGTGTTCCTGATTCTGGTGGTGGTGCAATACGTGGTGGTCACCAGTGGCGCACAACGGGTCGCGGAGGTGGCCGCGCGCTTTACTCTCGACTCGCTGCCAGGCAAACAGATGAGCATCGATGCCGACCTGAACATGGGCATCATCGACCAGGATGAGGCCAAGCGGCGCCGCGGCCAGTTGGAGCGCGAGTCAAATTTCTACGGCGCAATGGATGGCGCATCTAAGTTCGTAAAGGGCGATGCGATCGCCGGGATTGTCATCATTGCGATCAACATCATTGGCGGCCTGTCGGTAGGCATTTTGCAAAAGGGACAGAGTTGGGGCGATGCACTGCACCACTACACTCTGTTGACGGTCGGTGACGGTATCGTCACGCAGATTCCATCGCTCATCATCGCGGTGGCCGCCGGCATCATCATTACCCGCGCCGCTACCGACGCACGCCTGGGGCCGGAACTGGGTCGACAGGTCTCGGCCTACCCCAAGACACTGGTGGTGGTGGCGATCGTCACGCTGTTGCTAGCGATGATGCCGGGCCTGCCATTGGTGCCGTTGCTGATGCTGTTTCTGGCGTTTGCCGTAGCGGCTGGCTATTCATTCCGCCAGTTGCAGCGTAAGGCCAAGGGCGAATCGGCGTCAGAGGGGACGCAAACCCAGGCCGATACTGCCTCGGATGATATCTACGCGCTGATGAGCAGCGATGCGTTTGAACTGCGCCTGAGCAATGACTTGGCGGCACAGGTTTTGGCGGCCACCAGTACCCTCAGCTTGCGTATCGACAACCTTCGCAAACAGTTCGCCCGGGATTACGGTTTTGCCCTGCCGCAACTGAGTGTGCACGCGGAGAAGAAACTGCTGCCAGGCACCTATCAGGTCTGTGTCCAGGGCGCGGTGGTGGCCAACGGTGAGTTGGAGTTCGACAAGTTGCTGGCCATCAACCCAGGTGGTGCGGCGGCGGCGCTGGAAGGGCGCGAAACCAAGGAGCCTACTTATGGCCTCCAGGCCCTTTGGATAGACCAAGCGTTACGCAACCAGGCACGAATGAGCGGCTATACGCTGGTTGAGCCGGACACAGTGCTGTTGACACACCTCTCCGAACTTGCCCGACGCTACGCCCCTGATTTTCTCACCCGCGCAGAGACCGAGCGTCTGGTGGAAAGCAAGCGTGCCGCGTTGGGTAGCCTGGTGGATGAGCTGATCCCCCAAGTCCTCAGTTATTCCGATATTCAGCGCGTCTTGCAATTGCTCCTGCGTGAACAAGTGCCGGTGCGCAACCTGGAAACCATCCTTGAGGTGCTGGTGGATGCTGGGCGGACTAACAAAAACGCGGAAGACCTGGCAGAGCGTGTACGTGAACGGCTGGGTGCTGCGCTGTATGAGCGCCTGGTGGACAAAAACGGTGATCTCAACGTGTTGACCATCGCCCCTCAACTGGAAGGCTACATGCTTGCCGCATCCCGACCGCGTGAGGGCCAGCAAAGCGCATTGCTGCCGGCTCAGGAATTGGAACGGTTCGTCACCACTGTGGCCCGTGAAGCGGAGCGTCAGTTGGGTGATAACAAGCAGCCAGTATTGTTGTGTGCCGCGCCATTAAGGCGGGTATTGCGCGCATTCATGTCACGGGCGGTGCCGCATATGGCTGTGCTGTCGGTCAGCGAAGTCGGTCAGCATGCTCGCGTGACATCCGCCGGAATGATTGATTTGCCTGGGTTCCCCAGTCTGGAGTCGGCATGAGCGACATGATCATGCAACTGGCCGGGGTGATCCAGCGGGATATCGATACCTTGAAGGAGGTATCGCAGAACGTCGCCAATGCCAACACCACCGGCTACAAGGCCGGGCGCGCGTTCAGCGTCCAGGCATTGGGGCAACCCGCCTCTGGCGTAGCCGTCGGGCTTGATGGCCTGCAAACCCAGACATCGATCAATACCGATGGCGGTGCGCTGCAGTACACCGGGCGCGTGACAGATTTCGCGCTGTCCGGCGATGCTTGGTTTGCCGTGAACACCCCACAAGGCGCGGCGCTGACCCGAGATGGACGTTTCCAGGTCGACAATCAGGGCTTCCTTGTTAGCCATGCCGGCCATCCTGTGCTCGGCCAGGGCGGTCCCATTCAGGTCGCCGGCGGTGTGGTGAAGGTGAGCAGCCTGGGTGAAGTGAGCGTGGACGACACCCCGGTAGGGCAACTCAGTCTGGTACGTATTGAACGGGCCAGCGATCTGGTTTCCCGTGGGGCCGGGCTCTATTCGATGGACGTCGCCTGGCAACCTGCCACGCAATACGTGGTGCACCAGGGTCTTTTAGAGCGCTCCAACGCCGCCATGGGCACAGACATGGTGAAGATGATGGAAGTATCGCGACACGTCGAGACCCTGCAGCGCGCCTTGTCGGCCTACGACGGTTTGCTGAACAGCGGGATCAATCAATTGGGCAAGGACTGACCAGGGAGTGCGGGTGTGATTGATGCATTGAGTATTGCCAGTTCCGGCTTATCCGCGAACCAGGCCTGGATCGACAGTATTTCCAATAACGTGGCCAATATGCAGACGATTGGCTACAAGCGTAGCCAGGTCAATTTCCATGACATGGTGCGTGACGTTGGCACGCGGGATGACGGCGGCGGCATGACCGAAAACCTGCTGTCCGGTGCAGGCATCCAGGCGTCGGAGCCCACTCAGGTGTTCAGTCCGGGCGCAGTGCGCCAGACCGGTAACGAGTTGGATCTGGCCATCCAGGGCGATGGTTTTTTTGAAGTCGAATTGCCAACGGGTGAATTGGCCTATAGCCGTGCCGGTCGCTTTCATTTGAACACTGACGGACAGTTGGCGATGAACACCGGCCAAGTCCTGACAGCGGACCTTCGAGTGCCGCCTGATGCGCGCAACCTGGTGATCAAACAAGACGGTTCGGTGCAGGCGACCGTTGTCGAGACGGGAGAGGTGATTACCGTCGGCCAAGTACAGCTGGCGAAGTTTGCCAGTGCCGATGGACTGAAAAAGCTCAGCGATGGTCTGTACCGACCTTCTCAAACCAGCGGTGAAGCGATCTACGCCGAACCCGGCCGGGATGGCCAAGGCGTGCTGTTGCAGGGGTATGTCGAGATGTCCAACGTCAACCTGATTGATGAGATGAGTAGCCTGGTACTGGCGCAACGTGCCTACCAAATGAACGCGCGCTTGCTTCAAGCCGGCGATCAGATACTAGAAACCATCAATAACCTGCGTCGCTGATGAGTATGAAGATTACGTGCGTCGCTATCGCAGCCGTCTGCCTTTGGGGAGGGCAGGCAAACGCGCTTGAGTGTGCAACAGGGCAAACGCCCAGCCAGATGGCACAGTACATCACTGAGCGCGTGCGCCCGGCATTCGCCAACGAGCAACTGGATATCCAACTGACGCCTATCGGTGGCTTGCCGGCCATGGCATCGCCCCGGGTGCGGTTGTTGTCGACGTCCCTGCGCAGCCGCGTTGCGGTTGAACTTAAAGGCACGGTATGCGGGCAGACGCATGCCAGCCAAGTGACAGTTTGGTTCAAGGTCCAGGCGTGGGGTCAGGCCTGGGTTTATGGCCGCAATGGGCGCACGGATCAGGCACTGAGCGATACCCAGCCACGCCGTGAGCGTCTGGACGTGGTTGCCGCGCAAGTATCCCCCGACGATTTGGCCAGCAACCTGGAGGGGGCGTGGTTGGGGCAAATGGTCAACGCCGGCATGCCGATTCTCAATCGGCACTTGAAAGCCGAACCGCTGGTGCTACGTGATGCCACCGTCACTGTCGTGGTCTATGGCCCAGGCCTGATGCTGCGCACCGAGGGCAAGGCGATGCGCCCCGGCGTGCTGGGTGAGCCTATCCCCGTGTTGGTCAACGGTGCGGAGTCGAGCCTGTTGGCAGTGGTGGCCGGCAAAGGGGAAGTCCATGTTCAACGCTAAGGCGTTTTGGCTGGTTGTGCTGCTACCGATTTGCGCCAGCGCGCAAAGCCTGATCAATCCCGATGGCTATCGCTCTCTCACTGGCGACCGCCGTGGCTACCACGTGGGGGACACCCTGACGATTCTGGTGGTGGAATCGACCTCGGCGCAAAGCGCAGCCGGGACAGGGGCCGATAGTAGTACCGATATTTCTGCGCGCCTGGGATGGGACAACAACAACCATCAAGGCCGCCTCGGCCTGCAAGGCGACTCCAGCGGCAAAGGCCAGACCAATCGTAGCGGGCAGATCCGCACTAATGTGTCGGTGCGAATCATTGACCAACTGCCCGAAGGCTTGCTGCGGGTCAGCGGTGAGCAATTGGTGACTGTCAATGACGAGAAGCAGCAGGTGCGTATCAGTGGTTTGGTGCGCCCCGATGATATTGCCTACAACAACACCGTGTTGTCATACCGCCTGGCCGATGCACAAATCGACATTGTTGGTGATGGGGTGATCACCGACGCGCAGAAGCAAAGCATCGTTTTCCGAACCCTCAAGTGGTTGCGAATCCTATGAAACAGCTGACGATGGGGTTTTTGGGTCTGTTGCTCAGCCTTTGGCTGCCTGCGGGATGGGCCGATGTAAGGATCAAGGAACTGACACGCATCCAGGGCGTGCGTGATTACGCAATTATTGGCTACGGCCTCGTGGTAGGACTGGCCGGTACGGGGGATACCGACCGCAACCGTGCCACGCGCCAGTCGCTGGTCAATACCCTGAAAAATTTCAATGTGAACGTGGCGGACTCGGATCTCAATGCGCGCAACACGGCGGCGGTGATGGTCACCGGCAACCTGCGTTCATTCAGTGAGACGGGTGACAAGGTGGATGTCGAGGTTTCTTCCCTGGGCGATGCGCGCAGCTTGTTGGGTGGCACCTTGCTGATGACGCCGTTGTATGGGCCCGATGAAAAACTCTACGCCCTGGCCCAGGGCCCGATGTCGGTGGGGGGATATGTCTTTGAAGCCAACCAAAACTCGGTGCAGAAAAACCACCCCACGGTAGGCCGCATTCCCCGAGGAGCCAGCGTTGAACGCTCGGCTTTTACCGAAAGTGACGCCTCTGCGCGCAATCTGGTACTGGTACTCAACGAGCCTGACTACACCACTGCGCAACGTATTGCCGATGCATTGACACGTGAGCTGGGATTGCCCGGCGTGCGAGTCGTGCATGCGGCGAAGGTTGAAGTTCCGCTGAGCAGTGCGGCAGGTTTGCCCCGATTGATTTCCCGCATCGAGAACGTATCCGTTGCGCCTGACTATGCCGCGCGCGTGGTGGTCAACGAGCGCACTGGCACGGTCGTGGCGGGCGCGCATGTGCGCTTGGGTGAGGTGAGTATTTCCCAGGGCTCACTCAGTGTGGTGATCAGCACCAAGTACCAGGTGTCCCAGCCGTCCTGGATTGGTCGTACCGGGCCGAGTGTGGGCACGGTCGTGGTGCCGGACACCGAGCTGAATGTGACCGAGGAGCAACATGGCCCGGTCAAGCTGGCAGAAGGCGCTACGGTTGGCGATCTGGTGCAGGCACTCAATAAGGTGCGTCTGAATACCCGTGAAGTGATCACCGTGTTGCAAGCCATCAAACAAGCCGGCGCCTTGCACGCCGAACTGATTGTTCAATAAGGAGCGGTGATGTCTGCGGATATGAGTCTAGCGGTAGAGACCGTACGTTTCGCCATGAGCCTGGAGCATCTGCGGGCCAAGGTCGCGGCGCACAATATCGCCACGGCCAGCGTTCCCGGCGGTCAGGCCATGCGCGTAAACAGCCATGAGCCACTGGCGGCCTTGCGGGGCGCCCAGGGTGACGCCCAATTATTCGCGCAGTCACTGCGAGCGATGCAGGACAGCGCGCTGGCGCCTTACCTGCAGCACTACACACCGATCACGCCGCTCTCTCCAGACACCGAGGTAGCTGAGTTGTCGGCTGCGAGCGGCCGCTACCAAGCGTTGGCCGATGGCGTTTCTCGCCAGTTCGGCTTGATGCAATTGGCGATCAAGGGAGGGCGCTGAGCATGCCGTTGGACAATATCAGCGAGGTGATCCGCGGCAGCATGGCCTATGAACGCACCCGGGTTGAAGTCGCCAGCTACAACTTGGCGATTGCCAATGTGGCACTCAGCCCGGGTCAGGATTCGCCCTTGTTGCGGGTAGCTCCGACCGACAGTTTTGCCAGTCAGGTGGGGTTGCATGCTCCTCGGGTTCAAGCCTATCAAGGAAGCGAAACCCGTGTGGTACAGGACCCCGGCCACCCCATGGCCGACCATAACGGCATGGTGCACTACCCCAACATCGAAGCCGCCCGAGAGATGGCCACCCTGGTCTCGGCGACCCGCGCTTACGAGGCGAATATCCGCTCCTACAACAGCTTGCGAGCCATGACGCTCAAAGCCTTTGAAATCGGGAAATGACATGAGCGTAGCGATTACCCCCATTGGGCTGACCTCACCGCTGTCGTCGGTGAACGGGATGGCCTTTGAGACGAATAACGTCAGCGGCACTGACTTTCTTGGCCAGTTGAAATCGGGCGCCGTACAACTGAACGAGCAGACTGACCAGGCAACAGCCTTGCTGTCGTCGTATGCCGTGGGTGAAAACGTTGCTCCCCATGACTTGGTCATGGCCATGGAGCAGGCAAAGCTGTCGCTTCAATTGGCGGTCGAGGTACGTAATCGTCTGGTGGATGCCTACCAGGAATTGGCGCGGTTGCAAATTTAACCCATGGAAGACAAACCCGTGTCGAAGCTTTTTACCGGTCGTTCCAGCGTATTCCTCGGTGGCGTGGTGCTGATCATCGCGCTGTTGGCGTTATCCATCTGGTGGGTGTTTCGGCCCAGCTACGTGGCGCTGTACAAGGACGCCAGCGAAGCCTCACAAGCCGAAATCCTGGCAATTCTCAGCCAGCGTCAAGTGCCGTATCGCATCAACACCAAGGAAGGTGTGATCGAGGTCGCAGCAGAAGAGGCAGCCACTGCGCGCATGTACCTTGCGCAAGCGGGAATACCGAGCCGTAGCAGCACGGGTTTCGAGTTGTTCGACAAGGCCGACTACGGCATGTCGGAGTTCAGCCAGAAGATTAACTATCAACGGGCGATGGAGGGTGAATTGGCGCGCTCAATCATGAGCATGTCCGAAGTTGAATACGCCCGAGTTCACCTGACGTTCAAGAAAACCAGCCTTTACCAGCAAGCGGAAGAGCCGCCCAAGGCCTCGGTGATTGTCCGACCGCGGTTGCAAGGCGCCTTGAATCCTCAGCGCGTGCGCGGCATTCAACAAGTAGTGGCCTCTGCCGTGGAGGGCATGTCCCTGGAACGCGTCGCCGTACTGAATGAAGACGGCCTGGTTTTGAGCAGTTCAGACGGGGCAGCAGGGGCGCCCGAGCATCAGCAACTGACGGCCCAGGTTGAACAGGCCCTGAAGCAAAAGGCCGAGCAGTTGCTGTTGCGCCCATTGGGTAGTAATGGCGCCGACGTCTCCGTGCGGGTGCAGATGAATTTTGACCGGGTCAAATCCATCAGCGAACAACCCCTTGCCGACAAACGCTCCATTCGCCGAGAAAAAACCACGGCGTCCACCGATCGCTCGACAGGCGAAAGCAATTCAAAACGTTCGCAAAATAACCGTGAAGTGGACTACGAGGTGGGTAAAGAGCGCGCTGAAACTGAACATGCCACGGGGAAGATCGAGCGGATCACAGTAGGCATCGTACTCAGCACGCCGTCAGCGAATGCTCAACTCAAGGATATCCAGGGCTTGCTGGAAGCGGCCTTGGGCCTTGATCCAGCGCGGGGCGACCGTCTGGTGATCGCGTATATCCCGCCCATGCCCGCCACTTCTGCCGCGAAGCCCGCCGCCACCAATATCGCCACCTCACCGGTGGTGTCCTCTGGCGATCCGCAGGCACCACCAGGCGTTGCGGTGCCATGGATGCGTTGGGGGATTGCAGCACTGGCTGCTGCGCTGTCGATCATTCTGTTGATGCTATGGATGGCAACCCGCAAGCGTGAGTCCCGCATCGCCAATAGCCTGCCCCGCCTGTCTTCCATGGAGCGTGAACAATTGCTGGGCGACTTGCGTCGCTGGCTGGTGGAGGGCCGCTGAACTATGGAATTTTCGCCACTGCGCAAGGCTGCGATCCGCCTGGCCTGTCTGCACGCTGATGATCGTAAATGGATCCTGGCCAATTTAGCCGCTGATGAACGCCGAAAAATGGATGCGTTGTTGGGCGAAATCAACGAATTGGGCCTGGCCAGCGAACCGTCGGTGATGGCTGGGTTGATCAATGAACTGGCGGCACAGCCTCAGGTCCAGGCAAGTGCTCATAGCCATATTATCCACGAACGGTTGCTCAAGGCCGGCCACCCATTCTGGGCCGGCTTAGTCTTGCAGTTGGAAACGCCCGTGCAACGGCGTGAAGCGTTGAGCACATTGGCCAACAGTGCGTCGATAAGACGTTGGGACACGGCTTTCGCAAAGCACACAATGCCGCCCGCACTGGCCAGCAGCCTGCGAGAGTATATGGCGCGCTCAGGAGGCCAGGATGAACGCTAAGGTACCGGGCCACCACACCGTGCTGCGTCAGCCAGGTCAGGGGGCTGGTGGGCGGCGCCTGCCGGTGATGGCAGCGGCGGGTAGCGTCGATCCTGTTGCCACTCCGTCCCCAGCACTGGAGGTACTGCGCGCGACGTTTGCGCAGGAACTGGCCGATTTGCACCAGCAATCCCATGCCGCAGGCCTGGCTCTGGCTCGCACCGAATTTGCCAAACAGGCAGCCACGGAACTGGCTCAACAGCAGCAGGCCTGGCTGAAGAAAGAAGCGGCGTTGCGCGAGGCGTTGGAGTCTCAGCGATTGCAACTGGTCGAGATGGCCAGCCAGTTGGAGAAACAAGGCTCGCAGATGATTGCCTCGATGACACCAGCGGTAGGCCGGTTGGCGTTGGCAGTGGTTGTGCGGTTGCTGGGACAGCATGCTCCCGGTCGGTCGCTGGTGGCCGATATGGCCCGGCAGGCGATTGAAGAGTATCAATTGCAGGCACCGCTGCGCATCCGTATCGCTGCTTTGGATTACGCCACGCTACAGGCCTGCATGCAGGACGATCCGTTACTGACGTTGTTTCAGCCGGACGCGGCAGCGACACCGGGCAGTTGCCTGATCGACCACGGCATTGGCCAACTGGACGCTGGTTTGGACACACAGCTTGCGGCCATTAAAGCGCTTTTAGCTCCCGATAAAAGGGGGGATGCCAATGTGGCAGGTGTATGAAGATCAGCGGATAGCAGAGTTGGCACGGGCGAAGCTGTGTCGGCGCATGGGACGTTTGATTTCAATCCAGGGCCTGATACTGCAGGCGACCGGGCTGGATGTGAAATTGGGCGAATTAGTGGACATTGTTCCGGCGGCTGGGGGCGACGCGCTCGTCGCCGAAGTGGTCGGTTTGCGCCGTGAGTGCGTATTGCTCATGCCTTATGGTCCGGTAGACGGGTTGTGCCTGGCCAGTGAGGTGATTGCCCGTGGTGAGGCTTATCGGGTGCCAGTGGGGCAGGGACTATTGGGTCGTGTGCTGGACGCCACTTGCCAGCCTTTGGACGATAAACCTGTGCCATCGGATCTGGTGCTGATGCCGCGTTTTGTTGCCCCCATCAATCCGTTGCATCGCTCACCTATCAGCCAGGTACTGGTCACCGGCGTGAAGGCCGTTGACGTATTTATGCCATTGGGGCGTGGGCAGCGCGTGGGGATTTTTGCGGGCAGCGGCGTGGGCAAAAGCACACTGCTGGGGATGATGAGTCAGTACGCGGACGCTGATGTGATTGTCATTGCCCTGATCGGTGAGCGCGGCCGGGAAGTCGGCGATTTCATTCGTGAAAGCCTGGGCCCCGAGGGCTTGAAAAGGGCCGTAGTCATCGCCGCTGCGGCTGAGCAACCTGCGGTGCTGCGACGCCAGGCGGCCTACACTGCGACCACCATCGCTGAGTGGTTTCGTGCCCAGGGTCAGCATGTGCTGTTGATCATGGATTCGATCACCCGTTTTGCCCTGGCGCAGCGTGAAATTGGTTTGTCCACCGGGGAGCCAATGGGCAGCCGGGGCTACACCCCTTCGGTGTTTGCTCTCCTGCCACCGTTAATGGAGCGTGCCGGCGGCCTCAATGATCAAGGCTCGATCACCGGCGTTTATACCGTCCTGGTGGAAGGTGACGATATGAATGAGCCGGTAGCGGATCATATGCGCGCCATTCTCGACGGGCACATCGTCCTGAGCCGGACCATCGCCGCGCGGGGTCATTGGCCTGCGATCGATGTGTTGCACAGTGTCAGCCGCCTTGCCAATGCGTTGCGCAGCGACGAGCAAAAAGCCCAGATCGATCATCTTCGTGCGGGGATGGGTGCTTACCAGAGCAGCGCGGACCTGATTGAGTTGGGAGCCTATGAGAAGGGCACCAGCCCATTGCTGGATAGCATGATCACGCTTAAACCACAGTTCGATGAACTGCTCAAACAACGCTCGAACGAACATGTACCGACGGCTGACGCCTGGAAGACCGTGCGGCGGTTGTCGCAACAACTGACCGCAGGAGCCGCCCATGCAGGATGAACAGCGCAAGCTCCGGCAACTGGCGGCCGCGGCCCGCTTGCGAGCATTGCAACGGGAAAAAGCTGCATTGAGTCACGCTGCCTGTTTACGCGGTGTGCGCACCGCCGAACGTCTGCTGGAGGAAGAGCACCAGCGGTATGCGCAACTCCAATCGTCGTTTGAGCAGCAAGGTCGCGTAGGCGTGGCGTTGGACCCGTCGCAATACGAGCAGCGTCTACTGGCCCAATCGCAGAGTTTTGCTGCGTTGAAGTCTCGGGTACTGGCCTTGGGTGAGGTACAGGACGAGGAAAGCGCATGCAGGACGCTGTTGGGGCGCCGCACGCTTGAGGTGCAGGTGACGCAAAAGGCCTTCAACACAGCATTGCATGACCTGCAGTGCTACCAGAGGGATCAGGAATCCATCGATATCTTTGACGCGCAGCAGGCGCGAGGGGCGATTCATGGGGCTTAACGTCGGGGTGTCGCTATGGGTTACGCCGCCGGACGCGCAAGCGCCAGTGCTGCGTGACAATAAGCCTCAAGGGCAATCGTTCGCGCAGAGAGCGGGGGTTGAGCCGTTGCTGGCAAAGGCGGATCAATTGTTGCCGCCAACCGATGATCATCTGGCTCAGGAGGCTGGTTTGCTCAATATTCAGCGCCTGCTTCAGTCGAGTTTGAAAACACCCGAGAGGGGCGTGTTGGAGCTCTTTAGCCTCGGGCTTCGCGCTGGAAAACATCTTTCGTATGTACCGCAATTATTTGAGCAGACGACACATGTTGAACGCGGGGTTGCTGCGGCTGATAACGAACGTGCGTTCTATCAAACCGGGGGGGGCCTCCCGCTTCAAAGGCCATTACCCTCATTTGACGACAACAGCGCCTTTGAGCAGAAAGCCATTCACATTGCCAGCGATGACTTGGCGGATGCCGGCCATGAATTGCCCGGCGCGAGTCCGGCCCTAGCCTACTTGATAAGAAAGTGGCCAGAACGTTATGTACAGGTTTTGCCTCGTGGTAAGGGCATCGAAGTGATCATTCGCGACTACCACCTGGGCACGGAGGAACAGCGGGCCCTGGTGCAAGACCTGACACGTCAGGCTGTACGCCCTGAAAGCATCTGGATCAATGGCCAGCCAGCGTGGCAGGCCCCGTCTCTCTCACGTCATTCAGCAGGCGACTCCAATGGCCATTGAAGCGATCGGCAACGAACTGAGTACCACCACATCGGAGCTGGCGCAAAGCCGCTTGGGCCAGGAGGACTTTATCAAGTTGTTCCTTACCGAGTTGACGTTCCAAGACCCCCTGGAACCCATCAATAACCGTGAGTTTTTGGCCCAGATGGCGCAGTTCGCCAACCTTGAGCAGACCCGCGTCACCAATGAAAACACCAACAACTTGGTGTCGATGAGCGCGACGTCGCAGTCTCTCGGGCTCCTGGGGCGTCAGGTGGAGATCAATATGACCACGGGAGGTAGCGTGATCGGTTCGGTATCAGCCATTGCGTTTTCTTCGACTGGGCCAGTGCTCTCTATCAAAAAAACCGACGGATCCGTGCTTACGGACGTGCGTCTCTCGCAAATCAAACTGGTCAGGCAGGGGGCGTGATGCTGCAAGCTTTCTATAACGGAATGAGTGGCCTGTTTTCCTTTTCCAAGGGCTTGGACAACGTTTCCAATAACGTTTCCAATATGAACACACCTGGGTACCGCGGTAGCGACACGTTTTACCGCAGCGTCAACGGCCAGAATGGACAAAGCTTTGGCTCCGGTATCGCCGGTACCGAGGTGCGGATCAAAGCCGGAGAAAATCGTCAGACTGGTAACAACACCAACGTTGCCGTCAACGGTTCAGGTTATTTCGTGTTGCGCGATGCACGCGGCGAACTGTCTTATACGCGGGCCGGGCAGTTCCAGGTGGACCAAGATGGGTATCTGGTGGACACCGTGACCCAATTGAAAGTGGCAGGCATCGACTCTGCGGGTAACTTGCGGGACATCAATATCAAGGGCCAGCGGACGTTGCCACCCAAGGCCACCACCCGCATCGAGATGATAGGTGCCTTAGCGCGTAGCGGCCCTACGGATTCCACCCACCAGATCAACTCTATCCAGGTGTTTGACGCGACAGGCGCCAGCCACACGTTGAGTGTCAAGTTTGAGCCGCAAACCACACCGCCCAACAGTTGGAAAGTCAGTGTTTCAGATGCCAGCGGCGCATTGCTGCAAAGCGGCACCATTGCCTTTGGTCCTGACGGCAGTCCCGTGGCAGGCTCCAATACGCTGAACTTCACCCTGACCGCCAACGGCGCCGCCCAGAGCATTCAGCTGGATTTCGGTACGCCAGGCAGTTTCAACCTGACCTCACAGGTGGCCAGTGGTCCGAGCCACACCTTGGGCGCTCGTGTGGTAGACGGCAGTGCGGTTGCGGGGCTGAGCAGTTACGTCTTCGATGAGAAAGGTGTTCTGCAATTTACCTATGCCAGCGGCGAAAAACGCACTGGGAGCCAGTTGGCCCTGGCCGATTTTGCTGACGAGACAGCGCTGATTGCTGGCGCGAATTCGCAGTACAGGACGCCCTCCACCCTGCGTGCCGAATTTGGCAGGGCAGGTGAGGCTCAGTTCGGTCGTATCCAAGGCGGTTACCTTGAGTTGTCCAATGTCGACTTAGCGCAGGAGTTCGGTGACATCCTCATCATTCAGCGCGGTTATCAGGCCAGCTCCCGGGTTATGACGGTCTCCAACGAAATGCTGGAGCAACTCTACAACGGCACTCGGGGTGGGTAATCGATGAGAGCGTTGGGGTTTATTGGCAAGAGCCGCTGGAACGCAGCCTCAGAAAAACTGCCACCGGCGGTGGAAGCCTGGCGTGAGCAATGGTGCTTCAGCCAGGTGGGAAAACCTTGGCAGATTGAGTGCCTGGAGCGTGTTGATACCGCTGATCAGGAGCGCGTGTACCCTCTGACGTGGCTCAAGGCCGGTAGTGCAGGTGCTGCGGTGTACGTGGCGGGCGACTGGACGGCACTGGTGTTTGGCGCATTCGCCCAGGAGTTGCCAGCAGGCGAAACCGCGGACTATTTGCTTCAGGGCGCCCAGCGAGCGCTGGTTAATGGTGTCTTGGCGTCAATCGGCCAGGCCCCAGCCGCAGAATTGCTGGCGGCACCGGCAAGAGCACTCGGCAAACCGATGAGTACCGACATTCTACTGCGCGTGAGCGTTGAGTCTTTTCGGGTCTATATCGTGCTGGACGCTGCGTTGTTGAACAGCGCGCTGGGACCACACGAGGTGAAGCCGCCGCTGTTACCGCGTGAAAATGCCCTGGGCAAGGCCAAGGTCAAGCTGTCGCTGCAATTGCCACTCGCCAGCCTGTCCATTGGCGAGATGAACGACCTGCACCCGGGGGACACCTTGCGCGCTCAGGCACTGCTTTCCCAAACCCTGCAACTGCGGGTCGGCACAAGGGTAGTCGCGTCGGGATACCTCGCCCGGCAGCAGGATAATCTCGCCGTACAACTGATTTCCGGTCAATCGCCAAGGGAGTTTTAGCGTGACAGCTACAGTCGATTCAATCGAGTTGGAAGAGGCAAAAAACGTCGCAAATGAAAGCATGCCGGCGCTGATCAAGCGGGACATGAACCTGATCAAGCATGTGGTCGTGGAACTGGTGGTTGAGTTAGGCAACGCGTCGATGAGTGTCGACGAACTGTTTGCACTCAAGAGCGGGGACATCGTCAAGCTCTTGCAGCAAGTCCACGAACCCGCGTCGCTGTGTCTAGATGGCAAGGCCGTAGCGCGTGGCAACTTGGTTGCCGTCGACGACAACTTTGGCATTCAGTTGACGGAAATACTGTGACCACGGAAATTACTTCCCAGCCCTTGAGCTTGCCGCTTCGCCAGGACGACCCGGTGTCGTTTGTACTAATGATCAAGGTGCTATTGGTCACGGCTTTACTGCTGGCCATTGTGTACTTGGTCATGCGTTGGTACGCCAAGCGTCAGGCAACTGGTAGTGCAAGTGCTCCGACTACGGAGTTGAACTGTACTCGAGCACTGAGGCTATCGACCAAAACCAAGGTCTATCTGGTGCGCGCGGATGGGGCACTGGTATTGGTCACGGAATCATCCAACGGGGCGACGGTGACTGTGCTCAGCCAATCTGCCTCTGCGCCTGTTCCGGATCTTCAATCGTGATGATCCAAGGCTTTGCGCTTTTGCTCCTGGGGTTACTGCCTCTGACGGCATTTGCCGCCGATGACTTCTCTGACTGGGGCAGCCTGCACATCAATCAGATCCAGTCGCCCGTCAGCATTGTGGTGCTGCTGACGGCACTGTCGTTTGTGCCTTTTATGGTGATCGCCCTCACCACCTTCACCCGAAATATTGTGGTGCTGTCCCTGACGCGCCAGGCGCTTGGCCTACAGCAAACGCCACCGAATATCGTGTTGATTGTGTTGTCGATGTTTCTGACCTTGTTTGCCATGGCGCCTACTTTGGAAAAAACCTATGACACTGGCGTTCGCCCGTTTCTTGCCAGCAAGGTCGGATTGGAGGGGGCCGCCCAGCAAGGCTGGGTGCCGATCCGTGACTTTATGGTCCGTCAGACCCATGAGTCTGATCTGCGGCTGATCTACGAACTGGCCAAGGCGCCGTTACCCTCAAGCCCGGATGGCCTTTCTCCAGTCAAATTGGTGCCAGCCTTCATGCTTAGCGAGTTGAAGGTTGCCTTTCAGATTGGCTTCATGATTTTCCTTCCGTTCTTGATCATAGACCTGGTTGTGGCCTCTATCTTGATGTCCCTGGGCATGATCATGGTGCCCCCCATCACCATTTCACTGCCGTTGAAAATCATGTTGTTCCTGCTCATCGATGGTTGGGGATTGATCGCCCAGACATTGATGCGTGGTTTGGGCTAGCCAGAGTCGACCCACTCCATGGAACCGGGAAAAGATGCTTACAAAACCGATGAGCTTTCGCTCTGGCAGGCTTGGCTGAGCGGAAAATCCAGCGATGCCCGCAGCCATCTGTTTTTCTTTTATGGGCAGTGGTTGCACATGATTACGCGCTTGCTTTACGTGCGATATCCCCACCCACTCGCCGAGTGGCACGACTACGTGAATCTGGCGTCTATCGGCTTGCTGCAAGCCATCGACCGATTTAATCCGGCGTTGAAGACCCGTTTTCAGGCCTATGCCGAACCCTATGTGAAAGGCAACGTACTCAAAGGCTTGGCGTGTTACGTACGCGATAGTCGAAAAATTTACCAGGACCGTCTTGTGAGCCTGTCTGGCAGTGAGGACGAGGGCGCGAGCGATCTGGAGCACGTTGCCAACGTAGCGATAGGATTGGCGTTTGGACTGTTCTTGGAGTCAGGCATCATTGATCATGAGCCTGAGGCCAGTAACCCTTTGAATGTGTATGAGGTGGAGCAAAACCATGACCACCTTAATGAGTGTGTGAAACAGCTGCCGCCCAGCGAGCAGCAGGTTATCGTTGCTCATTACTATCAACATTTGAGCTTCACGGAGATCAGTGAGTTAATGGGGCTTTCGAAAGGGAGGATTTCACAGTTGCATGCTCAAGCGTTGAAGCGTGTGCGGCAAACTCACGAACATTTCATGGGCGGGGTGCGGTGGTGAACATCAATGTGGCGCTGGCCTTAAAAGCATCCTTAGCCAGTACGCTGCAGATCGTCAGACGGTAGGTCTGACTCGGAAGGCCAGGAACAGAGGGCCGCCGGGGAATGCAATGATTTCTAGCTCATCCAGCGGGTTGAGCGTACGTGTACGGTTCCCAGCGTTGCTGTAGATCGTGTGGCTGCTCGAAGCTGCGATGTTGATCTTGCCGGCGGTAGTCTGAATGAGAGTGGCCTTGAATCCTTAAGTTACTTCGTCACCCACCGTAAGTGTTACTTAAGCGTCCAGCCCAGCCACCTGTAACTTCCTCCCAGAACTCGCCACCACACGGTGGGATGCCTGGACGGTTACGCTTACCTCGGCGTCTCGACAGTGATCGTCAGGGGTTTACTTCGACCTTCAAAATACCGAATGCGCTTGCCACCACTCTTGGTATCTGCCCATTTCCAAGGGCTTTAATCCGGTCCACCCGCTGG
Organism: Pseudomonas shahriarae; assembly: GCF_014268455.2. NCBI lineage: Bacteria > Pseudomonadati > Pseudomonadota > Gammaproteobacteria > Pseudomonadales > Pseudomonadaceae > Pseudomonas > Pseudomonas shahriarae. The sequence goes on along the minus strand of NZ_CP077085.1, from coordinate 4,228,186 downwards.
GCCAGCCCATCAACCACTTGACCCACTCCGGGTTCAGTTGGCCACCGTTTGACGCCATCACTGCGTGATCCAGTCTGTCTCTCGTACGGTCTCTGCCACACCTGCGCTTCAGCGATTTGGGTGATGAGCCTTTGGCCATGCTCGCTGTTGGAGTAGGCCAACAACCAGATCCTGTCGCGTTTATGGGGCGCACCGCATTCAGCCGCTGATACACGACACCAGTGAGTGTTATACCCCATTTGGGTAAGATTACCGAGGACCAGGGCAAGACCTCGTGTGACGAGCATTGGGGAGTTTTCCAGCCACACATATGTGGGTCGAACCTCATCGACGATTCTTGCCATTTCTTTCCAAAGACCCGATCGGGCCCCCTCAATGCCAGCGCCTCGGCCTTGAATGGAGAAGTCCTGGCATGTAAACCCGCCAGATACCACGTCAATAATGCCTCGCCACGACCTACCGTCAAAACTGCACACATCAGACCAAATCGGGAAAGGCGGCAGGGTTCTATCATTTTGTCGTTGCGCGAGAACCTGTGCAGCGTAGGCATCACACTCAACGGCGCAGACGGTGCGCCATCCCATGAGTTGGCCACCGAGTATTCCTCCACCAGCACCTGAGAAAAGAGCCAGCTCATTCATTCTTGATCCTGAACGTTGAGCCCGCATAGAAGCTGAGCTCGTCGATGAAGGCGAATTCCTAAGTGAGGTCGGCAATGTTGCGTCTGTTGGATAAACAACGGGCGCCCGGGAAGGGCGCCTTGGTCGATGCTAGAGCCAGCCATACTCCGCCAGTGAGAGCGGGGTGCCTTCAGCAATGATGAAATGGTCCAATACTCTGATTTCGACCAGCTCCAGCGACTCCTTGAGGGAAGCCGTAATTCGTTTATCCGCCAGGCTGGGTGTGTGGCATCCAGAGGGGTGGTTGTGAGCGATGATAATCGCTGCGGCGTTGTGCGCTAAAGCACGCTTGATAACCTGCCTTGGATGGATGAATGCCATATTGATACTTCCGTGAAAAAGCACCTCGAATGTAATTGGCCTGTGCACGCTGTCCATATAGATGACCGCAAAGACTTCGTGGTCCATAGCAGCAAGCTGTAGCTTCAGATAATTGCGCACCTCATGAGGTGCCTCAAGCTTTGGCCCTCGGGTAAAGAGCCGGCGGTCGAGGATCTGAAGGGCGGTCTCAATCAACTGATCTTCGTCCTCGCGGCAGGTGATTGTGGGTAGGGCAGCAGTGCTTAAGACGCTGGTATTACTCATCGCGTAAACCTCTGTCTGGATTGCAGGAGGCACGCGGTTCCCGAGGGAATCGTTGTCCCCCGAAGGTGGGTAAGGGCGCCTTGTAAGGCGCCTAGGTGGTTTGATGCCGGTCAGGACTCACTTGCGGCGGGCGCCGAGTTTTCCGTGACTGTGTTGGGTTGGGTGTCCTGTGCTGCTTCCTTGGGCGGAGCCCTGAACACGGTCTCACCGTTGATTCTGATCATGGACAAATAGAGCAGTCGTCCTTTGAGACTCGCACCAGGTTGACCTTTTTTGTCGCCTTTCTGGTACGTGAAAGGTGAAATCCAGATATCTCCAATGGTGAAGCACACCAGGACTTTATCCCCTGAGTTGATCTCGTCCTTGCAGTGGCGAATCAGCGTGTCCGCTTCAGCGCCTGTCACTCGGCAGTCGATGTAGGTGTATTCAACGTCGTCAGCGGCGCCATGGAGCGCAGCAACAGTCACTGCCATAAACGGTTCTGCCTTGCGCACCTGGACCTCTCGTGCGCGACACAGGTAACCGATACCGCGGGTGTGCAGGTCGTAGTATTTCGTTTCGTTGGTGAAGGGGTGGGTCATGAGTTTCTCCCTGTCTTAGCGAAAAACGAGGAGTCACTCATCCCCGGGGAAAGTGATTTCCCCGTTGGGTGGTGTGATAGGCATTCGGTCGTCAACAACGCTGACGAGTGACCGCGATGGTGAACGCGATGGCGGTCGAGTGATCGGCGCGTGAACTACGCGCTGCAGCTTTCTAGATCTGGGCTGCCCTCCGCAAATTGCTGACATAATCAGCATGACACCTTGCGAGAATGAAAAAATGCGAGGCTTGAGTCAAGGTGACAGCTTCAACAAGAAATGTCAGGCAGCGATTGGTACACCGGTGATGAGACATGCCGGCCCCACCATGGGGAGAGGTATTGAAGTGTTGGTTTTTAAGTGCTGTGTCTTGAAACCAAATCTGCGATGTTCATGGTTGTGCCTTCAAATAGAGTGATTATTGTTTTTCCATCTTTGTGGGTGATGTCGGCGAGCGGGGAATCTTTATCGATTTTTGTCAAGCCTTTTGCAATTGCTTTTCCATTCATACTGATAACCAGCCGAACTCTTCTAATCTCAACGGGATCGGCGAAGCTTTCTGCGAGCACTTCGGGCGGCACAATTCCGGAGAACCTAGGGTCGATATCTGAAGGTCGATCGTAACTCGCGAACATTCGTTCGATTAGAACGGCATCGACTTGGCTTGTGGAAATTTCAAGCCTTTGTTTGAAGAGATCATCAATTGGGATTTCTATTCGCTTGCTGCAAAATGTCAGTACGGACAGAACAGCTTGTTGGCCTTTGAAAATCGTTTTTTTAGGATCTCGAGGCTGGATAGGTTCATAAAGATGTAGGCGGGTTATATAGAGTCTCTCATTTTCTACGAGTAGGTTTAAGTCTATTCTAGAAGGCATAAAACGAATGCCGTCCTTTTTGACGCCATACCATTCATAAAAGCCGCCGAATCTATCAGATATAGGTGTGTTCAGGTTCTCGCTATTGCTGGCATATGACTCGAAATAGAGCATGGTAGAGCAGAGTGACTCTGCTAGCTCTTCTGTTGGAGATATTTTGTCCCATGGCCAATCTGAGATTTTTGAATGCCTTTCGTCTTCTGAAATTACCGCGGCGGAAAGTTTTATAGTTCCGGATCCTGCAAAATAGCATGTGCCAAAACTGGAGGTTTCGACCATTTTATCCGAATTATGGATAAATGGGGTTCGCACACCATTTTCGTCGACCAAGATCCCTAACATGTGAAATTCGAGTGCTGTAACTCCCATGTCGGACAGGACTCGATCAATTAACCCGCTATCTACGCGTGCATCTGGATTATATCCATGTGTGCTGTTTATTGCGTCGGAAAGTTTTATCCAGAACTTAAAGGCGGAGTTGCAGTCCCCAGCAAAGGCAAGTATGCCGCCGTTATTAGGTAGGATGATTGTTTTTCTACCCATTCGTACGATATGCCATGACCCTTTAGGCTCTTGCCAGTCAGTTCGTATTAGCCCTAAAGAAGGTAGCCAAACTAATTGTTTTTCTCTTCGGTCTTCACCGTCCGCGCTTATGAGGCAATCCGCTATTAAGTGAGGGTCTGTCTCGGGGTTGATGAGTGCAATAACAGTCATTGTGGCTCCTTTCTTAGGGGGGGCAGATCTATGCTATTTCAGGCAGCGAGTTTTATAGTTTATATCGAGCTCACGGCTAGCCGACAATCAGAGTTGATAACCGGGTGGGTCGGGTGATTTTTTACCACCGGTGTTAAAAAATTCCCTTCATCAGCAGTTCTTGCTGGCATGTCAGGCTTGGGCTCATATGTTGCTTATGCGAGCTGATCCTTGAAATTCTGGAGGATTCAGTCAATACCGTCCACATGAACCGTGCAGACCACTCTGCAGAATTGAGTATTCATCGGCTACCACGAAGAGCGCTCGCTTTGTATGTCTTTGCGTGTCCTCGTCCTGAAATGGTTCCAGACGCTTTGTGCTTCTCCCTCATGCAAGTCTCAGGAGATAGCTGTCTAGATTTTCTTTTCTGACAGTAGAAATCTTAGAAAAGGCTAAAAAATCCAAGGCCATCATTGCCAATAAACAAGCATTAAACATACAGCATCGCATATCAGTTTTGTCGTCGAATTGATCATCTGAAAAAGCCATAAAGCAACGGCGAAATGGAAGGGTCTATTGGAAGGGAGTCTAAGGGGAACGGGCCTACCTGCAAATGGGCTGTCATTGAGCTGAAAAGCGAAAAGGCTCTCCAACGACTGAAGCAGGTGATAGCTGAATGTTCTGGCAATCGAAGGTAAAAACGGCGTCCCAAACTGAATCTCAAGTCATCGCCGCAGATCCTCATGAGTACTTTGCTCCTAAGACAGCATCCGAGCTTCTGTCGACGCCGCGACGAAGCAAGCTGCTTGAGCACATCTGGCAACGCACCTCACTCTCCCGATCCCAGTTTGACGATCTCTACCTGGAGCCTGTGAGGCGCTACGCCGAGTTGGTCCAACAACTTCCCGCCTCAGAAAACCACCATCACGCGTATCCCGGCGGGATGCTCGACCATGGGCTGGAGATCGTTGCGTTCGCACTCAAGATCCGTCAGTCCCATTTACTGCCTGCGGGAGCCACTCCTGAAACCCAAGCAGCACAAACCGAAACTTGGACAGCTGCTTTGGCCTACGCCGCTTTGCTTCATGACATCGGCAAGATAGCTGTTGATGTGGAGGTGCATTTTGCTGACGGAACTCGCTGGTATCCGTGGCACGGCCCTATCTCTCGGGGGTACCGCTTCAAGTATCGGAAGGAGCGTGAGTACAAACTCCATGGTGCAGCGGCAGGACTGCTCTACACGCAAATACTGACCAAGGCGATCCTAGACTGGCTGAGCGACTACACAGCTCCTTGGAGCGCGCTCATCTATGTCCTCGCCGGCCAATACGAACACGCCGGCATATTGGGAGAGCTCGTTATCCAGGCTGATCAGGCGTCGGTCGCCCAAGAGCTTGGTGGTAATCCATCGCGTGTGTTGGCTGCACCTAAGCATTCGTCTCAACGTCAACTAATTGAGGGGCTGCGCTACCTCGTAACGGAACAATTGAAACTGAACCAGCCCCGGGCTTCAGATGGGTGGCTAACTGATGATGCGTTGTGGTTGGTGAGCAAGACAGTGGCCGACAAGCTAAGAGCTCACTTGTTGTCCCAAGGGACGGACTCGATCCCCTCGTCGAATTCCACGCTGTTCAACGTCCTCCAGGACAACGCGATCATCCAAGCGAATGCTGAAGGAAAGGCGATATGGACTGCCACAGTCCAAAGCGGTAAATGGCAAAAAACACTTACCTTTCTCAAGGTCGCGCCTGCATTGATTTGGGATAAAGGCGAGCGACCGCCATCTTTTGCGGGTTTGATCTCGTTGGGCCCTGTCCTAGAGCCTTTAGGGAAGGAGGCGCACATAGAGGTTTCGTCGTTCCCACAAGACCCGCCTGCTATTCGCGTGAACGCGTCGCCCGTTCTTACGGAAAAGCCTACGGAGACAAGCTACAAATTAGTACCGCTGGAATACATGGAGGCGACGCAGTATCCGGACGATCTCTGGGAGGGGCAGCGGATGTGTATGACCGAGGAAAACGAAATTACGACTTCGTGTCGCTCTCCCATGTCGTGTGCTTCACCTGCTGAAGCTTTTGACGTCTATCTCCAGCCTCGATCTCTACCGGAGGTTGTACCCGCGACGTCTGAAACGTGGAGCGTAAAGGAGCAGGGAGAAGCCTTTGTGAGATGGCTTCGACAGGGCGTATTAACGCACAAAGTGATCATAAACGATGCCAAAGCCAAAGTTCACAGCGTAGCCGGTACGGCATTTCTGGTCACACCCGGAATCTTCCAGCGGTATGCCCAAGAGCATCCTGAGTTGGCAAGGGTCGCAAAAGAGCAGGGCACTACCGATTGGAGGTGGGTACAGCGCTGCTTTGAGAAGCTGGGCATTCATGAGAAGTGCGCAAGCGGGATGAACATATGGGCTTGTGAGATAAAAGGCCCACGTAAAACCAGAGACATTAGAGGCTATCTGCTCAAGGATCCGCTTCAGATATTTACTGAGAAACCTTATGACAACCCCTATTTGGCGTTGAAAGGGTCACCTATTTTCAAGGATGAAGCACCATGCATGTGATCTCAGAATTACCGGAGGTCTATTTCTTTGATATGCGTCTGCGAGCTACGACGGAGCAGGGTTACCGTGTTGCCACCAATGCACTGATTCGGTTTGCAGGGGACTGTCTCATTGATGAGATCGACAGGAAGACTGTTTTGAGCTGGCGTAAGTCAGTCCTGGGGCGCGACATCAAAGAGGTGAGTTGGAACACCTACGCTCGTCACCTGAGGGCGCTCTTTGGCTATGCAATCAAAAACAATTTAACCAGTCTCCTCGAGAATCCTTTCGAGGGGTGTGGTGTGCGTTGTCCTAATCGGCCGCCGAAAACCGTTAAACAGCGCTTGATTCGAGACTCTAGAATTCTCCTTGTGGGTATGGCCCGCTCTGAAATGAAAACCCTGGTAATGGCGTCGCTCCATCCCGCCTGGTTCTGGCGGACGGTGTTCGAAACGTTTTTCTATACGGGTATCCGGGCGAATGAGCTTTTGAACCTTCGCCCGCTCGATGTGGACTTGGAAACCATGACGATCTGCATTCATCCGGAGGTTTCAAAAAATTTCGATGAGCACCATGTCCCTATCCATAGCAAGCTCGCCAAATACTTGAGGATTTTGCTCCTCAATGCCAAATCGCGCGGGATTAGCTCGACCGAGCAGTTGTTCAACGTGAACAAGTTCTCTCAGCGGCATATGCGCAGAACCATGGATATGAACCAGCTCTCGCGCTTCTACACGTCGCTCAGTCGGAAGCTTGGGGTCCACGTGAGCCCGCATCGTTTCAGGCATACGATCGCCACCGATTTGATGAGGCAGCCCAAGTGCAATTTACACATTGTCAAAGATCTCTTAGGGCATCGGAGCATCAGTACGACCCTGAAGTACGTCCACGTGGATGTTGACCAAGTGAGGTACGCGTTGGAGGAAATGCGTTAGTAATGGATGCATGCCAATAGCTTTTTGACGATGTCACTTACAAGCGTGGATGTGCGCGGCCACGGCCATTGAGTATTGTTTGTCGGTGTAAATGAAAGATCTAGGGTTTAGAGGTGCTGCCCACCCCCTTCGATTTTAAAAGCAGCCAAATTTCATTCATACAGTCCTGCCCCGTTGCCAATCGCTGGCCCCGGGGTTTATCCCTCTGTGTCAAATGCTCCAACGACGGAGGCGATTTTGGTGGAGGCGTCCCCAGTCCGTTTCTGGAGGGTATGGAGGTTGCTGCTTTGGATGCATCTGCGAGTGCGTTGAACTCGCCGCGTTTTGCCTTCTGAATCATTCCGAATAGGTATCCGGCTGGGTTTCGAACGTTGGGGTCAGTGCAGCGCAAAGACCACTGATCCAAGACCGACTGCTGCAACGGCTCATCAAGCGCACTGAGCGCGTTCTTGATTTTTTGGCGTTGCTCCATCGCAAGCTCGAGGAAAGCACTGGGCAGGCGGAGAGGCTCTCGTGTCGCCGGTACTGTACTTTTACAAAGATGTGTATCTGTACCAGTACTAAATGAGTTCGGATTCCGAACTTGGTTGCTAGCGTCGATAAACGGGCAGGGTTCGGATTCCGAACCCTGTTTGAATCGACTCCGAACTGAGGGTTTTCCCCTGAGTTCGGATCGCGCTTTGCTGAGTTCGGATTCGCTTGAACCATGCTTTGAGGTGGGTGTGTCGGCTTGATCATCATGCTTGGGTTTGTGCCATTTCTGATCTTTGAGCCGCTGCTGAATTTTCTCGAGGTGAGTGGGGAGAGCGTTTTCGCGTGAATAGGGGTCAGCAGCCAGTTCTTCCAATACATGTGCTGCCAGTTCTTGAATGGATCTATTGGCGTGGCAAATGCTGGTGCCGATCAGTTCCAGGTATTGGCCATCAAGCAACATGGCTTCGGCGATGCTGACGGGCTCGTCATGCAACAGGTAAATATTGCCCTTCATTTGTCCGGTAATGTTGTCTCGTACCTTGCCTCCCAGACTAAGCCATCGCGTCATTCGCAAGGCGGTAAGCGCCTTGGCTATGCTTTCCTTGGAGGCCTGTTTAAAGGGCGAAGAGGCTAGGTAGGGGCGTAGTTGTTCGTACGTAGGAAAAGAAGTAAGGCCATCATCATTGAGCAACAGTCGAAGAACTTGCCAGGCATTGCGCTCTAGAGGAGTCAGGCGGTTGTCCAGCAACAGACGTCGAGGAACCGCTTCATGGGGATTTCCAGTGAAGAATATGCCGGCTCTCTCCGGTTCGGCAGAACCGGAGAGAGGTCTTGTGGGAGACTTGGCGTAGGGTGACGTCGACGGTTTCGTAGGTCTGGACTCGCGAAGCGCTGCGCCTGCAGAGTCAAGGAGAGCGTTGAGTACATCGAGATTTCCGGGCGTGAAGCGTCCATTTGCGCTCACGGCCATTACACCAAATCCTGCTCAATCCAGCTTTTAATGGTGTTCCAGATCATCGCAAGGTTCAGCGCGGGCTGGTGTCCCGTCATTGCCATGGCCGCCTCAAGGACCGAACGTAGGTCTTTCAGGTCCGTATTCTGCTCTTTGGTGTATTTGATCCAGAGCTTCCACAAAAAGGTCTCTTCCTCGGCACTCACATTGGGCCATCGTCCCTTTCGATTGGGTACGCCGAGAATAGCGCGCCTGACAGCGACCTCTTTTGCGGGAAGACCAAAAAGCTCTTGCATCATGGGTGAGCTTCCTCCCAAGGCTATTGCGCGAGTGATGAGCTCTTCTTCCTCCGAGTGCTTGGCATGTGCCAGAAGGCGATTAACTACTACGCCGTCCACCACGACCTTGAACCAAGGCACCGGTGAGTTAACCAGCGCCCCCATGCAATGTGGGTCGATTAACGTCTTCAGATCCTTCTCTTCGAACCCCATGGCCAGGCAACTACGAAGCTGACCATTTTTGATGTTGTTCAGTATTTGAAAGGCGACAGCCAGATTTAAGGGATGCATAAGAAACCTCCACCATTCCGTGGTCGTTAGATGTCGTCGCAAGACGATTGTGTGGATTCCAGCTCAATGAGTCGTCGTGCCAAACGAATGACTCTGAAAAGTTTCACCAAAGCGACATCACTCAGTCTTTCTGATACCGAGGCTGACTGGGCTTTGAGAGGAGAGTCGCCTAGCAGTACCTGTCCAAGCTCCGCTATGAATCGAAGATTGTTCATCTCGGGTCCACTGGCGGTATTTTCCTCGGATCGAAGCCAGTCGAGTGCGGGCGCGAAGCGGCCACTTATTCCGTCAAGCAGATTCAGCACAGTGAAAGCCTGCTGGGTGATCTGGGCAGGAGGCCTCGCAAAAATGTCGCTGTCCCAATCGGGTGGCCGAACCACTACAAAACCAATGCCCCAATCGCTTTGAATGAAGTGGTGTTGAGGCATTGCTAGCTCATCGGCTATATCGTGTACCAGCGCTAAAATGTCGCTACGTAAGGCCTCTGGTACGTCTACAGCGCGTTCGATATACCAAAGATCGGCAACGGGATGCAGGCCCCCCGCTTGGATGGGAATGGAGTGAAGGCAGGACTCCTCAAAGAGAGGGATTTCCTCCCCCGTGGCTTGTGCCAACTGATGTTTGATTGCCTGTGTTCTAGGGGTTAGGCCTGCTATTGGCGATAGTGTGTTGGCTTGAATACGTTCCTGCAGTTCTTGTTCGTGGAGTGGTAAGGGAAGCTTTTCGGGATGCGGCACCCCCTCAGCGTTGTCCGTCTGCGGCGCGGTGGATTCTACGACCGGAATTTTTTCACGAGAGGTTTGTGGTGCTTTGAGAGGCGAGGCCGTTGCCTGTGTGCTTGTCTCAGGCTCAGTGGTGCTGTTGGTCAGATCGGCCGGGGTAGGCGTGCTGGAGTGACTGTCCGGATCAAGGATGTCTACTCTTAATCGGTTGTAGTCCTGAGCAAGATGCTCGCCCATTCTGTGAAGCAGCTCATCTTGGAAGCGCTCGTAACCGAACTCGCCGTGGTCAAACAATGACAGGGTTTCTTGGAACAACTGCTCGTGATTAACGTCTTGAATCAAAGCACCGTCATATTTTAGCCATGCTTTTTCGCTCAGCCGGCGCAGTACTGTCAGTCTCTCAATCTGTGGCTTGCCAAGCCCCCCGTAAAGAGCATTGGGAATGGCTGGCAGAAGGTAGCGAATGGCATCCTGCATTTTGCAGGTGTGTGACTGAGAGATGGGGTATCCATCCTCTCTCAGCCGTTTGGCTAGCTCCCTCTGCGAAAGCATTGTTCCTGATTCTTCCTGGTAAAAGTTTCTTGCTCTTTCTACACCCAGTGCACGCTCTATGAAGGTCAGTCCACCATGGAGGTCGCTTTCAGCGAGATGCCCAGTCAGGGCGACAATTTCACCGCGGGTGGGCCATGGGCGAAACAGGCAGTGAAGGCGGAAGAAGCGATCATCCTGAGTCTCTCTCCATAAATCATTGAGTATCGCGAGCCGCGTATTACCGCCATTGCGGATGATGAAGTGGTCCTCACCAGGACGGCGAGTAATGGGGGGAGGGGCATCTAACCCACGATTTTGGATGGATTCGCGAATTTCTTCGTATTGTGGATTTCGATTAACTCGGGGGTTGTGTTCATATGGCCTGAGCTGGTCCAGTGTCACAAGCATTGGGGTATCGACGATTGGATCGGAGAGGCGGCTTGCAGATGGCGTGCTGCTGGTAAAGGCACCTTGCAGCAGCTTCCCTTTGATTTGATCGGTTGAGAGTGATTTGCTGGCCATCAGGCGATCCTCCTGCCAAACGGATGATTACTCATAGCTTTCTCCCACCTCAAAAGAAGGCTCATAGATGGCGTCTGGCAACTGGATTTGCAGAACTTCTACGCCTTTCCATCCCTCAGTACGGCAAGCTAGGGCATAGAGAAAACTCTGGCCTTCCAGCTGTCCTCTATTAATTCGGAAGGTCACTGTGCAGGTGTCGTCGCCAGATTCGTCACAACTCAACTCCATCGAGGCATCCAAAACGTTGTAGCTGCCACATTCCGGGCAGATATCAAGATCCACTTCGCCGGCAGGCACGTCATCGCCGACAAATCGTTTGATGGCTGCATGCAGAGCAAACTCAGCGAAGCAATCACTGCAGCGCCCTCGCTGCGTAAAGGCACTCACCGTACAGTCCTCCGTTCAACGCCGGAATGGAGGTTTGTAAAGCGAGTTTGTTCTGGAATGAAGGCCACTCGAACGGTGCCCGTCGGGCCGTTTCGGTGCTTTCCGAAGATCAGTTCCGCAGTGCCTTGCTCGGTAGTGTCGGGGTGATAAACCTCATCTCTATAAATGAACATGATCACGTCAGCATCTTGCTCGATGGCCCCGGACTCACGAAGGTCTCCGTTGAAGGGGCGTTTATCGGCACGTTGTTCCACTGATCTATTGAGTTGGGAAAGGGCGACTACGGGGCAGTTAAACTCCTTGGCCAACGCTTTTAGGGCAGCAGTGATGCCTGCAATTTCGAGGTTTCTGTTTTCTTTCCCCCCTAGTCGCATTAATTGGAGGTAATCAATCAGGATCAGGCGCGGCATCCCAAAGCGTCGAGCTGCTCGGCGTGCTTTTGAGCGAAGTTCAGAGGGGGTGAGGCTTGATGTTTCATCAATGATCAGGCGGCTACCGTAGTCATTGATTCGCTTAACGGCCGCAATGATCTTGGGCCAATCCTCATCTTCCAGTTGGCCGCGCATTAAGTTCGCAAGGTTGAGCTGGCCCAGGATCGCAATGAGTCTGAAAGTGAGTGCATGAGCCGGCATTTCTTGGCTGTAGATCTGGACTGTATTGCAGGGTTTTTGCTGCAGGACAGCATCAACTACGCTTAGGGCCAGACTTGTTTTTCCCATGGAGGGCCTCGCCGCGATCACGACCAGGTCTGCATCCTGAAAGCCTCCGGTCACTTGATCCATTGCGTCCAAGCCACTCGGAACACCGGTGATACTGTCACCTTCATTGAAGTGGAAATCGATTCTTTCAACCACCTCCATCAGGGTGTGCTTGAGGTCGACGAAGTCGCTTTGTTGGCTGTTCTGCCCCAGTGCGAAAAGCTTTTGCTCAATGCGGTCTTGTACCTCAGCACTCTTTGCTTGGCTCGATGACGCATCTCTACTGCACTCATATCCCAGTGAAACTAAGCGACGTAAATGAGCGCGCTCTCGAACGATTTCTGCATACGTAGCGATGTTGGCAACCGAGGGGGTGTTCTTAGCCAACTCGCCAAGGTACGCAAGGCCACCGATCTCGGATGGCGTCTCTAGAGACTCCAGCACGGTCACAACGTCGATGGGACTGCTGCTTTCAGCGAGTTGCGCGATGGCTTGGAAAATCAGGCGGTGATCGCGCCGAAAGAAGTCTTCAGTTGAAACAGTATCTGCTACGAGGTCCCAAGCGGAGTTATCCAGCATCAGTCCACCAATTACGCCTTGCTCTGCTTCAATGGAGTGAGGTGGCATCAAATCCAAGTGGGTCATTTGGCAGGCCCTCCAACGGTGTTTTTCTTGGTGTGCTGGGAGGACCGTAGGCTGAGTTGCTCCGCGGTGAGCGCATTGAATTTATGGTGCCATTCTGGGAAGAGCTCCAAACAGAGTTCCTTGATGACAGTAAATGCGGTCGGAGACTGTCGGTTGGCAGGAAGCCTGTATTCCAGTCGATGAGCCGGTATGCCCTCAGTGGCTGCCCGACGAAAGCTGACCGCTGCCGGAATGGTTGTACGACGCAGGCGTGCTTGAGGATGATCAGCAAAAGTTTCAGAGAGAGACTGATGAATTAGGCGGGCATCTTTTGTCGCATCAAGTTTGTTTATCACGACATTGAGTGGTGGTGTCACCGCCCCCAGAGCGGCTAGAGGTTGAAGGTCGCGGTAAAGCTGAAGCATGCCGCGATGAAACTCTCTAGCGGTCAGCATATCTGGAGTGATGGGGGAGATCGCCATGTCGGCACCTAAAAGGGCCATTTCCAGGATGATGGATCGTGCGCCTTGTGTGTCGACCAGTACGAGGTCGAAATCTGGTTCAAACGTCGAGATGAGGTTTTTGAGTCGAAGGCGTCCGTCGGCGGCGTGGAGTAACAGAGTGCCTAGCTGGTTGAAGGGATCATTTGAATGAATGAGGGAAAGGTTGGGTATGCAGGTTTGGGAGATGATCTGATCGCGTCGGGTCTCATTGTTGGCAATCAGCTCGTAAGCGCCGCCAGGTGCTTCATGCGTTAATGCATAAAACGACGATAGCGAAGGCTGATTATCTAGATCAATGAGCAGGGTGCGAAGACCGGAGTCGGCGCAGAACGCGCCTAGACTGGCTGTGACCGTGGTTTTCCCCGGTCCGCCTTTTGTTGAGAGTACTGCAGCGATTTTCATGGCAATGGTCTCTAAAGTGAAGAATCAGAGACGACGCGTAGATTATGCTATGCCTGGATCACCAGCTTGGGTGATCCGATTGAGATATGGCTCCACGACCTGGACTCGAACCAGGGACCCAATGATTAACAGTCATTTGCTCTACCAACTGAGCTATCGCGGAATGCGGCGTATCTTACTGATTGAAAAGGATAAGTCAATCATTTTGTATGATTTTTCAACCTGTGCGTGGCAGGGTGTGGAAACGTTTTACTCTTCGCCGAAATGCTATGGATATTGGGCGTTTAAGGAAAAACCATGAATATCAGCTGGTTGGATTTAGCCTTCGGCGCGGTGGTGGTTATCGGCCAGGGGCTGTCGTTTTGGTTCATGTACTGGCTGTTCAAGAAGCTGCGCAAACCCAAGTCGGTAGCTCCTGCCTATGCCCCCGGTACTGGCATTGATGGCAAGGCGATTCCGGTATTGGCCAGTTTTGTCGGGTTGCGCAGGGTGCCTTGGGTGGCGTTGGCCACCAACAGCCTCAACCCGGTATTTCGTCTTGATGGCCAGCAGATGATTTACCGGGTTTTACGTCAGAAGCAACGGCCGTTGTGCGATGTGTCGCGGGTGGATGTGCGCAGTGCTTATGGCACTTTTAATCTGGTGTTTGAGTTCAGCGACTCGCCGTTCACATTGATCGTGAACCTGGGGAGTGCGTCGCGCATGGCTTATGTGCTGTCGTTGCTGCCACCCAGCATGTCGCTATCTGAACGGGCGCAAGCAGCGCGGCTTCCAGGGAATGCTGCCAAATAGAGCTGCCCATACGCCTGCACCAATTGCTCCAACGTAAATGCCAGATTCCGCCCGCTGGGATTGGGCAGTACCCACACTGCAGCATCCCCCAGTGTCTGCGGTTGCAGCCCCCACGCCACCTCGCGCAGCCCCGACAGCGCGCAATAACCCGCCTTGCCCAGGAACGCCACATAGCGCGGTGCATAACGGCGGATCTTGTGTTCAAACCCGTTGGCCGCCGCCTTGAATTCATCCCGCGACAATTGATCGGCCCGCGCCGTTGGCCGTTCCACGACGGTCGTCAGCCCGCAGTGGTACTGCAGCAGCGTCCGGTCATTCTCAGGTAGCACTTGATGCGCAGTGAACCCGGCCAGGTGCAAGGTGCGCCAGAAGCGGTTGCCACGCCCGGCAAAGTGATGGCCCTGCGCGGCCGCCAGCAGGCCCGGATTGATCCCGCAAAAAATCACCGCCAGGCGCTCGGCCAGGATGTCCTCCAGTCCTTCACTCATGTGCGGCACCCTGTGCCAGGTTGTCCAGTAACCACTGGCTGAAGCTGCGCGCCAGTGGGTCGCTTTCGCTGTCGCGGTGGGTCAGCAAGGCCCAGTTGGGGCCGCGAATGGTGGCGTCGACCAAGGGGTGCAGCAGGCCATTTTCGCGTGCGTGCTGGCTCAGTAGCTGGCTGACCAGTGCGATCCCCAGGCCACCGCAGGCCGCGTCCAGCAGCAGGCCGGGGTCGGAAAAATTCAGCCCCTGGTCCTGCTGGCCGACATCAATCCCGGCTTCCACCGCCCAATGGCTCCAATCCATTTCCCGCTCGCCATGCAGGGTGGTGCGTTGCTCGCGGGGCAGGGCCAGTACGCTGGGGTGGGCGGCGGGATACAGGCGGTCGGTATGCAGCACTTTGAAGCTGCACTCGGCCTGGGCGCTGATGTCATCGCGCACGGCGAGGTCGATGGTCTGGGTGGCCATGTCGGGTACTTCGTCGGTGCTGAACAGCCACAAATCCACGTCCGGGTGGTGCCGGCGGAAGTCGGCCAGACGCGGCAGCAGCCAGTGGCGAGCAAAGGCTGGGGTGGTGTTGAGCACCAGTTGATTGGCCTTGCGGTACTGCCCCAGCCGGCGCACACCCACGGACAACTGCTGTAACAGGGCCTGGGTGGTGCTGAGGAAATCATGGCCGGCATCGGTCAGGGCGACGCTGCGCCCGTTGCGAAAGAACAGCGGCTGTTCCAGGTACGCTTCCAGGCTACGGATCTGCTGGCTGATGGCCGATTGGGTCAGGTGCAGTTCGTTGGCAGCCTTGTGAAAACTGCCCAGCCGCGCCGCCGCTTCAAAGCCGCGCAGTGCCCCAAGGGGCGGCCAGTGTTTAAGCATGCTGATAAGTTTTTCTAATCATTTATCTGCAAAATCCATCGTTTGTTTGGCGGTTTGGCCAAACGTAGCATGGATCCCCATAGCGTGTACGCCGTTTTTGGTGAACACAAAGGCTTAACTCAGAAGGGGGTTGTCATGCTGCAGAACGAGATGCCACACAGCGGCTGGAGGATGCCGGCGGAATGGGCCAGGCATGCTGCGACCTGGATGGTCTGGCCCCATAACCAGGCGCTCTGGGAGTCGGGATGGCGCGTAACGCTGGCCCAGGTGCAGGCGGATTTTGCCCGGGTCGCCAATGCCATCGCGCGGTTCGAGCCGGTGAAGCTGGTGGTTGACCCTTCTGCACTCGACACGGCCAAAGCCCTGTGCGGCCCCAACATTGAACTGATCACGCTGGCGGTCAACGACAGTTGGTGCCGCGACTCCGGCCCCAGCTTTATTGGCCACCCGCAATTGGGCCTGGCCGGTGTGAGCTGGCGTTTTAACGCGTGGGGCGGCAAGTCAGCCTATGACCTGGATGAAAGCTTCGCTCGGCGCACCCTCAACCACTTGGGCCTGCCGTGCTTTGGCACGCCGTTGAGCAATGAAGGCGGGGCGATTCATGTGGACGGTGAGGGCACGTTGATCACCACCGAGTCGGTGTTGCTCAACCCCAATCGCAACCCGGGCATGAGCAAGGCCGAAATGGAGGCGATCTTTGCGCGCTGGCTTGGGGTGACAAAAACCATCTGGTTGCCAGGCGACCCGCAGCATGTCACCGGGGATGTGACCGATGGCCATGTCGATGGCGTGTGCGCCTTTGCCCGCCCCGGCGTGCTGCTGGTAGATGCCACGCACGACCAGGGTTCGGTGTACGCCGAGGTCGCACGGGAAAACCGCCGCGCCCTGGAATTGGCCACCGATGCCAAGGGCCGCCGGTTCGAGTTGATCGAACTCTTTGAGGCCAGCGAGGCGGTGGATACCGACGCCGAGGTGTTTTGCGCCTCCTACACCAACTTCTATATTGCCAACGGCGCGATCATCATGCCCGCCTATGGCATCGCGGCGGACCAGGTGGCTGCCGATGTGCTGGCCCAGGTATTCCCGGATCGTGTGGTGGTGCCGGTGCGCATCAACCACCTGGCCCATGGCGGCGGCGGTGTGCATTGCATCACCCAGCAGCAGCCAGCCTGGCCGGTAAAGGAGTGATGCCATGCGCCAGCTGACCATTGCCACCACCCAGATGCCCTGCACCTGGAACCTGCAACACAACCTTGATCAGGCCGAACAACGGGTGCGTGAAGCGGCGGCCCAGGGCGCGCAGGTCATCCTGCTGCAAGAGCTGTTCGCCACGCCGTATTTTTGCATCGAACAACAACACAAGCACCTGGCCTTGGCTGAAGAGTACCGCCACAGCGCGGTGCTCAAGCGCTTCGCCGCGCTGGCCAGGGAGTTGGGAGTAGTGCTGCCGCTGAGCTGGTTCGAAAAGGCCGGCAACGCCTACTTCAATTCACTGAGCGTGGCCGATGCCGACGGGCAACTGCTGGGGGTGTATCGCAAGACCCATATCCCCAACGCCATTGGCTATCAGGAGAAGGAATACTTCAGCCCCGGCGACACCGGCTTCAAGGTCTGGGACACCGCGTTCGGCCGCCTCGGCGTGGGCATCTGCTGGGACCAGTGGTTCCCCGAGACCGCGCGTTGCCTGGCGTTGCTGGGCGCCGAGGTGTTGCTGTTTCCCACTGCCATCGGCTCCGAACCGGGTTGTGCCAGCCTGGACTCCCGTGATCACTGGCAGATGACCATGCGCGGGCATGCCGCCGCCAATCTGCTGCCGGTGGTGGCGGCCAATCGTGTCGGTCGGGAAGTGGCGAGCAGCGACTCAACCTTGCAAATGGAGTTCTACGGCTCGTCGTTTATCTGCAACCACAAAGGCGCGTTGTTGGCCGAGGCCGACCGCGCCAGCAGCGGTGTGCTGCTCCAGTGCCTGGACCTGGCGGCCATGGCCGAAGAACGCCTGACCTGGGGCATCTACCGCGACCGCCGCCCTGACATGTATGGCGGTTTACTGACCCAGGACGGTCGCCACCTGCATCCACGCTGGCAGACCCAAGGGGTATGACATGAAGCTGATCCACTGCACCCTGGCCCTGAGCATCGTCATCCCGACGGTACAGGCCGATGAAAAGATCCTGCGCCTGTACAACTGGGCCGACTATTTTGCCGAGGACACCCTGGCGCGCTTTACTGCCGAGACCGGAATCCAGGTGATCTATGACGTGATGGATGGCAGCGAAACGCTGGAGGCCAAGCTGATGGCCGGTGGCAGTGGTTATGACCTGATCTTCCCGGGCGATACGGTGGGCGAGCGCTTGATGCGCGCCGGCAGCCTGCAGCCACTGGATCCGGCAAAACTTGAGGCGCTGGAGGATATCGAGCCGGGCCTGCAACAACTGCGCAGCCATTACCGCGCGTCCAATCAGGCCACAGTGCCCTATACCTGGGGCACGATTGGCCTGACCTATAACGCAGAGCAAATCCTACAGCGCATGCCGAATGCGCCGGTCAATAGCCTGGACCTGTTATTCAAGCCGGAACTGGCTCGCCAATTTGCCGATTGCGGCATCTCGCTGATCGACTCGCCCGACGAAGTACTGGCCGTGGCGCTGATCTACCTGGGGCGCGAACCGCGCAGTGCCAAGCCCGAGGACCTGGCTGCGGCCAGCGCCCTGTTGCTCAAACTGCGGCCGTATATCCGCAAGTTTCAGTCGCAACCGGTGACTGACCTGGTCAATGGCAACCTGTGCCTGTCCCTGGGCTACAGCGGCGACATGACCCAGGCGCAGCGGGCGGCGGATGCGGCGGGTAAAAAGGCGCGCTTCCAATACCACATCCCCCGCGAGGGCACGACGGTGTGGATGGACACCATGGCCATCCCCGTGGATGCACGGCATCCGGAATACGCCTACGCGTTTATCAACTTTGTCATGCGCCCAGAGAACATGGCGGCCATCAGCAATTTCACCGGCTACCCCACGGCCAATGCCAAGGCCCGCGCCAGCGTCGATCCGGCCATGGGCAACAACCCGGACATTTACCCGGACGACGCCACCTTCAAACGACTGGTGGCCGGGCAGGATATTCCCCAGGCCGATATGCGCGCACGCATGCGGGTTTGGACTAAGTTCAAGACGGCCATCGGTCAATGACGGTCAACCCAGAGGTACACATGAGCACACGTCGCCAATTCATCCAACAGGCCGCGGTGGTGGCCGGCCTGGGTGCCGCAGCGTCCATGGGACTGCCCGTCTACGCGGCGGTCCAAGGCCGCTGGTTCATGCCCGATGAGGGCGAGAAGCACCAGCGCGCCTTTATCGCCTTTGGCGCCCAGGAGGCGATTCACCAGGACTTCACCCCCGCTGTGCAGGACGCCCTGGGCCGTATCGCCCGTACGATTGCCGAGTACGAACCGGTCACGGTGTTCTGCCGCGAAGATGAGCGTGAGCTGGCCGAAGAAAAATGCGGCACCCGTAACATCACCTTCGTACACGCCGAGCTGGATGACATCTGGATGCGTGACACCAGCGCCAACTTTGTCGTGGATGACAATGGCCAGTTGGGCGCAGTGGACTTCAACTTCAACGGCTGGGGTAACAAGCAGCAGCACGCCGACGATGCCGAACTGGCGGCTCACGTTGCCGAGCTGGCAGGCGCAACTTACATCCGCAGCGAACTGGTGGGCGAGGGCGGTGCCATCGAAGTGGATGGCCATGGCACCGGGATCATGACCGAAAGTAGCTGGATCAATGCCAACCGCAACCCCGGCTGGAGCAAGGCCGACGTCGAGGCTGAGCTGAAGAGCCGACTGGGCTTGCGCAAGATCATCTGGTTGCCGGGTATCAAGGGCAAGGACATTACCGACGCCCATGTCGACTTTTACGCACGCTTTGTCTCGCCGGGCGTGGTCATCGCCAACCTGGACACCGACCCTGAATCCTACGACCACCAGGTGACCTTGGCCCACTTGGACATGCTCAAGCAGGCTAGCGATGCCGATGGCCGGCCGCTGCAAATACACACCGTGTCGCCACCGCTGAACCCGCGTCGCAACCGGTTCAGTCGGGATAACCCGGACTATGCCGCCGGCTACATCAACTACTTCGTGATCAACGGCGCGGTGATTGCGCCGCAGTTTGGCGACAAAGTCGCCGACCGCAAGGCCTTTGACTTGCTGTCCAGGCTCTATCCGGGGCGCAAGGTGGTGCAACTGGATATCGACGCGATTGCAGCCGGCGGTGGTGGTATTCACTGCGTGACCAGTCACCAGCCGGCATGACCTTGGGAGTTACAGCGTCTGCACGATGATCTGGCTCTTCAGGTCGTTGACCATGCTTTCGATCACCGGCTTCATCGCCTTGAAGTCCTCGGGGCTGCACACGGTATTGGCATGGGCGAACTTGAAGTGGCGGGTGATCAGCACCGTGTTGCCTTCCTTGGCGTAGGTGGCCTGGTAGTCAAAGCCGGCCTGTTGCAGGGACTGTGGCTTGGGCACGGCGAGGACGATGACTTCCTTGGGGAACTCGAAACGGGCCTGCTCCTGGGTTTCTCCCGAGAGGCAACCGAACTCTTGGGTGCGGTCTTTTTCCGAGGCGAAGGCAAACACGTTCTGCGCAATGCCGCCGACCAGGCTGCTGAGCGCCGGCACGCCGGTCGGGCCTGGCAGGTTGACCAGGTTGTCGGTGCGCCCTTCAAGGGTGTTCTTGAACGGGTTGACTTCATCCTGCAAGGAGTCGCTTTTGAACGTGCCCTGGCCCGTTTGCCCGTACCAGCCGAGGACGTTGCGGATCATCGAGTCGCGGTCAGCCGGTTTCATTGCATTGAGCAGGTAGCGATTGAACTCTGAGCCCCAGCCTTCCACGGTGGTGGCATGCACAAAGTCCGCCGCGCCGTTGCTGTCGACCTTGAACAGTAGGTCGTTGGTGACCTTGCCGGTTTGCGCGGCCGGGGTCTTGGCCATTTCGCCGGACTGCGTCAACAGTACTGGCTTGCCCAGCACCGGGATCGGCAGGTAGCCCGCGGCAATGGCTGTGGCGGTGGAGTCCAGGTACAGATCCAGGGCCGGCACATAAGTGATCGCATGGTTGAGCACACCCAGGGTGGGCACTTTGGCCAGGGTGTAGCTGTTACCCAGGTTGACCAGCACCGGCGAGCTCTCGATCGCTACCGCGCGCAGCATGGCTTCCAGCAGGGCCACATGGTCCTTGCAGTCGCCATAGCGGTTGTCCAGCACGGCCTGGGCTGGGTGCGGTACTACGCCGCCCGCGCCGACATACACCGCTACATAACGAATGTTCTTACGAACCCAGTCGCTCAGGGCCAGGGCTTTGCTGCGCGGGGTGCTCAGGTTGGCCGTAAGTTGCTTGGCCAAGGCGGCAATGGCCGGCGTCACTTCGACCTGGGCCCTGGCCTCATAGGCCTGGGCAAAGTCCTTGTAGCTGGCGAACGTCGAGACCGCGAGGAATTGGCCGTAATCGACGTAGGACACGGCGCCGGTTTCCATGCGCGCCTTTTCCTGTGGTACGTAGTCCCAACGGTACACCTTGCGCCCGGCAGCCGCGGCCGGGGTGCTGGCCTTGAAGCCCCGGGCATCGACGAACAGCGGCTTGTCGGCTGGCAAGTCGTAGCTCAGGCTCAACTGCTCGGCATCGTAGAAGTCCGGCACGTAGAAGTCTTCGAACTGCTGCGGGAACAGGGCAGTGGTGCGCTGGCGCTGGTAGCGCAGGACCAGCCGGTCACCGACCGCTACCTCTGGAAATATCACCACTTTGACCCGCGAGTCCTGGAACATCGGCGCCTCGGACGAGGCGGTCTCCTGTTGTTCCTTGATCTGCTCGGCGCCCACCTTCACCTGCGGCCGTCGGGCTTTTGGGTGAAGGCTTCAAGCACCTCGAGGTTTTCCAGGGAGCGGTTGTAGCTCAGCGAACGCTGTGCGTTGTCTTTGATCGCTCGCTCTTCATTGATCCGCGTGACCAACTCAACCATCTGGACAAAGCTGCCATCGGCATTGATCACGTACGACTGGTGGTTTTTTTCGAAGGTGGCCGAATGGTCGGTTTCATCGGTGGCGGCTTGGGCACTTAGCGTACAGGCAAGCAAAAAAAGTGCGCCCAGCAGGCGCATCGAGTGCAGGTAAAAGCTTTGCATAGAGATCCTTCTGATTAATGCGACGCTCACTCTGCAGGGAAGAGCGCACTGTGATAAACGAAATGTTTAATGCGACTCATTATTATCTATGCGCTCGAAAAATGCAGGCTTTTTAATGGCCCCTGCGAACATCCCCCAACGAATCCCGCTGCATCGACTGCAGGTTTTTCTCGATGGTTTCGCAGATGGCCTCTGTCTGGATCTGGTGCTCGCTGGAGCGAAACGGGCTTTGCAGGTCGGTGCCGATGCGTTCGATGGCCAGCAGCATAAAACCCACCACCGTGGATGCCAGTGGGGTGAACCAGCCCAGGGACTCCACCAGCCCCACTGGTACGATCAGGCAGAACAGCGAAATAAACAGCCGGGGGAAATACACATAGGGGTAGGGCAGTGGTGTGTTGGCGATGCGCTCCATGCCGCCCTGGCTGTTGGACAGATCGACCATGGTTGATTCCAGCCGCGCCAGGCGAATGCTGTCCAGGCGCCCGGCCTTGTATTCGTGGGCCAGCAGGGCCGCGGAGCCGGTGAGGATATCGTTGGCAAAGTTGTTGGTAGCGCCGTTGCGCGCGAACTCATCCCCAGGAATAAATGCTCGCACTTCCTCCGGGCACGGCTCGCCTCGCAGGTGCGACGCCAGGCAATTCACATAGGCCACGTGGCGGCGCAGCAAGGTCGACTTGATCGGATTGACCTCGTTGTCGGGGTCATCCAGCAGCGTCAGCACCTGCCGCGCAAAGCTGCGTGAGTTATTGACCATCGCGCCCCACAGCGTGCGCGCCTCCCACCAGCGGTTATAGGCGCTGGTGTTACGAAAGCTGATCAGCACCACCAGCGCCGAGCCGAGCAGCGTCAGGGGCATCAGCGGCAGGTTGATCTTGGCGTTGAGGAACAGCATGAAGTCCACGGTGACCGCAATATCCCACAGCAGCAGCCAGAACAGTGCCCAGCCGACATAGCCCATGGTCTTGATAATCAGGCGGTACTTTTTGACGATGGCAGCTTTCAAACACAAACCTCCGAGCGGGCGAAAAGCATCGATGCCCTAGCTCGGACGGTGTTTGCGCAAGAAAGGTTCGCGCCTTACGCGTCGTGCAGGGAAATGCGCGAGGTCTCCGGCAAGGCCAGGCCGCCGGCCAGCGCGAGCAAGGCCACGGCAATCAGGTAAAACGCCGGTGACAGGTTGCTACCGGTGGTGCTGATTAACCAGGTCGCCACGAGCGGCGCGGTGCCGCCGAAGATCGTGTAGGCCATGTTGTAGGTGATCGCCGAGGCGGTGTAGCGCGTGCGGGTCGGGAAGGTCTCCGAGAGCAGGGCGGCCGTGACCACGCCGCACAATACTGCGCCCACCGCCAGCAGCATCACGCCGATGATGGACGCGGCGAACGAGCCTGAACTGGCCATCAGGAACGAGGGGTATACCACCCCCATCAACAGCCCGCAGGCGGTCATTACTGTGACGCGCCGCCCGACCCGGTCGGAATACCAGCCGGCCAGCGGGCATATCGCCGCAGCGAAGATCAGCGCAATCAGCGACACCAGCAACGCCGTCGCCCGGCTCAAACCACCGGCCACCTGCAGGTACGTGGCAAAGTAGGTGGTGAACATATAAAACGACAGCGCCGTCAGCGACACAAAAGCGCCCAGGCAGCAGATTGCCGCGCCATGGTTGCGCAGGGTTTCCTTGAGCGGCGAGTGGGCCACCGCGTGCTCCTGCTCGACCGCCTGGAACGCCGGGGTTTCATCCAGCCGCCAGCGCAGGTACAGGCCCACCAGGCCCAGCGGTGCAGCGATCAGGAATGGCAGGCGCCAGCCCCAGCTGCCCATGGCTTCGGCCGACAGCGAAGCCTCCAGCGCATAGGCCACCACCGCCGCCGAGGCAAAGGCGGCAAAGGTCGATACCGGGATAAAGCTGCCATACCACGCCCGTTTATCGCTGGGCGCGTGCTCCATCAGGTAGGCGCAGGCGCCGGCGTATTCACCGCCGGCGGAAAAGCCCTGGGCACAACGGATCAGCGACAACAGGATCGGCGCCGTGACGCCAATCGCGGCATACGTGGGCAGCAGGCCGATCAGGGTCGTGGCCCCGGCCATCAGCAAAATCGTCATCGCCAGGGTGCGCTTGCGGCCAATGCGATCGCCCAGCATGCCAAAGAAAATCCCGCCCAGAGGCCGAAAGGCAAAGGCCACGGCAAACACCGCGAAGGTCTTGAGCAACGCCGCACTGGCATCGCCACTGGGGAAAAACTGCTGGGCGATGGTGGTGGCGAGAAAGCCATACACGGCGAAGTCGAACCACTCGACAAAGTTGCCGATACCGGCGGCGACGATGACTTTTCTCAGGGTTTGCGGCGGGACCTGTTCGGTGGATGCACGCGTCATGGCGGGGCCTCGGCATTTCGTCAGTAATCGTTCGATTATCAGGAAAGTGCCCGGGGCGGCTTACTTCAAAAGTGTCATCGGCGTAGTCAGCACCGACCTGCCAAGGCAATGAAGATCCAATGTGGGGGGCTTGCCAGCGATAGCGGCGGGTCAGCCGACATCAATCCCAGCAATACCGCCGCCATCGCAGCCTCGCCGGGGCTCGACAGCTCCCACCTCGATCTTCAGGGGTTGGAAGATTGCATTTCACTACCACCGCAGGATGCATACGGTGCTCAATGTGCTGAAGATCCAAGGTGGGAGCTGGCTTGCCTGCGATAGCGGTGGGTCAGCCAATATCAATCCCAGCAATGCCGCCGCCATCGCAGCCTCGCCGGGGCTCGACAGCTCCCACCTCGATCTTCAGGGTTTGGAAGATTGCATTTCAGCTGCCACCGCAGGATGCATACGGTACTCAATGTACTGAAGATCCAAGGTGGGAGCTGGCTTGCCTGCGATAGCGGTGGGTCAGCCAATATCAATCCCAGCAATGCCGCCGCCATCGCAGCCTCGCCGGGGCTCGATAGCTCCCACCTCGATCTTCAGGGGTTGGAAGATTGCATTTCACTACCACCGCAGGATGCATACGGTACTCAATGTACTGAGGACCCAATGTGGGAGCTGGCTTGCCTGCGATAGCGGTGGGTCAGCCAACATCAATCCCAGCAATGCTGCCGCCATCGCAGCCTCGCTGGGGCTCGACAGCTCCCACCTCGATCTTCAGCGGGTGGAGGATTGCATTTCAGCTGTCACCGCAGGATGCATACGATGCTCAATGTGCTGAAGATCCAAGGTGGGAGCTGGCTTGCCAGCGATAGCGGCGGGTCAGCCGACATCAACCCCAGCAATGCCGCCGCCATCGCAGCCTCGCTGGGGCTCGACAGCTCCCACCTCGATCTTCAGGGGGGGAGGATTGCATTTCACTGCTACCGCAGGATGCATACGGTACTCAATGTGCTGAAGATCCAAGGTGGGAGCTGGCTTGCCTGCGATAGCGGTAGTTCAGCCAACATCAACCCCAGCAATACCGCCGCCATCGCAGCCTCGTCAGGGCTCGACAGTTCCCGCCTCGATTTTCAGGGTTTGGAGGATTGCATTTCAGATGCGGCAGCGGCGCGTTCGAGGATTCTCGGCCCCGGTCCTTCCTGGCTCAAGGTATCGCCGGGGTTGCGCAACGGGCAGTCGTTGAGCGACAGGCAGCCGCAGCCAATGCAGTTGTCCAGGCTGTCGCGCAGGGCTTCCAGGGTTCGGATGCGTTCGTTGAGGTTGTCGCGCCAGGCCGAGGACATTTCTCCCCATTGCGCGGCCGTCAATTTGCTGTTCGGCGGATAGCGGCCCATGGCGCGTTTGATCTCTTCCAGCGGAATGCCGGTGCGTTGCGCCACTTTGATAATCGCAATGCTGCGCAGCACCAGCGACGGGAAGCGCCGCTGGTTGCCGGCGTTGCGGGTGCTGGCGATCAAGCCCTTGGACTCGTAGAAGTGCAGGGTGGAGATGGGTACGCCACTGCGCCTGGCCACCTCGCCGATGGTGAGGGAGCGCACACCGTCCGGGTTCTTTTCTGCTGCCATGGGGGTTGCCCTCAAGTTAAGTTGAGGTTTTATAGTCCTGCCCGATCTTTGCTGCAACCGCTTTCTGCGCGAGCTGCTCAGCCTGCGCCAGGCCATTGCCCAGGCGCAGGCCGTGTCCTATGGCAATGCCGTGGGCCTGTACAAGGCGCTCGCCTGACGGGCACCGACGGCGGCGCTTTACCCTGCGGCGCGCACCGCGCATCATGCGCGCCCGCACTGAGGGCAAAAGTGCCGCGAAAAGGAACAGCAGTTGAACCACAACACATTGTCCAAGCGCCTGGAGCGCGTGGCGGCCCAGGTACCGGCCGGCGCGCGCCTGGCTGATATCGGCTCGGATCACGCCTACCTGCCGGTGGCGTTGATGAACCGTGGCGCGATTGTCGCGGCAGTGGCCGGCGAGGTGGCGTTGACGCCGTTCCGCGCCGCCCAGCGCACGGTGTGCGACAACGGCCACGAACTGCACATCCATGTGCGCCTGGCCGATGGCCTGGCGGCTATCGAACCGGCCGACCTGCTCGACGCAGTCAGCATCTGCGGCATGGGCGGCGAGACCATCCGCGATATCCTCGAGCGCGGCAAGGCGCATCTGAGCGGCCGGGAACGCCTGATCCTGCAACCCAACGGCGGCGAACAACCGCTGCGCCTGTGGCTGATGGACAACGGCTATCGCATCCTCTGCGAGGAACTGCTACGGGAAAACCGCTTCGACTACGAAATCATCGTCGCCGAGCGCAGCGGGCCGGTGAGCTACAGCGCCGAGCAGCTGTACTTCGGGCCCCTGCAGATGCAGGCCCGCAGCCCGGCGTTCCTGGCCAAATGGCAACGCCTGCTGCGCTACAAGCAACGTACCCTGGATCAGTTGGCCCAGGCCCGACAAGCGTTGCCCGAACAGAAAGTGCAGGAACTGGCGCAAGAGGTGCGCTGGATCACACAGTTGCTGGAGGCGACGAACTCGGTCTAGGGTCTTGCCTGCCGCAAATGTTTCAATGACTCATTTATCCAACCCAGGTGTTCCACCATGCCAGACGCTACCGACCAAGCCTTCTACGACCGCGCCGACGCGCATATCGAACTGTCGAACGAGCAACTGAAAACCCTCGAGAACCTGGGCCAGGTCAGTGCCTCGATGATGTTCGGCACCACCCGTTTCAACGCCTGGGCCAGTGCGCGCAACTTCAAGTCCGGCGCGGAAATGGCCGAGGCGCGGGAAGCGATGTTGAAGTACTTCTGTGAGCAGTACCGGATGATGCTGGAAGACAATCTGGATGATCACATCAACAACTTCAGCCAGTACATGACGGCCCCGAAGCCGCAGTGATCCAGGGGCTCGACAGCGCCCACCTTGATCTTCGTCGAAGCCCTGACTAGCGTTTGCTCAATGCCAGGCGGGCCGCGAACAGCACAAAAAGCAGGCCGGTGCTGCGGTCCATCCAGGTGATCACCTTGCCCCGGCGCAGCACTGCGGCCAGTGGCTGGGTGGCGCCGATCAGGGTCAACGACCACGCCATGCCGAGCACCACATGGATGCTCACCAGGCCGAATGTCCAGGCGATCAACGAATGGCCCTGGGGAATGAACTGCGGCAGGAACGACACATAGAAAATCCCGATCTTGGGATTGAGCACATTGCCCAGCATGCCTTTCAAGAACCAGCGGGTGCCGGGTTGGGCATGAGCCTCACCGACCGTCAGGGAGGTGCGTGGGCGCAGTAGCATATTCAGGCCCAGCCAGGCCAGATAAGCGGCGCCGCAGTACTTCAAGAGGTTGAAGGCCACCTCCGACACCGCGATCAACGCACCCAAACCAAAGGCCACCGCCGCGCCCCATAAGAAACAGCCCGCATTGATACCCAATGCCGCACGCAATGCCTGCTGCTTGCCTTCCACCGTCGAGGTACGCAACACCAGCGCGGTGTCGAGCCCGGGAGTGAGGGTCAGGAGGGTGGCGGCGAGGGTAAAGGCGAGCAGATTATCGGCGATGGACATGGGGCACGTGCCTGCACGGTGGGCCTGGGCGCACGTTATCACACGCCGATGGCAAGGCCGGGCAAGCGGTCGAGAAAATCTGCCACCTGCCGGTTACCGCGCAAATGCACTGTCGGAACATCCGGCCCCACTGCCAGGCGCATCGCCTCGATACCCGGCCGATAGCCGCGATCAAAATTCCATACAAAACTCAAAAAGGTCAGAAACTCCCGGTCGAGCTTGTCGGTACACCCCACGGGCCGATCCGCGCGAGGGCGTTTCATGGCGCTGCGTATCAGTACCCGGGTGAAACAGGTGAGTCGCGGTGTATCCAGCCAGATGATCAGGTCGGCACGGGGCAGGCGTAGGTCGAAGGTGCGTCGGGCATAGTTGCCTTCACACACCCAGGTGTCCGACGCAACGGCTTCGCGTACCCGCGTGCGGAATTGTTCGGCGTCGGTCTCGACCCAGTTGGGTTCCCAGAACAGGGTATCCAGGTGCACCACGGGCAGGCCCAGGCGCTGGCCAAGGGCGCGGGCGAGGGTGGATTTGCCGCTGCCGGCGTTGCCCAGAATTACAATCCGTTGCATGGAGACGTCCCAAAAAAAGCCGGCAATTATGCCGGCTTTGGAAGGGCAGTCAAATGCCCGGTGATTTACTGGGCAAACGCGTATTCCCCACCCTGTTCCAGCGCCTTGCGATAGGCCGGCCGGGCCTGGAACCGCTGGACCCACGCCGCGAGGTTCGGGTACGCCGGCAGCTTGCCCTGGGCCTTGGCGATTTCGCCAATGAAGCTCATCTGGATATCCGCACCGCTCAGTTCCTCACCCAGCAGGTACGGTGACTGCGCCAGGGCGTCGTTCAGGTAACCCAGGTAGTTGGCCAGTTCCGACTCGATCCGCGGGTGCAACGGCGCACCGGCATCACCCAGGCGGCCGACGTACAGGTTGAGCATCAGCGGCAGCATGGCCGAGCCTTCGGCAAAGTGCAGCCATTGCACGTAGGTGTCGTAGGCGGCCGTGGCCGGGTCGGGTTGCAGGCGACCCTGGCCATGGCGGCGGATCAGGTAGTCAACAATGGCGCCGGACTCGATCACCACGCGGCTGCCATCTTCAAGCACCGGCGATTTGCCCAGCGCGTTGATCGCCTTGAGCTCTGGTGGTGCGAGGTTGGTTTTTGGGTCGCGCTGGTAGCGCTTGAGCGCGTAGGGCAGGCCGAGTTCTTCGAGCAGCCAGAGAATGCGCTGCGAGCGTGAGTTGTTGAGGTGGTGAACAATCATCATGGGAAGCTCCGCCGGGCGAGTGTGGGTGTCTGATAGCAGACTGTTGCGCCGGCGTAGAGTGCCCTGAATCAGTTGGGCGTGTCAGGGGAAGTTGTCGGGTCCTGAGGCGGCTGCGCTTCCAGCTTCAAGCGGTCAGCCTTGCTGATGTACTTGTCTTTGCTTTTGGGGGCCAGTTTGGCACTGGCCTTTTTGGCGTTGGCTTTTAATAACTGATTGATCTTTTTACGACGGTTCATGCTGTTTACTCGGCGCGTTAATCTTTCGATGATATCAGCTCAGCACTCGGGCGAGTGGGCTTGGCCAAATGCTTTTACGGGCATGCACCGACCTAAAGCCGGGCAAACTCAAAGGTTGCCCGTAAACCACCCGATGGCCGGTTTTCCAAGCGGACCTGTCCACCCAGGCGATTTGCGATGGATTGCACGATGGTCAGGCCCAGGCCTGCGCCGTGGTCATTGCCACGGCTGTAGAAGCGCTCAAACAGTCGATCACGTTCTGCTTCATCAATGCCCGGCCCCTGGTCTTCGACACTCAACTCGTAGTGATCGTGGTGTTTGGCCAGCCCGACGGTGATGAGCCCTCCAGGCGGGGAAAAGTTTGCCGCATTGCTCACCAAATTGTTCAAGGCAATCTGGATGATCCCGGTGTCGACTTTGACCAGGCCGACTTCTTCGACAGGGTCGAACACCAGCTCAAGTTCCTTGCTCAAGAGCCAGGGTGTCATCTGCACCAGACTGTCCCGGACTGTCGCCACCAGATCTGTTTTTGGCGCCTCAAGGGCGGAGGTGCGGGGTTCAATACGGGCCATCGTCAGTAGTTGATTGACCAGTCGGGTAGTACGGTCGACACCTGCCATGAGGTGCTCAAGGGACGCGCGTCGATCATCCTCGCTAGCGGCGTCCTTCAGGTTTTCTGCGTGAACTTTAAGCACCGCCAACGGTGTGCGCATCTCATGGGCGGCGTCGGCGATAAAACGCCGCTCGCGTCCCATGACCTCCTGGATTTGTGCGAGCACGCGGTTAAGGGCCGCCTGCATGGGCTCCAGTTCAGTGGGCAATGGATTCAAGTGCAAGGGTTCAAGCGAGCCTGGATGCCGCGCACGCAGGGTTTGCGCCATGTTGACCAGGGGTTTCAAGCCCCAGCCAATCGCCAGCCAGATCACTGCGGCAAGCAGCACGCAGCCAATCAGATTGGGCAACACCGTATGGCGGACAATCCGATTCACCAGATCGTCACGCACGTCGTCACGCTCGCCCACCCAAATCTTCAAATTATATTGCGCATCCTCCAAGACAAACGCGCGCCATGCTCGGTTGTTGACGTCCGTGATGGCGCTGAAACCGGCCTTGCTCGGTGGTGAGGTAAACGCGGGTGCGCTGGCGGTGTGAACCAGCAACGTGCCGTCCGAGTTCCAGACCTGGAACGCGATCTTGCTTTCATACGGATGGCCATCGACCTTAGGCACGGCAAGCCCCAGCGCTTGATTGAACGCCTGGTATAGCTCTGCTTGCTCCTTACTGGCCATTGGCATGCGCATCACGCCTTGCAACAGACGCGCGTTTTGCGCCAGTTGGGCGTCGTAGACCTCGTCAATTTCATGATTGCTGTCATGCAGGTTGACGGCGGTCATGATCAGTAGACCGAGGAACAGCAGGCCAAGAATCAAGGTGAGCGTGCGCTGGCGAATGGAGGTCATGGGCGTTCGTCCACCAGATAGCCGACACCACGGATCGTTCGGATCAACTGGCTGGAAAACTTCTTGCGCAGATGATGGATATGCACTTCCAGCGTGTTGCTTTCCGCCTCCTCGCTCCAGCCGTAGAGTATCTGCATCAGTTGATCGCGGGTCATGACCCGGCCAGGAGGGGAAAGCAATTCATGGAGTAACTGATACTCCTTGGGGGTCAAGGCCACGGGCTCGCCCAGATAGCTGACTTGCTGGGTACCGGGGTTCAGGCTGATGCCCGCGTGTTCAATCAGCATCTGGGCCCGGCCAGCGCTGCGTCGCAACAAGGCCCGTATCCGGGCTTTGAGTTCTGCGAGGGCGAACGGTTTTATCAGGTAGTCATCCGCTCCGGCATCCAGGCCGGCGATACGGTCCTCGGTGGCGTCCCGGGCCGTGAGGATCAGGACCGGCAGGTTGGAGCCACTGTCACGCAGGCGACGCAGGACGTCGAGCCCGTCCATTCGTGGCAGACCGAGGTCGAGCACGGCCAGATCAAACGTTTCGCTGAGCAGTGCGTGCAAGCCGCTGCTGCCGTCCTGCAACCAGTCGACGGTGTAGCCCTCGCGCGTGAGGGCCTGGTGAATACCTTCGCCCAGGCTCATGTCATCCTCGATCAGTAGTAAGCGCACACGGACTCCTGTCAGTCGAGTTTCTGGTTCACGTGCTGCAGTAACGCTTCGATTTCCGTGCGGCGCCCGGCGTCAGCGGTTTCACGGCCTGGCCTCGGGGCTGCCTGCAGGGCTTTTTGTAGCGCCTGTCTGGCTTGGGGGTAGCGTTTTTGACGGTAAAGGTGATCGCCCCAGAAGTACAGACTATCAATGCCGTCTGGGTTCAGTTGCAATGCTTGCTCGAGCAATTGTTGTGCTTTGTCCGAATCGCCGAAACCAATAGGCCAGCCCGGTACCCGATCATACAGCGCGGCGAGGCTGGTGTAGGCCGAGCCTTGCAAGGCTTTGGGGTCCAGGGAGAGGGCTTTTTCCAGGTCGATCTTCGCCTCCTTGACCTTGCTCAACGCGCCGAGCCCACCCTGGGCGCCAGCCCAACTGCTGGTGACGATACCGGACCAGATCCAGGCCTCGGCGACGGATTGGCGGTCCTGGGTAAAGGCGCTGGCTTGGGTGGCGAGTTGCTCGAACTTCGCCGCGCGCTGGTCGGCGGGTAATTCGTATTGAATATGCGCCCAGCGCTGCTGGATGTCGTTGAGGCGTTGCTGGTCAGCGGCGTCCAGGGCCCAGACGGCCGGGCTCAACGCGCCGAGTAATAGCAAGCAGAGGGTGTTTTTCATGGATTGAGGTCCTCGTTGTCAGTCTTTTGGCTCAGGCGACGGATCAGGGGTAGGTGCTTGCGCAAGCTTCGGTCAATCAGGTTGGGCAGCAGGCTGTTGAGGCGTACAAAAAACCGTTCCGGCCAGCCCAGGTACAACTCGCGATGGTCACCGGCAATGGCGCGGATCACGGCCGAGGCCACGGTTTGAGGGTCGTCGACATTCGCGTTGAGGGCGTCGTTGAGCGCCTGCGCGGCCGGACTGTTCATGGGGGTGCTGGTGGCGCGTGGCGCGACATACAACACACCCACGCGGGTGTCTGACAGCTCACGGCGCAAGGCTTCGGAAAATCCACGCAAGGCAAATTTGCTTGCGCAGTAGCTGGCGTAGCCGGGGTAGCCAATCGAGCCATAGGTGGAGCCAACGTTGACGACCATCGCGCTGCTGGCTTGCTTGAGCAGTGGCAGGAGGATTTTCGTCAGGCAGATAGGCGCGCTGATGTTGACTGCCAGCATGGCGTTGATATCGCTGTCCTCGAGCTGCTCCAGCATGGCGAAGTGATTGACCCCGGCGGCGTTGATCAGCAGGTTGATACCGCCCATTGCCTGCGCAGCGGTCAGCACCTTGCGACGGTCTGCCAGGAACGTCAGGTCGGCGCCAATCCAGAACACCTGCTGTGGATAGCGCTCGAGCAGCGGCGCCAACGACTCGCGGTGGCGGGCGACGGCCAGCACCTGGGCGCCGTTGGCGCACAGTGCGTCAGCAATCGCCGCGCCAATGCCGCCGCTGGCGCCGGTCAAGACCACGCGAGCCTCAGACAGGCGCATGCAGGCTCTCCCCGTCACGCGGCAAGCCACGGAACATGTCGGTGTAGAGTTTGTAGACCACTTTGGAGGCATGAATGACCGCCGCCTGATCACTCGGGTCCTGCAGTTTGTCCATCAGTCGGCGGTAAGTCTGCATGTGCCCGATATCCAGGGAGCCGTGGGAGCTGAGGTAGCTGAAGGCGGTTTCCGGCAGCTCAAGGCGATCGCGAATGGCCCCGGCGGTGTGGGTGGCAAGGGCGATGCTGGTGCCTTCGAGGACGTTGACCATGCCAAACAGACCTACCGGGTTATCCCGGGCGATCAGGTCGTAGAGGAAACTGGTCATCAACTCGATGGGCAGGGACGGATGACCGTCGCGTACCGCCTCTTTGTCGCCGCCACAGGCCTGGATGTCGTTGAGCACCCATTTTTCATGGCCGTATTCTTCTTCGATGTACTCACAGACTGCTTCACGCAGCCATTCCAGGCGCGTCGGCAGGCGCGCGCCACAGGCCATCATCAACGGCACAGTGTGGCGTACGTGGTAGTACGCCTGGGTCAGAAACGCCCGATAGCTCTCCAGGCTGACCTTGCCCTCAAGGGCATCGCGGATGACCGGTAGGGTGAACAGCTCGTTGCGTTCTGCTTGAGTGGCGATTTGCAGAGTGTCGAAAAAACTCATGATGCGGATACCTCGGAAGGGGTCGATACAGTCAATTGCGCCTGGTAACGCTCAACAATGGCGTCGCGGCGCGGCCTGCCATTGGCGGTCAGCAGACCATTAGCGGGCGTGAACGGTTGAGGCAGCCGGGTCCAGTGATGGACCTGGGCGTATTGGGGCAGGGCCTCGTTGGCCTGGGCCACCGCGGCCGCCAGTTCGTCATCGGTGCAATCGGGGCGATGGGGCCACAGCAGCGCATGGTTGCTTGGCATGGCTTCGCCGTAGAAGAAGGCCTGGGCGATATGCCGGCGTTGGGTCAGTTCGGCCTCGACCCATTCCGGATTCACGTTGCGCCCGAAGCTGGTGACAAATTGATGCTTTTTGCGCCCCTTGAGATAGAGGAAACCGTCGGCGTCAAATTCGCCCAGATCGCCGCTGGACCACCATTGATCGACGCCAGCGGGCTCGCCCAAATAACCGAGCAAGGTAGAACCCTTGATCAGCACTTCGCCATCTTCAGCCAGACGTACCTCTACGTGAGGCAGGGGTTTGCCGACACTGCCGGGACGATGGGCCTCGGGGTGGTTGAGGCACACCACCGACGTACACTCCGACAGGCCGTAGCCTTCGTAGACACGCATGCCGAGGGTGTGCGCACGGTGCAGCAGTTCTTCTGAAACCCGCGCACCGCCCACGGCGGCAAAACGCAGGGTTTGAGGATTGAAGGCTTTTTGTTCGCCAGCGTTGACCAGCAGCAGGAGAAGCTGCGGCACCAGAATCAGGCTTTCGGGGGCGCGGGCGGCCAGGCAGCCGAGCAATTGCGGGACGTCGACGCCGCTGGCCCCTTGAATCCCCAACACGCTCTGGCTTGGCAGGCTCAGGGTGACGCCGGCATAAAGGGCGGCATAACAACCGATATTTTCCAACAGGATTGCCAGGGGCAGCACCGCGAGGTGGTGCCGTGGATCGTTGGGTTGGCTGGCCTGATACAGCTCGCGGGCAACCCTCAAAATACTCTCGGCGCTCAGGCACACGCCTTTGGGGGTACCGGTGGTTCCCGAGGTAAACGTCAGTTTGGCGGTGTGTTCGGGTAAGCCGGACGCACCGTTGAGGTTTTTGCGCCAGAACTCGCCGGTTTTCTCGAAACCGGCGGTTTGCAGTTCTGCCTCCAGTTGCGGTTCGGCAATCACCAGCTCTGCCTGGCTTTGTTCCAGGCAATGCTTGCGTTGAGCCGGGGTGAAAAACGGCGGCAGCGTCAGGCACGTCAACCCTTCGAACAGCGTGGCCAGATCCCAGAGCATCGCTTCGACGCCATTGTCCAGCGCCAGCGCGACCACCTTGATGCCCTCATCGCGCAGTCGCTGTTGGCGATAGTTAAGCTCGGCGTACAGGGTGGCATAGTCCAGCTTCAACTGATCGCCCCACAGGGCGGTGGTGTGTGGCGTGCATTCAGCGTGGCTGCGCAGGATCTCCTTGAAGCGTTCCATTTCAGGCGACATAAGTGGCCTCCTCAAGCGATGTGGGCAACCCCAGGCGGTTGAACACGCCGATATTGCGTAGGTGGACAAAGCCTGCGCGGATGTTGCCTACATGCACCCAGGGCTTGCTGTCGTAATAGCTGCCCCAACTGTGGCGGTCAGCGCCTAGCCGCTCGGGGTCGGCGGCGCAGAGCGTCAGCGGTTTTAATCCCAGGCGATGGAAGCTGTTGACCAGCCCGATATTGCCGGTAAAGGCCACCCATTCCAGGCCGCCCATGGCCAGCAGATAAGTGAGGGTAATGATGCTCAGACGTGCGCTGCCGTTGTCACTGGCCGCCAGATTGCCCACCTCGACGATGCCGGTGCGCTCGACGGGGCACTCGGCTGCCGTGCCGATCAGCGCTTCAATCGACGCGTCCAGATACCGCTCCAGAAACAAGGGTTCAGTCTTGGCCAGACGCACACCGGCGACGGCGCAAAGTTCGCCAGACGCGCTACTTACGCCAAACAGTTCCGGCATGAAATGACGAATGTCAGCACCATGTGCCTGGCGAAAACGTTGCTGGACAAAGGTTTCGAACACCGCGCGCAGCGTGTCGCCGGGCAAGGCCCTGAGCAGATTCATCTGCGAGGACTCGGCTTGGCCGAAGTGAAGCGGTAAAGAGAGGTGCCAGTCGAAATGGGCCATTGGATAACGTCTCCCCAGTAGGTTTGGGCAGAGTATCGAGGGCATTTCTTAACGGAGTCTGAAGGTCGCAACAGACGGGCTGGCGCTTCTTCAGATTGTATTAAGGCTGGGCGGGCAGGGTGGCGTGGTTCGATCAGGCGTTAAACCGGATCGAGGTCGGGCGAATGACTCGCTCGCCAGAATGACTGCAGAGGCCCAGCATGACCCGAGACTCATCCACCCAACGTTATGGAAAACTGTCGATTGCATTGCACTGGCTGATGCTGGGGCTGTTTGTCGGTGTCTATGCCAGCATCGAAATCAAAGGCCTGCTACCCCGTGGGGGCACCATGAGAAGCCTATTCCTGGGACTGCACGGGCTTTTGGGGGCAAGCATTTTTCTTCTGGTCTGGGTGCGTCTGCTTGGGCGCCTGACCCCCCGGCCACCCATAACGCCTGCCTTGCCTGCGTGGCAGACCGGCGCTTCGCACCTGATGCATCTGGCATTGTATGGGCTGATGATTGCGACCCCGCTGCTGGCCTGGCTGATGTTGTCGGCGGCAGGCAAACCGATGCCTTACTTCGGGTTTTTTCTGCCGTCACTTGTGTCGGTCGATCCGGACCTGGCAAAGCAGTTCAAGCATTGGCACGAGTTGCTTGGCAGCAGCGGTTACTGGCTGATCGGTTTGCATGCGGCGGCAGGTTTGTTCCATCACTACTGGGTTCGGGACAACACCCTGGCGCGGATCCTGCCTAAACGCTTCTGAATGGAGTTTGAGAGTCGAACGAGCCGTCGAGCCCGGGTTCGGCGGCGCTCCCTCTTGTTCTCAGAGGTTGGGATGGCAAGTGCTGCAACGATGTGGTCGCGAAATCAGCCCTTTTTTGCCCATCCCGGTCTACCATGCCCCTCCGGCAGTGGTTCCTCGCGCTATCGGCCCCCAGCCATCAAGGTATCGCACATGACCTCGTTCACCCGCAACACACCGTCCCCAGCCTCATTCGAGGTGCCGCAATGAGCATTGACCAGATCAGCCTGCCCAAGGGCGTAGGCCCACATGCCGTCAAGTTGCTGGAGGCGATCACCGGCGCCAGCACGCCTGAAGACCTGAATCGCGCAGGCGGCAAAGCCGAAGGTTTTGTCCTGGGCCTGGAGTCCACCAAAGCCATCAAAAGCCAAATCGCCGAGTCGTTGTATGTGGCTTACGACGACGCTGCCAGCCATCGTGCGGCTGAGTTGAAGGGCTAGTAGCTGCACGCCCCGGCTGTCGAGCAGGGCGTGGTGGCTGGGTTGTCTACACGATCAGACTCAATAACCAGCCCGCTGCGCCGCTGCCTGCAACCACGAGCCATGGCGGCAGTTTGCAGAACATCAGCGCCACCAGGGCGATCAGTGCCAGGCCGAAGTCTTGTGCGGTGAATATCGCGTTGGTCCACACCGGTTGGTACAGCGCCGCCAGTAATAAACCCACCACCGCGGCATTCACGCCGGCCAGTGCGGCCTGTGCGCGTGTGTTTTGGCGCAGGCTTTGCCAAAAGGGCAGGGCGGCGAAGATCAAGAGAAACGACGGCGCGAAGATAGCCAGCAGGCAGATCACGCCGCCGAGCCAGCCGGTGGGGGCCGGGTTCATCGCGGCGCCGAGGAACGCGGCGAAGGTGAACAAGGGCCCGGGCACGGCTTGGGCCGCGCCGTAGCCGGCGAGGAACACGTCGTTGCTCACCCATTGCGGCGGCACTACTTCGGCTTGCAGCAGGGGCAGTACCACGTGGCCGCCGCCGAACACCAGCGAGCCGCTGCGGTAGAACGCGTCTAGCAGCGCCAGGCTCTGGTGGGGCAGCGTCTGGGCGAGGAGCGGCAGGCCCACCAGCAGGATCAAGAACAGCGCCAACCACATCACTCCCGCGCGGCGGCGGATGGGGATGGCGAGTGCGTCGTGGGTGGCGTTGGGGACGGGGTTGAACAGCAGCAGGCCGACGACGCCTGCGCCGGCAATCACCGCGACCTGGCCCCAGGCCGACGGTATCGACAGGGTAATGACGGCGGCCATCAGCATCAGGAGCATGCGCCCCCCGCTATGGCACAGGTTGCGCGCCATGCCCCACACGGCTTGGGCGACGACCGCCACGGCGACGACTTTGAGGCCATGCAGCGCGCCGTTCGGTATGGCCGAGCTATGCTGGGTCAGGCCCAGGGCGAACAGGATCAAGAGCACGGCGGACGGCAAGGTAAACCCGGCCCAGGCCGCCAGTGCGCCGCTGTAGCCTGCCCGTGACAAACCCAGGGCGATGCCCACCTGGCTGCTGGCCGGGCCGGGGAGAAATTGGCAGAGTGCGACCAGGTCTGCATAGCTGCGCTCGCTCAACCAGCGCCGCCGCGTGACGAATTCATCGCGAAAGTAGCCGAGGTGGGCGACAGGTCCGCCGAAGGAGGTCAGACCCAGGCGCAGGAAAATCAGGAAAACCGACCAGGGACTGCTGCGGTGATCAGCGGGGACGTTGGCCAAGCGCTCGATTCTCTAATGAATGGGAAGAATCAACGCACCCTAAACCTTTTATATGACGTGAAAAAGGTGCGGGCTACGCGAAAACCGGTCAATCAAGTGGATTCGTTTCGGGGCCGATTGAATTTATGGCCGCAAGGTTGGGTCATTTGAGACGTTACGGTGCCAACTGCGTGCGCCATCCATATAGGGACCGACCATGACGTTCTTCATCTTCCTGCTCGCCTGCGCTACCGCTGCCAGCACCGGCATCATGTTCAAGCCCGGCGCCTGGTATCAATCCCTGGTCAAACCGCGCTTCACCCCACCCAATTGGTTGTTTCCGGTGGCCTGGACGATCATCTATTTGCTACTCGCCTGGGCCGGTTACCGCCTGAGCCTGATCCCCGGCAGTCAGACAGTGCTGGCCCTGTGGGCGGCGCAGATTGCCTTGAATACGCTGTGGACCCCGGTGTTCTTCGGCGCGCATCGGATTCTTGCGGGGATGCTGATTATCACGCTGCTCTGGCTCACCGTGGCGGCGATGGTGGTGCTGGCGGTGCGCCTGGACCTGATCACCGGGTTGATCCTGTTCCCGTACCTGGCGTGGCTGAGTGTCGCGGCGGCGTTGAATTTCTCGATCCTGCGCAATAACCGTTGATGGCCTACACGCGTTGGCCTGCCAGTAAGCCCGAACCGGCACAACTGCGCCGCTTCAACAAATAGCTCGCTTGGCGGCCGCGCGGTGGAGTTTCTTCAGCCGGTACATATCACCATCGGCATGGCTGAGCAGCGTATCGGCATTGTCCCCGTCAGCCGGGTAACGGGCTACGCCGATGCTGCACGATGGCATTGTCACCGGGCCAAACTCAGGGCCCAGCGGTTCGGCTATGATGGCAAGGATCTGTTGTACCTTCTCGGCCACCGCCTCTTCTGAATGAAGATCGGTCAACAGCACGGTGAATTCATCCCCACCCATACGCGCTACTGTGTCGGTGTCCCGCACACAGCCTTCCAGGCGTCGTGCAATGGCACACAGCACGCGGTCGCCGGCGGCATGCCCATGCACATCGTTGATGCCCTTGAAATCATTGATATCCAGGAACAGCAGCGCCAGTGTGCTGTTCTGGCGGCGCGCGTTGCGCAACGCGGAGTCCAGCCGATCATTGAACAACGAGCGATTGGTCAGGGCGGTCAGCGGGTCGTGATGGGCGAGAAAGCGCAGTTCCTCCTCGGCCTGGGTGAGGGCGGTGATGTCCCGCGCCACGCCGATCCGGGCGCCCACATCCTCGGACCAGAATGCCGCCCACAGGATATGCACGACACTGCCATCCTTGCGCAGATAGCGGTTGCGGAAATCGACGTGGGGCTGGCCGTTCATCACCCGGATGATCGAGGCTCGGGTGGCCGCCAGGTCTTCAGGGTGCATATAGTCGGTGATCAAGTTGCCGGTCAACTCGTCGGCACGGTAGCCGAGCAGCGTCTCGCAGGCATCGCTGACAAATGCGATCTGATTGTCCCTGTCGACCACGAAAACCGTATCCAGCATCAGATGGATCAGTTTGGGGTAGAGCGCTTGCAGGTCAACGGGCATAGGTCAGTGCAGTCCGGTTCAAATATCGGCCTGATCATATCCCGAACCTGCAGGCTGGCAATGAGCAATCTTGACTATCGGCCTACCGCCGATCTATCCATACCGTCTGCGCATTGCAGAATTCCCGCACGCCGAAATGTGACAGTTCGCGGCCAAACCCACTCTTTTTCACCCCGCCAAACGCCACCCGAGGATCGGACACGCTGTAGGCGTTGATAAAGACCCCGCCGGTTTCCAGCTGGTTGGCGATCTGGCGTGCCTTGGCTGGGTCGCGGGTGAAGAGGCTGGCAGTGAGGCCGAACTCGCTGTCGTTGGCCAGGGCCACGGCATGCTCGGCGTCGCGGGCGCTGATGATCGAGGCGACGGGGCCGAACAGTTCCTGTCTGAACGAGGTCATCTGGTCGGTGACGTTGGCCAGGACGGTGGGGGCGTAATAGTTGCCCGCGCCTTCAATAGGATGGCCGCCCAGCAGCAGGGTGGCGCCTTCGGCCAGGGTCGCCTGGACTTGTGCGTGCAGCTCGTCACGCAGGTCGAAGCGGGCCATGGGGCCAATGTAGGTGTCGCTCGACGTCGGGTCGCCCATCACCAGTTGGCGGCTGGCTTCAAGGAATCTGGCGGTGAACGCCTCGACCACGCCTTGCTCGATGATCAGGCGCTTGGCGGCGGCGCAGACCTGGCCGGAGTTCTGGAAGCGGCCGATCACCGCCGCTTGCACGGCGGCGTCGAGGTCGGCGTCGTTGAGCACGATAAAGGGGTCGGAGCCGCCCAGTTCCAGTACGCACTTTTTCAGCGCGGCGCCGGCTTGCGAGCCGATGGCGATGCCGGCGCGCACGCTGCCGGTCAGGGTCACGGCGGCGATGCGTGGGTCGGCGATGGCCTTGGACACGCCGTCGGGGGTGACGTTGATCACTTCGAACAGGCCATCGGCGAAGCCGGCTTTGTGGAAGGCCTTTTGCATCAGGTAGGCGCTGCCCATCACGTTGGGCGCGTGCTTGAGCACGTAGGTATTGCCGCTGAGCATGGTCGGCACGGCGCCGCGCAGCACTTGCCACACCGGGAAATTCCACGGCATTACCGCGAGGATCGGGCCCAAGGGGCGATATTCGATCTGGGCGCTGCCGTTGTCCACCAGGGTCGGTTCCGGGGCGAGCATGGCCGGGCCGTGGGCGGCGTACCACTCGGCCAGCAAGGCGCATTTCTCGATTTCGCCACGGGCCTGGGCGATGGGCTTGCCCATTTCCAGGGTGATCATTTGCGCCATTTCTTCGGCTTGTTCGCGCAGGGCGCCGGCCAGGGCCAGGAGCAATTCGGCGCGCTGTGCCACTGGCGTATGGCGCCCCTTGCGAAAGGCGGTGCTGGCGCGGGTGAGGGCGGCATCCAGTTGCGCGGCGGATTCATACGGGTAGCTGCCGACGGTGTCGCCATTGGCGGGGTTGATCGACAAGGCATGGGTCTGGTGAGTGATAGCGTTCATGGCACCGTCCTGCGCAGTGTTGGAGAAGGTGCCCAGCGTACGGGGCTGTATCTTTTCCGGGAACTGAATAATATTAAGCAATACGTTCACGATTGGAGAATGACTTGGATCTGGTGCAGTTGGAGATTTTCAAGGCCGTGGCCGAGCAAGGCAGCATCAGCGCCGCCGCACAGCTGATTCATCGGGTGCCATCGAACCTGACCACCCGTATCAAGCAATTGGAGCAGGACCTGGGTGTCGAGCTGTTTATCCGTGAGAAAAGTCGACTGCGCCTGTCGCCTGCCGGCTGGAATTTCCTCGGTTATGCACGGCGCATCCTTGACCTGGTGCAAGAGGCCCGCGCCACCGTGGCGGGTGAGGAGCCCCAGGGCCCCTTCGCCCTGGGCTCGCTGGAAAGCACCGCCGCCGTGCGAATCCCGGCATTGCTGGCGGCCTACAACCAGAAACACGCCAAGGTCGAACTGGACCTGACCACCGGGCCCTCGGGCACGATGATCGAAGGCGTGTTATCGGGGCGACTGGCGGCGGCGTTTGTCGATGGCCCGGTGTTGCACCCGACCCTGGAGGGAGTGGCGGTGTTTGAGGAGGAGATGGTGGTGATTGCGCCCTTGCATCACGCGCCGATCAGCCGTGGGCAGGATGTGAACGGTGAGAACATCTATACCTTTCGCTCCAACTGCTCATACCGGCACCACTTTGAGCGCTGGTTTTCCCAGGACGGCGCGATGCCGGGGAAGATTTTCGAGATGGAGTCGTACCACGGCATGCTCGCCTGTGTCAGCGCCGGCGCCGGGCTGGCGCTGATGCCGCGCAGCATGTTGGAGAGCATGCCGGGGTTTACCACGGTCAGTGTATGGCCGTTGGCCGATGAGTTCCGCCTGCTCAACACCTGGCTGATCTGGCGTCGGGGCACGGTGTCGCAGAGTTTGGACAGCTTTGTGCAACTGCTACAGGAACGCATTCCCCTGTAGGAATCGGCAAGCTAGCCACCAAACTGCAGGGTGCCCATCGCCAGTTTCGCCATCAGCGCCGTGGCCCCCAGTTGTACCAGCCACAGGGCCAGGCCGCCGAGGAAGACGCCCAGGGCCACTTGCAGCACCAGGCTTTTTTGCCGCTTGGCTGGGGGCGTGCGCGGGGTGAAGTGATCCAGTTCGTCGCGGTCGGCACGCAGGTCCAGGTCGTCGTTTCTCATAAGGCTCTCGCAGCAAAGGGGCAGTCGGTGTTCAGTCTAGGGGTTGGGCGCCGCAAGTGGTGAACTTGTTGTGGCGAGCGAGCTTGCTCGCGTTGGGGCGCATAGCGGCCCCTTGTTCAGGCACCGTGGTGGTCCGGTAAGTTCAGGGTGGCAGGTATTGGGGCTGCTGCGCAGCCCAACGCGAGCAAGCTTGCTCGCCACGTGGGGCACAAATGGAAAGGGGAAGCCACTGGCTTCCCCTTCGTACCCCGCGATCAGGCTTACAGCACCTGCACAATCGCCTTGGTCACGGCAGCGATATTCGCCTGGTTCAACGCCGCCACGCAGATGCGGCCGGTGTCGAGGGCGTAGATACCGAACTCGCTGCGCAGGCGGGTGACTTGCTCTACGGTCAGGCCGGAGTAGGAGAACATCCCGCGCTGGCGACCGACGAAGCTGAAGTCGTGGCCCGGAGCAGCCTTGGCCAGGTCGCTGACCATCTGCTCGCGCATGCCGCGGATGCGCAAACGCATTTCGGCCAGTTCTGCTTCCCACTGGGCGCGCAGCTCTGGGTTGTTGAGCACTGCCGCCACAATCGCCGCGCCGTGGGTCGGCGGGTTGGAGTAGTTGGTGCGGATCACGCGCTTGACTTGGGACAGGATGCGCACGCTTTCTTCTTTCGATTCGCTGACGATGGACAGTGCGCCCACGCGCTCGCCGTACAGCGAGAACGATTTGGAGAACGAGCTGGACACAAAGAAGGTCAGGCCCGACTCGGCGAACAGGCGCACGGCGGCGGCATCTTCGTCGATACCGTCGCCAAAGCCCTGGTAGGCCATGTCGAGGAACGGCACCAGGTTTTTGGCCTTGACCACTTCCAGCACGTCTTTCCAGTCGGCCGGGCTCAGGTCGACGCCGGTCGGGTTGTGGCAGCAGGCGTGCAGCACGACGATGGACTGGGCGGGCAGGGCGTTGAGGTCTTCCAGCAGGCCGGCGCGGTTCACATCGTGGGTGGCCGCGTCGTAATAACGATAGGTCTGTACCGGGAAGCCGGCTTTTTCGAACAGCGCCTGGTGGTTTTCCCAGCTTGGGTCGCTGATGGCAACTACGGCATTGGGCAGCAGTTGCTTGAGGAAGTCAGCGCCGATTTTCAGTGCGCCGGTGCCGCCAACGGCCTGGGCAGTGATCACCCGGCCAGCGCTCAACAGCGGCGACTCAGTGCCGAACAGCAGCTTTTGCACGGCCAGGTCGTAGGCGGCAATGCCATCAATCGGCAAGTAGCCACGGGCGGCGTGTTGCGCCACGCGAATGGCTTCCGCTTCGGCAACGGCACGCAGGAGTGGAATCTTCCCCTCCTCGTTGCAGTAAACGCCCACGCCAAGGTTGACCTTGTCAGTACGGGTATCGGCGTTGAATGCTTCGTTGAGGCCCAGGATAGGATCGCGTGGTGCCATTTCGACAGCGGAGAACAGGCTCATTTTTGCGGCAGCTCTATGGGGGAATGGAGGGACGTGTCGCGCTCCAGCCGAATGCACTAGAGCGGTGCACAAACGGGGAGCTAGTATAGAGGCCAACACCGCTCGCGGCGACAGCCGAAACGGCTTTTCGG
This sequence comes from Pseudomonas shahriarae, assembly GCF_014268455.2. Taxonomy (NCBI): domain Bacteria; kingdom Pseudomonadati; phylum Pseudomonadota; class Gammaproteobacteria; order Pseudomonadales; family Pseudomonadaceae; genus Pseudomonas; species Pseudomonas shahriarae. The sequence goes on along the minus strand of NZ_CP077085.1, from coordinate 4,184,424 downwards.
CCAAGTTTTTCGGTTTATTTATCGACCGTTAGTCTTATTGCAACATTGATGGCCGCAGGCATGCAGGACGATTGCCTTGAAACCCGTCACATTCGCCTCCACTTCTACAGCTATCATGGTTTTTTCCTACGGCTCGCTCTGATATTTAGCAGGCTGTGGTCTTTTTCGTCCCCGACGGGTTTACAGTCTGGGGTGACTTCAAGAGGTACGTTATGTCGGATTTCCAACTAGTCACCCGCTTTGAACCTGCTGGCGACCAGCCCGAGGCCATCCGCCTGATGGTCGAAGGCATCGAGGCTGGCCTGTCCCACCAGACCTTGCTTGGGGTGACCGGCTCCGGCAAGACCTTCAGCATTGCCAACGTGATCGCGCAGATCAACCGCCCGACCCTGGTGCTGGCACCGAACAAGACCCTCGCCGCGCAGTTGTACGGTGAATTCAAGGCGTTCTTCCCGAACAACGCGGTGGAGTACTTCGTCTCCTACTACGACTACTACCAGCCCGAAGCCTATGTGCCGTCCTCCGATACCTTTATCGAGAAGGATGCGTCGATCAACGACCATATCGAGCAGATGCGGCTGTCGGCGACCAAGGCGCTGCTGGAACGCAAGGACGCGATCATCGTCACCACCGTTTCTTGCATCTACGGCCTGGGCAGCCCGGAAACCTATTTGAAGATGGTGCTGCACGTCGATCGCGGCGACAAACTCGACCAGCGCGCCTTGCTGCGGCGCCTGGCGGATTTGCAATACACCCGCAACGATATGGACTTTGCCCGCGCGACCTTCCGCGTGCGTGGCGACGTGATCGACATCTACCCGGCAGAGTCGGACCTGGAAGCGATCCGGATCGAGCTGTTCGACGATGAAGTCGAGAGTTTGTCGGCCTTCGATCCATTGACTGGCGAAGTGATCCGCAAACTGCCGCGTTTCACGTTCTATCCAAAAAGCCACTATGTGACACCCCGTGAAACCCTTTTGGATGCCATGGAGGGGATCAAGGCCGAGCTGGCCGAGCGCCTCGAATACCTGCGCGCCAACAATAAGCTGGTGGAAGCCCAGCGCCTGGAGCAGCGCACGCGTTTTGACCTGGAGATGATCCTCGAGCTGGGCTACTGCAACGGCATCGAAAACTACTCGCGCTACCTGTCGGGGCGCGAATCCGGCGCGCCACCACCGACCCTCTACGACTACCTGCCGGCAGACGCCTTGCTGGTGATCGACGAATCCCACGTCAGCGTGCCGCAAGTCGGTGCCATGTATAAAGGCGACCGTTCGCGCAAGGAAACCCTGGTGGAGTATGGCTTCCGCCTGCCTTCGGCGCTGGATAACCGGCCGATGCGCTTTGACGAATGGGAAAGCATCAGCCCGCAGACCATCTTTGTGTCGGCCACGCCGGGCAACTACGAGGCCGAGCATGCTGGCCGGGTGATCGAGCAACTGGTGCGTCCCACCGGCCTGGTCGACCCGCAAATCGAGATACGCCCGGCCCTGACCCAGGTCGATGACTTGCTGTCGGAGATCACCAAGCGCGTGGCTCTGGAAGAACGGGTGCTGGTCACCACGTTGACCAAGCGCATGTCCGAAGACCTTACCGATTACCTCGCCGACCACGGCGTGCGCGTGCGTTACCTGCACTCGGACATCGACACGGTGGAGCGCGTGGAGATCATCCGCGACCTGCGCCTGGGCACGTTCGATGTGCTGGTGGGCATCAACCTGCTGCGTGAAGGCCTGGACATGCCCGAGGTGTCGCTGGTGGCGATCCTGGACGCGGACAAGGAGGGTTTCCTGCGCTCCGAACGCTCGCTGATCCAGACCATTGGCCGTGCGGCACGTAACCTCAATGGCCGGGCGATTTTGTATGCCGACCGCATCACCGGCTCCATGGAGCGGGCCATCGGCGAGACCGAGCGCCGCCGCGACAAGCAGATTGCGTTCAACCTGGCCAATGGCATCACCCCCAAGGGCGTGTTCAAGGACGTGGCCGACATTATGGAAGGCGCCACCGTACCGGGCTCGCGCAGCAAGAAGCGCAAAGGCATGGCCAAGGCTGCCGAGGAAAACGCCAAGTACGAAAACGAACTGCGCTCGCCGAGCGAAATCACCAAGCGTATCCGCCAACTGGAAGAGAAGATGTACCAGCTGGCGCGGGACCTGGAGTTTGAAGCGGCGGCGCAGATGCGCGATGAGATTGGCAAGTTGCGCGAGCGGTTGCTGACGGTCTGAAGTTGCGTTGATGGGGCGGGCCTCATCGCAGGCAAGCCAGCTCCCACATGTGCAATGCATTTCAACATGTGGGAGCTGGCTTGCCTGCGATGGCGGCGCAGTGTCGGTTACGAAAGGCAATGGAATATAGCCAGCTAACGATCTGCCAAATAGCTATCTCGCGGTTGCAGCCCCAACCTTGGTTTATATGCCCTTTGTTGATCGGCCCACGCTGGAGCCGGGGGGCTTGGGGCTGTTACCATTCGCCCCTTGTTTTATTTTCAGCTTTATTGCCCATTCGAGACCCGCCATGACCACCGTCCGCACGCGCATCGCGCCATCGCCTACTGGGGATCCCCACGTCGGTACTGCCTACATCGCCTTGTTCAACTACTGCTTTGCCAAGCAGCACGGCGGTGAATTCATCCTGCGGATCGAAGACACGGACCAAGTGCGTTCGACCCGTGAGTCGGAACAGCAGATTTTTGATGCCCTGCGCTGGTTGGGCATCACCTGGGCTGAAGGCCCGGATGTCGGCGGTCCACATGGCCCGTATCGCCAGAGCGAGCGCAGCGACATCTATAAAAAGTACACCCAGCAACTGGTCGACATGGGCCATGCCTTCCCGTGCTTCTGCACCGCCGAAGAACTGGACCAGATGCGCGCCGAGCAACAGGCTCGCGGCGAAACCCCGCGCTACGACGGCCGCGCACTGCTGCTGTCGAAAGAAGAAGTGGCCCAGCGCCTGGCTGCCGGTGAACCTCACGTCATCCGTATGAAAGTGCCGAGCGAAGGCGTGTGCGTGGTGCCAGACATGTTGCGTGGCGATGTGGAGATCCCGTGGGACCGCATGGACATGCAGGTGCTGATGAAGACCGACGGCCTGCCGACGTACTTCCTGGCCAACGTGGTCGATGACCACCTGATGGGCATCACCCACGTACTGCGTGGCGAAGAGTGGCTGCCATCGGCGCCCAAGCTGATCCTGCTTTACGAATACTTCGGCTGGGAACAGCCGCAGCTGTGCTACATGCCGCTGCTGCGTAACCCGGACAAGAGCAAGCTGTCCAAGCGCAAGAACCCGACCTCGGTGACCTTCTACGAGCGCATGGGCTTCATGCCTGAAGCGATGCTCAACTATCTGGGCCGCATGGGCTGGTCGATGCCGGACGAGCGCGAGAAGTTCTCGCTGCAGGAAATGGTCGATAACTTCGACCTGTCCCGCGTCTCCCTGGGCGGGCCGATCTTCGATATCGAGAAGCTGTCGTGGCTCAACGGCCAATGGCTGCGTGACCTGCCGGTGGAAGAGTTCGCCAGCCGTGTGCAGCAGTGGGCGTTGAACCCCGAGTACATGATGAAGATCGCCCCGCTGGTGCAGGGCAGGGTGGAGACGTTCAGCCAGGTCGCCCCACTGGCCAGTTTCTTCTTTGCCGGGGGCGTGAACCCGGATGCCAAGCTGTTCGAGTCGAAGAAGCTCTCGGCCGACCAGGTTCGCCAGTTGATGCAGTTGATCCTGTGGAAACTTGAAAGCCTGCGCCAGTGGGAGAAGGACGCCATCACCGCAACCATCCAGGCGGTGGTCGAGTCCCTGGAGTTGAAACTGCGCGATGCCATGCCGCTGATGTTTGCCGCGATTACCGGGCAGGCCAGTTCGGTGTCGGTACTTGATGCGATGGAAATCCTCGGTCCTGACCTGACCCGCTTCCGTCTGCGCCAAGCCCTTGATTTGCTGGGCGGTGTGTCGAAGAAAGAAAACAAGGAATGGGAAAAGCTGCTGGGTGCTATCGCCTAGTTAAGCGCTGGTAAGGTCAAAACCCCGGCTTTCCGGGGTTTTGACGGTAAGTGATTGTTATCCCGGCAAAAAACTTTGAAAATTGTTGAAAATAAATTTGACAGCCTTTCAAAGCGCCATTAAGATTCGCCCCGTCCTCACCGATGAGGGGCTATAGCTCAGCTGGGAGAGCGCTTGCATGGCATGCAAGAGGTCAACGGTTCGATCCCGTTTAGCTCCACCAATTTACAGGTTCAAGGTCTGGCCACACCGTCCTTGAATTGATCAGGCCCAGCTTGATCAGGTTGTACAGAAGGTTTTGTCCCCTTCGTCTAGTGGCCTAGGACACCGCCCTTTCACGGCGGTAACAGGGGTTCGAGTCCCCTAGGGGACGCCAGTTTCAACAAGCAGCTCGCAAGGTCTGCTGCGCCGCGAGGCGAAAAATCCGGGGCTATAGCTCAGCTGGGAGAGCGCTTGCATGGCATGCAAGAGGTCAACGGTTCGATCCCGTTTAGCTCCACCAATTTACAGGTTCAAGGTCTGGCCACACCGTCCTTGAACTGATCAGTCTCAGCCTGATCATGTTGTATAGAAGGTTTGTGTCCCCTTCGTCTAGTGGCCTAGGACACCGCCCTTTCACGGCGGTAACAGGGGTTCGAGTCCCCTAGGGGACGCCACGATTACCCGCTCTGCGGGATTTATAAGGGTCATTCGATTATTGAATGGCCCTTTTGTTTGTCTGGCGTTTGGGTTTTCTCCCTCCCTCTACAAAAATCTCTTCTGACCAGCGGTCGAATTCAGCGCTTGCTAAAAAGTATTATGAAGATAATATTTTAACCGTAATATTCGGAGGCCGTCATGAGCGATAAAAAAGCGCAAACCCGTGAACGTATTCTGCAAGCCGCCAGCTCCGCGCTGATTCAGCGTGGCCCGGCCGAACCGAGTGTGGGTGAGGTCATGGGGGCCGCGGGCCTGACCGTTGGCGGCTTCTACGCCCACTTTGAAAGCAAGGACGCCTTGATGCTGGAGGCGTTCGAGCAACTGCTGGCGCGGCGCCGGGCGTCTATCGAAGATATGGACCCCAGCCTGACGGGCGAAGAGCGCCGCGCCCTGGTGGCGGCGTTCTACCTGTCGCGCAAGCACCGTGATTCTACCGCCCAGGCCTGCCCGATCCCGGCCACGGTGGGCGAGATGAGCCGCTTGCCGGATGAGTTTCGCGATGTGCTGAGCCAGCACGTCGAGCTGATGGCTGCGCAACTGGCTGCCAGCCCGGAAGACACCGACAAAGCCCTGGCCGACATGGCCTTGATGATTGGCGGCCTGGCATTGGCCCGGGCCCTGGGGCCGGGCGAATTGTCGGATCGTGTATTGCGCGCCTCCAAGTCGGCAGTGCGCTGAACAAGGCTTGTGAGCCTGGGGAGTGAAGGGATGAGCACCTTGAACTGGATTCGCCGTGTCAACGGCACCGTGGGCAGGCTGGCGCCGCAAACCATCGCCAACCAGATGCGTCGCGCCTTCATGACGCCTCGGGATCTGCCGCCCCGTGCGTGGGAATTGCCGCTGCTGGCGCAGGCCGAGCGCATCACCTTGCGTTTTGGCCTGTCGGCGCTGCGTTGGGGTCAGGGCCCGGCGGTGCTGATGATGCACGGCTGGGAAGGGCGCCCAACCCAGTTCGCCAGCTTGATCGACGCATTGGTGGGCGCCGGTTATTCGGTGATTGCCCTCGACGGCCCGGCCCATGGTCGCTCGCCAGGCCGTGAGGCCCACGTGGTGCTGTTTGCCCGGGCGATGCTGGAAGCGGCCGCTGAGTTACCGCCGCTGCACGCGGTGGTCGGTCACTCCATGGGTGGCGCCAGTGCGATGCTGGCCATCCAATTGGGCCTGCGCACCAATGCGTTGGTGAGCATTGCGGCCCCTTCCCGTTTGCTCGATGTATTGCGCGGCTTTGCCTCGGTGGTCGGCATGCCGGAGCGGGCGCGTGCAGCGTTTATCCAGGAGGTCGAGTACGCCCTGGGCATCCCGCTCAAACACCTGGATGTGGCCCACTATCAAATGAATATCCCAGGGCTGATCGTGCATGCCGAAGACGACACCTTCGTCCCGGTCAAGGCCTCACAGATGATCCACGAGGCCTGGTTCGACAGCCGCCTGTTGCGCCTGGAGCAAGGCGGGCATCAGAAGGTCCTGGCCGACCCGCGAGTGGTCGAAGGCGTGCTGGCGCTGCTGGCCGGCTGCCGTGAACCGGCGCGGCAAACCGCTTGAGCCAAGCGATGGGTTACACTGCTGCCCGCCGACATTAATCGACCGGGAGCTGGGCATGGGCTGGGACTTGGCAAAGCCGTTTATCATTGATCTGCAGGTGGCCGCTGAGGACATCGACGGCCTGGGGCATGCCAATAATGCCGTTTACGTCTCCTGGTTGGAGCGTTGCGCCTGGCGCCACTCCCAGCGTCTGGGCCTGGATCTTGCCGAGTACCGGCGCCTGGATCGGGCCATGGCGGTGGTGCGCCATGAAATCGACTATCTGGCAGCCGGCTACGAAGGCGATGAGTTGCAACTGGCGACCTGGATCGTCGATTGGGACCAGCGCCTGAAGATGACCCGGCGCTTCCAACTGATGCGCCCCAGTGATGGCGCCACCTTGTTGCGTGCGCAAACCACCTTTGTCTGTATCGAACTCTCCAGCGGCAAGCCCAAGCGCATGCCGGCGGAGTTTATCGAAGGCTATGGCGTGGCGATCCACATCTGACAAGGGGGTTAACGGTTGCTGTGGGAAACCCAGTAAACTGCGCCACGTTTTTCGTTGAGTGTTTTCCATGCAAATTGCCTTGGCGCCCATGGAGGGGTTGGTCGACAACATCCTGCGGGACGTGCTGACCCAGGTGGGCGGTATTGATTGGTGCGTGACCGAATTTATCCGGGTCAACGACCGCCTGCTGACCCCAGCCTATTTCCACAAGCTTGCTCCTGAACTGCTGCACGGTGCCAAAACCGCTGCGGGCGTGCCTTTGCGTGTGCAGTTGCTGGGCTCTGATCCCGTGTGCCTGGCGGAAAACGCCGCGCTGGCCTGTGAGTTGGGGTCTGAGGTGATCGACCTGAACTTTGGCTGCCCGGCCAAGACGGTCAACAAGTCCCGCGGCGGCGCGGTGCTGCTCAAGGAACCGGAACTGCTCAACCAGATCGTCGAGCACGTACGTCGTGCGGTGCCGGCGCATATCCCGGTGACCGCCAAGATGCGCCTGGGCTTCGACAGTCCGGACGGTGCGCTGGTGTGTGCCACTGCTCTGGCGGAAGGTGGTGCGGCACATATCGTGGTGCATGCGCGGACCAAGGCCGATGGCTACAAGCCGCCAGCCCATTGGGAGTGGATCCCGCGTGTGCAGGACGTGGTCAAGGTGCCGGTGTTCGCCAACGGTGATATCTGGAGTGTCGAAGACTGGCGACGCTGCCGCGAGATCAGCGGTGTCGAGGACATCATGCTCGGTCGCGGCCTGGTGGCGCGTCCCGACCTGGCCCGGCAAATCGCCGCCGCACGTGCCGGTGAAGACGTGGTGGAGATGAGTTGGGAGGAGATGCAGCCCATGCTTCGGGAGTTCTGGACGCAGTCTGTAGCGCAACTGACTGAGCGCCAGGCACCAGGTCGTCTGAAGCAGTGGCTGGCGATGCTGACGCGCAACTACCCGCAAGCTGTAGAGCTGTTTACCGCGCTGCGCCGGGAAACCGACCTTCAGCAGGTCAGCCGTTTGCTCGGAATGCCTCACCCCCAAGGGGTCTGAAAATTTTCTTACGGCCTCTCTTGAAATGTACTTGGCGGTCCTTATCTAGGGATTACACGATGCCGAATTCGGGTCGTGGAGATAAAGAACCTTGCTGATTATTTCAGGAGATTTGACCATGAGTACCGCATTTTCCCTGGCACCGCTGTTCCGCTCTTCCGTGGGTTTCGACCGTTTCAACGACCTGTTCGAAACCGCGCTGCGCAACGAGCCGGGCAGCAGCTACCCACCCTATAACGTCGAGAAACACGCTGAAGACCAATACCGCATCGTGATCGCGGCGGCCGGTTTCCAGGAAGACGATTTGGAGTTGCAGGTAGAGAAAGGCGTCTTGACCGTCAGTGGTGGCAAGCGTGACACCAAGGCCGAGAACGTCACCTATCTACATCAAGGCATTGCCCAGCGCGCCTTCAAGTTGTCGTTCCGCTTGGCGGACCATATTGAGATCAAGGCCGCAGACCTGAGCAATGGATTGTTGAGCATTGACCTGCTGCGAGTAGTGCCGGAAGAGGCAAAGGCCAAGCGCATCCCGATCAATGGGGGGCAGAAGCCGGCCCTGCAACACTGAGTCTATATTTTTAAGTTTTTCATCTCTTCAAGAAAGGGCGCCTCTGGCGCCCTTTTTTTGTTTAAGGCGCTAAGGGCGGGAGTAAGTGATTTAACCAGTAGCGCTACGGTTGTTGTTTAGTTGAAAAGTGCCGATTGGTTTTTTGTACTAGTGAGTGTGTGTAACTTGTTTTTAGTTTTGCCCAAGTTTGGAAGGTGTAAAGCGGATTGTGTTTTTTGGTTTTACTGTGCGTGACCACTGTATTTTTCGCGCGGGAAATATCACGGGCCGTCCTGTGAAAGATTGAGGAATCATGACGTTTTTTTTCATCGAGGCAGTTTATTAACGGGTATGACGTTGTTTTCCCCAGGAAAAGCGCTGGGAAGCTGATTTTCTGCAGAAGTCCATAGGTAAAAGTCTGAAGTTCTCTATTAGTGTCCTTATGTTTTCAGGGATTTCTGGAACCCGAACGCTTTTTGCTCCACGAAATCATGGACTTTGATTCGGTTGCTACCGTTTCAAGTCATCAGTAAATCGTGTTCGTTATGGGTATTTGAATGCCCTGGTGCTTTTCTGAAAAGAGGGATGACTAATGTCTTATCTATCTGTTAATAATCCTCCGAGCGTTAATGTCGGTAATCATCAGCTTGATCGGGCCGCGCCGGTAGCTGCTCAGGTTGGAAGTGTTGACGCAAGTAAGCCGCTGGGGGCTAAGCCGAGTGTTTTGCCAGATTATAACCGTACCGTTGCGAATGGGCGGGAAAGTACAGTCGTCAGTACCGACGCACTTTCAAAACTGCTTGATATGTTTGAACTTCTCTTTAAGGCGATGCGAGATGTGCTGTCTGGCAAAAAACACTCTCCTGACGTTTTGCCGACAATGGACAAGCCGACTGAAGTGAAATCCCAGCCTGGGGATAACCCGGCCCTCCCAGGCAAGGAATTGAAAGCACCGGTTGACGCGGGTAAGCCGGTAATTTCAGGCAAAGACTTAAAAAACCAGCTCGATAGGGACAAACCGGCCGAGAAGAAGCCGCAAGCCGAGAGCCAGCCGGCGGTTCCGGGCAAGGACACCAAAGTGCCGCTCGAGACGGACAAACCGGTCGAGAAGAAGCCGCAAGCCGAGAGCCAGCCGGCGGTTCCGGGCAAGGACACCAAAGTGCCGCTCGAGACGGACAAACCGGCCGAGAAGAAGCCGCAAGCCGAAAGCCAGCCGGCTGTTCCGGGCAAGGACGCCAAAGTGCTGGTCGAGGCGGACAAGCAGGCCGAGAGCAAGCCCTTAATCCCGGGCAAGCAACCCGCAGTGTCGCCGGATATCAAGGTCTTGCCCCGGGTTCCAGATACAGACTCCAAAGTGTCCTCCGACTCAGTGGTGCGGGTGAACGTTAATATCAACAACTGCCATTGCCCGGCGGACGCTCATTCGGCGATTGACGTTCGTACGAAGCCTGGTTCGGTACCTGCGTCGCTGGTACCCGTGATCACGACGAATGTGACACCCGAGTTGGAGCCCCAGCGGCCCGTGCCCATGATCAGCAGTCGCGTGAAACCCGGCGTGGTCCCCCAACCGGCGCCGCCAGTGGTCGATAGTCGCGTGAAGTCTGGCCCGGAACCCAGGGTGGTAGTACCCCAGACCGACGCCCGTGTAGAACCTGATGCCTTGCCACTGCCAACCCCAGCAGTACAGCCGGACAAGCCGCTGCCAGGGACTGACCTGACCTCCCCGGGCCCAGACTGCGGTCCGGATGAAATGGGTTGGGCTACGGCCTTCTCTCGTCGGCCCTAGTACCTCTTCAGAGCCTGTAAACCTTTAAATTCAACCAGTTGCTTCTCCGGTCAGTGACCGGCCGGAGGGGCACTTAGTGGGGGGCAGAATCATGTCCGTGTTAAACGTTAACAGCGCTGTACACCTCATGTGTGATTGTTCGGGACGGCAGGGGGAGGCGTTTCATGGCGCCACCCAGAGGCCCTCGATACAGCGTTTGGGGGGCAGCACGGCTTCCCGTCAGCACTCGGTAAATAACCACTTCAAGCGGGCGACGGGTGAGGTGAAGAAGCCTGCGGTGGACTTGCAGGCCATTATTTCGATGTTCAGCGCTTTCTTGAGCCAGCTTTCAGCATTGCTGTCAGGCCGTAACGAACAAGACACCGTCAAGGTTGTTCCCGAGCCGGTCAGACCGGAGGTCAAGCCAACACCGGTAGTGCCAGAACCGGAGACGGCACCTACACCTCTTCCTGACCTATCGAGTAAGCGCAATGGGGCCAAGTGTGACGATATCTGGGGCGGTTTCCGCCAAGGGCCCGATGGCAATTGCGTGACTGTTTCGGCGATCAACGCAGCCATGCATAAGTTTGGGCAAAGCCCTACCGATGTTTATAAACGCGTTCGTAAAACCGCCCAGGGCTATGAGGTCACGATGCGCGATGGCTATTACTTGACCGTGAGCCACCAGGAGTTGAAGCAGGCGGCTGCAGGGGCACGGTTTTTTGGACGAGACAAAGGCGCACTCAAGGATGCTGAGTTCATGTTTGCTTGCAGTGTCAAGCGTGCGCATTTGGATAATAACGATGGCAGGGCTGCGAGAAGTTTTAGCGCGGCGATACGCAGTCTCAATAATGGCGAAGATGAAAATGGTCCCGGTGAAGGTTTTCAGCGGCTGGGCTTAATACATTATATGAAACGTGTCCCTGTAAGCACCCTGGCCCGGGGGCAGGTAGGGATGGTCAATCGGGCCATGCATTCGGTTGCAGTGATTGATGGTCGGGAGGAGTTGTGGGGCCGAAAAGGCAGGGCGCCAACGTACGGGGATGCAGTGGCTTTAATCGGTTGAGTAAAGTTGTAGAGGGTCTGTTGAGTAAGCTTTAAAAATAAGAGTCGCTGTAGTTATCCTGCGCAGGTTTTTGTTGTTCATTTTTCTGGCTTTTCAATGTCTGGCATTTGTTGTTTTTTAACAATGCGTTTTTGTCGTGTCTTTAATATTGTTGTGGGTAGGGGGTGTCATGAATGTAAGTATGTTTAATCCGTTAATTGCTGATGGTTATAAGGCGGCTCTTGAGCCGGCCAATAGTTTTTCCTCAGGTGAGTTGTCGATAAAACATGGCAAGAAACCCGATGATATCTTGAATGCTTTTACCGCCACCCCGCGCGGTTTTGGTGAGTGCTTTGATAGCAGCACCCATGCGGCGGTTATTAAAATGATGATGATGACGTTTGGTCAAAGCCCACAAGATATGTTTGAAGAAGTAAAAGTGGCGGGGGATGGTTATGATATTACGATGAAAGATGAATTTAAGGTGCATATTTCCAAAGAGGAACTAAAACTGACGGCGAAGGCATCGCGATTTGCTGGCAATGACAGTTCGGCCATTGCCGATGCCAATGTTGTGCTGGCGGCGTTTGCCAAGCGTAAACAACAAACCGGGGAATATGGCAGTTTCGAGCAGGCCTTACGCAAGAGCCTTGAAGGCGAAACCACGCAGAACTGCCTGCGGGGCATGGGAATGATTGGTTTTGCCCAGTTTGTGCCCACTACGGATATGGCCACCAGCGGCGCGTTGGGTGTGGTGGAGACACATAATTTTGGCTCGGCCTTTGTCATGGATAACACCCAGCATAACTACGGACACAAGCAAAGAGTTGATCGAAGTTACGGGTATATGTTGTTCAATGACACGCAGGCGCCGGAGGCATCGCCCGCAAGTCTCGAGACAGGTGCGCTGAAGTTATCCCGTGCGCCCGTGGGTGTCCCCCCCGCTGATATCTGGAGTGGCTTTTATCAAGGGGTAGAAGGCAACTGTGTCACCGTATCAGCGATCAAGGCGGCGATGATGAGGTTTGGGCAACGCCCGCAAGACATCTTTAAAAAGGTCACGGTCACCGCTGAAGGCTATGAAGTGGTCATGAGAGATTCTTATAAGTTGACCCTGACCCATGATGAGCTGAGAAAGGCCCAGGCAGCCTCCAACTTGAAGGGCACCAATCCGTCATTGCTGGCCGATGCCAATTTCTTGTACGCCGCGAGTGCCAAGCGCGCGCAGTGGGAGAACAACGACGGCCGTGCTCGTCAGAGTTTTGAGATGGCCATGGAAACCCTGAACGACGGTGAGTATCCGGGAGCGGCGCTGCGCAGGCTTGGGCTGTCGGCCTATGTCCGTGAAAGCACGGTAAAAGAACTGATAAATGGGGCGATTGGCACCCTGGCCAACTCCCACCACTCGGTGGTGGTCGTTGGCGGGATGCTGGATATGTATGGGCAAAAGTGCAACCTGGTCCAATCGCAATGGCAGGACTACTTCCTGCGTGCGTTGAAGTTGGTGTAAGGCAAATGCAGGGCTGAGGGTATTTGGCACTCTCCCTGCGCTTACCTCAATAGCAGCGTAAATGCCTCCAGGGGCAATGGCCGGCTGTGCAAATAGCCTTGATACAAATGGCAGCCCAGGCCTTGCAGGAACGCCAGTTGCTCAGGGGTTTCCACACCTTCGGCAATCACTTCCAGGTTCAGGCTGCGCGCCATGGCCACGATCGCGCGGATGATCTCGGCGTCGTTGGGGTCGTGGGTGGCGTCGCGCACAAATGACTGATCGATTTTCAAGGCATCGACCGGCAGGCGCTTGAGGTAGGTCAAGGATGAATAACCGGTGCCGAAATCGTCCATGGCAAAGCTGACCCCGAGCTTTTTCAGGCGGCGCATTTTGCTGATGGTGTCATCCAGATTTTGAATCACAATGCCTTCGGTGATTTCCAGTTTCAGCAAGCTGAACGGCAAGTGATGCTGCGTCAGGCTACGCTCCACCCGTTCGACAAAGTCGTTCTGGCGAAACTGCCGGGGGCTGATATTCACGCACAGGCTGAAGCCTTCCGGCTCCACCAGGCCTTCGGCGATCAGGCGGGCAAACGCGGCGCAGGCTTCGTCGAGGATCCAGGTGCCGACCTCAAGGATCAGTCCGCTGTCCTCCAGAACCTTGATGAACTCTGTGGGTGACTGTGCGCCCAGTTGCGGATGCTGCCAGCGCACCAGGGCCTCGGCGCCGACAATGCGATTGTCCCGGGCATCCACCTGGGGCTGGTAATGCACGCTGAACTCGCCCCGTGATAACGCCAGGCGCAGATCCGTCTCCATGCGCAGGCGCTCGCTGGCAGTGCGTTGCATGCTGTTATGGAACATCTGCGTGGTGTTGCGCCCCGAGTCCTTGGCCCGATACAGGGCGATATCCGCGCGCTTGAGCAGGTCCGCCGGCGTCGAGCCGTGATCGGGGATTAGCGCCACGCCGATACTGGGGGTGACCTGCAAGCGCTGACCATCGAGAAACATCGGCTCGGACAGCAACTCGCGCAGGGTGTTGGACAGCAATTGCACCTGTTTACTGACCTCAATTCGTGAACCCTCCAGGCCGCTGAGCAGCACCACGAATTCATCGCCGCCCAGGCGCGCCACCGTGTCCTCCATGCGCACGCTGGCTTCCAGGCGTGCGGTGACGATTTTCAGCACGGTGTCGCCCACCGGGTGGCCGAGGGAATCGTTGATGTGCTTGAAGTGATCCAGGTCCAGAAACAGCAGCGCGCCCCGCAGGTTGTGGCGTTTGAGCAAGGCGATCTGCTGGCTCAGGCGGTCCATCAGCAGGGCGCGGTTGGGCAGGTTGGTCAGGGGGTCGTGATAAGCCAGGTGACGGATCTGCGCCTGCGCACTTTTCAGCAGGCTCACATCCCGTGCGGTCAGCAGCAGGCACGGCGTTTCATTGAGGGTAATCGGCTCGACCGACACCTCCACCGCCAGCAACTCGCCGCGTTTGTTGTGCCAGAGCATGTCCATGTGATGGATGCGGCCTTTGACCTGTAATTCGGCCAATAGCGTGGTGCGCTGGTTTTCGTCGGCCCAGATACCGATCTGGTAGAGGGTCAGGCCGATCGCTTCCTCGGCGCGGTAGCCGGTCAGGCGGCAGAAACCGTCATTGACCTCCACGTAGCGCCCAGTGTCGCGCTCGGTAATGGACACGGCGTCGGGGCTGGAATGGAAGGCCTTGGCGAACTTTTCTTCGCTGGCCTTGAGCGCCGCTTCCGAGCGCTGTTGCTGGGTGATATCGCGCAGGGTGGTGACCACGCAGCGCTGGTGGCCGACCTTGATCAACCGGCTGGAAATCATGCAGGTCAGGCGCTGGCCATTTTTGTGATGGACGATGATGGCCACATTGTTTAGCGCCTGTTCGCGAATCACTTGCTCGATGCGCTGCAGGCGTTGGGTCGGCTCATCCCACAAGCCGATCTGCTCGGCGGTGTGGTTGATGACTTCGGCGGCGCTCCAGCCAAAGGTCTGGGTAAAGCTGGGGTTGATTTCAACGAATTCGCCGCTGGCCAGAGTGGTTACGCAAATCGGGTCGGGGCTGGCGAGGAACAGGCTGGCGAACTTTTCTTCGGAGGCGCTCAGGCGCTGTTCACGTTCGACCTGGTCGGTGATATCCAGCAAGGTGCCCGCCATGCGCAGCGGCGCGCCCTGGGCGTCGCGATACAGGCGGGCGCGGCTTTCCAGGTAGCGCGAGCTGCCGTCTCCCAGTTGCACGCGGTAGGTCAACTGGTAGTTGCCGGCCGGCCCTTCACGCAGGGTGCGATAGGCATCGCGCATGCTGGCGCGCTCTTCATCGGGCATGCCTTCAAAAAAAGCATCGAAGGACTCATGGAACGGGTGCGGATCCAGGCCGTGCAACTGTGCGGCCCGCGCCGAGCCATAAAGCATGCCGCTGGGGATATGCCAGTCCCAGGTGCCCAGTTGGGCCGAGTCCAGGGCCAGGTCCAGGCGCTCCTGACTGTCCTTGAGGGCCTGCTCGGCGTTCTTGCGCTCGGTGGTGTCGAGGAAGGTGCTGATGAGGTAGGCCTGGCCGTCGAGTTCGACCTTTTGCGCGCTGAGGGTACCGTCATGGATTTGCCCATTGCTGGCGCGAAATTGCACCTCCATGGTGATCGGTTCGCCTTTGCGCTGGGTCGCCCTGACCAACAGGGCCCGTTGCTCGGGGTGGACCCACAGCCCCAGGTCGAGGGTGGTGCGACCAATGGCATCGTTGACCGGCCAGCCGAACAGGCTTTCGAAATACTGGTTGGCCTCGCTGATCAGGCCGTCTTCCTGGCGGGTCAGCAGGACCATGTTCGGGCACAGGTGGAACAGCGTGGCGAAGCGTTTTTCCGAGTGGCCCAGGGCATGTTCGCGCTCGCGCTGCTGGGTGGTTTCACGGATCACCCCGATCATCCGGCGGCGCCCCGAGGCATCCGGCTGCAGGCTGCCGTTGATTTCCAGCCAGTGCAGGCTGCCGTCCGGCCACTGGATGCGGTGATGCATGGCTTGCTCGAAGGGCGCGCCGGCCAGGACCGCGTGAAACGCGCGGATCACGCGGCCGCGGTCTTCGGCGGCCAGCAAGTCGAGGTAGTCCAGGTCCTTGGGCAACGGCTGCCGGGGGTCGAAACCGAACAGCGCCTGGGTGCCGCGCGACCAACTGATCCGCCCGCAGTCGATATCCCAGCTCCAGGCACCGAGCCGTGCGGCATTGAGCGCCGCCAACAGCTGCGGGGCATTTTCCCAGCTTTGTTCCGCCTGCTGGGGGTCCAGGGCGTGGATGCGGGGCAGCGGCGGCACGGGATCGACGGGGTTGGGCATTATCAAGGGGCCTTGGCTCGATGGGCATTCGGCGCGGGAACAGGGTCTACAGGCCGCACGGCCTCATGCCGGCGTCGCGGCCGGATCAACCTGTGCATCCAATAGGCTCATGAAAGCCCGCGCAGCGTTCGACAGCGTCCTTTCGGTGTGCACGATATAGCCTAGCTGGCGACTGAGCTGTATGCCCGGTAAAGCGATACTGGCCACTTGATCATCAAGCATGGTGCGTGGCAAGACACTCCAGGCCAGGCCGATGGAGACCATCATCTTGATGGTTTCCAGGTAGTTAGTGCTCATGGCGATGTTCGGCGTCAGGCCCTGGGCCTCGAACAGGCGGTGCACGATATGGTGGGTAAAGGTGTTGCCGCCGGGGAATACCGCCGGGTGCCGGGCAATGTCGGTCAGGCTGATGGTGCCGTTACTGGCCAGGCTGTGTTCGGGCGCCACCACGAAATCCAGGGGGTCGTCCCACACCGGGGTGGCCCGCACCAGGCTGTGGGGCTCCGGGGCCAGGGTAATGACCGCCACTTCGGCGCGGCCGTGGAGGATTTCCTCGTAGGCCACTTCCGAGTCCAGGAACTGAATATCCAGGGCCACATTCGGGTATTCCCGGGTAAAAGTGCGCAATACCGGGGGCAGGCGGTGCAGGCCGATGTGATGGCTGGTCGCCAGAGTCAGGCGCCCGCTGACTTCGCCGGTCAGGTTGGTCAGGGCGCGGCGAGTGTCGTCCAGCACATTGAGGATCTGATAGGCACGGGGCAGCAGGGCGCGTCCGGCCTCTGTCAGGCCGACCTCACGGCCCAGCCGATCGAACAAGCGCACCTTCAATTGCTGCTCAAGGCCGGCAATGCGCTTGCTGATCGCTGGTTGCGTCAGGTGCAGGCGCTCTCCGGCCCCGGAGAAGCTGCCGGTTTCGGCGATGGCAATAAAGGCATTGAGGTTGGCCAGGTCCATAGTGGTATTCCAGTTGGTTATCCAAAGCATAAAAAATATGAATTTGAGTTATTTAATGTAACGCCATAGCATCAGCCTCACAAGCCAAAGGGTTATTGAATCGTTCAACGCCCAGGGCATAGAAAGACGCTGATGAGGACCGACTGATGGCCGGCAAAACGCTTTACGACAAACTCTGGGATTCCCATGAAGTGAAACGGCGCGATGATGGGTCGTCGCTGATCTACATCGACCGTCACATCATCCACGAAGTGACCTCGCCCCAAGCGTTCGAAGGCCTGCGACTGGCCGGGCGCAAGCCTTGGCGCGTCGACTCGATCATCGCCACCCCGGACCACAACGTGCCAACCACCCCGGAGCGCAAGGGCGGCATCGAAGCCATTGCCGACCAGGTCTCGCGCTTGCAGGTCCAGACTCTCGACGACTATTGCGACGAGTACGGCATCACCGAATTCAAGATGAACGACGTGCGCCAGGGCATCGTCCACGTGATCGGCCCGGAGCAGGGCGCGACCTTGCCGGGCATGACCGTGGTCTGCGGCGACTCCCACACCTCGACCCACGGTGCATTCGGTGCCTTGGCCCACGGCATTGGCACCTCCGAGGTAGAACATGTGTTCGCCACCCAGTGCCTGGTCGCCAAAAAAATGAAGAACATGCTGGTGCGCGTCGAAGGCAAGTTGCCGTTCGGTGTGACCGCCAAGGACATCGTGCTGGCCGTGATCGGCAAGATCGGTACCGCTGGCGGTAACGGGCATGCCATCGAGTTTGCCGGCAGCGCGATTCGCGACCTGTCCATCGAAGGCCGCATGACCATCTGCAACATGTCCATCGAAGCCGGTGCCCGGGTGGGCATGGTCGCGGCGGATGAAAAAACCGTGGAATACGTCAAAGGCCGACCTTTCGCACCGGCTGGCGCCGAGTGGGAGGCTGCCGTCGAGGCCTGGAAAGACCTGGTGTCCGACGCCGACGCGGTGTTCGATACCGTGGTCGAGCTCGACGCGGCCCAGATCAAGCCACAGGTCAGCTGGGGCACCTCGCCGGAAATGGTCCTGGCCGTTGATCAGAACGTGCCGGACCCGGCCCAGGAAGCCGATCTGGTCAAGCGCGGCTCCATCGAGCGCGCCTTGAAGTACATGGGCTTGAAAGCCAACCAGGCGATCACCGACATCCAGTTGGACCGCGTGTTTATCGGTTCCTGCACCAACTCGCGGATCGAAGACTTGCGCGCCGCGGCGGTGATCGCCAAGGGCCGCAAAGTGGCCTCGACCATCAAGCAAGCCATTGTGGTGCCAGGTTCGGGCCTGGTGAAGGCCCAGGCTGAGGCCGAAGGGCTGGACAAGATCTTCCTCGAAGCCGGTTTTGAATGGCGTGAGCCGGGCTGCTCGATGTGCCTGGCGATGAACCCGGACCGTTTGGAGTCGGGGGAGCATTGCGCGTCCACCTCCAACCGTAACTTCGAAGGGCGTCAGGGCGCCGGTGGCCGTACCCACCTGGTCAGCCCGGCCATGGCCGCCGCCGCTGCCGTCAACGGTCGTTTCATCGACGTTCGCGAATTGATCTGAGGAATACCCGATGAGAGCTTTTACCCAACACACCGGTCTTGTCGCGCCGTTGGACCGTGCCAACGTGGACACCGACCAGATCATCCCCAAGCAGTTCTTGAAGTCGATCAAGCGCACCGGTTTCGGCCCGAACCTGTTCGATGAGTGGCGCTACCTGGACGTGGGCTACGCCTACCAGGACAACTCCAAGCGCCCGTTGAACAAGGATTTTGTGCTCAACGCCGAGCGCTATCAGGGCGCCAGCGTGTTGTTGGCCCGGGAAAACTTCGGTTGCGGCTCCAGCCGTGAACACGCGCCGTGGGCCCTGGAAGAATATGGCTTTCGCAGCATTATTGCGCCGAGCTACGCCGACATCTTCTTCAACAACAGCTTCAAGAACGGCTTGCTGCCGATCATCTTGAGCGATGCCGAAGTGGACGAGTTGTTCCAGCAAGTGGAAGCCAATGTCGGCTACCAGTTGACCGTCGACCTCGCCGCACAGACCGTGACCCGTCCGGATGGCAAGGTGTACCACTTTGAAGTGGATGCCTTCCGCAAACACTGCCTGATCAATGGCCTGGACGATATCGGCCTGACCTTGCAGGACGGCGAGGCGATTGCCGCGTTTGAAGCCAAGCACCGGGCCAGCCAGCCTTGGTTGTTTCGTGATGCGTAATTCTATGTAGGCTGGACTGGCCCCTTCGCGAGCAAGCCCGCTCCCACATTCGACCGAGTTCCTTCAGTTGAAATGCGCTCAAATGCGGTAGCGGGCTTGCTCGCGAAAGGCCTGTATGAACACCACAAAAGCCAGGAACATCACCATGACCAGCACCGCCCACACCCAAGTCGTGCAAAAACAATTCGGCGAACAGGCCTCGGCCTACCTGAGCAGTGCCGTGCACGCCCAGGGCACCGAGTTCGCACTGCTGCAGGCCGAACTGGCCGGGCAGGGCGCGGCACGCCTGCTGGACCTGGGCTGTGGCGCCGGTCACGTGAGTTTCCATGTAGCACCGCTGGTCAAGGAAGTGGTGGCCTACGACCTGTCCCAGCAGATGCTCGACGTGGTCGCCGCGGCGGCCGTGGAGCGCGGCCTGGACAACATCCGCACCCTGCACGGCGCCGCCGAGCGCCTGCCATTCGCCGATGGCGAGTTCGACTTCGTGTTCAGCCGCTACTCGGCCCATCACTGGAGCGACCTCGGCCTGGCCCTGCGCGAAGTGCGCCGGGTGCTCAAGCCGGGCGGCGTGGCGGCGTTTGTCGATGTCTTGTCACCGGGCAGCCCGCTGTTGGACACTTACCTGCAAACCGTCGAAGTGCTGCGCGACACCAGCCATGTGCGCGATTATTGCGCCGGCGAGTGGATGCGCCAGCTCAACGAAGCCGGCCTGCATGTGCGCAACAGCAGTCGCCAGCGCCTGCGCCTGGAATACACCTCGTGGGTCGAACGCATGCGCACCCCGCCCGTATTGCGCGCAGCAATCCTGGCGTTGCAGCAGGCGATGGGCCAGGAAGTGCGCGATTACTATGAAATTCAAGCCGACGGCACCTTCAGCACCGACGTGCTGGTGGTGTTCGCTGAGCGCTGATTAATTTTTCCCGACCTGCCCACGGGCGGGTCGCTTGATGAAATGAGGAACTCATGAGCAAGCAGATTCTGATTCTCCCTGGCGACGGTATTGGCCCGGAAATCATGGCCGAAGCGGTCAAGGTCCTGGAATTGGCCAACAGCAAGTACAGCCTGGGCTTTGAATTGAGCCACGACGTGATCGGCGGCGCCGCCATCGACAAGCACGGCGTGCCCCTGGCCGATGAAACCCTCGACCGCGCCCGAGCTGCCGACGCCGTGCTGCTCGGCGCCGTGGGCGGGCCGAAATGGGACAAGATCGAACGCGACATCCGCCCAGAACGCGGCCTGCTGAAGATCCGTGCGCAACTGGGCCTGTTCGGTAACCTGCGCCCGGCGATCCTCTATCCGCAACTGGCCGACGCGTCGAGCCTCAAGCCGGAAGTGGTGGCGGGCCTGGATATCCTGATCGTGCGTGAGCTGACCGGTGGCATCTACTTTGGCTCGCCACGGGGCGTGCGTGAGCTGGAGAATGGCGAGCGCCAGGCCTACGACACCCTGCCGTACAGCGAGAGCGAAATCCGCCGCATCGCCCGTGTCGGTTTCGACATGGCCCGTGTGCGTGGCAAGAAGGTCTGCTCGGTGGACAAGGCCAACGTCCTGGCGTCCAGCCAACTGTGGCGCGAAATCGTCGAAGAAGTGGCCAAGGATTACCCGGACGTCGAGCTGAGCCACATGTATGTGGATAACGCCGCCATGCAACTGGTGCGTGCGCCCAAGCAGTTCGACGTGATCGTCACCGACAACCTGTTTGGCGACATCCTGTCCGACCAGGCTTCGATGCTCACCGGTTCCATCGGCATGCTGCCGTCGGCGTCCCTGGACACCAACAACAAGGGCATGTACGAGCCGTGCCACGGTTCGGCGCCGGACATCGCGGGCCAGGGCATTGCCAACCCGTTGGCGACCATTTTGTCGGTGTCGATGATGTTGCGCTACAGCTTCAACCTGAGCGCAGCGGCGGATGCCATCGAGCAGGCGGTGAGCCTGGTGCTGGACCAGGGCCTGCGTACCGGCGACATCTGGTCACAGGGTTGCACCAAGGTCGGGACGCAGGAAATGGGCGACGCAGTAGTCGCCGCGCTGCGGAATCTGTAATCTCTCTGGCCCGCTTGCAGTTGTTGCTGCAAGGCGGCCCACTTTTTAACAAGGTGTAGTTGCGATGAAACGTGTAGGTCTGATCGGTTGGCGCGGTATGGTCGGTTCCGTGCTCATGCAGCGGATGCTGGAAGAGCAGGATTTCGATCTTATTGAGCCGGTGTTTTTCACCACTTCGAATGTCGGTGGCCAAGGGCCGTCCGTGGGCAAGGATATCGCCCCGCTCAAGGACGCCTACAACATTGAAGAGCTGAAGACCCTCGACGTCATTCTGACCTGCCAGGGTGGCGACTACACCAGTGAAGTCTTCCCCAAACTGCGCGAAGCCGGCTGGCAGGGCTACTGGATCGACGCCGCGTCCAGCCTGCGTATGCAGGACGACGCGGTGATCATCCTCGACCCGGTCAACCGCAAGGTCATCGACCAGCAGCTTGACGCCGGCACCAAGAACTATGTCGGCGGCAACTGCACCGTCAGCCTGATGCTGATGGGCCTGGGTGGCCTGTTCGAAGCCGGGCTGGTGGAGTGGATGAGCGCCATGACCTATCAGGCGGCCTCCGGTGCCGGCGCGCAGAACATGCGTGAGCTGATCAAGCAGATGGGCGCGACCCACGCGGCCGTCGCCGATCAACTGGCCGACCCGGCCAGCGCGATCCTCGACATCGACCGCCGTGTGGCCGAGGCCATGCGCAGCGACGCCTACCCGACCGAGAACTTCGGCGTGCCCTTGGCCGGCAGCCTGATCCCGTGGATCGACAAGGAACTGCCGAACGGCCAGAGCCGCGAAGAGTGGAAGGCCCAGGCCGAGACCAACAAGATCCTCGGGCGCTTCAAGAACCCGATCCCGGTGGACGGTATCTGTGTGCGGATCGGCGCCATGCGCTGCCACAGCCAGGCGCTGACCATCAAGCTCAACAAAGACGTGCCGATCGCCGACATCGAAGGGCTGATCAGCCAGCACAACCCGTGGGTCAAGCTGGTGCCGAACAGCCGCGAAATCAGCATGCAGGAGCTGAGCCCGACCAAGGTCACAGGCACCCTGAATGTACCGGTGGGCCGTCTGCGCAAGCTGAACATGGGCACCCAGTACCTGGGCGCCTTCACTGTAGGTGACCAGCTGCTGTGGGGCGCGGCCGAGCCGCTGCGCCGGATGTTGCGGATCCTGCTGGAGCGTTGATCGCTTTGTGGTGTTGAAGAAACCCGCGTTCTGGTGACAGGCGCGGGTTTTTTATGCCTGATCGTTCCCACGCTCCGCGTGGGAATGCCTCCCCTGACGCTCCGCGTCACAGCCTCAGGAATGGACGCGGAGCGTCCACGGCAGCGTTCCCACGCAGAGCATGGGAACGATCATTGCCTCACTCCCCACCACCCGGTAAAGTGCCGCTCCCCCCGCAATGCCCGAGGCAGCCTCCATGACCCAGACCTTTGATATCGCCGTGATCGGCGCCACCGGTACGGTTGGCGAAACCCTGGTGCAGATCCTCGAAGAGCTGGACTTCCCGGTAGGCACCTTGCACCTGCTGGCCAGTAGCGAGTCGGCCGGCGCGTCGGTGCCGTTTCGCGGCAAAAATGTGCGGGTGCGGGAAGTCGATGAATTTGATTTCAGCAAGGTGCAACTGGCTTTCTTCGCCGCAGGCCCGGCGGTCACCTTGAGTTTCGCCCCCCGCGCCACTGCGGCGGGTTGCTCGTTGATCGACCTGTCCGGCGCCTTGCCGGCCGAACAGGCGCCCCAGGTGGTGCCGGAAGCCAATGCCCAGATGCTGGACGGTTTGAAAAAGCCATTCCAGCTCGGTAGCCCAAGCCCTTGCGCCACCCATCTGGCAGTGGTCCTCGCGCCGCTGCGGGGGCTGTTGGATATCCAGCGCGTCAGCGTCACCGCTAACCTGGCGGTGTCCGCCCAGGGCCGTGAAGCCGTCAGCGAACTGGCCCGGCAAACCGCCGAGCTGCTGAATGTACGGCCCCTGGAACCCAAATTCTTTGACCGGCAGATGGCTTTCAACCTGTTGGCCCAGGTCGGCACGCCGGATGCGCAGGGCCACACTGCCCTGGAAAAGCGCCTGGTCCACGAACTGCGCGCCCTGCTTGAACTACCGTTACTGAAAATTTCCGCGACCTGCGTTCAAGCTCCGGTGTTTTTTGGCGATAGCCTGAGCGTGTCCCTGCAACTGGCGGGCGCTGTGGACCTGGGCGCAGTGAATCGCGCGTTGGAAGCGGCGCCGGGCATCGAACTGGTGGAAGAGGGCGATTACCCTACAGCCGTTGGGGATGCGGTCGGTCAGGACGTGGTCTACGTGGGGCGGGTGCGTGCCGGCATCGACGACCCGGCGGAACTAAACTTGTGGCTGACGTCAGATAACGTACGCAAAGGCGCGGCGCTTAACGCCGTGCAACTGGCACAGTTGTTGATAAAACACCTTGTGTAAAAGATACTTGGCGGCAATTTGTAGATTGATTCTAGCCAAGCGCTATGCTTGGCCCCATGCAGGAAAAGTTGCGCGTCGGTGAACTATCGGCTCGCCATGCCGAATGGCAGCGGTACCCAACCTTCTCGCCGGCCGAGGAGTGTTCAAACAAAGGATGAGGCTATGGTTCAAGTTCGCAAACTGGTGTTAGCAATAGCGGCCGCCTCGGCGCTGTCCTCCGGTATGGCGCAAGCGCTGCAACTTGGGGAGATGACCCTCAAGTCGAAGTTGAACCAGCCTCTGTCGGTGGAGATCGAGCTGCTCGACGTGGGCGGGCTGACAGCCTCCGATATCGTGCCCAGCCTCGCGTCTTCCCAGGCCTTTGTGGATGCGGGGGTCGATCGCCAGGCGTTCCTCGATGAGCTGACCTTTACCCCGGTGCTCAACCCCAGCGGTCGCAGTGTGGTTCGTGTCACCTCGAGCAAGCCATTGCCCGATTCCTATGTACGCTTCCTGTTGCAGGTGCAATGGCCGAATGGTCGGTTGATGCGTGACTACAGCGTCTTGCTGGACCCGGCCAAGTTCGAGCAAAAAGCCCCTGAGGCCAGCGCCCCGGCACCCCGTCTTGCCCCGCCTGCTGCTGCCAGTGTGACCAAGGCGGCGGAATACACCACGACTTCTCGCGACACCCTGTGGGAAATCGCCGCAAAAAATCGCAATGGCGGCTCGATCCAGCAGACCATGCTGGCGATCCAGGCGTTGAACCCGGGAGCCTTTGTCGACGGCAACATCAACCGTATGAAGACCGGCCAGGTATTGCGCATGCCGGACCCGGTACAAAGCACCAGTCTGCCGCAGCCCGAGGCGATCGCCGAAGTGACCGCGCAGAATGCGGCCTGGCGCCAGGGGCGCCGTGGCGCTAACAATCAGGCAGCGGGGCGCCAGCAACTGGATGCGACCAAACGCACCCAGGCCGGCGCAGCGCCGTCGCAGACGGCAGCGAAGGACAATCTGAGCCTGGTCTCGGCCGAAGCCGCCAAGGCGGGCGTCAAGGGCGCGGCGGGTGATAGCAAGGCTTTGAACAACAAGCTGGCGGTGACCCAGGAAAGCCTGGATTCGACCCGCCGCGAAAATGAAGAACTGAAAAGCCGCATGACTGACCTGCAAAGTCAGTTGGACAAACTGCAGCGGCTGATTGAGCTGAAAAACAACCAACTGGCCAAGTTGCAGGCTGAAGGCGATGCCCCGGCGCAGCCGGCTGTAATCCCTGCCGAACTGGCTGCGGCGCCGACCGCGCCTGCTGCCCCTGCTCCGGCTGCCGAAGCGCCGGTGGTCGCGCCAGTGGAAACCCCGGCTGAGCCTGCGCCAGTGGCCAGCACCGAAGGCAAGTTCAATGACCTGCTGACCAACCCTATCGTCCTCGGGGTGATCGGTGGTGCCGCCGGCCTCCTGGTGTTGTTGCTCCTGCTGCTATGGGCGCGCCATCGCAATGCGCGCCTGGAAGAGGAAAAACACCTGCGCATGGCGCGGGCGCTGGCCGAAGAGCCGGAATTTTCCTCGAATATTGAGCAGGACCTGTCTCTGGACAGTTTCGAGGGCCTTGAAGTCCCGGCGGCAAGCGTCAAGCTGGCTCCAGCTCCAGCTCCAGCTCCGGTTGCCGTGGCGCCGGTGCCAGTGCCTGCCCCGGCGACCAGCATGGCGCCGCCAAGCAAACTGATCATCGAACCCGGTTCCTCCGATGCCCTGGCCCAGGCCCAGTCCCATCTGGACCGTGGTCACTTGAACCAGGCGGCGGCCGTGCTGGAAGAGGCGATCAAGCTGGAGCCCGCGCGCAGTGACCTGCGCCTCAAGCTCCTGGAAGTCTACGGCCAGCAGGGCGACAAGGACGGTTTCGTGACCCAGGAGCGCCAGTTGGTCGCCAATGGCGAGAACCACGCCCAGGTCGAGCTGTTGAAAAATCGCTACCCGGCCATGGCCGTGCTCGCGGCGGGCGTCAGTGCTGCGGTCGCCGCCGCCGCGCTTGATGCGCAGTACGTCAAGGATCTGCTCCAGGAAGAACCGGCGCCTGCTCCCGCGCCTGAAACCGATGCTTTCGACAATGATTTCGACCTGAGCCTGGATGACCTGGAAGCCGCGTCGCCGGCAGTGGTCGCGCCGGAGCCCGAGGTCGATGACCTGAGCTTTGAGTCGGTGCTGCAGCAGCAAACCGAGGCCAAGGCCAGCCCGGACGATCTGTCCGACTTTGACCTCGACTTGCAGCTGGATGCGCCAGCCTCCCAGTCCGACGATGACTTCCTCTCGGGCCTGGAAGAAGAGATGAAGGACCTGCCGCCGGTCGAGCCGCCCACCCTGACGCCAGCTGCGCTGGATGACTTTGACCTGCCGGAAGACTTCGACCTGTCCCTGGCCGACGAGCCTGCATCATCGAGCAAGCCGGACGCATTCGCCTCGGAGCTTGACGACGTCAACGCCGAGCTGGAACGTCTGTCGCAGAGCCTGGAAAGCCCGTCGATCGAACCGAGCTTCACCGCTGAAGATGCGGCAAAGGGCGACGATGAGCCGGAATTCGACTTCCTGTCGGGTACCGACGAAGTCGCCACCAAACTCGACCTGGCCCAGGCCTACATCGACATGGGCGATGAGGGCGGTGCGCGTGACATCCTGGCCGAAGTCCTCACTGAGGGTGACGACGGCCAGCGTAGCGAAGCCAAGGAAATGCTCAGCCGCCTGGTGTGATTGCCGGCAATTAACGCAGCGGCGGCCTTCGGGTCGCCGTTTTGCATTTAAATGGGGGAGTCGGGCTTGCCCGCGATAGAGGCGACTCGGTCCGTCAGTAAAAACGAGGCGCGGCTATCGCAGGCAAGCCAGCGCCCACAAAATGCCCCAGGCCCAGGCCTGGCACTTTATAATGGCCGCCTTTGCGCAACTATCAGGCTCTCAGCTCTTGGCAAATATAGATAACGCGGCCGCCGAAATGGCGGCCGCCGGCTTTTTCAGAATCGCCCTGGGCGTGGAATACAAAGGCTCGCGCTATCGCGGCTGGCAGCGCCAGGCCTCTGGCGTGCCGACCGTGCAGGAAACCCTGGAGAAGGCCCTGTCGAAGGTCGCCGACTCGCCGGTTTCATTGATGTGCGCCGGGCGCACCGACGCGGGCGTACATGCCTGCGGGCAAGTGGTGCATTTTGACACCCAGGCCGAGCGTTCGATGAAGGCGTGGGTCATGGGCGCCAATATCAATCTGCCCCACGATGTCAGTGTCAGCTGGGCCAAGGTTATGCCGGCGCACTTCCATGCGCGGTTCAAGGCGATTGCCCGGCGTTACCGCTATGTGATCTACAACGATCAGATCCGTCCGGCGCACTTGAACGAAGAAATCACCTGGAACCACCGTCCGCTGGACGCCGAGCGCATGGCTGAAGCGGCCCAGCATCTGGTGGGGATCCACGATTTCAGCGCCTTTCGCGCCGGCCAGTGCCAGGCCAAGTCGCCGATCAAGGAAGTCCACCACCTGCGGGTGACCCGTCACGGCAAGATGATTGTCCTGGATATCCGCGCCGGGGCGTTCCTGCACCATATGGTGCGCAATATCGCCGGGGTGCTGATGACCATCGGCACCGGCGAGCGCCCGGTGGAGTGGGCCAGGGAGGTGCTGGAGAGCCGGGTGCGGCGTACCGGCGGGGTTACGGCGCACCCGTTCGGCCTGTACCTGGTGGAGGTGGAGTACCGCGACGAGTTCGAGTTGCCGCAGCGTTTCATCGGGCCACACTTCCTCACTGGTTTCACTGAACTTGGCGGCTGACGCCCGGAAAAGCATTTGTTACCATCCGGGACTTTCCTGGACAGCCCCCTGAGGTTCCGACGATATGTCAGGCGTTCGCAGCAAGATTTGCGGGATTACCCGCATGGAAGACGCGCTGGCGGCAGTCGAGGCGGGGGCTGACGCCATTGGCTTTGTGTTTTATGCCAAGAGCCCGCGGGCGGTAACGGTGCAACAGGCCCGGGCGATCATTGCCGGCTTGCCGCCGTTCGTGACCACTGTGGGGCTGTTCGTCAACGCCAGCGCCTGCGAGCTCAATGAAACCCTGGATGCGGTGCCCCTGGACCTGTTGCAGTTCCATGGCGACGAAACCCCGGAGGAGTGCGCCGGCTACCATCGCCCGTATATCAAGGCGCTGCGGGTCAAGGCCGGGGACGATATCGCCGCCAGTTGTGCCGCCTACGCCGGGGCCAGCGGGATTTTGCTCGATGCCTATGTCGAGGGCATTCCTGGCGGTACCGGCGAGGCCTTCGATTGGTCGCTGATCCCCCAGGGCTTGAGCAAGCCGATCATCCTGGCGGGTGGCTTGTGCGCTGACAATGTGGCGCAGGCCATTGCCCAGGTTCGCCCGTATGCCGTCGACGTCAGTGGCGGGGTGGAGCAGGCCAAGGGCATCAAGGACTCTGGCAAGATTCACGCATTCATGCAGGCAGTGCGCAGCAGCAGTGGCGCGATGTGACGGCTGGCAGTCTGCCGCCGTCAGTAACTACCACTGTGTAAAACAGGCCGGCGTTGCCCTCGGGCGGCGCCAATGAAGTGGCAACCACGCACTGGCGGGTTGTCTGGAAGGCTGAGGGCAGGTGCAGGAAATGGCTGGTCGAACGTCTGACCCCGTCCTGCAGTTGTTATCGCCACATCAATGAATTTAGCTCAAGGGCATACGCGGGGCTGTGTTCAAGCCACCGGTACTGGAGAAAGAAAGCATGAGCAACTGGTTAGTAGACAAACTGATCCCCTCGATCATGCGTTCCGAGGTGAAGAAAAGCTCGGTCCCTGAAGGTCTGTGGCACAAGTGCCCCTCCTGCGACGCGGTGTTGTACCGCCCGGAGCTGGAAAAGACCCTGGACGTTTGCCCCAAGTGCAATCACCACATGCGTATCGGCGCCCGCGCCCGTATCGACATTTTCCTCGACGCCGATGGCCGTGCCGAGCTGGGCGCTGACCTGGAACCGGTGGACCGCCTCAAGTTCCGCGACGGCAAGAAGTACAAGGACCGCCTGACCGCTGCGCAAAAGCAGACGGGCGAGAAAGACGCGCTGATCTCCGTCAGCGGCAAGCTGCTGGGCATGCCAGTGGTGGTGTCGGCGTTTGAGTTCTCCTTCATGGGGGGCTCGATGGGCGCCATTGTCGGTGAGCGTTTTGTACGCGCCGCCAACTACGCCCTGGAAAACCGTTGCCCGATGATCTGCTTCGCCGCCTCCGGTGGTGCGCGGATGCAGGAAGCGCTGATTTCGCTGATGCAAATGGCCAAGACCTCTGCGGTACTGGCGCGTCTGCGTGAAGAAGGCATCCCGTTCATCTCGGTCCTGACCGACCCGGTCTACGGCGGCGTTTCCGCCAGCCTGGCGATGCTGGGCGACGTGATTGTCGGCGAGCCCAAGGCGCTGATCGGCTTTGCCGGCCCACGCGTGATCGAGCAGACCGTACGTGAAAAACTGCCGGAAGGCTTCCAGCGCAGCGAGTTCCTGCTGGAGCACGGCGCCATCGACATGATCATTGCCCGTTCCGAACTGCGTCCGCGCCTGGGCAACCTGCTGGCACAGATGATGGGTTTGCCGACCCCGGTGTACGTCGCGCCTAAGGTCGAGCCCATCGTTGTGCCGCCGGTGCCTGCAAACCTATGACCCAACGAACCCTGGGCGAATGGCTCGCCTACCTCGAGCAGTTGCATCCGTCAGCCATCGACATGGGGCTGGAGCGCTCGCAACAGGTAGCGGCCCGCCTTGGGTTGGGGCGGCCGGCGCCACGGGTGATCACGGTCACTGGCACCAACGGCAAGGGGTCTACCTGCGCTTTCGTCGCCGCGTTGCTGCAGGCCCAGGGCCTGAAGGTGGGCGTCTACAGCTCGCCGCACTTGCTGCGTTACAACGAGCGTGTGCAGCTCAATGGCGTCGAAGCCACTGACGAGCAGTTATGCGAAGCCTTTGCGGCGCTGGATGCCGGACGTGGCGAAACCTCCCTGACCTATTTCGAGATGGGCACCCTGGCCGCGTTCTGGCTGTTCGAGCGTGAACAACTGGATGCGGTGGTGCTGGAAGTCGGTCTGGGCGGTCGTCTGGATACTGTCAATGTGGTGGATGCCGACCTCGCATTGGTGACCAGCATTGGCGTGGATCATGCTGACTACCTGGGCGATACCCGCGAATCCGTGGCCTATGAAAAGGCCGGGATCTTCCGCCAGGGCAAGCCGGCGCTGTGCGGTGATGTGGACCCGCCCCATACCTTGCTGGATAAGGTGCGCGAGCTGGATTGCCCGTTTTTCCTGCGGGGCCGGGACTTCGGCCTGGAAGTGGCAGGCGATCGCTGGTCGTGGCACGGTGTCGATGCGCGGGGCCAGGGGGTCGAGCTGCACGACCTGCCGCTGCTGAACCTGCCCATGGAAAACGCCGCGCTCGCCCTGCAGGCCTACCTGTTGCTGGATCTGCCGTGGAATGCCGGGCAGATTGCCGATACCTTGCAGCGTACGCAGGTGGTCGGGCGCCTGGATCGTCGCTCGTTCGAGTGGCAAGGCAAGCGCTTGAACCTGTTGCTGGATGTTGGGCATAACCCCCATGCTGCGCAGTACCTGGCGCGTCGTTTATCGCTCCAGGCGCCGGCGGGTCGGCGTCTGGCGGTGTTCGGCCTGCTGGCGGACAAGGATCTGGACGGTGTGGTCGCGCCTTTGCTGGGCAGTGTGCAGTCCTGGGCAGTCGCCCCGCTGGATACGCCGCGCACCCGTACGGCGGATGATGTGCAGGCGGTGTTGCAGAACCTTGGCGCGACGGTGACGTCCCATGCAAGCGTAACCGCTGCATTGGAGGCTCAATGCGCGGTGGCAACGGCCGAGGACGAGATTCTGTTGTTCGGATCATTTTATTGTGTTGCCGAGGCGCTTGAGTGGTTGGCCCGGCGCTCCACGGAGGAAGCTGCACATGGCATTACTGGATAGCGCATACAAGCAGCGAATGGTCGGAGCCCTGGTGCTGGTGGCATTGGCGGTGATTTTCCTGCCGATGCTGTTTTCTCGCCAGGACGAGCAGCGCCAGGTTACGGTCGAAGCACCGGCGGCGCCCCAGGCGCCGGTGATGCCGCAGGTCCAGGTCGAGCCGGTAGTGGTGCCTGAGCCGCAGGCGCTGCCCGAGGAAGAACCGGTGCCGACCGATGCGGAAATTGCCGAACAGCAAGCACCTTCGGCGCCGATCCAGCCGAGTGTGCCGGTGGTAAAACCTGCTCCTGCGCCTGTGGTTGCCGCCAAGCCGGCTGCACCTGCTCCTGCGCCGAAACCGGTCGCACCGCAGCCCGCAGCCCCGGGCAAGCCTGATGTGGGGCAAAGCCGTATTGATCCGAATGGCCTGCCGATCAGTTGGTCGGTGCAACTCGCCAGCCTGTCCAATCGCGAAAGCGCCGAAGCCTTGCAGAAAACCCTGCGCAGCCAGGGTTATAACGCGTATATCCGAACTGCCAATGGCAAGAATCGGGTATTTGTCGGTCCGCTGATCGAGCGTGCCGAGGCTGACCGCCTGCGGGACTTGCTGGGTCGCCAGCAGAACCTGAAGGGCTTTGTGGTGCGCTTCCAGCCAGAGCGCGGCTGAAACATCCAAATGTGTATGCAGGCTTGTGTGGGAGCGGGCTTGCCCGCGATGACGGTGGACCAGTCGATAGTTTAGTTGACTGGCACGCCGCTATCGCGGGCAAGCCCGCTCCCACATTGGTTTTTGCCTAGCTTGAGGTGGTCATGGCTTGCCACAACCCATTGATTTGCAATGGACTGCCAAACACCGCTTACCGATAGCCCAGCGCTCTGCTAAAATGCGCCGCCTTATCCGTCTGTAGGCTGCACTGTGCCATTTACCTGGGTTGATTGGGCGATCGTAGCCATCATCGCCATCTCCGCATTGATCAGTCTAAGCCGCGGCTTCGTCAAAGAAGCATTGTCGCTGCTGACCTGGATCGTTGCAGGAGTCGTCGCCTGGATGTTCGGCGGATCCCTGGCCGTTTATCTGGCCGGTTATATCGAAACACCTTCGGCTCGCGTCATCGCGGGCTGCGCCATCATGTTCATCGCCACGCTGCTGGTGGGAGCAATGGTCAATTATCTTATCGGCGAATTGATACGTGTCACCGGCCTCTCCGGGACCGATCGATTTCTCGGCATGGCCTTCGGTGCCGCGCGTGGCGCGTTGCTGGTGGTCGTTGCGGTCGGGCTGTTGAGCCTGGGTCCGGTACAGCAGGATGCATGGTGGCAGGAGTCGAGTCTCGTGCCAAAATTTCTATTGGTTGCAGATTGGTCCAAGAACCTCATATTGGGGTGGAGCAGTCAGTGGCTGGCCAGCGGTATCAGCGTACCCGCTGATCTTCCGTTCAAGGAACATCTCTTGCCCGGCAACGCGCCGCAGTAAGTATTGTTCAGTCAAGATTCATTAAGTAGGGGTTGCGTCGCATGTGTGGCATCGTCGGTATCGTCGGTAAGTCGAACGTCAATCAGGCGCTGTATGACGCGCTAACCGTCCTCCAGCACCGCGGCCAGGACGCTGCCGGTATTGTGACCAGCCATGACGGCCGGTTATTCCTGCGCAAGGACAATGGCCTGGTACGTGATGTGTTCCATCAGCGTCACATGCAGCGCCTGGTCGGGCATATGGGCATTGGCCATGTGCGTTATCCGACTGCCGGTAGCTCGACTTCGGCCGAAGCTCAACCGTTTTACGTCAACTCGCCGTACGGCATTACCTTGGCGCACAACGGCAACCTGACCAACGTTGAGCAACTGGCCAAGGAGATTTACGAATCTGACCTGCGCCATGTCAACACCAACTCCGACTCGGAAGTGCTGCTCAACGTGTTCGCCCACGAACTGGCCCAGCGCGGCAAGTTGCAGCCGACCGAAGAAGATGTGTTCGCTGCCGTGACTGACGTGCATAACCGCTGCGTAGGCGGCTACGCGGTCGTGGCAATGATCACCGGCTACGGTATTGTCGGTTTCCGCGACCCGCACGGCATTCGTCCTATCGTGTTCGGCCAGCGTCACACCGACGAAGGCGTCGAGTACATGATCGCCTCCGAAAGCGTATCCCTGGATGTACTGGGCTTCACCCTGGTGCGCGACCTGGCGCCGGGCGAAGCGGTGTACATCACCGAAGACGGCAAGCTGCATACCCGTCAGTGCGCGATCAACCCGAAACTCACCCCATGCATCTTCGAACACGTCTACCTGGCGCGTCCGGATTCGATCATTGATGGTGTTTCGGTGTACAAGGCGCGTCTGCGCATGGGTGAGAAGCTCGCCGAGAAGATCCTGCGCGAACGCCCTGAGCATGACATCGACGTGGTGATCCCGATCCCGGACACCAGCCGCACCGCCGCGCTGGAGCTGGCTACCCGCCTGGGCGTCAAGTTCCGCGAAGGTTTCGTCAAGAACCGCTACATCGGCCGCACCTTCATCATGCCGGGCCAGGCGGCTCGCAAGAAGTCGGTACGCCAGAAGCTCAATGCCATCGAGCTGGAATTCCGCGGCAAGAACGTGATGCTGGTGGATGACTCCATTGTGCGTGGCACCACGTGCAAGCAGATCATCCAGATGGCTCGCGAAGCCGGGGCGAAGAACGTGTACTTCTGTTCTGCTGCGCCTGCCGTGCGGTACCCGAACGTGTACGGTATCGACATGCCGAGCGCCCACGAACTGATTGCGCACAATCGTTCGACCCAGGATGTAGCCGACCTGATCGGTGCCGATTGGCTGATTTACCAGGACCTTCCTGACCTGATCGAAGCGGTTGGCGGCGGCAAGATCAAGATCGAGCAGTTCGATTGCGCGGTCTTCGATGGCAAGTACGTGACAGGTGATGTCGACGAGGCGTACCTGAACAAGATTGAGCAGGCGCGTAACGACTCATCGAAGATCAAGACCCAGGCGGTCAGCGCGATCATCGATCTGTACAACAACTGAGTAACTACCGGCCCTGAGGGGCCGGTTTTGTATGTTAAATAAAGAATTTGAGTGAAGGAGTGGCAGCATGAGTCAGGAATGGGATGCCGGTCGGTTGGACAGCGACCTCGATGGTGTGGCTTTCGATACCCTGGCTGTGCGCGCCGGCCAGCACCGCACGCCGGAAGGTGAACACGGTGACCCGATGTTCTTCACCTCCAGCTACGTGTTCCGCACCGCGGCGGACGCGGCGGCGCGCTTTGCTGGCGAAGTGCCGGGTAACGTTTACTCCCGCTATACCAACCCGACGGTGCGCGCCTTCGAAGAGCGCATCGCGGCGCTGGAAGGGGCAGAGCAGGCGGTCGCCACAGCTACCGGCATGGCGGCGATCCTCGCCGTGGTGATGAGCCTGTGCAGCGCCGGTGATCACGTATTGGTGTCGCGCAGTGTGTTTGGTTCGACCATCAGCTTGTTCGAAAAGTACTTCAAGCGCTTTGGCATTGAAGTCGACTACGTGCCGCTGGCGGACCTTTCTGGCTGGAATGCGGCCATCAAGGCCAATACCAAATTGCTGTTTGTCGAGTCGCCGTCCAACCCGCTGGCAGAGCTGGTGGACATCGCCGCTCTCGCCGAAGTGGCCCACGCCAAGGGCGCGATGCTGGTAGTGGATAACTGCTTCTGCACGCCGGCCCTGCAGCAGCCACTGAAGCTCGGCGCAGATATCGTGGTGCATTCGGCCACCAAGTTCATCGACGGCCAGGGTCGTTGCATGGGCGGCGTGGTGGCCGGCCGCGGCGAGCAGATGAAGGAAGTGGTGGGCTTCTTGCGCACCGCTGGCCCGACCCTGAGCCCGTTCAATGCGTGGATTTTCCTCAAGGGCCTGGAAACCCTCAGCCTGCGGATGAAGGCCCATTGCGCCAATGCCCAGGCCCTGGCCGAGTGGCTGGAGCAGCAGGACGGCATCGAGAAAGTCCACTACGCCGGCTTGAAGAGCCACCCGCAACACGAGCTGGCTCAGCGTCAGCAGCGTGGCTTCGGGGCCGTGGTCAGTTTCGAGGTCAAGGGCGGCAAAGAGGGCGCGTGGCGCTTTATCGACGCGACACGCCTGATCTCCATCACCGCCAACCTGGGTGATAGCAAAACCACCATTACCCATCCAAGCACCACTTCCCATGGTCGCCTGGCACCGCAGGAGCGTGAAGCCGCGGGTATCCGCGACAGCCTGATCCGTGTTGCCGTTGGCCTGGAAGATGTGACTGACTTGCAGGCCGACCTGGCTCGCGGGCTGGCTGCCTTGTGATCGAGTGGTCCCTGGAGGCGGCTGGCGTCAGTAATGGCCGGGTCGCGTTGGTGACGGGTGCGGCACGCGGTATCGGCCTGGGGATCGCGGCCTGGCTGGTCAGCGAAGGCTGGCAGGTGGTGTTGGCTGACCTGGACCGCGAGCGGGGCGCCAAGGTGTCCAGGGTGCTGGGTGACAACGCCTGGTTTATCACCATGGACGTGGCCGATGAGCAGCAGGTGGCCCTTGGGGTGGCCGAAGTGCTGGGTCAGTTCGGGCGCCTGGATGCCCTGGTGTGTAATGCCGCTGTGGCCGATCCGCGCAATATCACATTGGATAGCCTGGACCTGGCTTACTGGAATCGGGTGCTGGCGGTGAACCTCAGTGGGCCGATGCTGCTGGCCAAGCACTGTGCGCCCTATCTGCGTGCCCATGGTGGTTCGATCGTAAACCTCGCCTCGACCCGGGCGCGGCAGTCGGAAGCGGATACCGAGGCTTACGCGGCGAGCAAGGGCGGCCTGTTGGCCCTGACTCACGCGCTGGCTATCAGCCTGGGGCCGGAGGTGCGGGTCAACGCTGTCAGCCCGGGCTGGATCGACGCCCGTGATCCCGCGGCGCGCCGTGCAGAGCCGTTGAGTGACGCCGATCATGCGCAGCATCCTGCGGGCCGGGTAGGCACGGTTGAGGACGTGGCAGCCATGGTGGCGTGGCTGCTGTCGCGCAGCGCCGGGTTCGTCACTGGGCAAGAGTTCGTGGTGGACGGTGGGATGAGCAAGAAGATGATTTACAGCGAGTAGGGCGGGTCCTGCACTTGACGTTATTTTGTCTTTTTCAGAAAAACTTCAAGCAGGCTCTTGACTTAGGTCCGCCATCTGCGTAAATTTCGCGGCCTCAACGAAGCAAAGGGTGATTAGCTCAGCTGGGAGAGCATCTGCCTTACAAGCAGAGGGTCGGCGGTTCGATCCCGTCATCACCCACCACTTCTTGAGAGTTTTGCCTTCGGGCAAGACGCAACGTTAAAGGTTGCACCGACGCGCAGCGGTAGTTCAGTCGGTTAGAATACCGGCCTGTCACGCCGGGGGTCGCGGGTTCGAGTCCCGTCCGCTGCGCCATATTTTCCAGGTCCGATGTTTCGGATTTGAGATTGAACAGCCAAGGCTGCTCAGTCAGATGTTTGAAGGCGGTTGAAGGTGACACTTCAGCAGTCTGAGCGATACGCAGCGGTAGTTCAGTCGGTTAGAATACCGGCCTGTCACGCCGGGGGTCGCGGGTTCGAGTCCCGTCCGCTGCGCCATATCTGTTCCAGGGTCCACTGAACACCCTGAGAGCGCCAAGAAAAGCGTTATGCTTGATTGGATCGATAGCAAAGACCCTGGTCGAAAGACCGGGGTTTTTTGTGTCTGCGATTTGATGATTCGACCTGTAGGAGCCAGCAAGCCGGCTCCTACAGGGTGTTGATCAGAAACCTAGCTTGTCCCGCAGCCCGTAGTACCACGCGCCCAGTGCCGCAAATGGCGTGCGCAACAGTTGGCCGCCTGGGAACGGATAGTGCGGCAGGTCGGCAAACGCATCAAAACGCTCTGCCTGGCCTCTGAGGGCTTCAGCCAGTACCTTGCCTGCCAGGTGGGTGTACGTCACGCCATGGCCGCTACAGCCTTGGGAGTAGTAGATGTTGTCGCCGATGCGACCGACCTGGGGCAGGCGCGAAAGGGTCAGTAGGAAGTTGCCGGTCCAGGCGTAGTCGATTTTTACATCCTTCAATTGCGGAAAAGCCTTGAGCATCTTCGGCCGGATGATCGCTTCGATGTTCGCTGGATCCCGCGCGCCATACACCACGCCACCGCCGAAGATCAGGCGCTTGTCGCTGGTCAGTCGGTAGTAGTCGAGCAGGTAGTTGCAATCTTCGACGCAGAAATCCTGGGGGAGCAGGCTGTTGGCCAGTTCATCGCCCAGTGGCGCCGTGGTAATCACTTGGGTGCCGCAAGGCATCGACTTGGCCGCCAACTCGGGCACCAGGTTGCCCAGGTAGGCGTTGCCGGCGACGATGATGAATTTAGCCTTCACCTTGCCTTGCGCCGTGTGGACGACAGGGTTGGCGCCACGTTCGATACGCACGGCGGCGGACTGTTCGTAGATGGTGCCGCCCAGGGACTCCACTGCCGCCGCTTCACCCAATGCCAGGTTGAGCGGATGGATATGCCCGCCACTCATGTCCAGCAGGCCGCCCACGTAGTTCTCGCAGGCCACCACCTCGCGGATGCGCCGCTCGTCGAGCAGCTCCAGCTGGGTATGGCCATAGCGTTCCCACAAGCGCTTCTGCGACTCCAGATGACCCATGTGCTTGCTATTGAGCGCGGCGAATACACCGCCGTCCTTCAAGTCGCACTGGATCTGGTACTTGGCAACCCGCTCACGGATGATCCTGCCGCCCTCGAACGCCATTTGCCCCAGCAGTTGCGCCTGCTGGGGGCCGACGCTGCGTTCGATCACGTCGATATCGCGGCTATAACTGTTGACGATCTGGCCACCATTGCGCCCGGACGCACCGAAACCCACCTTGGCGGCTTCCAGTACCGTTACGCGAAAGCCGTTCTCCAGCAGAAACAGCGCGCTCGACAACCCGGTATAGCCAGCACCGATCACGCACACATCGGTTTCAACCTCACCTTGCAGCACTGGCCGCGGAGGAGCCGCATTGGCGGACGCGGCGTAATACGACTGGGGATAGGGGGTGTTCGCCATACTGGAACCTCTGTTTTATATTTTTTACGAGTGCGCCGATCCTACCTGAGTTGAAAATGCCCTGCCAGCCACTCGAAAAAGCAGCGCTGCTGATAAAAAATAAAAAATTCGCATATTCATAGGCTTAGCTGCAAAAAAGGTGTTGACACCCCTCGGGAATTCCGTAGAATGCCGCCTCACAGCAGGCACGTAGCTCAGTTGGTTAGAGCACCACCTTGACATGGTGGGGGTCGTTGGTTCGAGTCCAATCGCGCCTACCAAACAAAATCCGCTCTGCTGGGCGGTCTAGAAGGGCTCACCGAAAGGTGGGCCCTTTTTTGTTGCGATTTGCAAAGGCCTCACTCAAAACGCCAGTTCCGTACCCGTCTCCAGGTACTCTGATTTTCTTTTCGTCGCGCCTTGAGTGTCTTCCTTCGGGAGCCTCTATTGCTCGTACTGTATTTTCGGCGACTTCGAGCCCCCGGCCACCCCTAAACACAGCGCCCAATTCAAGGCCGCAGCCAACTCCAAGGCTTGGCAGCCCTGATCTAGCAGGTTTACCCAAAAGGCCACGTCAGGATTTGAGCCCGCAAATCCTGACGTGACCCTGGTTGGCTTACATCCCCTCACAAACTTTATTGATTTGCAGCAACAATTTTTCTTGTTGGACACTCTCTGCCCCAAGCAGCAAAGATGCCCGCCAGTGACCCTCGACCTACTCGGTCAATAATAAAAATCCGCGTCGGGCTGCCCGTTATCGCTTATCAGCGATGCAGGCGTCGTAGCACGCAATCAAGGACTCAACGCCATGCAAACTGTTGTGAACCTTTGGCCGCTGATTGGCGTGCTCGTCATCGTGGTCGGCTTTGTGTTGCGCTTCAATCCATTACTGGTGGTGACGGCGGCGGCGATTGCCACCGGGTTTGCCGCGCATTTCCCCCTGGAAAAAATCCTCGCCACCATGGGCGATGGCTTCCTGCAGACTCGCGCCTTGCAATTGATCCTGCTGCTGCCCCTGGCCGTTATCGGCCTGCTGGAGCGCCATGGCTTGCGTCTGCACGCACAGAACTGGATTGCACGTTTCGAGCGGGCCACCGTCGGGCGTCTGTTGATCATTTATCTGTTTGTTCGCGAGTCCACGGCGGCGATGGGCCTGACCAGTCTTGGCGGGCACCCGCAAATGGTGCGCCCGTTGCTGGCGCCGATGGCGGAAGGGGCTGCCGAGAAGCGCTTCGGCAAGCTGCCGGACAAGGTGCGGCACAAGGTCCTGGCGATGTGTGCCGCCACGGACAACGTGGGGCTGTTTTTTGGTGAAGATATCTTCGTGGCCTTTGGTGCGATTGCCCTGATGCACACCTTCCTGCTGGGCTCTGGTATTGATGTCGAGCCGCTGCACATCGCGGTCTGGGGCATCCCCACGGCGATTTGTGCGTTCATTGTGCACGCCATCCGTTTACACCGGTTTGACCGAAGGCTGACGCGTGAGCTGACGGCCACTGCGCCCGTTAACGCTCAGCCGGAGGCCGCGCAATGATCATTTCCATTCAATACTTGTACTGGCTTGCCGGCGTTTTGTTGCTGATTACTGCAGGCATGATCCTGGCTGACCGCACCCACCCCAAGCGTTGGTCAACAGCGTTTTTCTGGTTACTGTTCGCCATTCCGTTCCTGGTGGGTGAGCACCTGCCGTCGGTGGTGGTGGGTGTTGGCGTGGTGCTGATGGCGCTGATCGCCGGGCTCGGCGGGGTAGGGCGTGGTACCCATGTCGAGTTGCATGACAAGGAGTCCCGCGCCAGTGCTGGTCGGCTGGGTCATAAACTGTTTATTCCGGCCCTGGCCATTCCGTTGACCACGGTGATCGGCTCGGTGCTGCTCAAGCACACCGAGATTGGCGGCGTGCCGCTGCTGGACCCGAAAAACACCACGTTCGTGTCCCTTGGTCTCGGCTGCCTGATTGCCCTGGGCTTGGCCTGCTGGCTGACTCGCGATACCCCGGTGCAGGCCCTGCGTGAATCGCGACGCCTGACCGAAGCCCTGGGCTGGGCCATGGTGCTGCCGCAGATGCTGGCAATGCTTGGTTTGTTGTTCAACGAAGCCGGCGTTGGCACGGCCGTGGCTCACGTCACCACCACCTACATCAACCTGGATTACAAGCTGGTCGCGGTGATGGTCTATGTGTTGGGCATGGCGCTGTTTACGGTGATCATGGGTAACGGTTTTGCCGCCTTCCCGGTGATGACCGGTGGTGTGGGCGTGCCGGTGTTGGTGGGGATCTATGGCGGCAACCCGGCGGTGATGGCGGCCATCGGCATGTTCTCCGGCTACTGCGGTACGCTGATGACCCCGATGGCGGCAAACTTCAATATTGTGCCTGCAGCGCTCCTGGAATTACCGGACAAAAACGCGGTGATCAAGGCGCAGATACCCACGGCATTGATGATGTTGCTGGTCAATATCGTCCTGCTTTATCTGTTGATGTGAGGTCGAGATGGAAACTGTGTTGCTGTTGGGGTTCGAGCCATTCGATCGAGACCTGATCAACCCGTCCTGGGAGGCGGTGCGCCTGCTGGATGGGGTGCAATTGCAAGAAGGCGTGACCATCGTCGCCCGTCAATTGCCCTGTGCCTTCGCCACTGCCGGCAGCTGTTTGAACCAGTTGCTGGCCGAGCATCAGCCACAACTGGTGATTGCCACGGGGCTGGGGCCTGGGCGCAGTGATATTTCCATCGAGCGGGTTGCGATCAATCTGATTGATGCACGGATCCCGGACAACCTCGGTGCCCAGCCCGTGGATACGACAGTGACCCCCGAGGGGCCTGCTGCCTACTTCAGCACCTTGCCGGTCAAGGCCATGGTCAGGGCGGTGCGCGAGGCCGGAATCGCAGCCTCGGTTTCGCAAACGGCGGGCACCTTTGTATGTAATCAGGTGTTCTACCGCTTGCAGCATGCCTTGGTTGGATCGGGTGTGCGCAGTGGGTTTATCCATGTTCCGTATCTGCCAGGGCAGGCGGCTGAGCCTCAGCCTTCGATGGCGTTGGCGACAACGGTTGAAGGGCTGAGGATTGCGGTCCTGGCGGCTTGGAATACGCCGCGTGATATTGCCGAGAGCGGCGGCCAGGTGTGCTGATGCGCTGATGCGTCATCGTTCGTTTACAAGCTCGGGGCCGATCCGTAGATTGCATCAGGGCCCGACAACGGGCGACGAGTGCAAGAGGAAACCCTGCAGTGTCCGCCAAAGAATCGGCCGTATTTGATCGTCAGTACCGTGCATTCCTGTTTGATATGGACGGCACTCTCCTTAACTCCATCGCCGCCGCAGAGCGGGTCTGGGCCGCCTGGGCGCAGCGCCATGGCCTGGACGTCGAGGCGTTCTTGACCACCATCCATGGCGTGCGCGCCATCGACACCATCACTCGTCAGGCTTTGCCAGGGGTAGATGCGCAGGCCGAGGCGCGGGGTATTACCGAGGCAGAAATCGAGGACGTGGCGGGCGTGGTGGCGATCCCCGGAGCCGTGACGTTTCTACAGAGCTTGCCCACGCATTGCTGGGCGGTGGTCACGTCCGCGCCCAAGGCGCTGGCGCTGCGCCGTATGCAGGCGGCAGGGCTGGTGCCGCCGGCCGTCATGGTAACGGCTGAGGATGTAACCAATGGCAAGCCGGATCCGGCCGGTTACCTGCTGGGGGCCAAGCGTTTGGGGGTGCCAATAGGCGAGTGCCTGGTGTTTGAGGACGCGTCGGTGGGGATCCGTGCCGGGGAGGCGGCGGGCGCGGACGTCGTAGTGGTGACATCGACGCATTGGGAGCCGATGGCAACGGAACATCCGACGATTGCCAGTTATGACGGCGTGCGGGTGCAGTGTGATGTGGCCGGCCTGTTGCGTCTGCGGCCTTCTACACCGGCTTGAATGCCGCGCCGCGCCGGGTCAGCAGGATGTTCTCGGCGCCAATCCATTGGTAGCCCAGTGGATCCCTAATGTG
Source organism: Pseudomonas shahriarae (assembly GCF_014268455.2). Lineage (NCBI taxonomy): Bacteria > Pseudomonadati > Pseudomonadota > Gammaproteobacteria > Pseudomonadales > Pseudomonadaceae > Pseudomonas > Pseudomonas shahriarae. The sequence continues at coordinate 4,142,941 of NZ_CP077085.1, read as the reverse complement.
TCCATGGATGACAGTACCCGTGATCAGTTTCAACAGGTAAAGCTCGCGCAGGCCGGCGAGGATTTCCTCGGGCTTGCCCAGCAGTTCGCTGGAAGATTTCGGCTTATCTATTGAAAGTTGTTCGATCAAGGACTGTAGGTTTTTAGCGTTATGTTCTATGTCCATATCGATAACGTTTTTTATGAAGTGTAAGGGTATGGGTGCTACCGGGGCGGATAGTTCCTCATATTTCAAGTAGAGGATCCAATCGGTGCGTCAGGAGGGGGATTTCTGACGAGCGTGACGAAACGCACGGCGGTTGAGTTTTCGCTGGATCGCAGACTGAATGGGCTTGAGGCAGAAGCAGAACAGATAACCACCGAGAAATAGCGCCAGGTCGGGCCATGTATCGGCATCCTGCGCGGTGGTGCTGCCTTCCATGTACAGCCTGAGGCCGTATCCGATTGTCACAAAACCCAGGGCAATCAGTAGGGCGATCATCCAGGATTTGCAGGTGTAGGGCTCTTTGCGGGATCGCCTCATCAACGCGCTCCGAAGGCACTGTAAGGTTTTGTTACGTTCCTGGAGGGGTTTGTCTGCGATACGGTCAGCAAGTTCCGTGGCTGAACCTGCATGCTGACAACCGGTGGCAGGGCCTGGCGCGAGCTGCGCTGATCACGGGATACCGTAGACAGGCCAAGGGGGCTTTCGCCAGCCGTTACAGGGGACGAGCGGGCTGGCTACTGGGGAGGCTTCAAGGTATTTCGCGTTTGTCCGGTGCAGTCAGGCCTGCCTGGATGCGCTGGTAAATCTCTTCGCGATGCACGGCAACATCCTTGGGAGCATTGATGCCGATTCTTACTTGCTGGCCGCTAACGCCCAGAATGGTGATCGTAATGTCATCACCGATATTTATGCTTTCACCGACTTTGCGGGTGAGTATCAGCATGGACTTCTCCTTGATTGCTTTGAAGGACGCATGTTTCTAACAGGGCGGATGTCGGTTATGTGTAGCTTACTGTGAAGCGCTTCCCTGTGGCTGCCTCTTTTAGGACGCATGGAGGCGGCATTAATTCCCATGGCGCCATCATACAGGTCTGGGAAACATCCTTCGCAATGTTTAAGCCAACGTTTATGACGGCCAGAATAGACAGTGAATGATAAAGTTGCCTCTTTGAACCTTAAAGGGGCAGGGCAGTGCGTAAAGTAGCGATGGCAATTGTGGTATTGGCGTTGGCCGGATGCGGTGAGGGGCCCAATCTCGACACCCCCCGAGACAAGGCTGAAGCCGCCAAGGCCCAGGCTCCTGCGGTTGCCGCTGTGCAGTGGGATATCCTGGTGCGCTCGCCCGACAATAAATTACAGGCGCTGACCGACCTGACCGCCTGGTTGCTGGAAAACGGCTTCACATTCTATCTGGCCAAGGAAGACGGCAAGGATCTGGTGCTGCTGGGGCCGTTCGCCAGCAAGGCCGAGGCTGAGGCTCGCCAGGTTCAGTTGCAGGAAAGACTGGTGAAAAAGAAGAAGACCGACGCCGAGTCGCTGGTGATCGAGCACAAGGCCCGCCCGTAATACGGTGGTTGGCGGGATCCGTGGATCCCGCTCATGTTTATCCGCAGGCTTTCAGGTTCACCGGGCCGACGAACTCATTACCACGCCCCATCACGCAGGCTACGGTTTGATTGCGCTGGCGCTCCCAGGGCTGCACGGGATAGGTACGGTTCCAGGCTTCATACAGTTGGCGGTCCTGTTTCGACAGGCGCAAGCCGTATTGTTTACTCATGTAGAAATAAGTACGGGCGATCATGCCGCGGATGGATGGCCTGGGCATGACTTTCTTGGCCTTGAAGTCCACCTGGGTCAGGCATGAACCATATTGCCCGCTCTGCACCGGCAACCAGCCAAAACTGAAGTTGTTGCGATCGCCATTGACCTCGCCGATGCTCGGTACCAGGTTGTGCAGGTCAGCTTCAGCGCGTTTGAAGACGGTGTCGGTGCGCGTGCAGTTCTTGCGTCCGCCGTCTTGCCAGCACTGGCGTTGATGGCCGATCTGCCAGGCCGGGACAATGTGCTCCCACTCGATGCGCGCCGCCCGGTTGGCGTTTTTACGCGGAACGTAGCCGCAGGCTTTCAGGTCGACCCGGTTACCCGTGTACTTGCAGCCGCAATAGAACTCAGTGGATTGCGGGGCGTAGAGTTTCCAGGCGATTTTCTTGGCTTCACTGAAGGTACGTGGGGCTTGGGCGTGGGCGGCAGTAGCAAAAAAAACACAGAACAGGGCGATAAAACGGACACTCATTGACTCAATCTTCCTTCGGTACGACCCAGAAAATCTGCACGCCGCCATCATCGCGATAAGCGAGGGTGACGTTGTCGTTTTCTGCGATTTCCTCCAGTAGTCGTGCCCACTCGTCCTCGGGTTCCTCCGGCAAACGGAAAATCAACGCGGCCTTGTTTTTTTGGGCGTTGGTGGAATTGATGATTTTTTGCACACGGATCGCCAGGCGTTGATAGGCGTCGGGCGGTGTCGGTGCTGCAGAGGAGGGCTTGGCCACGGAGGAGTCCTTAATTAGCTGTACGAACATACAGTATTTAACTGTGAGTAAATTCGCAACTGCTTAAAATTCAAGAAGTCCGTGTGACAACGGTTTACGCGGATTGGTGTACAGCGAGGATTTTTTGCAGGAGCCGACAACGACCTGTTGTCCCTGTCGGCGCCTACAAGGGTGTTAGCGGTGTGTCAGTAACTTAGTATTCCCAGAACATCCGCTGCAGTTCCTTGCTGTCCTGGGTCTTGGTCAGGGCGACCATGGCCAGGATGCGGGCTTTCTGCGGGTTCAGGTCATGGGCCACAACCCAGTCGTATTTGTCGTCAGGCTGCTCGGCATTGCGCAGAACGAAACCGCCGGCATTGACGTGGGAAGAACGAATGATTTGCACGCCTTCCTTACGCAGTTCCTGCAGGGCAGGTACTACCTTGGCCGGTACCGAGCCATTGCCGGTGCCGGCATGGATGATGGCTTTGGCGCCAGCCTGGGCCAGGGCTTTGTAGGCGGTGTCGCTGACGTTGCCATAACCGTAGGCAATTTCAACGTCGGGCAGGCTCTTGATGTTCTTGATATCGAACTCCGAGTTCATGGTGTGACGCTTGGCCGGCTGGCGGAACCAGTAGGATTTGCCCTCTACGACCATGCCCAGTGGGCCCCAGGCGCTTTTGAAGGCCTCGGTCTTGATGTTGATCATCTTGCTGACATCGCGACCCGACTGGATCTCGTCGTTCATGGTCACCAGGACGCCTTTGCCGCGTGCGTCTTTGCTACCGGCAACAGCCACAGCGTTGTACAGGTTGAGCATGCCGTCGGCCGACATGGCAGTGCCTGGACGCATGGAGCCCACGACCACGATTGGCTTGTCGGTTTTTTCCACCAGGTTGAGGAAGTAGGCGGTTTCTTCGAGGGTGTCGGTGCCGTGGGTGATCACGATGCCGTCCACGTCTTTGCTGTCGGCAAGTTCTGCGACACGACGACCCAGTTGCAGCAGGTTTTCGTTAGTGATGCTTTCGGAAGCAATTTGCATCACTTGCTCGCCGCGCACGTTGGCGATCTGGCTGAGCTCCGGAATGCCGGCGATCAGTTGTTCGATACCCACCTTGGCCGCCTGGTAGGTGGCGCTGTTGGCCGCGCTGGCGCCAGCGCCGGCAATGGTGCCGCCAGTGGCCAGCACGACTACGTTGGACAGTTTGGTCTTGGATTCAACTTCCTTGGCCTGGGCGGCCACGGGGAAGAGCAGCAGCAGGGCTAAAGCGCCCGGAACAAAGTTCTTGAGTGCAGATTTCATTATTTTTCTCTCTAGTTTTGATGAGTGCTTGTGCAGGTTCATCCAGAACACCCCGGGCTGCGCTGAGCGCCACAAGGTGCTGATTAAGAGCAGGATTTGTACCAGCGGGATTTTGTTTGGGGTTTGATTTTAACTTGTTGATTTAAATCATATTTTTTGATGCTGCGTGATCTCTTGGCTTCAGCTCGTGTCCGAATATCCGAACGCAGGAGGCTGTGGTGTTCGGTTGTCCGAAAATCACCCTGGGAAAATCAGCAGCATCCTTCTGAGGTGTGCCTGCCGATCTGTCGTTTTTAGAGAACGATCACCCAGCCCGGATGTTTAGCCAGGAGCTGGTCGAGCTGTAGGGCAGGAGGTAGAGCCAACGAAGAAAAAGCCCTTTTCTTTCGTTGACAAAATTCGGCAGCCTTCGCATAGTTTGTTTAGCGCAAACGTTTGCGAGGTGTTTCACGGCACTCGGTGAGTGAAGTGAATGTGCAGGCGTTGCTCACAATAATCATAAGATCGGAGTGAACCCATGAAGCTTCCATTCGCTGGACGTTTGCTTGCTGCCGCCGTGCTGGCTGCCGCATCCGCTGCCCTGCCTCTCTCCTCTGCATTCGCTGATGACACCGCCGCCAAACCCAAGGTCGGCCTGGTGATGAAATCCCTGGCCAATGAGTTTTTCGTCACCATGCAAGACGGTGCCAAGGACTATCAGAAAGCCCATGCCGCCGATTTCGACATGATCACCAACGGGATCAAGAACGAAACCGATACCTCGGCGCAGATTGATATCGTCAACCAGATGATCCTCGCCAAAGTCAACGCAATCGTCATCGCACCCGCCGACTCCAAGGCGTTGGTCAACGTGCTGAAGAAAGCCTCCGATGCCGGGATCAAGGTGGTCAACATTGATAACCGCCTGGACCCTGAAGTGTTGAAAAGCAAAAACCTCGAGGTTCCCTTTGTAGGCCCGGATAACCGCAAGGGTTCGCGTCTGGTCGGCGAGTACCTGGCCAAACAGCTGGCGAGTGGCGATAAAGTCGGCATTATCGAAGGCGTCCCGACCACCACCAATGCCCAGCAACGCACCGCCGGGTTCAAGGACGCCATGGGTGCGGCCGGTATGAAGATTGTGTCCGTGCAGTCCGGTAACTGGGAAATCGACCAGGGCAACAAGGTGGCGGCGGCCATGTTGAGCGAATACCCGGACCTCAAGGCGCTGCTGGCCGGTAACGACAACATGGCCCTGGGCGCCGTTTCAGCGGTGCGCGCAGCGGGCATGGCGGGCAAGGTCCAAGTGGTTGGCTACGACAACATCGCTGCGATCAAGCCGATGCTCAACGACGGTCGCGTCCTGGCCACCGCCGACCAGGCGGCTGCCCAGCAAGCCGTATTTGGTATCCAGAATGCGCTGAAGCTGGTCAAGGGCGAAAAAGTCGAGTCCGTGGACGGCGTGATCGAAACGCCGGTAGAGCTCGTCCTCAAGCAATAACCCCTGGCCGCGCACTACAGCGCCCGCTCACATGGAGCGGGCGCCTGGAGATTTTCTTATGTCATCTTCCGCACCGACCCCTGTCCTCTCGGTCAGTGGTATCGGTAAGACCTATGCCCAGCCCGTCCTGTCCGACATCACCCTGACGCTTAATCGCGGCGAGGTGCTGGCGTTGACCGGTGAGAATGGCGCGGGCAAAAGCACCTTGTCGAAGATCATCGGCGGTCTGGTCACGCCAACCACTGGCCAGATGCAGTTCAATGGTCAGGCATACACCCCCGCCAGCCGGACCCAGGCGGAAAAGCAGGGGATCCGTATGGTGATGCAGGAGCTCAACCTGCTGCCGACCCTGACCGTGGCCGAAAACCTGTTCCTCGATAACCTGCCCAACCGCGGTGGCTGGATCAGCCGCAAGCAGTTGCGCCAGGCCGCGATTGAGGCCATGGCACACGTGGGCCTGGATGCCATTGACCCGGACACCCTGGTCGGCAGCCTGGGCATTGGCCATCAGCAGATGGTCGAGATCGCCCGCAACCTGATCGGCGATTGCCATGTGCTGATCCTCGACGAACCGACGGCGATGCTCACCGCCCGTGAAGTCGAGATGCTGTTCCAGCAAATTACCCGCCTGCAGGCCCGGGGCGTGGCAATTATCTATATTTCCCATCGACTGGAAGAGCTGGCACGGGTAGCCCAACGCATTGCAGTGCTGCGTGACGGCCAGTTGGTGTGTGTCGAACCGATGGCCAATTACAACAGCGAACAACTGGTCACGTTGATGGTCGGTCGTGAGCTGGGTGAGCACATCGACCTAGGTCCGCGCACCATCGGCGCGCCGGCATTGACGGTCAAGGGCCTGACCCGAGCGGACAAGGTTCGCGACGTGTCCTTTGAAGTGCGAGCCGGTGAAATCTACGGCATCTCGGGTTTGATCGGCGCCGGCCGTACGGAGTTGCTGCGCCTGATCTTTGGTGCCGACCTGGCCGACAGTGGCACGGTAGCCCTCGGCTCGCCGGCCCGGGTGGTGAGCATTCGTTCGCCGGTGGATGCAGTAGGCCATGGCATTGCCTTGATTACCGAGGATCGCAAGGGCGAGGGCCTGTTGTTGAGCCAGTCCATCAGCGCCAACACGGCCCTGGGCAATATGGCCAAGGTGTCCAGCGCCGGCCTGGTCAATGGGCGCGACGAAACGGCCCTGGCCAAGCGGCAGATTGACGCCATGCGTATCCGCAGCTCCAGCCCGGCGCAATTGGTGTCTGAGTTGTCGGGCGGCAATCAGCAGAAAGTGGTGATCGGCCGCTGGCTGGAGCGTGATTGCGCAGTGATGCTGTTTGATGAACCCACCCGTGGCATCGACGTGGGTGCCAAGTTTGATATCTATGCGCTGCTGGGTGACTTGACTCGTCAGGGCAAGGCGCTGGTGGTGGTGTCCAGCGACCTGCGGGAGCTGATGCTGATCTGTGACCGCATCGGTGTGCTGTCTGCCGGGCGCTTGATCGAGACCTTCGAGCGTGCCAGCTGGACCCAGGATGAATTGCTTGCTGCCGCATTTGCCGGCTATCAGAAACGTGATGCGTTGCTCAACGAAGCCGCGCCCAGGACAAACCCATGAAAACAGCAACTCCAACCGCCAAAGCCGGCGGTAATTTCTACGGCCTGGGCACCTATCTGGGTCTGGCTGGTGCATTGCTGGCGATGATTGCGCTGTTCTCGGCGCTGAGCAGCCACTTTTGGTCCTATGGCACCTTCAGCACCATTGCCAACCAGATTCCCGACCTGATGGTATTGGCGGTGGGCATGACGTTCATCCTGATCATCGGCGGCATTGACCTGTCGGTGGGCTCGGTATTGGCCCTGGCCGCGTCTGCGGTCAGCGTGGCGATCCTCGGCTGGGGCTGGAGCGTGATACCCGCAGCCTTGCTCGGCATGGGCTGCGCGGCACTGGCCGGCACCATCACCGGCTCGATCACCGTGGCCTGGCGGATTCCGTCGTTCATTGTGTCCCTGGGGGTGCTGGAAATGGCCCGTGGTGCGGCCTACCAGATGACCGGGTCGCGCACTGCCTATATCGGTGACTCCTTTGCCTGGCTGTCCAACCCGGTGGCCTTTGGTATCTCGCCGTCGTTCATCATTGCGTTGCTGGTGATTATCGTGGCCCACGCGGTACTGACGCGTACCGTGTTTGGTCGCTACCTGATCGGCATCGGCACCAATGAAGAGGCGGTGCGCCTGGCGGGTATCAATCCAAAACCCTACAAAATCCTGGTGTTCAGCCTGATGGGGCTGCTGGCTGGGGTGGCGGCGCTGTTCCAGATTTCGCGCCTGGAAGCGGCCGACCCGAACGCTGGCTCAGGCCTGGAGCTGCAGGTGATTGCCGCAGTGGTGATCGGCGGCACCAGCCTGATGGGCGGGCGTGGCTCGGTGATCAGTACATTCTTTGGGGTGCTGATTATTTCTGTATTGGCGGCCGGTCTGGCGCAGATCGGTGCGACCGAGCCGACCAAACGCATCATTACCGGCGCCGTTATCGTGATTGCCGTGGTGCTCGACACCTACCGCAGTCAACGCGCCAGTCGGCGGGGCTAAGCCATGGCAACCATCAAGGATGTGGCGGCGCTTGCGGGGATTTCCTACACCACAGTGTCCCATGTGGTGAACAGGACACGCCCGGTCAGCGAGCCCGTGCGACTCAAGGTCGAAGCCGCGATCAAGCAGTTGGACTATGTGCCCAGCGCGGTCGCCCGTTCGCTGAAGGCCAAGACCACGGCGACCATCGGCCTGCTGGTGCCCAACAGCCTCAACCCGTATTTCGCGGAGCTGGCCAGGGGCATCGAGGATTACTGCGAGCGCAATGGCTACTGCGTGATCCTGTGCAATTCCGACGATAACGCCGAGAAACAGCGCAACTATTTGCGGGTGTTGCTGGAGAAGCGTGTCGACGGCTTGATCGTCACCTCCGTCGGTGGTGATGACGATGGCCTGGCCGCTGGCTTGAAAGGCGTGCGCACGCCCATGGTCATTGTCGACCGGGGCCTGGAAGGCGTGGATGTGGACCTGGTGCGCATTGACCACGAGCAGGGCGCCTACCTGGCGACCCGGCATTTAGTGGCGCTGGGGCACCGGGATATCGCCTGTATTGGCGGGCCCGCCCATACCCGTGTGGCGCAGATGCGCCTGGCCGGCTACCAGCGTGCGTTGCAGGAGGCCGGGATCGCGGTGCCCGCCAGTCGCGTGCTGGAAAGCGATTTCACCAGCACCGGTGGCTATGGGGCGGCGGTGCAGTTGCTGGCAGACAACCCGCCCAGCGCGATATTTGCCGGCAACGACATGATCGGTTTCGGCGTATTGCGGGCGGCCGCCGAGCGCAACCTGCGGGTACCCGACGAGCTGTCGGTGATTGGTTTTGATGACATTCAAATGAGCCGCTATGTGTACCCCGCGTTGACCACTGTGGGTCAGTCGATCCTGCAATTGGGGGAAACGGCGGCGGAGTTGTTACTGCGACGGATTGCGACACCGCAATTGCCGGTTGACCAGCGCATTGTCACGCCGAGCATTGTCTTGCGTGAGTCAACGGCGCCGTTGGCTGCTGTGTTTGCCTCAAACCGCTGAACGAATTGATGAGTATTGACGTATGCCAGCAACAGTAGTGGTAGTAGGCAGTTTAAACATGGACCTGGTGACCCGGGCCAGCCGGCTGCCTCGCGGCGGTGAGACCCTGGTTGGCCAGTCGTTTGCCACTGTCCCGGGCGGCAAGGGCGCCAATCAGGCGGTCGCTGCGGCGCGCCTGGGGGCTGAGGTTGCGATGATCGGCTGCATAGGCAGCGATGCCTACGGCGCTCAATTGCGCGATGCATTGCTGGTGGAAGGGATCGACTGTCAGGCCGTCAGTGAGGTGCCGGGTTCCAGTGGTGTCGCGCTGATTGTGGTGGATGACAGCAGTCAGAATGCGATCGTGATTGTGGCCGGCAGCAACGGCCAACTGACCCCCGCGTCGCTGTTGGCGTTCGACGCCGTGCTGCAGGCGGCCGAGGTGATTGTCTGCCAGCTCGAAGTGCCCATGGACACCGTGGGGTATGCCCTCAAGCGTGGCCGTGAGTTGGGCAAGACGGTGATCCTCAACCCGGCGCCCGCCAGCGGCCCGCTGCCGGCAGACTGGTACGCCTGCATTGACTACCTGATCCCCAACGAAAGTGAAGCATCGGCCTTGAGCGGGGTGCCGGTCGATTCCCTGGACTCCGCCAAGGTTGCGGCGACCCATCTGCTCAAAGCCGGGGCGGGCAAGGTCATCGTGACCCTGGGTTCGCAGGGGGCGCTGTTCGCCGATGGTCAAGGGTTCGAGCACCTGTTGGCGCCCAAAGTGCAGGCCGTGGATACCACGGCGGCAGGCGACACCTTTGTCGGTGGCTTTGCGGCAGCGCTGGCCAGCGGCCAGAGCGAGGCCGAGGCCATCCGGTTTGGCCAGGTCGCGGCGGCCCTGTCGGTCACCCGCGCCGGAGCCCAACCCTCTATTCCTACGCTGCATGACGTCCAAGGCTTTGTTCGCCCATGAAAAAGACCCCATTGCTCAATATTGCCCTGTCGCGGCTGATCGCCTCCCTTGGTCATGGCGACATCCTGGTGATCGGCGATGCCGGCCTGCCAGTGCCGCCGGGTGTGGAGTTGATCGACCTGGCGCTGACCCAGGGTATTCCTGACTTCATCAGCACCTTGCGCGTGGTGCTCAGCGAGATGCAGGTGGAAAGCCACGTACTGGCCGAGGAACTCTTGCACAAGCAGCCACCGGCGCTGGCTGACCTCAATGCCCTGTACCAGGGCGAACTGGGCGAGCGTCGCTTGCTGAGTCATGACGCGTTCAAGCTGCTCAGCCACAAGGCGCGCGCGGTGGTGCGCACAGGCGAGTGCCAGCCCTACTGTAATATCGCGCTGGTGTCTGGCGTGACTTTCTAGCGTTTCCCACAATGACAAGGAGTGCGTCATGCAACGTAGAACCCCAACCCTGCGACACCTGTTTCGGAGTGTGCTGCTTTTGTCCGTGCTAACTGCTGCAAGCGCCCAGGCGGCGGAAAAAATCGACCTGATCATTGATACCGACCCGGGCGCTGACGATGTGGTCGCGCTGCTGTTTGCGATGGCGTCCCCGCAGGAGCTGAATATCCGGGCGTTGACCACCGTGGCCGGCAACGTGCGGCTGGACAAGACCTCGCGCAACGCACGGTTGGCCCGTGAGTGGGCAGGGCGTGAAGAGATTCCGGTGTATGCCGGCGCGCCACAGCCGCTGCTGCGCACGCCGATTTATGCCGAGAATATCCATGGCAAGGAAGGTATTTCCGGTGTCACCGTGCACGAGCCGAAAAAAGGCCTGGCCGAAGGCAATGCGGTCGACTACCTGATCAAGACCCTGAGCACCGCCAAGCCCCATAGCATCACCATTGCCATGCTAGGCCCACAAACCAACCTGGCCCTGGCGTTGACCCAGGCACCGGAAATCACCCAGGGCATCAAGGAAGTGGTGGTCATGGGCGGCGCGCACTTCAACGGCGGCAACATTACGCCGGTGGCCGAGTTCAACCTGTTTGCCGATCCGGTGGCTGCTGAAATCGTCCTCAAAAGTGGCGTCAAGCTGACTTACCTGCCGCTGGACGTGACCCACAAGATCCTCACCAGCGAAGCGCGCCTGAAGCAGATCGCCGACTTGAACAACAACGCCAGCAAGATAGTGGGCAGTATTCTCAACGAATACGTCAAAGGGGATATGGAGCACTACGGTATGACGGGTGGCCCGGTGCATGACGCCACCGTGATCGGCTATCTGCTCAAGCCCGAGCTGTTCACCGGACGCCAGGCCAACATGGTGGTCGATAGCCGCGAAGGCCCGACGTTCGGCCAGACCATCGTCGATTGGTACGATGGCCTCAAGCACGATAAAAACGTGTTTTGGGTGGAAAACGGCGACGCCCAGGGGTTTTTCGACTTGCTCACCGAGCGCCTTGCGCGCCTGAAGTAAGCTGCCTGCCGGTCGGCGCTCGTCGACCGGTAACTATTCGCGCAGAGGGTCTTCGACCCCCATATGGTCGGCCGGGTATTTCTCGAATATCTGGCCGATAAAGGCCTGCGCTGCCTGGGTGCCCAGCTCCTTGACCAGCAGGTCGATGCCGATGATCGCCAACTCTTCCGGGCTGCCCGGGCTGTAGGAGCTTTGCCCTTGGGGCCACTTGGCTTTGATGTCGGCATTGATGGTAACGATGGTCATCGGGTTCTCGCGGCTCGCAAAGGCTGGACAGGCCTGCAGAGTTAACCATTTTGCGCTGCGTTTGGCACTGCTACTTAGGCATGAGGGGGACGCTGTGCGACACTGGCCCCCTGTTTAATTACCAGGACACGCCACGTGCACATCGACTTGACCAACCCCAAGAGCCTCACATTGGAGGCTGTTCGCCAAATGATTGCCAGTGCCAGCGACGATCAGCACACCCAGCTACGGGTTACCAAGGCCGGTATCGCCTATATCTCTTCCTGTGTGGTGGGAGGGATGCAGATTGATGGGTTGTTGTTTCGCCTGGAGACCTGGGCAGCTGGGTCTGGCTATGTCGGCAAGGTGGCGGCCAGTGATGAGGTGTGGGTGATGCAGATTTTCAATGCGCTGAAGCAGAACTGGCCAAAGCCGCCGTTTGACTACATCGACATCTACTGAGATTTATTCATATCTGGTGACGATTGATTCATCAAGCCATGGCGTAGAGTCAGGCAGACTCGCCTACAGCCAATTGTGACAATTCTGAAACCAATTGGCCAAATCACGGTCGCACGATCTCTGTCCATTTTTCTTAAAGGAGGCTTCATGCCTTGGAAGCTCGCATCATTCGGTACCTTGTTGGCGGCAGCCGTCCTCGCGGGTTGCAGTACTTCGGGTACCTCCGAGCCGGCCAAAGACACGGCCGCGGCTGAGCCTGTTCACACGCGCTGTGAATCGCAGGCTGCGCAGTTCGCCATCGGCCAGAAGGCCTCGCCGCAATTGCTGGAGCAGGCCCGTACCCGTGCCGGTGCGCAGAATGCCCGTATTCTCAAGCCCAACGACATGATCACCCTCGAATACCGTTCCGATCGCCTGAACCTCAACACCGATGACAATCTAGTGATCACCCGCGTCAACTGCGGCTGATAACACAACACTTTTGTGTCACCCATAAAAAACCCCGTCACATGGACGGGGTTTTTTAGATCGGCGTAGAGATTACTCTGCGCGAACCTGTGCAGCTTGCATACCCTTTTGGCCTTTCTCAGCCACGAAGGAAACGGTTTGGCCTTCTTTCAGGCTTTTGAAACCGTCGCTTTCGATAGCTTTGAAGTGTACGAACAGGTCGTCACCGCCACCTTGAGGAGTGATGAAGCCGAAGCCTTTTTCATCGTTGAACCATTTAACGGTGCCGGTTTGGCGATTAGACATGGTGTATCTCCAAGAAACATATATTTTCAGTAGTACTGTGCTGCTCAGGCCAACTGGGCACACTGGGCTATCATAGTCGAAATGTCCGGCTTGGGAGCCCCCCCAAGGCACTGTTTGCCAATCAAACGCGTTTTCTTCAGTGCCCTGGATGGCTGTAAGCCCCGGTTTACGGGGCTTTAGCGAGAAATATCAGCTAGTAAAAAAAGCCGTAAAAGCAATGTAAATTGTGAGAAATAGCAGTTTTCAGTGGGTTTTCAGGCCGTTTTTTCGGTCTGATTTCTCGCCACGCTTACTTTTTCTTCACGACCTTGCAGGACGAAATAGCTGCGACGGCTTTGTTTTTCAGCTCCGCGCTGGCGTTCTGGTTGGTCATCAGTTCCTTGATTTCCGCAGTGCTCAATTCAGCGTTGATTTTATCCGCGCCACATTCGCAATGGGCTTTGGCGGTTTTGGCATCAACGTTCTGGCTGGCGGCGGCGCTGCAGTCCTGGACAAAGCTATCCCGGGCGCCTGCAGGCCAGTTGGACGGGGCGGCGGCTTGAGCGCCAATGGAGAACAGGGCCAGGGAAGCGGCAAGGGCGAAGATCGAGGTGCTGCGCATGGTTAGATGCTCCTTGAGTCGAGATGACGGACGGCGATTTTCAGTGTGTTTGAGGCCTGACGTACAGCCCAAGTTCACTTTTGCCTGTAAAAGCCTGGAGTTTGCCTTTGCGCGGTGGTGGGGCGGCGCTATGACCGTTCATCTGTGCTAGCATCAGCGACCTGGCTTTTTTCGTGCCGGGTTTTTTTGTTTAACTCCAGTCACTCTGGTTCGATTATCGGTTGGCCGAAAGGCTCCTGCCGCTGTAAGGCAGGCGTTCAGCAATGAACGGCCTGGTGTTGGATCTTGTACTGGCTCATCCCAACCCACGTGACCTTTGGTAGGGGTCACCACTAGGAGAGGAGGCGCCATGCCAACTATTACTCTTCCCGACGGCAGTCAACGTTCATTCGATCATCCGGTTTCCGTAGCCGAGGTCGCCGCATCCATTGGTGCAGGCCTGGCCAAGGCCACCGTGGCCGGCAAGGTCGACGGCAAGCTGGTTGACGCCAGCGACCTGATCACCAGCGACGTCAGCCTGCAAATCATCACGCCCAAGGATCAAGAGGGGCTGGAGATCATTCGCCACTCTTGCGCGCACCTGATTGGCCATGCGGTCAAACAGCTGTACCCCACCGCGAAGATGGTGATCGGCCCGGTCATCGACGAAGGCTTCTATTACGATATCGCCTACGAGCGTCCTTTTACGCCGGACGATATGGCCGCCATCGAAGCGCGCATGCACGCGCTGATCGAGAAAGATTACGACGTCATCAAGAAAGTCACGCCACGCGCCGAAGTGATCGACGTGTTCACTGCCCGTGGTGAGGACTACAAGCTACGTCTGGTGGAAGACATGCCGGACGAACAGGCCATGGGCCTGTATTACCACGAAGAATATGTCGACATGTGCCGTGGCCCGCACGTGCCGAATACGCGCTTCCTCAAATCGTTCAAGCTGACCAAGCTGTCCGGTGCCTACTGGCGCGGCGATGCGAAAAACGAGCAACTGCAGCGGGTCTATGGCACCGCCTGGGCTGACAAGAAGCAGCTGGCGGCCTACATCCAGCGCATCGAAGAAGCCGAGAAGCGCGATCACCGTAAAATCGGTAAGCGCCTGAACCTGTTCCACCTCCAGGAAGAAGCGCCGGGCATGGTGTTCTGGCACCCGAACGGCTGGACCCTGTACCAGGTGCTTGAGCAGTACATGCGCAAGGTGCAGCGTGAAAACGGCTATCTGGAGATCAAGACGCCGCAAGTGGTTGACCGTAGCCTGTGGGAGAAATCCGGGCACTGGGCCAACTACGCCGACAATATGTTCACCACCGAGTCGGAAAGCCGCGACTACGCCATCAAGCCGATGAACTGCCCTTGCCACGTGCAAGTGTTCAATCAGGGCTTGAAGAGCTACCGCGAGCTGCCGATGCGCCTGGCCGAGTTCGGTGCGTGCCACCGTAACGAGCCATCGGGTGCACTGCACGGCATCATGCGTGTGCGCGGTTTCACTCAGGACGACGCCCACATCTTCTGCACCGAAGAGCAGATGCAGGCCGAATCCGCCGCGTTCATCAAGCTGACCATGGACGTTTATCGCGATTTCGGCTTTACCGACGTCGAAATGAAGCTGTCCACTCGTCCGGAAAAACGCGTCGGTTCCGACGAGTTGTGGGATCGCGCCGAAGCTGCACTGGCCGCTGCGCTAGATAGTGCGGGCCTTGCGTACGATCTGCAGCCGGGTGAGGGCGCCTTCTACGGTCCTAAAATCGAGTTCTCGCTGAAAGATTGCCTTGGCCGTGTCTGGCAATGTGGTACCTTGCAGCTCGATTTTAACCTGCCGATCCGTCTGGGAGCCGAATACGTCTCCGAAGACAACAGCCGTAAACACCCGGTTATGCTGCACCGGGCGATCCTCGGCTCATTCGAACGGTTCGTCGGGATCCTGATCGAGCACTACGAGGGCGCGTTCCCTGCGTGGCTGGCTCCGACTCAGGCAGTGATCATGAATATCACTGATAAACAGGCCGATTTTGCTGCTGAAGTTGAAAAAACACTCAACGAAAGCGGATTTCGTGCCAAGTCCGACTTGAGAAATGAAAAGATCGGCTTTAAAATCCGCGAGCATACTTTGCTCAAGGTTCCCTATCTTTTGGTTATCGGAGATCGGGAAGTCGAGATGCAGACTGTCGCTGTGCGTACTCGTGAAGGTGCTGACCTGGGCTCGATGCCCGTCGCCCAGTTCGCTGAGTTCCTCGCGCAAGCGGTTTCCCGGCGTGGTCGCCCAGATTCGGAGTAATTACTATTAAGCGTGAAATGAGACAAGATAAACGAGCTGCACCGAAAGCCCCGATCAACGAGAATATCTCGGCACGCGAGGTTCGGTTAATTGGGGCTGAGGGTGAGCAGCTTGGGATTGTGTCAATTGAAGACGCGCTTCTTAAGGCTGAAGAAGCCAAGCTCGATTTGGTGGAAATTTCCGCCGATGCTGTACCTCCTGTCTGCAAGCTGATGGATTACGGCAAGTCGATCTTCGAAAAGAAGAAGCAGATTGCCGCAGCCAAGAAAAACCAGAAGCAGATCCAGGTTAAAGAAATCAAGTTTCGTCCAGGGACGGAGGAAGGGGATTACCAGGTAAAACTGCGCAACCTGGTACGTTTCCTGAGTGATGGGGACAGGGCCAAGGTATCCTTGCGATTCCGCGGCCGTGAGATGGCCCACCAGGAGCTGGGTATGGAACTCCTCAAGCGGGTTGAAGCTGACCTGCTGGAGTACGGTTCCGTCGAACAGCATCCTAAGATGGAAGGACGCCAGCTGATCATGGTCATCGCCCCGAAAAAGAAGAAGTAATCAATAGGGCACGGCAGGCCTTCTGATTATGTTTATCAACTGAATGCGGAGTATCCGAACATGCCAAAGATGAAGACTAAAAGTGGTGCTGCTAAGCGGTTTCTGAAAACTGCTAACGGTATCAAGCACAAGCACGCTTTCAAGAGCCACATCCTGACCAAAATGTCGACCAAGCGTAAGCGTCAACTGCGCGGTAGCAGCTTGCTGCATCCGTCTGACGTGGCAAAAGTCGAGCGCATGCTGCGCCTTCGTTAATTTTGGATCAAGAATAGAGGAAGTAACTCATGGCTCGTGTAAAGCGTGGCGTCATTGCCCGTAAGCGTCACAAAAAAATTCTGAAACTCGCTAAAGGCTACTACGGCGCGCGTTCACGCGTATTCCGTGTTGCCAAGCAAGCGGTAATCAAGGCAGGCCAATACGCCTACCGTGACCGTCGTCAGAAAAAACGTCAGTTCCGCGCTCTGTGGATCGCTCGTATCAATGCTGGTGCTCGTGTTAACGGTCTGTCCTACAGCCGTTTCATCGCTGGCCTGAAAAAAGCGTCCATCGAAATCGACCGTAAGGTTCTGGCTGAACTGGCCGTGAACGAAAAAGCGGTGTTTGCTGCGATTGTCGAGAAAGCTAAAGCCACCTTGGCTTAAGTACCCCCGACAGTCACCCTGGGCTACTCCGTAGTCCAAGGTGGTAAACGTCATAAATAGGGGAAGAGCCTTCAAGCTCTTCCCCTATTTTGTATCTGGAGTCTGTACATGGAAAACCTGGACGCGCTGGTCGCTCAAGCTCTTGAGGCTGTGCAAAGCGCTGAAGATATCAATGCCCTGGAGCAAATCCGGGTTCAATACCTTGGCAAGAAAGGTGAGTTGACTCAGGTGATGAAGACCCTGGGCAATCTGCCGGCCGAAGAGCGCCCGCAAGTCGGTGCGCTGATCAACGTTGCCAAGGAGCGTGTCACAGAGGTTCTCAATGCGCGCAAGGCGTTGTTCGAGGAGGCCGATCTTGCGGCCAAGCTCGCCGCCGAGTCCATTGACGTGACCCTGCCTGGCCGCGGCCAGACCTCTGGCGGTCTGCATCCGGTGACCCGGACTCTGGAACGTATCGAGCAGTTCTTTACCCACATCGGCTACGGCATTGCCGAAGGCCCTGAGGTCGAAGACGACTATCACAACTTCGAGGCGCTCAACATCCCAGGCCATCACCCGGCCCGGTCGATGCACGACACCTTCTATTTCAATGCGAACATGCTGTTGCGCACCCATACCTCGCCGGTACAGGTCCGCACCATGGAATCGCAGCAGCCGCCGATCCGCATCGTCTGCCCAGGCCGTGTGTACCGTAGCGACTCCGATATCACCCACTCGCCGATGTTCCACCAGGTCGAAGGCCTGCTGGTTGATCGCGACATCAATTTCGCCGATCTCAAAGGCACCATCGAAGAATTCCTGCGGGTGTTCTTCGAAAAAGAGCTGGCGGTACGTTTCCGCCCGTCCTACTTCCCGTTCACCGAGCCATCCGCCGAAGTCGATATGGAGTGCGTGATGTGCAGCGGTAAAGGCTGCCGTGTCTGCAAACAGACCGGCTGGCTGGAAGTCATGGGGTGCGGCATGGTTCACCCCAACGTGCTGCGCATGTCCGGGATCGACCCGGAAGAGTTCTCGGGCTTTGCCTTCGGCATGGGCGTCGAGCGTCTGGCCATGCTGCGTTACGGCGTGAACGACTTGCGCCTGTTCTTCGACAACGACTTGCGGTTCCTCGCGCAATTTCGCTAGTCGTAACGAACCTTTAGGAGAGCAGGATGAAATTCAGTGAACAATGGCTGCGTGGCTGGGTAAGCCCGCAGGTAAATCGCGATGAGCTGGTTGCTCGTCTGTCGATGGCCGGTCTTGAGGTCGATAGCGTTACGCCGGCCGCCGGTGTTTTCAGCGGTGTAGTGGTGGGCGAGGTGCTCAGCACCGAGCAGCACCCGGACGCCGACAAGTTGCGTGTGTGCCAGGTCAGCAACGGCGCGGAAACCTTCCAGGTTGTGTGCGGTGCGCCAAATGTGCGCCCAGGCCTGAAAATCCCGTTCGCGATGATCGGTGCCGAACTGCCCGGTGACTTCAAGATCAAGAAAGCCAAGCTGCGTGGCGTCGAGTCCAACGGCATGCTGTGCTCTCAGGCGGAGTTGCAGGTGGGCGAAGGCAATGATGGCTTGATGGAGCTGCCGGCTGATGCGCCCGTGGGCCAGGACATCCGTGCCTACCTCGACCTGGAAGACGCCAGCATCGAAGTCGACCTGACTCCGAACCGTGGCGACTGCCTGTCCCTGGCCGGTCTGGCCCGTGAAGTCGGTGCGCTGTACGGCGTGCCTGTCACACGTCCAGTAGTGACCGCGGTCCCGGCAGTCCACGACGAAGTGCGTTCCATCGAAGTGCTGGCGCCAAGCGCGTGCCCGCGCTACCTGGGCCGTGTCATTCGCAATGTCGACCTGTCCCGGCCGACCCCGCTGTGGATGGTTGAGCGCCTGCGTCGCGCCGACGTGCGCAGCATCGATGCCGCGGTCGACATCACCAACTACGTGATGCTGGAGCTGGGTCAACCGCTGCACGCCTTCGATTTGGCCGAGATCAACGGCGGGATTCGCGTGCGCATGGCCGAGGAAGGCGAAAAGCTGGTCTTGCTCGATGGCCAGGAAGTCACCCTGCGTAGCGATACCTTGGTGATTGCTGACCACTCCCGCGCCCTGGCCATTGCCGGTGTGATGGGGGGTGAGCACAGTGGCGTGTCGGCGACGACCCGTGACGTGTTCCTTGAAAGCGCGTTCTTCGACCAGATCGCTGTGGCAGGCAAGGCCCGTTCCTACGGCCTGCACACCGATGCCTCGCACCGCTACGAGCGTGGCGTGGACTGGCAACTGGCCCGTGAAGCCATGGAGCGTGCCACCGGCCTGCTGCTGGAAATCACCGGCGGTGAAGCTGGCCCGATTACCGAGACTGTCAACGAGCAGTACTTGCCGTCGATTGCACCGGTGACGCTGCGCGCCCAACGCGTCGAGCAGATGCTCGGCCTGGTGATCGAAGAAGCGCAAATTGTCAGTCTGCTGACCGGCCTCGGCCTGGACATCAGCGCTGATGGGGCAGGGCAGTGGCGCGTAGAAGTGCCAAGCCATCGCTTCGATATCAGCCTTGAAGTCGACCTGATCGAAGAACTGGCCCGCCTGTACGGCTACAACCGCCTGCCGGTTCGTTACCCGCAAGCGCGCCTGGCCCCACAGCCCAAGACCGAAGCCCGTGCGCACCTGCCGGAGCTGCGTCGTCTGCTGGTCGCTCGCGGCTATCAGGAAGCGGTGACCTACAGCTTCATTGATCCCAAGCAGTTCGAACTGTTCAGCCCGGGTGTCGAGCCGCTGTTGCTGGCCAACCCGATCTCCAACGACATGGCGGCTATGCGTTCGTCCCTGTGGCCAGGCCTGGTGAAAGCACTTTCCCATAACCTGAACCGTCAGCAGGATCGCGTGCGCATGTTCGAAAGCGGCCTGCGCTTTGTCGGCCAATTGGACGGCCTGAAGCAGGAGCCGATGCTGGCCGGTGTGGTCTGCGGCAGCCGTCTGCCTGAGGGTTGGGCCCAGGGGCGCGATCCGGTGGACTTCTTCGACGTCAAGGCTGATGTGGAAGCGGTGCTGGGCTTTGCCGGCGCGCTGGATGCCTTCGCATTTGTCCCGGGCAGCCACCCGGCATTGCATCCAGGCCAGACTGCGCGCATCGAGCGTGAAGGCCGCCTGGTCGGTTTCGTTGGCGCTATCCACCCTGAACTGTCGAAAACCCTCGGTCTTGACCGTCCGGTGTTCGTCTTCGAGTTGGTGTTGGCTGAAGTCGCTGCGGGCAAGATGCCTAAATTCAGCGAGCTGTCGCGTTTCCCGGAAGTGCGTCGTGACCTCGCCCTGGTGGCGGATCGTGATGTGGCGGCCAGTGCCGTGCTGGAAGTAATCCGAGAAAATGCAGGCGAATGGCTGACGGACCTCAGGCTATTTGACGTCTATCAGGGTAAAGGCATTGATCCGCATAGAAAAAGCCTTGCAGTTGGCTTGACCTGGCAGCATCCATCGCGCACTCTTAATGACGATGAGGTGAATACCACGACGCAAAATATCCTCACCTCGCTCGAACAAAGGTTGAACGCCACGTTAAGGAAGTGACGTATGGGGGCTTTGACGAAAGCTGAGATGGCGGAACGTCTGTACGAAGAGTTGGGTCTGAACAAGCGCGAGGCCAAGGAATTGGTCGAGCTGTTTTTTGAAGAAATCAGGCACGCTCTGGAAGACAACGAACAGGTCAAATTGTCCGGTTTCGGCAATTTTGACCTGCGGGACAAACGCCAGCGGCCTGGCCGCAATCCAAAAACGGGAGAAGAAATCCCGATCACGGCTCGCCGTGTGGTCACCTTTCGTCCAGGGCAGAAGTTGAAGGCCCGAGTTGAGGCTTATGCTGGAACCAAGTCATAACGACGAGCTACCCGTCATCCCAGGCAAACGCTACTTCACCATTGGTGAAGTCAGCGAGCTATGTGCGGTAAAACCGCACGTGCTGCGCTATTGGGAGCAGGAGTTTCCTCAACTCAACCCCGTCAAACGCACCGGGAACCGTCGGTATTATCAGCGCCAGGATGTGCTGATGATCCGACAGATCCGCGCGTTACTGTACGACCAGGGGTTCACCATCAGCGGCGCACGCCAGCGTATGTCCGGTGATGAAGCCAAAGAAGACACCACCCAATACAAGCAATTGATCCGCCAGATGATCTCCGAACTGGAAGATGTACTGGTGGTTTTGAAAAAGTGAAACAAGCCTTTAAAATACTTCCACATTTCAAATGCTTGCGGTATATTCCTGATCGCTTCTTTACGAAGCGAACCCAGTTTCACGCCTAGTCGGGGCGTAGCGCAGTCCGGTAGCGCACTAGCATGGGGTGCTAGGGGTCGAGTGTTCGAATCACTCCGTCCCGACCATATTTTTCAATGACTTAGCCGCTTTCGAGCGGCTTTGTTGTTTCTGCCATAGTGACTTTCCGAGTGACCCTGGCGTTTTTCATCATGTCTCCCTCCGTTTCAGAATCGTCAGCGCTGGTGCGCGTGAGTCGGTTGCTGATACCTTGTTTGCCGCCGCAATCAGCTGATCCAGTTCTGCCGCCGAGTAGTGACTGGTGATGCTTCCGTTCTTGTGGCCGAGCAGCGCTTTCCGATCCTCCTCAGTCACGCCAGCAGCACGCAGTCTTCTCCCAAAGGTGTGCTTCAAGTCGTGTATGCGGTTCCTGGTAAAGCCGTCATGTGCCGGCCGCAAGAACTTCTCCTGCCACTTCTTTGCCGCCCGAATCCGCGCCTTCTTCCAGGCCGCGTCGTTCATGCGGTGAACCGTCGTTTCATTCCCCTCGTCATCTGGCTTGCCAAACGGGAACACGTAGAGTGGATGCTTGCCGGGTACCGGATCCAACTGGCGGGACCACGCACTACTACGCAACCACGATGCCCAAGGCCCCTGCCTGGGCGGCGAAGGCCAAGCAGACGTTGCGTCTGTGGCATCACGTCTTCTTCAAGGATGTGCCGTGATGACTCCGGTCCAGAAGCCGGCCGGGCTGGTGCTGTTGATCCTGGTGTTGATGGCCAGCGCCGCTGGCGTCACATGGCAGGTTCAAGACTGGCGCTACGGAAAGTAACTGGCAGAAATCGGTAAAGCCTAGGCGCTCGCCATAACCGAGGCTAGGGAACTCAGCCCGCCAAAAAGAACAGCGCCAATTGGCAGTGAATGAGGAAGCGAGTGATGCGAGAGCAGAACAAGGCTGCTGCTGTGGATGCTGGTGCCGCTGATGCTGCTGGGGAGCGGCTGCACGTTGAAGTCGGCAAGTTCGCCGCCGCTGCCTGCGGCGATCCCGGAGCTATCAGGCGGTCGGGGCAGATAGCAAATAAACCAATCCTTGGCTGGCTGCAGGTCGAGCATGAGAGTGTCATTCTTCGTAGGGAACGCGGTATTTAGCATCAGCATAAACTGGTACGAATTACCGCCATCACCGACGAAGACGACCGAGGCCTAATCCTACTCAAGGCCTGTCAGGACTACATGCGCGAAACAACAGTCTAAAAAGAAGCGAGCCGGGCGGATGCGTTAACATCAAGACCAGCTAGCCATTCGGGACACTAGCCCAGGAAGGTACTCATATAGGTTCGGTAGTACTTACTATTGATATCAAAGGCTAACTTGAAATTTACTTGCCGGCATCTGCCTATTAGCTTGATCGTGACTTTGTGCAAAAACTTTTGAGGATATGGTAGTTGTGAGGTAAATGGTCACCGTAATAAGAGACCACATCCCCAACGACCATAAACGGTGTAAATCCTTCATAGCCACCTTCTGCGCCTTTATAATTCACATAACCACAGACTCCTTCATAGCTTTTACCACTAGCGAAACGGCCCTTGAATTTATAAATAGTTTCAAATTTCGCGGAGTCGGGGTCTGAAATATGTCTGAGCAGCTTCCTTTTTGCATCGA
This sequence comes from Pseudomonas shahriarae, assembly GCF_014268455.2. Taxonomy (NCBI): domain Bacteria; kingdom Pseudomonadati; phylum Pseudomonadota; class Gammaproteobacteria; order Pseudomonadales; family Pseudomonadaceae; genus Pseudomonas; species Pseudomonas shahriarae. The sequence continues at coordinate 4,120,259 of NZ_CP077085.1, read as the reverse complement.
CGATTTCGGTCTTGCTTGCAATAGAGTGCTCGACTGTAGGGGGAGCAGGTGGCGCTGGGGGAGGGAGAAGTCCGCAACCTGTAAGTGCAAGAGTGACACCAGCTATGGTTATTTTCTTTAACATTTTCCAAAATCCTTTTTCTAGTGCTTTAGCGCCGAATCAGCATCGTAATGTGCTAATTCGATGTGTCGATAGAGATGCACAGCACCGCCTTATCGAATCCTGCTTGGGAATCCATACTGCGACAAGAGTTGTGATTTTTTTGTTCCTGCTTAGTCGCCGAAGCGCATGACCGACTGTATCGCGATGGTATTGGCGTAGAACTCTCTTATGAATAGTACGAATGTGCTAGATGGCCCTTTGCCTCATGTCCAGGGTGTGAAACTATTTTCTTCAAAAATAACGGCAAAGGGCCGCCCCTATGATCGCTTTTACAAGGCATCTCCTGCCTGCCTGCCGCATTACTGTGTAGTGCCCTCGCTGCCCAAGCGAGCGAAGTGCTGAAGGGCGACTTCTGGGTCGTTCACTACCAGGGTGCCTTGGGCAAGAATCAAGTGTTCATCGCAGACGGCGACCCCACTCACATCGTCAATCGTCCAGGTGGGGCGAAATCATTGGGTGTCTATCAACTTTACGAAGAGCCCGGAAAGCCCGACTTCACCTCTTACGATGTCGAAATCGATTGTGCGAAGAACCGCGTGCGAGTAATGGGTGCAGCGGATTTCCGCAGCGTGTTCAATGGGTTTCGCGATGCGAAGTATTCCAGACAATGGCAGAGCAAACCTGACGCCTGGCTGATGCAAAGCCGTGACTTTGTCTGTAAGCCGACTGAACGCCAGGCCAAGAAGATGGAGCACTTGGGTGTGATGTCCGCGTCGCAAATGAGCAAGGCAGGGCCGCACTTCTTCGAGATATTGAACCGCGAGGCCGCCAAGACGGCCATCCTGCAGAAGATAGATGACGGGTTCGCGCAGATGCCTGCCAAGTAACGCGACCTTCAGGGAGAAGACCTTATGAACCGATTGTTTATGTTGGCCTTGCTCGCCACCTTGCTCAGTGGCTGTGCATCATTGTCGGCCAGCAGTACCTGGAAAGATCGCCCGGTGGGCGAACTGATCGACTTCTTCGGTGTGCCAAGGCAGATCATGGTGGCGCCGGAGGAAGATATGGTAGTGCTTAGGTATGTACGTGACAGTAGCTATGTCTCACGTGAAGCAGCGGGTACTTACACGGGGCCGCAGAACGGGCAACTTGTGCACGCAGAATACTGGGAAGACGTACAACACTCAGGCAGTTGCGAGATCAATGTGTTCGTCAACAGAGCGCGACTGGTGCAGAAGGTGCGGACGAAAGGGCGTTGTGTAGCGGTCGAGATGGCACCAGTAAGGTAGCGCATGGGCCACTGGCAAGAAGAGGGGCGGGTCTAACTATACGGAGCGGCCTTGCGAGGTGCAGGATTTTAGCGAATGGCATGAATTCATGCGCGCCTGCGAAGACAAGGTGATGGTAAGCATCAATGATCATCCCGAAGTCCGACGGGTGTTTAAAGGGTTCCGCATGGAGGCGATGGATATCCGTTACAGCAGGGCCAACCCGAGGAAGGGTGTAGCAGAAAAAACAGGCGAGCTGGCTATTATGAACTGGTAATGGTCACTATCAGCGCATTGGTGCAATCAGCTCAGGCCCTTTGCTCCGTACGTTGCCCACGGCTTTCTCGACTTTGAACCATTCGAACACCTCCGATGATTTGCCCTGGTGCAATACCATCTGCTCGGCACGCTCCTTGGGCGTGCCCGGGTCCAGACATTCCCTGGCCAACTCCGGCGTGAGCACCACAGGCCGCCGGTCGTGAAGGTCTACCATGCCGCCGGCGCTGTCGGCGGTGATGATCACAAAGCCGTCATGCTCGCCTTGGCCTTCATCTGCGTCGGGTAGCTGGCCTACGGTCGCGCACAGCACCGGCGCGCCATCTCCATGGGGAATTCGCGGACGTGGGGGCGAACGGTGTTCTTGAAAACCGCTCGGCATATGCTGAGATATGCGGGGCTGCCGATGCCCTGATGAAACGCGGCGCGGTTTCTAGGACCGTCGCCAGCTTTGTGTTGGCCATAGGAATGCCTCGCCACTCACCATGGCCAAAGAGGGCGAGTCGTACGATTTGAAGGTCATGATCACGCTGCACATCCTGGTGCCGGATCTGCCCCCACAGGAAGAGCTGCCGCCACCTGCGCTTGATCCTGTGGTGGCTGCACAAACCCAGATCGCGCACTTGCGAGCCGAGGCGGATTACGCAATCAGGCACCTGCAGGATGCAGTCGATATCGACGACGCTACAGCGGCAGAGCTGACGACCCTCAAGGCCTGTAAGAAGTACCGCGTGGCCCTGAGCCGCGTGCCTGAGCAGGAAGGGTATCCGCTCGCAATTGATTGGCCCGCCGCGTCCTAGTACCGCGCTGTTGATCTCGTATCTCAGGTGTGGCAACGGCGGTTTCAAAGTATTTCGTACAGGCCCTGGGCGATTATTAAACAGCGTTACTGGATCACGGAAAGCGCTTTTTTAACAAGTTGCGATCACACGCAACTCAAGGCGGTGAAACGGTAATCACCGTGAAACCGGTGAACTTGCCGGGTGTGACTGCTCCCGTGGGGGTACTCAGTGTCGAGGTAATGTCTAATTTGCTGGTTTGACCATCAGTAACATTCACATTGATGCCTCTAGTCGCGTCCTTGCCATTTACGGTGATCTTTGAGAATAGAGTCCAATAGTCGTCGAGTTGCACGCCTAAAGAGTTTGTCCTGGATGCTGAAACTGTAACGTTAGTTGAGCCTCGGCACTGCAAATCGAGCTGGGTTGAAGCCTTTGCTCCTGATAATTTATTGTCGGGAAGGCTTCCATGGTCAATAGTGGCATTCCCCGATATTTCGCATTGAACTGCTACAGGGCCAACTCTGGCGCATGGCCCGAAAGGATTATAGGCGCCGCCGACACTGGGGCCGACTCGGGAGTACGTAAATGTTATGCAGATATTATTATCGGCATATTGACGAGGAACTAGAATCGATCCACTTAGAGGGATTCTAAATCCTTTCATCTGTAGGTCTGAGAGTAATTGGCCCAAAGTAGACGCGCCATGGCGAACAGGTACCTCCCAAGAGTTGTACTCTCCTACATAGATAATCGAATATGGCTGCAGCGCAGCAATGCCAATTGTGCATAAAGTTAATTGTGGGTCGTCGGATGCGCAAGGGCTCGGGCTGGTGTCGCCAGTTGTCCACCCGCTTACTAGGAAATAATAGCGCACCCCGCCCGATTCTATACGACTGTCTGTTGTGGTGAGGGTGTAGTAGGCCTGTGCTTGTAACGCTGAGGCCCATAATAGTATCCCAGCGAAAATTTTTTGCAGCACCGTTACGGAAATTTTTTTCATGTTGATTACTCGTAACTTAGGGAAAAAGTAAGAGATGCTTCAAAATCACCAAGCCCTAGGGCGTGATTAGCAAGTGCCTTGGGCTCGCCCTGCAGGTAAGTATTGAAGCTGAGCAAATTGTCGCCGATAGTTAGCGGCCCCATGCGGTGAGTCTTGTTCAATGGCAGGGCAGTGCCACTTTTAGTTTCCAGCCCGACCAGCAGACCTTTTACTGTGGCGCTTTGAAGCACCAGCAGCCCGGGAGGCTCTTTGCTTTCATTGCCGCTGAAGGTGATGCTGACCATACGTTTGCCGACATCCGGGTCACAGTTGGTCAGGTGTAGTTCAATCGGGAGACCCTTAGTTCTGCCGTTGAGATAAAGATCCTTGTCGATTACGGTGCTGAAGTCCCGCAGAATCTCCCTGTCATTCTCCGCGAGCACACAAGGTTCATTAACCAGCGTGCCAGAAAAGTACAGGTTGTCCGGTGTCGCCTGCGCTGCAGGCAACCATAGGCTTACAACTAACCAGGTACTTAAGGTGGTCGTGTACTTACCCATAGATACTCCTAGTATAGTTCGGCCATCAAAAGCGCTGAGGCGGTAAAGTCAGTGCTGGGCAACTGAGCAGCGGGGAGCTTTACCGGTACGGCTTCGAGCAGCGGTGGCGTCGATGCGCTGACATCGATCTCTCGAGATTCGTTCGGAATCAGCACGGTGCCACCGAGCAGTACTTTGATGCCTAGGTTGTCCACCGAGGTCTTCAGGGCAGTAGGCTCGAAGTCTGCGTACGCTCCTTTGAGAGTCAGGCGCATGTGCCAGGCGATACCAGTGCCAGCCGCACCCGGACATTCGATCTGATAGGCGATCGCCTGGCGATAAAGCTCACCATCAATGCGATTGACGGCGATATTGCGCTCGAAGTGCACATCTATACGGCCACCCTTATTGCTAATAATACAGACGGGGGGCGCCAGCAAATTTCCGGTGAACTGCAGATTTTCCTGGGCCAGGCTCGGAAAGCTAAGGGCGGTGAACCATAGTACCGGTAACATGTAACCTAGTGTCTTCATTGATAGTCGACCACAAGGGTTGCGCCAGCTCTAAACGGACCCGCCTTGATCTCGCTGTTCTGGCGTTTAACCAACACTGCTTGCAATAATGGCTGCCTGTGAGAGTCAAAGTTCGCCCAGGTGTTGATTGCCAGCGGTTCACCGTCTTTTGTTAACGCGATGCCGAGGTTTTCATACCCTGGGACTCTCAGCAGCGTGGAGTTGAAACCCGCGTCGTTACCGCGGATCTGCAGGCGTAGATCATTTGTCAACGAGCGTGTGCAGTCGAGGGAGTAGCCCAGGGTAATAGTTTTGTAATGTCCATTGATGCCCGTGGTCTGCACATCGCCAAACGACTGAGTAATAGGTTCGTTTTTGTTAATAACACAAGGAATTGCGGCATATACAATACCTTGAATTCTTACTGCCCGCTCGTTAGCGGGAGAAGTAGATGCATAAGTAACTAGCACGGCGAGAAGTGCAGTTTTTCCAACTTTCATCGCGGGAAATTCAATCATACGTCAGGTACACATTTAGACTGGCGCGAAAGGCGCCGGGGCGCAAAGCGGCTGCGGTGCGTTCAGGACGAATGTAGTACGTCAACTGGCTCTCTCCAGGCGAGACGAACCAGGCCGGTGCGGTGCGGCCTAGGCGTACGTCGTTGCCTTGGACATCGAGTACACGCAGGCCGAAGCCCTCGGCGCCAACCACCTTGATCAGGTCGGGGGTATCGGCATCCGCGACCGCGTTGAAGGCCAGCGTAGCCACCGGTTCAATCGCGCTCCAAACCAGCGTGCCTTGCTGATCATCCCGTCGACCACCATCGCTACGCACACAGCCTTGCAACTTGAGCTGCATGGCCACCGGAGCGCCCTGATCGCCGATGCGTGAAAGGCGCGCAGTGCTCAGGTCTCCCAGCGACAAGGTCTGATAGGCGGAGCTCGGATCTAGGTAACAGGCGCTCTCAAGCAAGTTCCCGGTGACTTGGAGTTCGGCCGTCTGTGCAGGAATGCCAGCGGCGTGAGACCAAGTCCAAACACTGGCGTTGCACAGCAAGGCTACCAGGCATCTAAGTGTTGCGAGCATCGTGATTTGCCCTCACTTGAACAGGTCATGGCTCGGTGTCAGCGGTTGTTGGCAACGGCGCTGGCGGTGCAGGTACCTGCGGTGCAGCTGAACTGCAGCTGCGGGCGGCCACCGAAATCATTTACGTAGGTCAGTACAGGTTTGTCGCCCAGTGACTTGCTGCTGACACCCAGATCCAACTGACCTCTGGGGGGGATCATCAAGGGCTTAAAGTCCGTTGCGCTGGCGGTTTTGAGGTCGGGCGTGGCATCGATCACGGTGATGTAATAAGGCGTCGGGTTGTTCACTAAATAGCGGTCGTTCTGGCGGGTAAGCGTCAGTTTTTCCTGCCAGGGGGCTTCATTGAGACCGGCTTTTGGAGCAATAGCCACGGGGCGATAGAAAAGCTTCACTCGCGTTTGCAGCGCGATCTGCAAAGTGTTTGGTTTATCGCTGCGCGGCGGCACTTCGCGAAGGTTGAAGTAGAACAGTGATTCGCGATCCTGGGGCAGTTGGCCCAGTTCAGGCAGACCTTGAATTTTCACCTGGCTGGTGGTGCCGGCTTCCAGGCGCTGGATTGGAGGCAGTACCACCAGGGGGCTGGTGATCTTCTCGGACTGTTCGTTTTCAATCCAGGCCTGGGCCAAATAGGGCAGTTGGGTATTCTGGTTGCTGACGCTGAGGCTGACCGATTTCTCGCTGCCGGTAAAAATCACCCGGGTACGATCAAGCGACACGGCGGCTTGGCAGGTCTGTGCGGTGCACGCGCCGATCAAAACGAGCAGGGGCAGAGTGTTGCGTTTGAAGCGAGCTTTCATAGAGGTACCTATTGCAATAAATTAAGCGCCAGCGTTATCCACGTCGCTGACTGGCCGGCACATCAGCTCCAGTTGTCGCTCAAGCGATGTAACCCGGTCGGGTAGGGTGAAGGTGCATCGTGCGCTGCCATCCCAATGCAGCGACATGGTTTCGCCTGGCTTTATGCCGCTTAGGTAAGTCGATCCTTCTTCACCGACAATGCCGGTTTCCTGGCCGCGGCTGTTCTGGGCGGTCGCGCCGAAGGGCGGAGCGCGGCGGTTTGCCATGCGAATGATGACCATGGACTTGTAGCCGGCAATAACGTCAAAGCGGCGATAGCCAATCGCGCCCTCGGTCAGGGTCGCCTGGGTGACTGATTGGGTGGCTTCGACGTCGTCGGCCAAGCTGTCCAGAACTATGTTGGCCTGATTCCGGTAGTAGCTGTTCACGTCGCTAATCACAGCCTTGCCGAAACGGTTGGTGCGGGTGACCCCGCCGCTGCCGCGCACCGGTACGCCGGCTACGCCCTGGGTATCAACCAGAAGCCGGGTGCCACCCATGAGGCTGCTACGGTGCAGGGCCGCGCCTTCACCGGTCAGGGTTGCTCCGCCTTGCAAAGACAGGCTCGCCGAGGTGTACTCGCCGGTCTGATAGCTGGCACTGGCCGTTACCTGAGCCTCATCACCATCATGAGAGAGGAAGCCGCTGGCCGTTTCACCGCTTGAGGCCTTGCCTGCGCTGAGCATGTAGTGGTTACGATCATCGATGCGGTCGTAGTAACTCAAGCTATGGCTGCTTTGCCCCTGGTTTACCGATGAGTTGTAGCTGAATGAGCCATTGCTGCCCCAGGGAATACTGACCGACAGGTAAGCGCCGTCATCTGAGGTGCCGCGGGCCTTGTTCTGGTATGCGGTGAGCGACAGGCTGAGGTTCTTCAACCCTCCCACGTTGAAATAGCGTGACAACGACAGGCTATAGCGATCGCTCGCCTGGCTGTTCCAATAGGTCTGGTGGTTGTAGTTCAAGTACACGCTCAGCGCGGAATCGCGAAACTGTTTGCTTAATGTCGCGGTATACATTTCCTTGCTCTGGTTCAGTGGCTGGCCACCTCGCCGGGCTTCGATGAATTCGTTCATGCTCATGTAGCTCTCCTCGGAGAACCGGTAGCCGGCAAAGGTGACCTGGCTGTCGTACTCGTCGAAGCGTTTGGAGTAACTGGCGCGGTAGGATTTACCGCTCAATGTGTCGCGCTCCGGCAACGTCGCTCGCGACTGTGTAACGTCGACGGACAATGCACCGAACGCCATGAGGTCACGGCCTACACCCACAGCCAGCGAACCGTAGTCCTTGGCGCCGAGGCCACCGCCATACAGCGACCAACCGTTGCTCACCCCCCAGGAAAACTCACCGGTGGCGAATGCCGGGCCATCAAGTTGATGCTCCCAATCAGAGGGTTTGCCGGCAGCTAGCTTGTAGCGCACCGAACCCGGACGGGTCAGGTAGGGGATGCTGGCGGTGTCCATCTGGAATTCTTGGACGCTGCCGTCCTGCTCTTCGACGCGCACGTCAAGTTGGCCAGAGACCGCATCGTTGAGGTCCTGGATACGAAAAGCGCCTGGTGGTACCTGGGTGTCGTAAAGCACTCGGCCTTGCTGGCGAATTACCACGCGCGCGTTGGTGCGGGCTACACCGCTGATTTCTGGGGCATAACCTCTGAGGTTGGGGGGCAGCATGTTGTCGTTACTGCTCAGGTTGCCGCCGGTGTAGCGGAAACTGCCGAACAGGTTCGAGTCCAGGTAGTCTTCACCGAGGATCAGGTTCGAACGTAGCGACGGCACAGCGCGCAAAGCGTAAAAGCGACTCCAGGCAAATTGCTGCTGTGAAGGCTGGTCGGCGCTGCGTTGCATCTGGCTTTGCCAGTCGCCGCGCAAGCGCCAGGCACCCAGGTTGATACCGGCGGTACCATTGCCGCTGAGGTTATCGGTGCGTCCTTTACCTTGTTTGCGTTCGGTGGTCTGGGCGTTGAGGTTGTAATCGAACAGCACGCCGGCGATGCCGTCGTCCCAGCGTGAAGGCGGATCCCAATTTGCCGCCGTGTACTCCAGTTGGTCCTGGGGAATGCTCACGTACAGTGCCGAAGTACTCAGGCTGCCACGTGCCTGCATGCCAGGAACACTACTGAGGTTCAGACAGGCGCCGTCGTGCCACCAAGTCAGGGACTTTAGGACGTGTTCTTTCAGACCCAGTTCCTTGACCAAGGCTGGGGAAAGACAGGCGACGCTGCTTTTCGGATCGTCGTCGGCCGGGAGGTAATCGATCGGGAATTCCGTCAATGTATCGCGGTTCATGTGGACCATCAGGCTGTACTGGCCGGGCATAATGAAGTTGGCCGATGCAAACACTCCAAGATCAAGGTTCTCGCGATCTTTGAGGTCCAATACCTCGGTGTTGAATTGGAATTCTTCGGCTCCATTTACCCACGTCGCGACACAACACAACGCCGTAGCAGCCAATGCCTTACGGTGATCCACGTGACTAAATCCTTGAGCGAAACTGCGCACTGCGTAACTGCAGTTCAGAAGTGCTGAATACTCAGCTTAATCGTGGCGTGATAGTCGCCCGCTTCCAGTGTATGTCCACTGCCGACGAGTGACAGCGAGTAGTTAAGAGTCAGCATATCGGGAGACATACTGCTGTGTTGTAGTAACATGCCGGGTGAAACTAACTGTCCTTCCTGGTCTTTGATTTGTAAGGCAATGCCCTGTGCGACGCCTTGAACACTGAAGTATTTACCATTGGACTCACCTTCAAATGTTAATTGGAAACGCTGCGAAGGTTCAGTGTTGTCGTTCGTGCGGTAAGTAATGCAGTCATTTATAAAAATATTAAGGGGTTGTTTAGATGTAGTATCGCCATTGATTAAACCGTGAAGCGCTGTGGGCTTAAATGCAATCGTCTGGCTATCATTACCCATACGGATAGTGCAGGCGCTATCGACAATGCTTCCGGTCATCTGCACTCGCCCCTTGAGCCCAGTAGTCACCACCGGCTCAGCCAAACAGACAGGCCCGCCCAAGGTGCAAAGGGCCAGCGTGACCAGCAATGCGGTTGAACGACTCATCTACGCCTCCGCAAAGTTCTCCGCAGCACGCAGCACGCAGCAAGTGCTGCGGAGTCCTCAGTGACAAAATCCGTTACTGATAAGCGAGGGTGAAGTTGGCGAACGTCTCGAAGTTACCCGGTACGATTTCGGCTGCGGCAGCTTCGCCGCCGCCTTCCGCAGCAAGCATGTCGCCCTGCAGATAAGCATTGAATTGCAGGTAGGTGTCGCCATTGGACAGCGACTGCGCAGGCGAAGCACTGCCGAGTTTGATGAGCGCGCCGGAGTGATCGGCAATGGCCAGGCTTGCACCTTGGGCAGTGCCTTTCAGCGACAGCAGGTCCGGGTTCGACGAGGGCGAACCGGTGAAGGTTGCCGTCGCAGACTTCAGAGCGCCCAGGTCACAGCCGCGCAATTCAATTTTGAAAGGAGTCGGGTTGGATTTGCCGCCGTTTTTCAGGGTTACGTTGGAGATTTGATCCATGTCGACAGTCTGGTACTGCGACTCTTGAGATATTGAACACGGCGAATCGATAATCGCGCCCTTGAAGGTAATCACACCGTGACCCTGATCTTTGGCAACACTGACAGCAGAAGTGGCAGCCAAGGTGATTGCCATTATCGCGCCAGCCAACGTACTAACTTTCATTTGAAACTCCTAAATTGATGTTGGTGTCCTTGAAGGGGACTCAATTGAACTCTCTTTGCGCCGGGGTATCGCCGTACCCTTGAGCTGGAGCCAGTTTAGGAGTGACAGGGGAAGAAATGAGTAGGACGTTGCCTATGCATGATAGGGAAATTTCCTACAAATTTGCTGGTTGGCAGTTAGGGAATCAATGCATTGCGCTTGGCGAACTCGGCCAGATCGACCAGCGAGGCGGCGCCTAGCTTTTGTAGCAATCGGGTTTTATAGGTGCTAACAGTTTTATTGCTGAGAAAGAGCATTTCACCAATCTGCTTATTGGTGTACCCCTGGGCCAGGTGTTGCAATACCGTCACTTCACGGTCTGTTAGGGACTGAATTTGTTCAAGCTCAGTAAGTTGTTCTGCTGAATTGACGCTGTCAAAGGACAGAGAGGGGAAGAAGCTATAGCCGGCGTCTACGGCTTTGATCGCGTTGATCAGGCTGCCCAAGTCTTCTTCTTTATTGACGAAGCCACGAGCGCCCAGCTGGATGCAGCGCCGGCACACTGAATCGGCGGGTTGAGAGGTCAATATTAGAATCTCGCTGCGTACATTCAAGGCTTTGATTCTAGAGATAACGGTATAGCCATCCAGCTTTGGAATGCCAATGTCGAGGACAACCACTTGTGGTGTCAGGTCGCGCACGAGTTGAACAGCGTCGATACCATTGTCTGCTTCGGCGACCACACGCATACCGTGCTTTTCCAGCAGGACCCGGACGGCAAGTCGAATGACCGGGTGATCGTCAACTATAAGAACGCTATGCATAATGTGAGTTCTACCTTGAAAAAACGTTTGTTACGAAGCGGTGTAGTCTCGGCGATATAAGGTTAACACCATTAGCTATTAGCGGCAGAGCTGTAAGTGCAGGATAGTGCTGCCTTAGGAAATTTCCCAGTGCGCATAGGAAAAGTCTCATGGAGATGTAGGAAGCGCTCCTTGCAGACTGTTCGTCCTTTAATTGCGTGCGTGTAGACCTGCAATGCAAGATTTGACTGTTTTGGTGCTGGAGGATGAGCCCTTTCAGCGCCTTGTCACCGTAACCGCGTTGGAAAAGGTGCTTCAGGGACCCATTCTGCAAGCTGCTGGTGGAGAAGAAGCGATTGCTGTCCTGGCCGCTTGTGACGCTGTGGACATCGTCCTCTGTGACCTGAAAATGGCGGGCATGGATGGCCTGGCGTTCTTGCGTCATGCCAGCAGCAGCGGCAAAGTCGGTGCTGTGGTGTTGTGCAGCGAGCTGGATCCGGTTCTACGTCAGGGCACAGTCGCGATGATTCACTGCCTAGGTCTTACTTTTCTGGGCGACCTGGGCAAGCCGTTCAATCTTGATGGGTTTAGCCTATTGGTTAAACGGTACCGGGAATACTGCAGCAGCATTCCCAGACTGTCGCCAGCAGAATTGCCGACCTTGGGCGACGTGCAACGCGGCCTGGATAACGGCGAATTTGAAGCCTACTACCAACCCAAAGTTACTCTCGAGGGCCAACTGCTGGTCGGAGCAGAAGTTTTGGCGCGTTGGACGCACCCGCAGTGGGGCGTTTTATTGCCGGCGCATTTTTTGCCCGTCATGGAAGAATACAATCTGGTCGATAGGATGTTTTGGCAGCTTTTTGACCAGGGCCTGGCCCTGCAGCAAAGACTGGCTGTACAAGGACGGGTGATTAACCTGGCGTTCAATCTGCATCCCGCACAACTGGCGTGCACCGGGCTGGCGGAGCGCATTGCCGTGTTGCTCAAGCAATCGCAGGTGCCAGCGGTCAGCGTGATGTTCGAAATCACTGAAGTCGGTGTCGTGAGTGCGCCGGCCAGTAGCCTGGAGAACTTGGTGCGGCTACGTATGCTTGGCTGTGGCGTAGCCATGGATGATTTTGGCGCTGGTTATTCTTCGCTGGACCGGCTCAGTGAGCTGCCGTTCAGCGAGATCAAGCTCGATCGGGCGTTTATACGCAAGATGCAAAGCCAGCCAAAAAGCGCCGCAATCATCAGTTGTTCTGTTGCGTTAGCCCGAGCGTTGGGGGTCTCGCTGGTTATCGAAGGTGTAGAGACCACCGAGCAACAGGTACGTCTCATTGAGTTGGGCGCCACCCTTGCCCAGGGCTTTCTTTTTGCACGCCCCATGCCGGAAGCTCATTTTATAGACTTCTGTACCGTTCAGGCGGGTTGGGACCGTTGAGGATTGAACGACAGAGGCGACTTTGAACTATTATTGCCTCATCCATGACGGCCCTCCAGTATCATGCCGGGCTCTTGAATGAACGGCCTTCAGCCAACGGATTCCCGTACTTCAGGCATTTTCGGTCTCCTATTTCATATGTATCTACGTCCATTCTGTCTGTCCATCGGGCTGTTTTTGGGGGGCGCCCCGGTGATGGCTACATCATTACCTCCAGCCCCGCAGGTACTGTCCAGCCAACTGCGTATCGATCGTCCCGATCTGGCTGTTTCTGGCGAAGATTGGCATTGGCTGCGGCACAAGGCCGAGCTCAAGGTCGGCGTATCGGCAGCCGCGTCCGCGCCGTTTTCGATCAATGCCCAAGACAACCTGTACGAGGGCATCAGCGCCGATGCAACTGCTCTGGTCGCGCAGCTATTGGGCTTGCAGGTGAAGGTCGTGGCCTTCGCCAATGAGCAGGATGCGCACAAGGCATTACAGGCCGGTAGCGTTGATGTGATCAGTATTCACGGCAGCACCAGGCCACGCCCGAACCTACTGCTGAGCATTCCCTATGCCGAGGATAGGCTGGCGGTTTTCAAACGCAGTACCGAACCTCGGCATTCACCTGTTGATCTTGCTGGCTTGCGCGTAGCGATCACCGAAGAACACAGCGACGAGCTCAAGCAGCGCTACCCGCAGGCCGATTTGCGGGTGTATGCCAAGCATGATGAGGCGATTGCCGCTGCAGCCTTTGGCCAAGCTGACGTTTATCTGGACGATCTGTACAGTGCCTACTACCGAATCAACCACTCCTACTATGGTTACTTGCGCTTTGAGCGTTTCAGCGATCTATCGGTAGGCGGTTATGGTTTTGCCTTGCGCACGGATAACTCGCGCTTGCAGCGGCTCATCAATGTCGCCATCGAGGCTATCGGTGACGATACGCTGCGTAACCTGTCCAAGCGCTGGGTCGGCAACAGCTTTATTCCAAGTGAAGAACCCTTAGACCTCACCGTAGAGCAGTTACGCTGGATCCAGCGTAACCCAGTGGCGCGACTGGTAATCAATGATGACATGGCGCCGGGTGCCTACTTCGACTCGAACGGCGTATTTTCCGGTGGGTTCGCTGACCTGCTCGAAGTGATAACCCTAAATACGGGCCTGCGTTTTGAGGTTGTTTTGCGCAGCGGCGGTTACCCGCAGATGATCGAAACGTTGAAAAATAACGAAGCTGACCTGGCCTTGATGACCGCCAGCCTTGAGCGTGAAGCGTTCCTGCGTTTTTCCAGGCCGCTGGATACCAGCCCCTTTGTGTTGCTTAGCAGCAAGGAACAGCAAGGCAAGCTGGAGAGCCTGGCCGACAAGCGTGTGGCGATTCCTACTGGGCACGTGGGCTCACAGCAACTGCGCAAGCGCTACCCCGAAGCAGTGATAATTGACGCTGGCACCACGCTGGATACGATGAACTTGCTCTATGAAGGCAAGGTCGATGCCGCCATTGTGGCGTTGCCTGCAGCACGTTATTACAAGGAGCGTTTGTTTCGCGATAAATTGGCGATCAACCAGGTGATTGATGTCGGGCCTGCCACGCTCAACTTTGCGATGCGACGAAGTGATGTCGAACTGCAATCCATTATCAACAAGGTCATGCAAAGCATCGCCCCGGATGAGATCAATGCGATTTCCAATCGCTGGCGTTCACCACCAGGGATGAGCGGCCAGACTTGGGTCGATTACCAAAGGGTTATCATCAACATCGTCGCGGTTGCGGTGTTGTTGCTTTTGCTGTCGTTGGTCTGGGTGGTGTATCTGCGTCGCCAGATTAAAGTCCGGGCAAGGGCAGAGCGGTTGCTCAGCGATCAACTGCAGTTTGTCGAAACACTGACTGATTGCATGCCGCCGCCGCTGTATGTGCGTGATCTCAAGGGACGCATGCTCTCGTGCAACCGCAGCTACTTGAAAAGTGTCGGCCTGAGCGCCGAGCAGGTGCTGAACAAAACGGTGCGTCAGCTACCCAAGGAAAACTTCGAGAGCCTCCCGGATTTTCATCGCAACTACTTTAAGGCGATGCGCGACGGCCAGACGATCGAGTCGGTGCATGCCATTCAGCTCCAGGGTAGGGAGGCGTGGATCAACCACTGGGTGCAACCGTTCCAGGACCCCAAAGGTGAGATAAAGGGGGTTATTTGTGGCTGGTTAGACATCACTGAGCATCGTCAGTTGGTGGAGCAGTTACGAGAAGCAAAAGCCCTCGCGGATGATGCCAGCCGTGCCAAGACCAGCTTTCTGGCGACCATGAGCCACGAAATTCGCACGCCAATGAACGCCGTAATCGGCATCCTTGAGCTGGCACTTAAGCGCGCCGAAAGTAAGCCGATTGACCGCGCGAGCATTGAAATCGCCCATACTTCGGCAAAAAGCCTGTTGGAGTTGATCGGCGACATTCTCGACATCGCCCGCATCGAATCCGGACGTCTCAGTCTGTCGCCCAAGCGTGCCAACTTGCGTGAACTGATCGAGTCTGTGGCCAGGGTGTTCGAGGGGCTGGCTAGGCAAAAGCGCTTGACCCTCATCCTTGACATCGATTCGAGCATTAACTGCGATGTGCTAGTCGATGCCCTACGCTTCAAGCAAATCCTCTCCAATTTGATCAGCAATGCCATCAAGTTCACCGAAGAAGGCTCGATCACGATCAGTATTTCCGGGTTCTTGGTCGATGCCAGCCTGCTTAATGTTCACCTCAGTGTGGAAGACACCGGTGTAGGCATAAGTCCTAATGATCAGCAACGCTTGTTCAGACCTTTCGTTCAGGCGCAGCGCAATGTGCAACAGACCGAAGGGACGGGCCTGGGACTAGTGATCTGTCGTTCGCTGTGCGAAATGATGGGCGGCCATGTCACTATGAGCAGTGCTTTAGGCCGTGGAACGAAGATAGAAGTAGAGCTGCATTTACAGGTATTAGAGCGCATCAACATCACGCAGTTACCCGCGTTACCCTTGGCTCATCAACGTTACTGCTTGCAAGTTCTGGTGGTAGATGATCACCAAGTCAACCGCCAAGTATTACACCAACAACTGGAATTCTTGGGTCATGATGTCTATGAGGCAGAAGACGGGCAGCGTGCCTTCGACCGCTGGGGCGAGCACTCTTTCGATGTTGTTATTACCGATTGTCATATGCCGGTCATGAGTGGTTCGGACCTTGCACTAGCCATACGCAGAGTCGAACAGGAGCAAGGACTAGAGCCCACGATGATTATTGGCCTTACGGCCGATGCGCAGCCGGAAGAAATAGAACAGTGTATAAAAGCGGGCATGAATGATTGTCTCATCAAGCCTATCGGTCTTGATGAGTTGGACGCGAGATTGTTGGGGCTACAACAGAATCGGGATGCAGAGAACGAGTGTCCTGCGACGACATTGCCACTGATGGCATCCGATTCACTACAACTGGTAGATCTGGGGCCTCTGGAGTTGCTCCTCAATAATGACCCGGTAAAGTTTCGTGAAATACTGGATGAGCTAATCAATAATAATCGCAAAGATTGTCAGTTGCTGAGAGTCCTACTTCAGAATGGTGAGACGGATAAGTTAGGGGAGTTGGCTCACAGAATTAAAGGCGCTGCGCGTGTGGTTAAAGGAGAGCAACTGGTCGAGTCTTGCCGGCGTATGGAGTTGGTATGTGCTGATGCACAGGCTTCGTCTGAAGAGCTCAACCAGGCGTTGAGCGAGATGGAGTTTTCCATACTCCAATTGGAGCGGGTACTTGCAGCTCTTTGAACGGGAATTGTCTCTAGGACTGCTTATGTCGCGCTGAGCTTCTTGAATAAATCTGTAATCCACGTCGGTATCCATTCCGTTTTCAAGCTGCGGAACACTCGCTCCATCGGCGCATTGTCCCGGCAGTTTCCCCAGCGGCTCATGCTCTGGCGCATTCGATAACCCCACAGCCGCTGGCGAAATAAACGACTTGCATACTGGGGCAGCAGCTCCGATTGGCGCAGCTTTTTGAAGGCAACCAATTTGGTTGCCAGCATGAGTCGCCGAGGTAACTGTCATGAAAACGCCGTGGCCGAGAGCTTTTTCCGTAAGCGTTCGGCAATTACACCTTGCTCTTGGGTATTGGCATAGCGGCGATCAGGCTGCCCACCTTATCCTCCATCCGTTACCGCCCCAACACCAGATGACTACGCCTGAAGTCTTTTCGTGGAAGTCGATGGATTTCAGCGAGCGTTGGTTAACATAGAAAAACTCTAATTCACGCATACGGATTTTGGTGCTTACGCGATCTGTAGTGGAAGCAGGATAGCCTCCTGCTTCCACGAGTGGATTGCTAGTTAATGGGTTTGCTGATCGATCCCGGCCTGTAACGCCTGGCTATCACTGTGCCCGCCGACCCTCAGCGGTCCAAGGTTGAAGGCTTGATCCTTACGTATGGCGTCGTCCTGTTTCTGGGTCAATTCGTCCTTGGCGCCCAGCACCAGGTTGACCGGTGACTTCGACAGGTTCAGCCCGACATCCGCTCGGTAATCGCTGCCGGCCAACGTCGTTGCCGTGACCTTGGAACCACCCAGGTCGACCTTGCCCTGGTCCGCGCTGATCCGGGCGCCAGTCAGGTGGGTTTCGCCACTCACCTGCAGGTTGACGCCTTGCGTGCGGATGCCCGACGCTTGAGTGACGCTGTCTTTCACCACATGGCTGACGTCCAGGTTCAACGTCGGGGTGTAGGACGTGTTGCCGCTCTTGTCGCCGAACAGCACGTTTTCGGTGGTATTGGCCACCGAACTGCCGGTGGTGTTTTTGCCGTTGACGGCGTAGCTGTCAGTGGTTTTTGGCCAGGCCTTTTCCTTGAGGTCGGACAGGCGAGTGCCCACGGCATCCTTCTTGTCCGCCAGGTAAGCCTTGGCTTTGTCCACGCTCGTACCGAAGGCGCCGCGGGGCTCGGGGTTCACGTCGTAGCTACCGCTGCGGGTGAGTTTTTCGCCCAGGCGTTCCTTGGCGTTGCCAACGCTGTTGACCACGCTGTCCTTGGCCGAGGCCAGGTGCTCGGTGCCCTTGTCCACGGCGTTCTCGAGCTTTTCGCGGTGCTTGTCAAACGCGCCCTCGGCCTTGGCTTGCACCTTGTCCTTGAGCGGGCCGCTGGCCTTGGCCAGTTTGTTGACCACGCCGGGCTGGTTTTTCTCGACATCAAGCTTGGCGTCGACGTTGACTTGGGTGCTGCTGACTTGATCTTTGCGGCTCTCGACGACGAGGTCGCCGCCGACATTGCCACTGACCTGATCGGCCTCAATTCGCGCGCCGGCCAGATGGGTGTCACCGGCACTGTTGATCACCACCTTATTCGCCTTGATCAGGCTGTCGTGCTGGGTGGTGCCTTGCAGGTGATCCACGTCGACCTTGGCCCGCGCATTGATGCCGTGCTGGGTCTTGGGGGTGTCATGTTCACCGGCGTCGGCCAGGGTGGTTTTGCCGCCGCTGCCGCCTGCGCCCAGGGTCACGCCCCAGCTGTTATGCGCCTGGGTCGATTGCGCCGACTCTTGCAGGATGCCGCCGTTTTGCGCATCCAGATTGACGCTGTCAGCCACCACCTGAGTGCCTTGCAGGTGGATCGCATCCGCCGCGTTGGCGCCGCTGGTGAGGCTCACTTTGCCGTTGCTGTGCAACTGCCCGCCGCTAACGCCTTGGTCGTTTTCGGCGACTTTGCCGATGTTGAAGTTGGCGCTCAGGCTGCCGGTGGTGCCGCTGCTTTCAGCGCTGCTGGTCTTGCCGGCACCGACCGTCAGGCCGCCGCCCAGGTTGCTGCCGCTGCTCACGTGCGTAGCGGTGGCCGCTTGCAGATTCAGCTTGCCGCCAGCGTTGAGGCTGATGTCACCGGTCTTCGCGGTGCTGCTGCCGACCTGAGTACCCTGCAGCGTCATGTCGCCACCGCTGCTGAGCTGGATCGGGCCGTTGCCCTGCAGCGTCGCGACACGTGCCTGGCTGTCCTGGGTGTTCAGGCGCTTGTCGTCCAGTTGCACGCCGGCACCGAGGCTGGCGTTCGTACCGTTGCTGCCCGGGGCCGTGCCCACGGTCATAGAACCGCTGCCGCGCAGGCTGTTACTGGTGTTGCTCTGGGTATCGTTGGCCTGGTTCAGCGCCAATTCGCCACCGGTTTTGAGGTTGACGCCCGCCTGGCCGCCGTTGAATTGGCTGCCTTCATAACGCGCGTCGCTTTGGGTCTCGATGTTCACACCCTGGGCTCCGGCGTAGCTGCCGACCACCGCCGTGCTGCTGGATTCGCGCACATCGCTGCTGCCGCCTGCGCCATTGCCGCGCACGTTCAAGTCTTCACCGGTGGTGGTGTAGACGCGCACGCCCACTTTGGCGTCAACGCCTTGCTCGCTGCTGGTGTGGGTGTTGGCGGCCGCCGTGGCGAGGTGCTCGCCGGCGTTGATCTTCAGCCCGCCCTCACTGGCGCGGTACTGGGTGCCTTCATCTTTCACGGTGTTGGCGACATTGACCTGCACCGTGCTACCGCTGAACTGGCTGACCACGGCGGTACTGTCCTGCTGTGTGCGGGTCTTGTTGGTATGGCCGACTTCCACATCGAGCCCGACATTCGGTTGCTCGAAGGCATCCAGCAGGCCGGGCTGATGGAATTTGGCCTGGGCCACGCCGTCGACGGCTTTTTCGATCGGCCGGGTGATGCCTTTGTATTCAACATTGGCGCCGACGTCGGCGGTCCAACCGTTCTCTTTGTGGGTGCCGGTCTCGGTGTTATGCGCCGCCTGGTTATCGACCTGCGCCGCGTTGACCTGCAACTCAGAACCGGCCTTCACCTGCGCGCCCTGGCTGGTCAGGGTATTGCCGGCGTTGATCGTCAGCGTGCCGGCCGACGCCACGCTGCTGGTTTGCGCGGTGGTTTTGTGGCTGGTGTCAGTGCTGGTCTGGTGGCTGAACTGCGCACCATTGCCGGCTCGGTCCAGGCCGCCGGTGTAATACACGCCGCCAGCGGTGGTGGTGGTGTCGGTTTGGCTACGGGTGCTGTCATCGGTCGCCAACAGCTCGACGTTTTTGCCGCTCACGGTCGCATCGCCCTGGGTCGCCTTCAGCTCGGAACCCTTGATGCTCACGTCGCCACCGGCCGTGACGGCCAGGCTGCCGCCGCTGAGGCTGGAAGCTTGCTGCTGGGTGGTGTCGGTCTTGCTGGCGTGCTGCTGGTCTGCATAGTTCACACCCGCGCGGTACTGATGCGTGCCGTCGGCGGTTTCCTTGGCGTAGCTATCGAAACCCCGCGTGTGAGTGCTGGTAGTGGTGTGAGAGGTGTTTTCAGCCGACGCGACTTTGATGTCACCCTTGGCATTCGCTTGCAGTTCGCCTGCCGCAGCGACCTTGGAGCCGCTGACGCTGATGTCCTTGGCGCTTTGCAGTTTGAGGTTGCTGTCCGAGCGCAGGTTGCTGGCGACGACGGTGCTGTCTTTGAGGTTCTTGCGGCTTTCATCCTTGGAGATACCAAAGAACTTGCTGTCGTTGCTGTAGCTATTGTCGTGGGAGGTGTCTTGCACGCCGTCGATCACCAGAGAGCCTTTGTCGCTGATGACGCTGGCCTGTTGGCCACCACGCGCCTGGCTGCCGCTGATGCGCACGTCGTCCGCCTTGACGATCAGCTTGCCATCGGCATTGACCTTGCTGCCGGTGTTCAGGGTCTTGCCCTTATCGCCATCGCCGTTCTTGCCGAAGAAACTGCCGCCAGTCAGGTCGCCGGAGTAAGCGTTGTCGCTGCTGCTCTGGATACGGCTGGCGCTGGTGATGTCGACTTGCCGAGCGGCCAATTGAATATCGCCCGCAGATTTCAGTTCGGCGCCTTGCAGTTGCAGTTTTTGCTGGCTGGTCAGCTCCAGGGCTTTGCCGGCCTTGAGACTGCTGGTGACGCTGCGCTGTTCGCTGCTGGACTTGTCCCAGTTGGCTTTCCACAGGTGCTTGCGGTGGTTGCCCTGGTCGCGGGTTTCGTGGGTCTCGGTGGCGGCGCTCAGTTGCAGGTCGGCGCCGCTGTTGACGCGCAATGCGTCGCCTGCTTCGACCTTGCTGGCCTTGATCTCGGTGTTGGCGCCGGACGACAGCGTGGCATTTTGTTGTGCGACGACGTTGTTGCCGTGCTGACGCGAGTCCTTGTCGGTGGTGGTGCGGTCATAGGTTTCGTAGGTAAACAGGAAGTTGCTGTTGTTCCACTGCTCACGTTTTTCCTGAAGTTTTTGGCTTTCCAGGCTGCTGAGGGTGAGGTTGCGGCCGGCGTCGAGCTTGACGTTGCGTCCGCCGACGTCGGTGGCGGCGAGGCTCAATTCTTTGGCGCTGTGCAAGTCGACATCGCCCTGGCGGCTCTGCACACCGGCGCGGGTGGCGTCGAGGCTGTTGGCGTGGACCTGGCCGCTGATATCGAGGTCGCCGGCCGAGCTGACCTTCACCCCATCACGGCCCTCGACTTGCACCGCGCCCACGCGCACCCCGGCACCTTCGGCGGTGCTGATGATGTTGATACGGCCGGCCTGCATTGCCCCGAACAGGCGGGCGTCGATACGCTGGTCCTGGGTTTTGCTCGCCGGGTCGACCTGGCGCACCTGGCCGCTGGCGTAGTCGACTTGATTGCGGCCGACCTTGAGGTTCAATTGGTCACGCGCACTGAGGCGCCCATCGCTGTCGATACGCGGCGCGATCAGGTTGATCGACCCCGCGCCGTTTTGCAGGCCCTGGCCCTGCACCGTCAGGTGGCCGCTTGCATCGCGAGTGTTCAAGCCTTGCAGCTTGCCGTCGTTGAGCTCAGGGCGGCCCACTACCAGGTTGGCATTTGGGGTGTTGATGAAACTGCCGCCGTTGACGGAAATGCCATTGGGGTTGGCCAGCACATAATCGGCAGCCCGGCCAAAAATCTCCTGAGCGCCGTTGATGGCCGAGGCGTTGCGGCTCACCACTTCGTTGAGGATCACGCTCGCCGCCTGGCCCTGGAACTGCGGATTGGCCGCCAGTTGCCCGGCGAGTTGCGATTGACCAGCCTGCAAGGCGTTGTTCAACACCACGCCCTGGCGGTCGACGTTGTAGTCCAGGAACTGGTTATGGGACAGGCCGCCGGCATTCGGCGCGACGATGTTGACGATGGGCACGCCGCTCTGGTTTTGCAGCTGCGGCGTACCGCCAGGCCCTTCGACGACGGTTAAGCCACCGGCCAGGACCAGCTGCGGCAGCAGGAACAGGCTGGCGATGGCCCAGCGCAGTTTGCCCTGGGGTGAAAGGTGAAATGTATGGGTGTCAGTCGGCATAAATAAATTCGCTTTGTGTTGGCTGATCCGCGACGTGCGTTGTTCGTTGCAACGCTGCTGTGGTGGTCAGGTACGGCGGTTAACTCAGGCTAAACAGGTGTTGCTCAAATCTGTACGCTAAGGCGCGTCAGCCAGACCTCCGGCTCCTGGCCAAACCCTGCGGGCGTGTTGAGGTTGCGTTGGTAATCGAGGTCCAGTTGCACGTTTTTCCAGCTGAGGTTGAGCCCGGCACTGGCACCGCTCAGGCGCAGGCTTTGAGCGCCGTGTTCGCGCTTGATCCAGCCGTTGTCCAGGCCCAGGCGCGGGGTGATTTTTACCGGCAGGTCGCTGGTGAGCGGCAGGCGCAAGGTGTTGCGCCATACTGCGCCGATGGCCCCGGACGCGATGTTTTCGCGGTAGCCACGCACCGCCGAATCGTCGGTGCCCAGCAGTTGTTCGATGGCAGGCAACGCATCCGGGCTGTATTGCGCCGAGAGCTGGCTCTGCCACTGCCACGGTTGCCCCAGCCATTGGCCGTTGCGCCATTGGGTGAGGTTGGCGCGGTACTTATGGAATTGCGCCTGGGGCAGGTTTTTTTGCGTTTGGTCGGCATCACGGTCGGCGCCGAACCATGTCAGGCCTTGGGCGTAATTGACGTCGAGGTTCCACACTGCGCTGTTGAGCCAGAACAGATTCAGGCCAGCCTCGGCCACTGTCAGCGTCGGGCTCTGGATGCCTAAGCGAACCTTTTGCAGGTAGCTGTCGACGTCCTTGTAGGCCAGTTGCAGGTTGGCGCTGAGTTGATGGCCCTGGTCGCGCCACAGCACGCGGTCGGTGCGCAAACTGACCTGGTCGGTACGGCCGCTGTTGTAAAACGTGGCGCGGCTGAGCTTGAACGGCGAGCGGTATTCGGTGTGGCTGGCGAACAGGCTGTAGGTCCAGTACCCGTAAGGGATGGAATAGAACAGGCTGTTGCTGCGGCTGTAGCGCGGCCCGTGGTTGAGCGTGTCGCTGAAGCTCAGGTTGAGCGAATCGTTGAGCTTGAGCGGGCTGTCCAGGCTCAGGTTGATGGCATTGCGATCACGCCCCGTGCCGGCACTGCCGAGGTTATCCACTCCAAGCCCCAGCCCCCAGCGTGACGCCGTGCTGCGCGAGCGCAGGATGATGCGCGAGGCGCCAGCTTCATTGCCAGGGGCGATGTCGGCGGTGAGGTCCACCGAACGCAGGCGGTTGAGCTGGTCCAGGCCTTGTTCCAAATCGCGCAGGTTCAGCGGCTTGCCGAGCATCCCGGGGAACGCGCCGCCTAACGACACCGGCAGGCTCTGGTCGGCCAGTTCGATGGCTTCGAGGTAGCCCTCTTCGACGTGAATATCCAGCGACTGCCCGGCCGCCGGCGGGCTGATCAGGTACGGGCGGCTGGCGATATAGCCGGCTTGCACATACAGCTGGGTGATCTCGGCCAGCAGGCGGTTGATCTGGGTGACGCCCATGCACGGCGCCACGTAGGGTTCGATGCGTTTGTTCAGCTCAGCCTTGCTGAACAGGGTGATTCCGGCCAGGCGCGTGCCACTTAGCGGCCAGCAGCGGTCATCTTTGGCGATGTCTGTTGGCAAGGCCGGCGTGGCCGCTTGCGTACCGAAACTACCGCGTTGCAGTTGCCGTTGGCGCTGCTCCAGGTGTAATTGCTGCAAGTCGCGCTGCTGTTGCTGCTGCAAGCGCAGCGCTTCCTGGCCCGCTTGCGGCCCATCGGCGGCGGCGGCCGGCAGCGCGCACAGGCAGAGCAGGGCGACGCCCAGGCTCTGGATACAATACTGGCGTTGGGTTGAGGGCTGATTCGGCACTCGACATCCTTAACGTAGAAATACGCACAATCCATACCCATTAGCCAAACGGTGAACTCAGGGATTTTGCACAGTTGAGCCATCATTAAACTGTTTGTTACATCAGTGGCAGGACTTTTTACGTAAAACGTGGGGAATGCCGCGTTATTCACAAAATAAATGCATAGAGGTGGTGCGGGAGGGCCTGGCGACAACTCGTTTGGGCGTTTCATGAGGCGATTTCTGCTCTCATTCTGCTGACTCACCGATCAACCCTGCCTTTCAGACGTGTTTACCCCTTTGCCTTTTACAAAAGCCGCTGGGCCTAGCGTCAGGTTGTTCAATACAAACAGCTGAACATTGGCATTCTGTTCTCTACTCTCCTCCAGGCACCGGTAGCGAATCTTGCGCTTGCCCCGTTACTGCACGCGGCCTTCGCCGTGATGCTTGTAACTGGTTGGCAGCGGCCGTATTTATGGTGATCACGTATCCATTGCGGCGGGGCAACTGACCAATGATGTGGAAGATGCCCGAGCGGTCGTGATCGCCGCGCGCGAACGCCTGGACATTGGCGTCGGGACGCTGGTCAACCGTGAGCACGCCATGCTTTTCAGTGCCGGTGACTTGTTGATCGGCGGCGCGCTGGATGCCCAGGGTCAGGCCACCGGCCAGGCCGGGCTGGTGCATAACGCCAGCGCAAGTATCGAAGCACTCGGCGGGCTGAGCCTTAACAGTGCCGAGTTGCGCAATACCAACGAACACTTCAGCACCCAAGTGGTTGAGGTCAGCCGCGAAGGCGTCCAGGAGTTCCAGCACACCGGCTCTGCCAATCGCTATCGCCCGGATCAGATCTCACTCTACAACGACGAAGTCAGCCACTTGGTCAGCCCCGAGGGCGTGGCCGATAACTACAACCGCTACGACTACGCTCGTACCACTACCCAGACCCAGATCCTCACCTCGGACCCGGGTGAAATCCTTTCCGGCGGCTCAATGCTGCTGACCGCCAATTCGGTGTTGAACGACAAGAGCCGGATCATCGCCGGCGGCACGTTGGTGGGCACTATCGGACAGCTCAACAACACCGAAGTCACCGGGCAGCAGACGGTGACGGACAGTGGCACGTTCAGCCATTTGTATCGCATCCATCGCAAGGGCCGTGACCGTCAGGGCCGTTCGACAGCCGCCTACAACCCGGCCGCCAGCGTCACGGATATTTTCCTGCGGCCAACCCAGTACCTGCAAAACACCGCCCATACCGGCAGTGGCCTGCAACTCGGCACTCGCCTGACCAGTAGCGTCGATCAGGCTGCCGGCGGTGCCAGTGCGGCCAAGGTCAATGTGGGCAATGGCCGAGCGCCTGGCCCGGTGCTGGAAGTGGCGGCGCTGCAAGCGACGGCGGCGGGAGGCGTAGGTGAGTCAATCCGTACCGGCGGGCTTAATGTGCAGGTGCCGGACAACAGCCTGTTCCACCTCAATCCCCAGGCCAACCCGAACTATCTGGTGGAGAGCGACCCGCGTTTCACCAGTTATCGTTCCTGGCTGTCTTCCAACTACATGCTGGATCGGCTGCAACTGGATCCGGGCCTGACCCTTACGCGGCTAGGCGATGGTTTCTATGAGCAAAAACTGATCCGCGAACAGATTGCCCAACTCACCGGCAGACGCTTCCTCGACGGCTACGCCAATGATGAGACCCAGTACCGCGCGTTGCTCGACAGTGCGCTGACCTACGCCGGCAAGTGGAAGCTGGTGCCGGGTGTGGCGCTCAGCCCTGAGCAAATGGCCCAGTTGACCAGCGACATCGTCTGGCTGGTGAAGAAGGACGTAACCCTTGCCGACGGCAGCGTGACGCAGGCGTTGGTGCCGCAGGTGTATGTGCGGGTGCGCGACGGCGACCTGGATGGCTCCGGTGCACTAATGGCGGGCAACGTGGTCGACCTCAAGCTACAAGGCGACCTGGTTAACCGCGGCACGATCGCCGGGCGCAGCGTGCTGGCGATTTCCGCCGACAACCTGCAGAACCTGGGCGGGCGCCTGACCGGTGGCGAGGTGGAGGTAAAAGCCCGCACCGACTTGAACAACCTCGGCGGGTTGATCGATGCCTCCACGCGCTTGAATACGGTTGCCGGTCGCGATATCAACATGGTGTCCACCACGCGCAACACCGAAAGTGCCCAGGGCACCGCCACGGGTATTTCGCGGGTTGCCGGGTTGTTTGTCTCCGATGCCAAGGGTGAACTGGTGGTGAACGCGGCGCGCGATATCAACCTGAGTGCGGCGCAGATCGTCAGTTCCGGCAAGGACGGCAAGACCACGGTGGTTGCTGGCCACGATATCAACCTGGGCACGGTGACCCAGAGCCGTGAACAAAGCGTGCAATGGAACGCCAGCAACTGGCGCAAGGACGCGAGCCGCACCGATGTCGGCAGTGTTATCCAGGGTGAGGGCGAGGTACGCCTGATCGCGGACAATGACCTCAATGCCCGAGGTGCCAAGGTCGTCAGCGAGCAGGGCGGGGTCACCGTTTCGACAGGCCGCGACGTCAATTTAAGCACCAGCCAGAGCTACAACTTTGTCGACGAGGCCCATAAGGTCACCGGCAGTAACAGCTTGTTCTCCAGCAAGACCACTTCAACCCGCGACACCGTGAGTGAAACCCGCGCCCAGGCCACCACCCTCAGTGGCGAGACCGCGTGGGTCAAGGCCGACAATGACTTGAATGTGCGCGGCAGTAACGTGGTCTCCACCAGTGGCACCACCCTGGTAGCCGGGCACGATGTGAATGTGGTGGCCGCCACCGACCAGCTCAGCGAACAGCACTTCAAGGAGGTCAAGCAAAGCGGGCTGTTCAGCGGTGGCGCCATCGCGGTGACCATCGGCAGCCAGCAGCGCAGCGACAAAAACCGTACCGCCAGTGAAACGGCGGCGGCCAGCACCATCGGCGCCACCGATGGCAACGTGAGTATCCTGGCCGGCAATGCCTACCGCCAGGTCGGCAGCCAAGTGACGGCGCCCAAGGGCGATGTGAACATTGCCGCGCGGTTGGTCGATATCCTTGAGGCCCGTGACCAGCAACACATCACCCAGGAGACCAAGTTCAAGCAAGGCGGCCTCACGATTACCGTAACCAACCCGGTGATCGAAGCCGTGCAGACCGCCCAGCGCATGAAAACCGCGTCCGACCGCACCGATGATGGCCGGCTCAAAACACTGGCGCTGGTCAACACCCTGATGGGGGCGGGCAACGGCTATATCCAGTATGACAAGGACCGGTCCATGGCCGGCGGCATTAATATCAGCATTTCGGCCGGCACCAGCAAGAAGGAAAGTAAAACCGAGCAGACCTCCAATTCGGCCGCCAGCTCGTCGGTGTTGGCCGGTGGTGATGTCAACATTACCGCGGCCGGCGCCGGCAAGAACAGTAACCTGACCGTACAAGGCAGCCAGATCACCGCCGGCCATGACGTTAACCTCAAGGCCGACGGCGCTATTGCCTTGCTGGCCGCGCAAAACACGGTGCAACAGCGCACGACCGAAAAGGGCAGCAACGCCAGCCTTGGGATTGGCATTGCCATCGGCGGCCAAACCACTGGCATCAGTTTTAACGCAGGGGCGTCCCAAAACCGCGGCAAGGCCGATGGCGATGATGTGGTCTGGAGCAATACCCATGTGGACGCCGGTAATAAGGTCTCGCTCGATTCCGGTGGCGATACCCGACTCAAGGGCGCAGTGGTGAGTGGCAAGCAAGTCACGGCCGATGTGGGCGGTGATTTCAGTGTCGAAAGCCTGCAGGACACCAGTACCTACAAGGCCAAACAGACTAGCCTGGGCGTGGGCGTGAGTATTTGCGTGCCGCCATTCTGCATCGGCTCATCGAGCTTCACGTTGAGTCAGAACAAAGGCATTCAGAAATCCAACTTTGAAAGTGTCACTGAGCAGAGCGGCATTCGGGCCGGGGACGGTGGTTTTGATATCCGGGTCAAGGGCAACACCCACTTGGTGGGCGGCGTGATCGCCAGCAACGACAAGGCGATTGCCGATGGCAAGAACAGCTTGAGTACCGGCTCATTGACCACCGCTGACCTGCACAACAGCGCCAAGGCCAGCGCCGACAGCAGTGGGCTCACCCTCAGCAGCGACTTTGTCGGCCAGGGCATGTACGGCGCCAGCAAGGCCTTGTTCAGCAACTACCTGGATGCAGGGAAGGCTTCGGACTCTTCCGAGGGCAACACGCTGAGCGTGGTGAGTGCCGGCAATATCCTCATTACCGATGCCTACCGCCAGCAGCAATTGACCGGCCGTGATGCCAGTCAAACCGTGGCCAGCCTTAACCGTGACACCGCCCACTCCCATGTTGGCGCCGAGCGTCAGGACCTGGACAAACTGCAGCGTACCGCCGAGGCGGAGCAGTCGATCAAGAATGAGGCCTATCGCCAAGGGGTGCAGTTTACCGATAAGGCGTATCGCACCATGTTCAAAACGCCGCCACAGATGTTGGCGCTGGAGCTGGATGAACAGGGCAATGTGAAGGAAGGCGCGGACCAAAAGCCGTTGTTCCGTGTAGTGGGTGATGCAGAAAGGCAACATCTGCAGGCGGATGAAAACAACGTAGTCAACGTAGCCCTCAATGGCATTTTCAACGACGACAAAGCCGCGGCTAAATACGCGGCTCAGCATCGCGACCCTGGCGCGACCGGGCCACAGTATTTCATGTGGTTTCCCAAGGCGGACAATACCCTGTCGGAGCTGTTGATTGCCGGGTATCAGAAGGCGATGGATAACGACTTTTTCGGCTTGACCAACTACACCGCGGCCTCGCGCCAGTTGCAGCTCGACTATGGCGCCACTGGCTTGCACCTGACTGAACACAGTCGCGGCACTATGACCGGTGGCAACTCCCGACAATCCATTTACAACATGCCTGATGCTGCCGGGTTACTCAGCAAGACTACGGTGTATAACTTCGGTGGCGCGTTCAATGTTTACACCGCCGATGAACAGTTGGCCTTTTTGCAAAACCGTTCGGCCGTCACCGACCCAGTCGAACAGGCGAAGATGGTTCTTAAATACGAAGTTCATAACAACGACCCGGTGGGCAGGTGGTTCTTCATGGGCAATAACCCGGGTACTGGCGGCGTAATACCTGAGGGCAGCAGCTTGCTCAAGGAGTTGGGCAATGTCTTCACCGGTGATACGACCATGCACAGCTGTTATGGCAGTGGTGCGCAAGCCTGCGCAAGATATTGGCCGCAAGGCAAGCCGGTGCTGGTGCCTGTCAGCCCGAGAAAATAAGGAGATTGATCATGTGGCTTAAACCTATGGCATTGGCGCTGCTGCTTGCTACCCTCGTCACCGCCTGTTTCAGCGAGCCCTTTCAGCCCCCGGCGGCTGATGCGGACTTATGGGAGAAACCCGGCGCGAGCAGCAAGGATGTCTTGACCTCCATGTTGGCTTGCGGTGAGAAGAATGGCTCCGGCATCGATCCCAATGCCAGCTTCCAGGAGCGGGCGCAGCGCTTTGTGTGTATGAAGCGCTCGGGCTACACCCGGCGTGATGGTTTTGACGTCTGTGCGTTGCGCACCCAAGAACCGTTGAAGGCCTGTGAGTCGGCGCAATGAAACCACAAAAAAACCGCCCTCTTTTTGAGGGTTCGTCACTCAACACGATAGGGACATCACCTGTGAAATATGCAATCTGCGCCACCTTGCTGCTGTTACTGAGCGGCTGTCTGACCATGTCGGGTGAGTACACCGTGACGGCTCAGGACGCCTCCGGCGCCCCGTTAACCAAGCTCGGCACGTTCACCGCCGAGGGCCATAACATTTACCCCATACGCAATGCGTTCTGCCTCAATGCGCCGGGGGCGACGGTCATCATTCGCGATGCCCGGACCGGCGAGGAACTGAGCAGCGAAAGCCCTTATCACTGCCGTTAAGCCTCAAAAAAGGACTTCCATGAGAGCGTTTCTGATAGCCGGCCTGGCCGTGGCCGTGAGTGGCTGCGGCAATATTTCCAATATCCGTGCTTACAACACGCCCTATGTTGAACCCACAGCAGGGGATACCGCACGCTTGCGCGTGATCACCAATGGCGTGGCGCGCGGTGTGCCGGGCCGTGACTGCACCGACTGGCGTGTGCCTGGCGCCGGGGTGATGGCCGTGTCCGAATCCGGCTTTGCGGGTCAGAATAATGGCCGCAGCCTGGGCATGCCCGAGAGCAACCGCCGGGTGGAGGCGCAAGGCTCGGCGCGTAGCGAACTGAAGGTGCCGGCGAACAAGCCTTTTGCCATGAACTTCCAGAGTGAGGGCTATGTTTCTGGCGGCAATTCCTATAGCTGCAGGCAGAGCTTTCACTTCACCCCCAAGGCCGGGCAAGATTACGAACTGATCCTGCTGGACGGTGGCCAGTGCCTGGTCGCGTTGCAGCGCTTAAACCCAGCTGGAAAACCTGAAAACGAGCCTGTTGAGAAGGCAGGGCTGTGTAGAGCATTGGATGCCTTTTAGCTTAGCGTATTCAGAATTCCAGCTATAGGTGGCTATCCGGACATTGCGGATAGTTCAAACCTAAACGTGAGCCGAATCAATGCGCATCGGGGCGTGGCCTTTAGCCGACTTGACATACCAGGCGTATCCAAGAGGCAGAGAAGTGAGCCAGCTTGCACTTGCGGAGGAGGCAAGCTGGGCGAAACCAGAACCGATTTGGTCGTCCGCTTTTGAGGTAGACATCCAGACAAAGGCCAATCGTTTTCTGGCGCTGTCACGAGATGGAGATAGATGGCATCACCGACCACAATTTTTCTGACATGTCCGCTTATGGTCGAATTCAATCGGTCGTCACAGGCAGAAAACGGCCAAAAGTGGCCGCTCATTACGTAGGAAATTCGGGCGATTCAGCAGATGACGTGTTGAGCTAATCAAACGTTACGACAAAACAATGTAGTCATTGCGCTGAATGATGCCGTCGTGTGGTCCCTCAACCAAATGAACGTATCGTCCTTCTATCGCATCAATCGGCAAACAGTCGTCCACATCCAGCACACCATCAGTATGGGCCTGGACCCAGTGCTTTAAAATCTCGCGTTTACCGAGGCTCATCGCCTCCCGCTTATCTTTCGCAACTATCAGAGAATAGTGATGCGCTTCGCCAAAGGATTTAACTTCATATCCGCCTAAATTGATAAAATACAAACGCATTGATCCAGGGCGGGGAGCTAATTCACTTAGTTCTAATTTCCAGCCTGCAACTCCATCAACTGCCATCCACGCATCAATATGAAGGCCTACAGGAGATCCAAACCAACTCTGTCTAAGCTGAGGATATGCACCCTCTAAGCTATCAGCTAATACGAAGGCTATATCATGGACTTCAATTTTCGCTCTAGGATGTTTTCCGCCTAACATTACAATAAAAAGCATTATTCGCCCTGCTATAAATTAAAAATGGAACAGCTCAAATAATTGCGGGCCATATTATCATGTTTTAAACACCATTAACATCGCGCCGACAATTGCACGCAAGTCAAAAAATTAAAGCAATAACCTAATAAAATTCATATAAACACACCTCCTACAACGCCATGCGTAAATGGTGATGAAGGATCAAAGAATGTAATTATACAGGTGTCAGTCAGGCCTCTATAGGCATTGAGTAGGCGTTCGGGGGGAACATTTTCGGGGGGCTCACCGCCTCCCGAACGCGTGCGCAAAGACCCGTGGTCGATTCAGAAAGTAGTAAAGTCCGGAGACGAGGACTCACAGGACCAGCCCTCCTGGTAAATATTCACACCCTAACTGAAGGTGCTGCAGCCCTTCGTGAAGGGCAGGTTAGCGTCGTTTGCCGCCGGTCAGGCGTAAACTCAACGCGTTATCGGTGATGGGTTGGAACATCTAAGCCCGTAGTCCCCAAAACACAGGCAGTACAGCACCACGATTCATCCGTGGACTCGCTCAATGATCCGCATCGATTCCATCTGGATCGCCACCGAGCCGATGGACATGCGTGCCGGTACCGAGACCGCGTTGGCTAGAGTTATCGCGGTGTTCGGTGCGACGATTGAACCAAGACAAGTTTCACTGGCCAGGTATCCGGCACGGATCGGACGTCGAACTCGACAAGGAACAACTTCAGGCCTTGATACTGGGCTTGCCTTGGCAGCGGATAGCCGCGGGCGGCTCGATCACAGTGCTTTAGCTGCCATTACCCAGAACGCTCAAGAATGACGAATAAGGATCTTAAACTTCAAAGAGCCGACGCACCTGCACGGAATCGGCGTTACCGCTTTGTTCAAGAGGAAGAAAGTAACGTAGTTGCCATTGCTGTGTCCTAACGGCCTCTTTGGCGACTGGTTTGACCCAAGGTGGATAAACGCGGATAGCGCGCTTACCACCTTTACCGTTAATCGCCATGATGCCCTTTGATGCCAGTATTTTCTGGTCGAAAACAAACTGTCCGCGATGCGTTGCATCGAACACACTCACCACAACAAAGGCTACGCCATCATCGATATCGAGAGGTGCAATGATGCTGCCTGACGTCGGGCGCTTCCATATTGTGACGAACTGTCCAATCTTCGTCGGCGTTGTTTTAGCCACACGGAAGACAATGGTGTGTCCGTCGAGGCCAAAGCGGGAGGCACCATACTCGGCACTCTCAGCCTCGCGTATAGCCAGATCCGTCAATTGCATTCCCGCCGGCGTGTACACATCCTGGATAGCCGCTATCAGATCGTTTGGAATATAGCCGAGGCCAGGGTCTGCCGCGCACGCATATTTTGTGCCTTGTTCAGTTAAATCGAATTTCAAAGGGAACAACTCCTAAACCACTCATTGGCCATACGATCCAATCCAGAACATATGCTACGCCCTTCGACATACCCAGCGGACTGCGGGCGATTACATCGTGTGATTACGCAAGGTGGGATAGCCAGCCGCTTACGCTTTGGATAGGTCCTTCGTGACAGGAAGCTTCTGGCCGATTGCTGCCCGCTACGACAGGCAGAAGTTGGCCAGAAGCGGTCATCTAGGACCTACACAATCTCGCGGCGACTCACATAGCGCTGATCAACAACAACTGACCACAACCACACTAATAGCTTCGCTCATAGTAGAGACGTTTCGTTCGGAAAAGTGAGCAAAAACGCCGTGCCTAAATTGCTGCTGGTTACACCCACTTTTCCACTGTGGGCCTGCATAATCGATCGAACGATGGCCAATCCAAGCCCGCCCGAATCATCGGGCTGATTGCGAGAAGGATCACACCGGTAAAACCGCTCGAATAAATGCGGTAGGTGTTCGCCTGCAATCGCATCACCTTGGTTGTGTACGCTGATTTCGAGCCCATTCCCAGCGCTCATGGTGCTGATAGTCACCGGCGTACCAGGAGCGGCATAACGCAGTGCGTTTGCAATCAAATTGGCCAGTGCCCTGCGTAGCAACTGCGCGTCAGCGTACAACGTGCCACTGGCCTGATTTATCAACTCAATACCGCGCTCTTCCCCCATCCCTTCGAAATATTCGCAGAGCTGTCCGGCAAGCTCCTGCAGGTCGATGCGTTCGCGGCTGATGGACGACTTTGGCTGCTCGGTACGCGCGAGGAAAAGCATGCTGTCAATCATCCGCGCCAGGCGCTCGTATTCTTCTTGATTGGACACCAACAGATTCTGGTATTCCTCAATCGAGCGAGTACGACCAAGCGTCTGCTGGGTCTGCCCCATCAGGTTGCTCAATGGCGTACGCATCTCGTGGGCAAGGTCTTCGGAGAAGCGTGACAGCTGAGCGAAGCCTTGCTCCAGGCGGCTAAGCATCTGATTGAGCGCATGGCTCAGGGCACTTAGCTCGCTGAGATCATTGAACGCTTCCAAGCGCACATGCAGGTGCTGCACATCGATGGTCGCTGCGCGTGTCGCCAGTTGACGTACCGGCTTGAGGCCGCGCTGACTAACCAGCCAGCCGAGCAGAAACGCCAGCAACGCACCAACCGTCACTGCTGTCAGCACTTCCCAACGATAGGCACTGAGCATCTGCTCACGCTCACCGAGGTACTTACCCGCAATTAGGGTAAGGCGACGCTCTGGACTCGAGATATCGACCCAGGCAAAACGCAAAGCTGGATCATCAGGACTATCGGCAAGCTTTGGCGCGGACGATTTCGGCAGACTCGGCAATGGCACAGCGAGCGGGTTGATTTCGATTAGCAACTGCCCATTGCTGTCGACAATCCAAAGCATGTTGTCGCGGTTGCCCAGCATGTTTTCGTACAGCTGCGGGCGCGTGCGCAGCGAATCTACACTCTTACTGTCGCCGATCAGTGCCTGCATATGCTGCAGCCGACCGAGCAGGGCCTGATCATCACGCCAGGCTATTTCGCGTTGCAGAGAGTGATACAGATAGAACCCTACAGCACCTAAGAGCACCACGCTGATCAAGGCAAACATCAAGGCCAGGCGAAGGCTGAGTTTACGTGGCCATAGGCTCATGGTTGAGCATCCATCATGTAGCCCATTCCGCGTACGGTGTGAATCAGCTTGATCGGATAAGGATCATCAACCTTCGCACGCAAACGTCGAATAGCAACGTCTACGACGTTGGTATCGCTATCGAAATTCATCTGCCAGACATGCGAAGCAATCAGCGTACGTGACAGAACCTCACCTTCGCGGCTGAGCAACAAATGCAGCAACGCGAACTCTTTGTTGGTAAGGGGCAAACGCTCGCCATCGCGAGTGACCTTGCGCTTGAGCAAATCGACATGCAGGTCGGCAATCTGAAACTGCTCTACTTCTCTCGCCGGACCGCGGCGAAGCAGCGTACGTACACGAGCCAGCAGTTCCGCGTAAGAGAAAGGCTTCACTAGGTAGTCATCCGCCCCCAGCTCAAGCCCTTTGACCCGATCTTCGATAGCATCGCGCGCCGTCAGAAATAGCACAGGCGTCTGCCACTTTCGTCGGATGATCTGCAGCAATTGCCAGCCGTCCAAGCCGGGCAACATGACATCGAGGATGATCAGATCAAACTCGCACTCCTGCACCAAGTGCTGACCGTCTAATCCATTCAGGGCGACCTCCACAAGATAGCCGGACTCACTCAGCCCCTTGTGCAGGTAGTCAGCTGTCTTCGCTTCATCTTCAACAACCAGGATACGCATCTAGTCCTCCAGCGCAGGTGCATAGCCTAGGCCAATAAACAGCTTCGTCCCATTACAAATTGGTAATCCTCACGCAATCAGTCTGAGCGCAACGCTTATGCATGATGGCCGCCAATGGCTCAACCGAGCTTTGAACGGGAGGATTTATGCAAATCGCAAGAAGCTGCACCACCTCACTCCTATCCCTGGCGATAGGTTCAAGTGCCGCATGGGCAGATACCTCACCGATTGCCCAGCGTGCGGATGTCACCCTTGCCGTGGCCAACCAATTGCTAGACGCCACATTGGCAGCCTGCCATGCAGACGGCCGTACCGGGGTAGCAGCAGTCGTAGACCGCGGAGGCAATCTGGTAGCCGTACAGCGCGATGACAATGTCGGGCCACACAACACACTGGCAGCGCAGCGCAAGGCCTTTACCGCCCTATCAACAAAGACCGCTACAGGCCTGTTATCAGAGCGTGCACGCAGTAACCCCGAAGCTGAAAACCTAAACACACTCGATGAGTTGTTGCTGTTAGGCGGTGGAGTACCGCTGAAGGTGGGCGATCAAGTCATCGGTGCCATCGGCGTTGCCGGGGCCGGCGGTGCGCAGATCGATGAAGGCTGTGCCCTCAAAGCTATCGCACAAGTTATACCCACCCATAAATAAATAGGAGACTCATCATGAATACATTGAAAACCCTTTTGGCCGGTGCCGTGTTGAGCGCACTTTCCTCCGCTGTTTTTGCGGCTGGTAACCCTCTGAGCGTCCATGTGCTGAACCTACAAGACGGCCTGCCATCACCTGGCGTGAATGTGACACTTGAAAAACAGAACGGCCAAGACTGGAGCAAACTGAACACCGGCATTACCAATGAACAGGGCCGTATTACTGCGCTTTATCCGGAAAACAAGGTGCTCGAGAAAGGGACCTATCGCGTAACGTTCAAAACGGGTGACTGGTTCAAAGAGCATCAGTCGGCAACATTCTTCCCGGAAGTACCTGTGATTTTCGAAGCAGACGGTAGCGTGCCTCACTACCATATTCCGCTGCTGCTCAGCCCCTATGGGTTCTCGACTTACCGCGGCAACTAAATTATTGATGTGGCTTTGCCCCGTTTTATGGGGCAAAGCCAGCTCTTGAGCAGAGTCGTTCAGGAGCACCTATTCATTGAGCCGCCCTAGATTCGTAGCCATATTTATGGCTGCTATTGGCCGAGAAAAGCCATTCATGACCAGCGACTCCAGGCCTCGGCTGATCTAGCAATGAAAGAGCTTTTCAACCAAGCTCGCCTCCAGCGGTGAGAGCTCCAGCGATTCAGACGCTTGAACCAATAGCTACGCAGCTCCCGCCAGAGTCGGGGTCAGCGCCGCATGCGTATTCCAGGGGGCATCGGCCCAAGCTCCGCTGCCGGGCGTCAGCAACTGGCGCAGATGCTGCTCATGGAACGCTTCGCCCAGCGAGTCGACGCGAAACGCCGCCACCCACTGCTCGCGCCCTAGCTGATAGGCTTTGCCGAATTCTTCCCAACTGTCGAAACAGTCCTGCGCCCGCTGTGCATTGAGCAGCAGCACACGCCAGGCGAGGTCGGGCTCGAGCCAACGCATCAGCAGCGCACAACGGACCAGAAACGCCACCCGAACGCAGGCAAAGGCCATGGCCGCACGCGGCTCATCACCGGTCATCAGCGCCTGCAGGTCGAGGTTGTACCACTGCTGTTCGAGGGTCGCACTGAAGTGCGACCGCACGGCTTCGTCATTGCAATTGCTGCGTATCCCGGCCTGGTGTAACAACGCTGCCCGTACAATCGTCTGTGCTTGCTCGGTGAAGTGATCGCACGCCGACGAGTAGAAACCCTCGACTTCCATCGCATCAGCCATGGGCCTGGCCAGCAGCAGCGACCAGTGCCTGCGTTGGCTGAACAACTGGGCGCCACGCGGTCTGAATGCTCGCCACAACATCCAGGCTGAAACAACAACTGCGATAAGCAAAAACATCCCGCTCTCCTTACCTTGCCCGGGCCTGCCAGGCCAGGATTTCCTCGGCCATTGGCGAGGTCATTTCAGGCCACGGCACACCTTCGGTGAGGTACAACGGGTCTTTGGGCTGACGCTCAATGTATTTGCTGAAAATGTGCCGGATGGCGTACTTGACCGACACCGCCTTCGGGGCAGCCTGCAGGAATTGCTGCGGCTGACGCCCGGCGACCAGCCATTCGACCATGGCGGATGGCGCATCGAGGCGCTCATAAAGTTGCGGATATCGGGCTACCTGGCGAGTCTGGGCGGTCGGGTCGTTGACCTCCTCGATACGCAGCCAGCCGGCTTCGGTACGCACGATGCCGATGGCGATACAGTCGGCGGGTGTCTGCTGGTCGGTGTCCAGAGCATTCAGGCACTGCAGCAGGTCCTGGTAATAGCGCTCCACCGGAGGCCGGTTTTGCTTACCCTTTACCTGCTCGACCGTCAATGTGCCGTCGGCCTGGACGATCAGGCTGATGGTGATGTGTGGCTGGCCCTGACTGTCACGCAAACTGAACACACGCATGCGCTGCTGTTCGACCGCTTCGGCATAGCGCTCGCCGTAGCCGCCAGTCAAGGCGCGGCGATCGGCGAACTGGCCCAGACAGTGGCGCATCACGTAGCTTTCAAAGGCCATTTCCGCGCGCAGCAAGGAACTTTCGGGACGCAGTTCCTGCAATACGTGCTCCGCGGTGTTCACCCGTGCAAGCAAGGCCTCGGGCTGGCTCTGGCGCCAGCCTTGTTCGACACGCGCCGCCATCTGCGCGTGTTCCTTTTGCCACAGCATCAACGCCTGGGGGCAGTTGATGCGTTCGAGCTTGCCCGCCAGTGCTGTGCCCTGACGCGAGGTCAGGAACTCCACCAGCAAGGCTTCCAGCGCCAGCAATGGCGCCTGCTGCGGATCGACCCAGACCAGCGGGGCAAGTGAATCTTTTTTTGCATCGCTCAAATGCCCAGCCACCCAGGACGGCGGCTCGGCTCCCAATGCCTCGATAGCCTGCCCCATGCTCAGGATTCGCCGCGCAGGCTCGAAATTGCCGACCAGATGACGGTAAAAATGGTTGAGCAACCATTTGCCCACCTCTGGCGCATCACCTCGGGCCTTGCTGCGCTCGGCAATGCCACGCTTGAGTTGTTCGGCATTGAGTGCGTTGCGCGGGGCATAACCGGACGTTCGCAGCTCCGGTGTCACTTCCATATCTGCCACCAGGCTTTGCCGGCCGGTTTTGCCGGCGCCTGCAGTTCGGCGATGCACTGGCGGATCATTTCATTGTTTCCCCGATCAACTTCGTTGTTCGGATCACTGCGCAGAATGGAGCGCTGATAATAGGCCACGGCCTCTGCCTTGCGCTCGAGCCCCTTGAGCACATCGCCGGCACAAGCCAGCAGAGAGGATTCAGAGAGTTCATCGATGACCGGCGCGTAACGTAACCACAGGTTAGTGGCCGCCTCCGGCAGGCTGTATGACAGGTACATGGCAATTTTCATCCGTGCGAACAGCGGCGAGTACTCCAGGTCCTTGTCGCTGATTTCGCGCTCTTCCTGCCATTTGAGAATGCGCTCCAGCCAGATCAGAAGCTCGCGCTCGCGGTCCAGTCGAAACAGGGCGCGGGTGACGTCCTGTATGTAATCTTCCGGGTTGTGGCGGCCGTAGCCATAGTCGGCTGCGTAGTGCCATAGCTGTTCGGCGGCTTCGGCGATGCCTGGGTTATCGTTCAGCAGAATACGATTTTCGAGGATGCCCTGATAATGTTCGGCGAACGGGCTGGCGGCGATGCCACGGGTATGCAACTCAAGTGCTTGACCCATGAGTTTGTCGTTGTAGCAGCGGTAATTGATCGCCAGGTTGTTGCACAGCATTGAGTACAGGTGTGCGCAGGCATCGTAGCGGTGTCCGCGGCCGCCGGCGAAGCACTGCTCCATACGGGCCTGGCCATGTTCGTAGGCAACCTTTTGCACTTCCCGCAGCCGCCACCAGACCGAATCTGCCTCCTCGCTGGAAAGCTTCTCGACATGCGTTTCGACCAAGCTTTCAAGGGAAATCGCAAAATTGTAGTAGTACATGCCACTGGCCAATAGCGGCAAGGGTTGGCGCAAGGCATCGAATATGCCGAACGTACTGGCGTGGGCCCTGAACAGGCTGTAGACGCTGCGGTGGTCCTGCAGATCGCCGGCCGAAACCGCCTCGCGTAGCATCGTCAGTTCGGTGTTGGCGTCGATGCGCCCGGCCTGACGTTCACGTACCGCCACCAGACGAGTGATCCACGGGTGGTTCGGCGCGCGTCGCCGGGCTTCTGCAAGGGCCAGGGTGAAGACGTTGTCAATTTGCTCAAGGTCATCGCGCGCGTCATGCAGTGCATCGAGCAGCGGGCCCATGGACGGGGTCGACTCGTCCCGCCACGGCAGGCCGGAAGTGAAGCGCTCCAGCACCCTCTGATCATCACAGGCACGTATCACGCACAACGGCCACCACGCTGACTGGTCCTCGGCATCGAGCAGGCGATCCTGGACCCAGTAGGCCGTGCCCGGCCACATTTCGCCGCGCATTTCATAGATTTCCATGAATGCACGTTGCCCCGCGTCGTCGATTTGGCCGTTTTCAAGCAGCCAGGGCAAATGGAAGTCAACGAAGTTGTCACCGCCGCCGGACTCCAGACTCAGGGTCGCCACTTCACAGATTTTCAAAGCA
Source organism: Pseudomonas shahriarae (assembly GCF_014268455.2). Lineage (NCBI taxonomy): Bacteria > Pseudomonadati > Pseudomonadota > Gammaproteobacteria > Pseudomonadales > Pseudomonadaceae > Pseudomonas > Pseudomonas shahriarae. Next base: position 4,081,073 of record NZ_CP077085.1, on the reverse strand, counting down.
CCGGCGAGGTCGCCCTGGGCCTGCAATGAACGGGCGGCCAGACGTGCCAGGCGCACTTCCCATTCTCGACGCTGGGGTAGCGACAATTCGGCGATCAATCGCACAACCGGCTGTTCGAACATCGCCAGGCGCAACGGAACGATTTCGATCAGCGCATCGCCCAGCCACAGCCAGTCGTTACCGTCGACATCCTGATCTTCGCCAGCGGTGCGTAACGCGGCAATTGCCGCCAGCGCGGCTTCACGAGCCTCTTCGTCGCGTTCATGGGCGGCCAGCGCCTGGGCCCGTCGCTGGTGTTGATCGGCATCGTCCCAGGCTCGCAGTGCATGACGGTCGGGGTTGATCAGGGCAAGGGTGTGACGCACTTCGATGGTCTTCAGGGCGACGTCGAGGGTGGCGTGTTGGAGATCTTCGAAAATGCGGTAGCGCCGGTACTGCTCGATGTCGAACGGCAGCGGCTCGTTGGTCAATTGCTGAAGGTTGTCGAGCGCCTGAAGCAGGCCCTGCTCGTCTTTGAAGTAGTTGCCCAGACGCAGTTGGTAGATCAGCAGGTTGACCTTGAGTTCGTTGCGCTCATCATCAGGCGTAGCCTCGATCAGTGCCTGGCCGTCGTCGGCCAGTACCGCCCTGGCCGCGTCTGCATCACCCGCATTGACCCACAGCACGTGCAGCCGTCCGATTGACTCCAGCGAGGTTGCCTTGAGCGGTTGGCCGCGCAGCTGGCCCAACAGGTAGTCGACACCATGTTCCTGATGCTCGACCTCAAGACGGTCCATGAATTGATCCAGCTGGATGCCCGACAGCACGGTGCTGTTTTGCGTCATTGTGAACTCCATTTGCGAATGACTGTGCATCGCCCGATGCGTCCTGCGTCAGTGCCCTCGAGTGGGGCAACGGTTCTCGTGCACGTCTGCCTTTTACAGGTCACGAATGAAGAAAGGGATCGGGCAATACAGCGAGGTGCCGAACGCTACCAGCTGGCGTTTAAAAAACCAAGAGTGCGCGGGGGGGCAAAGTCAGTGATTAACGTGCATGCAGCGGGTCGAAACTGCGAATCGCCCGCAGATTGGTCGGCACTTCAGAAGGCTGATTCTGGCCAATTGCTGCCGTTCGCGACCGTCGGCTTTCGGCCGATTCTGTTGAAAAAGTCGGATTTTCAGATCGCCTGAACTCAGGCACGACCACCACCGGAGAACCTACTCACCACATTGAGTGGTTTTTCGGCCCTTCGGTGACCTTTGCTGCTCTGTTATTGGGTTAATTTGAGGTTTTTTGCTTGGTGCAGGCGCACCTATCCCGTGACTGGTGGCCCTTGAGATGAAAATTTGGCCAGCCGTCGCAGGTTCTGCACCGCAGCGGCCAGCGTGAATTCATCCGTCGCACCACTCATGCCACGTAGTCTCAGGCGATCCAATTTCAGGATGCGCTTGAGGTGGGCAAACAACATTTCGACTTTTTTACGTTCGTGGCGAGAGCGCTGATATGCCGGCGTTGCTGCAATGCGCCGAGCCACATCGCGAGCGGCTTCATGGACGCTGCGAGCGATCTTGCGGAACGCGGTGTTCGGGCAGCACTTGGCTTTCATCGGACACGTAGCGCAGTCGGTCTGCCGGGATCGGAAGATAATGGTGTTGGCTTTGGTGACGTGTGAACGCTCATTCTTGAAGGCTCGCCATTCGCTGCGCAATGGGTTGCCGGCCGGGCAGCGGTATTCCTCAGCCTCTTCATTCCAGTGGAAATCGTTGCTCGAAAAACTGTCGTTCTTGCGCTCGGTTTTGTCCCACACCGGCACATGCGGCTCGATGTCTTTTTCCTCCACCATCCAGGCCAGCATCGGCGCTGTACCGTAAGCAGTATCGCCAATGAGGCGCTCCGGCTTGATGTCGAACTGCGCTTCGACCCGTTCGATCATCGTCTTGGTGCTCTCGACTTCTGCGGTTCGATGAGCCGGTGTGGGTTCCACATCCATGATCACGCCGTGCTCTGTATCGATCAGATAATTCGTGGAGTAAGCGTAGAAAGCTGGGCCTCCTGGAGCAGCGGTCCAGCGGGCTTGAGGATCCGTCAGCGACAGGCGCTTCGGCAGCGTTTCGGCCAAAGCCTCTTCATCAAGTGCCTCAAGGTACTCACGCACGGCGCGGGTCCTCAGAACCGGATCGCTCCAGTTGACCGGTTCACCACCCGGTGCGCCGCGCTGCCGACTCGCATCCGCTTTGATAATGCTGGCGTCCACGGCAAAACCTTCGCCCTTGACCAGACCAGCGTCCATGCAGCGACGCAGCACTTCATTGAACAACCAGCGAAACAGATCACTGTCCCGAAAACGGCCGTGTCGATTTTTGGAAAAGGTCGAGTGGTTGGGGACTTCATCTTCAAGGCTCAATCGGCAGAACCAGCGATACGCCAGGTTCAAATGGGCCTCTTCGCACAACCGCCGTTCGGAGCGGATGCCATAGCAGTAGCCGACGATCAGCATGCGGATCATCAGTTCAGGATCAATCGACGGACGCCCAATCGGGCTATAGAAATCGGCGAGGTAATGGCGCAGGTCGCTCAGATCAAGACACCGATCAATGTTGCGTAGAAGGTGAGTGGCTGGGATGTGATCTTCAAGGTTGAACGAGTAAAACAGTCGCTCCTGCCCACTCGATAACTGTCCCATCATGTTGCGTGCTTCCCTGCTGGCCAATGCGGAGATTTTGCCGGAGGCCAGCCAGGGGAGCTACTTTTTCAACAGAATCGGCCAATAGCGCACACTCAAGTATCGACTATGCTTGGAGCAATTCAGCCCTGTACCTGAAGGATCTAAACAATGGGGTACCTTGTCGTTGCTCACGCGATGAATGTGAAGCCGGAGCTAGAGCCACTTTCTACTTTGCCGATGAGTATTGGGTGGTCATTGCACCAGGATGAAAGCGCCACGTCGTTCTACTTAGACACGTTTAAGGCTGGCGAAGAACGGAAATGGCCCTTTACATCTATGCCACCTATTAATGATGTACCGCTTGAGCTCCCTCAAGAATTGGCAGCTCTATCGCGGGTATACAAATTGCTTAAGGATGCTCAGCTGGCCGGCTACTTCAAGAGAGCTTTCCTGAATGTGAATTTAGCGCTAAGCAAAAGCCTTCAATTACGCGTTTGCAGCTTTTGCACAGATGACGACGGGCTGGATTTTGTGTGCGTATCGTCGAATGGTGAACTGCAAAGGCTGCGTTGCGTTTGCGGTGATCTGGATATCACCTATGAGCTTGGGACGGTCTTGATCCAACCGCTTCTGATAGATGGCGTGGAAGGCACCGACGCAAGTGGTCTACATGACCCGGAGAGTGGTATTCACGTCTTGAGTCGGAATATAGCGCCTTCGTCGTTACTGCATGCGGTGGCTTCAGCAGAAACCACTCGCTTTCTACAAGCAGAAAGCCCCCCTCTGGGTCTAGGTAGCTTCGATGGTATGGAGGTCGCTCCGATAAAGATTGCAGGCTCTAAGATCGCCTCGCTGGCGTCTAAGATGGTTGCTCAGAAGGCGTGGTGGAAGCGGTGGTAGTCGTATCGACGCCTTCGACCCAAGCCAGGAGGACTCTTCGGCGAAAAATAGTCAATTATCAGCCTCGAAAAATTGGGGCCGATAATGGGGTGCCAATTTTCAAAAAACTACCCGTCAAGATGGGCTGCAATCGGCCAAACGCGGCCGCTCGATATTTTTAAATTCATGAGGGCCGCTATTTCTCCAGCAAATTTTCGTGCACGAGCTTTAATTAAGGCTGACGCGGGCTGAAAAAAAAGCACTTGAGGCTTCCTTTTGACATTCACGCAACTGAGAGGGCGCATGGACGAAGTAGTCAAATTTTCACTGCCTGTGGTCTTGGCGATCCTTGCCTGGTGGCTAAAGCTGTCTCGGGAGCAAAGCACAGTTGGTCGAGCTATCTACTCGGAGATCATGGCGCTAACGGAGATAACGAGACATCGGCACTTTTTGCAAGATTTGAGAGTGCGCGCAGAATTTTATCGCAGCGACCCGTCCAAGCCAGCCGAGGAGTACCGTATATCAGTGGCAGACCATTACTGCCGGGTTTACGCCGGGAACATTCAAAACATCGGTTGCTTGGATGCGGAACAAGCAGCCCTCATTGTCAGGTTCTATCAGCTTGCAGATAGTGTTGTGAGAGACGTTTCGCAGGGCGGGCAATTGTACCAGGGCACCAATGATCCATGTGCTTATGAGGAGAATGCTTTGCTTCTTGAACAAGCCATGCAGGTTGCCGAGAATCTCAAAATGCTGCGAGAGCGGCAGTCTAACGAGCCCTGGTATCTCCGCTGTTGGAAAGCAGTCACATGATTGCTGCATCGTAAACAGGACGAATCCCCCCCGATTTCCTATCCGCTGCATAAGTTAAAGTGCAGGGCATGTGAGAATATTGGCAATGGCGCGTAAAAAATCGGCGGGTTTGGTATGTCAAGCTTAGAGATGGTAAAGAGTCGATTTGAGTCGTTGAATGGCATTCGCACGGTGGATCCGAATTTTATTGAAAAGCTCGAGCATGAGTTGAAAATATCACTTCCAGATAGCTTCAAATTGGTTGGGGAGTTTTTCGATGGAAGTGGTATTTATGTTTTACCGCTGCACCAGATCGGTTGGGAATCCCCAACTAACGTTCTTGATGAAACGAAGCGTTTGAGAAACAGTGGCCGACTTTTATCAAACTATCTTGTGTTGGGGGAGCCTGCTGAAGGTTTGATCGTGATGGATTGCAATTCCCAATTGGGGCAAGTGCTCTGGTGTGATGCGATTGATGTTAATCGGATTGGTAAAGAATCACTGATGACAGCACCTGAAGTATGGGGCTCCTACTTGGATTTTGTTGAGTATTTGGTTTCGGAGGAAGAGTCTGATCGACTGTAAGCAGCGCGTTAAGGCGTGCTCGACGTCGACCCATCTTCTGCTCGGGAGAAACCAGGTTCTTGATCAATTCACAGGATGCATCCGAGTCGTAACTCTATACCGTGCAGGCCTTCAGTCAATCATGTCGGCGATTCTAACCGTCCCGAAACTTCGTACAAAACCTAAACCGAGGTCCGTCAGGGAATGAATACCGCTGTTTTGATAGACATCATTGAGGGGCCGCTTCTGGCCGAACGCGGCCATACGACAAGTGCCCCGAATCGTGGGCAATTTGGTAGTTCGTGTTCGGCCGGCAGGTACCCCCCGGAAAGTCTAAGAAGTCACTAGATGAGGGGTCACATAGACCCACGCGGCATATGTGAAGAAACACATGCCAGTGCAGAAGCAAACAAATCCAATCAGGCTTGCCCCCCACATCAAACATCTCGCTTCACGCTGCGTCCCGCCCTGACTACTGCCAGCCCCCCCTTGCCATTTTCATAACACTTGACCTTCCCCTCATGGCAAGCCGGATAAGACCTCCAGTGTTGGTTTGTCCTGAAAATTACAAGGAGGTACACGATGTACGGCAAGCGCATAACCCTGGTCGCCGTGGCGATAGCTGTCGTGTTCACGCTGGGTGGCTGTAAAGAGAGCGCGCCCGCGGCCGATGCCGCCAAGCCGCCTGGTGTGCCGGTGGCCGAGGTGGTTGCGCAGCCGGTGACTCCGTTTGTTGAATACACCGGTTCCTTGACCGCGATTGAGCAGGTTGAGTTGCGCCCGCGTGTCAGTGGTTATCTGCAAAGTGTCAGCGTGCCTGAAGGGCAATCCGTGGCCAAGGGCAGCCTTTTGTTTATGATCGACCCACGGGAGTTCCAGGCGGCGCTGAACGCTGCCAAGGGCCGTTTGCGTGAGGCTGAGGCCAATGCATTGCTGGCCCAGGCCGAGCATGGTCGGGCTGAGCAACTGTTCGCTAAAAAGGTGGTGGCGCGGGATCGTCTCGACAGCGCCATCGCCTCGTTGAATGCCGGCAGGGCTCAGGTCGACGCCGCCAAGGCCGCGCTGGATGCCGCACAACTGGACTTGAGCTACACCCGCGTCACTGCGCCCATCAGCGGGCGTGTCGACCGTGCCCTTGTCACCGAGGGCAACTACGTCACCCGTGGGGTGACGCCGCTGACGACGATCGTTTCCATCGACCCGCTGCATGTGTATTTCGATGTCGACGAGCGCACCTATCTGCGCTCGCTTGCCGCGACTCGGGAGGTTGCTGCGTCGAAAGGGGAAAAGGCCGCCAGGGTCATGGTGGCGATGCTTAACGATGCAAGCTATGCACGCGCCGGGCGGGTGGACTTCCTGGCCAATGCGGCCGACCGCAAGACCGGCACAGTGCGTGCGCGTGCCGTGGTCGACAACCCGGATGGGCGCCTGACGCCGGGGCTGTTCGCCAAGGTCAAGCTGGACATCGGCGCGCCGCAACCCCGGGTGTTGGTGGCCGACCACTCGATTGGCACTGACCAGGGCCGCCGCTATGTGCTGGTGGTCGGCGCAGACGACAAGACCGAATACCGTCCCGTCGAACTGGGGCCGATGGCCAACGGCTTGCGCGTGATTGAGCAGGGCCTGCAACCGGGTGAACGCATTGTCGTCAAGGGGCTGGTGCGCCCCGGCATGCAGGTGACGCCATTGGCCGCCAGGATTGATGGGGCGCCGTTGGATGCGCCGTTGGTGTTGGGGGGCGTGCAATGAGCTTCCCACGCTTTTTCATTGACCGGCCGATCTTCGCCATCGTGCTGTCGGTGTTAATGATGATCGCCGGCATCGTGGCCTTCTTTCATTTGCCTCTCAGCGAATACCCCGCCGTGACGCCGCCCACGGTGCAAGTGACGGCTTCTTATCCGGGCGCCAACCCCCAGGTGATCGCCGAGACGGTGGCGGCGCCCCTTGAGCAGGTGATCACGGGCGTCGAGGGCATGCTGTATATGACGTCGCAATCGGCGACCGATGGCCGCATGATCCTCACCGCGACCTTCGCCCAGGGCACCAACGCGGACATGGCGCAGATCCAGGTGCAAAACCGCGTCTCGCGGGCCCTGCCGCGTTTGCCCGAAGAGGTGCAGCGCCTGGGCGTGGTTACGCAGAAGACCTCCCCGGACATCCTCATGGTGGTCCACCTGCTGTCGCCCGACCAACGTTATGACCCGCTCTACATCTCCAACTATGCCTACCTCCAGGTGCGCGACGAGCTGTCGCGGATTCCGGGGATCAACGACGTGCTGGTGTGGGGGGCGGGCGAGTACAGCATGCGTCTGTGGCTCGACCCGGACCTGATCGCCGCCCGTGGCTTGACCGCAGGCGATGTAATTACCGCAGTGCGTGAGCAAAACGTGCAAGTGGCGGCCGGCTCGGTCGGCCAGGCGCCTGACTCCAGCGCGGCGTTCCAGGTCACGGTCAATACCCTCGGGCGCCTGACGGACGAGGAGCAGTTTGGCGACATCATCATTCGCACCGGTGATAACGGCCAGGTGACGCGTCTGCGCGATGTGGCCCGTGTCGAAATGGGCGCCGATGCCTACGCGCTGCGCAGCCTGTTGGACGGCGAGCCGGCCGTTGCCCTGCAGATCATCCAGAGCCCGGGCGCCAACGCGCTGGATGTGGCGCAAGCGGTGCGCGATACCATGCAGCGTCTGGAGGCCAATTTCCCCGAGGGTATGGTGTCGCGGATTGCCTATGACCCGACAGTGTTTGTGCGTGCATCGCTGGAGTCAGTGGCCATCACCCTGATGGAAGCGATCCTGCTGGTGGTCCTCGTGGTGGTGGTGTTCCTGCGTAACTGGCGTGCGTCGCTGATCCCGTTGATGGCCGTGCCGGTGTCGATCATCGGCACCTTTGCGGTCATGCATCTGATGGGCTTCTCCCTCAATACCTTGTCGTTGTTCGGCCTGGTCCTGTCCATCGGGATTGTGGTCGACGATGCAATCGTGGTGGTCGAGAACGTCGAGCGGCATATCGAGAACGGCGAGGAGCCGACGCAGGCTGCGCGGCGAGCGATGGGCGAGGTCACCGGGCCGATTATTGCGATCACCTCGGTACTCGCTGCGGTGTTCATCCCCACCGCCTTCCTCAGTGGCCTGCAAGGTGAGTTCTATCGGCAGTTCGCGCTGACCATCGCGATTTCCACGATCCTGTCGGCGGTCAACTCCTTGACCCTCAGCCCGGCACTCGCCGGCCTGTTGCTGCGCCCGCGCGACGCTGCGGTGGTGCATGACCCGCGCAGCCTGCGCGGTCGCGCCGCGCATCTGGTGCAAGTGCTGAGCCGGCCGTTCCAGCGGGCACCGCAGGCGTATGGCAACACGGTGCGCAAGGTCGCGGGTCGTCGCGGCGCGGCGCTGTTGGTGTATGGCGGCTTGCTGGCGCTGACCTGGTTTGGTTTCAACGCTGTACCGGCGGGCTTCGTGCCGATGCAAGACAAGTACTACCTGGTCGGTATCGCCCAGTTGCCCAATGCGGCCTCCCTGGATCGTACCGATGCGGTGGTGCGGCAGATGTCGAAAATCGCCCTGGATGAGCCGGGCGTCGAAAGCGTGGTGGCGTTCCCTGGGCTGTCGGTCAACGGCTTCGTTAACGTACCGAATGCTGCCGTAATGTTCGTTATGCTCGATCCGTTCAAGGAGCGTACTTCTCCCGACATGGCTGCGGTCGCCATCGCCGGGCGCCTGCAAGCCAAGTTCGCGAGCATTCCCGACGGTTTCCTCGGTGTATTCCCACCGCCGCCAGTGCCCGGTCTTGGAGTGACCGGAGGCTTCAAGCTGCAGGTTGAGGACCGGGGTGGGGTCGGGCTCCAGGCTCTGGTGCAGCAGACCCAGGTGCTGATGACAAAAGCCACCGAGTCGGGCCAGGTCGCCGGGTTGATGACCAGCCTGGACGTCAACGCGCCCCAACTGAATGTCGATATCGACCGCACCCAGGTCAAGAGCCAGGGGGTGCGACTGGCGGATGTGTTCGAGTCTTTGCAGGTCTACCTCGGTTCGCTGTACGTCAACGACTTCAACCGGTTCGGCCGCACCTACAAGGTGACTGCCCAGGCCGATGCGGACCACCGTATGCAGGCCGAAGCCATCGGCCGCCTGCAGGTGCGCAACGCGGCCGGGGACATGCTGCCGTTGTCGGCGTTTGTCACCGTTACACCGAGTTCCGGGCCCGATCGGGTGATTCATTACAACGGCTATCCTTCGGCCGACATCTCTGGCGGAGCGATGCCTGGGGTCAGTTCCGGGCAGGCCGTGGCACTCATGGAGCGCCTGGCACAAGAGGTACTGCCCGAGGGCGTGACCTATGAATGGACGGACTTGACCTACCAGCAAAAGCTCGCCGGGTCATCGGCGCTGTTCATTTTCCCGCTGTGTGTGTTGCTGGCCTATCTGATCCTGGCCGCGCAATACAACAGTTGGTTGTTGCCCCTGGCGGTCTTGCTGATTGTGCCCATGTGTCTGCTCAGCGCGATCATCGGCGTTTGGTTGGTGGACGGCGACAACAACGTGTTTGTACAGATCGGGCTGGTGGTACTGGTCGGCCTGGCTGCGAAAAACGCCATCCTGATTGTCGAGTTCGCTCGCAGCCTTGAAGCCGAAGGCGCCAACCCGCTGGAAGCGGTTATCCACGCGTGCCAGTTGCGCTTGCGACCGATTCTGATGACCTCGCTGGCGTTCATCGCCGGTGTGGTGCCGCTGGTATTTGCCAGCGGCGCCGGGGCCGAGATGCGCCATGCCATGGGGGTTGCGGTGTTTGCCGGGATGTTGGGGGTGACCCTGTTCGGTCTGTTCCTGACGCCGGTGTTCTACGTGGTGATGCGCAGCCTTGCGCTGCGCAAGGTTTCGAGTCCGAAGCTGCAGTTGGAGGAGCGCGTGTCATGAAATTGGCCTATCAAGCGTTTCTGGTGTCGTCGCTCCTGCTGGCTGGCTGCACCGCAGTCGGGCCCGATTACTCCGCGCCGGTGTTGCCCGCCGCGCAACGGCCAGCAAGCTTCGGCGCGCCCATTGCCGGTCTTGGTACGGGCGATGTCGAGGTGCAGTGGTGGCGTGTGTTCGATGAGCCGGCCCTCAGCCAATTGATCCAGCAGGCGCTGGCGGCCAACCACGATATCGGCATCGCGGCCGCGCGTCTCGACGAAGCCAAGGCGATGTTGCGCGAGAGCCGCCAGGGCTTCTTGCCCAGCGGCGGTGCCGCGTTAGGGTATGAGCACCGACAGCGCAGCGAAGTCGAGACCCCCCTCGGCCAGCAGCGCTCCCTTGAAACCACGCGCGCGGCGCTGGATGCCGCCTGGGAAATCGATTTGTTTGGCCGCGTCCGGCGCTCGGTGGAGGCGGCGCAGGCCCAGGCGGGATCGCGCCAGGCGTTGCTGCGCAGCGTGCAGGCGAGCGTCGCCGCCACCGTCGCGGCAACCTGGTTCGAGCTGCAGGGGGTCGAAGCCGAGCAGGCGGTAGTGGCGGACATCAGTCAAAGCCAGCGTGACAGCCTGGGCCTGGTGGAGCACTTGGTCAGCGTAGGCGCCGCCACCGAATTCGATCGGCTGCGTGCCGAGGCCTTGCTGCGCAATGTCGAGGCGGTAGCGCCTGGCCTGGAGCGACGTCGGGCAACCACCACCAACGCGTTGGCGGTATTACTGGGGCAGGCGCCACAAGGGTTCAAACCACCGCAGGCCCGGCCCGGCCGTGAGACCTTGAACCTGCGCACCCTGCAGGTGGGCGACCCGGCCGGCTTGCTGGCCCGGCGCGCCGATATCGCCGCAGCCGAACGGGTGCTGGCAGCCGAGACCGCGCAGATCGGCGTGGCAACAGCCGGTTTGTATCCGGATATCCAGGTGCAGGGCTCCATCGGTCTGCTGGCCGGAAGCCTCGGCGCCTTGGGCGACTCGGGCATGCAGTCGAACTTTATCGCACCGGTCATTCGCTGGTCGCTGCTGGACACTGGGCGCGTACGCGCGCGGATCGCCGCCAGCGAGGCGCGCACCCAGGCGGCATTGATCAGCTACGACCAGACCGTATTGCGCGCCCTGCAAGAAACCGATGACGCGTTCCAGGCCAACAGTGCCGCAGGCAGCACCCTGGGCTTGCGGCTGCTGGAAGCGGCGGCCAATCGTGAGGCGGCGAGGTTGGCCCGCACGCGCTTCACGGAAGGTGAGGGGGTGTATCTGGACGTCCTGGAGGCCGAGCGCGCGGACTTCAGCAGCCGCCGCGCACTGACCGTGGCGCGCACCGAGCAGCGCTTGGCGGTGGTCGGTATCTACAAGGCATTGGGCGGTGGCTGGCAGATCTGCGAGCAGGCGGGGCAGGTGTGCAGCGGTGCTGCGGCACTGCGTTAGACACCGTTGTTGTACGCAAGCGCGCTGCTTGCGGTGTTCGGCGAAGAACGGCCTGGCGGCAGATTTACTGTCGCAAGCCACCATTTATCGAATGAGGAGTCACCCAGATGGATACCAAGCAGGTTCTAACCGTTGGCCTGGCAGTGCTAGGCGCGGCGACAATGCCGTCGATGGCAGCCCAGGAAAGCATCAAAGGCACGTTCGCGCTGCCCGGCGAGAGCGAAAAGGCTGTTGGCGCGCTGATCGTCAAAGAAACCGGCCCACTGACACGTGAGTTGTCGATTGCCTTTACCGACAAGGCCACCGGGCAACCGATCGTGCAGTTTGACGAAGAACTGACCCAGCGCCTTCATGTGCTGGCGACCGACAGCCATTTCACCAGCTTTATCCATGAGCACGCGGCCAAGCTGGGCGCTGATGGTCGCTTCAAGGTCGCGATGAAGTTTCCCCGGCCGGGCACCTATTACGTCTATGCCGATGCCGTGCCGAGCGGGCTTGGCCAGCAGGTGGTGCGCTTCGAGGTGCCAGTACAAGGCGGCAGCGATGCGGTGGCCCAGGCGCCGGCCAAGCCGGAGCAAGGTAGCGATGGCCCGTACACGGTCAAGTTGGACACGTCGGCCTTGCGTGCCGGCAGCGAAAGCATGATGTCGCTGACCGTGCTCAAGGATGGCAAGCCGGCCCAGGACCTGGACACCTACCTGGGTGTGGCGGCCCATGCGGTTTTCGTCAGTACCGATGAGCTGGACTATGTGCATGCGCACGCCATGGCGGCGCAGGCCGCCCACGGTGACCATGGCGACCCAGGCGCAGTCTCGGCGCAGTTGATGCTGCATGCCAAGCCCGCGCATGCGGGGCCTTATGCCTTGTGGATTCAATTCAAGGGAGGCGACAAAATTCGTACCGTGCCTTTCCTCGTGACAGTTCCCGCCGCGTCCTGAAGCCTCCCCCCGGCATCCTCGCCTCGCCGTTGGTCAGCCATCGGCGGGGCGAACAGCCCTGGTTACGGGCTGTTTCAACTCAATGAAAAGAATTTTCCTACAGGTGTTGACCTTGCCACTGGAGGAACCTTTAGGATTTTTTTCGAGTACGTAAACATCATAAAAATAAGGATCAAAGGGGTTATCAATGGATACTGCTGCCCTGCAACAACGCCCGGACGCCCATCAGTGCACCATCGCTTCGGCGCTGATGGCTGATGCTTTAAAGCCCGGCGCGCCATACACCCAGGTCACCAGCGCGCTGGAAGCGCTGCTCGCGCTGACCCGGCAAGGCCTGTCGGGAGACGCCGGCGCCTACGCCCACTACCAGTCAGCACTGCTGCAACTGCACATTCCCGGCGAGCCGCGCACCGAGCCGACCCGTCGCTGGATGGCCAGTGAGGTTTACCGCGTTGAAGATGAATTCGCGGCCGACCTGCCGAGTTTCACCGCACTGCCGGCGGATGAGTTCCGCAAGCAGGTCGATGCTGAAATCGCCGCACGCAGCCGGGTCAATCATCCCATGTCGGTGCACCTGTTCCAGGGCACGCCGCCGGTGCAAGACGTGCGCTTCTTCCTGGAACACCACTGGACCCGCTCTTACAACTTCTACAGCCTGCTGGCCGAACTGGCCTTTCGCTTCGAAGCCATTGAGGACGCGTCGGTGTTCTACCGCAACCTTTACGGCGAAGCGGGCGCGGAGACACCGGAGCGTTCCCACCCGGCGATGCTGGCCCACCTCATGGAGTATTTCGATATTCCGCTGGCGATTGACTTCCCGGCACTGCACCCCCTGGAAAAGGCCTACCTGAACAATCGCATTCGTTGTGTGCGGCACACCGATGTGGCGTGGGGCCTGGCGTTGCTGTACGCCGTCGAGTCGGTCAGTTGCGTCAACCATCGGCGCATCTACGAGTTGTTGCAGCGCCTTGAGGTGCCAGAGGGGCCCAGTGAGTTCCACCGCCTGCATGGCACCCAGGATGAGATCGACACCGAGGAAATGTGGGCACTGATCGCCAAGTTCGCCAGTGATGAAGGCTTCCAGCGCATGTTCATGCGGGCGCTCAAGCGTCACTTCGAAATCAACAAGGCCTACTTCGACAGCTTGTGGCAGCAGATGCAGGAACAACGCCTGCCCGCCTGATCCTCCCAGCGACCCTAGAACAAAAAAATGGAGCACATGATGAGCCCACGTAATTTTTCGCTGCCGCAATTACAGAGCATTCACACCGCTGAAGCCCGCCTGCTGGCTGAGGCGCTCAAACCTGACACGACATTCAACCGTATCGAAATTGCCGCCAATATGCTGCGCGCCTTGTGCGAATCGGGCCACCGGGGCGATGCCGCGAACGCGGCGCAGTGTCAGCAATTGTTGTACATCCTGTCGCTGAGCGATGACGTCGCCACTGCCTCGACCCGGCGCTGGCTGGCCAATGCGATCTATGGCGTGCAAGAGCGTTTCATGCCGTCTGCGGACCTGGCATCGCCCTTGTCCGAAGCTGGCTTCCAACAGCGCCTGGAAGAGGAAATCGCCGCGCAGTCGCGGGAAAACCATCCGATGTCGCAGTACATATTTGAAGGCAAGGCCTCCCGTGAGCAACTGCAGGTGTTCCTGCATCACCAGTGGTTCCGCACCTTCCGCCTGTACCGCGACGCAGCGGACCTGCTGGTCAACCTCACCGACGTGGATGAGGCAGCCGCGCTTGGCCGTTACCTCTACGGCGAGCTGGGCGAAGAGGACGAGCAGCGCTCCCACCCACGGCTGTTGGCCAAGCTCCTCGGCGCCGTGGGCCTGCCTGCCGATTTCGACGCCATCTCGACCATGCCCGAAGAGATCGCCTACCTGAACAACCGGGCCCGGTGCTTTCGCAACCCGGATGTCGGCTGGGGCCTGGCGGTGTTCTACATCACCGAACTGGTGGTTCCCGGCAACCACGGCAAGTTGTACAACGCCTTGCGCAACGCTGGCCTGAGCCAGGACGACGCGGAGTACTACGAAGTGCATATCAGCCTTGTCCCGCCGCGGGCCAAGCGTGAATGGGCGCTGATCTCACGGCGTATTCCGGACCTCGCGTTCCAGAATTCATTCCTGACGTCCCTGGCCCAGCACTTCCGGCTGGAGAGGGCTTATTACGACGCTGTCTGGGAAGAAGTGCAGCGCGTGAAGTAGCCCTCCCTGGACAACGCGAGTAACCCGACATGCCGAGTCATATATCAGAATCCCGTATCCACGGGGGCGCTTACTCGTCCCCGGAATTTGCCGCGATCTTCTCTGATGCCAATCAGGTGCAGAAGTGGCTCGATGTTGAAACAGCGCTGGCGGCGACCCAGGCGCAGATGGGCATCATCCCCCATGAAGCTGCGCGGGAAATCGCCCGGGTGGCCAGTGTGGAGCTGCTCGACCTCGACGCACTGGGGCGCGAGAGCATGGAAACCGGGCACATCCTGGTGCCGACCATTCGCGCACTGGAGGCCTTGTGCGCCGATGGGTTGGGTGAATACGTGCATTACGGCGTGACCACCCAGGACATCCTCGACACCGGGCTCATCTTGCAGGTTCGCGATGCCTGGGGCCTGGTCTTGCAGCGTTTGCGGGGGATTCGTGGGCATTTGCTCACGCTCGCCCTGCAGCATAAGCACACGCCGATGGTCGCCAGGACCCACGGGCAGCAAGCGCTGCCCACCACGTTTGGCTACAAGGTCGCGGTGTGGGTCGATGAAATTGATCGACACCTTGAGCGCTTTGATGAGGCGTATGCCCGGGTAATGGTGGGCAACCTGACCGGCGCCGTGGGCACCTTGGCGGCCTTGGGCACACAGGGCCTGGAGGTACAGCGCCGGACCCTGGAAAGCCTTGGCCTGGCGGCACCGTTGAGCAGTTGGCACAGCGCCCGCGACCGGGTCCTGGAGGCGGCCTGGCTGCTGGTCCAGGCCTCGGCGACCTTGGGCCGGGTCGCCAATGAGATCTACCACCTGCAACGCACCGAGATAGATGAAGTGCGTGAAGGCCGCCGGGCAGGGCAGGTGGGGAGCAGCACCATGCCCCACAAGCAAAACCCGTCGACGGTGGATCTGATCAGCGCGCTTTCGCGGCTGGTACGCGCACAAATGCTCGCGCTGACCGATGCGGCGTTCCAGTTGCACGAGCGTGACGGCACCACCTGGCGCATCGAATGGGCGGCCTTGCCGGAGCTGTTCATCTACGCCGGTGCCTTGCTTGCACGGATGGAGGGTGTGCTGCTGGCCGGGTTGGACGTGCGCGAAGCGCGCATGCGCAGCAACCTGGATTTGCTGGACGGGCTGATCCTGTCGGAGCGGGTCATGCTCGCGCTGGCGCCTCGCCTGGGCAAGCAGACGGCCCATCAGTTGGTCCACGAAATAGCTCTGCAAGCCCAAGGCGCGGGTGTTTCTTTTCGCGAAGCCCTGCTCAACGATCAGCGTTTGCACGGCTGTTTCACCCGCCAAGCGCTCGACGACCTGCTTGACCCGACCACCTACACGGGGCTTGCGGCACAGATGGTCGAATTGGTGGCGAACAAAGCGATACCCCGGTCTTCAAGCGATGGCCTTGAAGCGGTGATGGCAACCCCAGGAAATGTCGGTCAGTCCCAGTACGCGATGGAGGGTATGTGATGGATTCGCAAACGTTGGAAAAGGTAGCCCGTGCATCTTGCACCGCTCGTTCGGAACACCTCGGCCTGGGTCATGACGGCGAGCAGTGCCGGCACGAACACAGCCACATCCTCGACTCGAAAACCCACGGTTCAGGCTATGCCGGCCCGCAGAGCCGCAAGATCTTCTGCAGTCACTGCCGCCTGCAGCGCTGGCTGGATGTGGAAGCTGCGCTGGCCATGGCCCAGGCCGATGTCAATATCATCCCGCTCGAGGCCGCCCTGGAGATCGAAAAAGCCGCCTTGCTGTCGGGCATCAATGTGCGCCAGTTGGCCGAAGGCGTGGCTGCCACCGGTCATTCGCTGATGCCCTTGCTGAGCGCCCTGCAAAAAAACTGCAGCCCGAGTGCCCGTGAATTCGTGCACTACGGCGCCACCACCCAGGACATACAGGACACCGCCCAGTCCATGGAAATGCGCGACGTCCTCGACGCGATGGACCTGGCCCTGGAGACCTTGCTGGGCAAACTGTCGACGCTGGCCGATGCGCACCGTGATTCGCTGATGGTCGCCAGGACCCATTCGATCCCAGCCTTGCCAACCACCTTTGGGCTGAAGGTCGCCGGCTGGATTGATGAACTGCTGCGCCACCGCCAGCGCCTGGCTGAGGCCCGCCAGCGAGTGCTGGTGGTGCAGCTGTTTGGCGGGGTCGGCACGATGGCGGCGTTCGGTCCGGACGCGATGCCCATGCTGGAGCGTTTTGCGCAGCGCTTGTCGCTGCAAGTACCCCTGACCGGATGGCACGTATCCCGTGACCGTGTCGCAGAGTTCGTCAGTACCTTGGCCATGGTCACGGCATCGCTGGCCCGTGTGGCCGACGAAATCCGCACGCTCAATCGCTGGGAAATCGGCGAGGTGGAAGTGGGCTGGAGCGATCAGCAGATCGGCAGCAGCACCATGCCCCACAAGCGCAACCCCGAGGGCTGCGAGCAGGTCGTGGTCCTGGCGCGGTTAGCCAAGGCCCAGGTCGTGCTCGCGCTGGACGCGATGATCCTCGAGCACGAGCGCGATTACCGTGGCACGCGCCTGGAGTGGTGTGCGGTGGCGGACGTTTCGCACTATGCGCTGATGGCGCTCTCGATTCTGACCGAGACCATCGACGGGCTGACCGTTAACGTCAAGAAGATGGAATGCACCGCCCAGGGCTATGGCGATGCGATCTGCACCGAAGCCGTGGTGTTCGAAATGGCACGCAAGCTCGGCAAGAGCAGCGCCTACCAAATCATCTTCGAAGTGTCCCAGGCGAGCCAGCGCGATCACGTGTCGATCCGCACGGCGATCGAGGCCGATACCCGGGTGGTCGCTGTCATGGATGCAGGCGTCCTGGCGCGGCTGTTCGAGCCCAGAAGCCATCTGGGCATGTCCGAACGCATTGTCGATAACGTGCTGTCCAAACTGACGGACCGCTGACCCTTGCTCAATGAGCAGGCTTGCAAACTTATCAAGGAGAGACAGATGTCTAAGGTTATGGAAGTTGATAAAACCAAGGTCCAGCAGTTTTCCGCGCGGATCATGGAGGATTACGGCAACACACTGCGCGGTGCGATGCTCTACATCGGTGACCAGCTTGGCCTGTTCAAGGCACTGGCCGACGGTGAGGCCGTGACCCTGGAACAGCTGGCGCAGAAGACCGGCTACAACGCACGCTATTTGCGCGAATGGCTGGGCAGCATGGTCACCGGCAGCTATGTGACCTATGACGCGCAAACCCGTAGCTACCAGATGCCCGCTGAATTTGTGCCGGTTCTCGCCGATGAAGACTCGCCCTATTTTGCCGGTGGGATCATTCAGCTGAGTGTGCCGTTCGTGAGCATGGCGCCCAAGGTCATCGAAGCTTTTCGCCACGGTGGTGGTTGCGCCGAAGAGGCGTTTCCGCTGGAAACCTGGAAAGGCATGGAGCGCATGACCATGCCTTGGTACAAGCACTACTTGGTCCAGCACTGGATTCCTTCCCTGGACGGCGTCGAAGAGAAGCTCAAGACCGGCGGCAGTGTCCTGGATTTCGGTTGCGGCGCCGGCCTTGCGGCGATCACCATGGCCAAGGCGTACCCTGAGGCCCGGATTGTCGGCTGCGACTTTCACCTGCCTTCCATCGAGCTGGCACGGGCCAATGCCGAGGCAGCCGGGGTCGGTGACCGGGTGCAATTCGAGGTGAACGATTCGGATGCCTTGCGAGGCCAGCAATTCGACTTCGTGACCACCTTCGTGGTGATCCACGATGCCACCGATCCTCAGCAGATGCTCAAGGACCTGCGCGCCGCGACGGCCGAAGACGGCACCTACCTGATGGTCGAGCTCAACCTGTCCGAAGAGCTTCACGAGAACATGAACCTGTTCGGTCGAGTGATGTATCCGCAGAGCACCCTGTATTGCATGACCTGCTCGCTGTCCCACGGTGGGGCAGGGCTGGGGGCGTTCATGGGCGAGAAGCGCGCACGGCAGATGGCGCAAGCCGCCGGGTTCAGCCACTTCCGCAAGGTACCTTCCGAATGGCCGCCAATGCCGGCGTTGTTTGAACTCAAGCCGTGACCTAGCGTGCCCGGGGGCGTGTGGTACACGTTCCCGGGCATGCTCCTGCGACACCTGCGTGATGGACCGCCCAACTCTGTTATCGTGGCGCCCCTCTGAACGCACGGAAGCAATCACCCATGGATTTCTGCAAACCCCTGGCAATCGTCCTCCTGGTGTCGATTGGCAACCCCGCTGTGGCCGCCGAAAACAATAACCCGTTCCAGGGGGCGCTTATGCTCACCTCGGTAGCGCCCTTTGTGATTACCTCGGGAGCCACCGCCGGTACTTCCTACATTCCAGAGCTTTTCAAATCCTCCAAAAGTGACGCGCTGGCGTTCATTGGCTCCGATGGTGAGATCCGGGGTGCACAGTTCGAGCAGGCAAGCAGGTTTTATCGCTCGACCTACACGCCGCCGCTGATGTCTGACGCACAGCTGGCCCTGGCGATCGCGGCCTCATCTATACCGGCACTCTAGTGTTGGTTGTTCACGCCGCTCAACGGAACGTATGATCTGAGCCAGCCCTCCTTAGTTGGGGCTGAGCCGACTCACACCCGTTGAAGGACATGAGCATGCAAAAGCACTTCGGTAATTCAGGCCTGTTCAAGGCTGCGTCGTATCACTGCAACAACTCCCTGGTGAGCGGCATCGCGCGCTGGGAGCTGAAAAACATTGCGCTGAATACGAAGGAGTTTTTGATATGTCCAAAGAACTACTCGGAGTTTTTGCTCTAGGGTTGATGGTGATCGGTGAGTTTTGTGCAATCTACAGCGAGGTAGTCACCGCCAGGCTGGCCCATGCCGGCGACGGTTCATGGCAGGCATTCATCATGCCTGTAGTGCTGATGTGCTTTGCCGGGCTTTGCCTGTTGAGCGCCTATTGGCTGGGGTATGTGGCGGTCGGTGATATCTGGATCGTCACCGTGGTCTCGGTCACGTCCTTGTTGCTACTGGAGTCTGTGGTGGTCTGGGCGCTGTTCCATGAGGCACCTGGGCGCGGCGCATTGATCGGCTTTTGCCTGGGGGCGCTGGGGATGCTGGCTACGGTATTGTTGTAGTTGCACTTTCCTGGCCCGGCATGCAGATGCCGGGCACCCCGCTTTCAGCCAAATCCCAGACAAAGAAAAGCCCGCGATGGGGAGTGCGGGCTTAAAGGTTTTCACTAGGAGCTGGGATCACCTTAGGCGCCCGACTGTGAAAGGGATGTGAAAGCGTTAAGCAATCTGCAGTCGCGCTTATCAGCGCTGTATCGATAAGCGATAAACCCCCACCGGCCACTGCACCAGGGATTTACCCTTGTTGAACAGGGCTACGCGGTCCATTTGTGGAGTGGGCAGCCACAACGTCCCGTCCTTGTCCAGGAAGGGCGCGTCAACCCAATGCAGGCGCTTGTCCACGATCAGGGTTTCGATCTGTCCGTCAGGGCGGCGCACGCGCATGGCGTCGTGGGCCAGGTCGGAAAAGTACAGGTTGCCCTGTGCATCCATGACCGAACCTCCCGTTGCCGGTATATCGGCAAAGAATTCTACCCGCGCGGCCAGTTGTTCCGGGGGCAGGGCCGGGTTCGCAAGGTCCTGGATCCGCACCTTGAACCACGGGCCTTGCAGCGCGCCATAGTACAGCCAGACGCCGTCAATGCTGACTTCCAGCGGGTCGGCGTTGACGCGCAGGGGTTGGCCGTTGGGGGCCTTGACCACCTGGTTGCTGAGGATCAAGTCCCGGTCGGGCCGGGCGACCACTGAGGCATGCTGGTTCAGCACGCGCCGGGCTTCGCCGGTCTTCAGGTCGACGACAATAATGCCGGCATTTCCCGCATCGGTGAGGAAGGCCTTGCCGGCGCTGAAGCGGACGTCGTCCACGTAGCTGCCGGCCATGGCGATATCCGGCCCGAAGAAGTAGGTGCGAACCACCTGGTTTGTAGGCAGGTCGATACACACCAGCTTTGCGCCTTGGCTGACAGGGTTGCCGCCGAATTCGGGCGATCCGGTATCCACCACCCACAGTTTGTCGCCCTCCAGGCGCAGGGCATTGATGTTCACGAAGACGTTGGCAGCATCCCGCCCTGGTGCCCAACTGTTCCAGGCACCGCTTGGATAGGCAGCGCGCTGGCCATTTTGGTCGATTGCCGTCAGTTGTGGCCCCTGGGTCCCGGTCCAGCGTGGCCCCGAGAGAAACGTGCGGCCGCTGTAGTGCGCTACGGCGTTCCAGATCTGCCCGGAGCTTTGGACCGCGACGTCCAACTCGGGCTGTTTGACGGTGGCGCACCCGGCAAGCAGTGCCAGCATGGCGGCGCCCAGCAGCAAACGGGTCATGAGCGTGCTCCCCCAGCGCGGGCACAGGTATCCCACAACTCGGTGAGGCGTTGATGGAGGGTGTGCATGAACTGGCTGACGGTGGCTTTCGACATGATGATTCTCCTGCATCTGGTGACGTGACCTAACGAGGAGATAGCTTGATTGCTGGCGTTTAACTGAAAAAGCCCAGGTTCGATGCAATCAGTTTCTTCAAAATATTGATAATCCGCGTTCACACAGCCCAATACGCCACGTTCGTTGCGCAATGTTTCCCCGGGTGAGAAACTGGCCTAATTGTGAACGGTTATCATCTGCCGCCTATGCCATCTCCTTCCGCACGCATCCTGGTCATCGAGGATGACCTCGAGCTGTGCACCTTGCATAAACACGCCGGCAAGCCCTTGTCCAAGCGGCGCAAGCTCGTGGCGATGAACCTGCAGATGCTCAGCCAGGGGCGTTAGGTCCGCCAGGCTGGCACGCCCTTGTCGTCGATCGTCCAGTGCGGCTGCCCCGCTACGATCTGCACGCCACCGACCCAGCGCTCGTGGCTTGCATGATCGGGCCAGTACTCGCTGCCACTCAACACCTGGTGGCCCAGGGGCGTCAGCGCCAGTGTGCGGCCAGGCCAGGGTAGGTGGCTGTCGGACTCAGTCAGCAAAGGAGAGGCCCCGTCGATCAGCGGCCGCATCAGGGCATGGAACATCATGTCGCCGAGGTAGGGCAGGGGTTCACGCTTGGCCATCAGCTCGGCGAACACCCGGGCAAACGGCGTGGGGCCGACTTCTACCAGATACTGCAGGGCCAGGCGCTCGGTCAGCGACAAGCCATCGCGAGCGCCGGGCAACTCCTGCAACTGTCGGCGCAGTGCCGGGGCCAGCAAGGGCAAGGCGGGGAGGGGGTTGCGGGCCAACTGTGCCAGGGCCACGGGCGAGCTGTCGCAATAGGCCGCCCACGCCTGCCGCGCCAATTGGCGCATGGGCTCGTCAACTGGCCGGCGCTGGGGCCACAGCCAGGCCAACACCTGCGGGGCCAATTGCCCGATGCCGATAAAGCGCTGCACGCCGGGAATGCGGTCGACCGCGATCAACTCCAGCCTGGCCGGCGTGTGCTGAAGACCTGCCAGGGCACGGATCAGGAACAGTTGGTCATAGGCATCCGCTTCGCACCACAACACGCTGTGGTCGGCGCTGCCCAGCTCTTCAAGATGGCTGTACTCATCGTCCAGGCGGCGTGCGGCATCTGCCACATCCAGGGTAAACGCCTGGCCGATGAAGCGCGCCCGCATCGCCCGGTAGGCCTCGCCAGGCAAGGTCTGGACCGGGCCCATGCACAGCGGGTCGCTGAGCATCCGAAACCGCCCCTTGAACCCCGCCACGCCAAGGCTGTGGGCAATATCATTGCCGCAGCGCCAATGGGTGGTGCGCGCTTCATCGCTGGCTTCGAAACCGGGGTGGTTGGCGGCAAAATCCACTGCTTCCACATGGGCCTTGAGCTTGGGCCAACTGCTGAAACCCAGTTGCCGGGCAATCAGCCATTGGGCATCGGAAAGCGTCGGGTGCGGGTTGGCAAGCAGCGCCAGTTCAGTGGGCGCGGTGCCGTGTTTCAGGCGCTGCAACAGTTCCTTGGCGCGCTTGCGCTGCTGCTCAAGGTTGATACGGCCGTCAGTGGCCGATGAGGCGGGGCGTTGCGACATACGATCTCCTTGCACAAACCTTGTCCGCTTTAAGGTTGGGAGTCGTAGTGATGAGGTATGCAGTCATGTCCTGGGCGCGGCCCTTTCCGCGGAAGGTGGCGTAGATGGCGCCTGGCGCGAATATAGGTAGGGGGAGGGTGGATTGCAAGGTGTTCTGTTTCTGGATGTTGAAATCGGCAACTTCTCCAAGAGCCGAAAAAACACTTGAGGTAGCCTTATTTCCTACAGACAACAAGGAGTCGTCATGCAACGAAAAACCATCAATCCCCCGACAGTCTTCAACTCCCTGCAATACGGTTTCAGCCAGGCCATGGAAGTGCGCGAGGGCCGGCGCATTCTCTTGTCCGGCCAGGTGGGGGTGGATGCTGACGAGCGCACCGTCGGCCCCGGCATCGCCGAGCAGACCGCCACCGCCCTAGACAATATTGAAAAGGTCCTGGCCGCGGCCGAGGGCGATCTGTCCCATGTGATCATGCTGCGCCTGTATATCGTCGAGTCCGCCCGCGATCAGCAGGAGCCTATCGCTGCCGCGCTGCGCGAGCGTTTCCCCGACAATCCGCCGCCGTCGTCATGGATCATCGTCAGCGGCCTGTCGCTGCCCGAGTGGTTGATCGAGATCGAGGCGGAGGCGCTGATCCCGGGGTGATCAATAGCGCATCATCACCGACTTGAGTTCGGTGTAGTCCTCGATAAACGCGCTGCCAAACTCCCGGCCAATCCCCGAGGATTTGTTGCCACCGAACGGCACGGCCGGGTCGAGCAGGGTGTGCATATTCACCCATACCGTGCCGGCGTTGATCGCCGGGACCATGCGCAGCGCCTTGCCCAGGTCGTTGGTCCACAGGCTGGCGCTGAGGCCGCCAGCGGTGTGGTTTATCAACGCCAGCAACTCATCCTCGTCGTCGTAGGGCAGGAACGTGGCGATGGGGCCGAAGGTCTCTTCGGTGAGCAGCGTGTCGTTGATGCTGTTGGCGAGAATGATCGTGGGCTCGACATAGCAACCCTGCCAATCCATTGGCTGGCCGCCATGGATGATCGTGTTGTTTTCGGCGCGGGCGGTGGCAAAAAAACCTTCCAGCTTCAGCTGGTGCTGACGGTGGGTGACCGGGCCGAACTCGGTGCGCTCATCCAGTGGCGAGCCGATATTCAGTCGGCTCAAACGCTGGGCCAGGGCTTGCATGACCGGGTTGATCTGCGAGCGGTGGACGAAGAACCGCTCGGCCGCCGCGCAGATTTGCCCGGAGTGCAGGAACCCGGCTTCGATAATGCCGTTGACGGCGGTTTCCAGCTTCACATCGGGCAGGAACGCCGCGGCGTTTTTGCCACCCAGTTCCAGGGTCGCGCGGGTCAGGCCGGCACCCATGGCCGCGCTGCCCACCGCAAGGCCGGTGGGCACCGAACCGGTGAATGACACCTTGTCGGTGCCGGGGTGTTCGATCAGCCCCTTACCCACCTGGCCGCCGCCGGTCAGCACATTCAGCACGCCAGCGGGCAGGCCGGCTTCCACCGCCAGTTCGGCAATGCGCAGCAGGGTCAGCGGCGTGAACTCGCTGGGCTTGATGATGATGCTGCACCCGGTCACCAGGGCCGAGGCGAGTTTCCAGATGGCGATCATGGTCGAGAAATTCCACGGCACGATGCCTACCACCACGCCCACCGGTTCGCGCAGGGTGAAGGCGGTGTAGCGCTCGCCGGCAAACGAAGGCAGTGACGGGGTGAGGGTCTGGCCGCTGATCTTGGTCGCCCAGCCTGCGTAATAACGCAGGAAATGCGCGGCCTGGTCCACCTCGAACGCCCGGGAAATCTGGATGATCTTGCCCGACTGACAGGTCTCGATCTGTGCCAGCTCCTCACGGTGGCGTTCCAGCAGGTCGGCGAGTTTGAGCAGCACGTTACCGCGCACCGCCGGGGCGGTCTGGGACCATTGTTTAAAGCCGTGCCTGGCGGAGGCCACGGCCAGCTCGATATCACTGGCTTGCGCGTCGGCGACCGTGGCGATGACCTGGCCGGTGGCGGGGTTGATCACTGCCAGGGTCTGGCTGGACTGGCTGGGGACATAGCCGCCGTCGATAAACAGGCCGTGGTCTCGACGCAAGAAGGCTTCGACGGTGGGCAGCAGCGCGATATCGCTCATGGGGAGGTTCCTGATCAAAAGGGAAACCCCGAGGCTAACCAACGCTGCAGGCGACA
This sequence comes from Pseudomonas shahriarae, assembly GCF_014268455.2. Classification (NCBI taxonomy): domain Bacteria; kingdom Pseudomonadati; phylum Pseudomonadota; class Gammaproteobacteria; order Pseudomonadales; family Pseudomonadaceae; genus Pseudomonas; species Pseudomonas shahriarae. The sequence continues at coordinate 4,056,499 of NZ_CP077085.1, read as the reverse complement.
GCTTGACTGTGCCTGCCGGGGCGTATGTCTGTGGCTGCCATGCCCCTGTGGGAGCGGGCTTGCCCGCGATGGCTGAGTGTCAGTCGATACATTCGGCGGATGAACTACCGCTATCGCGGGCAAGCCCGTTCCTACAGGGGAAGTGCGGTGGCTCAGGCGCAACCCACGGCTTAGAACGGCACCGCCACCACCAACTGGCTATACACGTTGGTGCCGTTGCCACCGACCTGGTTGCCGCCCGTCTCCTGGTCCTTGTCCGGTTGGTACAGGCCAATCAACGGCGTGATGATCAGGTGTTCGTTCACCGCCCATTCGACATACAGGTCCAGCTCGCGGCCATCCAGGTCGAGCATGTTGCGCTTGCTGACAGTCTGGTAGTCGAAGAACAGTGCGCCGAGGGTCAGGTTGTCCAGCGGCTTGACCTTGAGTGCCACGTGCTGCACCGAGGTGTTGCTGTTGTAGGGCCCGGAGTAGTTGCCCGCCACTTCGCCCTGGACCCAGGTACCCAACCCTCGATTGAAGCCAGCGAATAGCGCATCCCAGTTTTTCGAGTAGCGCGCATAGCGGTAGGTCAGGTCCGGCGACCAGGGCAGGTCGGCGAAGGTGTAGCCGGCCTCGGCGTACCAGGCTTTTTCCGGGCCGGGGTCTTTGTCCTGCCAGGCGTATTCAAACGAGAAGTGCGCGTTGTCGATCCCGGCATTCCCGGTGCCGCGCAGGCTGTAGAGGTTCATGCCCTTGCGTTGACGTTGTAGGTCGTTGGCAAACCGCTCGTCCACGTCGATGCCATGCAGGTAGGTCAAGCCCAGGGTGCCTGGCGCTGCGCTGTATTCCAGGGTGCCGATGGCCATTTCGGTCAGGGCCTGGGCGCGGTTGTCGGACTCGATCCACATCAGGCTGCCATGCAGGCCGTCCTTGCCGCCCAGGCGCATCACTGCCGCCTTGTCGAACGCATGCCGCGCCGCGATGTAATAGGCGCCGCCGCGGTCGAACTCACCGTCGGCCACGCCATTGCCCAGGTTCGGGCCATCGTCGTTGATGATAAAGCCGTCGCCCACGGTGATGATCTGGCGCCCGTACGACAGGTCCAGGCCATCCTTGCCCAGGGCCGGCAACAGGTCCCCCGAGCGCCAGCCGGCAAAGGCTTCGTCGAACTTGGTGGTGCGCTCGCTGCCGTCAGTCACGCGGGAGGCATCGCCATCGCCCCAGGTGCCGGAACTCACCAGGTTGGCGGTGCCATACACACTGGCGTTGCTGCCCAGGGTCTGCTCGACGCTCAAGCCGTACTTGATAAAGCCTTCACGCCAGGTCGAACCGCCCTGGCTGCCCTCGTAGTTCTTGCGACTGTTGAACATGCCGTACACGGCCAGGAAGTTGCCGGTGACGGTGGTGTCGTCGTCGGCATACAGTTCGATTGCCTGGGCTGAAGGTTGGCCAATCAACAGCGCCAGACCCAGGCCGACAGCCGGGCGCAGGTGGCGGGTTTTGCGTGTGTGCTCCATTGTTATAGTCCCCCAAGGGTTAAGTTGAGGGCGCATTAGGGCGAGCGTCGGCGGCGCAAGTCTTTCACCTGCGTGCCAGGTAATTGATCCTGGCCGCCAGGCTGCAAACCCTGGCAGGGAGCAACAAAACCGGCGGCAGCCAGGGGCAAGACGATCAGGTTGGGCGGGGCGCACAGTGCAAACACTTCTAAAAAATCCCTTTCGAGGATCTGCACCATGTCGAGCAATGACAGACTTACTGCGCACCTGAACCGGGGCACGGTGGGTTTCCCCACCGCGTTGGCCAGCACCATTGGCCTGATCATGGCCAGCCCGGTGATTCTCACCGCGACCATGGGCTTTGGCATCGGCGGCAGCGCGTTTGCGCTGGCCATGCTGCTGGCCGTGGTGATGATGCTGGCCCAGGCCACGACCTTCGCCGAGGCCGCCTCGATACTGCCCACCACCGGCTCGGTGTACGACTACATCAATTGCGGCATGGGCCGTTTCTTTGCGATCACCGGCACCTTGTCGGCGTATTTGATCGTGCATGTGTTTGCCGGCACCGCCGAGACCATCCTCGCCGGGGTCATGGCGCTGGTGAACTTCGAACACCTCAACACCCTGGCCGAATCCGCCGGTGGCTCGTGGCTGCTGGGTGTCGGTTTTGTGCTGGTGTTCGGCGTGCTCAATGTGTTTGGCGTCAGTGCCTTTGGCCGCGCCGAGATCATCCTCACCTTCGGAATGTGGACCACCTTGATGGTGTTTGGCGTGCTGGGCCTGATCGCCGCGCCGGCAGTGCAGCTGGACGGCTGGTTTGGTGAGTCCCTGGTGGGCACCGACCTGGTGACAGTGCTGTCGTTGGTGGGCATGGCGATGTTTATGTTTGTCGGCTGTGAATTCGTCACCCCGCTGGCGCCGGACTTGCGCCAGTCGGCCAAGGTCATGCCCCGGGCAATGATGCTCGGCCTGATGGGCGTGGCAACGTGCATGTTCATCTATGGCGCAGCGATGAAGCGCCAGGTGGAAAACGTGGTGCTGGACGCGACCAGCGGCGTGCATCTGCTGGACACACCCATGGCCATTCCACGCTTTGCCGAACAGGTGATGGGGCAGATCGGGCCGCTGTGGCTGGGCATTGGCTTTCTGTTTGCCGGCGCCGCCACCATCAACACCCTGATGGCCGGTGTGCCACGCATTCTGTATGGCATGGCGGTGGATGGCGCGTTGCCCAAGGTCTTCACCTACCTGCACCCACGCTTCAAGACTCCGGTGCTGTGCATCCTGGTGGCGATGCTGATTCCGTGCCTGCATGCGCTGTACCTGGGCGGCAACACCGACAACATCATGCACCTGGTGCTGGCGGCGGTGTGTGCGTGGAGTTTCGCCTACCTGTTGGTCACGGTGTCGGTGGTGATCCTGCGCATTCGTCGCCCCGATTTGCCACGGGCTTATCGCTCGCCGTGGTTCCCGCTGCCGCAGTTGCTGTCCAGCGCCGGCATTCTGTTGGGCATGTGGTTTATCACGCCGCCAGGGATGAACCCGGCGGATATCTATGTCCCGTTCGGCGTGATGCTGGGCGGCACTGCGGTGTATGCGCTGTTCTGGACCCTGGTGGTGCAGAAGGTCAATCCATTCACGCCGGCGTCGGTGGAAGACGTGCTGGCCAAGGAGTTTGCCAATGAACCGGGTCACGCTCATCACGGCTATGTCAGCACTGCGGCAAAAGCTGTCTGAACTGTTCAGTGCGCAACGGGCGCCCGCCGGCTATCAGCCTGGGCGCACCCTGGGGCAGTTGCAGCGCAACCTCGGGCTGGCGCGTTTCGAGCAGGTATCGCCGACTTTGGCGCACGCCCTCCTGGACGACGACAGCCTGCACCTGGAGATCCGCGAGCGCACCGAATCGCAGTTGTTGATGCACCTGGTCATGACCGAATTCAGCCTGCGCCTACCCGCCTCGGCAGAGGGCGCGGCACGCTTTGAATTGCACCATGGCGGGGCCATTCGACGAACTGGAATCTGCTGCCGGCAGCGCGCGGGCGAGGGGGCATTGCTGGGGCAATTGCAGGCGCGCTTGCAACAGGACAGCGCCCTGCACGAGGCATTGATGCCCCTGGATTTCAAGCGCCTGCACATCGAGCTGCATGCCCAGCAATGGCACGTACGCCTGGAGCACATGGGCGGCAGCGAGGTGGTCAACCGCATGCCGGCCTTCCGACGCTACATTGCCCTGAGCCGTGAACAGCGGGATGTACTGCTGGCTGCGCTGCTCGGCTTGCAGCGCGTATTGCGCACGCTCTGATTGGCATCATTAGTGCTAACACAATGGTGGACAGGTACTTGTTGCGCGCATATAGATAACATGTTAACTATTGCCCGACAAAAACAATAAGCCATTGTGGAGACACCCATGGGTATCCAACAGAGTGCACAACAGGGGCTCGACACCTGGAACCGCGACTTGCGTGCCATGTGCGGCCACTTCGACACCGAACTGGCCTTCAACCGCTCGCTGTTTATCGGCGAGTTCTCCATGCTCGCCAGCGGCGGCCTGTCGTTGGCCAGCCTGCGTACCAATGCCGGGTTGATCAAGCGCCAGGCGACCAACCCCGACCGCGATAACGATCAGGATTGCTTTTTGGTCAGCCAGCGCAGCGGCTATTCGCAGATCGTGCAGAACGGCCAGCGGGTGCAACTGGCTCCTGGCGAACTGCTGCTGATGGACTCGGTGGGCTCTATTGAAATCACCCCATTCGGCTTGATCGAGCATATCTCGCTGTCGTTGCCGCGCACCCAGGTGTGCAAGCAGATGGGCAGCCAATCAAAGACCTTTGGCAAGATCTCCTCCAGCAAAGCCTGCGGGCGCATGTTGCATGTGTTGATGGACCAGTTGTGCAAGGGCAGCGAGGGTGCCGAGGACGAGGTTGAGGCGCTGCAGTGTGCCTTTGTGTCACTGCTGGGCTCGGCCCTGGAGCAGGACGATGACCCGCGCGAGGACGTGGGCGCGTTGCAGGGCAACAACCTGCGCAGCTACGTGCAGAAAATCATTGATGAGTCTCTGAGCCAGCCTGGCTTGAGCCCGGTGGGCCTGGCCAGCCGCTTGAACATCTCGGTGCGCCATTTGTACCGGCTGTTCGAAGAACAGGACGACAGCGTCTGCCGCTACATCCAGCGCGCGCGGCTCAAGCGCAGCGCCGATGACTTGATCAACCCGTTCCTGCGCAGCGAGTCGATCACCTCGATTGCCTACAAATGGGGCTTCACCGATTCTGCGCATTTCAGCCGTTCGTTCAAGAAGCAGTTTGAGCAGTCGCCCAAGGCGTTTCGCAGTAGCCGGTTGCAGCAGGTGGTAGGAATGGCCTGACCGCGACTTATCAATCAGCCCACCCCCAATGTGGGAGTGGGCTTGGTGTGGGAGCGGGCTTGTGTGGGAGCGGGCTTGCCCGCGATTGCTGAGTGTCAGATTAGAAGTACTTAACTGATCCACCGCCATCGCGGGCAAGCCCGCTCCCACACCAAGCAACGCAGTTATGCGACCGCGAAGTAGTGCTTGACGAAGCTCTCGCTGACCACTTCCCACAGCACGGGTGTGCCCTGGGTCACGAACCAGCTGTCACCGGCCTGGTAGCGGGTGGTTTGGCCGGTGTTTTCGTCGGTCAGGCGCACCTCGCCGGTGACCACTGTGGCTTGTTCATGAAACGGGTAGACCATGCGGAATTTGCCCTGGGTGGTGCCGAAATAGGCGCTGCTGACTTTGTCGGTGGGCGCACCAAAAGTCATTTTGCCGAAAGCCTTGAGCTCGCCGGCGAGGATCTCGGAGCCGAGATCGGCAACGGTGCCCCAGGCGTCGAGTTCAGACAGCTGGATATCTTTCTTGAGGGTAACGAGGGCCATACAGTTGCTCCTGAGGGATAAAAATGGAGTTAGCGGCGACCATTCCAGTAACCGGACAGTTGGTGCCAGGATTTGCCGGCGGTCAGCAGCAAGGGGCGGATTGCGTCCTTGCCGATAATCGTCGGGCGGTGGATTGAGCTGACCAGGTCATAGCGCGCCGAGCCTTCGCTCATGCCTTCGGCCAGGACCTTGCAGATGATGTGGCTGGGGGTGACGCCAAAGCCCGAGTAACCCTGGACGAAGAACGCATTGCTGCGCCCCGGCAGGGTGCCGATCTGGGGGAACAGGTTGGGGCTGCAGGCCATCGGGCCGCCCCAGGCCAGGTCGATTTTCACGTCCTTGAGGTAGGGGAAGATCTTCAGCATCAACTTGCGGTTCCAGGCTTTCAAATCGCCGGGAATGTGCTCTACCAGCGGCGTGGCGGCGCCGAACAGCAGGCGGTTTTCGTTGGTCACGCGGTAGTAGTCGATCACCGGGCGGATGTCGCTGTAGGCCCCGCGAATCGGGCTTATCCGCTGGATCAGTTCTTCGCTCAACGGCTCGGTCATCATCTGGAACGCGTAGGTGTTGATGGTCGAGCGATGCAGCTCCGGCTCCAGTTTGTTGAGAAAACTGTCACAGGCCCACAACAGCTTGCTGGCCTTGACCGAGCCGCGCCCGGTGCGCACGGTGATGCGCTCGCCATAGCTGACTTCCAGGGCCGGGCTGTTCTCGAAGATCCGCACGCCAAGGCCGGCCAGGGCGGTGGCTTCGCCCAGCAGCAGGTTCAGCGAATGCACATGCCCGCCGCCCATATGCAACAGGGCGCTGCTGTAGGCGTCGGAGCCGATGATCTGCTGGACATCGGAGCCGCCGAGAAAGCGGATTTCATGCTTGCTGTTGATCGACTTGAAGTCTTTTTCCCAGGCCCGCAGGGTCTTTTCCTGACGGGCGTTGAAGCCCATATAGCCGTAGCCATGGCAGAAATCGGCGTCGATGTTGTACTTGGCGATCCGGTCTTTGATGATGTCGGCGCCCAGGTCACTGATCTCGAACACTTGGCGCAGGCCGTCTTCGCCGACGTCTTGCTTGATTTTCTCCAGGTCGTGGCCGATGCCGGCCATGATCTGCCCGCCATTGCGCCCGGTGCCGCCAAAGCCCAGGTAGCGCGCCTCCAGCACGACAATATTGGTGATGCCCTTTTCTGCCAGTTCCAGCGCCGTGTTGATCCCGGAAAAGCCGCCGCCGATCACGACGACGTCGGCCTCGATGTCCTGCTCCAGGGTGGGAAAGCTCAGGTTGTACTTCTTGGTCGCGGTGTAATACGTGGGGGTTTCAATAGTGATCATGGCGCAGCCTGAAAAGTGAAGGAAGGCTCTAAAGCAGATGTCTTCATTAGGGGCTTTGGCGGCAGCAATGTCTTGATCCTGCGTGCCGGGGCTTTTGATTCAGCGCGCCATGGACGTGCGCGACCATTAAGTTATAGCGCTTGCGCGGGGTGGGGATGTTAGAGTTTCGTTAAAACATTAACTAAATATCACGTGACCCTGACTCTATGCTCAAACCCCGGCAGTCCCTGACCCTCACTTTGCTACAGGCCCGCGAAGCGGCCATGAGTTTTTTCCGCCCCTCGCTGAACGAGCACGGCCTCACCGAGCAGCAATGGCGGGTGATCCGCATCCTCAATCAACACGATGAACTGGAGATTTACCAACTGGCGGAACTGGCCTGCATCCTCAAACCGAGCATGACTGGCGTGCTGGTGCGCATGGAAGCGGCGGGGATGATCCATCGGCGCAAGGCCGAGCAGGATCAGCGGCGGGTATTGGTGACCCTGGCGGACAAGGGGCGGGCGAGTTTTGCCTCCATGAGCCAGTGCATGGAGGCCAACTACCAGCGCTTGCAGGAGCAACTGGGGGAGGAGAAGTTGCAGACGTTGCTGGGGCTGTTGGATGAGCTGAAAAACATCAAGCGCTGAAACACGATCTCTCAAACACCACGCATCCAAAATGTGGGAGCGGGCTTGCTCGCGAAAGCAGTGGTTCAGTCACCGAATATATTGACTGACACACCGCTTTCGCGAGCAAGCCCGCTCCCACATCGGGTCCTGCGGCGTTTGAAGGTGATTAGTAGACGCCGCCAGTGCTCGCTGGCGCGGGTTTGTCTTTGAACTTGCCCACCAACCCCTGCAACCCACGCATCAGCACCGTGGTATCCACCCCCACCGCGACAAACCCCGCGCCCAGTTCGATGTAACGCCGGGCCAGTTTCTCATCGGCACTGAGAATCCCCGCCGCCTTGCCCGCCTGGCGGATCCGCGCAATGGCATCTTCGATTGCCGCTTGCACGTCTGGGTGCCCCGGATTGCCTCGGTGGCCCATGGAGGCACTCAAGTCCGCCGGGCCGATAAACACGCCGTCCACCCCCTCGACGGCGGCAATCGCGTCGAGGTTGGCCAGGCCTTGCAGGCTTTCGATCTGCACCAGCAGGCACATCTGTGCATCGGCCTGGTCCAGGTAGCCGTCGATGCTGTTCCAGCGCGAAGCCCGCGCCAGCGCACTGCCCACACCGCGTATGCCCTGGGGCGGATAGCGCATGGCGCGCACCAGCTCCCGGGCCTGGGCGGCGCTTTCGACCATCGGCACCAGCAGGGTCTGCGCGCCGATATCCAACACCTGCTTGATCAGCGCGGTATCGCCGATCACCGGGCGAATCACCGCCGCGCTGGGGTAGGGCGCCACGGCCTGCAATTGGCCGAGCATGCCGCGCACGTCGTTGGGGGCGTGTTCGCCGTCGATCAGCAGCCAGTCGAAACCGGCATTGGCCGCCAGTTCCGCGCAGTACGCGTCCGCCAGGCCCAGCCACAGGCCGATCTGCGCTTCACCGCTGGCGAGCCGCTGTTTGAAACGGTTGACAGGCATGTCCATGAATCAGTCCTCCAGGGGTCAGACGAAGCGGCAGGAAATCGAACCGAGCATGTCGTAGTCGACATGGAAGGTATCGCCCGGGCTCGCCGCCACCGGCCGGGTAAACGAGCCGCCGAGGATGATTTGCCCCGGCAGCAAGGTGACGTCGTAGGGCGCCAGCTTGTTTGCCAGCCAGGCCACACCCTTGGCCGGGTGGTTGAGCACGGCGGCCGAGACCCCGGACTCTTCGATCACGCCGTTGCGGTACAGCACCGCCGGCACTTTGCGCAGGTCGATTTCGGTTGGCCGCACCGCGCGGCCGCCCATGACAACGCCGGCATTTGCGGCGTTGTCGGAGATGGTGTCGAACACTTTGCGCGTGGCCTTGGTGTGCGGGTCGATCTGCTGGATACGCGCGTCGATGATTTCCAGGGCCGGGATCACCCACTCGGTGGCGTCAAGCACATCGAAAATCGTGCAGCTGGGGCCCTTGAGCGGTTTGCCGAGGATGAAGGCCAGTTCGACCTCGACCCGCGGCACGATAAAGCGCTCGAACGGAATGTCGGTGCCTTCCTCAAACAGCATGTCATCGAGCAGCGCACCGTAGTCCGGTTCGGTGATGTTCGACGACACCTGCATCGCCCGCGAGGTCAGGCCGATCTTGTGCCCGACCAGCTTGCGCCCGCCCTTGATCTTCTGGGCGACCCAGGCGCGCTGGATGGCGTAGGCGTCCTCGATCGTGATCGCCGGATGCTCAAGGGAAAACTGGCGTACCTGTTCGCGGCTGCGTTCGGCATGGTCCAGCTGGGAGGCGGCTTGCAGGATGAGCTGTGGATCAAGCATGACAAGGGTCTCTTACTGAGGGTTGACGATGGCAGCGTTGGTGCGCAGCACCAGCAGGCCGCCAAGGGCGATAAACAGCGCCAGCACGTACAGGGCGAGGCTGGCGCTCTGGGTGGTGTCGCGCATCCAGCCGATCAGGTACGGCGCAAGGAACGAGGCAATGCTGCCAAACGAGCTGATCATGGCGATCCCGGCCGCCTGGGTGCAGTTGGACAAGAAGGCCGGCGGCAGTTGCCAGAACATCGGCAGCGCGGCGCTGGCGCCCATGCCGGCGACGATCAGGCCGCCCATCACCACCAGCGAGTTGCCCGGTGCCAGGCCGGCCACCGCGATCCCCGCCGCCGCCATCAGCAATGGCACACACAAGTGCCAGCGGCGTTCGCGGTTGCGGTCCGAGGAGCGTCCGCAGCCGATCATGAAGAAGCAGCCGGCCAGGTACGGCACGGCGCTCAGCAGGCCGACCTGGCTGTCGCGGCCGATGCCGGCGCCATGGATCAGGGTGGGCATCCAGAACGCCAGGGTGTTGACCGCCAGCATCACCGCAAAATAGATCGCTACCAGCAGCCACACTTGCGGGTCGCGCAGGATGCCGCCAAAGGAGGTGATGGATTTGCGCTTTTCCTCGGTGCTCAACTGTTCGCGCAATTGTTGTTTCTGCGCAGGCTCCAGCCATTTCACTGTTTCAAAACTGTCCGGCAGGTACTTGAGCACCACCAGGCCCAGCAGCACCACGGGTGCGCCTTCGATCAGGAACATCCACTGCCAGCCGCGCATCCCGCCGAAGTCGTGGAAGTTCTCCAGGATCGCCCCCGAGAGCGGCCCGCCAATCACCCCGGCCATGGGCACGGCGATGGCGAACAGGGCGGTGATCTGCGCACGTCGGCGCGCCGGGTACCAGCGGTTGAGAAACACGAGGATCCCGGGGAAGAAACCCGCTTCGGCCACGCCCAGCAAAAAACGCAGGACGTAGAAGCCGGTGGAGCTTTCGATCCACAGCATGCTGGTGGACAGGATGCCCCACACCACCATCAGGCAGGCGATCCAGCGCCGTGGCCCAACGCGGTCCAGGGCCATGTTGCTGGGCACGCCGAACAGCGCGTAGGCGATAAAAAACAGACCGGCCCCGAAGCCATACACCGTGTCGCTGAAATGCAGATCGTTGCTCATCTGCATCTTGGCGAACCCGATGTTGATCCGGTCCAAGTGGGCAAACAGGTAACAGATCAGCAACAACGGCATCAGGCGCCAGGTGACAGTGCTGTGGGTGCGATCATGCTCGGCAAGGGTGACGCTGTGGGCGGTATTGGCTGTGCTCATGATGTTGTACTTTTTGTCTGAGAGGCCGTTGGGGGAGGCGGGGGGTCAACCCGCCTGGTTGCTTAAAAACGCGTGGACGTTGTTCTGTTTGAAATTCAACTGCGGGTGCAGCTCGACCATCTCGAAGGACAGCGCCAGCAGCCGTTGTGCCTGCAGGGCGGCGAAGTGCTCGGTGATCACCATGAACAGGGTTTCAGCCACCGCCTGACGGGTAGGCAGGTCGCGACCGTGGCCGACCTTGAGGGTCATATGGACGAAGGCGTAGTCGTGTTTGCCATCGGCCATGCGCCAGGTGTCCAGGCGCACCGCGCGGCTGCGGATGCCGCCGAGGGGGAACACGCCACTGTCTCCCAGCACCTGGTGGACCTTTTCAAACAGCCCTGCCAGGTCGGCCTGGGGTTCGAGGTTGTCGGTGTATTCGGCGATGAAATGCGGCATGCAAAGCCTCCTTCTGTAGGCGATTTAATGTGGGCGCTGTGTCGCCGGGCGAGGCTGCGCCCACATCTGCGGGTGTTGTATTCAGAGCGGGAAAATGGCGTTGATCTGGCCGGTGCCGGAGCTGCCGAATGGCTCGGTGATGATCTCGGCCGGGCGGTTGTACTCAGGCCCGCCGAGCAAGCCCAGGAGCATCGCGGTGTCGTGCATCTTGCCCTCGCCAAAGCAGTGTTCGGCATAGTCCGGGAGCATCGCGCAGAACTCCTTGAAGCGGCCTTCGCGCCACATCTGCACCACGTGCATATCCACTTGCTTGTCGAACTCGCGGGTCCAGTTGTGGATATTGGCTTCGGCTTCGCGGTCGTCGGAGAAGCGGTGCGACAGTGACCCGGAAGCCAGCACCAGCACCTTGCGATCACTCTTCTCGATGGCGCGGCGCACGGCGGCACCGAAGGCGAAGCTGTCTGCCAGGCGATGCCAGGCGCACCAGGCGGCGATGGAGATCACCTTGAATTTCTGCTCTTGGGGCACGTCCATGTGCATGTAGCGCATGGGCACCAGGGTGCCGTATTCCAGCTCCAGGCTCGGGATGTTGTGGTTCATGGTGCGCACCCCGGCCAGGTTGGCTTCGGCGGCAATCAGTTCACCCAGTTCCGGGCAGCCGGGGTAGGCGTACTCCATGTTCTTGATGAAGTGCGGCAGCTCATTGCTGGTGTAGGTGCCCTGGAAGCGCTCGCCACCGTTGACGTGGTAACCGCTGTTGACCAGCCAGTGCACATCGAATACCACTGCGGTGTCGGCCCCCAGTTCACGGGCGCGGCGCCCGATCTCCTTGTGCCCGGCAATCGCCGCCTCGCGGCAACCGTGGTGCTTGCCCGGCAGTTCCGACAGGTACATGGAAGGCACGTGGCAGATTTTCGCCGCCAGGACTACTTCACCCATGATCATTCTCCTGATTTCATTATTCTTGTTGGTACGCTACGGACCCTGTAGGAGCCAGCCCCGGCGGGGTTACACGCCCCAGCGCGGGATGTGGTGGCTGCCCATGGAAATGCACACGTTCTTGATCTCGGCGAACACTTCGAAGCTGTACTGGCCGCCTTCACGACCGGTCCCCGAGCCCTTGACCCCGCCGAACGGCTGACGCAGGTCGCGCACGTTCTGGCTGTTGATAAACACCATGCCGGCCTCGATGCCACGGGCCAGGCGATGAGCCTTGCCGATGTCCTGGGTCCAGATATAGGACGCCAGGCCATACTCGGTCTCGTTGGCCAGTTGCAGGGCCTCGGCTTCGTCCTTGAAGGGAATCAGGCACACCACCGGACCGAAGATTTCTTCCTGGGCGATGCGCATGTTGTTGTTGACATCGGCGAACACGGTGGGCTGGATAAACTGCCCGCGTGCCAGGTGCGCCGGCAGGTTGGCCGGCCGCTCCAGGCCGCCTGCAACCAGGTTGGCGCCTTCTTCGAGGCCAATCTTGATGTAGCCGGTGACTTTGTCATAGTGGGCTTGCGTGATCATCGAGCCCACCTGGGTGTTCGGGTCTTGCGGGTCACCGACAATCAGGCGTTTGGCGCGGGCGGCGAACTCGGCGACGAACTGCGGGTACACGCTCTCCTGGATAAACACCCGGCTGCCGGCGGTGCAGCGCTCGCCGTTGAGCGAGAAGATGGTGAACAGCGCGGCATCCAGGGCCCGTTCGAGGTCGGCGTCTTCAAAAATCAGCACCGGCGACTTGCCACCCAGCTCCATGGAGTACTTTTTCAGGCCGGCGGTCTGCATGATCTTCTTGCCGGTGGCGGTGCCGCCGGTAAAGGAAATCGCCCGCACATCCGGGTGACGCACCAGGGCATCACCGGCGGTGGCGCCGTAGCCCTGGATCACGTTGAGCACGCCCTTGGGGATCCCCGCTTCCAACGCCAGGCGTCCCAGTTCGTTGGCGGTCAGCGGCGACAGCTCGGACATCTTCAGTACCGCCGTGTTGCCCAGGGCCAGGCACGGGGCGGTCTTCCAGGTGGCGGTCATGAACGGTACGTTCCATGGCGACACCAGCGCGCACACACCCACCGGTTGGTACAGGGTGTAGTTGAGCATCTGGTCGTCCACCGGGTAGCTGTGGCCGTCCATGCGCGTGCAGACTTCGGCGAAGAAATCAAAGTTGTGCGACGCCCGAGGGATCAGCACGTTCTTGGTCTGGTGGATCGGCAGGCCGGTGTCCAGGGTTTCCAGTTCGGCCAGGTGCGGTACGTTCTGCTCGATCAGTTCGCCGAGCTTGCGCATCAGGCGCGCGCGCTCCTTGGCCGGGGTGTTGGCCCACTTCGGGAAGGCTTCCTTGGCCGCAGCCACGGCCTGGGCGACTTCTTCAGCGCCACCGCTGGCCACTTCACCAATCGCCTCGCCGGTGGCGGGGTTGTAGTTGATGAAGGTGTCTTTGCTTTCGACCTCGCGGCCGTTGATCCAGTGTTTGATCATGGGGTTCAAGCCTCTTTCCGGGCGGCGAAAAAGTCCGCCTCGCTGACAATTCGGTTGACCAGGCGGCCGACGCCTTGCACTTCCACCACCACTTCATCCCCTGGCACTACATCGGCCAGGCCTTCGGGGGTGCCGGTGGCGATCATGTCGCCGGGTTGCAGGGTCATGAAGCTGGACAGGTATTCGATCAGGTAGGGGATATCGAAAATCATGTCGCGGGTGCTGCCTTCCTGGCGCAACTCACCGTTGATCCAGGTGCGCAGGGTCAGGTTGCCTGGGTCCGGCACATCGGCCACGTCGACCATCCATGGGCCGACCGGGGTGGTGGCGTCGCGGTTTTTCACGCGCAGGTTGGGGCGGTAGTAGTTTTCCAGGTAGTCGCGGATCGCGTAGTCGTTGCACACGGTGTAGCCGGCCAGGTACTCCAGGGCGTCCTCGCGCTTGACGTTGCGCGCCGGCTTGCCGATCACCGCCACCAGCTCGCACTCGTAGTGCATATAGGCGATGTTGTCCGGGCGCCAGGTGATCTGGTTGTGCCCGGTGTAGGTGCCTGGCGACTTGATAAAGGCCAGCGGCTCGGTCGGCGGGGCGAAGGCCAGCTCGGCGGCATGGTCGGCGTAGTTCAGACCCAGGGCGAACATATTGCCGGTGGCCGGTGGCAGCCACTCGACCTGGTCTTCGGCCAGCAGCCGGCCATCGGCCAGGCGCACAGCGTTATCGGCTTCGACGTGGACCTGATGGACCTGGCCTGCATAGCGGATACGGGCGTGTTTCATGGGTGCTCCTCGGCCTGGATGTGGTTGACCAGGCGGCCCAGGCCGCTGATCTCGACTTCGACGGTGTCGCCGGGCTGCACATCCACCCGGCCTTCAGGCGTGCCGGTGATCAGCACATCGCCCGCATGCAGGGTCATGAACTCGCTGATTTCGGCGATCAAACGGGGGATGTCGCGCACAAAATTGGCCGTGGTGTTCTGCTGGCGCAACTCGCCGTTGACGAACAGCTTGAGGCTCAACTGATGGGGGTTGGCGATCTGCTCGCGGGCCACCAGCTCAGGGCCCAGGGCGCAGAACCCGTCGCGGCACTTGGCTTTGACGGCGGGGCGGTAGTAGCTGTCTTCCGGCAGGCTGAACTCATTGACGATGACGTAGCCCGCCACGTGCTCCAGGGCATTTTCCACGCTGACGCGGCTGGCGCTTTTGCCAATCACCACGCCCAGGGCCGGGCCCGGTTGCAGGCGTTCGCCGTGGGGCTGGAGCACGATGCCGTCATGGCTGTTGCGGGTGTTGGGGGTCTTGATAAACAGCACCGGCTTGACCGGCGGCTTCTGGTACGGCGGCTGCTCGAATTCGGCGAGACGCTGGTTCAGCAAGCCCTGGTAGTTCAGCGCGACGCCGAACAGGGTGCCGCTGGCAACATCATGCAGGGTACGGCTCATGGATTTCTCCTGGCGATGGCGACTGCTCTGGAGGCAGTTCGTTAATGTGTTAACGTTATAATTAATATGTTAACTACCGTCAAGCGTGGCAAAATCATCGGGTGCAAAAAACAATAAAGAGGCGCCTGTGAAACCGATCCCCAACATCAACATCGGCCAGGTCTACGACCAGCGCTACAGCGATGCCGACGTGCATTACGACCGGCTCGGCAACCTGGCGGGGTTTTTCGGGCGCAATATGCCCGTGCATCGGCATGACCGGTTTTTCCAGGTGCATTACGTCAAGAGCGGCGCCGTGCGGGTCTACCTCGACGATCAGCAGTACCTGGAATCCGGACCGATGTTTTTTCTCACGCCGCCCACGGTAGCCCATGCCTTTGTCACCGAAGCCGATGCCGACGGCCATGTCCTGACCGTGCGCCAGCAACTGGTGCGGGCGCTGATTGATGCCGACCCGAGCCTTGCGCCCGGCCCGCAGATACCGCCCGCCTGCGTCGCGCTGGCACGCCTGGCACCCACGTTTGAGCCCGAGATCAAGCGGCTGGAGTGGCTGTTCGACGAGCTGTGCAACGAGGTCAACAGCACGGGCGCCGGGCGGGCGACAGCCCTGGAAAGCCTGACCCGCCTGATCATGATCAGCCTGCTGCGCCTGTGCGCCAATTCCCTGGAAGCGCGCCCGGCGCGCCACGAAGACTTGCGCATCTTCCATCGCTTCAATGAACTGATCGAAGACCACTATTTGCTGCATTGGCCGCTGTCGGCGTACGCCGAGCACATTGGCGTGACCGAGGCGCGGCTCAACGACGTATGCCGGCGTATTGCCGACCTGCCGTCCAAGCGCCTGGTGCTGGAACGGCTGATGCAGGAAGCCCGGCGCCTGCTGCTGTTTACCGGCAGTTCCGCGAATGAAATCTGCTACCAGTTGGGGTTCAAGGACCCGGCCTATTTCAGCCGGTTCTTCCAGCGTTATGCACAGATGACGCCGGGGGAGTACCGCCTGCGTCAATCGGGCCTGCGTTGATCACCACAGCGCCAGGCTGTAGCCGACGATGATGCGGTTTTCGTCGATATCACTGGTCAGGCCGTTGCTCGACCGCAGGGTCGCGTTACGCAGCCTGACGTTGACGTTTTTCAGCGGCCCGCTCTGCACGGTGTAGGTCAGGTCGGTATCGCGCTCCCATTCGCGGCCATTGCGCACGCTGGCGGTCTGCACATGGCTGCCGTCCACATAGCGCGTCATAAAGGTCAGCCCCGGCAGGCCGAGGGCGGCGAAGTTGTAGTCATAGCGCGCTTGCCAGGCATCGGTCTCGGCCTTGGTGAACACATTGATGGTTACCAGGTTGACCGAGTAGGGGTCCATGCCGGGGTAGGCGAAATCGCCATGGCCTGACAGGTTCTGGTAGCCCAGGCCGAACTTGTGCGCCCCTGTCGACAGGCTCAGCATGCCGTTGAAGAACCGGTTGTCGATGCGCCCGCCATCCACCCGCGAAGCGCCGCGCAATTCATGGCTGCCCTGTTCGCGGGTATCGAAGTAGCGCAGGTCGCTGCGCAGGCTCATGCCGTTGCTCAGCGGCAGGTCATGCACCAGGCCGATGAAGTGCTGGCGGTAGATATCCTGCATCTGTGCGTAGTAGTAAGTCGTCGCCAGCTGTGGGGTGATTGCATAGGTGCCGCCGGCCAGGTCCAGGTGGCTGCTGTCGACGCCGGCGTAGCTCATCGCGTCGTTGCTGGAAGAGTCGCGCAGGTTCTGTTTTTCCAGGCGGCCGAGGTTCAGGGTCAGGCCGGCGATGTCCTGGGAGGTGAGCAACTCGCCGGTATAGGTCGAAGGCAGGAGCCGGGTGTCGTTGTAGGCGGCCACCGGCAGTTGCGGCTGCAGGGTGCCGGCCTTGAGCACGGTTTTCGAGACCCGCACCTTGGCCGTCAGGCCCAGTTCACTGTAATTGTCGACGGGCTGCTGGCTGGCGCCATACGGTAGCAGCCCGGTGCCACGGCGGTCGCGGCTGGAGTCGAGCTTGACCCCCAGCTCACCCAGGGCATCCACGCCAAAGCCCACCCGGCCTTCGGTGTAGCCCGACTCCAGGCGCAGCACAAAGCCCTGGGCCCACTCATCGGCCTTGTTCTGCGGCGCGTTGGTTTGGCGAAAGTCGCGGTTCATATAGAAGTTGCGCAGGTCGAGGCTGGCCTTGCTGTCCTGGATAAACTCGGCGTAGGCGCTCAAAGGGCTGAACGTAGCGCACAGGCCGGCGCTGGCCGCCAGGGGAAGGAGGCGCAAATGCATGACAGATTCCTTTTGTTGTTTTTGTAGGTATCGCCCTTCGGATCGCTGAAGGGAGTGGCATATTGTTAACATGTTATATTTATTATGGGTAGACAATTTGCGCTGCTTTAAAATAATTCGTGTCGAGGTTAACGAGTTTGTGTGGCGGCCGGCTTGCATGCCCGTGGAGCCGACCCTAAGCTTCGACGCTTCGATCTCTTTTGTGCGTGAGCCATGTCCACTCCCAGACCTTCCCTGACGCTGACCCTGCTGCAGGCCCGCGAAGCCGCCATGGCGTTTTTCCGGCCGTTGCTCAATGAACACCAATTGACCGAGCAGCAGTGGCGGGTGATTCGGATCCTGCGCCAGCAGGGCGAACTGGAGAGCCATCAGTTGGCGCACCTGGCCTGCATCCTCAAACCGAGCATGACCGGCGTGTTGGCGCGCCTGGAACGCGACGGCATCGTGCGTCGGCGCAAGTCCAGCGAAGACCAGCGCCGGGTGTTCGTGACCCTCACCGAGCAGGGGCAACAGTGCTTCGTCGAGATGAGCGCGGGGATGGAAAGCAACTACCAGAAGATCCAGGAACAGTTCGGCGAAGAGCAATTGCAGCAACTGCTCGACTTGCTCAACCAGTTGAAAAACATCAAGCCCTAAGCTGTTGCCGGCGATGGCGCCTCATACCGCGCCGCACACAGGTTGAACACTCATGGAAAGACGGCAATTCAGCGGCGGGATGAAAGGCAAGAACCTGCGCTACCTGAACGAAACCCCGGGCCAGGCCCAACGCCAGGTGCGTGCAGGGTTTGTGTTGCTGGAACACTTTTCCCTGCCGGCCTTCACCCAGGCGCTGGACACCCTGATCACCGCCAACCTGCTGCGCCCGGGGTTGTTCACTTCACGCACTTTTGGCCTGGACGAGCAGGAGGTGATCAGCGACCTGGGCCTGGTGATTCGCCCGGACGCGCGCCTCGACCACAACGCCCTGGGCGACCTTGATCTGTTGGTGATTTGCGGCGGCTATCGCACCCAGCTCAAGGCCGGTGAAAGCTTTATCGAACTGCTCAAGGCTGCAGCGCAACAGGGTGTGATCCTCGCCGGCCTATGGAACGGCGCGTGGTTTCTGGGCAAGGCCGGGGTGTTGGACGGCTATCGCTGCGCCATTCACCCGGAACATCGCCCGGCCCTGACGGAAATCGCCAAGGCCACCCAGGTCAGCAGCGAGCCCTATGTGATTGATCGCGACCGACTGAGCGCGTCCAGCCCTTCGGGCGCGTTCCATATGGCCCTGGACTGGATCAAGAGCCTGCACGACAAGGCGCTGGTGGAGGGCATTGAAGATATCCTGGCGTTTGAGGAGTCGCGTTACCGGCGGATCAAGCCCGCCGAAAATATCTGCGTGAGTGCGCCGCTGCGCGAGGTGGTGCGCCTGATGGATGCCAACCTCGAAGAACCCCTGGCCCTGGAGCAACTGGCGGTGTATGCCGGGCGCTCGCGGCGCCAGCTGGAGCGCTTGTTCCGCGAGCAGTTGGGCACCACACCGCAGCGCTACTACATGGAGCTGCGCATCACCGAGGCCCGGCGCCTGCTGCAGCACACCGAACTGTCCCAGGTCGAAGTGCTGGTGGCCTGCGGGTTTGTGTCGCCCAGCCACTTCAGCAAATGCTACAGCGCCTACTTTGGCTACCGGCCTTCAAAGGAAACCCGGCTGGTGAAGTAACCCCCCCATTTCTACGCGGAATGCGTCGCCGGTTTGCTCGCCGTTGCGCGCTTGACGCAATGCGCCAGCGCCTGCTCGATATCCGCCAGCAGGTCTGCGATATCCTCCAGCCCCACCGATAAGCGCACCAGTCCTTCGGCAATCCCGTGCTGGGCACGTTCCTCCGGGGTGTAGGTGGAGTGGGTCATGCTGGCCGGGTGCTGGGCCAGGGATTCGGCGTCGCCCAGGCTCACTGCGCGGCTGAACAGCTTGAGCGCGTTCATGAAGCGTTTGCCGGTGGCGATGCCGCCCTTGAGTTCAAAGGCAATCATGCCGCCCGACAGTTTCATCTGACGTGCTGCCAACTCGTATTGCGGGAAGGAGCGCAGGCCGGGGTAGGTCACCGACTCGACTGCCGGGTGGGCCTGCAAGGCCTCGGCCACGGCCTGGGCATTGCTGCAATGGCGATCCATGCGCAGGGCCAGGGTCTTGAGACCGCGCATCAATAGAAAGGCGTCCTGGGGCGACAGTACGGCCCCGGTCAGGTCCTTCAAGCCCTGCAGGCGAATGCGCTGCGCCAGGTCATGGCGGCTGACGGCGATCCCGGCAGTGATATCGCCATGCCCGCTGAGGTACTTGGTGGCCGAATGCACCACCACATCCGCGCCCAGTTCCAGCGGGCGTTGCAGGTACGGGGTGCAGTAGGTGTTATCAACCACCATGGTCACGTTGGCTTGCTGGTGAGCGATCTTGGCCACGGCGGCAATGTCGATCAATTGCAGGTTGGGGTTGGCCGGGGTTTCGCAGTAGATCATGCGGGTCGCGGGGGAGAGTGCGGCACGCAGGGCGTCGAGGTCTGCCAGGTCGACATGGCGCACCTTGATGCCGAATTCACCAATGCCATGGTGCAGCAGGGCGAAAGTACAGCCGTACAGGGTCTGGCTGACGATCACCTCATCGCCGGGGCGTAATAGGGTCCAGAAGGTCGCCGCAATCGCGCCCATGCCGGAACTGAACGCCACTGCGGCCTCGCCGCCCTCCAGGGTGGCCATGCGTGATTCCAGCAGCGCCAGGGTCGGGTTGGAAATGCGCGTGTAGAAGTGCCCGCTTTCTTCACCGGCAAAACACCCTGCGCCGTATTCGGCGGTCGGGAAGGCAAAGGTCGCCGACAGATAGATCGGCGGCACCAGGGCACCGTGGTGGTCTTGCGCATCGTAGCCGTAGTGAATGGCACGGGTAGAAAAGCCGAATGTGTTGTGTTTATTGTGCATGTCGGACACTCCTTATTTCCTACAATGCTATGCTCATAACCGAGGCAGAACGTTGCCTACTTTGCCGAGAAAAGCCTGTGGCGAAGGATGAAATCCCATAAAAATAACAACTTGAGGCAAGACATGCCCAGCAGCCTGGACCGTACCGACAAAGCCCTGCTCAACGCCCTGCAAGGCAACGCTCGCCTGACCGTCGCCGAACTGGCCGAGCGCGTGTCCCTGACCACCTCGCCCTGCTGGCGAAGGGTCAAGAACCTGGAAGACAGCGGCGTGATCAGCGGCTACCAGGCGATCCTCTCGCCCAAAGCCCTGGGCTACGGGGTTACGGCCTTCGTCAGCATCATGATGGATACCCATTCCAAGGAAATCGCCCGGGCGTTTGAACAGCGGTTGCTGGACATCCCGGAAATCGTCGCCTGCCATAACGTGTCCGGCCGCTATGATTTTTTACTGGAAGTGGTGGCCAGGGACCTGGAGTCCTTCGGCGAATTTGCCCGTGAGGTGTTGCAGACATTGCCGTGTGTGAAGGAAATCTACTCGAGCTTTTCCTACAAGTCGGTCAGGCCGTTGCGGGTGATTCCGTTGCCGGGATGACGAGGCACTCGTGGGCATTGCGCAAGGCCGTGGTGCTTTCCTGCCGGCTTAAGAGATAAATCGTATTTCTTGCTCCGCTGTGACCCTTCAAGCCCATACGGTACTGCCGGATGCTAAAGGGCAGGGGGGCGATGTCTGGTTTGTAAGCAATGATAAAGATATGTCCGTGCCCAAAGCCCAGCCTGGTGATGCCGGTCGCCATACGCTCATCCATGAACTGGGCCACGCAATGGGGCTTACGCACCCCGGCAACTACAACGGCATTCTCGATCGTTCGAAGATCGACTCCCATGAAGACTCTCAAAGCCATAGCGTCATGAGCTATCGGGGCGAATGCACGACCTATGCCAATCATGGGGGCTTTCGGGCATCGGCTCCCCAGCTCGACGATATTTACGCTTACCAATCCAAATATGGCGTCAATCACCAGACCCGCAAAGACGACACCACGTATGGCTTCAATTCCAATACCGGTCGTGACTTCCTGAGCGTCAATACCAAGCACGACAAAATGGTCGCCGCCATTTGGGACGGTGGCGGCAATGACACGCTTGACTTCTCGGGCTACAGCCAAGACCAGAAAATCAGTCTTGAAGAGGGTACGTTTTCCGATGTGGATGGCCTAAAAGGCAACGTTTCCATTGCTTATGGCGCCACTATCGAGAATGCCAAGGGTGGGACAGGCAACGATTGGCTGGTGGGCAACGCCGCGAATAACGAACTGCGCGGTGGCGATGGCAACGACTCCAGCGCCACGGCACCGGACCGGATCCAGGACTTTGTCAGCGGCGAGGACAAGGTTGACGTGTCAGGTATCAGGGCGCAGCTGGGTGATAAACCGTTGCAGTTTGTCAGCCGTTTTACCGGGGTGAGCGGTGAAGCCATCGTCGCCTATGACCGACAGTCGAACATGAGCACGTTGCAGATTTCGGGAAAACCCAACCAGCCGGCCTTTGTCCTGGAGGTGCAGGGAGAACTGCAGCGCAGCGATATCGTGAGCTGATCGCTAAAGGTGTCCAAGGACGGTAGGCCAGTCCTGGCTATTCAGTACACCCAGCACCTTGAGCTTGCCATGCGCATTGATTTGAACGAACAGTGAGCTGCCATATTCGGCGCCATCGGCGTGGGGGTAACCCAGCACCCGCTCCAGGTCACCGATGCATTCGCTGTGGGTGACCAGCAACAGGTTGCGCCCAGGGCGTTTGCGTACCGGCAGATCGTGGGCGAGGGCCGTGCCACATAAGGTCAAGCGGTCGGGCAATATCTGGGCATCGCCGAACATGAGTCGTGAGGTTTGCACGGTACGCGTGGTAGGGCTGCTCACCACATCGCTGTGGGACATGCCCAGGGCGTTGAACGCGCTACCCACGGCGACGGCCGAGACACCGCCGGGGCGGCTCAAGCCATCCGCAGGGCCCAGGCAGGGGTTGCCAGAGCGGTCGCAGCGTTCTTCATGGCGTACCAGCACGATCAGGTCGCCACTGCGCCAGGCCGCCAAGGCCCCCGAAGTGACCAGGCGATTGTCGATTCCCAGGTTCGGCGGCGTGGTTGGCCAGAGCATTGCGCCCATCACCACCAGGCACAGGGCGATGAGCGCAACGAAACGCAGCCATAACTGCTTGAAGGTTTTCGCCCGGCCCTCATCCGGGCAATTTATGTCAACCACACTCTTCACCCTGACACCTGAGATACAGCCGTTTGTGTTGCTGGGCAATTTAGGGGGCAGGGCGTGGTCGGCCAGTGAAAGCGATGTGAAAAAATTGCCTGGGTGGCGACGGATAAGTCCCTCGCAACAAGGTCAGTTTCTCCTACAGCACTGATCACATCCTCCTTACATCTATTTGAAAAAATACTGTACAGATATACAGTATTATCCTACAGTCCATCCCAGGTGAACGGATTTCACCGCGCACCGACGCCACAATTTTTTAACTATGGATGGATAAAAAATGAAATCGAAAAAAGCCTTTATGCTGGGCGCGGCCATGGCGGCCTCCTGCTTCGTTTCGGCCTTTGCAATGGCCGAACAATACCCTTCGCAAGCCCCAGCCAAACTGTCCGCCCAGGCAGTCAAGCAAGCGGTCGACCAAGTGCTTAAAGTGGGGGGCAAGGTCCAGTCGTCGAAATTGTCGGTCGAACTCAAGCAAAAACTCAAGGCGGCCAAGGCAGCCAAGCCCAAGGCCCTGGCGAGCAAAGCCGCAGCCAGCGCTGCGCCCTTTGAGGCGGTGATCGGCGAGTTGCAAAAGCCGCAGCAGGATCAACTGCAAGGCGCAGCGATCGCGGCTTTTACCCCACAGTTCCCGACCCTGGATATCAACACTCTGTACACCCTCACCGGGGTAGAGACCGGGGCCGAAATCGCCTATCACTTCAACCTGCCGAAAAACGCTCGCATCCAGGTCCAACTGCTGAACCAGAGCGCCGGTACCGATATGTCGTTGAGCCTGTTCCATGACGATGGTCAGGGCAACCTGACGCTGCTGGGCACCTCTGATAACGCAGATAGCGCTGATGAATACCTCAACGGCGTGATGCCTGCCGGCGATTACTACTGGTACATGGTGGCCAAAGCCGCGAGCAATTCGCAGTTCAGTTTTGGCGTGGCGGTGGACAGCAATATCGACGCCTTCGAGCCCAACGACACCGCGCAAACCGCGTTCGCCCTGCCGGATGCCCTGAACCAGGTGACCGGCAACCTCGACAGCGTCAACGATGTCGATTACTTCGACTTCACCGCGCTGCGCGGCCAGGGGGTGGGCATGTTCCTTGGCGATGACGGCGAGGGCACCCGCGACCAGTGGATCTTCGAGCGCTTCGATGGCAACAATTGGGTGGTGATCCAGCCAAACAACACCTCCACCTACCCCAACCTCACACCTGGCTACACCGTCAAGGTTCGGGTGCGGGCCAACCCGGCAGTGGCGCTCAACCCGCAGGCGCGATACCTCTTGTCTTTTGGCTCGGCGCCGCGACTGAACCAGAGCAATGTGAATGGCGATAACGTGGTGCGTATTCCCAGTTCGATCATGCAACTGGCTACTCAGGCTGCCCGTAGCCTGAGCTGGAGCACCCAATGGTCGGACAGCACCGGTGAGCCGTTGCGGGGTGTGACCCCGGTGCTGCGGGTCGACAAGCGCTTCGATAACACCATCAACTACCACTGGGTCAACTACGAGGCCAAGACCGGTATCACCGGCGCGGCCTCCGGCAATGTCGACCTGGGCACCTGCTCCGGCGATCTCAATGCGGTCTACCCGGACAGCTCGTCCGGCCAGACTTACAACTGGCGGACCTGGTTCAACATGGGCGGTTGGCGCATCGAGCTCAAAGAGTTCCCCGGTGTTGGCGTGGGCGGCAACATCACGCAGTACGTAAGCCTGGGGCATATCTGCAGCCAGACCATCGTGCGCTAACCGAAAACGGCTTGCCGGCGATCGCCGGCAAGTCGGCTTCTACAGCGCCAGTTTCAGTGGCAAGCGGGCCATGCTGGTGTTCTTCAGCGAGCCCAGGTACAGCCAGTCGCCATGCTCGCGCGCCGTGGTCACCGGCGAATAGTTGCCGGCACTGCCATCCTGCAAATTAGCGATCACCTGGCCATGCACGTCCAACCCCAGCACAAAGGCTTTGCGCTCCACGGGCTTGGGCAGCACCAGCAGCGCACGTACCACCATCTTGCGGACCGCCGGGTAACCGGCCAAGCCATCAAGCAGCGGGTTACGTGGTGAATACAGGGCTACCCAGAACCGATCCCGGCCGTTGAAGGTGAGGTTGTCCGGCAACCCTGGCAGGTTGTCGATAAACAGGTCATGGGTGCCCGCCTTGTCGCCCTTGAGCCAATAGCGACTGATGCGATAGGCCCCGGTCTCATTGACCAGCACATAGGCCTCATCCGGCCCCAGCGCCACGCCGTTGGCAAATTGCAGTTGATCGAGCAACACCTCGGTCTGGCCGTTGCTGAAGTCATAGCGCAACAAGCGGCCATCGCCACCATGCTCGATCACCGCCTCACCATCCTGGCCATAGCCCCAGCGGCTCGACGCGTCGCTGAAGTAGGCGTAGCGCCCGGCCGCATCCACCGTCACATCATCGGTAAAGCCGAAGGGCAGGCCATTGGCGCTGGTCGTCAGGCTGGCCAGTTTGCCCTGGTCGTCCAGTGCCAGCAGGCCTTTGATCCCGTCGGCAATGATCAGCCGCCCGTCCGGGTGTTGCGCCAGGCCCAGCGGCCGCCCCCCGGTATGGGCCAGCACCTCCAGGGTCTGGCTGTCGGGTGCGGTGCGGATGATCCGCCCGTCATGCAGGCCGGTGATCAGAAAACCCTCGGCATCCACCAGCAACGCTTCAGGCCCGTCGATGCCCAGGGCACCGATACGCTGGACGTCCTTCAGGCGCTGGTTTTCGCTGTAGGGCCCATCCTTCAGCGAGGGTGCCTTGGGTGGTGTCCAGTTGACCGGTTGCACCTGGGTGGGCATCAGCAGCAGGAAGGCCACGACGACGATCAATACCAGGAGCAGCAAGTGACGGATTTTTTGATTCATGGTGTGTCCCGAGGGGCTTTGGAGGGGGGCGTGACCGGCTCCCAGTGCAACGTGCCGAACAGATAGTCCATCAGCGGCAGCACAATGTTGAAGTTGCGCCCTTGCATCAACTCACGGCGGTGGTGCAACGCGTGGAGCTGGTGCATGTGCCGGATCCACGGCAGGCGTGCCAGGGGATGGTCGGGGGGCAGGTGTTCACAGGCATGGAAGGTTTCGTAGAGCAGGTAACCGAGGATCATACACCCGGCGAACAGCCCCGCCACGTTGGGGTTTAACTGCTTGAGCAGCCACCAGGCGGGGAGGGTGATGGCCAGGCTGTGGAGAACGATCAGCCAGGCGGGAAACAGGATCACCCGCCAGTCCCTGGGGCTGTCATAGGTCATATGGCCAGGGGTGAAAAAACTGTGGTGATCGCCGGTGTGGCGTGCATAGAACAGCTTGGCGACAGCGTGTTTGTGATGGCCCAGGTGGCGGTGGACGAGGTAGATGCACAGGTTGAAGAACACCAGGGTCAGGGGGATGGTCAGCCATTCCCAGGCCTGAATGTGCTGGGTGCTGCCCCAGGCCAGGAGGATGCAGGACAAACCGTAGAGCATTACAAAACCGGCATGCAGCCACGGGTTATAGCGTGGGTGGACAGCGGCACGGTAGCGTTCGCGAAAGGCCTCGGTGGGATGGGTCATGGCGTCGCTCGTTGTATTTTTTGTTGGTGAGTGAGCTTAGTCCGGCCTGAGGATTTTGCGAGCTGAGCTTGCCCCTGTGGGCGCTGGTTTGTCGGGTCGCCACATCGCTGCGATCGCGCCAGTAAGAACACCCCGGGTGTGCGCCTTAACGACCCACGCGAGCATGCCCGCCCCCACAAGGGATATCGCAAGGGGCTTGCACCCACCTCATTTCCTTGCTAGCTTCTGGCAAAATGTTAACGATAACATTTGCTCTAAAAATAAAAACAAAACAGAGAACCACGCCATGAAAATGCTTCGCAAAACCCTGTGTTTGTTGGCTTTAAGCATCTCCACCGTCGCCCTGGCCGACACCAAGCCTGCCCCCATGCGCATCGGCGCTTCCTTCCAGGAAATCAACAACCCGTACTTCGTCACCATGAAAGACGCCCTGCAAGAAGCGGCGGCGACCATCGGTGCGCAATTGATCATCACCGATGCCCGCCACGACGTGTCCAAGCAGGTCAGTGACGTGGAAGACATGCTGCAAAAGGGCATCGACATCCTGCTGATCAACCCCACGGATTCGGTCGGCGTACAGTCCGCCGTCAAATCGGCCCACGCCGCGGGTGTGGTGGTGGTTGCAGTGGATGCCCAGGCCGAGGGGCCGCTGGATTCCTTCGTTGGCTCGAAAAACTTCGACGCCGGCTTCCAGGCCTGTGAATACCTGGCCAAGAGCATCGGCGACCAAGGCAATATCGCGATCCTCGACGGCATCGCCGTGGTACCGATCCTCGAGCGCGTGCGCGGTTGCAAGGAAGCCGTGGCCAAGCACCCGCAGATCAAGATCGTCAGCATCCAGAACGGCAAGCAGGAACGTGACCAGGCGCTGAGCGTGACCGAAAACATGCTCCAGGCCCAACCCACCCTCAAGGGCATTTTCAGCGTCAATGACAACGGCTCCCTCGGCGCACTGTCGGCCATCGAGGCCAGCGGCATGGACGTCAAGCTGGTCAGCGTCGATGGCGCACCGGAAGCGATCAAGGCCATCCTCAAGCCAGGCAGCAAGTTTATTGCCACCTCGGCGCAGTACCCCCGCGACCAGATCCGCCTGGCCCTGGGCATCGCCCTGGCGAAGAAGTGGGGCTCCCATGTCCCCGCCAGTATCCCGGTGGACATCGCCCTGATCGACCAGGCCAAGGCCAAGGATTTCAGCTGGTAAACCGTCCATGCCCCACGTCAATCGTGGGGCACAGGGCATCCTTCTGAACGAGAGGTCGGCGGTATGAGCAGTCTTTTGCAACTGGAAAATATCTGTAAGCGCTACCCCGGGGTGCAAGCCCTCAAGTCCATCAACCTGCAAGTGGAACGCGGCGAGATTCATGCCTTGCTCGGGGAAAATGGCGCGGGCAAATCGACCCTGATGAAAATCCTCGGCGGCGTCGAGCACCAGGATGAAGGGCGCATTCTGATTGACGGGCAGGCCCGACACTTTGCGACGTATCGCGATGCGATTGCCGCCGGTATCGGCATTGTCTTCCAGGAGTTCAGCCTGATTCCCGACCTCACGGCCGTGGAGAATATTTTCCTCGGCCATGAGCTGAACAACCGCTTCGGCCTGCTGCGCAAGCGCGATATGCATGAGGCGTCCCAGGCATTGTTTCAGCGCCTGGGGGTGAGCATCGACCTGCAATGCCCGGTGCGGCGCCTGAGCGTGGCCGAGCAGCAGTTTGTCGAAATCGCCAAGGCCCTGGCCCTGGAGGCGCGGCTGCTGGTGCTCGATGAACCCACCGCGACCCTGACGCCGAGCGAGGCCGAACTGCTGTTCGAGATCATGCGCGAACTCAAGCGCCAGGGTGTGGCGGTGATTTTTATCTCGCACCATCTGGAGGAGATCTTCCAGGTTTGCGACCGCATCAGCGTGTTGCGCGACGGCGGCAATGCTGGCGTCACCGACGTGGCCGACAGCGATATTGACCGCCTGGTGGAGATGATGGTGGGCCGCAAGCTGGAATGCAGTTTTCCCGCCAAACCCACCGCCGCGCGCGGGCCGCTGCTGCTGGAGGTCAGGGATATCCAGTTGCAGCGCAATGGCCCCCACAACCAGTTCCACCTGCACCAGGGCGAAATCCTCGGCTTTGCCGGGCTGGTCGGTTCGGGCCGTACCGAGCTGGCACTGGGGATGATGGGCGCACTGCCGTCGGTGACCAAGGATGTGTGGTTGCGCGGCGCCAAAATCAGCCTCGACGACCCGGCCCAGGCGTTGGCCCACGGCATCGGCCTGTTGCCGGAAAGTCGCAAGAGCGAAGGCCTGATCACCGATTTCAGCATTCGCGAAAACATCTCCATCAACAACCTGCACAAGTACCAGGGCGCCAGCGGCCTGATCGACAAGGGCAAGGAGTGCGCCAGCGTCGAAGCGTTGATGCAGCAACTGTCGATCAAGGCGCCGAGTGGCGAAAGCCGGGTGTTCAACCTGAGCGGCGGCAACCAGCAGAAAGTGGTGATTGCTCGTTGGATCAACCATCACTGCGATGTGCTGGTGTTCGATGAACCAACCCGTGGCATCGACGTCGGCGCCAAGGCACAGATCTACGCGCTGATGCGCAAGCTCACCGAGCAAGGCTACGCAATCATCATGATTTCCTCCGAACTGCCGGAAATCATCGGCATGTGCGACCGCGTCGCCGTGTTCCACAAGGGCGCCATCGTCAAGGTACTGGAAGCGTCCGCCGTCAACCCACAAGAGGTCATGCGCCATGCAACAGGGGGCTCAAGTGAATACGTCCATTAACCGCGCAGGTACCCAGGGGTTACGGCTGAACCTGGCACGACTGGTGCGCTCGCCGGCGTTCTATCCGTTTATCGGGCTGCTGGTGGTCACGGCGGTGATGATCGTGGCCAGCGACAACTTCCTCACCGCCAGCAACCTGTCCAATATCGGCCGCCAGGTGTCGATCAACGCGATCATCGCGGTGGGCATGACCTGCGTGATCCTCACCGGTGGTATCGACTTGTCGGTGGGGCCGGTGATGGCCTTGTCCGGCACCCTGACCGCCGGGCTGATGGTCGCGGGCCTGCCGCCGGGCCTGGCGATTGGCGCGGGCCTGTTGATCGGCGTGGCCTTTGGTATCGGTAACGGGCTGTTCGTGGCGTACCTGCATATGCCGCCGATCATCGTCACCCTGGCGACCATGGGCATCGCCCGGGGTTTCGGCCTGATGTACACCGATGGCTATCCGATTTCCGGGCTGCCGGAGTGGTTTGGTTTCTTTGGCCGCCAAAGCCTGCTGGGCATCCAGGTGCCGATCCTGATCATGCTGGTCACCTACCTGGTGGCCTACGTGCTGCTGCAACACACACGCATCGGCCGCTACATCTACGCCATCGGTGGCAACGAAGAGGCGGTGCGCCTGTCCGGGGTGCGCGCGGCGCGCTTCAAGTTGCTGGTGTATGGCATCAGCGGCCTGACCGCAGCGATTGCCGGGCTGGTGTTGACCTCGCGCCTGATGAGTGGCCAACCCAACGCCGGCATCGGTTTCGAGCTGGATGCGATTGCCGCGGTGGTCCTGGGCGGCGCCTCGATTGCCGGTGGGCGCGGGGTGATTGTCGGCACCTTGCTCGGCGCCATGCTGTTGGGCGTGTTGAACAACGGCCTGAACATGCTCGGGGTCTCGCCCTATGTGCAGAGCGTGATCAAGGGCGCAATTATTCTGCTGGCGATCTTTATCAGCCGTCAGCGCCACAAGTAAAAAAACCAGCACCTCAACGCGGCCGCCGTGGCCGCGACGGGCTCTCTCATCTTCAATAAAGGTCAGTACATCATGGAAAAGCACAGCCAAATGCAAGCCGTCGTCTGCCACGGCCCGAAAGACTACCGCCTGGAGCGCATCAGCAAACCCCTGGCGCGGCCCAATGAACTGGTGATCCGCATTGCCGCCTGCGGGATCTGCGCCAGTGACTGCAAATGCCACTCGGGCGCGGCGATGTTCTGGGGTGGCGACAACCCGTGGGTCAAGGCGCCGGTGGTGCCGGGGCACGAGTTTTTCGGTTACGTGGAGCAAGTGGGCGAGGGCGCCGAGGAGCACTTTGAGGTCAAGGTCGGCGACAAGGTCATCGCCGAGCAGATCGTGCCCTGTGGCAAGTGCCGCTTCTGCAAGTCCGGCAAGTACTGGATGTGCGAAGTGCACAACATTTTCGGCTTCCAGCGCGAAGTGGCCGAAGGCGGCATGGCCCAGTACATGCGCATCCCCAAGACCGCCATCGTGCACAAGATTCCCGAGTCGGTGTCCCTGGAGGATTCGGCGTTGATCGAGCCGATGGCCTGCGCGATCCATACGGTCAACCGTGGCGACCTACAACTCGATGACGTGGTGGTGATTGCCGGTGCCGGCACCCTGGGCCTGTGCATGGTCCAGGTGGCTGCGCTGAAGACCCCGAAAAAGCTGGTGGTGATCGACATGGTCGACGAGCGCCTGGAGCTGGCGAAAAAATACGGCGCCGATGTGGTGATCAACCCGTCCCGTGACAACGCCCGCGCGATTATCAATGGCCTGACCGACAACTACGGCTGCGACGTGTATATCGAGACCACTGGCGTGCCGGCCGGCGTGACCCAGGGCCTGGATTTAATCCGCAAGCTGGGGCGGTTTGTCGAGTTCAGCGTGTTCGGCGCCGAGACCAGTGCCGACTGGTCAATCATCGGTGACCGCAAGGAACTGGACGTACGCGGCGCACACCTGGGGCCGTATTGCTACCCGGTGGCCATCGACCTGTTCGAGCGCGGCCTGGTGACGTCCAAGGGCATCGTCACCCACGACTTCCCCCTGGATAACTGGGCCGAAGCGTTCGACCTGGCCAACTCGGTGAAGTCGATCAAGGTGCTGCTCAAGCCGGGGCAATAAGTATGAAATACGTGATTGGCGTGGACATTGGCACCCAAAGCACCAAGGCGCTGTTGGTGGATGGTGAGGGTCGGATCATTGCCCAGCACAGCCAGGGCTATCGCGTGGACACGCCAAAAGTGCGCTGGGCCGAGCAGTGGCCGCAGGTCTGGCTGGACGCGGTGGAGGCCTGTGTGGCCGGGTGCATGGGCAAGGCCGGGGTCGTCAAAGAGCAGGTCAAGGCGCTGTGCATCAGCAGCCTGTACGGCGGCTCGGGGATAGCCGTGGATGCGCAGATCAAGCCGCTGCACCCATGCCTGATCTGGATGGACCGCCGCGCCGGCGAGCAGGTGGCCTGGGTCCGCGAGCAGGTTGACCTGGAGCGCCTGTTCGCGGTCACCGGCAACTCCCTGGACAGCTACTACGGCTTCACCAAGATGCTCTGGCTCAAGCAGCACCAGCCCGACGTCTGGGCCAACACCCGCTACCTGCTGCCGCCCAACAGCTATATCAATTACTGCCTGACCGGTGAGGTGGCGGTGGATCACAGCAGCGCCGGCAATATCGGCGGGGTCTATGATGTGGCCGCGCGCGGCTGGTCCGTCGAGATGCTGGCGGCGCTGGATATCCCGTTGGCAATGATGCCCGACCGCTTGCTGTATTCGGGCGAAGTGGTGGGCGGTTTGCTGCCGGAATGGGCCCGGCGCCTGGGCCTGGCGCCGGGCATGCCGGTGCTGGCCGGTGGCGTCGATGCGGCGATGGCGACCCTGGCGGCCGGCGTCACCCGGCCGGGCAACCACGTGGCGATGATCGGCACCAGCATGTGCTGGGGCTACCTCAACCAGCAGGTGGATGCCCGCCATGGTCTGGTGAGCATGCCCCATGTCTATAACGGCCAGCAGGACCTGTACATCTTTGGCGGCGCGATTACTGCCGGTGCCTCGGTAAGCTGGTTTCGCGAGCAGTTCTGCCAGGCCGAGGAGCAACAGGCCCAGGCCACCGGCCAAGACAGCCTGTGGCTGCTGGAACAGCGCGCGCGCGCGATCCCGGCGGGCAGTGAAGGGCTGTTGTTTTTGCCCTACCTGATGGGCGAGCGCAGCCCGGTGTGGGATGACCAGGCCAGCGGCAGCTTTGTCGGCCTGAACCTGTATCACAGCCGTATCCACCTGTACCGCGCGGTGCTCGAAGGTGTGAGTTTTGCCCTGCGGCACAATATCGAGGCGGGCATGCGCGGTGCCCATTCCCTGGACCCACGGTTAATCGTGGTGGGCGGCGCGAGCCATTCGGATTTGTGGATGCAGATTATCGCGGATGTCACCCGCTACCCGGTGTACACCATCGTCCAGGAAGTGGAGGCGGCGCTGGGCGCAGCGTTGTTGGCGGCGCACACGGTGGGGCTGGTGGATAAGGCGCAAATGGACAAAGGCTGGGTGCAGTTGCAGCTGCGGGCCGAGCCTGGGGCTGAAAATGTGCAGGCGTACGACCGCGCTTTTGCCGACTACCTGAAGCTGTATCCGGCACTCAAACCGATCATGCATAGCCTGCAAATGAGTTAAGTGAACACAGACCAAGATTTGGGAGCAGGCAAGCCAGCTCCCACAGGGGTTCTCCATTGCATTCGAGACCATCATCCATGACCACCACCTTCGACTTCAGCCACCAGCGCATCCTTGTTACCGGCGCCACCAGCGGTATTGGCCGGGAAATCGCCCTGCAACTGATCGCCAGCGGCGCCCAGGTCTTTGCCATCGGCCGCGATGCCCACGCCCTGTCCCAATTGGGTTGTGCAACCCTGTGCCTGGACATCGCCAACAGCGCCGCCCTGGACCTGGCCCTCAAGGACTTGCCGCCCATGCACGGCCTGGTCAATTGCGCCGGGATCTCGCGCCTGGAACCGGCAGTGGCGATCAGCAGCGCCGCCTTCGACCACGTGATGAATGTCAACGCCCGCGCCGCCGCGCAAGTCGCCAGCCGGGTAGCGGCGGCGATGATCGCGGCAGGTATCGCCGGCAGTATCGTCAACGTTTCCAGCCAGGCCTCGTTGGTGGCGCTGGAGGATCACCTCGGTTATTGCGCGTCCAAGGCTGCCCTGGATGCGATCACCCGTGTGCAATGTGCCGAATGGGGACGTTTCGGGATCCGCGTCAACAGCGTCAACCCCACCGTGACCCTCACGCCGATGGCGCAACAGGCCTGGTCCGACCCGGCCAAACGCGACCCGGCCCTGGCGGCGATTCCCCTGGGGCGTTTTGCGCAGCCCCGGGAAGTGGCGTTGCCGGTGCTGTTCCTGTTGAGTGAGGCCGCGAGCATGATCAGTGGGGTCAGCCTGCCGATTGATGGCGGCTACACCAGCCGCTAGCCGTTCTCCAGCTTGCCGGCGATCACCACCTTGTCCCGGGGTTTGTGCGGGTCTTGCAGGCGGTCGAGCAACAGGCGCACCGCACTGCTGCCGGCCAGCGACGCATCGTGGGCCACGCAGGCAATCGGCACGCCGAAGATATCGGCAAACGGCAGGCGGTCGATGCCGCAGATGGTCAGGCTGTCGTGGGGGATATTGTGCATGCGCAAGGCGCGCAGGGCGCCGAGGGTGATCAACTGGTTGAAACCCATGATCG
Organism: Pseudomonas shahriarae; assembly: GCF_014268455.2. Taxonomy (NCBI): domain Bacteria; kingdom Pseudomonadati; phylum Pseudomonadota; class Gammaproteobacteria; order Pseudomonadales; family Pseudomonadaceae; genus Pseudomonas; species Pseudomonas shahriarae. The sequence goes on along the minus strand of NZ_CP077085.1, from coordinate 4,023,221 downwards.
CCTCCGGCGCGGGGTGCGCGGCCAGGTAGTCGAGGGTGTGCAGGTAGGAGGGCATCAAGGTGTAGTCGCCGGCGCACACCTCGACCTGCACCTGGGGGTGCTCGGCGAGCACTTCGCGCAGGCCCTTGAGGCGCTCCACGGTGATGCGTGAATGCTGCGGCCCGGTCAGTACCAGCAGGCGCTTGAGCGCCGGGTTCTGGCGCAACAGGTACTGCGCGGCCTCGATCCCGCTGTGGTAGTTGTCCAGCACCACGCGGCTGAACGGGCTGTCGTGGATCGTGCGGTCGAGCAGCACCACCGGGGTCTTGCCGTTGCCCAGGCGCTCCAGGTAATCGGGCTGGTAGTCGGGCTCGTCGGAGACCGGCGACAGGATAATCCCCGCCACGCGATAACCCAGCAGGGTATCCACGGCCTTGCTTTCCAATTCTTCCAGCTCGTCGGTGTCCACCAGCATGATGGTGTAGCCGTGCTTTTTCGCCTCGCGGGAAATCGCCTTGATCATTTCGCTGTAGAACGGGTTGTCCACCGACGCAGTGATCACCCCGATGATCAGGCTTTCGCTGCGCTTGAGCCCGCGAGCAAAGGCGTTGGGCACATAGTCCAGCTCGCGCGCCACCTCAAGGATCCGCGCCAGGGTGGCGGGCTTGACCAGGTCAGGTTTGCTCAACGCCCGCGACACCGTGATGGTGGTCATATTGACGCGTTTGGCGATGTCGCTGATGGTGACGGATTTTTTCTTGTTCATCGGCAGGTGGGACCAGGAGAAAACATCAGGAGGCTACCATGGGCATCGGGTCAAAGCACCGGATCCCAACGCTGTGACCAATCGCTCTCGGCCTTGACCACCCCGCGCAGCAGCACCAGGGCCTGCTGCAGGATCGCCGAATCACGCTCACGCGAGTACACCAGGTAGGTCGGGAAACTGAACTCCGGGGCCTTGGGCACGCGCTCCATCACGCCGCTTTCGAGATAGCTCTGCACCACCCGCGTGCGGAAATAGCCGCTGCCACCGTTCTCCAGGATGTACTGCAAGGCCAACGGCCCCAGGTTGAAACTCACAGCCGCGCGGGCCTTGTCCGGCAGGGCGGCGTCGTGTTGCTGGCGAAAGCCCGCGCCCCAGTCGATATACACATAGGGATCGGGGCGGGCGGCCAGACGCACCAGGATCAGTTTTTCCTCCAGTACCTGCTCCACCTGCAACCCCGGCCAGTACTGCGGCTGGAACACCAGCGCCGCATCCAGCACCCCCAGTTCCAGCTGGCGCAACAGGTACTCCCCGTCACGCACTTCGGTGCGCAGCGCATGGCTGGGGATGTGTTCGCGCAGGGCCTTGGCCCAACCGAGGATCAGCGGGTTGCACAGGCTGACTTCGCCGCCGATATGCAACACATTGCGATAGCCCTCGGGTAACGGCAGGTCGCGGCGTGCGGCTTCCCAGGTTTGCACCAGTTGATTGGCATACACCACGAATGCCTCGCCATCGGCCGTCAACCGCGCCCCGGCGCGGTTGCGCACAAACAGGGTGCTGTCGAGCTGGCTTTCGAGCTTTTGCACCCGGGCGGTGATGGCGGTCTGGGTAACGTGCAGTTTCTCGGCGGCTGCGGCCAGGCTGCCGCAGCGGGTGATTTCCAGGAAAGTGCGTGCCAGTTCGATGTCCATGTCGGCTCCGAGGCAGGAGCGAGCGTGCTCGCGAAAAGTGTCAACGATACCACGCGCCTCTTCGATGAGTGCGTTGCTCCAGGGCTCAGCGCGTGCGCGTGGGCTCACGCTTTCCTTAAGGAAAGGCCTATGTCTGCTCGCTGTGTGCAGGGCTAGTTTGGGATGTGCCCAGGCGGGCTCGTCCCCCGGCATTTCTCACCACTTCACTGCACCAGTGAAAAGGAGACGCAACATGTCGACTTCAACAACGTTTAACCTTTCTCCCTTTGCCAGCAATACCGTGACTCACTTGGATCGTGTCCTTCACCACGATCAACGCGGTGGCGAACGCACAATCAACGGCAAACCTTCATATACCGTCGAGCAGGCCGCCGATGAGATAACCCGTGACAACTCCCGTTGGCACGATACCAATGGTGATGGAAAAACTGATGTCACCTACCAGTTTCGAACGACGGCCGGGCCGTTTTTTCGGGCATTGGGCCTGAGTGGGTTCAGTGAATTCAATCAGGCCCAGAAGGATTCAGCGCGGCAGGCCATGGACCAATGGTCGGATGTGGCGAATGTGCGCTTCACCGAACAGGGTCAGGGAGCGGTGAGTGAGGGCAATATCAACTTTGGAAACTTCAATGAAAGCGCTGACGGCAAAAACGCTTTCGCGACGACGCTGCCTTCTGAAGCGACACAGCGATATCTGGCGGCAAACCCGCGTATTCCAAGGTTCGGTGCAGCCTCTGAAATATGGCTGGCCGGATCGGATGAGGTCCATACAGCCCCCAGCCATTCCAACGACGGGCACAGAACCACCGCCCACGAACTGGGGCATGCCCTGGGGTTGTCGCACCCGTTCAGAAGCCTTCCTACAGGTTCGAGTTACGCGACGGCTACCTACGCGGAGGACACCAGCGGGCATAGCATCATGAGCTACTGGAGTGAGCAGCATACTGGCCAGTCCTTCGTAAAAAACGGCATCAACTACCAGCCCTCTACACCGATGGTGGATGACATGGCCGCCATCCAGAAACTCTACGGGGCGAACCACGAAACCCGGACGGGCGATACCACCTATGGCTTCAACTCCAATGCCGACCGTGAGGCTTATCGTTTGAGTTCATCCAGAGACGCTCCAGTGTTTACAGTCTGGGACGGTGGTGGTGTAGACACGCTGGATTTTTCTGGGTTTAGCGATAATCAGGTGATCAATCTCAACGAAGGCGCACCGTCGGATGTCGGCGGGATGAAAAAAAATGTATTCATTGCCAAGGGCACGACCATCGAAAACGCCAAGGGTGGGGCGGGAAACGATATTTTTATCAGCAACCTTACCCAGAACATATTGACTGGCGGCGGTGGCAGGAACTCCTACCTGTTCTTGAATGCGCAGCAATCGACACCGCAGAGTCCTGATCGAATCACCGACTTCGTGTCGGGCAAGGACAAGATCGACGTGTCCAACCTGCGGGCGACGGGGCCAGAGGCTACTTATGTGGATGAGCGTGACGTTTCAGTGGTTGATGAAGCGCTGCATGGAGTTGAATCAGCGCCGAGGCGTGACATTGCGGAAAAACCCATGAGGTTCGTCAGCCGGTTTACCGGTGAAGGTCGCCAGGCCATTTTGGAATACGACGCTCAAGCCCATCAGTCCACGCTGCAGATTGACCTGAACGGTGATCGTCGCGTCGACTTCCTGCTCAAGATTGATAGTGAGCAGCCTTTGAAGGGCTCCGATATCAAAGCCTAATCCCGCAGCAACCTGTAGTCGGAGCCGGTCAGCCGGCTCCTGCAGGTGATCGCGTTTCAGGTGGGCGTATGCGGTGCTTGCAAATGCTGGGTCGGGAACGCCCTGGCATACGCCTGGCACACCCGCAATACCTGCTCATCGGCAAACCGCGCACCCACCACATGCAAGCCCACCGGCAAACCATTGGCCGCCAGCCCGCACGGCACCGAGGCCGCCGGTTGCTGGGTGAGGTTGAACGGATAGCTGAAAGGCGTCCACTCCATCCACTCGCCCAGCCCGGAGCCCGGTGGCACGTTATGCCCGGCGTCAAAGGCGGTGATTGGCAGCATCGGCGAGACCAGTAGGTCGTAGTGCTCATGGAACGCCGCCATGCGCGCCACCAATGCCGCCCGGGCCTCCAGAGCGGCGCTGAAGTCGGCCAGGCCGAGGCGTTCGCCCTGTTGCGCAATGCGCAGCAGGCCGGGGTCGAGCAGCTCGCACTGGGCGTCGGTCAACTGCCCGGTCAGGCGCGCCGCGCCGGCACACCACAGGGTACTGAACACCTCCAGCGGATCGCTGAAGCCCGGGTCGATCTGTTCGACATGCGCCCCCAGTTGCACCAGGCCCGCGACCGCTTGGGCGACCACCTTGGCCACCTGCGGATCGACGTCCACGTAACCAAAGTCCGGGCTGTAGGCGATACGCAGGCCCTTGAGGTCCGTGCCCGGCGTGAGCCATGGCGTGTTGCGCGGCGCGCCGATCAGGCCGTCCCGGGCATCCGGTTGGGCCACGGTTTGCAGCATCAGCACTGCATCTTCCACGGTGCGGGTCATCGGCCCCAGGTGCGAGAGGATCGTCATCGAGCTGGCCGGCCATTGCGGCACGTAGCCAAAGGTCGGCTTGATCCCGAAGGTGCCGGTAAAGGCGCAGGGAATGCGGATCGAGCCGCCAGCATCGCTGCCCTGGTGCAACACGCCAAGGTTCAGCGCCGCCGCTGCACCCGCGCCGCCGGACGAACCACCGGCTGTGGTGCGCGTGTCCCAGGGGTTGCGGGTGATGCCGTACAGCGGGTTGTCGGTGACGCCTTTCCAGCCGAATTCCGGGGTGGTGGTCTTGCCCAGCAACACCGCGCCGGCCTTGCGCATAAACGCCGAAAACGGCGCGTCAACGTCCCACGGCCCGGTAGCGGAGGAGGTGCGTGAGCCCTTGCGCGTGGGCATGCCTGCCGTCAGGGTCAAGTCCTTGATCGACGCCGGCACCCCGTCCAACGCCCCGCAGGGCGCGCCCTGGAACCAGCGCTGCTCCGAAGCCCGTGCGGCGTTCAAGGCGCCCTCGGGGTCGACATGGCAGTACGCGTTGACCACCGGGTTGTAGCGCTCGATGCGCAGCAGAGTGTCTTCGGTCACTTCCACCGGCGACAGGCTCTTATCCCGGTAGCGTGCCAGCAGTTCTACAGCCGTCAGGTTGGCGATCTGCGTCATGCTGCTTCACCTCCCTGTTGCGCGGCATTGACCATGGCCCGCAGCAGCACCGCGCAGCCGGCGGCCAAATCATCCGGCGCGGCGTTTTCGATTTCGTTGTGGCTGATACCGCCTTCGCACGGCACAAAAATCATCCCGGCCGGGCCCAGCTCAGCGACAAAAATTGCGTCGTGCCCGGCGCCGCTGACAATGTCCATGTGGCTCAGGCCCAGCACCTGGGCAGCATCGCGCACGGCGTTGACGCAGGTCGGATGAAAGTCCAGCGGCGGGAAGTCGGCGGTGGGCGTCAACTCATAGCTCAAGCCATGCTGCTTGGCTGTGGCTTCGATCACTTCACGCACTTCATCGACCATGGCCTGCAGCTTGTCGGCATGCAGGTGGCGCAGGTCGATGGTCATCTGCACTTGGCCGGGAATCACGTTGCGCGAGCCCGGATGCAGGGTCAGGCAGCCGACCGTGCCGCAGGCGTGGGGTTGCTGTTGATGGGCAATGCGGTTGACCGCACTGACCACCTGCGCGGCACCCACCAGGGCGTCCTTGCGCAGGCGCATGGGCGTGGGGCCGGCGTGGGCCTCGACGCCGGTGAAGGTCAGGTCGAACCACTTCTGGCCCAGGCAGCCCATGACCACGCCGAGGGTGATGGCCTGATCTTCGAGGACCGGGCCCTGTTCGATATGCGCCTCGAAGTAGGCGCCCACCGGGTGCCCGAGCACCGCACGCGGGCCGGCGTAGCCGATGCGCTGCAGCTCGGCGCCCACCGACAGACCTTGCTCATCCTGCTTGTCGAGGGTTTCCTGCAGGTCGAATTTGCCGGCAAACACTCCCGAACCCATCATGCACGGCGGGAAGCGTGAGCCTTCCTCGTTGGTCCACACCACCACTTCAATCGGCGCTTCGGTTTCCACGCCCAAGTCATTCAAGGTGCGGATCACTTCCAGGCCGGCCATCACCCCATAGCACCCATCGAACTTGCCGCCGGTGGGCTGGGTGTCGATATGGCTGCCGGTCATCACCGGTGGCAGGTTGGGGTTACGCCCGGCGCGGCGGGCAAAGATATTGCCGATCGCATCCACGCTGACGCTGCACCCGGCCGCTGTGCACCACTGCACAAACAGGTCGCGGGCCTGGCGGTCGAGGTCGGTCAGGGCCAGGCGGCACACGCCGCCTTTGGCCGTGGCGCCGAGTTGGGCCAGGTCCATCAAGGATTGCCACAGGCGGTCGCGGTTGATCAGCGGGGCGTTGCTCTGGAGCGGTTGCGCAAAACTATTCATCAGCAGTCTCCGGTCAGGCACTCAGGGCCAGGTAGCGGTTCTTGATCGTCGGGTCGGCGCGAAACGCCTCGGCGCTGCCTTCGTAGACCACGCGGCCCTGTTCGAGTACGTAGTGGCGGTCGGCGAGCTTGTCGCAGACCAACAGGTTCTGCTCCACCAGCAGCACTGGCAGGCCGTCGTCCTTGATCTTGCGCAGGATCTTCACCAGTTCGTCGACGATCACCGGAGCCAGGCCCTCGGTGGGTTCGTCGAGGATCAGCAGCTTGGGATCGTTGAGCAGGGCGCGGGCGATGGCGAGCATCTGCTGCTCGCCACCGGACAACGCATGCCCGGCGTTTTTGCGCCGCTCCTTGAGGCGCGGGAACATCGTGTACACGTCCTCCATCTGCCAACGGCTGGTCTTGCGCACGGCAATGCGCAGGTTTTCCTCGACCGTAAGCAGGCGGAAAATCCCGCGGTTCTCCGGCACCAGCGCTAATCCCTGGCGGGCAATTTCAAAGATTTTCTGCCCCACCAGCGGTTTGCCGTTGAAGTGAATCTGCCCCTGGCGCGGGCAGATAATCCCCAGGATGCTGCGCAGGGTGGTGGTCTTGCCGGCGCCGTTACGGCCGAGCAGGGTCACCAGTTCGCCGGGATTGACAGTCAGGGACACGCCCTCGAGGACGTGGCTCTTGTCGTAGTAGGAATGGATATTGTCGACGGTCAGCATCAGGCGGCCTCCCCCAGGTAAGCACTGCGCACGCGCTCGTCGGCGCGCACGAATTCCGGTGTGCCCTCGACCAGGATCTGCCCGTGGCTCATCACAGTGATGCGTTGGCTGATGGACATGACGATGCTCATGTTGTGCTCGATCAGCAGCACCGTATGGTCGCGGCCCAGGTCGCTGATCAGTTGGGTCATGATTGGGATGTCGTCGATGCCCATGCCCGACGTGGGCTCGTCGAGCATCAACAGCTTGGGCTTGGAGCAAATCGACATGCCCACCTCCAGCACACGCTGCTGGCCGTGGGACAGCTCGCCGGCCAGGGTCTCGGCGCGGGCGGTGAGTTGCAGACGCTCCAGGACCTGGTCGGCCATCTCCAGGTGTTCACGCTTACTGTCCACGCGGCGCCAGAAGTTCAGGGCGCGTGCGCCGTCACGGCCCTGGGCGGCCAGGCGCAGGTTTTCGCGCACGCTGAGGTTCTGGAACAGGCTGGTGAGCTGGAACGAACGCGCCATGCCCAGGCCGACGCGGCTGTGGGCCGGCTTGCGCATCAGGTTCTGGCCGTCGAAATGAATCGCCCCGGCGGTGGCCTGGCGTTCGCCGGTCAGGCAGTGAAACAGGCTGGTCTTGCCGGCGCCGTTGGGGCCGATAATGGTGTGGATGGTGCCGGCTTCGACCTTGAGGTTGACGCCGTTGACGGCATGGAAGGCGCCGTAGGCCAGTTCCAGGTCTTTGGTTTCCAACAGGATGCTCATAGCAGCTCCTCCTTGGTCACGGCGGCGGCCTTGCGGCTGCCACGCACACGTTCGAACAGCGCCGACAGGCCGCCCCACAAGCCTCCGCGCATAAAGATCACCACCAGGATCAGGATCACCCCCAGCAGCATCAGCCAGCGCGGCCACAGGTCGGAGAGAAAGTCCCCCAGCAGCACGATGGAACCGGCCCCCAGCAACGAGCCGAACAGCGAGCCGGTGCCGCCGACGATGGTCATGATCAGGATGTTTTCCGACATCACCAGGTCGATGTTGGACAGCGGCACAAAGTGCAGGAGCATGGCGTACAGCGCCCCGGCGATCCCGGTGACCGCGCCAGACAGCACAAACACCAGGATCTTGAAGTGGCGCGTGTCGTAGCCGATGGCCGAGGCGCGGGTTTCGTTTTCGCGGATCGCCATCAGCGTGCTGCCGAACGGCGAGGCGATCACCCGGCGCGCGCCGATAAAGATCAGCAGGAACAGCACCGCGACAAAGCCATAGAACACCCGGGCGTCGGCCAGGGACAGCAGCACTGTGTCACCGATACGGATTTCCGGGCGCGGCACACTGAGCAGGCCGTTGTCGCCACCGGTCCAGTCGCTCAGGGTGTAGGCCAGGAAGTAGGCCATCTGGCTGAAGGCCAAGGTCAGCATCACGAAATAGATGCCGGTGCGGCGGATCGCCAGGGCGCCCACCAGGAAGGCCAGGAACCCGCCGACCAGGGCCGCGCCGAGTAGCGCGCTGAACAGGCCCAGTTGCAAGTGGATCATCAGCAAGGCGGCGCAATAGGCACCGGCGCCGAAGAAGATGCCTTGGCCGAACGACAGCAGTCCGGTGTAGCCCAGCAACAGGTTGCAGGCCAGGGCGGCGAGGGCAAAGATCAGGATCTCGGTGGCCAGGGTTGCCGAGGGCAGGATCAACGGCAGGCCGATCAGTACCGCCAGCACCCACAGCAACATGGCCTTGGATTGAGTTTTAGCAAACGGCAGGGGATTTTTCTCGCTCATGTCAGGCTCTCCCGAACAGGCCGTAAGGGCGTACCAGAATCACCACGGCCATGGCGCCGTAGATCATCAGGCTCGCGCCTTGGGGCCACAGGGTGGTCATCAGGCTCTGCACCACGCCCACCAGCAGGCCGCCCACCAGGGCGCCGCCGAACGAGCCCATGCCGCCGATCACCACCACCACAAAGGCGATGCCGAGGATCTCCGGGCCGACAAAGGGCTGGGCGCCACGCAACGGGGCAAACAGCACCCCGGCGATCCCGGCCAGGGCCACGCCGAGGGCGAAGGTCATGGAGAACAGGCGGAAAATATTGGTGCCCAGCAGCGACACGGTCTCGGTACTTTCACTGCCGGCCCGCACCAGGGCGCCAAAGCGCGTGCGCTCCAGCAGCAGCCACAGGCCCAGGCCCACCAGCCCCGAGAACACAATCAAAAACAGGCGGTAGTAGGGGTACACGAAGTCGCCGACCACCAGCACCCCGCGCAGCAGTTCCGGCACGGCGACGCTTTTGCCCACTGGGCCCCAGATCATCACGCTGGCTTCCTGGATGATCAGCGCGATACCCAGGGTCACGAGGATCTGGAACATGTGCGGCAGGTGGTAGATCCGCTGGATCAATAATCGCTCGATCAGCCACGCCAGCGCGGCCACCACCAGCGGCGCGATCAGCAGGGCCAGCCAGAAGCTTTCGGTGAGGCTGACGGCGGTGTAGCAGATGTACGCCCCCAGCAAAAAAAACGCGCCGTGGGCGAAGTTGACGAAGTTCAGCAGGCCGAAAATGATCGTCAGCCCGACCGCAATCAGGAAGTAGATCATCCCCAGGCCCAGGCCATTGAGAATCTGGAACAGGTAAAGATTGAGCATGCAGGAATCCTCCAACAGGCGGCCGCGGTCAACGACCCTGTCGTGTGTTACCGGTGAAAGTGGGCGGATCAGCCGAGCTTGCAGCCCGTGGCTTCTACCGGTGGGAACGACTGGCCGGAGCTGAGGACTTTGGCCAGGTCATCCTTGTCGGCCATGTCGCCCGTGGCCTTGCCCACCAGCAGGTAGTAATCCTTGATCACCTGGTGGTCGCCGGCGCGGATCGTTTCCTTGCCGGTCGGGCCGTCGTAGCTCAGGCCCTGCATGGCCTTGGCCACGGTGGGGCCGTCGAAGCTGCCGGTGGCCTTGATGGTGTCGAGCATGACTTTGGTGCTGATGTAGTCAGCGGCCAGCGGGTAGGTGGGGTTGATCCCGTATTTGGCCTGGGTCAGCTTGACCAGCTCACGGTTGAGCGGGGTATCGACCTGGTGCCAATACTGCGCGCCGAGGTACACGCCTTCGAGTACATCACTGCCCAGCTCCTGGAACTGGTCGAGGCCGGCGGACCACACCAGCAGCACTTTCATGCGCTCCTTGATACCGAAGTTGACGGCCTGGCGCAGGGTGTTGGAGGACTGGCTGCCGAAATTCAGCAACACCAGCACGTCGGGCCGGGCGGCGATGGCGTTGGTCAGGTAGCCGGAGAATTCCTGTTCCTGCAATGAGTGATAGCTGTTGCCCACATGTTCCAGGCCGTTTTCGGCCAGCACGCTTTTGGCGCCTTCGAGCAAGGCTTCGCCGAACACGTATTGCGGGGTGATGGTGTACCAGCGCTTGGCCTCGGGCAGCAGCTTGATCAGCGGCACCAGGGTTTCGCGGATCGCGCCATAGGTGGGCACCGACCAGCGGAAGGTCGCACTGTTGCAGTCCTTGCCGGTGACTTCGTCAGCGCCCACCGGGGTCATGAACACACCGCCAACCTTGTCCACTTCCTTGGCCACTGCCAGTGCCGAGGACGACAGGGTGCAGCCCTGGAAGAACCGCGCGCCGTCCTGGCCGATCGCCTCCTGGACCTTGCGCACCGCCTTGCCGGCGTTGCCTTCGGTGTCGATCACCTTGTAGTTCAGTGGGCGCCCGAGAAGTTCGGGGTACTGGGCCACCGCCAAGCGTGAACCCATGTCGGCAAACTTGCCATAGCTGGCAAAGGCGCCAGACATGGACTTGAGGCCGTAAAAGGTAAACGGTTCGGCGGCGAATGCACTGCGCACGCTCAGCGGAAGGCTGAGCGCGGCGGCGGCGGTGAGGCTGGCTTTCAACAACGTACGACGCTGCATGGGGTGACTCCCTGGTTTAGTTATTGGCAGGAGTGGCAATGGCGATACGGTGGAGCACGGCCTGTGGGCAGGCCTTTTTTATTGAGGTGAAACACGGTCAAAACTGTAGGCGCAGGCAAGCCAGCTCCTACAGGGGATTTGGGGTGTTTTCAGGAGTGGTCGAACTCCAGCAAAAAGTGTGGGCTGACCTGGCCTTCCAGCGCGGTCATGTGGTGTTCGGCGTCGCACATGTGTTCATGCATCAGGCTGCGCACGGCCGCTTCATCGTTGGCGCGAAACGCGCTCAGCAGTTGCTTGTGATAGTCCAGGTTGGCCGCGTCGAATTGCTTGCGCTTGGGCTTGTAGGCTTTTTTCAGCACCACCAGGTCGCGCAGCAGGTCGTTGAGGAACTGCGCCATAAAACTCAGCAACGGATTGGGGCAGGCCCTGGCCAGCAGGTTGTGGAACTCCAGCTCCGCCAGGCGCTGCTCGCGCTGGCCGGCCTCGCTGTCTTCCGGCGCGCTGCAAAAATCCACGTTGTCTTGCAGGGCGCGATAGTCGTCTTCGCTCAGGCGCCCCAGCACTGACACTGCCAGTTCCACCTCGATTACCTTGCGCAGTTGATACACCTGCTCGCCATCCAGGTGCTGGAAGTGCAGGTAGTTGCGCAAGGCGCGGCTGGCCGGCTCCGTGCCGGCCTGGTTCAGGTACGCACCACCGGTAGGGCCGGTGCGGGTGCTGACCAGGCCTTCGACCTCCAGGGCCTTGAGCGCTTCGCGGGCCGAGCCCTTGGAGCATTGGAAGCTCTCCATCAATTCGCGCTCGGTGGGCAAGCGGTCGCCGGGCTTCAAGGCATCGGTGACGATCGAGCGCTTGACCGACTCGACAATCACATCGGAAAGCTTCTGGCGTTTGCGTCGCAGGGGGCGGCTGAGCATGGTTTTCTATTTATCGTATTAATGCGGATAAATAGCACTTAATAGGGGTTGGGGCGGGGCGTCAACGGCAGGGGTCGTTTTCAGTTAAAACAGGTCGTAAACCACGTCCATGGCCCCATGTGGGAGCGGGCTTGCTCGCGAATGCGGTGTATCAGCCGACATATCCATCACTGACCCACTGCATTCGCGAGCAAGCCCACAGTTGATGTGTCGTGCTCATAAAATTTGAGCCTGGCGCAGTAATTGCCTGCCATAGCGCTCCAGTCTTTGTGCAGGAGCACCCGAGCATGCAATTACGAGCCTTGCGGTATTTTCACGAGGTGGCGCGCTGCGCCTCGTTGCGTAAGGCGGCCGAGCGTTTGTACGTCACGCCCACTGCCGTCAGCCGGCAGATTGAACACCTCGAACACTTCTTTGGCGCCGCCCTGATTGAGCGCGGCCCGCGCGGTATCCGCCTGACGGTGGAGGGTGAGTGCCTGGCCGAGCAGGTCACCAGCACCCTGCGCGGCCTCGATCAGGTGCGCGATGTGATCGCCAGCCGGCAGAGTCAGGTGGCGGGTAACATCAGCATCCATGTGTCAGAAAGTATCGTTTCCACAGTGCTGGCGCCGGTGCTTGCGGCGTTTTACCGGGCGCACCCCAAGGTCACCTTCAATATCGTGATCGCCAGCGCCTCGGCCACCCTCGACGCCCTGTGCAGTGGCGAGGCCGACCTGGGCCTGGCGTTCTATCTGCAGGAACGGGCCGACGTGGAAGTCACCGCACAATGCGAGTTGTGGCACCGGGTGCTGGTCAGTGCCGAGCACCCCTTTGCCCAGCGCGACAGCATCGAACTGCGCGAACTTGAAGGCCAGCCCCTGGCCATTCCTGACTCGGCGTACGGCGTGCGCCAGGCCCTGGAGATGGCAGCAAAAAAACGAGGGGTGACGATCCAGCCGGTGTTTACCACCAGCTCCCTGGAAGTGCAGAAAAGCCTGGCCCGGCAACGGGCGGCGGTGTTGATCCTGCCCCAGGTGGATGCCGACGCCCGCGACCTGGGCGATGGCCTGGTGGCGGTGCCGATTGCCGATGAGCACCTGGGGCGAATCCGCATCGACCTGTGCGGGTACCGCAACCGGCCGCGCTCGGTGGCGGTGCTCAAGTGCCAGGAAATGCTGGCCAGCGCGATGCAGCGTTGTGCGCTGGTGGACTGAAGCCTCAGTTGCTCAGGCAGTCGCTTGCCGGCGGTGGCTGCCTGCCGTGTGCCAGGTAGACACCCGCCCAACGATTTACGCAGCGGCTGGCATCGACGACGGAACTGCCCTGTAGATAAGGCCCCTTGAGCCGCAATGTGGCGGGCAGGGATTCGAACGCCGGGGTGGCAGCCTCATCGGGCTCTACCAGCACCATGCGTTCGATGCGATCGGCAAACAGCCCGGCGTACCCGGCACCGAGCACGTTGCCTTGGGCGATGCCCAGGAAGCTGATCCGTTGCTCACCCAGTTGCTGGCGTACGAAATCCATGTCCCAGGCCGATTGCTCGTTGTCGGCTGCTGTGCGGGCGTTGCGCGGGCTCAACTCGATGACATCGTAGAACTGGGTCAGCGTGCGGTACGCCTCGGTGTTGTAGTACTTCCAGACTGTGGCCAGGTGCACCGCGAACACCCCGCGCAAATCCGCTTGTGCGGTAGCCGGGCGGGTGAAGATCACACCCCGACGCTCCAGAGGCTGACGGGCCCCGACCCGGGTGAGGGTCAGGCGCAACGTGCGTGCGTCCGCGACCTGATGGTTTTGCGGCACGGTGACGATGCCGCACTGGGTGCGTGCCATCACCTCCTGGTCAAGGGCCCGCCCGGGCAGGCGCGGGCAATCCACCAGCCACTCGATACCCGGCGGTGCGGCATGGCCGGGGGAGCTCAAGAGCATTAACCATCCACTGATGATGCAAAGCGCTGCTGCTTTCAAAGGTTTCATCCGCGTTCCTGGGTAACCGTCCGTAGGGGACAGGCTTTTTACCAAGCGCGGCGGCGAGCCAATGCCGGAGCAGTCTCATGCAGGGTGTAAGAATTCTGAATATTACCCGTCGGCATTGACTGGTGCCGACGGGCGGGTGTCAGAACAGGTTGATGGGGAAGTTGCCGACGATCCGGAACTCGTCGTAGCTGCCGTCAATTTGACCGCCGCTAGCGCGGTGGTTGTAGACGATGGTGCGTAGTACGGTGTTCTTCAATTTCCCCGATTGCACCACGTAGGCCAGCATCAAGCCGTTTTCATTGTGCTTGGCGTTATCCAGGCCGCGCACGTTATAGCCGGTGTTGTGGCCGTTGCGATCCCCCTCGTAGTGCGTGCCGTCGATGCCCCAACCCTTGGCGTGCCAGAGGCTGGCGGTCAGGCCGGGCACGCCGTAGGCGGCCAGGTCGAGGTCGTAGCGCAGTTGCCAGGATTTTTCGTTGGGGCCGTTGTAGTCCGAGTACAGCGAGTTGGCCATGTAGTTGCCGGTGGACTCCCACACATAGTCGAAGTACTCGTTGCCGAACACCTGTTGCCAGGCCAGGGTCAGGCTGTGGGCCTGGTGGTTGGCGGTCACGGCCAGGCTGGCGGCGTCGTTGTCGATATAACCCAGGCGCTGCTGGCCGGAATCCTGGGTGTGGTAGTAGTGCAGGGCGGTCTTGAGCGCCACCGCGTTTTTGTCGCCGATACGGTGGGTCAGCCCCAGGTAGTACTGGTCCCACATGTCCTCGAAGCGCGAGCCGTAGAGGCTGGCTTCCAGGCCGTAGCCCGGCTTGAGCGTGGCCCCCAGGTAGCTGATGCGCGCGCCGCTGTAGGCGCGGTTGCCGAAGGTGGTGGTCAGGCGTTCGGCGCCGGTGCCGGTGCGCGGGATGGCCCGGTCGAAGCTGCCGCCCTGCACCGACAGCCAGTCCCGTTCGTTGCTGTACAGGCCCACGCCCTGGAAGCTGGAGGGCAGGGCGCGGTTGTCCTTGTAGCGCAGGATCGGGTTATCGGTCATCAAGCGCCCGGCCTTGAGCTCGGTGTTGGACAGGCGAAACCGCACATCGCCCACCCCCAGCCGGCTCCAGGTCGGGATCGCATCGCCGTCGCTGTCCACCAGCACGCGGTCACCGCCATTGGCCACCTTGCCATGCCCGCGCTGCAGGTTGACCGCGCTGAATACGCCGACATCGACCCCCACGCCAATCACGCCCTGGGTGTAGCCGGAGCTGTACTTGAGCATGGCGGTCTGCACCCAGGTTTCGCGCACGCGGGTGCGTTCGATGCCGGCGGGTTTCTGGATGCTCAGGTAGGTGCTGCGCTGGGTGTGCTGGTTGGAGTAGTAGTGACGCAGGTTCAGGTCCAGGCTGCTGCCGTCGATAAAGCCGGGGGCGCTGGCCTGGGCGTTTTCTTGAGCAAAAGCCTGGGTACCGGACGCCAGGGCGGCGGCCAGGAAAAGACGTGGATACATGGTGAATCCCCACACAAAGAAGAGTAAGGCGACCGCTGAGGCCGGGCACAGTACCTGTGGCAAGCGGTCTTGCCACAGTAGGGATAAAGCGATCAGCGAACCGGGGCTTCTCTGAGCCGGGTTTCGCGGGCCGGGGTGCCGGGCAGCACTGGCCGGGTTTCCTTGGCGAACCAGGCGGCGGTGAGGCACACCAGGTTGGCGATCAGCAGGTACCACACCGGTGACATCGGGTCGCCCGTGGTGCCGATCAGCCAGGTGATGATGATCTGTGCGGTGCCGCCAAACGCCGCCACACCGAAGGCGTAGACGATGGAGAAACCGGTGGAGCGCACGGATTTGGGGAAGCTTTCCACCAGCAATACGATCAACGCCGCGCCGCTCATGCCATGCAGGCCGGACAGCAGCGCCAGGGTCAGGAGGAAGGTCGACGGGCTGGGGTGTTCGGTCATCAATTGCAAGGCCGGGAACAGGATCAGCAACAGCACCACCCGGGGCGTCATCAGGATCACCCGGCGCCCGAAACGGTCGCACAACATGCCGCCAGCCACTGCGCACACCGCCATGGCCGCACCGGCCACCAGGGTCGAGAGCATGGAAATACTGGTGGGCAGCTTCAGCTCAGTCAGGGCAAAGGTGGTCATGTAGTTGAGGAAGTACTGGGTGATGGTGCTGCCCGAAAGGATCAGCAGGCCCAGTACCAGCGCGCGCCGATGCTTGCCGCAGACTTCGCGCACCAGGTCGCCGGTGCTGGTGGTTTCGCCCTGGCCGTGGAAGGTCTCGGCCAGGTTGCGGCGGATATAGATACCAATCGGCAACACCAGCAGGCCAAACACGAACGGCACGCGCCAGCCCCAGCTGTTGAGGTCTTCGGGGGACATGACTTTGGTCAGGGTGTAACCCACCAGCCCGGCGGCCATGGCGGCGACGCCCTGGGCGACCACTTGCCAGCAGGCATAGGTGCCGCGTTTGTGCGGCGGCGCGGCTTCCAGGATATAGGTGGTGGCGGGGCCGGCTTCACCGCCCCAGGCCAGGCCCTGAATCATGCGGGTGACCACCAGCAGGATCGGCGCGGCAATCCCGATGGTCTCGTAGCCGGGCAATATCGCAATACTGCCGGTGCCCACCGCCATCATCACCAGGGTCAACAACATCGCCGGCTTGCGCCCCACGCGGTCGGCGTAGGCGCCAATCAGCACCGCGCCCAGGGGCCGCACGATAAAGCCGATGCCAAAGGCTGTGACCGAGAGCATCAAGCTGACGAAGGCGCTGTCGGACGGGAAAAACGTATGGCCGATCATCACCGCGAAGGTCGCATAGACCCCAAAGTCGAAAAACTCCACGGCATTACCCAACACCACAGCGAAGATGCTCTTGCGACCGGCGTCCGGCGATGGCGTTTCGGGTGTGTGCTCGGGACCCTCGCGAGTCAATTGTTCAGTGTGCATACCAGCCCCTCGATTTTAGTTATAGGTCGTCCAGACCCCGGCCTTGTGGCCAGGGAACGGGCGTGTGGGTGGGCAGTTCAGTTACAGCGTCAAGGTCAGTTCGGGTTCGGCCATTGGTGGATTGCGCCACGCCAGCTCTCATAGGTTTTTGCGATTTGCAGCAGCCAGATATCGGCAAAACGCGGTGCGATCATCTGCAGGCCGATGGGCATGCCATCGGCGGCGAAACCACAGTTGATCGACAGCGCCGGTTGCTCGCCCATGTTCCAGGGCACGGTGAACACGATGTGTTCGAACGGTAATTGCGGGTCATTGCTCGGTGACGGCCATTCGGCGGGGAACGCGTTGACCTGGTTGGTGGGCGACAGGATCAGGTCCAGGTCGCTGAAGGCCTGGGCGGCGCGGCGGCGCATCTCGAAGGTCTGGTTGAACCCCTGCACCGCCTGCACGCCGCTGATGTCGGCACCGGGCGCGGCCCAGTCGCGGATGTACGGCAAGACCTTATCGAATTGCTCGCTGCTCAACGCCGACAGGTCGCCCCATTGCCGGGCGCGCCAGAATTGGTCGAGGCCGTCGAGCTGGGCGCGGTCCATGATCGGGGGGATCAGCGTGACCTTGGCGCCATGGGCTTCGAACAGGCGCGCGGCGTGTTCCACCGCCTCACACACGAAACCTTCCGGTTGCAGGCCGGCGCCGGGTTCCAGCATCAGGCCGACGCGCAGGCCCTTGACCGACAGCGGCTGGTTGCTCCACTCGCTGGTGAGCGGCGGCAGGCTGGTGGCGTCGCGGGCATCGGGGCGGGCCAGGTGCTGCATCATCAGCACGCAGTCGTCCACCGTACGGGTCATGGGCCCGGCGGTGCGCCCGGTGTAGTAAGGGTCAATCGGGATACGCCCCAGGGTCGGCTTGAACCCCACCAGGCCGCACCAGGCGGCGGGCAAACGCACCGAGCCGCCGATGTCGGTGCCGATATGCAGTGGCCCGTAACCGGCGGCGGCCGCAGCGGCAGCCCCCGAGCTGGAACCGCCGGTGTTGTTGGCAGTGTTCCACGGGTTGCGGGTGATGCCATGGAAGCTCGACAGGCCGGAGGAGAGCATGCCGAAATCCGGGACAGTGGTCTTGGCCAGCACAATCGCCCCGGCTTCCCGCATCCGCGCGGCGGGCGGGGCGTCCCTGAGGGCCGGGGTCAGGCGGGTGGCGGCGCTGCCGAGGGGGATCGGTGTGCCTTCGGTAGCCACCAATTCCTTGATGGTCACGGGCACGCCATCGAGCACCCCATTGGGCTGGCCTTTGTTCCAGCGCTCGGTGGAGGCCTGGGCTTCCCGGCGCACCTGCTCGGGATCGAAGGCATACAGGGCGCGGATCTGCGGCTCCCAGCGGTCGATATGGCCCAGCAGGTGATCGTAGTAGTCGATGGGGGAGAGCTGGCGACTGGCGAAATGCGCCAGCAATTGCGCGGCCGTGAGGTCGTGAAGGTCGGTCATTGAGCGCTTCCTGGTGATGGGCCCTGGGGCTCATGGCGGGTGGCTGTTGGACCCGACTATATAAACCCTGGGGGGCAGCGACCATCACATTCGAAGCGGTGCAGTGTTGCGTTTTTGTGTGCACTCAATTGTCACGACTGTGGGAGCCGGCAAGCCCTAATGCCCGTCAGTTAAGCGCAGATCCCCTGTGGGAGCGGGCTTGCTCGCGAAAGCAGTGGGTCAGTCAACATCAATGTTTGCTGGGCCGACGTCTTCGCGAGCAAGCCCGCTCCCACACTGGATCAGCGCAACAATGGCTCGATCGCTTGCCGGACCCGTGGATCGTCACAGTGCGCCACATTGAAACGCATAAACTCGCCCATCCCCGACTCATACCCAAACAACGCCCCCGGCGCCAACACCATGCCGCGCTTGAGCCCGGCCTCGGCCAATTGTTCAGCGTTAACCCCGGCCGGCAGACGCGCCCAGAGAAACATCCCGGCCTCATACCCCATGGGCAGCTCACAGCCACAGCGGCGCAACCACTGTTCCACCCGCGCACCGGCTTCCAGTAGGCGCTGGACCATGCG
This sequence comes from Pseudomonas shahriarae, assembly GCF_014268455.2. Taxonomy (NCBI): domain Bacteria; kingdom Pseudomonadati; phylum Pseudomonadota; class Gammaproteobacteria; order Pseudomonadales; family Pseudomonadaceae; genus Pseudomonas; species Pseudomonas shahriarae. Next base: position 4,004,638 of record NZ_CP077085.1, on the reverse strand, counting down.
CTTGCGGTGCCGCGCATAGCTGCCCTCGCTGAGCAGGCGGTAGACCAGTTGCTCGAACAGCTCCGAGGTCACGCCGCCGCTCATCAACTTCATATTGGTCAGGTTGGCCGCCAGTTGCGGTGCGGCCACCACATAGCTCATCCGGGTATTGGCGCTGAGGGTTTTCGAGAAGCCCGACAGGTAGGTCACCTGCTCCAACCCGGCCAGTGCCGCCAGGCGGGGCGGCGGGTTGGGGTGCAGGTCGCCGTAGAGGTCGTCTTCGATGATATGGCAGTGATACTGACGCATCAGTTGCAGCAAGCCAAAGGCCTGGGCTGCACTGAAGGAATGGCCAGTGGGATTGTGCAGGATGCTGGTGGTCACATACAGGCTGGGCCGGGCCTCGGCGAGCAACTGCTCCAGGGCCGCCAGGTCGAGCCCGTCCGGGCCGCGCGGCAGTGTCAGCACCTTGACCCCGTGCAGCGCCAGGTTGGCGTGGAAGTTGAAATAGCACGGTGCATCCAGCAGCACCGTGTCACCGGGGCGCGCCAGCAGGCGCATCAACATGTCCAGGCCTTGCAGGGTGCTGGGCGTGGTGATGATCTGTTCCACCGGCACCGCCAGGCCATCGCCCTGCAGTTTTTGTTGCAGTGCCTGGCGCAGGGGCAGGAAACCCGCTGGCGTACCCATGCCGGCAACCCGCAGGGAAGGGGCCCGCACCACACTGCGCAGGGCCTGGCGCATGGCCTCGGAGTCGAGCCAGTCTTCGGGCAGATGCCCGCCACCGGGGCGTAGCTCGCCCTGGCCGGTCAGCATGGGGCGGCGCAGCACACTGAGCAAATCCTGGGGCAGCAGGTCCACCCAGTTGCTCGACGACGGCTGCGTCTGGCGCTGGGCCACAAAGTGCCCACGGCCTTGGCGCGAGGTCAGTAGGTGTTGGCCGCGCAGACGGTCCAGGGCTTCATTGATGGTGAATTTTCCGACACCCAACTGCGCTCCCAGCTCACGCACCGACGGCAGTTTGCTGCCAGCGGCCAATTCGCCTTGTTCGATAGCACGGGCGAACGCCTCGACGATCTGCTGGACCTTGGGGGCGTGCTCATGAAAGTGGATCTGCGGAAGGGCCATCGCGACGTCCTGAAGTTTGCCGGTCACTTTACCGGTAAAGCCTGCGTGAATAACCGCCGAGTTTACCTGCCCGACACGGAATTCGCGCCCTAGACTGCGCAACATTCCTCCCCGCCGCGAAATTACCCACCATGGTCACCGCCCTTACGCTGTCTTCCTTTCTGTATTTTCTGGTGTTGTGCAGCACCCTGGCCTTCAGCCCCGGCCCGATGACCTTGCTGCTGCTGAGCCTGGGTCTCAAGGACGGCCTGCGGCACTCCTTGCCGGCCCAGTTCGGCGCCAGTGTGTCGTACCTGATTTCGATCCTGATCTTTGCCGTGGGCTTTTCCGAGCTGATCAAGGGCTACCCGCTGATTACCCAGGGCATCCAACTGGTGGGCGTGGCCTATATTCTGTACCTGGCCTATAAGCAGTGGACCAGCAGCGGCGTGCAGATCACCGCCGCCGGGCACGGGCCGGAGACGCCCCGCGGCCTGTTCGGCAAGGGCTTGCTGACCGGCCTGTCCAACCCCAAGGCAATCATCCTGTTCAGCGCCGTGTTCCCGCAGTTTGCCGCCGTCGGGCAGGACAGCGCCGCCGGTGACATCGCCATCCTCGGCCTGACATTCCTGATCCTGCAATTCGCCAGCGGCTGCCTGTATTGCTACTTCGGCCAACGCATCAAGCATGTGCTCGAGTCGCCGCGCAAACGCGTGCTGTTGCAGAAGGTCACGGCAGTATTGCTGCTGGCGGTGGCGATGTTGTTGGCCCGCGGTTTCTCTAGCTAGTCCGCTGGCGTCAAGGGTTTGGCAAGGCGATTGGCGTCTGCAGTAACTGTCTGAGCGGTACTGGCTATTTGCCTTCGCCCTGATAGACTTTCAGCATTCATCCAGGATCAGCCAGATCATGTCAGCCGCAGGAGGAAAAGGACTTCCGCTCGCCAAACGCCTGTACAAATCTCGGACCCTGGGGCTGACGCTCGGCTTTGTCTGTGTATCGGCAGGCATGTACCCACTGGACCCGCCTGGCTGGGTCTGGGCCTGGATGCTGATCAACGCCTTCGCCTGGCCGCACCTGGCCTACCAAATGGCGCGCCGCGCCGAAAACTCCCTGCGCGCCGAGCGCCGCCACCTGTTGGTGGACTCGTTTTGTGGCGGCTTCTGGGTCGCTGCCATGCACTTCAACCCGCTGCCCAGCGTCACCACCCTGTCGATGATGACCATGAACAACGTCGCCATCGGTGGCCCCCGATTTATGCTGATGGGGTGGGTGGCCCAGGCACTGGGCATCGGGGTGGCGCTGCTGCTGTTCGCCCCGGCCTATATCGCCCTGACCACGCCCGCCCAACTCTACGCCTGCTTGCCGATCCTGATGCTCTATCCGCTGGTCCTGGGCTGGATCTGTTATCGCCAGGCCATCACCCTGGCCCGGCATAAACGCGAACTCCTGGCCCTGAGCCGCACCGACAGCCTGTCCGGATTGCTTAACCACGGCGCGTGGAAAGACCAGCTGGAAATCGAATTCGCCCGCTGCCGGGGCGGCCAGCAGGGGGCCGCCATTGCGTTGATTGATATCGACCATTTCAAGACCATCAACGACACCTACGGCCACGTAACCGGCGATATCGTGCTACGCCAGTTGAGCAAGATCCTGCGTCAGAACCTGCGCGCCACCGACCTGGCCGGGCGTTACGGCGGCGATGAATTTTGCGTGATCCTGCCGAACATGCCCCTGGGCCACGCCACCGAAGTAATGGACGCCCTGCGCGACCGCTTCAGCTCACTGGGCTACGCCCAGGACCCCACCCTGCGCGCCAGCCTGAGCATCGGCCTGGCACCGTATCAAGCCTCCCATGACGACGCGACCAGTTGGCTGAATGACGCCGACCAGGCGTTGTATGAGGCCAAAAGCGGCGGGCGCAATCGGGTGCGTTCGATGCAGGGAGGGTGGGTGCGGTCGGTTTGAAGGGCCGCCGCCATCTCCGGCAAGGACACAACTCCCCATTAATCAGCATCAATAGTTGGTGTTAGTTGAATTTTTCATAGTCCTCTGCACCTAAAGATGCCAGCCACTGCTTAAAAAAATCGATTTGGTCTTGAGGGTTGTTTGTAAGATTGCTCTCTTCATAGTCAAATATATGAACTATGTCTTCGTTTGAGGCTTGTTTGCCCAGCGTCATTTCGTATGCGACAAGCCCAGCGGACATTTGTGAGGCCATTCTGGAAGGCATAACATTTATTTTTGCCCCCTTGCATAAGAATGTTATATGAGGAAAGTCCGATCTTATTTTTGCAAGGCAAACATAAATGTCTTTTTCCTGATAGATTTTTTTATGATTATCAGCCTCCGAAAATGTCATTGTGAGTTTCTTGGAATCGTACTTTACGATTACCTCCGTAAGTGTATTGTCGATTCTGGCGATTATTTTTTTTGTGGTCATTCTATTTCCTATTCGGATTTGGAAGTGAGTAGCCTACATAGCTTCCATTGGCCTTAATGGGCGTGACGCCTATTATATCTTCTGGGTCTATTCTTTGATGAATGGCGAACTCTTTCTCTTTTGGGTAAGGGGTCGCTTTTCCTAGTTCTATGTTTAAGTCATGTCCCGCTATACTTTTAAGAACGTATAAGTAGCCTTTCTTGGTTTTGTAGCTTGTTGCGAATTCGATTCCTACAGCTCTAGATGCAGACGTACTAATGAAGATGCTTGGAGGGTCGTCACTGTCAAAAGCGTGTAGAAGAAGATCTTCACTATTTCCTTTGCTTTTGAACCCCTCTTTGAATACTACGTCCGGATGGATTTTATCTCCACGAAAAAGGTACTTGTCATCTTCGTCTGGGGCTGGCGGTTTGGGCTCGTTTTTTTTTGTGGACGCCTTTAATGACGGGTCGTCAATGCCATTTGTCGGCGTACATTCACGTTCGCCCGGACATGAGCTCAACCCCAACGGATCCACCCACCCCGTAGGATTGGGCACATACAAATACCCGTTCACCCCACCCGCCAACTTCATCGGGTCGGGCGTCAGGTAGCGTCCGTTATCCGGATTGTAGTAGCGATGCCGGTTGTAGTGCAGCCCGCTTTCCCGGTCGAAATACTGCCCCTGAAAACGCAGCGGGTTATCGACGGTGCTCTCGTCCAGCCGGGTGATTTTTCCGTAGGCTTGGTAATGGGCTGACCAGACGATTTTGCCGTCCGTGTTCGTCAGTTCCTGGGGCGTACCCAGGTGGTCCAGTTGGTAGTGGAACGCCTGGGTATTGGCCGGACCAAAGCCTTCCAGCAAGGCTAGCGGCCTGAAGCTATCCGGCTCGTAGAGATAGCTGCGATGCTGCCCCGCCGTGTGCTCGGCGATGACTTTGTCGCCTTGCCAGAAAAACTCAGTGGTTTTGCCCGCCACGGTTTTGCTGATGCGCCGCCCAAATGGGTCATAGTGATAACTGGCCTGGCTGCCGTCCGGTTGCGTCACGCCGATCAGGCGGTGCTGGCAGTCGTAGCGGTATTCGGTGACTAACTGCTGCGCGCGGCCACGGCGTTCGCGTATGAGGTTTCCGAAGGCGTCGTAGTCGTAATGCCGGTCGCCTTGCAGTAACAGGCGGTTGCCGACGACGATGCCGGGGCCTGGGCGGTCTTGCATCAGCAGGTTGTTCGCCGGGTCGTGGGCGAAGCGTTCGGTGGGATCCTGGGAATGGTCGGCGCGGGTCAGGCGGTCGAGGGGGTCGTAGTGGTAGTCGTGCTGGCCCTTGCGGGTGTCGAGCAGGCGGGTGAGGTTGCCGCTGTTGTCGTAGGTGTAGCGGCGAAGGCCGTGGCGGTGTTCGTGTAGAGCCAGGCGGCCCTGGTCGTCGTAGTGGTAGTGGCTCAGTAGTTGGCCTTGCTGGCGCTGGTGTTCGCGGCCTGCTTTGAACAGGTGCGAGCTGAGTGTCCGGCCATTCAGGTCGATAGTGGCAAGGTGGCCGCCCTTGTCATGGTTGAAGGTCAGGCGGTTGTTGTCCGGCAGGCGCAGGGTTTCGAGCTGGCCGCAGTGGTCGTAGCCATAACGCAGGGTGCCCCAGCCTTGGTGCTCGGCGGTCAGGCGGCTTTGCGCGTCGTATTCGTAATGCAGCGGCCAATGGCCGTCGTCGACGCTAAGCAGATTGCCGAGGCGGTCGTAGGTGTAATCCACGGTGCTGCCATCGGGCAGGGTTTTTCGGACGAGGCGGCCGGCGTTATCGCGCTGGTAGGTGGTAACCAACTGACGGTCATCGTCGCCAAACTCGGTTTTTTCCTGCAGGTGGCCGTTGAGGTCGTAGACGTAGGCGGTGCGTTGGCCGTCGAAGCCGGTTTCCTGCTGGATCAGGCCGTTGGTGTGGTACTCCAGTTGATAGCGCTCACCTGCCTCGTTTTCGATCTCGGTCAGCAGCAGGCGAGTGTTGTCGTAGCGATAGCGCAGGGCCGTGCCATCGGGGTTGATCCGGCGACTGATCAGGTGCAAGCCATCGGCATATTCATACCGGGTCACACGCCCCAGCTCATCGCGCTCGGCGGTGATTTTTCCGTAGGGGTTGTAGCTCAATTCGCGGGTGGCACCGCCCGGCATTACCACCTTGATCAGCCGACCCACCGCGTCCCAGTGATACTGGGTCAAGGCGCCATGTTCATCCTCGCGGGCAATCTGCCGGCCCAGGTCGTCATAGCGATAACGCCGCACGCCGCCATTGGGCAGTTGCTCCCCAATCAACTGGCCAAGATCGTTCCACGTCAGGCGCTGACAGCTGTGGTCCGGGTACCAAACCGCTAAAAGCTGCCCTCGCTTGTCGTAGCTGTACTCGGTGACATTGCCGGCTGGATCAGTCTGGCGCGTGATCGCGCCCTGATCATTACGCTGGTACTTCCAGGCCGCCTCACCCCGGCGCATAACCCGTACGAAGCCATTCTCATACTCGTAGGAGGTAGGCTCGTCATCCCCGGGAAACAGCGCCACCAAGCGCCCAGCCTCGTCGTACTGATAGGCCGTGATCGCGCCCAGGGGATCTTGCTCAACCGTCAGCCGCCCCTGTGCGTCGTAGGACTTGAAATGCTCGCCGCCATCCGGATCAACCCGCTGCACCAGGCGTGCCCGCGGATCATGCACGTAGACTTCCTGGCTGCCATCGGCGTTAAGCAGGGTGACGCGGCCGTCGTCCCAGCTATAGCGCGTATCCATCTGCGCAAAACTGGCCCAATGCCGCACACAGCGCGCCGCCTTGCCAGACCGTTCCCACTCCCAGAAGAAACTCGCCCCACCGGCCAACTGCCGCTCAGTGATCACCGCAAGGCTGTCGTACTGATAGCGCTCGCTTTCGCCGACGGCATTGATCGCCTCAAGCAGTCGCCACTGTTCGTCATAGCGGTAGGAAACAACGTTCTGCTCAGTAACCCAGGCGTCATCCGATTCGCTTTCCACGCGAAACACCTGGTAGTCCAGCGCCACGATATGCCCACGGTCATAACGCAACAGCAAGGCGCGACCGGCACCGTTATCCAGGCGCAGAATCCGCCCCAAGCCATCGCGGGAAATACCCAGGCGGTTGTTATACCCATCGCTGATCGCCGTCAGCACACCGTCGTGAAAGTGGTAGAAGCGTGCCCCCTGCGCCAGCACCAGCTCATCCGGCGTCGCCCCCAGATAAATCGCCGCTTCAGCCAGGCTATTGCTGATCGCCGGGCGGGCAACGGAGGGCAGGGGAAAGGTGGTGCTGCGGTTCTCATGGTCCGTCCACACCACCGACCCGCCGACCACCTCCAGCCGCTGCGCCAAGGAATGGCTCCAGCCAAAGCCCAGCCCGCAATCCACCTCCACGGCACTGGTGCGATACAGGCGTGTCCAGGCAAATGGCAGCACGCCATCCAGTTCGCCATCGGTCAGGGTCAGCAGCTCTTCGCCGGTGACCATGGACACCGGGCAACCGTGGGTCGCGGTTTTATCAGCGCTAGCAGTTGCTTCCCCGTTGGGGTTTTTCGCGGAGGAGGGCGCGTCGTCGACCGCCTCATGCTTGACCAAGGCCGTCTTGGGCGCGGATTTTTCCCGCACCAGGGGCACCGGGTTGGTTACTTCCATTGCGCCGGCTTTCAGCGGCACGCTGGGCACCGTCTTGATCGGCGTTGCAGGGCTACCCAGCAATAACGGCCTGAGCGCCTCGGCATGGGGCTCCATGCCGGTCTTCGCAAATGGCCGGGCCATCTGCTCGAGCCACTGGCGGACCCGACCCGACTTGATCTTGCCCAGCACTTGCGCGCCCAGGCGCACCGTCACGCCCATGCCGGCGGTGACCCACACCAGCAACAGGTTGATCAGCACTTCGGCGGTGATTTGCCCCAGCAGTTCGTTCAAGTACGGCGGCGGCAGCATGCGCATCCAGCTGACCAGCGCCGACAGGTAGATAAACAACAGCGGCTCGTCGCTGAGCATCAGCAGGCCATTGGCGATGGCTTCCTGGCTCAACGCCAGCAGGGCATCGAGTTCGGTCTGGGAGAGGTAGTGCAGGAGTTTTTCGCTGTTGGGCTTGAGGTCCGCCAGCCATTGATACAGCTGTTGGATGTTGTCCCACAGTTCATGCAGTGCGTTGCCAAATCCCTGCGCATAGCCTTGGTCCAGCAGGCGGTAGCGCTGCACAAAGTTGGCTTCGGAGTAGCCCTGCCATAAAGGTTCGAATGTACTGCTCCAGTCTTTGCGCAACTGGCTTTCCAGCGGCGCAATGATGGCCTGGTAAGACGCGTACAACGCCTGGACGTGGGCTTTGGAAACATTGGGGTAGAAGGTGATCCGATACGGCTGGTCGCGGGTGCAGTCGGTGACTTCGAGAATGCCGCTGGGGCCGATGGTTTTGTAAAGGGGGTCGCCCAGCGGGCCACCGTTCTTGGGGATGGCTTGCAGCATCACCGGGGTGTTGCCGATGGGCACAAAACGTGTGCTCTCGAACATATGCACCAGGGTCAACGAGCCACTGGCTTTGCACATCGCGACGGTGCTGCTGGGGGCTTTGGACGCAATGGGCGCCACCAGCGCCACCTCATCGCCCACCTTGAAGACCTGCTCGACCTCCAGCGCCGAAAAGCTCCAGAAACTCTCGGCCCAGGCGTCATAGGTGTTCAGGCATTGCCGGAAGTCGGCGAGAACCGCTTCGACGTCCCGCGTTTTGAAGTCCATGGCCGCCAGGACCATAAAACCAATGGCGGCATTCAAGAGGTTGCCCCCAGGACCGGGGCATCAATTGGAAAGTACATCGGCGGTCCCTTGCGCTGTGTGATCAGGCGAGGGACTTTGCAGCGGTTTTTAACGCTTGGAAGTAGAGATTATCCGGCAGTCGGGTGGGATATTTCGGGGGGGCCTGACGAAGAGTCTCCTGTCGGTTTGCGGATGAACAATGTGGCCATTGTCAGGTAGGGTGTGAGAGACCCTCTCCAATAAAAAACAAGGATCTGTTCATGACTCTCAACGTCCCCCGTACGCTGTTGTCCGCTGCCCTGGGGTTGTCCCTGGGGATCGCCATGCCGGCTTTCAGCGCCCAGCCTCACCCGCAGATCCAGGCCGATGCCGAGCAGTACAAGGCCCCGGCCTTGAAGCTGTTGGAGCGTCTGGTGAATATCGACTCGGGTTCCGGCTACGAGCCGGGCCTGACCCAGGTGCGCGAGATCGCCGTCGATGAATTGAAACAACTGGGTTTCAGCATCGAACAGGTGCCAGACGCGGCAGCCAATAACAGCCATGTGATCGCCACGCTCAAAGGCACGGGCAAGGCGAAAATCCTGCTGATGGCGCATATGGACACGGTGTTCAAGGAAGGCTCGGCGGCCGAGCGGCCGTTTCATATCAAGGACGGCCGTGCCTATGGCCCTGGGGTGATGGACGACAAGGGCGGGATCGTCGCCGGGATCTATGCCTTGAAAGTGCTGAAAAACCAGCACTTCACGGACTACGCGCAAATCACCTTTCTGCTCGATGCCAGCGAAGAAACCGGCTCCGAGGCCGTCTCCGAACTGATCCGCAAAACCGCCAGGGCCCACGATGTCACCTTGAACCTGGAGCCCGGTCGTCCGGCCGATGGCCTGGTGGTCTGGCGCAAGGGCAGTGCCACAGCGGTGGTTGAGGTCAAGGGCAAGGCCGCTCACGCCGGGGTTGCCCCGGAGCTGGGGCGTAACGCGGCGATGGAGGCGGCCCACCAGATCCTGCAACTGGGCAAGCTTGGGGATGACGAGAAAAAAACCACCATCAACTTCACCGTGCTCAAGGCTGGCGATCGCACCAACGTGATCCCCGACCAGGCCACGGCCAAGGCGGATGTGCGGGCGGCGCTGCCGGAAGAGTTTGATCGGATCGAGAAGGATCTGGCGCGGGTTTCCGCCAATAAGCTGATTCCTGAAACACAGGTCACCACCAGCCTGCAACGGGGTTTGCCGCCGATGCCGCAGACGCCTGAGTCTGACAAGTTGGTGGCTATCGCCCAAGGCATCTACGCCGAACTTGGGCGCAAGCTGACCATTGAAGGCAGTGGCGGGGCGGCGGATGCCAGCCTGTCGGCGGGTGTCGGCACCCCGACGCTGGACGGCTTCGGGATTGTCGGCGGCAATATCCATACAGCGCAGGAGTACGCCGAGGTGGAGAGTGTGGCGCCGCGGATTTATCTGTTGAGTCGGATGATTATGGAGCTGGCCAAGCGCTGATCTGAAAGCACCATCAATCGCTCGGTAGACACCGGGTTGATGTGGGAGCGGGCTTGCCCGCGATAGCGGTGTGTCAGGCGGCATCTTGGTTGACTGATTCGCCGCCATCGCGGGCAAGCCCGCTCCCACACAAACCGACACATTAGGAGATTGCCGCCCGCACCTTGTCCCGGCCCAGCACCAAACTGCACAACGCTGGCAAGAACAGCAGCGTCAACAATGTCCCCACCAACACCCCGCCGATCAGCACATACGCCAGGGACGACCAGAACACCGACAAGGTCAGCGGAATAAACGCCAACGCCGCCGCCAGCGCAGTCAGTATCACCGGCCGTGCGCGGCGTACGGTGGCTTCGACAATCGCCTCGGTGGTGGCCAGGCCCTGTTCCTGGTTCTGGCGGATCTGGTCGGTGAAGATCAGGGTGTTGCGCATCAGGATCCCGCCAATCCCGATCAACCCCAGGATCGCGTTGAAGCCAAACGGTTGGTTGAACAGCAGCAAGGTCGGCACTGCGCCGATCAAGCCCAGCGGGGCGGTGGCGAAGACCATGAACATCACGCCGAACGAGCGCACCTGGAACATGATCACCGTGAGGGTCAGCAGGATCATGATCGGGAACAGTGCCGCCAGGGCCACGTTGGCCTTGGCGCTTTCTTCCACCGGGCCGCCGATGTCCAGGCGGTAGCCGGCCGGCAATCGTGCAATCAGCGCTTGCAGGTCTTTGTAGACAGCCATCTCCACGTCGGGCGGTTGCACGCCGTCGATGATGTCGGCGCGCACTTCAACCGTGGTCGTACGGTCGCGGCGCTTGAGGATAGGTTCCTCCATCACGGCCTGGAAATGCCCGACCTGGGCCAGGGGCAGCGACACGCCGGCGCTGTTGGTCAGGGTCATATTGTCGAGGTTGCCGAGGTCTTCACGCTGGCTGCCCTGGGCACGGACCACCACCGACACCGTGCGGTTGCCTTCGCGTACTTCGGTGATCGGGTTCCCGCTGAGCAGGGCGTTGAGTTGGGATTTCACCTCGTCGGGGGTGAAGCCCAGCAGGCGCAGGCGATCCTGGTCCAGCACCAGGCGATAAGCGCTGCTGCGTTCGCCCCAATCGAGGAACGCGTCCTTGGTCAGAGGGTTGGCGGCAACCACCTGGCGCACCTCTTCGGACAGGCTGCGCAACAGGCTCAAGTCGGGGCCGGACACGCGAAACACCACCGGGAAGGGCACCGGCGGGCCGAACAGCAATTGCGTGACCCGTACCCGCGCGGCGGGGAATTCGCCGTCGGCGATGCGCTCGCGCATGCGCCGTTTCAAGGCATCGCGGGCATGGGCGTCGGCGGTTTGCACGATCAGTTTGGCGAACGCCGGGTCAGGCAACTCAGGGTTAAGCGATAGGAAAAACCGTGGCGCACCGCCGCCTACATAGGTGTCGACCATGCGCGTCTGTGGCTCTTGCAGCAGCGCCTTTTCCAACTGTGCCGCCACCGCCTCGGTGCTTTTGAAGGCACTGCCCGGCGGCATATACACCTCCAGGATCAATTCGGAACGGTCGGAGTTGGGGAAGAACTGCTTCTTCACCACGCCCATGCCCAACCCGCACAGCACAAACGCCGACACCACCAGCCCGGTCACCTGCCAGCGCCGGCGCACGCAGGTTTGCACCAGGTGGCGCAGTTTCTGGTACCACGGGCCGGCATAGATCGCGTCGTGGCCGCCGGGCACCGGCTTGATATTGGGCAGCAGCTTGACCCCCAGGTACGGGGTAAACACCACCGCCACCAACCACGAAGCGATTAGGGCAAAGCCAACGATCCAGAAGATATTGCCGGCATATTCGCCCGCGCCCGAACGGGCAAAACCCACCGGCAGAAAGCCGATGATCGTCACCAGGGTGCCGGTCAGCATCGGCGCCGCAGTGGCGCTCCAGGCAAAGGTCGCGGCGTGGATGCGGTCGAAGCCTTCTTCGAGTTTCACCACCATCATCTCAATGGCGATGATTGCGTCGTCCACCAGCAGGCCCAGGGAAATGATCAGCGCGCCGAGGGTGATGCGGTCAAATTCGCGGCCGGTCAGCAGCATGATCACAAACACTATGGACAAGGTCAGCGGCACCGCCGCCGCTACTACCAAACCGACGCGAAAACCCAGGGCCAACAGGCTGATGACCATCACCACGGCCAGGGCGACGAAGAATTTGAGCATGAACTCATCCACCGCCAGGCTGATGTTTTTCGCCTGGTCGGAGACTTTTGCGAAGTTGACGCCCAGGGGCAGGTCCGCCTGGATTTTAGCCTCCTGGGCCTTGAGGCTCTGGTCCAGGTCCAGGCCGTTCCAGTGTTTTTCCATGATGATGCCCAGCATCAAGGCCGGGTCGCCCTGGTGGCGGATACGGTAGCTGGGCGGGTCTTCATAGCCACGGCTGACGGTGGCGACATCGGCGATGCGCAGCACTTTGCCGTCCACCGGCAGCGGCACGTTTTCGATCAGCGCCAGGCTGTCAAAGGCGCCGTCGATACGGATATAAGTACGGGCGCCGGCGGTTTCGACAAACCCCGACGGCGCCACGGCGTTTTGCGCGGCGAGGGCGGCGAAGATCTGCTCGGGCTTGATCCCCAGGGTCGCCAGGCGCTCATAGGAGAACTCGACAAATACCCGCTGCGCCTGTTCGCCGAGGATATTGACCTTCTTCACCCCCGGCAGCCTGAGGAAGTCCTGGCGCATTGCTTCGGCCATCTGCACCTGTTGGCGATGGGGCAGGTGTTCGGCTTCCAGGGCGTATAGGGCGAAGTACACATCGGAATATTCATCATTGAAGAACGGCCCGATCACGCCCTTGGGCAGTTTGGCGGCTTCGTCACTGAGTTTTTTGCGGGTCTGGTAGAACAGGTCCTGGATTTCATTGGGGCGCGTGGACTCGAGGAAGGTCATGCGCATCGACACAAACCCCGGTTGGGCGATGGTTTCGACGCGGTCGTAGTCGTCCAGCTCCTGCAGGCGCTTTTCCAGGCGGTCGGCCACTTGCTCCTGCATCTCCTGGGCCGTGGCGCCGGGCCAGGCGGCGGTGATGGTCATGACTTTGACGGTGAACAGCGGGTCTTCGGCGCGCCCCAGTTTACCGAAGGAAAAAATCCCGGCAGCGAGGATCGCGAGGATCAGGAACAGGGTGACGGCACGGTGCTTGACCGCCAATGCCGAGAGATTCAGGCCATGCATGCTCAAGGTTCCTGGCGGCGGTTGAAGGGCTGTGCCTGGGCGGGCAGCACGCGCACGCTGTCACCCTGATGCAGCAGGTGCGCGCCGAGGGCGACCACCCGTTGGCCGGGGCTGACGCCGCTGGAAAGCAGGGCTTCTTCCTGGCCCAGGCTGGCCACCGTGACCGCAGCGAAGCTGACTTTGTCATCCGCGCCAATCAGCCAGACCCCGCTGCCGTTGCCGGTATCCTGCAAGGCGCCAATCGGCACGCGGGTGTGTGGCGGTTGGTCGTTGCCTTGCAGGCGCAGGGTGATGGTGGAACCGAGGGCGACACGCTCGACCGTGCCGTGCAGCACATAGCGCGCGCGGTAGGTGCGGGTGACGGGATCGGCGCTGGCCGAGAGTTCACGCAATGTCGCGGTGACCGCCTGGTCCGGCGCACCGAACGGCAAGGCCAGGGCTTTTTGCGAGGCGCGGTCACGCTGGTTTTCCGGCAGGTGGATGATGGCTTCCCGCGCACCGTCGTGGGCCAGGCGCGCGACGATCTGCCCTTCGGCCACCACCTGCCCGCGCTCCACCCGCACATCGGTGATCACCCCGTCGCCATCGGCCCGCAGCACCGAGTAGGTGCGACGGTTTTCAATCTGGCTGGCGTCCGACTGGGCGGCGGCGAGTTCAGCTTCGGCGACCCGCAGGTTAGTCGCGGACTGGTCGAAAATCTGCCGTGACACCGCGCCGGTGCTGGCCAGGCGTTGGTAGCGATTGGCATCATCACGGCGCTGACGCAGTTGCGCCTGGGCGGCATTGACGCGGTTTTTTGCCGAGCGCAGTGCCAGCTCGAAGTCACCGATATCCAGGACCAGCAGGATGTCGCCCCGGGAAACGTGCTGGCCGGGATCGACTTTGCGTTCGATCACTTTGCCACTGACTCGAAAACCCAGGTCGCTTTCGGTGCGTGCCGCCACCACCCCGGTATAGGCATTCTGCTGGCTGGCAGCGGCTTCGACGTTGGCCGCCAGCACCGGGCGCGGTGGGGCGGTGTTGGCGGTGGGGTCGGCCTGGCTGTTGCAACCGCTGAGCAGGATCAACAGCGCCAGGGGCGAAAAAAGGCGGTGAAGAGGAGGGCGTGGGCTCATTTCAGGCTCCTGGTGGCGTTGGCGTAGTAAAAATTACGAACGTAATATTTAGCCAAATATTACGACCAAAATATAATTTAATCCACCCTTTGCTTTTGATCGGGTTGTCACACGTTGTCCAGGTTGTTCGGGCGTAGATGATTAAGGTGCCTGCTTTGCGTTTTGCGGGTGGCCGGTGGTCTCAACGCCCACGCCAATGAAACCGGATGGGCTATGACTGCGAAGCGCCGCGGTTAAGTCGTCCCATCCATGGAACGATGCGAGCCAAATCCGCTGTCTAGTGCCTTATTGGTATTGGATTTAAGGTGGATGCACTTTGGAGGTCCATCATGAAAAACATCATTGGTATCTACACCAGCCCACGCGGCCATTGGGTCGGCGACGGTTTTCCGGTTCGTACGCTGTTTTCCTACGACACCATGGGCAAGCACATCAGCCCATTCCTGCTGCTGGACCACGCCGGCCCGGCGGATTTCACCCCCACCACGCAGCGACGTGGCGTGGGCCAGCATCCCCATCGCGGCTTTGAAACCGTGACCATCGTCTACGACGGCGAAGTCGAGCACCGCGATTCCACGGGTGCCGGCGGCACCATCGGCCCGGGCGATGTGCAGTGGATGACTGCGGCCAAAGGGATCCTGCATGAAGAGTTTCATTCCGAAGCCTTCGCCAAACGGGGCGGCGCCTTGGAAATGGTGCAACTATGGGTCAACCTGCCGGCCAAGGACAAAATGAGCGAAGCCGGCTACCAGACCATTCTCGACGGCGATATTCCGTCGTTGCCCCTGGCCAACGGTGCCGGCAGCCTGCGCCTGATTGCCGGTGAGTTCGCTGGCCGCACCGGGCCGGCACGCACCTTCACGCCGATTGACGTGTGGGACCTGCGCCTCAAGGGCGGCAAGGCCGTGACCCTGGACCTGCATGCCGGGCGCAATACCGCGCTGGTGGTGCTCAAAGGCACCGTGCAAGTCAACGGCCAGGAACTGGCACGCGAAGGGCAACTGGTGCTGTTTGAGCGCGAGGGCGATCAGCTCAGCCTGGAGTCCAACGCCGACGCCATGGTGCTGCTGCTCAGTGGTGAACCCATCGACGAGCCCATCGTCGGTCACGGTCCGTTTGTGATGAACACTGAGCAAGAGATTCACCAGGCCTTCGCCGACTTCCAGTCCGGCCAGTTCGGCCAAATGCACGGCGCCTCCCGCTGATTGGCGGCGCCCTATACCCGCCAACTGCATTTCATGCGATCTTCAGGGCATTCGCCCTGGAGTCGCCTGGATGCTGTCTTTTCTCTCCGATCACCCGATGCTGTGCGCCCTGGCGCTGATCCTTATCGATATCGTCGTCTGGCGTCTGTTTTCGGCCAGCCCCGGCAACTGGAAGCTGATTGCGCGGCTGGGGATTTTCGCGGTGTTCAGCGCCGTGCTGTTCAACGACGGCATGAACCCCATGCAACTGGCGCCGTACGCCGACAACACCCCGCTGCACCTGGCTGCCACGGCCTTGCAGATCGCCTGGTGGTTGTTTGCCGCGCGCACCCTGACGGTGTTGCTCGGCGCGCTGATGATGCAGCGGGTCGGCCACACCGGGCGGTTGCTGCAAGACCTGATGGGCGCGGTGATTTTCCTGATCGCGATCATCGCGGCCATGGCCTACGTGCTCGACCTGCCGGTCAAGGGCGTACTGGCCACCTCCGGCGCGGTGGCGATCATCGTCGGCCTGGCGCTGCAAAGCACCTTGAGCGACGTGTTCTCCGGAATCGTGCTCAACACCACCAAGCCCTACCAACTGGATGACTGGATCTCCATCGACGGCACCGAAGGCCGGGTGACGGATATCGACTGGCGCGCCACGCGCCTGCAAACCTCCCAGGGCAGCATGGCGGTGATCCCCAATTCACTGGCGGCCAAGGCCAAGATCATCAATTTCTCACGCCCGGCGGATATGTTCGGCCTGGCGGTGAGCCTGCAAGTCAGCCCCCATGCGCGTCCGCAAACAGTATTGGAAGCCCTGGAACGGGCCATGCAAGGTTGCCGGCAATTGCTGGCCAAGCCGGCGCCGAGCGTGGCCTTCAAAACCTCTACCGGTGGTGGCGTGGAGTATGAAATCAGCGGCTTCGTGCCGGCCATGGCCCTCAAGCGCGAGGTGCGCAACCAGCTTTATGACCTGGCCTACCGGCACTTGCAGGCGGCCGGTGTGAGCCTGTTGTCGAGCGCCGAAAGCCCGACCTCGCCGGCCACTACACCCGCACGGGCACTGCTGGAAAGCTCGAGTATCTTCTCGACCCTGCGCCAAGAAGAGAAGGAAACCTTCAGCCAGAACATGACCCTGCACACCTTCCGCGCCGGTGAGATGATCCTGCCGAGGGGGGAGGTCAGCGATCACCTGTTTATCATCGAGTCCGGGGTGGTTTCGGTGATGCTGGTCAAGGCCGGGCACGCGTTCGAAGCCGGGCGCATGGGGCCAGGAGAAGTGATTGGCGAAGCCGGGATTCTGGGGGCGCAAAGCGTGCCGGCGGACTTTGTGGCCAAGACCTACTGCACCCTCTACCGCATCGAAAAGGAATACCTCAAGCCGTGCCTGGATGCGCGCCACGATATCAGTGAAGCCATGCAGAACCTCCTGGATTTCCGCCTGCACACCGCCCAGCACCTGACCCAGGACGCACCGATCGTGCCGGTGAAAAAGGGCTTTTTACAGTGGCTGCGCCGCCGGGCCTGAAGCGCCTGGCATTGGCTACCTGTTCTTCGTCAGGATTGGCTATTTGTGCGAGGCAGTGGGGTGATTAAGCTGGGCGCCAATTCCTACTGTCCTGGAGTAACACCATGTCTGCTCGCATTGATTTCTACACCGCGTCCCCCGATGCGATGAAAGCCATGCTTGCCCTGGAAGCCGCCGTCGGCAAACTGTCGATTGAACTGCCGCTGCTGGAGCTGGTGCGCCTGCGCGTCTCCCAGATCAACGGCTGCGCCTTCTGCCTGGATATGCACACTGCCGATGCCCGCAAGGGCGGCGAGACCGAGCGCCGCTTGTGCACCCTGTCGGCCTGGCGCGAAACGCCGTTCTTCACCCCGCGCGAACGCGCCGCCCTGGCCTGGGCCGAAAGCCTGACGCTGATCAGCCAGACCCACGCCTCGGACGAAGACTATTCGTTGCTCAATGCCGAGTTCAGCGCCGCCGAACAGGTCGACTTGAGCGTGGCCATTGCCACCATCAACAGCTGGAACCGCCTGGCGGTGGGCTTTCGCAAGATGCCTAAGTAACGACATTCAAGGGTAGGCGCTGGCCAATGCAGGAGCTGGCTTGTGTGGGAGCTGGCTTGCCTGCGATGGCATCACCTCGGTATTGCTGATTCACCGAGGCGCCTGCATCGCAGGCAAGCCAGCTCCCACACAAGCCAGCTCCCACATAAGTCAGGTTTCACATTGGGGCGGGGGTCAGAAGTTGATGGAAGCACTCAGGCGTGCTGTCAATGGCGCACCCTGGAACAGGTAGTCATCGCCCATGTATTCGCCCGCATCACGCCAGTAGCGTTTGTCGAACAGGTTGTCGACGCTCAGGCGGAACACCGTTTCATAGCCGTCGACCTTGGTGGTGTAGCGGCTGCCGATGTTGACCAGCGCATAATCCCCCACTTCCACATTGCCGGTACGGTTGGCGTTCTTGCTGGCGCTGTATTGCACGCCGCCGAGTACCGCCAGGCCGTTGACCCATGGCAGGGCGTAGTCGGCGTATACACTGGCGCGCAGCTTGGGCACGTTGATCGTCTGGTGGCCTTCGTATTGCGGCGTGCCGCTGCCGCTCACCCGGGCGCGAATCGCCGCCACGCTGGTCGCAATCTGCAGACGCTCGGTGGCCCAGCCATTGGCTGACAGCTCCAGGCCGGTGTTTTTCTGCTGGCCCTGCTGCACGTAGGTGAAGTCTCCGGCGTTGTCGGGCTTGGCGTACTGGTAGGCCTGGCGTGTCTGGAACACCGCGGCGGCGAAGCTGATGCGGCGCCAGTCGTATTTCACCCCGGCTTCGATCTGCCGGGAGACGGTCGGCGCGAGGATTTCCCCATCATTGCTCGCATACCACGGTGCCTCACCGCCCAGTGACAGGCCCTTGCTGTAGCTGGTGTACAACGAGATGTTTTCCACTGGCTTGTAGATCAGCGCAGCGTTGGGCAGGAACTCGTACTGCTGGGTGTGACGCTCCTGCACGCCATGTTGATCGAAGGATTTTTCATCCAGGCGCACTTCGCGGCCACCGAGCACGGTTTGCCATTGCTCGTTGAAGCTGATGCGGTCGGTGACGAACAGCCCGTACTGGCGGCTGTCGAGACGCCGGTGACTGTCGTTCAGGGGCTTGTCGGTGGGCGGGAAGGTTTCCGGGTCCTGATTGATATTGCCGCTGCCGACGTATTCATTGACCGACTTGCGCTTGTCGATCACCCGGCGGAAGGCGCTGGTGCCGAAGGTCAGTTCATGGCTCAGGCCGGCCGTGCTGAACAGGCCGGTCATGGCCGCCTGGATTTCATCATTGCGCCGGGTGTCGTCAGGGCTGCGGTAGTCAGCGATGTCGTAGTTGCCTTCCGGGCTGAAGTAGTTCGGCACTTTGACGCCGGCGCAACTGGGGGAGCCGTAGCAACCCCAGGCAAACGAACTGTAGTCATCAATCACCACCTTGCTGCGGGCCGCGCTGACGCTGCCTTTCCACTGGTCACTGAAGCGGTACTCGAACTTGCCGTTGAGGTTCAGCGAGTCGATCCCCACCTGCTTGGAGCCGCTCTGGTGGCCGAGCAGTTTTTTCGGCGAGGCGTCATGGGGCACTTCGGTACCGCCGAGCAACTGGTAGCCGGGCACCGAGCGCTGTTGTTTGTCCTGGTATTCGGCATCCAGTTGCAGCACGGCGTCGGGGCTGATGTTCCAGTCGAAGGCCAGGGACACAAAGTCCCGCTGGCCATTGGCATGTTCGACATAGGAATTGAGGTCTTCATGGGCGACGTTGGCGCGCAAGCCAAATTGCTGCTCGCTGCCAAACCAGCCGCCGACATCGGTGGCGATATAGCCGCTGCCGCGATCATCGGTGGACACCGTGACCGAGCGCACGTCTTCCGGGCGTTTGGTCACGTAGTTGATCACGCCGCTGGGCTCGGAAATCCCGCTTTGCAGGCCCGCCAGGCCCTTGAGCAACTCCACCCGCTGCTTGTTTTCCAGGGCTACGTTCTGCTCGCCGGTGATGGTGCGCCCGTTGATCTTGTAGCTGCTGGCGGCATTCAGGGAAAAACCCCGGACCACGAAATTTTCGTAATAGCCAATCGGCGCGTAGCTTTCGCCCACCGAGGCGTCGTTGCGCAGCACTTCACTGAGCAGGCGTGCCTGCTGGTCCTTGATCAGCGCGGCGTTGATCACGGTGATCGAGGCCGGGGTGTCGAGCAGCGGTGCTTCATTGAAGCCGCCGACCGACGCGCTTTGCGCACGATAACCGGACTCATCCTGGCCCTGGATGTTCAGCGCCGGCAGTTCCAGCTCAGCCGCCAGGCTGTTGCCGATGCCGCCGCTGAGCAGCAGGCCGAGGGCCAAATGTGAGGTGACGACGGGGCGAAAACGCAAAACCATGGGGGCAAGGCCTTAAAGCGCGGGGCGGGGGCGCATAAGCTAGGCATAAGTGCGCGTCTTTACAAGTACTCGCCTCAGCCCGGCTACTTGAGACGTTGCGTCTCAAGCCCTGCGCCAATTCATCCGGGCCTCGACAGCGTGACCCCGCACCTGCGATAGACAAGGCTTCGCTTATCGTTGCAGGAGATCATCATGGGTATCGCTGGAAAAGTTGCACTGGTGACCGGCGCCGGGCAGGGCATTGGCCGGGCCATCGCCCTGCGCCTGGCGCGGGACGGGGCGGATATCGCCCTGGTCGATATCAATAGCGCCAAGCTCGAAGCCGTGGCGGCCGAGGTCGTGGCACTCGGGCGCAAGGCCTCGGTGTTTACCGCCGACGTGTCCAAGCGCGAGCAGGTGGTCGCGGCGGTCGAGCATGCGCACCAGACCCTGGGTGGCTTTGACATCATCGTCAATAACGCCGGGGTGGCGCAGATTGATTCGCTGCTGGACGTGACCCCGGAACAGGTCGAACGCACTCTGGGTATCAACGTACAGGGCGTGTTGTGGGGCATCCAGGCGGCGGGCAATAAGTTCAAGGCGCTCAAACAGAAGGGCAAGATCATCAATGCCTGCTCGATTGCCGGGCACGAAGGCTTTGCACTGCTGGGGGTGTACTCGGCGACCAAGTTTGCCGTGCGTGCCCTGACCCAGGCAGCGGCCAAGGAACTGGCAAGCGCCGGGGTGACGGTGAATGCCTATTGCCCAGGCGTGGTGGGCACCGATATGTGGGTCGAAATCGACAAGCGCATGGCCGAGATTACCGGCGCGCAAGTGGGGGCAACGTATAAGAAGTACGTGGATGGCATTGCCCTGGGCCGTGCAGAAACACCGGAGGATGTGGCGGGCCTGGTGGCCTACCTGGCCGGCCCGGATTCGGACTACATGACCGGCCAGGCGCCGCTGATCGACGGTGGCCTCGTCTACCGCTAAACCCCAGACTCGACTCGGTAAAAATGTGGGAGCGGGCTTGCTCGCGAAAGCGGTGTGTCAGGTAGCTTACGTGTTACTGATACACCGCTTTCGCGAGCAAGCCCGCTCCCACATTTGGACTGCATTGTGTCAGGGGTGTTTACCCGGCATATCAATGCCCAACTGCTTGACCCGGCGATACAGGGTCGCGCGGGAAATCCCCAGCGCCTGCGCCGCCGGCAATGGCTTCCAGCGATGGCGTACCAAAGCATCCAGCAGCACCTGCCGCTCCGGGCTCATACTTTGCTCGACCTCGACCTCCAGCCGTTCACCACGCACCTCCAGCGGCAAGTCCGCCAACTGGATCGTGCCGCCGTCACACACCGCACAGGCATACGCCAGCACATGGCGCAGTTGCCGCACATTACCCGGCCAGGCATAGCCCAGCAGCCGCTCCAGCGCGGCCTGGCCGATGCCGACCGTGACCCCGCTGCTGCGCGCTTCCTGCTCCAGCAGCCGGTTGATCAAGGCCAGTTTGTCGGTGCGCTCGCGCAGGGGCGGCAGGGTGACGCGGGCGCAGCCCAGGCGAAAGTACAGATCTTCACGGAAACGCCCCTCACTGACCAGGCTCGCCAGGTCACGGTGGCTGGCGCAGATCACCTGAATATCCACCGCGCGGGTTTTCGCCGCACCCAGCGGCGCCACTTCACCTTCGGCCATCACCCGCAGCAAGCGGGTCTGCAGGGCCAGGGGCATATCGCCGATTTCATCGAGGAACAGCGTGCCGCCATGGGCCTGCTGCAACAGCCCGGTCATGCCCTTGCTGGACGCGCCGGTAAAGGCCCCGGCGACGTAGCCGAACAGCTCGCTTTCGATCAGGTTTTCCGGGATCGCCGCACAGTTCACCGCCACGAATGGTGCGTCGCGGCGTGCGCTGCGGGCGTGCAGTTGGCGGGCAAAGACTTCCTTGCCAGCCCCGGTTTCACCCTGCACCAGCACCGGCAGGTTGCGGTCCTTGACGCGCACCGCCAGGCGCAGGTGTTCTTCCACCCGGTGGTCGACCTGGGGGTTGGGCGTCACCCGCGCCGGTTGGCGTTGCGGCGTGTTGAGTCGCACATGGAGTATCCCGGCTTCGCCGCGCCACTGCAGTTGCTGGACCGATTGATCGGTCACCGCGCGTAGGGCATCGAGGTCGAACACCTCGCCGATATGCACCGGCACCTGGCCAAAACGCCGGCGCAGTGCCTGGCGTGCCTTGCTGTTCAAGGCTTGCAGGCGTCCGTCCTGGTCCCAGGCCAGCAGCAGGTCGGGTTGGCTGTCGACATAACCCGGGGTGCTGTGGGCCTGCAGTACCCAGTGCCGCGCAGCGCTGTGCATGAAGAAGGCGTTTTCGATGGCCTGGGCGCTCTGCGCCACCATCTGCCGCACCAGGTGCTGGCTGCGGCGGTCATCCGGGGATTGCAGCGCCGAGGCGTCCATCACCCCCAGCAGGTTGCCCTGGGGGTCGAAGATCGGTGCGGCGGAGCAGGTCAGGTTGATAAAGGCGGCGCGGAAGTGATCGCGCTTGTGCACCGTCACCGCCGCCTGGCTGGTCAGCACCGTGGCCACGCCGCAGGTGCCTTCTTCGGCTTCCGACCAGCAGGTACCCAGGTACAGGCCGGCCTTGCGACAGTCGCTGCGGATGGCCGCGTCTACCCGGTGGTCGATGGTCTGGCCCTGGGCATCGGTGAGCATCACGCAGTAGTCGGCGTGGCGCACGCGGTGGTGCAACTGGCTGACTTGCTCGCTGGCAATGCGCATGAACAGTTCGGCACGTTCGCGGCATTCCTTGAGCAGCGGCTCGGTGAGGATCCGTGGCCCCTGCAGCGAGCCGGGATCGAGGTGGTGCTGCTCCATGGAGCGGCGCCATGAATCGAAAATCAGCGACGGCACCGGCGCCTGGGGCAGGCGCTCGGCATTGCGGACCACACGACTGACGCAGTCGACGTGCTCTCTGGAGTTCGCGGCGAGCATAAGGCCTCCGGTTCTCGATCTTTGTTGTTATGCCCGCCATTAAGCGCCCAGGGGCGCAGGGGGACAAGGGCGGCCTGACCAACTGCCCGCCTTGAGACGCAGCGTCTCATCCTGCCTGAGACGCAACCTGCACGCTGCAATGCGCCGTCTCATTGTGCGGTGGCATGCCGCACCGGCACAACCGCACGGCACTGCTCTGGGTCAACGCTTTGCCAGGTTTTAGCGGGCCTTGGCACAGGCTGTGCTGAACAGGTTGCAGCTGGCCACAGCCAGCCTTTTGTGTGTCGAGACAACCTGGAGAACAACAAGATGTCCACTCACCTGTCCACCGATCAACTGCTGCATGCCTACACCGTGATGCGCACCATCCGTGATTTCGAAGAACGCCTGCATGTGGAATTCGCCACCGGCGAGATCCCCGGGTTCGTGCACCTGTATGCCGGCCAGGAGGCCTGCGCCGCCGGGGTCATGGCCCACCTCAACGATGAAGATTGCATCGCCTCCAACCACCGTGGCCACGGCCATTGCATCGCCAAGGGCGTGGATGTGTTCGGCATGATGGCCGAGATCTACGGCAAGAAAACCGGGGTATGCGGTGGCAAGGGGGGCTCCATGCACATTGCCGACCAGGAGAAGGGCATGCTCGGCGCCAACGGCATTGTTGGCGCCGGTGCGCCGCTGGCGGCCGGTGCGGCCCTGGCGTCCAAGCTCAAGGGCAGCCAGGGCGTGGCCGTGGCGTTTTTTGGCGACGGCGGTTCCAACGAGGGCGCGGTGTTCGAGGCGATGAACCTGGCCGCGATCATGAAACTGCCGTGCCTGTTCGTCGCCGAAAACAATGGTTATGCCGAAGCCACCGGTTCCGGCTGGTCGGTGGCGTGCAAGGACATTGCCGAGCGCGCCGTGGGTTTTGGCATGCCGGGGGTGATTGTCGATGGCAATGATTTCTTTGCCGTCCACGCAGCGCTGGGCGTGGCGGTGGCGCGGGCGCGCCAGGGCGAGGGGCCGACCCTGGTCGAGGTCAAGCTGCACCGCTTCTACGGCCACTTTGAGGGCGATGCGCAAACCTATCGCGGCCGCGATGAAGTGAAAAACCTGCGCGAAACCCAGGATTGCCTGGCGCTGTTTCGCCAGCGCTGCAGTGCCGAAGGCTGGTTGCAGGCGGCGCAGTTCGAGCGCATCGACGCCGAAGTCGCGCAGTTGATCGACGACGCCGTGCGCCTGGCCAAGTCCGATCCCAAGCCCCAGGCCGCCGACCTGCTCAGCGATGTCTACGTCGCCTACCGCTCATAACAACAAGACCCGGAGAGAATTTCATGGCTCGTAAAATCAGTTATCAGCAGGCAATCAACGAAGCCCTGGCCCAGGAAATGCGCCGCGACCAGAGCGTCTTTATCATCGGCCAGGATGTGTCCGGCGGCACCGGGGCCCCTGGCGAGCAGGATGCCTGGGGCGGCGTGCTGGGCGTCACCAAGGGCCTGTACCCGGAGTTCCCTGACCGCGTGCTGGATGCGCCGCTGTCCGAAGTCGGTTACGTGGGCATGGCCGTCGGCGCCGCCACCCGGGGCATGCGCCCGGTGTGCGAGTTGATGTTCGTCGACTTTATTGGCTGCTGCCTCGACCAGTTGCTCAACCAGGCCGCCAAGTTTCGCTACATGTTCGGTGGCAAGACCACCACGCCCCTGGTGGTGCGCGCCATGTACGGCGCCGGCCTGCGCGCTGCGGCCCAGCATTCGCAGATGCTCACCTCGATGTGGACGCACATCCCCGGCCTGAAGGTGGTGTGCCCGGCCACGCCCTATGACGCCAAGGGCATGCTGATCCAGGCGATCCGCGACAACGACCCGGTGATTTTCCTTGAGCACAAGATGCTCTATAGCCTGCAAGGCGAAGTACCGGAGGAGCTGTATACCGTGCCCTTTGGCGAGGCCAACTTTGTGCGCGAAGGCAACGACGTGACCCTGGTGACCTACGGGCGCATGGTGCATGTGGCCCTGGAAGCTGCGGCCAACCTGGCGCGCCAGGGTATCGACTGCGAAGTGCTGGACCTGCGCACCACCAGCCCGCTGGATGAAGACAGCATCCTTGAAAGCGTGGAAAAAACCGGGCGCCTGGTGGTGATCGACGAGTCCAACCCACGCTGCTCGATTGCCACGGATATCAGCGCCCTGGTGGCCCAGCGTGGGTTTTCCTTCCTGCGTGCGCCGATTGAGATGGTCACCGCGCCGCATACGCCGGTGCCGTTTTCCGATGCCCTGGAGGACCTGTACATCCCCGACGCGGCGAAGATCGAGGCCGCGGTGCGCAAGATCGCTGACAAGAGGACTGCGGCATGATCCATACCTTGACCATGCCCAAGTGGGGGCTGTCGATGACTGAAGGCCGGGTCGATGTCTGGCTCAAGCAGCCGGGCGACCGGGTAGAGAAGGGCGAGGAAGTGCTCGACGTGGAGACCGACAAGATCTCCAGCAGTGTCGAGGCGCCGTTCAGTGGGGTGTTACGCCGAGTGCTGGCGCAGAGCGATGAGACCTTACCGGTGGGTGCATTACTGGGGATTGTGGTGGAGGGTGAAGCCACCGAGGCAGAAATCGACGGCGTGATCGACAGCTTCAATGCCGGCTTTGTCTCCAGCAGCGCCGAGGCGCAGGCGTCGGGGCCGAGTGCGCAGAAAGTCGAGCTGGGCGGGCGCCTGCTGCGCTACCTCGACCTTGGCGAGGGCGGCCTACCGCTGGTGCTGATCCACGGGTTTGGCGGCGACTTGAACAACTGGCTGTTCAACCATCCGGCCCTGGCCGCCGAGCGCCGAGTGATCGCCCTCGACTTGCCGGGGCATGGCGAGTCGGGCAAGCACTTGCACAGTGGCGATGCTGAGGAATTGAGCCAGGCGGTGCTGGCCTTGCTCGATCACCTCAAGCTCGACCGGGTGCACCTGGCCGGGCACTCCATGGGCGGATTGGTTTCGCTGACGGTGGCGCGTCAGGCACCGCAGCGGGTCGCCTCCCTGGTATTGATCGCCAGCGCCGGCCTGGGGGCGGATATCAACGGTGATTACCTGCAGGGATTCACCGAGGCCAATAACCGCAACGCGCTCAAGCCGCAGCTGGTGCAACTGTTCAGCGACCCGGCGCTGGTCACGCGGCAGATGCTGGAGGACATGCTCAAGTTCAAGCGCCTGGAGGGGGTTGATCAGGCGTTGCGTCAACTCAATGCCAAGCTGTTCGACGGCGGGCGACAGATGCTTGACCTGCGTTCGGTGGTGGGGCAGCAGCCGAGCCTGGTGATCTGGGGCAGTGACGACGCCATTATCCCGGTACGGCATGCCCAGGGGTTGCAGGCCCAGGTGGAGGTCTTGCCGGGGCAGGGACATATGGTGCAGTTGGAGGCGGCGGAGCAAGTGAATAAGTTGCTGAGTCTCTTCCTCAAATCTCAAGCCTGATAGCAATCAAATGTGGGAGCGGGCTTGCTCGCGAATACGGTGGGTCAGTCAGACATTCATTGCCTGACACACCGCTTTCGCGAGCAAGCCCGCTCCCACAGGGTTGACCGTGTATCAACCATGACGCTTGAGGGTTTCGCTGGGCAGTTCTTTGAACAACGCGCGGTAGCTATTGGAAAACCGCCCCAGATGCCAGAACGACCAATTCATCGCCACCTCGGCCACCGTGGTCTCGGTTGAGCTCAACAACTCGCGCCGTGCGCCGTTCAACCGGCGCAGGCGCAACCACTGCGCCGGGCTCATCCCGGTGTAGGTCTTGAAGCCCTGTTGCAACTGGCGCAACGGCACGCCGGCAATCTGCGCCAGTTGCAGCAGGTTGACGGTCTCATCCGGCGCATCCGCCGCCCACGCGCCGATGCGCGCCATCAGCCGGCGTTCTTCACTGCGGCGCTGCAATGAGTAGCGATCCAGGCACACGCAGGCGTTGTCGAGGATAAACAGGCAATCGTCGAGCAGTTGCCGGGTGAGGGCGTCGCGGCTGATCGGGTCGATCTCACTGGACAAGCGCGTCAGGGTGCCACTGAGCCAGCGGCTGAACAGCGCGTTCTGTTGGCAGGTCAACGGCGCCATGAACAGGCCTTCGAGCCTGGCCACATCCAGGCCATGGCGTTGCACGAACTGCGGGCCGAACACCACGGCCACTTCCCGGTAGTTTTCCGGGGTGATCCAGGTGTTGCGGCTTTCGCCATTGAGCACGTACAGCGCGTTGTCGCTGCCGTCGAAACAGAACGCCAGGGCGCCTGGCGGCGCGTTGAAGTGCTGCTCGACGCGGGTGTTCATGCACTCTTCGTACACCTGCACTCCCTGCAGGTCGAGGTAGCGGATCTGCCCGGCAAAATGTCCCGGGGACATCTGCTGGTACTGCTGTACCCAACCGGGTGTCGCACTGCATTGGGCGGCCACATCACCGGTGGTGAAGGCCTGTACGCGCAAAGCTGTTGCCTGTGTCATGGGTGATCCGTGCGCACTCTATTGGTGCGTTGTGGGTCGTGCAAAGTGGATAGATGCCTGGGTAAGGCTGGCCCAAGATAGACCTCAATGCGCCGGGAGTACAAGTCGGCGCAGCACCCAACCCATGCCGAGGTCTTTATGAATGCCCCTTTCGATCAGCTGTCCACCTGGCTGAAAGAACACAAGATTACCGAAGTCGAATGCGTGATCAGCGACCTGACGGGCATTGCCCGCGGCAAGATTGCGCCCACCAACAAGTTCCTGCATGAGCGCGGCATGCGCCTGCCGGAAAGTGTGTTGCTGCAAACGGTAACCGGGGATTTTGTCGACGACGATATCTACTACGACCTGCTGGACCCGGCCGATATCGACATGATCTGCCGCCCGGTGGCCAACGCCACCTACGTGGTGCCGTGGGCCATCGAGCCCACCGCCATTGTGATCCACGACACCTTCGACAAGCAGGGCAACCCCATTGAGTTGTCGCCGCGCAATGTGTTGAAAAAAGTCCTGCAGCTGTATACCGACCAGGGCTGGCAGCCGATTGTCGCGCCGGAAATGGAGTTTTACCTGACCCAGCGCTGCGAAGACCCGGACCTGCCGCTGAAAACCCCGGTGGGCCGGTCCGGGCGTGCCGAGACCGGGCGCCAGTCGTTTTCCATCGACGCGGCCAACGAGTTCGACCCGTTGTTTGAAGATGTCTATGACTGGTGCGAAGCCCAGGGCCTGGACCTCGACACGCTGATCCATGAAGACGGCCCGGCACAGATGGAAATCAACTTCCGCCACGGCGACGCCCTCGACCTGGCCGACCAGATCACCGTATTCAAGCGCACCCTGCGTGAAGCGGCGCTCAAGCACAATGTGGCCGCGACCTTTATGGCCAAGCCGGTGGCCGACGAGCCGGGCAGCGCCATGCACCTGCACCAGAGCGTGGTGGAGATCGCCACCGGCAAGCCGGTATTTGTCGACGCCGACGGGCAGATGAGCCCGCTGTTCTTGCAGCACATTGGCGGCTTGCAGAAATACATCCCGATGCTGCTGCCGATGTTTGCGCCCAACGTCAACTCGTTCCGCCGCTTCCTGCCCGACACCTCGGCCCCGGTCAACGTGGAGTGGGGCGAAGAAAACCGCACCGTCGGCCTGCGCGTGCCGACCTCCAGCCCCGAGGCAATGCGCGTCGAAAACCGCCTGCCGGGGGCCGATGCCAACCCCTACCTGGCCATCGCCGCCAGCCTGTTGTGCGGCTACCTGGGGATGATCGAGAAGATCGAACCGAGCGCCCCGGTGGAAGGCCGCGCCTATGAGCGGCGCAACCTGCGCCTGCCGATCACCATCGAAGATGCCCTGGCGCGCATGGAGGCCTGCGACACGGTCAAGCAGTACCTGGGGGACAAGTTCGTGCGCGGGTATGTCGCGGTGAAACGCGCAGAGCATGAGAATTTCAAGCGGGTGA
Source organism: Pseudomonas shahriarae (assembly GCF_014268455.2). Lineage (NCBI taxonomy): Bacteria > Pseudomonadati > Pseudomonadota > Gammaproteobacteria > Pseudomonadales > Pseudomonadaceae > Pseudomonas > Pseudomonas shahriarae. The sequence continues at coordinate 3,976,091 of NZ_CP077085.1, read as the reverse complement.
TCAGCTCCTGGGAGCGTGAGTTCCTGTTGCTGAGTGTCTGACTCCACCATCAACCATAAAAAAAGGTGTCGATATGCGTCTCGTCAAACAGCTCCTCCCACTGGCCCTCGCCGCAGTGTTCAGCAGCGCCAGCCATGCCGCGCCGACGGTCAGTGTCTACAACTGGACTGATTACATCGGCGAGACCACCCTGGCCGACTTCCAGGCCAAGACGGGAATCAAGGTGGTCTACGACGTGTTCGACTCCAATGAAACCCTGGAGGGCAAGCTGCTGGCGGGGCGTACCGGGTATGACGTGGTGGTACCGTCCAATCACTTCCTGGGGCGCCAGGTAAAGGCCGGGGCGTTCCTTGAATTGGACCGCGCGCAACTGCCCAACTACCCGAACCTGGACCCCAAGTTGCTCAAGCTGCTGGAGCAGAACGACCCTGGCAATGCCCATGCGGTGCCCTACCTGTGGGGCACCAATGGCATCGGCTATAACGTCGACAAGGTCAAGCAAGTGCTGGGCATCGACCACATTGATTCGTGGGCGGTGATGTTCGAGCCCGAGAACCTGAAGAAACTGCAGCAATGCGGGGTGGCGTTCCTCGATTCGGCAGATGAAGCATTCCCGGCGATCCTCAACTATATGGGCATGGACCCGCGCAGCGAGACGGCCGGCGATTATGCCAAGGCCGAGGCCAAGCTGCTGACCCTGCGCCCGTACATCACCTATTTCCATTCCTCCAAATACATCTCGGACCTGGCCAACGGCGATATCTGCGTGGCCTTCGGTTACTCCGGCGATGTGTTCCAGGCCGCCAACCGCGCCAAGGAAGCCAAGAATGGCGTGAACATCGCCTATGCAATTCCCAAGGAGGGCAGCAACCTGTGGTTCGACTTGCTGGCGATTCCCGCAGACGCCACCAACCCGAAACAGGCCCACGCGTTTATCAACGACCTGCTGGACCCCGAAGTCATCGCCAAGATCAGCACCTATGTCGGCTACGCCAACCCCAACCTGGCGGCGAAGACTTTCATGGCGCCGGAACTGGTGAATAACCCCGAGGTGTACCCGCCCCAGGACGTGCTCGACAAACTGTACATTTCCACCACCCCCAGCCCGGCCATCATGCGTGTGATGACCCGGGCCTGGAGCAAAGTGAAGTCCAACCGATGAATCAGTCCCAAGACCATGCCCGTTCCTATTACCTGGCGTCGGCCAATGCCATGCCCCAGCGCGCGGCGCTGGCCGAGGACCTGAGCGCCGATGTGTGTGTGATCGGCGGCGGCTTTACCGGCGTCAACACCGCGATTGAACTGGCCCAGCGCGGCCTGTCGGTGATCCTCCTGGAAGCCCGGCGCATCGGCTGGGGCGCCAGCGGGCGCAATGGCGGGCAGTTGATCCGGGGGATCGGCCATGACGTCTCGGGTTTTGCCCGGCATGTGGGCGAGGAGGGCGTGCGTTACCTGCAACGGGCCGGGATCGACTCGGTAGCGTTGGTCGGTGAGCGCATCCGGGAGCATGGGATCGACTGCGACCTGCGCTGGGGCTTTTGCGAGTTGGCCAATACACCGGCGCAATTTGCTGCGTTCAAGGGGGAGCAGGAAAGCCTCGCGGCCCTGGGTTACCTGCCTGAAACCCGCCTGGTGGCGGCGCAGGATATGGCGCAGGTGGTCGGCTCTCAACTGTACGCCGGGGGCCTGGTGGACATGGGCTCGGGCCACTTGCATCCGCTGAACCTGGTGTTGGGCGAGGCCTGTGTGGCCGAGGCGCTGGGTGTGCGGATTTTCGAGCACAGCGCGGTGCTGCAATTGATCCATGGCGACACCGTGCAGGTGCGCTGCGCCGGCGGCAGCGTGCGGGCTGGTAGCCTGGTGTTGGCGTGCAATGCGCACCTCGACGAACTGGAGCCGCGCCTGAGCGGCAAGGTGCTGCCGGCCGGCAGCTATATCATCGCCACCGAACCGTTACCGGCTGCGCTCGCCGGCGAGCTGATCCCGCAGAACCTGGCGCTGTGCGACCAGAAAGTCGGCCTGGATTACTACCGGCTTTCCGCCGACCGTCGGCTGTTGTTCGGTGGCGCCTGTCATTATTCGGGACGTGACCCGGTCGATATCGCCGCGTACATGCGGCCGAAGATGCTCAAGGTATTCCCGCAACTGGCCAACACCGCCATCGACTTCCAATGGGGCGGCAAGATCGGGATTACCGCCAATCGCTTTCCCCAGGTCGGGCGGTTGCAGCAGTACCCCAACGTGTTTTACGCCCAGGGCTATTCCGGGCATGGGCTTAACGTCACGCACTGGTGCGCACGGCTGCTGGCCGAGGGGATCCACGCAGGTGTCAGCCAGGGTCTGGACACCTTCAGCCGGGTGCCGCACATGACCTTTCCCGGCGGCAAGGCTTTACGCTCGCCGTTACTGGCGCTGGGCATGGTGTGGTACCGGCTTCGGGAAATGCTGGGATAGGTGGGTAGCGGTTTAAAACACTGCATGATCGGATCCAATACGCTATAACCCCTCGGTCGCTGTGTCATTCCGAGGCCCCGCTTTTCATGCAGAACCCTTTGCAACGCCCGTTGTGGCAGGTGTACCTGTTCTTTCTTGCGCCGATGGTGCTGTCCAACTTCCTCCAGAGTTTTTCCGGCACCCTCAATGGCATTTATGTCGGGCAGATGCTCGGCACCCAGGCGCTGGCGGCGGTGTCGGGGATGTTTCCCATCGTGTTCTTTTTTATCGCCCTGGTGATTGGCCTGGGGGCGGGCGCCTCGGTGCTGATCGGCCAGGCCTGGGGCGCGGGGGAAACCGCACTGGTCAAGGTCATCACCGGCGCGACCCTGACCCTGGGGGCGTTGATCGGAGTTCTCGCCGCCGTGCTCGGCAGCCTGTTCGCCCGCCCGGCCATGCACGCGCTGGGCACGCCGCTGGATGTGCTGGACGACGCCGTCGGCTATGCCCAGGTGATGATGCTGATCATGCCGTTGCTGCTGGTGTTCATCCTCTACACCCAATTGCTGCGAGGCGTGAGCGATACGGTGTCGCCGTTGCTGGCGCTGATGGTTTCAACGGTGGTCGGCCTGGTGCTGACCCCGGCCCTGATCCGCGGCTGGCTGGGGCTGGCGCCCATGGGCATCCAGAGCGCGGCCTATGCCGGCCTGGTGGCCAACGCCGTGGCCATGCTGTTTCTGGTGCTGCGCCTGCGCCATAAAAACCATGTGATGGCGCCGGACCGCGCATTACTGGCGGCCTTGCGCCTGGACCGGGCGATCCTCGGCAAAGTCCTGCGCATCGGCCTGCCCACCGGCTTGCAGATGGTGGTGCTGTCGTTGTCGGAGCTGGTGATCCTGGCGCTGGTCAACGGCCACGGCTCCCAGGCCACGGCGGCGTATGGCGCGGTGACGCAGATCGTCAACTATGTGCAGTTCCCGGCGCTGTCGATCGCCATCACCGCCTCGATCCTCGGCGCCCAGGCCATTGGCGCCGGGCGCCTGGAACGCATCGGGCCGATCCTGCGCACCGGGCTTGCGATCAACCTGTGCCTGACCGGAGGCCTGATCGTGCTGGGCTACGCCTTGTCCCACTGGCTACTGGGCCTGTTCATCACCGATGATCAGGCGCGGGTCCAGGCCGAACACCTGCTGCACATCATGCTCTGGAGCATTCTGGTGTTCGGCTTCCAGGCAGTGATTGGCGGCATCATGCGCGCCAGTGGCGTGGTGCTGATGCCGGTGGCGATCTCGATCTTCTGCGTGCTGGGCGTGGAACTGCCGGTGGCGTACCTGCTCAATGCACGCTTTGGCCTGGAAGGGGTGTGGATGGCGTTTCCGGTGACTTACCTGGTGATGCTGGGGTTGCAGACGGCGTATTACCGGTTGGTGTGGCGGCATAAGCAGATTAAGCGGTTGGTGTGAGTTGAGGCTGCGAGGGGCTGGATGGCATAGTGTCATCATGGAGAGAGACCTATGAAAAAAGCATTAATCGCAATCGGCGTCGACCGCGCCGGCCATTTCCCTGCACTGCGTGGCGCGGCCTCTGGGGCTGAGCAGGTGGGGGAATGGGGTAGGGAGCAAGGTTTCGAGACCACTGTTTTTTCCGATGCTGACGGCAAGGTCGTGGGGCCTGAGGAGATATTCGAGGCGATCAGTAAGATCGTGGAGAGCAGGACGTACTCTCAACTGGTGGTGTTCTTTTCCGGCCATGGTGTATTGAGAGCCCCGGATTGTGAGTTGTGGCTATTGTCCGAGGTGGGCAGGAATCCCAACCATGCCATCAACGTCAATGGCTCGATCAGCCTGGCGCGTCAGTGTGGTATCGAACACGTTGTGATCATTTCGGATGCATGCCGGTCGCTGGCGGGAACCCTTCAGGTGAGCATGGTCGACGGCTACCGGATATTTCCTGCTTATCGCTCTAACAACACGCCCCCGGAAGTGGATGTGTTTTATGCAGCGTTGCCTGGTGACCCCGCGCTGGAGGTACCGGCGGATGATGCCAATGAGCGTCACTGTGGGCTGTTGACCGAATGCATGCTCACTGCTTTGCGCGGCGACGTTCAAACGGTTATCGAAACTGTGATGACCGAGGGCGGTGCGCCGCAGCAAGTGGTTGCTTCGCGTCCACTCAAACAGCATCTGGCACACGCCATTCCCCAAGCAGCGCAAAGAGTTTCCATCGCTCTTTCCCAACGGCCGGAGTCGCGGGTGGAGTCGGCGTTGCCCAAGTTTCTGGCCACGATTGAGCATGGTGCCGGGGGGGCTGCAGCAGAGGGACCTCACTCACCACCCGACTTGACTGAACCTGCCGCTGCGCGGGGAAGCCTGGAGTGGCGTCAGGAGCATTTGATGCGTCCCAGATGGGGCAAGCCTCTTCCCAAGCGGGTATTGAATACCGAGATGCGGCGCCTTGTGGCAGCCATGGATAACCGTGAGACGGGTATGCAGACAGGGTTCCACGTGATTGGCGGCGAGATCGCTCTGATTTGCGAGATTGGGCAGGACCAGAAGACATGGCGCGGGATCGATGGGCCGAGCATTGAGATCCGTGGCGAGGCGGCGCGCACGTTGTACCTGCGCTTTAAGAACGGTACGAGCACTTTGGTGGCCGCCATGCCCGGTTTTGTTGGCACATTGATTGTTGAGGGCGGCCGCATCGTCACGATCAACTACACCCCGTCGGCCATGCGAGACCCCCATAACGACTATGAATATCTGGGAGAGGAACTGGAGATGCGTCGCGCCTATGTGGCCGTAGCCGCGCGCCAGGGCAGCTTTCGTTTGCCCCAGGCAACGCTGGCTTGGGACTCTGCCCGATATCTGCGCCTGCTCAAACGCATGGACCCGACCTTGGGCATTTATGCGGCCTATGCCTACCACCAGGCGGGAGATTTGAACGGCATCAGGAGTATTTACCGCTTTATGCAGGCCGACCGTCAGCTGATTCCTTTTGATGTGGCCATGCTCGCCATGGCGGGCGGCCGGAGGGAGCAGGTTATCTTGGACTACCTGCCCGGCGTGCCAATGCTGTCGCAGGGGTGGTCATTGCTGGGGGAGATGAAGCAATTGATGCCCTCTTTCCTCCTGGAGGCCGGACGCCATCTTGAACCTTCACTGTGGACGACCTTTTCCAAGAAGGGCTCGGCGATACTGGAACGACATTTTTCGGGGTATTTTCTGTGAAGCTGGTATTTATCCACGGGCGTGACCAACAGGGAAGCACCCGGGAAACCCTGGAAAAATTGTGGCTGGACTCGCTGTATATCGGCTGGGGGGAGGCAGGTCTTCCACGCCCCGAAGGGCTGTCTGTGACGATGGCGTTTTACGCCGATGAACTGGATGAACTGACGCGCGCCCTCAGCACCCCGCTGGCGCGTGGGGTGCGCCTGCGGGGCGATGAACAGGCGCAGGATGATTTTCGTGGCAGATTTTTGCAGGACATCGCGACCGCCAATGGCATGACCGACGCGCAGATCCAGGCGTTTCTCGATGAGCACAGCACCGAGAAGGGCCTTGGCAGTTCACCCTGGGTCCAGGCGCTGTTACGTGCAGTGGATCAGCGTACCGCCCTGGGTGAAGCCGCTCTTGATCGGTTCACGCGCGATGTCTATCTCTATCTGACTTACCCCGCCGTGTCGGATCGCATTACCGCCATCGTAAAGGCTGCCATTGCAGATGAGCCTTGTGTGGTGGTGGCACACTCCTTGGGGTCGATTGTTGCGTACCGGGCATTGCAGGAGCTTGGGCGTCGCGCCAATGTGCTGGGGTTGGTGACGGTGGGCTCGCCCCTGGGCCTGAACACCGTGCGCGAAATGCTCACCCCCCCTGCATTGTCGATGCCTGCGGGTGTGCAGCAGTGGTTCAATGCCTATGATCCGGGCGATGCGGTGGCGTTGTATCCACTGGACTCTACCCGCTGGAACATCACACCCGGTATCGAGAACTTCAAGGGCGTGAGTAACCATATGGCCAATCGGCATGGTATTGCGGGCTACCTTGATGATGTAACCGTCGCAACGTGGATGCATCAACGGTTAGTTAAGTGAGCGCAATGTCAACGTTCGTGAAAATCAAAGGTGGGAGCTGTCGAGCCCCTGCGAGGCTGCGATAGCGGTGGATCAGCCAACATCAATGTAAGCAGTGCCGACGCCATCGCAGCCTCGCAGGGGCTCGACAGCTCCCACCGGGTTTACCGGTGTTTGTTGGATTCTCACCATAACTGATCGGCGTTGGCGGCAATCGCAGCCAGGGCGACGGTCAGTAATTGCTCTCGTTAATAGGAAGCATTACTATTCACGCCCCGCCTACCCAGTGCACCGTCGATGACTCCCCAGCCGCCCCGCAGACCAGGCTTTTTCGCGTACTACGAAGAGTTGGTCGGGACCTGGACGCGTCGCTTGCGCAATCGCCAGCAGGCCGAGGACCTGGCCCACGATACGTTTGTGCGGGTATTGGAGTCCAAGTCGGCGCGGGTCGAGCAGCCGCGTGCCTATTTGCACCAGACGGCGCGCAATATCGCGGTGGATGCCTATCGGCGTGCAGACCGGCGCGAAGCACTGGAACTGCAAGGCCTTGACCAGAGTGCGCCGCACAGTGGCGACCCGGAGCATTTCATGCACGCCGTCCAGTTGGCGGACTCCATCGAGCGGGCCCTGGCCGAATTGCCCCTCAATTGCCGCAGGATTTTCATCTGGCAAAAAATCGAAGGCATGACCCAACAGGAAATCGCCGAGCGCCTGGGGCTTTCTAAAAACATGGTGGAAAAGTATATGATCCGCACCCTGCGGCATCTGCGCGAGCGCCTGGATGCGCTGGCCCCATGACCAATGCCCGCTTTGAAACAGGACCTTCCATGATGGATACCCGCGAGTGTGCCTGTGGCAGCGCAACGGTGCGCGACGAGGCGGCGCAGTGGTTTGTGCGTCTGCAGGACCCGCCCCTGAGCGTTGAGGACCAGGGTCTTTTTGACAGTTGGTGTAGGGAGCATCCCGCGCACCAGTATGAGTTCGAGGTGCTGCAGGGGCTGTGGAGCGCCGCCGACCTGCTGCCCAAGGTGCGTTTGCAGGCCCTGCTCGATACGCCTGTGCCGCGCAAGCGTCGCGGGGCCGTGGGCTATGCCATGGCGGCCAGCGTGTTGGCGGTGGCCGTCGGCCTTGGGTTGTTCAGTGGCCTGGACCACCCGGGCGGCTATGATGCGGAATTCAGCACCGGGTTGGGCGAGCGTCGACAGGTGGCGCTGCCGGATGGCTCGCTGATGGACCTCAACAGCCGTAGCGTGGTGGCGGTGCATTACGAAAAGGGCCGGCGTGGGATCGAACTCAAGCAGGGTGAAGCGCTGTTCAGCGTTGAGCACGACACCCACCGGCCTTTTGTGGTGCAGGCCGGGGCAGGGCAGGTGACGGTCACCGGGACCCGGTTTGACGTGCGCCGCGACGATGACCAGACCCGCGTGGTGGTCGAGGCCGGAACGGTCAAGGTGCAAGGGCAGGCTGCCCAGCCAGCGGTCACCCTGACCGCCGGCCTCGGTACCTCGATCGACCTTCAGGGCGCGGTCGCGGCGGCCCGCCCGGTCAACGCCCAGGCACTGCTGGCCTGGCAGACCGGCAAGCTGGTGTTCAACGATGCCAGCCTGGCCGAGGTGGCCCGGGAAGTCTCGCGCTACCGCGAAAAACCCTTGCGGGTCAGCGCTGCCGCCAGCGAGTTGCGCCTGACCAGCGTGTTCAAATCCGATGACACCGATGCCTTGCTCAAGGCCCTGCCGCACATTCTGCCGGTGGCTCTGCGCACGCTGCCCGACGGTAGCCAGGAAATAATTTCACGCTAGGTTCAGGTTTTTTCCGAGTTCTTCGTCTTCTTGTCCAACTGCAACTGGTTTGCATTAACAGCCGCGCTTTCTTGGGATTACGACGTGACAAAACTCGCTGCGAACAACAATAAAACTGCCCGCTGGGCGCCATTGGCCCTGGCCCTGGCGATCAGTACTGCGGCCTATGCCGACGATGCCATCCACATCAAGGCCCAGCCACTGGGGGCGGCACTGAGCCAATTGGGCCAGCAAACCTCACTGCAAGTGTTTTTCAGCCCGCAGATGGTGGCCGGCAAACAAGCCCCGGCCGTCGATGGCAACCTGTCGCCGGAGCAGGCCCTGCGCCAGTTGCTGCAAGGCAGCGGCCTGGACTACCAGATCGACTCGGGCTCGGTGACATTGCATCCCCTCGCCACTGGCACCGGTGAAGCCGGTTCACCCCTGGAACTTGGCGCGACCTCGATCCAGGTGGTGGGCGACTGGCTGGGCGATGCCAACGCCGAAGTGGTGCAGAACCATCCCGGCGCGCGTACCGTGATCCGGCGCGAGGCTATGGTAGAGCAGGGCGCGATGAACGTCGGTGACGTGCTGCGCCGGGTGCCTGGGGTGCAGGTGCAGGAATCCAACGGTACCGGTGGCAGCGATATTTCCCTCAACGTCGGCGTACGCGGCCTGACATCGCGCTTGTCGCCGCGCTCCACAGTGTTGATCGACGGCATTCCTGCGGCGTTCGCACCCTATGGCCAGCCCCAGTTGTCGATGGCACCGATTTCCGCCGGTAACCTGGAGAGCATCGACGTGGTACGCGGCGCCGGTTCCGTGCGGTATGGCCCACAGAACGTCGGCGGCGTGATCAACTTCGTGACCCGGGCGATCCCCGAGACCTTTTCCGGTGAGGTCGGCACCACCCTGCAGACCTCGTCCCATGGCGGCTGGAAACATGTCGACAACGCATTTATCGGCGGCACCGCAGACAACGGCATTGGCATGGCGCTCCTGTATTCCGGGGTCAATGGCAACGGTTATCGCGACAGCAACAACGGTAACGACATTGACGATGTGATCCTCAAGACCCACTGGGCGCCGACCGATCAAGACGATTTCACCCTCAATTTCCATTACTACGACGCCAGCGCCGATATGCCCGGCGGCCTGACCCAGAAGCAGTTCGACGCCAACCCTTACCAGTCGGTGCGCGACTGGGACAACTTCAGCGGCCGGCGCAAGGATGTGTCCTTCAAGTACATCCGCCAGATCGACGACCGCACCCAGGCCGAAGTGCTGACCTATTATTCCGACAGTTTCCGGGGCAGCAACATCGCCAACCGTGACCTGAAAACCCTCAGCTCCTACCCGCGGACCTACTACACGTTCGGCATCGAGCCACGGGTGTCCCATGTGTTCGAGCTGGGCCCGACCACCCAGGAAGCCAGTATCGGCTATCGCTACTTGAAAGAAGGCATGCACGAGCAGGCCACCAGTCTCAACCTGATCAACAACGTGCCGACGCCGGGTGGCCAGAGTGACGGCCATGTGTACCAGGACCGCACCGGTGGCACTGAGGCCAACGCGTTCTATATTGATGACAAGATCGACGTGGGCAAGTGGACGATTACCCCCGGTATCCGCTTTGAAAGCATTCGCACCCAATGGCATGACCGCCCGGTGGTGGCGCTCAATGGTTCCCGCACCCAGGAGAAGCACCGCGCGATCAAGAACAACGAACCGTTGCCGGCGCTGAGCGTGATGTACCACGTGTCCGATGCCTGGAAGCTGTTCGCCAACTATGAAACATCCTTCGGCAGCCTGCAGTATTTCCAGCTGGGCCAGGGCGGAAATGGCGACCAGACGGCCAACGGCCTGCAACCGGAAAAGGCCAAGACCTACGAGATCGGCACCCGCTACAACGACAACGTCTGGGGCGGCGAAGTGACGCTGTTTTACATCGACTTCTCCGATGAGTTGCAATACGTCAGCAATGACGTGGGCTGGACCAACCTGGGCGCGACCAAACACACGGGTATCGAAGCTTCGGCCCATTACGACCTGGCCGACCTCGACCCACGTCTGGAGGGCCTGAGTGCCAATGCCGGCTTTACCTACACCAAGGCGACCGCTGAAGGTGATGTGGCGTTCAAGGGCCGTGACCTGCCGTTGTACTCCCGGCAAGTGGCGACCCTGGGGCTGCGTTATGCCGTCAATCACTGGACCCATAACCTGGACGCGTATGCCCAGTCCGGCCAGCGCGCGCCAGGCACCACCAACACCTATATCACCGAACCGACCGCCGACGGCCAGTACGGGGATATCCCGGGGTATGTTTCCGTCAATGTGCGCAGTGGCTATGACTTCGGCCCGCAACTGTCGAACCTGAAGTTGGGTGTTGGGGTGAAAAACGTGTTTGACCAGCAGCACTTCACCCGTTCCAGCGACAACAACGCCGGGATTTACCTGGGTGAGCCACGCACCTTCTTTGTACAGGCGAGCGTGGGGTTCTGACGGGGAATCGTCGCCTGCCGGCGACGATTTTTCTATTGATGGGGGGCGTCGCTGCTGACGCCCTTCCACGCGCTTTTCCTCTTGGCCTTTCTCTTGCTCCTTACGATCCTTCAGCCGAGGTTGAAGGGGACGTTGGCGGGCTTCCTACCTTTTTTAGGCGATTTTCGTCGCTTTCCGGAACCGAACTCCCCCAGTCCGCCACAGACACAATTAGCCCACTGTGCACAGACATCCGGTGATCAATTTATCGCCTGGGTGCTTCGGACGGTGAGGTACATCGTGTCAACAAGCCGCACTGGAGAACATTATGTCGGTACCTGCGTTCAATCAGCCTGTCGTCAATCTACCGAATGACGCCATGCGTCACGAGGCCGAGGCCAACACCACGGGCGCTGCGGCGTCGGCCGCCGGGCCAGCCGCCAAGGGGCCTAGTTTCAACGGGCCAGAGAGCAAATCTGGGCCGGTGTTTGCGGCTGCGCAGCCGATGGCACAAGGCGCCGCCGGCGTACAGGCCGATGCCGCCCGGGGGGGCAGGCCCCCGCTCCCTGGGAGCCCGCCGCCAAGGCCCTTCCCGCAGCAACCCGATCCGATCTATTCAAAGCGCAGCCATGATCAGTTGGCCCAGCAACTTCTGGATAATTTCAAGGCGTTCAACGATCCGAAAAACCCGGACTACATTACGCCGCAGGGGTTGAAAGCAAAGGCTGAAACACCCCTGACAAAGTACCCGCACAAGAATCAGGACATCCGGCTGGCCAGGGAAATCATGAAGCGTCCGGACCTGCTCAAAGCGCTTGACCGTGATGGTCGTACGGGGGGGCTGGATGCTCAGATCAGCCGTCAAAACATCTATGACGTCATCCGCTCTGATAACCCCTTGAAGTACAAGGACGATGAACAACTCGCCAAGGACATGCTGAAGAATTTCAATCAGCTCAAAGGCAGTTTCTGGAGCAAAGACATCAAGGTCGCCGATCTCAATGCCAGGGCCCAGCGCCCGTTGACAGGTAACCCTCATCGGGACCAACTCACCCACCTGGCGAGGGAGGTCTTCAACCGCTCCAACTTGCTGCAACAAATGGACAACGTTGCTAGCCCCGACTATGACGGCAGAATCAGCAAGCGTGGGTTGAAGAAGTTGTCCCATTAAACCGCCGGTATTGCACTGGGAGCACACAACCGGGAAGCGCCGCGAGTCTTTCGCGGTATTTCCCGGTTCGACCAGGGTTGCCAGTCTTGCGGATGACCGCTCTGGCTGGGGCTGCACGTGTCCACTTATCGCCTGCCACTTCGCTGATCAGGAACTGTTTTCAGCGGTTTGCCACATAACGTGTATCTGACGGCCTTTATGACGCCGGCAGTTTCACTCAAAGAGAGGGTGTTGACATGACTTCAACGTCGTTTGGAACTCAAACTCCCGGCCTGCCGCAATCCCTTCTTGCTCCACCTTGCGAAAACACGACGCAGAGACAACTTTTCGATGCCCAGAATCAGGCTGTGCCGGGAGGGGAAGGCACCGAAGCCCAACGGGTAAGGAATTTTTCCGGCCAGTACACCTTCAAGGCCCCGGCGGCGGATGACTTCGCCAAAGGCATGCAGTCCTACCGCGCCACTGCCGTCCCAACCACCACCATGCAGACGCCTGCGGGTACGACGAGCGGGTTGATCAATGCCATAAAAGCCTTGCTGGGCGGTTCTCGATCAGGAGCATTGTCGCCCCGAGAACCTGACTGAGGGCCGCGCCCAGGACTGACCATTGTTTACATACAGACATCGAAATTGATCGGGTGCCCCGGAACCATTGCCGGTGGTTGGCCACATACTTTGCGCTTGCTGGAAACCCACCCTTGCACTGACGGTGGTGGCAGCCGGTCTGAGTATGGATCTAGAAAAGGTGGATATGAACATGGCAATTGACGGTGGGGTACCTCTCCTGCGGCCCGATGTTACGAGCCGCCATGAAGCGATACCGGATGACGCACAACAGAAAGCTCATGCTGCTTCAAGCGAGACCACGCCGCGTGGCTGGCAGGCCGATAATCAACCTTTGCCCAGCACTATCCGCTCTTCGGGATTCCGCCGCCCGTTGCGGTGGGCCACGCCCGATGAGGTCATGCTGCATCATCAGGAGCTGAGAAACGCGCCCTCGACGCGTACCCCCAATGTGAACCCCTACACCCAATTGCCGGACCGCCAGTTAGTCAAGGCGCTGGGTGACCATTTTTCCGTGCTGGAAAATTTTCATGAAAAATGAAGGACTGAAACTGTCGTCGCTGCGGCGAATTGCCAGTGCAAAAATGACTGACACACCGGCGCTCAACAACGCCATTCTGCTGGCCAGGGCACTGGTCCAGCGCCCGCGGTTGATCGAAGCGATCCTTGACGAAGAGGGGTTTATAACGCGGCAAAGTCTGGAGCGGGCGGTACAGGGTGTGTTTGGCAACAGCGACCCCAATGCCTTCAGTCCGGATCCTTTTCACGCCAAGACCAATGTCGAGTTGGTGCTGGCGTTCAGGGCCGCTTTTGATGAACTGCGTGACAGATCCCGGGACCGCACGGGCTTTTTTGAGAGTGTCGGCTACGTCCAGATCGAACGGCTTGTGTCAATCAGTAAGGATCCGGATGAAACGGACCAGAACGGTGCCGTTATCCGAGACCCTGCCACGGGGTTACCGAAAAAAATGTACAGCGAACAACTGGTGTATATGTCAAAAAACTTGGTGGACCGTCCCAGGCTTTTGAGTTCCCTGGAACGCATCCATTCTGGCTGGCGACGTATTTACGGTAGTCATTACCAGAAGGGATGGCTGAGCAACAAAGACCTTGACGGCTGGCTTGAAAACACTAGAGACCTGTAGCGCCTGGGGGCCTTACACCCGCAGTATTTTGCCGCTGATCGCCACCGCCAACAGCAGCACGGCGATCAACACAAAGGCCACGCTCAGGCTGCTGCCGTGGGCGATAAAACCAATCAGCGCGGGGCCTGCGAGAATACCGGCATATCCCAGGGTGGTAATGGCGGGCACCGCAATGTGCTCCGGCATGACCGTTTGCTTGCCCACCGCGGTGTACAGCACCGGCACGATATTCGAACAGCCGGCACCGACCAGGGCATAACCCAGCAGGGCGGTTTCCCATGCCGGGAGCAGGGTGGCCAGCAGCATGCCGGCGGTGGCCAGCAAACCACCGATCACGATCACCCGTTTGGCACCCAGGCGGCGCACAATGGCATCGCCGGTCAGGCGGCCGAGGGTCATGGTCAAGGCAAACGCCGCATAACCCAGGCCCGCGTAGGCTTCGTCGAGGCCGCGTTCGTCACTGAGAAACACCGCGCTCCAATCGAGCACGGCACCCTCTGCCAGGAATACGATAAAACACAGGCAGCCGATAAACAGCACCACCCCATGGGGGATGGCGAAGGCCGGGCCGGAGCTTTCGCTGCCGTAGGGCAACAAGTGCGGGGCCGCCTTGAGCAAGGCGCCCAGGGTAATCACGATAACCACCAGGGTGGCCGAAAGCGGTGACAGCCCCAGGCCGAGCAGCGCACTGACACCTGCCGCCCCCACAATCCCCCCCAGGCTGAACAGCCCATGGAAGCCCGACATCATGGTTTTGCCACTGGCCCGCTCAACAATCACCGCCTGCAGGTTGACGGTGGAGTCCACCGTGCCCAGGCCTGCACCAAACAGAAACAATCCGGCCATCAGCAAGGGTATCGAGCTGACCGTGGCCAGCATCGGCAAGGCCACGCAGAGCAGCAGCGTCCCGGCGCTCAACACCCGGCGGCAGCCGAAGCGTGACGCCAGCGCGCCGGCCATTGGCATGGCAATGATCGACCCCACTCCCAGGCACAACAGCAACAGGCCCAGGGTGCCTTCGTTGAGCTGCGCGCGGGCCTTGGCATAGGGGACCAACGGTGCCCAGGCCGCGATGCCGAAGCCGGCAATAAAAAACGCGATACGGGTCGACATTTGTTCCAGGCGTCCCGGAACCACAGGCGCCTGGGGGGTGATGGCAGTCATGAATATCCTTGGTTTTGCGTTCAGCGAACGATGTCCAGCGCGACATCCTTGCACATCAGGCCCTATCGAGCGAGCCAGGTTCCCTTGCGGACCGCGAAGTTTTTACTGACAACACGGAACACTTTTACCGTTGATCACCACACAGAGGTTATCGGGCCTGCTTGAGGTGGCCTGGAGGGTGCGTAATCCCTGTGAGTAGCGTTGAACCCCAGGCTGCTTGCACAGGATTACCACCTTCCAGGCCACTTCTGCGCGTGGGTCAGTTGGGGGTTGGGAGATATGCCCTGACTTGCACTACGTCGGCGCCAGCGACCCGCACCAGGAGGGTGCCACGGGGCGTGGTTTCCTGGCCGATGTAACTCTCCACCAGCACCCGATCCGCAGCCGTGGCGTGCAGCGATAGCTTATGGGGTTTGCGCAGCAGCTTTCGAGCCTGGGCGTCCACCGGGAATGACGGCTGGCCCCGGCGCACACTGTCGCAAAACGCTACTGCCACGGCCCGTGGCGGCGGTGGTGGCGGCGAGGGCAGGTTGGCTGCGGTGAACAGCAGGTTGAGCTGCTCGGCGGTGGCGACGGCACGGGGGAAACCGGTAAAGGCCGAGGCCACCAGCAGCAGTTCAGTCAGCTCCCCAGGCGCCAGGCCTTGGGCCAGGCTGGTCTTGAAATGCACGCTCAACGGCGGGCCGACCATACCGGCGGCGACGATCGCGGCAAAGATCGCTGCTTCCTGCAAGCGCGGATCAAGGCCCGGGCGCTCGTGCAGATAGCCGTACACCACACCGACCGCCAATTCGCCCAGGGCCGGCGCGGTATGGAACAACGCATCCAGGCGTGCGCCGCCATCCGGTACCCGCTCAATGAGTGTTTTGCGGCCGGCGCGGTAAAGCGTTTCAACGGGGCTCTGCGGGGCAAGTGTCTTCATGGTGCATCCTCCAGGAAAATGAGGACGGCGTTTGCTCGACTGCGCACGGACTTCGGCCTGATGAAAACGTCCATCCAGCGACACAGGAGTGTAGGGCGCGCTGGTTTTTTTGCCATGCTCGGCGCGCTCGCTGTTGGTGTCCTACGCTGAGATCGCCCACAATCGCCAGGCACTTTTCCCATGGCTGACCATCGGCGGATGCTGAGGTGATCTCACAATGACCCTGTTCTACGACGCTCGCGGCAATATCTACGGTGTGGCCAGCCCGGCCCTGTTGCGCAGCCGGGGCCTTGCCGTGCCCGATAACGCCGCCCTGGCCGCCAGCACTCGCCAGGCGTGGACGGGGCTGGCGATAGCGTCCGAATGTGGCTGGGGGACGTCGCTGCGCCCAGCCGAGGCCAAGGCCTTTCGCTGCGACGGTTTGCTGGTCGGGCCGTTCCAGGCTGCACCGCCGTATGACCTGCTGATCGTCAATACCGACGGTTCCCTGGCCGAGCGCAGCGGCAATGGCTTGACGATCTTTGCCCAGGCCCTGACGGACGCGGGGCTGATGACCCAGGCCTGCGAGCTACGGGTACACCACGATCAACCTGATGGGGTGACGCCGCTGGTGACCGGGGTTGAACCGGCGGTCTATGGGGAGCTCCATGGGTTCTGGCTGGCACTGGGGCAGCCAGCATTCGGGCCGCAGGCAGTGGCAGCGATGGGGCCGGAAAGCGCCGAGCCTGGCCCAGTGAATGAGCTGGCTGCGATCAACCCGCAATGGACCCGCAGCCAATTTGTGCGTATCGGCAACCCCCATTGCGTGACCTTGGTCGAACACGTATCGGCCTTGCCGGACAATCGGCAGATGCACCAACCTGATCTGTTCGAGCCGTTGAAAGCGATTGCCTTCGCTCCTCCCGCAGGTGATGGCCGGCCCTGTGCGGCCGGGGTCAACCTGCAATGGGCAGCGCGAGACTCTGCCAATCGGCTGATTGCCCGGGTGTTCGAGCGCGGTGAGGGGCCCACGGCATCCTCCGGGACCAGTGCCAGCGCAGTGGCCTGTGCGGCATGGCGGGCGGGTTGGGTCGAGGCGGGAGAGGTGGCCGTGGTGATGCCGGGCGGTACGGCGCCAGTACGCTTGCACGTTCAGGCAGATGCGCTGCTGGGTGTCAGCCTGTTCGGGACCGCGATGCTTCAAGGCTGAGGTACGTGATGGCTTAACTAAGTGTCAGTTGTTTCTTTATTGTTTAGTTATTGTTTGAAGCGTCGCGTAAGGAAGTTCCTGCTGTTAGGGCTTGCTTTGTTTTGAGGATTTCTCATCTTGTAAAAGAGACTTCCATTGTGTCCGTACGAAACTTCTTTTTTATTTTCAAAGCGCCGAATTCTCGTGGATCTCGCTAATCTTTAGAGCGTTCAGGCACTTCTTTGGCCGCAGGTTTTTTGTTTGGCGGGAGGGAGTATTTCAGTCAGATAGTGGATGGCGGGTAACAACGGATGGTGAGTGCGTTTGTTTCGTCACGTTTCAACTTTATTGTTCAAGGCATGGAGACAGACTTCCAAGTACTGGCATTCAAAGGCCGCGAAGCCCTTGACCAGCCCTACTTCATCGAAGTGCAACTGGTCAGCGAAAACCCCGGCCTTGACCTAGAAGCATTGCTGCACCAGCCGGCCTATCTAGGCTTCGGTGAAATGGGCGAAGGTTTGCACGGGCAGGTGTATGCCGTCGGTCGCGATGACCCCGGGGGCCGGCTCACTCGTTATCGCCTGACCCTGGCGCCGCGCCTGGCGTGGCTGGAGCATCGGCGCGACCAGCGCATCTTTCAACAACGCAGCGTGCCGCAGATCATCGCGGCCGTGCTCGAGCACCACGGCATCCTGGCCGACGCGTATGCCTTCGAGTTGGGTCCGGTGGTCTATCCGCCCCGCACGTTCTGTGTGCAATACGCGGAAACCGACCTGCACTTCCTCCAGAGGCTGTGTGAGGAGGAGGGGATTCACTACCACTTTCGCCACAGCCCGGACGCCCATGTATTGGTGTTTGGGGATGACCAGACGGTGTTCCGTCGCCTGCCTGCACAGCGTTATCGCCCTGCCAGCGGGCCGGCCGCCGAGGCACGGGTGATCCAGCGTTTCGATGTGCGCCTGGCGACGCGCAGCCGCCAGGCAGTGCGCCGTGATCACGACTTCGAGCATCCTTCACGGCGTTTGCAGGAACACGCCGGGGCTGCATCGGTGCTGCCTCTTGAGGACTACCATTACCCCGCCGGGTTTACCGGCCATGCGCGGGGTGTGCAATTGGCGCGTCGCAGCCTGGAGCGCCATCAGCGCGACCGTCACCGGGCCTTGGGCAAGAGTGATCAACCGGCGTTGTGCAGTGGTCATTTCCTGCCGTTGCACGATCACCCGCAGCCTGCCTGCAATGACTTGTGGCTGCTTACGTCGGTGCGTCACGAGGGGTATCAACCCCAGGCGCTGGAGGAGGCGATGCCCGCTGGCGACAGGTTTCAGGGCTATCGCAACCGCTTCAACGCCACGCCCTGGCGTGCGATCCACCGCCCGGCGCTCAAGCATCCCAAGCCAACCATTACCGGCAGCCAGACAGCCACTGTGACGGGCCCGGTGGGCGAGGAGGTGCATTGCGATGCCTACGGCCGGGTGAAGGTGCGTTTTCACTGGGATCGCCTGGACAAGGCCAGTGATAAAAGCAGTTGTTGGGTACGGGTGGCTTCCGGCTGGGCGGGCGACGGTTTTGGCGCGATCATGACGCCCCGGGTCGGCATGGAAGTGCTGGTGACCTTCCTGGAGGGCGACCCGGACCGGCCATTGATCAACGGTTGCCTGCCCAATGCGCGGCACATGCCGCCTTATCCACTGCCGCAACACAAGACCTGCAGTGTATTGCGCAGCCGCAGTTCCCCAGGTGGTGCGGGCGGCAATGAATTGCACCTGGAGGACCGCCTGGGTGAAGAGCTTATCTACCTGCGGGCCCAGCGGGACTGGCAGCAGCAGGTAGGGCGTGACAGCCACCTGGAAGTCGGCGGGGAGCGGCGGGAAACCATTCGCGGCCCGAGCACGGTGCGCCTGGAAAGCGCCGAACAGCGACATGTCAGTGGTGATCGCAAGGTGGTCCTGGGTGCGAGCGATCACCTCCAGGTGCAGGGCGATAGCCTGGCCTATATCGGCCAGGCCCTGGTGATCGAGGCAGGGCAACAGGTTCATCTCAAGGCGGGTGCCAGCCTGGTGATCGACGCTGGCGCGCAGTTGAGCCTCAAGGCCGGAGGCGAGCACGTACTGATCCAGGCCGGTGGGATCTTCAGCAGTCGCCCGATTACCCTGGGTGGCCAACCGGCCGTTGCGCGCTCGGCCAGCCCTGCGGGTGCGGCCGTCAGCGGTGCGGAAATTTCAGCGGCCCAGGCTGTCGTCATGAGCATGGCCCGGCAACTGGATGCGGATTTCTGCCCGGTATGTGAACGCTGCCGCGAAGGCGTGTGCGACATCCGCGGGAGGGCGGCCTGATGCTGCGTACACCGGGCCAATGGATGACCCAACAGCAGCAGGCAGGACGCCGGCTGTGTTTGATTCTTGAGGGAAACAGCAACGCCCGTCAGCCGCTGATGGCGCCTCGCAACCTGGGGCAATGTTGCAGCCTTTACGGTGGCAGTGCAGTGGCGGCCCTGGCGGCTGACGGGCCGGTGGTCCTCCTGGTGGAGCAGTTCGATGAACCTGCGCTTGTGGGGTTGCTCGAGCACCCTGAGATGAACTGGGGCTGGCTGGGCAGCTTGCCCGACGCGGACCTGGGCGACGTCATCGAGCATTGGCAGGCGCGTATGCTGGTGGGGCCACCGGGCAATCAGGCCCTGTACCGTTTCCACGACAACCGCACCCTGGGGCGTGCGCTGACCAGCGTGCCGGTAGCGCAATGGCCGGCCTATCTCGGGCCACTGATCAGCGTCTGCTACTGGCACGAAGAGCAATGGTGCTGCGCCAACAACCCAGCGCCCGGAAAGTACCCGATACCCGACCCCGCTCCTTGGCTCAACATCCCCAACCCCCAGGCCTCGGCCATTCTGCAGGCGAATATCCTGCGCTACCTGCTGGCCGAACACAGCGAAAGCCTTGCGGCGTTGGTCGAGTTCCAGGATCCAGGGGTATGGCTGGCCCAGGTACTGGACGAGGCCCGCAGTTGGCAATGGCACGGCGCTCTGCAACTGGAATTTTTGGTGGTGCGGCGCTTGGCAGAGGCAACCGGGCCCAGGGTGATTCAGTGGCAGCCGCTGAAGAGGGAGGCGCCAGAGGAACACTTCAGGCGGGTGGCGGAGCAATGGCGCACGTTGGGGCAAGCATGAGTAACCAGGCGTGTGGAGTTCTGCTGGTGCTGGGTATGGCCTGGACATCGGGATGTGCTGTGGTGCCCGTTGATCGCTTTACCTTGGAGGTGGATTTGCCAGCCAATTTCCGCGTTAAAAGCGCCGCTAACTACAGCCCCGCAGCAGGTGAACGTTGCACCTTGCCTTGGCGTCGAGGCAAAAGGCCCGAGCGGAAGATTTTTAGTGTTCCCTACAGCCCGGTAGCCAGCCGCGTGACCCAGACGCTGCCCCTGACTGAAACAGTCGAGGGCTGCCCGTTGGTATTGCGCAGCGTGGAGTTTGATTTTTATGCGCGGTGGGGCGCGCGCGATACGGATGTTGGCGGAGATATTGCGGCTATCCATATTCAGGATCGTTTAGACGCGGATGGGCCGGGGAGGCCTGAGTCGGGGGGGCTGGAGTTGCAAGCACGATGCAGGTGGTTCTTTCGCACAGTGGGGCCGGTGCGTGCGATCAGGAAAATCCTCATGTGCAGATCAGTGGATGCAAATGGGCTTTCAGGTAAAGCGTCGGCAGGCGGCGCTGTGCAACGAGATCGACTGGCGGGGCAAAAACTCAGGCTGGTGTTGAACCTGTCTGACGAAGAGCTACCTGCCTTTGACGATAACTGGGTAGCTGTTCCAAACGGCTGGAGGCGGTGCCGGGGTGAGAGTTTCGAAGATATGTTCGCGTACTGCCGGGGCAATACGACCGACTTCAAGCCTATAAAAATGCCTGATGGACGTATCTGTGATGTTTATCCAACGTGCAACTAACAGGGAGTGAAGTCATGGAGTTGGAGGCATGGAAGCAGGAGTTTTTCAGTGACAAGATGCCGGCGTGCCCACGGCGAGGGCACTGGGTGAGTTTTTGTTTGGTCGATGAAACCGGCAATGGCAAGAATTATGGGGGGCTGCCGTACTCGTTCCATGACAGTGCCGGGCAACAATACAGCGGTAGATTGAATGGAGAGGGCTTCGCCAAAATAACGGATTTTTACTGTGGTCCTGTGGTGCTTACGTTGGATGAGCCCTATACCGGGACAGAAGTACCGTATCACCGACTGACGACGCGCCTGACTTACAAGCTACCCATCACCGAACTTCAGGTTCGCGCCGAACGAAGCGAGTTTTCTACCGGGGATGGCCAGCGTCTCGAGGGCAACCCAGCAAGACGACAAGCCGATCGGTTCTACCAGGTCGAAGTGCGCGATCTGGTTCGCCATGTTGCCCACCTGCCACCGCTGGCGCCACGGTCTCACGGCCCCCAGCCACATGCCCTGAAAATGATGGCCGACCTTGGGTTTGGCCCACCCCAGCCCGAGTTGTCGGGCGTGGTGCTGTTCCCCAACCAGCACACGGCGCTGGAAGTCCGACCCTTGCGGGCACTGCGCCCGATGCTGTCGAGGGACGACGAATTCTGTGCCTTGAACCTGTACCAACTGGCATTGATGGCGACCTTGAGTTACTGCCGTTTTGGCCAGGAGCCGGCCACTCACCCGCAAGATGAAGTCCATTTTCCTCTGGACCCCAGCATCGGCCATCTATTTGCTGAAAAACTCGCGGGGTATCAGCAGGCCTGGAGGGTCGATGCCGAGCAAGTCCGGCGTTTTTACCCGCTGTATGAGGATGTCCCATACTCGCGGCGTTTCGAGATCCTGCCCTTCGACCCTCAGTTGTATCCGCAGAACAGTCCGCAGTTGGAGGCGAGGCAGGAGCATCCGGCGCGTCTGCATTTTTTCGATGACGAAGAGCAGGGTACCGATACCCAGGCCTTTATCAGCCATCACGATGAAGTGGTGCTGATTGCGGTGCGGGGCACGGCCAGTGCGGCGGATGGCCTGCGTGACGCGAATGCCCACCAGGTACCTTTCGCGGACGGCATCGGTAAGGTCCATGAAGGCTTTTACCAGGCGTACCGTGCCTTGCGTGACTTTGTATTGCGCTATCTGGATCAGTTCTACAGCGGCCAACGCATCGTGATTTGTGGCCACAGCCTGGGTGGGGCCATCGCTTTGTTGCTGGCCGAGGGACTGCGCCGGGTCAAGGATGCCGACTACAACGTGCTGCTGTACACCTACGGTGCCCCGCGCGCCGCCGATGCTGAATTCACAGGGGGAGCGGCTGCCCTGGTTCACCATCGTATCGTCAACCACAATGATCCGGTCCCCAGCGTGCCGGCGACGTGGATGAACACCACGGCCAAGCTATGGGTGCCGGGCGCCGTGACCTTATTCGGCGCGCCCGCGCCGGGAGGCCTGTTGTTTGCTGCGGGGCTGGTGCGGCTCGGTGGCCAGCCCTATCGGCATCACGGCGAGCAGCAACACTTCATGCCGATCACCCTGGAGGACGGCACACAGTCCTCGGTGCTGTGGCAGCCCGGTTGTGCGTCGGTGCAGGAGGCGGCGTGTAATCACGCTTTGCGTTTGCA
Source organism: Pseudomonas shahriarae (assembly GCF_014268455.2). Taxonomy (NCBI): domain Bacteria; kingdom Pseudomonadati; phylum Pseudomonadota; class Gammaproteobacteria; order Pseudomonadales; family Pseudomonadaceae; genus Pseudomonas; species Pseudomonas shahriarae. The sequence goes on along the minus strand of NZ_CP077085.1, from coordinate 3,953,604 downwards.
CGGCGATATGCCCGAGCGTGACAACCTGCTCAAGCAACTGTTCCAGGCCAGCCAGCACTTCATGGTTGCCAGCTACGTGCCGGCGGCGTGGGCCACTTTACGCCGCTGGCAACAGACATTGGAGAACAGCGGCTCCCTGGTGACGGCACGGGAATACGCGTTGATCGACCACGCGCTGAGCACTCTGCGCCGACAACTGCAGGACAAGCGGCTTGAGCTGCACCGTCGCAGCCCGGCGAATGGACGCGGCCATGAGCATTACGATGCCTTGACTGCTGAAATCGACCGATTGCAAACCAGTCGCCAGCGCCTGGAAAGCCTGCGCTGGCGCCGTGTGGAAGGGCGCGATGTATACGGCAGTCACGCTTCATCCTCAAACCTGCAACCCAGCCTGGCTCGTTGGTTCAGCCACCGCGAAAACCATGAGTCGCCCCAGGTGGCAAGCATCCCGCCGGCCTTCGAGGGCGATCGGGACAAGGGCCAGACACTGGACCTGGACTCGATCGTTTAGCCTCGCGGGTTACAAAAATGTCACCTGCGCTGGCTGGCGTTTCATCAACACTTTGCCGTTGCGGATCGAATACAGCGCCAGGCCCTGGCTGCGAATGACTTCATAGTCGCTGTTTGCCGACAGGATCAGCAGGTTCGCCGGTCGCCCGGGCTCCAGGCCGTAGCGGTCGCCCAGGGCCATGGCTTTGGCGCTGTTGTCGGTGACCAGGTCCAAGGCCCTTTGCAGGTTGCTGTAGCCGAGCATATGGCAGATATGCAGCCCGGCCTCGAGCACCCGCAGGATATTGCCGTTGCCCAGTGGGTACCAGGGATCGACGATGGAGTCCTGGCCAAAGCAGACGTTCATGCCGGCCTCCAACAGTTCGTTGACCCGGGTCACACCCCGGCGTTTCGGGAAGTTGTCGAAGCGGCCTTGCAGGTGAATGCTTTCGGTGGGGCAGGAAACAAAACTGATGCCCGAGTGGCCCAGCAGGCGGAACAGCTTGGCGCAGTAGGCATTGTCGTAGGAACCCATGGCTGTGGTGTGGCTGGCGGTGACCCGGCTGCCCATATCGCGACTGCGGGCTTCTTCGGCCAGCACTTCGAGGAAGCGCGAGTGCGGGTCGTCGGTTTCATCGCAATGCACGTCGACCAGGCAGCCGGTGCGTTCGGCCAGGTCCATAAGGAACTTGACCGAGCTGACCCCTTGGTCGCGGGTGTACTCGAAATGGGGAATACCGCCCACCACATCGGCGCCCAGGCGAATGGCTTCTTCCATCAGTTCGCGGCCATTGCGGTAGGACTCGATGCCTTCCTGGGGAAACGCCACGATCTGCAGGTCGATCAGGTGGCCGCTCTCCTGGCGGACTTCGAGCATGGCCTTGAGTGCGGTCAAGTCCGGGTCGGTGACGTCCACGTGGGTGCGCACATGCTGGATACCATGGGCCGCCAGGGCCTGGATGGTCTGCTTGGCGCGGGTCTTGGTGTCCTCCTGGGTGATGGTGGCCTTGCGCTCGCCCCAGCATTCGATCCCTTCAAACAGCGTCCCGCTCATATTCCAGCGCGGCTCGCCGGCGGTGAGGGTGGCGTCGAGGTGGATATGCGGCTCGACAAATGGCGGTACCACCAGGTTGCCAGCGGCGTCCAAGTCGTCTGGCCCCAGGGTCGGCGCGGCGGTTTGTGGGGTAATGCTGGCGATCCGGCCATGTTCCAGGTGCAGATCATGCAGGCCTTCACGGTTGCGCAGGCGGGCGTTGATGATATGCATGGGCAAGTTCCTCTTGGGCAAAAAGCAATCAGGCAGACAGCCGCCAGATCATCAGCGCGACGCCGATGTCCAGACGGTCATTGGGGTTGTCCAGCGACAGCCCGCACAGGGCCTCGATGCGCTGGACGCGATGGGTCAGGGTGTTGCGGTGGACCGCCAACCGCAGGGCAGCAGCCACAAGGTTACCATTGTCCAGGAACCACGCTTGCAGGGTCGGCATCAGGCTCGGGCCGTGACGTTGATCATGGCGCAGCAGGGGCCCCAGGCGTTCCTGGAGAAACTGGTCGAGCAATCCGCGATCGCGCACTGCGCTCAGTAGCTTCAGCACCCCGAGTTCATCGTAGACACAGATACCGGCATGTTCGCCAAAGCGCCGGGCGACCGCCAGCGCCTGGCGCGCTTCATCCAGGGCCTGGGCCAGGCCGGCTGGCGGATGTTTTGCCGCGCTCAAGCCGATGCACAGCTTCAGCGGGGCCAGGCGCAGGTTCAGGGGCCTGAGCCAGTTTGCCAGGCGTTGCCGGTTGTCACCGGTGGGCAGTAGCAAGGTCCACTGCCCAGCCCTGCCGAGCACGGGCAGACGCGAAGGATGCTCGGCGGCGAACTGGCGCAATCGGCGAGTAATGCCATCGTGCTGGCGGGCCAACTGGGCTTCGGCATCCGCGGCCGCGGTTTGCGCAAATAGCGCCTCGCCACCGTCCAGTTGCAACTGCACCACTTGCCAATCCCCGTCCAGCGGCATGCCCAGCTGGCTGGCGCGATGCAGCAGCAGGTCGAGGGACTGATAGTCGCCCGCCAACAGGCGCTCCAGCACCTCATGCCGTGAGCGTCCGAGTTGCTCGGCCTCGATCAGCGCGGAGCCGATGGCCTGGGTCACCAGGACCATCTTCAGGGAGTAAGGCTGTTCGATCAGCGGCATGCCGACGGCGTCGGCAGCTTCCAGCAGCCCAGGGGGGATTGCCTGGATGTAAGCCGGCCCGGTCAGGATCACCAGGCCGGCGACTTGCCGCGCGCAGGCTTCGTCGAGCAAGCGCAAAAGGTTGGCCTCATCACGGGGATGGTTGATGCCGGTGACGAACACCAGTTCGCCGCCCAGCACCCACTCGGCAATACCGCTGTTCTCGGCTACATAAGGCCAGCGCACGCCATTATCCAGGCCTGCGCTACCCGCCCGCAGGCTCATGCACTCCAGCCCCGGCAGGGCCAGTACATCCGCCACCGTCAGGCTCATGCCTGGGCGTCAGCCGATGGCACCCGCACCCGCAGGACGGCGGTGAGCGCGATGTAGGTAGCGGCCGCAGCGATAATCCCCACCAGTGGCGCGACCCACGGTGAGCTGAAGGCCAGCACCGTACCCACGGCATAGGCAATCAGCCCCGGCCAATTGAAGGCCGGCAAGCGCACATCTGCCAGCCGTGGATAGTGGCCGCGGTAGCGATAGAAAAAGTCGGCCATGATCACCCCGCCAATCGGTGGGATCACTGTGCCCAGCAAAATCAGGTAGGGCACCAGCATGTCGTACATGCCCAGCAAGGCAAGCAGGGTGCCTATCACCGCGCCGACCAGGGTCACGGTCTTGCGGCGCCTGGTGCGCAGCAGGTTGCAGCCGGCGACGGCAAAGTTGTAGATGGTGTTGTCCTGGGTACTCCAGATATTGAGCAGCAGCATGGCCATCGCCGCCATGGCGAAACCTTGCAGCAGCAACACCTCCACCACATCCGGTTGCTGATAGACGATGGCGCCGTAGGCACCGATCAGCACCATCAGGCCGTTGCCGACAAAAAAGCCGATCAGGCTGGCCAGCACCGCCACCTTGGCCGAGCGGGAAAAGCGCGTCCAGTTGGTGGCCTGGGTGGCACCGCTGACAAAGGTGCCAAACACCAGGGTAATGGCCGTGGACAAATCCAACTCACTGCTGGGCACCACGGCGAGCAAACCTTCCAGCCCGCCGACTTTTACCGTGGCCACCCACATCGACAGCAACAACAGCAGGCCCATGGCCGGGACTGCAATGTAAGAGAGAATTTCCAGCCCCCGATAGCCCACGTAGGCCGTGGCGCAGAACGCCAGGCCGAACAACACCATCAGTGCCAGTACGCTGCCCTGGCTCAACTCGAAATACTTGCCCAGCACCACGGCCGCCGTGGCGGTGCCCCAGGCGTACCAGCCAATCTGGGTGAAACCCAGGATCAGGTCACTCAACTTGCTGCCCACTTCGCCAAAGCAGAAACGCCCCATCAGCACCGAGTTCAAGCCGCTCTTGAAGGCGATGTACCCCAGGCCTGCGGCGTAGATACCCAACAGCAGGTTACCCAGGGCCACGACCCCGAGCATCTGGGTAAAACTGAAGGCCACCCCCAGCTTGCCGCCAGCAAACATGGTCGCGGTAAAAAAGGTGAAGCCCAGCAACACCATGGCCGTGGAGCCAAGGCCCTTGCGTGCATGCATGGGCACTTCGCTGAGAGGGTAATCGTTGCCCGGTTCGTTCTGCGTCATGTGCCGTTCCCCTGTGAGTGACGCAGGGCCTGTTGCAGCGCCCGTGCCAACTGTCGGGCAGTGATGGGTGCACGGTGAGCACTGTGCAGGTTGCACAATATTTGGGGGTGGGTAGGGCAGGGAGGCGGAATGGCTTGTGGGTTGTGCCCAGCCCGGCACTAAAGTGGTGCGGCGGTGATACAAATGGGATCACCGGTCCAGGGTGTCAGTCGAACAGGGTCTGGGTGATTTCCCCACGGTGAAAGGCGAAGGCTGCTTCAAGATCACTTTCGATGGTGCGGCCGCGTGACAGGGGCGGCAGGTTGTCGAGGCTGAAGAAGCCGACGTCGGTGGTTTCAAAGCCTGCCACGGGGGCGGCCTGGTCGGTGCGTTCGCAAAGGAAGTACAACTTGTAGAAGTCGCGTACGTCAGGCCGATACAGGCCCTTGGCTTTGTGGGTCACGCTGTACAGCGCCCGTGCGGTAACGCTCAACCCGGCCTCTTCGCGAAGTTCCTTGATGATGTTTTCCGCAGCGGATAACCCGATATCGGCGTAGCCACCCGGCAATGCCCAGCAGCCATCCGTTGCTTCGCGCACCAGTAGGATCCGGTCGCCTTCAATCAGCGCGCCACGTACATCAATCATCGGCGTTGAATAACGCTGGGCGAAGTCCGAAACCAGGCCGGTAATGCGCTCCAGAGGCACTTGCCCCAATTGCGCGAGCATGCTGTGGGCAATATGGGCGATCTCTTCCAGGCGTTCGCGCTCGAAGTCATCCGTGCAAAAGTGCAGCCCGGTAGAGGCCAGTGCCTGCAAACGCTTGGCCTGTGCCAGCCAGGTGGATTCCATGGTGTGGTTCCTTGGTTTGCTTCAAAACCTGGTTTTATTCGCTGCTATCGTCGAGGGCAAGCCAGGGATGGAGCAATCCATGGCGAGGGAGGTGTCCCCTCGGTTTTGTAGAGGTGCTTTATTCACCGCGATAAATACAGCCACTGGTGCAGGTCTCATGGATACGAATGGCGCTGAGTTCCGGCAACAGCGGCTTCAGCTCATTCCATATCCACTTGGCCAGTACTTCGCTGGTAGGGTTTTCCAGGCCGGGGATGTCGTTGAGGTAGTTGTGGTCGAGGCGCTCATAGAGCGGCTTGAAAATCGCCTTGATCTCCGAGAAATCACGGATCCAGCCGGTATGCGGATCGAGGTCGCCGCTCAGGTGGATGGCCACCTTGAAGGAGTGGCCGTGCAGGCGCCCGCACTTGTGGCCTTCGGGGACGTGGGGCAGGCGGTGGGCGGACTCGAATGTAAACTCTTTGAAAATTTCCACGGTATGACCTGTAAGGCAGGAGTTTCTAGGGCTGTGTGCGATTGTCAGTGTGGGGTGAGCGCTTTATGGGCCCAGGTGACCGACTTGGCGCGCATTCTAACCTGTTTTATCGGGCAACCAGGCGGCGTGCGTAAAGCGCTGTTACTCCTGGGACCATAACGTTGTACTGACCTTGACCCCATCCCCACACGGCAATGAGCGCTGCGACCCTCGGCGCTCCAGTTCGGCATACGCACGGGCACACTGCACCTGGCTTTGGGCAGCGGCGTTATCAATGCTGATATTGCCGGTGGTTTCAGACACCAGGTTGCCGTTTTTCTCCAGCCGGATCAGTGGCCGTTCGGGCTGCATTTCAAAGCGACTTTTCGTCGGTTCGGTACTCAGTGCCAGGTCGGTGGGGGCTGCCGGCAACTGATCTTCGGTGACGCCATAGCGCGTGAGAAGCGAGAGATTGGGCAAGTCCTGCGCGCTTGCCTGGCCTGCCGCCAGAAGCAGGAACATGCCAAGGCTGTACATTTTTTTGCGATTAGAATGCATGGTTGTATCTTTCCAAAGTTGTTTCCTGGTGGGCTGGATTGAAGAACAACTTATTATTATCGCAACCACGTTTAGGGCAGGGTGTATCCAGCCAGAAAGAAGAGCCGTGGCGGTTACCGAACTGCGTACCTGGTTCATAAACCTTGAACGAGGAAGGGCTGAAACTGGTGTTACTGCAACCAGTAATCAGGGCGGTAGTGACGAGGCCCAGGAACTTTATGGGTTTCATAAGGGGGAGGTCCGCGTTGAATTTATCAGTGTTTTACAGGGTTGCCCGCAAGCCAGGCAGCTCGTTGCAGGGCTAGGCTTCTTCGCTCTCGAACTCCAGCAAGTCGCCTGGCTGGCAATCCAGGGCGATACACAGCTTGTTCAGGGTTTCGAGTTTAACGCCTTTGATCTTTCCGTTTTTCAATAGCGATAGATTGGCTTCGGTAATCCCAATGGCATCTGCCAGTTGGTTGGAGCGAATCTTCTTCTTCGCCATCATGACGTCCAATCGAATAATGATTGTCATGGGTTAGATGATGCTTTTGTTTTCATCGTCGATAACTTTTGATTCGGCCACTGTTGATGAGAATGCACACAGAAAGATGCCTTGTATGATCGCATACATAGCGCCGGATGATACACCCAAGGTAAGGGTGAACGTACGCTCGCCGGGCGCTACGCCAATTTGCGGAAAAATAAGGCCTGCTGGCTCAGAGCGCAATCAAGCGCTCACCCAGATGGCCACTATCGGCCAGTTCAAGGAACTCATCGCCCAGCCGCTGGCTTTCACTCATCGCGGTTTGCCAGTACTGATTGCGTCGCGCGTCATCCCCCATAAAGCGCTTGAAGTCGCTGCGATCCGGCAATTTGCCGTGGGGCAGGCGGGCCAGGTAGTCCCGTGAGGGGGCCACCAGCAACACATCCTGCAGACCCTGTGGGCTACTGCGCCGCCACGGCAGGCTCTTGTCAAACCAGCCGGGGATGACTCGATCAGTGAAGTGCGGGTACAGAACAATGTCATCGCCGTGGTAGGGCAGGTCGAGGTGGTAGTCCAGCAGGCCACCATCGCGATAGGTGCCGGCACCGGCGCCCGGCAAGTCGCGTACGCCTTGCATCACCATAGGGATCGAGCCGGACGCCAGCAGGGCCTGGCGCAGGTTGCCCGGTTCCAGGGCGAGAAAGCGCGAAGGGAAATCCGTGAGCGGGTGCAGTGGCGGCGCCTGGCGCGGGTCGTGGATGATCAGCCGTTCAAAATGCCGGGACAGCCGCGCACGGCCGCGCAGGTTATCGGCGATCACCGAGGACAGGCCCAGGCCCAGGCGCCCACGGTGATCGTCGGCCAACAGGCCATGGCTTTTGACCACGACTATATTCAGACGATAGTGCGGGTTATCCAATAGCGACGCATCGCGCCCGGCCAGCAGGTCGTCGAGCATGCGCTGGCAGCTCTGGCTGACCTCGGCCATGGTCACGCCCTTGGCAAAGCGTTGCTCGTTATACAGGCGCCCGAGGTCGAGCAGGCCCTGTACCGGATCCGGCAGGCAGGCACTGGCAAAGCGCCAGGAACCGATCGACGCGCCGATCAGCGCACGCTCGCGGGGGGCACGCGCCAGCCAGTCACCGAACAGCGCCAAGTCCAGACCCTGAATGCCCAGGGCCTTGGGACCACCGGCCGCGCCGGGCAGAATCCCCACATCGGCAGGCTGGAGGCCTTGTTCGCGAATGCGTGCAAAAGCGCGTTGGCCAGCCTTGAGCGTCAGGGCGGGGAACTTGATGTGAATGGCCGTCATACCGATCTCTGTGCAGGCGAGCCGGGCAGTATAGGAAATATTCCCCGGAGCCTGGCAAGGTGTTGTGGGACAATTGCCATGGTGGCAATTCAGTTTCAGTTAAGTTGCGACCCGTACTGTGGGGGCCGTAGGCAAAACATCCTGAAATGGAGAACGATCATGAAAACCCTCACAATTATCACCGCCAGTATCATCGCCCTCACCAGCGGCCTGGCCCAGGCGCGGGACCTGGGGCCGGATGAAGCGCTGAAATTGCGTGACGCTGGTACCATCCAGTCTTTCGAGAAGCTCAATGCCGCCGCCCTGGCCAAGCACCCAGGTGGCACGGTGCATGAAACCGAGCTGGAGCAGGAATACGGCAAGTATATTTACCAGGTTGACCTGCGCGATGCCCAGGGCGTCGAGTGGGATGTGGAATTGGACGCTGTCACCGGGCAAGTCCTCAAGGATCATCAGGATACGTAATGAAGGTAAATCTACGCACCGGCAGTCGACTGGCGCTGGTGCTCCTGGCCTTTTGCTCGGTGGTGGCTGCCCGGGACCTCAACCAGGATGAAGCCCTGGAATTGCGTCAGCAAGGGGTGATTCTGTCCCTGGAGCAACTGCTGCAGCAGGCCATGGCCCGGCATCCCGGTGCCAGGTTGCTGGAGGCTGAGCTTGAGAGCAAACACGGCAGTTACGTCTATGAGGTGGAGCTGGTGACCACCGATGGCGTGGTCCGGGAAATCAAACTGGACGCGACCACCGGCGCGCTGCTTGAAGACGAGGAAGATGACTGATGCGCCTGCTTCTGGTGGAAGACCACGTACCGTTGGCTGATGAACTGATGGCCGGGCTGAAAGCCCAGGGCTATGCCGTGGATTGGCTGGCGGACGGTCGCGATGCGGTGTATCAGGGGCGCAGCGAGCCGTATGACCTGATCATCCTCGATCTGGGCCTGCCTGGCTTGCCGGGGCTTGAGGTGCTGAGCCAGTGGCGCGCCGCCGCGCTGGCGACCCCGGTGTTGATCCTCACCGCCCGCGATTCCTGGGCCGAGCGCATCGCAGGGCTCAAGGCCGGGGCCGACGATTACCTGAGCAAGCCGTTCCACCCCGAGGAGTTGTACCTGCGCATCCAGGCCTTGCTGCGCCGTTCCCATGGCCAGGCCAATCAGCCGACCTTGCAGGCGGCGGGCTTGCACCTGGATGAAGGCCGTCAGTGCGTGATGCGCGACGGTGCCGAGGTGCAACTGACCGCTGCCGAGTTTCGCCTGCTGCGCTACTTCATGCTGCATCCCGAACAAATCCTTTCCAAAAGCCATCTGGCCGAGCACCTGTATGACGGCGAGACCGAGCGCGACTCCAATGTCCTCGAGGTCCACGTCAACCATCTGCGGCGCAAGCTCGGGCGCAGCGTGATTGAAACCCGGCGTGGCCAGGGTTATCGCTTTGGCGCCAGCCCCGCGTGAGGTCGATCCAGCGGCGGCTGAGCCTGGGGCTGATCAGCGTGATGGTGATCGTCGGCCTGGTGCTGGCGCAGACCAGCCTGTGGCTGTTCGAAGTGGGTCTGCAGCGCTACCTGGAAGCGGGTCTGCGCAACGACAGCGAAAACCTGCTGGTGGCCCTGGTGCGTGGGCCCGGCGGCGTGCAACTGGATGAACAGCGCTTGTCACCGGCCTATCAACGGCCGTTTTCCGGGCATTATTTCCGTATCGACTTCAGCGACAACCACTGGCGCTCCCGTTCATTGTGGGACCAGGAACTGCCGCAACTGCCCCAGGCCGGCCTGAAGGGCAACCTGCAACTGGGCCCGGAAGGCCAGCAACTGCTGGTCCTGCGATCGGACTACAAGCGTTTTGGCCAGTCGATTTCCATCAGCGTGGCTCAAGACTACACGCCCGTGCGGGAAAGTTTTCGCCTGATGCGCCAGGTCGGCCTGGTCCTCGGGCTGGCGGCGCTGCTGCTGATCCTGATCCTGCAACGGGTCACCGTACGCCGGGCCCTGCGCCCGCTGGAAACTGCGCGCGAGCAGATTGCACAGCTGCAACAAGGCCAGCGCTCGCAACTGGATACCCAGGTGCCGGTGGAGCTGGAGCCGCTGGTGGCGCAGATCAACCACCTGTTGGCCCATACCGAAGACAGCCTCAAACGCTCGCGCAACGCCCTGGGTAACCTCGGCCATGCCTTGAAGACCCCGCTGGCGGTATTGTTGAGCGTGGCTTCCAGCGAGCAGCTCAAGGACCAGCCACAATTGGCCAAGTTGTTGCGCGAGCAGTTGCAGCAGGTGCAGCAACGGCTCAACCGCGAACTCAACCGCGCGCGCCTGGCCGGTGAAACCCTGCCCGGCGCGCTGTTCGACTGCGACAGCGAACTGCCGGGCTTGCTGGCGACCCTGAACATGATCCACGGCGAACACCTGGAGTTGAGCTACCAGGTTCGCCCCGGCCTGCAACTGCCCTGGGACCGCGAAGACTTGCTGGAGCTCTTGGGCAACCTGCTGGACAACGCCTGCAAATGGGCGGATGCCGAAGTGCGTTTGAGCATTGAGCAGACCCCGGAGTGTTTTCAACTGATCGTCGAAGATGACGGCCCGGGTATTCCCGAGGCCCAGCGCGACCAGGTTTTCAGTCGTGGCACCCGCCTGGATGAACAGACCGATGGCCATGGCCTGGGGCTGGGCATCGTGCGGGACATTGTCGATGTATGGGGCGGTACATTGCGGTTGCAAGAGAGCCCACTGGGCGGGCTCAAAGTGTTGATCGAACTGCCCCGGCGCCACACCTGACCGGCGGTTACGGGTGCCGATTTGCAACAAGACTTTTCTTACAGAACCTGGCTCGCGTAAATTCGCTTATAACAGCCACCACGCAGGCCGTGTGGAACAGGTTAAAGGCACCAGGATTTTCTCTGTTTCGCGCGCGGCAGCTACCATAGGGCTCGTCAGCCGGTCACGCGGCTGCTCGGTACCTAATAAGAAGGATAAAAGGTGAATCTATGCAAATGACCAAACGCTTGAGCCTGTTTGCTGCTGCCGCAGCCCTTGTCGCCAGTTCCTCGGCACTCGCCGCCCCAACCTTTATCAACGTCCTGACCGGTGGCACCAGCGGCGTGTACTACCCGATTGGGGTGGCGTTGTCACAGCTGTACAGCAACGGTATAGACGGATCGAAGACCTCGGTGCAGGCCACCAAGGCGTCGGTGGAAAACCTCAACCTGCTGCAAGCCGGTCGCGGCGAGCTGGCCTTTGCCCTCGGTGACTCGGTCGCCGATGCCTGGAATGGCGTGCAAGACGCCGGCTTCAAGGCTCCCTTGAAAAAACTGCGGGCGATTGCCGGCACCTACCCCAACTACATCCAGATCGTCGCCAGCAAGGAGTCTGGCATCACCACCCTGGAAGATCTGAAAAACAAGCGTATCTCCGTCGGCGCGCCGAAATCCGGTACCGAGCTGAACGCCCGCGCCATCTTCAAGGCTGCTGGCCTGAGCTATGAAGACATGGGCAAGGTCGAGTTTCTGCCGTACGCCGAGTCGGTCGAGTTAATCAAGAACCGCCAGTTGGATGCCACCCTGCAGTCCTCGGGCCTGGGCATGGCGGCGATCCGCGACCTGGCCGCGACCCTGCCGATAACCTTCGTTGCCATCCCGGCGGATATCACGGCGAAGATCGATAACGCTGCCTACCAGGGCGCGGTGATCCCGGCGGGCACTTATGACGGTCAGGACAGCGATGTAGCGACTGTGGCCATCACCAACATCCTGGTCAGCCATGACGGCGTGACCGATGAGGTGGCCTACCAGATGACCAAGCTCATGTTCGACAACCTCGATCGTCTGGGTAACGCCCACTCGGCGGCCAAAGATATCAAGTTGCAGGGCGCGGCCAAGGGCCTGCCTATCCCACTGCATCCGGGCGCCGAGCGTTTCTACAAGGAAGCGGGCGCACTGTAAGGCCCAGGTGGGTGCGGTGCGCAGTGCCAAGCGCTGCGCGCTATGCCAGAGCGGTGAATAGCCTGGCGCGCACAACGCGCCAGGCTTGTTGGCATGTCGATGTTGTAACGTGGGAGTGACCTGCATGAGTGAGCACGATCAAGGCCTTGCCGCCAGTCCCAGGGATTGGCCGCGAGCGCTGTTCTACGTCGCGCTGTTGTTTTCCGTCTTCCAAATCATCACCGCGGCCTTTCATCCGGTCTCCAGCCAGATTCTGCGGGCCGTGCATGTGGGCTTTCTGTTGCTGGTGGTGTTTCTGTGTTTTCCGGCGCGTGGCAATGCTCAGCCCTGGCAGCCGATGGCCTGGCTGCTGGGGCTGGCCGGAATGGCCACGGCGTTCTACCAGTGGTATTTCGAAGCCGACTTGATTCAACGCTCTGGCGACCTGACCGATAGCGATATGGTCATCGGTCTGGTGCTGATTGTGCTGGTGTTTGAGGCGGCGCGGCGGGTGATGGGGATTGCCCTGCCGTTGATCTGTGCGCTGTTCCTGGCCTACGGCCTGTTCGGCCAGTACCTGCCGGGCGATCTGATGCACCGCGGCTATGCCATCGACCAGATCGTCAACCAACTGGCCTTTGGCACCGAGGGGCTGTATGGCACGCCGACCTATGTATCGGCCACGTACATCTTCCTGTTTATCCTGTTCGGTGCGTTCCTTGAACAGGCCGGAATGATCAAGCTGTTCACCGATTTCGCCATGGGCCTGTTCGGCCACAAACTCGGTGGCCCGGCCAAGGTTTCCGTGGTGTCGTCGGCGCTGATGGGCACCATCACCGGTTCGGGGGTGGCCAACGTGGTCACCACCGGCCAATTCACCATCCCGTTGATGAAGCGCTTCGGCTACAAGTCGGCGTTTGCCGGTGGCGTGGAAGCGACCTCGTCGATGGGCAGCCAGATCATGCCGCCGATCATGGGCGCAGTGGCCTTTATCATGGCCGAGACGATCAACGTGCCGTTCTTCGAGGTGGCCAAGGCCGCGTTGATTCCGGCCATGCTGTACTTCGGCTCGGTATTCTGGATGGTTCACCTGGAAGCCAAGCGCTCCAACCTGCGTGGCCTGCCCAAGGACGAATGCCCGAACCCCTGGGCCGCGGTGAAGCAGCGCTGGTATCTGTTGATTCCGCTGTTTGTGCTGATCTACCTGCTGTTCTCCGGGCGCACGCCGCTGTTCTCCGGCATGGTCGGCCTGGCCCTGACGTCCATTGTGATTCTCGGCTCGGCGATCATCCTGCGGGTCTCGTCCAAGGTGATGCGTTTTGTCTTCTGGATCGTCCTGGGTCTGCTTTGCGCGGGCTTCTTCCGGCTCGGTATCGGCATGGTGTTCGGGGTGGTGGCGCTGCTGGTGGCGGTGTGCTGGTTTATCAAAGGCGGCCGCGACACCCTGACCATCTGCCTGCATGCGCTGGTAGAGGGCGCACGGCACGCGGTACCGGTGGGGATTGCCTGCGCCCTGGTGGGGGTGATTATCGGTGTCGTGTCGCTGACCGGGGTGGCGTCCACCTTTGCCGGTTACATCCTTGCCATTGGCCAGGACAGCCTGTTCCTGTCGCTGGTGCTCACCATGCTCACTTGCCTGGTGCTGGGCATGGGGATCCCGACCATTCCCAACTACATCATCACCAGTTCGATCGCTGCACCGGCACTGCTGGACCTCGGCGTACCGCTGATTGTCTCGCATATGTTCGTGTTCTATTTCGGCATCATGGCCGACCTCACACCGCCGGTGGCATTGGCCTGTTTCGCGGCGGCACCGATTGCCAGGGAGAGCGGCCTGAAGATCAGCTTTTGGGCGGTACGCATCGCGGTGGCGGGGTTCGTTGTGCCGTTTATGGCGGTGTACGAGCCGGCGCTGATGCTGCAGGGCGATAGCCTGCTGGCCACACTGTATGTGGTGGCCAAAGCGTTGCTGGCCATTGGTATCTGGGGCGCGGTATTTACCGGCTACTTGCAAGCCAGGCTGAGTTGGTGGGAGCGCCTGCTGGGCTTCTTCGCCGGTGGTAGCCTGATTCTGGCGACGCCGTTAAGTGATGAAATCGGCTTCGTCATGGTGGGGCTGTTGATCGCACAGCACTGCTGGCGGGCCCATCGTGCCCAGGCGGCCACTGCGTGATCGGTCTGTGTCTGGGCTTGGCGGGCGCGGTATGGGCACAAGTGCCTACGCCTGTGGTCACCCTGGCCTGGACGCATACGATTGAGAAAGTGCGCTGGGAAGAGGATTACCGTGTAACGCCTGAGGGCCTGGTGTTGGGCGAGGCGCGGGTCAAGGGTTCCGGGGCCGGTATGGAGATCCCGCACGGCGCCGAACTGCGTGATGGCAGTTGGCATTACCAGCGTCAGTTGCCGCCCTTGCAGCCCCTGCGCCTGGGCCGCACCCCCGAGGCCGGGGATTATCAACTGTGTTTCAACCAGCAGTGCCAGTGGCTGAGTGCCTGGCTCGGCCCGCCCCAGGCGAGCCAGCCGGCGGTAGAGCTGTGGGGGTGTGAGCTGGAGGTTGCGTCCAGCCCCCGGCCCCGCACCTTTTAACCGCGATCAGACCCGGAACTGGTCCATCAACCCCTGTTGCTGATTGGCCAGGCTGTTCAGCGTCTGGCTGACCCGCGCCGATTCATTGGCTTGTTCCGACAGCGACTCGGTCACATCACGAATCGTCGCCACGTTGCTGTTGATCTCCTCGGCCACCGCGCTTTGCTGCTCGGCGGCGCTGGCAATCTGCAGGTTCATGTCGCTGATCACCGTCACCGCATCGCCGATCTGGCGCAATGCCGTGACGGCCTGGCCGACCTGTTCGACACTGCCTTGGGCCTGGCGATGGCTGTTGCTCATGGAGCTCACCACTTCCTGGGTGCCGTTTTGCAACTGTTCGATCACCTGGCGGGTTTCTTCCACCGACTCCTGAGTGCGCCGCGCGAGGTTGCGCACCTCGTCCGCCACCACCGCAAAACCGCGCCCGGCTTCACCGGCACGGGCGGCTTCGATGGCGGCGTTGAGGGCCAGCAGGTTGGTTTGTTCGGCAATCGCGCGGATCACTTCCAGCACTGAACCGATCTGCTCGCTATTGGCTGCCAGGCCTTCGACCTGGGCCATCGCCGTGCTCATGTCGGCAGCCAGGTGGCCGATGCTGGTGGTGGTGCGGTCGATCACCGTCAGGCCTTCGCGGGTGGCCTGGTCGGCATCCCGTGCAGCGTGTGCCGCCTGCGCGGCGCTGCGGGCGACGTCCTGGGCGGTGGCGCTCATTTCGTGGGAGGCGGTGGCCACCTGATCCACCTGGCGGTACTGCTGCTCCATGCCGGCACTGGTCTGGCTGGCGATTGCCGCTGATTGGTCGGCGGTGCTGCGCGCGTCCTGCACCGAGCGTTTGACCTCGGCAATGATCGGTTGCAGTTTGTCGAGGAAGCGGTTGAACCAACTGGCCAGTTCGCCCAGCTCGTCGCGCTTGTCGTAGGCCAGGCGCCGGGTCAGGTCGCCTTCGCCGCTGGCGATATCCTCCAGCATATGGGCCACGCCGAGGATCGGCCGGGTGACACTGCGGGCCATCAGCCACACCAGTAGCAAACCGACGATGGCGGCGAGCAGGCCCAGGCCCAGTTCCAGCAGGGTGCCTTTGGTGTTGTCGGCATCCAGCTCGGCCTTGAGGGTTTCGGCGGGGCCGATCAGGACTTTTTCCGGCACATCCAGCAACACGCCCCAGGACTTGCCATTGGGAATGGGCTGGAACGGTGCCAGCACCTTGAGTTGATGGTCGGTACGCAGGCTGTAGGTCTGGGTGCTGCCGGCCATGGCGCTGATCAGTTGTGCGCCGCTGGCGGTATCCACACTGTCCAGGCGCTGGCTGAGCTTGCTCGCATCCGGGCTGTAGCCGGCCAGCAAACCCACTGGGCTGATGATGCTGACGTTGGTCTGGCCGTCATACAGCTCGCGGCTGGCATTCTGGCTGACTGCCTGCAGGCTGTTGAGGTTGATGTCCACCGACAGCGAGGCGATGACTTTGCCATTGGCCATGAGCGGGAACACGATGCTGGTCAGCAAGACGTTGTGCCCGTCGATCACATAGAAGTACGGCTCGATCACACACGGCTTGAGGGTGGAGCGTGGGCAGGTGAACCAGGTGTTGGCCTTCTCGCCGCTGGGGCCGACGCTGGTGTCGGACATATCGCTTTCCGGCAGCGCCATCGAGGTCAGGGTGCCGGGTGTCGGCTGCGACCAGTACAGGGCAAAGCGTCCCTTTTCATTGCTGCCCAGCTCCGCTTGGCCGGCGAACAGCTCATCCTTGCCATCCAGGGCATTGGCCTCAAAGACCAGGGACAGGCCCAACAGGTCCGGGTTGGCTTGCAGGGCGGCCTTGACCTGGCGGGTCAGGTCTTCACGCAGGTCGAAGGCATCGAGGAAGCGTTTTTCGGCCTGTTCGCGCAAAAACAGCACCTGGCGCGAAAAGCCATGGCCATATTGGTAGGCGTCCATAAATTGCTGGCGGATGCCCAGCGCCTGCACTTCACCCTGGGCTTCGATGCGCGATTGGGCGGCAACATTAAGCATCTGTGTGCTGGAGGTCTGGACCCGTTGCGAACTCTGGTCCATCCGATACAGCGAAAGACCCACCAGCAGGGTCACGATGCCCAACAGACAAAGGCCGGCGAGGAGGGTGATTTTCCATTGAATGGACAGCTGCCTGAGCGACATGGAGATCCTTAACCTTTCGTTGCGACAGAGATAATCCACGCTATCGGCCGCCGGTTGTTTTTCTTTATTCATACGTTCAATTGAATCTATTCGCGACGTCGTTCTTTGACATGGCGCGCCGGCTGCTGCAAAGTGCGCGGCCTCTAATAAAACTCCCTTTCTGCGTGTGCCGTGGTCGACATCTGGCCGGGGCGCCGGCACGTGTTGTGTTTATATTTCTGTCTTGAGGTAACCATGATTAACGCAGTAATCGCCGCGGTCGGTACCATGCTCGTGCTCAGCCTGTCCCGCGTGCATGTGGTCATCGCGATCATCGTGGGTGCCCTGGTCGGCGGTTTGACCGGTGGCCTGGGGATCGACGCGACGCTCAGCGCGTTCAACAGCGGCTTGGGCGGCGGTGCCACGGTGGCGTTGTCTTACGCATTGCTCGGTGCTTTCGCGGTGGCGATTGCCAAGTCCGGCCTGGCCCATGCCCTGGCGGACAAGGCCCTGCTGCTGGTGGGCCGCCAGGACACCACTGGCGGCAGTTCTGTCAAATGGCTGCTGATCTGCCTGCTGGGAGCGGTGGCGATTGCCTCGCAGAACATCCTGCCGATCCATATCGCCTTTATCCCGCTGCTGGTACCGCCGCTGCTGTATGTGCTGACCAAGTTGCAGATTGACCGGCGCCTGATCGCCTGCGTCATGACCTTCGGCCTGATCACCCCGTACATGTTCCTGCCGGTGGGCTTCGGCAATATCTTCCTCAACCAGATCCTGCTGGCCAATGTCGCCAAGAGCGGGGTGGATATCAGCCAGGTCAACGTTACCCATGCCATGGGTATTCCGGCGCTGGGCATGGTGTTCGGCCTGTTGGTGGCGGTGTTTATCAGTTACCGCAAAAAGCGCATCTACGACCAGCAGAAGATCGAGCGGGTCGAGCAAGTGGCGGTGCAGTACAACCCGCTGACCCTGCTGGTCGCCGGGCTGGCCATTGCCTCGGCCTTTATTATCCAGTTGTGGCTGGACTCGATGATCATCGGTGCCCTGGCGGGTTTCCTGATCTTCTCGGTATCGGGCATCGTGCGCTGGCGCGACACCGATGATCTGTTCACCGAAGGCATGAAAATGATGGCGATGATCGGCTTCATCATGATCGCGGCGTCGGGGTTTGCCGAAGTGCTCAAGGCCACCGGCCAGGTACAGACGCTGGTGCAGGACTCGGCCGATTTTATTGGCCACAGCCGTGGCGTGGGTGCGCTGTTGATGTTGCTGGTGGGCCTGCTGGTGACCATGGGCATCGGTTCGTCGTTTTCCACCGTGCCGATCCTTGCGGCGATTTTTGTGCCGCTGTGTGTGCAACTGGGGTTCAGCCCGCTGGCCATTGTCTGCATCGTCGGCACCGCCGGGGCCCTGGGCGATGCCGGTTCGCCGGCGTCCGACTCCACCCTGGGGCCGACCTCGGGTTTGAACATCGACGGCCAGCACCACCATATCTGGGACACCGTGGTCCCGACCTTCCTGCACTACAACCTGCCGTTGCTGGTATTTGGCTGGTTTGCCGCGATGACCCTGTAACAAGCAGATTCCTACAGTTTTCTCCTTTAGGGCCGTTAACCTCCTAACGTTGCCCTACAAGAGAGAAGATCCATGCGTCTGAGTCTGAAGGCCAAAGTCCTGTCCCTCGCCGTACTGCCGGTGTTGTTGTTTGCCGTGGTCATCAGCCTGACCACCGTGTGGATCCTCAAGGAACAGGCGCGCACCGAGGTGGCCGAAACCCGCCAGCGCCTGCTCAACAACGCCAAGGCCACCCTGCAAAGTTATGTCGAAGTGGCGATGACCACCATCAAGCCGCTGTACGACGCCGCAGCCCCCGGCGATACAGAGGCGCGGGCGCAGGTGGTCAAGCTGTTGTCCAACACAACCTACGGCAAGGACGGCTATTTCTTCGGCTACGACTCCGAAACCATCCGCCTGTTCAAGGGCAACAGCCCCGACGGCGTGGGCAAAAGCTTCAAGGACAACCGTGACCCCAACGGCGTCTACGTCAACCGCGACCTGGTCAGGGTCGGCAAGGACGGCACCCACTACCTGCAATACAGCTCGACCCAGCCGGGGCAAACCGAACTGGTGCCCAAGCTCGGCTACACCGAGTACCTGCCCAAGTGGGACATGGTGATCGGTACTTCGGTCAACCTCGACGGTATCGAGGCCCTGGTCAGCGAAGTCGAAGCCAAGGTCAACGAGCGCATGGAAGGGGTGTTGTTGAGCATTGTCGGCATCGCCGTAATCCTGCTGTTGCTGATCGCTGCAGCGGGCATGCTGCTGGCCAATACCATCCTGCGCCCCTTGCACCTGATGAAAGCCAACCTCGACGATATCGCCGCCGGTGAGGGCGACCTGACCCGGCGCCTGGCAATCACCAGCCAGGACGAGTTGGGTGAACTGGCCGGCTCGTTCAACCGGTTTGTCGACAAGATCCACGGCCTGGTACGCCAGATCACTGACATGACCTCGCAACTGACCGGGCTGGTCAGCCAGGTGTCCGAGCAGGCCCATCGTTCGGAACAGGCCATGGAACGCCAGCGCCAGGAAACCGACCAGGTGGCGACGGCGATCAATGAAATGTCGTCTGCCGCCCATGAAGTGGCCCGCAGTGCCCAGGGCGCGGCCGTGGCGGCGCAGCAGACCGACGCCGAAGGCCAGGCCGCCAAGCGCGTGGTGGATGGCAGCATCGCGCAGATTCATGCGTTGGTGAATGACATCCGCAGCAGTGGCGTGTCCCTGGATAGCCTGCAACAGGACGTGTCGTCGATTGTCAGCGTGCTCGGGGTGATCCGCTCGATTGCCGAGCAGACCAACCTGCTGGCCCTCAACGCCGCCATTGAAGCCGCCCGTGCCGGTGAAGCCGGGCGTGGCTTTGCGGTGGTGGCCGATGAAGTCCGCGCACTGGCCAGCCGCACCCAGCAGAGCACCCAGGAAATCCAGGGCATGATCGACCGCCTGCAAAAGGGCACCGAGGCGGCCGTGGAATCCATGCGCCGCTCCAGCGATGCCGGCGACGGCACCTCGGCCCAGGCCAATGAAGCCGGGGCGTCCCTCGATACCATGGCGCAACTGATCGGGACCATCAACACGATGAACGCGCAGATCGCCAGTGCTGCAGAAGAGCAAACCGCCGTGGCCGAAGAGATCAACCGCAGCGTGCATCAGATTGCCGTGGCGGTGGACAGCGTGGCGGACGAGACCCAGCAGGGCGCACAGACCTCCCGCAGCCTGGCGGAACTGGGGCAGCGGTTGGGGCAGTTGGTGGGGCAGTTCAGGATCTGATCTGGCAATTGCGGTGCTGGTTCTGGCCTCATCGCAGGCAAGCCAGCTCCCACACTTGATCGGTGAACATGGTCAAAATGTGGGAGTTGGTGGGGCAGTTCAGGATCTGATCTGGCAATTGCGGTGCTGGTTCTGGCCTCATCGCAGGCAAGCCAGCTCCCACACTTGATCGGTGAACATGGTCAAAATGTGGGAGTTGGTGGGGCAGTTCAGGATCTGATCTGGCAATTGCGGTGCTTGATCTGGCCTCATCGCAGGCAAGCCAGCTCCCACACTTGATCGGTGAACATGGTCAAAATGTGGCGGTTGCTGGGGTAGTTCAGGATCTGATCTGGCAATTGCGGTGCAGGTTCTGGCCTCATCGCAGGCAAGCCAGCTCCCACACTTGATCGGTGAACATGGTCAAAATGTGGCGGTTGCTGGGGTAGTTCGGGATCTGATCTGGCAATTGCGGTGCTTGATCTGGCCTCATCGCAGGCAAGCCAGCTCCCACACTTGATCGGTGAACATGGTCAAAATGTGGGAGCTGGTGGGGCAGTTCAGGATCTGATCTGGCAATTGCGGTGCTGGTTCTGGCCTCATCGCAGGCAAGCCAGCTCCCACATGTTGAACTGTGAATGCAGTCAAATGTGGGAGCTGGCTTGCCTGCGATGGGGCCCTAACAGCCGCTACACATCCCGCATCAACAACCCAAACCCGATATCCATGTCCAACGGCACCGGCACATACACCGTGTGCCCATCCCCCGGCGCCACCTCAATCGCCTCACCCTTGGCGTTATGCATCATCCCCAGGTCAAAATGGAAGTTCCCCGCCGGGGTCATCAGTTCCAGGTGATTGCCCACGGCAAAGCGGTTCTTCACCTTGACTTCGGCCAGCTCCCCGCGCCGTTCGCCGGTCAATTCCCCGACAAACTGCTGTTGTTCCGAGACGGAGCTGCCGTTCTGGTAGTTCTGGTATTCGTCATGCACGTGGCGGCGCAGGAAACCTTCGGTGTAGCCACGCTGGGCCAGGGACTCAAGGTTGGTCATCAAGCCCCGGTCGAACGCACGACCGGCCACCGCATCATCAATGGCCTGGCGGTACACCTGGGTGGTGCGCGCCACATAAAAGTGGGACTTGGTGCGGCCTTCGATTTTCAACGAATGCACGCCCATCTGCGTCAGGCGCTCGACATGCTGCACCGCCCGCAGGTCCTTGGCGTTCATGATGTAGGTGCCGTGTTCGTCCTCGAAGGCCGGCATCTGCTCATCCGGGCGGTTGGCCTCCTGCAGCAGGAACACCTGGTCGGTGGGCGCGCCAAGGCCCAGGGTCGGCTCGGGCTGATACTGCTGGACGATATCGCCCACGGTGTTTTCGGCCGCGGGTGTGGCCTGGTATTTCCAGCGGCAGGCATTGGTGCAGGTGCCCTGGTTGGCATCGCGCTTGTTCATGTAGCCGGACAACAGGCAACGCCCGGAGTAGGCCATGCACAGCGCGCCATGCACAAACACTTCCAGCTCCATGGCCGGCACGTGCTGGCGGATTTCGGCGATTTCTTCCAGGGACAGCTCCCGCGACAGGATGATCCGGCAGATGCCTTGCTGCTGCCAGAACTCGACACTGGCCCAGTTCACCGTGTTGGCCTGCACCGACAGATGGATCGGCATCTGCGGGAAGTGCCGGCGCACCAGCATGATCAAGCCCGGATCGGACATGATCAGCGCGTCCGGGCCCATGGCGATCACCGGTTCCAGGTCCTTGAGGAAGGTTTTCAGCTTGGCATTGTGCGGCGCGATATTGACCACTACATAAAAGCGCTTGCCCTGGGCCTGCGCCTCGGCGATGCCCAGGGCCAGGTTGGCGTGATCGAACTCGTTATTACGCACCCGCAAGCTGTAGCGCGGCTGGCCGGCGTAGACCGCATCGGCGCCGTAGGCAAAGGCGTAGCGCATGTTTTTCAGGGTGCCGGCAGGGGCGAGCAATTCGGGAGCGAGGACAGGGAGCATGGGATTCAGATCGCAAAAGGGCGGCAGGGTAGCCGAGCCGGGCCTGGCGGTTATTGATCTGGGTCTACGCTGTAGAAATAAAGATGGCACTCGCCGGATGCGCGGTGGACTAAGCAACAGGGCGCGCTGGGCGCCCGACGTTTTTCTGGCACGGATCGGACATGAACCAAACGAATCTGCAATTCAAAACCCTGCTATTGCTGCTGGTCCTGGTGACCCTCGCGTTTTTCTGGATCCTGTTGCCGTTCTACGGCGCGGTGTTCTGGGCGGTTATCCTCGGGATCATCTTTGCGCCTATGCAGCGGCGCCTGCAGCTCAAGTTTGGCTGGAACCGCAACCTCACGTCGCTGTGTACCCTGATGGTGTGCCTAGTGATCGCGATCTTGCCGGTGATCATCACCAGCGCCTTGCTGGTGCAGGAGGGGGCGACGCTGTACAAGAACGTCGAAAGCGGCAAATTGGATGTGGCGGGCTACATCGAGCAATTCAAGAACTTCCTGCCGCCGTACTTCCAGCACCTGCTGGATCGCTTCGGCATGGGCAACCTGGAAGGCCTGCGCGAGAAAATCGTCAAGGGCGCGATGCAGGGCAGCCAGTTCTTTGCCAGCCAGGCATTCAGCTTTGGTCAAGGCACCTTTGATTTCCTGGTGAGCTTTTTCATCATGCTCTACCTGCTGTTCTTCCTGCTGCGCGACGGCCCCGAACTGGTGCGCAAAGTACGCACGGCGGTGCCGCTGGCCGAGCCACAGAAGCGTCGCCTGCAACTGAAGTTCAACCGCGTGGTACGGGCGACCGTCAAGGGCAATGTGCTGGTGGCGGTGACCCAGGGGGCACTGGGTGGCCTGATCTTCTGGTTTCTGGATATTCCCAGTGCGTTGCTCTGGGCGGTGCTGATGGCGTTTCTGTCATTGCTGCCGGCGGTGGGTGCCGGGATTGTGTGGGGGCCGGTAGCCGCGTACTTCCTGCTCAGCGGTTCAATCTGGCAAGGGGTGGTGCTGGCCCTGTTCGGGGTGTTTGTGATCGGCCTGGTGGACAACGTGCTGCGCCCGGTCCTGGTGGGCAAGGACACCAAGATGCCGGATTACCTGATCCTGATCTCGACGCTGGGCGGCCTGTCGGTCTTCGGCCTCAATGGTTTTGTGATCGGGCCGTTGATTGCCGCGCTGTTTATTTCCAGCTGGGGGCTGTTTGTCGAAACCAAACCCCGGGTACGCCTGCCATTGCCCTAAGCCGAGAAGCAGTGCGCCATCTTGCGTGACAGGGCCTGGGCGGCGGGCAGTGAGGTCAGGGGGCCACTGATGGCTTCACCGTCGCGTACCAGGTACCAACAGGCGAGCAAACCCAGCTCGCGAAGGGGGACAGGGACGGCACTGCCGACGACGGACATGATCTGGATAGTGGGCATATCTACCTCCATTGCTGATGGAGGTCACCTTACGGTGGCCCGGCGGCGAGGGAAAATCACCTTGCTCGATAGTCAACATCACTGTCATCGAGGCTGCGCCGGCAGGGTCTCAGTCAACCACCTGGTCCAGCATGTGCAGCACTTCCTGTTCATTGAGCAGGCCCTTGTGGACCAGGTTTTCTGCCAGCAGCGAAAGAAACTTGGCGCTGCGATGGCCTTCCAGGTGCTTGAGCTCGGTCAAGGCGCTATAGACCTTGCTCGAGGTGCAGAGGCCGGCGGTATGATGCGGATTTTGTGTGGGCATGCTGGGCGTCCTTGTTGTTATGGCCTGTTATGGGGGACAGTTTTGATAGTGAGAGTGCCGTGTGACACAAACATGACAGCGCGGCCCCCAATTGGGCAAGTGCACGTTGGCCTTAATAATGTCGGAATTAACAGCCAGGGTTGTCCCCATAACGACCCTGGCGAGATTTATTCAGACCAGGCCACCCATAAAAAAGCCCCGCCGGGTGTGCGGGGCTTTTGCTGCTGGGTTTACCAGCCACGCCCGTAATAGCCGCGGGGCGGGCCGTAGTAGCCACGTGGTGGCCCGTAATATACGGGCGCCCGGCGGTAATACACCGGCTGCTGCACGTACACTGGCGCCGGCTGGTAATAGACCGGTGGCGGGGCGGCATACACCGGCTGTGGCTGGTAATACACCGGTTGCTGCTGCACATACACCGGTCGATCATGGCTGGCGATCACAGAGCCAACTACGGCTGCGCCGACAACCGCACCCAATACGGCCGGGCCACCCCAACCGCCACCATGGGCGGAGGCTTGGCCGGCTACAGCAAGTGCACCGATCAGCAAAGCGATCCTGGGGATTTTACGAATCATGGTCTTTCCTCGGTTGGCCCCTGCGCTTGTGGTCTGCAATCAATAGACTCAAGGATTGTCGCGGGGATACTTTTAAGACAACGTATTTCAGGAAAACAGCACGGCCACTAGGTAAAGGTTGTGTAAGGTCTGTACCGATTTGCTTACTTCGAAGAGGCGTTACCGATGCTGATGAACCCCAACAAGGATACCCAGTTGTGCATGTCGCTGTCGGCCCGTCCGGGCAATTTCGGCCTGCGATTTCATAACCATTTGTATGAGCAGCTGGGGCTGAACTTCTACTACAAAGCGTTCAGCAGCCAGGACTTGAACGGCGCCGTGGCCGGGATCCGTGCCTTGGGGATTCGTGGGTGTGGGGTGTCGATGCCGTTCAAGGAAGCCTGCATCGAGCTGGTCGATGAGCTCGACGAATCGGCCCGCGCCATCGCCTCGATCAACACCATTGTCAACACCGCCGGGCACCTCAAGGCCTACAACACCGACTACATCGCCATCGAGCAACTGCTGCAAAAACACGCGGTGCCCAAGGACTCGACCTTCGCCCTGTACGGCAGCGGCGGCATGGCCAAGGCCGTGGCCAGTGCCTTGCGGGATGGTGGCTATGCCAATGGCGTGATCGTTGCGCGCAATGAAACGGCGGGTCGGGCCCTGGCGCAGAACCTGGGCTATCAGTGGCAGGCGACCTTGGGTGAAGCGCGCCCGCAGATGCTGGTCAACGTGACGCCGATCGGCATGACTGGCGGCGCCCAGGCGCAGGACCTGGCCTTCGAGGCCGACGCAATTGATGCGGCAGACACCGTGTTCGATGTGGTGGCGATCCCCGCCGAAACGCCCTTGATCGTGCGGGGCAGGGCCCAGGGCAAGCGGGTGATTACCGGCCTGGAAGTGATCGCGATCCAGGCCCTGGAGCAGTTCGTGCTGTACACCGGCATCCGGCCGACGGACGAACAGTTCCAGAAGGCCGTGGATTTCGCCCGGCAGTAAACACCGCCGGCCCATGTGGGAGCGGGCAAGCCCTAATGCAACGCAATGCTCAAAGCAGCGAAGATCAAATGTGGGAGCGGGCTTGCTCGCGACGACGTCGGCCCAGCAAACATTGGTGTTGAATGACCCACTGCTTTCGCCAGCAAGCCCGCTCCCACACAAGTCCGCTCCCATAAGGGGGGACGTTTATTCGAGGCGTGACAGGCGCTCTTCCAGCGCCGCAATCCGCGCCTCCAGCTCCTCGATGCGCTCCACGGAAACCCCACTGGCGCTGCTGCGCTCCACCGGGCTACCGCGTGCGGCCAGGATCGCCTCGATATCCGCGGGGTCACCCAGGGAGTGGGTGTAGCGGTCTTCGCGCTGGCCGGCCTGCTTGGGTACCAGTACCGCCAGGTCGCGGGCGATCAGGCGTTCCAGCTGATGCACCACCTGCTCGGCATCTTCAAAATCATGCATGCGCCCGCTGCGGGTCAGCAGTTCGTTGACCGTCTGCGGCCCGCGCAGGAACAGCAGGCCGGTAAGGATCACCTGTGCCGGCACCAGTTCCAGGGCCTTGTCCACGCGGTGTTCCCAGCGGTCGGCGCGACTGCCCATCACCAGCTTGGTAAAACCACGGCCCTCCAGGGCGCGCAGGCTCTGGCCAACCTGGCCCTGGCTGAGGTTCATCACCGGTTCCCGGCTGGTTTTCTGGTTGCAGGCCAGGACCAGGGCGTTGAGGGTCAGCGGGTAGGTTTCCGGGTTAGTGGCCTGTTTCTCGATCAGGCAGCCCAAAACGCGGATTTCCGTGCTGTTCAGGCGCGGCTCGGAAGAGGTGGTGTCGTGCTCGGCGGTCATCGCGCTTTCCCTATGCAGTGAGCCCACTAGCCTAATCCCGAAAAAATAAAAGACAAGCAGCGCTCATGTCTATAATCGCCGCTGTTCAAACCCTGTCACCACTGTCGAGACTGTCATGACTATTTCCCTGTACGCCGCTTCACTTCCGGTCTTCAAGCAAATGCTCAACGCCCTGAGCGATGTGCTGAACAAGGCCGAGGCCCACGCCACCGCCAAGAACATCGACCCTAACGCCTTGCTGCAGGCGCGTCTGTTCCCGGACATGTTCCCGCTGGTCCGTCAGGTACAGATCGCCGTGGATTTTGCCAAGGGCGTTTCCGCGCGCCTGGCTGAGATCGAAGTGCCGAAATACGAAGATACCGAAGTTACCTTCGCTGACCTGCAAGCGCTGATCGCCAAGGTCCTGGCCTTTATCGACACCATCACCCCGGCACAGATCGACGGCAAGGAAGGTATCGAGATCGTCACCCGTCCGGGCACGCCTAAAGAGAAACGCTTCAGCGGCCAGTCCTACTTGCTGACCTACGGCCTGCCGCAGTTCTTCTTCCACGTCACCACCGCCTACGCCTTGCTGCGTCATAACGGTGTGGAAGTGGGCAAGCGTGACTACATGGGCGCGTTCTAAGCCCCGAGTCACACCGCAAAACCAATGTGGGAGCTGGCTTGTATGGGAGCTGGCAAGCCAGCTTCCACCCAAACCAGCGCCCACTTGCTTGCCGGGTTGTGTCAGGCCGGGTTCTTGTCTTCCTGGCCCAGGCACGCCGCAGCGGTGAACAACACGTCGGTAGACGAGTTCAGCGCGGTTTCCGCCGAATCCTGCAAAACCCCGATAATGAAGCCTACGGCCACCACTTGCATGGCGATTTCACTCGGAATGCCGAACAGGCTGCACGCCAGTGGAATCAGCAACAGCGAACCCCCGGCCACACCCGACGCGCCACACGCACAGACCGCCGCAACCACGCTGAGCAGCACGGCGGTCGGCAGGTCGACGGCGATGCCCAAGGTGTGCACGGCCGCCAGGGTCAGCACGGTAATGGTGATCGCGGCGCCGGCCATATTGATGGTCGCACCCAACGGGATCGACACCGAATAGGTGTCTTCATGCAGGCCCAGGCGCTCACTCAACGCCAGGTTGACCGGGATATTGGCCGCCGAACTGCGGGTGAAGAAGGCGGTGATCCCACTTTCACGCAGGCACAACAGCACCAGCGGGTACGGGTTGCGGCGCAGTTTCCAGAACACGATGGCTGGATTGACCACCAGTGCCACGAACAGCATGCAGCCGATCAACACCAGCAACAGGTGCGCATAACCCAGCAAGGCATCGAAGCCGGAAGCAGCCAGGGTCGAGGCCACCAGGCCGAAAATACCCAGGGGGGCGAAGCGAATCACCACGCGCACGATCAGCGTGACGCCGTTGGACAGGTCGGCCAGCACGGTACGGGTGGTTTCCCCGGCATGACGGATCGCGATGCCCATGCCGATGGCCCAGGCCAGGATCCCGATGAAGTTGGCGTTCATCAGGGCGCTGATAGGGTTGTCCACCACGCTGAGCACCAGGCCCTGCATTACCTCGCCAATCCCGCCAGGGGCGCTGACGGCCACGTCATGGGTGCTGAGCACCAGGTTCGAGGGGAAGAGGGTGCTGGCAATGACCGCGACCGCCGCAGCGGAAAAGGTGCCCAGCAGGTACAGGAACAGAATCGGCCGGATATGGGTTTCCTGGCCATGCTTGTGGTTGGCAATCGAGGCCATCACCAGCACAAACACCAGGATTGGCGCCACGGCCTTGAGCGCCGAGACAAATACCTTGCCGATAAACGCGGTGGACAGGGCCGCACTGGGCGACAGCAGGGCCAGTAAGATGCCAGCGGCCAGGCCGATGACAATCTGGGTGACCAGGCTGAGGCGCATAAGTCGTTGAAAGAGAGAGGGAGCAGCAGTCATAAGAGTGTCTCTAGTTTTTTTAATGTGTACAGCGCTATGCAGGGCGCGAAGTCTAACATGCTGTAGGAAATATCCAGTTTACTGCGGCATTCAGTCGCCAAGTCCGTGTGTGGCACGGTCACATTCTGTTAAGATTCGCCATCCTCTTCTTATATCTCTGTCAGCGGGCCTCAAGGCTAACGCTGGCGTCGCCGTTTCTGGAGTTGTGCATGTTGTTGCCCATCCTGCTGCTGTCCGCAGCCGGTTTTACCGTGTTGACCACCGAATTTGTGATTGTCGGGCTATTACCCTCCATCGCTCGCGACCTGGATGTGAGCGTGTCCCAGGCCGGTCTGCTGGTGACTTTGTTTGCCTTTACCGTGGCCGCGTTCGGGCCGTTTCTGACCGCGTATTTCGCGCGTTTCGAGCGCAAGCGTCTGTTTATCAGCATTCTATTGATGTTCGGCGCGGCCAATACCCTGGCGGCCCTGGCGCCGAATATCTGGGTGATGGCCGTGGCCCGCCTGATTCCCGCTCTGGGGCTGCCGGTGTTTTGGGCCCTGGCCAGTGAAACGGCAGTGGACATCGTCGGGCCGGACTACGCTGGCCGGGCGATTGCCAAGATCGGTTTCGGGATTGTCTGCGCTACCGTCTTCGGCATCCCGGTGGGCACCCTGATCTCCGATGCGTTTGGCTGGCGCAGCGCCTTTGGCATCCTCGCCGGGGTGGCGATGCTCAAGGCATTGCTGCTGTTGATCTACCTGCCGGCCACCACCGTGAAAAAGGACGCGGTGACCCTGCGTTCGCAGTTCAAGATCCTGCGCAGCCCGTTGATGCAGGGCCATGTGTTGCTGTCGATCCTGGTCTTCAGCGGCATGTTCACCGCTTACACCTACCTGGCCGATATTCTGGAGCGCCTGGCCGGCTTCGATGGCACCCTGGTGGGCTGGTGCCTGATGGGCTTTGGCGCCGTCGGCCTGATCGGTAACTCCCTGGGCGGGCGCATGGTCGACAAGCATCCGCTGATCGCTTCTATGGTGTTCTGCGGCTTTATGATCGCCGGCATGGTGGCGCTGGTACCGGCGATCCACTCCACCCTCGGCCTGGCGGCGGCCATGGCGATCTGGGGCGTGACCCAGGCGGCGCTGTTTTTGGTCAGCCATGTGCGGTTGATGAAGGCCGCACCCCATGCGCCGGCATTTGCTGCGTCCTTGAACATTGCCGGGGCCAACCTGGGCATTGGCCTGGGCGCGATGGTCGGTGGGCGGGTGATCGACACCATGGGCCTGGGCAGCCTGGGGTTTGCCGCGTCGGGGTTTATCCTGCTGTCGATTCTCCTGGCCCTGTGGCTGATGACCGCCAAGACCCGGGTCGCCTGCGCCTAAAGCGCGGTAAACAGCTCGCGGCGAGCACCTTCGGTAATCGCCACGATGCCGGGGTGCTTGACCTTGCGCTCCACCGAGATGGCATAGAACGACTCGGTGACCGCGTCTGTCTGGCCAATCAATGCCACGCCGTATTGGCGTAGCACTTCCTCGGCAATCACGCTGGGGGCGATAAAAATCCCGCTGCCGGATTGGCCGAACGCCTGCATCAAGGCGCTGTCGTCGAACTCGCCGATAATCTTCGGACGAATCTGCTGCTCGGCGAACCAGCGCTGCAAACGGCTGCGCACCACGGTTTCTGCACCTGGAATCAACAGCGGCGCACCGTGCAGGCATTGTGGGAAATCGCCGCCGTGCAGGTCCGCCAGCGCCTGGGTGGCGAAGAAGCTGATGCCACATTCCCCCAGCTTCTGGCTGTAGCCCTTGATATCCAGGTGGGTCGGCATCGGGCTGTCGGAGATCACCAGGTCCAGGCGCTGGATCGCCAGGTCGGCCAACAGCCGCTCCAGTTTGTCTTCGCGGCAGGTGATGCGCAGCGGCTCGCTCAGCTCCATGGTCGGCGCAATCAGGCGGTAGACGATGGACTTGGGCACCACGTCCGCCACGCCGACACGAAACACAATCTGTTGTTCATTGGGCTGGGCGCGCAACATCGCTTCCAATTCACTGCCGGTCTGGAACATCTGCTCGGCATAGGGCAGGGCCTGGCGCCCGGCCTCGGTCAGTTCCAACTGGCGGCCGACTCGTTGAAACAGTGCGATACCAAATGTCTGCTCCAGCAGGCTGATTTGCCCGCTGATGGTCTGCGGTGTGAGGTTCAGTTGCTCGCAGGCACGCACGATGCTGCCGGTCTTGGCGACCACCCAGAAGTAATGCAGTTGTCGGTAGTTGAGCATCAGGTGCCTCGGTTGCAGAGTGTTACTTCGTATAAATCGAAGTATAAGCGAAAAAAATACGAATTTTCCTGAAGTGTTCGCTTCCTTAGAATGCCTCGCTATCGCGAGCCCAATGCTTGGGCCCAACGGTTCTAACGAGGAATACATCATGAAACTCAATTCCCTGGGCGCGGCGTCGTTGCTTGCGCTTTCATTAGTGGTGCTCAGTGGTTGCGACCAGGTCGAGAAAAGCACGCAGCAGGTGCTGGGCAAAGCCAGCGAAGCGGCCAAGCAGGCCATTGACGACACCCATAAAGCCGCCGAACAGGCGTTGAGCGAAGCGACCCAGGGCTTGATCGCCCCCAAGGACGACGAGCAAGATCAGGACTCCAAGCCTGAGCCAAGTTCCCAAGAAGCTTAATTCCCCGTATACCGAGTCAGGACTGACCTATGGATTATCTTGTACAACTGGCCGCGAGCCCTACCGCCTGGGTGGCCCTGGCGACATTGATCGTCATGGAAATCGTGCTGGGGATCGACAACCTGATCTTCATCTCGATCCTCACCAATAAATTGCCGGAGCAGCACCGGGCCAAGGCACGGCGCATCGGCATCAGCATGGCGCTGATACTGCGCCTGGGCCTGTTGAGCACCATCGCGTTTATTGTGCAATTGACCTCGCCGGTATTCGAAGTCTTCGGCCAGGCGTTTTCGTGGAAGGACATGATCCTGATCGCCGGCGGCCTGTTCCTGGTATGGAAGGCAACCACCGAGATCCACCACAGCATGGACCCGGAGCCCGAAGAGAAGGCCAGCGTCGGCAACACCGTGGCTATCGGCTTTGCCGCGGCCATCGGGCAGATCCTGTTGCTCGACCTGGTGTTCTCTATCGACAGCATCATCACCGCCGTCGGTATGACCGAGCACTTGCCGATCATGATCATTGCTGTGGTGACGTCGGTAATCGTGATGCTGGTGGCGGCTGAACCCCTGGCCAAGTTCATCAACGACAACCCGACCGTGGTCATGCTGGCCCTGGGCTTCTTGATCATGATCGGCATGACCTTGATCGCCGAAGGCTTCGGTGCCCATGTGCCGAAAGGCTACGTGTACGCGGCCATGGCTTTCTCGGCTGCCATCGAGTGCCTGAACATTGCCCGGCGTAATCGCCACAAGCGTTTGCTCGCTGCCCGCCAGTAACCGCTGAACCCCAAAGGCCGGCTGCGCTCACAAGAGCCCAGCCGGCCTTTTGCTGTCTGTTAGAATCCCCGCACTTGATAGTTTGAGGTCCACCATGAACGAGCCGATTCGCCTGACCCAGTACAGCCACGGTGCCGGTTGCGGCTGCAAGATTTCGCCACAGGTGCTGGAAGTGATCCTCGCCGGCAGCGGTGCGCAGAACCTCGACCCCAAGCTCTGGGTGGGTAATGCCTCGCGGGACGACGCGGCGGTGTACGCCATTGATGACGAGCGCGGGGTGGTGTCCACCACGGACTTTTTCATGCCGATCGTCGACGATCCCTTCGATTTCGGGCGCATTGCTGCCACCAACGCCATCAGCGATATCTACGCCATGGGCGGCGATCCGTTGATGGCCATCGCGATTCTCGGCTGGCCGGTCAATGTGCTGGCCCCGGAGATCGCCCGGGAAGTGATTCGCGGTGGCCGTGCGGTGTGCGACGCGGCGGGCATTCCCCTGGCCGGTGGGCACTCCATCGACGCCCCGGAGCCGATCTTCGGCCTGGCCGTCACCGGGCTGGTGCACAAGCGTCATATGAAGCGCAACGACACCGCCACCGCCGGTTGCCGCTTGTACCTGACCAAACCCCTGGGCATCGGCATCCTTACTACCGCCGAGAAGAAGGGCAAGCTGCGGGAAGCCGATATCGGCCTGGCGCGGGACTGGATGTGCACCCTCAACAAGCCCGGCAGCCGCTTTGGCAAGCTGGCCGGGGTCAGCGCCATGACCGACGTGACCGGTTTCGGCCTGCTCGGGCACCTCGTGGAAATGGCTGACGGCAGCGGTTTGACCGCGCTTATCGAATACGAAAAAGTCCCACGTCTGCCAGGGGTCGAGTACTACCTTGACCAGGGTTGTGTGCCTGGCGGTACGTTGCGCAACTTCGACAGTTACTCGCGCCAACTGGGCCGTATCAATGAGTTGCACAAGCGCGTGCTGTGCGACCCGCAAACCAGTGGCGGGTTGCTGGTGGCGGTCACGCCTGAGGGCGAAGCCGAGTTTCTCGCGGCAGCGGCCGAACTGGGGCTGAACCTTGGGCCCATTGGCCAGTTGGTCGAGCGACAGAGCCACGCGGTAGAGGTGTCTTGATGCCCATCGACATCACCGATTACCGCGATATCTTTCTTAACGACCGGCCGATGATGGATACCCGTGCGCCGGTCGAATTCGTCAAGGGTGCGTTCCCCGGCGTGGTCAACCTGCCGTTGATGAACGATGACGAACGCCAGCGGGTGGGCACTTGCTATAAGCAGCAAGGGCAGCAGGCGGCGATTGTGCTGGGGCACCAACTGGTCAGCGGCGCAACGCTGCAGGAGCGGCTGGCGCGCTGGACCGCGTTTGCCCAGACCAACCCTGACGGTTACCTGTATTGCTTCCGTGGCGGCTTGCGCTCGCACTTGGTGCAGAAGGTGCTCAAGGACGAAGCGGGGATCGACTATCCCCGGGTCGGCGGTGGCTACAAGGCTATGCGTACCTTCTTGCTGGAGACCGTGGACCAGGCTGTGGAGCAGTGCGATTTCGTCCTGCTGGGTGGCCTGACCGGCAGCGGCAAGACCGAGGTGCTCCAACAACTGCGCAACGGCCTGGACCTGGAAGGCTACGCCAACCACCGGGGCTCCAGCTTTGGCAAGCGGGCCACGGGCCAGCCGTCGAATATCGACTTTGAAAACCGCCTGGCGGTGGACGTACTGAAAAAGCGCGCGCGGGGCATCGAGCAGTTTGTGCTTGAGGACGAAAGCCGCATGATCGGTAGCTGCGCCTTGCCGCTGAACCTGCACCGGGGCATGCAGGCGTACCCGATGGTGTGGCTGGAAGAGAGCCTGGAAAACCGCGTCGAGCGGGTCTTGCGCGACTATGTGATCGACCTGTGCGCGCAGTTCAACGCAGAGTTTGGTGAAGCGGGCTTCTGCCTGTTCGCCGAGCGCCTGGTGCAGAGCCTGGCCAATATCCACAAGCGTCTGGGTGGGGAGCGCTACCAGCGCTTGCACGGGCTGATGCAGGACGCCCTGGCCGAGCAGGCCCGCTCGGGGAACGTGGATTTGCATCGCGGCTGGATTGTCGGGCTGCGTGAATATTACGATCCGATGTACGCGTTCCAGCGTGAGAAGAAGGGCGCCCGGATCGAGTTTTCCGGGGAGCAGGGCGCGGTGGTGGAGTATCTGCGCGAGCGTGCTGCCCGGCGCGGGTGATTGGTTGGTTTTCAGGGCACCATCGCTGGCTTGCCTGCGATGAGCTACAGGTCTCTTTAGTGATTCTTAGGTTTGTGTACATATCCGTTGCTGCGGTCATGGCCACTTAGGGTTCCGCCCTTACGGCGGCTCACTTTGGAAAAGCCCCAAAGTAAGCAAATGTATGGTCAGGGTATGACTCACCCACATGGGTTACAAATCAGTTCACGCACATAGGTAACAGTTATTAACTGGCAGGGTCGATTTTGTGAGGATCTGACCATGCCCTGGGAAGAGCTGAAACCTATGGACCTCAAAGTGATGTTCATCGCCGCCTATTTGGCTGAAAGAGATACCTTTAGCCAGCTGTGCCGCGACTACCAGGTCAGTCGAAAGACTGGCTACAAATGGGTCGAACGGTACGAGGCTGAAGGACCCAGAGGGCTCGAAGAACGTAGCCGGTGCCGGCACAATCAAACCTATGTTGTGCCTCTTGCTATCAGGCAAGCAATTATCGAGCTTCGTTCTATCGGGGAGACTATTCCCGGGCCGAAGAAGATTCAGAACGACTTGCGCCAGCGTTTTCCCGGGCAGGATCCACCCTCGAAAACCACCATTTACAACATCCTCAAGGCCGCTGATCTGATTGCACCTCGACGTGTGCGTCAGCGCGTGGCTGTCTATCCAAAGCCCCTGTGCAAGGTAGAAACCCCAAATCAGCTCTTTAGCGCTGACTACAAGGGGCAGTTTCTGACAGGGGCCGGAGTGTGGTGTTATCCGCTGACGATCATGGACCATGCCAGCCGCTTTCTACTGGCCTGCCAGGGCATGCGCAATACCAACTTCAAAGAAACCCAACAAACCTTCGAGCGTGTTTTTCGCGAGTATGGCTTGCCTGAACGTATTCGGACCGACAACGGCATACCGTTTGCCAGCACGGGCCGTGCAGGGTTATCACAGCTGTCGATCTGGTGGCTGCGGTTGGGGATTATCCCTGAGCGAATTGAGCCCGGCCGCCCAGATCAGAATGGGCGCCATGAAAGGATGCACCGAACCCTGAAAAGCACTTTGCCCCAACCAGCGGCGATTGCTTGGGAAGCTCAGCAGAAACACTTTGATCGCTTTATGCAGCACTATAATCATGAGCGAGGGCACGAGGCGCTTGGCCAGAAAACACCAGCCTCATGTTATTTGCCCTCACCCCGCGCTTACCCGGAAAAGCTGCCTGAAATGGGGTATGCGAGCCACGTGGAGTGTTACCTGGCTGATAGTAATGGAATCATCAATCGAGCAGGTCTTAGGATCTACATAGGCAATCTGCTCAAGCATCAGACCATTGGAATGGAGCTAATTCGAGATGATGTCTGGGAGGTGATCTTCGGGCCTGTGATCCTAGGCCGTGTCGATGCTAGAGACGCAAAGAACGGGTATGTTTCAATCAAAGTGTCACCTATGTGAATGCACTTTTTTGTAACCTATGTGGTTGTCCCGTACATCAGCCCACCCCTTGCAACCACAGACGATGAGCGGTAAAGCATGCTTGCGCTAATGTATCCGGGCTCATAGTCGGCAGTTTCACCGCTTGGCCCTTGATGAATAGTCGCTCCCGCCTGTCCTTGAAAAGGGCTTCAGCTTCAAAAGCTGTTTTGCTTACCAGGTTCTCAGGCGAGATTTGAGCTGTTTATCGTCATCATCGTTGTCGTCGCAAAAGCCGGTAGTGTTTCGATCAAGTCATCAACTGCGCGTTGTAGCTACCTCCGCGAGCTAAAACGGCCCATACGATTCTTGCTAGTTTATTGGCCAGGGCGCAGGCAACCTTGTTTGGGTGCTTTCGCGTCAGCAGGTCTCGGCACCAAGCCCCCAAGGCGTCGTTGCGTTTATCTATGCGCACCAAAACTGCCCGCGAGCCTTGAACCAAGAGCTTTCGAAGGTATTTATCACCACGTTTGCTGATGTTCAAAAGGACGGTTTGGCCACCTGTTGAGTACTGCCTTGGCACCAGCCCCAGCGAAGCAGCGAAGTCTCGCGCTGAGTGAAAATTGGAAGCGTCCCCGACGTCGGCCAGCAGCGCGCTAGCGATGATGGGGCCGATACCGGGGATGCTCATTAGGCGTGTTCCCGCGTCATCAACTGCCACCTGTTCCTTGATGCTGTGGTCGATGGACTTAATCTCTACCGTAAGCCGTTTGATGTCTTCCAACAGATGCTCGATAAACTGCGTCAACTGTTGAGGCAACTCAGCGGCAGGGTCATCCAGTATTTGATGAATTTGGTTCATGGCGGCTTTGGTCGCCGGTAGCGCAATTCCAAATTCCAGCAAGAATCCGTGGATACGATTGATGGTTTGAGTTCTTTGGCATACCAATGCCTCTCGGAGGCGGTGCTGGGTCGAGAGCACCTGCTGTTCCACCGTCTTGATCGCAACATAGCGTGCCTTGGGACGGGACGCCGCCTCGCAAATTGCCTCGGCATCTATGTAGTCATTTTTATTGCCGGTGACGTACGGTTTCACATGCTGCGGAGCTATAAGTTTCACCTGGTGGCCGAAGGAAATAAGCTTCCTGGCGAGCCAATGTGAGCCGCCGCAGGACTCCATTACTATCGTGCAGGGCTCAAGCTTTGCCAGGAACTGAAGCAGTCGATTTCGATTGAACTGCTTGCGCAGCACCTCATGGCCGCGTACGTCGTGCCCTACGAGGTGAAAGGTGCTTTTTCCAATATCAAGACCAAGTAATGCCAAGCTGTTCATGAGCGGTCTCCTTAGCGAAAGTGGGCCTTCCGGTAAGTCTAGATTTACCGGGGGCCCGTGCCGGGCTGACCATCTCATTAGGGCTTTTGCCCCACCACTCGGCACCTCGCCTAGGCTCGGTGTGCCCGTCATCCGACATTGATTTGGGGGGCCGCCGCGATGGGCCATCCATGGCCCAGCGCGGCTAACCCGGCGTCCTGCCGGGTTACCCCCCCCAAATCAAAATCGGATGACGGCCAGCGTGGTTTAACGGGGCGCCTCAGATCAAGATCAAGATCAAAAGCAAAGCGAGGCGGCCTGGTAGCCGACCTGATCGTCGAGGCGTGTGGGTACCCCTGTGGGAGCGGGCTTGCCCGCGATGGTCGTTAACGATGACAAATGAATACCTGACACTCTGATGTGTTCTTTCGGGCGTCATCGCAGCGATGCGGCGATCCGACAAGCCAGCTCCCACAGGGAATGCAGTTTCGCGCTTTGGGATTGCTGTTGCTCTGCTTTTGATCTGGCTTTTGATCTTGATCTTAGGCGCCCCGTTAAACCACGATGGCCGCAGGCAGGTATTGCGCAGTGGGCACCCCGGCATGGATGCCGGGGTAGCCGCGACACGGCCATGGATGGCCGATCGCGGCGGGCCCACGGAGCAATGCCTGACTGCGGGCATGCCGAGCCTAGGCGAGGCACCGAGTGGTGGGGCAAGAGCGCTTTGCTTACTTTGGCGCTCTTCCAAAGTGAGCCGCCGTAAGGGCGGAACCCTAAGTGGCCGTGACCGCAGCAACGGATATGTACACAAACCCAACAAGCACTAGATAAAAGAGTTGTGTAGATACCTATGCTGCGATGAGGCCCTGACAGTCAACCCTTCCTAAAGGACGACCACCGCCACCAACCCGCACACCACACCCATCAGCATGGTCAGCCCGGCCACCGTCACCAGCACCCGCGTATCGAAATCCTTGCGCAGCATCAACAGCGACGGCAGGCTCACGCTCGGCAGGGTCATCAGCAGTGCCACCGCGGGCCCGGTGCCCAGCCCCAGGGCCATCATGGTCTGCACAATCGGGATTTCTGCGGCGGTGGGGATCACAAACAGGGTGCCGACGATCGCCAGGGGCACCAGCCACAGCAGGCTATCGGCCATCGCCCCGTCCACGTGTGGGAACAGCCACACCCGCGCCGCGCCCAGTAGCAACACCGCCAGGATGTAGATCGGGATGGTGCTCCAGAACAACTGCCACAGGGTGCGCAGCCAGCGGCTGAGGAACGGCTGGGTCTCGGTGCCGCTGACGTCGGCCACGGCCTCCAGTGCTACCTGGGGCACCTGCTCGGGGCGGGCGATGCGTTGGGCGATCAGCGCGACACCGATCACCAGCACGACACCGGCCACCAGGCGCAGGGCGGCAAAGTCCCAGCCCAGCACAAACCCCATGAAAACCAGGGTCGCGGGGTTGAGTACCGGGTTGGCCATCCAGAACGCCAATGCAGCACCCACCGACACTTGTTGACGACGCATGCCGGCGGCCACCGGCGCGGCGCAGCAACTGCACATCATGCCCGGCAAGGCGAACAGCCCGCCACGCACGGTGGAGCCCAGTCCGGCGCGGCCGAACAGGCGCAACAGCCAGTCCCGTGGAATCAGCACCTGCAATAACGAACCGAGAATCACCGCGAGCACGGCGGCTTTCCAGATCGCCAGGAAATACACCTGGGCATAGGCCAGGGCGGCCGCCAATGGCGAGCCCTGCTGGTCATTGAGAATCGAGTTGCCGATGCTGTGGCTGTCGGCCGCGACAAAGGCCTTGAAGTAGTAGGGCGACCACTTCACGTAATACAGGCCGACGCAGGCCACCAACAGGAACAGCGCCGGTTTCCACCAGAAGGACCAGCCGCGAGCAGGGCTGGCAGAGGTGAGGTTAGACATGGTCAAGATCCGCAGATAAGTCGATAGCGACGCATCATACGCGGTCCCGGTGTCAGGTGTCGGCGGCTACGTGCGTTGCATCCGGGCAAGTCTGCAAGCCGTTATCCAGGCCTTGCTTGTAGTTGCGGCTGAGCAGGCTGGCCTTGCCGTTCTGCCAGGTCAGGGTCAACACGTACAGGGTGTCGAAATCGCCGCCGGACCAGTCTTCGGTGATGGTGTACTCCTCACCGACCGCTTCACTGGCCACCTTGTTGATCAATTCCGGCAGGTAGCCATGGGACCAGGCCGTGTAGATGGTGGAGTTGTGGTACTTGTCCTCCATCAATTCGTCAGCCAGGTCGCTGGTATCGTTGGCCGAAAACTCGATGTTCACCGGCAGCCCGAGTTTGATCGCGCTGGGGCTGATGGTCATCAATGGCCGAATGTAGCTGTAGGAATTGTCGAACTCGCCTTCTTCGACATTGCGCGTCGGGTTGGCCGCGAACACAAAGTCGGCAGCGCCGAACTTTTCCGGCAATACCGTGGCCAGGTTCATTGCGCGGTTGAGGCCCTGGCAATTGAGTTGGCCCAGGCCGCCCACAGGCTTTTCACCATGACGCAGGAACACCAGGGTTTGCACGCCGTTCTTCGGCTCGGCGCTGCTTTCGCGGGCTTCGAAAGCCAGCATCAAGGCACCGCCGACGAACACCGTTGGCACCAGGAAATAAGCATATTTTTTGAAACGTTTGCCAAGGCACAAAGGCTTGATTTTCATTAGTGGTCGAGTCTTCGGTGCGTCGGATCAAGGCTGGAAGGCCCAGCCACAGCGATGCTCCAAGCAACGTGCGGTTTTCCGTGACAGTTATGGCGGTATGCCTCCATTCAACCGTTCAAGCGCTTCTAAGAGTGCGCCAGAGCGTTTTGGTTCGCTTGGTGCAAGAGATTAACCAGCGCATGTTGCGAATTGAAGACCGATGCAGGCGCGCCGCCGGATGGCTATCATGGGTTTTTCTCACCTTGGGGTACATCGATGATTTCCGCTGCAGCGTTTCCGATTATTACCAAATGGCCAGCCGAGCATCCTGAACGCCTGCAGCTGTACTCGTTGCCGACGCCCAATGGGGTCAAAGTCTCGATCATGCTCGAAGAGGTGGGCCTGGCCTATGAGGCGCATAAGGTCAGCTTCGATACCCAGGACCAACTCTCGCCCGAGTTTCTGTCCCTGAACCCCAACAACAAGATCCCGGCGATCATCGACCCCAACGGTCCCGGCGGTGAGCCGCTGGCGTTGTTCGAGTCGGGGGCGATCCTGATTTACCTGGCAGAGAAAACCGCGCAACTACTGCCCCAGGCACCTGCTGCGCGCTACGAAACCCTGCAATGGCTGATGTTCCAGATGGCCGGGATCGGGCCGATGTTCGGCCAGGTCGGTTTCTTCAATAAGTTCGCCGGCAAGGCCTACGAAGACAAACGCCCCCGCGACCGCTATGCCGCCGAAGCCCGGCGCCTGCTGGAGGTGCTGGAAAAACGCCTGCTGGGCCGCAGCTGGATCATGGGGGATGAGTACAGCATCGCCGATATCGCCACCTTTCCCTGGATCCGCAACCTGATTGGCTTCTATGAATCGGGCGATCTGGTGGGCATCACCGACTTCCCCAATGTACTGCGCGCGCTGGATGGCTTTGTCGCCCGGCCGGCGGTGATCCGTGGCCTGAATATTCCGAGCTGACCCATGCCGACTTTTGATTTCAAGCAACTGGACGTGTTCAGCAGCGTGGCGCTCAAGGGCAACCCGCTGGCCGTGGTGCTGGGCGCCGATAGCCTCAGTGACCAGCAGATGGCTGACTTCGCCAAGTGGACCAACCTCAGCGAAACCACGTTCCTGCTGCAACCGCGCGACCCGCGTGCGGATTACCGGGTGCGGATTTTCACCACCGTGCAGGAGCTGCCGTTCGCCGGCCACCCAACCCTGGGCAGTTGCCGGGCGTGGCTGCAGGCCGGTGGTGTGCCCCAGGGCGACGAGATCATCCAGGAATGCGAGATCGGCCTGGTGCGCATCCGTCGCCAGGGCGAGGAACTGGCGTTTATCGCGCCACCCTTGCTGCGTTCAGGGCCGTTGGATGCCGAGTTGCTGGAGCGTGTGCGCCTGGCGCTCAACCTTGAGCCCGCAGCGATTGTGCGCAGCCAGTGGGTCGATAACGGCGCCGGTTGGCTGGCGCTGATGTTGACGGACCGGCAGACGGTGCTGGAGTTGCAGCCGGACTATTCAAAACTGCTCGGGCTGGCGGTGGGCGTGGTTGCTCCGTGCGACCCGACGCGCGACGAGGTGGATGCGCAGTTTGAAGTGCGCGCGTTTATTGCCGGTGACGGCGCCCCCGAAGACCCGGCCACCGGCAGCCTTAACGCGGGTGTCGCACAATGGCTGCTCGGTGCGGGCCTGGCCCCCAGCCAGTACGTGGTCAGCCAGGGCACGGCCATCGGCCGCGCCGGGCGTATTCGCGTGCAGCAGCAGGGCGATGAGATCTGGATCGGCGGCGCCGTCTCGCTGTGTATCGAAGGGCGCCTGAGCCTGTAACGCCGTAACGCACCTGTGGGGAAGGGGACAGCTCGGTCTCTACAGGTCACTCGTTGCTGCTCCTGCTTGTTTAGCCTAGACCGCATTGTTACGTGAATGGCAAAACACCGTTATGGCCGCCGTATTTGTGCTCTCGGTCAATCCGGGCATAAGCTTTCGCCCTTAAGCTAGCGGCCTTGCCACGTGCCCTGGCCTTTTTTGTAGGAAACCCCATGTCCAGTCAGTTCCCCGAAGCCCGTTCCCGCCGCCTGCGTCGTTCCCCTGAGCTGCGCAGCCTGTTCCAGGAAACCGAGTTCACCCTCAATGATCTGGTATTGCCGATTTTCGTCGAAGAAGAAATCGATGACTTCGTGCCGATCACCAGCATGCCCGGCGTGATGCGCATCCCCGAATCGAAACTGGCCAGTGAAATCGAGCGCTTTGCCCGTGCCGGGATCAAGTCGGTGATGACGTTCGGCGTGTCCCATCACCTGGACGCCAGCGGCAGCGATACCTGGAACGAGCGCGGGCTGGTGTCGCGCATGTCGGCGATCTGCAAGGACGCGGTGCCGGAAATGATCGTGATGTCCGACACCTGCTTCTGCGAATACACCGACCACGGCCATTGCGGCGTGATGCACGGCAATGAAGTGGACAACGACCGCACCCTGGCCAACCTGGGCAAGCAAGCGGTGGCGGCAGCCCGTGCCGGTGCCGATGTGATCGCGCCGTCGGCCGCGATGGACGGCCAGGTCCAGGCCATTCGCCGGGCGCTGGATGCGGCCGGGTTCAGCCATATCCCGATCATGGCGTACTCCACTAAATTCGCTTCGGCCCTGTATGGCCCGTTCCGCGAGGCGGGTGGCAGCGCGCTGAAGGGCGACCGCAAAAGCTACCAGATGAACCCGATGAACCGCCGCGAAGCCGTGCGCGAATCCTTGCTCGATGAGCAGGAAGGGGCCGACTCGCTGATGGTCAAGCCGGCCGGTGCTTACCTGGACATCATCCGCGACATCCGCGAAGCCTCGCGTTTACCGGTGGCGGCGTACCAGGTCAGTGGCGAATACGCGATGATCAAGTTCGGCGCCCAGGCCGGCGCCATCGACGAAGCGCGGGTGGTGCGCGAAACCCTGGGTTCGATCAAGCGCGCCGGTGCGGACCTGATCTTTACCTACTTTGCGATGGACCTGGCGCTCGCCGGTATCTGATCCCAGCGCATGTACTGTGGGAGCCGGCTTGAGG
The DNA here is from genome assembly GCF_014268455.2 of Pseudomonas shahriarae. Lineage (NCBI taxonomy): Bacteria > Pseudomonadati > Pseudomonadota > Gammaproteobacteria > Pseudomonadales > Pseudomonadaceae > Pseudomonas > Pseudomonas shahriarae. Next base: position 3,911,650 of record NZ_CP077085.1, on the reverse strand, counting down.
GCGCCATCGCGGGCAAGCCCGCTCCTGCAGGGGGTGGGCGTGGGTTTGTGAGATAGTGGGCACTTTCAGCGACTCACAGGACACCCCCCGCATGCTTTCATCCCGGCTGACTCTCGGCCTGGCCGCCTTATTGGTGCTGGCCGGCTGTTCGACCCAACGCAGCCAGCAACTCCCCGAACGCAGTGAGGCCGAGGTCAAGGCGCAGATTGTGCGACTGATGCCGGCCAAGGTGCCGGATCGTGCCGGTTGGGCCCAGGATATCTACACGGCGCTCGACAGCCAGAAGATCTATCCCAGCACCGAAAATATCTGTGCGGTGCTGGCGGTCACCGAGCAAGAGTCCACCTATCAGGTCGACCCGCCGGTGCCGAACATGGGCAAGATCGCCCAGGATGAAATCCTCAAGCGTGCAGCCAAGGTGCATGTGCCGGCCGTGCTGGTGCGCACCGCGTTGCAACTGCGCTCGCCTACGGGTAAGTCCTACGCCGACCGCCTGAGCGCTGCGCGTACCGAGAAGGACCTGAGTGGGATCTTTGACGACTTTATCGGCACAGTGCCGTTGGGCCGCACCTTGTTTGGCAGTTTCAACCCAGTGCATACCGCAGGCCCGATGCAGGTGAGCATTGCCTTCGCAGAGCAGCAGGCGCGCAATTATCCCTACACCGTAGACGGGAGCATTCGCCGCGAAGTGTTCACCCGGCGTGGCGGCATGTACTTCGGCATTGCCCATTTGCTGGGTTACCCGGTGAGCTACGAGCAGCCGCTGTACCGCTTTGCCGACTTCAACGCCGGTTGGTACGCCAGCCGCAATGCCGCGTTCCAGGCCGCGGTCAGCCGTGCTTCCGGGACCCGCCTGGCGCTGGATGGCGATTTGATCCGCTATGGCTCGATCATGCCCGGCACCACGGAGTTGGCGGTGCGCTCACTGGGCAAGAAGCTGGACATGCGCAACCCGAGCATTCGCAGCCAGTTGGAGCAGGGTGATCGCCTGGATTTTGAACAGACCACCCTATACCAGCGAGTATTTGCCCTGGCCGAGAAAGCCGAAGGCAAGCCGCTGCCACGGGCGATCCTGCCGGGGATTGTGCTCAAGAGCCCGAAGATCACCCGTAACCTCACCACGGCCTGGTTCGCCAAGCGCGTGGATGAGCGTTACCAGCGCTGCATGAAGCGCTGAGGTCAGGGGCGGCGCTTGACCAGCTTGCGCCACAACCAGACCCACAGCCACAACACCGGGAAGGCGAGGATCACGAACGGCAGCACGTAGCTGGAGCGTTCCAGGGCATCGGCGGTGCCGTCGACCAGGTTGTCGCCGAGGTTGCCGAACATCCGCGCAAAACGTGATTGCTGATGCTCGCCGTCGGATGGACTGAAGTTCAAGGTCACGCGGTTGGTGTCCAGGCGCCGCTGCTGGCCGGCGGCGATCTGCGCCAGTTCCTGCAGCTCGTTTTCGATGGAGGCCTGTTCCTTGGTGAGGGTGATCAGGTCGCCCACGGTGATGTCCTTGCGCGCCGCCAGTTCATCCAGGCGTTTTTGCTGGGCCTGCAAACGTTCCTGGCGACGGCGCACATCGGCCACCGCGTCGGCCAGGTCTTCGGCGCTGGTGATGCGCTGGCCCAGTTGCCCACCCTCGGCCACCATCTTCACCAAGGGTTCGACCCCGCTGGGGGCGATGCGCAACACGATCATGCCGCCGTCGCTGTTCTCTTCGATACGCAGGATATTGCAGGCGCCGAACTGTGCCGACTCGCAGGCTTGGCGGGTGGCCTGCATGCGTGGCGCGAGCAGGGCCAGCGGCATCGCCAGACTCAACTCGTGTTCATAGGCCAACAGCGCGCCGGCCCGGCCCTGTTCGCCATTGATCGGCGTCGACTCGGAATACTCCTTGGGCGAACAGCCGCCGAGCAGCAGGGCGGCCAATAACATCAATGCAGTAGATCTGCCTTCCAGGTGGCGCATTACGGTTCCTTCAAGTGTGCGGGATAAAGTGCGCGGCGATTAAAGCCGGTTTGCCCGGCGAACGCAAAGCGGGCGCAGGCTTATCGTCACTGATTTACCCGGTTGATCATGCTGGCTGCATCCACCGGAGCAGGTTAAACCTCGGGCCCGGTCACAAGGAAGATCCACCATGACTCACGTCCCTGAAGGCTTTATTCCCTTGCCCCGCAGCAGCCCGCTCCTGGATTTGCTGGGGCCGGTGTATTGCCGTGGCGAGGGACTGCACCTGCAACTGGGCCTGCGCGCCGACAACCGCCATGCCAACGGGCGTGGCACGGTGCATGGCGGCGTACTGGCGACCCTGGCGGATGTCGGCATGGGGTACGCCATGGCGTTTTCCAGCGACCCGCCGTTGCCGTTGATTACCGCGAGCATGACCCTCGATTATCTGGGGGCGGTGCAGGTGGGGGAGTGGATCGAGGTGCAGCTGGAGCACCACAAGCGCGGACGGCAGATGGCGTTTGCCACGGTCAGCTTGCAGGTGGGGGAAAAGGTGGTGGTGCGGGCCACCGCGGTATTTGCCGTGCCGCAATCCAATGGACGCTAGATATCTAATGTAGGAGCTGGCTTGCCTGCGATAGCGGTGTATCAGTCAATGCTGCCGGTGACTGCCCCTCCGCTATCGCAGGCAAGCCAGCTCCTACATTGGAGGGGGTTCGCAAATCAAATAGGCAAAAAAAGGCCCGGCTTTTCGTGGAGCCGGGCCTCTTTCATGTTGCTCGTTGAATCAGTCGCGCTCAAGGGCCAGTGCCACGCCCTGGCCGCCGCCGATGCACAAGGTCGCCAGGCCTTTCTTGGCGTCGCGCTTGAGCATTTCATGCAGCAGGGTCACCAGCACACGGCAGCCTGAGGCGCCAATCGGGTGGCCAATGGCAATCGCGCCGCCATTGACGTTGACCTTGGCCGCGTCCCACTCCAGTTCCTTGCCCACTGCCAGCGCCTGTGCGGCGAAGGCTTCGTTGGCTTCGATCAGGTCCAGGTCGGCCAACTGCCAGCCGGCCTTGTCCAGGCAACGACGGGTCGCGGACACCGGGCCAATGCCCATGATCGCCGGATCGACACCCGCATTCGCGTAGCTGGCGATACGCGCCAGCACCGGCAGGCCGAGGGCTTTGGCTTTATCGGCACTCATCAGCAACACGGCGGCGGCGCCGTCGTTGAGGCTCGACGCGTTGCCGGCGGTGACGCTGCCGTCTTTCTTGAAGGCCGGTTTGAGTTTGCCCAGGGATTCGGCGGTAGTGCCGGCGCGGGGCTGCTCGTCCACCGCAAAGGCAATCGGGTCGCCCTTGCGCTGGGGAATCAGGATCGGGGTGATTTCATCAGCAAAGCGCCCGGCTTCAATTGCCGCAGCCGCTTTTTGCTGGGAGGCAGCGGCGAAGGCGTCCTGGGCTTCACGGCTGATGCCGTACTTGTCCACCAGGTTCTCGGCGGTGATGCCCATGTGGTAGTCGTTGAACGCGTCCCACAGGCCGTCGGTGATCATGCTGTCGACCATCTTCGCGTGCCCCATGCGCAGGCCGGTGCGGGCGGCGGGCAGCACGTACGGGGCCAGGCTCATGTTCTCCATGCCGCCGGCGATAATCACCTCGGCGTCACCGCAGCGGATGGCCTGTGCGCCCAGGTGCAGGGCCTTGAGGCCCGAGCCGCAGACCTTGTTCAAGGTCAGGCTGGGCACTGCATGTGGCAGGCCGGCGAGAATCGACGCCTGGCGTGCCGGGTTCTGGCCCGAACCTGCGGTCAGGACCTGGCCGAGGATCACTTCGTCCACTTGCGCAGGGTCCAGGCCGGTCTGCTCCAGCAGGCGGCGGATCACGGCGGCGCCCAGTTCCGGTGCCGGGATGCCGGCCAGGGCTCCTTGAAAGCTGCCCACGGCGGTACGGGTGGCAGCAACAATCACGACGTCTTGCATGGAATCTGTCCTCACTGGAAGTGCATTTCTGGAACGTGGTCCGGGACGATCAGTTTACCGGCGGTCTTGCTCACAATCTCTTCAACGCTGACGCCAGGTGCGCGTTCCTTGAGGACAAAAGCGCCATTTTCGATTTCCAGGTACGCCAGGTCCGTCAGCACGCGCTTGATGCAGTGGGCACCGGTCAGCGGCAGGCTGCACTGGCTGAGCAGCTTGGACTCACCGTCCTTGGAGGCGTGGGTCATGATCACGATGATGTTTTCTGCGCCGGCCACCAGGTCCATGGCACCGCCCATGCCCTTGACCAGCTTGCCGGGGATCATCCACGAGGCGATGTTGCCGTGTACGTCCACTTCAAAGGCGCCGAGTACCGTGAGGTCTACGTGGCCGCCGCGAATCATTGCGAAGGACTCGGCCGAGGAAAAGATCGAGGCGCCGATACGCGCGGTGACGGTCTGCTTGCCGGCGTTGATCATGTCGGCATCAATGGTGTCTTCGGTAGGAAACGGTCCCATGCCCAGCAGGCCGTTTTCCGATTGCAGCATCACTTCCATGCCTTCGGGAATGTAGTTGGCCACCAGGGTCGGGATGCCGATGCCGAGGTTGACGTAGAAGCCGTCCTGCATTTCGCGGGCGACGCGTTGAGCCATTTGTTCGCGGGTAAGAGCCATAGTGCTGTTCCTCTTATTGTTCGGGCTGGGCAGATTATTTGCGGACGGTGCGCTGTTCGATGCGCTTCTCGAAGGTGCCGCAGATGATCCGGTCGACGTAGATGCCAGGGGTGTGGATCTGCGCCGGGTCCAGCTCGCCCGGTTCGACGATTTCCTCGACTTCGACCACGGTGATCTTGCCGGCGGTGGCGGCCAGCGGGTTGAAGTTCTGGGCGGTGTGGCGGTAGATGACGTTGCCGAAATGGTCGGCTTTCCAGCCTTTGACGATGGCGAAGTCGCCGGTGATGGATTCTTCCATCAGGTACGGGCGACCATTGAACTCGCGGGTTTCCTTGCCTTCGGCGACGGGCGTGCCAACACCGGTGGCGGTAAAGAACGCCGGAATGCCCGCGCCGCCTGCACGCATTTTTTCGGCCAGGGTGCCCTGGGGCGTCAGCACGACTTCGATTTCACCGCTGAGCAGTTGCTTCTCGAACAGGGCGTTTTCACCGACATAGGAGGCGATGACCTTGCTGATCTGTTTTTCTTCGAGCAATACACCCAGGCCAAAGCCATCGACGCCGCAGTTGTTGGAGACCACCGTGAGGTCGCGGGTGCCTTTGCGCTTGATTTCGGCGATGAGGTTTTCCGGGATGCCGCACAGGCCAAAGCCGCCGGAGAGTACGGTCATGCCGTCTTCAAGGCCTGCCAGCGCTTCTTCATAGGACGCCACGCGTTTATCGAAACCTGCCATATGCACCTCTTTTATTGTTTGTGGTCCAGCCAGTGACTCGAGTGTTGCGCTGACAGATTGATTTGTTAAGTTGTTTTTTAAGGTTGATTGATTTAAAAAACAGCACAATCGCCAAGCCGTAGGAGCAGCGTCATGACAGTTAAACAGATGCGGGCCTTTCTTGCCGTGGCCCAGAGCCTGAGTTTTGCCGCCGCCTGTGAGCGCCTGCATTTGTCCCAGTCGGCCCTGAGCCTGACCATCAAGGGCCTGGAGGAGGGCCTGGGCGGGCGGCTGTTCAGCCGTAATACGCGCAACGTCGCGCTGACCCCTGAAGGCGAATCCCTGTTGCCCCTGGCTCGCCGGTTGATTGCCGACTGGGACAATGCCGAGGATGAACTGCGCCAGCGTTTTACCCTGCAGCGCGGGCGCGTGACGGTGGCGGCGATGCCGTCGTTTGCCGGCAACCTGCTGCCGCCGATCCTGAAGGTGTTCCGTGCGCGGTTTCCCCAGGTCAATGTCACGGTGCACGATTTGATCAATGAGCAGGTCCTGGAAATGGTCCGTGATCGCCAAGTGGAGCTGGGTGTGGCGTTTGAGCCTTCACCGGGGTCGTCGCTGGCCTTCACCCCGCTGTATCTGGACCGCTTTGTCGCGGTGGTGCCCGGCGACTCGCCGCTGGCGGACATGACCGCGATCGACTGGAAAACCCTGCTGGTGCAACCGTTCATTACCTTGCAGCGGCCTTCCACGGTCCGGGTGATGCTCGAGGAGCACCTCGGCGCGTTACAGATGAAACTGCCGGTGGCGTTGGAAAGCCATCAATTGGCAACCGTGGGCAAGATGGTTGCCAGCGGCCTGGGCGTCAGCGCCGTGCCTGCATTGTGCGCACAGCAGATGGAAGAGGCGGGGGCCCGTTGCATCACCTTGTGTGACCCGGTGATCGAGCGGCCGATTGGGGTGCTGACCAAGCCGGGGCATGAGCTGTCGGCGGCGGCGCAGGCACTGTTTGATATCTTCCGCGACGAAGCGGGGAAGGGGCGATTCCCGGGGATTTAAGTCGACACAAACAAATGTGGGAGCTGGCTTGCCAGGGATAGCTATTTAACACTCAACAACTAGGTTGATCGTTAAACGGTTATCTCAGGCAAACCAGCTCCCACAAAGGTCTGGTTATTCTTAGTAGTAGCGGTCAATCACTTTAACTTGCGAGTTGTCCTTGAACGACTCCCAGGCATTGTTAAGTGTATCGAAGACCTGCTCGATAAAGTTGCGATCGGCAGCTGCTTTTTTACCAACATAACCCTGGCCGCGGCGGTACATCTTCAGGCGCGCCGCCAGTTCACGGTTATTGCGGTCGAACTCGGCTTCTTCGGTATGGGGCGCCAGGCAGTCAATTTGCACTTCGCCCGATTTGCCAATCCACAGGATATGGTCGTCGAGTGTGTCTTTCTGCGCTGCGAACATCTCAGCCAATTCATCAATAGTTGGTTGGTTGTTCAGATTCATGTGTAAGCCCCTTGACCAGTTGGCGATCTTCAGTTGATTCGTTAATTCACGTTAGTTGTCTCCGGCTATGAAAACCGGGCGTCAGAAACGGTCTGCCAAATACGGACAGGGTCTTGAACCTGATGCATGTAGTGTTTCTGATGAACTGCTACGCAATGGTTTCATAACGAAGACAAGCAGCATTTGAGCTTCTTGTACCGATCCTTTCGGGCCGGTCAGCTTCATCAATCTGCCTTGTGGGCAGTGCACATCCGGAAAAACAGCTCGGCGGTCAGACGAGCTTGTTCAAAACGCTTGTTACCAACACTCCCGATCCGGGAGACGCTTGAATCATGCAAGCTCAAAATGGTTACGTCAACGGTTATGTAGTGATTATTTTTGCTCACTACATATTTTCTGCAGAAGAGAGGGGGGGCTGGGGAAAGGTGACTTGGGCGTCACTTTTTGTGCCGGGGAGTCGGGGGGGGGCGCTGCTGTGGGAGCTGGCAAGCCAGCTCCCACATTGGATTTGTGGTGCTTAGGGGAATGCTATTCGCCGCGGATGTACTGTTCCAGTTGCTGGATCAGTGCCGCCTGCTCGGCGATGGCTTCCTTGACCAGGTCACCGATGGACAGCAGGCCCAGCAGTTCTCCGTCTTCCACCACTGGCAGGTGGCGCAGGTGGCCGTCAGTCATGATGCCCATGCAATCTTCGACGCTTTTGTGGGTGTCCACGGTGATTGCCGGGGAACTCATCACCTGGTGGACCTGGGTGGTCGTCGAGGACAGTCCATGGAGAATCAGTTTGCGCGCGTAGTCGCGCTCACTGATGATGCCGACGACCTTGCCGTCCTTGACTACCGGCAAGGCGCCGACGTTCTTCGCTGCCATCACCACCAACGCTTCAAACACGGTGTGATTCCACTGGATGGTATGGACTTCCTGATTCTTCTGGTCCTTGGACTTGAGCAGTTGTGCGACGGTCTTCATGGTGTCCACCCCGGTTTTGTTATTAGGCAGTGCCTACAGAATCCTCGACCGCTGGCGCCAGGGCAAGAGCCAAAGCGGCGTATATCCGCTTGAAAAGCGTCATTACCTGACTTTTTTTGCAATTTCAGCCCTTGTTTGCCGGTTTTACCGCCCGTTTCGGGCTGGCGGCGGTCTTGGGCTTGGCCGGCTTGCGTTTGTTTTTCCAGGGGGTGGCACCACGACCTGCCGGGCTGGCCGGGCCGCTGATGGTCATTTGCATACCATTGCAGCGGGCCACTTGCTTGCTCATCCAGGCGGCCTGTTTGGCGACGAACTCTTCCAGGCTCATCTCACCGCTCTGCACCATGTCCAGGGCCTGCTCCCAGATGGCGGTGGTGCCGGGATCGGCAATCGCCCTGGGTACCGCGTCGATCAGGCTGAAGGCCGCCGGTGTGGCAGACAGCGCCTTGCCGGTTTTCACCAAGTAACCACGGTCCAGCAGGCCCTGGATGATCCCGGCCCGAGTCGCCTCGGTACCGATGCCGGTGGTGTCCTTTAGCTTTTGTTTGAGCAGCGGGTCTTGCACCAGTTTGGCGACGTTTTTCATCGCCTTGATCAGGTCGCCTTCGGTAAAGGGCTTGGGTGGCTGGGTCCACAGGTCCTTGAGGTTGACCTTGGCCACAGCGTAATCCTGGCCCTGCACCAGCGCCGGCAAAGGCTGCGGCGCCGGCGCCTCACGGCCTTGGCTCGGGGCCAGCGCTTCGGGCAACGCACGCTTCCAGCCGGGTTCCACCACCACTTTACCTACGGCGCGCAAGGCTTCGCCGGCACAGTCGAAGTCCGCCTGGGTGCGGTCGTATTCGTGATTGGGCAGGAACTGCGCCAGGTATCGGGCGCGGACCAAGGTGTAGACGGCGCGGTGTTTGCCGGTCAACTGCGCAAGATCTTTGCCGGCGCCGGTAGGAATAATGCCGTGGTGGGCGCTGACCTTGGCGTCGTTCCAGGCGCGGGAGCGGCGCTGCGCATCGAGGTGTGGCATCAACGCGCTCACCGCCGGGTCGGCGCGGCCCAGTGCCGCGAGAATCGTCGCCGCGTCGCCATGCTGGCTCACGGGCAGGTAACCGCAGTCGCTGCGCGGGTAGGTGATGACCTTATGGGTTTCGTAGAGGGACTGGGCGATATCCAGGGTTTCCTGGGCGCCGAGCCCGAGTTTCTTCGAGCAGATTTCCTGCAGGGTGCCCAGGTCAAAGGGCAGGGGTGCCACTTCGCGCATGCGTTCGGTGCGCAGCTTCACCAGGCGTGCGCTGGCCGCGTTGCTCATCGCCGTCGCCGCGTGTTGTGCCCGCTCCGGGTTGAGGCAACGGCCCTGGTCGTCACAGATATCGTCGGCGGCGCGCCATTGCGCGATAAAACGCATCTGCTGGTGCAGCAACTCAACATCAATGGCCCAGTAAGCCACCGGGACGAAGTCGGCAATGCTGCGGTCGCGGTCCACCACCAGGCGCAGGGTCGGGGTTTGCACCCGCCCAACGGGCAATACACCTTGATAGCCGGACTGACGGCCGAGCAGGGTAAACAGGCGGCTCATGTTCATGCCGATCAGCCAGTCGGCACGGGAGCGGCCCAGGGCCGAATGGTAGAGGCTGAAGGTGTCTGCGCCAGGCTTCAACGATGCCAGGGCCTTGCGGATCGAGGCATCGTCGAGCGCCGACAGCCACAGGCGCTGGATCGGCCCGCGATAGCGGCAATGCTCCACCAGTTCGCGGGCGATCATCTCGCCCTCGCGGTCGGCATCGGTGGCAATCACCAGTTCCCGGGCTTCCCCCAGTAGGCGCTTGACCGCCTTGTACTGGCTGGCGGTCTTGGGCTTGACCGTCATCTTCCATTTTTCCGGGACGATGGGCAGGTCGGCCAGCACCCAGCGCTTGTACTTGGCGTCGTAGGCATCGGGCGGGGCGGTTTCCAACAGGTGGCCGATGCACCAGGTAACGGTGACGTCCGTGCCCAGCCAGCAACCGTCGCCCCGGCGCCGGGCGCCGAGCACGGCCGCGATATCCTTGGCCTGGGAGGGTTTTTCACAGAGGAACAGCCGCATGCTCAGCCCATTCGTTACACAGTTGAATGGGCGAAGGATGGGCAAAAGAAGGCAATTGAGCAACCTTTATCTGGATGGATATACAGCAATTTGTGTGGGCGGCGGGAAACCAGTGTGGGAGCGGGCTTGCCCGCGATAGGGGGTGTGCCAGTCAGTACATTCATTGACTGACCCACCGCTATCGCGGGCAAGCCCGCTCCCACAAGGGATTTACAGGGTTTGCGGGATATTAGTTTTTATCCAGATCCACGTTCTTGGTTTCCTTCAGGCACAGCAGCCCGACGATCAGGCTCACCCCGGTAATCACCACCGGGTACCACAGCCCGTAGAAGATATCGCCGGTGTACACCACCAAGGCAAACGACACGGTCGGCAGGAACCCGCCAAACCAGCCGTTACCGATGTGGTAGGGCAGGGACATGGAGGTGTAGCGGATACGCGTCGGAAACAGTTCCACCATCAGTGCGGCGAGTGGGCCGTAGCACATTGCGGCGATCAGGATCAGCGCGACGATCAACACCACCACCATGGTTTTGTTGACCTGGGCCACGTCTGCCGATTTCGGGTAGCCGGCCAGGGTCACGGCGCCGCGCAGGGCGTCTTCGTCGTAGCCGTCGATGCGCACATCGCCGATGCTGACTTGCACCGCGCTGCCGGCAGGTGCGGCTTCGCTGCTGTAGGGCAGGCCCTGTTTGACCAGGAAGGTCTTGACCTTGTCGCATGGGCTGTCAAACCGCGCCTTGCCCACCGGGTCGAACTGGAAGGTGCAGGTGGCCGGGTCTGCCAGCACGGTGATCGGGGCCTGGCGGCTAGCCTGGTCCATCGCCGGGTTGGTGTAGTGGGCCAGGCCCTTGAAGATCGGGAAGTACAGCGCGGTGGCCAGCAGCAGGCCGACCATCAGTACTGGCTTGCGCCCCCATTTGTCCGAGAGCCAGCCGAAGAAGATAAAGAACGGCGCGCCAATCACCACGCTGATGATCAGCAGCATATTGGCCAGGGCCGGGTCCATCTTCAGGAACTGGGTCAGGAAGAACAGTACATAGAATTGCGCGGCGTAGAAGGTCACGGCCTGGCCGGCGTTGATACTGAACAGCGCAATCAACACCACCTTGAGGTTTTGCCAGTTACCGAACGACTCGCGGATCGGCGCTTTGCTGGCCTTGCCTTCCTCTTTCATTTTCAGGAACGCGGGGGATTCGTGCAGGCTCAAGCGGATCCAGGTGGAAATCCCCAGCAGCACGATGGACAGCAGGAACGGCAGGCGCCAGCCCCAGACTTCAAACTGATCGCCCGTGAAATAACGGCAAGCCAGTACCACCAGCAACGACAGCAACAGGCCGAGGGTCGCGGTGGATTGAATCCAGCTGGTGTGGAAGCCGCGTTTGCCGGCGGGGGCGTGCTCGGCGACATAGGTCGCGGCGCCGCCGTATTCACCGCCCAGGGCCAGGCCCTGGAGCATGCGCAGCACCACCAGGATGATCGGCGCGGCGATGCCGATGCTGGCGTAGGTGGGCAACAGGCCCACACAGAAGGTTGCCACGCCCATCAGGACGATGGTGGCGAGGAAGGTGTACTTGCGTCCGATCATGTCCCCCAGGCGGCCGAACACCAGCGCGCCGAACGGCCGCACCACAAAGCCGGCGGCAAAGGCCATCAGGGCGAAGATAAAGGCCGTGGTGTCGTTGACCCCGGCAAAAAATTGCTTGCTGATCACCGCCGCGAGGGCGCCATAGAGGAAAAAGTCATACCACTCGAACACCGTCCCCAGGGACGAGGCGAAGATGACCTTTTGCGACTCCTTGCTGCTGACAGTGGCGCCAGGCATGGCGTCCAGGGGTTGAGCACGTTCTGACATGGGGTAGCCCTCACAGTGATTATTTATTGTTGTTCCACTGTCGGCGCCAACTTCAGCGCCGCTCTTGTCCTGTAGGTGCGAGCAAACTCGCGCCTACAGGTCATGCCGGTGTTGTCTGTTCTCTTTCGGGGGTGAGGTTCCTTGTTTGAGGGGACAGAATCAGTTGCGCGGCTTTTTCCGCGATCATCAGGGTGGGTGAGCAGGTATTGCCGGAGGTGATGCGCGGCATGATCGAGGCATCGGCGATGCGCAGGCCGGGCACGCCGTGCACGCGTAACTGGGCATCGACCACCGCGTCTTTATCCTGGCCCATGCGGCAGGTGCCGACCGGGTGAAAAATCGTGGTGCCGATCCGCGCCGCCGCCTCTTGCAATTGTTCATCGCTTTGCAAGGCCTCACCGGGCAGGTATTCCACCGGGTTGAAGGGGCGCAGGGCCTGGGCGCCGACAATGCGCCGGGTCAGGCGAATGGCATCGGCGGCCACGCGCAAGTCTTCGGGATGGCTCAGGTAGTTGGGCTGGATCAATGGCGGCGTCGCGGGATCGGCCGAGCGGATATCAATGCGTCCGCGACTCTGCGGGCGCAAGTCGCAAACCGACGCAGTAAATGCCGGGAACGCGTGCAGCGGTTCGCCAAAGCGTTCCAGCGACAGTGGTTGCACGTGGTATTCGAGGTTGGCCGAAGTCTGTTCCGGCCCCGAGCGGGCGAAGGCGCCGAGCTGGCTGGGCGCCATGGACAGCGGGCCGCTGCGGTCATACAGGTATTGCAGGCCCATGCCCATCTTGCCCCACACGGAGCCGGCGATCTGGTTCAGGGTGCGGGCGTTTTCCAGCTTGTAGATCAGCCGCAGTTGCAGGTGGTCCTGCAGATTGCCACCGACCCCTGGCAGTTCGTGCAGGACCTCGATGCCCAAGGGCTTGAGGATGCTCGAAGGCCCTATCCCGGAGCGCTGCAGGATGCCGGGCGAACCCACCGCCCCGGCGCACAGGATGATTTCCTTATGGGCTTTCCAGGTCACTACTTGCCCTAGCTGGCGGCCCACCACCGCACTGGCACGGCCGTTTTCCAGGAGTACACGGTCGACTTCCACGCCGGTGAGCACCGTGAGGTTGGCGCGCTGGCGGATGGGCTTGAGAAACGCCTTGGCCGCATTCCAGCGTACGCCGCCTTTCTGGTTGACCTGGAAGTAGCCACACCCTTCGTTATCGCCCTGGTTGAAGTCGTCGATGCTGGCGATGCCACTTTGCTTGGCGGCTTCGCGGAAGGCATCGAGGATCGGCCAGTGCAGGCGCTGTTGCTCCACGCGCCACTCGCCGCTGTCGCCATGCAGGGGCGAGGCACCGGCAAAATGGTTTTCGCTTTGCTTGAACAGCGGCAATACATCGTCCCAGGCCCAGCCGGGGTTGCCTTCGGCGGCCCAGCCATCGTAGTCGTTGGCCTGGCCGCGCATGTAGATCATGCCGTTGATCGACGAGCAGCCGCCCAGCACCTTGCCCCGTGGATAGCTCAGGGCACGACCTTGCAGGCCGGGTTGGGTTTCGGTCTTGAAGCACCAGTCGGTGCGCGGGTTGCCGATGCAGAACAGGTAGCCGACGGGGATATGGATCCAGGGGTAGTTGTCGCGCCCGCCCGCTTCAAGCAGCAGCACACGATGGGCAGGGTTGGCGGACAGTCGATTGGCCAGCAGGCAGCCCGCAGGGCCGGCGCCTACTACCACGTAATCGTATTGCGCAGGTGCAATAGTCATCTGGGGTCTCGCTTGTTTTTCTTATTGGCTCCATCCTAGTTGTTAGTTTTCGTCTTAAAAATGTTAGTTTTTACCCAGCTGCTGTGCGTTTTTAAACAGCGCTGCGCTCATGGCCGAGAGGGGGGTGACATGTTCGACTGGAATGACCTGCGGTATTTTCTTGAGTTGCAGCGCAGCGGGCGCCTGCTCACCGCCGCCCAGCGCCTGAAAACCACGCATGCCACTGTGGCCCGGCATATCGAGGCCATCGAGAAAAGCCTCGGCACCGCGCTGTTTGTGCAGCATGCCCAGGGGTACGAACTGACGCCGTCGGGCGAAGCACTGCTCAAGCATGCCGAAGCCATGGAGAACGTTGCACTGCTCGCCGAAGAAGAGCTGACCCATTCCGCCGCGCCCCTGGGCAAGATTCGCCTGGGGGTCGCCGAAGGCTTGGGGGTGATGTTCCTTGCCAGCCGCATGGGCGGCCTGTTCGAGCGTTATCCGGGGCTGGAAGTGGAACTGGTGGCGGTGCCGCGTTTTGTCAGCATCCTCAACCGCGAGGCGGAGATCAGCATCCACCTGGAGCGCCCCAGCGTCGATCAACTGGTCACGCGCAAACTCACCGACTACCGCCTGGCCCTCTATGCCAGCCGCAGCTACCTGGCGCGTTCGCCAGCCATCGAGAAACGCGAAGACCTGGCCGCCCACGCGTGGATCGACTACGTCGACGACCTGCTGTTCAGCCAGGAACTGAAACTCCTCAGCAGCTTTTGCCGCAACCCCCGGGTGGTATTCCACAGCACCAGCGTCATCGCCCAGCACCAGGCGGCGCGCTCGGGGTTGGGGATTGCCGTGCTGCCGTGTTTTGTCGCCGCCGGGGACCCGGACCTGGTGCCGCTATTGCCGGAAGAGGGCATCCAGCGCAGTTACTGGATCAGCTCCCGCCGCGAATTGCACAAGTCGGTGCGGTTGCGGGTGTTGTGGGATTACGTGGTGGAGTTGTGTGCCAAGGAGCAGGGGCTGCTGTTGGGCGCGTAGCGAAGGGCATGGGGGATCTACAGAGATCAAATGTGGGAGCTGTCGAGCCCTAGCGAGGCTGCGATGGCGGCGGTACTGCCAGCATTGATGTTGACTGACCTGCCGCCATCGCAGCCTCGCAGGGCGAGACAGCTCCCACATGGGACTGTGTGTGGGCTTAGAGTTTCACCGTCTGGTGTACCTGTTCACCACACGCACGGGCATCGTTGATCATCTTTTCAAATGGCGCGCTGACGATTTCATCATGGCTCAACCAGCGCACTTTCTGGGTCAACCGGTAGTGGTAGCGCAAGCCATCCTTGAGCTGTTCGCCATCGAGTTCCAGGTCATACCACGGCGAGTGGATCTTGCAGCCTTGAACAGGCTTGTCCATCTGCCCGCCGGTCAAGGTAAAGGTGTAGTCGACGGTGTCCGGGTTGCCCATGTACAGGTCGCCCCGTTGCCCGTTGCGGCGGTAGTTGAGCAGGCCGTCCCATTTCTCTTTGAGCGACTGGTCGGTGTAGACGTAGCCTTCGTCGAGTTTTTCCAGGGCGCCCAGGTCGGTCATGCTGGCCTTGACCGTGTAGCTGTCGGGCTGCACGAACCCGGTGGGCTGGCGGGTGACCTGGCAATCGCTGATCTCGCGGCCAAAGTTGTCGCAGATGTTCTGGTCGGTGGCGGTAGCCCCCTGTTCGCGATCAGCCATGCTCAGTTGCATCAGGGGCAGGCGGCTGAAGGTGACGCTGGCGCGGGTCGTGCCATTGCCCTGTTTGTCGTAATGCACCTGCTTGTCCAGGCGGATGCTGGTGTCAGGGCGTGCCAGGGGGATATGTTCCTCACGCACCCGGCCCTGGGCATCGTTGACCAGTACCCAGCGGTCCTGGATATCGGGCAGGGTCTGGCCTGGAGCGAACACCGGGTTGGTCGGGTCCAGCCACCACACCTGGCCGGCCACTTCGGCACGCACGATGGCATGGTTGGGCGCACCGGTGCCCGGCACCAGCAGCGAATCCACCACATCCCCACGGCTGACCCAGGCAGTCTCGGCCTTGATCCCGCTGGCCTTGAGCATGGCGGTGAGGAGGATGGACAGGTCCTTGCAGTCGCCATAACCGTGCTGTTCGATCTCCTCCAGGTTAAACGGCACATAGCCGCGATCGGTGGCACGCCAGTCACCCAGGTAACGGTAATGGTCGTTGATGTGCTGCATCAGGCCGGCCACTTGCTGCGCCGGGTCCAAGCCCTTCACCGCAGCTACGGCGGCGGCACTGTCAGCCGGCAGCTTGGCCGCGAGGATCTGATTGTAGCGCTGGGCAAAGCCGCCGAAATGTTTTTGCACATCGAGGCTGCTGCCCACTTCGATCCGTGGGATCAGGCGGATATAGGCGTGGCCCGATTCGTTGATGTAGTTGAGATAGGTCGGCGTCTTTTGCTCGATATCCAGGGTCTTGCGATTGACCGAGGGGGTAATGGTGAAGCCGTCCATCAACTCGGCGCGCCACTCGATCGGCCGTTCCGCGGTGAAGCGCGCCTTGAGCCGGTCGCGCCGCGCATTGCTGGGGCCGAACTGCAGGGCGTAGTGGAACTCGGTCATCAGCGGCTTGGCGGGGTGATGCTCGCGCACGGTGTAGCGGATCTGCGTGCCGACCCGCAGGTTGGGGAATGCCAGGGACGTTTGCTTCAGCCTGGAAAACCCCTGGTCAGGGTTGGGCGCGGTGCGCGTGTCGATCTGTGCTTCGCCAAGCCGCTGTGGCTTGCCGCCGGGCTGGGTGGATTCGGCGTGCAGCACTTCAAAACTATCGCCTTCGGCATAGTTGAAGTCGATTCGCGACAAAATTTCCCGGCCGCTGGGCTTGAGAATGGTGTAGCGGTAGGTGGTGGTGCAATCGGTGCTGGCATCACGGTTGAAGTGGCAGTGCAGCTCGGATTCGTTGGCAAGTGCAGCTTCGGCCATGGGTTGCAACGCGGCATGAGCAGTGTGCGAAACAAGCCCCAGACTGGCGCAAATCAAAGGGCAGTAAAACGAGAAACGGTGCATGGGCGCCTCAGGTGGAACATTGACACAGATACCCTGGCGGGTACCAAGAAGGCGGCAGATGATAATGGATCGCAACACCAAAAACCAGTATTGTCGGACAATAAATATCGCTGAAAGGCCCGAGATAGAGCCTTCGTCTTGGTAAGGGTGGTCAGTCGAGCAGCTCGAAGTCGCTGCTGGCCAGGCGTTCGCCGTTCACCAGCACATGCACCGTATGCCGGCCGGGGTAGTGCTTGCGCGTGGTCATATCGCGGATATGTTGGCCACGCAGCAGCGTATGCCGTTCACCCGCGCCGAGGGTAAAAGCCTTGAGCTTGAACACTTTGGCGGCGCTATGGCCTGCGCTTTTTACATAGTCGATGGCGTAGTCCACCACCAGTTTTTGTGGGGCGCTGGTGGTGGATTCGAGGCTGAACGACAGGTTGATCCGCTCACCCAGGCGAATCACCGGGGGCTCGACCTTGAACTGGTGGATTTTCACCTCGGCCCGCGCCCCGGCCCCCATGATCGTCAGCGCGCGGGTATTGCCCTGCTTGATCAGGCTGCGCAGGGCGTGGCGGGCGATCCAGGCGGTGTGGGGGTTGTCCAGGGACCAGCTTTCGATGACATCCAGCACCCAATCCGGATGGTCCTTGGTGATGTCATTGAGGTGGTTGGCCACGGACTTGCGCACATACAGACTGCTGTCGGCCTTGAGGTTCTCCAGGATCGACGCACACAGGCGCGGATCGGCCTGCACCTGGGCCAGGCGAAACGACCATGGCAACCTCGGACGCGAGCCCTCGCTGGCGAGGCGGCGTACGTGCTCGTTGTCATCCAGCGACCATTGCTGCATCACCGCCAGGGTGCGTTGGAAATCCTTGAGCAGAAAGGCCCGCACAGCAAATTCGGCAGAGCCAAATGTGGTGAAGTACTTGAGCGCCGCCATTGAGCGCTGGAAATCATCCAGGCCATAGCTGGCCACATAATGCCCGAGGAACAGGCTGACAAAACCACTGTTCAGGCGCGGGGCCAGGGCATACAAATGTTCGAGGGTTTGCGGATAGTCCAGGGGCATCACTGCGTGCAGGCTTTCACTGACCCGAGCCATGCGCTGCATGACCGACAACCCGGCCAGGTCACGCTTGGCGTGCTTGAGAAAGCCCTTGGCATCGAAGGGCGGGTACACCGCGCTCATCTCATCGGCGATGTGTTGCAGGCGTTCGACGTTGAAGATTTCCTTGAGGGCAGGGGCGCTTTGGTCGGTCATGGGGCAGTCCGCAGGAGAGGGCGATGGTCGGGCTTTTTCAAAGTAGCACCTTACTCAAGGCCGCGAAGCTCAAAATGTGGGAGCCAGCTCCCACAAGGAATGTGCAGGGTGCTCGGTATCTACAGGTACCAGCGATATTCCCGCGCATTGATCTCCTGCTGGAAGGCCAGATGATCCTGGCGTTTGTTTTCGCAATAGACGTCGACAAACTCCGCACCCAAGCCCTCGCGCAGGACCGGTTGTTGCTGCATGGCGCGCACCGCCTCGAGCATTTCCAGGGGGAAGTCATGGCCGCTGGTGCGGTCTTCGTTCAGCGGTGCGATAGGCTCCTGCGCGGCGTCCAGGCCGTGCTCCAGCCCGACCAGGATCGCCGCCAGCACCAGGTACGGGTTGGCGTCGGCACTGGCCAGCCGATGTTCGATCCGCAGGTTGCGCGGGTCGGACTCGGGAATGCGCACGCAGGCGTCACGGTCCTCATAGCCCCAGCAGGCCTTGGTGGCCGCATTGACCGTGCCGCCCAGGCGGCGGAAGGCGTTGTGGTTGGGCGAGAAAATCGGCATGCAGTGCGGCAGCAGTGCCAGGCAACCCGCCACCGCGTGGCGCAACGGCTGTTGCTGGTGCGCCGCCAGCAGGTTGTTGCCGGCGGCGTCATACAGGCTCACATGCACATGCATGCCACTGCCCGGATGTTGCAGGTAGGGCTTGGCCATGAAACTGGCGCGATAGCCATGCTTGAGCGCCACGCCACGGGTACTGCGGCAGAACAGGGCGGCCCAGTCGGCGGCGCGCAGGCCATCGTCGAGGTGACCAAAGTTGATTTCAAACTGGCCGGGGCCCAGTTCGGCAGTGACCACCGTAATGTCGATCCCCTGGGCCTGGGCGGTCTGCACCATGTCATCGAGCACCGGCGCAAAACGCGACAGCCGCTCGATATGCAGGGTCGGTTGGTCATCGGGGTCGTCGCTCAACGGGTCGCGGGCAAATTGCGGCAGGCCGTCGTTGAGCTTTTTATCGAACAGGTAGAACTCCAGCTCAAACGCCACTACCGGGTGAATGCCCTTGCGGTGCAGGCGTTCCAGGACTTTGGCCAGGACTTCACGGGGTTCGAATTCGATGGGGGCCTCGGTGCCGTCGGAGGTGATCAGCATTTGCCCCAGGGGCTGGGCTTCCCAGCTCACCGGCTTGAGCGTGCCGGGCACCAGGCGGCGGTTGGCGTCGGGGTCGCCGTCATGGAAGCAGTAGTCGCCAATCTTGAACAGACCGCCCTGGGCGCCCAGCAGCACGGCGTTCTGCGGCAGCTTCAGGGGGCTGCCGGCGGCGACTTTTTCCAACATTTCAACCGGGTAGCGCTTGCCGTAGAAACGCCCTGGGATATCCAGGGCGATCAGGTCGACATAACGTACATCCGGATGGTTCTGGCGAAAGGTCCGTACTTCGGCCAGTAACGTGGAGGAATGGCTTTTCACGGGTGACGCTCCTTGGTGTGCCTTAGTTGTAGACCCACAGCACGCGGGCCGGCAGGTCGGTCAGGTTGCCGTAGCGGCAGTGGGCAAAACTGGCGAGGTGAAAGCTGTCGCCGGGGCCGAGAGTCACCGCGTCGGCCTCGCCTTCGACCCACAGCGTCAGGTGGCCTTCGAGTACATAACCGGCCTGCTCGGCGCGGTCGCTCATGGTCTGCTCGCCACTGTTGGCGCCGGGTTCGAGCAGGCTGTCGAGGATCGAAAACGCCCCCTGCATGCTGGGGGAGACGAGGATGTCGGTGATGCCGTTGGCGTAATACACCGTGCGCCGCTCGTTGGGGCGGGTGACCCAGGCCACAGCCTTGGGTTTGGACAGGCTGTAGAAGTAGGTGGTGGGTACGTCCAGCGCATGGCTGATGGCAGTCAGGTCCGCCACGGTGGGGCGCGACAAGCCACGCTCGACCTGGGACAGGAACCCCACGGAGCGCTCGATCTTCTGCGCCAGTTGGGCCAGGGTGAGCTTCTTGTATTTGCGCAGGTCGTGAATCAGGATCGCCAGGGCGTCCAGTTCTTCTTGTTTGTCCATGGGTGCTTCGTGAAATTCTTATCTAAAAATTTCATGAAAAATTACAGGATTAATTTCATGCGCGCAATAGAGAGCCCTTGTAAGAGCCGGCCAGCCAGCTCCTGCAAGGGCCTGTATCACCTCACTCGCGCTCGAAGCTATCGGTCTGGTTGCCATCGGCGTCGAACACATTGACCCGGTTTGGCACCTGGGTATCCCAGATGCTATAGGTCGCTTCGTTGCTGTTGTACGGGAAGCTGTACTGGGTATACGACCCCAGTTTTTTCACCACGCGGTTGTTTTTGTCGATCAATACCAAGCCTTCAAACCCATCCATTTCTGCCGAGGCGAGGTTCTTCTGGAAGGGGTTGAGTTTGCTGTAGGTCACGGGCACGCGCAGTTTGCCGTGTACATCAATGGCGCCATAGCGGCTGCCCTTTTGCACCACCGCCATGCCGTTGGAGAACGGGTTGACGTCATCGAATGGCAGGCTCAAAGGCAGCGCCTTGCCCTGTTCGTTGATAAAGCTGTATTTGCGGCTGCCACGGTCCTGGATCAGCAGGGGCTGGCCCTGGACAAACTGGCCGAAAACGGTCGCGCCGGGAGGGTTGAGTTTCTTCATCTGCAGGTTGTAGACGTCGGTCTGTTTCTGGTCGGCGGAGGTGGCGTAGATAAACTCGCCGCTGCCGTTGATTGCGGAGTAGCGCGGTGCCAACAGCTCCTTGCCGCTCAGGCTCCAGGCGCCGTACAACGAGTTCGAGCCATAGGTGGTCTCGCCAGGGCGGGCGATGAACACGTTGCCGATCACACTGGGGTTGACGTACTTCATGGGCACCACGACCTGTAGCTTCTTCACGTCGTAGACCCCATAGGGGCCGTTGGTTTCACGCTCGACAATCATCAGGTCGTCGTTGACCGCGCTGTCGATGATTTCGAAGGGCAGTTCTTTCAACGTCTGCGTACCCGGTACAAAGGCAAAGTATTTGAACAGCAATTCGCTCCAGCCCTCGCCGGAAGATTTTTCGCCGACCATGATGTGGTACACGCCGGGCATCTCGGTGGTATCAATGCGCTTGAAGCGCGGCTTCACCACCCATTGCCCCTTGCTGTCGATAAAACCGCTGCTTTCGCTGGCGCTGTCGTAGGCGATGTAGCGCTCGCGAGGGGCGGTGCTGCTGTGCATTTCCCAATCAAGGGTTTGGGGTTGGAGCGGGTCCAGCACGTAAATCACGATGCTGGCGGGGGTGTCTTCGAATTGGTAGGTGGCCTGCACGTTACTCAGCTCGCTGTCGGAGCTGGGCAGGTTGCTGGCGAACTGTTCCAGATGATCCTGCACCGCCGCGGCACTCTTGAAGTCGGCGAAGTTGTCTTCCATACGCAGCAGTTCGTTGTAATAGGCCCGCAGGTTGGCCTTTTGTTCGGCGGTGGGCGAGGAATTGGAGCTGTTGCCGCCGCTGTACAGGGTCTTGCCATCGGCCGTCAGGCCCTGGATCACATAGGATTTGTTTTTCGGCGTTGCCAGTTGCAAGGAGGCGCTGGCGTCGCCCAGATGGGTCAGTTGGTACACCTCGCCACCCTCGGCGGTGGCTTTCGGGTGGGCCCGGTCCAGGACGATTTTATTGAAGCCGGGGTAGGCCTGATACGTCAGGGCCAGGCTGATGCGTTCCAGGGGCTTGTTGAGCTTGAGTTCGGCCTGGGTGGTGTCCTGGTCCTGCTCCTCACTGTCCTCATCCTTGATCGCCACCTCGGCGAAGGGCTGCTGCGAGCCGTCGCGAAAGTACAGGGTCTGGATGCGATAGCTGGCTTCGGTCTGCTGATCGGGCAGGGCCCCGCGCTTGAGCACCTCGCGAATCGCCTCGACTTCCAGTTTCAGCCCGGATGCATTGTCGAAGAACAACTGCTGGAACTGCCCCGGTGTGCGCTTGAGGTCGGTCAATGCCGCTTTCAGTTCGGCGGCGGGGAAGGGCACGAACGGCTCCTCATAGTTCAGCTCTTTCTGTTCGCCTGGTGTAGCGGTGGCCGGGCCGACTTCCAGGCGCATGCTTTCGAGCATGGCGATGCGGTTGATGCCGTCGCGCATATCGAGGATCAGGTAATTCAGGCGTTTTTTTGCTTCTGGCAACGGCAGGTCCCGGATGCCATCCACACCGCCCTCATTGAGTTGCGCTTCGCTGTATTCGGGACCGTCAAGCAGGCCGTGGGTGGCGCGGCGGTCCAGCAAGTAATAAGTGGCACCGCCAATCACGGCGATCACGATCAGGGCGCTGGCCAGCAGTTTGGTTCGGGTCAGGGCTGTTTTCATTGTTCTCGGACTCGATGGAGGGCTGGCGCAAGATTAGCAGGCACCGATACCCGTGGCTGTATTGCGGGTGAATGATTGCAGGGCCCTGCTGTCGGAACCTGGGTACGCATTATTTACTGAAGGAATACCCATGAAAGCAACGTCCCTGATTGCCAGCCTGCTGGTTGCCGCCAGCCTGTCCACCGCCAGCGTTACCGTGCAAGCCGAGGACAATCCGCAGAAAACCGTGGAGCCTTCGAACATCAACACCCGAGACTTGAAAGTCGGAGACCGTGCGCCGGATATCCTGGTGCGCAAGGAGTCGGCCCTGGGCGACTGGAAAAAGCGCGGCCTGAAACCGCCCCACGACGACAGCCAGTGGGCGCGGATCAATGATCGTTATGTGCTGGTGAAAATCACCAATGGCACCATCCTCGACATCACCCCTGCCAAATAACGGGTGCGGGGGGAAACGGGCTGATGCCGCTTTTCCCCCCCTTCGCTGCGCGCATTTAAAAATCGCATGCACGAATGCATAAAACAGTCTTTTTTGCTGCTCATCCTGAGGTAAGGTAGCTGCGCAATGCGCCCGTCATGGCGTGTGCTACGACTCTTTTCAGGAAACGAGAGCAGGATGCTGAAAACAATAAAAAACTACCCCCGCAGCGTAAACCTGCTGCTATCGGCCACGCTGGTATTGACCCTGGCCAAGGCGATCACCTTTCCGTACATGGTGATCTACCTGTCCAGTCACTTCGCCCTGGGCATCAGCCAAGTGGGCCTGGTGATCGGCAGCTCGTTGATCGTCGGTTCCCTGTTGAGCGTGTACGGCGGTTTCCTCGTGGACCGGGTCAATAGCTACCGGCTGTTGCTGGGCCTGAGCCTGCTGTTCGTCCTGGGATTCGTCGGCACCTTGCTGGCTCGCGAGCTATGGCTTTTCTACAGTTGCCTGATCCTGATCAACTTGGCGTATGCGGTGATCGATGTCGCGGTCAAGGCCGGCTTTGCCAGCCTGTTGCCGGTCGATGCGCGCAGCGAAGTGTTTTCCATCAAGTACACCCTGACCAATATCGGCTACGCGGTAGGGCCGTTTCTGGGGGCGATGGTGGCCAAGGTCGATATGAGCTTGCCGTTTGTCTTGTCGGTGTTGCTGGGGATGGGGTTCTTCCTGCTGTACTGGCGCTGGGGCGACCGCAGCCTGGCCACGGTGGACGCCGCGCAAAAACCGGTGCCGTTCCTGGCGGTGGGCCGGGTATTGCTGCGCGATCATCGCCTGGTGTGCTTCACCCTCGGCGGCCTGCTCAGTGCCGTGGTATTCGGGCAGTTCACCGCCTACCTGTCGCAGTACCTGGTGACCACCTCGGACGCCGAATACACCTACACCGTGATCAGCGCCATCCTGACCACCAACGCCCTGCTGGTCATCGCCCTGCAATACGTGATCGGTCGGCAGATCAGCCACCGTCACCTGAGCCGCTGGCTGATCTTCGGGCTGGGCATGTTCATGCTAGGGGTGATGGGTTTTGCGCTGTCCACCAGCGTGTGGTGGTGGGTGGTGTCGATGGCGATCTTCACCGTGGGGGAGATCATCGTGTTTCCCGCCGAATACATGTTTATCGACCGCATCGCCCCTGACCACCTGCGCGGCATGTACTACGGTGCGCAAAACCTCTCCAACCTCGGCGCCGCACTGGGGCCGGTGTTGTGCGGCCTGGTGCTGGCCAGCCTGCCGGCGCACTACATGTTCTACATGTTGGCGGGGTTTATCGTGGCCGGGGGGCTGTTCTACTTTATAGGGGCATCGTTGAAGCCACGCCCGTTGTAGACAAGGCCAAAGCGCGGAGCTGCGCCCCTGTGGGAGCGAGCTTGCTCGCGATGGCGGTGGGTCAGTCAAGTCACTGTTGGCTGTCTCACCGCCATCGCGGGCAAGCCCGCTCCCACAGGGGTAGGCGTCCCTACAGAGGGGGTGTTGTCAGATGGAGAGCGCGCCGCCCACGGTGTTGCTGTGCAATTCGTAGCGCAGTTCCTCGACCATCGTTGCGACGTCCTCCGGGGTCTTGAGTTTGTTGACGCTGATCCCGGTGACCACCAGGTCCACGCGGCCGCTCTGGGCGTCAAACACTTTCAAGGTCAGTGACGAGTCGCGGCACAGGGTGAATTCGCAGGTCAGCGGCAACAGGGCTTCTTCGATGCAATTACGCAGTTGGGCCAGGGTAAACATGCCAGCCCCCATCAACGACGACGCAGCAACAGGCCCAGCACCAGGCCCACGCCAGCAACGATCGCCACGGTGGCCAGGGGCTTGCGCTGGGCAAAGTCACCAACAGTGTCCAGCGCATCGCCATAGGTCTGTTGCAATTGGCCGGCCGCCTGGCGCGCTACGCCCTGGGCCTGCAGTTGTTCGTCGTCGGTCATTTCGCCGAGAAAGTCCTGAGCCTTGCCCACGGCTTTTTTCACGCGGCCGGTGACTTGTTCACTGTTCATGCTGCCTCCTTCAAGGGCAAAAAACTCGCCATGACACAGGGCATCAAACCCTGTGCCTACCCTTCAAGGTTAAGCAGCCCATCGCCCGGCAATAAGGCGAATTTGCACTGGTCGCCCTAGTGCATTTGCACCTTATTTCGCACTTTTTGCCCGCCGTTCCCCGGCAAACAACCCGCGTTCCCTGGCCCAGACGATGGCGGCGCTGCGGCTGTGCACGTTGAGCTTGGAGTACACCGTGGCCACATGATTGCGCACGGTATTGGGTGCCAGCTTCAAGCGCGAGGCGATTTCCTTGTCGGCCAGGCCTTCACAAATCAGCCCCAGCACATCCCGCTCGCGGGCGGTCAGGTCGGTAAAGGCGATGGTCGTCAGGTTGGGGCTGTTGACGCTCTTGGCGTTGGCCAGTTTTTCGATCAGGGTCTGGCTGAACCAGGACGCGTCTTTCATCACTTCCTCGATGGCCGACACCAACTCCAGCTCCGAGCGTTTGCGCTCGGTGATATTCATCATCACCAGCAGGTAACAGGTCGTGTCCTGGATGCTCACGGTGTCGGCCGACACCACGCAATCAATCACCTCATTGCCTTTCTTGCGGATTTTCAGGTCCTGGCCGTCGAGGTTGCCGGCTTTTTCCAGAGTGGCGAACAACTGCGTGCAGGCCTCCTTGCTGTCGATGAAGTCGATATCGCTGATGGACTTCCCAATCAACTCTTCGCTGGTGTAGCCGGTGACGCTCATGAACGCGTCGTTGACGTCCACCACCTGCTGATTGTCCGCGTCGCACACCAGGGTCGGCACCGGCGTCAGGCGGAAGGACTTGGCAAACCGCTCCTCGCTCTGGCGCAGGGCGGTTTCGGCCTTGCGCCGGGGCTCAAGGTCAGTGAAGGAAAACAGCATGCATTCCTCATCGTTCATATCCAGCGGCTGGCCGGCGACAATCACCAGCTTGCTGCCGCCTTCGGGCAGCTTCAGCTCGGCTTGCATCTGCGGGATGGTCGCGCCTTCGCCCAGGCGCTGGATTGCCAGCTCCTTGCGCTCGGCCTGTTCCAGCACGTCCAGTTCGTACACTGAACGGCCGATCACCTGGTCGCGGTTGTAGCCGGTCATCTCCAGGAAGCCCTGGTTGACCTTGATATAGCGCAGATCACTCAAGCGGCAGATCACCGCCGGCGCCGGGTTGGCGTTGAAGGTCTTTTCAAAGCGCTGCTCGGCGCTGGCCCATTCGGTGGCATCGCTCAAAATCAGCACCAGCAGTTCCGGCTTGCCGGCGCTGTCGGTGAGCGCCAGGCTGCGCAGGCGGTGGACCCAGGTGCGGTCGGTGTCGGCGCTGGGCGTGACTTCGACCACCACATCACTGAACTCTTCGCCGTTGGCCACCCGGCTCAGCGGATAGGCTTCCAGGGGCAGCGGGTGATTGTTGCGGTAGCGCAGGGCAAAGCGCTCGGCGTATTCGGCGGTGTTGGCGCCGAGCCCGGCAATGTCATCCAGGCCATGCATGGCCAGCGCGGCTTCGTTGGCCCAGAGAATGCTCTGGTCGATCTCGGCGAGAATCACCCCATCGGACAGTCCGGAAATGATCTGCTGCAATTGGCGGCGATTGGTTTCTTGGGCGAGAACGGCCTGGCTCATGGTTTCTCCAAAATGGCTACATAACGACATCGGCGCCTGCAACAGGGCATGTCTGGCTTGTGTGGAGTACGACAACTGGCCTTGAGCATAGTGCAGACCGATTCAGCTTGACGGGGTGCGAATGCACCAGTCGTCCTAGTGCATTTGTGCCGAGACCGCAGGCGTCGGCCTGGACAAACTGAAGGTCTACTCATTTGTCCAAGGAACGATTATGACCTCCCTCTATGAAACCCATCGCTCGCCTTTTCGTGTGTCCTGGGGCTCGGTACTGGCCGGCAGTGCAATTGCCCTGGTGACCTACCTGGTACTCAGCGTACTGGGCACCGCCATCGGCGCCAGTGCGGTCGACCCCATGGCGGCAGGCAACCCGTTGAGCGGCTTTGGCACTGGCGCCGGGATCTGGCTGTTTGTGTCCACGCTGTTGGCGATTGGCGTGGGCGCCTTTGTCGCCGGCCGCACAGCCCCGGATCGCGGCGGCCTGCATGGTGTCCTGAGCTGGACCATCACCACCTTGCTCACCACCTGGCTGCTGGCAGCATTGGCCACCAGCGTGGTCGGCGCCGCGGGCAATGTCGTAGGCAAAGGCCTGTCGGCGGCCGGTAGCGGCATTGCCGCCGTGGCCCCCGGCATCAGCGACAGCGTCAAGCAGCAGTTGGACGAAAAGGGCATCAGTTTGGATTGGGATAGCCTGCAGGGCGAACTCGACACCTTGCTCAAGCAAAGCGGCAAGGTTGAACTGGATCCGGCTAACGTCGAGCAAACAGCTAACCAGGCAGCGGCAGACGGTCAGCAATCGGCCACTGATGCCGCCACCAACCCGGCCCAGGCCGCGAGCGAACTCAAGCAATGGTTCGAGCGCGTCAAAGCCTCTGGTGAGCCGGCGTTGAATGCGGCCGACAAAGAGGCGCTGGTGAACATCGTCGCCGCCCGTACTGGCAAGAGCCAGGCCGAGGCCAGCCAGATTGTCGAGAACTATGCCCAGGCCTATCAGCAGGCCGTGCAGAAAGTCGAGGAACTCAAGGCCCAGGCCGAACAAAAGGCCCGCGAGGCCGGTGAAGTGGCGGCCAAGCAACTGTCCCGCGCGGCGTGGAGCACCTTGTTGATGTTGGTACTGGGTGCCGCATTGAGCTTTGGCATCGGTCGCCTGGCCATTTCGACCCGCAAAGTGCCCGTGGCTTGATCAAGGCCCATTGATTCGTAACCGCAACACCTTGCGTGAGCGCGTAAACTGTCGGCTTTTTTCGCGCTCACGCAAAGGTATGCTTTTGACCCCGGTAAAAACCACAGCCCTCCTGCTATTCACCACCCTGTTGGCGGCGTGCGGTACCTCGCCGCCACGCACCCCTGACGACATCTGCGGCATCTTCCGCGAAAAGGACGACTGGTACGACGCAGCCAAAGTCACCCAGAAGCGCTGGGGTGTGCCGATCCAGGTGCCGTTCGCCATCATGTATCAGGAATCGGGCTTCCGGCAGAACGCCAAGACTCCGCGCAAATACCTGCTGTGGATCATCCCCTGGGGCCGCGTCAGCACCGCTGCCGGCTACGCCCAGGCCAAGGATGAAGTGTGGGGCGACTACCAGAAAAGCACCGGCCGCAACTGGGCCAGCCGCCAGGACTTCGACGACGCGATCGACTTTGTCGGCTGGTACATGGACAAGACCGCCAGCATCAACGGCGTATACAAATACGACGCCTATGGCCAGTACCTCAACTACCACGAAGGCTGGGGCGGCTATCGTAACCGCACCTATGCCAGCAAGGCGTGGCTGTTGCCGGTAGCCGGCAAGGTCAAGGCCCGTTCCGATCTGTATGCGCGCCAGTATGCAGGGTGCAAGGCGGATCTGGAGCGGGGGTTCTGGGGGCGGTTCTGGCGGTGGTTGTAAGGCTGGGAGCGGGTAAGGCTCAAGAGCCTTACCCGGCTGTTTACGCGATCAACCTTCCAACGACGGGCACAATCAGCAAGGTGCTCAACGCCATCGAGATTACATTACCGATATAGGGATGAAAGTGTGTCGGCAGCCGCCCGGCAATGGCACAGGCCAGCGGCGGCGCGATCAACGCGCCAAGCAACGCACTCGATCCAATCACCATCCAACTCCCGCCATGGGTCAGCACCGCTGCCGGTACGACCGAGACCAGCGGCACGTAGGTGGGATACCAACCGCGCTTGATCCACTGACTGCGCCAGATCAGTACACCCAGAGCCGATGTCAGCGCCTGGGCACCGATCAGTTGCAGCACCAGTCCCGACCCATAGGCGGCACTCAACGGGTTCAAGGCATACGCCAGCAGGACTCCCGCCAGTAGGCCAAGGCTGGCCCACTCATTGCCGAAGAACGGCGCTTCGGAAAAATCGGCCAAGACCCTGCGCAAGCTCCAGCCCAGGCCATAGGTTGGCGGCTTGAGCGGCAATGGTTTGTCCGCGGCGATATAGTCCGAGCGCACCAGAATCGGCACGCGGCGACAGATGACAAAGGCAATCACGCTGCCCGCCGCCATGCCCAGCACGTTACCAATCACCACCGGCAAATCCAGCGGTACACAGACAAAATTGACGATCAGCAAGCACATCGGCGTGACCAGCAGCGCCCCCAACAACGCGCCATTGAGGGTGACTTTCCAACCACCCCCAAACATCAGGACCATTGCTGCCGGCAGTGAAACAAACGCGGCGAAGGTGGGTTGCCAGGTCTCGGCGGTGACCGTCCAACCCCATAGCAGGTTGCTCAGCAGCAGGCCCAGCAGGGAACTGGTCACCAACCATGGCCACAGCCCACTGCCGTAGCAAATCGCAAAGCCTTGCCAGCGCTTGCCGGTGCGGCTGGCCCACCAGGCCAGGTATGCACCCGCCAACAACCCGAGGGAGGCAAGCTCATGCTTGTAGAAGGCCACTTCGCTGACATCTCCCAGTACCCAGCGTAGCCAGGCGATGGGGTCGGGAAATGCTGCCACCATATCGCCGTAGCTAGGCCAGGAGCCTTGGTGCGTGAGGACCGTCCAGACAATCAGCGAGATGCTGATGAGCCCCAATGCGATGATCGCCTTATCGACCCGAGATCGCTCGTTTCCAGGTTTCATGAATAAATTTTCCATGACTCGCCCTCCCTTTAGCGTGGCAGGGCGGGGTGCTGGCAATACCCGAGCATCTGATCGTAAAGATCATCGCGCCGGTCACGGTGCAGGTCGTTGAGACTGTTCCAGATCGGCGCACTGCGGGCGCTGGTCAGGTCTATATCGGCGAAGAGGATTTCCTGGCGGTTAGCCGACGCCACTTTGCCGATAGGCCAGCCATTGGTCCCGGCAATCAACGAACACCCCAGGTAGCGTGCATCACGCTCCTCACCGATCCGGCTGGCGGCGGCGATAAACACATTATTGACGTGGGCGGCGGTCATGGTCAGGTACGACGCCATGCATTTACCGGCCTCGTCGAACAGCGGCGGCGGCGTCCACACCCAGTTGTTGAGGCTACAAATAATATCGGCGCCTTGCTGGCTGAGGATGCGTGGTACTTCCGGGAACCAGATGTCCCAGCAGATCAACAGGCCAATGCGCCCGATAGGCGTTTCAAACACCGGAAAGCCCAGGTTGCCAGGGGTGAACCAGAGCTTCTCGAGGTTCCATAGGTGGGCCTTGCGGTACTTACCGATCAACCCATCCGGCCCCAGCAATACCGCAGTATTGAACAACTGCCGACCCTCGATCTCATTCAGGCCCGCCACCAGATACACCTGATGGGTGGCGGCAAACGCCATCCAGGCTTGCACACTGGCCCCGCCGGGAACGGGCTCGGCATGCTCGAATGCGTCCTGGCGGCTGCTGAAGAAGTAACCGCAGTTCGACAACTCGGGCAGTACGATCAGGTTAGCCCCACCATTGACCGCCTCGGCAGCCAAGGCCAGGCTGCGATGCAGATTGCTTTCGCGGTTATCCAGGCCGACCTGGGGGTCGAACTGCACGACAGCGACGCGGACAGGGCTTGTTGGTTGGCTCATTGGGGTGTGACCTCTTATTGTTGTGCAACCGGGGTGGTTGATTTTTTATAAGAGGGGAAAAGATGGCTGAGGTTAAGTCAGGCGCTTCTGGCTGAGGCGTAGTCTGGATCCTTAAGAGTGCACTTGCCAAAGGCGCTTGATTCTGGGAAAAAGCCAGCCAGTGTGAACCCAACGAGATCCCCCATGAGCAACGAAGAACTGCAAATCACCGACATCCGCCAAGGCGACGGTAAAGCCGTGGTCAAGGGGGCGCTGATCACCACTCAATACACCGGCACCCTGGAAGACGGTACGGTGTTTGATTCGTCCTGGGAGCGGGGCAAGCCGTTCCAGTGTGTGATTGGCACCGGGCGTGTGATCAAGGGGTGGGACCGGGGCTTGATGGGGATGAAGGTCGGCGGCGTGCGCAAGCTGTTTGTGCCGGCGCATCTGGCGTATGGCGAGCGGGCGATGGGCGCGCATATCCAGCCCCATAGCAATCTGCATTTCGAGATTGAGTTGCTGGAAGTGCTGACGCGCGACGATTGAAGGTTCGGGGTCGCTCAACTGTTCTTGATGTGTTTGAAAAAACGTCGGCAGCTCCCACAACTATTTGTTCTACCGTTCGCCGATCTCTCCTTGAATGCCGGGTATCGCTGCTGATACTGTACAAAAACACAGTGTCCGGTAGCCCGCCATGCAGTTGATCGAAAAACTCAGCATCCTCGCCGATGCGGCCAAGTACGACGCGTCTTGCGCCAGCAGCGGGGCGCCCAAGCGCACCTCCGAGGGCAAGGCCGGGCTGGGTTCGAGCGATGGCATGGGCATCTGCCACAGCTACACACCCGATGGGCGCTGTGTGTCGTTGCTCAAGGTGCTGCTGACCAATTTCTGCCTCTACGACTGCCAATACTGTGTCAACCGCCGCTCCAGTGACGTGCCCCGTGCGCGGTTCAACCCGGAGGAGGTGGTGAGCCTGACCCTGGATTTCTACCGGCGTAATTGCGTCAGCGGGCTGTTTCTCAGTTCGGGGATCATTCGTTCGGCGGACTACACCATGGAGCAACTGGTGCGGGTCGCCAAGTTGCTGCGTGAGGAGCATGACTTTCGCGGTTATATCCACCTCAAGACCATCCCCGAAGCGGATCCTGCATTGATTGCCGAGGCCGGGCGATATGCCGATCGCTTGAGCGTGAACATTGAGTTGCCCACCGATAAAAGCCTGCAGATCCTCGCGCCGGAGAAGCAGATCGGTTCGATCAAGCAGGCGATGCAGACGATTTTCACCGGCGAGCAAACCGTGCTCAACGAGCCCCGGGCACCGCGGTTCGCCCCGGCCGGGCAAAGCACGCAGATGATTGTCGGCGCCGATGACACCGACGACAGCACCATCCTGCACGGTGCCGAGGCGCTGTATGGCAACTTCAAGTTGCGCCGGGTGTACTACTCGGCGTTCAGCCCGATTCCCAATAGCCCGAAAAGCGTGCCCCTGGCGGCGCCGCCGCTGATGCGCGAGCACCGTTTGTACCAGGCCGATTTCCTGCTGCGCAGTTATGGCTTTCGCGCCAACGAACTGTTCGCGGGGCCGGGGGATCTGGCGCTGGATATCGACCCGAAGCTGGCCTGGGCCCTGGAGCATCGCGAGGTGTTCCCGCTGGACCTGAACCGTGCCGAGGCGACGTTGATCGCGCGTATCCCGGGGATTGGCCTGCGTACCACCGAACGCCTGGTGGAGCTGCGCCGGCAACGCAAGATCCGTTTTGAAGACCTGGCGCGTATGCGCTGCGTGTTGACCAAGGCCAAGCCGTTCTTCATCACCAGCGACTACCACCCCCAGCAGGCGGAAAGCACCAGCGTGCTGCTGCGCGAGCAACTGCGCGACCGCCCGCAACCGCAACAGATGGGGTTATGGGGATGATCAGCCTGGAATGCGACAACCTGTTCAGTACCTGGCGCGAGCAGGCGCGCTGGCTGCTCAGCCATCAGATCGACCCCAGCCATGTCAGTTGGGGCGAAGTGGAAGTGGCGGACCTGTTTGCCACCGATGAACACTACCCCACGCACAATGGCCCGTTCCAGGCACGCATTCCCAAGGCGCTGCTGGAGCTGCTGGAAAGTGCCGCCTGTTACCACGGTGAGCAGCGCTGGAGCCTGTTGTATGAAGTGCTGTGGCGCGTCAGCCATGGTGACCGCACGGCGATGATGGCGGGGGATCAACTGGGCAGCGAGTTGCAACGGCGGATCAAGCAGGTAAGGCGTGAGGCCCACCATCTGCATGCGTTTGTGCGTTTTATCGCGCTGCCGGCGGCGGCGGGGCCGGAGTTGCCGGAGTACGTGGCCTGGCACGAACCGGCCCACGATATTTTGCACAGTGCCAGCCAGCATTTTGTCGGGCGCATGGGCCGTCATCGCTGGATGATCGCGACGCCCCTGGATGGGGTGTATTACGACGGTGAGCAGTTGATTCATCAACGCCAGTGCCCGGAGCAATGGCAGCAGTTGGCGCAGAATGTCGAAGATCCACACAGTGCCATGTGGCTGACCTATTACAGCCATATCTTCAACCCGGCGCGGTTGAATCCCAAGGTCATGGAGGGGCACCTGCCGAGCCGGTTCTGGAAGAATTTGCCGGAGGGTAAGTTGATACCGGGGTTGATCAGCGAGGCGCGGACGGGGAAGCAGCGGGATGGGCAGGCGAAGCTGATTGGTGAGCGCCCCGGCAAGCGGATTTCAGGCGGGCACGGTTAAAACATGTGGGAAACATATGGGAAGCATATGGCGGGCTGGCTTGTGTGGGAGCTGGCTTGCCTGCGATAGCATCACCTCGGTATAGCTGATAGACCGAGGCGTCTGCATCGCAGGCAAGCCAGCTTGTATGGTTAGACTTGTAGGGGTGGTGGGACTAAAAGCCAGCATCTGACTCTAGCCAGTACAGACCGTGGGAGACTTCGTCCCACCCCTTCACCAAAGCGCCGATAAGGAATGCATCGGCCATGACCGACGATAGAAGCAAGCCAGCGCAACGGTGAAGCCCCGACAAGCCCGTAAACCCTAACCCGGAGCTTTTCTCATGGCAATGACTGTCTCGCAATCAATCATTGGAGTGGATGTCGCTAAAGCCGAAGTAGTTGTTTATCAAAGTGAAACTGCTGAAACAAAGATCGTATCGAACAAGAAAAGCGAGCTGAAGGCATGGCTGAAGTCTTTGCCTGCGGGCAGCGCCATCGCAATTGAAGCCACCAATATCTATCACGTGGATACCGTCAACTTGGCTCATTCGATGGGCCATATCGTTTACGTGATTGATGGATATCGCCTTAGCCATTACCGCAAAGGCACAGGTGGTCGCGCTAAAACAGACTTCAGTGATGCGCAGTTGCTGGCTCGCTACTTGAAGAATGAACAGGCTGATTTACGCGCCTGGAATCCGCCGCCGAAGATTTATACCAAGCTTCAAAGCTTGCTGCGTCGACGCGCAGCGCTGGTGAAAATGCGTGTTGCACTGAATCAGAGCTGGGCGGGCGAGCCATCACTCAAGGCCTCGTCCAAGAGCATTTCAGCGTGTCTTGATAGGCATGAGGGGCTCATTGAGAAAAGGATATTAGATGCTGTTACTGAGGCGGGGCTTTTGCATCAGGTCAAGCGCTGCCAAGCCGTCGAGGGCATTGGGTTTCTGACAGCAGTTGCCCTGGTAATGGCGTTTCAGCGAGGAGAATTTGAAAGTGCTGACGCTTACATCGCGTTCTTGGGAATGGACTTGAGAGTATCCGATTCTGGGCAAATGAGCGGACGCCGCTCATTGAGCAAGAAGGGAGATTCAGAGATACGCAGATTGCTGCATAACGCGGCGTCAGCAGGTATCAGGTCAGAAGCCTGGAAACCTTTATACGAGGGTTATCTGGCCAGGGGCCTGAAAACGACTCAAGCCCTGGTCATCATTGGCCGCAAGCTGGCGCGCATCGCCTTTTCGCTCATGAAAAACCTGAGCGAATACCAGTCAAAAGCGGTTTTGGGGGCTTCCCCAAAACCATAGAATCTCCCACACAGCAAGCCCACACAAGTCCACCCCCCCACATCTGATCTGCATCGTGTGAGGCGATGGGGTTCAGGCCAACTCAGTCGCGGTGTTTTTCACCACCGCCAGCTCCGGATGGGCCACCAGTTTGTCGATGTGCAGCTCATCATTGTTCAACCAGGTTTCCGTCAGCACGCGGTAGTGCTCCATGTCCCGGCAGCGCATGCGCAGGCTGTAGTCGAAGGGGCCACTGATCAATTGGCACTCGAACACCTGCGGACAGGCTTTGACGCAGGCTTCAAAGGCTTTTTGCGCCGAGCGCCCGCTCTGGTTCGACAAGGCCACCAGTACCAGCAAGGACAACCCCGGCGAGACCATTTGCACATCAATGATCGCGCCGTAGCCGCGAATCACCCCGCGCCGCTCCAGCTTGCGCACCCGCTCCAGGCAGGGCCTGGGCGTCAGGTGCACCAGCGAAGACAGCTTTTCGTAGGTGATACGCCCCTGATGGCGCAAGACATCAATGATGGCTTCATCAATGCGATCCAGCACTGGGGTGGAATGGGGTCCGTTGGCCTTGGTATCCATGGTCGATTCTGTGTTCACTTCAAGCGGTTGGAGAGAAATTGCTGCAAGCGTTCGCTGGTCGGGTGGTCGAGGATCTCGGCGCTGCCTTGTTCTTCGACACGGCCCTGGTGCAGGAACAGCACCTGGCTGGAGACTTGCCGGGCAAAGCCCATTTCGTGGGTGACCATAAGCATGGTACGACCTTCCTCGGCCAACGTCTGTATGACTTTGAGGACTTCTCCTACAAGCTCCGGATCCAGCGCCGAGGTCGGTTCATCGAACAGGATAATCTCCGGCTCCATGGCCAGGGCCCTGGCGATGGCCACGCGCTGTTGCTGGCCACCGGAGAGAAACGCCGGGTATTGATCGGCGACCCGGCCCGGCAGGCCGACTTTATCCAGGTACATCCGCGCGCGTTTCTCCGCCTCGGCGGCACTGACGCCCAACACCCGGCGTGGCGCCATGCAGATGTTTTCCAGCACGGTCATGTGGCTCCACAGGTTGAAGTGCTGGAACACCATGGCCAGGCGCGTGCGCAGGTTCTGCAGTTGTGCCTGGTGCGGCGCCTGCACCCCGGCGCGACCCTGGCGCATTTCAATGCTGATGCCGTCCAGGGTGATTACCCCGGCGTCGGGCTGTTCGAGGAAATTGATGCAGCGCAGCATGGTGCTTTTGCCGGAGCCGCTGGCGCCGATCAGGCTGATCACATCGCCCTTGCTGGCGTTGAGCGAAACCCCCTTGAGCACTTCGTGGTCGCCGTAGCTTTTATGCAGGTCTTCGACCTTGAGTTTGACGTTGGCGCCGGCCGCCACCACGTTCGGGCGGGGCGCGGCAGTGTGTGTGGGATGAGCGGCCAGGGCCTGTGCGGACTGATTCATGGGTTAGCCTCGGGTCGGGACAAGAAAGCGCATCCAGCGTCGTTCGGCCAGTCGGAACAGGCCCACCAATGCGAAGGACAGCAGCATGTACAGCAGCGCAGCAATGCCGAAGGCCTGGAACGTGAGGAACGTTTCGGCATTGGCGTCACGGGCCACCTTGAGGATGTCGGCGATGGTTGCGGTAAATGCCAGGGACGTGGCGTGCAGCATCAGGATCATTTCGTTGCTGTAGGCCGGCAATGCGCGGCGCAGCGCGGCGGGGATCACCACGAACAGGTTCATCCGCCAGCCGTGCAGGCCGTAGGCCCGCGCGGCTTCAATTTCGCCATGGGGAATATTGCGAATGGCCCCGGCGAAGATTTCCACGGTGTAGGCGCAGGTGTTGAGCACAAAGGCCAGCAGCGTGCAGTTCAAGGCATTGCGGAAAAACTGATTGAGCAGGGCGTTATCCTGCACCACTTCCAGGCTGTACAGGCCGGTGTAGCAAATCAGCAACTGGATATACAGCGGCGTGCCGCGAAACAGGTAGGTGTACACCTCCACCGGCCAGCGTAGCCAGAAGTGCTCGCTGACGCGGGCGATTGCCAGGGGGATGGACAGGAAAAACCCGAGGATCACCGACACGATAAACAGCCACAAGGTCATGGCCACCCCGGAAAACCCCGAGCCATCGGTCCACAGGTACGCCAGGCCATATTGCTGGATCAGTTCGATCATCGCGCCACTCCTTTGATGCCGACGTTGTAGCGCCGTTCCAGGCGTTTGAAGATGCGGTTGGAGAGGGTGGTGATCACCAGGTACACCAGGCCCGCAAGGATCAGGAAGTACAACGGGTCATTGGTGGTCTTGCCGGCGTTCTGCGCGGCCTTGACCAGGTCCGCCAGGCCGATGATCGACACCAGCGCCGTGGACTTGAGCAGTACCAGCCAGTTATTGCCCAGCCCCGGCAACGCAAACCGCATCAATTGCGGGAACATCACCAGCCGAAACCGCTGCCAGCGGCTCAAGCCGTAGGCGGTCGCTGCTTCCAGTTGGCCCACCGGCACACTGAGCATCGCGCCGCGAAAGTTTTCGGTGAAATACGCACCGTAGATAAAACCCAGGGTGATCACACCGGCGGTGAAGGGATCAATTTCGAAGTAGTTCCAGCCAAGCATCTCGGTCAAGTCATTGAGCCACAGTTGCAGGCTGTAGAAGATCAGCAGGATCAGTACCAGGTCCGGCACGCTGCGGATCAAGGTGGTGTAGAGGGTGGCGGGGATGCGCAACAGCTTATGGCTGGACAGCTTGGCACCGGCGGCGATCAGGCCCAGGCTCAGGCTCAGGACCAGCGCGAGGAACGCCAGCTTGATGGTCATCCAGGCACCCTGGGCCAACAGCGGGCCGAAGCCTTGCAGGTTGAGGAGTTCATTCACGGGAAAGTCTCGATAGAACCGGTAGGAACCTGCCGCAAATGGCGGTGTTTGTCGCACCGCCAGCGCTGGCAAGCCGGCTCCTACAGGGGATAGGGCGGGGGATTACTCGTGATAGATATCTTCGTCACCGAAGTACTTCTTCTGGATCAGCGCGTAAGTGCCATCGGCCTGGATGGCTGCGATGCCCTTGTTGATCAGCGCCAGCAGTTCCTGGTCGTTCTTGCGCAGGCCCATGGCAATGTCCAGCGGCAAGGTCGGGTCCTTGAAGGCCGGGCCGGATTGGTAGTCGGCGCCTTCAGGCTTGGACAGGAAGTTGAGCTGGGCTTCGAGCTTGTCGGTCAGCGTCGCGTCGAGGCGGCCGTTTTGCAGGTCGGCATAGTTCTGGTCCTGGGACTGGTATGCCTTGACCTGGGCACCGAGCTTGGCCAGGTGGGCGCGGGCATAGGCTTCCTGCAGCGAGCCCTGGAGCACGCCGACCTGTTTGCCCTTGAGGGATTCGGGGGTGTCGCCGAAACCGGCGCCCTTGCGGGTGATCACCGAGGTGGGGCTGAGGAACAGGCGATCGCTGAAGTCGATCTGTTTTTGCCGGGCCGGGGTCACGGCCATGGAGGACATGATGGCGTCGAACTTGCGCGCACGCAGCGCCGGGATCATGCCGTCGAACTCGTTGTGGACCCAGGTGCACTTGACTTCAAGCTTGGCGCAGATAGCGTTGCCCAGCTCAATGTCGAAACCTTGCAGGCTGCCGTCAGCGGCCACGGATTCAAAGGGTGGGTACTCGGGGAACACGCCGAAACGGATTTCTTTCCATTCCTGGGCCTGGACGGCGGTGGCGCACAAAGGCAGGAGCAGCGCGGCGACGAGTGATCGGAGCGGAGTCATGGTGTTTTCCCTATATTTTGTAATTGATGTCAGGGCAGTAGAAAGGGTGCGGCATGCATTCATTTGCTGACTCTTTGGTCGCGCTCAGAATGCTTCATGATGGTGCGTTTTTTGTGTCGTTTACCTAGTCCTTCGCATGCGGAATGCGCTGTTAAAACGCGGATTGCAGCAGAATCGGCTGCGGCACCCTGTATATCGGCTTTTCAAACCGCGGTTTAGGGCCCGCCGCTTGCGCAAAGCGGCAGGCCAGAGCGGTTTCAGGCGCGCTTTTTATGCTGTGCGGTTGGTCGCTGGGCCAGGCGGGCGAACAGGTCCTTGGGGTCGGCCAGGTCCGGTACCAGCTCCAACTCGCTGCCCACGTCCAGGGCCTTGGCCACATCCAGTACATAACGCAGGGCCGAATAGTCTTCGAGGGCAAAACCTACCGAGTCAAACAGGGTGACCTGGCGCGCATTTTCCCGGCCCGGCTTCTGGCCGTTGATCACTTGCCACAGCTCGGTGACCGGCGAGTCCTCGGGCATATGCTGGATTTCGCCTTCGATACGGCTTTGTGGTTCGTACTCGACGATCACCCGCGCGCGCTCGACGATGCGCCGGTCCAGTTCGGTCTTGCCGGGGCAGTCGCCGCCCACGGCATTGAGGTGCATGCCGGGCTCGATCATGTCGTCGGTAAGGATGGTGGCGTAGGCCTTGTCGGCGGTGACGGTGGTGACGATATCGGCGCCTTTCACCGCTTCGGCGACGCTACCCGCGAGGGTCAGCTTGATCGCCGGGAAGGCCTTGAGGTTGTTCGCCAGCTTGTGCATGGCCTGGGTATCTATATCGAACAGGCGGATCTCATTGATGCCCAGCAAGGTGTGAAACGCCAGGGCCTGGAACTCACTTTGCGAGCCATTGCCGATCAGCGCCATGCTGCGGCTGTTGTCCCGTGCCAGGTAGCGCGCAACCAGGGCCGAAGTGGCGGCAGTGCGGATCGCCGTGGTCAGGGTCATCTCGCTGAGCAGCACCGGTTTGCCGGTATCCACATCCCCCAGGGCGCCGAACGCCATGACCGTGAGCATGCCGCTCTGGGTATTTTTCGGGTGGCCGTTGACGTATTTGAAGGCATACAGCGAAGCATCCGAGACCGGCATCAGTTCGATCACGCCCTCGGGCGAGTGGTTGGCCAGGCGCGCGCATTTTTCGAAGTCATTCCAGCGCAGGTAGTCGGCGCGGATGTACTCGGCCATCTCGGTGATGCAGGTTTGCAGGCCTTTTTGCGATACCAGGTAGCTGAGGTCGTTGACGTCGATATAACGGGTCATGGAAAAACTCCTTATTGGAATGAGGCGCGGGCCGGAAGATGCACTTCGGCCAACATGCAGCGGGCACTGCCGCCGCCGATGCGTTCGATGTTGTCGATATTCACCACGACTGGGTGGGTGTGGCGTTCCACATGCAGGCGCTGCGCCGGCTTGAGCGAGCGCCAGGCGCTGGCCGACATCACCAGCAGCGGCTGGCCGTCGCGGTCGTGGAGTTCCAGCATGTTGCCGGCGAAGGCTTCCAGTTGGTCGAAGTCCAGGGCCAGGATGTCTTTGCCGGTGTCGCGCAGGGAGCGTTCCAGGCCCTGGCGTTCGTGGGTCTCGGGCAGCGCGTCCAGGCACACCACCGACAGGTCGCGGCCGACGCTCATCATCACGTTGCTGTGGTAGATCGGTGCGTGATGGCGGTCGACGGCGTGGAAGGCGCAGACCTGATAGTCCAGGCGCTCGGCAAACTGGCGCAGGGCATCGTGATGGGTGCGCCCGGAGTGGCAGGCGTAGCTGATGCGGTGCTGGCGGTCGAGGACCATGCTGCCAGTGCCTTCGAGGAACATGTTCTGTTGTTCCAGGTGGCTGAAGTCGATGGTGTCTTTGATTGCGAAGCGCTGCTCCAGTACTTGCAGCACGCCTTTATCGCGCTCCAGGCGGCGGTTCTGGCCTTCCATCGGGTACAGCACCAGGCTGCCGTCGGCATGGCTGCTCCACCAGTTATTGGGGAAGATCGAATCCGGGGTATGGGGCGCGGGTGTGTCCTGCACCACCAACACGTCCACACCATGCTGGCGCAGGGTGTCGACATAACCGTCGAACTCTTCCAGCGCTTTGTGCTGTGCGGCCACCGGATCGACGGGCGCGCGCTGGAAGCGGTTGTTGATCGCGGTGTCAGGGTTAAAGGCAAAGTGCGCCGGGCGAATCATCAGGACGGTATTGGTGGTTTGCATGGGGGCACGAGTCCATGGGGTTGGGCATTGAGGCTATTTTGTGCGCTCTGGCCGCAGAATCCCGGCTGAAACAGGGGAGCAGCCCAGCCGGGAAAGCTGAAAAGAGGGGTATGGCAGCCGAATCGGCTGTCAGGGGGGCGCTCAATCCTGTAGGAGCCGACTTGTGTGGGAGCTGGCTTGCCTGCGATAGCATCACCGCGGTGTGGCGGACACACCGAGGTGCCTGCATCGCGGGCAAGCCCGGCTCCCACACA
The DNA here is from genome assembly GCF_014268455.2 of Pseudomonas shahriarae. Lineage (NCBI taxonomy): Bacteria > Pseudomonadati > Pseudomonadota > Gammaproteobacteria > Pseudomonadales > Pseudomonadaceae > Pseudomonas > Pseudomonas shahriarae. The sequence continues at coordinate 3,871,277 of NZ_CP077085.1, read as the reverse complement.
AGCCCACACATGGGTATTGTGGTGGCTGTCATTACGTCACCCGTCAGGAGGAGTCATGTCTACCGCCGTCCGCCTCGCCCAACCCACCGATGCCGAAGGCATCAGCCAGGTCATCCTGGCGGCCCTACGCAGCAGCAATGCCCGCGACTACCCGGCGGATGTGATTGCGCGGGTGGCGAGCAACTTCACGCCGGAGGCGGTGCTGCAATTGCTCACGCGGCGTACCGTGCTGGTTGCACTCCAGGATCAAGAAATCGTCGCGACCGCCGCCTTGGACGCCAATGTGGTGCGTTCGGTGTTCGTCAACCCGGCGCTGCAAGGGCAGGGCATCGGCCGCCAACTGATGGTCGATATCGAACAGCGGGCCCGTGAGGCTGGGGTCACGGTATTGAGCGTACCGTCGTCCCTCACCGCCGAGCCGTTTTATACCAAGCTGGGGTTCCAGACCGTGCGGGATGTGTACCACGGCAACGAGCGCACCCTGGTGATGGAGAAAGTATTGTCGTCTCGCCACCCCATCGGCGTGTATCGCGACCGTTTGCATCGGGCCCAGGTCGCGGCGTTATGGCAGACGGCGTTTGGTTATGACACACCACATAACCGGCCGGAACTGGCGATTGATAGAAAGCTTGCGGTGGAGGACGGGCTGTTCTTTGTCGCCACCCACGGCAAGGCCGTGATCGGCACCTTGATGGCAGGTTACGACGGGCATCGGGGTTGGTTGTATTCGGTGGCCGTGCATCCGGACTATCGCCGGCAAGGCCTGGGCGCGTCGTTGGTGCGCCATGGGGAACAGGCGTTGATCGCCCTGGGCTGCCTGAAGATCAACCTGCAGATCAATCTGGGCAACGATACGGTGGTGGGCTTCTACGAAGCACTGGGGTATGGCGTGGAGCCGAGGATCAGCATGGGCAAGAAGATTGCGCAAAACCTGCCAAAATCCTGAAACCACCTGTAAGCAAATGTGGGAGCGGGGCTTAGACCTTGACGATCCAGCCAGCTGGCGCTTCAACGTCGCCGGACTGCACACCGGTCAGCTCTTTGTAGAGCTTCTGGGTCACTGGGCCGACTTCTTTTTCGCTGTAGAACACGTGCAGCTTGTCTTTGTACTCGATCCCGCCGATAGGCGTGATCACTGCCGCCGTACCGCAGGCGCCGGCTTCCTTGAAGTCTGCCAGCTTGTCGATCAGCACGTCGCCTTCGACCACGTCCAGGCCCAGGCGGGTCTTGGCCAGTTCGATCAGCGACAGGCGGGTGATGCCTGGCAGCACCGACGGCGAGTTCGGGGTGACGAACTTGTTGTCGTGGGTGATCCCGAAGAAGTTGGCCGAACCGACTTCTTCGATTTTCGAGTGGGTGGCCGGGTCCAGGTAGATGCAGTCGGCAAAGTTGGCTTTTTTCGCCAGGGAGCCGGGCATCAGGCTGGCCGCGTAGTTGCCACCGACCTTGGCGGCGCCGGTGCCGTTCGGCGCGGCGCGGTCGTAGCCGGAGATCAGGAAGTTGTGCGGGGTCAGGCCGCCCTTGAAGTAGGCGCCGACCGGGATGCAGAAGATCGAGAAGATGAACTCGGGCGCGGTACGCACGCCGATGTTGTCACCGGTGCCGATCACGAACGGGCGCAGGTACAGCGCGCCGCCAGTGCCGTACGGCGGGATGAACCGCTCGTTGGCGCGGACCACTGCCTTGCACGCCTCGATGAAGGCTTCGGTCGGCACCTGCGGCATCAGCAGGCGGGCGCAGCTGCGTTGCATGCGGGCGGCGTTCTGGTCCGGGCGGAACAGGTTGATCGAACCGTCCTTGCAGCGATAGGCCTTCAGGCCCTCAAAGCACTGCTGGCCATAGTGCAGGGCGGTGGAGCCCTCGCTGATGTGCAGCACGTTGTCTTCGGTCAGGGTGCCTTCTTGCCAGGCGCCGTCTTTCCAGGTCTGGAGAAAACGCTTGTCGGTCTTGATGTAGTCAAAACCCAATTTGTCCCAATTGATGCTTTCGTTACCCATGACACCCTCTATCTCTTTTCAACCGCCTGGTCGAAGGCAGGCTTTTGGTTTATTTCTGGATGGGCGCAACAATACTTCATTCTTGGCCTGTGTGGGAGCGGGCTTGCTCACGAGAGCGGTGGGTCAGTTAACGCCTCTGACACTGACACATTGCTATCGCAGGCAAGCCCGCTGCCACAGTGGGTCAGAGGTGCAGGGCATGCCCCAGCGCCCGCAGCGCCGCTTCCTGCACGGCTTCACCGAGGGTCGGGTGGGCATGAATGGTGCCTGCCACATCCTCCAGGCGCGCGCCCATTTCCAGGCTCAGGCCAAAGGCCGTGGACAGTTCGGACACGCCAACCCCCACCGCCTGCCAGCCAACAATCAGGTGATTGTCGCGGCGTGCCACCACCCGCACGAAGCCGGTCTTGGACTCCAGGGTCATGGCCCGGCCATTGGCCGCAAACGGGAAGCTCGAGACAATGCAGTCCAGGCCCGCAGCCTTGGCTTCGTCCGGGGTCTTGCCGACCACCACCAGTTCCGGGTCGGTAAAGCACACCGCCGGGATCGCCGCCGGGTTGAACTCGCGGGATTTACCGCTGATCAGCTCCGCGACCATTTCGCCCTGGGCCATGGCCCGGTGCGCCAGCATCGGTTCGCCGCTCAGGTCGCCAATGGCCCACACATTGCGCATGCTGGTCTGGCAACGACTGTCGATCTGGATTGCCGCGCCGTTCATCGTCAGGTTCAAGGCTTCCAGGTTCCAGCCCTGGGTGTTGGGTTTGCGACCGACGGCAACCAGCACCTGGTCGGTGTCGAGGGCCAGGGTCTCGCCATTCGGATCGCGCACTTGCAGGCTGCCACCTTCAAAACCCGTCACGCTGTGCTTGAGGTACAGCTTGACCCCCAACTGCTTGAGGGATTCGGCGACCGGCTGCGTCAGCTCGGCGTCGTAGGCCGGCAGGATGCGGTCCTGGGCTTCGACCACGCTGACCTCGGCCCCGAGTTTGCGATAGGCAATCCCCAGTTCCAGGCCGATATAACCGCCACCCACCACGATCAAGCGTTTTGGCACACGGCTCGGCGCCAAGGCTTCGGTGGACGAAATGATCGGCCCGCCAATCGGCAGCATCGGCAGGTTGACGCTTTTCGAACCGGTGGCCAGCAGCAGGTGCTCGCACTGGATGCGTTGGCCGTCCACGTCCACGGTCTTGCCGTCGACGATCTTGGCCCAGCCGTGGATCACCTGCACTTTGTGCTTTTTCAGCAGCGCGGCAACCCCGGTGGTCAGGCGGTCGACAATGCCGTCCTTCCACTCGACGCTCTTGCGGATATCCAGGGTCGGCACATCCACTTCGATGCCCAGGGCCGAACCCTGGCTGTGGTGCACGGTTTGCTGGAACTGCTCGGCAACGTGGATCAGGGCCTTGGACGGAATGCAGCCGATATTCAGGCAGGTACCGCCCAACGCCTGGCCTTCTACCAGGATGGTCGGGATGCCCAGTTGGCCGGCGCGAATCGCCGCCACATAGCCGCCCGGGCCGCCGCCGATAATCAGCAGCGTGGTATGCAAAGTCTGAGTCATGCCCTTACTCCAGGAACAGGCTGGCGGGTTGTTCGAGCAGGCCACGGATGGCCTGGATGAATTGCGCCGCGTCCATGCCATCGACCACCCGGTGATCGAAGGAGCTGGAGAGGTTCATCATCTTGCGGATCACGATCTGCCCCTTGATCACCATTGGTCGCTCGACGATGCGGTTGACGCCGACAATCGCCACTTCCGGCAGGTTCAGCACCGGGGTGCTGACAATTCCGCCCAACGCGCCGAGGCTGGTCAGGGTGATGGTCGAGCCCGACAGTTCGTCACGGCTGGCCTTGCCATTGCGCGCGGCGTTGGCCAGGCGGGTGATTTCTTCGGCGGTGCCCCACAGGCTGCGTGCCTCGGCGTGACGCACCACGGGCACCATCAGGCCGACATCGCTCTGGGTGGCGACGCCCACATGCACCGCGCCAAGGCGGGTGATGACTTGGGCTTCGTCGTCATAACGCGCGTTGATCTGCGGGAAATCGCGCAAGGCCACAACCATCGCGCGCACCAGGAATGGCAATAACGTCAGCTTGCCGCGGCTGGCGCCGTGTTTTTCATTGAGGTGTACGCGCAAGTCGTCGAGGGCCGTCACGTCGATCTCTTCGACGTAGCTGAAATGTGCGGCGCGGCGCGTGGCGTCCTGCATGCGCTGGGCGATCTTGCGGCGTATGCCGATCACCGGAATCTGCTCTTCCTCGTTACGCTCGGCATACGGGTTGGCGCCGGCCGAGGCGCGGGTGCTGCCCTGTTGCAGATAGGCGTCGAGGTCTTCATGCAGAATACGCCCGGCCGGGCCCGAGCCCTGGACCAGGCGTAGCTGGATCCCGGCGTCCAGCGCATGCTTGCGCACGGCGGGCGAGGCCAGCGGGCGCTCATTGGCGTCGCGGGCCACCGGGGCCTGGGCGGCCACCACCGGCTTGGCGGCCGGTTTGCTTTCAACCGCAGGAGCCTTGATTTCGGCTTTTGAGGCCGGCGCGGCTTCTTCAACCACCGCCGACAACGCCGACTCCCGGGTATTGCCCGCGCCTTCGACTTCAATGCTGATCAGGATACTGCCCACGGCCATGACTTCACCCGGCTCGCCGCCCAGCGATATCACCTTGCCATGGACCGGCGAGGGAATATCCACCATCGCCTTGTCGGTCATCACATCCGCCAGCACCTGGTCTTCCACGACCATATCGCCGACCTTGACGTGCCATACCGACAACTCAACTTCTGCGATGCCTTCGCCAATGTCCGGCATCTTGATAACGTGCGTGCCCATTCAGACCTCCATGACCCGTTGCAAAGCCGCGCCCACACGGGTCGGGCCAGGGAAATACGCCCATTCTTGCGCGTGGGGGTAGGGGGTGTCCCAACCGGTCACACGCTCGATAGGCGCTTCCAGGTAGTGGAAGCAGTGTTCTTGCACCAACGACACCAGCTCGGCACCAAAACCGCAGGTCCGGGTGGCTTCATGCACCACCACGCAACGGCCGGTCTTTTTCACCGACTTGACGATGGTTTCCAGGTCCAGCGGCCACAGGCTGCGCAGGTCGATGACTTCGGCGTCGATGCCGGTTTCTTCGGCGGCCACTTGCGACACGTACACGGTGGTGCCGTAAGTCAGCACCGTGACGGCCGAGCCTGGACGCACGATGGCAGCCACATCCAGCGGCACCGTGTAGTAGCCGTCCGGCACCTGGGCTTGCGGGTGTTTGGACCACGGGGTCACCGGGCGGTCGTGGTGGCCGTCGAACGGGCCGTTGTACAGGCGCTTGGGCTCGAGGAAGATCACCGGGTCATCGTTTTCGATGGAGGCGATCAGCAGGCCCTTGGCGTCATAGGGGTTGGACGGCATCACCGTGCGCAGGCCGCAGACCTGGGTGAACACCGCTTCGATACTCTGGCTGTGGGTCTGGCCGCCGTAGATGCCGCCGCCGCAGGGCATGCGCATGGTCAGCGGTGCAGTGAACTGGCCGGCCGAGCGATAACGCAGGCGCGCCGCTTCCGAGATGATCTGGTCGGTGGCCGGGTACACGTAGTCGGCGAACTGAATTTCAGCCACCGGGCGCAGGCCATAGGCACCCATGCCCACGGCCACGCCGATAATGCCGCTTTCGGAGATCGGCGCATCAAACACCCGCGAGGTGCCGTACTTGCTCTGCAAGCCTTCGGTGCAACGGAACACGCCGCCGAAGTAACCGACGTCCTGGCCGAATACCACCACATTGTCGTCGCGCTCAAGCATCACATCCATGGCCGAGCGCAGGGCCTGGATCATGGTCATGGTGGTCGTGGTCATGGCGGTTTCCAGCTCGATTTTATTGTTGTGATCGTTCATGTCAGATCCCCAACTCTTGACGCTGGCGCTTCAAGTGCTCCGGCATCTCTTTATAAACGTCTTCGAACATGCTCGCGGCGCTTGGAATCTGGCCACCGGCCAGGGTGCCGTACTGTTCGGCTTCTTTCTGCGCGCTGAGCACTTCGGCCTCCAGCTGCGCACTGACCGTGGCGTGTTCCTCTTCGGACCACTGGCCAATCTTGATCAGGTGCTGCTTGAGGCGGGCAATCGGGTCGCCCAGCGGGAAGTGGCTCCAGTCGTCGGCAGGCCGGTACTTGGAGGGGTCATCGGAGGTGGAGTGCGGGCCGGCGCGGTAGGTGACCCATTCGATCAGGGTCGGGCCGAGGTTGCGGCGTGCGCGTTCGGCGGCCCAGGCAGAGGCGGCGTACACCGCGATAAAGTCGTTGCCGTCCACCCGCAGGGAGGCGATGCCACAACCCACGCCGCGTCCGGCGAAGGTGGTGGCTTCACCACCGGCGATGGCCTGGAAGGTGGAGATCGCCCACTGGTTGTTGACCACGTTGAGAATCACCGGCGCGCGGTACACGTGGGCGAAGGTCAGGGCGGTGTGGAAGTCCGATTCGGCGGTGGCACCATCGCCGATCCATGCCGAGGCAATCTTGGTATCGCCCTTGATCGCCGAGGCCATGCCCCAGCCCACGCCCTGTACGAACTGGGTGGCGAGGTTGCCGGAAATGGAGAAGAAACCGAAGTCTTTTACCGAGTACATGATCGGCAACTGGCGGCCCTTGAGCGGATCGCGCTCGTTGGACAGCAGTTGGCAGATCAGGTCTACCAGTGGCACTTCACGGGCCATCAGGATGCTTTGCTGGCGGTAGGTGGGGAAGCACATGTCGTCGATGTTCAAGGCCAGGGCCTGGGCGCTGCCGATGGCTTCTTCGCCAAGGCTTTGCATATAGAACGACATCTTTTTCTGACGCTGGGCGACCACCATGCGGTTGTCGAAGATCCGCGTCTTGAGCATGGCACGCATGCCGCGGCGCAAAATGTCTACCGGGACACCTTCGGCCCATGGGCCCAGGGCCTGGCCCTGGTCGTCGAGCACGCGGATCAGGCCCTTGGCCAGGTCGGCGGTGTCGGCGGCTTCTACGTCAATTGCGGGTTTGCGCACCGTACCCGCATCGGTCAGATGCAGGTAGGTAAAGTCGGTCTTGCAACCTGGACGGCCAGAAGGCTCGGGAACGTGCAGGCGCAGCGGTTCGTATTGCTGGGTCATGGCTTTCTACGCTCGATCTTGTGAATTTCTTGTAGTGGGCGCGCTTAGCTGACAGTCAGTCCCCGGGTAGGAGAAATCTTGTCCTACAACAATCATAGGCCGGGGCGTGGAGAATATTTATCTCTGTTTGGTTGCGCCTGAGATCATTTGAGGATAAAAAATCTGCATAAACATAATAAACAGGTGGTTTTGTCTCATGCGCAAGCTGGACCGTATTGATATCGGGATTCTCAACAGCCTTCAGGAGAATGCCCGCATCACCAACGCCGACCTCGCACGTTCGGTCAACCTGTCGCCCACACCGTGTTTCAACCGGGTCAAGGCGATGGAAGAATTGGGCTTGATCCGTGACCAGGTCACGCTGCTGGACGCCGATTTGCTGGGGCTGCACGTCAATGTGTTTATCCACGTCAGCCTGGAAAAGCAGAACGAGGAAGCCCTGCAGCAATTCGAGGGGGCGATTTCCGACCGGCCGGAGGTGATGGAGTGCTACCTGATGGCCGGCGACCCGGACTACCTGATCCGGGTGCTGGTGCCGACCATCCAGTCGCTGGAGCGCTTTATGATGGATTTTCTGACCAAGGTGCCGGGTGTGGCGAACATCCGCTCGAGCTTTGCACTCAAGCAGGTGCGCTACAAGACCGCGCTGCCGCTGCCGGCCAATGGTTTGAACCTAGGCAGCTGACTTATTCATAACGGTAGTCAAGTTGCTCAAGGTCCAGGGTCTGCCTGACGGTCCAGCGCTCTGGCCAGGGTGCCGGTTCGTTTGGCGGGTTGAACACCAGGCTTGAGTCCAGCACGCCGTTGGGGGCGTCAGCCCTGGGCTGGAACGGCTCGCTGATCGGATGCTGCTGGCGCCACTGCTCCCATAGAAAGTCCAGATGGCAATGGTGCAGGAAAAACAGCGGGTCATTGGAAGAGGAGGCGGTGGTCATATCGCCGCCGATCCAGGCATGAACCCTGTTGTGCAATCGGTCTTCACTGACATTTTCCCAACCTCCGGAGGCTTCAGCCACGGGGACTTGCCAGTACGGGGTGCGCGCTAACGTTGAAATCACTTCCAGGGGGCCTGGCAAGGGCTGCTCGGGATTTGCCCCCAGGTCGCGACGCAGACCCTGATCACCCGAATTGTCGTCCCACACCTTGAGTTCGAATGCGCCGTTGAACACGGAAAATGGGCCGGTGGTGACACGTTGGTTTTGCATGTTGTCGCCGTTGCCCCCCATGAAATCGGCGGTGAAGGGGTTGCTGCGACCCTCTAGCTGCCAATCCCAATAGGGCAGGGTGATAGACGGATCATTTGCGGCGGTTTTGAGCGCCAGTTCGAACTGCCGAATCAGGATCCGGTGCCAGGGATAGAACAGCGGGCTTTGGTGGGGGTTGGGGACCAGTGGGTTGGGCCCGCCCATAGAGTTGCGATGGACCTGCACGAAATCGTCATAGCGGCTCTGCAGGCCGGGGCGCAGGACACTTGGAACGTCGTTCTTGAGCCGCAGAATGGCGGTGACAAAGGCTCGTTTCTGCTCCCCGGTCAGGTCGCGGTGGTTACGTCGGATGTCCATGTTTCAGATGCTCCATAGAATGTGGGTTCCTGGAGTATCCGTGGGGGAGGCAGCAGAATGTGGTGTATAGATCTTCCTCTCGTAACGTCGGTAATACGCAATTGTTTCTATTCATACGAGGCGATGTGACTGATAGCGATCATCTGGAAGTGTCTGGTGAGCAAGCCATTATTATAAAAAACGCTTGTCCTTATGGGCAGTAAGGTATCTGCTAAGCTCATGTCTTATTCGGAAGAGCGAGTCATAGAGAATGAGAAACTAGTCCATCTGGCTATTTAAGGCTCTAAGGGTGCTCGCCCGTCTGTTATCGTCGCGGCGTATTCTTGGTCTACTTGACTTATATGAGTAGTTAGCTAAGTAGTGGTTTGCGTGATTTTTTGTTTGTCGGCTCCATAAAACAACGATAGGCCTACATTTTTTTCACAGAACGCTCCACACACTGATGCCATCGAGGCTGTAAAAGTCCTTGAGCCAGTAAGCCTAGGGGAATTGCCATGTCAATGAGATCCATAAGATTGAACTCCCGTACCACCCTGTGTTTTGGCGTGGTGTGCCTGTTGCTTTTAATACAAGGCGCGATGACCCTGGTGAAAGTTGACAAAGTCTATTCGTCCACTGTGCAAATAGAAACTAACTGGCTACCCAGCATTCGTCAGGCTGGAAAGATGGAAAGTACGTTATTGAAACTTCGCTTGGAGTTGCGCAGGTTTGCACTGGATGCTAATCGGCTAAGTTCAACTTCGGTCGCTGCTGTTAAAGAGGCGAGTAGTGCGCTGGTTAAAGTAACCAATGAGTATGCTTCGTTTGTATCCAGTCCCGAAGAAAAGAATAAATATGATCAAGTCATACGGGATATACAGGCCTATAACCTGAAAGTTGATGAGTTGCTGGCCATGGACAGTTCACATTCGGCTGCTGACTTGAGTGTGTTTTTTAGAGATTACACCAGCCCTCTGGCCGTTAAGCTGCAGTCCATGATTGGGGAATTGTTGGCTATCAACGAAACGGGTGGGCAGGCCGCAGTGGCCACTGCGGCCCATGAATATGATGCTGCCCGATTGTTCACATTGATCCTGATGGTGGCGTCGGTGCTGTTGACCATTGTGGTCGCCCGACTGTTCACCAAAAGTATCATCACGCCGGTTGGCGAACTGTTGGCCGCGACGGCGAAGATTGCCCAGGGAGACTTGCGTGTCGCCATCCAGATCAGCGGCAAGGACGAACTGACCGACCTGCAACAGTCCACTGCAGCCATGCAGATGAGTTTGAAAAGTACTTTGCAGCATATATCCGAAGCATCCGGCCAACTGGCATCGGCTGCTGAAGAGATGAGTTCGATCACCAAGGAGTCCAGTGCCGGTATTGAACGACAAAGTATGGAGACCGATCAGGCCGCCACGGCGGTCAATGAGATGACTGCCGCGGTAGAAGAAGTGGCGCGTAATGCGGTGTCGGCCTCCCAGTCGACACAGGACTCCCAACGCTCGGCAAAAGTCGGCCAGGAGCGGGTGACCCAGACCATCGCATCGATTGAAAAATTGAGCGCCACCGTCCAGCAAACCGGGGTCGAAGTAGAGGGGCTGGCCAAACAGGCCCAGGACATTGCAAGGGTGGTGGAAGTCATCCGCTCCATTGCCGAGCAAACCAACCTGCTGGCCCTGAATGCGGCCATCGAAGCGGCCCGGGCCGGCGAGCAGGGGCGCGGCTTTGCGGTGGTGGCCGACGAGGTCAGGGCGTTGGCCCATAGAACGCAGACCTCGACCCAGGAAATCGAGCAGATGATCGCGAAGATCCAGAGCTGTTCCAGTGAGGCGGTGCTCTCGATGGGGCTGAACCGAACTGAAGCCGTGGATTCGTTGAAGATCGCCCATGAAGCGGGTGCGGCCATTACTCAAATCACCCATGCGATCGAGGATATCAACGAGCGAAACCTGCTGATCGCCACCGCGTCGGAAGAGCAGGCCCATGTCGCACGCTCTGTCGACCAGAACCTCATCAGCATTCGTGACCTGTCTATCCAGAGCTCGTCGGCCGCCAGTCAAACCTCGATCGCCAGTAATGAACTGTCGAAGCTGGCGATTGATCTCAAACAGATTGTTTCGAGGTTCTCGGTGAACTGAGCCGAGTCGGGCAGGTTGTTTGATCTTGAACTGTGAGGTAATGCCTATGTTGAAATGCATTCCTACTTCGCAAGTCAGGTTGGGTATGTACGTCCACAAGCTCAACGGCGCCTGGACTGACCATGGTTTTTGGAAAAGCAGTTTTTTGCTGACCCGTCTGCAAGACCTGCAGCGTTTGCGTCAGTCACAGGTGCAGAGCCTCTGGATTGATACCGAGAAGGGGGACGACGTGCTGCCGGACGAGCTGCCGCGTTCGCCAGCTGTTACCTCAACGGTCGCTGCACTGGCGCAATCTGCGGTGCCCCCGCGTGTTGATATGAAGGTCGAGGTGGCGCGTGCCGTCAAGGTGTGCGCGCGGGCCAAGAGTGCCGTCGTCGAAATGTTCAGTGACTTGCGCATGGGGGGCGCGATCGACCCTACTCGCGTGGTTAGCCTGGTGGATGAAATTTCCCAGTCGATTTTGCGCCACCCCCATGCCTTGATCAGCCTGGCCCGGTTGAAGCGGGCCGATGAATACACCTACATGCATTCGGTCGCGGTCAGTGGCTTGATGATCGCGTTGGCCAGGCAGTTGGGGCTGTCGCCGGCATTGGTCCAGGAGGCAGGGCTGGCAGGGTTGTTCCATGACGTGGGGAAAATGGCCATCCCGGAGGGCATTTTAAGCAAGGCCGGCAAGCTGACTGAGGCGGAGTTCGAGATTGTGCGCAGCCATCCCCAGGAGGGGGTGAACATGTTGCGCAACAGCCCGCATATCAGCGCCCTGGTATTGGATGTGTGCTTGCATCACCATGAAAAGTGCAACGGCGAGGGTTATCCCCACGGCCTGCTCCAGGATCAGATCAGCTTGTTTGCACACATGGGCGCTGTGTGTGATGTGTACGATGCGGTGACCTCAGAGCGGCCTTATAAACAAGGCTGGGGGCCGGCCGATGCCATTCAGAAAATGGCCGAGTGGAAAGGCCATTTCGATGAGCGGGTGTTCCAGGCGTTTGTCCGGTGCATGGGGATTTACCCGGTGGGCGCCTTGGTGCGCCTGGAGAGCGGGCGTATCGGTGTGGTGATTGAGCAAAGCCAGAAGTCGTTGCTCACGCCACGGGTCAAAGTGTTCTTTTCGGCGCGCTCCCGCTTGCCCATTATCCAGGTGGTGGTGAACCTGGCCGAGCAGCGCGACAAGATTGTCGCTCGCGAGAGCATCGAGGACTGGGGCTTCAAGCATGTCGACGAGCTTTGGTCAGGCTTGCCCAAGCCCAAGGGCTCTTACTTCAGTTGAGCCCGATGTGCCGTGTCACAGCTGGTTGATCGGGATTTTCAGGTACACCACGCCATTGTCTTCCGCCGGCGGCATATTCCCCGCTCGTACATTCACCTGGATCGCCGGCAGCAACAGCGTCGGCATGCCCAGCCCGGCATCACGGGTGGTGCGCATTTGCACAAATGCCGCTTCATCCACCCCGTCATGCACATGGATATTGCTCGCTCGCTGTTCAGCCACGCTGGTCAGGCATTTGGCCTCGCGGCCCTCGGGTGGATAGTCATGGCACACGTACAGCCGGGTGTCGCCGGGGAAGGCCAGCAACTTGCGCATCGAGGCATACAACTGGCGCGCATCGCCGCCAGGGAAGTCACAGCGGGCGGTGCCCACGTCGGGCATGAACAGGGTGTCGCCCACCAGGATCAACTGGTCGTCGATCAGGTAGGCCATGTCTGCCGGGGTATGGCCGGGCACGTGCAGGGCCTGGGCCTTGAGGTTGCCGATGTGGAACACCTCGTCGGGGGCGAACAGATGGTCGAACTGCGAACCGTCAACGCGAAACGCCGGCTCCAGGTTGAACAGGTGCTTGAACACGCCCTGCACCTGGCTGATGGACTGGCCAATGGCGATTTTGCCGCCCAAGACACGGCGCAGGTACGGCGCGGCGGACAGGTGGTCGGCGTGGGCGTGGGTTTCCAGCAGCCATTGCACCTGCAAGCCATGGGCCTGGACGAACGCCACGACGCGGTCGGCCTGGCGCGTGTCGGTGCGTCCGGACGCGGGGTCGTAGTTGAGCACCGAGTCGACAATGGCACAGGGTCCACCGTCCGCTTCATAGACGATGTAGGTCCAGGTCGACGAGGCCTCGTCCAGGAAGGGTTGAATCAGCGCAGGCATGACGGTTGTCCCTGATGGCTAAAAAAAGGCGTGATATTCACTTTATGTTTAAACATAATGTTTTGAGCTTAAGTGAGAGAAAGGACCGAAGCAAATGGAATCCAGTCTGAGTGAAGGTGAAGTCGCCCAGTTGCGTGCGTCTGCGTCCAAGGCCTGTACCTTGCTCAAGGCCCTGGCCAATGAGGACCGGCTACTGATCCTCTGCCAGTTGACCCAGGGCGAGCGCAATGTGGGTGAGCTGGAAACCATGACCGGCGTGCGCCAGCCGACGTTGTCCCAGCAACTGGGGATCCTGCGCGACGAAGGGCTGGTGGCGACCCGTCGTGAAGGCAAGTACATCTTTTACGGGTTGGCCAGCCACGAAGTGATTCAAGTGATGAAAACCCTCTCCGGGCTGTACTGCGGGGCGGTGATAAAAAGCTGGGCGTGACGCCATACGGCAACGACCCTTGTGTGCATTGTTGAAATAAGAAAGGCCAGGACTATGAACGACCAACACTGGGGACCGACCATCAGTGGCGACATCGTGGTCATCGGCGGCGGCTCGGCAGGCATCGGCCTGCTGGCCAGCCTGCTCAAGCGCGACCCGCAGCTCAATATCATCCTGATTGAACCCAGCGCCGAGCATTACTACCAACCCGCCTGGACCCTGGTGGGCGGCGGCGCCCATGACATCCGCAAGACCATGCGCCCCATGGCCCAGGTATTGCCCGACGGCGTGACCTGGGTGCAGGCGGCGGTCAGTCAGTTGCTGCCCGACGAGCAGGCCCTGGTGCTCGACAGCGGCCAGCGTGTGACCTGGAATAACCTCATCGTCTGCCCCGGCCTGCGCCTGGCCTGGGAGAAAATCCAAGGCCTGGAGCAGACCCTGGGCCACAACGGCGTTACCTCCAACTACAGCTACCAGCACGCGCCCTACACCTGGCAACTGGTGCAGCAGCTCAAGGGTGGCAAGGCGATCTTTACCCAGCCGGCCATGCCGATCAAATGCGCAGGGGCGCCGCAAAAGGCCATGTACCTGTCTTGCGATCATTGGCTCAAGCAAGGTGACCTGAACACCATCGACGTCGAATTCAACCTGGCCGGCGCCGCGCTGTTTGGCGTGGCAACCTTTGTGCCGCCGTTGATGAACTATGTCGAGAAATATGGCGTGCAGTTGGCCTTCAACTCCAACCTGATCAAGGTCGATGGCCCGGCGCGCAAGGCCTGGTTCGAGGTCAAGGACGCCGAAGGCAATGTCAGCGTCGAAGAAAAATCCTTCGACATGCTGCACGTCGTCCCGCCGCAAGTGGCCCCGGACTTTATCCGCCACAGCCCACTGGCCGACGCCGCTGGCTGGTGCGAGGTCGACCCCCACAGCCTGCAACAGGTGCGTTACCCGCACATCTTCGCCCTGGGCGATGTGTGCTCCACCAGCAATGCCAAGACGGCGGCGGCGGTGCGCAAGCAAATCGTGGTGGTCGCCGAGAACTTGCTGGCCCTGCGCAGACAGGCGCCATTGCCGCTCAAGTACGACGGTTATGGCTCCTGCCCGTTGACGGTGGAGAAGGGCAAGGTGGTGCTGGCCGAGTTCGGTTATGGCGGCCGGCTGCTGCCGACCTTTCCCCTCGACCCGACGGTGGCGCGGCGCTCGACGTGGTTTTTGAAGGCGACGCTGCTGCCGTGGTTCTACTGGAACGGCATGCTCAAGGGCCGCGAATGGCTGACCCGTCTGGCCAAGGTGGAGTGAGAGAACCCTATGCTGCTGGCAAGTTTTTTTGGCGTGTTCATGGGGCTGGTGATGGGCCTGACCGGGGCCGGGGGCGGGATCCTGGGGGTGCCGGCGTTGGTGCTGGGGCTGGGCTTGACCATGACCCAAGCGGCCCCGGTGTCATTGTTCGCCGTGGGGGCGGCGGCGGCGGTGGGGGCGATTGATGGCTTGCGCCATGGCCTGGTGCGGTATCGCGCGGCGTTGCTGATTGCCTTGCTTGGCGCCCTGTTTTCGCCGCTGGGGGTGTTCTTCGCCCATCAGTTGCCGGACAAGATCCTGATGGGCCTGTTCAGCGCGCTGATGGTGCTGGTGGCGTGGCGCATGTTGCGGCGCGAAAAGCTCGAGGCCGGCCCCAGCGACCATGGCGCCGCGTCCTGGGGGCAGAAGAACTGCATGCTCGATCAGCAGACCGGGCGGTTTTCCTGGACCGCCAAATGCACCGCGACCCTGGCCGCCCTCGGTGCGGTGACCGGTGCGGTATCGGGCCTGCTGGGGGTGGGCGGCGGTTTTCTGATCGTGCCGGCGTTCAAGCAACTGACCGATGTGCAGATGCGCGGGATTGTCGCCACCTCGCTGATGGTGATCAGCCTGATTTCGCTGATTGGTGTGGTCGGCGCGTTCCATGCCGGGGTGGTGATCGACACCCTCGGCTGGGTGTTTATCGGTGCCAGCATCGTCGGCATGCTCATCGGCCGGCGCCTGGGCTCGCTGATTCCGGCGCGGGCCTTGCAAATCGGCTTTGCCAGCCTGTGTATCGTGGTGGCAGGCGGGATGTTGTTCAACGCCCTTTGACCCCAACCCCGCGCCTACCGGTGTAAGCCTTAAGTGGCGGGCCCTCGGCGCCCTCCAAAGCACCGCGCATTTCCCTCCAAGGCAGCGTTTAACCGCGCTGCCTGGCTTTCGATAATCGCCTCCGACACCCAGACCCCCGTCGCGGAGCGCGCCATGCATAACAATAAGAACTTCCCCCGTCGTTTGTTGCCAGCCTTTATCGCCAGCCTCGGTTTGAGCTCGGTGGCCCAGGCCGAGATCGTGCTGTACGACAAGGACCAAACCACCTTCTCCACCGATGGCTACGTCAACGCCTTTTACGTCAACAGCGATGTGGACCGTGCCGGCGAGCAATACGACCGGCGCCAGTCGCGGGTAAAAATGGGCTTTTTGCCCAACTACCTGGGCTTCAACATGGGCAAGCAGGTCGATGACCTCAAGCTCGGCGCCCGTGCCTCGTTCTGGGTGACCATCAACGACAGTGAAACCAACGGCACCGACACCGCCATCGACGTGCGCCAGTTCTACGGCACCGTGGCCAACCCCGAGTGGGGTGAAGTGCTGATCGGCAAGGACTTCGGCCTGTTCGCCCGTTCCAACATCCTGCTCGACGAACTGCTCGCCGGCTATGGCCAGGTCAGCGACAGCCTGGGCCTGGTGGACGGCGGCGGAGTATCGTTCGGCAATATCGGCAGTGGCTACCCATACCCGTTCCCCACCTCGCAAATCACCTACCGCACCCCGGTAATGGACGGCCTGCGGGTGGCCGTGGGCATCATGGACCCGGTCGACACCAACGACAGCAGCCCGCTGGGCAAGGCCTACCAGAAAAACCCACGTACCGAGAGCGAGATCACCTACCAGTTCGACGTGGGCGGGGCGAAGATCTACAGCTGGCTCAACGGCAGCTACCAGACCTCGGACAACACCGACTCCAGCGTCGAATCGGTGACCTCCAAGGGCCTGGGGTATGGGGTGCAGGCGAAGATGGGCGGCTTGTCGCTCACCGGCTCCGGCTTCCAGGCCAAGGGCATCAACCCGTTCTTCACCAACAACGCCGGGGAGGCCACCTTGCGTAATGTCGACAGCAATGGCTACCTGCTGCAGGGCTCCTACAAACTGGGCAAGAACCGCCTGGCGCTGTCCTACGGCAAGACCAAGGACGACGGCAACGGCGTGGTCGGCAGCGGCGCCGACTACGAAACCCGGGGCATTGCCCTGTTCCATGACATCAACGACAACCTGAAGCTGGTGGCCGAGTACAACCAGTTCGAGATCAACGGCCACGACACCAGTGCGCAGAATGAAGACACCGATACCTTTGCCGTAGGCGCGGTGCTGACCTGGTAATGACCTGGAACACGGTCAAACGTGTGGGAGCCAGCTTGCCTGCGATGCTTGCGACTCGGTGGATCAGTTACACCGCGGTGATGCAATCGCAGGCAAGCCAGCTCCTACACAAAGCCAGTCCCCACAGAGATTCATCTGTTGCTCAGTGGCTCTCATCCCATCGAAGCCCCGACCCAGTACCCAAGTAGCATAGGTCGCCACCCCGTGCGTTCGTACACTTGAGCTTCAACGGGGAGATGACCATGCAACAGGTGCACAGCGAAGGCGTAGTCACAGCCATGTCCCAGGCCAGCGATGCGCAGCAGGTGGCCGATGAGCTGGCGTGCCAGTTGTTGCACCCGTACCTGGGGTTCGTGCTGTTCTTCTGCTCTGCCACCTATGACCTGCAGGCCCTCGGCCAGGCCCTGCAACACAGTTTCGGTGGTGTCCGCGTGGTGGGTTGCACCAGCGCCGGCGAGATCACGCCCCAGGGTTACGGGCGCAATTGCGTAACGGCGGTGGGGTTTGACCATGCGCACTTTTCCATTGCCACCGAACTGATCGACCAGGTCGAGCACTTCAGCCTGATCGACGCGCAACAAATGGTCGAACGCCTGGTGGGTGGCTGTCGCAGCAACACCCTGGCCCCGATCAAGGGCAACAGCTTTGCCTTGACCCTGCTCGACGGCCTGTCCAGCCGCGAAGAAATGGTCCTCGCCGCCCTGAGCGCAGCGCTCGGCGATATCCCGCATTTCGGCGGTTCGGCTGGCGATGACAACCACCTGACCCACACCCACGTGTATTTCGACGGCGCCTTCCACAGCGGCGCGGCTGTCGTGGTGCTGGTCAATACCTGGCTGGACTTCGAGGTGTTCACCACCCACCACATCCTGCCCTTGGCACACAAACTGGTGGTGACAGGGGCGGACAGCGCGTCGCGGCGGGTCTTTGAGTTGAATGCCGAACCTGCCGCCGAGGAGTACGCACGGCATATCGGCGTGGCCGTTGCACAGTTGGATCACCGGATCTTCGCCGCCCATCCGTTGGCGGTGCGTATCAACGAGCAGTACTACGTGCGGGCGATCCAGCAGGTCCACGATGACTTGAGCCTGAGTTTCTACTGCGCGGTGGAAAACGGCATCGTCCTCACCGCCATGACCCCGGGGCCGATCCTGCCCAACCTGCAGACCCTGTTCGACGGCCTGCAAGCGCGTCTAGGCGACCTGCTGCTGACCATCGGCTGCGACTGTTTCCTGCGGCGCCTGGAGCTGGAAGAGCACGGCACCCTGGAGCCGATCGGCGCCTTTTTGCGTGAGCAACGGGTGATGGGGTTCAACACCTACGGAGAACAGTTCAATGGCATGCACATCAACCAGACCTTTACCGGGGTCGCCATTGCCCGTGGTCGAAGCTCTGGACAGCGCTGAACTGCACGCGCAGATCCGCGCCCTGCAGCAGGACAATCGCAAGCTGGCGCGGATCAACGCCGCGCTGATCGAGCGCGTCGAGTCCGGCGCGACCCGTGGCAACGACCCTTATGCGGCGTTCCAGCATTCGGTGGTGCTGGCCGAGCAGGTGCGCGAACGTACCGACGCCCTCAACCAGGCGATGGCCGAACTCAAGGCCAGCAACCATCTGCTGCGCGATGCACGGCTGCGCGCGGAAACCGCCCACCAGCATTTGATTGATGCCATCGAGAGCATTTCCGATGCCTTTGTGCTGTTCGACCAGCACCAACATATTGTGTTGTTCAACAGCCGCTTCCAGGGGTTCTGGAGCAACAGCCCGGTGCAGATTGTCGCGGGCATGGGCCTGCGTGAGGTCAAACGGCTGATGACGGTCAACGGCCTGTTCACCGAAGAGGCCCACGGGCACGCTGATGAAACCCTGTTTTACCGTCTGGATAACGGCCGTTGGCTGCAAGTCAGTGAGCGGCCGACCCAGGACGGTGGGCGGGTGATTCTGTTTACCGACATCACTGACGTCAAACTGGCGGAAACCCTGCGCCGTGAACAGGCCGTTGCGCAGAAATCCCAGGAAAGCGAACGCTGGATCCGCCTGATCACCGACCATGTGCCGGCGTTGATTGCCTACCTCAATGCCGATCTGGTCTACGAGTTCACCAACAAGGTCTACGAGCAATGGTATTGCTGGGCGCAGGGCGCGATGCTCGGCAAAAGCCTGCGCCAGGCCCACAGCGAACAGCATTACCAGCGCCTGGAGGCCTACGTGGCGCAGGCGCTGGCGGGGGAGAGCGTGACCTTCGAGTTCGCCGAAACCAATATCAACCATCAGGAGCGCTACATGCTGCGTTCCTATGTGCCCAACCGCCTGGCCAGTGGCGAGGTGGTGGGGATCTTTGTGCTGATCCGCGACATCACCGAACGCCGGCGCACCGCCGAGGCCCTGCACCAGGCTTATCAGAACCTGGAACTGCGGGTGCGCGAGCGCACCGCCGAACTGACTTCGCTCAACGACCAACTGCTGCAGGAAATCGACGAGCGCCGCCGCGTGGAGTCGCGCCTGCGCGAAGCCAAGCTGGAAGCCGAGCAGGCCAACCTGTCGAAAACCAAGTTTCTGGCGGCGGTCAGCCATGACCTGCTGCAACCGCTGAATGCCGCCCGCTTGTTTACCGGGGCCTTGCTGGAGCGGCGTGACCCGGTGGCCAACGAAACCCTGGTGCGCAACGTCAGCAATTCCCTGGAAGACGTGGAAAACCTGCTGGGCACCCTGGTGGATATTTCCAAGCTCGATGCCGGGGTGATCAAGGCCGATATCGCACCGTTTGCCTTGAGCGAACTGCTGGACAACCTCGCCGCCGAATACACCCAAGTGGCGCGCAGCGAAGGCTTGCAGCTGCACTTTATTGGCTGCTCGGCCCTGGTGCGCAGCGATATACAGTTGCTCGCCAGAATCTTGCGCAACCTGTTGAGCAATGCCATCCGCTACACCTACGGCGGGCGCGTGGTGCTGGGTTGTCGGCGTGAGCATCAGCGGTTGTCGATCCAGGTCTGGGACACCGGCATGGGCATCGCCGAGGAGCGCCTGGAGGAGATTTTCCAGGAGTTCAAGCGCGGCGATGTGCAACGCCCGGACCAGGATCGTGGGTTGGGCCTGGGGTTGGCGATTGTGGAAAAAATCGCGCGGATCCTCGGGCACCGGATCAGCGTGCGCTCCTGGCCGGGACGGGGCTCGATGTTCAGTGTGGAGGTGCCGTTGAGCAGCACCGCACCCAGGGTCTTGCCTATGCCGGTGATGAGTGAGCCGATGCTGGAGCGTTTGCAGGGCGCCCGGGTGTGGGTGCTGGATAACGACGCGGCGATCTGTGCCGGTATGCGTACCTTGCTCGAAGGCTGGGGCTGCCAGGTGATTACCGCCTTGTCCGAACAGGACCTGGCACGCCAGGTGGACAACTACCATGCCCAGGCGGACTTGCTGATTGCTGATTACCACCTGGATGACGAACAGAACGGCGTGGACGCGGTGGCCAGGATCAATGCGCGGCGGGCCAGTGCCATTCCGGCGATGATGATCACCGCCAATTACAGCAACGAACTGAAACTGCAAATCCGCGAGCTGGGGCATACCCTGATGCACAAGCCGGTGCGGCCGATGAAACTCAAGACTGCCATGAGCCACCTCTTGGGCCGTCCCTGACATGCCCTCGATCAAAATGTGGGAGCGGGCTTGCCCGCGATAGCGGTGGGTCAGGCAAATAAATGCTGAATGACACACCGTTATCGTGGCGTAGGTATCTACACAGGTCTTTTCTCTAGTGCTTCTTGGGTTTGTGTACATATCCATTGCTGGGGGCACGGCTGCTATTGGTTCCGCCCTTACGGCGGGTCACTTTCGAAGAGCGTGTACGGACCGGACACATAGTGGACACATGTGCGGGGACATAGTTGACACATTATGAACCATAGTCCGGTTTGCTCACGTCGATCGTTCGTAGGAAATGGTGGCAGAAGTAGACGTCAAAGAGCCCGTCACTTTCAGGGTTAGGCCGAACTGCGATGTGCTGCCCAACCAGCCCCTTGGCAATGCTGAAGTAACGTTTCTGAAAGCGAAATCGGCTGTGATAAACCTTGGCCAGCACATCATCCGGCCCATATTCAAACTCCGATAGCTGCTGCGGATAAGCCCAGGGGCTTGCTCGATACCGGTCCATAGGCACCTTGTAGTCCAGTGCTTGGTGAGGGCGTTTTAAGTTATAGACCTCACGCCATTGATCAAACGCTGTTTGAGCATCCTTGATCGTGGAGAATTGACGCCCATCAAGCACCTCGGCTTTGAGTGAACGATGGAAGCGCTCAATCTTTCCATTGGTTTGAGGGTGATAAGGACGACTGAAGCTGATCCTGATCCCCAAGCGAATCAACCAGATACTTAATTCTGTGATTTCCCCAGGGTTGCGTGGCGAGCCCCATGGCGGCCCATTGTCAACGTTGATGCGAGCCGGTAAACCAAAGCGCTGGAATACCTCGATCATCTTTTCCTTCACTGTGATTCCACGCTCGTTATCACAAGCTTGAATCGCCAAATTGAATCGTGAGTGATCGTCCAGCAACGTCAGCGGATGGCATCGGCCTTCTTGCGTCGGGAAGTGCCCTTTGAAATCCATCTGCCAAAGATCGTTAGGTGCATCGTGTTCAAATCTCAGCTTTGCTTCTTGTTCCTTCTGAACAGGCTGAATCAGCCCGCATCGGTGCAGAACATTGGTGACAGTGCTAGGAGCAATCTGCTTTTTCAAAAGGCTGCTGATTGTACGTCCGCCCCAAGCGGGATGTGCTCGCCTAAGCGCTATGACTTCCGCTTCCAGAGCTGGCGCGGTTAGCTTTGGGCTAGTCGCAGGTTTTCGGGACTTCTCTTGCAGTCCAGACTGCCCCTGCATTTCATAGCGTTTCAACCACTTATAGGCCGTTTGCGGACTGATGCCGAACCGTCGACACAGCTCTCGTTTATTGCTGCCGGGTTGCCGTGCTAAGGCAATGAACTCTTCTTTCAGGCTCATGGTATCTCTCGTGTCCCAGGGCATGATGGCTTTCCGGCGAAGTTGGCTCGCCAAAAGTGTCCACCATGTCCCCGCACACCCGTCAACCATGTGTCCGGTCCGTACAAAGAGCGCGAAAGTAACCAAAGCGCTCTTGCCCCACCACTCGGTGCCTCGCCTAGGCTCGGCATGCCCGTCATCCGACATTGATTTGGGGGGCCGCCGCGATGGGCCATCCATGGCCCAGCGCGGCTAACCCGGCGTCCTGCCGGGTTACCCCCCAAATCAAAATCGGATGACGGCCAGCGTGGTTTAACGGGGCGCCTCAGATCAAGATCAAGATCAAAAGCAAAGCGAGGCGGCCTTAAAGCCGACCTGATCTTTGAATCGTACGCGTACCCCTGTGGGAGCTCAGTTGTAAGGAAAATCAGCGCCGCAGGTAGGAGCCGAAGTCGATATCTCCAGCGCTAAGGATCGCCTGCACCCGGTTATGTACGTTCAACTTGCGCAGAATCGCCGACACATGGGCCTTCACCGTGGTCTCGGCAATTTCCAGGGTGTAGGCAATCTGCTTGTTCGACTCGCCCTTGGTCATCCGCTCCAACACCAGCAACTGCTTGCGTGTAAGGGCCTGCAGCAGTTCCGGGGCGAAGGCCGGGTTGTCGTGCATGCGCCGCTGGCCGGGGTTTTTCTGGGTGCGGATGATGTCGGGCGGCAGGTACACGTTGCCATTGAGGATCTGCTGGATCGCTTCGGTCATCTGCGCCCGTGGCGAGGATTTAGTGATAAAGCCCACCGCGCCATAGGTGATGGCTTGCAGCACGATCTGCTTGTCCTGTTCGGCCGAGACGATCACCACCGGTATGGTCGGCGCTTCGTTGCGCAGGTTGATCAGGCCGTTGAGGCCGTGCATGCCGGGCATGTTCAGGTCCAGCAGGATCAGGTCGAGGTCGTCGTGCTCCTGGGTCAGGGCCAGGGCGCTGTCCAGGTCGGCAGTTTCCATCACTTCGCTGCCGGCAAAACCGTCGCTGATGACGTTATGGATCGCTTCGCGAAACAGCGGGTGATCGTCGGCAATCAGAATTTTATACATGGCCGTTCACCTTTTTATTGTGATGTTTCAGGGGGCAAGCTCAAAGGGCTCAGGGTGTGCCGCGGCGACGGGCAGCTTGGCGGCTTCCCACGCGTCCAGGCCATCGCGATACCAATACACAGTGTTATAGCCCAAGGCTTTGGCCCGTTTTACCGCGTTCCAACTCAACCAGCAATCGGCGCGGCAGTAGAACACTAAGGGGTGGGCAAGGTGACCGTCGGTGTAGGTGTACAGGTGGCGGGCAAAGTAGCTCTGCCACTCGGGCGTCAGCTCGCCATCGCCGGTATTGGCCAGCCAGTGGCTGCCGGGCAGGTTGGCGTGGGGCTGGTCTTCGATGAACTGGCCGTGCAGCCATTGCCGGCGGTAGACGTCGATCAGCACCGGGCGCGGCTGTTGCGCCAGCAGGGTTTGCAGGGCCTGGGTATCGACGATGGTCGCGCCCGGCAGGTGTTCGGGGGTGGGGCTGCGATAGAGGTTGATGCGGTAGCCGTCGCGGGAAAACAGCGCGGTTGGCGGCTGGGCAGCAGCCAGCAGCGGGGTCAGCGACAGCACGGCAGCCAGAGTCAGTCGGGCGGGCAGCATGGCAGGTACGATCCTTATAGTTATGCGCCTATTACATGCCAGTCGCGCTGCCTTGGGAATGCGACGATAGACAGCAAAACCAGTACCAAAGTAGTAAATCAGCCGGCGCTTGAGGGCTCTAGCATGAAAGTACCGGTCATCCTCAGGAGTTGTACGATCATGCGAATTCTCAAGGCGCTGCTCTTGCCGTTTTTGCTGATTGTCAGCCTGATCGGCGTGGACAAGCTCCACGGCCCGCGACCGGCGCCGTTGTTGGTGACGCCGGCGCATTCCTCATGAATATCCTGTTGGTAGACAAGCACGCCGTGGTGCGCCTGGGTTACAGCAGCCTATTGCGGGCGCTGCTACCGGGCGTGGAAGTGCGCGAGGCGGGCACTGGCGAGGAGGCGCTGGCGCGGGTGCAGGAGGCGGTGCCGAACCTGGTGATCACCGGTTTTGGCCTGCCGGGCATCAGTGGCCTGGAGACCACCCGCCGCCTGCGCCAGCGCCTGCCGCAATTGCGCGTGCTGTTTTTCAGCCAGCATCAGGAGCTGCCCCTGGTACGCCAGGCCCTGGAGGCCGGTGCGTCGGGCTATATCACCAAGGGCGCGACGCCTGCGGTGATGAATGAAGCGGTGCAGCGCATTCTCGACGGCCACACCTATATCGAACAGGCCCTGGCCACCGAGCTGGCCTACCACCCGGTCGATCATCGCCTGCAGGGCATGACGGCCCGTGAGCTGGAAATTTTCCTGATGCTGGCCAAAGGCACACCCACCCGGGCCATTGCCGATCAACTGAGTATCAGCAGCAAGACCGTGTCCAATCACCTGACCTTGCTCAAGAGCAAATTGCAGGTCAGCTCCCATGCGGAGCTGGTGCATGTGGGGATTGATATGGGCGTGGTGCGGGCGGCGGGATAAGTCGCTCCTCTGCGGGAGCCGGCAAGCCCGCTCCTGCAAAAGTTAACGGTCCCAGGTGGTGGGGCAGTCCTTGCAGCCCTCCATATTCGCGTCCTGGAAGTTTGCATAGTGCTGGCGGCTGCCGGTGAGGGTGGCCTGTTCCAGGTTGCTTTCACCGAACTTGGCCTCTTGCAGGTTGGCGTCGCTCAGGTCCGCACCTTGCAGGTCGGCTTTGCTCATCCAAGTCATTTCCAGGTCTGCTGCACGCAGGTTGGCCTTGTGCAGCTTGGCCCCCGACAACCGCGCAAATTGCAGGTAAGCCGCGCTGAGGTTGGCGTTTTCAAATTGCGCGCCCTGGGCAAACATGCCCCAGCCTTGCACGGCCATCAAAGTGGCCCCGCTGAAATCTGCCAGGCGCAGGTTGGCTTGCTGCAGGCTGGCGCGGGTCAGGTTGGCGCCTTGCAGTTGGGCTTTTTCCAGGTTGGCCAGGTCGAGGTTCGCGTGGCGCAGGTCGGCCTCGCGCAGATCGGCCCCGGCCAGGTTCATTTTGCTCAAGTCCTGGTTGCGCAGGTTGGCGCCCTTGAGGTTGGCGCCGGGGCATTGGCTGTGGGGGGCGAGGGTGCAGCCGTTGATGACCAGGGGTTGATCGTCGCCGTCGTCGGCGTAGGCCAGAGGGAGGGAAAGCAGGAGTAGCAGGGGCAGGTAGTTCATGGCAGGGACCTCGTGGTGACCGTTGGGGCGCGGTGCGCCCTGGGAGGCATTCCCACGCAGAGCGTGGGAACGATCATCAACGGGGGGTTATTTTTGCGCGGTTTTGTTATCCCAACTCGGGATTTTGAACACCCAGAACGACCCGCCCTGTGCCACCGGTTTGGTCAGCTCGGCCATGTCGCCGCCCCACAACGGCACCGCGCCGCCGTAGCCAACGGTCACGCCGATGTATTGCTCGCCATCCTGTTCCCAGGTGATCGGTGGGGAGACGATGCCGCTGCCGGTCTGGAACTTCCACAGCTCCTTGCCGGTTTTTGCGTCGAAGGCTTTGAAGAAACCGTCGCCGGTGCCGGTGAACACCAGGTTGCCCTTGGTCGCCAGCACGCCGGCCCACAATGGCAGGGCCTCCTTGTGCTCCCACACCACCTTGCCGGTGGTCGGGTTCATCGCGCGCAGGGTGCCGACGTGGTCGTCATACATGCGCTTGATACGGAAGCCCATGCCCAGGTACGCCGAACCCTTCTTGTAGTTGACCTCTTCGGTCCAGTATTCCTCTTTCCACTGGTTGCCGGGGATGTAGAACAGGCCGGTGTCCTGGCTGTAGGCCATGGGGTTCCAGTTCTTGCCACCGAGGAACGGCGGCGAGACTTCCACCGGCTTGCCCTTGGTTTCACCCGGCAGCGGCTTGGCCGGACGCTGGCCTTCGTTTTCCACGGGGCGGCCGGTCTTCAGGTCGATATGACTGGCCCAGGTGATGTTGTCGACGAACGGGAAGGCGTTCTGCAGCTTGCCGTTGTTACGGTCCACCACGTAGAAGAAGCCGTTGCGGTCAGCGTGGCCGGTGGCCTTGACCACTTTGCCGTCCTTGTCCTTGTAGTCGAACAGTACCAGCTCGTTGTTGCCGGAGAAGTCCCAGGCATCGTTTGGCGTGTGCTGGTAGAACCACTTCACTTCGCCGGTGCTTGGGTCGACACCCACTTGGCCTGAGGTATAGAGGCTGTCGAAGTCGTGAGGGTTGCCATCCTTGGAAGTACGCGCCCAGGTGTTCCACGGGCCGGGGTTGCCGGCGCCGACGATGATGGTGTTGGTCTCGGCATCGAAACTGGCGCTCTGCCAAGGGGCACCGCCGCCGTGGCTCCAGGCTTCGACCTTGCCGGTTTCGGTGGTCGGATCATCTGGCCAGGACGGTGCTTTCACATCGCCGGTGGTGGTGCTGTCCTTGCCATTCAGGCGGCCCATGTGGCCTTCGACGAACGGGCGCATCCACACTTCTTCGCCGGTGTCCGGGTCGCGGGCAAACAACTGGCCGACCACGCCGAATTCATCGCCGGAGCTGCCGTGGATCAGCAGGACCTTGCCGGTGACCTTGTCTTTGATCAGCACCGGGGCGCCGGTCATGGTGTAGCCGGCGGCGTGGTCGCCGAATTTCTTGTTCCACACCACTTTGCCGGTGTTTTTATCGAGGGCGATCAGGCGCGCATCGAGGGTGCCGAAGTAGATCTTGTCGCCAAAAATCGCCGCCCCGCGGTTGACCACGTCACAGCACGGGCGAATGTTGTCGGGCAGGCGGTGGTTGTAGGTCCACAGGCGCTTGCCGGTCTTGGCGTCGAGGGCGAACACCCGGGAGTAGGAGCCGGTGACATACACCACGCCGTCGTTGACGATGGCCTGGGACTCCTGGCCGCGCTGCTTCTCGTCACCGAACGAGTACGACCAGGCCGGGGTGAGCTTGAACACGTTCTTGTCGTTGACCTGGGCCAGGGGGCTCCAGCGCTGGGCGTTGGTGCCCATGCCGTATTGCAGCACGTCCTTGGTGGTCAGGTGGTCGTTGGCAATGTCTTCCCAGGTGACGTTGCGCGTCTGCTTTGCAGGTTCGGCAGCGGCGAAGCTCGCCGCACTCAAGGACAGGCTGCCGACCAGCAGGAAAGCCTGCACGGCAAGGCTCAGCGGCGAGAGGGCGGGTAGCGATCTTATTGTCATGGTTGCAGTTCCCAGTGGAGGTTTTGGCCTGCACAGGTTGCTGGCTGGACGGTGCCCGCGGATACGGAAAATATCCCGGTGTGGCCGGGACAATTTCCCGAACCGCATCTGATTTAGCAGGGGCCCGCAAGCCTTACTACGAAGGGAGTAGAGCCCGGCCACCAAAGCAGCATACGGGCCCTGGCGAGGCGTTCCTATGATGGTTGCCATAGCCTCTGTAGAGAGGTTTTGCGTGCAATCCTGAGGGGACAATAATGACAACAAAACGCAACGCCTTGCTGGTTGCCGGCCTGTTGGCCGGGGTGATCGGTGCAGGCTCCGTCTGGGCTCACGGCAACGTGACGCCAACTGCCGTGGAAACCCAAGGCCTGACCCCGATCAAGGACGCCGGCGTACCGCTGGATGCCGATGGCTGGGCGGCGGTGAACCCGTATCGCCAGTCGCCGGAACACGCCAAGGCCGTCGAAGTGGGGGCCTCGGCCTATAACCAGAACTGCGCCGCGTGCCACGGTCTGGAAGCCAAGTCCGGCGGGATCGCCCCCGACCTGCGCATGCTCGATGAGGGCGATGCCGGGGACGAATGGTTCGTCGAACGGGTGCGCCATGGCGCCGTGCGCGATGGTCGGGTGTACATGCCGAAAATGGCCGACTACTTGAGCCAGGAAGCCTTGTGGGCGGTACGCACTTATCTTGATAGCGTGCACGTCGAGGAGTAAGCCATGGGCTGGCGCGCACGTTGGCTGTTGGCTTGCTGGTTGCCAGTGGCCGCCTACGGGATGGACCCCGGCAAAGACCCGGTGCCATCGGTGATGTGGAGCTATTTCCACCAGCAGTTCCTCGGCAATGCGCCGTTTGTCTTTGATGAACGGGTCAAGCTGCTGGCGCCGCCATTTGCCGAAGATGCGCGGCAGGTGCCCCTGGAAATCGACGCCCGCGCCTTCAAGGGCGAGGTGGTGAAAATCATCGCCTGGGCCGAACTCAATCCACTGCCGAAAATCGTCGACTTCCAGCCGGGCGAGGGCGTGTTGCCGTGGCTGGCGATCCGCGTCCGGATCGAGCAGGCCACGCCGTTGCGCGCCGCCGTGTTGACCAAGGATGGCCTTTGGCATGTGGGGTCGACCCTGATCGACGCCGCCGGCGGCGGCTGTACCGCGCCCAGCGTGGTGCGCAGCCAGCCGGGCTGGGAAGAACACCTGGGGGAAGTGTTGGGCGGTCGTTACCCCCGCGAGGATTTCAGCCGGCTGCGCCTGCAGATAGCACACCCGATGGACAATGGCATGGTCAGCGGCATCCCTGAGTTCTACATCAACCACGCCGAACTGCGCGACGCCCAGGACCGGGTGTTGGCGCGCCTGGAGCTGTTCGCGGCGGTCAGCGAGAACCCCGACCTGGCGTTTGACCTGCAAGGCGCCGGGCCGGTGCGCCTGCTGTTGCGCGATACCAGCGGTAGTGAATTCGCCGGGGCCATCCCATGAAGTGGCTATTACTGCTGTTACTTGGCCTGGGCCTGCCCGCGCTGGCCGACCTCGACTACGCCCTCAAGCCCCGGCAGATCGCCGCCGACACCTGGCTGCTGGAAGGCAGCACGGATAATTTCGCCAGGGCCAACGGCGGCAACATCGTCAATACCGGGTTTATCGTGACCCAGGCCGGGGTGGTGGTGATCGACACCGGGCCGTCCCGGCGTTACGGCGAAGCATTGCGCCAGGCGATTGCCACGGTCACCGACAAGCCGGTGATCCAGGTCTTGTTGACCCATCATCACCCCGACCATGTGCTGGGCAACCAGGCGTTCAAGGATGTGCCGATCGCTGCGCTGGCAGGCACCACCACGCTGCTGCGCGAACAGGGCGATGGCATGGCGGAAAACATGTACCGCATGGTCGGCGACTGGATGCGCGGCACCGAAGTGCTGCTGCCCAGCCAGACGTTGAGCCCCGGAGTGCAGACCGTCGGCGGCCACGCTTTGCGATTGTTGAGCCTGAGCGGCCATACCGGCGCCGACCTGGCGATTTTCGACGAAACCACCGGCGTGCTGTTTGCCGGCGACCTGGTGTTTTACCAGCGCGCCCTGACCACCCCCAACACCCCGGGCCTGGCGGTATGGCTGGCGGATATCGCCACCCTGCAAGGCCTGCCCTGGAAGCTGATTGTGCCCGGCCATGGCCCGGTGGCCAGCGATGCCCAACCCTTCGCACAAATGCGTGATTACCTGGGCTGGCTCGACCAACTCATGGCCACCGGTGCTGCCAACGGCAGTGCCATGGGCGAGATGATCCGCAGCCCCATTCCCGAACGTTTTGCGGCCATCAGCCTGAGCCGCTACGAACTGATCCGCAGTGTCAGCCACCTGTATCCCCGCTATGAACGCGCTCAGATGCAACGGATAGATCAATAACAACATCCCCCGAAAGAGGCCTCATCATGATCTACGCACAACCTGGCACCCCCGGCGCCATCGTCACCTTCAAGCCGCGCTACGGTAACTTTATCGGTGGCGAGTTTGTGGCCCCGGTCAACGGTGAATACTTCACCAACACCTCGCCAGTGACTGGCGAGGTGATTGCCGAATTCCCGCGCTCCAGCGCCGCCGATATCGACAAGGCCCTGGACGCTGCGCATGCTGCCGCCGACGCCTGGGGCAAGACCTCGGCCCAGGACCGCGCCCTGGTGCTGCTGAAAATTGCCGACCGCATCGAGCAGCACCTGGAAGTGTTGGCCGTGACCGAGACCTGGGACAATGGCAAGGCCGTGCGCGAGACCCTGAATGCCGACGTGCCATTGGCCGCCGACCACTTCCGTTACTTCGCCGGCTGCATCCGCGCCCAGGAAGGCGGCGCCGCCGAGATCAACGAACTGACCGCGGCCTATCATTTCCATGAGCCCCTGGGCGTGGTCGGGCAGATCATCCCGTGGAACTTTCCGTTGCTGATGGCCGCCTGGAAACTCGCCCCGGCCCTGGCCGCCGGCAACTGCATCGTGCTCAAGCCGGCCGAGCAGACGCCGCTGTCGATCATGGTGTTTGCCGAACTGATCGCCGACCTTTTGCCGGCCGGCGTGTTGAACATCGTCCAGGGTTTTGGCCGCGAAGCCGGTGAGGCCCTGGCCACCAGCAAGCGCATCGCCAAGATCGCTTTCACCGGCTCCACCCCGGTGGGCGCGCACATCATGCACGCGGCGGCCGAGAACATTATTCCGTCCACCGTCGAACTGGGCGGCAAGTCGCCGAATATCTTCTTTGAAGACATCATGCAGGCGGAGCCGGCCTTCATCGAGAAAGCCGCCGAGGGCCTGGTGCTGGCGTTCTTCAACCAGGGCGAAGTGTGCACCTGCCCGTCGCGGGCGCTGGTGCAGGAGTCGATCTACGAGCCGTTCATGGCCGAGGTCATGAAGAAGATCGTCAAGATCAAGCGCGGCAACCCGCTGGACACCGAGACCATGGTCGGCGCCCAGGCGTCCGAGCAGCAGTACGACAAGATCCTCTCGTACCTGACCATCGCCCAGGAAGAGGGCGCCGAACTGCTGGCCGGTGGCGCCGCCGAACACCTGGCGGGAGACCTGTCCAGCGGCTATTACATCCAGCCGACTCTGCTCAAGGGCCACAACAAAATGCGCGTGTTCCAGGAAGAAATCTTCGGCCCGGTGGTGGGCGTGACCACCTTCAAGGACGAAGCCGAAGCCCTGGCGATTGCCAACGACAGCGAATTCGGCCTGGGTGCCGGGCTGTGGACCCGCGATATCAACCGCGCCTACCGCATGGGCCGGGCGATCAAGGCCGGGCGTGTGTGGACCAACTGCTATCACCTGTACCCGGCGCATGCTGCGTTTGGTGGCTACAAAAAGTCCGGGGTAGGGCGTGAGAACCACAAGATGATGCTCGATCATTACCAGCAGACCAAGAACCTGCTGGTGAGCTACGACATCAACCCGCTGGGGTTCTTCTGATCGCCTGATTGAACTGCCAGCTTCCACCCTTTGATGGGTAGACATCAGCCGCCCTGCTTGAAATGCAATCAAGTGTGGGAGCTGGCTTGTCGGATCGCCGCATCGCTGCGATGGTGGTGTATCAGTCGATAAATGTACTGGCCGACCCGCCGCCATCGCAGGCAAGCCAGCTCCCACAGGGGAATGCAGCTTCGCACCCCGGCTTTGCTGTTGCTGTTGCTCTGCTTTTGATCTGGCTTTTGATCTTAGGCGCCCCGTTAAACCACGCTGGCCGCAGGCAGGTATTGCGCAGTGGGCACCCCGGCATGGATGCCGGGTTAGCCGCGACACGGCCATGGATGGCCGATCGCGGCGGGCCCACGGAGCAATGCCTGACTGCG
This sequence comes from Pseudomonas shahriarae, assembly GCF_014268455.2. Taxonomy (NCBI): domain Bacteria; kingdom Pseudomonadati; phylum Pseudomonadota; class Gammaproteobacteria; order Pseudomonadales; family Pseudomonadaceae; genus Pseudomonas; species Pseudomonas shahriarae. Next base: position 3,839,904 of record NZ_CP077085.1, on the reverse strand, counting down.
GGCATGCCGAGCCTAGGCGAGGCACCGAGTGGTGGGGCAAGAGCCCTTTTGGTTACTTTTGGGGCTCTCCCTCCGTGTCAGGCTACCTGTCGCGCTTGTTGATTGACTCAATTATTCAAGAGGGCGAAGGTGTGTAGCAATGTCCAAGCGTTATGACGACGAATTCAAAGACTGGGCCGTTCTGCAAATGATGCCGCCCCTCAATCGCTCAGTGGCAGACCTTGCCGTTGCGCTCAACCTCACGCCACAGTCACTGCGTAACTGGAGACAAATGGCTAGAGATAAAGGTTTGATCGTGCCGGGAAACGGCAAAACCAGTGATCAATGGTCCAGCGCCGATAAATTCAATGCTGTCATGGAAACCGCTCCGTTGAGCGAGGTGGAAATCTCCCAATACTGCCGAATCAAGGGCGTTTATCCGGAGCAAATCCAGCAGTGGCGCGAAGCCTGTCAAAACGCCAATACCCTGGCTGACCTGAAGCCCAGCGCAGAGAAAACTGCCGAACAACGACGAATCAAAGAGCTGGAACGTCAGTTGATCCAATCCGATGCTGGACGTGCTGAGGCGGAGGCTTTGCTGGAACTCAGAAAAAAAGCCAATGCGATCTGGGGCAAGGACAAGGAAGACTGATCAGCGCCTCTGATCGTACGCAAGCCATGCAGTTGATTGCCGAGGCGGTGCTCGGTGGGGCTCGTCGATATCGGGCGTGCAACGAGCTGGGACTGAGCCTGCGCACGGTTCAACGTTGGCGATACGCCGCCTGCGACAAGCGCCTGCTGGCTCAGCGGGCAGCGCCGTCAAACAAACTCAGCGAAGCGGAGCGCCAAGCGGTGCTTGATGCGGCCAGTCAGGCTGGCTACGCCAGCCTCACACCGCACCAAATCGTTCCTAAGCTGGCGGATGAGGGTATCTATCTGGCTTCGGAGTCGACGTTTTATCGCGTGTTAAAAGCGGCTAATCAAAACGTGCGCCGTGGTCGTGCCAAAGCTCCGAAACGCAGGGCGCTGACAACGCATTGTGCTGACGGCCCCAATCAAGTGTGGTGCTGGGATATCACCTGGTTACCCAGCACCGTCAAGGGCCGTTTTTTCTACTGGTACATGGTCAAGGACATCTACAGCCGTAAATTGGTCGCCAATGAGGTGCATGAGGTGGAGTGCGCTGAGCATGCGTGCGAACTGCTCGAAAAGGGCTGCTTACGCGAACACACGGCCGGTCGTCCATTGGTGCTGCACTCGGATAATGGTCACGTTATGAGAGGCTCTTTGCTGCGTGAAAGCATGGTTTCGCTAGGCGTAGAGCCGTCATTTAGCCGACCGCGCGTGAGCAACGACAATGCATACGCCGAAGCACTTTTTCGTACCGCAAAGTACTGCCCACTCTGGCCGGACCAGCCGTTTGATACCCTCACAGAAGCAAGACTTTGGGTACAAAAATTTATCGAGTGGTACAACGAAGATCATCGTCACAGCGCCTTGAAATACGTGACGCCGAACGAGCGCCACGAAGGCAAGGCGACAGCTCTATTACAAGCCCGAGTGGCGCTATATGAAGATGCCAGAGAAGCTAATCCGAGCCGCTGGAGTACCAGGACACGCAACTGGAAGTTGGCAGATGCGGTGTATTTGAACCCAGAACGCCCTGAAGTTAAGGGCGCAATGGGTTAGCCGCAGCAGTACTAAGGCGACAGGTACCTTGACACGTACCGCTCTTTTCCAAAAGTGACCCGCTGTAAGAGCGGAACCAATAGCCGCCGTTACCGCAGCAATGGATATGTACACAGACCGAAGTGATGTGTAGCTACCCATGGCCATCGCAGGCAAGCCAACTCCCACAGTTTGATCCATGTACATCCGAGACTAACGACTGCGACCGGTTCGTTCGAAAGTAGCATTCGCCCGCCAGCCCACCCATGTATTAATGCCTGTACCGGACTCTCCCGGTATAACAAGAGGAACGCTCCCATGTGGACCAAACCCGCCTACACCGACCTGCGTATCGGCTTTGAAGTGACCATGTATTTCGCCAACCGCTGAAACCATCCCAGGAGCCGGCCTGCCGGCTCCTGCAGGGATAAGGGCTAGCCCATTGGTCTGATTGCATTCGCCAGCGGATGCGTTAGTGTGGCCCGTATCTTCCAAAACAATAAAAACAGGCTTTCCAATGAGCCATAGCCTCAGCCAATTGCGTAAATTCGTCTCCCCAGAAATCATCTTCGGCGCCGGTTCCCGGCACAGTGTCGGCAATTACGCCAAGACTTTCGGTGCGCGCAAGGTCCTGGTGGTCAGCGACCCGGGTGTGGTCGCTGCCGGTTGGGTCGCGGATGTCGAGGCCAGCCTGCAGTCCCTGGGGATCGAGTACTGCCTGTACACCGCGGTGTCACCCAACCCGCGTGTCGAAGAAGTGATGCAGGGCGCCGAGGTCTACCGCGAGAACCATTGCGATGTGATCGTCGCCGTCGGCGGCGGCAGCCCGATGGATTGCGGCAAGGCCATCGGTATTGTGGTCGCCCATGGGCGCAGCATTCTTGAGTTCGAAGGGGTGGACACCATCCGCGTGCCCAGCCCGCCGCTGATCCTGATCCCGACCACCGCCGGCACCTCGGCCGACGTGTCGCAGTTCGTGATCATTTCCAATCAGCAGGAACGCATGAAGTTTTCCATCGTCAGTAAGGCAGTGGTGCCGGATGTGTCGCTGATCGACCCGGAAACCACCGCCAGCATGGACCCGTTCCTCTCGGCCTGTACCGGGATCGACGCGCTGGTGCATGCCATCGAAGCCTTTGTGTCCACCGGCCACGGCCCACTGACCGACCCCCATGCGCTGGAAGCCATGCGCCTGATCAATGGCAACCTGGTGCAGATGATCGCCAACCCCGGCGATATCGCCCTGCGCGAGAAAATCATGCTCGGCAGCATGCAGGCCGGCCTGGCGTTTTCCAATGCGATCCTCGGCGCGGTGCATGCCATGTCCCACAGCCTGGGCGGCTTTCTCGACTTGCCCCATGGCCTGTGCAACGCGGTGCTGGTGGAGCATGTGGTGGCGTTCAACTACAACTCGGCGCCGGAACGGTTCAAGGTGATTGCCGAGACCTTCGGCATCGACTGCCGGGGCCTCAACCACCGGCAGATCTGCGGGCGGCTGGTGGAGCACCTGATTGCCCTCAAGCACGCCATCGGCTTCCATGAAACCCTCGGCCTGCACGGGGTGCGGGTGGCAGATATTCCGTTTTTGTCGCAACACGCCATGCACGACCCGTGCATCCTGACCAACCCGCGTGAGTCGAGCCAGCGTGACGTCGAGGTCGTCTATGGCGAAGCTCTCTGACGACCAGCAGCGGGCTCTGGCCGGGCTGCTGGGGCTGGGCGATCACTCGGCGCGCAAGAGCCACTACCCGGAGCTGACGGCGCGGCTGGATGAACTGGAAGCCGAGCGCAAACGCTATATCCGCCTCAACGATGAGCTGGAACAACGGGTGGCGGCGCGCACCGATGAGCTGCTCGAAGCCAACCACAACCTGCAACAGCAGATCGCCCGGCGCGAACAGACTGAACAAGACCTGCGCGACGCCCGTGACGCCGCCCAGGCCGCCAATCGCAGCAAGGACAAGTACCTGGCCGCTGCCAGCCATGACCTGCTGCAACCGCTCAACGCGGCGCGGCTGCTGATCTCTACCCTGCGTGAACGCAACCTGCCCAGTGTCGAGAAAGTGCTGGTGGAGCGCACCCATCAGGCCCTGGAAGGGGCCGAGGACCTGCTGACCGACTTGCTGGATATCTCGCGCCTGGACCAGGCGGCGGTCAAGCCGGACGTGGCGCTGTACCGCCTGGATGAGCTGTTTGCGCCGCTGGTGTCGGAGTTCCATTCGGTGGCCCAGGCGGCGGGCCTCAAGCTGCGGGCGCGCACTGCCGGCTACGCGATCCGCACGGACTTGCGCCTGATGACGCGTATTTTGCGCAACTTCCTCAGCAATGCCTGCCGCTACACCGATGAAGGTTGCATCCTGTTGGGCGCGCGGCGGCGCGGTGATCGCCTGCGCCTGGAGGTCTGGGACACCGGGCGCGGAATTGCGGCGGACCGGTTGAGCTCGATCTTTCTGGAGTTCAACCAACTCGATGTCGGCCGCGCCGCGGATCGCAAGGGCGTTGGGTTGGGCCTGGCGATTGTCGAGCGTATCGCGCTGATTCTGGGTTACCCGGTGGCAGTACGCTCATGGCCGGGGCGCGGCTCGATGTTCAGCATCGAGGTGCCGTTGAGTGCCGAGGTACCCCTGGCCATCAGTCAGTTGCCGACACAGCCGAGCACTGGTAATCCGTTGCCCGGGCGCCGCCTGCTGGTGATCGATAACGAGCTGAGCATCCTTGAAAGCATGCGCGCGCTGCTCGGGCAGTGGGGCTGCGAGGTGGTGACCGCCACCGACCAGGCCGGTGCCTTGCTGGCGTTGCAGGGCCGGGCGCCGGAGCTGATCCTGGCTGACTATCACCTCGACCATGGGGTGGTGGGGTGTGCGGTGGTCAAGCAGTTGCGCGAGCATTTCGCCCAGAACATTCCCGCCGTGATTATCACGGCGGACCGCACCGACCAGTGCCGCCGCGCCCTGCGCCGCCTGGAAGCACCGTTGCTGAACAAACCGGTCAAGCCAGGTAAGTTGAGGGCGGTGTTGAGCCAGTTACTGGGGTAGGGCAATACTCCCTGCTCTTGTACGGGGCTATCGTTAAAAATTCTTTCGCTCTGAATAAAAATTACATGCTGTGTGTTTCTGTAAAAGCAGCACAAACTTTGCCTTATTCCACTGTCATTTAAATAGATGGTGATTTAAGGAGCGCTCCATGCAGTCGATTTTTCATCTGGCCTACCATGTTCGCGATTTGGAAGTTTCACGTCAGTTCTACTGTGACTTGCTGGGTTGCGCACAGGGGCGCAGCACGGATACATGGATGGACGTGAATTTCTTCGGGCATCAATTATCCCTGCATCTGGGTGAGCCCTTTGCCGTCACTGATACCGGCAGGGTCGGCGACCATCTGGTACCGATGCCTCATCTGGGGGTGTTGCTGGAGATGCCGGACTGGCTGGTGTTAAAGGACCGTTTGATCGCGGGCGGGGTGAAGTTTGTCCTCGCCCCTTATCTGCGCTTTGCCGGCGGACCGGGCGAGCAGGCAACCCTGTTCTTCCTGGATCCGGCCGGTAATCCCATCGAGATAAAAGGCTTCTGTGATTTGCAATCGGCGTTCGCTGTTTAACGCATGTTACGCAAACGACGTTAAGTTGATTTAAGTCTTTTGGGCGCGCCAGCCAACGGTAGGACGTGAACTCGTCAAGTTGCTCAATGGCTGCGACGGAACCTGGAGCGCGTGCGCATCCCGGAGCAGGCCCACAAGGTGCCGGGCAATTGTCGGGCTGTCAGCAACAGCGCGTGGCGATTACCCGTGCCCTGTGCATGAAGCGGAAAATCATGCTGTTCGACGAGCCGACCTCGGCGCCCAATGACTTCTTCGACAACCCGCAGCTTTTGCATTGAGCCCTTGGGCAGACAGGCCTGTAACAGAGGAATGCCATGTACCGTTTTGATCATTTGGATGCCTCCGCCCTGGCACAGCGGGTCTGTGCGGGTGAGGTGAGCGAAGAGACAGTCGCCGCACACTTCCTTGGGTGTGCCGAGGCCCAGGAGTCGACAGTACAGGCCTTTGTTTCGTTCGACCCCGACGCGGTACGTGCTCAAGCGAGGCAATTGACCGGGACGCGTGCGCGAGGTCTGTTGGCAGGTATTCCGGTGGGGGTCAAAGATAACTACGACACCGTGGATCATCCCACCGGTTTTTACTCGCCGATCTATGAGGACAACCGCCCGTCCCGTGACGCACAGGTTGTCTCGCTGCTGCGCCAGGCGGGGGCGCTGATTATGGGCAAGACCCATACCACCGAATTCGCCTATATGCACACCGGGCCGACGCGCAATCCCCAGGACCCCCGACGCACGCCTGGGAGTTCGAGTGCGGGCTCGGCGGCGGGGCTGGCGGCTGGATTCTTTCCCATCGCCCTGGGTACGCAGACGGCCGGATCATTGATCAAACCTGCCGCTTACTGTGGGGTGCACGCCTTCAAACCCAGCTATGGGTTGGTCTCGCTTGAGGGGGTCAAGCCACTGGCGCCGAGTTTCGACACGGCCGGCTGGTTTGGGCGTTCGGTGCGTGACTTGAGCCTGATTGCGCAAGTCCTGATCCCGGGGTTCCCGGCGCGCCCCGCGGAAAGCCCGCTACGGTCGTTGGGTTTTTGCCGTACGGCGCGCTGGGATCAGGTGGACAAGGACGTGGCCCCGGCACTGGAGGCCGCTATGGATACGCTGCGTGCGGCAGGGCACCGAGTGAGCGAGGTGGTGTTGCCCGAGGCGTTTGCCAGGGTGTTTGATGACCATCTGCTGATAAACGATTGTGAGGGTGCCCGCTCATTGGCCGCTGAGTTCAATCGGCACCCGGACAAGATGAGCATGGAAATCCTCGATATGTTCGCCCGCGCCGAGCGGACCAGTTGGGAGCAAGAGTCAGCGGCGAAGAGGCGTCTGGCACAGTTGGCGCCGGTGCTGGAGGAGATATTCAGCCCGTTTGACGCCGTCCTGGGGGCGAGCTGCGGCATCGTCGCCCCGTTGGGCCTTGGCGCCACTGGGCCGTCGGATTTCATCAAGTTCTGGATGGCATTTGGATTGCCGCAAGTGAATATTCCTCTTGTGCGCAAGGCCGCAGAGCTGCCGGTAGGGCTGCAAGTAATCGGAGGATTTAGAAACGACAGCCTTTTGCTAAGCGTGGCTGAGCAGGTCGATGCTCTGCTGCGGCCGGCTGGCCGATAGGAGGGGGCTGGGCTCACGTGTTGGCCTGGCACGTTGATACCCGTCAACACGGCGTGCGGTGCTTTGCCTCATGCTGTCGGCCTGATTTGAAGGCTGACGGAGAACCCCATGAACGGCCCCGCAACAACCGCTGCATCATTCAAGTTGCCCATGGGCCTGGTGATTGCCGTACTGGTGATGGTCGGCGTGCTGCTGTTGCCGCTGCCCGCCGATTTGCCGGTGGCCGGCCAGCGGATGCTGGCGATCCTCGCGTTTGCCGTGGTGGTGTGGATCACCGAAGCGGTGTCCTACGAAGCCAGTGCGATCATGATCACCTCGTTGATGGCCTTTCTGTTGGGCACTGCACCGTCCTTGCAGGACCCGACGCACCTGATCGGTTCCAGCCCCGCTATCAGCATGGCGCTCACCGGGTTTGCCAATCCGGCCCTGGCCCTGGTGGCCGGTGCGTTGTTTATCGCCGCCGCCATGACCCACACCGGCCTCGACCGGCGTATCGCCCTGGTGACTCTGACTCGGGTCGGCACCAGCACTCGCGGGATCCTGGTGGGCGCGATTGCGGTGACCATCCTGCTCAGCCTGGTGGTGCCCAGCGCCACCGCCCGCAGCGCCTGCGTGGTGCCGATCATGATGGGGGTGATTGCCGCGTTTGGCGTGGACAAACGCTCGAATATCGCCGCCGGAATCATGATCGTCGTCGCCCAGGGCACCAGTATCTGGAACGTCGGGATCCAGACCGCCGCCGCGCAGAACCTGCTGACGGTCGGTTTTATGGACAAGATGCTCGGCCAGCGCGTGTCGTGGATCGACTGGTTGATCGCCGGGGCGCCGTGGGCGCTGATCATGTCGGCGGTACTGCTGTTTCTGGTGCTCAAGTTGCTGCCCCCGGAAAGCAATAGCATTCCCGGTGGCAAGGAAGCGGTGGCGCAGTCCCTGGTGGAGATCGGCCCGATGACCGGGCCGCAGAAGCGCTTGCTGACCGTTTCGGTATTGCTGCTGCTGGCCTGGGCCACGGAAGGGCGCCTGCACAGCTTCGATACCACCTCCACCACCTACGCCGGCCTGGTGTTCCTGCTGCTGCCGGGGATCGGCGTGATGACCTGGAAGGACGTGCAGTCGCGTATCCCCTGGGGCACGGTGATTGTGTTCGGTGTGGGCATCAGCCTGGGTACCGCGTTGCTCACCACCCAGGCCGGGCAATGGCTGGGCGCGCAGGTGGTGGGGCATACCGGCCTGGATCAACTGGGGCCGCTGGGGGTGTTTGCGATCCTCGGCGCATTCCTGATTGTGATTCACCTGGGTTTTGCCAGCGCCACCGCGCTGACCTCGGCGTTGTTGCCGATCCTGATTGCCGTACTGCAAACCCTGCCGGGAGACTTCAGCCGGCTGGGCATGACCATGTTGCTCGGGTTTGTGGTCAGCTACGGTTTTATCCTGCCGATCAACGCCCCGCAGAACATGGTGTGCCTGGGCACCGGCACCTTCACCGCGCGGCAGTTTGCCAAGGTGGGCTTGCTGGTCACGGTGATTGGCTATCTGCTGATGCTGGTGTTTGCCGCCACCTACTGGAGCTGGCTGGGCTGGATCTAAAACCTCCTGTGGGAGCTGACTCTCACAGGGGGGGGGTCGGCTGGGCACATATTTGCGCCACATCACAAATCAAATGTGGGAGCAGGCCAGCTCCCACAAAGATGACAAGATGAACCCCGCTCAGGTCTACTAAGCTCTGAGTCAGGGTTTTACCGGCCTCGTGCGTCGGTCATCAAGGTCACGAATGGATAAATACACCCCGCACACCTGGCAACCCCACGAGCGTCCGAGCTTGCCGGGGTCGCCGTCGACGCCCCATCACCCCACGCTCAAACGCTGGGCTTTTGCCCTGGTTGGGGTGCTGGTGGCAATCACCGGCGGCCTGGGCAATGCGCTGGTGATCGCCAATCTGCCGTATCTGCAAGGGGCATTGGGCGCGACCACCGCCGAAATGGCCTGGCTACCCGCCGCCTATGTGATGACCAACGTGTCCATGAACCTGCTGCTGGTGAAGTTCCGCCAGCAGTTCGGCTTGCGCGCGTTTACCGAGGTGTTCCTGGTGCTCTACGCCCTGGTCACCTTTGGCCATCTGTTCGTCAATGACCTCAGTTCGGCAATCGCCGTGCGTGCCGCCCACGGCATGGTGGGCGCGGCCCTCAGTTCCCTGGGGTTGTACTACATGGTCCAGGCGTTCCCGGCGAAGTGGCGGCTCAAGGCTCTGGTGCTGGGCCTGGGTACCGCGCAACTGGCGTTGCCGATGGCGCGGCTGTTTTCCGAAGACTTGCTGCAGATTGCCGAGTGGCGCGGCCTGTATCTGTTTGAGCTGGGCATGGCGCTGACTTGCCTGGGCTGTGTGTTCCTGCTCAAGTTGCCGCCGGGCGATCGCTTCAAGACCTTTGAAAAGCTCGACTTCCTGACCTTTGCTTTGCTCGCCTCGGGCGTGGCATTGCTCTGCGCGGTACTGTCCCTGGGGCGCATCGACTGGTGGCTGGAAGCCCCGTGGATCGGCGTGGCCTCGGCCTGTTCCCTGGTGCTGATCATGGCCGGGCTGGCCATCGAACATAACCGTGCCAACCCGCTGCTGATGACCCGCTGGCTGGGCGGCGGGGTGATGATTCGCCTGGCCCTGGCGGTAATCCTGATCCGCATGGTGCTGTCGGAGCAATCCACCGGCGCCGTGGGCTTTTTGCAGGCGCTGAATATGAGCAGCGAGCAGATGCGCACCCTGTACCTGGTGATGCTGTTGGGGGCGATCAGTGGCCTGGTGATCAGCGCGTTGACCATCAACCCGGCACACTTGCTGATGCCCCTGGTGATTTCCCTGGCGCTGATGGCCACGGGCTCGGTGATGGACAGCTTCTCCAGCAACCTGACGCGGCCGCAGAACATGTACCTGAGCCAGTTTCTGCTGGGGTTTGGCGGTACCTTCTTCCTCGGCCCGACCATGGTGCTGGGCATGCGCAATGTGCTGGCCAACCCGCGCAACCTCGTGAGTTTCTCGGTGTTGTTCGGGATCTGCCAGAACCTCGGCGGGCTGATGGGCGCGGCGTTGCTCGGCACCTTCCAGGTGGTGCGGGAGAAATTCCATTCGAGCATGATTGTCGAACACCTGACCCTGCTGGATCCGCGGGTCGCGGCCCGTGTACAAAGCGGCGGCTCGGCCTACGGCTCGGTGATTGCCGACCCGGAACTGCGCAACCTGATGGGCATCCGCAGCCTGGCCACGGCGGCCACCCGCGAGGCCAATGTCATGGCTTATAACGACGTGTTTATGCTGATCGCGATCATCGCGATCCTCACCATGTTGTGGATCTTTACCCGCAGCCTGTGGCTGATGAGCACCACCAAGAAAGCTGCCGCCAGTGCAGCGCCTTCCGTTCAACCTAGCGGCGCACTTCCTTCATGAGCGAACCTACGGCTACCACCACGACCACCAATGCCATTGCCGCCACCCCGGAGGGCAGCACGCCACCGGGTGCGACGGCCACCGAGCCGCGCTCCCTGGGCGTGCGCATCGTCTCGTCCCTGGGCTTTGCCGCGATTGCCATCGTTGGCGTGTTGATTGTGCTGTACGCCTGGCAATTGCCGCCGTTCAGCAGCGCCGTGGAAACCACCGAAAACGCTCTGGTACGCGGCCAGGTGACGATCATCAGCCCACAATTGGGCGGTTATGTGTTCGAGGTGCCGGTGCAGGACTTCCAGCACGTCAAGGCCGGGGATTTGCTGGTACGCCTCGACGACCGCATCTACAAGCAACGCCTGGACCAGGCCCAGGCGCAACTGGCGGTGCAGCAGGCCGCCCTGGCCAACGTGGTGCAACAGCGCAACAGTGCCGAGGCGACCATCAAGCTGCGCCAGGCCGCCCTGGCCGACAGTCAGGCCCAGGCGCGTAAAAGTACTGCGGACCTGCGTCGCAACGAAGAGCTGATCAGCGACGGCTCGGTGTCGCGCCGCGAACTGGACGTGACCCGCGCCGCCAACGCGCAAACCATCGCCGCTGTGGCCCAGGCCCAGGCCAGCCTGGAAATCGCCCGCCAGGACCTGCAGACGGTAATCGTCAATCGCGGCTCCCTGGAAGCGGCGGTGGCCAGTGCCGATGCGGCGGTGGAGCTGGCGCGGATCGACCTGTCGAACACCCGCGTCCTGGCCCCCCGGGACGGTCAACTGGGGCAGATTGGTGTACGTCTGGGGGCCTACGTCAACTCCGGCGCGCAGCTGATGGCACTGGTGCCGAACCAGTTGTGGGTGATCGCCAATATGAAAGAAACCCAGATGGACAACGTGCAGGTGGGCCAGCCGGTAACGTTTACCGTGGATGCCCTGGACCACCGCAAGTTTCATGGCACGGTGCAGCGTATTTCGCCGGCGACGGGGTCTGAGTTCAGCCTGTTGCAGGCCGATAACGCCACCGGCAACTTCGTCAAGATCGCCCAGCGCGTGCCGGTGCGGATCACGGTGGACCCCGATCAGGAGCAAAGCGAACGCCTGCGACCGGGGCTGTCGGTGGTGGTGAGTATCGACACGGCGGGGCGCTTGAAGAACAGTCCGCCTTGAACTGGATGATGCTCCTACAGCATCGGTGGCAGGGTGCCCAATAGGGAAACGGCCGCCACCGCCGCCGCGCCCAACAGCCATTCCAGCAACACGCTGGCCTGCAATTGGCCACGTCGCTGCTGGCAATCCTGGGTCCGTAGCCGGTTCAGCACTGCCAGGCCGAGCATGCCCGCCACCAGCAGCGCCTTGATCAACAGGATCAAGGCAAACCCGCTGAACAGCGGGGTAGGCCAGAATTGCCCGGTGAGCACGCGGATATTGATCAGCCCGGTGACCAGCAAACCCGCCACCAGCCCGTAACCGACGCCACTGAAGCGCTGCAGAATCTCTTCCAGGGGCGTGTGCTGCGTTTGGCGCAGGAGCAGGACCAACAACAGCAACCCACCGAGCCACGCACCGACGCAGAGCAGGTGCACCGCCTGGTTGAGGATCAGCAATTGGCCGCTAAGGCCACTGAGCATGGCGCCATGGCCCACGGGGGCCAGGGTTGCCAGGAGCAGCGTCGTCAGGGGCAGGCGCGCGCGGTTGCAACGTGTCAGCAGGCTCAGCACCAACAGGCCATTCAACAGCAGGTGCACGCTCCAGACCTGGCCGAAAAAAGTCTTGCCCAGCACCAATTGCACCGTTGCAAGGTCCAGCGCCAGCAAGTCGCTGCCGGCCATGCTGGCACTGATCAACAGCAGCCACGCCACGCCGCTGCCCAGGGCCAGCCAGGCCAGTGGCCCGGTGAGGCGCGCCAGTTGCCGGTCCACTGCCGGCTGGGGCTTGGTGCCCAGGAGCAAGGGCCGGAACACACTGGCCCCGAACATCAGCAGCACCGCCATAAAGTGCAGGAAACGGCACAGCACCAGCAGGGTTGCCATGGGTTATTGGCCGACCTTGAAGCTGTAGCTGCCTGCGCTCTTGTGGGTATCGACCGAGATGGCGTGCCACTCGACCTTGTAGGTGCCGGCAGCCAACGGGGCGGCCGGGGTCACCACCAGGGTTTTCTTGTCTTTGTCCGGGGTTTCCAGGCCCTTGACCGCCACTTCGGTGCCGTCCCTGCTCAGGGACACCTTGGTGAACGTGGCTTCGACGCCTTCGGAAAACACCAGGCGCAGGTCGGCGGGGGCCGTGACGGTGCTGTCGGCCGCCGGCGTGGTGCTTTTCAGGTGGGCGTGGGCCAAGGCCGCCTGGGCGCCCAGCAGAGAGGTCAGCAAGGCAACCGCCATCAACGTGTTCTTGATCAACATCGTGCACTACCTATCAAGGGGAGGAGCGGGCAGTGTACGAAGTTTCCACTCAGGCTGTCGCCCCGATCTAGAGCGGATGGTAGTCTTCCAGGCATGTCGTTGTCAGGGAGCCCCTATGGGCAATCACAAGATCGGTATCCGTCGGGTCAACGTCGAAAAGATTCTGCTGGCCGCTGAAAAGGTCTTCGCCGAAAAAGGCTATGGCAGCACCGCCATGGCCGACATTGCCGAACAGGCGCAACTGCCGCGCTCCAACCTGCATTACTACTTCAGCACCAAGAGCGAGTTGTACAGCGCGGTGTTGTTCGACCTGCTGGAAGTGTGGAAGCAGGACGCGCTGTGCTTCGAAATGTTCGATGATCCACGGGTGGTGCTCAGCAGCTACATCCGGGCGAAGATGCAGCACTCGCGCAGCCGCCCCTATGGTTCGAAAGTCTGGGCCAATGAAATCATCCACGGCGCGCCGACCCTCGGCGAAGCGCTGGATGCGAGCCTCTACGATTGGGCCAAGATGAAGGAAGCGAAGATCCGCCAATGGGTGGAAGACAAGCGCATCCTCGCGGTGGAGCCGTCGAGCCTGCTGTATATGATCTGGGCCTCGACCCAGCACTATGCCGACTTCGATCACCAGGTGATGATCCTCAACGACCATCAGGCGCTGTCGGATATGCAGTTCGAGCGGGCGGTGCAGACGGTGACCAGTGTGATTCTGCGGGGGATTGGCTTGGAGCCCTGAGCTTTGGGGAGAGGTTGAGGGCCTCATCGCAGGCAAGCCAGCTCCCACATTGGATTGGATCTACACCATTGAAATGTGGAAGCTGGCTTGCCTGCGATAGCGATTTAAACGGTTACACCGCCTCCCGACAGGGGTTCCTCGGATCCTGGGTCCAGTTGAGAAACGGCTTGCCAGTGTCCATCGGCACCATCTCGATGCAATCCGCCACCGGGCAGGTGATCTGGCACAGGTTGCAGCCCACGCATTCGTCGTCGATCACTTGGTACACGTGGGTGCCATCGGCCTGCTTGAGGCTGGCAATCGCCTGGTGCGAGGTGTCTTCACAGGCAATATGGCAACGCCCGCAGCCGATGCACGCGGCCTGGTCAATCTTCGCGATGACCTGGTAGTTGATGTCCAGGTACTTCCAGTCCGTGGTGTTGCCCACCGCGCGCCCGGAAAAATCCTGCAGGCTGCTGTAGCCCTGGCTGTCCATCCAACGCGACAAGCCATCCTTCATCTCGTCGACAATCCGAAAACCATGCAGCATCGCCGCCGTGCACACCTGCACTGCACCGCAGCCCAGGGCCACGAATTCTGCGGCATCGCGCCAGTTGCCGATGCCGCCGATCCCACAGATCGGCAGGCCCTGGGTCTGGGGATCACGGGCAATTTCGGCGACCATGTTCAAGGCAATCGGCTTGACCGCCGAGCCGCAGTAGCCGCCGTGGGTGCTTTGGGTACCGACGATCGGCAGGGCGACCATGCGTTCCAGGTCGACGCTGGTGATGGAGTTGATGGTATTGATCAGCGACACCGCATCGGCGCCCCCGCGATACGCGGCACGGGCGGCCACGCGAATATCGGTGATGTTGGGCGTGAGCTTGACGATCACCGGCAGCGAACAGTAGGTCTTGCACCAGCGTGTCACCTGTTCCACGTACTCTGGCACCTGGCCCACGGCCGCGCCCATGCCCCGTTCCGGCATGCCGTGGGGGCAGCCGAAGTTCAGTTCGATGCCATCGCAACCGGTGGCTTCTACCAGGGGCAGAATGTTTTTCCATGACTCTTCGACGCACGGCACCATCAACGACACAATCAGTGCGCGGTCCGGCCAGTCCTTTTTCACCTGGGTGATTTCCCGCAGGTTGATCTCCAGGGAGCGGTCGGTAATCAGCTCGATATTGTTGATACCCAGCACTTCGCGGTTGGCGCCAAAGTGCGCCGAATAACGGGACGAGACGTTGACCGCCGCCGGGTCCTCACCCAGGGTTTTCCAGACCACGCCACCCCAGCCGGCCTCAAAGGCGCGGACCACGTTGTAGGCTTTGTCGGTGGGTGGCGCGGAGGCCAGCCAGAACGGGTTAGGGGCTTTGATACCGGCGAAGACAATCGAGAGATCGGCCATTTACGCAGCCTCCACGTTGAGCATGAGTTGAGCGTGCATGGCCTCGGCGGCCAGCTTGCCGTGTTGCACGGCCTGGACGGTGAGGTCTTGCCCGAGGCTGACGCAATCGCCGCCGGCATACACGCCGGGGATGCTGGTTTGCAGCTGCGCATCGACAAAGATCCGTTCACCCTGGCGTTGCAGTTGCTGGGCCAGGGGATCGTGCAAGGCCTGCTCGTCGAAGCCTTGGCCGATGGCCTTGAAGATCGCATCGGCCGCCAGCTCGAAGGTTTCGCCGGTGGTGTGCAGCCGGCCGTTTTCCAGGCGCGTGCGGGCAAAGCGCATACCGCGTACCTGGCCGTGGTCGTCCAGCAGCACGGTGTCGGGTTGGGCCCAGGTCAGCAGGCGGACCTGGTTGGCCTTGGCGATCTCCTGTTCATGGTCGGTGGCGCCCATGTCGGCAAGGCCACGGCGATATACCAGGTTGACGTCCCGCGCGCCCAGGCGAGCCATTTGTACGGCCATGTCGATGGCGGTATTGCCGGCACCGAGCACGATGCAGCGGTCGGCCAGGGGCAGTTGGCTGAGGTCGTCGGCCTGGCGCAGCTCACGGATGTAGTCGGTGGCGGCGAGCAGACCGGGGGCGTCTTCGTGGGGCAGGCCCAGGTGTTTGCTGGCGGCCAGGCCCAGGCCGAGGAATACCGCGTCGAATTGCTGGTGCAGGTCGCTCAGGCTCAGGTTGTCGCCCAGGCGCTGGCCGTGGCGGATTTCGATGCCGCCGATCTGCAAGAGGAAATCCAGCTCCTGCTGGGCGAAGTCATCCACCAGTTTGTACTTGGCGATTCCGTATTCATTGAGGCCGCCGGCCTTTTCCCGTGCTTCGAAAATCACCACGTCATGCCCATGCAAGGCACTGCGATGGGCACAGGACAGCCCCGCAGGCCCGGCACCGACCACCGCGATGCGCTTGCCGGTAGGGGCGGCGCGCTGGAACGGGTGTTGCTCAAAGTGCGCGTTGTCGATGGCATAGCGTTGCAACAGGCCGATCAGCACCGGGGCGCATTCGTCGCTGTGGTTGCGCACACAGGCCTGCTGGCAGAGGATTTCTGTCGGGCAGACCCGGGCGCAACTGCCGCCGAGGATATTGGCCGAGAGAATCTTCTGCGCCGCGCCCTGGACGTTGTCGGTGTGGATATTGCGAATGAACGAGGGGATGTTGATCTCGCTGGGGCACGCGTTGACGCACGGCGCGTCGTAGCAATACAGGCAGCGCGAGGCTTCCAGGTGGGCCTGGCGGGCATTGAGGGGCGGTGCCAGGTCGGTGAAATGGCTGGCGAGGGTCGCCCCATCTTCGTTGGGGTGGGGGAGGTGGTTCAGGGTCTGGATCACGGTAAGGGCCTCACGGTTTTTTTTGCCTCTGGCGGGCATTGGTTTTTTGTTGTTTGCACTGGCCTCATCGCGGGCAAGCCTGCTCCCACATTTGATCGGGTTCACCTATCAACGGGGGGCAGCTGGCTTGCCTGCGAGTGGCGATTTCAGCGGTTTATCGCGACTGACCTGGAATGCTCGGCCCGCTTGCGCAGCTGCTCGAACACCGCCGGATACGCCGGCCGTTCGACATAGCGCCCGGCACCACGCTCGGCGCGCAGGTCGCCATCGACCCACACCAGCTTGCCCTGGCTGATGGTGTGGCTGGGTACGCCGCGTACGGTCTTGCCTTCGAAGATATTGAAGTCCACCCGCTGGTGGTGGGTCTTGGCCGAGATGGTCCGTGTGCCCTGGGGATCCCACAGCACCAGGTCGGCATCGGCACCGACGCGGATCGCCCCCTTGCGTGGGTAGAGGTTGAAGATTTTTGCGGTGTTGGTGGAGGTCAATGCGACAAACTCCTGCATCGACAGGCGCCCGCTGTTGACGCCTTCGTCCCACAGCAACGCCATGCGGTCTTCGATGCCGGCGGTGCCGTTGGGGATCTTGCTGAAGTCGTCACGCCCGGCGGCCTTTTGGTCGGCGCAGAAGCAGCAGTGGTCGGTCGCGGTGGTGTGCAGGTTGCCCGATTGCAGGCCGCGCCACAGTGCGTCTTGATGCCCGCGGGGGCGGAAGGGCGGGCTCATCACGTAGCCCGCTGCGGTTTGCCAGTCGGGATGCTGGTACACGCTGTCGTCCAGCAGCAGGTGCCCGGCCAGGACCTCGCCGTAGACCGCCTGGCCCTTGGCGCGGGCGTAGGTGATTTCGTCGAGGGCTTCCTGGGTCGAAACATGCACCAGGTACAGCGGCGTGCCGATGGTTTCGGCAATCCGGATCGCCCGGCTGGCCGCTTCGCCTTCCACTTGTGAAGGGCGCGACAGCGGATGGGCTTCGGGCCCGGTGATGCCCTGGGCCATCAGCTTGCGTTGCAGGTGATACACCAGCTCGCCGTTCTCTGCATGCACGGTGGGCACCGCGCCCAGTTCCAGGCAGCGTTCGAAGCTGGCGACCAGGGTGTCGTCGGCGGCCATGATCGCGTTCTTGTAGGCCATGAAGTGCTTGAAGCTGTTGATGCCGTGGTGGCTTACCAGCTCGGCCATTTCCTCGCGCACCTGTTCGCTCCACCAGGTAATCGCGACATGAAACCCGTAGTCGGCCGCCGACTTCTCGGCCCAGCCGCGCCACTGATGGAAGGCCTCCAGCAACGACTGCTGCGGGTTGGGAATCACGAAGTCGATGATCGACGTGGTCCCGCCCGCCAGGCCTGCTGCCGTACCGCTGAAGAAGTCCTCGCTGGCCACGGTGCCCATGAAGGGCAGTTGCATGTGGGTATGGGGGTCGATACCGCCGGGCATCAGGTATTGGCCGCTGCCATCGAGTATCTCGGTGCCGGCGGGCACCTCCAGATCAGTGCCAATAGCGCGGATTAGACCGTCTGCGCACAAGACATCGGCTGGATAACTTTCATCATGGGTAACAACGGTGGCGCCGCGGATCAACAGAGACATGCCGAGTTCCTCAGGGGCTTGACCGGCTTATGCCAGTTCTAAGTGTTGTAGTTCTGCTCACCGTACAGAATCTATTCTTGTCATCGGTGACAGGAATAGAAACTAGCCCGAGTTTTTCGAATGATCAAGATTATTTTTTATAAGTATATATCTGTAATAACTTATTGATTTATAAGGGTAAAAACTGAAAATCACCAAAATGTAGCGACCTCTCACCATTTTGACGCACTTGACAGGTTCCCAATATGAGCAACATTTCCTATTGCAAATCAGACGCTTGAGAGTTGCCTCTTGACGGCAGGCAGTAATAAAAATAATTGTGTTGCACCAGATTGAGTCCTGATTGTTCGGACAACTTCTGCGTTATTTGGCCTGAGTAACGTTGAAAGTGCCGTGGGACTTTTCGGTAAACAAAATAAAGCTGATAAACATCAGCCAGTTATATAAGCGGTACGGATGCGGTGACGGTGTGCGGCACGGTAATTGAGTGCGCTGCCGGTTGGCCGGGTCCGTGATGTCATGTTGTCCATGCGGGACTGCGGCCATCCAGCGTTGAACGCCGGATGAGCAACAATAATTCAAAAAAACCGTGGAGCGGCCATGCAACAGAACAGATCGCAAGTCATAGAACGCGACGGCCTGTATGAACTCGACGCCGGCAGCGACGTCCTCGACAGCCCCCGTTACAACCACGACATGGCACCGACCAAGGTGCACGAACGAACCTGGAACAAGTGGCACATCACCGCGCTGTGGGTCGGCATGTCGATCTGTGTGCCGACCTACACCCTGGGCGGGGTGCTCACCGCGTACTTCGGCTTGTCGGTGGGCGAGGCGCTGGTGGCGATCCTGCTGGCCAATATCGTGGTGCTGGTGCCCTTGACGCTGAATGCCTTTCCGGGCACCAAGTACGGCATTCCGTTCCCGGTGCTGCTGCGTTCATCCTTCGGCATCCTTGGTTCCAATGTGCCGTGTCTGATCCGGGCGCTGGTGGCCTGCGGCTGGTTCGGTATCCAGACGATGTTCGGCGGGCTGGCGATCCACTTGTTCCTCGGCTCGATCTTCGAGGGCTGGAAGAGCCTGGGCGGCACCGGTGAGGTGATCGGCTTCATGATCTTCTGGGTGCTGAACCTGTGGGTGGTGCTGCGCGGTGCCGAGTCGATCAAATGGCTGGAAACCCTGTCGGCACCGCTGCTGGTGGCCGTGGGTATCGGCCTGCTGGTGTGGGCGTTGCCCAATGTGTCGCTCAGCGAGTTGATGGCGATCCCGCCCAAGCGGCCCGAAGGGGCGAGCCTGACGGGGTACTTTATGGCAGGGCTGACCGCGATGGTCGGGTTCTGGGCCACCTTGTCCCTGAATATTCCTGACTTCAGCCGTTATGCCAAAAGCCAGAAGGACCAGATCCTGGGGCAGATTTTCGGCCTGCCGCTGACCATGTTCCTGTTCGCCGCCCTGGGCGTGATCATGACCGCCGCCTCGGTGAAACTGGTGGGGGTCAGCGTCTCCGACCCGGTGACCCTGATCGGGCACATCCAGAGCCCGGTGTGGGTCGCGGTGGCGATGGCGCTGATCATCATTGCCACGCTGTCGACCAACACGGCGGCCAATATTGTCTCGCCCACCAACGACTTCCAGAACATCGCGCCCAAGCTGATCAACCGCACCACCGCGGTGATACTCACCGGCCTGGTGGGGCTGGCGTTGATGGCCCACGAACTGCTGAAAAAGCTCGGCCTGATCGTGTCCGATGTCAGCCTGGAAACCGTGTATTCCAATTGGTTGCTGGGTTATTCGAGCCTGTTGGGGCCGATTGCCGGGATCATGGTGGTGGACTATTTCCTGATCCGTCGCCAGCAACTGGACCTGGCGGGGCTGTACCGCGATGACGTGTACCCGGCCTGGAACGTGGCGGGTTTTATCGCTTTCGGTGTGCCGGTGGTGCTGACCTTGCTGTCGTTGGGCAGCGATGCCTTCAGCTGGTTCTACAGCTACGGCTGGTTTACCGGATCGGCATTGGGCGGGGTGTTGTATTACGGGCTGTGCAGCAAGCGCAAAACCAGTCCTATCGCCGCTAAATTTCCGTCGTAAATGCGGTCAATGTGGGAGCTGGCTTGCCTGCGATAGCAGTGGTAACTGACCCGCCGCCATCCCAGGCAAGCCAGCCCCCGCGGATATCGCGCCGACTCAAACAATAATATTGCCTGAGGAGATCCCCATGAACGCTGCCATCGACGTTCTGCAATCCACCCATCAGCACATCAACCGCGACCGCCTGTGGCAGTCGTTGATGGACCTCGCCAAGCTTGGCGCTACCCCCAAAGGCGGTGTGTGTCGCCTGGCCCTGACCGACCTTGATCGTCAGGCCCGGGATCTGTTTGTGCAGTGGTGCGAGGCGGCGGGGTGCACTGTGACCGTCGATGGGGTGGGCAATATCTTTGCTCGCCGCCCGGGGCGCAACCCGGCGCTGGCGCCGGTGATGACCGGCAGCCATATCGACACCCAACCCACTGGCGGCAAGTTCGATGGCTGCTTCGGTGTACTGGCGGGTGTGGAGGTGTTGCGCACGCTCAATGACCTGAAGATCGAAACCGAGGCGCCGCTGGAGGTGGTGGTGTGGACCAACGAAGAAGGCTCGCGCTTCCCACCGTGCATGATGGGCTCCGGGGTGTTCGCCGAGAAATTCACCCTGGCAGACACCCTGGCCAAGACCGACGCCGAGGGCGTCACGGTGGGCGATGCACTGAATGCGATTGGCTATGCAGGCACCCGGCCGGTCAGCGGGCATAAGGTGGGGGCCTATTTCGAAGCCCATATCGAACAGGGGCCGATCCTGGAAGACGAACGCAAAACCATCGGCGTGGTGCTGGGGGCGCTTGGCCAGAAATGGTTCGACCTGACCCTGCGCGGCGTTGAGGCCCATGCCGGGCCGACGCCGATGCACTTGCGCAAGGATGCTCTGGTCGGCGCTTCGGCAGTGGTGGCTGCGGTCAATGCCGCAGCCCTCGGCCATCAGCCCCATGCCTGTGGCACCGTGGGTTGCCTGCAAGCCTACCCGGGCTCGCGCAATGTGATCCCCGGCGAAGTGCGCATGACCCTCGACTTCCGCCACCTGGAACCGGCGCGCCTGGACTCGATGATTGCCCAGGTGCGCCAGGTGATCGACGACACCTGCGCCAAGCACGGCCTGACCTTCGAAATGGTGCCCACCGCCGATTTTCCACCGCTGTATTTCGATAAGGGCTGTGTCGATGCAGTGCGTGAGGCGGCCAATGGCCTGGGGTTGTCGAACATGGATATCGTCAGTGGCGCCGGGCACGACGCGATCTTCGTCGCTGAACTGGGGCCGGCGGGGATGATATTTGTGCCGTGTGAAGGCGGGATCAGCCATAACGAGATCGAAAATGCGGCACCGGATGACCTGGCGGCGGGGTGCGCGGTATTACTGCGGGCGATGCTGGCGGCGTCAGTTGCGGTCGCTCGCAAACAGCTGGCCTAGATCTGTAGGGGCCGGCTGCCTGCCGGCTCCTGGCTGGGCTCAGGCGTGATGCGCGACCGGCTTGTGGCTCTTGGCGTGTGCAGCGGGTTTGGGTTGTGGGTGATGGTGCCGGCGGGTCACGCGCAACACCCCCCACAACATGGCGCCGGCGACGGCCAGCCAGCCAAGCACCAGCATGAAAATCGTGGTTGTCAGGCTCATAAGTGCCTCCTTTTGCCCTGTGCAGGGCACTCACTGTCTTTGCAATGGACAGTCTAGCTGCCTCCCGGTTGCGTGCTATTGACCAATGGTCGTGTACATCCAACTTGTTTGCTCTATGCCGGGCTTTTTACTGTGGCCCAAGGCTATACCCGCGTCCCCGGGCGCCCTATGATCAACGCCCCAGCCCGCTGATGATCAAGAGAGTGAAGAAGTTGCGTTTACGGTCGAACCTCAAAACATCCTTGTTGGTGGCTGCCTGCGTCCTCGGCTTGGCCGCGTGTGCGGGGCATCCCACTCCCTCGAACATCCGCGGTTTGCCCGAGCGCGTAGAGCTCAACGGGGTGCCGGCGTTTCGCGGTGACACCTATCAGGGTGGTCCGGCCGCTTTGGCTAGCATGCTGTCGCAACAAGGCATTGTGATTACACCGGGGTTGCTGGATAAGCCATTGCACTTGCCGGGCGGGGAAGCCGACCTTGAGCGCAATATGCAGGTACTGGCGCGTGAGTACGGGATGCTGGTGTATCCGCTGGACCCCAAGCTGACCGCGCTGTTGGCGCAGGTGGCGGCGGGGTACCCGGTGATGGTGCGGATTACCGAGGGCTCGACGCTATGGGCCGAGCCGCGTTATGCGGTGCTGGTGGGGTTTAATCAGCAAAACAGTACGGTGGTGTTGCGAGTTGCCAGGGACCGGAGACGCCCAGTGGCGTTCAGCGACTTCGAGTCCGCCTGGAAAAGCGCCGGCCAGTGGGCGGTGCTGGTCCAGCGGCCAAGCCAGTTGCCGGCCAACCTGGATGCGGGTAGGTGGCAGCAGGCCGCCAACGCCACGGCCCAGGCCGGCCAGGAACAGGCGGCCGCCCAGGCACTCAAGGTGATGGCCGAAAGGCCGAAGCAGCCATAATGCAAATGGCGCCCGAGGGCGCCGTTTTTTGTGCCTGTCAACCGTGCCTCAGTGGGACTGGGCGACCCCGGTCTGGCGGGCCTTGAGGTTCTTGTCGGCCTTGTATTGCAGGGCCACGTCCGGCACCGAGCCGCTCTTGCCGGTTTCGATCCACTTGCGGATGCGGCTGGCATCGGCAAAGTGTGTGAACTTGCCGAAGGCATCGAGGATCACCAGCGACACCGGGCGGTTGCCCATGCTGGTCACCAGCACCAGGCAGTGGCCGGCCTGGTTGGTGAAGCCGGTCTTGGTCAGCTTGATATCCCAGTTGGCACGGTTGACCAGGTGATCGGTGTTGGAAAAGCCCAGGGTGTAGTTGGGCTTGCGGAACGACACGGTTTTTTCCTTGGTGGTGCTCAATTGCGTGAGCATCGGGTACTTGCGCGCGGCCTGCACCAGCTTGCTCAAGTCGCGGGCGGTAGACACGTTATGGATCGACAGACCGGTCGGCTCGACATAGCGCGTGCTGTTCATGCCCAAGGCCTTGGCCTTGGCGTTCATCGCGGCAATAAACGCGGCATAGCCGCCCGGATAGTGATGGGCCAGGCTGGCGGCGGCGCGGTTTTCTGAGGACATCAGGGTAATCAGCAACATCTCCTTGCGCGGCATCTCGCTGTTGAGCTTGACCCGCGAGAACACCCCTTTCATTTCCGGGGTGTCGCTGATGTTGATGGAGATGTACTCGTCCATATTCTGCTTGGCGTCCAGCACCACCATGCCGGTCATCAATTTGGTGACGGAAGCAATCGGCACCACTACGTCGGGGTTGCTGGCGTAGATCACCTTGTTGGTTTGCAGGTCCACCAACATCGCGCTGCCCGAAGCGATGTGCAGTTGCGAGGTGTCCCGTGGGGCCAGGGTGGTTTCGCTGGCGTTGGCGACAGTGCCTGCGAATGCGAAGAACAGGCTGACAAGAGAAAGACGAATATTCACGCGGATGAACTCGCTAAAAGGTAGAAAAACACCGGGTGTGACCGGCTATATGAAAAATGACGTTACATATTATTAGTATGGATCAGAAACTGATAGAGAGCCTTTAAATAAAGGCTGTAAGCCGATGATTGGTTAGGGTTGTAGCGCAAAGCGCATTGGCGCGCAGATATGGCAAAAACGCTTCTGTCAGCCCTGGGCATGTAGGACTGATACAAAAACCTCAGGGCCTTTGAGAGGGGCTTTTTGTCAGCGTTGCGTCGAGTAGGAGTCGTTGAAATCAGGGACGAAGATGAACGGTAAAACGATTCGTTGGGCCACCCATTTATTACTGTGCGTAGGGGTACTACAACGTTGTTGATCGGTGAAGCCGCAGATGCCACTGACCATCATAGGGTTATGGGGTTTGGGGATTGCACTGCTGATTGGCGTTGCTTTTAAGTGCGCAGGCATGACTTTCAGAAAGCCGCGGCGCACTGTTCTGTCGAGCGGGAATAAAAAAATCCGCTGCCAGACAGCTGGCAGCGGATTTTTCAGGAAGCCCGGCGTGACCTGTGAACAGCCTTGGGGTCAAGGCGGGGCTCTTTTGGCGTTGCAGGTGATCAGCTGTGCAGGGTTTCGGCCGCGTACAGCGTGTTTTCCAGCAGGCAGGCACGGGTCATCGGGCCAACACCACCCGGCACCGGGGTAATCCAGCCGGCACGGGGCAGGGCGGTTTCATACACCACGTCGCCCACCAGCTTGCCGTCGTCCTGACGGTTGATGCCCACGTCGATCACGATGGCGCCTTCCTTGATCCACTCACCCTTGACCAGGCCCGGCTTGCCGGCGGCGACTACCACCAGGTCGGCACGGCCGACATGGCCCGCCAGATCCTTGGTGAAGCGGTGGGTCACGGTCACGGTGCAGCCGGCCAGCAGCAGTTCCATGGCCATTGGGCGACCAACAATGTTGGACGCGCCGACGATCACGGCGTCCAGGCCGTACAGGTCGACGCCGGTGCTTTCCAGCAGGGTCATGATGCCCTTCGGCGTGCAGGGGCGCAGCAGTGGAATACGCTGGGCCAGGCGACCGACGTTATAGGGGTGGAAACCGTCGACGTCTTTGTCGGGGCGGATGCGCTCCAGCAGCAGGGAAGCATCCAGCTGCTCCGGCAGCGGCAATTGCAGCAGGATGCCGTCGATGTTCGGATCGTCGTTGAGGCCGTCGATCAGGTCGGTGAGGGCCTGCTGTGTGGTGTCGGAAGGCAAGTCGTAGGCCTTGGAAATAAAGCCGACCTCTTCACAGTCTTTACGCTTGTGCGAGACATAAACCTGGGAGGCAGGATCGCTGCCGACCAGGATCACCGCGAGCCCCGGCGTGCGCAGGCCAAGCTGGCGACGCTCGGCGACACGTTTGGCGATCTGCTGGCGCAGGCTGGCGGCGATTGATTTGCCGTCGATAAGTTGTGCAGTCATTACGCGTGATTAACCATCGAGAGGGGGAGGAAAAGTGCGCGCATTCTCGCACGCCAGGACGTGAGGGCAAAGGCGCTTGGTCTGCAAATTCCCCTAACCCCTTAAATAAAATGAATTTTTTTCAAAAAAGATTTGACGGCCCCTGGGGGCGTCTATACTATTCGTCGCACTTGTCGGGCACAGCCTAGCACTGGTTAAGAAGGTCGAGCGCAATAGCTGTTTGATTGTGTGAGGCTGGAAGCATTTAGTTTGTAGTCCTCCAAGAGTACAGATTAATCAGGCGCCCGTAGCTCAGCTGGATAGAGCATCCGCCTTCTAAGCGGATGGTCGCAGGTTCGAGTCCTGCCGGGTGCGCCATTAGGCAGCTTTGGCACAAGTAGCGCAAGATGGTGGGCGTAGCTCAGTTGGTAGAGCACGGGATTGTGACTCCCGTTGTCGAGGGTTCGATCCCCTTCGTCCACCCCATATTTCAAAAGGCGCCAGATTTAACGGTCTGGCGCCTTTGTTTTAAAAGTTTCAAGCCGCGGATGTGGTGGAATTGGTAGACACACTGGATTTAGGTTCCAGCGCCGCGAGGCGTAAGAGTTCGAGTCTCTTCATCCGCACCAAATACAGCGTCACCCTTGCCATGGGCTAGGTTGGGGCTTAACAGAGAAGGCAATTGGCTTCTTTGTCACGCAATATGGTGGGCGTAGCTCAGTTGGTAGAGCACGGGATTGTGACTCCCGTTGTCGAGGGTTCGATCCCCTTCGTCCACCCCATATTCCGAAAGGCGCCAGATTTAACAGTCTGGCGCCTTTTTTGTTTTAGCGGTTTGCGTATTCGGCGGCTGCAGGTACTGGGTCGCAGGGGTGGGGCGCTTCGTCGTATTTTTGTTTCTCGATGATGCCGAACTACCCGCCGGCCTTGCGTGCAAGGTCGGCTGTCAGGGAGATGGTCGCTGGCTGCTTCTATATATAGAAGGGTTGGCACAGAGCCCTGGCGTGATTGGCTGTATTTGTCACTGGGGCGAGGAGCATTCGTGCATTCGTACCTGTAAATTGCCTGCTGTTTTTTTACCCGTTTTCAGTAGGGTGACTTCTTGAGTTTGACCCACTAGAATGCATGCCCTTGATTCTTGGGTCGGAAACGGCCGGCTAACGTCTGTGCAACGAGGAATATCCATGCAAGTTTCTGTTGAAAATACTACTGCTCTCGAGCGCCGCATGAGCATCACCGTGCCGGCAGAGCGCATCGAGACCGCGGTCAACAAGCGTCTGCAGCAGACTGCCCAGAAGGCCAAGATCGCTGGTTTCCGTCCAGGCAAAGTGCCGATGAGCGAAATCAAGCGCCGTTTTGGTGCTGATGCACGTCAAGATGCTGTCGGTGACGTGATCCAGGCTTCCTTCTACGAAGCGGTTGTCGAGCAAAAGCTGAACCCGGCTGGTTCGCCTTCCATCGAGCCTAAGTCCCTGGAAGCTGGCAAGGACCTGGAATACGTTGCTGTATTCGAAGTGTTCCCGGAGTTCACCGTTGCTGGCTTCGAAGGTATCGAAATCGAGCGCCTGAGCGCCGAAGTGGCCGATGCCGACCTGGACAACATGCTGGAAATCCTGCGCAAGCAGAACACCCGTTTTGAAGTGGCCGATCGCGCTGCCCAGAACGAAGACCAGTTGAACATCGACTTCGTGGGCAAGGTTGACGGCGAAGTGTTCGCTGGCGGCTCGGCCAAGGGCACCCAGTTGGTACTGGGCTCCAACCGCATGATCCCGGGTTTCGAAGACGGTCTGGTTGGCGCTAAAGCCGGCGAAGAGCGCGTTCTGAACCTGACGTTCCCTGCTGACTACCAGAACCTGGACCTGGCTGGCAAAGCCGCCGAGTTCACTGTGACCGTCAACAGTGTTTCCGAGCCTAAGCTGCCAGAACTGAACGAAGAGTTCTTCGCCCAGTTCGGTATCAAGGAAACCGGTATCGAAGGTTTCCGCGCCGAAGTTCGCAAGAACATGGAGCGTGAGCTGCGCCAGGCCATCAAGTCCAAGGTCAAGAACCAGGTTATGGACGGTCTGCTGGCCTCCAACCCGATCGAAGTGCCTAAGGCCCTGCTGTCCAACGAAGTGGATCGCCTGCGCGTACAAGCTGTTCAGCAGTTTGGTGGCAACATCAAGCCTGATCAACTGCCGGCCGAGCTGTTCGAAGAGCAAGCCAAGCGCCGCGTTGTGCTGGGTCTGATCGTGGCTGAAGTGGTCAAGCAGTTCGACCTCAAGCCAGACGAAGATCGCGTTCGCGAAATGATCCAGGAAATGGCTTCGGCCTACCAGGAGCCTGAGCAGGTCGTGGCTTGGTACTACAAGAATGACCAGCAGCTGAACGAAGTCCGTTCGGTTGTGCTGGAAGAACAAGTTGTGGATACTGTTCTGCAGAAGGCTAAGGTGACCGACAAAGCGGTCTCTTACGAAGAAGCAGTCAAGCCGGCAGAAGCAGCACAAGCCGACTGATTGTCCAACTCGTTTGAAAATACACCCATAAGCCAGCCTCGCGCTGGCTTATGCGTATTCAAGACATGACTATTTGGGAGTAACTGCAGAGCATGTTCCGTAATTCGTATATTCAGCAGAACTCTGATATCCAGGCCGCAGGCGGCCTGGTCCCGATGGTTGTCGAGCAATCTGCTCGTGGCGAACGCGCCTACGACATCTATTCGCGCCTGCTCAAGGAGCGAGTGATCTTTCTGGTTGGTCCGGTAGAGGACTACATGGCCAACCTGATCTGTGCGCAACTGCTGTTCCTTGAAGCGGAAAACCCGGACAAGGACATCCATCTTTACATCAACTCCCCAGGCGGTTCGGTGACAGCCGGCATGTCGATCTACGACACCATGCAGTTCATCAAGCCGAACGTGTCCACCACTTGCATTGGCCAGGCCTGCAGCATGGGTGCATTCCTGCTGACAGCCGGTGCTGAAGGCAAGCGTTTCTGCCTGCCTAACTCGCGTGTGATGATTCACCAGCCACTGGGCGGTTTCCAGGGCCAGGCGTCGGACATCGAAATCCACGCCAAGGAAATCCTGTTTATCCGTGAGCGCCTCAACACGCTGATGGCCAAGCACAGCGGGCACACCCTGGAAGAAATCGAGCGCGACACTAACCGCGACAACTTCATGAGTGCCGAAGCCGCACGTGAATACGGGCTGATCGACGCCGTGATCGACAAGCGCCCCGCTTAATATAAGCAGCTCAAAATAGGCCTGGTCGGCATGTCCGACCACCGGCGGGCTTGAAAAAGCCCGCATAAGCCTTCATCTTGTGTTGCAAGCCTATCGGATTTGGATCGAACGAATGACTGACACCCGCAACGGCGAGGACAACGGCAAGCTGCTCTATTGCTCCTTCTGTGGCAAAAGCCAGCATGAAGTGCGCAAATTGATTGCCGGCCCCTCGGTCTTTATCTGCGACGAGTGCGTCGACCTGTGCAATGACATCATCCGTGAGGAGGTGCAGGAGGCACAGGCCGAGAGCAGCGCGCATAAATTGCCTTCGCCTAAAGAAATCAGCGGCATCCTTGATCAGTACGTGATTGGTCAAGAGCGTGCAAAGAAGGTTCTGGCCGTAGCGGTGTACAACCACTACAAGCGCTTGAACCAGCGTGACAAGAAAGGT
The DNA here is from genome assembly GCF_014268455.2 of Pseudomonas shahriarae. Classification (NCBI taxonomy): domain Bacteria; kingdom Pseudomonadati; phylum Pseudomonadota; class Gammaproteobacteria; order Pseudomonadales; family Pseudomonadaceae; genus Pseudomonas; species Pseudomonas shahriarae. The sequence goes on along the minus strand of NZ_CP077085.1, from coordinate 3,811,512 downwards.
GATGAGGTCGAACTCGGCAAGAGCAACATCCTGCTGATCGGTCCTACAGGCTCGGGTAAAACCCTGCTTGCAGAAACCCTCGCTCGCCTGCTGAACGTTCCCTTCACCATCGCCGACGCCACCACCCTCACTGAGGCGGGTTACGTGGGTGAAGATGTCGAGAACATCATTCAGAAACTGCTGCAGAAGTGCGATTACGACGTAGAGAAGGCCCAGATGGGTATTGTCTATATCGATGAAATCGACAAGATTTCGCGCAAGTCTGACAACCCGTCGATCACCCGGGATGTTTCCGGTGAAGGCGTGCAGCAAGCCCTGCTGAAGCTGATTGAAGGCACGGTCGCTTCCGTACCGCCCCAAGGCGGCCGCAAGCACCCGCAGCAGGAATTCCTGCAGGTTGATACGCGTAACATCCTGTTTATCTGTGGCGGTGCGTTCTCCGGCCTGGAAAAGGTTATTCAAAACCGTTCCACCCGTGGCGGCATCGGTTTCAGTGCAGAAGTGCGCAGCAAGGAAGAAGGCAAGAAGGTGGGCGAGTCCCTGCGTGAAGTCGAGCCTGACGATCTGGTCAAGTTCGGTCTGATCCCGGAGTTCGTTGGCCGTCTGCCGGTCCTGGCGACGTTGGACGAGCTGGATGAGGCTGCTCTGATTCAGATCCTCACCGAGCCGAAAAACGCCCTGACCAAGCAATACGCCAAGCTGTTCGAAATGGAAGGTGTAGACCTCGAGTTCCGTGCCGACGCGCTTAAATCGGTGGCCAAGCGGGCACTGGAGCGCAAGACCGGTGCACGCGGTTTGCGTTCGATTCTCGAAGGCGTATTGCTCGACACCATGTACGAAATCCCCTCGCAGTCCGAGGTGAGTAAAGTGGTGATCGACGAAAGCGTTATAGAAGGTAAGTCCAAGCCACTGTATATCTACGAAAACAGTGAGCCGGCTGCCAAGGCTGCGCCAGACGCGTAAGCGTTTCGCAGTTTCGGTACAAACAAGGGGCCTCTAGGGGCCCCTTTGTTTTGCATAGGAATTTTTACTGTGTGTAACTGCCAGCATTGAGCTTGTTTTTTTTACACGCAGCCCCCATCTTGGTTTCAAGCTTACTTTCATCTGTCATAGAGGCGAAATCATGAAGACAACCATTGAATTGCCTCTCCTGCCATTGCGTGATGTGGTTGTGTATCCGCACATGGTTATCCCGCTGTTCGTGGGGCGCGAGAAGTCTATCGAAGCCCTCGAGGCCGCGATGACGGGCGACAAGCAGATCCTGCTGTTGGCCCAGAGAAATCCGGCTGACGACGATCCAGGCGAAGAAGCCCTGTATCGCGTCGGCACTATTGCTACCGTTCTGCAATTGCTCAAGCTGCCAGATGGCACCGTCAAGGTGCTGGTCGAGGGCGAGCAGCGCGGTGCGGTCGAGCGCTTCATGGAGGTGGATGGCCACCTGCGTGCAGAAGTGGCGTTGATCGACGAAGTCGATGCGCCTGAGCGTGAATCCGAAGTTTTTGTACGCAGCCTGCTGTCCCAGTTCGAGCAATACGTGCAACTGGGCAAAAAAGTCCCGGCTGAGGTCCTGTCCTCCCTCAACAGCATTGATGAGCCAAGCCGCCTGGTCGACACCATGGCCGCGCACATGGCGCTGAAGATCGAGCAGAAGCAGGACATCCTCGAAATCATCGACCTGTCGACCCGGGTCGAGCACGTCTTGGCCCTGCTGGATGCCGAGATCGACCTGCTGCAGGTTGAGAAACGCATTCGCGGTCGCGTGAAGAAGCAGATGGAGCGCAGCCAGCGCGAGTACTACCTGAATGAGCAGATGAAGGCCATTCAGAAAGAGCTCGGCGACGGCGAAGAAGGCCACAACGAGATCGAAGAGCTGAAAAAGCGCATCGACGCCGCTGGCTTGCCTAAAGACGCGCTGACCAAAGCCACCGCCGAGTTGAACAAACTCAAGCAAATGTCGCCGATGTCCGCCGAAGCCACCGTGGTTCGTTCCTACATCGACTGGCTGGTGCAGGTGCCGTGGAAGGCCCAGACCAAGGTACGCCTGGACCTGGCGCGTGCCGAAGATATCCTCGACGCCGACCACTATGGCCTCGAAGAGGTCAAGGAACGCATCCTCGAATACCTCGCCGTGCAAAAGCGTGTGAAGAAGATTCGTGGCCCGGTATTGTGCCTGGTCGGTCCTCCTGGCGTGGGTAAAACCTCCCTGGCCGAGTCGATCGCCAATGCCACCAACCGCAAATTCGTGCGCATGGCCCTCGGTGGTGTGCGTGATGAAGCGGAAATTCGCGGTCATCGCCGGACTTACATCGGTTCGATGCCGGGAAGATTGATTCAAAAGATGACAAAGGTTGGCGTACGCAACCCACTGTTCCTGCTCGATGAAATCGACAAAATGGGCAGCGACATGCGGGGCGATCCGGCATCGGCCTTGCTCGAAGTGCTCGACCCCGAGCAGAACCACAATTTCAACGACCATTACCTGGAAGTCGACTACGACCTGTCCGACGTAATGTTCCTGTGCACCTCCAACTCCATGAACATCCCGCCGGCGTTGCTGGACCGGATGGAAGTGATTCGTCTGCCGGGTTACACCGAAGACGAGAAGATCAATATCGCCGTCAAATACCTCGCGCCCAAGCAGATTTCGGCCAATGGCCTGAAGAAGGGCGAGATCGAATTCGACGTCGAGTCGATCCGCGACATCATTCGTTACTACACCCGCGAGGCCGGTGTACGGGGCCTTGAGCGCCAGTTGGCGAAGATCTGCCGTAAGGCGGTCAAGGAACACGCCCTGGAAAAACGCTTCTCTGTGAAGGTCACCGCCGATGCTCTGGAACACTTCCTGGGTGTGCGTAAATTCCGCTACGGCCTGGCCGAGCAGCAGGATCAGGTAGGGCAGGTGACTGGCCTGGCGTGGACCCAGGTGGGCGGCGAATTGCTGACCATCGAAGCGGCGGTTATCCCTGGCAAAGGTCAATTGATCAAGACCGGTTCCCTGGGTGACGTGATGGTCGAATCCATCACTGCCGCGCAGACCGTGGTGCGCAGCCGCGCCCGCAGCCTGGGGATCCCCCTGGACTTCCACGAGAAGCACGACACCCACATCCACATGCCGGAAGGGGCTACCCCCAAAGACGGCCCCAGCGCTGGCGTAGGCATGTGCACGGCCCTGGTATCGGCCCTGACCGGCATCCCGGTGCGCGCCGATGTCGCCATGACCGGGGAAATCACCCTGCGCGGCCAGGTATTGGCCATTGGTGGCCTGAAGGAAAAGTTGCTGGCGGCCCACCGTGGTGGCATCAAGACGGTGATCATTCCGGAAGAGAATGTTCGCGACTTGAAGGAAATTCCTGACAACATTAAGCAGGATCTGCAGATTAAACCGGTTAAATGGATTGACGAGGTCCTGCAAATTGCGCTGCAATACGCGCCGGAGCCCTTGCCGGATGTGGCTCCGGAGATAGTCGCGAAGGACGAAAAACGCGAGACTGACTCTAAGGAAAGAATTAGCACGCATTAATACGTTTAAGCCTGGTGGCTTCCTTGACAGCTTTTTAGAGCCCTTGTTATAAAGCGGCTCTTAAGTGTCTGTAGGCCATTCAGCACTGGTTTTTGCTTTCACCAAAAAACTTAGAATCATACTCAATAGATATAAGGGGACTTAGAGTGAACAAGTCGGAACTGATTGATGCTATCGCCGCATCTGCTGATATCCCGAAAGCCGCTGCTGGCCGTGCGCTGGACGCAGTAATCGAATCCGTCACTGGCGCTCTCAAGGCCGGCGACTCCGTGGTGCTGGTAGGTTTCGGTACTTTCTCTGTGACCGATCGCCCAGCTCGCACTGGCCGTAACCCACAGACTGGCAAAGCACTGCAAATCGCTGCTGCCAAGAAACCAGGTTTCAAAGCCGGTAAAGCCCTGAAAGAAGCCGTTAACTAAGCTTCGTTCAAGCCTTTGCCTATCCGGGCTGGACGCTGGTCTGGCCTGGCAGCGGAGCGGCAACTGACCCGAGTATCCATCGGGTCGCTACGCCGGGGGGCGGGTTCAATACCCGTCCGTTCCGCCAGTTACGAGAAGGCGCATCCTCGGATGCGCCTTTCTTCTATCCGGATTCTACCCACGCTCCACGGTTGCCTAATTTTGAAGTTCAACCGTTTCTGGGGGACGCATGCTGCAGAATATCAGGGACAATTCACAAGGCTGGATTGCCAAGACCATTATCGGCCTCATCGTTGTATTGATGGCTTTCACCGGTATCGAGGCCATTTTCCAGGCCACGACCAACAGCCAGGACGCGGCCAAGGTCAACGGTGAAGAAATCAGTCAAAACGAGCTGAGCCAGGCCGTCGACATGCAACGTCGGCAGCTGATGCAACAACTGGGCAAGGACTTCGATGCGTCCTTGCTGGATGAAAAAATGCTGCGCGAAGCGGCCCTCAAGGGCCTGATCGAGCGCAAGCTGCTGCTGCAAGGCGCGGCGGATTCGAAGTTCTCCTTCTCGGAAGCTGCACTGGACCAAGTGATCCTGCAGACCCCGGAGTTCCAGGAAGACGGCAAGTTCAGCGCTGAGCGCTTTGACCAGGTGATCCGTCAACTGGGCTACAGCCGTATGCAATTCCGTCAGATGCTGACCCAGGAAATGCTGATCGGCCAACTGCGTGCAGGCATTGCCGGCAGCGGTTTTGTCACCGATCAGGAAGTCCTGAACTTTGCGCGCCTGGAAAAACAGACCCGTGATTTCGCCACCGTCAGCGTCAAGGCCGACCCGGCCGCAGTGAAACTCACTGACGACGAGGTCAAGGCTTACTACGACCAGCACGCCAAGGAGTTCATGACCCCGGACCAGGTCGTCATCGACTACCTGGAGCTGAAGAAGGCTTCGTTCTTCGACCAGGTAACGGTCAACGACGATGAGCTGCAGGCCCTGTACGAGAAAGAAACCGCCAACCTCGCTGAACAGCGTCGTGCCGCGCACATTCTGATCGAAGTCAACGACAAGGTGACCGAGGCCCAGGCCAAGGCCAAGATCGACGAAGTCCAGGCGCGTCTGGCCAAGGGCGAAAGCTTCGAGGCCCTGGCCAAGGAGTTCTCTCAGGATCCGGGCTCGGCCAACAACGGCGGCGACCTGGGTTTTGCAGGCCCTGGCGTCTACGATCCTGAGTTCGAAAGCGCCCTGTACGGCTTGAACCAGGACCAGGTCTCGGCACCGGTACGTTCCAGCTTCGGCTGGCACCTGATCAAGCTGCTGGGTGTTGAAGCGCCAGAAGTGCCATCGTTCGCCAGCCTGAAAGACAAGCTGACCCGCGAGCTGAAGACCCAGCAAGTGGAGCAGCGCTTCGTCGAGGCGACCAAGCAACTGGAAGACGCGGCATTCGAAGCCTCCGACCTGGCCCAGCCAGCTTCGGACCTGAAACTGACCGTGCACACCTCGGCGCCGTTTGGCCGTGAAGGTGGCGAAGGCATCACGGCCAACCGTGCCGTGATCCAGGCAGCTTTCAGCCCTGAAGTGCTGGATGAGGGTGCCAACAGCACCGCCATCGAACTGGATCCGGAAACCATCGTAGTCCTGCGCGCCAAGGAGCACCGCAAGCCGGAGCAATTGCCGCTGGAAAGTGTGGCGACCGCCATCCGTGCCCAGATGACCAAGGAGCGTGCAAGCGCTGCGGCGAAGGCTCACGCTGACGAGCTGATCGCCAACCTGCGCGATGGCAAGCTGGCGTTGGACAAGCCGGTTGATGGTCAGGCCTGGAAAGTCACTGAAGCGGCCACCCGTGGCCAGGAAGGCGTTGAGCCTGCCGTACTGCAGGCACTGTTCCGCATGGCCAAGCCTGTTGCTAAAGACAAGCCGACCTTTGCTGACGTGACCCTGCGTGATGGCAGCTTGATGATCGTGCGCTTGAACAGCGTCACCGAAGGGGCTGCGCCAACCGAAGAGGAGAAGGAGCAGTATCGTCGCTTCCTCGCTTCGCGCGTCGGCCAGCAAGACTTCGCTGCGTTCCGCAAGGAACTGGAAGCCAAGGCTGACATCAAGCGCTTCTGATGCTGTGATACCGCCGCAAAAAAAGACCCCGGCCTGAAACCGGGGTCTTTTTTTGCCTGTTTGTCAGGTACGGCGAGGCTGTAGGGTGGTGATCAATGCCAGCGTAGCCAAGGCGGCAACGACCCAGGGAAACCACATGACGCCCCATCCCTGAAGCAGTATGCCGCCCAGCAGCCCACCGCCGGCAATCCCCAGGTTCCACACCGTCACCAGCATCGACTGGGCTGCATCCGCCGAGTCACCGGCCGACTTGGCCAGCGCGGTTTGCAGCAAGGCAGGCAAGCCGCCAAATGCCAGGCCCCAGATGGCGACCGACAGGTAGACGACCTCGGTAGAGGCGATCCACAGCCCCAGGGCCAATGCCGCAGTGGCAAACAGCGTGCAACTGATCACCAGCAAGACCTGCAGCAGGCGGTCAATCAACAGGCCGACGATCCAGATCCCCATCAGCGCGGCCAGGCCAAATACCAGCAACACCCGGTCGATGTCGGCGCTAAGCCCGGCGGGCACCAGGAACGGCGCGATATAGGTGTACAGAATGTTGTGCGCCAGCACGTAGGTAAAGGTCACCCACAGCACCGGACGCACCCCCGGCAAACGCAGGACCTGGTGCAAGCCCAGGCGCTGTTGCGCACGTTGCCCGGCAAAGTCCGGCACCTGCCAGCGCACCCACGCCAGTAGCAGCACCGTCAGTCCGGTCATGATCGCAAAGCTCAAGCGCCAACCCACTGCAGTGCCCAGAAACGTGCCGGCAGGTATTCCAAGGGATAACGCCAGGGGCGCGCCCAGCATTGCCACGGCAATCGCCCGGCCCTGTAGGTGCGGCGCCACCATGCGGCTGGCGTATCCTGCCAGCAGTGCCCAGAGCAAGCCCGCGAACACCCCGGCCAACAGCCGTGCGACCAGGGTCAGCCAATACACGCTTGATAGTGCCGTGACACTGTTGACTAGCGCGAAGCCACCAATGGCTAGCATCAGCAAGGGGCGGCGGCGCCAGCCACGGGTGGCGATGGTCAGGGGGATGGCGGCCAGCAACGAGCCGAGGGCATACAGCGTGACGAGCTGGCCGACCAGCGCCTCGCTCACCCCGAGGCCGGCGCTCATCTGGGGCAGCAGACCTGCGGGCATCGCCTCGGTGAGGATGGTGATGAAGCCGGCGGTGGCCAGCGCCAGCAAGCCCGCCATGGGCAGGCGTTCGCGCTGGCTGGGCAGGCATTGCGGTGTACTGCAGTCATTCATGTGGCTCGGCTCCGTATTCAAGGCATCAGGACATCGGGGCAGAGTAGGGGGCTGAACCACTTGGAAAAATGGGCTAAGGTTCCGAACTTATCGGACGTTTATATCCGTAATTCGCAGGAAGTGACAATGGACAGTCTGGGCAGTATGTCGGTGTTTGTGCAGGTCGCGGAGACCCGCAGCTTTACCCAGGCCGGTCGGCTGCTGGGGGTGTCGTCCTCGGCTGTGGGCAAAAGCATTGCGCGCATGGAGCAGCGTCTGGGGGTGAGGCTGTTCCATCGCAGTACCCGCAGTATCACGCTGACGGCCGAGGGCGCGCTGTTTCTCGAGCGTTCACGGCGGATCCTGGCCGAGGTTGAAGCGGCCGAGCAGGAGTTGACTGAAGCAGCGACCACCCCCCGAGGCAAATTGCGCATCAGTTTGCCCCAGGTCAGGGGCCTGTTGATGCCGGTGCTGACCGAGTTTATGCGGGCCTATCCAGAGATTGAGCTGGACGTGGATTTTTCCGACCGCATGGTGGATGTGATCGAGGAAGGCTTCGACGCTGTGGTGCGCACCGGCAAGCCCGAGGATTCGCGGCTGTCGGCGCGGCTGCTGGGGCACTATCGGTTGGTGCTGGTGGGAGCGCCGCAGTACTTCGCCCTACACGGCGTACCGGCCTGTCCTAAGGACCTCAACCATCATGCCTGCCTGCGTCACAAGTTCTGCGCCACCGGCAAGCTGGAGAGCTGGCCCCTGCGCCATTTACCCGGCGAACCCGAGCCGGTGCTGCGTGCACCGTTGGTCAGCACTACCATCGAGTCGCTAAAGCACGCAGTGCACGAAGGCCTGGGGATTGCCTGCCTGCCGGACTTCATGGTCCGCGAATCCGTCGAGCAGGGCCGCCTGCAGCGGGTGCTGGACGATTACCTGGAGCACAGTGGCAGCTTCTGGATGCTCTGGCCGTCGAGCCGACATGCCTCGGCCAAACTGCGGGTGTTTATCGATCATATGAGCGCCAGGCTTTTTCCTGCACCGCGCGTCGAGCCGGCCAGTGACGTTTTACCGACAGGAATCCGCGCGCGCACCCGGTGATCTGTTGCACAATACCGCCCTGACCGTTTTCCTCAGGATGATCAATGTCGACTTCATTTCACTTGCGTGGCCTTGCGCTCGCGCTGGTGCTGGCAGGCGCCACGGGCTGCTCGTCGCCCAAGACCGCTATCTACGAACATGAGAATTTCGACGATTCCGGTACGTTTTCGCGCAATTACCCGGTCAGCGATGTCGCGGCCTGCGAAGCGGCACGCCGGGCGTTGCTCAGCCAGGGCTACATCATCACCAGCAGCGACCCGAAGCTGGTGAGTGGTAACAAAAGTTTCCAGCAGACCGGCGAGACCCATCTGCAGATCAGCTTCAACGTGGTGTGTGCCGAAGATGGCGGCGGCGAGCATCATGCGACGATGTTTGCCAACGCCCTGCAGGATCGCTACGCGCTGAAGAAGGTCAACAACTCCGCCAGCCTGGGGGTGGGCGTGCTCGGTTCGGTGTCGATGCCGATTGGCTCCACCGACGACTCGATGGTCAAGGTGGCCAGCGAGACCGTCACCTCACCCAAATTCTATGACCGCTACTTTGCCTTGGTGGACGTGTTCCTGCCTCAGGAAGTGAAGGCCGCCGAACACATTCCCGAAGCGCCCAAGGCCGATCTCGGCGTGCCGGAGCCCAAGCCCGCGCCGGTGGTGGACAAGGTGCAAGCGCCTCAGGAAGCGCCGACCATGCCTGTCGCACCGCCCGTCTCGGAGCCGCTTGCACCACCGGTGGAAGCCACGCCGATTGCGCCAGAGGCAGTACCGGCAGAAGTGCCAGCGCCGACTGCGCCTGTGCTGCCGCCACCGACAGAGACCATCCCGCCGCTGCCGGCCAACGGGCAGTAACTAGACGCCGGTCGGGTCGGCTTTATCGACGTCGATCCCGTAGCGGCTGATCGCCTCGCCGACTTTGGTACGGCTGATCAGGCCGTCATCAGCCAGGGCCTTCAATGTCGCCAAGACGATGAAATGGCGGTCCACCTCGAAGAACTCGCGCAGCGCTTCACGGGTATCGGACTGGCCAAAACCGTCAGTGCCCAGCGCGACAAAGCGCCTGCCTGTGACGAATGGGCGAATCTGATCGGCGAAGATCTTCATGTAGTCGGTGGCTATCACCACCGGCCCCGGGTGGTCCGCCAGGCATTGCTCCACGTAGCTGGTGCGTGGCTCGTCCTCGGGGTGCAAGAGGTTCCAGCGCTCCACCCCAAGGCCCTCGCGGCGCAGTTCAGTGAGGCTGGTAACACTCCAGACGTCACTGTCCACGGCAAAGTCCTCGCGCAGCAAATCTGCGGCGGCGATCACTTCGCGCAGGATCGAGCCACTGCCCATCAGTTGCACCTGGGCTTGCTGGCCCGCCTTCAGTCGATACATGCCCTTGAGAATTCCATCCTCGACACCTTCGGGCATGGCCGGGTGCGGGTAGTTTTCATTGAGCAGGGTGATGTAGTAGTAAATGTCCTCCTGTTCGACGTACATGCGCCGCATGCCCTCGCGGATGATTACCGCAAGCTCGTAGGCAAAGGTTGGGTCGTAGGACACGCAGCAAGGAACCACCGAGGCCAGCACATGGCTATGCCCATCATCGTGCTGTAAGCCTTCGCCCATCAGTGTGGTGCGCCCGGCGGTGGCCCCCAGCAGGAAGCCACGGGCCCGCGCATCGCCTGCGGCCCAGGCCAGGTCGCCGACACGCTGGAAACCGAACATCGAGTAGAAAATATAGAAGGGCAGCGTCATCAGGCCGTGGTTGGCGTAGGACGTGCTGGCAGCGATCCACGAAGAAAACGCGCCGGACTCATTCAGGCCCTCCTGTAGGATCTGCCCGTCTTTGCTCTCTTTGTAGTAGCTCAGTTGCCCGGCGTCCTGCGGGGTGTAGAGCTGACCCACGGCAGAATGAATACCGATCTGGCGGAACAGGCTTTCCATGCCAAAGGTGCGCGATTCGTCCGGCACAATCGGCACGATCAACTTGCCGATGTTCGGGTCTTTCAGCAGGGCGCCGAGGATGCGCACGAAGGCCATGGTAGTGGAAATGGCACGCTCGCCAGTGTCTTTGAGTTGGGTGGCAAACGCTTCGAGCGGCGGCACTTGCAGGGCCGGTACCGAACTGTGCCGGGCAGGAATATAACCGCCCAGGGCCTGGCGCCGCGCGGCAAAGTAGCGGCCTTCTTCGCTGTCGGCAGCGGGCTTGAGATAGGGGATTTCAGCCAGTTGGTCGTCAGCCACCTCCAGGCCGAACCGGTCGCGGAACGCCTTGACGGCCTCGGCGCCCATTTTCTTGAGTTGGTGATTGATGTTCTGGCCTTCGCCTGCCTCGCCCATGCCAAAACCCTTGACGGTTTTCGCCAGGATCACCGTAGGTTGCCCGGTATGGCGGACTGCGGCGGCATAAGCGTTGTAGACCTTGTCGGGGTCATGGCCGCCCCGTGAGAGCTTCCAGATATCGTCGTCGGAAAGATCCTCCACCAGTGCCAGCAACTCCGGGTATTTGCCGAAGAAGTGTTCGCGCACGTAGGCGCCGTTTTGCGACTTGTAGTTCTGATAGTCGCCATCCACACATTCCATCATGCGTTGGCGCAGCAGGCCGCTGCGGTCCTTGGCCAGCAGGGCATCCCAGCCACTACCCCAGATGACTTTGATCACGTTCCAGCCGGCAGCGCGATACAGGCTTTCGAATTCCTGGATGACTTTGGCGTTGCCCCGTACCGGGCCGTCGAGGCGTTGCAGGTTGCAGTTGACCACGAAGATCAGGTTATCGAGTTTCTCGCGCCCCGCCAGGGAGATCGCCGCCAGGGATTCCGGCTGGTCCATCTCGCCATCCCCCAGGAACGCCCAAACTTTGCGCCCCGCCTCAGGCTTGAGGGCGCGCAGGTCCAGATAGCGCATGAATCGCGCCTGGTAGGCCGCAGTGATCGGCCCCAGGCCCATGGACACGGTAGGAAACTGCCAGAAGTCCGGCATGAGGCGGGGGTGGGGATAGGACGACAGACCCTGGCCGCCGGCCTCGCGGCGGAAGTTATCGAGTTGTGCTTCGTCGATGCGCCCTTCGAGGTAGGCGCGCCCGTAGATGCCTGGCGAGGAGTGCCCCTGGATATACACCAGGTCGCCGGCAAAGGTCTCGGTTCGACCACGGAAGAAATGGTCAAAGCCTACGTCGTAGAGTACCGCGGCCGACGCATAGGTGGCGATATGCCCGCCCACGCCCGAGTGTTTACCGGCGCGCAAGACCATGGCCATGGCGTTCCAGCGGATAAACGCATTGAGCCGGCGTTCGATTGCCAGGTTGCCGGGGTAGGGCAGTTGCCGGTCCACCGCGATGGTGTTGACGTAGGGGGTGGTGACCCGCCCATGGAAGTCGCCATGTCGCGCTACGTCGAAATCCAGCAACTGATCGATCAGGTAATGGGCGCGGGGGCGACCTTCGGTGGACAGCACCGATTCGATGGACTCCAGCCATTCGCGGGTTTCCTGTGGATCGTCGTCGAGTCTTACTGCGTTGTTCGCGTTCATGTGAGGCTCCAGGTGTGCGGATACCAGCGTGCGGTTTCCTTGTGGGAAGGTGATTCGGCACGCTGCAAAAGTAATTGCAATTGCAACTACATGCCTGAATTTAGCGCGGGATGCGCTACCATTGCAACCTTCTCGAATTCCCCGGATGGTGTTGCATGTCGTCGAAAGAGCCTGATGTCTGGTTCCGTTTTGTCAGGGCCCACAGGACAGTCATCCGTGAAATCGAACGGCGCCTGGCCTTGGCCGACCTGCCGCCATACGCCTGGTACGATGCCCTGTGGGGCCTGGAAAGCGGTCCTGATGGCACTCGGCGCATGCATGAATTGGCCGATGTGCTGGCGATCGAGCGCTACAACCTGACGCGATTGGTGGACCGCCTGGAAAAGGACGGCCTGGTGGTGCGCTCGCGCTGCGAAGGTGACGGGCGCGCCGCGTTTGCCTCGATCACCGATGAGGGCCGGGTGTTGCGTAAAAAGATGTGGGGCATCTACGAAAGTACTGTGGATGAACTATTCCTCTCGCAACTCGACGCCGAGCAACGCCAGGGCTTTGCCGATGCGCTGGAGCGCACGGCCGGGCTGGCGATGCAGGCCAGTGTGCAGACCCGCGGACGGCGCAGGCCTGAAACACCATAGGCAAGGGCATGCTCTTGCTCATTTGAGGGCGTACTGTTGCAGCGCGCGCTCCACTTGTCGCACCTCGATCCGTCCCTCGTCTGCCAGCGCCTTCAGGGCCAGCACGGCAATCCAGTAGCGGTCAGGTGCCGTCGGTTGGACTGAGCCGGCCCCCAGCGCGACAAACCGTGCATCCACATGGGCCGCCAACGGGTCGACGATGGATTGCGGATAGCCGGTGACAGCGATCACCGGGCTGTGGTGGGCCGCCAGGCAATCGCGCAAGTGGCAGCTACGCTTTTCGGCCAGAGGGTGCAGGCGGTTCCAGCGCTCGGCGGCGCGTGCTTCCCGCGCCAGTCGGGTGTAGCTGGGGCAGCTCCATAACTGCGCCGATACGTTCCAGTCGGTCTCCAGCAGCCTCGCTGCATGCAGGACTTCTTCAAGTGCGCGGCCAGCCCCCAGCAAGCGCACGTGCAATTCGCCGGGTGGCTCGCGCCCGATCCGATACATCCCCTTGATTGCATCCTGTCGGTGCTGTGGCGCCAGTCCGGGTCCGTCGTCCTGGTCATGCAGGGCCAGGTAGTAAAATCCGGGCCTGCCGTCGACATACAGCGCGTGCAAACCCGCCAGCACAATCGCTCGGGTTTCGTCGCCGGAGGCTGGATCGTATGGGGTGCACTGCGGGTTGCTGGCCAGCCATAGCGCAAGTGAAGGGTGCGCGCCGTGGCGCCCGGAGGCGGGGCGGGTGTGGATGTCGTTGCACAGAATCCCGCGTTGATCGGTGCCCTGGCAGAGGGCACGCAACTGCGCCGATGAAGTGGCGTTATGTAGGTACAGCAGTGGTTTTTCCCCGGTATTACGCGCAAACCAGGTGGGCCAGGCGGTAATGCGCCTGGAGTGGGATTGGCCGCGAATGACCCAGGCTTGCCGGCGTGTCGCCGGGTGGAACTCCAGGGTGTTGGCCATGGCCATCACTGTATACAGGGGCGAGCTGCGGGGTGGTTGTTGATCGTTGAGGGTGTCGATGCAGATTCGTGCGGATTGCGCAGTGCTGGCAGTCATGAGTCACGTCCCATGGCAATGGAGAGCATCACCCTACTGGAAGTTGATATATGATTGCAATTGCAATGATTGCAGTTGCATTTAAATCGCTCGGTTAAATCCGCGCCTGGCTGCTGCGTTTAATCTTCAAGCGCAGGAACGTCATGCCCCTGTCTTTTTTTCGTCATGACGGCACTTTACGCTGGTGATGCAGGTCACTTGAGTCACCTGCTTTGATTAAACAAGGAGTCGACGATGGACGATTATCAAGAAGAGCTGCTGGAATACCAGGCCTTTGAACTGGACCCTTCGCACCCGGCCGACGACGCCACCGAGCTGTAGGCAGGCGTCAGGCGGAATGCCGCTGACTGCGGCGAAATTCCCCTGGGGTCTGGCTGTTCCAGCGCTTGAAGGCCCGTTGAAAGGCTTCCGCTGAGGCGAAACCGAGCAAGTAGGCAATTTCCCCGAACGCCAGTTCGGTATCGCGAATGTAGGTCATGGCCAGGTCGCGACGGGTGTCGTTGAGAATGGCGCGAAACTGCGTGCCTTCCTCGGCCAGTTTGCGGCGCAAGGTCCAGGTCGGCAGTTTCAGGCGTGCCGCCACTTCTTCCAGGTCGGGTTCCCGGCCGCCATTGAGCATCGGCCCCAGTAAACGTGTGATGCGCTCGCGCAGGCTGCGGGTGCGGGTCAGTTGTTCCAATTCCCGTTCACACAGTTGCAGCAGCAAGTGCCAGGTACTGGGGCAGTGCTGCGGGTTGCGCAGGCCAAGGCTGTGCTGGCTCAGGCGCAGTTGATTGAGTTCGGCGCCGAACTGGATCGGGCAATCTCCCAGCACGGTGTAGCTCGCGCTGTAGTCCGGCGCGGCGAATTCGATTTCGATCCGCTCGGCCAATACAGGCTGCTGGCACAAGGTCGCCATCTGCTGCAGCCAACCGGCCAGAATCGAGTCCACCACGAAGCGGTTATAGGCGTTGTAGGGGCTGATGGAATAGAAACGCAGCCAGGCACCCTGGGCGTCTTCATGAAAGCTCGACTGGCCACGGTAGTTGGCGCCGTACAGGGCCTCGAAGCGCGTCAGGGTGCGCGCGGCTTCGCGCACGTTGGGCGCCTGGGCGGCGGTGACGCCGGCCAGGCCAAGTTGATTCATGCGGCTCAACTGGCCCATGCGCAGGCCCAGGCTGGGGTCGCCGGTCAGTTGGATGGCTGCATGGCCCAGGCGCATATAGCGTGGGATCGACAGGCGCGCACCGGGCTCACTCAAGCGCGCCGGGTCGAGGCCGTACTGCAACAGCAGCGGCTGCGGGTCCAGGCCATGGCTGAGGATGGCGTCGGCCAGGGTATGCACGATGCCCACCGATAAGTCCCCGAGGCGCATCGGTGCCGGTTTCATGGGCTTACAGCCACACGTTCAGCAGGCGCGCACCACGCGCGTTGCTGTCGGCGAAGACTTGGCCCTGGGCACTGAGAAAGCTCTGGCCGCTGGTTCCCTGGTCCCAGAATTGCCCGCGCATGAATACGCTCATGCCCGCACCCGCGAGGCTGATGGGAGGCTGGCTGATCAGGCTCAGACGATGCCAGGCTTCGCCTTCACTGAGCTCTTCGGGCTTGAGGCTGACTTCCGGGGGCGTGGACACGCTCTTGAAGCCGCGCCATGGCTTGTCCCAGGTGTCGCGGCCAATCACCAGTGCCGGCACGGCCACCAATTGCGCACCTTGTTCGTTGAGCTTGCGGTAGTTGTCGGGGTACCAGCTGTCGCTGCCGATCAGGATGCCCAGGCGCCCGGCCGGGGTGTCGATCACGCTGATCGCGTTTTCGTCGCCCGGGGCGATAAAGCCGCGCTCATCGAAGATCGGGTAGAGCTGGCGCTGGGGTTGGCCCAACGGCAAGCCATCGCGGTCGAACACCAGGCTGGTGTTGTACAGCGCGCCATGACCGACCTGCAATTGGCCCTGGCTGACGCTCGGGTTGGGCAGGGCGATGGAGCCGGCCACCAGGGTCACTCCGAACTCTTTGGCCAGACCGCCAAACAGCACCTGGTAATCACGGGCCATGGCCGGCGCCTTCATGCGCAGGTAGGCATCGTCCAGGCGGTTATCGCCCTGGGCACTGATCAGTGCGCGCAGGAACAGCAACGGATTGCTTGCCGACAGCCAGTTCATCGCCTCTTTCAGGCTGGTGGCCTGATACAGCTGGTTTTTTTCGCCGCTGACCATCAACCAGGTGCCGACGTGCTCCGGCAGGACCACGATGGTTTTGTCGTTGATCAGGCCCATGTCCCGGGCATTGCGCAGATAGGCCGAGAGCTTCAGGTGCAGGCGTTCCAGGCTCTGGTAGTCGGCGGGGAACAGCTCCGGCTGGATGCCCAGCAGGTTGCCGTGATCGGCGGGAGTGCCCTCGTTCACCGCCAGGTTGATCCGCAGGTCCGACAGGTAATGCCCCACGGGGCGCTCCTGGGTCCAGACCAGATAGGCGGAAACGGCGGCGACCAGGGCCATGGTCAGGGTCAAAGCAAGTAATTTACGCATGGGGGAACAGACAACAGGCCGTGTGCAGGGTTCGCCCCTAGGGTAGGGCCCGTCGTCCCGCTTGCCAAGGGGCGCTGCACATTTGGATCAATAAGTTGTCAGTTTCAGTCATTGAGCGCTAAGGGCGGGGCTCTTAGTCTGTGGGACATAAACCGATGGCCGGCCATTCGAGCCTGCCACGTCCCGTGATGATCCGTTGTGGAGCTGTACCATGACCGCTGCTGCCTACCCGCACCTGCTGGCCCCGTTGGACCTGGGTTTTACCACCTTGCGCAACCGTACCCTGATGGGGTCGATGCACACCGGCCTTGAAGAAAAGCCCGGCGGCTTCGAGCGCATGGCCGCGTATTTTGCCGAGCGTGCCCGTGGCGGCGTGGGCCTGATGGTCACCGGCGGTATCGGCCCGAACGATGAAGGCGGGGTGTACTCCGGGGCAGCCAAGCTGACCACTGAAGCCGAAGCGCTCAAGCACAAGATCGTCACCCAGGCCGTACACGAGGCGGGCGGCAAGATCTGCATGCAGATCCTTCACGCCGGGCGTTATGCCTACAGCCCCAAGCAGGTTGCGCCGAGTGCGATCCAGGCGCCGATCAACCCGTTCAAGCCCAAGGAGCTGGACGAGGAAGGCATCGAGAAGCAGATCAGCGACTTTGTCACCTGCTCTCTGCTGGCCCAGGTCGCTGAGTACGACGGCGTCGAAATCATGGGTTCCGAAGGTTATTTCATTAACCAATTCCTCGCCGCCCACACCAACCATCGCACCGATCGCTGGGGTGGCGCCTACGAAAACCGTATGCGTTTGCCGGTGGAAATCGTGCGCCGGGTGCGCGAAGCCGTCGGGCCGAATTTCATCATCATCTTCCGCCTGTCGATGCTCGACCTGGTGGAAGGCGGCAGCACCTGGGAAGAAATCGTGCAGTTGGCCAAAGCCATCGAGCAGGCGGGCGCGACGATTATCAATACCGGTATCGGCTGGCATGAAGCACGCATCCCGACCATCGCCACCAAGGTGCCGCGCGGCGCGTTCAGTAAAGTCACGGCCAAGCTGCGTGGCGCGGTGCAGATCCCGTTGATCACCACCAACCGTATCAACACCCCGGAAGTGGCCGAGCAGATCCTCGCCGAGGGCGATGCCGACATGGTGTCCATGGCGCGGCCGTTCCTCGCCGACCCGGAGTTCGTCAACAAGGCCGCCGCTGGCCGGGCCGACGAGATCAATACCTGCATCGGCTGCAACCAGGCCTGCCTGGACCACACCTTCGGTGGCAAATTGACCACCTGCCTGGTCAACCCGCGCGCCTGCTACGAGACCGAGCTCAATTACCTGCCGGTCCAGCAGATCAAGAAAATCGCCGTGGTCGGTGCCGGCCCAGCCGGCCTGGCTGCTGCCACCGTGGCGGCGGAGCGCGGCCATCAGGTGACCCTGTTCGATTCGGCCAGCGAGATCGGTGGCCAGTTCAACGTGGCCAAGCGCGTGCCGGGCAAGGAAGAATTTTTTGAAACCCTGCGTTACTTCAAGCGCAAACTGCAGACCACCCATGTCGAACTGTGCCTCAACACCCGGGTCGATGTAGCGCAACTGGTGGCCGGCGGTTATGACGAGATCATTCTGGCCACCGGTATCGCGCCGCGTACCCCGGCGATTCCTGGCGTGGAAAACCCCAAGGTGCTCAGCTACCTGGACGTGCTTCTGCAGCGTAAACCGGTGGGCAAGCGCGTTGCGGTGATCGGCGCCGGTGGTATCGGCTTCGACGTGTCGGAGTTCCTTGTGCACCAGGGCGTGTCCACCAGCCTGGACCGTGAAGCGTTCTGGAAGGAGTGGGGCATCGACACCCTCCTGCAGGCGCGCGGTGGCGTGGCCGGGATCAAGGCCCAGCCCCATGCCCCGGCGCGTGAGGTGTACTTGCTGCAGCGCAAGGCTTCCAAGGTTGGCGACGGCCTGGGCAAGACCACCGGCTGGATCCACCGTACCGGCCTGAAGAACAAAAAAGTGCAGATGCTCAATAGCGTCGAGTACCTGAAGATCGACGACGCCGGCCTGCACATCCGGATCGGCGCCGAGGGCGAGCCCCAGGTGCTGGCGGTGGACAATATCGTCATCTGCGCCGGCCAAGACCCGTTGCGCGAGTTGCAGGACGGCCTGGTCGCCGCTGGCCAGAACGTGCACCTGATCGGGGGGGCCGACGTGGCTGCCGAGTTGGACGCCAAGCGCGCCATCAACCAGGGCTCGCGCCTCGCCGCCGAGCTGTAAGGCGACACGAGGGGCGGTGTTAGACTACCGCCCCTTTTTTCATGCAGACATGCACTGATGGGTCCTTTCGACTGGCTTCCCCATGCGCCCCTTGAACCTTTGCAACTGGAGTGGCTGAACGGGGTAGAGGTGGCGGTGTTGCGCCTGGACCGCATCGACCCGCTGATCAGCGGCAACAAGTGGTTCAAACTCACCGGGCACCTGGCCGAGGCGCAACAGGCGGGGGCCAGCGGTATCATCAGTCTGGGTGGCGCCTACTCCAATCATCTGCATGCCCTGGCGGCGGCCGGCAAACGCTTCGGTTTTGCCACCGTCGGCCTGCTGCGTGGGCACCCACAAGACACCCCAACCGTCCTCGACCTGCAAGCTTTCGGCATGCAACTGCACTGGCTGGGCTATGGCGGTTACCGCGCGCGCCATGGGCCGGACTTCTGGTTGCCTTGGCGCGAGCGATACCCGGATTTGCATCCCGTGCCCGAGGGCGGCGGCGCAATGACAGGGGCGTTGGGCTGTGGCGTGTTGGTCGAGCAGGTGCGCAGGCAGTTGCACACCCTGGGCTGGGCCGATTACCACGCCTGGTGGCTGGCAGCCGGTACCGGTACCACCCTGGCGGGCCTGGTGCTGGCGGAGGCGGGTGCCCATCTTGTGTACGGGGCCCTGGCGGTGCCGGATGACCACGGCGTTGCGCAGAACGTGCAGGCTATCGTGCAGGGCGGGTATGAGTTGCTGGATGCCAGCCGTGGCGGCTTTGCAAAGGTCGATCCGTTATTGCTTGAGTTTATCCAGGCCACCGAGCGGGCCAGCGGCCTGCCGTTGGAACCGCTTTACACCGGCAAGGCGCTGCTGGCGCTCAAACAACAGATCGAGGCCGGGCGCTTTGCCCCCGGCACTCGCCTGATTTTTGTGCACACCGGTGGCCTGCAAGGCCGCCGGGGTTTTGTGGGTTAACGCTTGGGCAACATGCGCAACACGGTGTTATCCCGCATGAAGTAGTGGTGGTACAGACCCGCCGCGGCATGCAGGCCGATCAGCCAATAACCGAGGGTGCCGCCCAACACATGCCAGCCTTCGATCTGCTTGGCCAGGTCCTTGTTCTCACCAATCAGCGGTGGCAACTCGATCCCGTAGAACCACACCGAATGCCCTTCGGCACTGACGATCAGCCAGCCAAAGATCGGCATGCCGATCATGAACACATACAGCGCCACATGCATCAGCGTCGCCAGCAGGGCTTGCCATTGCGGCGGCGCGGGTAAAATCTTCGGCGCCACGCCAAGGCTGCGGGCAAACAGGCGCAGCCAGACCAGTACGAATACGGTCAGGCCGAACATGAAGTGCATTTCCTTGATCAGGGTGCGGCCGCCGCTACCCTTGGGGAAAATCCCGCGAAACTCAATGGTGGTGTAGACCAGCACCAGCAGCACTAGCATCAGCCAGTGCAAGGCGATGGACATCGTACTGTAACGGGACTCGCTGTTTTTCCACGGCATCGCGTATTTCCTCACTCATCAGGGGCAAACCTCCGTTCTTTGGCGACGAAGTCCCTTTAGCCTAAACCTGTTATGCAAGGTTTGCCCGAGTGAGGGGCGATGTATTGACGTCGATCAGGCGCTTTGCGGCATTTCACCTCGGGCCAGGCGCTGATTGATGTCGGCGATCACGCCGGGCAGGTCGGTGATGGTGTCGATCAGGTAGTGCGGGCGCGAGCCGGCAAACAGCGTTTCGATGCGCTGGCGTTCACTGGCCAGGGTCGCCGGGTCCAGGGCGCGGAACTGCTCGTAGGTCAGGCCCAGGGCGTTGCCTGAGCAGGTCAGCGCCACGGTCCACATCCCGGCGCGGCGGCCTTCGAGGATGCCCGGCACGGTGTCGTCGATCTTCACGCAGGCCGCCACGTCATCGATGCCCAGGGCGATCACGTTGGCCAGGGCTTGGGCCGGCCATGGGCGGCCATTGGGTACTTCGTCGGTGGCCACGACGTGGTCGGCGATGTAGCCGTTGGTGGCGGCCAACTCGACCACTTTGTCCATCACTTGCTTGGGGTAGCCGGAGCAGGAGCCGATCTTGATCCCTTGCGCACGCAGCGCGGCAATGGTCTCCAGGGCGCCGGGAATCAGCGCCGAGTGTTCGGCGATCTTCTCGATCTGCAACGGCATGAAGCGCTCGTAGATGGCGGTCACGTCATCGTCGGTCGGCGTGCGGCCGAAGGCCTTGCGGTAGCGCTCGGCGACTTGCGGCTGATCGCACAGGGTGCGGATGTGGTCCCACTTGCCCATGCCCATCGGGCCACGGGCTTCTTCGATGGAGACCTGCACGTCGAACTCGGCAAACGCTTCGACAAAAATCTGCGTAGGCGCGAAGGAGCCGAAGTCGACCACGGTGCCGGCCCAGTCAAGGATGGCGGCCTGCAGGGTGTTGGGGTTCTGATAGTTCATGGTTTAAATCCTGTCAGTAAGGGGTAGGAGTCGGCTTGCCGGCGATGGCGGCCGTGAGGCCCCGTCGCCGAGGGAATCAGATTTTGAGTACTTCCATCTCTTGCAGCGCCTGGGCAATCGCCGCCACCGCGGCTTGCATCTCGGCCTGGTTGACATGGCCGATGCAGCCGACGCGGAAGGTCTCGACTTGGGTCAATTTGCCCGGATACAGAATGAAACCCTTGGCCTTGACCCGCTCGTAGAAGTCTTTGAACTGGTAGCGCGGATCGTTCGGCGCATGGAAGGTGACGATGATCGGCGCCTGGATCGCGCTCGGCAGGAAGCTGCGCAGGCCCAGGTCGGCCATGCCATCCAGCAGCGTCTGGCAGTTGGCTGCATAGCGCTGATGGCGCGCCGGCAAGCCGCCTTCTTCGTTGTATTGCAGCAGCGCTTCATGCAGGGCGGCCACCACGTGGGTCGGCGGGGTAAAGCGCCATTGCCCGGTCTTGGCCATGTAGGCGTGCTGGTCGAACAAATCCATGGCCAGGGAGTGGCTGTTGCCCTGGGCCGCGGCCAGGGCCTCTTTTTTCGCAAACACAAAACCCATGCCTGGCACGCCTTCCAGGCATTTGCCGGAGGCGGCGATCAGTGCATCGAACGGCACCTGGGCGGCGTCGATGGGCAGCGCGCCAAAGGAGCTCATGGCGTCGATGATCAGGTGCTTGCCGTGGCGCTGGATGACCTGGGCGATCTCCGGCAGTGGGTTGAGGATGCCGGTGCTGGTTTCGCAGTGGATCAGCGCGATATGGGTGATGCTGCTGTCAGCCTGCAACAGCCGGTCGACATCGGCGGCGGTGGTGGGCTGGTCTTCGGCGGTTTCGAAGGTGCTGAACGGGCGGCCCAGCACTTCGCAGATCTTCGCCAGGCGCTTGCCGTACGCGCCGTTGATCAGCACCAGTACCTTGCCATCGCGGGGTACCAGGGTGCCGATGGCCGCTTCGACGGCGAACGTGCCGCTGCCCTGCAAGGGCACGCAGTGATGGCTGTCGCCACCGTTGATGATCGCCAGCAGTTGCTCGCAGAGGCTGGCGGTCAGTTGGTTGAAGCGGTCATCCCACGAACCCCAGTCAACCATCATCGCCTGGCGGGTGCGGGCGGAGGTGGTCAGGGGCCCAGGTGTGAGCAGGATCGGCGCGGCAGTACTCATTCTCATGTCCTCGCAAAGCAGTGGGATGAAGCTACGGGACATAAATTGCAGTTTGGCTTGTCATCAATCAAATTGTTTGTTGTTATGCCAGCCATCAGTGAGGCCGATAGCTATGAATCTTTTCCAACTCCGTGCATTTGACGCCGTGGCCCGGGACGGCAGTTTTACCCGTGCCGCCGCACGCCTGTTTATCAGCCAGCCAGCCGTGACCGGGCATATCAAGGCGCTGGAAGAGCACTACCAGATCACCCTGCTGCGGCGTACCGCGCGGCGCGTCGAGTTGACGGAGGAGGGCATCAAGCTGGCGGCCATTACCCGCAGTATCTTCGGCCTGGTGGATGAAGCGCAGACCCTGCTCGAAGCCAACCGCCAATTGCTCACCGGGCGCCTGGAAGTGGCGGCGGATGGCCCGCATATGGTCATGCCGATGCTGGCCAAGCTGCGTGCCCGTTACCCGGGGATTACCGTCAACCTGCGCCTGGGCAATGCCCAGGAAACCCTGGCGGCGCTGCTGTCCGAGCACGCGGATGTGGCCGTGTTGACCGAAGTCGAGCCGCGCAAGGGCGTGCACCTGCAACCCTTGAACGAATCCCGTATCTGCGCCTTGGTACCGGCTGGCCATCCGTGGCTGGCGGACCCGGCGGGTATCCGTCTGGAGCAGTTGGACCAGGTGATCATGGTACTGCGCGAGCCCAGTTCCATTACCCGCCGCACCTTCGACGACGCCTGTGCCAAGGCCAGCGTGCAGCCCAGGGTGTTGCTGGAACTGGACAGCCGCGAAGCGGTGACGGAAGCGGTGGCTGCCGAGTTGGGGGTGGGCGTGGTGTCGTCGGTGGAAGTCAGCCGCGATCCGCGGGTGCATGCTATTCCCATCCGTGGCGACGGGCTGCTGAACCAACATATGCTCGGCTGCATGGAGCGGCGCCGGGAATTGCGCTTGATTCAGGCGTTCTTCGAGTTGGCTTCAGGCTGATCTTCGCGCAGGCTTTCGCGGACAATCTCCAGAAAGGTCGCCACTACCCGCCGCGAACTCTGTTCCTTGAGGCACACCAGTGTTTCCTTCATGCGCTGGGTGCAGTCGCGGATGGGCATGGCATACACCCGTGAATCGGCGCCGAACTCCGACGCCGACACCACGCCCACGCCAATCCCCACCACCACGGCCTCGCGCGCGGCTTCGCGGCCTTCCACCTGGATCGCCGGGCGGATGCGCAGCCCGGCCTGGTGCATCTCGCGCTCCAGGGTCTGACGGGTCACCGAGCCGGTTTCCCGCAGGACCAGAGGCGTGTCGTCCAGATCCGCCAGTTCGATGGACTCGCGCCCGGCCCACGGGTGGTTGCGGGCGACGAACGCCAGCATCGGGTCATCACGCAAGGGGATCGAGAGCAGGCGCTCATCGTCGACGTCACGCCCCACCAACGCCAGGTCGGCCTGATAGTTGTAGAGGCGGTACAGCGCATCATCGGTGTTGCCGGTCTCGATTTTCACGGTGATTCCCGGATAACGTTCGCAAAACCGGGCGATTTGCGGCAGCACATGCACCGGGGCGTCCACCGCCAGGGTCAGGCTGCCGGTTTGCAGGGCCTTGGAGTCTTGCAGCAGCTCCTGGGCTTCGGCGGCGATGACAAACAGGCGCTGGGTGATACTCAGCAGGCGCTCGCCGAGGTCGGTCAGGCGCACCGAGCGTTTGTTGCGATGGAACAGCAGCACGCCAAAACGCTCTTCAAGCTTGCGCACTTGGTCGGAAATGGCCGGCTGGGTGAGGAACAACCGTTCGGCCGCCAACGTGAAACTGCCATGGACAGCCACGGCATGGAAGGCTTTGAGTTGGGCGTGGGAAACCGACATGGCGCGACCTCTTACAAGCTGAGCTTATATTTGAAATACGATAAATCGATTTTACCTATTAGTCAGCCATTGCTTTGATAGCCCTCAGTCGCCGTAGGTTGAGTCCTACAACTTCGGCGATCATGAGCCCTTGCGTGCAACCTTGCAGGACTCATCTGACCAGTACCCGGTGCTCTGCCACCCGGTACTGCAGTGCAAAACAATAAAAACACAGGCAATTGCTTCCGATTCTGCCGGCACACTCACACCTGAGGTCAGAACCACCATGAATATCCCTATGGGTAGCATCAAGCGTTGGCGCGTGCAGATTTTCGCCATCACCTGGCTGGCATATGCCGCTTTCTATTTCACCCGCAAAGCATTTTCCGTGGCCAAGTTAGGGATCGTTGACGACCCGAGTTTCCCGCTGGACAAGATGATGATGGCCAACCTGGATGGCCTGTACCTGGCGGCCTATGCCGTCGGCCAGTTCACCTGGGGCATACTCGCCGACCGTTTCGGCCCACGGGTGGTGGTGTTGGGCGGGCTGGTGATTTCGGCGGCTGCCGCCCTGGTCATGGGCACGTTTGCCACCTTGCCGATCTTTGTCACGTGCATGTTGATCCAGGGGTTGGCGCAATCCACCGGCTGGTCGGGGCTGTGCAAGAACCTCGGTAGTTTCTTCCCGGCGCAACAGCGCGGGCGGGTGCTGGGCTTGTGGAGCTCGTGTTACGCGTTTGGCGGGCTGGTGGCCTCGCCCTTTGCCGGCTGGTGGGCCTACACCCTGATTGGCAGTTGGCACGCGGCATTTATCTCCAGTGCCGCGGTGGTGGCGGTGGTGGCGGTGCTGTTCTTTATTTTCCAGCGCAACACGCCACAGGACGTTGGCCTGCCAGAAGTGGAGCCCGAGCCGGCAATGAGCGCCGAAGAGCAGGCGGCGGCGAAAAAAATCAGCATCCTTGAGCCATTGCGCGAGATCTTGCGCAACCGCACGGTGCTGACCCTGGGCCTGGCGTACTTCCTGTTGAAACCGGCGCGTTACGCGATCCTGTTGTGGGGCCCGGTGATTGTCTATGAGCAGATGCCCTCGGTGGGCAAGGTCGGCGCGGCCATTGTGCCCACGGCGTTCGAGCTGGCGGGGTTGTTGGGGCCGATCATGATTGGCCTGGCGTCCGACAAACTGTTCGGCGCCCGGCGCATGCCGGCCTGTGTTCTCAGTTTGTTGGCGCTGACCGTGTCCCTGGCGCTGTTTATGGGGGCGTTGCATACCGGCAGTGTGATGTTGGTGATGGCTTTGCTGTTTGTCATGGGCCTGACCCTGTACGGGCCGGACTCGATGATCAGCAGCACGGCGGCCATTGACTTCGGTACCGCCAAGGCCGGCGCTACGGCGGCGGGTTTCGTCAACGGTTGCGGCTCGGTGGGCGCGATCCTCGGTGGCCTGCTGCCGGGCTACTTCGACACGGTGACGGTGTTTATCGTGTTCGCCGGCGCCGCCCTGTTTTCCTCGCTGGTGCTGATGCCTTATTGGAACGCCCGGCCTGCGGTATTGGCGCAAGTGGGCGACTTTGTGCCGGATCGCACTGTGGCAATCAAACCCCTGCGCACCTGAGGTACCTGCAACGCTGGCCGGTTTTTTGGTGGAACGATGGGTTCTTGCCCTATAAACTCTGCGGCCAAAGCGCCGGCCAGTAGACGTCTCGGCGCCACGGATATCAAGAGAGTGAGTCATGGGCGCACAGTGGAAGGTTAAACATAAAGAAGCGGCATCCAATGCCAAGGGCAAGATTTTCGGCAAGCTGGTGAAGGAAATCACCATTGCCGCCCGTAACGGTGCGGACACCGCGACCAACGCCCACCTGCGTCTGGTGGTCGAGCAGGCCAAAAAGGCCTCGATGCCCAAGGAAACCCTGGAGCGCGCAATCAAGAAAGGCGCGGGCCTGCTCGGCGAGACCGTGCAGTACCATCGCGTGACTTATGAAGGGTTCGCCCCGCACCAGGTGCCGTTGATCGTTGAATGCGTGACCGACAACATCAACCGCACCGTGGCGGAAATCCGCGTAGCTTTCCGCAAGGGGCAACTCGGAGCTTCGGGCTCGGTGGCCTGGGACTTTAACCATGTAGGGCTGATCGAGGCCTCGCCGGACACCCCCGATGCCGACCCGGAAATGGCCGCCATCGAAGCCGGTGCCCAGGACTTTGAAGAAGGTGAAGAAGAGGGCACGACCCTTTTCATCACCGAGACCACCGACCTGGACGCGGTGCAGAAGGCGTTGCCGGAGCAGGGTTTTACCGTGTTGTCGGCGAAGTTGGGCTACCTCGCGAAAAACCCGGTCAGCGGCCTGAGCGACGAGCAGATGGCTGAAGTCGAAGCCTTCCTGGAAGGCCTGGACAACCATGACGACGTGCAGGACATGTTCGTCGGCCTGGCGGGCTAAACCCGGCCTGGAATTATGGGCACGGGCTTGTTTGGGAGCGGGTTTGCCCGCGATTGCGGTGTATCAGATGGCACATCAGCTGGCTGACCCACTGCTATCGCGGGCAAGCCCGCTCCCACATAAGCCCGCTTCCGCATTTGCAGGGCGTTTCAGAGTGAGGACAGCAGTGCCTCGATCTCTTCGAACGCCGGACGCGCCAGCACCTGCGGCTGGCAGCAGCGGTCCCGCAGCGCCTCCAGCACCTGGCGCTGGTCATTGCTCAAACCTGCATCAATGCGCTCCAGCAACTCCCCCAGCAACACCCCGAACGCCCGCACTTCAATGCGCTGCAACGCCCTGGTTTCCAAGGTGTCGGCCGTGGCATGGAATGACGCCGCGCCAAAGTCCCCCAGCAAACAATCACCCCCGGCATTCCACAGGATATTGTGGCCATACAGGTCGCCATGGGTGATGCCGTGCCGGTGCAGGTGTGCGGCCACGGAGGCGATGCCGCGCGCCATGCGCAACGCCACAGCCACGCTGAAACGGCTGGCGGGGTCGTAGATGTCCCGTGTGCAGGACGCCAGGCTGGGCAGGCCGGCGAGGTTGCGGTAGCTCGGGTCGATCAGGTCCATCACCAGCGCGGCCTGGTCATCGGGGTGGCCGATTACCCGGCCTTGCACCTTGATCAGGTTGGGGTGCAGCCCGGCGGCAATGCAGGCCTGCATTTCATGCAGCGGTGAACCGTCGCTGGTGATGGTGCCCTTATAGAGTTTGACCGCGACCGGCTCGTTCGACGGTTTGCGCAGTGCCTTGCGAATCACCCCCGAGGCGCCTTCGCCGAGCACCTCGGCCAGCTCCAGTTCGGCCCAGGGAATATTCGCTGTGTTGTCGTCAATTGCCAGTTCGACCGCGCTTTCCACCGGGTTGCCGGCATAGGCCAGCCAGGTCAGGCGCGGCAGCGTCAGCAGCCATTGCGGCAATTGCGTCAGGCGGTTGGCGGCGATGCGCAGCAGTTCGAGGTTATGGCACTGGGCCAGGCTCGCCGGCAGTTGCTCCAGGCGATTACCGGCCAGCATGAGTTTTTGCAGCAGCGGCCGTTCGCCGAGTTCATCCGGCAAGTGGCTGAGACGGTTATCGGTGAGGATCAACCAACGCAATTGCGGCGGCAGTGCAGCAGCCGACACCTGCTCGATCTGGTTGGCCTTGAAGCCGACCATGCTCAATTGCTGGCATTGCCCCAGGCACGCCGGCAGTTCGGTGAAGGCGTTGTCCGAGCAAAACAGCACGCGCAGGTGGGGCAGCCGGTGCAGGTCGTCGGGCAGGCTGCGCAGGGCGTTGCCGCTCAGGTTGAGGATTTCCAGGGAGTCGGCCAGGTCGAAGATTTCCCGGGGGAACTGCGTCAGGCCGCAGGACAGGTCCAGGCGCTTGATGCCAGCCAGTTGGCCAGCCTTGAGTTGGGCAAGGGTATCCATGAACAGCTTAGGTCACTCGACAAGGTCAAAGGCGCTCATGATAGCGACTTGAGCGCCAGCGGGCTGACTTGTTGCAACTGCCCCAGGCGGCTGCGGGTGCGCGCCAGGTCAATCGCCTGGCCTTGCAGGGCATCGTCCAGTGGCTGTTGGCCCAGCAGGGTCAGGTGCTTGTCCTGGTCGTACAGCACGTCGATCAGGTTGATAAAGCGCTGTTGCACGGCAATCGGGCAATCGCCGAGCAGCGGCAGGTCGTCGATGATCCAGTGGTCGAAATCCTCGCACAGCAGCAGGTAATCCATCACGGCGGTGGGCTGTTCGCACAGGTCGTTGAAGGTCAAGGCCAGGCTGCGCGCCTGGTGCCAGCGCACCTGCAGTTGCCGCGAGCCGACCGCCAGCGCCAGGGGCGGGCCATCGGTGGCGGGCAGCCCCAGCTCACGGCGCTGGGCCGGGGCGCCCGGCCACACGTACTGGCCATGGGTGAAGCGCTGCAGCTGGTGGTTCTGCGCCAGGCCCCGGTAGTCCTGAGGCGCGCTGACTTCCATGACGTCCATGCGCGCGCTGATCAAGTCAATCACCGGCTTGAAGCGCTGATGGTACAGCGGGTTGGGCAGCAAGCCCTGGGGCGGGTAATTGGAGGTGACCAGCAGCAGGATGCCCCGTTGGAACAGGGCCTTGAACAGGCGGGTGATCAACATCGCGTCGCCGATGTCATGCACATGGAACTCGTCGAAACACAGCACCCGGCAGCCGTCGAGCAATTGATCCAGGGTGGCGCCCAGGGTATCGGCCTGCTGGCGGTGGGCAAACATGCCGCGGTGCAGGCGGGCGAAAAAGTCGTGGAAATGTACCCGCTGCTTGTCAGGCAACGGCAGGGCCTGGAAAAACCCGTCCAGCAGCCAGCTTTTGCCCCGGCCGACAGCGCCGTGCAGGTACAGGCTGCGGGTCGGGCGCTGGGCCAGCAGGTGTGCGGCCTGCCGCGCCATAGCGTCGATCACCTGCACCTGGCTGGGGCTGAGGGTGTAGCCCTGTTGCCGAGCCTTGTCCGCGAAGAAGCGCTGAATGGCTGGCGCGCTGTCGTGGGCGGTTTTTTTGCCCAGCAGGCGTTTGAGCAGGGGCAGGCGCCGGGGGCGGCTCTCTCGAAAAGGCATGGCGTTGGCGTCCTAGAACCGGGTGGTCTGCTTGAGCAATGGGGTGGTCGGCTCGTCCTCCGGGCTGACCATCGCATAGTTGTAGCCGGGGCTGGACCAGTATTCGGCCTGCAGTCCATCGGCACTGCGGCTGCCCCGTGGCAGCAGGGTGTTTTGCGGGCCGGGCGGGCGAATATAAAAACTGATGCGCCGGCCCTGCGGGTTCTCGTAAAGCACCATCGCTGCCGCGCCCTGATCGGTGCTGAGCAGCCGTGCGCTGACCGGGCTGAAGCCGGCCTCGCTGAGGTCTGGCAGGCGATGGGCCTGGGCGAAGTAACGGTCGAGCCAGGCTTGCATATCGCCATTGCCCTGCACCTGGTAATCGGCGGGCATGATTGGGTTCTGGGCAAACAGGCGGTACGCCTGCATGGCGTCGGTCATCGGCAGTGCGCTGGCGACCAGGGTCGCCTGCCGCGCTTGCCAGCCACCCAGGCCGCCCAGGCCGACGGCGAGCACCAGCATGGCGGCAGTGGCCAGCTGGCGGCGCGACTGGTGCTTGAGACGCTGGCGAATCTGCGCCGGATCCAACTCGGGGTTGGCCGCTGGCGGCGCACCGATGGCCGTGCGCAGGTGCTGGGCATCCTGTTGCCAGGCGTGGACCTGGGCCGCGACCTCGGGGTGGGCGGCGAGCCAGATCTGCAGTTGGCGGCGATCCGGCTCGCTGAGCTGGTGATCGACGTACGCGTGCAGGTCGCGTTCGTTGGGGGGCAGGCTGATCATTTGAGTATCCGCAGGGAAGGGCGGGTGATGTCACCGTCGCTGAGCTGGCGCAAGGCCTGGCGGGCACGGGACAGGCGTGACATCACGGTGCCGATGGGCACGTCGAGGATATGGGCGACTTCCTTGTAGCTCAAGCCTTCCACCGAAACCCACAGCAGCAGGGCGCGTTGCTCGCTGCTCAACTGGTCGAAGGCTTGCAGGGTCGATTGGGCGATCACCGTACGTTCGACTGACGGTTGCGCGTCATCACGACCGGTGAAGAACTCCAGCATCCGCGCATAACGCCGCGAACGCCGGTGCGCGTCGAGGAACTGCCGGTAGAGGATCGAGAACAGCCAGGCGCGCAAATCGCCGTCGACGCGCTTGTTGCGCCAACTGACGATGGCGCGCTCAAGCGTGGCCTGCACCAGGTCGTCGGCGCTGCTGGGGTTGCGTGTCAGGGATACGGCAAAGCGCCGTAGCCTGGGGAGGAGTTCACGCAATGAGTCGTCGAGTTCGTGCATGGCAATCTTGGTCACTGTGCTTGGACCAGGAAGACGTCCGGCCTTGGAGGTTATTCCAGGGATTGAAAAATAAACAGTGCGGGTGGGAATAGAGCGTGTCGACGCTCGTCCTGCTTCTCTCTCACCTGTGGCCGCTGGCCCTGGAGCACTGCATGCCAGATCAACCATCCCCCTTACGCCCGCCGCTGGGGCGCGCCAGCCTGATGCTGCGCCTGGCCGCTATCGGCGTGGTCGTCGGCGCCGCCGCCGGGGCGTTTGCCTACGTCAACGGTACACTCGACCCGCAGCGGTTGCGCCCCCAGGCCCTGGTCAATGCCCTGGAAACCAATAACGGCGTGCACCCCGGCTACCGGCGCAACCATTCCAAGGGTGTATGCGTGGCGGGCTATTTCGAGAGCAGTCCTGCGGCGCGTGCCTATTCCCGTGCGCAGGTATTCAGCGAGGCCCGCACCCCGGTGATCGGCCGTTTTGCCTTGCCCAGCGGCAACCCCTATGCCCCGGACAGCAGCGTGCCGATCCGCAGCCTGGCCGTGCAGTTCAACCAGGCCAACGGCCAGCAATGGCGCAGCGGGATGAACAGCATGCCAGTGTTCCCGGTGGGCACGCCCGAGGCGTTCTACCAGATGCTCAAGGCGGGGACTCCCGACCCGGCGACCGGCAAGCCGAACCCGGCCAGTATGCCGGCGTTTTTTGCCAGCCATCCGGAGACGGCGCCGTTCCTGGCCTGGGTCAAGACGGCCAGGCCGTCAGCCAGCTATGCCACCGAGCGTTACAACGGCATCAATGCGTTTTACCTGGTGAATGCCGACGGGCAGCGCCAGGCCGTGCGCTGGGGGCTGGTGCCGATGAGCCAGGACGTCAGCGCAGCCGCTGCGCCGCCAGGGGCGGATTTCCTCCAGGCCGACCTGGAGCAACGATTGGCGGCCGGCCCCCTGCGCTGGCAGTTGCAGATCACCCTGGCCAACCCCTTAGACCCGGTGGATGACGCCAGCAAGGCCTGGTCTGGGGCGCACACGGTGCTGGATGCCGGCACCCTGGTACTCGAGCGCAGTCAGCCACAGTTGGACGGTGATTGCCGCGATATCAACTTTGACCCGCTGATCCTGCCCAGTGGTATCGAAGCCTCCAATGACCCGCTGCTGGCTGCACGTTCTGCTGCCTATGCCAGTTCCTACCTGCGCCGTACCGGCGAAGTCAGCCAGTTGCACAGCGCCTCTCAGGAGTCCCAGCCATGAAGACTCAACCACGGTTTTTCGCCCCGCTGGCGCGCCTGCTGCACTGGCTGATGGCGCTGATGGTCCTTGCCATGCTGTTTATCGGTGCTGGCATGGTGGCCTCGGTGTCCCAGCGCCATGCATGGTTGTTGCACCTGCACAAGCCATTGGGCATTGCGATTCTGCTGTTGGTGATCGTGCGCCTGGTGGTGCGCTTTGCTACCCGCCAGCCGCCGCTGCCTGCCGATTTGCCGGCGTGGCAGGTGTTGGCGGCCAAGGCGTCGCATCTGCTGCTGTATGGCTTGATGCTGGCGCTGCCGTTGTTGGGATGGGCGATGATTTCGGCGGCCGGTGACCCAGTGATGCTGAGCAGTTCTTTGCAGTTACCGGCGTGGGTGCCGGCCAACGCGCAGTTGTTTGCAATTCTGCGCAAGGCCCATGGGTATCTCGCCTATTTGCTGTTCCTCACGGTGTTGCTGCATTTGGCGGCGGCGTTGTTCCATGGCTGGATTCGCCGGGATGGCGTTTTGCAAAGCATGCTCGGCAAGGACTGAGCCCCGAGGGTTGCCCACCAGTATCCCAGGGCCAGTAGGTTGATGGCGGCGCCCAGGGCACAAACGCCGAGCCAGCCGGCCCAGGCGTACATCAGGGTGGCGCCGAGCGAGCCCAGGGCGCTGCCTGCCGAATAGAACAGCATGTAGCCGGCAGCCAGGCGGCTCTGGGCTTCGGGGCGCACGCTGTAGATCAGGCTTTGGCTGGTGACATGCACGGCTTGCAGGCCGAGGTCGAAGGCAATCACCCCAAGCAACAGTGCCCACAACGAAGACTGGGTCAAGGCGATGGGCAGCCAAGACACCAGCATCAGCGCCAGGGCCGCGCCGCTGGTCCACTGTGCCCAGCCTCGGTCAGCCAGGCGCCCGGCATGGGCCGCTCCCAGCGCGCCGGCGGCACCGGCAAGGCCGAACAGGCCGATCTGGGTGTGGGACAACGACAGCGGCGGGGCGCTCAAGGGCAATACCAAGGGCGTCCATAGCACCGTGCCCGCGGCAAAAATCAGCAAGGCCAGCACTGCGCGGTCGCGCAGCACTTTTTCCTCGCGCAACAGGCTGAACACCGAGCCGAGCAACTGGCGATAGGCGCCTGGCGCCCGGGGCTGCTCGGTAGCGGGCAAGACACGCCAGAGCAGCAGCGCCATCAGCAACGTCAAGCCAGCCGACAGCAGGTACACCGAGCGCCAGCCGGCCAGGTCCGCCATGAGCCCGGACACCGTGCGCGCCAGCAGCAAGCCAACCACGATGCCACTGGTCACCAGGCCCACCACATGCCCCCGTTGCTCGGGGCGCGCCAGGTTTGCGGCGTAGGCCACCAACACCTGGGCCACCACGGCGAGCAAGCCCGTCAGCAACAGGCCAGCCAGAAACCCCACGCTGCTGTTGGACAGGGCGACCAGCAATACCGCGCCGGTGGACAGCAGTAACTGGCCGACGATCAAGTGCCGACGGTTGAGCAGATCGCCCAACGGCACCAGCAGTAATAAACCGAGGCCATAGCCGACCTGGGTCAGGCTGATCACGATGCCGACGGTGGCGGGGTCCATGGCGAACGTCGTGGCCATGGCATCCAGCAGGGGTTGGGCGTAATAGACGTTTGCCACCGACAGGCCGCAGGCAATGGCGAACAGCAGCACCACGGCGCCGCTTAACGATGATTGGGGCATGCTGAGTTCTCATTGTGGTTGTTAAATAAAACCAGTTGTACGGTAGGTATTCCGGTTTTATATTGCAACTACATTTTTATCAGGCAGGCGTTACTCATGGTCAAACTCACTCGCTTTGAAAGTGCCGAATGCCCGGTGGCGCGCTCGCTGGAGGCGATTGGCGATGGCTGGGCGCTGTTGATCATTCGCGATGCGTTCGACGGCATCCGCCGTTTTGGCGAGTTTCAGCGCAGCCTGGGCATGGCCAAGAATATTCTTTCGGCACGCTTGCGCAGCCTGGTTGGCCACGGGATTTTCGAGATTGTCCCGGCCTCGGATGGCAGTGCTTATCAGGAGTATGTGTTGACGGAAAAGGGCAGGGGGCTGTTTGCCGTGATCATTGGGTTGCGGCAATGGGGCGAAGGGTTTTTCTACGCCGAGGGCGAGGCCCATTCGGTGCTGTTGGACCGTGAGCACGGGCAGCCGCTGCAGGCTTTGCACGTGCAGGCGGCAGATGGCCGGGTGCTTGGGCCGCTGGACTGCGTGCGAGTGGCGGCGCAGTCCGAGGCTGAGGGTTAACGGCGCTTATTGGGGCAGGGTCAGCGCAGTACGTTGACCATGTCCGCCACGGTGCTCAGCACGTCCTTGCCCAGTTGCCGGGAGCGTTTGCCGGACCAGCCGGTGCGTGGATCGGGCGCATCGTCGTTGTCCTTGAACGGCATTTCCAGGGTCAGGGACAGGCAATCGAATTTCTCGCCCACGCTGTTGCACGCCAAGGTCATATTGGCCTGGCCCGGCAAGTCGCGGGTGTAGCCATGGGTGGTCTGGAAGTCGCGGGTCAGTTCGCTCAAGTGGCTGCGAAAGTGTTTTTCCAGGGCCTCGATACGCGGGGTATAGCCGGGGTTGCCTTCACACCCTGCGGTGAACACATAGGGGATTTCTTCGTCGCCGTGGATATCCAGGAACAGGTCGACGCCGTATTTTTCCATTTGCTGCTGGACGAACAGCACTTCCGGGCTCTGTTCCTGGCTTGCGCTTTGCCAGGCGCGATTGAGGTCCTGGCCCATGGCGTTGGTGCGCAAGTGACCGTGGAACGCGCCATCCGGGTTCATGTTCGGCACCAGGTACAGGTCGGCGGATGCCAGGAGTTTTTTCAGTTCAGCATCACCTTCCTGTTGCAGGCGCTCGATGATGCCTTCCATAAACCACTCGGCCATATGCTCGCCCGGGTGCTGCTGCGCAATGATCCACACTTTGCGCTGCCCGGCGTCACCCTTGCCACGGCGTAGCAGGGGAATATCACGGCCTTCGACACTCTTGCCGGTGGCCAGCAATTGCGTACCGGCGCGGTTCAGTGCCTGCTCGATCAACCAGGCGTGACGCTCGCGACTGTAGGGTTCGAAGTAGGCGAGCCAGGCGTGTTTTTGCTCGGCCTGCAGTTCGATGTGCAAGGTTTCGCCATCAAAGCGCGTCGGCACCCGGAACCAATTGACGTGGTCGTAGGACGCCACGGCGTTGTAACCGCTCCAGGCATGTTTGTAGGAGGACTGGCCGGCGTTGCTCAGGCGAAAGGTATGGGTATGACCAATGTGCATGCCTTCGGCCTTGAAGTGGAACCATTGGAAGTGCTGGCTGCGGGTATCAGGTTTGATCGCCAGCAGTAACTGATGGGCATCGCTGGTGTCGAGCACCTGGATATTGCCACTGTCGAAGTCGGTGCTGATTTTGATGGAGGTCAAGGCCACGGTCATAGTCTGATTGCCTGAATATGAGAGTTGTGGCGGGCAGTTTACACAGACGCGGGGTAAAGTCTGGACGCAAATTATTGCGAAAAGGGAGGGGGCGTCATCCTTGACGCAGCCGCAGCTTAGAGTCTATGAGATTGATTCTCAAGTGCTATCTTGGAAAGAAGCGGGCCAGAGCGCTTGATCGGCTTTCTTTCGGTGATTGTCTTTTGCTACCATGCGCGCCATCGAGCAACACACAGTCTTCATTAGCCTGAAGCCACGCCAGAATAACTGGCAAAAAAAAGACCCGGCCAAAGAGCCGGGTCAAAAACCGTGATTAGCCTGATGAGGAGATATTCCAAGAGTCCGACCTAAGGTCTCTTGGCCTATCGACTGATCTCGCGACCAGCTGCTTGCAATAATAATCATTATCATTTGCAAGTCAAATGTTTTTATCCGTCTGATAGAAATATTTTTCCTTCTGTTCCTGCACGCCTATCTGGCTATGAGGCTTTGCCGCCTGCCAGTTGCAGTGGACGCTCCAGCATGGCCTTGGCCATATCAATCAAATACACCACTGAAAACGCCAGGTCTCGGGTGCCCCCCAGCTTGTTGTTCGCCAATTCATACGCGATGGCGGCGGCGCTGCGCAGCAGGTCCGAGGCATGCACCAGGGCTTCTTCGCTGCTGACATGGGGGTTGGCCTCGAAAAAGGCCACATCGTCCACTGGCTCCGTGTCCTCTTTCAAGTAGTAGTCCAGTGCGCGTCGGGCGGCTTCGCTGCCCTGCAAGAACTTTATTTCATCGTCATCAGGTGTGCCAGGCAGGTGATCCAGGGTAGTGGTCATGAGGTCGGTGCTCTGGGTGGGAAGGTGAACAGGTGGGGTTGATAATAATACGATCTGTATTTATGTCATTTGATTGATTACTACAAACTGTTTATTGTCGCCCTGAATTCATCCGGTATTGTGTGGCCCATGGATAAATGGATAGCGTTGGTCAAAGCCAACATGAAGGCCCGCAAGGTCACGCAGCATCAACTGGCCGCACGCTTGGGCATGTCCCAGGGCGGCATTGGCCACTGGCTGGGCAAGCGCCGGGTGCCCAGCCTCGCCGATATGAACCGGGTGCTCGAAGAGCTGGGCCTGGGCTATCTGGAGACGGTGCTGGTGATCCGCGAAAAAAGCGACGCCCCGGCGAACGACGACGCCGCGTCGGTCACTCAATACAATCCGTATTTTCGTTACCCTGTGACCGACTGGAAACACCCCTGCCAGGTGCACGAACAGCGGCCAGCCTATGGCGCCACGCGTTTTGAGGCGAGCGATTACGAGGCCGACGGCGAGGCGTTCTGGCTCCAGGTGAGCGGCGATGCGATGACCGCGCCCAGCGGGCCGAGTATTGCCGAAGGGATGATGATCCTGGTAGACCCGGCCCGCGAAGCCGAGCCCGGTACATTGGTGGTGGCCCAATGGGCCGGCAGCAGCCAGGCGACCTTTCGCAAGTTGATCGAGGAAAGCGGCCAGCGTTACCTGGTGCCGCTCAACCCGACCTACCCCAAAGCCCTGCTCACCGATGACTGCCGGATCATCGGCGTGGTGGTACAGGCCACGGTGAAGTTCTAGGCCTGGGCTTCCAGCTCCACCAAGGCGCTGCCTTCGCCGACCATTTCGCCTTCCTGGCAATACAGGGCCTTGATCACGCCTCCGTGGGGCGCGCGGATGCTGTGCTCCATCTTCATCGCTTCAAGCACCACCAGTTGCGCACCGGCCTCCACCGTCTGCCCGACTTCCACCAGCACCCGCACGATGCTGCCGTTCATGGGTGCGCTCAGGCCGCCCTGATGGGCTTGTCCGGCATCGACGGCGGCGATCGGGTCAAACAGCGTCACGCTGCGCATCTCACCTTGCCAGCGCAGGAACAGCGTCTGCCCATGGCGCACGGCCAAGTGCGAACGGCGGATGCCAGCATCCTCGATCAGCAATTGTTCGCCACGCAGTTGCGGCGCGGTGCTGGTTTGCAGTGTTACCAGGCGATCCTGGCCGTCACTGCTCAAATGCAGGGATGTTTCGGCAGGCAGGCCCGCACGAAAGCCCAGGGTTGCAGCCCACGGCGAGGCAGGATCGTCCTGCCGCAGCCGGGAGGGCTGGCTTTGCATGAAAGCATGACCGGCCGCCTGCCAGAACTCATCACTCAACGCACTGGCGGCAGGCAGCAGTTGCTCCTGATAACGCGGGATAAACCCGGTATCCAACTGCGCTGCGGCAAAGGCGGGATGGCCGATGATGCGCCGTAAGAAGCCCAGGTTGGTCTTCAAGCCACCGACCGCAAACTCATCGAGCATGCTCAACAGGCGCAGGCGCGCCTGTTCGCGGTCCTCGCCCCAGGCAATCAGTTTTCCAAGCATCGGGTCGTAGAAGGGGGAGACGTCGTCCCCTTGCGCGACGCCACTGTCCACCCGCCGTCCCGGGCCAGGCGCCGATTCGCGGTACAGCGCTAGATGCCCGGTGGCCGGCAGAAAGTCATTGGCCGGGTCTTCGGCATACAGCCGCACTTCAATCGCGTGGCCGCGCAACGGCACCTGCTCCTGGGTCATGGGCAGCGGCTCGCCTTGCGCCACGCGAATCTGCCAGGCCACCAGGTCCAGGCCGGTGATGGCCTCGGTCACCGGGTGTTCTACCTGCAAGCGAGTGTTCATTTCCATAAAGAAAAACTCACCGCGCGCATCCAGCAGAAACTCCACGGTGCCGGCGCCCACATAGCCAATCGCCTGGGCGGCACGCACCGCTGCCTCGCCCATGGCCTGGCGCAGGGCAGGGCTGAGGCCGGGTGCCGGTGCTTCTTCGACGACCTTTTGATGGCGACGCTGGATCGAGCAGTCGCGTTCATTGAGGTACAGGCAATGGCCGTGCTGGTCGGCAAACACCTGGATCTCCACGTGGCGGGGCTTGATCAGGTACTTTTCCACCAGCATCTGCGCATTGCCAAACGACGACAGCGCCTCGCGCTGGGCCGAGGCCAGGGCTTCGGCCAGTTGGCTTTCGTCCTCGACCACTTTCATGCCCTTGCCGCCGCCGCCCGCCGTGGCCTTGAGCAGCACCGGGTAGCCAATGCGCGCGGCGGCCTGGCGGAAGGTTTCCAGATCCTGGCCGGCACCGTGGTAACCCGGCACCAGCGGTACGCCAGCGGTTTCCATCAATGCCTTGGCCGCCGACTTGCTGCCCATGGCATCAATGGCCGAGGCGGGCGGGCCAAGGAAAATCAGCCCGGCCTCTTCAATCGCTCGGGCAAAGCGCGGGTTTTCGGAAAGAAAACCATAGCCTGGATGAATCGCCTGGGCGCCGCTGGCCTTGGCCGCGGCGATCAGTTTGTCGATCTGCAGGTAGCTGTCGGCGGCCTTGCTGCCGCCCAGGTCCACCCGGATATCGGCTTCTCGGCTGTGGCGCGCATCGCGGTCCGTGGCGCTGTGCACGGCAACGGTGGTCATGCCCAGTGCCTTGGCCGTGCGCATGACCCGACAGGCGATTTCGCCCCGGTTGGCCACCAGTACGCAGGTAATCAACGGTGCACTCATGAACGTGGCTCCTGGGACTGCCAACTGGGCGCACGCTTTTGCAAAAATGCGCGCAAGCCTTCCTGGCCCTCGGCGCTGACGCGGATGCGCGAGATGGCGTTTTCGCAGTAACGGCGCAACGCTGGAGTCAGGGCGCCATTACCCACTTCGCGCAACAAATCCTTGCTGGCGCGCATGGCGGCCGGGCTGTTGAGCAGCAGGTTGGCGATCCATTGCTCGACGTGCTGATCCAGCGCATCCAGCGGGTAGCTTTGCGCCAATAGCCCGATGGCCTGGGCCTGCTGACCGTCGAAGCGTTCTGCGGTCAGGGCATAGCGGCGTGCCGCGCGCTCGCCAATCGCCTGCACCACAAACGGGCTGATGACCGCCGGCGCGAGGCCGATGCGTACTTCCGACAGGCAGAACTGCGCATCATCGGCGCCAATGGCCATATCGCAGCAACTGATCAGGCCCAGGGCGCCGCCGTAGGCCGCGCCCTGGACCACCGCCAGTGTCGGGATCTTCAGCTTGGCCAGGTTGTACATCAACTCCGCCAATTCGCGGGCGTCGTCGAGGTTGGTGTGGTAATCCAGTTCGGCCGACTGTTGCATCCAGGCCAGGTCCGCGCCGGCGCTGAAATGCTTGCCGCGCCCGCGCACGACCAGAAAACGCAGCGCGGCATCGGCCTGGACCTGGTCCAGGGCAATGATCAGCTCGCGGATCATTTCAGCGTTGAACGCGTTGTTCTTCTCTTCCCGGCTCAACCACAGCGTGGCAAAGCCACGGGGGTCGTTGACCAGCTCAACAGTGTTGAAATCGCTCATGGGTGCAGCTCCAATTACATGCGGAACACGCCGAAGCGGCTCGGCTCGATGGGGGCATTCAGCGCGGCGGACAAGGCCAGGGCCAGCACGTCACGGGTCTGCAAGGGGTCGATGACGCCGTCATCCCACAGGCGGGCGCTGGAGTAGTAAGGGTGGCCCTGGGTTTCGTACTGGTCGAGGATCGGCTGCTTGATCTGCGCTTCGTCCTCGGCGCTGAACGCCTGGCCACTGCGCTCGGCCTGTTCGCGCTTGACCTGCACCAGCACGCCGGCGGCCTGTTCGGCGCCCATCACGCCAATGCGGGCGTTGGGCCACATCCACAAAAAGCGCGGGTCGTAGGCGCGCCCGCACATCCCATAGTTACCGGCACCAAAGCTGCCGCCGATGATCACTGTGAATTTCGGCACCTTGGCGCAGGCCACGGCCGTGACCAGCTTGGCGCCGTGCTTGGCGATGCCGCCGGCTTCGTATTTCTGCCCGACCATAAAGCCGGTGATGTTCTGCAAGAACAGCAGGGGAATCCCGCGCTGGCAGGCCAACTCGATAAAGTGCGCGCCTTTTTGCGCCGCTTCGGCGAAGAGGATCCCATTGTTGGCGAGGATCGCGATGGGGTAGCCATGCAAATGGGCAAAGCCGCAGACCAGCGTGGTGCCGAACAACGCCTTGAATTCATCGAAGACCGAGCCGTCCACCAGTCGCGCAATCACTTCGCGTACATCGAACGGTTGCTTGGCGTCGGCCGGGATCACCCCATACAGCTCTTCGCTGGCATACAACGGCGCGACCGGCGTGCGCTGTTGCAACTGCCCCTGTTTGCGCCAGTTGAGGTTGGCGATGCTGCGACGGGCCAGGGCCAGGGCATGTTCGTCGCTGTCGGCGTAATGGTCGGCCACCCCGGAGATCTTGCAGTGCACATCGGCACCGCCAAGGTCTTCGGCGCTGACCACTTCACCGGTGGCGGCCTTCACCAGTGGAGGCCCGGCGAGGAAGATGGTGGCCTGCTGGCGCACCATGATCGCTTCATCGGCCATCGCCGGCACATAAGCGCCACCCGCCGTGCAGGAGCCCATCACCACGGCAATCTGCGGAATGCCCTGGGCGCTCATATTGGCTTGGTTGAAAAAAATCCGCCCAAAGTGCTCGCGGTCGGGGAACACCTCGTCCTGGCGCGGCAGGTTGGCGCCGCCGGAGTCCACCAGGTAAATGCAGGGCAGGCGGTTCTGTTCGGCGATGGTCTGGGCGCGCAGGTGTTTTTTCACGGTCAGCGGGTAGTAGGAACCGCCTTTTACCGTGGCATCGTTGGCGACGATCATGCATTCGACGCCTTCGACCCGGCCGATCCCGGCGATCACGCCCGCGGCCGGTACCTCTTCACCGTAAACCTGATACGCCGCCAGTTGGCTGAGTTCGAGGAACGCCGAGCCCGGGTCGAGCAGGCGGTTGATACGCTCGCGCGGCAGCAGCTTGCCACGGGAGG
Organism: Pseudomonas shahriarae; assembly: GCF_014268455.2. Classification (NCBI taxonomy): domain Bacteria; kingdom Pseudomonadati; phylum Pseudomonadota; class Gammaproteobacteria; order Pseudomonadales; family Pseudomonadaceae; genus Pseudomonas; species Pseudomonas shahriarae. Next base: position 3,770,990 of record NZ_CP077085.1, on the reverse strand, counting down.
TATGACGCTCCTGGGCCTTGCTGCCGCCGCCTTGCTGGACCTGGGCGAGCAGGGTGTGCAAGGCATCGACCTGTTTGAGCATCGCCGCGCTGTTGCTGGCGAATTCCGCCGAACGCGGGTTGAGTTGGGTGTGCAGGGTGGCCATGGTGCACTCCCTCAGCGGGTTTCGTTAAACAGTTCGCGACCAATCAACATGCGTCGGATCTCACTGGTGCCCGCGCCGATTTCATACAGCTTGGCATCACGTAACAGACGGCCTGCGGGGAATTCATTGATGTAGCCATTGCCGCCGAGAATCTGGATCGCATCGAGGGCCATCTGTGTTGCGCGTTCGGCGCTGTACAGAATCACCCCGGCGGCGTCCTTGCGCGTGGTCTCGCCGCGCTCGCAGGCCTGGGCCACCGCATAGAGGTAGGCGCGGCTGGCGTTGAGCTGGGTGTACATGTCGGCAACTTTGCCCTGGATCAGCTGGAATTCGCCGATGCTCTGGCCGAACTGCTTACGGTCGTGGATGTAGGGGACGATCAGGTCCATGCAGGCCTGCATGATCCCGGTAGGGCCGCCGGAGAGCACCACACGCTCGTAGTCCAGGCCGCTCATCAGCACTTTGACCCCGCCATTGAGCACGCCGAGGATGTTTTCTTCGGGCACTTCGACGTCATCGAAAAACAGCTCGCAGGTGTTGGAGCCGCGCATGCCCAGCTTGTCGAACTTGTTGCTGCGGCTGAAACCCTTGGCGTCGCGCTCGACAATAAACGCGGTAATACCGTGGGCGCCTTTTTCCAGGTCGGTCTTGGCGTAGATCACATAGGTGTGGGCATCGGGACCGTTGGTGATCCAGGTCTTGCTGCCGTTGAGCACATACACGCGGCCGCGTTTGTCGGCGCGCAGCTTCATCGACACCACATCAGAGCCCGCATTCGGCTCGCTCATGGCCAGGGCGCCAATGTGTTCGCCGCTGATCAGCTTGGGCAGGTACTTGAGTTTCTGTTCATGAGTGCCGTTGCGGTTGATCTGGTTGACGCACAGGTTGGAGTGCGCCCCGTAGGACAACGCCACCGAGGCCGAGCCGCGGCTGATTTCTTCCATGGCCACCACGTGGGCCAGGTAACCCAGACCGGCACCGCCGTATTCTTCCGGCACGGTGATGCCCAGCAGGCCCATGTCACCGAACTTGCGCCACATATCCACGGGGAACAGGTTGTCGATATCAATCTGCGCTGCCCGTGGCGCCAGCTCCTTGGCCACGAAGGCCTGCACCTGGTCGCGCAGCATGTCGATGGTTTCACCGAGGGCGAAATTCAGGGTCGGGTAACTCATGGAGGGGCACCTATAAACATTATTGTTGTGGGGCTGGCGACGCCATTGGGCGATCACCTTTACGTTAACGTAAACTTGCGTTGCATGACTGTCAATCGTAGCTTACGTTAACGTCAAGCTCGCGCCTGACCGGCGCACCGTCCACCTACAAAAAAGACAATAGGGGTCGTCATGGATCAACCGAATCAGAGCTACAGCCGTGGCCCACAGGACAAGGCCTTGCTGGCCATGACCATCGGCCAGGCATTTGACCGCACGGTGGCGCAGTACCCGGAGGGCGAGGCCCTGGTGGTGCGCCATCAGCAGCTGCGCTACACCTGGCGGCAGCTGGCCGGAGCCGTGGACCTGCATGCACGCGGGCTGCTGGCGCTGGGGTTGCAGGCCGGGGATCGCCTCGGCATCTGGGCGCCGAACTGTGCCGAGTGGTGCATCAGCCAGGTGGCCAGCGCCAAGCTCGGGGTGATTCTTGTCAACGTCAACCCGGCCTACCGCAGCAGCGAGCTGGAATACGTGCTCAAGCAGTCGGGTTGCCAGTGGTTGATCTGTGCCGGTTCGTTCAAGTCCTCCGACTACCACGGCATGCTGCAGGCGCTGGTGCCGGAACTGGCGGAGCAGGGCATTGGCCAGTTGCACTGTGATCTATTGCCGGAACTGCGCGGGGTGATCAGCCTGGATGCGCGACCGCCCTCGGGGTTCATGCCCTGGTCGCAATTGTCGGCCCTGGGGACGGGGACACCCCCGGAACAATTGCAGCACCGCGAGGCCAGCCTGCACTTCGATCAAGCCGTCAATATCCAGTACACCTCCGGCACCACGGGCTTCCCCAAGGGCGCCACCCTCAGTCACCACAACATCCTCAATAACGGTTACATGGTTGGCGAAAGCCTGGGCCTGACCGCGCAGGATCGCCTGGTGATCCCGGTGCCGCTCTATCATTGCTTTGGCATGGTCATGGGTAACCTGGGCTGCATCACCCATGGCACCACCATGATCTATCCCAATGACGGCTTCGACCCACTGCTGACCCTGACCGCCGTGGCCGAAGAGCGCGCCACCGGCCTGTACGGCGTACCCACGATGTTTATTGCGGTGCTCGATCATCCGCAACGCAGCACGTTCGATCTGTCGAGTCTGCGCACTGGGATCATGGCCGGCTCCACTTGCCCGATAGAGGTGATGCGCCGGGTCATCAGCGACTTGCATATGAGCGAGGTGCAGATTGCCTACGGCATGACCGAGACCAGTCCCGTTTCCCTGCAGACCGGCGCGGATGACGATCTGGAGCGGCGCGTGACCACGGTCGGGCGGACCCAGCCGCAACTGGAAAGCAAAATCATCGACGAGGCCGGTAACACCGTGCCGCGTGGGCAGATTGGCGAGTTGTGTACCCGAGGCTACAGCGTGATGCTCGGCTACTGGAACAACCCTGAAGGCACCCGCGAAGCCATCGACGACGCCGGCTGGATGCACACCGGCGACCTGGCGACCATGGATGAGCAGGGTTATGTGTGCATCGCCGGGCGCAACAAGGACATGATCATTCGCGGTGGCGAGAACGTGTACCCACGGGAGTTGGAGGAGTTCTTCTTCACCCACCCGGCGGTGGCGGATGTACAGATCATCGGCATTCCCGATGAGCGTTATGGCGAAGAGATCGTGGCCTGGATCAAGTTTCACCCCGGGCACGTGGCCAACGAGCTGGAACTGCAAACCTGGTGCAAAGGGCGCATTGCACACTTCAAGACGCCGAAGCATTTCCGCTTTGTCGAAGAATTTCCGATGACTGTGACGGGGAAGATTCAGAAGTTTCGCATGCGTGAGATCACCATCGAGCAACTGCGTAGCGAAGACTGAGATCTGGCGCCGATCAAAAATGTGGGAGCGGGCTTGCCCGCGATGGCGGAGTGTCAGTCAACTATTCATCAGCTGACCCACCGCTATCGCGGGCAAGCCCGCTCCCACACAAGCCCGCTCTCACAGGGGATAGCAGGTGATTCACACAATTCATTTCACCCAGACAGCACAAAGGGGAGCCGAAGCTCCCCTTTAATTTGTTGTTACGTGCTCTTTTTTTATTATTGAGGGGCGGTCTATTGTTGTTTTTGGCAACCGTGGCCCTTTACCGCTGTTTTTGGCGACCCCCATCCGGGGTCAAGAGCAAACGTATTTTTTTGAGCGCTGACCTGCTTCTTCGCACGCGATCCAACCAGTGGGTAGCTACCTTGAGGTAGTTTTATTGTTCTCTGCCCGGTTGCGAGTGGCGGCTTGCGCCGTACCCTGCGAAGCACATCTTCTCCAAAAAAATCTGTTAGCTGCGTCTCTGCCGTGTTGTTTTTGTTATGTCAGAGTCGTTACGTCTTATTTTTATTAGGTTTGGTGCTTTTTATTCTTGTTATGCCATAGAGATAGCAGAAGCCGTGCCAACTTTTAAAAGTCCTTTAAAATCAATTGCTTGATTTTTTAGTAGGAAATTTACTTCAGAGAATGCGACAAAATATGTTCCCGTGTTACCCGATGTGTAGCCGCGAGGTAACACATCGGAGCAGGCGCGCTACTCAACGGGCGCTACGGGCCTTGGCCACGCGTGAGCCGGTGGGGCGGCCCAGGACCGTACAGATCTGCTGACCCGCCACAATCAACTTGTCCATGTCGATACCGGTTTCGATGCCCAGGCCGTCGAGCAGGTACAGCACGTCCTCGGTGGCCACGTTACCGCTGGCGCCCTTGGCATAGGGGCAGCCGCCAAGGCCCGCGATAGAGCTGTCGAACACCTGGATACCCTCCAGCAGGCTGGCGTAGACATTGGCGATGGCCTGGCCGTAGGTGTCATGGAAGTGTCCGGCGAGCTTTGCCCGTGGCACGTCCTTGCCCACTACCTCGAACATGCGCCGCGTAGCGCCTGCGGTGCCGGTGCCGATGGTGTCGCCCAGGGACACTTCATAGCAGCCCATGGAATACAGCTCGCGGGCCACCGCAGCGACTTGCTCCGGGGCGACCTGACCTTCATAGGGGCAACCCAAGACACAGGACACATAGCCGCGCACACTCACGCCGTGCTGTTGTGCCGCCGCCATGATGGGCGCAAAGCGCTCCAGGCTCTCGCTGATGGAGCAGTTGATATTGCGCTGGGAAAACGCCTCGGACGCCGCTGCAAATACTGCAACCTCCTTGACTCCGGCCGCCAGCGCGTCCTCGAAGCCCCGCAGGTTCGGCGCCAACGCGCCATAGATCACGCCCGGCTTGCGCTGGATCTGCGCAAACACTTCGGCCGAGCCGGCCATCTGCGGTACCCACTTGGGCGAGACAAAACTGCCGACTTCGATATAGCCCAGGCCCGCCGCGCTGAGGGCGTCGACCAGTTGCACCTTGTCGGCCACGCTGATGGGCTGGGCTTCGTTTTGCAGACCGTCGCGCGGGCCGACTTCGATCAGGCGCACCTGAGAGGGGAGAGACATGGGATCTACCTTTTTATTGGGGTTGGCCGACCTGGCTCTGGATCGTCTGTTCCAGGGCCTGGGTGCAACGTTCTTCGGCGGTGTCCAGTTCCAGTTTCATCTGCTCGATGTCCAGCAACTGCTGTTCCAACTGCTCACGGCGTTCGCTGATTTTTGCCAGCATGCTGTGCAATTGCTTTTGATTGCCGCTGCTGGGGTCGTAGAGTTCGATCAGTTCGCGGCATTCGGCCAGGGAAAAACCGATGCGCTTGCCCCGCAGGATCAGCTTCAGGCTGACTTTGTCCCGGGGCGAATAGATACGCTCCTGGCCCCGGCGCTCGGGGCGCAGCAGGCCCTGTTCTTCATAGAAACGAATGGCCCGGGTGGTGATGTCCAACTCGCGGGCCAGGTCGGAGATGCTGTAGGTCGTGCTCATGGTGGCGCTCAAGGAGGGTCTTGGCGCTACGCTAATGGCTGCTTGACGTAAACGTCAAGCAAATCACCGCCTACGCGTTATCCAGCTTCTTCTCACGCGCCGTAACCTGCTGGCACAACTCGATCATCTGCTCGCGCATCCAGCGGTTGGCCGGGTCCTGGTCGGTGCTTTCATGCCAGTACAAGTGGGTTTCCACCGGCGGCACATCATTGACCGGCAGGTTGAACGAGTGCAGCTCGTTACGCCGTGCAAAGCGCTCGGGCACGGTCATTACCATATCGGTCTGCTGCAACACCTGGGAAGCCATCAGGTAATGCTGGGAGCGCAGGGCGATCTTGCGCTGGATCCCCATTTTACCGAGGGCCAGGTCGACGTGGCCCAGGCCATTGCGCCGGCTGGAAATATGGATATGGGTCAGCGACAGGTAGTCATCGAGGCTGAACTTTTCCTTGCCCGCCATCGGGTGGCCCTTGCGCATGGCACACACGTAGCGGTCTTCCATCAGCTTGACGTGGCGCACTTGCGGGTCGGTGTTGAGCGGCGCGTCCACTGCGAAATCCAGGCGTCCGGCGGCCAGTTCCTTGGTGGTTTCCCGACGTTTGGACAGGAAACTCTCAATGATCACCGTGGGCGCCAGGCGGCGCAGGCGCTGGAACAGTGGCGGCAGGATCACCGCTTCAGTGAGGTCGGTCATGCTGATGCGGTAGGTCTTGGCCGCTTGCAATGGGTTGAAGATCCGGCTCTCTTGCACCGACACCCGCAGCAACGACAGGGCATTGCGCACCGGGCCAATGATGTTCTGGGCCATGGGGGTCGGCACCATGCCCTGGGCGGTCCGCACGAAGAGCGGGTCGTTGAAGGTCTCGCGCAGGCGTGCCAGGGCGTTGGATACGGCCGGCTGGGTGATGCCCACGATCTGTCCGGCACGGGTCAGGTTGGCTTCGGTGTAGATCGCGTCAAAGACGATGAAAAGATTGAGGTCGACCTTGCTCAGATTCATTTCGTTGCGCTCTTCTTGTTAGGTTTTCATACGCCGATCATATATCGGTGATGAATGTTAATACACGCCGAGAATAGGCTAGGTAAATTATCAGCGCTGTTCTAGCATCGTTTGCATGACCTAAACAACCTCTCCAAGAAGGGAGCTGCTCATGGATTTTGCCTATTCGCCCAAGGTTCAGGAACTGCGTGAACGCGTCACCGCGTTTATGGATGCTTACGTTTACCCTGCCGAGCCAGTGTTTGAACGCCAGGTCAGCGAAGGTGACCGCTGGCAGCCCACTGCGATTATGGAAGAGCTCAAGGCCAAGGCTAAGGCCGAAGGCCTGTGGAACCTGTTCCTGCCGGAATCCGAACTGGGCGCTGGCCTGACCAACCTGGAATACGCGCCGCTCGCCGAAATCATGGGCCGCTCCCTGCTGGGGCCGGAGCCGTTCAATTGCTCGGCGCCCGACACCGGCAATATGGAAGTGCTGGTGCGCTACGCCAACGAAGGGCAGAAACAACGCTGGCTGGAGCCCCTGCTGCGTGGCGAGATCCGCTCGGCGTTCGCCATGACCGAACCCGATGTGGCGTCTTCCGACGCCACCAACATGGCCGCCCGCGCCGAGCGCCAGGGTGACGAGTGGGTGATCAACGGTAAGAAGTGGTGGACCTCCGGCGCGTGCGACCCGCGCTGCAAGATCCTGATCTTCATGGGCCTGAGCAACCCGGATGCGCCGCGCCACCAGCAGCACTCGATGATCCTGGTACCGGTGGATGCGCCCGGGGTGAAAATCGTCCGGCCGCTGCCGGTGTTCGGCTACGACGACGCGCCCCATGGGCATGCCGAAGTCCTGTTTGACAACGTGCGTGTGCCGTACGAAAACGTCCTGCTGGGTGAAGGCCGCGGCTTTGAAATTGCCCAGGGGCGCCTTGGCCCGGGCCGTATCCATCACTGCATGCGCTCGATTGGCATGGCTGAACGGGCCCTGGAGTTGATGTGCAAGCGTTCGGTCAGCCGCACCGCCTTTGGCAAACCGCTGGCGCGCCTGGGTGGCAATATCGACAAAATCGCCGACTCGCGGATGGAAATCGACATGGCACGCCTGCTGACGTTAAAGGCCGCCTACATGATGGATACGGTCGGCAACAAAGTGGCGAAAAGTGAAATCGCCCAGATCAAGGTCGTGGCGCCGAATGTGGCTCTGAAGGTGATTGACCGGGCGATCCAGATCCATGGCGGTGCCGGGGTCTCCAATGACTTCCCGTTGGCCTACATGTACGCCATGCAACGCACCTTGCGCCTGGCCGACGGCCCGGATGAAGTGCACCGGGCGGCGATTGGCAAGTTCGAGATTGGCAAATATGTGCCTAAAGAACTGATGCGCAGCGGCCAGTAGGACCGAGTCGCCGGTATCGCGGGCAAGCCCGCCCCCACATTGTGATCGCACGCGGTCAGTGTGGGAGCGGGTTTGCCCGCGATTGCGGTGGGCCAATCCACACCCGTCTTCAGGTTTCAATAAACCCAGACCTCCACCCGGCGATTCTTGATCCGCCCCTCATCCACGGTATTCGCCGCTACCGGCATCTCGGCGCCGAAGCCGCGAATATCGCGCAACACCACACCACTTTTGACCAGCTCCCGGCGTACCGCCATTGCCCGCAGCTTGGACAGCAGGTCGGCGCGCTGCGGATCATCCTTGGCGTCACCAAACCCCACCAGCGTGACGCGCTTGTCCCGTTTATCGTGGCTATCTATATAAGCCACCACGCGGGCAAGGTCCTGGCGCGCCTTGTTGTCAAGGCTGGCGCTGCCTTCTTCGAAGCGAAAATTCACCGTCAGGCGCTGCGCCTCGCGGGCAATGGCCTGGTAGTCGGCTGGCATCGGCGCCCGTGGCTGCACGGTAATGGCCTGGACCTGCTGGGCGATAAAGCCATTGGCCGCCACGATGGCCTGGCCTTGGGCGCTCTGGGTAAAGTCCACCAGCGCTTCGGCCCAGGGATTGCTGTTGTTGGGCGGCAGATAGAAAAACAAGCGGCGCGACAGCGGGTAGTCTTCGGTGGCGATCAGGCTGCTCTGCGGCAACATGGCTTGGGAGTCGCCATCGCTGATGGCCACCGCCTTGGCCTGACGCACATAGGGCAGGCCGATAAAACCTATCCCCTGAGGGTCCTGGCTGACTGCATCGGACAATTGCTCGCTCGATTCAAAGCGCTGAGCCTTGCTGTCGAGGGTTTTGCCGCGACGGCTGAGCACCAGCTCCTTGAAGGTGTCGTAGGTGCCGGATTGATCATCGCGAGCATACAGGCGGATCTTCCCGCCGCTGCCGCCCAAGGCTTCCCAGGTGCTGATCTCGCCGCTGAAAATCTTCGCCAGTTGTTCGGTGGTCAACACCTGCAGCGGGTTGCGTGGGTGCAGGATGATTGCCAGGCCATCAATCGCGATCACCTGCTCGGCACCGGGGCTTTTCAGGTCACCCAGGGGCTCGAGGTCCACCAGTTCGCGGTCCTTGATCGGGCGTGACGCGGCCGCCAGGTCGGCCGCGGCCTGTTTCAGCGCGGCAAAGCCGGTGCTGGAACCATGGGCGGCGATCTCGACCAGTACCCGCTTGCCTTGGGGGCTGGTGCCGACGAGGCGCTCTTCGTTGGGGCGGGCGGGTGTTTCGCTGTGTACAGCCTTGAGACCCTGTTGCTCCAGCAAACCCCTGACCAGCGCCGGGCCCAACGCCGCGCCAATGGTGTTGGAGCCCTGGATGCGTAAGGCCGGGCCGTGTTCGGGAAAGGGTAGGGGCGTTGCAGAAACTGTAAGAGGAAAAACGCTGCAAAGTGTCAGCAGGTACAGAACGCGCAGCATCATGCCGGCACCTTCTCAAGCCAAAGGACGTGCGGGCAGATTAAGTCAGTAAGGTTGCCAAAATATGACTGACACCCAGCCGGTCCAAATGTGGGAGCAGGCTTACCTGCGAAGGCGGTGTGTCAGTCAACATATCTATCGACTGACCCAGCGCCATCGCAGGCAAGCCAGCTCCTACATTTTATGGTGTGGTCGCAAAGATCAGCTCAGTTCCAGCCAGATCGGCGCATGGTCCGAGGGTTTTTCCAGGCCGCGCAACTCATAGTCCACACCCGCATCCTTGACTCGTGGCAACAGGCCGTTGGAGGCCATGATCAGGTCGATCCGCAGGCCACGCTTGGGTTCGTCTTCAAAGCCGCGGCTGCGGTAATCGAACCAGCTGAAGCGATCCGCCACGTCCGGGTTGAGGTGACGGAAGCTGTCGGTCAGGCCCCAGTTCTTCAGGCGCGCCATCCACTCGCGTTCTTCCGGCAGGAAGCTGCATTTGCCGGTCTTCAGCCAGCGCTTGGCATTGTCGGCACCGATGCCGATGTCGCAATCCTCGGGGGAAATATTCACGTCGCCCATCACCACCAATGCCTGGTCATTGCTGAACTGGCTCTCCAGCAGGTGCTGCAGATCTTCGTAAAAGCGCTGCTTGGCCGGGAACTTGGTCGGGTGGTCGCGGCTTTCGCCCTGTGGGAAATAGCCATTCATGATGGTGATCGGGTTGCCGTGTTCATCGGCGAAGGTGCCCCAGATAAAGCGGCGCTGGGCATCCTCTTCGTCGCTGGCAAAACCCTTGTGCAGGGCCAGCGGTTCCTGGCGCGAGAGCAGGGCGACGCCGTAGTGGCCTTTCTGCCCGTGGTAGTACACGTGATAGCCCAGGGCCTGGACTTCGGCCAGCGGGAACTGCTCGTCGTGGACTTTGGTTTCCTGCAGGCCGATCACGTCGGGTTGATGTTTGTCGATCAGGGCCGCCAGCTGATGAGGCCGGGCGCGCAGCCCGTTGATATTAAAAGAGACGATTTTCATGGTCGGCAGTCCAGTCTGGCAAAAGGGCGATGCTAGCCGACAAGTCGGACGGGGGCCAGCGTGGCGGTAGGACAGATGCGCTGCTAATGTCTCTCAGGGAGCCAATGGCAGGGAACGACTCCGTTGCCCCGGGCTCGTAACAATAAGAGCGCGACCTTTTTGAGTGGCGCCCAGGGGAGATACGACTGATGCCCGACACCTCGACCGCCGTTGCCCAGGTGCACCTGCTCGATAGCGGCTATTCCCGCGAAGCGCGCTCGCTGCTGTACCACGCCTATCGGCATGAGCCGACCTTTGCCTATCTGTTCGAAGCTGAACGCTCAGGGTACGAGCAGCGGGTCCGCGCGACGGTGCGTGAGCTGGTCAAGCAACACTTTCTCCAGGAACTGCCGGCCATCGGCCTGTTGGTCAATGACCGCCTGATCGGCATCGCCCTGATTGCCCCGCCGCAACGGCGCCTGGGCATCACGGAAAGCTGGGCCTGGCAATTGCGCATGTGGCTGAGCACCGGTTTCAGGTGCACCCGGCGCTACCTCGAATACCATCAGGCGGTGCTGGCGTGCTTGCCATCGGAGTCGGTGCATGTGCTGCCGCTGCTGGGGGTCCACCCGCAATTCCAGGGCAAGCATTACGGCGAGCAACTGTTGGAAGCCGTGCATAACTGGTGCGCCGAAGACCCGCATTCACAAGGGGTGGTGCTGGATACCGGCAATCCGCTGTACCTGGAGTTCTACAAACGCCAGGGCTATGCCGAAGTGGCGGAGGTGGCTGTAGGACCCATTCTGGAGCATGTGTTTTTTCACCCGAATCCCCAGGTGTTACAACCTGCAACGCCTTAACCCAGAATTATTCAGACAATTCCAGGTTCTAAGGTGCTCCTCAGCTCGTGTAGCATCCGCGCCTATGAAGTTTCCAAATAAAATTACCAGCGGCTTGATTCTGCTGTTCACAAGCTGCGGCGCCTTGGCACAAAGCGAACTGGACGTGCGGGTCAAGCCTTCAAACGATGCGCTGAAGGCCAATATCGAAGGCTATATCGGCGGGGTTGGCGAGCGTGACGAAGAGGCCTTGCAGCGCTTCAGTCGCGGCGCCGAGGAGCAGGCGCGCAAGGCCGCCCAGGCACTGGGCTTTTATCAGCCGCAGATTGCCAGTGAGGTAAAGCCCGGCAAGAATCCGCGCCTGATCCTCAGCATTGACCCCGGCGAACCGGTGCATTTACGCAATGTCACGATTCGCGTCGACGGCCCGGCGGCCGAGCTCAAATCCTTCCGTGTGCCCGACAGCAAAGACCTCAAGTCCGGCGCCGTACTCAACCATGGCCATTACGAAGACGCCAAGCGCCTGATCCAGAACCAGGCCTCGCGCTTCGGCTATTTCAGTGGCCGCTTCACTCGTCAGACACTGTCCGTCGACCCCCAGGCGGGCGTGGCCGATATTGAACTGGTCTACGACAGCGGCCCGCGCTACACCCTCGGCAAGGTCAACTTTGCCGGCGATACCCCCTTTGATGAAGAGCTTTTGCAACGCATGGTGCCGTTCAAGAGTGGCGCGCCCTACGATTCCGAACTGATCGCCGAACTGAACCAGGCCCTGCAATCGAGCGGCTATTTCGAGGGCGTGCGCGTGGATGCCGCCCCGGCAGCGGCGGCCAATGATGTGATCCCGGTGGCGGTCCAACTGGAAACCCGTAAACCGCGGACCATGGGCCTGGGCCTGGGTTTTTCCACTGACGTCGGCCCGCGTGGCAAGGCCAACTGGACACGGCACTGGGTCAACCCCCGGGGGCACAGCTATGGCTGGGAGGCCGAGTTGTCGGCGCCCCGGCAGAACGTCGGCCTGTGGTACGACATTCCCCTTGATCCGCCGCTCACCGACAAGCTGCGTTTTGCCGGCGGCTATCAGAATGAAGAGCTGGCCAATACCGACACCCTCAGCAAGCTGCTCACCCTCGGCCCGGAATGGCACAGCAAATTGCCCAGCGGCTGGACACGGGTGATCTCGCTCAAATGGCAGCGCGAAGAATATCGCCTGGGGGACGACTCCGGCTTGAGCAATTTGCTGATGCCCGGTATCAGCTATTCCTACCTGCGCAGCGATAACCGCATCGACCCGCATAATGGCTATCGCCTGCAGTTCGATACCAAGGTGGCCAAGGAAGGGCTGGGCTCTGACACCAACCTGCTGTACGGCACTGCGATGATCAAGGGCTTGACCACCGTGTGGGACAAGCACCGTTTCCTCGGTCGCGCGCAGTTTGGCGGCAGCGCCACCAACGGCTACAAGTCGGTGCCGCCGTCCCTGCGCTTTTTTGCCGGTGGCGACCAAAGTGTGCGTGGCTACGAGTACCAGACCCTGTCCCCGGAAAACAACAAGGGCGACCGCATCGGTGGCCGCTACATGGTGGCCTTGAGCGCCGAGTATCAATATTCCATCGCCGAAAAATGGCGGATCGCGACCTTTGTCGATCAGGGCAACTCCTTTAACACCCTTGAGTTGCCAAGCCTGAAAACCGGGGTCGGCGTCGGCGTGCGCTGGGTGTCTCCGGTCGGCCCGATTCGTCTTGACCTGGCCCATGCCCTGGAAGATCCGGGCGGCATTCGTTTGCACTTTTCCATGGGGCCTGAGCTGTGAAGCGTGGTTTGAAAATAGCGGGTCTGAGTGTGGCAGCGGTCGTTGCCTTGGTGCCGCTGGCGGTGTGGAGCGTACTGGGTACGCAAGTCGGCAGTCGCTGGGCCCTCGGCCAAGTCCCGGGGTTGAGCGTGGAAAACTTCCAGGGCCGTTTGGGTGGGCAATGGAGCGCCGACCAGGTGCTGTGGCAACAAGACAGCAGCCGCGTAGAGCTCAATGCCCCCAAATTCGACTGGTCGCCGGCGTGCCTGCTGCGCATGACCCTGTGCATCCGGCAACTGGACGTGGAGCAGATCAGCCTGCAATTGCCACCCAGCACCGAAGACAGCAGCGGCCCGATTACCCTGCCGGACTTGAACCTGCCCGTGGCGATCGAACTGGGCGACGTGCGCGTCGGCAGCCTGCTGTTCAACGGCAGCGAAGAACTCAAGGGCCTGCAATTGGCCGCGCACTGGACAGCCGAGGGCATGCAGATCAACGCGGTACATCTGCAACGTGACGACCTGGTGCTGGATCTCAGCGGTATGCTGCACCCCGCGGGCGATTGGCCGTTGACCGCGACTGGCAACCTGAGCCTGCCCTATGCCCCGGGCGGCGCGCCGTGGACGGTGGCGCTGAACGTGACCGGTGATCTGCTCAAGACCCTCAAGCTCGACGCCGACAGCACGGGCTACCTGCCGGCCAAACTTAGCGGCGAGCTGCAACCCCTGGTCGAGAACCTGCCAGCACAGTTGCGAATCACCGCCGATGGCTTCAAACCTGCCGCCGACTTGCCGGACACCTTGCAGCTCAACCAACTGGACCTGACTGCCAAGGGCGACCTGGGCAAGGGCTATCAGTTGCTGGGCAAGGCTGTATTACCCGCAGAAAAGGGCCCGGTTGACCTGTTGCTGCAAGGCCGGGTCGATGCCAAGGGCGCGCAGCTCGCCGGCCTGGACCTGAATGCCGGGGACAAGCAAAGCCTCACGCTCAGCGCCCAACTGGATTGGCAGCAGGGCTTCAGCGCAGACGCAAAAATCGACTGGCTGGACTTCCCCTGGCATCGCCTGTATCCGCTGATTGACGAGCCGCAAGTGGTGCTACGCACCTTCAACGGTGAAGTGTCCTACAAGGACGGCAACTACCTGGGCAATCTCAAGGCCGACCTCGATGGCCCGGCCGGCAAATTCAGCCTGATCACGCCGTTCAGTGGCGACCTCAAGCAAGTGTTCCTGCCCGAGCTGAAATTGACCGCTGGCCAGGGCAAGGCCGAAGGGCACTTGAACCTGCAATTTGCCGAGGGCATCGCCTGGGATACGGCGCTGGACCTGTCGGCGTTGAACCCGGCGTACTGGGTCGCAGAATTGCCCGGTACCCTGGCCGGGCCGCTGCGCAGCAAGGGCGAGTTCAAGAACGAACAACTCAAGCTCAACGCCGACCTTGACCTCAAGGGCCGCTTGCGCGGCCAAACGGCGGTGCTGGCCGCCAAGGCCGAAGGCGCGGGCGAGCAGTGGACCCTGGCCAACCTGGATATCCGCCTGGGTGACAACCGCATCAATGGCAGCGGCAGCCTGCAACAGCGCCTGGCCGGGCAGATCGACATCAAGCTCGCACGCCTGGCCCAGCTGTGGCCGCAGTTGCGTGGGCAGGTCAATGGTCGACTCGATGTGGCCGGTACTCTAAAGGCGCCCCAGGGCAAGCTCGACCTCAAGGGCCAGCAACTGGTGTTTGAAGATAACCGCCTGCAAGCCCTCACCCTGGATGCGACGCTTGATAACGCACAACGGGCGAAGATCGACCTCAAGGGCACCGGCATCCAGGCCGGGGATACCCAGCTCGGTACCTTGACCGCCAGCGCCCAGGGCGACATCAAAAACCAGAAAGTCCAACTGGACCTCATGGGCCCCCTGGTCAAACTGGCCCTGGCCCTGGACGGCACGCTCGACAAGGGTAACTGGCGCGGGCGCCTGGCCAGTGGCGAGGTGCAGGCCGGGGGCCAGGACTGGAAGCTGCAGGCCCCGGCGAAAATCGAGCGCATGGCCGATGGCAAGCTGACCTTCGCTGCCCATTGCTGGGTCTCCGGGCCCGCCAGCCTGTGTGGCGAAGACCAGCGACTGATGCCCGATCCCAAGCTGCGTTATCACCTCAAGCAGTTCCCCATCGACAGCCTGGCGCAGTGGCTGCCCAAGGATTTCGCCTGGCAAGGCAAGCTCAACGCCGATATCCAGCTTGACCTGCCGGCCAGCGGCCCTAAAGGCCTGATCGCGGTGGATGCCAGTGGCGGCACGTTGCGGGTCAAGGACAAGGACCAGTGGCTGGACTTCCCCTACGACACCCTCAAACTGGACACCACGCTTAACCCCACGCGCATTGATACCCAGCTGAATTTCCGCGGTGGCAAGCTCGGCGAGTTGCTGCTGCAGGCGCAGATCAACCCGCTGGCGAAAAACAAGCCGATCTCCGGCAACTTCAGCCTTACCGGCCTGGACCTGGCGGTAGCGCGGCCGTTTGTGCCGATGGTGGAAAAACTCAATGGCAAGCTCAATGGCAGCGGGCGCATCTCCGGCGGCTTGTTGGCGCCGCAGGTCAACGGCAACGTCAACCTGATCGCCGGCGAGATTTCCGGACCCGAACTGCCCATCAGCCTTGAAGGCCTGAACGTGCAGGCCCTGATCGCCGGCGAAAGCGTGCAGCTCAACGGCGGTTGGCGCAGTGGCAAGGCCGGGCAGGGCAGCCTCAAGGGGCAGATCGACTGGGGCCGGGCCCTGGCCGTTGACCTCAGCCTGCAAGGCTCGCAACTGCCGGTCACGGTCGAGCCCTACGCCGAACTGGAAGTGGCGCCTGACCTGAAGATCACGCTCAAGGACGACAAGTTGGCGATTGCCGGCAATGTGCACATCCCGCGCGGTGATATCACTGTGCGCGAACTGCCGCCATCGACGGTCAAGGTCTCGGATGACACGGTGATCGTCGGCAGCCAGACCGAAGAGGGCAAGCCGCCGATGGCCATCGCCATGGACATCAACGTGGTCGTGGGCGAGGACCAGCTCAACTTTGCCGGTTTCGGCCTGACCGCCAAGGTCCAGGGCCAGGTGCATATCGGCGATAACCTGGACACCCGTGGCGAGCTGTGGCTCAACGACGGGCGCTACCGCGCCTATGGCCAGAGGCTGGATGTGCGGCGTGCGCGCCTGCTGTTTGCCGGGCCGCTGGACCAGCCATACCTGGATATCGAAGCCATCCGCAAGACCAACGACGTGATCGCCGGTATCCGCCTGAGCGGCAGTGCCGAGCAGCCGACCACGCAGATCTTCTCGGAGCCGGCCATGAGCCAGGAGCAGGCGCTGTCCTACCTGGTGCTGGGCCGTCCGTTGAGCACCACCGGCGAAGACAACAATATGCTGGCGCAAGCGGCACTGGGCCTGGGCTTGATGGGCAGTGCCGGCGTGACCTCGGACATTGCCAAGAACCTGGGGATCCAGGACTTTGAGCTGGACACCCAGGGCAGCGGCACCAACACGGCAGTGGTGGCCAGCGGCAAGATCACCGAGAAACTCAGCCTGCGTTACGGGGTCGGGGTGTTCGAGCCGGCCAGCACCATTGCCTTGCGTTACCTGTTGAGCAAGAGGGTGTACCTGGAAGTGGCCAGCGGCGTGGCCAGTTCATTGGATATCTTCTACAAGCGGGATTTCTGAGGGTTAAAGGCACATCAAGTGGTGGGAGCTGGCTTGCCAGCTCCCACCATTTTTTTGGGGTGCATTCAGCGCTTGATTACCAAGCAACCTAACTATTTATTTGACATTCGCTGCCTAGGCAGTAATATTTCGTCACACATTCACTGCCTAGGCAGTAATAAGGTGACTCCCGATGGAACACTTCACCCCGGAAAACTTCCATAACTGCCATCTCGGGCTGTTGCTGGGGCGCGCCGCGATTCTCAAAGACCGCATCATCGACACCCATATGGAACCCCACGGCATCACTGCCGCGCAGTTCAAGGTGTTGATCATCATGGCCCAGTTCGGCGTCGATACCCCGGCGGAGCTGTGCCGCAACCTGTCCCTGGACAGTGGCTCGATGACTCGCATGCTCGACCGCCTGGAGCAAAAAGACCTGCTGGCGCGCAAGCGCTCCGAGCAGGACCGGCGCCAGGTGCAACTGGTGCTGACTGCAGAAGGCCAGCGCCTGGCGGACATGCTGCCGCAGATCGGCGCCCAGGCCCTGAACCAGTTGGCTGGCGCACTCGAACCGGGGGAGTTGCAGACCCTGGAGCACATCCTGAAGAAAATCCTGATCGCTGCGGGTGATCCCATCACGTTGCAGCGGGTCGGGACTCAATGAACACGCCAGTCACGCGCGCTGAATAACGCAAGGTACTTGTCATGGCTACTGCCCAAGCAAACAACACCGCACACTCCCAACCCAACGACGGCAACCCGCGCAAACGCAAAATCATGTTGCTGGGCCTGGCGCTGATCGTCGTCCTTTGCGTCCTGGGCGTGTGGGGCTGGCACGAGCTGTATGGCCGTTGGAGCGAAAGTACCGACGATGCGTACGTGAATGGCAACGTGGTGGAAATCACCCCGCTGGTCACCGGTACCGTGGTCAGCATTGGCGCCGACGATGGCGACCTGGTCCACGAAGGCCAGGTGCTGATCAACTTCGACCCCAACGACGCCGCCGTCGGCCTGCAAAGTGCCCAGGCCAACCTGGCGCGCACGGTACGTCAGGTGCGTGGCTTGTACAGCAATGTGGATGGCATGAAAGCCCAGGTACAGGCGCAAAAAGCCCAGGTGCAAACCGCCCAGGACAACTTCAACCGCCGCAGAATCCTCGCCCAGGGCGGCGCGATTTCCCTGGAAGAACTGTCCCACGCCCGCGATGCCCTGAGCGCGGCGAGCAACTCACTGGCCAACCTGCAACAGCAACTCAATACCTCCACTGCGTTGGTGGATGACACGGTGATTTCGTCCCACCCGGATGTGCAGGCCGCTGCCGCGCAACTGCGCCAGGCCTACCTGACCAATGCGCGCAGCACCCTGATCGCACCGGTCACCGGCTACGTCGCCAAGCGCACCGTGCAACTGGGCCAGCGGGTCGAGCCGGGTACCGCGTTGATGGCGGTGATTCCCCTGGACCAACTGTGGATCGACGCCAACTTCAAGGAAACCCAACTGCGCCAGATGCGCATTGGCCAGCCGGTGGATATCGAGGCCGATCTCTACGGCAGCGACGTGAAGTACAGCGGCACCGTCGACAGCCTCGGCGCCGGTACCGGCAGCGCCTTTGCCTTGCTGCCGGCCCAGAACGCCACCGGCAACTGGATCAAGATCGTGCAGCGGGTTCCGGTGCGCATCCATATCAATGCCCAGGAGTTGGCCCAGCACCCGTTGCGGGTGGGCTTGTCGACCCAGGTGGAAGTCAATCTGCACGACCAGAGTGGCCCGGTACTGGCGCAACAACCGCCGCAAAAAGCCTCGTTCACCACCACCGTGTATGACCGCCAGTTGGCCGAGGCCGACGCGATGATCACCCAGTTGATCCATGACAACAGCGTGGCCGCGCCCAAGGCAGCACAACGCTGATGAGCAATAACGCCTCGTTCACGCCACCCAGCTTGCTGATGGCCACCATTGGCCTGTCCCTGGCGACCTTTATGCAGGTGCTCGACACCACCATCGCCAACGTGGCGTTGCCGACCATTTCCGGCAACCTGGGCGTGAGTTCGGAGCAGGGCACCTGGGTCATCACCTCTTTTGCCGTAAGCAATGCCATTGCGCTGCCATTGACCGGCTGGTTGAGCCGGCGCTTTGGTGAGGTGAAGCTGTTTTTGTGGGCGACCGTCCTGTTTGTGCTGGCCTCGTTCCTGTGTGGTGTCTCCACCTCGATGCCCGAGTTGATCGGCTTTCGCGTGCTGCAAGGCTTGGTGGCGGGCCCGTTGTATCCAATGACCCAAACCTTGCTGATTGCGGTCTATCCCCCCGCCAGGCGCGGCATGGCCTTGGCGTTGCTGGCGATGGTCACGGTGGTCGCGCCCATTGCCGGGCCTATTCTTGGCGGCTGGATTACCGACAGCTACAGCTGGCCGTGGATCTTCTTTATCAACGTGCCCATCGGGATATTTGCGGTGATGGTGGTGCGTGCGCAGCTCAAGAAACGCCCGGTGGTCACCAGTCATCAGCCGATGGACTATGTCGGGCTGCTGAGCTTGATCGTCGGGGTCGGTGCCTTGCAGATCATCCTCGACAAGGGCAATGACCTGGACTGGTTCGAATCCAATTTCATCATCATCGGCGCGGCCATTTCGGTGATCGCCCTGGCGGTGTTTGTGATCTGGGAAATGACCGACAAGCACCCAGTGGTCAACCTGCGCCTGTTTGCCCATCGCAACTTCCGCATCGGCACCATCGTCTTGGTGCTGGGCTACGCCGGGTTCTTTGGTATCAACCTGATCCTGCCGCAATGGCTGCAGACGCAGATGGGCTACACCGCGACCTGGGCCGGGCTGGCGGTGGCGCCGATCGGCATCCTGCCGGTGCTGATGTCGCCCTTTGTCGGCAAGTACGCGCACAAGTTCGACTTGCGGCTGCTGGCCGGCCTGGCGTTCCTGGCGATCGGCCTGAGCTGCTTCATGCGCGCCGGCTTCACCAATGAAGTGGACTTCCAGCATATCGCCCTGGTGCAGCTGTTCATGGGTATCGGCGTGGCGCTGTTCTTTATGCCGACCTTGAGCATCCTGATGTCCGACCTGCCGCCGCACCAGATCGCCGACGGCGCAGGCCTGGCGACCTTCCTGCGGACCCTGGGCGGCAGCTTTGCGGCATCGCTGACCACCTGGATCTGGATTCGCCGCGCGGACCAGCACCATGCCTATATGAGCGAGAGTATGAGCGTGTACGACTCGGCTACCCGCGATGCGCTGAACACCCTGGGCGGTGCGGGGCACAAGGCCTATGCGCAACTGGACCAGATCCTCACCAGCCAGGCGTACATGATGTCCACCGTGGATTACTTCACGCTGCTGGGGTGGATGTTCATGGGCTTGATCCTGCTGGTGTGGCTGGCCAAGCCGCCGTTTACTGCGAAGGCGGGGCCGGCGGCATCAGGGCACTGATCTTGACGTGTTCGCGGTTAGAAATGTGGGAGCAAGCCCGCTCCCACATTTGCTTCGTGTTGTTTGCAAGTCAGGCGCCAGGCAACGCCAACTGCGGATTGACGAAGTCAAACGCCGCCAGTTGAAACCCTTGCTCATCCACCTGCAACGCCCAACCCTGCTTGTCCCAATCTCCCAGCACAATGCGCTTGGCCGCCTGCTCGCCAATCTGCAACTTGTGAATGGCCGGGCGGTGGGTGTGGCCGTGGACCAGGGTGCGCACGCCGAAGGCTTGCATCACCCGTGGCACTTCCTCGGGCGTTACATCGACAATATCGTTGGCCTTCATGCGTACCTGGGCACGGCTTTCACTGCGCAGCTTGTGCGCCAGTTTATGGCGGGTGCGCAAGGGCAGGTGGCGCAGGATAAACAGCACGATGGGATTACGCAGGATGCGCCGCAGCTTCATATAGCCGAGGTCGCGGGTACACAGGCTGTCGCCGTGCATCAACAGCACGGGCTCGCCATACAGCTGCACGACGGTAGGGTCCTTGAGCAACGTTGCGCCTGCGGCTTTGCAGAACGCCTTGCCGATCAGGAAATCCCGGTTGCCGTGCATCAGGAATACTTGGGTGCCACTGTCGCTCAGCTCACGTAGAGCCGCGCAAATCGAACGCTGGAACGGGGTCATGCCATCGTCACCAATCCAGGCTTCGAAAAAGTCCCCCAGGATGTACAACGCTTGCGCGCCACGGGCGCGGCCGTGGAGTAAATCCAGAAACGCCCGGGTAATGTCCGGGCGCTCCTCTTCCAGATGCAAGTCTGAAATCAGCAGTATCACGCAACGATCTCGGCTTTCTCGATGATCACGTCTTCTGCTGGTACGTCCTGGTGACCGCTTTTCGTGGTGGTGGAAACACCCTTGATCTTGTCCACGACGTCGGTGCCTTCGGTGACTTTACCGAATACCGCGTAGCCCCAACCCTGTACGGTCTTGGCGCTGTGGTTGAGGAAACCGTTGTCAGCCACGTTGATGAAAAACTGCGCGGAGGCCGAATGCGGCTCCATGGTACGGGCCATGGCGACGGTGTACTTGTCGTTGGAAAGACCGTTGTCCGCTTCGTTCTGGATGCTTGGACGCTTGTCTTTCTTTTCTTTCATGCCAGGCTCGAAACCGCCGCCCTGGACCATGAAGTTGCCGATGACACGGTGGAAAACAGTGTTTTCGTAGTGGCCGGCGTTAACGTACTCGATGAAGTTGGCGACGGTGATCGGCGCTTTCTCGGCGTTCAGCTCGATGACGATGTCACCGTGGTTGGTGGTCAGTTTGACTTGAGTCATGTTCATTACTCTTTTCAGGGAATTCGTGGGTTCGGACGCCTGGGCACCTTACCGGGTTGGCTAAACTGCGGCCAAGGCGCGCAGTTTAGCGTGCCTGTCAGGAATTTCGAGGTGGTTTTTTACCGCCCATGCAATAAATGCAGCAGTTTTTGGCCATGCCCTGTCAGGTGCTTGACGGCATCGGCTATGATAAGCCCTTTGTTTGTCTGGCCCGACCCGGCCACGTACCTGTCTGTTCAAGGATCCTATGAGCAAGCCCACTGTCGACCCTACCTCGAATTCCAAGGCCGGACCTGCCGTCCCGGTCAATTTCCTGCGCCCGATCATCCAGGCGGACCTGGATTCGGGCAAGCACACGCAGATCGTCACCCGTTTCCCACCTGAGCCCAACGGTTACCTGCACATCGGCCACGCCAAGTCGATCTGTGTGAACTTCGGCCTGGCCCAGGAGTTCGGTGGCGTCACGCACCTGCGTTTCGACGACACCAACCCGGCCAAGGAAGACCAGGAATACATCGACGCCATCGAAAGCGACATCAAGTGGCTGGGCTTCGAATGGTCCGGTGAAGTGCGCTACGCCTCCAAGTATTTCGACCAGTTGTTCGACTGGGCCGTGGAGCTGATCAAGGCTGGCAAGGCCTACGTCGACGACCTGACGCCTGAGCAGGCCAAGGAATACCGTGGCACCTTGACCGAGCCGGGCAAGAACAGCCCGTTCCGCGACCGTTCGGTAGAAGAGAACCTGGACTGGTTCACCCGCATGCGCGACGGCGAGTTCCCGGACGGCGCCCGTGTATTGCGGGCCAAGATCGACATGGCCTCGCCGAACATGAACCTGCGCGACCCGATCATGTACCGCATCCGCCACGCCCATCACCACCAGACCGGTGACAAGTGGTGCATATACCCCAACTACGACTTCACCCACGGTCAGTCGGACGCCATCGAAGGCATTACCCACTCCATCTGCACCCTGGAGTTCGAAAGCCATCGCCCGCTGTACGAATGGTTCCTCGACAGCCTGCCGGTGCCGGCGCACCCGCGTCAGTACGAATTCAGCCGCCTGAACCTGAACTACACCATCACCAGCAAGCGCAAACTCAAGCAGTTGGTCGATGAGAAGCACGTACATGGCTGGGACGACCCACGCATGTCGACCCTGTCGGGCTTCCGCCGTCGTGGCTACACCCCGGCGTCGATCCGCAATTTCTGCGACATGGTCGGCACCAACCGCTCCGACGGCGTGGTTGACTACGGCATGCTCGAGTTCAGCATCCGTCAGGACCTCGACGCGAACGCCCCGCGCGCCATGTGCGTACTGCGTCCGTTGAAAGTCGTGATCACCAACTACCCGCAAGACCAGGTCGAGCACCTCGAACTGCCGCGTCACCCGCAAAAAGAAGAACTGGGCGTGCGCAAGCTGCCGTTCGCCCGTGAAATCTACATCGACCGCGATGACTTCATGGAAGAGCCGCCCAAGGGCTACAAGCGCCTGGAGCCGAATGGCGAAGTGCGCCTGCGTGGCAGCTACGTGATCCGTGCCGACGAAGCCATCAAGGACGCCGATGGCAACATCGTCGAACTGCGTTGCTCCTACGATCCTGAAACCCTGGGCAAGAACCCTGAAGGCCGCAAGGTCAAAGGCGTGGTGCACTGGGTGCCGGCCGCGGCCAGCGTCGAGTGCGAAGTGCGCCTGTACGATCGCCTGTTCCGCTCGCCTAACCCCGAGAAGGCCGAAGACAGCGCCAGCTTCCTGGACAACATCAACCCTGACTCCCTGCAAGTACTTACAGGTTGTCGTGCCGAACCGTCTTTGGGCGACGCACAGCCGGAAGACCGTTTCCAGTTCGAGCGCGAAGGCTACTTCTGCGCGGATATCAAGGACTCGAAACCTGGTCAGCCGGTATTCAACCGTACCGTGACCTTGCGTGATTCGTGGGGCCAGTGATCAAGTCTTAAGGGAAACATCGTGCTAACGATCTACAACACGCTCAGCAAGACCAAAGAAGTCTTCAAGCCGCTGGACGGCAACAAGGTGCGCATGTACGTGTGCGGCATGACCGTGTACGACTACTGCCACATCGGCCACGGCCGCAGCATGGTTGCTTTCGACCTGGTGACCCGCTGGTTGCGTTTCAGCGGCTACGACTTGACGTACGTGCGCAACATCACCGACATCGACGACAAGATCATCAATCGCGCCAATGAAAACGGCGAGTCGTTCGACGCGCTGACCGAGCGCATGATCGCCGCCATGCACGAGGACGAGGCGCGCCTCAATATCCTCAAACCAGACATGGAGCCGCGCGCCACGGACCATATCCCGGGCATGCACGCGATGATCCAGACCTTGATCGACAAGGGCTACGCCTACGCCCCGGGCAATGGCGACGTGTACTACCGCGTCGCCAAGTTCATGGGCTACGGCAAGCTGTCGCGCAAGAAAATCGAAGACCTGCGCATCGGCGCCCGCATCGAAGTCGACGAAGCCAAGCAAGACCCGCTGGACTTCGTGCTGTGGAAAGGCACCAAGCCCGGCGAGCCGAGCTGGGAATCACCCTGGGGCGCCGGGCGTCCGGGCTGGCACATCGAATGCTCGGTGATGTCCACCTGCTGCCTGGGCGAGACGTTCGACATTCATGGCGGCGGCAGCGATCTTGAGTTCCCGCACCACGAAAACGAAATCGCCCAAAGCGAAGCGGCCACCGGCAAGACCTACGCCAACGCGTGGATGCATTGCGGCATGATTCGCATCAATGGCGAGAAGATGTCCAAGTCCTTGAACAACTTCTTCACCATCCGCGACGTGCTGGAAAAGTACCACCCAGAGGTTGTGCGTTATCTGCTGGTATCGAGCCATTACCGCAGTGCCATCAACTACTCGGAAGACAACCTCAAGGACGCCAAGGGCGCCCTGGAGCGGTTCTACCACGCGTTGAAAGGCCTGCCGGTTGTGGCGCCGGCCGGTGGCGAGGCGTTTGTTGAACGCTTCACTACCGTGATGAACGACGACTTCGGCACCCCCGAAGCCTGCGCCGTACTGTTCGAGATGGTCCGCGAGATCAACCGCCTGCGCGAGAGCGATCTCGCCGCAGCGGCCGGCCTGGCGGCACGCCTCAAGGAACTGGCCAGCGTGCTGGGCGTGTTGCAAATGGAAGCGGACGACTTCCTGCAAGCCGGCGCCGAAGGGCGTGTGGACGCAGCCGAAGTCGACGCCTTGATCCAGGCCCGCCTGAATGCCCGTGCCAACAAGGACTGGGCAGAATCCGACCGCATCCGCGACCAACTCACCGCCATGGGCGTGGTATTGGAAGACGGCAAGGGCGGGACGACCTGGCGCTTGGCTGACTGACGGCTGATGCCTGCATGAATAAAAACGCCCCGACTGGTTCGGGGCGTTTTTGTTTGTGGCGGTGTTGCGAGTCAACGCTGCTCGATGGCATACCGGCTCTGGACAAAGCCATTGTCCGAGGTACAGGTAGCGATGTGGCGAAGCTCACATTCACGACCGACGTGACTGAACAAGGGAATCCCCTGGCCCAGCAGAATCGGAATGCGGGTGATGATCAACTCACTGAGCAGGCCTGCTTCAAGAAATGCCTGGATGGTCTGGCCTCCGTCGATATAAAGATGTTTCATACCGCGCTCGGCCAGTTGGTCGACGAGCATGCTCACATCGGCTGCCAACACCTCCACCTTGCCCTGTAGGTGCGCAGGAATCTCTAAGGTCTTGTGGGAAAGCGCTATGACCGGCGTGCCCTCATAGGGCCACTCTGGAAAGGACAGTACTTTTTCCAGGGTCTTGCGCCCCATGACCAACCCGTCGACTGTTGCGATGAAGCTTTCATAAGTGATGCCATTCAAGCCCGAACTTTCATATTCCGGTCGGTGCAGCCACTCAATATCCCCATCTGGTCGGGCAATAAAACCGTCAATGCTTGCTGCGATAAAGACGGAACATTTGATCCTCATGGGTGGTAAAACTCCTTTTTTATCAAGTGGAATCAAGACGGTATCACTTTAGCGCCTGCACGTTGGCGGCGAATGGGAGCGACGTGGTGGTTGAGCCGACGCAAGGTCCTCCGAAGCGTTGATCAACAACGTCTTTGGATCTGTTCCTTTGCGCACGATGAAGATGCCATGGCCTTCAGCAGACCGCTTTGTTTCAGTAGGAGGGTTCAGCGGTGAGCCGCTGCGTGAAGCGAGGTTGAGTCTGATGGCGGGCTTGGGCTGTGTTTGATCATGGTAAAGCTCCTAGAGGTTGGAGCTACTATCCATCGCTGCGAAACCCGGTCGCTGAATTTGCAGCGACTGCCGAAGATTATGGGGGGCTTCCGAGTGGTAACCCTAAAACGCTGTCGGAAATATCTGAGGGGTAGGGGGCGAAGTTCTTAAATGCGATTAGATAAATCCTCCTTTTTGTCCAGGGTTACCAGGTGGATGGGTCCTCCTGGCTGGCTTTGTCCAGATCGTCTTTCCATTTATCACTGGCTAATCTATAAACTTCCTCAAAAAACTCTCGAGGATCCTCTATTTCATCTTCATTCCAGGCCATGCTTGTATATTCATCATGGTTGTCCTCAAAGAAAGCGTTGAAATTAAAATTTTTGCTGTCTAGAGAGTGTTTCAAGGCTTTCATAAGAGTGTATCTGTGCCTGTATGAAAGCTGCTCGTCTGGGTCAAGACAGTATTTGAGTATAAGTTTTTTTCTGTCTTTTGGGTTGTTTGGGTTGTACTTTGAGAGTTCAACCCCTTTGGTCTCTTCTTGGTCGTAAATGTCAAAAACACCTACAAAATAATTCAAGCTCGCATCGAAAGGTATATGGCTGGAAAAAGGGTGAAATAGCACTTTTGTATTCCTTTTCTGGGGGATAGCGTGAATGGTGTTCCATCTTTATGAAACTTCATTTCGGCACCGTTCATGGCTTAATTTAAAATCGGATTTTGCGGATCCCTTCTGCGAAAAGGGGGCGGATCTACTTAACGAAGTGTACAGATAACGACTATAAGCGTTTGCCGAGCACCACGCCTTAGTGGTTGGCTTCATTCAGACACACTAATTAAGTGGGGCATTAATGACGGGCTTGTTTTTTATTGGCTAGGGATTAAATATGTCCGTCACTTTTATCACTCACATTATTAATGTTTAAATGGCTAAGGGTTTCTGAGATTTGAGCCAAAGCTTCGAGTCTGTCTAGAATGTTTAGATTGACGGAAGCTTTTACAGTGCTCCAATCTATCTTGCTTCCTGCGAACGTGAATTTTCTTGTATTTCATCAATTAGCTTTGCTTCTTCAGTTTTAGATAGCTCATTTTTTCGCAAACCTTCTGTTTATTTTGAGAACTGGTTCTGCAGAACCTTGGAACAGATAGTGAGTCCCTTTTTTCTTTCCCGACCAGACGTTTGCGTGAGAGCCATTTCGCTCATCACGCCGTAGTGGATGGTTTATCCAAGCACACAAACTCAGGGCGCATAGGCGATCAATGGCGGATCTACTACTGCATCGACTCGCCATCAAATAGATTCGTCCCGTACTGTATGTCACTTTGGTTTTTAAGCCCAGAGCACGCAATCATGGTCATCCAGATGAACCAAAAACGATAGATCATGATCGGTGACCCAGAACGGATAACCAGTTGTTTCGCTTATTAACAGCGCAAGGTCTTGTGCGTTTTCGAGTTTCCATGCTCTGTGACCCGTGTCAAAAACCAAAAGTATGAGGTCGTTTTTTTTTATGCGGTCTGGTATTTCCTTCCAAAAGTCAGGGTTGTGCTCGGTGCATTTCTCGTTGAAATCGACTGGATCTAGTACATTTTTTTCTGTTTTAAAGTATTTTTTGGTTAAGGTGGATATTAATGTTGCGATCTCTTCAGAATTGAGCTTCTTTGAGGAGATTTTCAACGTGTTTATAGTTTCGTCTAATTCTTCTTCTAGATAATTCATCATGGTTCTCCGATTCTTGAGCGGCTAACTGGAAGTAACTCTAAAAGTATATGGCCCCTTACTGCACCACCACCTGCCCTTTTTCCGGCAGTTTGGTAACCAATATGAGGTGATTGAGGACCTTTTTTGCTAGAAACAAGCGTTGGGTCATCAATGTTGACTTCCGTTCCTCTGTTTGGCCCTTTCTGTACACGCCACTCGGTTGGGAAGGTTTTTCCGTATTTGTCCTTTCCCCACTTGGTCACGCTGTAATCGTCCTTGGAGACCCCTATCCGGCGAAATGCCTTGCGAAAAGGGGGCGGATCTATTTAACAAAGTGTAAAGATAACGACTATAATTGTTTGCCGAGCACCAGGCCTTAGTGGTTGGCTTCATTCAGACACACTACTTAAGGGGGGCATTAATGACGGGCTTGTTTTTTATTGGCTAGGAATTAAATATGTCCGTCACTTTTATCGGGCTGCGAAACCCGGTCGCTGAATTTGCAGCGACTGCCGAAGATTATGGGGGGGGGCTTCCCAGTGGCAACCCTAAAACGCTGTCGGAAATATCTGAGAGGGGATTGATATATAACCCTTCCGGTAGTTGGTTAAAGGAACGGATCTATTTAGCGCCCTGCGGGAGCAATGGCCGTTTGCCGCC
Organism: Pseudomonas shahriarae; assembly: GCF_014268455.2. NCBI lineage: Bacteria > Pseudomonadati > Pseudomonadota > Gammaproteobacteria > Pseudomonadales > Pseudomonadaceae > Pseudomonas > Pseudomonas shahriarae. Next base: position 3,743,324 of record NZ_CP077085.1, on the reverse strand, counting down.
GCTCAACGCGTTTTGGTGTTGATTCATAGTGGGCAATGGTGGGCCTATTACTAAATTTACTAGCGATTAAATAGGTTCGTTCCTTTTGTTCCGGTTTTTATCAAGGTTTCTGGAAAAATAAGTTGGAAGTTGAGCCCTGAATTTTCTTTGCTTTTCCTTTTTCTACGTACTCGCTGAACTCTCGCTCGAGCGTCGTCTTGTTAGTGTATTTTTTGTATTTTTTTGGAACTTCGCATGCGTAAATGTAAAGTCTCCATGATTCGAAGCCATCAATTCGACCGTCGGGGCCGTAATCGAAGTCAATACATTTCTCGGATATGTAAACCCTACAGCCGACTCCATATAGTTCGTACGTTGCGTCATCGCTGAGCTTTCCGCGCAGCGGGATTTTTTTTGAACGCCACAGTCCTAAGATATTTTTTGTACCAAAAGATAATTCAAGTAAGTTGGTTGCCTTTTCAACTTCCTCTAAGTATTCGCTGATTAGGTCTTCTAGCGTCTGAGTTTTCATTTTCTTGACCTTTCTAGCCTATCTGGTCCAGCGATTTTTGAAGAGTTCACTACGTCATTGATGCTGCTAAATGAGGTGTGGTGGTTTTCTATATTGTCAATCAGTCTTATGGTGACAAGTGTATGTGTTCGCCTTGCTGCAGACGCCCGATGGTGCCCATATTATATAATGCGAAAAGGGGGCGGATCTATTTAACAAAGTGCACAGATAACGACTATAAGCGTTTACCGAGCATCACGCCTTAGTGGTTGGCTTAATTCGGGCGCACAAGTTAAGGGGGCGCATTAATGACGGACTTATTTTTTATTGGCTAGGGATTAACTATTTCCGTCACTTTTATCGCTGATATGCAGGTTCTGGACAAGGCTGTCGATACTGGGTACATTAAAGTATTGACTTTCAAGTGAGTGGCTCTCGTCTAGACGTCTGTTGGGTAAAGTGAAATGTTTGTTGTTTTTAAGTTTACATACTTTGGAGTATGGTCGGGCTTTTCTTTCAGGTCTATAAGGATTGTTTAAGATCCAATGCGTAGGGCTGCGCAATTATCATCATTCCCTAAGATCAGTTCTGCGGTTATGTAGGTAATGCTGTCTATGATCTCTATTTTTTCCTCATGCTGGGGTGGTCGGGTAATATTATTGTTTCCAACAAAAAATATCATTCAGGTCGAATTCGACATCAATATACTCTCCGATTTTCGGTATCGGGCCTATCCACGTTGCTACACCACGTCCGGCAGATGTCTCATAATTAACATAAGATTTTTCGCGATGAGAAAATATATTTAGTATTTTTACAATCATCTTATTTTTTTGTAGTGCGCTTTAATTGCTGGGTTGTCAATGTTCATTGTTTTGTTTTTTGGGGGAGTAAAAGGGAGCTATTATTGCATCGGCTTGCGATCAAATAGAATCGTTCCGTTTTTTACGTTTGGTAGTGTATGTGTTGTGTGTGCAGTCAAGTTTTTCAGCGGTATAGCTACCTGCAATTACTGTAAATATCACATCGCATCCGTCACTGGATGTGAAGCAATAACTTGTCCCTGTCTCGTTTGGATCTACTCGTGTTGCCTCTGCTGAGAGAGGCGTGTCAGTGGTTTCGTACATTTCGGATATTTCAGATCCGATCGCACCTATCCCTTGGAAGGCGATTAGTTTGTGGAAGGTTATTAGCCATAGCTGCTCCTGCCAGTCTGAAAACTCTATTGATAGCGTGCTTCTATCGCATATTAGTTTTTCTATTGTTCCGTCTGAAACGGGAAATTTCTTCATCTTAAGATCCTGGATGTTTTTCGCCCGGTAGAAACCCAGTTCCGTGCCCGGGCTGATAATTTTCAGGGGTGACCTTCAGTAGCGTATTTTGTTTTTCAGATTGCTTCCAGCTTAAGTCATTCGGCTTAAGCTCAATGTGATAGTGGTTGCCGTGATGTCTTGGACTAAAAGGGCCAGGATCTCCCGGGTGGCTTTCAAATCTAATGCGGGTATCTGTATTAGGCCTCCATTCCATTCGTTGGGTACCGTGTTTTGTTGTTGAAATCTTTGGCTGTACGCCTAAAGCCTCGGTAAAGTCATTTGGATCAGAAGGGAAGTGGGTGTAAGCATTCGGTATAGCAGGTGAGTTGTGGTCGGCTTCTATTTGCGATGTAGGGTCTTCGATACGAACGGCTGGTTTACACCCGCTTTCGCCCGGACACGTATTCAACCCCAACGGATCCACCCACCCCGTAGGGTTGGGCACATACAAATACCCGTTCAGCCCACCGGCCAACTTCACCGGGTCGGGCGTCAGGTAGCGTCCGTTATCCGGATTGTAGTAGCGATGCCGGTTGTAGTGCAGCCCGCTTTCCCGGTCGAAATACTGCCCCTGAAAACGCAGCGGGTTATCGACGGTGCTCACGTCCAGCCGGGTGATTTTTCCGTAGGCTTGGTAATGGGCTGACCAGACGATTTTGCCGTCCGTGTTCGTTAGCTCCTGGGGCGTACCCAGGTGGTCCAGTTGGTAGTGGAACGCCTGGGTATTGGCCGGACCAAACCCTTCCAGCAAGGCCAGCGGCCTGAAGCTATCAGGCTCGTAGAGATAGCTGCGATGCTGCCCCGCCGTGTGCTCGGCGATGACTTTGTCGCCTTGCCAGAAAAACTCAGTGGTTTTGCCCGCCACGGTTTTGCTGATGCGCCGCCCAAATGGGTCATAGCGATAACTGGCTTGGCTGCCGTCCGGTTGCGTCACGCCGATCAGGCGGTGCTGGCAGTCGTAGCGGTATTCGGTGACTAACTGCTGCGCGCGGCCACGGCGTTCGCGTATGAGGTTTCCGAAGGCGTCGTAGTCGTAATGCCGGTCGCCTTGCAGTAACAGGCGGTTGCCGACGACGATGCCGGGGCCTGGGCGGTCTTGCATCAGCAGGTTGTTCGCCGGGTCGTGGGCGAAGCGTTCGGTGGGATCCTGGGAATGGTCGGCGCGGGTCAGGCGGTCGAGGGGGTCGTAGTGGTAGTCGTGCTGGCCCTTGCGGCTGTCGAGCAGGCGGGTGAGGTTGCCGCTGTTGTCGTAGGTGTAGCGACGAAGGCCGTGGCGGTGTTCGTGTTGTGCCAGGCGGCCCTGGTCGTCGTAGTGGTAGTGGCTCAGCAGTTGGCCTTGCTGGCGCTGGTGTTCGCGGCCTGCTTTGAACAGGTGCGAGCTGAGTGTCCGGCCATTCAGGTCGATAGTGGCAAGGTGGCCGCCCTTGTCGTGGTTGAAGGTCAGGCGGTTGTTGTCCGGCAGGCGCAGGGTTTCGAGTTGGCCGCAGTGGTCGTAGCCATAACGCAGGGTGCCCCAGCCTTGGTGCTCGGCGGTCAGGCGGCTTTGCGCGTCGTATTCGTAATGCAGCGGCCAGTGGCCGTCGTCGACGCTAAGCAGATTGCCGAGACGGTCGTAGGTGTAATCCACGGTGCTGCCATCGGGCAGGGTTTTTCGGACGAGGCGGCCGGCGTTATCGCGCTGGTAGGTGGTAACCAACTGACGGTCATCGTCGCCAAACTCGGTTTTTTCCTGCAGGTGGCCGTTGAGGTCGTAGACGTAGGCGGTGCGTTGGCCGTCAAAACCGGTTTCCTGTTGGATCAGGCCGTTAGGGTGGTACTCCAGTTGATAGCGCTCACCTGCCTCGTTTTCGATCTCGGTCAGCAGCAGGCGAGTGTTGTCGTAGCGGTACTTGAGTTGAGAGCCATCGGGGTTGATCCGGCGACTGATCAGGTGCAAGCCATCGGCATATTCATACCGGGTCACACGCCCCAGTTCATCGCGCTCGGCGGTGATTTTTCCGTAGGGGTTGTAGCTCAATTCGCGGGTGGCGCCGCCTGGCATTACCACCTTGATCAGCCGGCCCACCGCGTCCCAGTGATACTGGGTCAGCGCGCCATGTTCATCCTCGCGGGCAATCTGCCGGCCCAGGTCGTCATAGCGATAACGCCGTACGCCGCCATTGGGCAGTTGCTCGCCAATCAACTGGCCAAGATCGTTCCACGTCAGGCGCTGACAGCTGTGGTCCGGGTACCAAACCGCTAAAAGCTGCCCTCGCTTGTCATAGCTGTACTCGGTGACATTGCCGGCTGGATCAGTCTGGCGCGTGATCGCGCCCTGATCATTACGCTGGTACTTCCAGACCGCCTCACCCCGGCGCATAACCCGTACGAAGCCATTCTCATACTCGTAGGAGGTAGGCTCGTCATCCCCGGGAAACAGCGCCACCAAGCGCCCAGCCTCGTCGTACTGATAGGCCGTGATCGCGCCCAGGGGATCCTGCTCAACCGTCAGCCGCCCCTGTGCGTCGTAGGACTTGAAATGCTCGCCGCCATCCGGATCAACCCGCTGCACCAGGCGTGCCCGCGGGTCATGCACGTAGACTTCCTGACTGCCATCGGCGTTAAGCAGGGTGACGCGGCCGTCATCCCAGCTATAGCGCGTATCCATCTGCGCAAAACTGGCCCAATGCCGCACACAGCGCGCCGCCTTGCCAGACCGTTCCCACTCCCAGAAAAAACTCGCCCCACCGGCCAACTGCCGCTCAGTGATCACCGCAAGGCTGTCGTACTGATAGCGCTCGCTTTCGCCGACGGCATTGATCGCCTCAAGCAGTCGCCACTGTTCGTCATAGCGGTAGGAAACAACGTTCTGCTCAGTAACCCAGGCGTCATCCGATTCGCTTCCCACGCGAAACACCTGGTAGTCCACCGCCACGATATGCCCGCGGTCATAACGCAACAGCAAGGCGCGACCGGCACCGTTATCCAGGCGCAGAATCCGCCCCAAGCCATCGCGGGAAATACCCAGGCGGTTGTCATACCCATCGCTGATCGCCGTCAGCACACCGTCGTGAAAGTGGTAGAAGCGTGCCCCCTGCGCCAGCACCAGCTCATCCGGCGCCGCCCCCAGATAAATCGCCGCTTCAGCCAGGCTATTGCTGATCGCCGGGCGGGCACTGGAGGGCAGGGGAAAGGTGGTGCTGCGGTTCTCATGGTCCGTCCACACCACCGACCCGCCGACCACCTCCAGCCGCTGCGCCAACGAGTGGCTCCAGCCAAGCCCCAGCCCGCAATCCACCTCCACGGCACTGGTGCGATACAGGCGTGTCCAGGCAAATGGCAGCACGCCATCCAGTTCGCCATCGGTCAGGGTCAGCAGTTCTTCGCCGGTGACCATGGACACCGGGCAACCGTGGGTCGCGGTTTTATCAGCGCTAGCAGTTGCTTCACCGTTGGGGTTTTTCGCGGAGGAGGGTGCGTCGTCCAACGCCTCTGCCTGCTTGAGCGTGGTATTACGCCGCGCGCCCCAGTGCATCTGCAGGCCACCCTTTTTCAAGCCGCCAACCACGCCGCGCACAGCCACCGCCTTGTAGCGATCCACCGCGCCCATAAAACGCTTGAGGATGTCGAACACGCCTTTGACGAAGCCCACTGCAACGTCAACCACCTGCTTGCCATACTTCGCCAGACGCAGCCCCAGGTACGCGATCCCGGCACCTTGCAGGGCAATGGTCAGCACCAGCGCAATCAGCAAATCAATGAGCAGCGACACCGCAAACCCGGCAATCACCTCGGCGGTTTTCCCTGCCACCTGGCTGGGCGGCAACGCCGACAACCAGATCATCGCCGTGCGCAACATCAGGTACAGCGCCGCTTCGTCGCTGGCCAGCAACATCGCCTGTTCCATCACCTGCGGCGCTTCGCGCGCCAGGGCTGCCAGCTCGGCGGCCTGGGCGCCAAGGCGTTCGATGTGCTTGGCCGGGTCCTTGAGGATGTCCTGCACCAGTGACAGGCTGTCCCACACCTCGGAAATGGCTGACCAGGTACCGGCCAATACCCCACTGCCAATGGCACTTGACGCCGACACCTGCCAGTGCGGTTTGAACCCCCTCCATTCCTTGCGCAGCCAGGCTTGTAGCTCGGCGGTCAAGCCGTTGTAGGACGCAAATAGCGCCTCCACCTGCGCCGCCGAAGCCCCGCCCTGTACGCGCACCTGATAGCGCCCACCGGCCGCGCAGTGATGGGCGCCCTTGCCCTGTTCATCCAGTTGGATAAACGTGGAACTGCCGTCCTCCAGGCCAATCACCTGCACCTGGAGATTGCCCAGCGGCACGTCATACACCGACTCGAATTTGCTTTCGATCTTCAACTCGCCGCCTGCCGGGCACACGGCAACACTGGAAGAAAAGTCGGTGTCGGTCAGGCTTACCGACACCTGGGAATCACCGACCCGCAGCACCCGCTCCATGCCCAGCAGCGACGGCAAATCCGTGGCGTGGCTGACCTTGTCCAGGGCCAGCGCGTACCAGCTTGTTACCTGCTGGCGATACAGCGCCAGGCTCTGGTGAAAGCCATCCAGCTCGTATTCGATCAGGTCGATGGGCGATGAATCAGGGGCAGGGGCTGGCATCCATGACGTCTCTGCAAAAGAAAGGCGTCGGAGAATGCCGCAGGAAAAGGGCGCTTGGAGGTGTGGTCTGTTAAATCAGAATGGGCTTACGGACAGGGGGAGTTTTTCAGTTGGAATCGGCGCTTATGCCCACATCAACTAGCGATCAGTCTTAAAGAAAGACACAGGGTTTACGGCTATGGAGCGGCGCGTAATCGCTTGTATAAGGTATTGCGGCTGACCCCCAACTCCCTCGCCAAGTGGGAGATATTGCCGCCGACCGCTGCCAGTCGTTGCTGAAGGTTTTGCCTATCGTCCAGATCGTCCATGACCACCGGCGCGCTGGGTGCGGCTTGCCCCAGGTCGACAAAAAAATCATCCGGCAGGTGCTCGGGGCGAATCGGTTGATCTTCGGCCATGACCAGCGCCACCTGCATTACGCTGCTGACCTGGCGCAGGTTGCCCGGCCAGGGGTGTTGCTCGAATAACGCCAGCACTTCAGCACTGAGCCCGGCCCACTGCGTGGGCTCGCGGTGCTGTTGCCACAGTTGCTTGAACAGCGCCTGCTTGTCACTGCGCTCGCGCAGGGGCGGCAGTTCCAGGGTCAGGCCGCCGATGCGGTAGTACAAATCCTCCCGAAACCGTCCGATCTGTACCTGTTCGCGCAGCGAACGGTTGGTCGCCGAGATAATCCGCAGGTCCACCGGGAATAATTCGCTGCTGCCCACCGGCTGGACGCAGCGCTCTTGCAATACCCGCAGCAGCCGGGCCTGGGTGGGCAAGGGCATGTCACCGATTTCATCGAGAAACAGCGTGCCTTTGTCCGCCTTGCGGATCAGGCCAATGCTGCCTTTTTGATTGGCGCCGGTGAACGCGCCTTTTTCATAGCCAAACAGCTCCGATTCCACCAGCTCCGCCGGAATTGCCGCACAGTTGACCGCGATAAACGCCTGCTGGCTGCGGGAACTGGCCTGGTGCAGGGCTTTGACGAAAACTTCCTTGCCGACACCGGTTTCACCGTGGATCAGCAGCGGAATGTCTTTTTCCAGTAGGCGTTCAGCCTGGCGCACAGCCTTTTCCACGCGGCTGTCACCAAAGTGCAGGGTCTTGAGGCCGATGGGCGCGGAGGCTGGTTCACTAAAGACCCTGGCCTGCACCGGCGCCTGTTTGGGGCGTTTGAGCAGGCACTGGAAACGGTTGCGCCCCGCAGCCTGCAGGGCAAAGGGCAGGCCTTCGGGCTGGTTGAGCAACTCCAGCAGCGAGACCTTGAACAGGCTGTCGATCATCACCCGCGACAGGCTGATGCCCAGCAAGTTGTCGGCGCGGCGATTGGCTGACAGCACCTGGCCACTTTCATCGAAGATCAGCAGGCCGGCCCATTGGCTGTCGAGGTTGTTCAGGCCGGTGTTGAAGGTCAGTTGGAAGTGTTCGCCGCCAAACAGGTTAAGGATCAGCCGGTTTTCCACGGTCTGGCTCATCATCTTGACCATGCCCAGGGTGTGGGAGGGCGGCAGGTAGCTGTCGCTGGACACATCCAGTACCGCAATGATCTCGCGGTTGGCATCAAAGATCGGCGCGGCTGAGCCGGTCATAAAACGGTTGGCCTTGAGGAAGTGTTCGTCATGTTCGATATGCACCGCCTGGGCGCAGGCCAGCGCGGTGCCGATGGCGTTGGTGCCGGTGGCGCGCTCCATCCAACTGGCTCCGGCGTTGAAGCCACGGGCCAGCTTGGGGTCGATAAAGCGTTGGGTGCCCCACGAGGTCAGGACTTGGCCCTGATTGTCGGCCAGCATGATCAGGCAGTTGGAATTGCTGAGGATGTTCTCGTAATAAGGCAGCACTTCCTGGTGGGTGGTCTGGACCAGCGCGTGCTGGCTCTCCAGCAGTTGGCTGATGCCCTCGGCGGGCAGCTGGTCGAAGCTGGGGGCGCTCTGGTGATCCAGGCCGAACGCACGGCAGCGGCGCCAGGAGTCCTGGATGATGGTGTCGTGGGGCAAAAGCGGGGCTGGTGCGGCCATGGCGGTGACCTTCTTTTTATTGTTGTTATGAACCCTATGCAATTCCAATGTGCGAGCGGGCTTGCTCAGTGTTGTTCAGAACTGTTCATTGTCAACCTGGAGGTTGTTCAATTGTTCAGTTGTGAATGTTCATTTCTGTTCAGCACTGAGCAGTGGTTTTGCTCAAGTCTTTGGCAAATCGACGTTTTTTATTATTGGCACGAAACTCGCTCTGCCTCTGGAAGAACAATTCCAATAAGAAAAAGGGCGTGTCATGTCATTGACCCTGGAACATGTGACCCGTGTCGTCGAAGGCCAGACCTGGATCGACGACGCCAACCTGCGCTTTGAAGCCGGTTCTTTCAATGTGCTGCTGGGCCGTACGCTGTCCGGCAAGACCAGCCTGATGCGCCTGATGGCCGGCCTGGACAAGCCTGACAGCGGACGCATCCTGATGAACGGCGTCGACGTCACCCATAAGCCGGTGCGCTTGCGCAATGTGTCGATGGTGTACCAGCAGTTCATCAACTACCCGACCATGACCGTGTTCGAGAACATCGCCTCGCCGCTGCGCCAGGCCGGGGCCTCCAACGAACTGATCCACAGCAAAGTGCTGGAAACCGCGAAGATGCTGCGCATCGAGAAGTTCCTGCAACGTCACCCTCTGGAGCTGTCCGGTGGCCAGCAGCAACGCACGGCGATGGCCCGGGCGCTGGTCAAGGATGCCGAGCTGATTCTGTTCGACGAACCCTTGGTCAATCTGGACTACAAACTGCGCGAAGAGCTGCGCCAGGAAATGCGCGAGCTGTTCAAGGCCCGCAACACCATTGCCATCTATGCCACCACCGAGCCCAACGAGGCACTGGCGCTGGGCGGCACCACCACCATTCTCCACGAAGGCCGGGTGATCCAGAGCGGCAAGGCCGCCGAGGTCTATCACCAACCGCAGACCGTGCTGGCGGCCGAGCTGTTTTCCGAACCGCCGATCAACCTGATGCCGGGGCGTATCAGCGGCAATGAAGTGAGTTTCGCCAGCGACGTGCACTTTCCGTTGAATGTCGACCTGCGCCCCATCGGCGAGGGCGAATTCCGCTTTGGTGTGCGCCCCAGCCATATCAGCCTGGTGCCCAGCAACGACGATGACCTGGAACTGGCAGTAACCGTGGAAGTGGCGGAGATCAGCGGCTCGGAAACCTTCCTGCATGTGCGCAGCGAGCATTTTTTGCTGGTTTTACACCTGCCGGGAGTCCACGAGTACGACGTGGATGCGCCGATCCGCATCTATATTCCGACCCATAAACTGTTTGTGTTCGATGGTCAGGGCCGTTTGGTCCAGGCTCCCGGGCGCCGTGTCGCGAGGGTTGCCTGATGGCCGAGATCCATTTGCAGAACCTGGCACATAGCTACAGCCCTACACCCGCCGGGCCTGAAGACTACGCCATTCGCGAAATGAACCACATCTGGGAGCAGGGCGGTGCCTACGCGTTGCTCGGGCCGTCTGGCTGTGGCAAGTCAACCTTGCTCAACATCATCTCCGGCCTGCTCAGCCCTTCGGAAGGCCAGGTGCTGTTCGACAACAAGGTGGTGAATGAGCTGACCCCGGAAAAGCGCAATATCGCCCAGGTTTTCCAGTTCCCGGTGGTCTACGACACCATGACCGTGTTCGATAACCTGGCATTCCCCCTGCGCAACCAGGGCATGGCCGAGGCGAAAGTGCACAGCAAGGTGCAGGAAATTGCCGAAGTGCTCGACCTGCAGAACCTGCTGGGAAAAAAGGCCCGCAACCTGAGTGCCGATGAAAAGCAAAAGGTCTCGATGGGCCGTGGGCTGGTGCGCGATGACGTCTCGGCGATCCTGTTCGATGAGCCGCTGACGGTAATCGACCCGCACCTGAAGTGGAAACTGCGGCGCAAGCTCAAGCAGATCCATGAGCAGTTCAATATCACCATGGTTTACGTCACCCACGATCAGTTGGAGGCCTCGACCTTTGCCGACAAGATCGCGGTGATGTACGGCGGGCAGATTGTGCAGTTCGGCACGCCGCGGGAATTGTTTGAGCGTCCCAGCCATACCTTTGTCGGCTATTTCATCGGCAGCCCAGGGATGAATCTGATTGAAGTGCGGGCCGAAGCTGGTGGGGTGCGGTTTGCCGGGACACATCTGGCGTTGTCCGAGGTGCAGCAGCGGCAGATCGCGGAAAAGGACTACAAAAAACTTCAGGTCGGCATTCGTCCCGAGTTTATCCATGTGTGGGACGAGCCCAATCCTGATGCGTTGCAGGCCGACGTCATGCATATCGAAGACCTGGGCACCTACAAGATCCTGACCCTCAACCTCGACGGCGCGCCGTTGAAAGTACGCCTTGCCGAAGACAAACCGGTACCCGAGGGCCGGGCGTCGATCAGCTTCCCGGCGCAATGGTTGATGGTCTATGCCGATGATTACCTGCTGGAGGCGCGGCCATGAACAAGGTGCAGAACAACAAGGCCTGGTGGCTGGTATTGCCGGTGTTCCTGCTGGTGGCGTTCAGCGCGGTAATCCCGATGATGACCGTGGTCAACTACTCGCTGCAGGACATTTTCGACCAGTCCAGCCGCTATTTCGTCGGTGCCGACTGGTACAAGCAAGTGCTGCTGGACCCGCGCCTGCATGATTCGCTGCTGCGCCAGTTCATCTATTCCGCGTGTGTGCTGTTGATTGAGATTCCGCTGGGCATTGCCATTGCCCTGACCATGCCCACCAAAGGCCGCTGGTCGTCCCTGGTGCTGATTGTGATGGCCATCCCGCTGCTGATCCCGTGGAACGTGGTCGGCACCATCTGGCAGATCTTCGGCCGTGCCGATATCGGCCTGCTGGGTTCGAGCCTGAATGCCATGGGCATCAACTACAACTATGCCGCCAACACCATGGACGCCTGGGTCACGGTGCTGGTCATGGATGTGTGGCACTGGACCTCTCTGGTGGCGCTGCTGTGCTACTCCGGGCTGCGGGCCATACCGGATGTGTACTACCAGGCCGCGCGAATTGATCGGGCATCAGCCTGGGCGGTATTCCGACATATCCAGTTGCCGAAGATGAAGAGCGTGCTGCTGATCGCCGTGATGCTGCGCTTCATGGACAGTTTCATGATCTACACCGAGCCGTTTGTCCTGACGGGAGGCGGGCCGGGGAATGCCACGACCTTCCTCAGTCAGACCTTGACCCAGATGGCTATCGGCCAATTCGACCTGGGGCCGGCGGCAGCGTTTTCCCTGGTGTATTTCCTGATCATCCTGTTGGTGTCCTGGCTGTTCTACACCGCCATGACCCACTCCGACGCCAACCGCTGAGGTCGCCAACATGAGCAAGCGCAAGGTCATCCCGCTGCTGATCTACATTCTGTTCCTGCTGGTGCCGATCTACTGGCTGCTGAACATGTCCTTCAAGAGCAACACCGAAATCCTCGGCGGCCTGACGCTGTTTCCGCAGGATTTCACCCTGGCCAACTACAAGGTGATCTTTACCGACCCCAGTTGGTACACCGGGTATCTGAACTCGCTGTACTACGTGAGCCTGAACACCGTGATTTCCCTTGCGGTGGCGCTGCCGGCGGCCTACGCGTTTTCGCGCTATCGCTTCCTCGGCGACAAGCACCTGTTCTTCTGGTTGCTGACCAACCGCATGGCGCCGCCGGCGGTGTTCCTGTTGCCGTTTTTCCAGTTGTATTCGTCCATCGGCCTGTTCGACACCCATATCGCTGTGGCTCTGGCCCACTGCCTGTTCAACGTGCCGCTGGCGGTGTGGATCCTGGAAGGCTTTATGTCGGGGGTGCCCAAGGAGATCGACGAAACGGCCTATATCGACGGCTATAGTTTTCCGAAGTTTTTCGTGAAGATCTTTATCCCGCTGATTGGCTCGGGGATCGGTGTCACGGCGTTTTTCTGCTTTATGTTTTCCTGGGTCGAACTGTTGCTGGCGCGCACGCTGACGTCCGTGAATGCCAAACCGATTGCCGCCGTGATGACCCGCACCGTGTCAGCGTCCGGGATTGACTGGGGGGTGTTGGCGGCCGCCGGGGTGCTGACCATCCTGCCGGGCATGCTGGTGATCTGGTTTGTTCGCAACCATGTGGCCAAGGGCTTTGCCCTTGGCCGGGTCTGAGGAAACGATGATGGAATGGATGGCCTGGACCACCCCGACTGCACTGTTCTTTGCGGCGATTGCCCTGTTGCTGGCGGGCATGACCACGTGGGAGCTGCGTTCGCCGAGCATTCCCCGGCGCGGGTTGTTACCGATCAGCACCACCCGTGGTGATCGTTTGTTTATCGGTCTTCTCGGGAGCGCCTACCTGCATCTGCTGGTGATTGGCGTAACCGGCTGGAGCATCTGGGTGGCGTCCGCGCTGTCTGTGGTGTGGCTGTTGTCTGTGATGCGTTGGGGATAGCCACAGGCATCCCTTTTGATCCCAACCAGGAGGTCTCTATGTTCGATAAAAACAATAAGCTGCGACATAGCATTTCATTGGCCGCTGTCTTGGCCCTCAGTGGCCTGAGTGCTGCGGCCTGGGCTGATGCCTATGAAGATGCCGCGAAAAAATGGATTGGCAGCGAGTTCAAACCGTCCACCCTCACCGAAGCCCAGCAACTTGAAGAGTTGAAGTGGTTTATCAAGGCCGCCGAGCCGTTTCGTGGGATGAAGATCAATGTGGTGTCGGAAACCCTTACCACCCACGAGTACGAATCCAAGGTGCTGGCCAAGGCATTTAGTGAAATCACCGGGATCAAGCTGACCCACGACCTACTGCAGGAAGGCGATGTGGTGGAAAAACTGCAGACCCAGATGCAGTCGGACAAGAATATCTATGACGGCTGGGTCAACGATTCCGACCTGATCGGTACGCACTTTCGCTATGGCAAGACCGAATCCATCACCGACCTGATGGCCAATGAAGGCAAGGACTTCACCTCGCCGACCCTGGACCTCAAGGACTTTATCGGCATCTCCTTTACCACTGCGCCGGATGGCAAGATCTACCAGTTGCCCGACCAGCAATTTGCCAACTTGTACTGGTTCCGCGCCGACTGGTTCGAGCGGGCCGATCTCAAGGCCAAGTTCAAGGAAAAGTACGGCTATGAGTTGGGCGTCCCGGTGAACTGGTCGGCCTATGAAGATATCGCCAAGTTCTTCAGCGAAGACGTCAAGGAAATCGACGGCAAACGCGTCTATGGCCATATGGACTACGGCAAGAAGGATCCGTCCCTGGGCTGGCGTTTTACCGATGCCTGGTTCTCCATGGCCGGGGGCGGCGACAAGGGCCTGCCCAACGGCTTGCCGGTGGACGAGTGGGGCATTCGGGTCGAGGACTGCCACCCGGTGGGTTCCAGCGTGACCCGTGGCGGCGATACCAACGGCCCGGCCGCGGTGTTTGCCACGCAGAAATATGTCGACTGGATGCGCGCCTATGCGCCACCGGAAGCGGCGGGCATGACCTTCTCCGAGTCCGGGCCGGTACCGTCCCAGGGCAACATCGCGCAGCAGATTTTCTGGTACACCGCCTTTACTGCCGATATGACCAAGCCGGGCTTGCCGGTGATGAACGCCGATGGCACGCCGAAGTGGCGCATGGCACCGTCACCACGCGGTCCATATTGGGAGGAGGGTATGAAGCTGGGGTATCAGGACGTGGGCTCCTGGACCTTCCTCAAATCCACGCCTGAGAAGCAAAAACTGGCGGCCTGGCTGTATGCGCAGTTCGTCACCTCGAAAACCGTGTCCTTGAAGAAAACCATCGTCGGCCTGACGCCAATCCGCGAATCGGACATCAACTCCCAGGCCATGACTGACCTGGCACCGAAACTCGGCGGCCTGGTGGAGTTCTATCGCAGCCCGGCGCGGGTGCAATGGACGCCGACCGGCACCAACGTGCCGGATTATCCGCGCCTGGCGCAGCTGTGGTGGAGCCATATCTCGGAAGCCGCCAGCGGCGAGAAAACCCCACAACAGGCGCTGGATGGCCTGGCCAAAGATCAGGACGCCATCATGACGCGCCTGGAGCGCTCCAAGGTGCAGCCGATCTGCGGGCCGAAGATGAACCCCGAGCGCGATGCCCAGTACTGGTTCGACCAGCCGGGTGCACCGAAGCCGAAACTGGCGAACGAAAAGCCCAAGGGTGAAACCGTGAACTATGCCGACTTGCTCAAGTCGTGGGAGGCGGCGCGTAAGTGAGGTAGGGCAGATAGCACAACGGCACCGTGAGGTGCCGTTTTTTGTGGTGTCGCTGCTACCGCCATCGCGGGCAAGCCCGCTCCCACATTGATCCGGTTTCATCATGAGAGCACGGTCATGTGTGGGAGCGGGCTTGCCCGCGATGGCGACAGCGGTGGCACCGCATATCTCCCCCCAGAAACGCAAAACGGCACCCAAGGGTGCCGTTCTGTTTACTGCTTGAGCCTAAGCGATCAACCCGCCATCACCGCATGCTGCACCAGGGTGAGCAACGGTTGTGGGTAGACACCCAGGAAGAACGCCAGCAGGGCAATGGCCAGCAGCATCACGCCACCGGCTTTTTGCTCCCAGTGCAGCTCGGCGTCCACACGGCGCAGGTTTGGCTCGATCAGGTACAGGGTGACCATCACGCGCAGGTAGTAGAACACGCCGATGGCGCTGCCCAGTACCAGGGAGGCTACCAGCCACCATTCGTGGGCTTCAACACCGGTCGCGACGATGTAGAACTTGCCGATAAAGCCGGCGGTCAGCGGGATACCGGCCAGGGACAGCATCATCACGGTCAGCACGGCGGTCAGGTACGGACGGCGCCAGAACAGGCCGCGGTATTCGTACAGGGCGTCGGCGTCCCGACCTTTGTAAGGCGAGGACATCAGGGTGATCACGCCGAACGCACCGAGGCTGGTGATCACGTAGGTGACCAGGTACACGCCGATGGCTTCCACGGCCAGGCCTTTGCTCGCCACCAGGGCGATCAGCAGGTAGCCGAAGTGGGCGATGGACGAGTAACCCAGCAGACGCTTGAGGTTGTTCTGGGTCAGGGCCAGCAGGTTACCGAACAGGATCGACGCAATGGCGATCACGGTCAGCACGTCGCTGAGTACGCCGGTGTTGGCGGCAGGGGAGATCTGGAACAGACGCACCATCACCGCAAACACTGCAACCTTGGACGCGGTAGCCAGGAACGCGGCTACCGGTGCCGGGGCGCCTTCGTACACGTCCGGGGTCCACAGGTGGAACGGTACCAGCGACAGCTTGAACGCCAGGCCGATCAGCATCATGGCCAGGCCCAGTTGGGCAAGCGGCGCAGGCATGCTGGTGGTGGCCAGTGCGTGGCCGATACCGCTGAAGCTCAGGCTACCGGCTTCGGCGTAGAGCAGGGCCATACCGAACAACAGGAACGCGGAACCGGCGGCCGACAGCACCATGTACTTGATGCCGGCTTCCAGGGAGCGCTTGTTGAAGAAGGCGTAGGCCACCAGGCCGTAGGTCGGGATCGACAGCAGTTCCAGGCCGATGAACAAACCGGCCAGGTGCTGCGCGCTGACCAGCACGATACCGCCGGCCGCAGCCAGCAGGATCAGCAGGTACAGCTCTTCGCGGTTGCCCGGGTAGCCGGTGCCGCCTTCGCCGAGGTAAGCGTGGGCGAGGGTGACGCAGGCCAGTGTCGCAACCAGGATCAACGCGGTGTACAGCAGCGCGAAGTCATCGATCATCACCAGCGGGGTCACCGCCAGTGGGGCGACCTTGAGTGCCGGGATAATCGACAGCAAGGCCAGGTTCAGACCTGCGGTAGACAGCAGGAACGTCTGTGAGTGATTGCGGCGCCAGGCGATTGCCAGCATCACCACCACAATGGTGAGGCTGGTAATCAGCAGCGGCGCAAGCGCGATAAAGTGTTGGATCGTGAATTCCATAGCGCTCTTACCGGGCCGAAGCGAGTTGAGTGAAGGCGGTGCTCAACCACTGCTGCACGCCATGCATCGTGGCGGCAGAGGTGTCGAGGAACGGTTGCGGATACACGCCGATATACACCAGCAATGCCGCAAGGCCGAGCACCATGATCAGTTCGCGAGCATCCATCCCTTTAAGGACAGCGTCCGACTTGGTCGGGCCGAAGTAGGCGCGGTGGATCATGATCAGCGAGTAGACCGAACCGAACACCAGGCCGGAGGTGGCAATCGCGGTGATCCATGGCGCACTGACGAAGCTGCCCATCAGGATCAGGAACTCGCCGACAAAGTTACCGGTGCCCGGCAAGCCCAGGGAGGCGGCTGCAAAGAACAGGCTGATCGCCGGCAGGTAGGCGATACGCGACCAGATGCCGCCCATTTCACGCATGTCACGGGTGTGCAGGCGCTCGTACAGTTGGCCACTGAGGATAAACAGTGCGGCTGCCGAAACACCGTGAGCCAGCATCTGGATCACCGCGCCTTGCAACGCCAGCTGGCTGCCGGAGTAGATGCCGATCAGTACGAAACCCATGTGGGAAACGGACGAGAAGGCAATCAGACGCTTGATGTCGGTTTGTGCGAAGGCCAGGAACGCGCCGTAGAAGATCCCGATCAGACCCAGGGTCATGGCAATCGGCGCGAACTCGGCCGAAGCATTCGGGAACAGCGGCAGGGCGAAACGCAGCAGGCCGTAGGCCGCCGTCTTCAACAGGATACCGGCCAGGTCCACGGAACCTGCGGTGGGTGCCTGGGCGTGAGCGTCAGGCAACCAGGAGTGGAACGGTACCACTGGCAGCTTCACCGCGAAGGCGATGAAGAAACCGAGCATGAGAATGTACTCGGTGGTCATCGACATCTTGGTTTTCAACAGGTCGGCGTAGTTGAAGGTAATCACGCCGGTGTTGTTGAAGTTGACCAGGACCAGGCCCAGGATCGCCACCAACATGATCAGGCCGGAAGCCTGGGTGAAGATGAAGAACTTGGTCGCCGCGTAGATCCGGGTTTTCTTGCCGTCCGAAGAACTGTGACCCCAGAGCGCGATGAGGAAGTACATCGGCACCAGCATCATTTCCCAGAAGAAGAAGAACATGAACAGGTCCAGCGCAAGGAACACGCCGACAACGCCGCCCAGGATCCACATCAGGTTCAGGTGGAAGAAGCCCACGTGACGCTCGATTTCTTTCCAGGAGCAGAGTACCGAGAGGATACCCAGCAGGCCGGTCAGCAGGATCATCAACAGCGACAGGCCATCGAGGGCCAGGTGCACGTTGATGCCGAAGCGTTCGATCCAGACGTGCTTGAATTCAAGCGCGAAGGTTGGATCGACACCCGGTGCCGGAGCAAATGAATAGTCGCCATGGGCCCACAGCCAGAGGCCGAGTGCGAGTTCCAGGGACATGGTCAGCAACGCAATCCAGCGGGGCAGGGTAGCGCCGAAGCGCTCGCCCATCCAGCAGAGCAGGCCGCCGATAAAAGGGATCAGGATTAGCCAGGGCAGAATCATGACGGGCTCGTTTCCTTTCGCAAGTTCGCAAAGTTCATATCAGACCGCTACCACTACGATGGCGCCGATCACCAGCACGGCACCGGCCGCCATGGAAGCTGCATACCAACGCAATTGGCCGGTCTCGGTGCGGCTCAGGGCGGTGTGACCGGCCTTGGCGGCACGCGGGATCAAACCAATGGTCTGGTCGAGCGGGTCTTTGCGCAGTACATGGCTGATCGCAAGGTAAGGCTTGACGAACAGTTTGTCGTAGATCCAGTCGAAGCCCCAGGCAGCGAACCACCAGGCCGAAAGGAAGCGGCCAATGCCACTGTTGGCCACGGCAGTGACGAAGCGACGCTTGCCGAGGAACAACATGGCCGCCAGCAGGATACCGGCGATGGCGATGGCGCCCGAGGCGATTTCCAGGCTGTGCTTGGCGTCGCCGCCGGCATGCCCGACGCTTTGTGGCAGTACGCCAGCCAGTGGCGGGGTGATCATGGCGCCGACGAAGGTCGACAGGATGATCAGCACCGACAGTGGCAGCCAGTGGGAAATGCCGTGACCTGCGTGGGCTTCGGTCTTGGCTTCACCGTGGAACGTGATGAAGATCAGGCGGAAGGTGTACAGCGAGGTCATGAATGCGCCAACCAGACCGGCGTACAGCAGGCCTTGGTTACCGCTGGCAAAGGCTTCCCAGAGGATTTCGTCTTTGGAGTAGAAACCTGCGGTCACCAGTGGCAGGGCTGCAAGCGCCGCGCCGCCGACGATGAAGCTGGCGTAGGCCAACGGCAGTTTCTTCCACAGGCCGCCCATCTTGAAGATGTTCTGCTCGTGGTGGCAGGCAACGATCACCGCACCGGACGCGAGGAACAGCAGGGCCTTGAAGAAGGCGTGGGTCATCAGGTGGAAGATCGCGCCGTCCCAGGCGCCGACGCCCAGGGCCAGGAACATGTAGCCGATCTGGCTCATGGTCGAGTAAGCGAGGATCCGCTTGATGTCGGTCTGCACCAGCGCGGCGAAGCCGGCCAGCACCAGGGTCACGCCACCCACCAGGCCCACCAGGTGCAGGATTTCCGGCGCCAGGGTGAACAGGCCGTGGGTACGGGCGATCAGGTAGACACCGGCGGTCACCATGGTGGCGGCGTGGATCAGTGCCGAAACCGGGGTAGGACCGGCCATGGCGTCTGCCAGCCAGGTTTGCAGTGGCAGTTGTGCCGACTTACCGACAGCGCCGCCCAGCAGCATCAGGGTCGCCAGGGTGATCCAGAAGTCGCCGACCTGGAATTTCTGCGGTGCCAGCACCAGCAGTTCCTGGATATTCAGCGTGCCCACCTGTTGGAACAGGATGAACAGGCCGATGGCCATGAACACGTCGCCGATCCGGGTCACGACAAACGCCTTGAGTGCCGCGTTACCGTTGTTGCGGTTGCTGTAGTAGAAACCGATCAACAGGTACGAGCACAGGCCCACGCCTTCCCAGCCGAAGTACAGGAACAACAGGTTATCGCCCAGCACCAGGAACAGCATGCTGGCGATAAACAGGTTGGTGTAGGCGAAGAAGCGCGAGTAACCGGCCTCACCGCGCATGTACCAGGACGCGAACAGGTGGATCAGGAAGCCCACGCCCACCACCACGCCGAGCATGGTGATCGACAGGCCGTCGACGTAGAGGGCGAAGTCAGGCTTGAAGCCTTCGACCGCCATCCACTGCCACAGCACCAGGGTGTAGTGACCCGCTTCTGGTGGCGCAACGTTGAATTGCCAGATGACGTAGGCGGCGACAATCGCCGACAGGCCAATGGAACCCACGCCGACCAGGGCCGAGAGGTTTTCCGACCAGCGTCCACGGGAGAACGACAGCAGCAGGAAACCGATCAGGGGAAATACGAAAGTCAGAAAGATCATGTTCATCCGCGCATCTCACTGGCAGCGTCGATATCAAGCGTGTGGAAGCGACGATACAGTTGCAGCAGGATCGCCAGGCCAATACTGGCCTCGGCGGCTGCCAGGCTGATCACCAGGATGAACATCACTTGCCCATCCGGCTGGCCCCAACGCGCACCCGCCACGATGAAGGCCAGTGCAGCAGCGTTCATCATGATTTCCAGGCTCATCAACACGAACAGAATGTTACGGCGAACCATCAGGCCGACCAGGCCAAGGCAGAACAGGATGCCGGCGACCGCCAGACCATGCTCCAAAGGGATAGCAGGCATCGTCATTGCTCCTTGGCTTCGTTGCGGCCCAAGTGGAAGGCAGTGATGGCTGCAGCGAGCAGCAGCATCGAAGCCAGTTCGACCACCAGCAGGTACGGGCCGAACAGGCTGATGCCCACGGCCTTGGCGTCTACGGTGGTGTGGCCGATGGCCTGGCCGCTCTGGTGAGCGAACAGTACATACAGCAGTTCAGCCAGCAGCAGCGCCGCCAGGATCACCGGGCCAAGCCAGATGCCGGGCTTGAGCCAGACGCGCTCCTGGGCGACCGAAGCCGGCCCCAGGTTGAGCATCATCACCACAAACACGAAAAGCACCATGATGGCGCCAGCGTAGGCGATCACTTCCAGGACACCGGCAAACGGTGCGCCGAGGCTGAAAAAGGTCATGGCCACGGCGATCAGCGAAATGATCAGGTAGAGCAGGGCGTGCACGGGGTTGGTGTTGGTGATCACGCGAAGCGTGGACACCACTGCAATACCCGATGCGAAATAGAAAGCGAATTCCATCTTTCTTCCTTAAGGCAGCAAGCTCTTCACGTTGATCGGCTCGGCTTCGTTTTGTGCGGCGCCCTTGGGCTTACCGGCAACGGCCATACCTGCAACACGATAGAAGTTGTAATCAGGGTTTTTACCGGGACCAGAGATCAACAGATCTTCTTTCTCGTACACCAGGTCCTGACGTTTGAACTCGGCCATCTCGAAATCCGGTGTCAGCTGGATTGCGGTGGTCGGGCAAGCTTCCTCGCAGAGGCCGCAGAAAATGCAGCGCGAGAAGTTGATGCGGAAGAAGTCCGGGTACCAGCGACCGTCTTCGGTTTCAGCTTTCTGCAGGGAGATACAGCCAACCGGGCACGCCACGGCGCACAGGTTGCAGGCTACGCAACGCTCTTCGCCATCAGGGTCGCGGGTCAGTACGATACGGCCGCGATAACGCGGCGGCAGGTACACCGCTTCTTCCGGGTATTGCAGGGTGTCGCGTTTGCGAAAGCCATGGCCGAAAACCATCACCAGGCTTCGCAACTGGGTACCGGTACCCTTAACGATGTCGCCAATATATTTGAACATGGGTCAAATCCTCACTGAACCGCGCCCGCTGGCGTGTTCAACAACACAACGGCAGCAGTCACCAGCAAATTGATCAGGGTCAGCGGCAGGCAGAAGCGCCAGCTGAAATCCATCACCTGGTCGTATCGTGGACGCGGAATGGAAGCGCGCAGCAGGATAAACAACATGATGAAGAACGCGGTCTTGAGGAAGAACCAGAAGAACGCCAACTGCGGCAGGATGCCGAACGGACCGTGCCAGCCGCCGAAGAACAGCGTGACCAGCAGGGCCGAGATCAAGATGATGCCGATGTACTCACCGACGAAGAACATGCCCCATTTCATGCCGGCATATTCAATGTGGTAACCGTCGGCCAGTTCCTGTTCCGCTTCGGGCTGGTCGAAAGGGTGACGGTGAGTCACGGCCACGCCAGCGATGAAGAAGGTACAGAAGCCGAAGAACTGCGGAATGATGAACCACAGGTTCTGTGCCTGGTACTCGACGATGTCGCGCATGTTGAACGAGCCCACCTGCACCACGATGCCCATCAGCGCCAGGCCCATGAACACTTCGTAGGACACAGTCTGGGCCGAGGCCCGCAAGCTGCCCAGCAGGGCGAACTTGTTGTTACTGGCCCAGCCGGCGAACAGCACCGCGTAGACCGACAGACCGGCCATGGCGAAGAAGAACAGCAAGCCGATGTTCAGGTCCGCCACGCCCCAGGTCGGGGTGATCGGGATGATCGCGAAGGCGATCAGCAAGGCGCTCATGGCCACGACCGGTGCCAGGGTGAAGATCACCTTGTCGGCAAACGGCGGGGTCCAGTCTTCCTTGAAGAACATTTTCAGCATGTCGGCAGCGATCTGGAACATACCAAATGGGCCAACGCGGTTCGGACCGTAACGGTCCTGCCACCAGCCCAGCAGGCGACGTTCGACGAAGCTGAGCAGGGCGCCCGCGACGACCACGGCCAACAGGATCACGATGGCCTTGACGACCGAGATGATCACGTCGATCACTTCAGGGGTGAACCAGGTCATTGCGCTGCCTCCTGCAGACCGTCAACGGTTTGGCCAAAGATCGCAGGAGGAATCCCGGCGAGGCCTTTTGGCAGTGCAACCAGGCCAGCACCCAGCTCGTCGTTGATGCGCAGCGGCAGACGCAGGGTCTGGCCGGCTACGTTCACGCTGAGTAGGGCACCATCGTTGACGCCCAGGCGATCGGCTTCGGACTTGGCCACGGACACGTAGGCTTGTGGAATGCGCTCTTGCACCGGTGCGGCTTTGGAAGAGGTCTCTTCGCTGCCGAACAGGTGGAAGAACGGCACAACCTGCCAGGTGCCCTGGGCCGGGTTGAACGGACGCGGTACTGCAGCGAACCAGTTCAGCGAATCGCCGGTGCTTTCGATCAGGCGGGTGCCCGGGTCGCCAGCGCGGATATGACCACCGACTTCGTCCTGGAACTTGTTCCAGGCCTGCGGCGAGTTCCAGCCCGGCGACCAGGCAAATGGCACCTGCTGACGGGGCTCGACCGAACCCGAGTAGCCTTCCATGGAGAAGGCGAACGCGGTGTCGTTGTCTTGCGGGGTACGCGGTTCGTGCACGCTGATATCCGCGCGCATGGCGGTACGCCCGGAGTAACGCAGCGGTTCACGGGCCAGCTTCATGCCCTTGATGCGGAACGCGGCGGACGGTGCGGCATCGACGATACGCGCCAACTGCGGTGCGCTCGCGGCGACGGCTGCGGTGACGTGGTCGAGCTGGGTCCAGTCGATCGGCTGGTTCAGCAGGGTTGCGCGCAGGGCATGCAGCCAGCGCCAGCCTTCGTGAACCAGGATGCTGGCGTCCATGTACTTTGGATCGAACACCTGGAAGAAGCGCTGGGCGCGGCCTTCCTGGCTGACCAGGGTCCCGTCGCCTTCGGCGAAGGTGGCGGCTGGCAGCACCAGGTGGGCGCGGTCGCTGGTGGCGGTCTTCTGGTGATCGGCGACGATCAGCACTTTGGCAGCATTCAGCGCGGCATCGACCTTGGTCGCATCGGTGCGGGTGTACAGGTCGTTTTCCAGTACCACGATGGCGTCCGCAGTGCCGTCGATCACGGCTTGCAGGGCGCTGTCCAGGGACTCGCCACCGAGCATGGCCAGGCCAAGGCTGTTGGCTTCCGGCACGACCAGGCTGATGGAGCCGTTCTTCTCGCGCAGCTTCAAGGCTTTGGCGATGTTGGCGGCGGCCTCGATCAGCGCCTTGGAACCCAGCGAGGTACCGGCAATGATCAGTGGACGCTTGGCCGCCAGCAGGGCATCGGCGATGCGCTGGGCCAGGGCTGCAGCTTCTGCGTCCAGGCCTTCGACGGCAGGGGCGCTGGCGTCGAGGGCGTGGGCCACGGCGAAACCGATGCGAGCCAGGTCGTCGGGCGCTGCGTGTACGCATTCTTCGGCGATATCGTCGAGCTTGGTTTCAGCCAGGCTGGCGATAAACAGCGGGTTCAGCGCGTGCTGGCCGATGTTTTTCACCGCGGCGTCGAGCCACGGCTGGACGCGCATGGCGTCGGCCATTTCTTCGGCCTTGCCTTTGACCGACTGGCGCAGCGACAGGGCGATACGTGCGGCGGTCTGGGTCAGGTCTTCACCGAGCACGAAAGTCGCGTCGTGGTCTTCGATGTCGCGCATGTTCGGTACTGGCAGCGGGCTGTCATTGAGCACTTGCAGGACCAGGCGAATGCGCTCCAGCTCACCGGCTTCGATACCGCTGTAGAAGTGCTCGGCGCCTACCAGCTCGCGCAACGCGTAGTTGCTTTCGAGGCTGGCGCGTGGCGAACCGATACCCACGATGTTGCGCCCGCGCAGCAGGTCAGCGGCTTTATCCAGCGCCGCGTCCAGGCTCAGCTTGGCGCCATCGGCCAGCAATGGCTGGCGAGGGCGGTCTTCGCGGTTGACGTAGCCATAGCCGAAACGGCCACGGTCGCACAGGAAGTACTGGTTGACCGAACCGTTGAAGCGGTTTTCGATGCGACGCAGTTCGCCATAGCGCTCGCCCGGGGAGATGTTGCAACCGCTGGAGCAGCCATGGCAGATGCTCGGCGAGAACTGCATGTCCCACTTGCGGTTGTAGCGCTCGGAGTGGGTCTTGTCGGTAAACACACCGGTCGGGCAGACCTCGGTGAGGTTGCCGGAGAACTCGCTTTCGAGCACGCCGTCTTCAACGCGACCGAAGTACACGTTGTCGTGGGCGCCGAATACGCCCAGGTCGGTGCCGCCGGCGTAGTCTTTATAGAAGCGCACACAGCGATAGCAGGCGATGCAGCGGTTCATTTCGTGGGAAATGAACGGGCCGAGGTCCTGGTTCTGGTGGGTACGCTTGGTGAAGCGATAACGGCGCTCGTTGTGGCCGGTCATCACCGTCATATCTTGCAGGTGGCAGTGACCGCCTTCCTCACAGACCGGGCAGTCGTGGGGGTGGTTGGTCATCAGCCATTCGACAACGCTGGCGCGGAACGCCTTGGATTCATCATCGTCGATGGAAATCCAGGTGTTGTCGGTGGCCGGCGTCATGCAGGACATAACGATACGACCACGGGTGTCGTTTTCGTCGGTGTACTGCTTGACCGCACACTGGCGACAGGCACCGACGCTACCAAGCGCGGGGTGCCAGCAGAAATAAGGGATGTCGAGGCCTAGTGACAGACACGCCTGTAACAGGTTGTCCGCCCCATCGACTTCGAGCGCTTTGCCGTCTACGTGGATAGTGGCCATGGTTCAAAGTTCTTCGTTGGCCCGTTGTCAGCGGGCGTGGCTAATGGAATCTTGTTATTCATGTGCATCAACACAGCCTTCAAGGCGTCAGCACATGACAAGGCGAAGGGCACGGACCCTTCGCCTATTGAAGCGTTACGCGCCGACTACGATCGGCTTTGCCAGAGGCGGGACGGCGGCGCTTTTGGGCGCGATGCCGGCTTCGAACTCCGAGCGGAAGTACTTGATTGCGCTGCCCAGTGGCTCCACGGCGCCCGGTGCGTGAGCACAGAAGGTCTTGCCCGGGCCGAGGAAACCCACGAGGCCCAGCAGGGTCTCGATATCCCCCGGCTGGCCTTCGCCTTTCTCGATCGCCATCAGGAGTTTGACGCTCCATGGCAAGCCATCGCGGCACGGGGTGCAGAAGCCACAGGATTCGCGAGCGAAGAACTGCTCCATGTTGCGCAGCAGCGAGACCATGTTCACGGTGTTGTCCACCGCCATCGCCAGGCCGGTACCCATCCGGGTGCCCACCTTGCCGATGCCGCCGGCATACATCTGTGCGTCGAGGTGCTCGGGCAACAGGAAACCGGTGCCGGCGCCGCCTGGCTGCCAGGCCTTGAGGGTGTAGCCGTCGCGCATGCCGCCGGCGTAGTCCTCGAACAGCTCACGGGCGGTCACGCCGAATGGCAGTTCCCACAGGCCAGGGTTCTTGACCTTGCCGGAGAAGCCCATGAGCTTGGTGCCCATGTCTTCGCTGCCTTCGCGGGCCAGGGATTTGTACCAGTCCACGCCGTCGGCGATGATCGCCGGCACGTTGCACAGGGTCTCGACGTTGTTCACGCACGTAGGCTTGCCCCACACGCCAACGGCGGCAGGGAAGGGCGGCTTGGAGCGTGGGTTGGCGCGGCGGCCTTCGAGGGAGTTGATCAGGGCGGTTTCTTCACCGCAGATATAACGCCCGGCGCCGGTATGCACGAACAGTTCGAAGTCAAAACCCGAACCGAGGATGTTCTTGCCCAACAGGCCTGCGGCCTTGGCTTCGGCCACGGCACGGTTCAGGTGCTTGGCGGCGGTGGTGTATTCGCCACGCAGGAAGATGTAGCCCCGGTAGGTTTTCAGCGCACGGGCACTGATCAGCATGCCTTCGATCAGCAGATGGGGCAGTTGCTCCATCAGCATGCGGTCTTTCCAGGTGTTGGGCTCCATCTCATCCGCGTTGCACAGCAGGTAACGGATGTTGATGGATTCGTCTTTAGGCATCAGGCCCCACTTCACACCCGTGGGGAAGCCTGCACCACCGCGACCTTTAAGGCCTGCGTCCTTCACGGTCTGGACGATATCGTCCTGGGCCATGTCGGCAAAGGCTTTGCGCGCTGCGGCGTAACCGTTCTTGGCCTGGTACTCGTCAAGCCATACCGCCTCGCCGTCGTCACGCAGGCGCCAGGTCAGCGGGTGAGTCTCGGCCGAACGCTTGATCAGGTTGGCGGGACCAAAAGAAGTCAGGGTCATGGGTAGCCCTCGAGCAATTGGGTGACGCCAGCAGCCTGGACGTCACCGAATGTGTCGTCGTCGATCATCAACGCCGGCGCCTTGTCACAGTTGCCCAGGCAGCACACTGGCAGCAGCGTGAAGCGACCGTCTGCTGTGGTTTGGCCCAGGCCGATGCCCAGCTTGCTCTGGATCGCGTCGACCACCGACTCGTGGCCGCCGATGTAGCAGACCATGCTGTCGCACACGCGAATGATGTGGCGACCGACCGGCTGGCGGAAGATCTGGCTGTAGAACGTCGCCACGCCTTCCACATCGCTGGCCGGGATGCCGAGGATCTCGCCGATGGCGTAGAGGGCACCGTCGGGTACCCAGCCACGTTCCTTCTGGACGATCTTCAAGGCTTCGATCGACGCCGCGCGCGGGTCTTCGTAGTGATGCAGCTCGTGCTCGATGGCCGAGCGCTCGGTTTCACTCAAGGTGAAACGGTCTGTCTGGATAAGCGTGCTGTTCATGCTTAGCGGTCCACGTCGGCCATAACGAAATCGATACTACCCAGGTACGCAATCAAGTCCGCGACCATCTCGCCTTTGATCACCGAAGGGATCTGCTGCAAGTGGGCAAAGCTTGGGGTACGAATCCGGGTGCGGTAGCTCATGGTGCCGCCATCGCTCGTCAGGTAATAACTGTTGATACCCTTGGTCGCTTCAATCATCTGGAAGGACTCGTTGGCCGGCATGACCGGGCCCCACGAGACTTGCAGGAAGTGCGTGATCAGGGTTTCGATGTGCTGCAGGGTGCGCTCTTTAGGCGGCGGCGTGGTCAGCGGGTGATCCGCCTTGTACGGGCCGGCCGGCATGTTGCGCATGCACTGCTCGATGATTTTCAGGCTCTGGCGCATTTCTTCGACGCGCACGATGCAACGGTCGTAGGCATCGCCGTTGGCCGCCAGCGGGACTTCGAACTCGAAGTTCTCGTAGCCGGAGTACGGGCGCGCCTTGCGCAGGTCGAAATCGCAACCGGTGGAACGCAGGCCAGCACCGGTGACACCCCATTCCAGGGCCTCCTTGGTGTTGTACTGGGCGACGCCGATGGTCCGGCCCTTGAGGATGCTGTTATCCAGCGCAGCCTTTTGGTACTCGTCCAGACGCTTGGGCATCCAGTCGATGAATTCCTTGACCAGGCGCTCCCAGCCGTTCGGCAGGTCGTGGGCCACACCGCCGATGCGGTACCAGGCCGGGTGCAGGCGGAAGCCGGTGATGGCTTCGATGACCTTGTACGCACGCTGACGGTCGGTGAAGGTGAAGAACACCGGGGTCATGGCGCCGACGTCCTGGATATAGGTACCCAGGAACAGCAGGTGGCTGGTGATCCGGAAGAACTCGGCCATCATGATGCGGATGGTGTCGACGCGGTCCGGAACCTTGATGCCGGCCAGCTTCTCGACCGAGAGCACGTACGGCAGGTTGTTCATCACGCCGCCGAGGTAGTCGATACGGTCGGTGTACGGGATGAAGCTGTGCCAGGACTGGCGTTCGGCCATTTTCTCGGCACCACGGTGGTGGTAGCCGATGTCCGGTACGCAGTCGACGATTTCTTCGCCGTCCAGTTGCAGGATGATGCGGAAGGCACCGTGGGCCGAAGGGTGGTTCGGGCCCAGGTTGAGGAACATGTAGTCCTCGTTGGTGCCGGAGCGTTTCATGCCCCAGTCTTCCGGACGGAAGCGCGCCGCTTCTTCTTCAAGCTGCTGCTTGGCCAGGTTGAGGCTGAACGGATCGAATTCGGTGGCGCGGGCAGGGAAGTCCTTGCGCAGCGGGTGACCTTCCCAGGTTGGCGGCATCATGATGCGCGTCAAGTGCGGGTGGCCCGGGAAGTCGATGCCGAACATGTCCCAGACTTCGCGTTCGTACCAGCTGGCGTTCGGCCAGATACCGGTCACGGTCGGGATGCTCAGGTCGCTTTCCGACAGGGCGACCTTGATCATCACGTCGCTGTTACGTTCCAGCGACATCAGGTGATAGAACACGGTGAAATCAGCGCCGCTCGGCAGCCCCTGGCGCTTGGTGCGCAGACGCTCGTCCACGCCATGCAGGTCATAGAGCATGACGTACGGCTTGGGCAGGTTGCGCAGGAAGGTCAGGACTTCGACGAGCTTGGCACGCGCCACCCACAGCACCGGCATACCGGTGCGTGTGGCCTGGGCAGTGAAGGCGTCAGGGCCAAAACGGTTATTGAGTTCGACGACCACATCCTGGTCGTCTGCCTTATAAGGCGGGATGTACAGAGCACTGCCTGTAGTCATGGTTTTTTATCGCTTTCGGTCAACGTAAAGAATGAAGCCAGGTTTTCGTTCTATAAAAGAAGCGGTTCTGGATCAGACTTCGTCGGGGCTGCGCAGGTTGGTGACTGCGATTCGCTGTTCGCGGCGCTGTTCCTTTTGTGACGGCATCTCGGCGCGGTACACGCCTTGATCGCCGACAACCCAGGACAGTGGGCGACGCTCCTTGCCAATCGACTCCTGCAGCAGCATCAAGCCTTGCAGGAAAGCTTCAGGGCGGGGCGGGCAGCCAGGCACGTAGACGTCCACGGGCAGGAACTTGTCGACCCCCTGAACCACGGAGTAGATGTCGTACATGCCACCGGAGTTGGCGCACGAACCCATGGAGATAACCCACTTCGGCTCGAGCATTTGCTCGTAGAGACGCTGGATGATCGGCGCCATCTTGATAAAGCAGGTACCGGCGATAACCATGAAATCCGCCTGACGCGGCGATGCCCGGATAACCTCGGCGCCAAAGCGCGCGATGTCGTGGGGCGCCGTGAAGGCGGTGGTCATTTCCACGTAGCAGCACGAAAGGCCGAAGTTGTAAGGCCACAGGGAGTTCTTACGCCCCCAGTTGACCGCGCCACTCAGCACGTCTTCCAGCTTGCCCATGTAGATGTTTTTGTGGACTTGGTCTTCTAACGGATCGGAGACGGTTTCCCGCTCGCCGATGGGGTACTGATCGTTAGGAGCATCCGGGTCGATCCTGGTGAGATTGTATTGCATCGCCAAAGCCTCATTGTTTCAGCTTCGCTTGCCGCTTGCGACGAGCTTCCGGAGCCCAGTCAAGGGCGCCCACTCGGAACAGGTAGACAAGACCTGCCAACAGAATTGCTATGAAAACGAGAGCTTCGACGAATCCGGTCCAGCCGCTTTCGCGGACGGACACAGACCAGGCAAAGAGAAAGAGGGCTTCGATATCGAAGATCACGAACAGCATCGCGACCAGATAGAATTTGGCTGAGAGCCGCAAGCGGGCGCCACCTGTAGGTAGCATGCCGGACTCGAACGGTTCGTTTTTGCTGCGGCCCCAGGCTTTTGACCCGAGGAGGCTGGAAACACCGAGCATGAAGGCGCAGAGGCCGACAACACCGAGGAGGAAAATGGCAAAGCCCCAGTTGTGGGCCATGAGTCCTGTCGCTTCGGTCATGCTGGAAATCCTTAACAGAGAGCAAAGGTCTCTGAGCTCGAAAAAGTAACGACGCAGTGACGATATGTCGCAGCGCAATCAATCGCGGTGATTTTATGGCTAAACACCTAGCAAGTAAAATTCCTGTGGCTAAATTATTCGCTGAAATAAGGACATAGTGCACCTTTGTGGGGCTGTAGCCCAGACGCTGCGGGCATTAGCTTGATTTTAATCAATTGTGTTTTGTTTAGGGTGTAACGAAGTTTTATTGCTCTAAATGATAATGAATATTGTTTGCGAGAGTTTTAAGCGGGTGTTGAGTGCGTCGCGGGGAAAGTTGTTGTTACTTGCCCGTATGGCGCAAGTTGCCAGCGCGCAACTTTTAACTGATTTTTCCTAAGCCAATACCGCTCTGGATCAAGGTTTTGCTCAAAAAGTCGTTTTGACTCGGTTTCTGTGGGAGTCGGGCTTTTCGGATCGCCGCATCGCCGCGATGGCGGTGGGGCATTAGGCAAATGGGTGGCTGAAACGCCGCTACCGCAGGCAGGCCAGCTCCCACATCGGGTTTCGGGAGGGGGGCAGTAACCTTTCGCCCAGGCAAAAAAAACGCCCCGAACCAGTCGGGGCGTCAGATCGTGCGGCACTGCGGTTAGCTTTCTATCGGGCCCGCAATGGCCGTGTACTCAGGTCACTTAGTGAAACTGTTCTTCTTCGGTCGAGCCGGTCAGCGCGGTCACGGACGAGGTGCCGCCCTGGATCACGGTGGTCATGTCGTCGAAGTAGCCGGTGCCCACTTCCTGCTGGTGCGCCACGAAGGTGTAGCCTTTAGCGGCGTCAGCGAATTCCTGCTCTTGCAGCTTCACGTAGGCAGTCATGTCGTTGCGGGCGTAGTCGTGCGCCAGGTTGAACATGCTGTGCCACATGTTGTGAATGCCGGCCAGGGTGATGAACTGGTGCTTGTAGCCCATGGCGGACAGTTCGCGCTGGAACTTGGCGATGGTCGCGTCGTCCAGGTTCTTCTTCCAGTTGAAAGAAGGCGAGCAGTTGTAGGACAGCAGTTGGTCCGGGTATTCCTTCTTGATCGCCTCGGCGAAGCGACGGGCTTCGTCCAGGTCTGGCTTGGCGGTTTCGCACCAGATCAGGTCGGCGTACGGTGCGTAGGCCAGGCCGCGGGCAATTGCTTGATCCAGGCCAGCGCGTACCTTGTAGAAGCCTTCCTGGGTGCGCTCGCCAGTCACGAACGGCTGGTCGTACGGGTCGCAGTCCGAAGTCAGCAGGTCAGCAGCGTTGGCGTCGGTACGGGCCAGGATGATGGTCGGCGTGCCGGCAACGTCAGCTGCCAGACGGGCAGCGGTCAGCTTCTGTACGGCTTCCTGGGTCGGAACCAGTACCTTGCCGCCCATGTGGCCGCATTTTTTCACGGAAGCCAGTTGGTCTTCGAAGTGCACGCCGGCGGCGCCTGCTTCGATCATGCTTTTCATCAGCTCGTAGGCGTTCAGTACACCACCGAAACCGGCTTCGGCGTCAGCCACGATTGGCGCGAAGTAGTCGATGTAGCCTTCGTCGCCCGGACCTTTACCGGCTTTCCACTGGATCTGGTCGGCGCGGCGGAACGAGTTGTTGATGCGCTTGACCACGGTCGGCACGGAGTCCACCGGGTACAGCGATTGGTCAGGGTACATGGACTCGGCGGAGTTGTTGTCCGCAGCCACTTGCCAGCCGGACAGGTAGATCGCCTGGATACCGGCCTTGACTTGTTGCACAGCCTGGCCGCCGGTCAGGGCGCCCATGCAGTTGACGAAATCTTTCTCGGGGCGGAAGGACGGCTTGGCGCCCTGGGTAACCAGCTTCCACAGCTTCTCGGCGCCCAGTTTTGCAAAGGTGTGCTCGGGTTGAACCGAGCCGCGCAGGCGGACGACGTCAGCAGCGGAGTAAGCGCGAGTCACGCCTTTCCAGCGTGGGTTTTCAGCCCAGTCTTTTTCAAGGGCTGCAATTTGCTGTTCGCGTGTCAGTGCCATGGGGAAAAACCTCGTCGCGTCTTTTGTGGAAAAACTACTGGGTTGAAAATTCCGTTTTGCCAGCCACGCATTCAGTACGTGGTTATGGCTGCTCGCTGACCAGAAGCTTAGGCGGTCAAGTTGGGCTTGGCGGGGAAGGCGACGGGATGAACGATAGGCTCAAGGGAGAAAGTGAGCAGGTAGAGGCGAACCGAGAACAGTCTTCGGGCGTCGTGGGCCTTTGTACGATCCAACAGTGTGTTGCCGGGTTACCTGGTTAGCTTCCGTCCCTCGGGACAACTTCGTTCCAGTCGCAACCTCGTCAAACACGCCTTGTGGGCGGTACAGACACGAATCGGCTCAGGTGGGTAACTTGGAGCGACGATCCGAAGGCCCTTGCCAGGGCCCCTGATTAGCGGGAGCGAGGCCATCATGCCCATGCTTTTTTGGATCGTCAAATGTTTTGTAGTGCTTTTTTTATGGCACTACATCTTTGGTCTAATACGACTAATCAGTCAGTTTTTGGTGCTTCAGTTCAAGGTGTCGACTTTGACCCGCACTGTCAGGTCATCCCGGCCCTGGGTCGAGTAGGTGCGGGTCGCGCCCTGTTTGTCGGCCTGGGTCTGGCGATTGATGCCGGCCAGCGTGATCCACTCACCCAGGCGCCCGCTGACGGTTGTGTCGGTACTTTGCACGTTCACTACATCGGGACGCTCCTGGCTCATGCGGTCACGATTGGTGCTGATGCTCAGGTGCACGGTCTCGCCGGTGACGCTGGCGGTGACATAGAAGCCCTGGGTGACGTTGCGGTACTGGGTCTGGTTTTGCGGGCGGCCATAGGCGTCGGGCTGGGTGGTGGTCAGTGGCACGCTCTGGCCGACCTGGATCAGTGCGGGCACGCCTTCGCTGGCCTGGATCTGCTGGATCCCGCCGTCACGGCTTTCGGTGCTGTAGGTGATGACCTGGCGGTTGGCCTGCTGATTGTTTTCGTTGGTGTCGACGGTGATCAGCAAGCGTTTGGAGGGTGTATCCAGTTGTGCGAGCAGGGCGCGCAGGGCCTGGATCTTGTCGGGCTCGGCATTGACGATCAACTGATTGCCGTAGGCGCTGACAGTGCCGTCCTTGCCAATGAAATTCTGCGCCACGGGTAACAGGTCGGCGCTGGCGCGGTTGTTCAAGGGTACGACTTCGGTGGCTGCCATTGCCGAAAAGCTGACGGCCATGAGCAGGCTGGCGACTAGGGTGCGTAGGGACATGTCCGTTATCTCTGCAAGTCATTTGGGCTTGATGGTGCCAGTTTATCGGCCCGGCGGGGCGTAAGTTGAATCGTAGACGGCAAAAGGCCCTGGCATCGGTGGATGGCAGGGCCTTTTTGGGGGGCTGCTAATGACGCCTTCGCGAGCAAGCCCGCTCCCACTTTTGACCGCATTTCAGGGGTCGAGCTCGATCAAGTGTGGGAGCGGGCTTGCTCGCGAAGGGAGCGACTGGGTCTAAAGTCAGCCCTCGCGCTCCATATCAACATGGGGAATCCCGACTTCCAGGAATTCCCCGCTGACGGTCTTGAACCCCAACCGCTCATAGAACGGCGCGGCATACACCTGTGCACTGAGGAACTGCCGGCTCTGGCCGCGTTTCTCGGCCTCGCCAATCACCGCTTCCATCAGTTTGTCGCCGACCTTCAGCCCGCGCCAGTCCTTGAGGACTGACACGCGACCGATCTCGCCGCTGGGCAGCAGGCGCGCCGTGCCAATGGGGAAGTCGCCTTCGAACGCGAGGAAATGCATGGCCCCGGCGTCGTCTGCGTCCCATTCCAGCTCAGGTGGAACCGATTGTTCAGCGATAAATACCGCTTCACGAATGCGCCGAATCTCGGCGATATCCTTTTGCCAGTCCGCGACACTTACGTGAATTTTATTCATCGGCAAACCCCAGGCTTCCTTGCTTGACCAGTTCGCACAGCAGGTCGCGGCCATCTTCATCAACCAGCCACGGGCCCAGGTTGTCGACGTGCAGGGCGTCGGCCGCGCAGATCAACTTCAGCAGTTCGCGCAGTTTGCCCGGCAGGTAACGGCTCTGGCCGCTGGCGAACAGCAATACATCGTCGTCCACTTCCGACCAGGCCAGGCGCGCGCTCGGGTTGCGGATCAGGACTGCACCGTCTTCCAGGCTGCTGATCACTTCATCCTGCGCCAGCTCTTCGGGGCCGGCGACCAGTTCCGGGTAGCGCGGCTCGGTCATGAATTGGCCGAACCAGGTCAGCAGCATGCGCTCGTCGCTCATGTGCTCGGCCAGCAGGCTTTTCAGGCGGTCGAGGGCGTCGCTCTGGATCTGGTGCGGGTCACTGACGGGCTGGACATCGGCGTCGGTGTAGCGCTCTTCATCCGTCAGGTACTGGCTGAGGAAGTCGGTGAAGTGGGTCAGCACTTCGGCGGCGCTCGGTGCGCGGAAGCCGACCGAGTAGGTCATGCAGTCATCTTCGGCGATGCCGAAGTGCGCCAGGCGCGGCGGCAGGTAGAGCATGTCGCCAGGCTCCAGCACCCATTCGGCGCTCTCTTCGAATTCGGCGAGGATGCGCAGGTCGGCGTGTTGCAGCAGCGGGCTCTCCGAGTTGCACATCTGGCCGATCTTCCAGTTGCGCTTGCCTTGGGCCTGCAGCAGGAACACATCGTAGTTATCGAAGTGCGGGCCTACGCTGCCACCAGGGGCGGCAAAGCTGATCATCACGTCGTCGATGCGCCAGCTTGGCAGGAAGCGGAACTGCTCCAGCAGCTCGGCCACTTCCGGTACGAACTGGTCGACCGCCTGCACCAGCAGGGTCCACTCGCGCTCGGGCAGGGTGCTGAAGGCATCTTCGGCAAATGGGCCGCGACGCAGCTCCCACGGGCGCTCGCCGTGCTCGATCACCAGGCGCGACTCGACTTCTTCTTCCAGCGCCAGGCCGGCCAGTTCGTCGGCGTCGATCGGGCTTTCGAAATCAGGGATGGCCTGGCGGATCAGCAGTGGTTTTTTCTGCCAGTAGTCGCGCAGGAATTCCCGTGCCGTGATGCCGCCCAGAAGTTGAAGAGGAATATCAGGATTCATGTGTAACCTATTGAAAAAAAGCACTTTTCAGACGGGAATAAAAACGCCCGGCGCTGCCGGGCGTCTTAAGGGGTCAAGCCGCAATCAGATGCGTTTGGCTTGGTCTACAGCGTTGCCGATGTAGTTGGCCGGGGTCAGCAGTTTCAGCTCGGCCTTGGCCGCAGCTGGCATGTCCAGGCCGTCGATGAAAGTTTGCAGTGCTTCAGGGCTGATGCCCTTGCCGCGTGTCAACTCTTTCAGCTTCTCGTACGGGTTTTCGATGTTGTAGCGGCGCATCACGGTCTGGATCGGCTCGGCCAGGACTTCCCAGCAGGCGTCCAGGTCAGCGGCGATTTTCTGCGCGTTGAGCTCCAGCTTGCTGATGCCTTTGAGGCTGGCTTCGTACGCGATCACGCTATGGGCAAAGCCCACGCCGAGGTTGCGCAATACGGTGGAGTCGGTCAGGTCGCGCTGCCAGCGGGAGATCGGCAACTTGCTGGCGAGGTGCTGGAACAAGGCGTTGGCGATGCCCAGGTTGCCTTCGGAGTTTTCGAAGTCGATCGGGTTGACCTTGTGCGGCATGGTCGACGAGCCGATTTCGCCTGCGATGGTGCGCTGCTTGAAGTAGCCCAGGGAGATGTAGCCCCAGATATCGCGATCGAAGTCGATCAGGATGGTGTTGAAGCGCGCAATGGCGTCGAACAGCTCGGCGATGTAGTCGTGGGGTTCGATCTGCGTGGTGTACGGGTTGAAGCCCAGGCCCAGCTCGTCTTCGATGAAGGCGCGGGCGTTGGCTTCCCAGTCGATCTCAGGGTAGGCCGACAGGTGGGCGTTGTAGTTGCCTACGGCGCCGTTGATCTTGCCCAGCAATGGCACGGCAGCCACTTGCGCGATCTGGCGCTCCAGGCGGTACACCACGTTGGCCAGTTCTTTACCCAGGGTGGTCGGCGAGGCTGGCTGGCCGTGGGTGCGCGACAGCATCGGCACGTCGGCGAAGCGGATGGCCAGTTCGCGGATGGCGTTGGCGGTCTGGCGCATCAGTGGCAGCATCACGTCATCACGGCCTTCGCGCAGCATCAGGGCGTGGGACAGGTTGTTGATGTCCTCGCTGGTGCAGGCAAAGTGGATGAACTCGCTGACCTGGGCCAGTTCCGGCAGCTTGGCCGCTTGTTCTTTGAGCAGGTACTCGATGGCTTTGACGTCGTGGTTGGTGGTGCGCTCGATCTCTTTCACACGCTCGGCGTGCTCCAGGGAGAAGTTTTCCGCCAGGGTGTTGAGTACCGCGTTGGCTTGCGCAGAAAACGCCGGCACTTCGCTGATGGCGGGGTGAGCGGCCAGGCGCTGGAGCCAGCGCACTTCAACCAGTACACGAGCACGGATCAGGCCGTATTCGCTGAAAATAGGGCGCAGGGCCTGGGTTTTGCCGGCGTAGCGGCCGTCAACAGGGGAAACCGCAGTGAGCGAAGAGAGCTGCATGGGGTGTTCTCGGACAGTCGGGCAACGAAATGGGGCGCGTATCATACATGAAAAAATCCGCCGGTCCGTTGCCAACTGACCGGCGTATTACGCGTAACGGCTTGAAAATAGCCCGTGGCTGCGACTTATTCGTTGCGCATCAACGGGTAAAGCTCTTTGAGCAATTTGCGACGGCTGATGACCAACTGCCAACGATGACCGCCCAACTGCCGCCACAACCGCGCCGAACGGATACCGGCCAGCAGCAGGGCGCGGATTTTCGAGGCGTTGTTGGGCTGTTGCAGGTTGCGCATGTCGCCGTGGACCTGGATCCGCTGGCGCAAGGTGCTCAAGGTGTCCTGGTACAAAGCGCCACAGGCGGCGATCACGTTCTCGTGGGCCGGGCCGAAGTGCTCGACCTGGGACTGGATCTGCGGCAGGCGCTTGCCGATGGTTTCCAGCAGGTCGTCGCGCTTGGCCAGTTGCCGCTCAAGGCCGAGCATCGACAAGGCATAGCGCAGCGGCTCGCGTTGCAGGGTGCTGGGGTCGCGCTCGAGGGCGCCGATCAGCGCGCGATAACCTTCACGCAGGCTCAGGTCGTCGCCGCCGTACACATCCAGGGTGTCCTTCGGGTCGACCACCAGCAGGCTGCCGAGCATGCAGGTCAGGCCGGCCTCGGTGACCTGGCCGGTCTTGGCGATCTTGTCCACCAGCACTGCGGCGAGAAACACGCCGCCCAATGCCGTCAATTGCTCCTGGGTCGGGCTCATGCCGGGGTGCTCCAGGGTTCGGCGACTTCAATCACGCCGCCCCCCAGGCAGATCTCACCGTCGTAGAACACTACGGACTGGCCGGGCGTGACCGCACGTTGCGGGTCATCGAAGGTGGCACGGTAGCCATTGGTGGTTTTTTCCAGGGTGCAGGGCTGGTCGCTCTGGCGATAGCGCACCTTGGCGGTCAGGCGGCGCGGAGCGCTCAGGTCGATCGGGTTGACCCAATAGATCTCCGAGGCCAGCAGCGCGCCGGAGAACAGCAGGGGATGCTCGTTGCCCTGGCCGACGATCAGCACGTTATGTTGCAGATCCTTCACCAGCACGTACCACGGCTCTTCACCGGCGTCCTTCAAGCCGCCAATACCCAGGCCCTGGCGCTGGCCGATGGTGTGGTACATCAGGCCGTGGTGACGGCCGATGACTTCGCCTTCGGTGGTCTTGATCTCGCCCGGTTGCGCCGGCAGGTACTGCTTGAGGAAGTCACTGAAGCGGCGTTCGCCGATAAAGCAGATCCCGGTGGAATCCTTCTTCTTGGCGGTGGCCAGGCCGTGTTTCTCGGCAATCTTGCGTACTTCGGGCTTTTCCAGTTCGCCCACCGGGAACAGGGTCTTGGCGATCTGTTCACCGCCGACGGCGTGCAGGAAGTAGCTCTGGTCCTTGTTCGGGTCCAGGCCCTTGAGCAATTCGGTGCGGCCATCAACATCGCGACGGCGCACATAGTGGCCAGTGGCGATCAGGTCGGCGCCGAGGATCATGGCGTAGTCGAGGAACGCCTTGAACTTGATTTCGCGGTTGCACAAGATGTCCGGGTTCGGCGTGCGACCGGCCTTGTATTCGGCCAGGAAGTGCTCGAACACATTGTCCCAGTACTCGGCGGCGAAGTTGGCGGTGTGCAGCTTGATGCCAATCTTGTCGCACACGGCCTGGGCGTCCGCCAGGTCGTCCATGGCGGTGCAGTATTCCGTTCCATCGTCTTCTTCCCAGTTCTTCATGAACAGGCCTTCCACCTCATAACCCTGCTCCATGAGCAGAACGGCGGAAACGGAAGAATCCACGCCGCCGGACATACCGACGATGACGCGCTTCTTTTGTGTGTCAGAAGGGGCTGGATCACGCATAGGATTTCAACGGGTGTCTTTAAAAAGGACGCGATTCTAGCAGGCCCGAGCCCGCAAGGCTAAAGAGAAGGACGGATCAATTCGAGACTGTGGCAGTGGCCGGCCAGATAATCGTCAATACAACGCATGATCAGCTCGCTGCGCCAGTCATCGCGCAAGGCCATCAACTCGTCACGGGTCAGCCAGCGGGCGCGCACGATGCCTTCGTCCAGTTGATAGTCCGGGTGGTGTTGCAAGGCCTTGGCGACAAAGCACACGCGCTGGTAGGTCACGCCATTGCTGGGAGCGGTGTACAGATAGATGCCGACGATGCCGGTGGCTGCGACGTCCCAGCCGGTTTCCTCGAGGGTTTCGCGCACGGCGGCTTCGGTCAGGGTTTCGTGCGGGTCGAGATGGCCGGCAGGCTGGTTGAGCACGGTGCGGCCGCCCTTGAGCTCTTCGACCATGAGGAAGCGGCCATTGTCTTCGACGATGGTGGCGACGGTGATGTGGGGTTGCCAGGTCATAGCGGCCTCGAATTCGGTGGGGTTGGGCCTAATCAGTGTGGGAGCTGGCTTGCCTGCGATGGCGGTGGCTCGGCTACATCTGTACCGACTGGCAGACTGCTATCGCAGGCAAGCCAGCTCCCACATTTGCTCGGGTTTTTTCATTAAAGCGGTGTTGGACACAAAGACAAACCCCGGCACATGGCCGGGGTTTGTGATGTCGCCCTACAGCATTACTTCAATGCAGCAATCGCCGCATTGAGGGTAGCGCTCGGACGCATAGCCTTGCTGGTCAGCTCAGGATTCGGCGCGTAGTAGCCGCCGATGTCCACTGGCTTGCCCTGCACGGCGTTGAGTTCGGCAACGATGGTTGCCTCGTTCTCGGCCAGGGTTTTTGCCAGTTGAGCGAACTGCGCCTGCAGCGCGGTATCTTCAGTCTGGGCGGCCAGGGCTTGTGCCCAGTACAGCGCCAGGTAGAAGTGGCTGCCGCGGTTGTCGATGTTGCCGACTTTGCGCGATGGCGACTTGTTGTTGTCGAGGAACTGGCCGGTGGCCTGGTCCAGGGTCTTGGACAGTACCAGGGCTTTCGGGTTGTTGTAGTTCACACCCAAATGCTCAAGGGAGGCTGCCAGGGCCAGGAACTCGCCCAGGGAGTCCCAACGCAGGAAGTTTTCTTCCAGCAGTTGCTGCACGTGTTTTGGAGCCGAACCGCCAGCGCCGGTTTCGAACAGGCCGCCACCGTTCATCAGCGGCACGATCGACAGCATCTTGGCGCTGGTGCCCAGTTCCATGATCGGGAACAGGTCAGTCAGGTAGTCGCGCAGTACGTTGCCGGTCACCGAGATGGTGTCCAGGCCCTTGCGGGTGCGTTCCAGGGTGAACTTCATCGCGTCGACCGGCGACATGATGCGGATGTCCAGGCCTTCGGTGTTGTGGTCTTTCAGGTAGGCCTGAACTTTCTCGACCACGACGCCGTCGTGGGCGCGCAGCGGGTCCAGCCAGAAAATTGCTGGCGTGTTGCTGGCGCGGGCGCGGTTGACGGCCAGTTTGACCCAGTCCTGGATCGGCGCGTCTTTGGTCTGGCACATGCGGAAGATATCGCCGGCTTCAACCGACTGTTCCATCAGCAGCTTGCCCTTGCTGTCGGTGACGCGGACTACGCCGTCAGCCTTGATCTGGAAAGTCTTGTCGTGGGAACCGTACTCTTCGGCTTTCTTCGCCATC
The DNA here is from genome assembly GCF_014268455.2 of Pseudomonas shahriarae. Taxonomy (NCBI): domain Bacteria; kingdom Pseudomonadati; phylum Pseudomonadota; class Gammaproteobacteria; order Pseudomonadales; family Pseudomonadaceae; genus Pseudomonas; species Pseudomonas shahriarae. The sequence goes on along the minus strand of NZ_CP077085.1, from coordinate 3,703,469 downwards.
AGGCCAACGTTTGGCACGCTGCCCATGGTGGTTGGGTCGAAGGCGCCATTAGCCTTGCAGTCTTCGATGACCGCCTGGTAGATGGTGGCGTAGCAGCGATCCGGGATCACGGCCTTGGTGTCGTGCAGCTGGCCGTCGGTGCCCCACATTTTGCCGGAGTCACGGATCATGGCTGGCATCGAGGCGTCGACGATCACGTCGCTCGGCACGTGCAGGTTGGTGATGCCTTTGTCGGAGTTGACCATCGCCAGGGAAGGGCGAGCGGCGTAGACCGCCTGGATGTCGGCTTCGATCTGCGCTTGCTGGTCGGCCGGCAGGGCCTTGATGCGAGCGTACAGGTCGCCGATGCCGTTGTTCAGGTTGAAGCCGATCTGTTCCAGCACGGTAGCGTGCTTGGCCAGGGCGTCTTTATAGAACTCGGCAACGATCTGGCCGAACATGATCGGGTCGGAGACCTTCATCATGGTGGCTTTCAGGTGAACCGACAGCAGCACGCCTTGTCTCTTGGCGTCTTCGATTTCGGCGGCGATGAAGCTGCGCAGGGCGTTCTTGCTCAGCACGGCGCTGTCGAGGATCTCGCCGGCCAGTGCGGTGGTCTTTTCTTTCAGGACGGTGGTGCTGCCATCCTTGCCGACCAGTTCGATCTTGACCGCATCGGCGGCTTCGATCTGTACGGCTTTTTCGCTGCCGTAGAAGTCGCCGTTGCTCATGTGAGCGACGTGGGACTTGGAGTCAGCAGCCCAGGCACCCATTTTGTGCGGGTGCTTGCGCGCATAGTTCTTGACCGACAGTGGGGCGCGGCGGTCGGAGTTGCCTTCGCGCAGGACCGGGTTTACGGCGCTGCCCTTGACCTTGTCGTAACGTGCACGGGTTTCTTTTTCCGCGTCGGTGGTTACGGTTTCCGGGTAGTCCGGCAGGGCGTAGCCCTGGGCCTGCAGTTCCTTGATCGCGGCTTGCAGCTGCGGGGTCGAGGCGCTGATGTTAGGCAGCTTGATGATATTGGCTTCGGGGGTCACGGCCAGGGCGCCCAGTTCGGCGAGGTGGTCCGCAACGGCCTTGGTGCCCAGTTGCTCGGGGAAGCTTGCGAGGATGCGCCCTGCGAGGGAGATATCGCGGGTTTCCACTTCAATATCAGCGGAAGCGGTGAAGGCCTCTACGATAGGCAGCAGTGAATAGGTGGCGAGGGCTGGGGCTTCGTCGGTGAAGGTATAGATGATCTTCGAGCGGGTGGGCATATTCGGATTAACTCTCTTCTTTGCTAAAAGCGTGCGCGGAAACTCGAGATGCGCCGGGTAAAGCGCGTTCGTTCAAAGTCATCCATGAGCCGAATGTCGATGTTTCTTCGCGGTGATGTTGGGTTGCATCAGTCGAGCGTCAAGCGGGTGGGCTACGGTGGCAGCCCGGCTTTTTCAGGCGCAGGTGCTCGATATAGAGCGGTCGGCCGTCGTGACTCTTTGGTCAGCGGCGGCATTATACATAGGTCGCTATGCTTACGCCGAGCCTTCATACAAAAGGTGGATCGTCCATTGGTCTAAAGGTCGCATGGACCGGATTGCGCCTAAAGTCGCACGCAGTGCTCAAGTTTGGCGTTTTTCCCTTTTGTTTCAAGGTTGTAGGCGACTAAATCTACCGTTTTCGCAGCAAATGTACCGGGCGCAAGGTTCCAGTCCACATTCAACTGGAGTAGGCTCGGGCACAGCCAGATGTTCAATCCACAAACGGAGTTCAGCATGGGATACAAGAAGATTCAGGTTCCGGCAGTCGGCGACAAAATCACCGTCAACGCAGACCATTCTCTCAATGTTCCTGACAACCCGATCATTCCCTTCATCGAAGGTGACGGTATTGGCGTCGACATCAGCCCGGTGATGATCAAGGTGGTCGATGCAGCTGTTAACAAGGCTTACGGCGGCAAGCGCAAAATCTCCTGGATGGAGGTGTATGCCGGCGAGAAGGCGACTCAAGTTTACGACCAGGACACCTGGCTGCCCCAGGAAACCCTGGATGCGGTCAAGGACTACGTGGTTTCCATCAAGGGTCCGCTGACCACGCCGGTCGGTGGCGGTATCCGCTCGCTGAACGTTGCCCTGCGCCAGCAGCTGGACCTGTATGTCTGTCTGCGTCCGGTGCGTTGGTTCGAAGGTGTGCCAAGCCCGGTCAAGAAGCCAGGCGATGTGGACATGACTATCTTCCGTGAGAACTCCGAAGATATTTACGCCGGTATCGAGTGGAAGGCCGGTTCGCCCGAAGCAACCAAGGTCATCAAGTTCCTCAAAGAGGAAATGGGTGTCACCAAGATCCGTTTCGACCAGGATTGCGGGATTGGCATCAAGCCGGTTTCCAAAGAGGGCACCAAGCGCCTGGCGCGCAAGGCCCTGCAATATGTAGTGGATAACGACCGTGAGTCGCTGACCATCGTGCACAAAGGCAACATCATGAAGTTCACCGAAGGTGCCTTCAAGGAGTGGGCCTACGAAGTGGCGGCCGAAGAGTTCGGCGCGACCCTGCTCGATGGCGGGCCGTGGATGCAGTTCAAGAACCCGCGCACCGGCCGCAATGTGGTGGTCAAGGATGCGATTGCCGACGCCATGCTCCAGCAGATCCTGCTGCGCCCGGCCGAATATGACGTGATCGCCACCCTGAACCTCAATGGTGACTACCTCTCCGATGCCCTGGCGGCAGAAGTGGGCGGTATCGGTATTGCACCGGGTGCCAACCTGTCCGACACCGTGGCGATGTTTGAAGCCACCCACGGTACTGCGCCTAAATACGCGGGCAAGGACCAGGTCAACCCGGGCTCGCTGATTCTGTCGGCGGAAATGATGCTGCGCCATATGGGCTGGACCGAGGCGGCCGACTTGATCATCAAGGGCACCAACGGGGCGATTTCGGCCAAGACCGTGACCTATGACTTCGAGCGCCTGATGGACGGCGCCAAGCTGGTGTCGTCGTCGGGCTTCGGCGATGCGTTGATTTCGCATATGTAAGTCGAAGGCTATGAAAAACGGCCATCCTGATTGCTCGGGATGGCCGTTTTTTTATGCGTGGTATCTGCTCGGTGGCGGATCAGGCCGTTTGTTTCTTTTTCGAATGAGCGGATTTATCTGCCTTGTCGTGCCTGTCTTCGTTGGTTTTTCCAGGCTCGACTGCGCAGATGGCGACAGCATGCAGGCCCTTGGGCCCCTGGACGATTTCAAAGGATACTAATTGACCCGCTTTAAGGGTCTTGTATCCGTCCATCGTGATCGCCGAGTAATGCGCAAAAAGATCATCCTCTTTGCCGTCTTCGTTAATGAAGCCGTAGCCCTTGGCATTGTTGAACCATTTGACCTTGCCACTGATCTTGACGCCAGACATACCCATATCCCTCTGCACCAGACTCCATCACTGGAGTATCATCCAGTTTATCCGTCCTAACCCGAATAAATAAGGTTGACTGCGCGGACCTTTTTTACCCACTGTGGGTTCTATTGGTTGTAACACCGTTTTGCCGATAGTCAAGGTGACCAGTCGGTCGGAGTTGAATTTCTGACAGGTCGCCCCCATCACTGTAAATGCACAACAGACGAACCTTTCTTTCATGCATGCATTCAGCCAGATTCGACTAACATTCAATCAGGATCGCCCGGATCATCTAGAAGACGATGACGGTTCTGCAGGCATCGCTGTTCAAGAGGCCAAGCCTGCTTTACAGGCGCCGCCGATGTACAAGGTGGTTTTGTTCAATGATGACTACACGCCGATGGATTTCGTCGTCGAAGTACTCGAGGTGTTTTTTAATCTGAACCGCGAGTTGGCGACCAAGGTAATGCTGGCCGTTCACACAGAAGGACGGGCAGTATGTGGAGTGTTTACCCGCGACATCGCCGAGACCAAGGCCATGCAGGTCAACCAGTACGCCAGGGAAAGCCAGCATCCGCTACTCTGTGAAATCGAGAAGGACGGTTAACTCCGACCACTTGGGTATGAGGTGAAGCTATGTTAAACCGCGAGCTCGAAGTCACCCTCAATCTTGCCTTCAAGGAGGCCCGTTCGAAGCGTCATGAATTCATGACCGTCGAACACCTGCTGCTGGCACTTTTGGATAACGAAGCTGCCGCCACCGTTCTGCGTGCGTGCGGCGCCAACCTCGACAAACTCAAGCATGACCTGCAGGAGTTCATCGACTCCACCACGCCACTGATCCCTGTGCATGACGAGGACCGTGAGACCCAGCCAACCCTGGGCTTCCAGCGGGTGTTGCAGCGTGCTGTCTTCCACGTGCAGAGCTCCGGCAAGCGCGAAGTGACGGGCGCCAATGTCTTGGTTGCCATCTTCAGCGAACAGGAAAGCCAGGCCGTGTTCCTGCTCAAGCAGCAGAGCGTGGCGCGCATTGATGTCGTCAACTACATCGCCCATGGCATCTCGAAAGTGCCAGGGCATGGCGATCATTCCGAGGGTGAGCAGGATATGCAGGACGACGAGGGCGGTGAGTCTTCTTCTTCAAGCAACCCGCTGGATGCCTACGCCAGCAATCTCAACGAACTGGCGCGCCAGGGGCGGATTGATCCGCTGGTGGGGCGTGAGATGGAAGTTGAGCGTGTTGCGCAGATCCTCGCGCGTCGTCGCAAGAACAACCCTTTGCTGGTGGGCGAGGCGGGCGTGGGCAAGACCGCGATTGCCGAAGGCCTGGCCAAGCGCATTGTTGATAATCAGGTGCCTGACCTGCTGGCCAACAGCGTTGTCTACTCCCTGGACCTGGGCGCGCTGCTCGCCGGGACCAAGTACCGTGGCGACTTTGAAAAGCGTTTCAAGGCGTTGCTTGGCGAGCTGAAAAAGCGTCCGCAGGCGATCCTGTTCATTGATGAAATCCACACCATCATTGGCGCCGGTGCGGCTTCCGGTGGGGTGATGGATGCGTCCAACCTGCTCAAGCCGCTGCTGTCTTCGGGTGATATCCGTTGCATCGGTTCGACCACGTTCCAGGAGTTTCGCGGGATCTTCGAAAAAGACCGTGCTCTGGCGCGTCGCTTCCAGAAAGTCGACGTGTCCGAGCCTTCGGTCGAAGACACTATTGGCATCCTGCGGGGACTGAAAGGGCGTTTCGAAGCGCACCACGGCATCGAGTACAGTGATGAGGCGCTGCGTGCAGCCGCCGAGCTGGCCTCGCGCTACATCAATGACCGGCATATGCCCGACAAGGCCATCGACGTGATCGACGAAGCCGGGGCCTACCAGCGCCTGCAGCCGGTAGAGAAGCGTGTGAAGCGCATCGAAGTGCCGCAGGTCGAGGATATCGTGGCGAAAATCGCGCGAATTCCGCCAAAACACGTCACCAGCTCCGACAAAGAGCTGCTGCGTAACCTGGAGCGCGACCTCAAGTTGACAGTGTTTGGCCAGGATGCGGCGATTGACTCGCTGTCGACGGCGATCAAGCTGTCCCGGGCTGGCCTCAAGTCGCCGGACAAACCGGTGGGTTCGTTCCTGTTTGCCGGGCCTACCGGCGTCGGCAAGACCGAAGCGGCGCGGCAGTTGGCCAAGGCCATGGGCATTGAGCTGGTGCGGTTCGACATGTCCGAATACATGGAGCGGCACACCGTGTCGCGCCTGATCGGTGCGCCTCCGGGCTATGTCGGCTTCGATCAGGGCGGTCTGTTGACCGAGGCGATTACCAAGCAGCCGCACTGCGTACTGCTGCTCGATGAAATCGAAAAGGCCCACCCGGAAGTCTTCAACCTGCTGCTGCAGGTCATGGACCACGGGACCCTGACCGACAACAACGGGCGCAAGGCGGACTTCCGCAACGTGATCGTGATCATGACCACCAACGCCGGTGCCGAGACGGCCGCGCGGGCTTCCATTGGCTTTACTCATCAGGATCACTCTTCCGACGCCATGGAAGTGATCAAGAAGAGCTTCACGCCGGAATTCCGCAACCGCCTGGACACCATTATCCAGTTTGGTCGCCTCAGCCATGAGGTGATCAAGAGCGTGGTGGACAAGTTCCTTACCGAGCTTCAGGCGCAGTTGGAAGACAAGCGCGTGCAGCTGGAGGTGACGGAAGCGGCACGCAGCTGGATCGCCGAGGGCGGCTACGACGCGGCAATGGGCGCCCGCCCAATGGCGCGTCTGATCCAGGACAAGATCAAGCGGCCATTGGCCGAAGAGATCCTGTTCGGCGAGCTCTCCGACCATGGTGGCGTGGTGCATATCGACTTGAAGGATGGCGAGCTGACCTTCGACTTCGAGACCACTGCTGAAATGGCCTGATCGCAACACAACAAAAAGGCGCTTCGGCGCCTTTTTGCTATTTCTCAAGCGCTGCAATCAAAATGTGGGAGCGGGCTTGCCCGCGATAGCGGTGTATCGGTGCCAGATGTATTGCCTGACACACAGCTATCGCGAGCAAGCCCGTTCCCGCATTAATTTTATAGCGCGCACAAAAACGCCCGGCATAACCGGGCGTCTTGTATTGACTTGTTTAGCGAGCGCGGTAAGTGATGCGCCCTTTGCTCAAGTCATAGGGCGTCAGCTCGACGCGCACTTTGTCACCGGTAAGAATACGAATGTAGTTCTTGCGCATCTTGCCGGAGATATGCGCGGTTACGACGTGCCCATTTTCCAACTCCACACGAAACATGGTGTTGGGCAGGGTGTCGACGACAGTGCCTTCCATTTCGAAGCTGTCTTCTTTCGACATGCAGTAAAGCCCTCGGTATCCAGTGAATGGCCCGGTGCAACTGCGCCAGGCAAAAGCGGCGTGCATTGTGCCCGAAAAAGGGTGTTTAAGCCAAGGGGTTCTAGTTAAGCGTGACCCATCTTTGATTAATTAGCAGCTCAATGGGCCGATATTGGGTCTTGTAATTCATCTTTTTGCAGTTTTTTATCCAGTATCCGAGGTACACCGCGTCCAGGTTTTGCCGGGAGGCTTCACTGATTTGCCACAAAATCGCAAAGCGCCCGAGGCTGCGGCGCTCTTCGGCGGGTTCGTAAAAGGTGTAGACCGCCGATAAGCCATTGGGCAGCAGGTCGGTGACCGCGACCGCCAGCAGCTTTCCCTCAAGGCGGAATTCGTAAAAACGCGAGAACGGCAGGTCGCGCACCAGGAACGTGGAAAACTGATCACGACTGGGTGGGAACATGTCACCGTCGGCGTGGCGTTGTTCGATATAGCGCTGGTACAGGTCGAAGTACTCTTCGCTGAAGCCGGGCTTGGCGGGGGTCACGATCAGGTCGGCATTGCGCTTGAGGATGCGTTTTTGATTGCGATCGGCTAAAAATTGCGCCACGGGGATACGCGCCGGCACACAGGCGTTGCAGTTTTGGCAGTGCGGCCGGTACAGGTGGTCGCCACTGCGCCGAAAGCCCATCTCTGACAGGTCGGCATACACATGCACGTCCATCGGCTGGCTGGGGTCGAGGAACAGCGTAGTGGCCTGTTCTTCGGGCAGGTAGCTGCAAGAGTGGGGTTGAGTGGCATAAAACTTCAAGCGCGCCAACTCGGTCATGATCAACCCTCGGATAAGCTTTGAAATAAGTGTAAGCCAGGTGCGCGCATGTCGCCTAAGAAACCCACGGCCCACTGCTGGCTTGATCAAGATGGTCGCGCAGGTAACCGGCAAAGTCGCTGCGGGGAATGGCGCGGGCGCCGAGGCTGTGCAGGTGATCGGTGGGCATCTGGCAGTCGATCAGCACAAAACCCCAGGCCTGCAATTGCCTGACGAGCGTGGCAAAGCCATATTTCGAGGCATTGTCTGCGCGACTGAACATCGACTCGCCAAAAAACAACTGGCCCATGGCCAGGCCATACAGGCCGCCGACCAGTTCGCCCTGGTCCCAGACTTCAACGGAATGGGCGTAGCCCCGTTGGTGCAGTTGCAGATAGGCGTTCTGCATGGCTTCGGTGATCCAGGTGCCGTCTGCATAGCTGCGTGGCGCAGCACAGGCCTGTATGACAGCGGCGAAGTCCTGGTCGAAGGTGACCTCGTAGCGTTGCTGGCGCAGCAGCTTGGCGAGGCTGCGGGACACGTGCAGTTCGGCGGGGAACAGCACCGTGCGTGGGTCTGGCGACCACCATAGGATGGGCTGGCCTTCGGAGAACCAGGGGAAACAGCCGTGGCGATAGGCCTGGACCAGGCGGTCGGCGGACAGGTCGCCACCGGCAGCCAGCAGGCCGTTGGGTTCACGCATGGCTTTGGCCAGCGGTGGAAACGTCAAGGTGTTGCGTTGCAACCAGGTGAGCATGGTATTCAGGCTTACAGAAGGGGAGGGCGGTGACAGGCCGGGGCCCGCCGCGTTAAGCAGTGATTATTGTCGAGCCGGCGCCACTCGGCCAGCCCGATCATGTAATCCGTACCCTGATGCATGAGCGGGTGTTTCTGCAACTCTATAGCGGTGATGCGGTCGTAATCGCGTCATGTCGCCATCCGTTGAGCGGGAATGCTGGGTAAAGCTTGTCCAGTCTGATAAAAACAGCTCATAAGCCTTTGTCAGTAAAGACAATGCATGCTCAAATTGAAATGCATCGGCAATGCGCCGGATGATGCTCCATGAGCGAAGCCGGCAGCGTGGCAACGGGCACACAAACCCGTACAATGGCGGCACTATGTCCTTGTGGGCTGGCGTTAACGTCGGCGCATGATTCAATCTCGGAGTGTTAAAGGACGCTTGACGACGCTCATTCACTTTTCATCTGTCCGGATTGGGCAGTATTTTTATAGTCATTCAACTGTTGGACGCGCTTAAGGCGCAGGAAAAGACCCGTTTTGAAGAAATCCGCCGCAGCACCCAAAACAGCAGTAGTACCGGCCTGGCGCCAGCACCTGCACTATCGGCTCAAGGAAGGCGCGCTGATTGCCATCGGTGCTTTATGCCTGTTCCTGATGATGGCCTTGCTGACCTATGGCAAGGACGATCCGGGCTGGAGCCATAACAGCAAGATCGACGATGTGCAGAACTTCGGCGGGCCTGTGGGCTCCTACAGCGCCGATATCCTGTTCATGATCCTGGGCTATTTCGCCTATATCTTCCCGTTGTTGCTGGCGATCAAGACCTGGCAGATCTTCCGCCAGCGCCATGAGCCGTGGCAGTGGAGCGGCTGGCTGTTCTCCTGGCGCCTGATCGGCCTGGTGTTCCTGGTGCTGTCGGGCGCGGCCCTGGCGCATATTCACTTCCATGCACCGACCGGCCTGCCGGCTGGCGCGGGCGGTGCCTTGGGCGAAAGCCTGGGTGACCTGGCCCGCAGGACCCTGAATATCCAGGGCAGCACGCTGACGTTCATTGCCCTGTTCCTGTTTGGTCTGACGGTATTTACCGACTTGTCGTGGTTCAAGGTCATGGACGTGACCGGCAAGATCACCCTCGATCTGTTCGAGTTGTTCCAGGGTGCCGCCAACCGCTGGTGGGCCGCCCGTGTGGACCGCAAGCGCATGGTCGCGCAATTGCGTGAAGTCGACACCCGGGTCAACGAAGTGGTGGCCCCGAGTACGCCGGACCGCCGTGAGCAGGCCAAGGTCAAGGAGCGCCTGATCGAGCGCGAGCAGGCCCTGACCAAGCACATGTCCGACCGCGAGAAGCAAGTGCCGCCGGTTATCGCCCCGGCGCCGGTCAAGGCGCCCGAGCCAAGCCATCGCGTGCAAAAGGAAAAGCAGGCGCCGCTGTTTATCGACAGCGCCGTCGAGGGCACTTTGCCGCCGATCTCGATCCTCGATCCGGCGGAAAAGAAGCAACTCAACTATTCCCCGGAATCCCTGGCGGCCGTCGGCCATCTGCTGGAAATCAAACTCAAGGAGTTTGGCGTCGAAGTGTCGGTGGATTCGATCCACCCCGGCCCGGTGATTACCCGTTACGAAATCCAGCCGGCCGCAGGGGTCAAGGTCAGCCGTATCGCCAACCTGGCCAAAGACCTGGCGCGCTCCCTGGCGGTTACCAGCGTGCGGGTGGTGGAAGTGATCCCCGGCAAAACCACCGTGGGTATCGAGATTCCCAACGAAGACCGGCAGATCGTGCGCTTCTCCGAAGTGCTATCGACCCCGGAATACGACAACTTCAAGTCGCCGGTCACCCTGGCCCTGGGGCACGACATCGGCGGCAAGCCGGTGATCACTGACCTGGCGAAAATGCCCCACCTGCTGGTTGCCGGTACCACCGGTTCCGGTAAGTCGGTGGGTGTGAACGCGATGATCCTGTCGATCCTGTTCAAGTCCGGCCCGGAAGACGCCAAGCTGATCATGATCGACCCGAAGATGCTCGAACTGTCGATCTACGAAGGCATCCCGCACCTGCTGTGCCCGGTGGTGACCGACATGAAGGACGCCGCCAACGCCCTGCGCTGGAGCGTGGCCGAGATGGAGCGGCGCTACAAACTGATGGCGAAGATGGGCGTGCGTAACCTGTCCGGCTTCAACGCCAAGGTCAAGGAAGCCCAGGACGCCGGCACGCCGCTGACCGACCCGCTGTACAAGCGCGAAAGCATTCACGATGAAGCGCCGCTGCTGACCAAGTTGCCGACCATCGTGGTGGTGGTCGACGAATTTGCCGACATGATGATGATCGTCGGCAAGAAGGTTGAAGAACTGATCGCGCGTATCGCGCAGAAGGCCCGTGCGGCCGGGATCCACTTGATCCTCGCGACCCAGCGGCCGTCGGTGGATGTGATCACCGGCCTGATCAAGGCCAACATCCCGACCCGCATGGCGTTCCAGGTGTCGAGCAAGATCGACTCACGGACCATCATCGACCAGGGCGGTGCCGAGCAACTGCTGGGCCATGGTGACATGCTCTACATGCCGCCCGGCACCAGCCTGCCGATCCGCGTTCACGGTGCATTTGTGTCCGATGACGAGGTGCACCGCGTGGTCGAGGCGTGGAAACTGCGGGGTGCGCCGGAATACAACGACGATATCCTGGCGGGTGTCGAAGAAGCCGGCAGCGGTTTCGACGGTGGCAGCGGTGGCGGCGACGATGATGCCGAGACTGACGCGCTGTACGACGAAGCGGTGGCATTCGTGCTGGAAAGCCGTCGCGCCTCGATCTCGGCGGTGCAACGTAAACTGAAGATCGGCTACAACCGCGCCGCGCGTATGATCGAGTCCATGGAAATGGCCGGCGTCGTTACGGCCATGAACACCAACGGCTCGCGCGAAGTCATCGCGCCAGGGCCGATGCGCGACTGACCTCGCGCCGCGTGGCAGCACGCGGCGCGCCTTTCACATCATTCTATGAGGACTCCCATGCGTCTTATCCGCATGCTGTTGTTGCCGGCATTGGCCCTGACCGCGTTTTCGGCCCACGCCGACCAGGCATCCGTCGCGAGCCTGACCAACTTGCTGGACAAATCCAAGACCCTGACCGCGCGCTTCTCCCAGTTGACCCTGGACGGTGGCGGTACGCAGTTGCAGGAAACGGCCGGTGAAATGGCCGTGCAGCGTCCCGGCCTGTTCTTCTGGAAAACCGACGCGCCCAATGAGCAGACCATTGTCTCCGATGGCAAGAAAGTCACGCTGTGGGACCCGGACCTGGAGCAGGCGACCATCAAGACCCTCGACCCACGCCTGAGCCAGACCCCGGCCTTGCTGCTGTCGGGTGATGTGTCGCAGATCAGCGAGAGCTTCGAGATTACCTCCAAGCAACAAAGCAACGTGATCGACTTCACCCTCAAGCCCAAGTCCAAGGACACGCTGTTCGACAGCCTGCGCCTGTCGTTCCGCAATGGGGTGATCAACGATATGCAACTGATCGACAGTGTCGGCCAGCGCACCAATATCCTGTTCACCGGGGTCAAGGCCAATGAGTCGGTCCCGGCCAAGACGTTCAAGTTCGACATCCCCAAGGGTGCCGATGTGATCCAGGAGTAAAAAGCCGCCCATGGACCTGTTTCGCAGTGACCCGATTGCCCAGCCATTGGCCGCGCGCCTGCGCTCGACCAACCTGGATGAGTATGTCGGGCAGGAGCACTTGCTGGCTCGTGGCAAGCCGCTGCGCGAAGCTCTGGAGCAGGGTGCCCTGCACTCGATGATCTTCTGGGGGCCGCCGGGCGTGGGCAAGACCACCCTGGCGCGGCTGCTGGCGAAGGTCTCCGATGCACACTTTGAAACGGTCTCGGCGGTATTGGCCGGGGTCAAGGAAATCCGCCAGGCGGTGGAAGTCGCCAAGCAACAGGCCGGGCAATATGGCCGGCGCACTATCCTGTTTGTCGACGAAGTGCATCGCTTCAACAAGTCGCAGCAGGATGCGTTCCTGCCTTACGTGGAAGACGGCACGCTGATTTTTATCGGTGCGACCACGGAAAACCCCTCGTTTGAGCTGAACAACGCTTTGCTCTCGCGAGCGCGGGTGTATGTGCTCAAAAGTCTCGATGAAGCAGCGATGCAGAAGCTGTTGCAGCGGGCGCTGAGCGTGGACAAGGGGCTGGGCAAGCGCCACCTGAGTCTGGGTGACGAGGGTTTCAAGATCCTGTTGGCGGCGGCAGACGGCGATGGCCGGCGGTTTCTCAACCTGCTGGAAAACGCCTCCGACCTTGCCGAAGACAATAGTGAGATTGGCGTCGACCTGCTGCAAAGCCTGTTGGGCGATACCCGGCGGCGTTTCGACAAGGGCGGCGAAGCCTTTTACGATCAGATTTCCGCGTTGCACAAATCCGTGCGCGGCTCTAACCCGGACGGCGCGCTGTACTGGTTCGCCCGCATGATCGACGGCGGCTGCGACCCGCTGTACCTGGCCCGGCGCGTGGTGCGCATGGCCAGCGAGGACATCGGCAACGCCGACCCACGGGCCCTGAGCCTGTGCCTGGCGGCCTGGGAAGTCCAGGAGCGCCTGGGCAGCCCGGAAGGTGAGTTGGCGGTGGCGCAAGCCATCACCTACCTGGCCTGCGCGCCGAAAAGCAATGCGGTGTATATGGGCTTCAAATCGGCATTGCGCGCCGCGGCCGAGCACGGCTCGCTGGAAGTCCCTTTGCACCTGCGTAATGCACCGACCAAGCTGATGAAACAATTGGGTTATGGCGATGAGTACCGCTACGCCCACGATGAACCGGATGCCTATGCCGCCGGTGAAGACTACTTTCCCGACGAGCTTGCCCCGCAACCGTTCTACCAGCCGGTGCCCCGTGGCCTGGAGTTGAAGATCGGGGAAAAGCTCAACCACCTGGCGCAACTTGATCGCCTGAGCCCCAAACAACGGAGAAAACTATGATTCCCTTGGTGGTCGCAGTCTCTGTTGGCGGTGTGGCCGGTACCTTATTGCGCTTTGCCACCGGTAATTGGATTAACGCCAATTGGCCGAAACACTTCTATACCGCGACGCTGGCCGTTAATATCGTGGGCTGCCTGTTGATCGGCGTGTTGTACGGCCTGTTTCTGTTACGCCCGGAGGTGCCTGTTGAGGTGCGCGCCGGGTTGATGGTGGGCTTCCTTGGCGGCCTGACCACCTTTTCATCCTTTTCACTGGATACCGTGCGCCTGCTGGAAAGTGGGCAAGTGCCGCTGGCGATAGGCTATGCGGCCATCAGTGTATTCGGCGGGCTGCTCGCCACCTGGGCCGGCCTGTCCTTGACCAAACTTTGATAAACGAGAGACCGACATGCTCGATTCCAAACTGTTACGTAGCAACCTTCAGGACGTAGCGGACCGCCTGGCATCCCGTGGCTTTGCCTTGGATGTTGCGCGCATCGAAGCGCTGGAAGAACAGCGCAAGACCGTCCAGACCCGCACCGAAGCACTGCAGGCTGAACGCAATGCGCGCTCCAAATCCATCGGTCAGGCCAAGCAGCGTGGCGAAGACATCGCGCCGTTGATGGCGGACGTCGAGCGTATGGGCAGCGAGCTGTCTGACGGTAAGGTCGAGTTGGACAAGATTCAGTCCGAGTTGGATTCCATCCTGCTGGGCATTCCCAACCTGCCGCATGAGTCGGTACCGGTCGGCGAAGATGAAGACGGTAACGTCGAAGTGCGCCGCTGGGGTACGCCAAAAGCCTTTGATTTCGAGATCAAGGACCACGTCGCCCTGGGCGAATTGACCGGCGGCCTGGATTTCGAAACCGCCGCCAAGATGTCCGGTGCGCGCTTTGCTCTGCTGCGCGGTCCGATTGCGCGCATGCACCGGGCCCTGGCGCAGTTCATGCTCAACCTGCACACCGGCGAACACGGGTACGAAGAGGCTTATACCCCTTACCTGGTTCAGGCGCCGGCGCTGATGGGCACCAGCCAGCTGCCGAAGTTCGAGGAAGACCTGTTCAAGATCAGCCGCGATGGCGAAGCCGATCTGTACCTGATTCCGACTGCCGAAGTGTCGCTGACCAATATCGTGGCCGGCGAGATCCTCGACGCCAAACAGCTGCCGATCAAGTTCGTGGCCCACAGCCCGTGCTTTCGCAGTGAAGCCGGTGCCTCGGGGCGTGACACCCGCGGCATGATCCGCCAGCACCAGTTCGACAAGGTCGAGATGGTACAGGTGGTCGAGCCGTCGACCTCCATGGAAGCCCTGGAAGGCCTGACTGCCAACGCCGAGCGCGTCCTGCAACTGCTGGAGCTGCCGTATCGCGTATTGGCGCTGTGCACTGGCGACATGGGTTTCAGCGCGGTGAAGACCTACGACCTGGAAGTGTGGGTGCCGAGCCAGGATAAATACCGCGAGATTTCTTCGTGCTCCAACTGCGGTGATTTCCAGGCCCGACGCATGCAGGCGCGTTTCCGTAACCCGGAAACCGGCAAGCCGGAGCTGGTCCACACCCTTAACGGTTCGGGCTTGGCGGTAGGTCGCACCCTGGTTGCCGTTCTGGAGAACTACCAGCAGGCCGACGGTTCGATCCGTGTACCTGAAGTGCTCAAGCCGTACATGGCGGGCGTTGAGGTCATCGGCTAAATGGAATTTCTGCCACTGTTTCATAACCTGCGCGGCAGCCGTGTGTTGGTCGTCGGTGGTGGGGAGATTGCCTTGCGCAAGTCCCGGCTGCTGGCCGATGCCGGCGCGGTATTGCGGGTGGTTGCTCCCCTGATTGAAGATCAGTTGCGTGAACTGGTGCAGGGCAGTGGCGGTGAACTGATTGCGCGCGGTTATCAGGAGGCGGACCTTGATGGCTGCACCCTGATCATCGCTGCAACCGACGACGAGCCGCTGAACGCGCAAGTGTCCAGCGATGCCCGGCGGCGGTGTGTGCCGGTCAATGTGGTGGACGCGCCAGCCTTGTGCAGCGTGATCTTCCCGGCGATTGTCGACCGCTCGCCCTTGGTGATTGCGGTGTCCAGTGGCGGCGACGCGCCGGTGCTGGCGCGTTTGATCCGCGCCAAGCTGGAAACCTGGATTCCGTCTACCTATGGTCAATTGGCCGGGCTGGCCGCGCGCTTTCGCGCCCAGGTCAAGGGTTTGTATCCCGATGTTCAGCAACGCCGAGCTTTTTGGGAAGAGGTTTTCCAGGGCCCGATTGCCGATCGGCAACTGGCGGGGCAAGGTGATGAAGCCGAGCGGTTGCTGGTGGAAAAAGTCAACGGCAAGCCGCCCCATGCACCAGGTGAGGTGTATCTGGTGGGCGCAGGCCCCGGTGATCCGGACCTCCTGACCTTTCGCGCGCTGCGTTTGATGCAGCAAGCCGATGTGGTGCTGTATGACCGCCTGGTGGCCCCCGCGATTCTTGAGCTGTGCCGACGGGATGCCGAGCGGGTCTATGTCGGCAAGCGCCGCGCCGATCACGCGGTGCCGCAAGAGCAGATCAACCAGCAACTGGTGAACCTGGCCAAGCAAGGTAAGCGTGTGCTGCGCCTCAAGGGCGGCGACCCGTTTATTTTTGGGCGCGGCGGCGAAGAGATCGAAGAGCTGGCGGCCCATGGCATCCCGTTCCAGGTGGTGCCGGGCATTACCGCGGCCAGTGGATGCGCGGCTTACGCGGGCATCCCTTTGACCCATCGCGACTATGCGCAATCGGTACGCTTCATCACCGGCCACCTGAAAGATGGCACCTCGGATTTGCCCTGGAATGACCTGGTGGGGCCGTCGCAGACCCTGGTCTTCTATATGGGGTTGGTGGGCTTGCCGCTCATCTGCGAGCAACTGATTCGCCATGGTCGTTCGGCGGACACCCCGGCTGCGCTGATCCAGCAAGGCACCACGTCCAACCAGCGTGTGTTTACCGGCACCCTGGCCGACTTGCCGCGCCTGGTGGCGGAGCATGAAGTGCATGCGCCGACCCTGGTGATCGTAGGCGAAGTGGTGGTGTTGCGTGAGAAGTTGAAGTGGTTTGAAGGCGCCCAGTCCCAGGTATAACCTGGTCGCCCGGCTGCACACAGACCCACCGTGGGAGCCGGGCTTGCCCGCGATGAGGCTGGCGCATCAGCGCCAGATCTCTTTACCGCTCAATCCTTCTCGATCATGTTTGCTATCAAACGCCTGCAATGGCCCCTTCGGCACAATCCCTGTCGGATTGATCGTCCGGTGGCTGGCATAGTAATGCCCCTTGATATGCGCAAAATCCACGGTCTCGGCCACCCCCGGCCATTGATACAGCTCTCGCAACCAATTCGACAGATTCGGATAATCTGCTATCCGTCGTAGGTTGCATTTGAAGTGGCTGTAATACACCGCGTCAAACCGAATCAGCGTGGTAAACAGCCGCACATCGGCCTCTGTCAGGTATTCACCGGCCAGGTAGCGCTGCTGGCCCAGGTGTTGTTCCAACTGATCCAACTCGGCAAACACCTCATCAAATGCGCTTTCATACGCCTGCTGCGAGGTGGCGAAGCCTGCGCGATACACGCCATTGTTCACGGCGGGATAGATCCGCTCGTTCAACGCGTCGATGGTCGGGCGCAGCGGTTCGGGGTAGAAGTCCAGGGTGTTGCCGGTCAGCCCGTTGAACGCGCTGTTGAACATGCGGATGATCTCTGCCGACTCATTGCTGACGATGCGATTGAGCTTCTTATCCCATAGCACCGGCACGGTGACACGCCCGGTGTAGTCGGCGGTATCGGCGGTATAGCGCTGGTGCATGAAGGCAAAGTCGTCGAGCTTGTCGCCAGTGGAGCCGTGGGCCTTGTCGAAGGTCCAGCCATTCTCCAGCATCAACCAACTGACCACCGACACGTCAATCAGGCTTTCCAGGCCCTTGAGCTTGCGCAGGATCAGGGTGCGGTGCGCCCACGGGCAGGCGAGGGAAACATAGAGATGGTAGCGGCCAGCCTCGGCCTTGAAGCCGCCATCCCCGCTCGGGCCAGGTTGGCCATCGGCGGTGACCCAGTGCCGGCGTTGCGCCTGTTCCCGTTGGAAGGCTCCATCTGCGCTACTTTCGTACCACTGGTCGTGCCAGTGTCCTTCAATCAGCAAACCCATGACTGACTCCTTGGCTAGTAAGCGTTGGAGTGCAGTCTAATCGTCTGGGTTCGAACAAATAGCGCAAAGGGTCGGGGTTAATTATCGACTAGTTCGATGTGTTGCGCGCATCCCAATACTGTTGGGCCAGTTCGAAGGCCTGTTCCCGTGGGTGCCCCAGGCCGCGCAGGGCCAAGGCCATGGTGGCGATCAGCGCTAATTGCGGGTAGCTGTCTTGTACCTCACCACGCCACAGGGCCTTTAGATGTTCGGGGTCGAGACTGGCGGGCTTGACGTGGCGCTGGGCGGAGAGGGCAGGCCACTCCTCGTCCCAGCTTGTGCCGCCGGTGGTACCGTACAAGTGGCTGGTGGTGTCGGGATTGATCTCGATCTCGCCGCCATCGCCCTTGATCACAATGCTGTTGTCACCCAGCAGGCCACTGGCATCGCGGTGTACCCCCTGGTAGCCGGGATGGAAGATGCTTTGCAGGCCGCAGCGCGCGCCCAGCGGGTTGAGGATGCGGGCCAGGGAGTGAATGGGCGAGCGCAGGCCGAGGATATTGCGCAGGTCAATCATGCGTTGCAACTGCGGGGCCCAGTCGCCCAGTGGCATAAATGCCAGGTTGCCTTGTTCCAGAGCGGTCTCGACCTGTTGCCAGTTGCGGCACAGTGGAATCTGCAGCTCACCCAGCAACTGTTCGGTGTACAGCCGGCCGGCCGTATGGGCACCGCCGCCGTGCATGAAAATCCGCACGCCGTTCTGCGCCAGGCACTTGGCGGCCAGCAGGTACCACGGCAGGTGGCGTTTTTTCCCGGCATAGGTGGGCCAGTCGACATCCACCTTCAGTGCTGGCGGGCTGAGCCGCTCGCGCAGGGCCTCGGTGAAGCCGGCGAGCTCCTCCGGGCTTTCTTCCTTGTGGCGCAGCAGCATCAGGAACGCACCGAGCTGGGAGTCCTCGACTTTCTCGTCGAGCAGCATGCCCATGGCTTCCCGGGCTTCTTCGCGCGTCAGGCTGCGGGCGCCGCGCTTGCCTTTGCCGAGGATCCGCACAAACGGCGCAAAGGGGTGTTCGGCGGGAGTTTCGGTGATCAACGGGGCAAAGTCGGTCATAAGCAATTCGTCGGCCTGGGCAGGCCCGCCAGCTTGGCGGCAAGTTTGGCGGGAGTGCCTTTGAACAGTCGGTTGAGGTGCAGGCTGTTGCCCTTTTCCGGGCCCAGCTTCAAGGCGGTGTACTTGATCAGGGGGCGGGTGGCCGGGGACAACTGGAACTGCTGGTAAAAACCCCTGAGCAGCTTGAGGATTTCCCAGTGTTCGTCGGTCAGTTCCAGCGCTTCGGCGCTCGCCAGGGCATTGGCCACCTCGACTGACCAGGCATTCAGGTCAACCAGGTAGCCGTCCTTGTCCAGCTCAAGGGTGTGGGTGCCTACAGTCAGGGTGTTCATAGCCAGGTGTTGACCTTGTCATGGTCGATCGACAGCTGCACAAAACCTGGGTAGTCGACACTCCTGGCCCACTGCGGCAACGCCAGGCCGCGGGCCTGGGCATCTTCGGCAAGCACGAAGATGGCCAGGGCCTTGGCTTGCAGGGCCTGGAAGGGGGCGCTACCGGGTTGCAGGGCATAGATTGCATCGCCGCACAGCAGGATCGCATCTTGCGCGCCACACAGGCGTAGGCAACTGCCGAGGCGGCTGTCGGTAAACGGGGAGTGGGACAACACATGCAAGGTCGACATCAGAGGGTCATCACCTGATCGTAACGGTCAATCATCTGGGAAATCTGTTCGCTGCTCAGTGGCTGCGCGCTATCAGGGGCGGTCAACCCACGCTCCGCCAGGCTGTGGCTGCATGCGAACACGTCGTCGATGCCAAACAGCGAGAGGGCCTGCAGGTTGGCCGTCACATCCTTTTGTTGCACGGCCTTGGCATCCTGGGCGGTTGCCAGTTGAAACACCCCGTCATCGAGAAACAGCAGCCCGATCGGCAAGTCGAATGCGCCGCCGGCCAGCACCACATCCAGTGCTTCCCGCGCACTGGGCCCGGACCATGGCGCCTGGCGGCTGATGACTAACAAGGATCTGGACATTTCATGGCCCTCCAAAGCAGATCAGGCGGTCGGCGTCCTGAATGGCGTCGTGCAACTGCCCCAGGCCCGACAGCGCCCACGGCGCGTCCAGATTCACCGCACTGCGCTGGTAGCGCGCAGCTTCCTCGGCATTCAACACCCCTCGGCGCAGCGCCGCCGCAATGCAGACCACGCCGTCAAGCTGATGCTCGCTGACGAAGGCGCGCCATTGTTGGGCGATATCCTGCTCATCCTGGGGCGTGACCACCGAATTGGCAGCGCTGTAGACGCCATCCTGATAGAAAAACAGCCGCACAATCTCATGCCCGCCGGCCAACGCCGCCTGGGCAAACTGCAGGGCGCGGCGCGAGGAGGGCGCATGGGCGGCGGAAAAAAGCGCAATCGCGAACTTCATGGAACACTCTGTAGGCAAACCTTTGCCAATGATAAAGCCGCAGGCAACAAAAAGCCCGCCGAAGCGGGCTTTTTGATGAGGCTGGGATCAGTCGTCGCGGCTCATGATGCCGAAGATCTGCAACAGGCTGACAAACAGGTTGTAGATCGATACATACAGGCTGATGGTCGCCATGATGTAGTTACGCTCGCCGCCATGGATGATGGCGCTGGTCTGGAACAAAATGCAGACCGAGGAAAACAGCACAAAACCGGCGCTGATCGCCAATTGCAGGCCGCTGATCTGGAAGAACATGCTCGCCAGCACGGCCGCCAGCAACACGAAGAAGCCAGCCGTGATGAAACCGCCGAGGAAGCTCATGTCCTTACGGGTGATCAGCACATAGGCCGACAGGCCACCAAACACCAAGGCCGTCATGGCGAATGCCGAGCTGACCACTTCCGCGCCGCCCTGCATACCCAGGTAACGGTTCAGGATCGGGCCCAGCAGGAACCCCATGAAACCGGTCAGGGCAAACGCCGACACCAGGCCCCAGGCCGAGTCGCGCAGTTTGTTGGTGAGGAAAAACAGGCCGTAGAAGCCGATCAATACCACGAAGATATTCGGGTAGCCGACACGCATCTGCTGCGCCACATACGCCATCACGCCGCTAAATGCGAGGGTGAGGGCGAGCAAGCCGTATGTATTGCGCAGGACGCGGCTAACCTCTAGCTGCTCAGCCTGCACGTTGCTATTAACTGCGTAATCCTGTTCGCGCATGGCGACACTCCTTCAGTTTTGAAACGTTCAGTCGCAAAGATCATAACAGACGCTCTGTAACAAGCTATGCAGAGAGTTTGACAGTGTGTTTCATTCGGGTATTATGGCGCCCGCTGAGACAGGATGGGCTATTATAATCCTGTGTTGCGCAAGGGAAATTGGCAGAGTGGTTGAATGCACCGGTCTTGAAAACCGGCGAACGTTAATAGCGTTCCCAGGGTTCGAATCCCTGGTTTCCCGCCAAAATTCATACGAAAGCCCCGCGATTGCGGGGCTTTTGTGTTTCTGGGGGTTGGCCATGGCGGGCTTGTATTTGCTCGGTGTTCCATAACTATTATGGAACCGTTCCAGAACTTTTCTATGTTGACGGCTTCGTAGTGGCGCCGAGCCTTCTGTAAGCGCGCTTTGTGATTTCCTGATTGCTGAGCCCCAGCAGCAGGCTTGCGTCGCCGATATCCACGATTCCAGAGATGATTCAATCTTGCAGCCGGACCTTATCTAAGGGCACCCACCCAGTTGCACCGTCTGAAATCCGTACCGCCCATAACCAACCGTTCAATTGACGATTACCTTGCAGTACTTGTCCCTCGACAACATCCAACTCTCTGTTAGTGAAGTCCTCCAGCATCTTTGCGGAGCCGTCCACGTGGCGATCAAGGAGTTGCGCTGGTACAAAGCCAGGTTCTTGGGCCGGGGCAGTGCAAAAATACCAGTCAGGCCAGCCTTCGGGACCATCATATCGCTCCCCAACCAAAACGCCGTCCCCAGTTCGGAGGGTCATAGGTTCAGGAAATTCGCTGACATGTGAGTGAATTACCACATAGCTTGATTCGATCACTATCGCCTCCTTGGGTGGTGTTCGCACGGAGCAGCAGTTGCTCTCCATCGATACAGTTTCCACTCGCTCGACCAGTGCGCCAAGCTCGTTCAGGCAGCCTGGCTACGATAAGGCGAATCCAGAGATTGTTGCCGGTGAGCCCGACACTGGACGACTCACAGAAACCCTGCTCCCGAAGACCGCTGTGGCGAGCGACATCGTGCATAGCTGGGTTCATTCGCATGTTCTCCCTAGATATGACCTGGGTCATCCCCCTATTTCAGTAGCCTGCTAACGTATCAGGCCGCTGACGGTTTCAGGGAGGATGAGGTTCAGCCTACGACACCATATTCATAACGGGAGCGTTCACGGTGAAGAGCTGGCACTGCATACTCGGTATCTTAGTGATTACGACACTAACGCTGCTGATTGAAATACCTGTTGATACTTGGCTCACTTCGGCAACTCTCAGCCTGATACTTGGAGCTTGCGCACTGGTTTATATGGCGGCTTCCTGCCTGTTGGCCAGTCGCTGGAGGGTAGTTGAGAATCTATTCGGCGGCTTGGACCGGGTCTATGAGTCACACAAGTGGCTAGGTATCTGGGCGCTTGTATTCGCCACGTATCACTTTGTATTCAAGGCAAATCTGGATGCCTGGAACAGCGTGCCTATTCTGGAATTGCCAAAATACTGGACGCGGCTAGTGCGCCAGTTGAGCTATGTAGCACTAGGTCTGATCGTACTTCTTGCGTTGAATCGCAATATTCCTTACAGCCTGTGGCGGTGGTGGCACAAGCTCTCCGGGCCATTGTTTCTGGTCGTGATTTTACATTGGTTAAGCTTCAAGTCGCCGATCACTTTGTTCAGCCCTTCAGGCCTCTGGTTGGCGCTGTCCTGCGGGTTGGGTGTGCTGGCAGCCCTTTACAAACTGGTTCTTTACCCCTTTTTTGCCCGTGCTGGCGAGTACAAGGTGAAAACCGTCAATAGGGGCAACAGGGCGCTGCATTTGACGCTGGAGCCCATCCATAAAGCATTTGACTTCAGTGCCGGGCAGTTTGCGTTTCTGGCCATGCAGCAAAAAGGGTTGCGTGAGCCTCACCCTTTCACGATCGCTAGCGCCAACGGTCCGAATGGGCAAATTGAGTTCATTATCAGAGGGCTTGGGGATTACACCAAAAAGCTCTGCGAGTGCGCGAAAGCCGGAATGCTTGCCACGGTCTACGCCCCTTATGGGAGATTTAAACGGGCCTCTCACGCCGAGCGGGAAATCTGGATCGGCGCGGGAGTGGGGATTTCGCCTTTTATTTCCTGGTTGCAAGATCCGAATGCCAAAGACTTCGAAAAGGCAACGCTGGTCTATTGTTTCACCCCCTCGCGCGCCTTCCCTCCGTCCGAAGAGTTGGAAAGTATGGCCACCATGCGTGGTGCGCAATTTGTTCGTAATACGGGGGGGACTGAGCAGTTGGCTGAAACCTTGAGTGACGCGGTGGCTCAAACCAAACCGGACCAAATTCATGTCAGTTTTTGCGGCCCCAAAGGACTACTGAGCAAGGTGTATGAACTAATGGATCTCCATCGAATTCCGAAAGCTAATCTTCACTTCGAACTTTTCGACTTCCGTTGATTCGATAGACTGCCTACTGCAGGTCATGCCAGCTGGTCATCCAGCTCCTGGGAGAGCAGCTAGGCTGCAATCCCTGGAGGCTGTTAGATGATCCGTAAAAACCAGCCTCTACGAAGCGCGCGTGTTGTTCTCTCGACGGGCATTACTGCTGATTCATCTGATAGACCACTGTGCTCCAGTAGCGGTTTCCGTTACGAATCTGGCGAGTCCAGCCGTTAGCCTCGAGCTGCTTGCCGATCATTCGATTCATAAATCCATGACCGAGCAACAGGACTGGCCCGGCGCTGGAAAGGTCTTGAAGTTGTCGCGCTGCCTTGCCGGCCCGTAGCTTGGCCTGGCGGGCTGATTCGACCGTTCCCGAGAAACCGCACAACCAGGAAATACGCAGGATAAACGCCCACGTAAACCCAGAGAGCTTCGGCAGTCTCCAGCGGCCATGGGGCAGTTGTGCCTCACAGAACACCGGGTCTACCACTGTAGGCTGAAGACACAACGCCCGTACGGAGGAAAGCGCTCGAGGGGCACTACTCGATACGATTACTCGAGCGGTCGCCGCCAGTTGCATGCTCGCCTGCGGGGCGGGCTGGCGGGTGATTTCAGATAAGTTGTAGTGTTCGATCCAGTGTTTCATTTCGAATAATGAAACCTTGCCGAGCATGGTCAGATTCGGCTGGCCATGGCGCATCAGGATGATCTCCCTGTTCATTGTGTTCACGTCCTTGTCTTGCCGCACATTGAGCCGAAAAGGGTATCAGCTAGCCAGCAGGTATGTGGAGCCACAATCATTAAATCAGGCCATCGGATAAGGGCAATCAGCTGTTAGCCCATCTGTGCTAGTTCCTCCGCCAGGGGATCAATGCTGACTTTTTCTTTGTTTTTATTGTGAGAGAGGGTTTTTATGCCTGACCGCTTCTCTGATGCTTTATTGGTTTAATTAAATAAATCCGTCCCCCTAACATGGCTCACATGCCCAGAGTGGGAATGGTCACCTGGCCACACTCTATGAGTTGGCCAGCGGTCACTTGCAGCCCGTCATTGGGTTTTGCGGCGTACCCGGCAAGAAAGCCGGCGGCCACCAAGGCGATACAGAGCAGGGATCTTCTGAGAATCATCGGGAATTCGCTGAGTTGTTGGTATGAAAACATGCAGCACTGATTCCCGATTATGAAAAAGGTTCCTGGCGCACGGGCTCTGCAAGGCACCACCTACGACAGCACCACCACACGGGCGCTCTCGAACAGCACCGGACGGACAAGAATTTTGTAGCTGTCAGCATCGAAGGACTGCGGCGGGAGGGCCGGCGCCAATCGGGCTTCGGCCTCCGAGGCATAAGTCCCGATGTACCGCCAGTTGTCCACGACGTGGTATTGCTCCATCTGGCCATGGCGTTCGTGCAGCGCAATGGCCGCGGGGTATGGCCAGCGGTGGACGGCCCAGTGCGCCAATGCCTGCAGCAAACGTTCGGTATGGGCTGCATGGGTTTCGTCGCCCCGGCATGCCCCGGCGCATTTACGGATCTGCGCGCGGAAACAGCCCTTTGCGTTGGCTGGCTCTATACCCAACAGGCTATGACAGAGGCGATGCTCGTCGGCGAGCAGCATCAACGCTTCGATTGCCATGCGCCGGGTGCGGAACAGTCCGTACAACTGTGGCCCCTCAGCTAGCGCGGTGGTGTCGATGATCTCGAGTTTGCCTTGGTGCATGCGCAGCGAGCACAGGCGTCGCTGCCTGCGCAGGCGCTTGTTCTTCAGGGGCTGCAGCTCTTTGATCAGGCGCGACTCCAGCAACAGTGCACCGATTTCCCCAGCGGTCTGCTGGTACTCGATCCGCTGTGCCTGACGCAGCATGCGCGCTTCTTCGGGAGTGTGCAGGTGTGCCAGCAGACGGCTGCGGATATCGACACTTTTACCGATATACAGCGGCATCGAATCGCCTTGCGCGTAGAAAAAATACACGCCGGGCGCACGCGGCGCAGCTTCGGCCTGGGCGCGAAGGTGGGCAGGGTATTCGAAGGGCAGGGCAGGGGGCATCGGTCGTAGAGGCATGCCAAATATAGTGCGGCATCAACTGGCGAAACGGGGTGCCGCTGGTCGGGCACCTTGGTGGACACGCCTCAGGGGGTTCGACCCCCTTTGATCTTGGCGGTCTTGAGGTGTGATTGAGACCTGTTGCTGGTATTTCTCCTCACGCTGCCCGTCTTCACAGCGCTCAGGATTTTTTGAAAGTTCGCGCACTCGATATGCCGCGCCACAGGGCAGGCCGCAGCACGCCGCAGTCCATCACGTATGGCGCTGAGCTGCTGGATCGTACGGTCCAGCTCATCAGCCTTTTCGGCCAGCCGCTGGTGGTCAATGGCCGGCTGGCCATCCGCGTCCAGCATGGTGGCGATATCGTCCAGGGAAAACGCCGCAGACTGGCCGAGGGTGATCAATGACAGGCGTTCAAGTACATCCGCAGCAAATACCCGGCTCAGGCCACGGCGACCTATGGAGCGGATAAGGCCTTTTTCCTCGTAGTACCGCAGGGTCGAAGACGGTAGGCCGCAGCGGCGTGCCACTTCACCGATATCCATTTCTTTCATGCTTGACCTCAAGTCGACTTGAACTTGCAGACTGCCGGGATCAAAACCGGCCAAAGGCAAGAGGAAATAACATGGAAACCGCTGAGATGGTACTGCGTATGGTGCTGGTTGGGCTGGGGGCCACGTTGATCATGGACCTGTCAGCGTTGATTCAAGCACGGGTATTTGGCAGCGCATCGCTGGACTACAGGCTTGTCGGCCGTTGGCTGGGCCACATGCCCAAAGGACAGTTTCGCCACGCCTCGATTGTGGCTGCGCACCCTACCCGACATGAAAGCCTGATTGGCTGGGGGTTCCACTACGTCACCGGTGTTGTCTTCGCGATGGTGCTTCTGGCATTCCAAGGGCAGGCCTGGCTCTGCAGCCCCTCGCTGATGCCCGCGTTACTGACGGGCTTGATCAGCGTGCTTGCACCGTTCTGCATCATGCAGCCCGCCTTTGGTTTCGGCTTCGCCGCTTCCAAGACGCCGACACCGAACCGAGCCAGGCGCCGAAGCCTGCTTGCCCACCTCACGTTTGGTGCCGGGTTGTTTGTGGCGGGCTGGTTACTGATCCAACTCTTTCCCGGGTCGGTGTGCCTGGGGCAAGGATGATCGAGTCCGATTCCACTGATCCGCCACGTCCCCCATGGTCAAGGGCTCGCTACTCTTGATCCAGGCCATGAACGCCCGATCGAACTTGAATGACTCCCCGCACTCGCCGATCAGGAACTGGCGCACCTTCTGTGTATTCCTGTAGTGCTTGTCCAGTGGGGTGGTGCGGGTGATGGGGCCGGAGTGCCAGTCGAAGCTCATTGCCATTCCTTGGGTGATGTAACGCGTTGCGGGTATGAGAAGCGTGACCCTTGTCTACCGGGAAAGATCGCAGCGCATTACAACCATCCCGATGTCGGCCTTGTCGGTACTGAACGGGATTTCGCCGAGTGCCTCAAATCCGCAGTTTTCATAAAAGCGCTGTGCACTGGTATTGGACTTCAGCACATCCAACCAGATAGAGCCTTCCTTACGGTCTTTTGCGTACTGGTGGATAAGCTGCAAGAGTTGCTTTCCGTAGCCTTTGCCCGCCTGTGACTTGAGGAAGTAAATTTTCTGTAGCTCACTGCCAACCTGACCAGGCAGGGGCATAGGTTTGGACCAGTTGACCTTTGAAAAGCCTACGGCGTGGTTGGTTTCGTCAAATGCGATGAGCCAGCAGTGATGGGCAGGCGACTCGATGGATTTCTGCATTTCGCGGGTCGAGAAATCTTCGTTCAGGAAGTTCTGCATGCCCGCAGCGGTCCAGATTTCAGAGAAATGCTCTCGGTATGTCTTCATGCCGAGTTCCTGAAGGAGGGGGATGTCTTCTATGGTTGCTTCCCGAATGCTGATCACTGCACTGCTCCTTGCCTGAATTGTCGGACGCAGGTCCTGAATTTTTTCACTCAACAGTTAAATACCGGTGCATAGCGCTCTTCGCGTTTCTTGAAGTGAATCGGCGCCATCGGCACTTTTTCACCGTTCACAAATATAGCCGGGAAGGTGAGGGTGAAATCATCCATATCGCCCTTGCCCAGGGCCGTGCCCTTGCCGCTGCTGCTGGATTGCTTCTTGGGGTCAAAGCCGGTTTTCAGTTGTTCGATACTGACTTGATAGGTCTCGCCTGTCGCCAGCGTAACAGTGACCAACGGCGAATCGGCGCTGACCCACAGCGGCGGGTCAGTTTGTTTGTAAGCCGCCCGGCGTTGATCCGGGGTGTCCAGGTTGCGCAGGCGTGGGGGGATGTAAAGCCGGCCAAACAGGCGCAGTTCTGTGTCGGTTGAGCGCAGGTTGCCTGGCCAGCTGGATGTTCCGGGCGGTGCTACATAGACCAATACGTGCACCCAATCGAGTTCTTCCGAGAGCGGGGCGTAGCTCATTGCGGCTTTCGGGCCGGGGCAGGTACGTTCGAGTAACGCATGGGTGCCCACTGCCGATTGGGGATGCAGATACGGCCCGCTGCTGCATCCAGCGAGCAGCGCCAAGAGGGGGTAGAGGATGTATTGCTTCATCGGGGGCCTACTCCATTTGCTGTACGGGCGACTATGCCATTTCTGCGGTTGATTCTCATCAGCTCTGTGCAGCATTATTCTGGTGTTTTTCAGGATCGGCGGGTGTAAGTGTGCGGATGCCGTCACCATTTCCAGGGATAAACCAATGAAGTACCTGCGCACCTTGAATGCCGCAATGGAACGCTTTCTGAGCCGGTTTACCCCCACGCAATTCCTGTGCGCCGCCATTGCGTTGACCGCGCTCAACTTCTTATTGGACTACACCGTTGCTTCGTACACCCCTATCTACCTGTCCATGCTCAGTGGTTGGCTGTATGCCATGAGCTTTCTGAGGTTCCGGGCCCAGTGATGGCGCTGTTTGAGCCTTACCTGAACGGTGATGAGCCTGGAGTCACCCTCGGGGTAGCACAACTGGCCGCGTCGGCGCTTAGTCGGTGATGCTTGTTGCCGTTGCAGGCACTGTTTGGTTGCGGATAACAGAAAGGTAATCATCAAGCTACCTTGCTGACAGGGTCGGTTCGTTAATCTCAAGCCTGGAATGAGTGACTTGAGAGGTAAACCCGATGAACCTGTTGAAACTGAGTATTGCTGCATTGGCGTTGTCATTGTCTACGGTCGTGCTCGCCACGGGAGGCAGTGATCGTGCATTTGAGGCGTTGATGAGCGATAACCAGAAAGCCATGGAGGCTTACGCGTTAAAACATGGCAAGGACCGGCCAGTGGTCCAGGACTATCGCTACGGGATGAAACTGGACATCGCCAAGGTGGTCAGCGTGACCCCGCCGATCCGCTCCTGTGACATCGTACCGTCGCGGATGACCTACGAAGACTCGAGCGGCAAGCTCAATACCATCGAATATAAAGTCATGGGGCTGTGCCGTAACAATGGCCGCTGAAAGGACGCCGCGGCGGGCCCTGCGCCGCAGGGGAGTAACGCACCGTCTGCTCAAGAAAATGGCCCCACACGTCGGGTTTTTCTCATAGGGGCCGTCCAGTTCAGGCAAGCCAGCTCCCACATCGGATTTGTGGTGGGACCACAATTCTCTGCCCCAATGAGGTCCCCTGTGGGAGCGGGCTTGCCCGCGATGACGGTGTACCAATCACTATAGTGGGTGGCTGACCCGCCGACATCGCAGGCAAGCCAGCTCCCACATTGGATTTGTGGTGGGACCACAGTTCTCTGTCCCTATGAGATCCCCCGTGGGATCAGTCAGTCAATCCGCGGATGCTGTTGCGCCAGGTTCTTGCGCTTGGCCTCCAGCTCGGCGATCTGCTCGTCGAGGTCTTCGATTTTCTGTTCGATATTGTCGTGGTGTTCCTGCAACAGCTCCCGAGCTTCTTCAATATCCGACGCCGCCGGCGCCGCGCCGCGCAGGGGTTTGTTGGCGGTTTCCTTCATGGTCAGGCCGGTGACCAGGCCTACCACGGCAATGACCATCAGGTAGTAGGCGGGCATATACAGGTCGTTGGTGCTTTCCACCAGCCAGGCCACGGCAGTCGGGGTCAGGCCGGCGATCAGCACCGAGATGTTGAATGCACTGGCCAGGGCGCTATAGCGGATATGGGTGGGGAACATCGCCGGCAGGGTAGACGCCATCACGCCGATAAAGAAGTTCAGCACCACTGCCAGTATCAGCAAGCCTGCAAAGATCAGCCCCAGCTTGCCGCTGTTGATCAGCATAAAGGCCGGAATCGCCAGGGCCAGCAGGCCGATGCTGCCAGCGATGATAAAGGGCCGACGTCCGACCTTGTCGCTGATAAAGCCGATCAAGGGCTGCACGAACAGCATGCCCACCATGATCGCGATGATGATCAGCACGCCATGGTTTTCGCTGTAGTGCAGGTTGTGTGTCAGGTAGCTGGGCATGTAGGTGAGCAGCATGTAGTAGGTGACGTTGGTCACCGCCACCACGCCGACACAGGTCATCAGGCTGCGCCAGTGTTGGGTGGCGATTTCCTTGAACGACACGCGCGGGCCGCGTGCCAGGCCTTCGCGGTCACCTTGTTCGAGCTTCTCGACGTGCTGCTGGAAGGCCGGGGTTTCCTCCAGGGCGTGGCGCAGGTACAGGCCGATCATGCCCAGGGGCAGGGCGAGGAAAAACGGCAGGCGCCAGCCCCATTCCAGGAACTGTTCTTCACCCAGTACCGACGAGATCCCGACCACCACGCCGGCGCCGAGTACAAAGCCGGCAATGGAGCCGAAGTCCAGCCAGCTGCCGAGAAAGCCGCGCTTGCGGTCGGGTGCGTATTCGGCGACGAAGATCGAGGCACCGGTATATTCCCCGCCCACCGAGAAACCCTGGGCCATTTTGGCCAACAGCAACAGGATCGGCGCCCAGATGCCTATCGAGGCATAGGACGGGATCAGGCCGATGGCAAAGGTACTGAGGGACATGATCACGATGGTGGCCGCGAGGACTTTTTGCCGCCCGTATTTATCCCCCAACGCACCGAAGAACAGGCCCCCCAGGGGGCGGATCAGGAACGGCACGGAAAAGGTTGCCAACGCTGCGATCATCTGTACGCCAGGGTCGGCGCCGGGAAAGAACACCTTGCCCAGTACGAAGGCGACAAAGCCATACACGCCGAAGTCGAACCACTCCATGGCATTGCCCAGCGCCGCGGCGGTGATCGCCTTGCGCATCTTGGCGTCGTCGACAATGGTGATGTCTTTCAACCCGATAGGGCCGACACTTTTCTTGCGCGATTTCATACAGGTCACTCTGTTGCTGATCGGTGTCGATGCCATTGTTTTAATGGCATGGTCTATTGGGTCAGATACATGAGGACACTAAATAATTCATCGCTCGACGTTATTTTTCACTAGCGCGCCTATCAGCGCGCATTGGCCAGCTCTGATCCCTACCGATCAGCGCTTCGTTGTGGGTCTCCCCGCGAACAAGGGTACTTTTAGTCCCAGTCCTATTTGCATCTTTTTTGGTACTGCTAAGCTTTTTTTCTGGAAAAGTATCGGGAAATTTTTGTCATGATCGTAAATGCCGCCGTGTCTGAGGAGTTCAACGCCCTACGCGTTATCACGTTGGCAGCTGACGTCACCTGTGCCGATCGGTTAGCCGGCGCGCTGAGCAGTATGGGCGTTACAGCGCTGACCAATGCTCAATCGTTGAAGGACGTGGAGGCATGGCTGTTGGAACAGCCGGTGGACGTCATCGTCTGCGAAATTCTCCCGGGATGTGATGATGGGCTGATGCTGCCAAGCCTGCTCAAGGGGCTGCACGAAGCCGGTGCCGTGGCGCAGTTGCCGAGTATCTTCTGGACCGGCAAAGCCACCTTGAATGCCCAACTGCGCGATGTGAAAGGGGGCAGCGTGACTGCCCCGCATACTGGCACCCAGCAGTTCTGGATCAAGTACATGGGGGGGGTGGCCATCAGTGCGTTGGAGTCTCATGCACGATTGGCCCGGGCTGCAGGGATCCTGGTGGAAATTCTGCGTGAAGGCGCAACCCTGGAACTGGGCGATGCCTTGCGAGCCGTGGTGCTGACCCGGGCGAAACCGGACCCGCAGTTGTGCATGACCACATTCGACGCCTTGGCCGAAGATGAAGTGATCAACGCGCTGACCACGGGGGAGGGATTGCGTTTTGTGTTCCAGCCACAATTCGAGCTGTTGAGCCGGCGTGTAGTGGGGGCTGAGGCGCTGGTGCGCTGGAAGCACCCGCGCTTTGGTGAAATCCCGCCGTCGGTGCTGATGCCGTTGGTTAACCGACTGGGCCTGGACCTGTTGCTGTTCAGCCTGGTGGAAATGTGGAGCATCAGGGCGATGCTGGCGCTCAAGCGTGAAAACATCCTGATCCCCATCGCGGTGAATGCATCGGCAAAAACCATTTGCACCCCACATTTTGCCGATCGCCTTGCCACACGGATGCAGCAGGCCGGCTTACCGAACCGTTTGCTGAAAATCGAGCTTACCGAGGACGTACACGAACCGGATGAGCTTCATCTTTCGGCATCACTGACGGCGATCCGCGCCAAGGGTTT
The DNA here is from genome assembly GCF_014268455.2 of Pseudomonas shahriarae. NCBI lineage: Bacteria > Pseudomonadati > Pseudomonadota > Gammaproteobacteria > Pseudomonadales > Pseudomonadaceae > Pseudomonas > Pseudomonas shahriarae. The sequence continues at coordinate 3,671,911 of NZ_CP077085.1, read as the reverse complement.
CCAGGTGTCCCTGGATGATTTTGGTACCGGCGCGGCTACGCTGAACCTGTTGGCGAACCTATCGTTCGATGAGATGAAAATCGACGGCTCATTCGTGCGTGCTGTAGAGCAGCATTCCTCATCACGCAAGGTGATTGCGGGCATCGTCAGTTGGGCCGGCCTGCTGAATCTGAACCTGGTGGCCGAGGGCATTGAGGATGAGTCCACGATCCCTTTACTGCATCGCCTGGGCTGCCGCGTCGGGCAGGGTTATGCGCTGGCGCGGCCGATGGAAATCGAGGCCTTCTTGAGCTTCCTGATTGAGCGGGGGAAACACCCGTAAAAATATTTCTGTCCGTCTGGCTCTGGGAGGAGGCGGTTTTTAGGAGTGCTCTTATTTCAATTGTTTCGTCATGGCCTTAAATTTCCATCATCGATTTTTTTATATTGTATGCCGCTGGAGTTAACTGCTCTGCCCATTCGATAACCACTGCTGGATGTCTTGAATCTCAAAAAGTCGACTACTTGCCTGGCAACTTAAAGTTTGCCGGTGGGTGTTGTATTGCCTGATCGAAAGTTCGCCTGTTTGTTTTTAATGTGCGATGGCTCAGTTGCACGGATGGAATTGATGTTGTAGGTCCGTCTTCCCTGGCGGCAACTTACCAATGATGAAATAGCGTTATTTTTCATCTTTTTGCTCGTTATACAGAGTGTCCTGTGATCTATGAAACGCTTACAAATTGCTTTGCTGGATGATCATGCAATCGTGCGACATGGCCTGGTCAATCGATTGCTGCAGGAACCTGATTTTGAAGTGGTCGGTGTCTACGCTCGGACGCGTGAACTGTTGGCAGGGTTGGCCAAGGACCCGGCGCAGGTGCTGTTGCTGGACTATGTCCTGGGGCCCAGCGAGTTGGACGGCGTGTTACTGATTCGAGCGTTACGGGTGAAGTTTCCACAATGCCGCATCCTGGTGTTCTCTACGCACCATGACGCCGCTACCGTGATCCTGGCCTTGCGTGCCGGTGCCCGGGGATTTCTCGGCAAGGGTGAAGACATGGGCCAGTTGGTCGACGCCGTCCGGCTGGTGGCGTCGGGGGCGGTTTACCTGAGCCCGGACATGGCCTACAGGGTTGCCGAAGCCACTGCGGTCAACTATGACGGCGAGGCGCGCAATCGCGAGGATGCGTTGCGCTTTGTCAGTCTCTCTGCCCGTGAGCAGGAAGTGATTCGCTGTTATCTGACGGGCATGACCATCACCGAAATTGCTGAGAAATTCAGCCGTAGCATCAAGACCATCAGCACCCAAAAGGCTTCGGCATTTCGCAAGTTGGGTGTGATATCGAACAACGAGCTATTCAAGATCAAGCACCTCATTGAAGGTATCTGAACCTGGCGGGCTGGCGCCGTGTCATTTGCCGGTTATTGCATATACTGTTCTATCGTTGGGTATCCCTGTTTTCGGCAGCGCGGTTTGCGCTGGGTTGAGTGGGCTCGATCATAATGAAATCTATACGTATTGCTTTGTTGGATGATCACGCGGTTGTTCGACATGGTCTGGCCAATACCCTGGCGGCCGAGGCGAACTTTGAAGTAGTAGGCATTTATGAGCGCAGCCGCGACCTGATTGCCGGTCTCGCCACAGCGCCTGCAGACTTGCTGCTACTGGATTTCTCCCTGAGTCCCGAGGAGTTGGACGGCGTGTCATTGATCCGTGCCTTGCGAGTCAAGTTTCCTGCTAGCCACATCCTTGTGTTGTCCACCCATCACGACCCGGCGACCGTGGGCCTGGCCATGCGTGTCGGAGCCCGCGGGTTTGTCGGCAAGGGTGAGGACATGGACCAGTTGGTCAAGGCCATTCGCAAAGTGGCGTCGGGGGCGGTGTACCTGAGTCCTGACATGACCTATCGCCTGGCCGAAACCGTCACCAGTGATACCCGCAAAGGCCCTGGCGAAGTGCCCGACGCCCTGATCCTGGCGGAGTTGACCAGTCGCGAGCAGGAGGTCATTCGTTGTTATCTGGCGGGCATGACCATCACTGAAATTGCCGAGAAGTTCAATCGCAGCATCAAGACCATCAGCACCCAGAAAACCACGGCGTTTCGCAAGCTGGGGGTTACGTCGAACAACGAACTGTTCAAGCTCAACAAAATCATTGGCTCGCCATGAGGCGGTGGTGGCTGGGGGGCGTGCTGTTGTGGTCGCTTGGAGGGACCGTCTTCGCTGCTGGCCCGGTTCAACTGAGCGAGCAGGAGCAGCGCTGGATACAGCAGCATCCGGTGTTGCGGGTGGGCGTGGTCGAAGACCTGATACCTTTTGAGTACATGCGTGATGGCACCCTGCAGGGACGCTCAGCGCATTACCTGCAATTGGTGACCGATGCCACCGGCCTTGAATTCACCTATGTCCCGGGAAAGACCATTGAGATACGCGAGCAAATGCTCCTCGATGGCCAGGTGGATCTGCTGTCCTCTTACTTGCGTTTCAGGACTGAGCCGGCCACCAAGGGCCTTGCCTTGCTGACCTACCAGACCACCTCGCCGATCATCGTGACGCGCTTCGAAGACCCGGATATTTTCGACCTCGACCAACTGCATGGCAAAACCGTGATGGTTCCCGACGTGGATCATTACGAAGAGATCGTCGGAGCATCAGGGATCGAGGTCACGCTGATCAAAAGCAAATCGGCCCTGGAGATGCTGACCCGCGTCCGGGACGGCAGTGCTGACGCGGTCGTTGCCACGGAAATCTTCCTGATGCCTTATCTGTACCGCCAGTTCCAGGGCATCCTGGAGGCTTCAGGTGTGGTCGGCAGCCAGATGCTGGATGTCAGCATGGCGGTTCGCTCGGACCAAGCGCTGCTGCATTCGATCCTCGAAAAAGTCCTGGGCTCGATCACTGCCGAGCAACGCAATGAGATGTACGAGCACTGGTATCACGACCTGGGTCTGGATGTTCCAACCCTGGTTGCCGTCTCCAGCCACTACTGGCATGTACTGATCATGGGGGCGTTGCTGCTGGCCAGCCTGTGTGTGCTGGTCTATCGCGGCCATCTCCGGTGGCGTCAGGCTGTGCGCAACGAGCAGGAAAAAACCATGTTTCTGGCGGTCATGGGCCATGAAATCCGTTCGCCTATGAATGCCGTGCTGGCGGCCATGGAGTTATTGGGGCACACCCGGCTCAATGAACAGCAGCGCCACTTTGTGCACCTTGCCAATGGCGGCGCCAATGCGTTGGTGCGTTTGCTGGATAACGTGCTGGACACGCCAGGCTCGGGTGCGCGGGCGTTGCGCCTGAGCATTGAACCGACCGATGTGACGGCGCTGGTGCAGGGTGTAGTTGGCTTGCACCGCCTGCGCGCCCGGGAAAAGCACCTGAGCCTGAATGTGAGCATCCACACCGCGCTGCCCTTGCTGTTACTCGACAGCTCCCGCCTGACGCAGATTCTTCATAACCTGCTTTCCAATGCCATCAAGTTCACCGATGTCGGCGGTGTCGACATCAAGCTGTACCTGTTGGCCCTACCGGCCGGTGGTCAACAGTTGCAAGTCAAGGTGCGCGACACCGGGATCGGTATCAGTGAAGCGGTACAGGCGTCGTTGTTCCGGCCATATGCCCAGGCCAGTCAATCCTACAAGCGCTCCGGTGGTACCGGGCTGGGCCTGGTGATCTGCCAGCAACTGGCGAACTTGATGCAGGGGTCGTTGACACTCAGCAGTGAGCCGGGGGTTGGCACGACCTTCATCCTCTGCGTGCCGGTAACGGTTGCCCCCCAGACTGCTGAACCACCGCAGGTTCAGCAGTCCGCGCCAGAGGCCGAGACGGACGGCCTGCAAATCCTGGTCGTGGAAGACACCCTGGCCAACCAGGAAGTGCTGCGGGCGCAGATCGGCGGCTTTGGCTGCGAGGCGGTGATCGCCGCCGATGCCGCCCAGGCCCACAGCTTGTTCGTGCAGCAGGCCTACCAATTGATTCTGATGGACTGTGACCTGCCGGACCAGGACGGTTACAGCCTGGTTCGCGAACTGCGTGAGTTCGAGCGCGGCTTGGGGCGTCCACGCTGCCCAATCATTGCCATTTCTGCCCTGACCGGTGAACAGCACCTCAAACGTTGCATGGATGCTGGGATGGACGCCGCATTGAGCAAGCCGATACGCCTTGGGCAACTGCGCGAAGTGATCGAGCGCTGGTGCGACGTCACCCTGGCTGCACCTCGTGCGAGCCTGATGGCCCCTCAACTGGATCAGGCGGCGATCAATCGGGAGATGGCCAGTGACCTGGGGAGCCTGATCAAGGCCATAGCGCTCTGTGACCGCCCCAGCGCCGTCCACGTTGCCCATCGTCTGCACGGTGCTGCGCTGATTATGGAGTGGCTGGCCCTGGGGCAGAGTGCCGAGCATCTGGAGCGCCTGCTGCGCGCGCAGGAGGGCTGGGATTGCCCGGCCTACGCCCAGGCCCTGCGGGCGTTGGTTGAGCATTGGCGGGCCTTGGGCGGGGATGCTCCCCTGGAAGTGCTGCCGCCCGCGCGTGCCTCGCGGGTGACCCAGCGATGAACGCCAAATTGCTACGCCTGCTGCTGATAGCGTTCGTGTTGGGAAACCTGGGCGTCGGGGTGCAGGCAGGCCCGACGCCGCTGGACTTGACCCAGCAGGAGCGTGATTGGATTGCCGCCCATCCGGTGCTGCGTGTTGGCGTATTCGATAACTTGCAGCCTTTTGAATACATCAGCAATGGCCAACTCAGAGGGTTGTCAGCCAAATACCTGGGGTTGATTGCATCGCGCACGGGCCTGTATTTCGAACCCGTCACCACCACTACGCGCAGCGCCCGCAAGGACATGCTGATCAGCGGCGAAGTCGATATCTTGTCCACCCGGCGCCGGGATGATGACCCGGCAAAGGATCTCGGGCTGCGTTACACCGCGCCCTACAACACCAGCTCGACCGTTATGGTCAGCCGTTTTGGCGATCAACCGTTTGCCGACTTGGAGCAACTCGCCGGCAAGCGGGTGGTGGTGCTGGGGCGTGAGGAGGATTACGTCGCTTTTTTGAAGCGTAAGGCCCCGGGGATAACCATTGTTTCAGCCCTGAATGCGCTGGACATGATGGCGATGGTCAAGGACGGCCGCACGGACGCGGCGATTGCTTCGGAATGGCTGCTGATTCCCTACCTGTCCCGCCAATATCATGGGGTACTGCAGATTTCTGGGGTGCTGCCGTCGCTGCATACCGGCGTGAGCATGGCAGTACGTGACAGCGATGTGCTCCTGCTGTCTATTTTGGACAAGGTGCTGGCGTCCATCAGCGGCGAAGAGCGCAAGGCGATCTATGACGCCTGGTTTGTGGATATGGACCTGGATATTCCCACCGTCAAGGCCATTGCCGAGCACTACCAAGGTGAGCTGTGGTTGCTGCTGGCCGTGGTGGCAGTGCTCGTCGGGCTGGTCGTGCAAAGTCGCCTGCAACGGCGCCAGGCCATGAACAGCGAACGGGAGAAGGCGATGTTCCTGGCGGTCATCAGCCATGAAGTGCGTTCGCCGATGAACGCAGTGTTGGCCGCCGTGGAACTGCTGGAGCACACCCCGCTCGATGAGCAGCAGCGACATTTCACCAGCTTGGCCAATAGCGGCGCCAATACCTTGCTGCGGCTGGTGGATGATGTGCTGGATATCTCCAAGATGGAAGCCGGGCAACTGGCCCTCAATCTTGAACCGGTGGACCTATGGGCGCTGGTCTTGCGGATAGTCGATGAGCATCGAGCGCAAGCACAGGAAAAGGGCATTGAGCTGCTCGTCACCGGCGAGCGTCCCGGCGCCCCATTGTTGCTGGACGAACTGCGTCTGGCGCAGGTGCTGCGCAACCTGATCTGCAACGCCGTCAAGTTCACCGATGTGGGCCGGGTAGAGGTGCAGTTGCAACAGCTGGAAAAGCCTGCGGTCGAGGTGCGACAGCTGGTGATCCGGGTCATCGATACGGGCATAGGCTTGTCCAAGCAGGCGCAAGCCTCGCTGTTCCGGCCGTATGCCCAGGCCAAGCAATCCTATCGGCGCACTGGCGGTACCGGCCTGGGCCTGGTGATCTGCCGGCGCCTGGTCAGCTTGATGCGCGGCAGGTTGGTGCTCAGCAGCTTGCAGGGGGTCGGTACCCAGGTCGAGGTGTGGTTGCCAGTTGAGCGGGCTGTTTCCCCGCAACTGCCGGCACCTGAGCCTGCGCCGAGCGCGGAATCGGCTAACGGTTTGCAGGTGTTGGTGGTGGACGACTCGCTACCCAGTCGGCAAGTGTTGCAGGCACAACTCGACAGCCTTGGTTGCGCGGCGCTGCTGGCGGCTGATGCCGACCAGGCGGTGGCGTTGTTCAGTGCGCACCGGGTCGATATGGTGCTGATCGACTGTGACTCGCCAGAGGGCGACGCCGAGGGCATGGTCAGCGCGTTTCGTGAGTCGCAGCTCCAACAGGAACGCTCATATTGCCCGATCATCGCGCTCTCGCAATTTAGCGGGAATGAATACCTGCAACGTTGTTTCGATGCCGGTATGGATGGTGTACTGAGCAAACCGGTCCAACAGGCCATGTTGCAGCAGATGATTGAACTCTGGTGCGAAGTAACCCCGGCGCCGCAAGTTGCAGAGTACCTGGAAACTCCAGGGTCGCCGGAGGCTGTGCGCCAGGAACTTAACCGCCTCATAGAACTACTTGCCCTGCGCGATCGCGGCATGGCGCTGGAGGCGCTACACAGACTGCGCACTGCCGCGTTGGACGTCGGCTGGGAGGACTTCGCGGCCACCGCGCAGCGTATCGAAGTGCTGTTGCAGGACGAAGTGAACTGGCCAGCAGAAGCGGTTGCGGGCCATGCCCGTAGCCTGCTTGAGCACAGGGCCGGGCTTCCCTGCGGAGCCTAGGTAGAGTAGGGGCTTCACAGCAGGACAGGCTGATCTGGGAATGAGGCAATCGCCGCGAATTGCATGCCCTGCCGCAACATCTGCCTCACCGCCTCGATAAAACTCGATGGCGGCCACCGGTTGTTCGCTGCTTCTGCATTGATAAACATTGCAGCGCCTGTTTTTAGGAGTGCTCCTATAGACGGGTTACTAATGTTTTTCCATTAAATAGTGCAGTGCGACAGTAAGTTTTATAGTGGTTTTAATTGTTGGGAATTTTCCGTGCTCAATTGTTTTTCAGAGCGCTCCTATATTGAGTTCGATGTGGGCTCCCTAAACTCAGCCCCGCAACAGCACAGAAGCTCTCCGATAAACGGAAGCTTTATAACTTACTGTAGAACATCGCTCTCTCGGAGTTACTCATGAATTACAAAGCTCGCGCCCTCGCTGTACTGGTCGCTGCCACCGCCTCTACCGTTGCTCTGGCTTCAGACGGCAAAATCGATTTCAACGGCGAACTGAAAGCCGAAACCTGCAAGGTTGCGGTTAACGGCGCGGCTGGTGCGAGCCCGTCGACTGTCACGCTGCCAACCGTCTCTACCGCTGCCCTGGGAGCAAAAGGCCAAGTGGCAGGCCAGACCGGTTTCAATATCGAGCTGAGCGATTGTTCTGCCGCGCTGAAAACAGCTGCTGCATTCTTTGAGTCGAGCGGCAGCGTTGATGCAACCAGCGGCAACCTGAAGAACGTGAGCGGTACTGCCACCCAGGTTCAGCTGCAATTGGTTGACGCAACCAATGGCAACGCGATCAAGGCCGGCAACACTGCGCAGGTCACTTCCACCAGCCGTATTGCCATCGATGCAACCTCCAAGGCCGCCATCCTGCCATACGCTGTCCAGTACTACGCTCAAGCCCCGACCACTCCGGGTACCGTAGTTGGCTCCGTGACTTACTCCATCAATTATCAGTAAGTCGCCGCTCATGGACACACGCCCTGTTCAGCGACAAAAGGGCGTGCTTCCAGGCAGCAACGGGATTACGTAATGCCTTGCATATCTGCCCTCAGACAATTGCTCCTGGCAAGCCTTGTGACACTGACGTGTTCCCAGGCTATCGGGGGTGTAGTGATTACCGGAACTCGCCTGCTCTACCCGGCGGACCAGAAAGAAATCACGGTAAAACTCAACAACAATGGCACGCAGCCAGCGCTGATCCAGTCGTGGATCGACACCGGCAGCGTCGAGTCGACTCCGACCAGCTCCAAGGCGCCGTTCCTGCTTTCACCGCCGGTGGCGCGCATCGATCCGACCAAGGGCCAAAGCCTGCGGGTGTTGTTTACCGGGGCTCCCATGGCCCAGGACAAAGAGTCGGTGTTCTGGCTCAACGTATTGGAAATTCCACCCAAGCCCGAGGCGGGTGCAGATATCAATACGCTGCAAATGGCATTCCGTTCGCGGATCAAATTGTTTTATCGCCCGACCGGCTTGCCAGGCACTGCCAGCGAGGCGATCGAGCAGGTGCAGTGGCAATTGGTGCCCGCACGCGATGGGCAAGGCTTGGCCTTGCAGGCCTTCAATCCGTCGGCGTTCCATGTTTCGCTGATCGAGTTGGAACTGGTGGCTGGCGCCCAGCGTGAGCGCAGTGAAGACGGCATGATCGCTCCGGGTGAAACCCGCCAATTTGTGCTCCCAACGCTCAAGGTCCGACCGGCTGCGGGGGCTCAGGTGGAGTTCAGCGCTATCAACGATTACGGCGCACTGATCCCGACCCGTAAAGCACTCAAGCCCTGATTAAACCTCAAGTTTTTTAGTCGCGAGTCATTTATGTCGACCTCTTCCAGCTGCAGGCTTTCTCTGCGGGCGCGGCCTTGCTTCGCCTTGAATCCGCTCTCTGCCTTGATCCTCAGGGTATTGGCCATCGCCCCTGGTGCATGGGGTATACAGGGTGCGCTGGCGCAAGAGGTGCAGTTCAACGATGCGTTCCTGCCTGAAGACTCGCGCAATCTCGACTTGGGCGCCTACCAGACCGGCAACCCGGTGATGCCCGGGCAATACCGTGCAGACGTAGTGCTTAACGGCCAGTTGAACAGCCGCCAGGACATTCGCATCGACGCCCAGGCCGACGGCAGTAAGCCGGTGGTCTGCATGACGCGTGGCTTGCTTGAGCGTCAGGGTGTGGAGATGAGCAAGCTGGCGCCTGAAAGCACTTTGGCGCTGGACAGCCTGGGCTGTGCCGCCGTGGGCAGTCTGATCCCGGGTGCAACCGCGAATTTTTCACCGGAAAACCAGGCCCTCGACCTGAGCATTCCCCAGGCGGCGCTGCGGCGCAATGCCCGAGGATACGTCAGCCCGGAACTGTGGGATCGCGGCGTGACCGCAGGCATGCTCAGCTACAGCTTCAATGGCAGCCGTAACCGTACCCGCAGTGGCAACTCTGACTCGGCATTCCTGGGCCTGCACACCGGCCTCAACCTGGGTGACTGGCGCCTGCGCCACAACGCGTCGATGAGCTGGCAGTCACGTCAGGGCAATAATTACCAAGCCCTGGACTCCTATGCGCAACGCGACATCACCGCGTTGAAAAGCCAACTGACGGTGGGTGAGTCCAACACCTCCGGCGAGATCTTCGACACCCTGTCCTACCGTGGTGTGCAACTGGCCAGTGACGACCGCATGCTGCCCGACTCCATGCGCGGCTATGCCCCGGTGATCCGTGGGATTGCCCGCACCAACGCCCGTGTGACCATTCGCCAGGCCGGCAACATCCTGCTGGAAACCACCGTGGCTCCCGGGGCATTTGTGATTGATGACCTGTATTCAACCGGCTATGGCGGCGACCTCAGTGTCAGCGTGGCGGAAGCCGACGGCACCGAGCAGAACTTCATCGTGCCCTATGCCTCGGTCAGCCAGTTGCTGCGCCCCGGTACCTCGCGCTTCAGCCTGACCGCAGGCGAGACCCGCAATAACTACGTCGACAAGCAATCGCGCCTGCTACAAGGCACTGTGCAATATGGCCTGAACAATACGTTCACCGGATTTGCCGGGATGCAGTCCAGCGATGACTACACCGCCGTGCTCACCGGCCTGGCGTTTGGCACGCCGATCGGTGCCATGGCCATCGACTTGACTCACGCCCAGACCGACCTGGCCACTGGTGCCGCCAAAGGGCAGAGCATGCGGGTGTCCTACAGCAAAAATGTGCTCAGCACGGGCAGTAACTTCACCGTTGCGGCTTATCGTTTTTCTACCAGCGAATACCTGGACTTCAGTAACGCCATGCAACTGCTCGATGCCGAGAAAACGGGGTGGGACACCAGCATGTTCGGGCGCCCGCGCAGTCGCTTTTCGGTCACCGCCGACCAGAGCCTGGGGGAGTGGGGGCAAGTGGCAATCAGCGGCTATGCGCAGAACTACTGGAACCTGCCGGGCAGTGATTTGCAGTACCAGTTCAGCTACAGCAAGCAGTTCAATCGCATCAGCTTCAGTGTGAACGCCAACCGCAGCCGCATGGGCCTGGGGGACATGGAAAACAGCTTTTTGCTGACCATGAGCATGCCTCTGGAATTTGGCGGTCCAGGCTTCAGCCCGCAAATGACCGCACAGGTAGGACGTGACTCCCAAGGCAACTACAGCGAGCAGGCCGGCATCAGCGGCACCGCTGGCGAGGACCGTCAATATGGCTACGGCGCGACGGTCGGCCATGACGGTGCCAGTAACAGCAAGAGCGCGGCCCTCAATGGCCAATACACCGGCGCGCGCGCCATGCTCAGCGCTGCCCTGGGACGCGGTGATGGCTACACCAGCGCCTCGGTGGGCGCGAGCGGCAGCGTGGTGGCGCATGCCGATGGGGTGACCATGACTCCTTATCGCGGTGAAACCATGGCGGTGGTCAGTGCCCCGGGTGCGCAGGGGGCCAAGGTGTCCGGCTACCCTGGCCTCAAGCTCGACAGCCGCGGCAATGCCGTGGTTCCGTACCTGCGGCCATATGAGTTGAACGAAGTGGCAATCGACCCTATTGGTAGCTCGCTGGACGTCGAACTCAGCGAAACCAGCCAACAGGTGGCCCCGCGCGCCGGTGCGGTGGTGCACCTCAAGTACACCACCAACCAGGGCCGCGCAGTGTTGCTCAACGTACGCCTCGACGATGGCAGCAGCCTGCCCTTTGGTGCTGGCGTGACAGATATCGACGGCACCTCGGTCGGCGTGGTCGGGCAGGGTGGCCAGCTCTACGCACGGATCAAGCCGCAAACCCGTCAGTTACTGATCAACTGGGGAAGCAAGACCCATCAACAGTGCGCACTGGTCATCCCGGCGGGCCCCGGCGAAGGGCAGCAATTGCAACAGGTAGACGCGGTTTGTGCGGCCGGTAAGCAAGTCGCTGGCAGCGTGCAGCCCAACATTCTTCAAAAGGTACAGTTATGAACATTGGCGCTTTGATCAAGGCGGGCCTGGCCGTCGCGGCATTGTGGGCGGCGGCGGGGACGGCCATGGCGGTCACTTGCACCTACATGGAGGGTATCCAGCCGGCCGTGGGCTCCATGCCATTGCAGATTTCGGCGATCACTATCGGGCGCGATCTGCCGGTGGGTACCGAGGTATATCGTCAGCGCTTCAGCATGGCTGCGGGCCAGGCGCCCAAGCTTGAATGCCTCTATGCCCCGTATCAGCAGTGGACTGAGATGACAGTCGACTCCCGTTATCCCATGGCCAATGTGTCCAGCGGGACCTACGCCAACAAGGTCTATAGAACCAGCATTCCGGGGCTGGGGGTTGCCTTCAACAGCTCGGGCGGCCTGCTGCCAAGGCAATCTGGCAAGGCATGGACCACATGCACATCTGGCTACAGGTGTGTGGTCCCATTTGACGGGCCTTCGAACTTTGAGCTGATCTTGATCAAACTGGGCGATGTAACGCCTGGTGTATTGGTGGGCAATACGTTGCCGGTCGTCAGTCTGTACGGCAACCTCGGCGATGCGAGAATGCGCGGCTTCAGTATGGGGATCTCCGGCAATATCCAGATTGTCTCGAGTACCTGCCGTACACCGGATGTCTCGGTGCCCATGGGCTCTCATCTGACCTCCAAGTTCACCGGGCTCAACAGCAGCACGGGCTGGACGGATTTTTCCATCGCTTTGAATGACTGCCCGGCGTTCAACGGGATCTATACGACAACGGGGCCGGCCTGGTCATCGCAAAGTGGAAATTTTCCTTCTGGTACGAACATCGGCAGTGGCTCTCTGGTGCGTAACACCCTGCAGTACCGCATCGACCCCGCGCGTACGGCGATCAACACGAATAACGGTGTACTGAGCCTCGACCCTGGCGCCACGGGCAGTGCGCCCGCCGCCACAGGGGTTGGCGTGCAGGTGCAGAACCGCAACGGCAACTCGGTCATCCTTGGAACCAACCAAAGCAGCGGCCTCACCCTGCGCCCCAACGAGGGGAGTTATACGATCCCCTTGCGCGCCCGCTACCTGCAGACGGCGAGCAAGGTAACCCCCGGCCCGGCGAATGCCTCGGCGACGTTTACGATTATTTACCAGTGATTGCTCCTGCTAGGTCTGCGTCAGAACCGATCCAGCCGATAGGCCGCCAATGCCGGCAATCCCTGGGGCTGAGGCACATAAATCGGCGATACCCACTGCGCGATCAGCTCGGCAGTGACGGCCGCTTGCGTCAACCCCAAATGTTGATGCCCGAAAGCAAGCAACACTCTGCCGTCGCACACCCGGTCGATGATCGGCAGCGAGTCCGGCAACGACGGCCGAAAGCCCATCCACGGCGTGGCGTCCTCAGCGCTCAGTTCGTCACGCAACAGGCCGCGGCTGAGCCTGTGCAACTGCCAGGCGCGCTGCATGTTTGGCGGGCGGTCGAGGCCGGCGAATTCCACGGTGCCGGCCAGCCGTAGCCCATCGCTCATGGGCGTCATGATGAACTTGCGTTCCAGTGAGGTGACGGCGAAGGGCAGGCGATCTTGTTCATGGGGCAGCATCAGGTGATAACCGCGCTCGGTGTCCAGGGGCACCTTTTTGCCGGTCAGCGCCTGGGTGAGCCTGGCCGAGTGGGCGCCGCAGGCGATCACCACCTGGCGTACGGCCAAGCGGCCCTGGTCGGTGATCAGTGCAACGCCCTGGGCCTGAAGCTGGCCGTCCCGGACCTGGCGCTTGAGAAAGGTCACGCCGCTGGCCTTGGCGGCCTCGACCAGTTCGCACACCACGCGATACGGATCGAGGAAATGCCCGGTGCGGGGAAAGAACAAGCCCCCCTGGATCCGCTCGCTTAATTGCGGTGCGGCCTGCTGCACGGCGTCGGCCGACCAGCAGTCCACCGGCACATTCTGCTGGGTCATGCGCGCTTGCAAACCCTCAATTGCTTGCCGCGATTCGGCACGCTCGAACACCAGCAGCGAGCCGTCCTCGCGCATCAACTGTGGCCGGTCGATGTTCGCCAACAAGCGCTGCCAGGCGCCCAGGCTGCTTTCGTTGAGGGCACGGATGCCGGCGACCGTGCGCTGGTAAGCTGCCGGGCGCAGGTTTAACAAGAGGCGAGCAAACCAGGGCAGCGCACGGGGCAGGTATTTCCAGTCCAGGCGCAGCGGCCCCATGGGATCCATGAGCATCGCGGGCAGGCGCATCAGGATCGACAGGTCGGCGATGGGGAACACCTGTTCGGTGGCCAAATGCCCGGCATTGCCGAACGAGGCGCCCATCCCCGGTTCCTGCTGGTCGATGACCACCACGCGCCGGCCCTGGTGCGCCAGTTGCAGCGCGCAGGCGACGCCGATGATGCCGGCGCCGACCACCGCGATGTCGATCTCGGGTTGACGATTGTCGAGCATGATCAGGCTTCTCTCTGGCCGTCGAGCAAGCGTCGCAGCCGCAGCGGATTGCCTTGTTTCAGTGCGTCGGGCAGCAGGCTGTCGGGGAAGTCCTGGTAGCACACCGGCCGCAGGAAGCGCAGGATCGCGGCGGTGCCGACCGAGGTCGAGCGCGAGTCCGAGGTCGCGGGGAAGGGCCCGCCATGCACCATGGCATCACACACCTCGACCCCGGTCGGCCAGCCGTTGACCAGCAGCCGGCCAGCCTTGCGCTCAAGTGCCGGCAGCAATGCCCGTGCCTGTTCAACATCGCCCTCATCCAGGTGCAGGGTGGCGGTCAACTGGCCTTCGAGGTGCTCAGTCACTTGGCGCATTTGCGCGTTGTCGGCGCACTGCACCAGGAGCGAGGCGGCGCCGAAGACTTCGGCCTGCAAATGCGGGTTGGTAAGGAAGTCTTGCGCGTGGGTAGTAAACAGCTGCGCCTGGCATTGGTTCGGCCCTTGCGCCGGCAACCCGCAGGCCAGGCAGTGGGCATGCTCAGCCAGTGCGCTGACGCCCGCCTCATAGGCCTGGAAGATGCCCGGTGTGAGCATGGTCTGCGCCGGGCTGCGTTGCAGCAAGTCGCTGGCGAGGCTGACAAACTGCTGCAGTTCCGGACCTTGAACCGCAATCACCAGGCCGGGGTTGGTGCAGAACTGCCCGGCGCCCTGGGTCAATGAGGCAACAAACCCTTGTGCCAGCGCTTCGCCGCGCGCCTTGAGGGCGCCCGGAAACAGGTACACCGGGTTGATGGCGCTCATTTCCGCGTACACCGGAATGGGCTCCGGCCGTGCCTGGGCCGCCTGGCACAAGGCGATACCGCCACTTTGCGAACCGGTGAATCCCACTGCCTTGATCCTTGGGTCGCTGACCAGGGCAATCCCCACTTCGCGTCCGGAACCGTACAGCAGGGAAAACACGCCCTCGGGCAGACCACACTGCTTCACGGCACGTGCCAGCGCGCGGGCCACCAGTTCGCTGGTGCCGGGGTGGGCGCCGTGGGCCTTGACGATCACCGGGCAACCGGCGGCGAGGGCTGAAGCGGTATCACCGCCGGCCACCGAGAACGCCAGCGGGAAGTTACTGGCGCCGAATACGGCCACCGGGCCCAGCGGCACCTGGCGTTGGCGCAGGTCGGCACGGGGCAGGGGCTGGCGGCCTGGTTGGGCGCCATCGACCCGCACGTCCAGCCATTCGCCAGCGCGTACGGTGCGGGCGAAGGTGCGCAGTTGCTGGCAGGTGCGGCCCCGTTCGCCCTGAATCCGCGCGTGGGGCAAGCCGGTTTCGGCCACGGCACGCTCGATCAGTTCATCGCCGAGGGCTTCGATTTCGCTGGCGATGGTTTCGAGGAATTCAGCACGCGCCGCCAGGGATGTCTCGCGGTAGCTGTCGAAGGCTGACCACGCCAACGCGCAAGCCTGGGCCACCTGCTCGGTGGAACCGCCGGGATAGGCCGGCTCCAGCGCAGCATCGGTGGCTGGGTTGATCGCACGGATGGCTGTGCGGGTGCCGGGAATGGAGTGCTGACCGATCAGCATATTGCCTGTCAGAGTCATGGCCTGTTCCTGAAAAAAGAAGGGACGCCGCTGTGTAGCAGCGGCGTACGAGCAGTCAGTCGACGTTCTGTTCTGCCGACCAGTTGGCGTACCACTGGCGGAACAGCGCGTACTGGTGCTCGGCATACCGGCGTTGGGCATCGCTGAGCACATCGCTGTCGTTGAAGTGCAGGCTGTATTCCAGGTCGCCATTGAGCACCATCAGGTGCTTGTAATAGAGCACCAGGTCGCAGCCTTCATCGAAGGACGACAGCACCGCCAGCGCCGCTTCCAGCTCCCGGGCCTGGCGCCGGGCCTTGGCATCGCCCTTGGCAGCCTTCTTACTCAGGGCCACCAGTTGCAGGACTTCCCGTGGCAGGGCGTTGCCGATGCCAGTGATCGCGCCGGTGGCGTTGCAGTTGACGAAACCGTGCACCACCTGGGTATCGACACCGACCATCAGGGTCACGTCATCGTCTTTGGAAGTGATGTGTTCGGCCGCATAGCGCAGGTCGGCGCCGCCGCCGAACTCCTTGAAGCCGATCAGGTTCGGGTACTCGCGACGCAGTTCAAAGAACAGGTCTGCGCGGGTGGCGAAGCCGTAGTAGGGGCTGTTGTAGATCACCGACGGCAGGTTCGGTGCGGCGCTGAGGATCGCCGCGAAGTGGGCCTTTTGCGCAGTGGCCGAAGCGCCACGGGACAGCACCCGTGGGATGACCATCAAACCGTGGGCGCCGACCTTGGCGGCGTGGGCGGCATGGGATATTGCTTCACGGCTGTTGACCGCCCCGGTGCCGACAATGGTCGGGATGCCCGCAGCCACCAGGCGCGCCACGCCTTCCTGGCGCTGGGCTTCGGTGAGCAACGGCCAGTCGCCCATGGAGCCGCAATACACCACGGCGCTCATGCCGATGTCGATCAGTTCGCGGCCCTTGGCGACCAGGGCGTCGAAGTCCGGCTGACGCTCGGCGGTGCACGGGGTCATCAGGGCAGGGATGCAGCCGGTGAAAATGTTATCGCTCATGGTTCTATCTCCTTGGAAGGGTCTGTTGTAACGCTGCCGGGTGCTCAAATGCCCCAGGCGAAGGGGTCCTGTTCGTCGATCAGCAAGGTGCTGTCGGCGGTCATATAGGCGCGGCCGGTGATGAAGGGGCGGATGCGTTCGCCCTCCCATTCAAAACGGCCTTCGAATTGGCTGGCGGTGATGCTGGCTTGTACCCAGGGCTCACCGGCCTGAAGCTTTCCATCGGCGGCCAGGCACGCCAGCTTGGCGCTGGTACCCGTGCCGCAGGGCGAGCGGTCGTAGGCCTTGCCGGGGCACATGACGAAGTTGCGGCTGTCGGCCTGGTCGTCATCGGCGAACAGTTCGATATGGTCGATCAACGCGCCGTCTGCGCCATGGATGCCTTGGGCTTCGAGGGCCTTGAGCATGGCCCAGGTGAAGTCGGTAAGGACCTCGACATTGGCCATGTGCAAATCCTGGCCGTGCTCGGACACCAGGAAAAACCAGTTGCCGCCCCAGGCGATATCGCCGTAGATCCGGCCATGCCCCGGTACATCCACGGGCACCTGCTGGCGATAGCGATAGGCGGGCACGTTGCGCAGGGTGACCGCGCCGTCCTCATGCAGGGTGGCGCTGACTTGGCCCACCGGCGTGTCGATGCTGTGCACCCCTGGCGCGATGCGGCCCAAGTAGTGCAACGAGGCAATCAGGCCGATGGTGCCGTGGCCACACATGCCGAGGTAGCCGGCGTTGTTGAAAAAAATCACCCCGCAGGTGGCCCCCGGCGAGACCGGCTCGCAGTACAGAGCGCCGACCAGTACATCGTTGCCACGGGGCTCCAGCAGGCAGGCGCGGCGCCATGGGTCGTGCTCAGTGCGCAGGCTCTCGAGCTGCTCGGCGATGGTCTGGCCGGCCAGTTGCGGGAAGCCATTGATGATCAGGCGCGTCGGTTCGCCGCCGGTGTGGGAGTCAATCACATGCAGTCGTTTCATCCAGCTATTCCTTGGTGATTGGCCAATTACGCGTTCGCCGGGTGCATGCCGGTAGTGGGCAGCACGGCTTCGCTTTCGTCGTCTTCGTGTTCCAGTTCTACCAAGTGCGCCGGCACGCCGGTGGCCGCACCCCAGTAGTAGATGCCCATGGCGCAGGCGGCGACGACCAGGGTGTCGAAGGGATGGCTGAGCACGCCCAGGCCGCCGAAACTACCGAGTTTCGACAGCACCATGGTCACGGCGTAGAAGCCGATCAGCCACGCGCTGGAGCGCACTTGCTGGGCGATGCTCAGGTGCTGGGTCGGCACCAGGCGGCGGCACAGCAGGTACACCACAAACATCACGATTTGCAGGCCCAGCAGCCAGGACACGGTGTTCCAGCCCGACCAGTAGACGATCAGCGCGGCGATGATGAACGACAGCGGGCCCAGCACACTCATCCACTTGACCCGGAACGGGCGCGGCATGTCCGGTGCATTGCGTCGCAACGCAGCCACGCACACCGGGGCCACGGCGTAGCTCAACACCAGGGCGGCGGACACCACATTGATCAGCGCTTCCCAGGACGGGAACGGCAGGGTCCAGAACACCGACAAGCCAAAGGTCAGCCACAACGCCGGGCGCGGGATGCCGGATTTCTCATCAATACGCGTGAAAATCTTGAAGAAGGTGCCGGTCTGCGCCCAGCCATAGATCACCCGTGGCGTGGCGTTCATATAGATATTGCCGCAGCCGCTGGGGGAGATCACCGCGTCGGCCACCACCAGGTAGGCCAGCCAGCCCACGCCCAGGGCCAGGGCGATATCGCGATAGGGCAGGGCCAGTTCCTTGCTGATGCCGGCCCAGCCATTGGCGAGCATTTCGGTGGGCACGCCGCCGAGGAAGGCCACTTGCAGCAGCACATAAATTGCCGTGGACAGCAGCACCGAAAGGATCAGGGCAATGGGAATGGTGCGTTGTGGGTTTTTCACTTCGCTGGCCACCGAGATGATCGGCGTCAGCCCCAGATAGGCAAAAATCACCCCGCCGGCGGACACCGCCATTTCAATCCCCGACAGGCCGAACGGCGCGAACCCCTGGGAGTGGAAGTTGGCCGGTTTGAAGAAGGTGAACAGCACGCCGATCACCAGCAGCGGCACGATGAACTTGAAAATGCTGACCAGGTTATTGGCGATGGCGAAGGTCTTGACGCTGCGGTAATTGAGCACGAAAAACAGGCAGAGCAGGCCGAACTGCACCAACCAGCCGAGGGGGGTGGGGTCGCTGGAGCCAGCCTTGGTCAACTCGGGAAACCAGGCGGCGGCATATTGCCTTGCGGCAACCACTTCAATCGCCACCAGGCTGGAAAACGCGATCAGCGTGATAAAGCCCATCAGGTAGCCCAGCAGCGGGCCGTGGGAATACACCGGGTAGCGCACCACGCCCCCGGCACGGGGCAGGGCGGCGCCCAATTCGCAATACACAATGCCCAGCAACAGCACGGCAAAACCGCCGAGCAACCAGGAAAAAATCCCCGCGGGGCCGGCAATGGACGACACGTGACTGGCGGCAAACAACCAACCGGAACCGAAGATGGCTCCCAGGCCGATAAAGGTGAGGTCGATCAGAGACAGCTGTTTCTTGAACTTGCCTTGGGCTGACATAGCGGCGCCTTCTTGTGGGTTATTGGATAGGCATGCAGTGGCGCTACAGTGAACCCATCGGCGCGCTGGCGATTGATGTTTTGCGCGGCTATCAATGACGAATTCAGCACAATTGCCAGGTGGGCAACGGCGCTCGACAGGGCCCCGGCCATCGGGCAATCTGCTGGCCCGGCGAGGCGATAAACGAGGCGGTGAGCGGCATGATGCACAACGCGTTTGCAACCCTGTGCCAGGGCGATGAGCAGCGCCCCCACAGCCTCGAACAGCTGCTGGCGGGCGTGGCCATGCTGTTGCCGATGCTCGACGTGATCCCCAATGCGACGATGTTTATAAAGGATGTGCAGGCGCGCTATGTCATGGCCAACCACACCCTGGTGCAGCGCTGTGGCTTGAAAGACCGGCGCCCGTTACTGGGCAAGACCAGCGCCGAAGTGTTCCCCGCGCAGTTGGGGCCGGGCTATACCGAACAGGATCGGCGCGTACTGGAACAGGGCCTGGTACTGGAGGACCAACTGGAGTTGCACCTGTACGGCAGCCGCGAACCCGGTTGGTGCCTGACCCACAAATGGCCGTTGTATAACCGCGAGGGGGCGATCATCGGCTTGGCTGGGATTTCGGTCGACCTGCAATCCGCCAGCGAGACCCACCCGGCCTATCAGCGCCTGGCGGCGGTGGACGAACACATCCGCGCCCATTTCAACCAGCGCGTGACCCTCGGCGAACTGACACGCATCGCCGGCATCTCGGTGGCGCAACTGGAGCGTTACTGCAAGCGCGTATTCCATCTGACACCCCGGCAGATGATCCAGAAAGTGCGCCTGGAACATGCCCATCGCCTGTTGCACACCGAGTTGCCGATCACCGAAGTGGCCCTGCAATGCGGCTACACCGACCACAGTGCATTCACCCGCCAGTTCAAGGCATTGACTGGCTTTACGCCGCGTCAGTATCGGCAGGCCACCAGCCAATGAGTGGACGCAAGTCCATGTGACAGATGGCTTGCCAGCGATAGCGGTGGGTCAGCCAACATCAATCCCAGCAATGCCGCCGCCATCGCAGCCTCGCTGGGGCTCGACAGCTCCCACCTCGATCTTCAGGGGGTGGAGGATTGCGTTTCAGCTGCCATTGCAGGATGCATCCGGTACTCAATGTACTGAGGAACCAAGGTGGGAGCTGGCTTGCCTGCGATAGCGGTGGGTCAGCCAACATCAACCCCAGCAATGCCGCCGCCATCGCAGCCTCGCCGGGGCTCGACAGCTCCCACCTCGATCTTCAGGGTTTGGAAGATTGCATTTCAGCTGCCACCGCAGGATGCATACGGTACTCAATGTACTGAAGATCCAAGGTGGGAGCTGGCTTGCCTGCGATAGCGGCGGGTCAGCCAACATCAATCCCAGCAATGCCGCCGCCATCGCAGCCTCGCTGGGGCTCGACAGCTCCCACCTCGATCTTCAGGGTTTGGAGGATTGCGTTTCAGCTGCCATTGCAGGATGCATCCGGTACTCAATGTACTGAGGATCCAAGGTGGGAGCTGGCTTGCCTGCGATAGCGGTAGTTCAGCCAACATCAACCCCAGCAATGCCGCCGGCATCGCAGCCTCGCCGGGGCTCGACAGCTCCCACCTCGATCTTCAGGGTTTGGAGGATTGCGTTTCAGCTGCCATTGCAGGATGCATCCGGTACTCAATGTACTGAGGATCCAAGGTGGGAGCTGGCTTGCCTGCGATAGCGGCGGGTCAGCCAACATCAATCCCAGCAATGCCGCCGGCATCGCAGCCTCGCCGGGGCTCGACAGCTCCCACCTCGATCTTCAGGGTCTGGAGGATTGCGTTTCAGCTGCCATTGCAGGATGCATCCGGTACTCAATGTACTGAGGATCCAAGGTGGGAGCTGGCTTGCCTGCGATAGCGGTAGTTCAGCCAACATCAACCCCCGCAATGCTGCCGCCATCGCAGCCTCGCCGGGGCTCGACAGCTCCCACCTCGATCTTCAGGGGGTGGAGGATTGCATTTCAGCTGCCACCTTGGATCTTCATTGCTGCAACTGAAGGGCCTCACGCTTGAAAAAGCGCTTCTGCTCAAATGGAATCTCTTCGCGGTCGGCGTAGGGTGCGCTGTACCAGTTGCCGTAGGTGGGATTCGGCAGCAGGAACCAGCGCTGGCCGAACCAGCCTGCATAGGGCTCGACCGCCCGGCGTTGGGCGGCCAGGGTGTTGTGTTCGGCCTGGACGAAATCCCCCAGGGAATCCCCGACCATCAACAGCACCCGCGCCTGGCTGGCGACCCACTGGCGGCGGCAGTTTTTGCCGTAGCCGGCCTGTTCGCAATGGCCGGTCGGGGTGGCGGCCGCCAGTATTTGTTGGTTGCTGTCCACCGGGAAACCACGCAGGCGCAGGTTAGCGACCGTGGCCTGGACCTGGCTGTGTTCGCGGTTGGTCAGGTAATACACTTTGATCCCGCGTTGCTGCGCCGCCTGCACAAACGCCATGGCGCCGGGCAGGGCCTTGGCCTTGGCCTGGTCGACCCAGGTGTTCCAGCGATCATAGGAGTAGACCTGGTTGTTGATGATGTCCCGCGCGTTGAGTGGCACGTTGTCCAGCAGGGTTTCGTCGATATCGACGATCACCGCCGGCGGCAGGCCGCTGAGGTTGCGTGGGGCAAAGGGCAGGGCGTCCCAGTCCTTGCTGGCCAGGGCCACGTCGAGCTGGCGGGTGGCGTTGGCAAACACCTGGCGATAGATCAACTCATGCTCGATGGAGGTTTGGGTCCAGAGCACCGCATCCAGTTGGTCGTTGGCCGGTGGATGCTGTTGGCAACCGACCAATAGTGAAGAGAACAGGCAGATGCTGGCGAAGGTGAGATTGCGCATGAAAGGCTCGGCCTCAAGAGTGAAGGGGCGCTCAGGGCCAGCACATTAGCCTAATCGACGAGGTTTGTGCGTGACCTGCGTATGATCCGCGGCTTCCAACCGCAGACCTCTTCAAGGATACGGCCCATGCGCCTGCGACAACCTCTGCTTGTTCTTTCCCCGCGCTGGCTTGGCTTGGGGGCTGCCCTGACGTTCAGTCACCTGGCCCAGGCCGAGGAGGCGCTGCAGTTGGCGCCGCTGCAAGTCACCAGCACCGAACTGAGCGAAGGCGAAGCGGCCCAGGCGCAACTCAAGCAGGTACCCGGTGGGACCAACTACGTTGACATGGCCAGCGTCGAGCAGGGGCGGGTCAGCAGCAATGAAGACGTGTTCAAGTACCAGGCCGGCATCTATGCCAAGGCGGCGAATAACGAAGGGGTGAAAATCTCCATTCGCGGCTCGGGCATCAACCGTGGCCCCGGCAGCCATGCGTCCGGCCTGTATGAAACCATCGACGGCCTGCCACTCACCGGCCCCGGCGGCACGCCTTATGAACTCAAGGACCCGCTGTGGCTCAGCCGCGTCGAAGTGCTGCGCGGTGCCAACGGTTTCGACCGGGGCGCACTGGCCCTGGGCGGGGCGGTCAACTATGTCACCCGCACCGGCTACGATGCGCCCAAGTTGCGCGTGCGCTACGAGGCCGGCAGCCACGGGTATGCCCAGCGGGAAATCAGCTCCGGGCAAGTGCTGGGCGATGCCGACTATTACATCAGCCTGACCGACACTGACTACGATGGCTTCCAGCAACAAAGCGCCGGCAGTGGCAAGGGCGTGGCGGCCAACTTCGGCTACCGGTTCAACCCGGACCTGGAAACCCGCTTCTATTTGCGTTACCGCGAAACCGCCAACGACAGCCCCGGCAAACTCACGCGCCAGCAGATCGAGCACAGCCCGCGTGCGGCCAATGCGCTCAATTTGACGCGCGACTCCAAGCGCTTGCAGCCGGGTTCTACCTGGATCGCCAACAAGACCACGCTGCAGTTGGACGATAACTCCCGCATCGAAGCGGGGCTGGTGTACCACGACTACCCCATGGACCTGCGCGAAGGCACCAACCGGCTCAAGGTGGCGTATACCGATATCAGCGGCACCTTGAACTACATCCGCCAGGACACCCTGCTGGGACGCGACAGCAAGACCACGGTCGGCCTGCGCACCACCCAGGGCCTGCCCAATAACGGTGTGTCGGAGTACGTGCGGGTGCCTACCGGTACCACCGCCACCTTCGCCCCGGGCACCAAGACCCGTGACTACAGCTACCTGGGGTCGGATACGGTGCTGCACGTGAGCAACGACCTGGAGCTGCTGCCCGATCTGTGGCTGACCACCGGGCTGGCGGCGATCTATACCCGTCGCGAAACCGAAGTCACCTATCCCGAGACCCATGCCCCCTTGAGCACTCATGCCTGGGACTATGCCCCGCGCGTGGGCCTGCGCTATGACTTCAACCCGCAATTGCAGGTGTATGGCAACCTGAGCCGCTCGGTGGAACCGCCGCATGCCTGGTCGATGATCTGGGGTTCCAACAAGTTCTTTGCCGAAGATGTTAATAATCCGGCTTCAGGCTTGGCCCGCGAAGGCGTTAAGCTGCAAAACCAGACCGCCACCACCCTGGAAGTGGGCGGACGCGGCGAAGCCTGGTTCGGCCAATGGGATCTGGCGCTGTATCACTCGCTGGTGCGCCATGAGTTGCTCAGCGTCGAGACCCAGGCGGCTACGCCCAACCTGTCGCAGGTGGTCGCCGAATCCAACGCCAGCCCGACCATTCACCAAGGCCTGGAACTGAGCCTCACCAGCCCGTTGTGGGAGGGCGGCAACACTGGCCGCCTGGCCCTGCGCCAGGCCTACACCTACAGCAACTTCCACTACCGCGACGACCCGCGCTTTGGCGACAACACATTGCCCGGTATCCCCAAGCACTATTACCAGGCGCAGGTGCGCTACGGCCATCCCAGTGGCTTTTTCAGCAGCCTCAATGGCGAGTACTCCTCGCGGGTGGCGGTGGACTACGCCAACTCCTACTACGCGCGAGCCTATGGCTTATTGGGCGCCACCGTTGGCTATGACGCGCCGAAGCACGACTGGCAAGCCTGGGTCGACCTGCGCAACCTGACCAACCAGCGCTATGCCAATACCGTGACCCCGGGCTATGACGATCATGGCAAGGATATGGCGCGCTCGACGCCGGGCGATGGCATGGGCGTGTATGCCGGGGTGTCCTGGAGCTTGCGCTAAGCAGGCCATTGCCGGCGAACCCCTCGCCATAAGTCGGGCCTCCTGCACCCGTGGGGGACAGCTGGTCTGGATGTGCCTGGGGTTCGTTGCCGAGCCCTTGCCCTGCCATCGTTTTACTGTCATCGTTTGCGCGATTGGTAATCTTTCTTGTTTGAGAAACTTTTGCGCATGCATGACTTTCCTGTGGCCGATTGTGATATAGCCCGCCGCCAGCAGACACTCACCGCGCTCTACAGCGACCACCATTCCTGGTTGCAGGGTTGGTTGCGCAAGAAACTCGGCTGTTCGCAGCATGCGGCGGACCTGGCCCAGGATGCATTCGTGCGGGTGTTGCTGCTGGCCGAGCCCCACAATATTCAGGAGCCTCGGGCATTTCTCGCGACCACTGCCGGGCGCTTGCTGATTGACGGTGCGCGGCGACGCAAGATCGAGAAAGCCTATATGCAAGCCCTGGCGATCCAGTACGAAGACGCTGGCATGCCCGATCCGGCGACCATTCATGTCGCGCTGCAGGCCCTGGAACGCATTGCGCTGATGCTCGCCGGCCTGCCGGACAAGGCCCGCGAAGCGTTTCTGCTCAGTCGCCTGGACGGCCTGACCTACAGTGAAATCGCGGCCCAGCTCCAGGTCTCCTCCAGCACAGTAAAAAACTACATCTCCAGCGCGCTGGTGCATTGCTACCAGACGCTGCATGGCGCGGATCCGCTTTGATGTCCGCCGAACAGATTGTCAGCGAGGCAGCGCAATGGTTGGCGCTGCTCAATGATGAGAAAGTCAGCGCCGCTGACCGCCAGGCATTTGAAGAGTGGTGTGAGGCTGACCCACGCCATCGGGTGGCTTTCGAGCGCATGGGGGCATTGTGGGGCAGCCTCGATGAACTGCCTGCCGAACCGGCACGGCTGGCATTGAATCAAGCCTTCATCCCACGCAAGCCCGGGTACGCCGTGCGCGGCGGGCAGGTCCTGGGGCTGTTGGGTGTGTTGGTGCTCGGCTGGGCGAGCGTCGAGCAACTGCCACTGTGGATGGCCGACCAACGTACCGGCGTCGGCGAACGGAGCCAAGTGGTCCTGGCCGATGGCAGCCGGGTGCAGCTCAACAGCAACTCGGCACTGGACGTGAAATTCGACGGCCAGCAGCGTGTAATCGAGTTGCTCAAGGGCGAGATGTGGGTCGAGGTGGCCAAGGATGCGCAGCGGCCATTTGTGGTGCGCACCGACCAGGGCACGGCGACCGCGTTGGGCACGCGTTTCCTGGTCCAGCGTGCGGTGGATGGCTCGACCGTGGTCACGGTGATCGAATCAACGGTGGCCGCCAAAGGCAATCACAGCGAGGCGGTGAAGGTCACGGCAGGCCAGCGCGCGATCCTCAAGCAGGGCCACGCCCAGCCGGCGCAAGCGGTCGGCAGCGGCGACCCGGCGGCCTGGACCCGGGGCTTGCTCACGGTGGATGACCGGCCGTTGAGCGAGGTCCTGCAAACCCTGGCCAGCTATCGCCATGGCGTGGTGCGTTTTGATCCTCAGGCGTTGCAAAGCATGCGCGTGTCAGGGGTGTTCAAGCTCGATGACAGCGATGCAGCGCTGGCGACCCTGGCGGATAACCTGCCGATCAAAGTGGAGCATTTCACCGACCTGCTGGTGGTGATCAAACCCCTCTGATCTGCCTGAAGACACCCGTTCAAATAAAAACCGGTCTCATTCATACCCGATTTCCCGACATGGCCGTCATGGAATATAGAACCCTCTTTTCCAGGACCTCTCATGTCACGCTTTGCTCGTCCGTTGCACCCGCTGGCGCTGTCAGTGGCGATGGCTTTTGCCGCTGTGCCCCTGACCATTCACACCGCATGGGCTGATGAAAGCAGCCATTTCTCGATCCCTGCCGGTGACCTGAGCCAGGCCCTCAACCGCTTTGCCGAACAGGCCGGGCTGGTCCTGGCCTTTGATCCGGCCTTGACCCGCGGCAAGCGCAGCAGCGGTTTGAACGGGCAGTTGAGCAGCGACGCGGCACTCGCCCAGTTGCTGGCGGGCAGCGGTTTGCGGGCCCAGGCGCTGTCTGCCCAGCGCTATCGCATCGAGCCGATCCCCCAGGCGGATGGCTCGGTGGAGTTGCAAGCCACCACCATCAGCGGCGCCGCTCAAAGTGAAAGCCCCATCGGCCCGGTGTCCGGCTATGTAGCCACGCGCAGCCTGTCCGGTACCAAGACCGACACCGCGCTGATCGAGACCCCACAGTCGATCTCGGTGGTCACCAAAGACCAGATGCGCGCGCAGAATGCCGAGAGCCTCAACCAGATCCTGCGCTACAGCGCCGCGGTCGTCCCGGAAACCCGTGGCGCCACTGCCTCGCGCCTGGACCAGTTGACCATTCGCGGCTTCTCGCCGGTGACTTACCTCGACGGCCTGCGCGTGGCGTCGAGCCGCGATGCCTCGCCGCAAAAGGATGCCTTCGACCTGGAGCGCGTGGAGGTCCTGCGCGGCCCGGCCTCGGTGTTGTATGGCCAGGGCAGCCCCAGCGGCGTGATCAATATGGTCACCAAGCGCCCGCTGGATACGCCTTTTCACGAAGTGGGCGTGGAGTACGGCACCTTCAACAAAAAGCGCACCACCTTCGATCTCAGCGGCCCGCTGGATGAGCAAGGGGTGTACTCCTACCGCGTCGCCGGCTTGTTCGATGATGCCGACGGCCAGGTCGAGCACACCGAGACCCGCCGCCAATCCCTGTCTTCTGCCTTCACCTGGCGCCCGAACGAGGACACCTCGCTGACCCTGCTCGGGCATTTCCAGAAGGATCCCAAGGGCGCTTCCTACGGTTCGATGCCGGCCTGGGGCTCGGTGTTGCATAGCCCGCTGGGGCGCAAGATTGATGTCGATTTCTACGACGGCGAGAAGAACTTCGAGAAGAGTGACCGCGCGCATTACTCCATCGGTTATGCCTTCGAGCATCACCTCGACGACGTCTGGACCGTACGCCAGAACGCTCGCTATATGCGCAGCGAAGGGATCTACCGCAGTATCTACAGCAGCAACCTGCAGGCCGATTACCGCACCTTGAACCGCTCGACCATCGCCACCGATGTCGACATGGATGCCTACAACCTGGATAACCAGTTGCAGGGCAAGTTCGACACCGGCCCGGTCCAGCACACGCTGTTGATGGGGCTTGATTACCAGAACACCAGCGTCGATACCAAGGCCGGTTACGGCAAGGGACCGGACCTGGATATTTTCGATCCGGTATATGGCGCGCCGGTCACCACCCCGGCATTTTCCAGCGACGCGACCCAGCGCAGCGAGCAGACTGGCGTGTACCTGCAGGAGCAGGCGAAGTGGGATAAGTGGGTGCTGTTGATGGGCGGTCGTTATGACTGGGCCAGCACGGATAACAGCTCATTGAGTTTGACCGACGGCAAGAAAACCAAATCCTCCCTGGACAGCAAAGCCTTCACCGGCCGCCTGGGGGTGGTCTACCTCTTCGATAACGGCCTGGCGCCATACGCCAGCTATTCCGAATCCTTCTCCCCGCAATCGGGCACCGGCTACGGTGGTTCGGTGTTCAAGCCCACCGAAGGCAAACAGTACGAAATCGGCATCAAGTACCAGCCTCCAGGCAGCAACAGCTTTATCACCGCGGCCATCTTCGACCTGCGCCAGAACAACGTACCGACCATGGACCCGGACCCAACCCACTTGTGCGGCAATGGTCGCTGCCAGGTCCAGGACGGTGAAGTGCGCTCCCGTGGCTTTGAACTCGAAGGCAAGGCCAGTCTCAACGACAACCTGGATATCACGGCGGCCTATGCCTACCTCGATAACCGCATCAGCAAATCCAACAGCACCGTGCGCTATGCGCCGATCACCGACATTGGCGTCGGCCCGGCCGTGCCGACCCAGGGCACCACGACCTATGCTGTGCCGCGCCACACCGCCTCGGTGTGGGCCGACTACACCTTGCATGACGGTAACCTCAAAGGCTTCGGCGTGGGCGCAGGCGCGCGGTATGTCGGCTCGTCCTGGGGCGATACCGCCAACACCCTGAAGGTTCCGGGCTATACCTTGTTCGATGCGTCGGTGCACTACGACATCCCGCACATCAATACCCAGGGCGACAACCTGCGCCTGGCGCTGAACGCCACCAACCTGGCGGATAAAGAGTACGTGGCGTCCTGCTATTCGTACTCGTGGTGCTGGTACGGCTCGCAACGGACGGTGCAGGCCAGTGCGACGTATCAGTGGTAAGTTGAAAAACCGTTCTGCATAGCAGTATCGGAACAGGTCAGTTCGTTTCGAGCTGACCTTTTTATTTCGCTCAGATGCATCGAGAAGGCATTTTAATGGCCCCCAACTGGCCGATGTTTCGCCAAAATCACTTTTATTTTCAGGTGGTTAGGTGGGATGCCAATGCGTAACGTAAAAATCACGCTGATTGCCTTGGCCCTGGCGAGCGGGGCGGCGGCGGCCCAGGGCAAGACGCTGCGCGAAGGGGATCGGTACATGTGCAGTTGGGGCGCGGGCACGGCGGCCAGGGCCCAGGAGCTGAAGTTGGCCGGTGTTTCGCTGTATGCCGCGCGGCAGAAAATCCAGCGGTACAAGTTCGACAAGTCCTGGATGCGCATGATGGCCATGGGGATCACCGAGCAGACCTATGACAGCCCCTCGCGGCTCAAACCGACGGCTGTTCGTTCGAGCTTTTATGAAGAGTGCGTGCGCTACAAACGGGCGCGTAAATAGACACGCTACATACTCGGTTATTAACCTGATAGTTATTAGGGTTTTAACCCGGTAAGTTTGGAAGTTGCACCAAAAAGTGGCACGAAAGATATCGCGAACCCTGAAAAATGTGTGGTTATTGAATGACTTAGCGCTGTTTCAATCCGACGAAAGGCTAATAATCAACTTGTTACAGGTTGTCTCGATGGTTATTATGACCGGGCGTTCACCTCCCACGGTTTATGCATTTTTAAATCCCAAGTTTCCATCAGCTACTTGGGATTTTTTTTGTCCGCGATTTGACCTTCATACCTGCCTGGCAGATAAACGTCCGTGGTTTTTCTGGCGCCAGTGCACCAACGCTTTCGCAGAAAAGTGTGGGGTAGCTAACACTTTCGTAGGATTGCCTACACGCGTTGCACAACCTGATCTACCCTGCATGGATCACGTCCACCGCGTCATGTGCGAGCAAGGGT
Organism: Pseudomonas shahriarae; assembly: GCF_014268455.2. Lineage (NCBI taxonomy): Bacteria > Pseudomonadati > Pseudomonadota > Gammaproteobacteria > Pseudomonadales > Pseudomonadaceae > Pseudomonas > Pseudomonas shahriarae. The sequence goes on along the minus strand of NZ_CP077085.1, from coordinate 3,642,704 downwards.
GCCCAGGATGATTCCGATCGCTGAGTTGAGCCGCATCATGGCGTCCGGTTTCGTCCCGCTGTCGTGCGACTGTAGCGTCAACCCCCAGGGTTTCTTGACCATCCGAGTCTTCGAACCGGAGTCCGGTCGCGTCGAACTGCTGTTGACCGGCGTGTCGCCCCAGGGTCTGGACAGCATCCGTGCCATCTCCAACCTGATTGGCGAACTGCGCACCGAACTCAAGGCCGGGCGCCGTGGGTTTGCGGCATTCGGCTAGGCGTCAGAGCCGGCGCAGAAACGAGCGGACAATGCGCTTGGTGGCGTCGGTGGTGTCCAGTTGCTCCAGGGCACTATAGGCATGCCACTGGCAGTCGGTGATTTCATTGCAGGGCCGGGCCTGGTCGATGTTCACCACCGAGGCTTCAAACACGTGATGCAGCGTGTCACTGGCCTTCAACTCCTGCAGATACAGCAAACCATCCACGTTCAGCCCGGTTTCCTCTTGCAGTTCCCGCTCGGCCGCGCCGACTGGGCGCTCATCGCGCTCGACCTTGCCACCGGGCAATGCCCATTTCGACCTGGCCTTGCGCACGAACAGAATGTGCCCCTCACTTTCGCAAATCACCGTTGCGCGTATTTTCATCGTCTGTGCCCCCGCAAGATGATCGTCATAAAAGTGTAATGCAATTGTCATGCTGGGTCTTTATGGGCGGAGGCTGGAGACCGCGAAGGAAAACGCTGATACTGCCCGACTGAAAAAGTACCGATGAAGGAAAGTCATATGAGCACCATCCGCTGGGGCATGATCGGTTGTGGCAGTGTTACTGAAATCAAGAGTGGACCCGCTTTCTACAAAGCGCCAGGCTCAGCCCTGGTGGCCGTGATGGGGCGCCGTGAGGAAGCCGTGCGCGATTATGCGGCACGCCATGGGATTGCCCGGTTTTACACAGATGCCCAGGCGCTGATTGATGACCCCGAAGTGGATGCGGTGTACATCGCTACGCCCCCCGACAGCCACCTGGAATACAGCCTGCTGGTGGCGGCGGCGGGCAAGCATTGCTGTGTCGAAAAGCCGATGGCGCTGAATGCCGAGCAGAGCGCCTTGATGCAGCGCACCTTCGAGCGGGCCGGGCTGCATCTGTTTGTTTCCTATTACCGCCGCTCCCTGCCGCGCTTCCAGCAGGTGCGTGCCTGGCTGCAAGAGGGGCGCATCGGCGAGTTACGGCAGCTGAACTGGACGTTGTGCAAGCCGCCATCGCCCACGGACACCAACGCGAGCAACTGGCGTACCGATCCGGCGATTGCCGGCGGTGGTTATTTTGCCGACCTCGCCAGCCATGGCTTCGACCTGTTCCAGTACCTGGCAGGGGATATTGTCGAGGTCACGGGTTATACCGCGCGCCAGGCCGGGCGCTATGCGGCGGAAGATGCGGTCACCGCCTGCTGGAGCTTCAGCTCGGGCGCGCTGGGGATGGGCTGCTGGAACTTTGTGGCTGACCGACGCGAGGATCGGGTCGAGTTGATCGGCAGCACAGGGCGCATCAGTTTTTCCGTGTTCGACGAGCAGCCGTTGCAACTTGCAGCCGAGGTCAGCGAAACCCTGCATATTGCCCATCACCCCCATATCCAGTGGCACCACGTGCTGGGCATGAACGCGCATATTCGCGGCGAGAGTGTGCACCCGGCACTGGCGATCGAGGCCTTGAAGACCGACCGCATCATGGATCGGGTGTTGCAGCGCAAGCCCTGACGCCGCCCACCCTTGTCGGAGCCGGCAAGGTGTTGGTCTGACTGGCGGCTATTGTCAGGAATTTCCCATAGGAGTACAAATGTACTCCATGACGACTCTCACTCCCCGCCGTTCCGCCATCCTGAACTTCATCCGCGAACGTATCGCGAAGCAAGGTCAGCCCCCCAGCCTCGCCGAGATCGCCGAGGCCTTTGGTTTTGCTTCGCGCAGTGTGGCGCGCAAACACGTGCTGGCGCTGACCGAAGCCGGGTTTATCGAGGTCAACCCGAACCAGGCCCGGGGGATTCGCCTGCTCAATCAACCGGCGCGGCCTGAGTGGCTGGAGGTCCCGGTGCTGGGCCGCGTGGCCGCTGGCCTGCCCATCGGCGCCGACGCCGAAGTGCACACGCGGCTGATGCTCGATCCGGCGACCTTCGCCCGGGTCCCGGATTACCTGCTGCGGGTCCAGGGGGACTCGATGATCGAGGACGGCATTCTCGATGGCGACCTGGTGGGCGTGCGGCGCAGTGCCGAGGCGCTGAACGGGCAGATCGTGGTCGCGCGCCTGGACGGCGAAGTCACCATCAAGCGTTTCGAGCGAGTGGGCCACAGTGTGCGCCTGTTGCCGCGCAACCCTGCCTATCAACCTATTGTGGTTCGTGCCGACCAGGACTTGGCCATCGAAGGCGTGTTCTGTGGCTTGGTGAGGCAAGGTTGATGGGCGCGGTGGTTGCGCTGGACTCGCTGTTCAATGGCGGGCGGGTGTGGAAGGGGCGGCCGGCCGCGCCGCCGGCCAGTGTGCACCCCACCGGGCTGGCGGCCCTGGATGCGGTGTTGCCCAGCGGTGGCTGGCCGGAGGCGGCCTTGAGTGAAATCCTTGTGGCCCAGCAGGGGGTGGGCGAGCTGCGACTGGTCTGGCCAACCCTGGCGCGGCTGTCGGCGGCCGGCGAGCGGATTGTGCTGGTGGCGCCGCCGTATACCCCATACCCCCACGCCTGGCAGAACGCCGGGGTGGACCTGCGCCAGCTCTCGGTGATCCAGGCCGATGAACGCGATGCCTTGTGGGCGGCCGAGCAATGCCTGCGCTCCGGCAGTTGCGGCGCGGTGCTGTGCTGGCCGCACAAGGCCGATGACCGGGCCTTGCGCCGTTTGCAGGTGGCCGCCGAAACCGGCCAGACCCTGGCGTTCGCCTGGCGGGCCCTGAGCGAGGCGATCAACCCGTCACCGGCCGCCCTGCGCCTGGTCGTCGAACCGAGCCAGGTGCGGGTGCTCAAGTGTCGGGGCGGCCTCGCCCATCCCGCGCCGATTGCCCTGGCCAGCGGGCACTGAGGTTGGTATGCGCTGGGTGTGCATTGTCTTCCCGCAATTGGCGTTGGACGGGGTCTTGCGTCAGCGTCCCGAACCCGACCAACCCTTGGCGTTGTTGGCCGGCCCGCCGCAACGCCGGGTGTTGCAAACCGTCAATGCCGCTGCACGTGCCCTGGGCTTGCGGCCCGGCCAATCCCTGACGGCGGCCCATGCCCTGACCAAGGCTTTTACCTGCGTCGAATACGACCCGGTGGATATCGAGCGCTGCCAGCAATTGCTCGCGGCCTGGGCCTACCGTTTCAGTTCCCAGGTCAGCGTGTTCTATCCGCGGGCCTTGTTGTTTGAAATCGAATCGAGCCTGGGCCTGTTCGGGCCGTGGCCGCTGCTGGAAGCACGCTTGCGCGAGGAACTGACCGCCCTGGGTTTTCGCCACCGTATCGTCGCCGCCCCCAACCCGGCCGCTGCGCGGGTGTTGGCCAATGCCTACGATGGCCTGGCGGTGGCCGATGTCGAGGGTTTACAGCACGCCCTTGGGTCGATGCCGATTGATCGCGTCGGCCTCGACCCGCAAGCCGCCACGGCCTTGTCGCGCATGGGCCTGCGGACCCTGGCCCAGCTGCAGGCGTTGCCCCGGCATACCCTGGCCAGGCGCTTCGACGCGGGGGTGCTCAAGCACCTGGATGCCTTGACCGGGCAACGGCCACTGGCCCTGGATTTTTATCAGCCGCCGGATCGTTTTGATCTGCGCATCGAGTTGAATTTCGATGTGCAGTCCCACCAGGCGCTGCTGTTTCCCTTGCGGCGCCTGACCGGCGACCTTGCGGCGTTCCTTTGTGGCCGCGACAGTGGCGTGCAGCGTTTTGCCCTGCACCTGGAGCATGCCGAGGCGCCCGACAGCGTGATCCAGGTGGGCCTGCTCAGTGCCGAGCGCGAACCCTCGATGCTGTTTGAACTGGCCCGTGGCCGCCTGGAGCAGGTGCAAGTGGCGGCGCCGGTGCGTGGCCTGCGCCTGCTGGCCGAAGACTTGCCGGTGTTTGTACCGCAGCGCCAGGACCTGTTCGACGAGCGCCCGCAGCAAACCCTGCCCTGGGTGCAATTGCGCGAGCGTCTGCGCGCGCGCCTGGGGGATGAGGCGGTGCAGGGCTTGCGTTTTCATGCCGACCATCGTCCCGAGTGCGCCTGGCTGCCGGGCGCCGACAGCCGTGCCTGCCCGGCCTTGAGCCCGGTGCAACGCCCTGGCTGGCTGCTCCATGAACCGACTCTGCTCGCCGAGCAGGGCCTGCAGATCCTGCTGGGCCCGGAGCGCATCGAGTCCGGTTGGTGGGATGGCGCGGATATCCGCCGCGATTACTACCTGGTGCGCACTCGCAGCGGGCAGCAAGGCTGGGCCTATCGCACCGTGGGTGACAGCGCCGGGCTGTGGCTGCAAGGCTGGTTTGCATGATGGAGGGCTACGCCGAGCTGCACTGCCTGTCGAACTTCAGCTTCCAGCGCGGCGCGTCCAGTGCCCGCGAGTTGTTCGAGCGCGCCAAACAGCAGGGGTATCAGGCCCTGGCAATCACCGACGAATGCACCCTGGCCGGCATCGTGCGGGCCTGGCAGGCGGCCAAGGAGGTTGGGCTGGGGTTGATCGTCGGCAGTGAGGTGCGCCTGGAAAACGGCCCGAAACTGGTGCTGCTGGTGGAAAACCTGCAGGGCTACCAACACCTGTGCCGACTGATCACCCAGGCCCGGCGCCGTGCCGCAAAAGGCCAGTACCGCCTGTTACGCGAAGACTTTGCCGAGCCGGTACCGGGGCTGCTGGTGCTGTGGCTGGCCGAGGAGGGCGACACACCTGCCGACGGCCAATGGTTGTGCGAAACCTTCAGCGGGCGGCTATGGCTGGCGGTAGAGCTGCATTGCGCCCAGGACGATGCCCGCCGCCTGGCGCAACGCCTGCAACTGGCCGCCGACCTGCACCTGCCGGCCGTGGCCTGTGGCGATGTGCATATGCATGTGCGCAGCCGGCGTGCCTTGCAGGACACCATGACCGCGATCCGCCACCACCTGCCGGTGGCGCAAGCTGGCCAGCGCCTGCACCCCAATGGCGAGCGGCACCTGCGCAGCCTGGAGGCCCTGGGTGCGTTGTACCCGGCGCACTTGCTCGAAGAATCGCTGCACATCGCCCGCCGTTGCAGCTTCGACCTGAGCCAGTTGCGCTATCAATACCCCAGGGAGCTGGTGCCAGAAGGGCAGAGCCCAAAATCCTGGCTGCGTGCCTTGACCGAAGAAGGCATTGCCCGGCGCTGGCCCGAGGGGGTAGCAGCCAAGACTCTGGAGCAGATCAATAATGAGCTGGAGTTGATCAGCGAGCTGGGCTACGAAAGCTACTTTTTGACGGTGCACGACATCGTGCGCTTCGCCCGCAGCCGTTCGATCCTCTGCCAGGGCCGTGGCTCGGCGGCCAACTCGGCAGTGTGCTTTGCCCTGGGCATCACCGAAATCGACCCCAGCCGCATGAACATGCTGTTCGAGCGCTTCCTGTCCCGGGAACGCAACGAGCCACCGGACATCGACGTGGATTTCGAACACGAGCGTCGTGAAGAGGTGCTGCAATACGTGTTCCAGCGCTATGGCCGGCGCCGCGCGGCCTTGACCGCAGTAGTCAGCAGCTACCACGGTGCCGGCGCGGTGCGTGATGTGGCCAAGGCCCTGGGCCTGCCACCGGATCAGGTCAATGCCCTGGCCGATTGCTGTGGGCGCTGGAGCGATGAAGCGCCGCCATTGGAGCGCCTGCGCGAAGGCGGTTTCGACCCGGACAGCCCGGTATTGCGGCGGGTGTTGGGCCTGACCCAGCAACTGATCGGCTTCCCGCGTCACCTGTCCCAGCACCCCGGCGGTTTCGTGATTTCCGAGCAGCCGCTGGACACCCTGGTGCCCGTGGAAAACGCCGCCATGGCCGAGCGCACCATCATCCAGTGGGACAAGGACGACCTGGACGCCGTGGGCCTGCTCAAGGTGGATATCCTCGCCCTCGGTATGCTCAGCGCGATCCGCCGCTGTTTTGACCTGCTGCGCCGCCATCGTCACCTCGACCTGACGCTGGCGACGGTGCCCTCGGAGGATGCGGCGACCTACGCAATGATCAGCCGCGCCGACACCATCGGCGTGTTCCAGATCGAATCCCGGGCGCAAATGTCCATGCTGCCCCGACTCAAACCCAAGACGTTCTATGACCTGGTGATCGAGGTGGCCATCGTGCGCCCAGGGCCGATCCAGGGCGGCATGGTGCATCCGTACCTGCGCCGGCGGAACAAGGAAGAGCCCACGACCTATCCATCGCCCGAGCTGGAGGCGGTACTCAAGCGCACCCTGGGTATCCCGCTGTTCCAGGAGCAAGTGATGCAGATCGCCATTGTCGCGGCGCACTACACACCCGGCGAAGCTGACCAGTTGCGCCGCTCGATGGCCGCCTGGAAGCGCCATGGCGGTCTGGAGCCCCATCGCCAGCGGCTGCGCGACGGCATGCTCAAGAACGGTTACAGCGAAACCTTCGCCGCCCAGGTGTTCGAGCAGATCAAGGGCTTTGGCAGCTATGGTTTTCCTGAGTCCCATGCGGCCAGTTTCGCCTTGCTGACCTATGCCAGTTGCTGGCTCAAATGCCATGAACCGGCGGCGTTCGCCTGTGCCCTGATCAACAGCTGGCCCATGGGCTTCTACAGCCCGGATCAGATCCTGCAGGATGCGCGTCGCCATCATTTGCAGATTCGCCCGGTGGACGTGACCGCCAGTGACTGGGATTGCAGCCTGGAACCCATTGACGGCCAGCAGCCGGCGATTCGCATGGGCTTGCGCATGATCAGCGGCTTTCGCGAAGAGGATGGCCGGCGTATCGAAACCGCCCGCCAGGCCGCTGGGTTTTGCGGGATCGCCGACCTGGGCGAGCGCGCCCAGTTGGACAGCCGTGCCCAGGAACTGCTGGCCGATGCCGGGGCCTTGCGCCAGTTGGCCGGGCACCGGCACCGGGCACGCTGGGACGTGGCCGGGGTGGAGCAACAGTTGGGGTTGTTTGCCGGGGTGTCGAGCCCGCGGGAGGAGGCGGTGCAACTACCGGCTCCCAGTGTCGGTGAGGACCTGTATGCCGACTATGCCAGTGTGGGCACCACCCTGGGGCCCCATCCCCTGGCGCTGTTGCGTGATCAACTGCGTGCGCGGCGCTGCCGCAGTTCACAGGAATTGCAGGCGGTGGAGCACGGACGCAATGTCAGCGTTGCCGGCCTGGTCACCGGGCGCCAGCGCCCGGGCACGGCCAGTGGCGTGACCTTCGTGACCCTGGAAGATGAGTTTGGCAACCTCAACGTGGTGGTCTGGCGTGAGCTGGCCGAGCGTCAGCGCCAGGTGCTGGTGGGCTCACGGCTGCTCAAGGTGGATGGGCGCTGGGAGGCGGTGGGCGAAGTCCGCCATTTGATCGCCGGCCGCCTGAGCGACCTGACGCCGCTGTTGGCGGGGATCAGCGTGCGTAGCCGGGATTTCCACTGACGGGTAGGGCGCACCGACCTAATCGTCCCTCCTGTGGGGGCCGGCTCCTGCAATGGTTCTTCTACACAGTGAAACCATCGCGCCCGGCTATGCTCCAACATTGGCGACTGTCCTCTCTCTGCACTGAGCTGATCCATGCAATTTCTATCCAATACCTACGGCTGTGACGGTTGGGGCGGTGAAATGGCCCAAAGGATTCGTGCCTTTGACTGGTCCACCACTGACCTGGGCCCCATTGATACCTGGTCCACCAGCCTGACCTGCGCGGTGCAGATGCTCCTCGCTTCGCCAGTGCCGATGGTGATGCTCTGGGGCCGCGCCGGGTACATGATCTACAACGACAGCTATTCGGTGTTTGCCGGCGGGCGCCACCCGTTTTTGCTGGGGGTGCCGGTCGAGCAGGGCTGGCCGGAAGTGGCCGAGTTCAACCGGCATGTCATGGACACCTGCCTGGCCGGTGGCACCTTGTCCTATCGCAACAAGGCCTTGATGCTGCTGCGCAATGGCCGCCCCGAGGATTTGTGGCTGGACCTCTATTACAGCCCGGTGGCCGGCGACGACCAGCATCCGGCCGGCGTGTTGGCGATCGTTGTGGAGACCACCGAGCATGTGCTGTCCGAGCGTTTGCGCCAGGAAGCCGAGGGGGCTTACCGGGTGGCGGACGAACGCTTGCAACTGGCCCTCAATGCCGGGGCGTTGCTGGGGTCGTTTGTCTGGGATGTGCTGCCGGATCGCCTCTCGGGCGACGAGCGTTTCGCCCGTACCCTGGGCCTGTCCATGGACGACGTGGAGCGGGGTGTTTCCATTGCAGTCGCCACCCAGGCCATCCACCCCGACGACCTGGCGCGGGTCAACCGCCTGATTGCCCAGACCCTGGCGACGGGTGGGCCATATAACGTCGAGTTTCGCGTGCGACGCCCGGACGCCAGCTATCTGTGGGTACTGGCCAGCGGGCGCTGCGAGCTGGACGCGGGCGGCCAGCCGTTGCGCTTTCCCGGGGTGATCATTGATATCCATGTGCGCAAGATCGCTGAAGAGTCTCTGCTCAAGCTCACCCATAACCTGGAGCAGCGCGTCGCCGCCGAAGTCCAGGCGCGCTCGGCCGCCGAGGAGCAGTTACGCCAGTCGCAAAAGCTCGAGGCCATTGGCGGGCTGACGGGGGGCGTGGCCCATGACTTCAATAATCTGCTGCAGGTGATTGCCGGCAACCTGCACCTGCTGGCCCGCCATGAGCGCGATAACGCCCAGGTCCAACGGCGCGTCGGTGCTGCCCTGGCGGCCGTCGAGCGCGGTGCCAAGCTGTCCTCGCAACTGCTGGCCTTTGCCCGGCGCCAGCCACTGTCACCGGCGGTGTTCAACCCGCGGCGCATTTATGAAGGCCTGGGTGAGTTGCTGCAGCGGGCCCTGGGGGAAACCATCCAGATTGATGTGCAGTTGCCGCAAGACCCGTGGTGCATCCATGTCGATCGCAATCAACTGGAAAACGCCGTGCTCAACCTGGCGATCAACGCCCGGGATGCGATGAAGGGCGAGGGGGTGATCCGCATCACCGGTGAAAACATCACTTTGTCGCCCGAAGATGGCAGCCGCAACGGGATTGCCCCCGGCGAATATGTGCGCCTGTCGGTCAGCGACACGGGGGCCGGCATGTCGCCGGCGGTGCTGCAGCGGGTCTTCGAGCCGTTCTTTACCACCAAGCCTGACGGTCACGGCACCGGCCTGGGCTTGAGCATGGTGTTTGGCTTCGTCAAGCAAAGTGGCGGGCATGTGCAGATCAGCAGCGAGCCAGGCCAGGGCACCCTGGTGCAGATGTACTTCCCCCACAGCCTTGAGCCGGAAAGCCAGGAAGCGCCCGACCAGGTGGAGCAGCAGGAAGGCGGCCGGGAAACCATCCTGGTGGTGGAGGACAACGAAGGCGTCCGCGGCGCCGCGGTGGAACTGCTGCAACAGGCCGGCTACACGGTACTCACTGCCACCGATGGCGATGACGCCATGCTGATGCTGCGCACCGGCTTGCGGCCGGACCTGATCTTCACCGATGTGGTCATGCCGGGGCGGATCAAAAGTACCGACCTGGCCACCTGGGCCAAGGCGCAACAGCCGCCCATTGCAGTACTGTTCACCTCCGGGCATACCCGTGACATTCTTTCCAGCGACCACCTGCTGGGCAACGACATTCATCTGCTGGGCAAGCCCTACAGCCCCGAGGAACTGGCGCGACAGGTACGCTCGGTATTGACCACGCAGGTGAGCTACTGCGATTGAACGTTTACCCCTGTTGCCGGATCCACCCCTGGACCGCTGACTCTTATAAGGTTGACCATGACTTCATCGCGCCACTTGCCGCCTGCCACTGATCTTCTGGCCGCGCGCCCCGGTTTTGTCCGGGTGCGCGGCGCCCGGGAACATAACCTGCGCAATGTCGATGTGGACATCCCACGGGATGCTCTGGTGGTGTTCACCGGGGTGTCGGGGTCGGGCAAATCATCCCTGGCGTTTTCCACGTTGTACGCCGAGGCGCAGCGGCGTTACTTCGAGTCGGTCGCGCCTTATGCCCGGCGCCTGATTGACCAGGTGGGCGTGCCGGATGTGGATTCCATCGAGGGGCTGCCGCCGGCCGTGGCCCTGCAACAGCAGCGGGGCACGCCGAGCACGCGCTCGTCGGTGGGCAGCGTGACCACCTTGTCCAGCCTGATCCGTATGCTCTATTCCCGTGCCGGCAGTTATCCGCCGGGGCAGCCGATGCTGTATGCCGAAGACTTTTCGCCGAACCTGCCCCAGGGCGCCTGCCCGCAGTGCCACGGCCTGGGCCGCGTGTATGAAGTGACCGAGGCACTGATGGTGCCCGATCCGTCCCTGACCATCCGCCAGCGGGCGGTCGCCGCCTGGCCGCTGGCCTGGCAGGGGCAAAACCTGCGGGACATCCTTGTGACCCTGGGCTACGACGTCGATATCCCCTGGCGCGAGCTGCCGAAAAAACAGCGCGACTGGATCCTCTTCACCGAGGACACGCCCACGGTGCCGGTGTATGCCGGCTTGACCCCGGAGCAGACCCGCGACGCCCTCAAGCGCAAACTCGAACCCAGCTACCAGGGGACTTTCAGCGGCGCCCGTCGCTACATTCTGCATACCTTCACCCACACCCAGAGCGCGCTGATGAAAAAGCGTGTCGCGCAATTTATGCAAGGCAGCCCGTGCCCCTTGTGCGAGGGCAAGCGCCTGACCAAGGCCGCGTTGTCGGTGAAGTTTGCCGGGGTGGATATTGGCGAGCTGTCGCAACTGACATTGTTGCAACTGGCGCAGCTCCTGCGCCCGGTGGCCGAGGGCAAGGGCCGGGTAAAACTCTCGGTGGAAAAACGCCTGGCCGCCCAGCGCATCGCCCAGGATTTGCTGGAGCGGGTCAGCACCCTGACCGACCTGGGCCTGGGCTATCTGTCCCTGGAGCGCAGCACGCCAACCCTGTCCTCTGGCGAATTGCAGCGCTTGCGCCTGGCGACGCAATTGGGCTCGCAACTGTTCGGCGTGATCTATGTGCTGGACGAACCGTCGGCCGGCTTGCATCCGGCGGATGGCGAAGCCCTGTTCACGGCGTTGGAGCGCCTGAAAGCCGCCGGCAATTCACTGTTTGTGGTGGAACACGACCTGGAAACCATGCGCCGTGCCGACTGGTTGATCGACGTCGGCCCGGCGGCGGGCGAGCAGGGTGGCCAGGTGCTGTACAGCGGCCCACCGGCAGGCCTGGCACAGATTGCAGCGTCACAGACCCGCGAATACCTGTTTGCCGAGCCGCGCCCGCTGAACACCTCGCGCCGTGCGCCGAGCGGCTGGCTCAGCCTGGAAGGGGTCAGCCGCAATAACCTCGACGAGGTGAGCGTGGACTTTCCCCTGGGCTGTTTTACTGCTGTGACGGGGATTTCCGGCTCGGGTAAATCCAGCCTGGTCAGCCAGGCCCTGCTGGACCTGGTGGGTGAGGGGCTGGGTCGGGTGGTGGTCAGCGACGACGAGCCCGACCTCGAAGACCCGGCGCCGCAAACCAGCAGTGGCCGCATCCGCGCGGGCCTGGAGCAGATCCGCCGCCTGGTGCAGGTGGACCAGAAGCCCATCGGCCGCACCCCGCGCTCCAACCTCGCGACCTACACTGGCCTGTTCGATAACGTGCGCAAGCTGTTCGCCGCCACCCCAGCGGCGAAAAAACACCACTACGATGCCGGGCAGTTCTCCTTCAACGTCGCCAAGGGTCGTTGCCCGAAGTGCGAGGGTGAGGGGTTTGTCAGCGTCGAATTGTTGTTTATGCCCAGCGTCTACGCACCTTGCCCGACCTGTCACGGCGCGCGCTACAACCCCCAGACCCTGGCGATTACCTGGCAGGGCCTGAACATTGCCCAGGTGCTGGGCTTGACCGTTGAGCAGGCGGTGGACGTCTTCGCCGAACAACCCAGCGTGCTGCGCGCGCTGCGGGTCCTGCGCGACATCGGCCTGGGCTACCTGCGCCTGGGCCAGCCGGCCAACGAGCTGTCCGGTGGCGAGGCCCAGCGGATCAAACTGGCCACCGAACTGCAACGTACCGCACGGGGCGCAACCCTGTATGTCCTCGACGAGCCCACCACCGGCCTGCACCCCCGTGATGTCGACCGCCTGCTGCTGCAACTCAACCACCTGGTGGATGCCGGTCACACAGTGATCGTGGTCGAACACGAAATGCGCGTGGTGGCCCAGAGCGACTGGGTCATCGACATCGGCCCAGGCGCCGGCGACCAGGGCGGCAACGTCGTCGCCAGCGGCACGCCCCAGCACCTCGCCCAGAACCAAACCAGCCGCACTGCCCCCTTCCTCGCACGCGAGCTGGGCCAAGGGAATTGACCTTGGGCATGACAAGAGGCCCCTGGATGGGCTAGCTTCAAGGTGGACCAGTCATTGATTAACTTGCGGAGGTACTTCATGCCAGTGAAACATGATCTTTATCAGGATTTGGGGTTGAGCAAGGAGGATGTCCAGCAGCGTCGGGCAAGCCACCATCGGTTGGATGTATTGCTCACCCAGTATGACGTTGCCGACAAGGAGGTGCTGGAGGCTGAATCTGCAAGTGCCAATGACGATGATGTGGAGAACCTGAAGAAGAAACGCCTGTTGATCAAAGATAAAATCGTCGAACAACTGGAGCAGACCAAGGGGCATTAGCCAACGCTGGGGGAAGGGTCCATATTTGTTCAGAATTGCCCCAAGGACAACAACCCCGCCACTGCCTATTATCCCAACCGTTCGCCCGACCCTGGGGCACGTTGACTGCGCATGGAATGCGTTGTGGTGTCGGGCGAACTCTTTTTCTAGGTGCGCAGCACCTGCAGGCAGGCGTCGATCGAGCGCTGCTGGGTGTCTGCATACAGCTGCAACTCATCAAGAGTCTGGCGGCCCAGGGCCTGTTCAAACTCAGCCTGGTTGGCGTTGGCCGCGTAGTGACTCTGCGCCGCATCGCCCAGGTTCGACTGGAAAATCCCCGCCGCGCTGACCGGCAGAAAATCTTCATACACCAACGGTTCGATATCGACGTAACCCGCCTCGATCAACGCGTCCAGACTCTGTGGCGCGTCCTTCTCGGCGGCACGGCCCTTGTCGGTCACTCGGTAGCGAAAGTACGCCAAACCTTGCTCGCGCATGGCCCGATGGTTATCCGGGAAGGCCTGGAAGTGCTGTGCCATCAGTTCGGTATAGCGCTGGGCGTTGGCTTCATTGGGAAAGGCACCCAGTTCGTCCCGCGCGGCGTTGAGCAGTTGGTCATAGAGCGCCCGGCCCTTGGGCGTCAGGGCCACGCCACGTTGTTCGATTTCGCCAAAGCGTGCGCTGTGGCTGCCCTTGGCATCGGTAAAGGCAATGGCTTCGTCGAGGGCCTTGAAACTGGTCTGGCGTAGCAGGATCGGGCATTGGCGGCGGGGTGGGCCTTCGATCACGGCTTTGGGGGTGATGCCTTTGCCGGGCATGTCGGCTTGTACGCGGTCGATGTCCAGGGTGCGTGGGGTCAGGTGATTGATATGCGGGCCCTTGAAGGCCACCACGTCGGCAATCAGCCGGTGCTGGTCGCTGAGTTGCTGGTACTGGGCCGCGCTGACCGTGGCGGTGTGGTGCCAGCGAAAGGTTTCCAGGGCTTGCTGGATAAAGGCCTGGGCATCGCTGGCATTCAGGCCGCCGTCGGCTTCGGCCTGTTCGATCAGGGCCAGGGCCCGTGGGGTGAAGATGGAGCGCTTGGCCAGGGCTGATTCGGCAAAGGCCCGCAGTTCAAGGTTTTCGATCAGCTCCAGGCGCAGCAGCGAGGTGAAGACCCGGAACGGGCTGGTCTGCAAGGCGCTTTCATGCACGGCGCGAAAGGCTGTGGAATGCACCGGCACGCCGGCCGGGGTGAGGTCGTAGTAACCCACCGGGTGCATGCCCATTACTGCAAACAGGCGGCTGATGGTTGCCAGCTCATAGGCGCTGCCCAGGCGGATGGCGCCGTGGCGCTCCATGTCCAGGCGCTGGATTTCGCCGGTGTGCTGCAGTTGCTGCGCCAGGTCTGGATCGCTCGCCAGCACCCGGGCATTGGTTTCGGCCACCAACTCCAGCAGCGCGCCATACAGCGGCACTTCCTCGCGGTACATGTCGGACATGGCCTTGGAGAAGTCTTTGCGGATGGCATCGGGGCTGATAAAACGCGGGTTAGGCATAGAAAAATTCCTGGCTGCGGTAACGGTGGTGTGGGCCGTAAGCCAGATTTTGTTGGGCGCTGCCCGAGGGCGCAAACGAAGATTCCTCTGGACTTCATTCTGCAAATGAATGAGCGCCACAGGCACACACAAAAATCCCGCCTGGGTAGGCGGGATTGGTCAACCCAGGTTGCCCTGGATCAGGCTGGGAACAGTTCGCTCAGTTTCATCGCCAGCATCATGTCGCCTTCGGCGCGCAGTTTGCCGCCCATGAAGGCCTGCATGCCGTCGGTTTCGCCGCTGACGATACCTTTCATGGTTTCAGCGTCCATCACCAGAGTTACCTGGGCGTCAGGGTTCACGCCTTCTTGCAGTTCGCAGGTGTTGTCCTTGACGATCAGGGAGAAGTTCTGGCTCTCGTCGATACGGAAACCGAACACCAGGTCCAGGCCGTCGGCAGCGGCTGGGTTGAATTTGGCTTTCATTGCTTCTACGGCTTTAGCTACGTCAGTCATGGTTCGATCCTTTTATGGGTGGTGCCAGTGACCTTGGGGTCACGGTTGGCCGCAATTCATCGGAAGGTGATGAGCTGCGGCGCCTTCAACAGTTGCAAGTGGGTATGGCTGTTGAAGGAAGCCAGTGCCACTTCGCGTCCACGGAACTTCAAGTGGTTGAGCGAAGTGTTGACAATCTGCCAGTTCAGCTCGAAAGCCTGGGTGGCAGGTATGCGGGTAATCAGGTGGAGCAGGGCGGTGATGGTGCCGCCAGAAGTAAATACGGCGATCTTGTGGGAACTGTCGGCAGTCTCCAGCAGGCGCTGCAGGCCACCCTGGACGCGCTCGACAAACCCCAGCCAGCTTTCCAGGCCGGGGGTGTCGTAGGTGCCGCTCAGCCAGCGTTCGATGATCAGGGCAAAGATACGCTGGAACTCGCCACGGTTTTGCTGGGCGTTGCGCAGGATATCCAGGGCTTCGGGCTCGCTGTCGAGCAGGTCCGGAAGCAGGGCGCGGATGATCGCGTCGGCGTCGAATTCGTTGAAGGCACTGTCGATTTCCAGGGGCGGCACCGGCAAGCCCTGGGCGCCGATGGACTCGAGCGTGGCATTGGCCGTGTGCTGCTGGCGCCGCAGGTCGCCCGACACACAGCGGTCGAACGTCAGGCCCAGGTCTGCCAGATGGCTGCCCAGTATCTGCGCCTGCTGCACACCCACGGGCGACAGGACATCATAGTCGTCTGCACCGAAGGAGGCCTGGCCATGTCGAATCAAATAGATGCTGCCCACGTCCGTCACCCGGTACGTTGAAAGTCTGGCGAGGTTATGAGGATGCCGGGAAGCTGTCAATGAAAAAACATACGCTTGTTTTAAAAGCCCGTTAGAGGCCGATATCCGTGTGGGAGCTGTCGAGCCTTGGCGAGGCTGCGATGGCAGCGGCACTGTCAGCAGAGATGTTGCCTGGCCCACCGCTATCGCAGCCTCGCCAAGGCTCGACAGCTCCCACAGGGTTTAGCGGTGTTTGTTGGATCCTTTCACGAGCATGAGCCTTGAGAGGCCCGTTTCAAGGGGTTTCAGCTCTGGCTCACCGGCCGTCCCATCGGTATGCTGGGGCAATCGCGCCTGGCGCACCGTTTCTGTAAGGAGTCCCATGGAGTTTTTGGCTGAGTATGCAAGTTTTCTGGCTAAAACCGTCACGTTGGTCGTCGCCATCCTGGTGGTGCTGATCAGTTTTGCGGCGTTGCGCAGCAAGGGCCGGCGCAAGAATGCCGGGCAGTTGCAGGTCAGCAAGCTCAATGACTTTTACAAAGGCCTGCGCGAGCGCCTGGAGCAGACCCTGCTCGACAAGGATCAGCTCAAGGCCCTGCGCAAGTCCCAGGGCAAGGCCGAGAAAAAACAGAAGAAAACCCCCGAAGCCAAGCCACGGGTGTTTGTGCTGGATTTTGACGGGGACATCAAGGCGTCGGCCACCGACAGCCTGCGCCACGAAATCACTGCGCTGCTGAGCCTGGCCACGCCCAAGGATGAAGTGGTACTGCGCCTGGAAAGCGGCGGTGGCATGGTCCACAGCTATGGCCTGGCGTCCTCGCAATTGGCGCGGATCCGCGAGGCGGGCGTGCCGTTGACGGTGTGCATCGACAAGGTCGCGGCCAGCGGCGGCTACATGATGGCGTGCATCGGCGAGAAGATCATCAGCGCACCGTTTGCCATCCTCGGCTCGATTGGCGTGGTGGCCCAGTTGCCCAACGTCAACCGCCTGCTGAAAAAGCACGATATCGACTTTGAAGTACTCACCGCTGGCGAATACAAGCGCACCCTGACGGTGTTTGGCGAAAACACCGAGAAGGGCCGGGAGAAGTTCCAGGAAGACCTGGATATCACCCATCAACTGTTCAAGAACTTCGTGTCGCGCTATCGCCCGCAACTGGCGATTGATGAAGTGGCTACCGGCGAAGTCTGGTTGGGCGTCGCGGCGCTGGACAAGCAGTTGGTAGACGCGCTGCAGACCAGTGACGAATACCTGGCCACCAAGGCCAAGACCGCCGAGTTGTTCCACCTGCACTATGCCGAGCGTAAAAGCCTGCAGGAGCGGGTGGGCCTGGCGGCCAGCGGCTCGGTGGACCGGGTGCTGCTGACCTGGTGGAGCCGCCTGACTCAACAGCGTTTCTGGTAACTCACCCACCCTGTAGGCGCCGGCAAGCCGGCACCTACAGGGGATCGCGTCGATCCTGCAGCAGTGGAATCGGATGCCTCATCAGCAGGCCCACCACCAGCGCCCCCAGCAGCCCCAATAGCCCCGCCACCCACAACACCCTGGCAAACCCGCCGACAAACGCTTGCCACGCCAAGGGTTGCACCCATCCCTGCGCCGACTCCGGCAGCAGTGCCATGGCCGCTGGCATATCCCCGGCCACCACCCGCGAGGCAATCCCCGGTACCTGGGCCTGCCATTGCGTACCAAGGCTGGTTTGCAGCAGATACTCGCTATGACTGGCCAATAGCGCGCCATACACCCCAATCGCCAACATAATCGCGCTGAAACGCATCGTGGTGCTCATGCCCGATGCCATGCCCGCGCGGTCCCTTGGCACGCAGGCCATGATGTTTTTCTGGGTGTCGCCATTGAGCAGGCCGGCCCCGGCGCCAGTCACTGCAATCGCCAGGGCGAACGGCAGATAACCGCCGACATTCACCGCCCAGGCGCTGAGCAGGTTGCCGCTGCCCACCAGGGCCAGGCCGGCCGCCATCATGGTCGCGGGGGCAAAGCGGCTGGCCAGGCGTGCGCCGATCCGCGGGCAGATCAGCATGGTCAGGGCAAACGGCAACATCCCCAAGCCCGAGGCAATCGCGGAAAACCCCAGGCCGTTTTGCAGGTAGAACGGCAGCAGCGTCATCATCACCTGGGCACACCCGGCATAGGCAAACATCCCCAGCAAGGCCCCGATAAACCGTGGGTACTGGAACAGTTGCAGGTCCACCATGGGCCGGCGCTGCAAGCGCTCCACCCACACAAACAGGCCCAGCAGCAACGCGCCGCCGAGCAGCCGCGCATAGGTCAGCGGGTTGTCCCAGCCGATGCGATTGGCTTCGATCAGGCCCCAGATCAGGCACAGCAGGCTGGCGCTGAAGGTCAGGCTGCCCCAGGGGTCGAGGCGCGCCGATTGGCTGTCGCGCGATTCCGGGATGGCGTGCAGGACCAGTGCGAGCAAGGCCAGGCCCACCGGCAGGTTGAGGTAGAAAATCCAGCGCCAGCCCATGTAGTGGGTAATCAGGCCGCCAAGGGTCGGCGCCGCGGTCATCGCCACGCCCATGCAGGCGCCCCAGAATGCCCAGGCCTTGGCCCGTTCCAGGTCATCGTGAAAGGCATGGCCGATGGAGGCCAGGGCTGAGGTCAGCAGCAACGCTGCACCGACACCCTTCACGGCGCGGGCGATATCCAGCAGCAGCACGCTGGGCGCGGCGCCACAGCCCAGGGAGGCGAGAATAAAAATCCCCAGGCCCCACACCAGGGTTTTCTTGCGGCCGAAGCGGTCGGCAATGCTCCCGGCTGGCAGCAGCAGGGCGGCGAATGCCAGCATATAGGCGCTGACTACCCATTCGATATCGGCGAAATTGGCGCCCAGGTCGCGGGCAATGGTCGGCAGGGTCACGGCGACGATGTTGGTGTCGAGGACAATCAACGAACAGACCCCGGAGGCGGTCAACAGGGTAAGGCGGGGGCTGACCCGGCTCATGGCAGGATTACCTGACAGGCAACAGGCAAGACGGATTTGACGGGCATCAGGTGGACTCTCTACTGTGGATGTCCTGTGAGCTTATCGTCGGCGCCCAGTGATTCTGTTAGCCGAGGCGAAGCACATCATTACCTTTGAGCTAATCCTGCAATGGAAATACGTCATTTCCGCTACTTCCTGGCCGTTGCCCGGCACCGCAACTTCACGCGGGCCGCCGAGCAACTGGATATTGCCCCACCCACCTTGAGCCGACAGATCCAGGATATGGAGCGCGCCCTGGGTACCCGCCTGTTTATCCGGCGTCAGCGGGATGTCAGCCTGACCGAGGCGGGCAGCGCGTTGCTGGGTGAAGCTGAAGCCACCGTGCGCCAGTTCGAGTTCGCCCAGCGCAATGCTCAGCGCGCCGGGCGTGGCGAGATCGGCCATATCGAGTTGGGCTATGTGGCGTCGGCGGTGTATTCCGGCGTGTTGCAACGCCAGGTGCAGGGGTTTTGTGCGGAGTTTGCCGATGTCAGCCTCAGCGTGCGGGAAAGCCCCATGGCCTTGTTGCCGGGGCTGGTGGCCGAAGGGCGCTACGACATTGGCTACATTCGCTCACCCATGACCCTGCCCGACGGCGTGGAGGCGCTGCGCCTGGGCAGTGAGGGTTTTGTCCTGGCGCTGCCACAGGGCTCGTGGCTGCTGGGCTTGAAGGCGATCACCTGCGAGCATTTGCAGAACGAGACCTTCATCCTGCCCGAGCAAATCAGCGGCACCTTGCAGGTGGCCGCGCAAGGCGGGTATGCCCCGCGCCTGGGGCCGCAGCCGGGAGGCCTGGTGGCGGTGATTGCCCTGGTGTCCCTGGGGCAGGGCGTGGCGGTGGTGCCGGAGTCGGTGGTGGGGCATGTCAGCTTGCCGGGTGTGCACTACCGCACCCTCCAGGGCAGCGATGCGTCGTCGTGGCTGTCGCTGATCTACCGGCGCTTTGAAAAAGCCCCGGCGGTGGTGCGTTATATCCAGCACATCAAACACAGCCCCACCCCGTAGCAACTAGCCCCTACCGGGTCAGGCGGGGCTGTATCGAGTCTGCCAGCTGCGTGAGGATCAGGCAGCATGACACCGCCCCCGCATCCAGCACCCCCAGCGAGCGTTCGCCCAAACGGCTGGCCCGGCCGATCTTGGCCACCAGGTCCTTGGTCGAGTCGCGGCCCTGGGAGGCGGCGCTTTTCATCGTGTCCAAGGCGTCGCTGAAGGACGCACCCGCTGCCTGTGCCTGCTCAAACGCCTCCACCGCCGGGATCAGGGTGTCCATCAGGCACTTATCGCCGACGCCGGCTTCGGTGATGTCCTGCAGGGAGGTGAGGCCGCCGCGCAGTAGATGGGCGAAGGTCGCGGCGTCGATATTTTCGCTGCCACGCACTTCATCGGCCATGCCGATAAACAGGCTGCCATACAGCGGGCCCATGGAGCCGCCGATGCCTTCCATCAGGCTCAGGGTCAGTTCATCCAGGGCCTCGGCCAGGGTCAGTTGCCGGCCTTCGAGGGTGCGGCCGCAATGGGCGAAGCCCTTGGCCATGTTGATGCCGTGGTCGCCATCGCCAATCGCGCCATCGACTTCGCTGAGGTATTCACGGTTGGCGACGATCACGCTGACCAGGTCGGTGACAATCGCACTGCCGTCGTGGGTAGAAAAATGCTGGCTCATGGTCTATTCCGCCTGGGTCATGCCGATGGAGCGGCAAGGTTGGTCGATCAGGGTTTTCAGCTCGGCATCCAGGCCCAGCAGGGTCAGGGTCACGCCCATCATTTCCAGGGAAGTGAAGTAGTTGCCGACGTAGCAGCGATGGATCTTCAGGCCCTTGGCCTTGAGCTGGCTTTCGACTTCGGCGTAGAAGATGTACAGCTCCATCACCGGCGTCGCGCCCAGGCCCGAGACCAGCACCACCACGCTGTCATCCTGGCTGAAATCGCGGTCGGCGAGAATCGGTGCCAGCATGCGTTCAGCCATGGCCGCTGCAGACTCGATCGGGATCACCTCGATCCCGGGTTCGCCGTGGTGGCCGATCCCCAACTCCATCTGGCCGTCCGGGATCTGGAAGTTCGGCTTGCCCACCGCGGCAATGGTGCAGGGCGTCAGGCCGATGCCGATGGAGCGGCAGTGATCGACCGCCTTCTGTGCGACGCGGATCACTCCATCCAGGTCATAGTGCTGCGCGGCGGCGGCCCCGCCGATCTTCCACATGAAGATTTCCCCGGCGACCCCGCGGCGCTTGGCGATATCGGCCTTGGGTGCCGACGCCACGTCATCGTTGGCGACCACGGTGCGGATCTGCATGTCCTTGCTGGCGGCCATTTTCATCGCCAGCTTCACGTTCATATTGTCGCCGGCATAGTTGCCGTACAGACAGGCCACGCCGGCGCCGTGATCGGCGACACGAAACGCGTCGAAGAAACTCTTGGCGGTGGGCGACGAGAAAATTTCGCCGACGGCCACCGCGTCCACCAGGCCGGGGCCGACGTAGCCGAGAAACGCCGGCTCATGGCCGGAACCGCCGCCGGTGACGATGCCCACGCGGCCTGGGCCGGAGGGCTTGGCCTTGCTGATCACGCGGGGGTTGCTGTCGCATTGGCGCAGCTCGGGATGGGCGACCAGAATGCCGCGCAGCATGTCCTCGACCACTTGGTCCGGATCGTTGATGACTCGATTCATAACGCGGGTTCCTGTTCTTGTTGTCTTGGGCGCAGTCGTTCAAGTGTGGGAGCGGGCAGGCCCGCTTCCACATTTGGATATGTGTTGGGTTCAGGGCTCGAGCACGACCTTCAAGGACTTGTCCCCGCGCTCCATTACCGCAAACGCCTCCTTGAAATCCGCCAGCGCAAACTTGTGGGTCACCACGTCGCGCATGTCGATTTTGCGCTTGCCGATAAAGTCGATGGCCCGTGGGTACATGTACGGGCCCAGGTGCGAGCCGAGTACGTCCAGCTCCTTGCGGTCGCCGATGATCGACCAATCTACCGTGGCCTCGTCGTTGAACACGCTGAATTCGACGAAACGCCCCAGCTTGCGCAGCATCGCCAGGCCCTGGTTCACCGCTTTGTGGTGCCCGGTGGCTTCGATATAGATATCGCAGCCATAGCCGTCGGTGATTTCGCGGATTTTCGCCAGTACATCAACTTCGGCCGGGTTCCAGACTTCGTCGGCGCCCATGCGCAGGGCCAGTTCGGCGCGTTCGGGTTTCATGTCGAGCACGATCAGGCGTTTGGGGTTGCGCATGCGCACCGCGCCGATGATCCCCAGGCCGAGGGTGCCGGCGCCGGCCACGACCACCACATCGTCGAAATCCACATTGGCCCGTTCCGCCGCGTGCAGCGAGCAGGCCAGCGGCTCGATCAGGATCGCTTCGTCCGGCGCGATGGAGTCCGGCACCTGGTGGATGATGCCTTCCTTGGTGAAAATCATGTACTGGGCCATGGCGCCCTGTACGTTGTTCTGGAAGCCATAGAGGTCGTGCTTCTGGCACATCCAGTACTGGCCGTGGTTGCAGAAACGGCAGCCCCAGCAGGGCACGATCTGCTCGGAAATCACCCGGTCGCCGACCTTCACCCCGCGCTTTTCAGCGCCTGGGCCCAGGGCGACCACGCGGCACACAAACTCATGCCCGGGAATCATCGGCGGCTTGACGTAGCGCGGCTGCTCGGCGTCGCCCCAGAACGACGGCGCGCCGCGATAGGTCTTGATATCGCCCATGCAGATGCCGCACAGCTCGACCTTGGTCAGGATCTCGTCGGGGCCTGGCGTCGGTACATCGACGGTTTCCAGGCGATAGTCTTCCGGGCCATGGCAGACCACGGCCTGCATGGTCTTGGGGATCACTGGGTGGAGGTGTTCGGCGGTACGTTCGGTAGCGATGGACATGACAAACCTCACGACGAATAGAAGGATTACTGAATGCTGTAGCCGCCGTCGATCACCATATTGGCGCCGGTGATCATCTGGGCTGCGTCGCTGAGCAGGTACAACGCCAGCCCGGCGATTTCATCCGGCTGGGCAAAACGGCCCGCCGGGATCTGCAATTTGGCCCGTTCGCCCACTTCGCCGGCCCAGGCTTTTTTGCCCAGGGCGGTCTCGACGATGGTGGGGGAGATGGCATTTACATTAATGTGCGGCGCCCATTCCATGGCCAGGACCTTGGTCATGCCGACAATCGCGGCCTTGCTCGCGCAATAGGCCACATGCCGATCCAGGCCGATCACCGCCGCCTGGGACGCCAGGTTGACGATGCGCCCGCTGCCCTGGGCGAGCATGTGCCGGGCGCAGGCCTGGGCCACGAAAAAACTGGCCTTGAGGTTGATATCCAGGGTGATGTCCCAGGCGTTTTCGCTGACGTCGATGGCCTTGTCCAGCATCACCACGCCGGCGCTGTTGATCAGATAATCCAGACGTTTGAAGTGCGCGAACACGTAGTCGATGCTGCTCTGCACCTGATCGAGCTGGCGCAGGTCGACGGCCAGGCCAAGATGCCCGGCACCGAGGCTGGCGGCTACTTCCACCACGGCCGGATCGCGGTCGAGCAGCGCCACACGCGCGCCACGCTCCACCAGCAGGCTGGCACATGCCAGACCAATCCCCGCAGCCCCACCGGTGATCACGGCGCAGCGGCCGCTGAGGTCGAAGGCTTGGTTCCAGAATCCAGACATTGGTTTAACTCCATTCTCAAAAACAGTGGAGATCGGATGTGGGAGCTGGCTTGCCTGCGATGCGCGCATCTCGGTCTGTCAGGGATTCCGAGGTGAGGCAATCGCAGGCAAGCCAGCTTCCACATTGACCGCGTTGCTATTTAGTGCCGCTGACCTGCTGGTACAGCGCATCCGCATTGGCATTGGTGACCGGCACCCACGGCAGGATGTAGTTCTTCGCGGTGCCGTCGGCCCATTTCACGTCCTTGGCATAGCGCTCCCAAATCACCGACTTGGGCTTGTAGTCTTCGCCCGCCAGTTGCCGCAGGGCTACGTCCAGTGCGCCCTGGGACTGGGCCTGGGCGTCTTGCAGGAAGGTGGTGACTTCATCTCGTTTCGCTGCCTGAATCGCGTCCGGCATGCCGTCGATGGAGGTGACAGGCACCTCCTTGGAGGTCAGGCCATGGGACTTGAGGGCCTGCACGGCGCCGAGGGCCATGTCGTCGTTTTGCGCGATCACCCCATTGATGCCCTTGGGGTGGGCGTTCAGCCAGTCTTCAGTCAGGGTCAGGGCCTGGGCGCGGTCCCAGTTGGCAGTCTTCTTCTCGATGATCTTGATCCCGGGGTGTTTGCCCAGCACTTCCAGCTCGCCTTTTTCCCGGTCGATCTGCGCCGACTGGCCAATCGGGCCCTGGATGATCACCACATTGCCCTTGCCCTGGAGTTTGTCGACCATGGCCTGGGCCTGCAGGCGACCACCCTCGACATCGTCGTTGCCCACGTACGGCACGCTGGCGTCGGCGACCTTGGTGTTGGAGGCGATCACCACCACATCATTGGACATTGCCTGCTTCACCGTGCCGACACCGGCCTTGGTGTCGATGGGCACGAAGAGGATCGCGTCGTAGCGCTGGGTGACCATGTTTTCGATCTGGTTGTTCTGGGTCAGCGCGTCATAGTTGCCGTCGAAGACAGTCAACTGCACGGTGCCATCCTTGACCGCCGGATGCTCCTTCAGCTCGCGCACCCAGTTCTGCATGAACTGGCCCTTGAGGCCGTACACGGCGGCGCCGATTTTGTAGGTCTTGCCATCGGCGGCCAGGGTGATGCTGCTGGCGAGCAGGGAGAGGGCCGCCACGGCGGCAAACGATGTAGCGAATTTCATAATGAGAACCCCGTTTATTGTTGTGGTCGTTCAGTTCGGTTCAGAGCAAAAGCGACTAGCGTTTTTTCTTGCGCCACACGTCAATCAACACCGCGAGTACGATGATCAAGCCCTTGGCGACCTGCTGGTAATAGGAGGACACGCCAAGCAGGTTCAGGCCGTTGTTGATCACCCCGATCAGCAGGGCGCCGAACAGCGTGCCGACGATGGTGCCGACGCCGCCGGACAGGCTGGTGCCGCCGATCACCACGGCGGCAATCGCATCCAGCTCATAGGACATGCCGGCCTGGGGCAGGGCGGAGGTGGTGCGCGCGGACAGCACCACGCCCGCCAGGCCGGCGAGCAAGCCCGAGACCACGTACACCGAGAACGTCACCTTGCGCACGCCGATCCCCGAGGTGCGTGCGCTTTTTTCGTTGCCGCCCACCGCGTACACATAGCGCCCGTAGGTGGTGTAGCGCAGCACCATCCAGAAGATCAGCGCGACCACCGCAAAGATAATGACCGGTATGCCAATCGGCCCGAGCTTGCCAATGCCCAGGGCCAGGTAGGCGTCCGGCAGGTCGGTGACCGGGCTGCCATCGTTGAGGATAAAGGTCATGCCCCGGGCCACACTCAGCATGCCCAGCGTGGCAACAAAAGGCGGGATCGACAGATTGGCCACCATGAAGCCGTTGACCATCCCCAGCATCGCTCCGGCGAACATCCCGGCACTGACGGCGGCGAGCAGTCCGTAGCCCTGGGTCGCGACCAGGGCGCTGCACAGCCCGGCGAAGGCGAGGATCGAACCTACCGACAGGTCGATGCCCTTGGTCAGGATCACGTAGGTCATGCCCACCGCCAGGATGCCGTTGATCGAGGTCTGGCGCAGGATGTCCATCCAGTTGCGCCAGGTCATGAAGTATTCGCTGGAAAACGCCATGACCACGCACAGCAGGATAAACACCAGTGGCAGGCCAAAGCGGTCGAGGGAAAGGCGCAGGCGGCTGCGCGCAGGGGGGGTCAATGGCGTGGCAAGGGTTTTGGCATTCATGAGGCAAGACTCAACAAGGCTTCCTGGGAAAGAGCGGTGTCGCTGCTGATAGTCACCAGCCGGCCGCCCTTG
Organism: Pseudomonas shahriarae; assembly: GCF_014268455.2. Classification (NCBI taxonomy): domain Bacteria; kingdom Pseudomonadati; phylum Pseudomonadota; class Gammaproteobacteria; order Pseudomonadales; family Pseudomonadaceae; genus Pseudomonas; species Pseudomonas shahriarae. The sequence continues at coordinate 3,617,343 of NZ_CP077085.1, read as the reverse complement.
AAGACCGCGATACGGTCACTCAGGTGCAGCAGTTCCGGGGCTTCGGACGACACCACGATGGCCGCGCCACCGGCGCGCACGAACTGGTCGAGCAAGTGATAGATCTCCTGCTTGGCACCTTCGTCGATGCCCCGGGTCGGTTCATCGCACAGCAGGCACACCGGTTGGGTCGACAGGCATTTGGCGAGCACTACCTTTTGCTGGTTGCCGCCGCTCATGGACGCCACTGGCAGATCGAGGGAGGTGGTCTTGATCTGCAGGCGCTTGACCATGTCCTCGGCCAGTTGGGTTTCCTTGCGCGCATTGATCAACGACCAACTCGACAGTTGCTTGTACGCCGACAGCGCGATGTTCGAGAGGATGCTGGAGCTGAGTACCAGGCCGCTTTCCTTGCGGTCTTCGGTGACCAGGGACATGCCGGCGCGGATGGTCGCCTTGGGCAGGCCGATGGGCATCGGCTTGCCTTGCAGGGTGACGCTGCCAGCGTCCGGGGTGGTCAGGCCATAGATGCAGTTGAGGAACTCGCTGCGCCCCGAGCCCATCAGCCCGTAGATGCCGAGGATTTCGCCCTGGCGCACTTGCAGGCTGATGTCCTGGAACTCGCCGCTGCGGCTCAGGCCCTGGACGTCCAGGCAGCAGTCGGCGGCGCTTTCGCGGCCGACCTTGTGGTCGATGCGCGTCAATTCCTGGCCGACGATGCCGCGCACCAGGTGGGCGCGGTCGATATCGGCCATGCGCCCGCTTTCGACGAAGGCGCCATCGCGGAAGATGCTGTAGTCGTCGGCTATCTGCGCAAGCTCGCTGAGGCGATGGGACACATACACGATCCCGGCGCCACGGGCGGTGAGGCGGCGGATGGCCTTGAACAGGGTTTCGGCTTCGCGCTCGCCGATGGCGGACGTGGGCTCGTCCATGATCATCACCTGGCAGTCATGGCTGAACGCCTTGGCGATCTCCACCAGTTGGATCTGCGCCACGCTCAGGCGATGCATGGGGGCGCTGGCGTCGACCTCGAACTCCAGGCTTTCCAGGAGCTCGCGGGTACGCCGGTGCAGTTCCTTGCTGTCGACGATGCAGCCGGCGCGCCGTGGTTCGCGGCCCAGCCAGATGTTTTCGGCGACGCTCATGTAGGGGATCGGTTCCAGCTCCTGGGTGATCATCGCGACCCCCGCCGCCAGCGCTTCGCTGGGACGATTGAAATGTACGGGAGCGCCATTGAGCAGGATGTTGCCGGCATCACGCTGGGTGATGCCCATCAAGATACTGAGGAAGGTGGATTTGCCCGCGCCATTGCCGCCGCACAGGGCGTGCACGCTACCGGCCCGCAGCGAGAGGCGGCCGTCACGCAGGGCAGGGATGCCGGCGTAGGCCTTGGCGACGTGTTCAGCCTGGAGCAGTAATGGCGTGGCCATCGGCGTGTCCTCGTGCTGTGAATTCTTATTAGGTACACAGTCGTGTTGCTGCGTGATCATATGTGTACCAAATGAAATTCTGATCAGTCAATCTCTTTCACTGGAAACTTGTAATCGCCGGCAATTTCTTAATGTTTGGCGTTTTAGAGGGGTTTGACTGGAAGGTCAGTTAAAACGTGCTTGACAGTTGCGAGGGAATATCCGAGAAATGCCTGATCGAAATTTCACTGAGTGATCATATGATCAGTCTTAAGTTTCACCACGGCAGCGGAGCCTAATGCCATGAACACACCTTTTCCGGTGGCTATCGGATGTGACGAAGCGGGTTTTGAGCTCAAGGAGCTGTTGAAGCGCCATATCGAGACGCTGGGGTATCCGGTGACCGACTTTGGTACCCATTCCACGGCGCCGGTGCTGTACCCGGATATTGCGCTGGCGGTGGCCACGGCCATCAACGGCGGGCAGCAGCGCCTGGGAGTGCTGGTGTGTGGCACGGGCATCGGCATGGCCATCTCGGCCAATAAAGTCTTGGGTATTCGCGCGGCTCAGGCCCATGACACCTATTCGGCGGAGCGGGCGCGCAAGAGCAACGATGCGCAGATCCTGTCCATCGGTGCACGGGTGGTGGGGGCGGAGCTGGCCAAGAGCATCGTCACCGCGTTTCTGGCCTCGGAGTTCGAGGCGGCGCGTTCCGGGGCCAAGGTCGAGCGCATCAACGCCATTGAGCGTGATGGGCATCAGTAGTGGACGTAGCGGGGCAAGAGTCGGGAGAATGCGCCTTTGACGCCGAAACGGAAGCCCGTCCCCATGAGTGACAGTACCCTGCGCACCGCCAGCGATATCGATCTGATGACCGAAGTGGCGATGCTCTATTACCTTGAGAACGTCACTCAGGAAGCCATCGCCAAGCGCTTTGACCTGTCCCGGGCCAAAGTCAGCCGGCTGCTCAAGCGTGCGCGCGATGAAGGGATTGTCGAGGTGCGGGTACTGCAGCATCCGGCGATGAACAACGAATTGGAACAGGCGTTGGTGGAGCGCTTCCAGCTGGACCGTGCGTTGATCGCGGTCGATCACAGTGACGCCGACACCCAGCGCTCCGCCGTGGCCAGCCTGGTGGCCAACTACCTGAACAAGACCCTGGGCGACGGCATGATTGTCGCTGTGGGCATGGGGCGCAATGTGGGGGCGGTAGCCGATAACGTGTTTTTGCCGGTGACGCGCAACTGCACATTTGTCTGCGCCATTGGCGGTTCGCTCAAGGCGGGCGAATACATGAACCCCGACCATATCTGCCGACGCCTGGCCCTGCGTTTTGGCGGCGAGAGCGAAAGCCTGTACGCCCCGGCGCTGGTGGCCAACCCGGAACTGCGCAGCGTGTTGATCAGCAACGACACCGTACGCTCCACCCTCGACCGCGCACGGCGCGCCGATATGGCGCTGATCGGCATCGGCGACATGAGCGAGAACAGCAATATGGTGCGCATGGGCTGGTTCTCACCCCAGGAAATCGCCCAGGCGCGCTTGTCCGGCACGGTGGGTGACATGATGGGTTACGACTTTATCGACATTCATGGCCAGCCGGCGGTCAACGCCATCCAGGGGCGGGTGATCGGCTTGACGGTGCAGGAGTTATTCCGCATTCCCGATGTGGTGGCGATTGCCAGTGAAAACACCAAGGCGGCGGCGACCCTGGGGGCGTTGCGCTCGGGGGTGATCAATACGCTGGCGACCACGGTAACCAATGCCCACACCATCCTGGCGCTGGACGACGCTACCCGCAAAACCTGACCTGTCGCCTCTCAAAATATGGGCACTGGCGTGTGGGGGGGGGGCTGGCTTGTGTGGGAGCTGGCTTGCCTGCGATAGCATCGCCTCGATCTAACTGATACACCGAGGTGCCTGCATCGCAGGCAAGCCAGCTCCCACACAAGCCACCACGCAAGACCACGGCACAGGCTTTCGAGGGGCGGCTTTTACAGATCTTGTAATGGTTTTAAATTGTAGGGAATTTGTATTTTTCATGTAGGATTAACGTCCTTTTCTCACTGCAGGATTTGCATGAACACCCTCTCGGAGCCCCCCAGTCGTCTTTCTCCAAGACCGCTACTGCCGACGTTCCCGCTGAAACATCCTCTATTTAGGCTGCTAACCTTTTCCCGGTCATCGGACCGCGTTTTGTTGTGCCCGGCATTCTGAAAATCAATAAAGAGACAGAGACTTCTATATGGAATGGTTAGCGGATCCAACGGCCTGGCTCGGCCTGTTGACCTTGATTGTGTTGGAACTGGTACTGGGTATAGACAACCTGGTGTTTATCGCGATCCTGGCGGACAAGCTGCCACCGGAGCAGCGTGACCGTGCGCGGTTGATCGGCCTGTCCCTGGCGTTGATCATGCGCCTGGGCCTGTTGGCGAGTATTTCCTGGTTGGTGACCCTGACCCAGCCGTTGTTCGAGGTGTTCGACAAGAGCTTCTCCGGACGTGACCTGATCATGCTGTTTGGTGGTGTGTTCCTGTTGTTCAAGGCCACCATGGAGTTGCATGAGCGGCTCGAAGGGCATGTCACCGAGCGCACCGGCAATGCCGCCTACGCGATGTTCTGGCCGATTGTGGCGCAGATCGTGGTGCTGGACGCTGTGTTCTCCCTCGACGCGGTGATTACTGCGGTCGGCATGGTTGACGAGCTGGCGGTGATGATGATCGCGGTAATCGTGTCCATCGGCGTAATGATCGTGGCCAGCAAGCCGCTGACTCGCTTCGTCAATGCGCACCCGACGGTGATCATGCTGTGCCTGGGCTTCTTGATGATGATCGGTTTCGCCCTGACCGCCGAAGGTCTGGGCTTCCACATCCCGAAAGGCTACCTGTACGCGGCCATCGGCTTCTCGATCCTGATCGAGGTGTTCAACCAGATCGCCCGGGCGCGCCGCAAGAAGTCGGCGCAAGGCCTGCGGCCGATCCGTGAGCGCACTGCTCATGCGGTGATGCGTCTGCTGGGCGGTCGCAGCCTGGCGGTGGAAGAAGTGGGTGAGGACGTTACGGACCTGTTGGGCGACTCGCAGGACCATCAAGGCCCGCTGTTCGACCGTCGCGAACGGATCATGATCAGTGGTGTGCTGCAACTGGCCGAGCGGCCGATCCGCACCTTGATGACCCCGCGGGCGAATGTCGACTACATCGACTTGGCCGACGACCCTGAGACGATCCGCCTGAAACTGATGCACTCGTCCTACTCGCGCTTGCCGTTGATCCGTAACGGCGCGGTGGATGAGCCCCTGGGCTTCGTGCATAAGAAGGAGTTACTCAAGGAGTACCTGGCCGGCAATGAGCCGAACCTGGAACACCTGGCGCGGCGGGCGATCAACCTGCTGGACAGCTTCTCGATCCTCAACGCCCTGGAGCAGATGCGCCAGGAGTCGACGCACATTGCCTTTGTGATCAACGAATTTGGCGATTTCATGGGGGTGTTGAGCATGACCGACATCCTTGAGTCCATCGCCGGTGAGTTGCCCGATGCCAGTGAAGTCGAAGGTCCGGACATCGTCGAAGAGCAGGGCGGTTATCGCGCCAATGGTGCGTTGAACCTGAACCTGATTCGCCAGCGCACCGGGTTCAAGGCTGTGGCCACCGAGGATTACCAGACCCTCGCCGGCCTGGTCATGAGCCTGTTGGATCGCCTGCCAGTGGTCGGTGACAGCCTGGAATACGAAGGCTGGCGCCTGACCGTGGCGGCGGTGGAGGAGCGGCGGGTGACGCAGGTACTGCTGATCCCTGTCGCGCTGGGTTAACGGGGCTTTGCCCGTTTGGTCGGCACACCCCGGGTGTGCCGCTCGAAGGTTCTTTTCAGGGTCTGCTCCTGGGTCTCCCAGGGGCCGAACCCCTTGAGCTTCTCTACCAGCCTGCCGTTTTTCAAGATCAGCAGCGTCGGCGTGCCGGTCACCTCGGGATGCCGTGGGGTCTGGCTGGTGTCCAGTACATAAAGCGCCGCCTGGCGTCGATAGCGACCGGCCACTTTGCTGAACAGTGGCTTGGCCGCGCCGCACGCCGCGCACTGGGGCGATACAAACAGCATAAACACCGTGCGGGGCGTCTGCAGCGCACGTCTATACGCCTGTGCGTCGTCGATCACCGTGTTGATCGGTCCCATGACAGTCTCCTTGTAGGCACTTGGCCAAACCCTAAGTCGGGTGGGCCGGACGGTCTACTGTGAGAATTCACAGGTAACGCACCCAAATGGGATGGACCGCAACGGATTGTGGCGCACGGTAGCAGTGTGTCTGCCGGCGCTGGCGGCGCGGTGATTCGTCGGTGCCTTCTTATCTCTCTGATTTAAAAACACTTGCGCGCTTCAATAGGCTTCTGCTGCTGGCTGTGGCACACTTTCTGCTGTCTATTCCGTTGTTACATACCTGATTCCGGTATAGCGGAATACACAACTTCTGGAGTGCTTGCCATGCATCGCCGACCTTCCGTGTTTAAAGCCTGTGTTTTTCTCTTCGCCGCATCGGCTTGCCTCGCCAGCCAAGTGCAGGCGGACAGCAAGCTCGATGAAGTGCTCAAACGTGGGCATCTGCTCGTCGGTACAGGCAGTACCAATGCGCCGTGGCACTTCCAGGGAGCGGATGGCAAGTTGCAGGGGTTTGATATTGATATCGGGCGCATCGTCGCCAAAGGCCTGTTCAACGACCCGAGCAAGGTCGAGTTTGTGGTGCAGTCGTCCGATGCGCGGATTCCCAACCTGTTGACCAACAAAGTCGACATGAGCTGCCAGTTCATCACCGTCACCGCCAGCCGCGCGCAGCAGGTGGCGTTCACCCTGCCGTACTACCGCGAAGGTGTGGGCCTGTTGTTGCCGGCCAACAGCAAATACCAGCAAATCGAAGACCTGCAGGCAGCGGGGGATGACGTCACTGTGGCGGTGCTGCAAAACGTCTACGCCGAAGAGCTGGTGCACCAGGCGCTGCCCAAGGCCAAGGTGGATCAATAAGACAGCGTCGACCTGATGTACCAGGCGGTGAACTCCGGGCGTGCCGACGCGGCGGCCACCGACCAGTCCTCGGTCAAGTACCTGATGGTGCAGAACCCCGGCCGCTACCGCAGCCCGAGCTACGCCTGGAGCCCGCAAACCTATGCGTGCGCGGTCAAACGTGGCGATCAGGACTGGCTGAACTTCGTCAACACCGCCCTGCACGAGGCGATGACCGGCGTCGAGTTTCCGACCTATGCAGCCTCGTTCAAGCAGTGGTTTGGCGTTGATCTGCCGACCCCGGCGATTGGTTTTCCGGTGGAATTCAAATGATTGTTGAGCGCGGGGCGTCGCAGCGGGCGCCCCAATCAAGGTAGTGCCGACCATGAACTATCAGCTGAATTTTGCCGCAGTCTGGCGCGATTTCGACACCTTGCTGGCGGGCCTCGGCCTGGGCCTGCAACTGGCCTTGCTGTCGATTGCCATCGGCTGCGTGATCGGCCTTTTGATGGCTTTTGCCATGCTGTCCAGGCACCGTGCGCTGCGGATTCTGGCCTCGGTGTATGTGACGGTGGTGCGCAACACGCCGATCCTGGTGCTGATCCTGTTGATCTACTTTGCCTTGCCCAGCCTGGGCATCCGCCTGGACAAGATCCCCTCGTTCATCATCACCCTGTCGTTGTACGCCGGGGCCTACTTGACCGAAGTGTTCCGTGCCGGCCTGTTGAATATTCCCAAGGGCCTGCGCGAAGCCGGCCTGGCGATTGGCCTGGGGGAGTGGCAGATCCGCGCCTACATCACGGTGCCGGTGATGCTGCGCAACGTGCTGCCGGCGCTGTCGAACAACTTTATCTCGCTGTTCAAGGACACCTCTCTGGCGGCGGCGATTGCCGTGCCGGAACTGACCTATTACGCCCGCAAGATCAACGTCGAAAGCTACCGGGTGATTGAAACCTGGCTGGTGACGACCGCGCTCTACGTGGCGGCCTGCTACCTCATCGCCATGCTGCTGCGTTACCTGGAGCAGCGCCTGGCGATTCGTCGATAAGAGGGGTTTTCCATGTATTGGCTGCATGAGTTGTGGATCGCCCGGGCAACCCTGTGGGCAGGGTTCCAGACCAGCGTGTATTGCTCGGTGCTGGCGATTATCTTCGGCACCCTGATCGGCATCGTCGCCGGGTTGGTGCTGACCTACGGCAAGTTCTGGATGCGCGCGCCGTTTCGTCTGTACGTTGACCTGATCCGTGGCACCCCGGTGTTTGTGCTGGTACTGGCCTGCTTCTACATGGCCCCGGCGCTGGGTTGGCAGATCAGTGCGTTCCAGGCCGGTGCCCTGGGCCTCACGCTGTTTTGCGGCTCTCATGTCGCCGAGATTGTGCGCGGTGCGTTGCAAGCCATTCCCCGTGGGCAACTGGAAGCGGGCAAGGCCATCGGCCTGACCTTCTATCAGTCCCTGGGCTATGTGTTGCTGCCCCAGGCACTGCGGCAGATTTTGCCGACCTGGGTCAATTCCTCCACCGAGATCGTCAAGGCCTCGACCCTGCTGTCGGTGATTGGTGTTGCCGAGTTGCTGTTGAGCACCCAGCAAGTGATCGCCCGGACCTTTATGACCCTGGAGTTCTACCTGTTTGCCGGCTTTCTGTTCTTTGTCATCAACTACGCCATCGAGTTATTCGGGCGCTACATTGAAAAGCGGGTGGCCTTGCCATGAATCAACCATTGCTCAACATCAGCGGCCTGCGCAAGCAATACGGTGCGGTGGAAGTCCTCAAGGGCGTTGACCTGTCGCTGCAGCGCGGCAACGTGGTGACCTTGATCGGCTCCAGCGGCTCGGGCAAGACCACGCTACTGCGCTGCGTCAACCTGCTGGAAGAGTTCCAGGGCGGGCAGATCACCCTCGACGGCGAGTCCATTGGCTATGCCGATGTTGCCGGCAAGCGCGTGCGTCACCCGGAAAAACTCATTGCCCAACACCGCGCCATGACTGGCATGGCGTTCCAGCAATTCAACCTGTTCCCCCATCTGACGGCGTTGCAGAACATCACCCTGGGCCTGCTCAAGGTCAAGCATATGGGCAAGGACGAGGCGGTAGCCCTCGCGGAAAAATGGCTGGAGCGCGTCGGCCTGCTGGAACGGCGCAACCACTTCCCCGGTCAGTTGTCCGGCGGCCAGCAACAGCGGGTGGCGATTGCCCGGGCGATTGCGATGAACCCCAGCCTGATGCTGTTCGACGAAGTGACCTCAGCGCTGGACCCGGAGTTGGTCGGCGAGGTGCTCAGTGTGATCAAGGGCCTGGCGCAAGAGGGCATGACCATGTTGCTGGTGACCCACGAAATGCGCTTTGCCTACGAGGTTTCGGACAACATCGTGTTTATGAACCAGGGGCGGATTGAAGAGCAGGGCCCGCCCAAAGCGGTCTTTGAGCGCCCGCAATCGCCACGCCTGGCGGAATTTCTGAAAAATATTCGTTTTTAATCAAGGAGCAACTTTATGAGCATTACTCGTTACGGCGCCGGCAGCACTGCCGGCGGTGGCCAACCCCGCCCATTTGCCCGTGCGGTGGAGGCCGATGGCTGGTTGTACGTGTCGGGCCAGGTGCCGGCGGTGGATGGCGAGATTATCAACGGCGGGATTGTCGAGCAGACCCACCAGACCATGAAGAACGTGGTGGCGATCCTTGAAGAGGCCGGCTACGGGCTTGAAGACGTGGTCCGGGTCGGCGTATGGCTGGAAGACCCGCGGGACTTCTGGAGTTTCAACAAAGTCTTCGGCGAATACTTCACCCCCGAACACGCCCCGGCGCGTGCCTGTGTGCAGGCGAATATGATGGTCGATTGCAAGGTTGAGATTGATTGCGTGGCCTACAAGAAAAAAGGCTAAATGCCCGATCTCAAGACCACTAAAAATTCAATGTGAGAGTGAATTCGGGGGGGAGCGGGCTTGCTCGCGAAAGCGGTGTATCAGTGCCAGATTTGTTGGCTGACACGCCGCTTTCGCGAGCAAGCCCGCTCCCACACAAAGCGACTCTTACATGGACCTCTTACGCTGATGAAGACCGCCATGACCGAAGACACCATCAAGCGCCGCGCAAAAGGCCTGGACCGAGCGTTCGATATCCTCGATTTTCTCAAGGAAGTCGGCCAGCCCCTGCGCCCCAATGATATTGCCAGTGGCATCGGCAGCCCTAAGTCCACGGTCTATGAACTGGTCGCCTCCCTGCTGGAGCGGCGGATTCTCGAAACCGTGGGCAAGGATGGGCACGTGTACCTGGGGCGCCAGCTGTACTTCCTCGGCCAGGCCCACTTGCGCCATTTCGACCTGACCCGCGAGGCCGATCACGCCTTGCAGGAGATCGTCAGCCAAACCCACGAGACGGCGCAGATGTGCCTGCTCAACGGGCGCAAGTACACGGTGGCGCTGATGCGCGAGGGCGAGCGGCACTTCCGGATTTCTTCGGATATCGGTGAAAACGCGCCCATCCCCTGGACTGCGTCCGGGCGCCTGTTGCTGGGGCATTTGAGCGACCAGCAGATCATCGACCTGATCGACCACGACGACTTTATCCTGCCGGACGGCCAGCGTTTACCCCTGGACACCTTCCTCGGGCAGATCCGCCAGGCCAGCGTCGATGGCTTCTTTTCCTTCGACAGTGTTGCCGACACCTTTACCCACTGCTTTGCCGCCCCGGTGCGTGACGCCCAGGGTGTCGCCATTGCGACCCTGTGCATCGTCGCCCCACGGGCCGACGCCAAGAACAATTACGACGACTACCGCCGGGTGCTGATCGAAAGCGCCAATAACCTGGCCCGTCGCATCAATGAATAGCGAAACGGAGTAACCCCATGTCTGCCTTCAATGCCGTTGAAAAAGGCGCCGCCGCCAGCGGTGCCCACCTGGTACGCGACGTCAGCCTGCCCGCCCTGGTGCTGCACCGCGCGGCCCTGGAACACAACATCCGCTGGATGCAGGACTTTGTCAGCAACAGCGGCGCGCAACTGGCGCCCCATGGCAAGACCAGCATGATGCCGGCGCTGTTTCAGCGTCAGTTGGCGCAGGGCGCCTGGGGCATCACCCTGGCTACCGCGGTGCAGACCCGCGCGGCCTATGCCGGTGGCGTGCGCCGGGTATTGATGGCCAACCAACTGGTGGGCGCGCCGAACATGGCGCTGATCGCCGAGCTGCTGGCTGACCCCGACTTTGACTTCCATTGCCTGGTCGATCACCCGGACAACGTCGCTGACCTGGGCGCATTCTTCGCCGCCCGTGGCCTGCGCCTGAACGTGATGATCGAATACGGCGTGGTCGGCGGCCGCTGCGGTTGCCGCAGCGAGCAAGAGGTGCTGGACCTGGCGCGGGCAATCAAGGCCCAGCCGGCCCTGGCACTTACCGGGATCGAAGGTTATGAAGGGGTGATCCACGGCGAGCATGCCATCAGCGGAATCCGCGAGTTTGCTGCGTCCCTGGTGCGCCTGGCGGTGGATATGCAGAACAGCGGGGCCTTTGACCTGGGCAAGCCGATCATCACCGCGTCGGGTTCGGCCTGGTATGACCTGATCGCCGAGTCTTTCGCCGCGCAAAACGCCGAAGGGCGCTTCCTCAGCGTGCTGCGCCCCGGCAGCTATGTGGCCCACGACCACGGCATCTACAAGGAGGCGCAATGCTGCGTGCTGGACCGGCGCAGCGACCTCACGGAGGGCCTGCGCCCGGCCCTGGAAGTCTGGGCCCATGTGCAGTCGTTGCCGCAGCCGGGGTTTGCAGTGATCGCCCTGGGCAAGCGCGACGTGGCCTACGACGCCGGCCTGCCGGTGCCCCTCAAGCGCTACAAGGCCGGCGTGCTGCCGGCGGTGGGCGATGACGTGAGTGCCTGCAAGGTCACGGCGGTGATGGACCAGCACGCCTTCATGAGCGTGGCGGCGGGGGTTGAACTGCGTATTGGCGACATCATCTCGTTTGGCACCTCGCACCCGTGCCTGACCTTTGATAAGTGGCAGGTGGGGTGTTTGGTGGATGAGCAGTTGCAGGTGATCGAGACATTGCACACCTGTTTCTAGACCGCGTCGCGGCCATCGCGGGCAAGCCAGCTCCCACATTGGGATTTGTGAACACATTCAAATGTGGGAGCTGGCGGGCCTGGGATGAGGCCCCAAAACCCAGCCGAGAATCCAAATATGACCCCACACCCGCGCATCGCCCTGATCGGCGAATGCATGATCGAACTACAACACCGCGCCGACGGCAGCCTGCAACAGAGCTTCGGTGGCGACACCCTGAACACCGCCGTCTACCTGCGCCGCGAGCTGGGGGCCAGCAGCACGGTGGATTACGTCACCGCCCTGGGCGATGACAGTTTCAGCGATGCCATGTGCCAGCAATGGGCCGCCGAAGGCCTTGGCCTGGACCGGGTCCAGCGCTTGCCGGGGCGTCTGCCGGGTCTGTATTGCATCCAGACCGATGCCAACGGCGAGCGCAAATTCCTCTATTGGCGCAACGAAGCGGCGGTGCGCGATTGCTTCACCACGCCAGGGGCCGAGCCGGTCCTGGCGGCCTTGCCGTGTTATGACGTGCTGTATTTCAGCGGTATCACCCTGGCTGTATTGGGCGAAGTGGGGCGCGTGCGCCTGTTGGCCGCGTTGCTGGAAGCCCGCCAGCGTGGCGCCCGGGTGGTGTTCGACAACAACTACCGGCCGCGTCTGTGGGCCAGTGTCGAAGCCGCTCGTGAGGCCTATCAGCAGGTGTTGGCGCAGGTGGATATGGCCTTGCTCACCGAAGACGACGAGCGTGCCCTGTTTGGCTATGCCGACAGTGAGCAGGTGTTCGCCGCTTATCCAGGGATCGAGGAAGTGGTGCTCAAGCGCGGCGCGGATGACTGCCTGATTCGCCAGGGCGGCGAGCGTTTTGCGGTGCCGGCGCAGGTAGTCGAAAAGGTGGTGGACACCACGGCGGCGGGGGATTCGTTCAGCGCGGCGTATCTGGCCAGTCGGCTCAGGGGTGGTTCACCGCAAGAGGCGGCTTTGGCGGGGCATCGGTTGGCCAGCCGGGTGATCCAGATTCCGGGTGCGCTGATTCCCAGGGACTGATCGTTCCCACGCGGAGCGTGGGAACGATCAGGGTGCTCTAGTCGCGGTAGAACACCTGCACCAGGTGATACCCAAACTTGCTCTTGATCGGCCCATGCACCACCCGCAGCGGTTTCTTGAAAATCACCGCATCAATCACCCCGACCATCTGCCCCGGCCGCACTTCACCCAGATCGCCGCCGCGCTTGCCGGACGGGCAGATGGAGAACTTCTTGGCCAGCACATCAAAGGCTTCGCCCTTGGCAATACGCTGCTTGAGTTGTTCGGCTTCTTCGCTGGTCTTGACCAGGATATGGCGGGCTTGGGCTTTCATCGGGCAGTTACCTTGCAACGGTCGGGCTTGAAGGCGCGGGATTATGCATCAACTTGGCCTTTGACGCCGATCATGCTGCGGATTTTCGTGGCCAACTGGTCGATGGAAAACGGCTTGGCCACCATGTCCATGCCGTCCTCCAGAAAACCCTGGCGCTCGGCGGCGGTCTCGGCGTAGCCGGTCATGAACAGCACCTTGAGTGTAGGGCGGTGCTGGCGGGCGATTTCCGCCAGTTGTCGGCCGTTCATGCCGGGCAGGCCGACATCGGTCACCAGCAAGTCCACCCGCAGGTCAGACTCCAGCAATGGCAGGGCTGCGCGTGCGTCGGCCGCCTGGTGGGCGGTGTAGCCCAATTCATCCAGCAGGTTGACCACCAGCATGCGCACCGCCGCATCGTCCTCGACCACCACCACGGCTTCGCCGTCCAGCGCCACAGGGGCTTCCACGGGGACCTGCGGCGGGACTTTTTCCAGGGCGGTGCCATGCAGGCGCGGCAGGTACAGGCGCACGCAGGTGCCCCGGCCCGGTTCACTGTGGATCGTGACGTGGCCGCCCGATTGCTGGGCAAAACCATAGATCATCGACAACCCCAGGCCGGTGCCCTGGCCGATGGGCTTGGTGGTAAAGAACGGGTCGAAGGCCTTGGCCAGGATTTTCGGGGTCATGCCGGCGCCGTTGTCGCACACGCCGAGCATCACGTAGTCGCCGGCCTTGACCGGCTCCAGGGTGGTGATGTCGGTGCCGTCGAGGTAGCTGTTGGCGGTCTCGATGCTCAGTAGCCCACCATCAGGCATGGCATCGCGGGCGTTGATCACCAGGTTGAGCAGGGCGTTTTCCAGTTGGCTGGCGTCGGTGTTTACCGGCCAGATATCGCTGCCCAGCTGCACCTTCAGTTCGATATGGGCGCCTTTGGTACGGCGGAACAGGTCTTCCAGGGACGCGACCAACTGGTTCGGGTCCAGGGGCCGGCGGTCCAGGGACTGGCGCCGGGAGAAGGCCAGCAGGCGATGGGTCAGGGCGGCGGCGCGATGGGCCGAGGACACGGCGGCGTCGGTGAAGCGGCCGATCTCATCGCTACGGCCGGCGGCGATGTAGCGCTGCATCAGGTCCAGGCTGCCGATGATCCCGGTGAGCATATTGTTGAAGTCATGGGCGATCCCACCGGTAAGCTGGCCGACCGCTTCCATTTTTTGCGCATGGCGCAGCGCGTCTTCGGCACGTTCGCGCTCGAACATCTCGTTTTGCAGGCGCTGGTTGGCTTCGGCCAGGGCCTGGGTACGCTGGGCCACGCGTTCTTCGAGGTTGTCGTTGAGGTGGCGCAGGGCTTCCTCGGTGAGTTTGCGCTCGGTCTCATCAATCACAAAGATGTAGAAACCATTGACCGAGCCATCGGCGCTGAAGCGTGGCAGGTACTTCATCAGCGCATGCCGGGGCCGGCCATCGCGATGGGGGGTGACGGTAATGAAGCTGCAGGCCTTGCCCTTGAGGGCGGCGGCGATCTTATCGGCGCGCCCGGCATAGATCTCGGCGCCGATCACTTCGCGGATGGTCTTGCCATACAGCTCTTGCGGGGTCAGGCCATACCAGTCGAGGTAGGCGCTGTTGTTCAGGCGAAAGCGTTCTTCGTGATCGACATAACCGATCAGCACCGGCATCGCGTTGATGATCAACTGCAGCTCGGTCTGGCTCTGGCGCAGGGCTTGCTCGGTGTGCTTGCGTTCGGTCAGGTCCAGGGCCGCCCCGAGAAAGCGCGTCGGCCGGCCGTGGTGATCCTTGTAGCAGCGGCCACGGGCAAACACCCAGCGCACCTGGCCGTCGGCCTGGAGCAGGCGATATTCCTCGGCGTACTCGGAGCCATGGCTGATGCAATGCTTGATGCTGCGGGCCACCATGCCACGGTCTTCCGGGTGCACGCCTTGCAGGTAGTCACTGATGGGCAACTGCCGGGCTTTAGCCGGATCAACCCCATGCAGCTGGGCAAAATGGCTGTCGGCGATAAAGCGGTCTTCGCTGATATCCCAGTCCCAGGTGCCCACTGCATCGGTGGCGGCCAGGGCCAGTTGCAAGCGTTGCTCGGTATCGTGCTGGGCCTTGAGGCTGGCCTCGGAGCGTTGTTGCAGCTCCTGGGCGAGTTGCCGGCGCTCGTTGGTTTCAATCGCCGTCACCAGGACCCCGGCGACCCGGCCGCGTTCGTCGCGGATCGGGCTGTAGGTCAGGTCCAGCCAGATTTCCGTATCACGGTGATTGCGCTGCAGGATAAAACGCTGCTCGCTGAACGTACGCACCTGGCCGGCCAGTACGGCGCTGTAGATCGGGGCGGTGAAGTGTTGCATCTCCGGCCAGACCCGGTGGGTCGGCTGGCCGAAGGCCTGGGGGTGCTTGTTGCCGGCCAGCAGGGCGAAGCCATCGTTGTAGATCTGCGTGAGTTCGTCGCCCCACAGCAACAGCATCGGCATCGGTGAGTGGATGACGATATCGACTGCCGTGCGCAGGCTTTGTGGCCAATGGCTGGCATCACCGAGGGGGCTTGTGGCCCAGTCCAGCCGTGCGATCAGGGCCGCGGCCTGGCTGCCGGTGGGTGATCCGTTCATGTGTAAGTGTCCCGCGCGTAACGCTTGAAGAATGACAGAGGCCGATTATCCCGTGCTGCGGAAACGGCTGCCTACCCCTCGAAAAATAGCATGCTTGAGGGGTTTATCTTCAAATGAGTGTGTGGGCGCTGAAACCTTTCATCCTTTATGCCAGCTCAGGGCGGTCGCGAAACTGCTCCAGGGCTTCGGGGTTGGCCAGGGCATCGGTGTTTTTCACCGGTTCGCCATGCACGACATTTCTTACCGCCAACTCGACGATCTTGCCGCTGATGGTGCGCGGGATGTCGCTGACACTGAGGATCTTTGCCGGCACATGGCGCGGCGTGGTGTTGGCGCGGATCACCTCGCGGATCTGCTGCTCAAGCGCGGCGTCCAGGTGTTCGCCGTCATTGAGGCGCACAAACAGCACCACGCGCACGTCGTCCTGCCAGCGTTGGCCGATGGCCAGGCTTTCCAGGACCTGGGGGACTTTTTCCACCTGGCGGTAGATTTCCGCCGTACCGATGCGCACGCCGCCGGGGTTGAGCACCGCATCCGAACGGCCATGGATCAGCAGGCTGCCATTGGCGCGCTGCTCGGCATAGTCGCCCTGGGCCCAGACGCCGGGGAACTGGCTGAAATACGAGGCGCGCAGTTTTTCCCCCTGTGGGTCATTCCACAGGCCAATGGGCATGGCCGGGAAGTGCCGGGTGCACACCAGTTCGCCTTTTTCACCGACCAGCGCCCGGCCCTGGTCGTCCCACACTTCGATGGCCATCGCCAGGCTCTTGCACTGCATTTCGCCGCGCCGTACCGGCAGCACCGGGTTGCCGATGACAAAGCAGGAGACGATATCGGTACCGCCCGACATCGACGACAGGCACAGCTCCTGTTTGATGTCGCGGTACACGTAGTCGTAGCTCTGGGGCGACAGGGGCGAGCCGGTCGAGATCAGGCCCTTGAGGCTGCCCAGGTCATGGCTGCGACGCGGTTGCAGGCCAGCCTTTTCCAGGGTGGCGAGGAATTTCGGGCTGGTGCCGAACACGCTGATGCGCTCCTGGTCGATCAGGTCAATCAGGCGCTCCGGCCCCGGATGAAACGGCGAGCCGTCGTACAGCACTACCGTGGCACCGATGGCCAGGGCCGACACCAGCCAGTTCCACATCATCCAGCCGCAGGTGGTGTAGTAAAACAGGCAGTCGTCGTGTGACAGGTCGGCGTGCAGGCCATGTTCCTTGAGGTGAGTCAGCAGCACGCCGCCGGTACTGTGGATGATGCATTTGGGCACGCCGGTGGTGCCGCTGGAGTAGAGGATGTACAGCGGATGGTCGAAGGGCACGGCGACAAACTGCGGTTCGCCGCCGGGGCGGTAGAAGTCATCCCACAGGGCGACGTTGGCCTGGGTCGGGTAATCCTCGACGCGCGCCTCGGGCCGGGCGTAGGGCACAATGATCAGGTGTTGCAGGGACGGCAGGCGGTCGAGGATTTCATTGAGCTTGGCGCTCTGGTCGATCAGCTTGCCGGCATAGCGATAACCGGCGCAGGTGATCAGCACCTTGGGCTCGATCTGGCCGAAGCGGTCGATCACCCCTTGGGTGCCGAAGTCCGGCGAGGAACACGACCAGATCGCCCCGAGGCTGGTGGTGGCAAGCATGCCAACCAGGGTTTGCCAGGTATTGGGCATGCACGCCGCCACCCGATCACCCAGGCCCACGCCCGCCGCTTGCAGGCTGCGTTGCAGGCCGGCGACGTGGCGGGCCAGTTCGGCATAGCTCAGTTGTTCGCGCTGGCTGTCTTCGCCGATGGCGACCACGGCGGGGTGGTCATCGCGGCGGCGCAGCAGGTGCTCGGCAAAGTTCAGGGTGGCGCCGGGAAACCACTGGGCGCTGGGCATCGGCGTGCCTTCCACCAGCACGGTGCTGGGTGGCGTACGAAACTGCACGTCGAAGAACTCGACAATCGCCGCCCAGAAATCCGGGCGCTGGTCGATGCTCCATTGGTGCAGGGTGGGGTAATCGTTGATCTGCAAGGCGTGGCGATCATTGATAAAGCGCCGGAACTGGTCCATCCGGGTGGTGTGGATGCGTTCCGGGCTGGGTTGCCAGAGGATATCGGACATGGCGCACTCTCTTGTTCTTGTATGAAATCTGCCAGGCACCACACATCCAAACTGTAGGCGCAGGCTTGCCTGCGCCTACAGGGGATTTGCGATGTTTGGGTTACTGGGCCAACCACCCACCATCAATATTCCACGCCGCGCCACGCACCTGGCTGCCGGCTTCACTGCACAGGAACAGTACCAGTTCACCCAGTTGCGGTGGGGTAACGAACTCCAGGGAGGGCTGCTTCTCGGCCAGCAGATCATGCTGGGCCTGTTGCGGGTCTACGCCTGCAGCAATGCGATCGTCGATCTGCTTTTGCACCAGCGGGGTCAGGACCCAGCCGGGGCAGATGGCATTGCAGGTCACATTGCTGGTGGCGGTTTCCAGGCCGACCACTTTGGTCAGGCCGATCACCCCGTGCTTGGCCGCTACGTACGCGGCCTTGCCGACCGAGCCGACCTGGCCGTGTACCGAGGCGATATTGACGATCCGTCCCCAGCCCTTGGTCTTCATGCCCGGCAGGCTCAGGCGCGTGCTGTGGAACACCGACGACAGGTTGATCGCGATGATCGAGTCCCAGCGCTCCACCGGGAAGTCTTCCACTGCCGCCACATGCTGAATGCCCGCGTTGTTCACCAGGATGTCGATGCCGCCGAACTCGCGCTCGGCGTAGGCGACCATCTCGGCGATTTGCGCCGGGTCGCTGACATCCGCCGGGTGATGGCCGACTTTGCCGCCGAAGGCCTGCACCTGGGCGATCACCGCGCTGGCATCGCCGAACCCATTGAGGATCAGATTGGCGCCGGCCTTGGCCAGGCTCAGGGCAATCCCCAGGCCGATGCCGCTGGTGGAGCCGGTGACCAGGGCGGTCTTGCCGTTCAATGTCGTCATGAAAACCTCACACAATACCGGTGGCGTAGAAAGTACCGATCACCACGAACACCGCGAGGGTCTTGATGATCGTGATGCCGAAAATATCCTTGTAGGCTTCGCGGTGGGTCAGCCCGGTGACCGCCAACAGGGTAATGACCGCGCCGTTGTGCGGCAGGGTGTCCATGCCGCCGCTGGCCATGGCCGCGACCCGGTGCAGCACTTCCAGAGGGATATTGGCGGCATGGGCCGCGGAAATAAAGCTCTCGGACATGGCCGCCAGGGCGATGCTCATGCCGCCGGACGCCGAGCCGGTGATGCCGGCCAGCAGGGTCACGGTAATCGCTTCGTTGACCAGCGGGTTGGGGATGCCCTTGAGCCAGTCCGCCAGCACCAGGAAGCCTGGCAACGAGGCGATGACCGCGCCGAAGCCGTATTCCGAAGCGGTGTTCATCGCCGCCAGCAGCGCGCCGCTGACTGCGCTTTTACTGCCTTCGGCCAGCTTGCTCTTGATCGCCTGGAAGCCGAACACCAGGACCATGATGATCCCCACCAGCAAGGCCGCCTGCACCGCCCAGATCGCGGTGAGCTTGGCGATTTCGGTGGTCACCGGTGCGCTCATGCCCGGCAGGGCGAGGCTGTGGGTCTTGCCGTACCACTGCGGGATCCAGTGGGTGAACAGCAGGTTCATCACCCCCACCAGAATCAGCGGCGACAGGGCGATCCACGGGTTGGGCAGGCTCAGGTCTTCGGCGGTTTCCGGCTCGTTGCGCAAGTCGGTGCCATAGCCTTCACCGGCACGCTGGGCCTTGTTGCGCTGGCGCGCCAGGTACAGCATGCCGGCGCAGAACACAAAGATCGTGCCGATCACGCCCAGCCAGGGCGCGGCCCAGGCGGTGGTGTTGAAGAAGGTGCTGGGGATGATGTTCTGAATCTGCGGCGTGCCGGGCAGGGCGTCCATGGTGAACGAGAACGCGCCCAGGGCAATGGTCGCCGGGATCAGGCGCTTGGGGATATTGCTCTGGCGGAACATCTCGGCGGCGAACGGGTACACCGCAAACACCACCACAAACAGCGACACGCCGCCGTAGGTCAGCAAGGCACACACCAGCACGATCACCAGCATCGCCTGGCGGGTGCCGAGCAAGCGGATGGCGGCCGCGACAATCGAGCGCGAAAAGCCCGACAGCTCGATCAGCTTGCCGAACACCGCGCCGAGCAGGAACACCGGGAAATACAGTTTGATAAAGCCGACCATTTTTTCCATGAACACCCCAGTAAAGGCTGGGGCAACGGCGGAAGGGTCAGTGAGCAACACCGCGCCGAGGGCGGCGATAGGGGCAAACAGGATGACGCTATAGCCACGGTAGGCAGCCAGCATCAGCAGCGCGAGCGCCGCCAGGGCAATGATCACACTCATGGTGTGTCTCCATCGGATTGTTATTGTTGTGGGGTGTAGCTGTAGGAAGGGGCTATAGCGGGAAGCGTGCCAAGTTTGTAACTTATTGATATATATGGATATTTATAATTTCTGAGCTGTGGTTTTCATGCTGAGTCTCTATTTCAAGACAGATGAAATTCCAATGTGGGAGCGGGCTTGCTCGCGAAAGCGCTGTGTCAGGCAATGATTTTGTTGCTGATAGACCGCATTCGCGGGCGAGCCCGCTCCCACATGGAGGTGTCTTTGTTGTGAGATTTATATCTCTTTATTGAGATTGCTCGATGCCCAGCGCCACCATCTTCTTGTACAGCGTCGAACGCCCGAGCCCCAATTGCTTGGCGGCCTCGATCACATTGCCCCCGCATTGGCGCAACGCTGCACCAATCAACTGCCGGTCAAACCGCTCCCGCGCCACGCTGAAGGTTTCGACCTCTACGGGCGCCACAGCGCTACGCTCCACCGGGCTGAAGGTGCCGATCGCCGCACGAATCTCCTGCGCATCCAACACCAGGTCATCACTGAGCAACGCGGCGCGCTCCAGCACGTTGCGCAGCTCGCGGATATTCCCCGGCCAGGCATGCCGGGCCAGCAGTGCCAGGGCTTCGCGGTCCAGTTCATGCTGGCTGCGCAGTTCTTCGAGGATTGCTTCACTCAACGCCGGGATATCGTCCAGGCGTTCGCGCAGGGGCGGGACTTGGATCGGCAACACGTTGAGGCGGTAATACAAGTCGGCGCGAAACTCGCCACGCTTGATCGCCGCTTCCAGGTCGTTGGAGGTCGCGGCAATCACCCGCACGTCGCTGTGGATCATCTCGTTGGAGCCCACCGGCTCAAATTCTTTCTCCTGCAGCACCCGCAGCAGTTTGCTTTGCAGGGGCAATGGCATGTCGCCGATTTCATCGAGGAACAACGTCCCGCCCTGGGCGATTTGCAATTTGCCGGGGCGGCCCTTGCGGTCGGCGCCGGTGAAGGCGCCGGGCGCGGTGCCGAAGAACTCGGCTTCCAGAAGGTCATGGGGGATGGCGGCGCTGTTGATGCTGACAAACGCTTTATTGGCTCGGGGTGACGCACCATGGATGGCCTGGGCCAGCAGCTCCTTGCCGGTGCCGGTCTCGCCCAGCAGCAACACCGGCGACTCGGCACTCGCGCTGCGCCGCGCCCGGCGCTTGACCTCGAGGCTGGCAGCGCTGGTGCCGATAAAGTGTGCGAAGTTGTACTTGCTCTGGCGTGAACGCAGCAGCGAGCGGGTCGAAGCCAGTTCCTGTTGCATGCTCAGGTAGCGCTCGATCATCGGCGAGAGGTTGCGCAACTCATCGAACAGGGCAAAGCCGATGGCGCCGATGACCTTGCCGGCATCGTCGTGGATCGGCAGGCGCATCACCACCAACGGGCCTTTGGGCGTGTCCTGGATATCCAGGAGGATCGGCTGGTCACTGCGCACCACCTGGCGTAACAGGCTGTTGGAGATCACCCGCTCGCAAGGTTGGCCGATGGCCTGGTCGGCGCTTTTCAGGCCGAAGCGCTTGGCGTAGCGCTCGTTCATCCACACGATGTTGGCGTCGCGGTCGACAATCACCGTGCCTTCGCTGGACTGCTCGATGATCTCGAACAGGGACTGGATCGCCAGGCCGCGAACGTGCGGGTAGTCCTTGAGGCTTTCGGTGGTGTTCATGGTCGGGGCGCCAAAAATAAAGGATGAGTTCAATGGTAGGAGCCGGCTCCTACAGGGGAGCGTGCGCGGCAGCAAGCAGCTCTTGAGTGTAGGGGTGCTGTGGCGCGGCAAAGACGTCAGCGCATGGCCCGCGCTCAACCACCTGGCCATCCTTGATCACGATCATATCGTGGGCCATGGCCCGTACCACGGCCAGGTCATGGCTGATAAACAGGTAGGTCAGGGCGTATTTTTCCTGCAGTTCACGCAGCAGCGCCACCACTTGTTTTTGCACGGTGCGGTCCAGGGCCGAAGTCGGCTCGTCCAGCAGCATCAAGGCCGGGCGCAGCACCAGGGCGCGGGCGATGGCGATGCGTTGGCGCTGGCCGCCGGAAAATTCGTGGGGGTAGCGGTGACGGCTGGCCGGGTCGAGCCCCACATCCTGCAGCACTTTGATCACCTGGGCGTCACACTCCTGTGGGCTGCATGGCGCGTGTACTTCCAGGCCTTCGCTGATGATCTGCTGTACCGACATGCGCGGGCTGAGGCTGCCGTAGGGGTCCTGGAATACCACCTGCATCTGCTTGCGCCACGGGCGCATCTGTTTCTGGCTGAGGTTGTCGAGGGCCTCGCCCTGGAAGCGGATGCTGCCGCTGGAGTCGAGCAGACGCAGGATCGCCTGGCCCAGGGTGGACTTGCCGGAGCCGGACTCGCCGACGATTCCCAGGGTCTTGCCCCGTTGCAGGTCCAGGCTGATGCCGTCCACCGCCTGCAGGTACTGCTTGCGCCGGAACAGCCCGCCACCGATGGGGAAGCGCACACTCAGGCCGGCGACCTGCAACACCGTCTCGCGCTGATCCTGGCACAGCGCGGTACCGACCGGTTCGGCATCCAGCAGCAGGCGGCTGTAGGGATGTTGCGGGGCATTGAACAGGGTTTGGCAGTCGGCCTGCTCGACAATTTCCCCGGCCTGCATCACGCACACGCGCTGGGCAATGCTGCGCACCAGGTTGAGGTCGTGGCTGATCAGCAGCAGCGACATGCCCAGGCGTTGCTGCAAGGATTTGAGCAGCAGCAGAATCTTGCGCTGCACCGTCACATCCAGGGCGGTGGTCGGCTCATCGGCGATCAGCAGTTCCGGTTCGCAGGCCAGAGCCATGGCGATCATCACCCGCTGGCGCTGGCCACCCGACAACTGGTGGGGGTAGGTCTTGAGGCGTTCCTGGGGGGCGCGAATGCCCACCAGGTCCAGCAGTTCGAGGATGCGTGCCTGCGCCGCCTTGCCGCCCAGGCCCTTGTGCAGCAGCAGGGTTTCGCCGATCTGCTTTTCGATGCTGTGCAAGGGATTGAGGGAGGTCATCGGCTCCTGGAAGATCATCGCGATGCGGTTGCCGCGCAGCTTTTGCAGGGTGCCGGCCTCGGCGCCGATCAGCTCCTGGCCGCGATAGCGCACCCACCCTGTGGTAACGGTGCCGGCCTGGGGCAGCAGTTGCAGGATCGAATGGGCGGTCACCGACTTGCCCGAGCCCGACTCGCCCACCAGTGCCAGGCACTCGCCGGGGCGCACATCCAGGCTCAGGTTGCGCACCACGGTCTGGCCGCTGAAGGCGACGCACAGGTCGCGGATCTCGATCAGGTTGTCAGTCATGGATGCATCGCCCTTCATGATCGTGGGTCGAAGGCGTCACGCAGCGCCTCGCCGATAAATACCAGCAGTGACAGAATCAGCGCCAGGGTGAAAAAGGCCGTGAGCCCGAGCCACGGTGCTTGCAGGTTCTGCTTGCCCTGGGCGATCAACTCACCGAGGGACGCGCTGCCCGCCGGCATGCCGAAGCCGAGAAAGTCCAGGGCGCTGAGGGTGGAAATCGCCCCGGTCAGGATAAAAGGCAGATAGCTCAGGGTGGCGGTCATCGCGTTCGGCAGGATGTGCCGGCGAATGATCTTGGCGTCGCCCAGGCCCAGGGCGCGTGCGGCTTTCACGTACTCCAGGTTGCGCCCGCGCAGGAACTCGGCACGCACCACATCCACCAGGGCCAGCCAGGAAAACAGCGCCATGATCCCCAGCAGCCACCAGAAGTTCGGCTCGACAAACCCCGAGAGGATGATCAGCAGGTACAGGACCGGCAGCCCCGACCACACTTCAAGGATGCGCTGGCCGAGCAGGTCGACCCAGCCGCCGTAATAGCCCTGCAAGGCGCCGGCGGCAATGCCGATGACGGCGCTGATCAGGGTCAGGCCGAGGGCGAACAGGATCGACACTCGCGCGCCGAAGATCACCCGCGCCAGCACATCGCGGGACTGGTCGTCGGTGCCCAGCCAGTTCACCGTGGACGGCGGGCTGGGGGCTGGGCGGGTCAGCTCGTAGTTGGGCGTGTCGTCGCTGAAGGGGATCGGCGGGAACAGCATCCAGCCGCCGTCTTGCTTGATCAGTTGCTGCACGTAGTCACTGCGGTAGTCGGCCTGGAATGGCAGTTGCCCGCCGAACTGCTGCTCGGTGTAGCGCTTGAACACCGGGAAATACAACTGGTCCTGATAGCTGAGCACCAGGGGTTTGTCGTTGGCGATCAACTCGCCGCCCAGGGTCAGGATAAACAGGCCGATAAACAGCCACAGCGACCACCAGCCCCGGCGGTTTTGCTTGAAACGTTCGAAGCGGCGACGGGCCACGGGAGACAGATTGAGCATCAGGCGTTCCTCGCGGCGAAGTCGATACGCGGGTCCACCAGGGTGTAGCAGAGGTCGCCGATCAGTTTTATCAGCAGGCCAAACAGGGTGAAGATAAACAGCGAACCAAACACCACCGGATAGTCCCGCGACACCGCCGCTTCGTAGCTCATGCGGCCCAGACCGTCGAGGGAGAAGATCACCTCGATCAGCAGCGAGCCGGCGAAGAACACACTGATAAACGCCTGGGGGATCCCGGAGATCACCAGCAGCATGGCGTTGCGAAACACATGGCAGTAGAGCACGCGCCGCTCGCTCAGGCCTTTGGCGCGTGCCGTGACCACGTACTGACGCGTGATTTCATTGAGGAACGAGTTTTTGGTGAGGATGGTCAAGGTGGCGAAACCACCGATCACCAGGGCGCTGACCGGCAGCACAAGGTGCCAGAAGTAATCGGCGATCTTGCCCAGGGTGCTCAGTTGCTCGAAGTTCTCCGACACCAGGCCGCGCACCGGGAACCAGTTCAAGGTGCTGCCGCCGGCAAAGACCACGATCAAAAACATCGCAAACAGGAAGGCCGGCATCGCGTAGCCAATGACGATGGCGGTGCTGCTCCATACATCGAAACTGCTGCCGTGGCGCACCGCCTTGCGGATCCCCAGGGGGATCGACACCAGGTAGGTGATCAGGGTTGCCCAGAGGCCGAGGGAAAGGGTCACCGGCAACTTTTCCAGGATCAGGTCGATCACCGTGGCGCCGCGAAAGAAGCTGTTGCCGAAATCCAGCTGGGCATAGTTCTTGAGCATCAGCCACAGGCGTTCGGGGGCGGACTTGTCGAAGCCGTATTGTTTTTCGATGTCTTTGATCAGCTTGGGGTCAAGGCCGCGACTGGCGCGGGAGCCACTGCTGACGCCGTCGCCGGCCGAGCCGCCGACGCCCCCGCCGCCAATCCCCTGCAAGTGGGCGATGGCTTGCTCCACCGGCCCGCCGGGCGCGGCCTGGACGATCACAAAGTTCACCAGCAGGATAATCACCAGGGTCGGGATGATCAGCAGCAGGCGCCGCACGATATAGGCAAACATCAGTGGGCACCTCGCGGCTTGCTCAGTTCGGCTTTCATCTGCTCATTGGTCAGTGGCGTGGGGCTGACTTCCCACCACGATTCCAGTGCTTCGTCGTTGCTGGCCTCGATGGCCGGGCGACCGAAGCGGTTCCACCACGCGGCCGAGGTGCCGGGCGGGTAGTAATTGGGGATCCAGTAGTAATTCCATTGCAGCACCCGGTCCAGGGCATGGGCGTAGCTGAGCATCTGTGCCTGGGTGGTGGCGCGTACCAGGCCGGTGACCAGGGTATCGACCGCCGGGTTTTGCAGGACGATGTAGTTGTTGCTGCCCGGGTCGAACGCCGACGACGAACCGAAGTAGTTGTACAGCTCCATGCCCGGCGAGGTGGTGACCGGGAAGCCGGTGACGATCATGTCGTAGTCCCGGGTCATCAGGCGGTTGACGTACTGGGACGAGTCGATGCGCCGGATGTTGAGGGTGATGCCGATCTGCGCCAGGTTGCGTTTATAGGGCAGCAGCAGGCGTTCCAGGCCGTTTTGCACATTGAGGAAGGTGAACTCCAGGGGCTCGCCGGCGGCATTCACCAGTTTGTCGCCCTTGGGCGTCCAGCCGGCGTCTTCCAGCAGGGCCAGGGCTTGTAGCTGCTTGTCGCGGATCATGCCGCTGCCGTCGGTGGTCGGCGCCTTGAACACCTGGGTAAAGACTTCGTCGGGGATCTGCCCGCGCAGGGGCTCGAGAATCGCCAGCTCCTGGGCGTCGGGCAATTGAGTGGCGGCCAGTGGGCTGTTGGAAAAGTAGCTTTGCTGGCGGATATACAGGTTGCGCATCATCTGCCGGTTGGCCCACTCGAAATCCCAGAGCATGGCCAGGGCCTGGCGCACGCGGCGGTCCTGGAACATCGGTTTTTGCACATTGAACACATAGCCCTGGGCTGTTTGCGGGGCGTGTTTGGCCAGGTGCGCGCGTTGCAGGCGGCCATCGTCCAGGGCCGGGCCGTTGTAGCCGATGGAATAGCCGGTGGCGGAGAACTCGCGATTGAAGTCGTAGGCACCGCCGCGCAGGACCTGGCGCGCGACTTCGGTATCGCCGAAGTACTCCAGACTCAGGCGGTCGAAGTTGTACAGGCCGCGGCTGACGGGCAAGTCCTTGCCCCACCAGTCGGGATCGCGCTGGAAGGTGATGGTACTGCCGGCATTGATTTTGCTGACCTTGTACGGGCCGCTGCCCAGAGGCGCTTCATAGCCGCCACCATTGGCAAAGTCGCGGCTCTTCCACCAATGCTCGGGGAACACCGGCAGGGTCGCGAGATCCAGGGGCAGGGTGCGGTTTTCATTGCTGGCGAAGTCAAAGCGCACTTGCAGCGGGCCTTCGACCTCGACGTGCTTGACGTCGGCAAACAGTGTGCGAAAGCGCAGGCTGCCCTGGGTCATCAGCAGGTTGTAGCTGTAGCGCACATCTTCTGCGGTGATCGGCTTGCCGTCGGCAAAACGTGCCTTGGGGTTGAGGAAAAATCGCAGGTACAGGCCGTCCTCGGCGCGCTCCATCTTTTGCGCGACCAGGCCGTAGACGGTATAGGGTTCATCCAGTGAGCGGTAGGCCAGGGGCGAATACACCCAGCCGTCCAACTGGCTGACGCCGATGCCTTTGTCGATATACGGCAGCACATGGTCGAAGCGACCGACCTCGAGGGCCGAGCGCTTGAGGCTGCCGCCCTTGGGGGCGTCGGGGTTTACATAGTCAAAATGGCTGAAGCCGGCAGGGTACTTGGCTGGCTCGCCGTAGACGGTCAATGCATGTTGCGGGGCTGCGAACGAGGCGGTACTCGCCAGCAGCAGGGCCAGGGTAGAGCCAACGAACGTGAGGAAATCCAGTCGCATTATCAGCCTTGAGCACCGGGTGAAGAAGGAAGGGGACTTGTACCCTAACCGTGCGCGGGTCGCCAGTCACCTGGTGACCCCGCAAACACAACGGCCCACCAAAAGGCGGGCCGTTGAGTGCTGCGAAGACGTAGATCAGTCCTGGCGGCTGGTCACTTCCAGCAGGTGATAACCGAACTGGGTTTTCACTGGGCCTTGCACGGTATTGACCGGTGCGCTGAATACGACCGCGTCGAATTCCTTGACCATCTGGCCAGGACCGAACGAACCCAGGTTGCCGCCGTCGCGGCTCGATGGGCAGCTGGAGTTGGCTTTGGCGACTACTGCGAAATCAGCGCCGCCTTCGATCTGGACTTTCAGTTCGTTGCACTTGTCTTCGGTGGCAACCAGGATGTGACGGGCGGTGGCTTTGGCCATGGTGGGTAACTCCTTGAATAAAAAAGGTGAGCGTACCGGATTCAGGCGGTTATTTCCCGGCAAAGTTCCGCTGATTTACGTCAGGCTTGATCGCGCAGACGTGCGGCTGCTTCACGCAGCAACTGCTCAGTCCCGTCCCAACCCAGGCAGCCGTCGGTCACCGAGACGCCGTAGCGCATCGACGGGCTGAGGGGCTGGCAGCCTTCGAACAAATGACTCTCCAGCATCATGCCGATCAGCGAGGTGTCGCCCTGCAAGCGTTGCTCCAGCACGTCATTGAATACCGCCGGTTGGCGCATCGGGTCCTTGCCGCTGTTGGCGTGGCTGCAATCGACCATGATCCGCGTGGCCACTTTGCTTTTGGCCAGGTCGGTCTTGACTTGGGCCACGCTCTGGCGATCGTAGTTCGGGCCACGGTGGCCGCCGCGCAACACCAGGTGGGTGTCGGCGTTGCCCGGGGTCTGGATGATCGCCGGATGGCCCTGGCTGTCGACGCCGAAGTGGCGGTGCGGGTGGGCCGCCGAACGCATGGCGTCACAGGCGATGGCTACGCCGCCGTCGGTACCGTTCTTGAAGCCGACGGGCATGCCCAGGCCGCTGGCCATTTCCCGGTGGATCTGCGATTCGGTGGTGCGGGCGCCAATGGCCACCCAACTGAGCACATCGTCGAAGTAGCCGGCGGCCATCGGTTGCAACAGTTCGGTGGCGACCGGCAGGCCCAGGCGCAGCATTTCGCGCATCAGTTCCCGCGACAGCGTGAGGCCGGCGGCCATGTCATCGCTGCCATCCAGGTGCGGGTCGTAGGCCAGGCCTTTCCAGCCGATGGTGGTGCGCGGTTTTTCGACGTAGGCGCGGATCACCAGCAGCATCTGGTCACTGACGTCATTGGCCAGCTTCTTCAGATTGCGCGCGTATTCCATGGCGGATTCGGGATCATGGATCGAGCAGGGGCCGACGATGACGAGCAGGCGGGAGTCTTGACCATTGAGAATCGCGCGGATGGCCTGGCGATGAGCGTTGACTTGCTCGGTCAGGAACGGGCTCAGGGGCAATTGGTGCTTGAGCTCAAGGGCGCTGGGCAAACGCTGGGTCAGCGCTTCATTGGCGCTGGACAGGGTGGTAACGGGCAGTGCGGCGATAGAGGAGTTCATGATTTCTGCTTCCTGGGCAAGCGGCGGGCTGTTCCCGCGCGCTCTGCCCTACTGGGGTGTTCGACAATTGGCCGTATTGGCTGCGTGTGTTGGCTTGCCACCAATAGGTGACCGATCGGAGGCGGCAGGCTGTCCCGAACGGAGCTTGCTAAATCGCCAGGCGGTGCAGGTGTCGTAACGGTAATAAGTGGTGAAGTTCATGGTGTGATTTCCTTTAAGTTCGGTGTGTAGCAAAAATTGTTCAGGGCTGGAAAAACAAAACCCCCGGTCGGGGAGCCGACCGGGGGTTAGATTTCTCTGGCAGGCGACCCCTTGAGTAGTGGGCGCCGATTTCAGGTATCAGGCGCGCCAGTGGCTAAACCAATACCCAAAATAAAAGCTGACCAGTGCGCTCAAACCGTTCACGCGGGTAGCCACGACCGAACGCTGGGCGTCGGCAGTAGGGCAGGCCTGGGTGAGAGTGAGTGGCAACATGGTGTTTCTCCAAATGATGGGGTGGAGCTTAACTGAGGGATGCCGCTGGATTCAATCAGTAATTTCTATCGCGATGAGCGACTTAGCGCTATGGCGCAAGTCCCGATATGCTGGATGGATAGTCCCAATGATTGCCAGGATGCGAGCATGACCGCTTTGATTATTGCCAGTGCCCAGACCTGTTCCATTGCTGGCGACCTGGCGGCCAATATCCAGCGTCACCTGGCGTTGATGGTTGCGGCCGCCGAGCACGGCGTACAACTGCTGGTGTTTGCGGAGTTGTCCCTGACCGGTTACGAGCCCGCGCTGGCGCGGGAGCTGGCGATTGCGCCGGACGATACGGTGCTTGCGCCCCTGCGAGAGCTGGCGCGTGAGCTGCAGATGACGGTGGTGGTGGGTATGCCGATTCGCTTGGCGTCGAGCAGCGGGGTGCTGATTGGTGCGCTGGTGTTGGCGGCGGATGGCTCATTGGCGGTGTACAGCAAGCAGCATCTGCACCCCGGTGAAGACGCGGCATTTGTGCCGGGCTCGGGTGGCAAGGCGTTGGTGTGGGGCGAGGACCGGATTGCCCTGGCGGTTTGCGCTGACTTTTCCCACGCCAGCCATCCGCGTGATGCGGCGGCGCTTGGGGCTACAGTCTATGCAGCGGGTGTATTGATCAGCGAGGGCGGTTACGCCGCAGATAGTGCGTTGCTTCAGGGGTACGCCAGCGAACACTCGATGGTGGTGCTGATGGCCAATCATGGCGGGCCGTCCGGTGGCTGGGCGTGTGCCGGGCGCAGCGCAATCTGGGGGCCTGATGGCGAGTTGATTGCGGCTGCGCCGGGGGTGGGCGACGCCTTGGTAATAGCCCGCAGGGAGGCCGGCAACTGGAGTGGTTGGCAGGTCATGCTGTAACGCAATGGAGTACGCCGCGATGGCATTCACCCTCAAGGCCGCATCGGATCAGCACTTGGCCTTTGCACGCAGCCTGACGCATCAGGCGATGGGCCATTACTATCGGCAGTACGATCTGACATGGTCCGACAAAGGCTTCGACACCGCCTGGGCCGGGCGGGAAAACTGGTTGATTTGCCAAGAGGACAGGCTGGTGGGGTTCGTCAGTCTGAGCCGCGATGACAACGCGCTGTATATTCGCGAGCTGCACATACTCGAGGATTTTCGCCGCCAGGGCGCTGGCAGTTGGGTGCTGGAGCAGATGTTCGCCAAGGCTCGGGCCGAAAGCCGGGGTTATTTGCGATTGACGGTGTTCAAGACCAATCCGGCAAAAAGGCTGTATCAGCGTCGGGGCCTGAGTATTGTCGGTGAGGAGGGCTGTTTCTGGCGGATGGAGTCTGTTTGTCTGTCAGCGCAGTCGTCCCGGTAAACCTCGCGCTCAACTTGAATCGGTGCATACTGCTCTTTAGGAGCCGATCTCCTGATCATTGCACAGGCTTTGCGCCTCGTTAAGGATGATCCCCTCTTTCATGCCCAGAAGGACCGCCACCTTATGGGCTTCTCCACGCCGCCCCTTTTTGCGCCCAGCGAGCACTTGATAGGTGGTCGCCGGGTCCACGCCATGTTCCCTGGCGAATGCCTGAACCGACTTGCCTTGATGTTCCAGCCAGGCTTTGGCTTGTGCAGCAGTACGGATTCCGGGCATAGTTCAAAACCGTTCAAGTTTGTGTAAAACGAGATGACATCGTCACCTCTTGGGGTGTGCCATAAAGGATATTACATCCAAATGAGTGGAATAGGTTCGCGCTTAAGGCAAGAAAGAGAGCGACTGGGCTTGTCGCAAAAGGTTTTTGGTGAAATAGGAGGTGTGGAGGCAAACGCACAGGGAAAATACGAAAGCGGTGGGCGCGCGCCGAAGGCCGATTACCTATCCCGCGTGGCAGAGAAGGGTGTCGATATTCTGTTTGTTTTGACAGGTAGCCCGACGCCCATCCACTTGGACAACCTGAGCCAGATCGAAGAAAAGGTCTTGGGTAACTACCGTGCGATGTTTAAAGAGGACCAGGATGCAATCCGCAGACTGACCAGCACCTTGGCAGAGCATTCCTCAGCGGCGAGTGGAAAACCCCGGTCGATCCTCAAGGAATCCTGACCTTTTGCCCAGGAAACACCCCCGCCTGCCGCTCGGCAGGCGTTCGTAGTGTATTGAAACTCTATATATATGACGCGTTCAGCTAGGTCTGTGCCTTGGTTTTTTGCTAAGGTGCTCAGCAACCTATAAGACCATTTCGCGAGGTGTCTGCTTGATTAGGGTGCTAGTAGTCGATGACCATGATCTCGTTCGTACAGGCATTACACGAATGCTGGCTGACATCGATGGCCTGCAAGTAGTCGGTCAGGCCGAGTCGGGGGAGGAATCCCTGATCAAAGCGCGTGAATTGAAACCCGATGTGGTCTTGATGGACGTCAAGATGCCGGGGATTGGTGGTCTTGGTGCGACCTGCAAACTGTTGCGCAGTCATCCGGACATCAAGGTCGTGGTTGTTACGGTCTGCGAAGAAGACCCTTTTCCTACCCGGCTTCTGCAGGCTGGCGCAGCAGGTTATCTGACAAAAGGCGCGGGGCTCGCGGAAATGGTCCAGGCTATCCGCCTGGTATTTGCCGGCCAGCGCTACATCAGTCCGCAGATTGCCCAGCAATTGGCGATCAAGTCCTTTCAGCCGGTCAGCGACTCGCCGTTTGATGCCTTGTCCGAGCGCGAGATTCAGATCGCCCTGATGATCGTCGGCTGCCAGAAGGTCCAGTCGATTTCCGACAAGCTTTGCCTGTCGCCGAAAACCGTGAACACCTACCGTTATCGAATTTTCGAGAAGCTATCAATCAGCAGTGATGTTGAACTGACCTTGCTGGCGGTTCGCCACGGCATGGTGGACGCCAGCGCCTGAAATGCAAGCCTCTGAAATAAACACCGTGTTTGATCCGAGTGCATTTCTTGCGACCTGCAGCGGCCGGCCAGGCGTGTATCGCATGTTCGACAGCGAGGCGCGCCTGCTGTACGTGGGCAAGGCCAAGAACCTCAAGAAGCGCCTGGCCAGCTACTTCCGCAAAACCGGCCTGGCGCCGAAGACGGCCGCCCTCGTGGGGCGTATCGCCCAGGTCGAAACCACCATCACGGCCAACGAAACCGAGGCGCTGCTGCTTGAGCAGACGCTGATCAAGGAATGGCGGCCGCCCTACAATATTCTGCTGCGTGACGATAAGTCCTACCCGTATGTGTTTCTGTCGGACGGTGACTTTCCGCGCCTGAGCATCCATCGCGGGGCGAAGAAGCACAAGGGTAAGTATTTTGGCCCTTACCCCAGCGCGGGGGCGATCCGCGAGAGCCTGAGCCTGCTGCAAAAGACCTTCTTCGTGCGCCAGTGCGAAGACAGCTTCTACAAGAACCGCACCCGCCCGTGCCTGCAATACCAGATCAAGCGTTGCAAGGCGCCCTGCGTCGGGCTGGTCGAGCCTCAGGAATATGCCGAAGACGTACGTCACTCGGTGATGTTCCTCGAAGGGCGCAGCAACGCCCTGGCCGACGAACTGTCCGGCGCCATGGAGCAGGCAGCCAGTGTCCTGGACTTCGAGCGGGCCGCCGAACTGCGTGACCAGGTGTCCCTGTTGCGACGGGTGCAGGACCAGCAGAGCATGGAAGGCGGTACCGGTGATGTCGACGTGATTGCGGCCTTCGTCAATCCGGGCGGGGCTTGTGTGCACCTGATCAGCGTGCGTGGTGGCCGGGTGCTGGGCAGCAAGAACTTCTTTCCCCAGACCGGGATCGAGGAGGAAGTGGCCGAGGTCATGGCCGCGTTTCTCGGCCAGTACTACGTCAGCAGTCCCGAGCGCGACTTGCCGGGTGAACTGATCGTCAACGTGGTTCACGAAGACTTCCCCGCATTGATTGACGCCATTCACGCCCTGCGCGGCCGCGAGCTGGACATCAGCCACCGCGTGCGCGGCACCCGTGCGCGCTGGCAGCAACTGGCGGTGACCAACGCCGAACAGGCCCTGAGCGCGCGCCTGGCCAACCGCCAGCACGTTGCCGCACGCTTTGAAGCGCTGGCCGACGTGCTCAAGCTTGACGAGCCACCGCAACGCCTGGAGTGCTACGACATCAGCCATTCCAGCGGCGAGGCGACCGTGGCGTCCTGCGTGGTCTTTGGTCCGGAAGGGCCGATCAAGTCCGATTATCGACGCTATAACATCGAAGGCGTCACCCCAGGCGATGACTATGCGGCCATGCACCAGGCCCTGACCCGGCGCTTCAGCAAATTGAAGGACGGCGAGGGCAAGCTGCCGGATATCCTGCTGGTGGACGGCGGCAAGGGCCAGTTATCCATGGCCCGTGACGTGCTCAACGAGCTGGCGGTGCCCGACCTGATCCTGCTCGGCGTGGCCAAGGGCACGACGCGCAAGGCCGGTTTCGAAACGTTGTACTTGAATGATGCCGCCCATGAGTTCACTTTGAAGGGCGATTCACCGGCATTGCACCTGATTCAGCAGATTCGCGACGAAGCCCACCGTTTTGCCATTACCGGTCACCGCGCCCGACGTGGTAAAACCCGGCGTACCTCCACCCTGGAAGGGGTGGCGGGGGTAGGGCCGAAGCGGCGACGCGAACTGTTGAAACATTTTGGTGGATTGCAGGAATTGTCCCGTGCCAGCATTGAAGAAATAGCCAAAGCCCCCGGAATCAGTAAAAAGCTCGCTGAGTTGATTTATGCAAACCTACACAGCGAGTAGAATGCCTTCTCACCTCGTAGCCAGTTGTGCCGATGAATATCCCTAATCTGATCACCGTTCTACGCGTTCTGCTCATACCGATTTTCATTTTGCTGTTTTACCTGCCTTATGATTGGAGCTACATGGCCTCCAGTTCGGTCTTTGCCTTTGCGGCCGCGACCGACTGGCTGGACGGCTACCTGGCACGACGCCTGGAGCAAAGCACGCCGTTTGGCGCGTTCCTCGACCCCGTGGCCGACAAGCTGATGGTTGCGGTGGCGCTGGTGCTGCTCGTGCAGGAGCACGGCAACCTGTGGCTGACCCTGCCGGCGGCCGTGATCATCGGTCGCGAGATCGTCGTCTCGGCCTTGCGCGAATGGATGGCCGAAATCGGCGCACGCGCCCACGTGGCCGTGTCCAACATGGGCAAATGGAAAACCGCTGCGCAGATGCTGGCGCTGGTCATCCTGCTGGCCAACCCGTCGAGCTTCACCTTCTGGGTGCTGCTGGGTTATGCCTTGCTACTGATCGCCGCCGGCCTGACTCTGTGGTCCATGCTGCAATACCTGCGCGCCGCCTGGCCCCATCTGCGCACGACCGTGGAAAAGAAATAAAACTTTTTTGAATCAAGGGGTTGACGGGTGGTGAGGATTCTATAGAATGCGCATCACCAAGACGCGGGAATAGCTCAGTTGGTAGAGCACGACCTTGCCAAGGTCGGGGTCGCGAGTTCGAGTCTCGTTTCCCGCTCCAAACATAGCACTGCAGAGTTCCACTGAATTCTGCAAGTGATTGAAATAAGGACCTTCGGGTCCTTTTTTCGTTGTGGCGCGAACCACTGAAATCCAGCTCCATCCAGTGCGTTAAGTCCCGAATGAGGATCTTGGATTTGGATGTGCACTGAATCGGTTTTTTGCTGGAGCAGCATGGATAGCGAGACGAGCATCTGGCCCTGACTCTGTTCAGGAGTTCGCTATGGCACTCTCGGATACGACCGTTCGGCAAGCCCGAATCACTGGCAATGACTGCACGATACTTCACTGGTTCTGCAGGCCGTCAGGATGGTAAACGGAGGGCTTTAGCGCTGAGCGCTTCTGCTTTTTCGAGGGTCTTCATGAAGGCGGGAAGCTCTGTCCATGCCAATGCTGCATGGTGCTTCACTGCACGTACTTCGGCGCGAGGAGGCAGCAGTTTGTCCCCATCGAGCAGGATTCTCACCTTCGCGCAGCCCCACGGCTTTGACCGCATCTACAACCCGTTCGATGCGGTTGCGCACACGGCTAGCGGTTTCGGGTATCACTGTCCAAATCGGCTTAAGAATTTTCAGTACGTGTTGAGTGCCAATTTCCTGCGTTGGAAGTTTGCCTATTTCTGCGAACGCATAGGGTGTCCTGCCATTGCTGTGCATGCTTGGTATTTTTCCAGCCTGGTTTGTGATCGACGATGTAGCCGAGTGCGACCTCTTTGAAAGTGGTTGCTTTCGCCTTGGCGGCATCCTGCGCTAAACGCTCAGCCTCTTTTTAGAGCCGTCGCCTTTCCAGTTCTTCATTCCGATGGGCAAGCGGATCGACGGCAGACTTGCCTCGGGGTGCCTGCCCAGTCCCATATCTCGACTCTTACCAGCCAATTTGTACCGAAAAACCCAGCTGGCGGCTGCCACCCGTTTTCGTTCCTGTCCATTCAGGCGAGGTTGTGCTCATACGCACTGTTACTTTGAGCATACAGAGCAAAATCACCCTGCTCTGCGAGTCTCTGCTTGATTTTGGTGGTAATCCTGCTGGTGGGCCTTTCTCTTTATCAGAGCAGTGTCAAACGCTGCTCCTACTTACAAGTCGTTTTTTCTGGTTTTTCGGCCGATACAAAGCAGGTATTCGATAGTTGGTAAATGAGAATCCCTGTTAAATGTGAACGATTGGTATATTGTGTGCTGCAAATTTTTTGGCAGGTTTACTTTCCATTCGGCTTATCCATTAGGTCTAACTTCCATGCGTCGTACCTTGATTTCCCTTTGCGTGCTTCAGGCGTTTTCTCCTTTTGTCTGTACGCAGGTTGCCGCTTCCGAAAATGCCAGCCTTGAGCTGCAAGCCATCAATGTCACGGGCGAAATAGACGCTGAGACGGCTCAAGGGCCGGTCAAAGGGTATCGCGCTACACGTTCTGCAAGTGCGACACGCACCGATACCGCTATCCATGAGACACCTCAGTCCATCAGCGTGGTGCCCAAAGACGTGGTAGAGGATATTGGTGCAACCCGCTTGCAGGAGGCCTTGGACTATGCCGGTGGCGTCGGCCGGGCGAACAACTTCGGTGGGCAAGGGCTTACCAGTTTCACCGTGCGGGGCTTTACAACCGCAGAGTTCTACCGCAACGGTTTTCCGATTAACCGGGGCTATCCAAGCATGCCGGACGCCAACAGCATTGAGCGTCTCGAAGTGCTTCGCGGGCCAGCGACCATGCTTTATGGCCGGGGCGATCCCGGCGGTACCTTCAACGTGGTCTCCAAGCAGCCTTTACCTGAGCGTACGGTCACATTGGGTAGCCAGTTGGACGATCAGGGTATGAAACGTGGCACCCTTGATGCTTCAGGCCCGCTGGATGAGCAAGGGCGTCTGGCTTATCGCCTGAACCTGGTGGGTGAGGGAGGAGACACCTTTCGCGACCATGTATCCACCGAGCGCTATGGGGTGACGCCTGTCCTGAGCTGGCAGGTCACGGACGACACCAAGGTGATTTTCGAAGGCGACTTCATGCGCAACAACCAGCCGCTTGACCGAGGCCTGACCCGCTTCGCCAACCAGCACGGTACGCCGTCCCGCGACACCTTCTGGGGTGAAAGATACGCCGGCAATCTGCACAACGATAACAACATGGCTCAGCTGCGTTTCGAGCATATGCTCAACGACAACTGGACCCTGGGCGGTGGTTTCCAGTGGCTGGACGGGACTATGAAGGGTAATGCTGTTGAGGCTAACGGTGCCAACAGCTTGAATGCCGATGGTCGAACACTCCAGCGCAACTTCAACTACCGCAAGCTGGACTGGACCGATAAAGACTATCAACTGAACCTGACTGGGCACTTTTCTACGGGTGGCCTTGATCACACGTTGCTGACTGGCGTCGAGTACGAAGATTACGACTACAAGTCGATCATTCGACGCTCCAGCGGCGATTTTCCAATTGACATCTTCAACCCGGTCTATGGCCAGCCACGTCCGGCGCTGACTCGTACGCCGACCCACGACAAAGAAAACCTCAAGACTTACGCAGCTTTCGTACAGGATCAAGTGGCTCTGACCGAGCGTTTAAAGGTGCTCGCTGGTGCGCGCTTTGAGCGCTTCGAGCACGAGTACGAATCCTACGTGCCCGGCGTAAAAAACTGGAACTCTGCTGACAACGCCGTCACCCCGCGCGTCGGCGTGATGTATGACCTCACTGACACTGTCGCGATCTACGCGAATGCCGCGCGCTCGTTCAAGCCCAACGCGGGTGCCAGCCGCCAAGGCGGCGGGTTTGAGCCGGAGAAGGGCAAGTCTTACGAGATGGGCGTGAAGTGGGAAGCGCTTGACCAGCAGCTGAGCGTCGACGCGGCGATCTACCAGATCGACAAGAAAAATGTCCAGGGGGACGACCCCGTTGACTCAGCCTTCAAAGTCGCTACAGGCCAGGTACGCAGTCGCGGCTTCGATTTGAATATAGCCGGCAACCTGACGCCCGAGTGGCGGGTGATCGGCGGCTATGCCTATGTGGATGCTGCAGTGACCAAAGACACTACAGTACGTACCGGGACGCGCTTGGCGAACATTCCGCGCAACAGCTTCAGCCTGCTCAATGTGTATGAATTCCAGGATGGCGCGCTGAAAGGGTTGGGCCTCGGCGGGGGGGGTAAATACGTGGCCGAGCGTGCCGGCCAGACCGCCAACAACACGTTCTCGATGGGGGCTTACACGGTCGTAGACTTGCTTGGCTACTACAAGGTCAACGAAAAGGTCAGGCTCAATCTCGACATAAAGAACCTGTTCAATCGTGAGTACGAAGAAGGTTCATTCCTGAATTTCTACGCCTACCCGGGTGAGCCACGTACGGTGCAAGTGGGGATTTCTTACACCCTTTAGCCAAATCAGAACGCTGCTCGCTGGGGCATTATCGAAAATCTCAAGTCCACCTTTGCTCAGGTGGGCTTACACCTATCGATGAAAGCGCTTTGCGCAATGGTCTGCCCCGCGAGCCTTGGCCTCTCGCATTGAACCGCAATCAGCGAAAAACGAAAAAAGAGAATCTCTGTCGGTCCCTATGCGCTGTTTAATGTAAGGAATAGGGCTTGTGTGGCCTCCTTATACCAATACGAAATCATCAACAGCCCCAGCACAAATGTAGCTCGCCGGCGACATCCCCGGGCACCGGGCGTAGCAGACCGCCGACGATGCCGCTGATGCCGGCGATACGTCCATTGAACAGTATCAACAGCACGGCGCCCGTACCGATCAATAAGCCACCGCCCCATGCACTCATCGGTGTGGCTCATATCGATCATAGCGATTTCCTTTTAGGGACCTCGCGGAGGATGCCTGGTTGGGGAGGGCGGGCATTAATTCATGCCCAGCCAGTTGGGCAGTGCCAGTGCAATCCAGGGTACATAGGTAATCAGCACCAGGAACAGCAGCAACAGCACCAGCCAGGGCATGGCTGCCTTGATGGTGGCAGGCACTGACATGCCGGTCACCGCGGACGTCACGAACAAGTTCAGACCGACCGGGGGTGTGATCAAGCCGATCTCCAGATTGACCACCATGATGATCCCAAGGTGAATCGGGTCGATACCCAGCTTTATGGCAATTGGAAAAAGGATCGGCGCCAGGATCAGGATAATGGCCGAGGGCTCCATAAAGGCGCCAGCCACCAACAAGACAATGTTCACCACCAGTAGGAAGGTCACCGGTGTCAGCCCCGCCTCGATCACCCAGGCCGTGATTTGTTGGGGTAACTGCTCGGTGGTTAATACATGAGCAAAGAGCATGGCGTTGGCAATGATGAACATCAGCATGATGCTCAACTTGGCGGCGTCCAGCAGCACTTTAGGGGTCTCGCGAAACGTCAGATCCTTATAGACGAACAAGGCGATGAACGCTGAATACACGGCAGCAACGGCGGCGGCTTCCGTCGGCGTGAACATCCCGGTGTAAATGCCACCCAGGATGATCAGCATCAACAGCAATCCCCAGATGGCTTTACGCGCAGCACTCAGAAACTCACGCAGGGTTGCACGTGGCAGGGCCGGTAAGTTTTTCTTAACGGCGACGATGTAGATCGCCACCATCAGCGTTATCCCCAGCAACAGGCCTGGTATGACGCCGGCCATGAACAGCTTGCCAACGGATGTCTCGGTGGCGGCGGCATAAACCACCATCACAATTGAGGGTGGTATCAGGATACCCAGTGTGCCCGCGTTACAGACGATTCCCGCGCCGAATGCCTGCGGGTAGCCAGAGCGCACCATGCCGGCAATGGCGATCGAACCTACCGCCGCAACCGTCGCGGGGCTGGAGCCGGAAAGGGCTGCAAACAGCATGCAGGCCAATACGGCGGCGATGGCCAGCCCCCCACGAATATGGCCGACGCAGGCGTTGGCAAAGTCGATCAGTCGGCGTGCGACGCCGCCGGTGGTCATGAAGGCGCCTGCAAGCAAGAAAAACGGAATCGCCAGCAGGGTGTAGTGCTCCGACGTTTCAAACAACTTTATTGCAAGGGAACGTACTGAGTCTGGGCTGAAAAATACAAGGGTCAGCGAGCCCGCCAAGCCCAAGGAAATGGCAATGGGCACACCAATGAACATCAATGCGAAGAGTGCCGTGAACAGGAAGGCAATGGTCATGGTTTATTGTCCTCGTGCTCGGTCAGTTTCATCACGTCAGCGGCTTCATCGGCCAGGCCGAGACCGGTTTGGCGGTGCAGCAGGATGCGCACGAAAATTTCAGCGAAACGGATGAAAACCAATGCAAAACCCACGGGGACAATCAGCCCTATGTGCCACTGCATGATCCCGAAATGGCCAAGGTCCTCGGCGCCTATTCCCGCCGACATCAAGGTATGAATCCACTCGAAGCTGGCCGTACTGAACAGGCCGGCATAGAGCAGGCAGCAAAGACAGGCCAAGATTCCAATGAGCCGCTGGACGGGTTTACTCGCCAGCTTTACCAGCGCGTCAACGCCAATATGCCCGGCGGTGCGCACGCCATAGGACAGGCCGAAGAAGATCAGCCAGCCGAACAGCGCCTTGGTGAGTGCGGTGCTCCAGGTCATGGCTTGAGCCATGCTCATGACGCCATCACCCATGGCAAACAATACGTTACTGGCGCCTTCCCAGTTGTCGGCAAGACGGTAGAAAAGCGTATAGAGATTGTTGAGAATGACATAGACGAACGTTACCAATGTCATGGCGGCCAGAAGGAAGACAATGAAGCCTTCCTCGAAGTGTTCCCAGATGCGCCGAAAGGCCTGCATGGATGGCATCTCCCGTATCGTAATGACTGGCAGGTGCTACCACGTCGGTAACACCTGCCTCCCGGTCATTGAGCCGTGTTGGCGGCTTGCGCAGCGGTGATCAGCTCAGGGCCAATATCAGCTTCGAATTTTTTCCAGACGGGTTTCATCGCGGCTCGCCATTGCTCGCGTTGCTCAGGAGTCAAGGTAATGATTTCGGTGGTTTTGGCGGCAATGATGCTTTGCTTGGCGTCCTGATTGAGCTGTTCGGCCTCTTTGTTAACTTGCGCGGTAACCTGCACGATGATCTTGTCCAGTTCACTGCGAATATCCGGCGGCAGACCGTCCCAGAACTTGGTGTTAGTGATCAGCATGTAGTCCAGCACACCATGGTTGGATTCGGTGATGTATTTCTGTACCTCATGCATTTTCTGGCTGTAGATGTTCGAGTAAGGGTTTTCTGCACCGTTGACTACACCGGTCTGCAAACCCTGATACACCTCGGCAAAGCTCATTTTGCGCGGGTTGGCGCGCAAGGCCTTGAACTGCTCCTCAAGCACGGCGGAAGCCTGCACCCGAAACTTCAGGCCTCGGGCATCCCCAGGAACACGCAGCGGTTTGTTGGCCGACAACTGCTTCATCCCATTGTGCCAATAGGCCAGGCCGGTGATGTTTTTACTCTCCATGGACTTAAGCAGTCCCTGGCCCTGCGGGCTCATCTGGAAGCGGTCAACTGCAGCGATGTCATCAAACAGAAAGGGCAGGTCGTACAGCTGGAGGGTCTTTGTGTATTGTTCGAACTTGGCCAATGACGGCGCAATTAACTGCACATCCCCCAACAACAGGGCTTCCATCTCTTTGCCATCACCAAACAACGATGAGTTGGAATAAACCTCGACCTTGACCTTACCGGGTAAGCGTTCCTCTACCAGCTTCTTGAACATCAGTGCGCCCTGGCCCTTGGGCGTATGGTCGGCGACGACGTGTGAGAACTTGATGATGACTGGATCAGCTGCCATGACTGCACTCATGCTCCCTAGAGCAAGCGTGCAGGCGAGTGCCTTACAGATGGATTTGAACATTTTGGGGGAATCCTCTTATTTTTGTATTTTTTGGCCAACGCTCTGACGCGCATTCGGTTATACGGCCAAGACTCCAGTCTAGGCAAAAACATCACTTGGTGCAGGAGCGCAAGCGTGGCAATGGAAAGCGCCACTGAGCAGTTTCCGAATCTTCTGCCCCTGTGCGACACCCGCGGTGTCAGATTGGGCCAGGTCCTGGGGGGCGGCCTCCTAGTATTCGCCCAGTTATACCGCCCGATATTGCTTCTAGGTAGTTTCCGAGACTATTCAATAGCCTGCACAGGTCGCTAACTTGGGGGTATGCCGTACTGGAGTAGAGCGCACTTTTAGACAGGCGTTGCCCGGCCGCTAAACTTGCGTGTCTCGCACCGTGTTCAGGGTCCCGAAAAATAAGGTTACTGAATATGTCGGAGACGCCTACTCCCAATAGAACCCTTTATCCGCTCTGAAGGCCTCATCCTGGCAGGTGGCGCAGCGGTCGCGCAATCGCTCATCTCCTGCGCAATCATCGCCGGCAGGATGCCCATAAATATTTGTAACTTATGTGCTTTGGCGATAGCACCTGCGCTATGCATTCAGCGAATGCCGCTCCTGCCGGTATTGCCAATATGACGGCCAGCCGTTGCGCAGCAGTTATTGCAACTCTTGGCGTAGATTAGACGTGGCGCTTGATCCTTGTATCGGGATGTGATGTGGTGGGCCACACAGAAAGACGACTGTCCTTTGTCATTTAGGGCGCTCGCAACTTTAGTTCTTTTGAGCATTTCGAGGTTTCATGCAAATCGAGTTACAGGAGATTAGCGACCACCTCTATCGTTTCGCTCCATTTGATACGCTACCAAAGGAAACGGTAGACGCCATCGCCCGGCGGGTAGAAGTGAGTTATTTCAAGGCCGGCAGTGACATCCTTGAAGCGGGCGCAATCATTCATGACTTGCACTATGTCCGTAGCGGTGCGGTGGAGATTTACCGGCGCAATGGCGAACTCTATAACCGACTTGTCGAAGGCGACCTCTTCGGTCAGGCCGGTTTGTTGCGCAGTAACAAGGTGCGTTTTCCCGCCAGAGCCTTGGAAGATAGCCTGATCTATTACATACCCGCCAATATCTTCGCTGAACTGTGCGCACAGCATGATGCTTTCGCCGACTTCGTTGAAGCTGAGGGGCATTCCAGGCTCAAGACTGCCGTAGAGGCGCAGGGGCGGGCGAGTGAGCTTATTCAGCTCAAATGCCGAGGCCTTATCTCTCGGCCCTTGGTGTGGGTCACGTCGGATACCTGTGTCGGCGACGCGGCAAAAATCATGACAGAGCAAAGTGTTTCTTGCGTTCTGGTGATGTCATCAGCGGGCTTGCAGGCGGCTGAAATCCAAGGGATTGTGACCGATCGGGACCTTCGCACACGCGTTGTCGCGGAAGGCCGAAACGCTGACGAAACGTCTGCCCGAGACATCATGACGGCCGAGCCGGTAGCGATAGGCGCAGACGACTCAGTGTTTGAAGCGATGCTGGTGATGTTGCGCCGTAATATTCACCATCTGCCGGTGGTCCATCTTGGCCATCCGATCGGGCTGATCAACTTGTCGGATATCATCCGCTACGAGTCACACAGCAGTTTGTACCTGGTAAACAGAATCTCTAACCAGACGTCGGTCGACGGTTTGAAATCGCTTTTGCGTGACCTGCGCGGAACCTACATCCGCATGGTGCGTGATGGCGCGACGGCGCACATGATTGGCAGCGCGATTTCTGGTATTGGCCGAGCCTTTACCCAACGTTTGCTGGAGCTCGCAGAGAAAAAGCTGGGGCCGCCTCCGGTGCCTTACTGCTTTATGGTGCTGGGCTCCATGGCACGTGATGAGCAGCTATTGGTGACGGACCAGGACAACGCCCTGGTGCTCGACGACCGCTTCGATCCGATCCAGCACGATGCATACTTCCGCGCGTTGGCGACGTTTGTGAGTGATGGCCTGGCCGCGTGCGGTTACAGCTATTGCAAAGGCGGGATCATGGCGACGAACGATCAGTGGCGTCAGCCGCTGAAGGTATGGCGAAGTTATTTTGATC
Source organism: Pseudomonas shahriarae (assembly GCF_014268455.2). Taxonomy (NCBI): domain Bacteria; kingdom Pseudomonadati; phylum Pseudomonadota; class Gammaproteobacteria; order Pseudomonadales; family Pseudomonadaceae; genus Pseudomonas; species Pseudomonas shahriarae. The sequence continues at coordinate 3,573,972 of NZ_CP077085.1, read as the reverse complement.
AGTGGATCGAAAAGCCTAATCCGACGACGTTGCTCAATAGTTGTATTTTTTTCGACCTGGATGGTGTGTTTGGCGAACTCGAGCTTGTCCAGGAACTTAAGGTTCTGTGTGCTCGAAAATCCAGCGCACATCCTGTTTTTCTAAGTGCCATGGCTCGAATTGCCCTTAACCGGACACCGCCATTGGGCTTTTTCCGGACCTTTGTGGTTGAGACAGATGGGCAGCATAAACGGATTATCAACCTCAAGGGGCGAGGCACTGCACCGCTGACTGATCTGATCCGTATCCACGCGCTCGCGTGTGGCAGTACTGCGCAGAATTCATTTGATCGCATGGATGCCATCGCGAACAGCAACGTCATTCCGCCTGAAGCATTAAAGCAACTCCGATACGCGCTGGAGTTCCTGTCGATGGTGCGAATTCGACATCAGGTTGATGCACTGGAGCAGGGAGCTGCGCTTAACAATTACATTGAGCCTGAGCGCTTTTCCAATAGTGAGCGGCATAACCTCAAAGAGGCGTTTCAAGTCTTGAGTAATGGCCAGAATTTCTTGCGCTTCCGTTATCCCTCCAAGGGTCGCCTGTCCTCATGAACCACGTGAAAGCGCAGCCCAATCATAAAATGCTGGAGTGGTCCGCGCGGTTTGAGACGCTGGCAGGCGAGGCCGTTAACAGCCGCTTGCGACAGTTCTATCAAGCCGGCGCGGTCTCGGCACAGGCATCCATTGAAAGCGTGCAATTGCTGGCCTTGGACGTAGAAACCACCGGCCTTGATGCACAGGCTGACAGTATTGTGAGCATCGGCGTCATGCCGTTCACGCTGCAGCGCATTTATTGTGGGAGTTCGCTTTACTGGGTGATAAAGCCAGCGTCCGAGCTGAAGGAAAAGTCAGTGACGTTTCATCACATAACCCATGCTGAAATTTCAGATGCTCCCACCTTTGAGCGGGTGCTGGCGCCATTGCTGGAGGCCATGGCAGGTAAGGTGATGGTCGTCCATTACCGGAATATTGAGCGGGCCTTTCTGGATCAGGCAGTGCGTAGCCATTTAGGGGAGGGGTTTGAGTTTCCGGTCATCGATACGATGCAGTTAGAAGCCCGTCTACACCGGCGAAAACGCGGGTGGTTCGCCCGACTTATGGGGCGCTCACAACCGTCCATAAGGCTGGCGGATAGCCGAGCGCGCCTTGGCCTTCCGGCTTATCACGCTCACCATGCATTAACCGATGCCCTGGCGACGGCAGAACTGTTGCAGGCGCAAGTAGCGACTCATTACTCAACGTCCACGCCTGTTGGCGAGTTATGGAACTGAGTCGCCGCTTGAAAGTGAAACGCTTGCGGCTGTCTGACGGACCTTCCTGAGGCCTCCGCTTGGGCCGATGGATCTCGCTTTGAGATGCATTTGGGTGTTGGGCCTGCCGTCATTATCCGCCTTGAGCAAATGGGCATTGACTCGCTAGCGGTACTCAGGGTGACGCCATCTGCGCAGACGATGGCGTCACGGGGGGGGGGCTGCGCGCTGACAGCGGCAGCCTATTTGCTAGCGAGGCTCAGACATCAGTCCTTTCACGAGGGATATGCACCCCAGCATTAATACGATTGCGAAAGGCAACCCTGTAGACACTGCCATTGCCTGCAATGCCACAAGACCGCCGCCCAGCAGGAGAGCAATAGCAATAACGCCCTCGATCACTGCCCAGAACACACGTTGAGGCACCGGCGCATCCACCTTGCCGCCGGCGGTGATTGTGTCGATTACCAAGGAGCCTGAGTCCGAGGAGGTAATAAAGAACACAATGACCAGAACGATGCCCAGGAATGAGGTGATCTCTTTAAGCGGCAACTCCCCCAGCATGGCAAACAACTTCAGTTCCAGCACAGCGTCCTTGACGCCCATCAGGCCCTGTAAGGTCGTTTGGTCAATGGCCGTTCCACCGAACGTTGTCATCCACAGCACAGACACCACTGAGGGGACGAGCAAGACCGAAATCAGAAACTCTCTGACCGTTCGACCACGACTGACGCGGGCGATAAACATCCCTACAAACGGCGACCAACTGATCCACCACGCCCAGTAGAAGGCTGTCCAGCCTTGGGTGAATTGAGTGTCAGTGCGGCCGAATGGATTTGACAGCGCCGGCAGGTATTCAACATACGTCACCAGGTTACTGAAGAACCCGGTGAAGATGGCCAGGGTCGGCCCCACTACGATGATAAATACCAGTAAGAGAAACGCGAGTCCCATATTGATCTGGGAAAGCATTTTGACGCCCTTGTCCAAACCGGAAAGGACTGACCACAGCGCGATCAAGGTGATGCCAACGATCAGGACAACTTTGCTGAGATTTGTCGATTGTATCCCGAAGAGATATTCAATCCCCGCAGCAGCCTGTTCTGCGCCAATGCCCAGAGAGGTCGCCAACCCAAATAGTGTGGCGAATACCGCGAGAATATCGATGAGATGCCCCGGCCATCCCCAAACGCGCTCACCCAGTAACGGATAGAAAATTGAGCGTATCGACAGCGGTAAGCCCTTGTTGTAAGAAAACAATGCCAGGGACAACGCCACAATTGCATAGATCGCCCAGGGATGAAGTCCCCAGTGAAAGATCGTAGCGGCCATGGCCAAGTCGGCGGATGCTTTCATATCGCCTGCTGCACCGCCCAACGGTGCCCAGTCCGTACGCACTCCGCTCGCATCGACGGTCACGCCTCCCATGGATGCCGCGTAATGCGACATGGGTTCGGCTACGCCATAAAACATCAACCCAATGCCCATGCCCGCGGCAAACAGCATTGAAAACCATCCGACGTAGGAGTGGTCTGGTTTGGCATCTCTGCCGCCCAAACGCACCTTTCCCAGCGGGGAGAAAATCAGCGCAATGCACAGCACCACAAAAACATTCGCAATGCTCATGAAGAGCCAGGCGAGGTGGCTGGTTAACCAGTTCCGGATGGCGCTGAAGAGGGGCTCTACTTCATTTTGCAGTGCCAATGTCAAAATCACGAACAGTAAAATTGTGGCAGCTGAAATGATGAATACTTTGCCGTGGATATCGAGCGAGAATGAAAACTCTCCCTTGATATTGTCTTGACCGATGACGTAGTCAGTGTCGATCAGATTGGCAGCCCCACTAGGCGCAGGAATACCGTCCTCACTGGGGACGTTTGGGGTGTTCGGTCGATCATCCGTAGGCTTTTCAACCATAAGAATCTCCTTGTTGTTGGCACGTCTTAACGTGTAGTTGTGATTATCCCCGCTGTTCCTATGGTAAAACGAGATGTAAGCGCGTTTATCCTAACAAGCTTTGAGAATAAAACCGGCAAAACTTGCCTATTGCACAGCCCTTCGATCGAATAGTTCACAACCACATGACTTGATTTTGGGCTTCAATCTGTTCGATTGAGTGCAATGAACAGGTTTGCGCGGGCCAGATCAATGCCCCATCAGCTTATGTATCCCGTCCGGTTTGGCGTGAGCGCCAAAGCGTTCCACGATCGTGAAAGTTGCCCGCTTCATACCGATGAGGTTTACGTGAAGTCCTTCGCGACGCCGCTTCAGTACGGGTAGCCCACCGTGCGTGGCTCCCGGTCATCCTTGATTAAAATCGCAAGTTTTCAGCGTCGTGCGAAATGCTGTTGGGGCGTTAGAAATGTGTGGTGGAAATAATTTCGAAATGCGTGCATCGCCGAGCTGAATTCACGTTCGCGATGCCACGCCAGGCCGACGCTCATGGGGGTCACCTGATCGGAGATGGTCAGGGTTTCAATGCGCTTTCCTTCCAGCGACCAGGGGCGGTGTACCAGGTCTGAGAGGATCGCAACGCCGTTACCATTGGCTACCATGCTGCGCACCGCCTCGACGGAACTGGTGCGCACTTTGACGTCCGGCTGAAAGTTTGCGAGTTCCCAGTAACGCATTGCACTTTGTTCGGCTTCGTCGACGGTCAGGAGAATGTAGGGCTCTTGCGCCACATCGGCGAGGCTCACGGCCGAGCGCTCGCAAAGGGCATGGCCGCTGGGCAGCCATAGCCGGCGCTCGGAGTTGAAGAGCGTCTCCGAGACGATGTCCGGGTGGGTCAGGTTCGCGGTGAGCACCACTGCCATGTCGAATCGACCTTCCAACAGACCCTGCTCGATGGCCGTGCGTTCTTGTTCGTGCACTTCGATGGCCACGTCCGGATGCCAGTGCTCAAGTCGTTGCAGGTGGTGCGGCAAGAAGTAACCGATCACCGTGTAGCTTGCCGCCAAGCGCAATACACCACTGGCGCGGATGTCCGGCAACGGGCTGTTCAACGCATCATCGACGCTGCGCAAAATCACGTAGGCCCGATTCAAAAAGTGCCGCCCGGCATCGGTCAGGCTCATGCCCTGGGCCGAGCGCTGGAACAACAGTGTACCGAGGATGCCTTCCAGCTCCTTGATCGCCGTGGTCACGGCCGATTGGGAAATATTTAACTGAATCGCCGCTTGAGAAATTTGCCCGATCTCGGCGGTGGCGACGAAATAGCGAATCTGGCGCAGGGTCAGTGACATAGGCTCTCCTGGTGAGCGCGTATCTGTTTTTCAGAAGACAGCCTATCTGATAATAGATCTTCCCAAGGGGGAGAGGAGGAATCTAACGTGGCCTGCAAGAAGTCACAAGCGTTGGGAGCAAGCGTCATGCAGGCAGTAGATTTCAACTCGGACATGGGCGAAGGGTTTGGCCCTTGGACCATCGGCGATGGCGTCGACAATGAGCTGATGGGCTTTATCAGTTCGGCCAACATCGCCACCGGTTTTCATGCTGGCGACCCCAGTACCATGCGACGTACCGTCGAGCATGCCAAGCGTTTGGGTGTGGCTATCGGCGCGCATCCGGGGTTTCGCGACCTGGTTGGTTTTGGCCGTCGGCACATCAATGCGCCGGCCCAGGAACTGGTCGATGACATGCTCTATCAGTTAGGCGCCTTGCGTGAACTAGCCAGGGTTCAGGGCGTAGCCTTGCAACACATCAAGCCCCACGGCGCGCTCTACATGCACCTGGCCCGGGACGAAGAGGCTGCGCTTTTGCTGGTGGAGAACCTCCAGCGTCTGGAGCCGGAGTTGCTGCTGTATTGCATGCCCGGTTCCGTGATCTGGCGGATTGCCACGGACCTTGGCCAACCGGTGATTCGCGAGTTCTACGCCGACCGCGAATACGACCTCAGCGGCTCCATCGTCTTCACTCGCAACGTGCGGGCTTACGACCCGATCCAGGTCGCCGAGCGAGTGCTGCGTGCTTGCCAACTGGGCGTGGTGCGTACCGTCGAGGGCGAAGACCTGGCGATTGAATTCGATTCCATCTGTTTGCACAGCGATACGCCGGGCGCCCTGGCGTTGGTCGAAGCAACGCGTCGTGCCCTCGATGACGCGTGTATAGAGGTCCGATCACCGCGCTGAGACCGAATAAAAATACTTGGCACACACACGTCTGGGTTTGCCCACCCAGGTACTTTTTTGCCTGCCTTTCTACAACTATTCCAAGAGGAACAGACATGGCCGAACACAGTGTAATCACCCCGTTGCCGGGGTCCTTCTACCGCAAAGCGACTCCGGAATCGGCGAACTACGTCGAAGTGGGCGCTCAGGTCAGCGCCGATACGGTGATTGGCCTGATTGAGGTCATGAAGCAGTTCTCCGAACTGACCGCCGGGACGGCTGGTCGTCTCAGCGCATTCCTGGTAGAAGACGGTGATCCGGTGGAGCCGGGTCAAGTCATCGCAACACTCGACGTCGAGTGAGGGCGCGATCATGACCCAAGGTATTCATAAATTACTGATCGCCAACCGTGGCGAGATCGCGGTGCGGATTATTCGTGCCGCCAAGGCGCTCGGGATTCCCACCGTGGCGGCGTGCAGCGAGGCGGACGTCGACTCCCTGGCGGCGCGCATGGCCGATGAAGTGCACATTCTCGGCCCGGCCCGTGCTGACAAAAGTTACCTGAACGTAGAAGCCTTGCTCGGTGCCTTGACATCCACGGGCGCCAACGCAGTGCATCCCGGTTATGGCTTTCTGTCAGAGAACGCCGATTTCGCTGAAGCAGTCGTGTCTGCCGGTGCCATTTTCGTCGGCCCGAGCGCGGAGACGATCCGGCGCATGGGCGATAAAGCTGAGGCTCGGCGCACGGCGCAAGCCGCTGGCGTACCGGTGGTGCCGGGTTCGCCGGGTGAACTGTTCGACGTTGAATCGGCGCTCAAGGCTGCCGAATCCGTTGGTTTCCCGCTGCTGATCAAAGCTTCGGCCGGTGGCGGCGGGCGCGGTATTCGGCTGGCGGAAAACGCCGAGCAATTGAGTGAAGAGTTCCCCCGTTCCCAGCGCGAAGCCCAAGCGGCGTTTGGCAATGGAGCGGTGTACCTGGAGCGGTTTATCAGTAAGGCCCGGCATATTGAAGTGCAGGTACTGGGCGACGGTCATCACGCCGTGCATTTGTTCGAGCGCGAATGCTCGTTGCAACGGCGCCGGCAGAAAATCTTTGAGGAGGCGCCGTCGCCAGCCCTCAGCCAGCAGCAACGAGAGACCCTCTGCGAAAGCGCCGTGCGTCTGACCGAATCTTTGGGCTACAAGGGCGCCGGTACTCTGGAGTACCTGTATGACGACGCCACTGGGGAGTTCTTCTTTATCGAGATGAACACGCGGATTCAAGTGGAGCACCCGGTCAGTGAACTGATCACCGGCATCGATTTGGTCCAGGCCATGTTACGCATCGCAGGCGGCGAGCCGCTCGGCTTCAAGCAGAGCGACATCCGACTCAACGGCGCGGCCTTGCAAATGCGCCTGAACGCCGAAGACCCGGCGCGGGATTTCTTCCCGAGTCCAGGCCTGGTCGAGGAGCTGATCTGGCCGAACGGCGAGGGCATTCGCGTCGATACGCATCTGTATCCAGGCTATCGCGTGCCGCCGTACTACGACTCGCTGCTGGCCAAACTGATTGTTCACGGCGCGGATCGCGCTGAAGCCCTAGGCCGAGCGCGAGTCGCGGTGGCAAACACCACGCTTACCGGCATGGCCAACACCTTGGCGTTGCACGGCGAATTGCTGGAACAACCCTGGTTGCACAACGCCGACTTTCACACGGGCACGCTGGAAACCTGGTTGGCCGAGCGCGGCAATGGAGGCGAATCATGAGTACTCCCGTCCGCTACAGCTTTGGCGCTGATGAACATTTGTTTGCCGAAGTCAGTGACAGCATGTCCCTGGACGCCTTCTTCAAAGGACTGGCCATCACCCGCGCCGTGGAACGGTTGGCTCTGGATGGTGTGCTCGATATCTGCCTGGCTAACGCATCATTCCAGATTCGTTTCGACCCGGATCGCATCGCCCCTCACACCTTGCTCGAAGCGGTACAAATCGCCGAGACCGGGGCCGTCGCGGAGCGCACGTTGCAGACGCGGATCATCGAGATCCCCGTGCTCTACAACGATCCCTGGACCCACGAAACCCTGATGCGTTTTCGCGACCGCCATCAAGACCCGAGCGCCACGGACCTGGAATACGCCGCACGCATCAACGGCCTGGCCGACGTCGATGCATTCATCGCGGCCCACAGTGGCGCACCGTGGTTTGTCTCGATGGTGGGCTTCGTTGCCGGGTTGCCGTTCATGTTCCAGATGGTTGAGCGTGAGCGCCAGTTGCAAGTGCCTAAATACCTGCGCCCACGCACCGACACGCCAAAATTGACCCTTGGCCACGGCGGTTGCTTTGGATGCATTTACTCAGTGCGCGGCGCCGGCGGCTATCAGATGTTTGGCGTTACGCCCGCGCCGATCTACGACCCGCAACAGAACCTTGCGTACCTGAAAGAACACATGGTGTTTTTCCGTCCAGGCGACATTGTGCAGTTCAAACCGATGGACCGCGAAGCCTACGACCACGCGGTCGCCGAAGTGGAAGCCGGTTGCTTCGAGCTGCGGATTCGACCAGTCGAGTTTTCGCTGGACGCGTTCCTTGCCGATCCTGTCGGCTATCCCAAGTCGCTGCAGGAGGTATTGGCATGATTAAGGTCCTCAAACCCGGCCTCGCCACTTCTGTGCAGGACCTAGGCCGCGAAGGGTATTACCACTTGGGCATTCCGCCGTCCGGCGCGCTTGATCAATACGCCTTGAGCGTGGCCAATCAATTGGTCGGCAACCCCGCAGGAGCGGCGGCGCTGGAGTGCACCTTGCTGGGCCCTGAGTTGGAGTTTCAGCAGGATGCACTGGTGGCGGTCAGTGGCGCGCACATGACGCCACGGGTCGATGGCGTGGAAATGCACCACGACACCGCGTTCACGGTGAAGGCCGGGCAAGTGCTGCGCTTTGACTTTCCCAAGGCCGGTGCCCGCACTTATGTGGCGGTGGCCGGCGGCATTGATGTACCGGTGGTGCTCGGCAGTCGATCCACCTACGCGCTCGGTGCGCTCGGCGGTTTTCAAGGGCGACGGCTGAATGCGGGGGACGAATTGCCGGTCGGTATCGCCAGTGGCAAGGGGCTCGCCGGGGCCAGTTTGCCCATGGCGTTACGGCAAGCATTGGGGGGCGAAATCACCCTGCGGGTAGTGCCCGGTTTGTACTACCACCGTTTGACCGAATCGGCGGCGCAGAGCTTTTTCGCCGAACCGTGGACGGTCGGTTCGGAAGCGGACCGCATCGGCTATCGCTTCAAGGGTGGCAGCGCGCTGAGCTTTCAGCCCCGCGAGCAGCCATTCGGCGCCGGTTCCGATCCGTCGAACATCGTCGACAGTTGCTACCCGATCGGCTCGATCCAGGTGCCCGCCGGGCTTGAACCCATTGTGTTGCACCGTGATGCGGTGTCCGGTGGCGGCTACGCGATGATTGGCACAGTGATTAGCGCCGACCTCGATTTGATCGGCCAGATGCAACCCAACCAGAAAGCCCGCTTTGTTGCGGTGACCCTCGAAGAGGCGCTGGAGGCACGACGATCCTATAAGAAAAAACTCAGCTGCCTGAACAAGCTGTTCCCTTCCTGATCCTGCCCGCCGCATAGCGCGGGCCATGCCAAACGGTATGCCAACGCCGTACTTCGGTGCGGTGACGGCTGCCCGCGCTTCAACCTTTGACTGGTTTTGGAGTTCACGCATATGGCTGCTTTATCGCAATCGAATCAAACCGGGCAAGACCCGGCCCATCAGCCCGTCCCGACCGAAGCACGCATGGGGCGATTATCCCTGACTATGGCTTGGTGGGCGGTGTGCAGTGCGATGTTTTACATCGTCGTGGGTGCGTCATTGGCGTTGTCGTTCGGTACGCGCAATGCGCTGATCGGCATGGTCCTGTCGGTGATCAGCTATGGACTGATCAACAGCGTGCTCAGCCGCTTTGCGATTCGCAGCGGTCTGTCGGTGGCGTTGTTTTCACGACTACTGTTCGGCAGCACTGGGGCGTGTCTGGCGACGCTGATTTTCTTCTCGACCGCGATCTATTACGCAGTGTTTGAAGGTTCGGTGATCGCCGTGGCGCTCAACCACCTCTATCCGCAATTGGCCTATCCGCTTGCCGCACTGGTAGTGGTGCTCTACAGCGTGCCGCTGATACTGGGTAGCGTGCAGCACTGGCTGGACAAGCTCAACGGCGTGTTGCTCCCGGTGTACCTCGCAGGTTTGCTGGTGGCGGTGGGGCTATCGATCAGCCGGTATGGCTACCAGCCTCAATGGCTGGATTTCGGCCCGGCAACGCCGAGTGCATTCGGCTGGTGGGATTGCTTTGTCGCTTACATGGGCGTCTGGGTGCTGATGCTGTTCACCTTTGACTACGCACGTTTTGGCAAGCCTGAAGACGCCGAATACCACGGTCGCTGGAACTTTGGCATGCCATTCTACGCGGTGACGTTTCTGCTCAACGGCGCGGCGGGGATCTATCTGGTGAGTAGCATTCCCCATGAAGGTGCGCTGAGCGAAGTGTCAGTAGTGATGGCGATTCTGCAGTTGATGGGCCTGTGGGGGTTGCTGTTCGTCTGGGCTACGCAAACCCGGATCAACACCGCCAATTACTACTTGGCGACGCTGAATATGCAGGCGTTCTTCGGGCGTTTTGGCGCGCGCGGTTCATACCTGATGTGGGCAATAGTGGTCGGTGTGATCGTCTATGGGTTGATGCTGGCGGATGTGTTTGCCTACCTCCTCAAAGCGTTGGCGTATCAGGGGATTTTCGTGGTGGCCTGGGTCGGCGTGGCGTTGGCCAAGATCCTCTGCGAGCACAGTGATGTGAAGGCGCTTGAGCGGGTGGCAGCCTTCAATCCGGTGGGTTTGACCGCATGGTTTGGGGCTACAGCACTGGGACTGGCGTTGATGTTTGCAGGCGGTGAGCTGAGCCGCTTTTCCGCCCCCTCTACCGTGATCGTTGCGTTTGCATTGCAGGCAGGCTTGTCCCGCCTAAGCCATTCACGGTGGAGGTACGCAGAATAGGATTTTACGTCGGACTCACCGGCACCCACGGAGCAGGGCGGGCGCCGGTAGGCTGATCCGACTTCATTCCACTTGGGTTTTCCTTGACCCTTTCCCATGCAGCAGCACTCGACGCGGCCTAGGCTGCTGTTTCCAACAATAAACAGTAGCTGTTTTGAGCCGGTCGTATCCAAAATAGTCTGCAAACTCCAAATCACAACTATTCAGAAAGTGAATGCTGGAAGTTGGCGTGTTTTGAGCGCGTACCAGACTCTAACTCGCAGTTGATCTCCCGTGGTGGGCATTTGCTAGACGACAACAGAAACATGTGGCTCCGGTTGGTACACTAGGAGATCTCCAGGCTGACAACTTAAATGGGCACAGATCGCCTCAAGTGTAGCTAGACGTACTCCTTTGACCTTGCCTTGCTTTAATAGGGATAGATTTTGTTCGGTGATACCAATTGCGGCGGCAAGGTCTTTTGATTTAACTTTGCGTTTTGCTAGCATTACATCTAACTCAATAATGATCGTCATTATGCTGGCCTTACACAAAGGTTTGATTTTCGGAACTTACTTCACTCGCTTGTGCCAAAATTCGCGCGATCACTGCGATACATCCGGCGAGAAAGAGAGCGATAAAGTCCGCTGGTGTAAAGCTGATGGTAAGTAAGCGTTGACCGGGTGGAGCATGTAAGGTGACCAGAATACTCAATATTGGTGTGCATAAGAAACTTGAAACCACCCAAAGAATGACCCCCCTTCCAACTTTCCCTAAGTGAACGGCAGCATTATTGGAGAAATACTCGCTCCGGGCATACCCCTGGAACAGGCGGCGGAGGTGATTCAGGCCGCTGGCCAAGGCGATCAAAGGCACGCTGGAGATGACGATCGCGCCGAGTATTTGCCACCAGGCGAGCACTTCGATTTTTACCGCGAGTTGGGTCAACATCACTCCGCTCAGGGAAAATCCAAGCCCTAATCCATCGTTTGACCCCAATGTCGGAAATACCCACAGTGCGGCATTGAGGATGAGCATGCAGGCTATGAGCGTCAGTGTTAGAGCAGCCATACGCTGGCTAAAGGAAGCAAGGCGGTTAATGGGCATTTTTTTAAGCCTTTTTGATGGGTGGAACTCGATTTTTGCACAATAAATTACTGCATTACAATAATTAATTATTAAATAGTGCCTTTTGTGGTGTGTTGCCGCCCCTGGCACCTGCCTGGTTGTAGTGGAGGGATAGGGTCTGAGCGCCCAATGACCCACCGTGTCTACAAACGGGTCAACGCCGTGCTTTCTGACAAAGTCGAGAAACAGGTCAACGAACGGTGGCCGAGTGTGAGCAGTCGAGGAAAATACCAGGGCAATGCAGCGACGGAGGATTTTTTAGAAGCCTGCAGAAAGAACGCATTTGCAAGAGAATCTACAGAGCTCGGGATATGGCCCAGGTCGATGTGCTCGATTAGATTTAAGCGTTTTACAACCGAACGCGTCGTCACCGTCACCTGGGCGGCGTCAGTCCTGATGCCTTCGAAAGTGCCTCAGTTTGAGGCTGAGGAATGTCTACTGTGCCGCGGGTAGCTCAAAGACAGGTCTCAAGCCAGTTTCTGGTGGTGAGCCCGGCGAGTCATTTGCTGAACATCTCGCCCTAAGCACAACCTTCAGAAGGCTGCAAGCAGGGCGCTTTCAGATGCAGCCGTCCGGTAGGCCAAGATTACACCCTTGCAACATTGACGGCCGGTCTCTGGTGGTGACGACTTCACGCGGGCGTTGTTGGCACGTGCATGAGTACTTTCTCGGTCGTTCACTGTAGCAACCCGATATGTCACATCAGTGAGAAGTGCCGAGTAAATTCAGCGCAAATCACTGTTGCAACACTTCGAGGCTCTATCATGCTGACCCGTTGTTTTATCCCCTTTCTATTTCTTTTGGTTTCTTGTATTGCCGGACAAACCCACGGCAGGGATCTGGCTGAAGGACTGACCGAACAGGACCCGTCTGTGGCGTTGCAGAACCACGACCTGCGCTATGGGCTGTGGTCTGGCATTGGACTTATGAAAAATGCAATCGGGCAAAGCTGCAATGCGGTTCTGCTGGATACTCGCGACCGGCAGAATAAAACCGTTGGCCCCGCCTATGTATTGACGAGTGGGCATTGTGTTTACTTCAGCTACGGCACGGCTTCTATCAACCAAACCGTAGAGGCGAGCATCACCTTCAACTATTTCCACGATACTCCCGCGCAACACCGGAAATTTCGCATCAAAACAGCGCATTGGAGCAGTATGGTCGGCACTGATCTGGCGGTTCTGGAGCTTGATGCGCCATTGGCTGCCCTCATTGCAGAGGGGGTCATGCCACTCAAGCTCGCGGCTCATCAGCACACTGGAGAGCGGGAGGTCATCAATGTCGGATCCCCGACCGGGTTTCGCCAAAAAGGCTTACGCATGAGTGCGTGCAAGGAAACGGCAACAAATAGCTTTGTCGAGCATCCCGGTGTATTTCCTGGCGCCATGAAAAACCGTTGCCAAGACCTTCAGTACGGAAGCTCCGGGAGCCCGATGCTCGATCGGGGTACCAACGAAATTACTGGCATTGTCAGCAAGGTCGCTGCTGTCATCAAAAAGGACATCCTCAGCAACTGTCTGAATACCTCCGCGTGTGAAGCGGCCAAGTTTAACTATAGCTATCCAGCGAACGACCTTCATCATTGTTTTGTCGATGGCCAGTTCTTGAATAACACGCGGGACTGCCAACTGAAATCCGTCGAACTCGTCCTTGAAGAGCCTTGGAAACTCAACCCCTACGTGCATTTGCAGCAGGGTGTGAACGGGCTCAGTATTTGGCCCACGTGGAACATCAGATTCTCGGTCAACGATCCCTACTATCGATTCAAGGCCGTGCGCGAGGTCAGGGAGTGTCGATCTCCCAGCGACTATCACAACGCCGTAGCGTCAACGGATGGTTACATCAACCAGGCGATCGGGCCGGCGCTGGGGGCCCATGTGTTGTGCATCATTGGGATACAAAACCGCAGCGAGCCCCTGACGCCAGCCTTGCTCCACAATGTTTTCACACACTCCGTATTTTTGACCGCCCCAACGCCGACACCGCAGATCAGCCTGAGCTACAACGTCAACTGGGACGACCAAACCACAGACTTCACCCATCACTACTTCTACGTGGATGCTTCAGAACGGGCTTTGTGCCAAGACATCGACGACGTCCGCTATGCATTGGCCAACGGCAGCAACCCTTACCAGGTGTCACAGCTCCCCATCACATTGTGCAGCTATGCCCGCAACCTTGCTGGTCAGCCGTCCGCCGTCCGTACGGATGTAATCGAAATATCAAGGTATCTCCCTCCCCAGCAAACGGTGAAGCCATCACCGTCACTACGCTAAGAGCTCATCGGTGACGATAAAAACGTCCCCGCTTGTTCACAAGGAGTGTCAGTGGGACGTTTACCGCGTAAACGCCTTAAGCCACTGGCCATGCCATGGCACACCGACTGCCCGGCGCGAATCCGTGCTGGTACTCCTCGCTCAATACGGCCGCTAGCCTCTGATCCAGGTCTGCGGTGGCTTTGATCTGGAATCCCAGGCGGGCATAAAAGGGGGCGTTCCATGGCACGCTCGTGAATGTCGTGAGCGTTACGAAACTCAGTCTGTTGGCGCGGGCATAGTCCTTTGCGGCCTCAACCAGACGCCGCCCCCAACCTTGTCCCTGCACCGCGTGCATCACGGATAACTCATAGATGTGTAAGTCATTGCCGTGGCGCGCAGCGCTGAGAAAACCTTGCGGCCGGTTTTCGGCGTCCAGGGCGACCCAGCAGGTCGAGAGCGCGATACGTTGGCGATGTTGCTCAACGGACATCGGGGGTGATTCAGCCAGCCAACTCAACCCATCAATCATGCGGAAGGCTTGAGCTGCGGAAATTTCGATGGCAGGCAGGCGTTGTGCATCTTCCGGTACAGCAACGCGAATAATCGCCGGCATGGGTCGCCCTTGGTGAGGTGAGACTGAACTGGAAAAACCAGCGTTGGAGGGGTGAAGATATCATGCACTCAGAGCCTCAGGCTCAGTGGTTTTGATGGCCGTCGAACTCATCAGAGGCCGGTCTAGAGCGGTTGCCGGTATCGCTCAAGGTCCGCGCGCAGGCTCTTACGCTCCGCGTGCGGTAACGTCCTCCGCAGTCCAGCTGTCACACCAAACGCCAACCTGGCGAAACAGATGATGCAAAAGCCTTGACCTTTCCATCATGGGAAGCTTCAGGCTTGCTTCATCAGTAACATTCAAGGGGTATTGCAATGGCTACGGTTTCCCATCAGCAGGGGTCCAACCCATCCAGTTCGCGGGAGGTGCGCCTGAGTCTGCCGGTCGAGGGCATGACGTGCGCATCCTGCGTCGGTCGGGTCGAGCGCGCGCTGAAAGCGGTGCCTGGCGTGCACACGGCCGCCGTCAATCTTGCCACCGAGCATGCCAGCATCACCTTCACCGGGGCGCCCGATCCCCAGGCGGCGGTGCGTGCCATCGAGAGCGCAGGCTACAGCGTGCGTGAAGAGACGACTCATCTTGCGATAGAAGGCATGACCTGTGCGTCATGTGTGGGCCGGGTCGAAAAGGCCCTGGCTAAAATCCCCGGCGTGCTCGAAGCCACGGTTAACCTGGCCACCGAGCGTGCCCGGGTGCGCCACTTGGGCGGCGCAGTCTCCACGGCAGACCTTGAAGCAGCAGTGGAGCAGGCCGGCTACAAGGCCCGCAGCTTGTCCGCCGAGTCGCCGAGCGAGGGCGACCAGGATGCCGCGCGGCGCGACAGCGAAGCTCGGGAGTTGCAGCGCTCCATGTTGATTGCAGCGCTCCTCACTTTGCCGGTCTTCATCCTTGAGATGGGTTCGCACCTTATCCCTGCCATGCACCATTGGGTGATGGGGGTCATGGGGCAGCAGACGAACTGGTATGTACAGTTCGCGCTGGCCACCCTCGTGTTGTTCGGCCCAGGGCTGCGGTTTTTCCGCAAAGGCGTACCGGCGTTGCTGCGAGGGGCGCCAGACATGAACTCGCTAGTCTCTGTGGGCACCGCGGCGGCTTACGGTTATTCGCTGGTCGCGACGTTTATTCCCGAGGTTCTGCCGCAGGGCACCGCCAACGTCTATTTCGAAGCCGCAGCGGTGATTGTGACCCTGATCCTGCTGGGCCGCACGTTGGAGGCGCGCGCCAAGGGGCGAACCTCACAGGCGATCAAGCGGCTGGTCGGTCTTCAGGCGAAGACCGCGCGCGTGGAGCGCAATGGCGAAATATTGGAAGTTGCCCTTGATCAGGTGACGGCCGGCGACATTGTCTTCGTCCGTCCGGGGGAGAAGGTCCCGGTCGACGGCGAGGTGATTGAAGGCACCTCGTACGTTGACGAGAGCATGATCAGCGGCGAACCGGTGCCCGTGTCCAAAAGCGTAGGCGCCGAAGTCGTTGGCGGCACGATCAACAAGACCGGTGCGTTCAGTTTCCGGGTGACCAAAGTGGGGGCCAACACCGTCCTCGCGCAGATTATTCGCCTGGTGGAAGAGGCGCAGGGCTCCAAGCTGCCGATCCAGGCACTGGTGGACAAGGTCACGATGTGGTTTGTCCCGGCGGTGATGGCGGCGGCCACGGTGACCTTCCTGGTCTGGCTGATTTTTGGCCCGACGCCGGCGCTGACGTTCGCGTTGGTCAACGCGGTAGCGGTGCTTATTATTGCCTGCCCCTGTGCCATGGGGCTGGCCACGCCGACCTCGATCATGGTCGGCACGGGCCGCGCAGCCGAGCTCGGGGTGCTTTTCCGCAAGGGCGAGGCATTGCAGGCGCTACGCGATGTGTCGATTATCGCCCTCGACAAGACTGGCACGCTGACCAAGGGCCGGCCTGAGTTGACCGACCTGGTTCCCGCCGAGGGCTTTGACTACGACGAAGTATTGGCACTTGTCGCGGCGGTGGAGACACGCTCCGAACATCCGATTGCCGAAGCGATTGTCAGCGCGGCAAAGAGCAAGGGCATCACGCTTGCACCGATTGAGGCCTTCGACGCCGTACCGGGCTTTGGCGTGACGGCGAAGGTCGCCGCGCGCACGGTCTCTGTGGGGGCTGACCGGTTCATGACGCAACTGGGCCTTGATGTGACGGGCTTCCAGTCGACTGCCCAGCGTCTCGGCGAGCAAGGCAAAAGCCCGCTCTATGCGGCGATTGATGGCCGCCTGGCGGCGGTGATCGCGGTTGCCGATCCGATCAAGGAGACCACGCCCGAAGCGATCAGGGCCCTGCATGCGCTGGGGCTCAGGGTGGCGATGATCACCGGTGACAATGCGGCCACGGCAGCGGCAATCGCCAGGCAACTGGGTATCGATGAGGTGGCGGCCGAGGTGTTGCCCGACGGTAAGGTCGCGGCGCTGAAAAAGTTTCGCAGCAAGGGGGCGCGAGTTGCCTTTGTGGGTGACGGGATCAACGACGCACCGGCACTCGCCGAAGCAGACGTCGGGCTTGCCATCGGCACCGGCACCGATGTGGCCATCGAAGCCGCTGACGTGGTGCTGATGTCGGGCGACTTGCGCGGCGTGCCGAACGCCATCGCCCTCAGCCAGGCGACGATCCGCAACATCAAGCAGAACCTGTTCTGGGCCTTCGCCTACAACGCGTTGTTGATACCGGTTGCGGCGGGCGTTCTGTACCCGCTGAACGGCACGCTGCTGTCGCCGATCTTCGCCGCGGCGGCGATGGCGCTCTCCAGTATCTTCGTGCTTGGCAACGCACTGCGGCTCAAGCGCTTCCGAGCACCGATGACAGTAGAGAGCAGCGCCGAGGCGCCAGTGGGTGGGGCGGCATTGGCCAAGCCACGCCTAGCGAATGAGCACTGATATCAGGCTTGGGTTTGAACACGATTGAGGAGGCTGTAATGGCCAGTGAACCTCATCCGAGCGTGATTGTTTAAGGACACGGCCAAGCGTACTCATGCGCCGTGTGCAGGTGAGTTCCCGAATTTGCGGTGAGTAGTTGATAGGTTCCCTCAGGAGGAGAGAATGATGAATATCGGTCAAGCAGCCAAGTTCTCCGGCGTTTCGGCTAAGTCGATTCGCTACTACGAACAGATTGGTTTGGTGCCCAAGGTCAGCCGGTCTGATGCCGGCTATCGAAACTACGGTACACAGGATGTGCAAAACCTGCGTTTCATTCGCCGCGCGCGTGACCTTGGCTTTTCGGTCAGGCAGATCTCCGAGTTGCTGGTTTTGTGGGGCGACCCTGATCGCGGCTGTATCGACGTCAAGGCCATGGCCCTGTCCCATGTGGCCGGGTTGAAGGCAAAGATTGCTGACCTGCAGGCCATGGCGCAAACCCTAGAGCAGTTGGCCGAGCAATGCCATGGCAACGATCGTCCGGATTGCCCGATCATTGCCGGTTTGGCGCAGCGCACAGCCGCCGTGGCGATGGAACTGCGCCCCAGGGCTCCTCAGAATCCCCCCCGGTTTGGGGGGGATACGGCGGCCTCATCCCAGCATCGCGCCGCGATGCAGATGCATTTGTAAGCGCTGGCAAGGCTCACATTCACTCTTCAGAGCAACTTCAGGAGTTCCACATGCTGCGTTTTTTCATACCAAACATGACCTGTGGCGGCTGCGCCAGGTCCGTTACCCGGGTACTGCTGGGCGTAGACCCGCAGGCCCAGATCAAAACTGATCCGCCCACACGTGTGGTCGTGATTGACAGCACTCTGGATGCGCACACGCTGCTCACGGTGCTGAGTGACGCCGGGTATCCGGGTGAGCATCTGCCGCAAGCGATATCCAGCTGATCGTTGCCGGCGTAGTCCCGCAGGGCTGGCGCGAGATCAGATTTTTATCAATAAAAAGCCGGGAGATTGTCTCCCGGCTTTTGTATTTCCCACGTTTAGAAAGCCGTCACAAGGTGTCAGGAGACTACGCCTGCAGCCCAAGCAACCAGTACATCAGCAAGATCAGGCGGGTAGCTGCTGAGCGGGTCAAGCTGGGTGCATTGGCTAACATGCACGCCACTCAAATCAAGCCGATGTGCTGACACAAGATTGACCTCGATCATCTGCCTCCCCTGTTACTCCCTCTACTCTGGCACTTCCATAAAAGGCCAAGGATGGCTCAAGGAGCCTGCGGCCATGCATTTTCAAGGAAGAGTCAGTCATGCAGTCATTGAAGATCATGTTGTTGTCATCGGCGTTCAACGGTTTGACCCAGCGGGCCTGGCTGGACTTACGCCAGTTGGGGCACACGCCCAGTGTGGTGCTGTTCACCGATGAAGCCTCGGTATGTCGGCAGATCGAGGCATCGGCGGCGGACCTGGTGATTTGTCCGTTTCTCAAGGACCGCGTACCGCAACAACTCTGGAGCAATCCTGAGCGCCCGGTGGTGATCATTCATCCGGGCATCGTCGGCGACCGTGGCGCCAGCGCGCTGGACTGGGCAATCACCCAGCAAGTCAGGCGCTGGGGCGTCACGGCCTTGCAGGCGGTGGAGGAAATGGACGCCGGTCCGATCTGGTCGACCTGCGAGTTCGACATGCCCGCCGACGTGCGCAAATCCGAGTTGTACAACGGCCTGGTGAGTGACGCGGCGATCTCTTGCATCCGCGATGTGGTGGAGAAATTCGCCAGGGGGTTCGTGCCCACGCCCCTCGATTACACGCAGCCCGACGTCGCTGGGCGTTTGCAGCCGAATATGAAGCAGGCTGACCGCACCTTCAGTTGGTACGATTGCGCACGGTTTATCAAGCGCAGTATCGACGCCGCTGACGGCCAGCCCGGGGTGTTGGCCAGCCTCGCCGGCGGGCAGTATTACCTGTATGACGCGCACCTGGATGCGCGCCGCGGCACGCCGGGCGAGATCCTTGCGGTACAGGACGACGCGGTATTGGTTGCGGCCGGCGATCACAGCCTGTGGCTCGGCTCGCTCAAGCGCAAGGCCTTGCCCGGCGAGGAAACCTTCAAGTTACCGGCCCGCCATGTGTTAGCCGGGCAACTGGCTGATGTGCCGGTGCTGGACGGCTCGCTCGCCAACCAAGGCTTCGACGAGATGGCCTATCAGCCGATTCGTTACCGAGAAACCGGTCATGTGGGCGAGCTGACCTTCGAGTTCTACAACGGTGCCATGAGCACTGAACAGTGCCAGCGGCTGGTCGCAGCGTTGCGCTGGGCCAAGGCTCGGGACACCCAGGTGCTGCTGGTCAGGGGAGGGCGCGGGAGCTTTTCCAATGGGGTGCACCTCAACGTGATTCAGGCGGCCGAAGTGCCGGGGTTGGAAGCCTGGGCCAATATCCAGGCCATCGATGATGTTTGCCGCGAGCTGCTGACGGCCCGGCAACTGGTGGTCAGTGGCCTGACGGGCAGCGCCGGAGCCGGCGGTGTGATGCTGGCGCTGGCCGCCGACATCGTCTTCGCCCGGGCGGGTGTGGTCCTTAATCCGCATTACAAGACCATGGGCTTGTATGGCTCCGAATACTGGACCTACAGCCTGCCTCGGGCGGTCGGCAGTGAAGTCGCCCACAAGCTTGTCGAAGAATGCCTGCCGATCAGCGCCCTCCAGGCCCGGCACTGGGGAATGGTCCAGGACATCGGCCCACGCTGCCCACGGGCATTTGGCTTATGGCTGCTGCAACAGGCCAGTGACGCGTTGACCGATGAAAGATACGCCCTGCATCGTGCGCGCAAATCGAACATGGACCTTGCGCAGATTGAGCGCTGCCGCGAAAACGAGCTGGCACAGATGCGGTTGGATATGGTGGAAAACCGCCAGCAGTTTGCCGAGAAGTGCCGCAACTTCGTGTTCAAGCGCAAAACCTGCCAGACCCCGCAGCGCTTGCAGGCGCCGTGGGCATTGGCGCCCAGGGCCACACTGGTTGACTGAGAGGAAAACGCCGCATCTACTCTTTTACCGCCAGGGCGGAATTTCCTTTCTGCCGTGGCGGTCCATAATGCCAATGGAAAAAAGACAGAAAAGGGTGAATTGATGCGGCGAATTTATAGGGGCGTCATCTGCCAGGCCTTGCTGGCCATGGTTATGGCTATCAGCCTGCCGGGATGGGCAGATGCGGCCGCCACGCCGGCGCCAGTAGAGGTCGTCGACAGCCTGGTGCTGTTGCCCGAAGACGCCAACCTCAAGCAGCTTGGCCAGCAGCTTGAGCTGATTCGCCAGAGTGTCCCCATCAGTACCAGTGACGAAAAGCTGGCGGAATTTCGACAGGGCGCACTGCAGGTGCAACAACTGGCCGGGGCATTGCTCACGGTGCGCGCCACCGAGATGGAGCGCATTGACGATCAGCTCAAGGTATTGGGCGCGGCCCAGCCAGGAGAGGCGCAGAGCCTCACCGAGCAGCGGGATGCCCTGACCCGAAAAAAGAACAGCCTGCTCGAGGATGAGCAGCACGCCAAGCAACTGAGCCAGACGAGCCGCGAACTCGCCGCGCAGATCGTCAACCTGCGGCGCAATCTGTTCAATTCCCAGGTCACCTCCCGTACCGATTCGCCCTTCAGTCCCACATTCTGGTCGACCCTGATCCGCCCCACCGCTGAAGACCTGCAGCGCCTGGACAACCTCAAGGCCGAAGGCATCGTTGCCCTCAAGAGTGCCATCAGCCCGGAGCACCGCTGGGCGTTCTTCAGCACGCTGTTGGTGGCGGTACTGATCTGGAGTTTCGGCCGGCGACTGCTCGAGCATCTGCTTACCTGGGCGATGATCCGTTGGCTGCCGGAGGGGCGCCTGCGGCGCAGCACGTTGGCGGTGGCGGTAGGCTTATCGTCGATCCTGACGATCATGGGGGCCGTCTCGCTGATGCGCTGGGGCCTGGAAAGCAATGCGGTCCTGAGTGAAAACCTGGGCCGGCTGTCCGATCACTTGGTCACCCTGGCCACCTTCTGCGCGTTTATTGCCGGCCTTGGACGCGCCTTGCTGATGCTGCCACGCCCGTCCTGGCGGTTGCCGGCCATTGCCGATGAAATCGCCAGTGCCCTGGGGCCTTTCCCGGCGATTCTGGCGGTGGCGCTGATGCTGGTGGCGACCGAGGAGCGGATCAACAATGTTACGGGGGCCAGCCTGGCGCTGACCGTGGCGCTCAATGGCCTGACCGCCCTGACCACCGCGCTGATCTTCATCGCCGCGTTGCTGCGCGTGCGCCACGTGCGCAAAAAACTGGAGCTGCAGCGCCCGGGTGGGCTCGCCGGCATGTTGCCCTTTGTCGCATCGATGTGGGTGGCGGTGATTGTCCTCGCGTTGTTCACCGGGTATCTGTCCCTGGCCTACTTCCTTACCGTCAAATTGTTGTGGGTCAGCGTCGTGGCAGCCACGGCCTACCTGTTGATCGCCTTTTTTGGTGACGTCTGTGAAACCCTGCTTTCGCCCAGGCAGCCCAGCGGCCTGGCACTGGCCAACGCCCTGGGGCTGTCGCCACGGCACCAGGCCCAGGCGTGCACGGTGCTGGCGGGCGTCGGCCGTACCTTGCTGTTGCTCACCGCCGTGATGGCGGCCTTCCTTCCAGCGGGCTCCAGCCCCAGTGAGTTGCTCCAGGGCTTCAGCCAACTGGGCGAATCCAGCAAGACCCTGGGCAACCTGCAGATCGTTCCCCAGGACATCCTCATTGCGCTGCTGATGTTTGTCGTCGGCTTGTTCGCCGTGCGCACCTTGAAGCGCTGGCTGAGTGAGCGGTTGCTGCCGGAAACCAACATGGATGCCGGCATGCGCGCGTCCCTGGTGACCCTGGTGGGTTACCTCGGTTTTGTGTTGTTGAGCCTGCTGGTGATGTCCACCCTGCGGATCAACCTGACCAGCCTGACCTGGGTGGTCAGTGCCTTGTCGGTGGGCATCGGCTTCGGTTTGCAGGCGATTGTGCAGAACTTCATCTCCGGGCTGATCCTGCTCACCGAACGGCCGGTGAAGGTCGGCGATTGGGTCAGCCTGGGGGGCGTGGAGGGCGATATTCGCCGGATCAACGTCAGGGCGACCGAGATCCAGATGTCCGACCGCTCGACGGTGATTGTGCCGAACTCGCAGTTCATCTCGCAAAACGTGCGCAACGTCACCATGGGCAACGCGCTCGGTGTGGTGAGCATCACCCTTACCTTGCCGCTGGATACCGATGTACTGAAGGTTCGCGAACTGCTGATGCAGTCGTTTACCGAGCACGAGGCGATTCTCGACACTCCCGCCCCTTCGGTCACGTTCAAGGACCTGGCCAGGGATGGTTTGATCATTGGGGTCAGCGGCTACGTCAACAGCCCACGCTCGGTGTCCGGCACCCGCAGCGACTTGCTGTTCATCCTGCTTGCGCGCCTGCAGGACATGGGGATTACATTGTCTTCGCCCCAGAGCATGGTGCTGATTCCGGGAGAGGCAGGTGCAGTGGCTGGTGATGTTCCTGTGAGGCAATCATGAGGTGGCAGTGCGTGACACTGAAAAGCCCGATAACCGTGATCGCTGCGGTCGTGTTCTGTTTTTCCATGGCGGCGTGCAAGAGTAAAGACATGCCTGAAACCTATAGCTGGACGGGAACTGTCTCTGCACCACAGGAATACCCCATGGAGGTATACGGTGGCGCCCTGGTCGCTGAGGGCTTTACCTACGGTTTTGATGCGATCTGGGGCACGCAGAACACCGGTTGGGGGAGTCCTGGCGGAACCATGACCACGGCGCTGGAAAAAAAGGCAGTGCCCTATCAACTGGAATTCACGTGGTACTCGCTGGTGGAGAGAACGTTCTATAGCGGCCAATGGAACTTGGACCCACAGAAGATAAAGAGCCTCCTGGATGAGGGCTTTATTGATCAGGACACCCATAAAAAAGACACCTACAGCACGTTTATCGTGGGGTTGGCGCCACAGGGCAGGGTGGTGCTCTGGATGAGCGGGGCGGGAAACCAGAAGGAAGTGGGGGTCTTTCAGGCGCAGGCCACAAACCTTACCAAGGAGAGCGCCTACAGCAATGCCCAGTACATGTTCAAAGACGGCTATGCAGACCGCATGCTCAATGATCCATCCTATAAGACCTTCAGTGCCGATATCCGGCAAAAAATAGCCACGCAGGGCTATCCCCCGGCAAACATCTACGACACCTACCGGGAGAAATACAGCTGGAGGCCTGTGGTTGTGCTGCAGCAAGGCGAATGGCTTGATTTCGGATTCAGCGCCTACAACGGCGAGCAGGAGAATCTTTTCGGAAAGGCCCTACTCGACAATCACTATGTAAAACGGGCCATTCCAACGTTCTGCGGGTTCTATTGGCGCAATGGCAACAGCCGGTATGGCGTCTGGATTGACGCATTCGATGAAGAAGAAATCTTCGATATTTTCCAGAAACTGGGCAAACAAAAGGACATAGACCTGCTGGTGAAGGTTGACGCGCAAAACACCCGGGTTTCCCTGGCATTAAGGGCGGGCGCGCAAGAGATTCCCATCGGCAAAGCCAAAGTCAGGCTGTCCCGTAAAATCGAGTAGGCTCCCCCGCCTGAGGGGAGAGCCAGGTTTCACTGCTCAGCAGGGCTGGGCCGCAAGGCTGTTGCTGACATTGCGTCCCAGCACCAGCACCGTCACAAAACCCAAGCCCACCAGCACCGTGGCAAGGCTCAGGAGCACCGAGCTGCCCAACTGGTCGACGATCCGCCCACCGAAGAATGAACCCAGGGCAATAATCACCTGGAACAGGGCGACGAAGAGCGGCATGCCGCGTTCGACATCCTTGGGCGCCACGACAAACATCCAGATACTGGCGCAGGCCGGGAAGGCGCCGAAGGCAAAACCCCAGAGCCCAATCAACATGGCTGCGCCGGTCATGCCGGTGGCGAAGTGGGGGAACAGGGCGGTGCTGGTGCCGATCATCAGCGCCACCAGCAACAGGGTGTGACGTACGCTGCGGTTGGCGGCAAAGCCGGCAAAAATATTACCCGCGACCCCAGCCACGCCGAAGAGCAACAGCAACGAGCCAATCGTTGGGCCGTCGAAGCCGGCACTGTGCTTGAAGAATGGCGCCACATAGGTGTACGCGGCAAAGTGCGCCAGGCCGATAAGCAATACTGCGATCAATCCGACCCGCGCTTGGGGGTTGATAAACAAGGCGGGCAGGTCGCGGATGTGGATGGCTTTCTCCGGGTTGAGTCGTGGCAGCAGAAATATCTGCGCCAGGAGGACCGGGACGCCCATCAGCGCGGTGACCAGGAAGGTCATGCGCCAGCCCATCAGGCCGCTAAGCCAGGTGCCTACGGGCACGCCCAGCACGGTGGCGAGGGTCACGCCGACCATGATGATCGAAGTCGCCTGGGCGACGCCCACACCCTTGGGCGCCAGCCGGCCGCTGAGGGCGATGGCGGTCGCCCAGAAGCCGCCGATGCTGATGCCCAGCAGTACGCGGCCCAACAGCAGCAGGCCAAAGTCGCTGGCAAAAGCCACCACCGAGTTGGCGATGATCATGATCAGCGTCAGGCCGATCAATAAATAGCGACGGTCCATGGTGCCAATGCTGACCGACAGCAAAGGCGCGGCGAGGGCGGCCATGATGCCGGGCAGGGTCACCATCAGCCCGGCGTGACCGGCAGTGATACCCAAGTCGCTGGCGACATCATTGAGCACACCCACCGGCAGAAACTCACTGGTTACCAGGGCGAAGGCACCTACGGCCACGGAGAGAATCGCCAGCCACTGCTGTTTGACACTCTGTTGATTATGTTCGGGAAGGCTGCGAGGGGCCTGGTGGGCACTTGGCATGGGTGAAAATCCGGGGGAAATGCAGCCTGAAGCCAGGCCGGGGGGAGAATGTGGAGGCGATTATAGGAATCAGCGTGGGTAATTAAACAGGGCGCTCGGTTTGATAGTCATCATCAATGCAATCAATGCCGCCCCGGCGATGGATTGGGGGAGATGCTGGTGCGCCAGGCGCAGCAAGTGCAAGGTCACGCTATCCGGAGCCAGGCAGATGACCACGCTGCCGGCGGCAACCGCGCCATGGGAAATACTATAAAGTCTCTGCCCAATACTTTTGGCCGCGACTAATCGGTGGTCGCTGGCACAGCGGTGGCGCCGAAGTCGAGCAGGGAGATAAAACTGTCGAGCAACGGTGATTGGTTGTCGGTGTTCCAGCTCAGGTACAGGCCGATGGCCGGGTTGGGGGCGGCGCCGACCGGGCCGATCCGGCGAAACACGACCTTGTCGCGCATGATCGAGTTGGCAATCGACTCCGGCACCAGGGCAACGCCGAAGCCACAGGCCACCAGGCCGATCAAGGTATGGAGCTGCGCGGCTTCCTGCACCACCCTGGGGTAAAAACCGGCGGCTTCACACAGGGCGATCAACTGGCTGTGATAGCCGCTGCCCAGGGCCTGGGGGGTGAACACGAAGTCTTCCCCGGCGAAGTCCCGCAAGTCGATCTGGCCAGCGTCAGCCTTGGAGTGGTCGGCGGGCAATGCCATCACGATCTGTTCGTCCAGCAACAGGCGCGACTCGACGTTTTGCGCCGCAATCGGCAACTTGCGCATGAAAGCAATATCCGCTTCCCCCGACACAATGGCCTTGGCCTGGCTGGCGGAGGGCATCTCCTTGATGACCAATTGCACCTTGGGGAAGGTCTCGCGAAACCGGCGCAGGCTACTGAGCAGTGACGCGTAGTAGGTGATCGACACCGCAGTCACCGTCAGTTTGCCCGCAATCCCCTCGGCTACCTGGCGCGCGTGCTCGATACCCCGCTCCAATTCGTTGAGGGTGCTGTAGGCGGCATCGAGGAATACGCCACCGGCCGGGGTCAGTTTTACCCCGCGTTTGCTGCGGGTAAACAGGCTGAACCCCAGCTTGCCCTCCAGGCGGTTGATGGCCTGGCTCAGCGGCGGTTGGGCCATGTGCAGGCGTATCGCCGCCTTATGAAAGTGCAGCTCTTCAGCCACGGCAATGAACTGGCGCAGCAGGCGGGTTTCGATCATGTCTTCTGTTCCTTCATTTGAACCGATCAGTGGGCCAGGCGCGGCAATGGTACCGTTTATTGGCCCGCGTCGAGCCCCAGCCTCTTGTCACTGCCCGTCCGCCCACCCCGGCTGGCGCCCGAACGCCTCGAACAGCTCAATGATGGTTGCCTTGACCTTCTGTACCGCATTGCTCTCGACCACCGTGTCATGCCAGCACAGTGAAAGATCGCGCTTGAACAGTCGATGATCGATCCTGGCCAGCTTGAGCCGCTGTTGCCCCAGCTCGGCATGGGCCGCCGCCCACGGCAGGATCGTGACACCCAACTGCGCCTTGACGGCTGAGAACAACAGGTCGGTGGAGTTGGCTTCAAACTCAACCTCGCATTTGAGGCCGGCCTCCTGCAGGGCAAACTCGACCCGGCTGCGGATGGTATTCGGCGCACACGGCAGCACCAGCGGCATTTTTGCCAATGCCTCAATCGACACCGGGTCTTCGGCCAATTCAAATTCCGGCCAGGCCACCAAATACAGTGTTTCAGTTAACAGCCGCTGGAACGCCATGCCTCGGGTTTCGACCACATCAACGTTCACCGCCAGTGCCACCCGCCCCACGGTGATCAGGCGCCCCAGTTCGGCGCTGGGGGCGTCAATCAACTCCAGCTTGATGCCGGGATATCGCTGGCCAATCGCGCGCGCCAAGGGAATGGCCAGCATGCGTGCGGTACTCGAGGGCATGCCGACCGAGACTTTGCCCTGGGGGAAGTCGGCGTCCTGGCGCAGCATTTCCCGGGTGCCATCGGCTTGGCGCAGCAGCTCGATGGCGTGCCGGTAAAGGGTCTGCCCGGCCGCCGTGGCGACTACGCCGTGCACGCTGCGTTCGAGCAGCGGCATGCCCATATCCAGTTCCAGATTGCGCATCTGCTGACTGATTGCGGGCTGCGCAATATGCAGCGCTTCACTGGCGCGGGTAATGTTGCCGCACTCGATGACTTTGACGAAGTAGCGCAATTGGCGCAGGTCCATGGGTACCTCTTTAGTCATATAATTTTCCGATGAGATCAGAGGAATATCATATTTTTAGTTTATGAGATACGGCGCCTAGACTCGGACCACAACCCACTAAGCGTTCTTCACTGGAGAACCCTATGCAAGCTTTGCAAGGCGTGAAAATCGTCGACCTGAGTCGCGCACTGTCGGGGCCGTTCTGCACCATGGTGCTGGCAGATCTGGGTGCCGATGTGATCAAGATCGAGTCCGGCCCCGATGGCGACATGAGCCGTACCTGGGGGCCCTTTGACCGGGGCGTGAGCACCTACTATCTATCGTGCAACCGCAACAAGCGCGGCATGTGCATTGACCTGCGCAACCCCAAGGGGCTGGCCACCCTCCAGCAACTGATTGATGACGCCGATGTGGTCATCGAGAACTTCAAGCCCGGCACGCTGCACAGCATGGGCCTCGGTTATGAGGTGCTCAGCGCCCGCAATCCACGACTGGTGCTGGGCAGCATCAACGCCTTTGGCGCCGATGGGCCGATGAGCAGTTGGCCGGGCTTCGACCAGATCGCCCAGGGCTACTCGGGGCTGATGAGCCTGACCGGTTTCGGCGATGGCGACCCGACGCGCACCGGCACCGCTATTGGCGACCTGACGTCGGGCATGTGGCTGGTGACAGCCGTGCTGGGCGCGCTGCTGGAGCGCGAGCGCAGCGGGCGTGGCCAGCATGTCAGCACCTCGCTGTTGGCCAGCCTGGTCGGCTTGTTGAGTGTGCATGGCCAACGCTACCTCAGCCTCGGGGACGTGCCGCGCCGCACCGGCAACGCCCATTCGGTGATTGCGCCTTATGGCGTGTTCCAGACCCTGGATGGCCCGCTCAATCTGGCGCCGATTACCTCGGCCATGTGGGGGCGCCTGTGCATACTGCTGGATTTGCCCGGGCTGCCGGACGATCCACGGTTCGCCACCAATGAAGCGCGGGTCGAACGTCGTGATGAATTACGCGATATTCTCGAAGACCGCTTGAAAACCCGCAGCAAACGCGAGTGGACCGCTCTGTTTGTCGACGCAGGATTACCCGCAGGCCCGATCAATACCCTCGATGAGGTGTTCGCCGACCCACAGGTGCTGCACAGCCAACTGACTGAAACACTTACCCATCCGACCCTCGGCGCCCTGCGCCAGGTGGTGACCCCGGTGTTTGGCAGCACTGCCAGCGGTGCCAGCCGCCCACCGCCACTGCTGGGTGAACACACCGTCGAAATCCTGCGTGAAACCGGCTTCGACAGCGCCTCGATCAACGCACTGCTCGACGCAAAGGTCGTGTTCCAGAACTCCGTCGACAGCCCCTGCACCCAATCAACAGGAACCGCACAATGAATCCCGCTGCTACTGCCACCGTGACCGTCCACCCAGTCGATGAGCGCATCGCGCGACTGGTCTTCAGCAACCCCGCACAACGCAATGCACTCAGCGCACAACTATTGCAGTCACTCGATGAGAGCCTGCAGACCCTGGCGGCACAACGCATCCCGGTGGTGATCCTGGGCAGCGAAGTCGGCCACTCGGTATGGAGTGCCGGCCACGACATCCGTGAACTGCAACACGACCGCGACCCGATTGCCTACGGCAAGCCGCTGGAGCGGGTCATACGTCGCATCCGTGCTTATCCCGGTGTGGTGATCGCCCTGGTATCCGGCTCGGTGTGGGGTGGTGCGGTGGACCTGGTGATGAGCTGCGACCTGGTCGTCGCGGACCCCAGCGCCAGCTTTGCCATGACCCCGGTGAATATTGGCTTGCCGTACACCACCAGCGGCTTGCTGCGCTTTTTCAACAATTTGCCGATTCATGTGTTGAAGGAAATGTTCTTCACGGCGCACAAGCTTGATGCGCAGCGTGCGGAACGCTTTGGCCTGGTCAACCGCCTGGTCGACAGCGATGTATTGGAAGCGACTGCGCTGGAGCTGGCGCAAGGTATTGCCAGCAAGGCGCCCCTGGCGGTTGCGGCGGTCAAGGAACAGCTGCGCATCCTTGAAGACCTGCAACCGATGCCGGTGCAGGCGATGGAACAGATTGCCGAACTGCGCCGACAAGCCTGTGAAAGCGCCGACTTTGGCGAAGGCCTGGCAGCCTTTGCCGAGCGCCGGCCGGCGGTGTTCAGCGGTCGCTAGAACACGCGTGCGGTAGCGCCACATCCCGAAAAAATAATAACAAGGGCGGTACCTGCGGGGCCGTCCGACTGCGGGGAGTCAGATTGCAATGAATAATGAGCTTCTGTCGATTCTGGTGTTGGTGGTCATCTTCGGCATCGCCAGCGTGTTGCCCATCAACATGGGTGCGCTGGCCTTTGCGGCGGCCTTTGTCGTCGGTTCGGTGATATTGGAAATGACCCCGGCGACGATCTTTGCCGGGTTTCCCAGTGACCTGTTCCTGACGCTGGTCGGGGTCACCTATCTGTTCGGCATCGCGCAGAACAACGGCACCATCGACTGGCTGATCGAGCGGGCGGTGTTGATGGTGCGTGGACGCGTCGCCTGGATCCCCTGGGTGATGTTCGTGGTGGCGGCATTGCTGACCGGTTTCGGCGCGCTGAGCCCGGCGGTGGCCGCGATCCTGGCGCCGATTGCGCTGAACTTCGCCGTGCAGTACCGCATCAACCCGGTGTTGATGGGGCTGATGGTGATTCATGGCGCCCAGGGCGGCAGCTTTTCGCCGGTGAGCATTTTCGGTGGCATCACCAATCAGATCGTGGCGTCGTCCGGGCTGCCCTATGCGCCGTTCACGTTGTTCATCACCAGCTTGCTGTTCAACCTGGGGATTGCCATGGTGGTCTTCGTCGTGTTCGGCGGTTTGCGCAGCGCGCGCCTGTCGCTGGCACCGGTCTCGTTCGGCCCCACGTTGCATGCGGCGGGTGCATCCCTGGCGATTCTTGGCCATGGCGGTACGCCGGCTTCCCCGGCCTATCACCGCACCGACCTGACCGGCGCCGGTGCGCCGCTACAGGCTGTCAGTGGCCTGGACGGGGCCAAGCTGTCGACACTGATCGGCTTGTTGGCCCTGGCGATCTCGGCGCTGGTGTTCAAGTTCAATATCGGCCTGGTGGCGATGACGGTCGCGGTGGTGTTGGCCATGTTCGCACCCACGGCGCAGAAGGCGGCCATCGACAAGGTCAGTTGGTCGACGGTGCTGCTGATCACCGGGATCATCACCTACATCGGCGTGATGCAGACCATCGGCACCATCGACTATGTCGCCCATGGCATCTCCGGGCTGGGTGAGCCGCTGCTGGTGGCGTTGCTGCTGTGTTTTACCGCCGCGATCATCTCGTCCTTTGCGTCGTCCACGGCGTTGCTGGGGGTGATCATTCCCCTGGCCGTGCCCTTCTTGAGCCAGGGCCATATCAGTGCGGTCGGCGTGGTCGCGGCCATCGCCATTTCCACCACCATCGTCGACACCAGCCCGTTCTCCACCAACGGCGCACTGGTGGTTGCCAATACACCGCCGCAGGAGCGCGAAAAAGTCTTGCGCAGCCTGCTGATCTACAGCGCAGTGATTGCCCTGGTCGGGCCGTGTGTTGCCTGGCTGACCCTGGTGGTGCCGGGCCTGCTGTGACGATCAGGTACCCATCAGTGGGTTGAACAGTGACTCCAGTGACAGCCGGGCACGGCTCTCCTGGAGCGCTGCTTGGACCGCTTCCTCACCGAATACCAGGCCCTGGAGGTAGGTGAAGTGCGGGTCGAACAGCCCGAGGGTGCCCAGTACCTGGCGCAGGTAAGGTGTCAGGAAGTCCGGTTGCCGTGCCGACGCGCCCTGATGAAAACCACCGGAACCCACCAGCACATACACCGCACGGTTGTTCAGCAGACCGGTCTTGCCCTCGGGCCCTGAGCTGAATGTGCGGTGAATACGCAGGACGTAGTCGATCCACAGCTTGAGTGCAGCGGGCAGCGTGAAATTGTGCATTGGCGTGGCAATCAGCAGGATATCGCAACCTTCCAGCTCGCGGATCAGCGTTTCGGAAACCTCGAAAGCCGGCGCGTCGAACGGCGTGGTCGTCGCCAGGCCCCGGGCGTAATCCATGCCGAGCGGTGGCAGTGGGTGTGTGCCCAGGTCACGTTCGACCAGTTCGAGCGTCGGGTGGCGCTGGCGAAGGGTGTCCACCAGTTCCAGTGCCAACTGGTTCGCATGGGAAACCTGGCCATTGGGGCTGGCGTTGATCAATAGAACACTCTTCATGCCGGACTCTCTGTGTGAAGGCGTTGGGTGAAGTGCATGCCGTGGGCCAGCAGCCCTTGGCGAAAGTAGAAACGTTGGGCCAGCGGCATATGCAGCCCGGTGTCCAGCACAAAATGCGCGCAACCGCGCTGCACGGCTTCTTCGCGCACGGCGTCCAGCAGCCGTGCGCCGAGGCCACCGCGCTGCAGGTCGGGGTGTACCACCAGGTCATCGACGTAAATGAAGCGCCCGTAGAGCAGGTTCTCCAACTCGCGGTAACCGGCCAGGCCCACCACCTGCCCAGCTTCCCATGCAGCCAGTAGGCGGTAGCCTTGCCCGACCTGGCGCAGCAATTGCGCGACATAGTGGGCCGGGTTGGCGACATGGGGTCGCAGTACGCGCATCAGGTTGAAACTGGCCGCGAAGGCCTGCTGGTCCTCCAGATGCCCAAGGGTATAAGCCATGTCGGTCTTCCGCTGTAGGGAGGTAGCTGACCTTAAAGCCCCGATGACTTAAGCTACAGGGCCGAAAAGTGCATAAATGACTAGGCCATGATTCCTCCCTTTACGCTGGACCGTAGCCAGAGCGCGCCGATGTATCGCCAGCTTTACCAGCGATTTCGCGAATCCATTGCCGATGGCCGCCTGCGCCCGGGGGATCGCGTGCCTGCCGTACGCGCGTTGGCGGCGCAGTTGAACCTGGCGCGTGGCACGGTAGAAGCGGCTTACCAGTTGTTGATAGGGGAGGGTTACCTGATTGCGCGGGGCGCCGCCGGGACGATTGTCACGCCGCAACTGGCTGCCGTTGCCTCGCCCGTACTCCCGGCCCCGGTTGCTGCGCCGCAGTACTCGTCCAATCATTGCGGGGCGCTGCCGTTGGCACTGCAGATGGGGCTGCCCGCACTGGATGCATTTCCCCGCAAGCTCTGGACCCGGCTGGCCGGTCGTCAACTGCGCCAGGCCGGCCTCGAGGGGCTGGTGTACCCGGACCCGCGTGGCCATGCAGCATTGCGCACAGCCATTGCCAGCTACCTGGGGATTGCCCGAGGGATTGCCTGCCGCCCGGAACAGGTGTTCGTCTGCGCGGGCTATCGCGCGTGCCTGGACCTGATCAGCCACACGCTGATGCGCCCCGGCGATCGCTGCTGGCTGGAAGAGCCGGGCTACTTCATGGCGCGCAACACACTCCGGGAGGCCGGCGTGCAGTTGGTGCCGGTTGCCGTGGATGAGCAGGGGCTTGATGTCGTGCAAGGCATCGCCCGCTGTGCGGATGCACGCTTTGCCGTGGTCACGCCGACCCACCAGAGCCCGCTGGGTGTATCACTGTCCCTGCCGCGCCGGCTGGCACTGCTGGACTGGGCCAGTCGCCAAGGCAGTTGGATCATCGAGGATGATTACGACAGCGAATACCGCTATCAGGGCCGGCCCTTGCCTGCGCTCAAGAGCCTCGACCAGCAGGGGCGGGTGCTCTATACCGGCACCTTTAGCAAGGTGTTGTTTCCGGGCCTGCGCCTGGCCTATCTGGTGGTGCCGCAGGCGCAAAGCGACGCCTTCGCCCGCCAGGCTGACCGCCTGCACAACCACTGCCCGCAGCTTCTCCAGGCGACGGTCAGCGCCTTCCTCTACGAGGGGCACTTTGCACGGCATTTGAAAAAAATGCGCACGCTCTACGCGCGCCGCCGCCAGTGGCTGGTCGATGCGCTGCAGCAACAGTTCGGCGAACGGCTGTCGATCAACCTCCAGGCCGGAGGCATGCACCTGATTGCGGGCCTGAGTGAAGGGGATGATGTTGAACTCGCTCAGCGCGCCCGGGCCATTGGCCTCGCTGTCGAGCCGCTGTCGCAGTGGTACCTCGAGGCCAGGCCCAGGCACGGCCTGGTACTGGGTTTTACCAACATCGCCAGCGCTGAACAGGCTGCCGCGGTGGCGCTTCGATTGGCTCAAGTCATCACCTAGGTGGTGTGCCGGAAAAAAGGCTTTTATCGCTAGGTAAAACCCTACAACTGTGTGTCTCGAAGGCACTCAAAGGACGTGCTAGCGTAGCCCTTTCATTGCCCTGGGAAGCAAACATGACCACCCGCTACGCAAAAATCGTCCTGACCCTGATGCTGGCGGCCTTCGCCGCGCTGGTGGCGTTCAACAACCTTACCGATTACGGCTCCAACTTTGCCTTCGTCAAGCATGTGTTGAGCATGGACACCACCTTTCCGGGTAATACGGCCATGTACCGGGCAATCACCACACCCTGGCTGTGGCATGGCGCCTATGGGCTGATCATCGCCGGCGAAGCCTTGACTGCCGTATTACTGGCCCGTGGGGCGCTGGCAATGTGGCGGGCCAGGCTAGGCACTGGCCGGCAGTTCGATGCCGCCAAACAGGTGGCCATTGTCGGTTTTACTGCGGGCCTGCTGGTGTGGTTTTTCGGCTTCATGGTGATTGGCGGTGAGTGGTTCCTGATGTGGCAATCCCATCAGTGGAACGGCCAGGAAGCGGCATTCAAGTTCTATATGGCGCTGCTTGGGGTGCTGATTTTTCTCAACCAGGCGGAGGCTGATCGCGACTGAAGCGCCTCATACGGTCAGCGAACGAATTTGACGAACATCCGTTCAGGGACGTGTTCGTCAAGGTGCTCGATGCTCCCGCTGGGGACAAACCGGGCCTTTGCGATCAATGCCTGAGAGGCAATGTTGGAGACATGGTGCGACACCGTCCCTATGCAGGCTGAGAACTGGGGCCTTCTGCCTTAAGCCATTTGCGCAAGCGCCCACGTGCATTGTCATAGGGGGAGGCGGTGTTGAACTGGATCATCCGCCCCATCGTCCAGTGCTCGTACCACGGGCATTCATACAGCTCGGCATTCTCGCGGCTCTGGATGCTGGACACGATCCGCTGCTTTGCGCTGTCGAGCCGCTCGAGCAATTGCTCAAAAGGGATGCCTTGGTAGTCGCGGTAGAACTTCTGTGCAAGCTGGCCCAACTGGTTCCACTTGAAGCCGGTTTCCGGGAAGTCGATGACAGTGCCGGCGGCGTCCGCGTCCAGCCACTTGAGCACCAATTCATTCCAGCCCACCAGGTAGGCGACCAGATTGGCGACGCTCATCTGCGTCCCCTTGGCATGCCCCTCCAGGCTGCATTCGTTGACCCGGGGCATGGGTACCCGCCGGATGACGCTGAGTAATTTTTCATAGGTTGCATTAATGGCATCGAGCAACTCTTGTTTGTCTTGAGGGACCGCCATAACTCACCCGCACTGTAAAACTGCATCCTGCCTCAGCGTGGGGGGCGAGATCTACACCCACTGCCCTCGATCCTGCCCCATGACCGTCTGCGTGCCCCGTGCCCCGTGTGCCGGTCCGAGGCGCCTGTATCGGCCGGACTTGAGTCGGCCGCAGACGACTGCCTTTCTCAACGGCGTTTCGAGAGACTGCTGGTCGATGACGACCCATTGGTACTGATCAGCAGTGGGGCGATGCCGGATATGACGGGTAGACACCGGCCGCCCTGACGCTAATCCGGATTTCGCAATTTGATCTGAACTAACGCCCCCGGGGTGTCCTCGCAAGAAGAGGAAAACCCAGGAGGAACACTGATGATCAACTATCCAAAACCCCCTTTCGCACCTCAACAGCAACCTGTGCCGGGTGATCAACGCCGAATGGATCCCCAGCCCGATTGCGGTGAACAAACCTATAAAGGCTCAGGCCGGCTTGCCAACAAAATCGCCTTGATCACCGGGGCTGACAGCGGCATCGGGCGCGCCGTGGCCATCGCTTTTGCCCGGGAAGGCGCTGACGTAGCGGTGTCATACCTGGACGAACACGAGGACGCAAAAGAGACTGCGCGCTGGGTCGAGGCGGCCGGGCGCCAATGCCTGCTGCTGCCGGGAGATCTGAGGAACCTGGCGCAGTGTGCGGCCATCGTGAATGACACGGTGGAGACGTTCGGGCGCATCGACATCCTGGTCAACAATGCTGCGTTCCAGATGTCCCACGAAACCCTTGAAGAAATCAGCGATGAAGAATGGGTAATGACATTCGATGTCAACGTGACAGCGATGTTTCGCATCTGCAAGGCCGCGCTGCCCCACATGGCCGAGGGCAGTTCCATCATCAACACCAGCTCGGTCAACTCCGACACCCCCAACCCGACGCTGTTACCTTACGCGGCCACCAAAGGCGCCATCGCGAACTTCACCGCCGGGCTGGCGCAGTTGCTGGGTAAGCGCGGTATCCGCGTCAACAGCGTTGCACCGGGGCCAATCTGGACGCCCTTGATCGTATCGACTATGTCGCAGGAGGCGGTGAAGCATTTCGGTGCCAATACGCCCCTCGGTCGGCCAGGCCAACCGGTCGAGGTGGCGCCGATTTACGTACTGCTGGCGTCGGACGAGGGCAGTTACATCTCCGGTGAACGTTATGGCGTGACCGGCGGCAAGCCGATTCTCTGACGCGCCCCTGGTGCAGAACGAAGCGGCGCAGGTCACTGATCCGCCGCGACTTTCAAGGCCTCGGCGCACCCCCAATTCACCGCCGAATTGTGGGTGTGTATCGCCACCTCCGAGCCGGGGATCGGTCACTATCCGGGCATTCTCGCCAAGGCGATTACCCCTCCGGCGGCAGGTGGGATGATTGCCGGGATACCACCATTTCCTCGAGGATCTCCCGGACAAGCCTATTGATTCCCGACTCGGCGTGATACTGGGCACGATTGATGCTCGCGATGGTGAATTGATTGGCATCTGGCGCTAAAACAGTCACTGAGAGGCTGCCGTCCGGGTTGATCAGGCAGGTGACGACACAGTTGGGTAGGCGACTGGAAAGAGCACTTTCGATCTCTGTTTTGGTGAGCGTTTCCATGAGTTCACTGTGTAAGAAGGAGCGGCAGGGCAAGGCTAGCTCAAAAAGACGCTGCGTAAATACTGGCAGGGTAATGGCAGTGCCTGATGGCGCCACGGTGCGGATTTGTGTGGCGCGATAGTGGACGTTTCGTTGTGCCTCGCCCGGGAGTAAAACAGCGGCCAGGCGCTTCGTGGCTCTAGCTGGACTCATCGAAGTTTGACGTTCTCGCGGCCTGGCTTTGCTGGTGTTTTTCAAACGCCTGCGCCAGAAAGTCGATCAAGGTGCGCACCGACGGTAACAGCCCGCGCCTTGAAGGGAAGACAGCGCTGATCACACCTTCGGTGGGTTGCCAGTCGGGGAGCAGGCTGACCAGGCGGCCGTCGTCTATCTCATCCTTGACCACGGCCAGCGGCAGGTTGGCGATGCCCACGCCCAGCAGTACCGCGCTTTTCAGGGTCGGCATGTCGTCACTGACCAGCCGTGGGGTGTGGCAGATCTCAGCCCTCATGCCTTCTGGCCCGGTCAGCCCCCAGGTGTATTGCAACAGCGGGCTGCCCCAGTTGATGGTCGGCAGCCCGGATAAATCCGCAGGGAGTAGGGGCAGTGGATGCGCCTGCAAAAACGCCGGGCTCGCTACCAACACCTGGGGGCTCCTGGCGAGCAGTTTCATCACCAGGTCGCTGCTTTCCAGGGGCGGGAAGCACAGGTTCAGCGCAATGTCATAGCCCTCGCTGATCACATCGACCTTGCGGTTGAAACTCTTCACATTGAGTTCAACGCTGGGGCACTGCGCCATGAACTGGCCCAGCATCGGCGCTACCCAGTAATTGAGCAGCGCGGTGGTGCAACTCAGGCGAATCACTCCGCGCGGCTCGGCTTTGTTGAAGGCGATCAGCTCCTCGGCGGACTCTGCCTCGGCGGTCATTGCCACGCAGTGGCGGTAGTAGGCCTGGCCAATATCAGTGACCTGGAACTGACGGGTGGAGCGTTGTATCAGGCGTGCCCCCAGCCGCGCTTCCAGCTGGCTGACCCGGCGGCTCAAGGTCGACTTGGGCATGTTCAGCGCCCGACCGGCCGCTGCGAAACCACCATGCTCAACCACCTTGGCGTAGAGGAAGAGCTCATTCAGGTCGAACATGGGTATCGTTCCATTTTTGAGATGGTGAAGTTTAATTCAACCACTACCGAGCACCTAGTGTGATGACTAAAGTGGGACCCTGGTTTTTTCCTACAACCATCAGCGGGGCACGCGAGGACGGTCAATAGGCGGGTTTTGTCAGTGAAAGTGGTTCAGTGACGACGAGCTAGACTCCCAGCGCCATAAACACCGTTGACTCTTTCCGGTGCGGCCCATTTCGGGAAACACCTTTTTACCAGGAGCATCATGATGTCTAAACCCTACGTTCGCCTGGACAAAGACAACGCAGCTGTCCTGCTGGTTGACCATCAGGCTGGCTTGCTGTCACTGGTCCGCGATATCGAGCCCGACAAGTTCAAGAACAACGTACTGGCCCTGGCTGACCTGGCCAAGTACTTCAAGCTGCCGACCATCCTCACCACCAGTTTCGAAACCGGCCCCAACGGCCCGCTGGTGCCCGAGCTCAAGGCGCTGTTCCCGGACGCGCCGTACATTGCCCGCCCTGGCCAGATCAACGCCTGGGACAACGAAGACTTCGTCAAGGCCATCAAGGCTACCGGCAAGAAGCAACTGATCATCGCTGGCGTGGTGACCGAGGTGTGCGTGGCGTTCCCGGCGCTGTCGGCCCTGGCCGAAGGCTATGACGTGTTTGTGGTGACCGATGCCTCCGGCACTTTCAACGAACTGACCCAGCAATCGGCCTGGGCCCGCATGACCGCCAACGGCGCGCAACTGATGACCTGGTTTGGCCTGGCCTGCGAGCTGCACCGCGACTGGCGCAACGATATCGAAGGCCTGGGGACCTTGTTCTCCAACCACATCCCGGACTATCGCAACCTGTTCACCAGCTACAACGCGTTGACCGAGGGCAAGTAAGCCCCAGCCCCCACCTCCTGCAGGAGCCGGCTTGCCGGCGAAAATCGTCAACGATAATGCGGGCAACCTGCAGAAACGCAGCCAGTTTGCGTTTTTCGCTGGCAAGCCAGCTCCTACAAAAAGCCGGGGCTCATCTGACCCTGTAGGAGCCGGCTTACCGGCGAAAACCGTCGACGATGACGCCGGGTGTCAGGTCTCTTATTTCACCGCAGGTTGGCCCACCGGTATACGTCGCTCTTCACTCGTCAGCAGGCGGATCAGGGGCGAGGCGATAAAGGTACTGATGATGGCCATGATCACCAGCATGGTGAAGTACTCCTTGGGCAGCACGCCCAGGTCATAGCCCACGTTGAGCACCACCAGTTCCATCAGCGCCCGGGTGTTCATGCACACGCCGATCAGCGCGCTGTTGCGCGGTGTCTCGCCCAGCCAGCGGCTGGCGCCGTAAGCCCCGAAGAATTTGCTGGCGAACGCCACCAGGCACACCAGAAAGCAATTGAGCAGCGCCGTGTCGCCGTTGAGCGAGCCGATGTCGGTGCGCAGGCCGGTGTAGGCAAAGAACACCGGCAGGAAAAACGCATTGACCAGACCACTGACCTTGGCATTCCACTGTGTGACAAAGGGCCGGTGGGTGTGCAGGGCGACGCCGATGATAAAACCGCCAATGATCGAAAATACGCCGATCAGGTTGGTAATCACTGCACTGCCAAACAGCACGATCAGCATCAGGGAAATACCCTGGGCCGACAGCGGCTTGCGCTCCAGGTCGCCGATGATCCAGCGCAGCACCAAGGGCCGCACCACCCACAGCACCAACACGATAAACACCGCCAGCGCGAGGATCCTGCCCAGGGAGGCCCACACACTGAAATTGGACGCGATGATCGACGTTACCCCACCGAGGATCAGCCAGCCGCACACATCATCGATGGCCGCCGCGCCAATCGTCAGGGTGGCCACGCGGGAGCGGGACAGCCCCAGTTCCATGAAGATCCGCCCAAGGATCGGCAAGGCGGTGATCGACAACGCCGTGGCAAAAAACAGTTGGAAGGCCAGCAGTGGCGGCTTGTCGCCGACGATCTGTTGCCAGAAATACTCGGCCACCAGGAAGCCACTGGCAAATGGCACCAGCAGTCCACCCAGGCTGATCGCCATGATCGAGCGTTTACGCCCCTTGAGGTGGGCGCCGAATTCAAATTCCAGGCCCACCTGGAACATCAACAGAATCAGGCCGACCTGGGCCGTGGCGACAAAGGCGGTGGAGGTTTGCGGCACAAAGATACTGCTGAGCAGTTCCGGGAAAAAATACCCCAGCAGGCTCGGGCCCAGGACCAGCCCGGCGAGAATCTCCCCGGCCACCGGGGTTTGCCCCAGGCAGCGGGTGCTGAGCCAGGAGATCAGGCGGCTGGCGCTGAAAATCACGATCAGTTGGATCAGGAACAACAGGGTCAAATGCTCGGCCTGGGAGCCCACGGCCGATTGCCCGCCCGCAGGCGCAGGGGCTTGTAGCGTGATAGCGCTGGTGTTGGTTTGCATGGGGAGGTCCTAGTACTTGAGGTGTCAGAGCGGGGGCTTGCGCCAGCCGCCGAATTCCATTTCCAGAAAGCGCGCGGCTTCCAGTAACAACGCGTCCTGGCCCAGCCCGGCCACCAGTTGCACGGCCACCGGGCAGCCCTGGTCGAGGCGCCCCATAGGCACGCAAAGGGCCGGAAAACCGAGGACATTGAACAGCGCGCAATAGCCGATATCGAACGGGCGCTTCAGGGCACTGCCATGGGCCGGCGCCACGCTCGGGGTGGCCGGCAACACCAGAATGCTCTGGCCGTCGAACAACCCGGCCAGGGCCTGCTGCAAGTGATCGCGCTGCTTCAGGAACCGCGCGAGCCCCGGGTTGCCCAGCTGATCGCCGCAGCTGTCCATCAAGCTGGCAAGCAGTGGCCCCCGGGAGAACTGCGGCCTGCCAGCCAGGGCTGCATACAACGCCCGTGGATAATTCAGTGGCTGCCCATCCCCGAGGTAGTCGGCCAGGTGAATATGGGTCTCGCACTTGAGTACGGCCAGCCAGATAAAAAACGCGTTGGTTAAACAGCTTTCACTCCAGGCTTGCACCTCCACACCTTGGTCCGCATAACGCTGGCCGGTCTCGATCACCGCAGCAGTCACGGCGGGCGAGAGTGGCGTGCCCCATTTGACAGGGGCCGGCAGGCAGATG
Source organism: Pseudomonas shahriarae (assembly GCF_014268455.2). Lineage (NCBI taxonomy): Bacteria > Pseudomonadati > Pseudomonadota > Gammaproteobacteria > Pseudomonadales > Pseudomonadaceae > Pseudomonas > Pseudomonas shahriarae. The sequence continues at coordinate 3,533,377 of NZ_CP077085.1, read as the reverse complement.
AATACGCGCTTGAGCGGTGTCGCCTGGGGCGGTTGCTGGTAGCCGGAGTGGATATTGCGGTCGATCCCGTCGCTGCCGGCGATGACCTCCAGCACTACGCCCAGGTCCTCTGCGTACCGGCACAGGGGGCCCGCTGCAAAGTGGCCGGCAACGGCTTGGGACACCGGCAATGACCACCGCTGGTCATCCAGCGGCAGGTGCCCACTCAGCGGCACCAGCCCCCGTGACGGCTTCAAACCAAAAATCCCATTGAACGCCGCCGGGATGCGGATCGAGCCGCCGCCGTCGGTGCCCAGGGCAAAGGGCACGCATCCGCTGGCGACCATCACTGAGTCACCGCCGCTGCTGCCACCGGCGGTGCGTGAGGTGTCGTAGGGGTTGAGTGTGCGGCCATACACCAGGTTGTCCGTTTCGGGCCACAACGCCATCTCTGCCTGATTGCCCAAGGCCAGGGGGATGGCGCCGGCCGCCAGCAGCCGCGTGGCCACCGTGGCGGTGCTGCGGGCGCGGGTGTTGCTGCGCAGGCGTGAGCCGCAGGTCTTGGGGGCCCCCGCAAGACCCAGGCCTTCCTTCATGGAGAAGGGCACGCCGTGCAAGCGTCCCAGTGGCCGCCCCTTGAGCACATCCTCTTCGGCCCGGCGGGCAGCGTCGCGGGCAGCCTCGAACAGGTCGACCGCCATCGCATTGCACAGTGGCTGGACCTGCTCCAGGCGCGCAATGCATTGCTCGATCAGTTCCACCGGCGATATCTGCTTGCCGCGAATCAACCACGCCAGTTGCACGGCACTCAGGTCCAGCAGGTCAGTGCGGACCTGCGCCATGCCGTTCATCCGCGACGTACCAGGTCGAGGAAGCCACCTTCCTTGCCAAACGGCGACTTCAGCAGCTCCGGCGACTCGCCATATTTGTAGAACAGTGAAGGGCGCAGGCGCAGGACCGCAGCCCGTGCCAGGTCCTGCACGGCGCCACCGCCATGGCGCAGCAACAACTTGAAGTGGCGTGCGGACAGCGACCACTTGACCATTTTCATCAGCCGCACCCGCAGCAGCGCCGAGCGCAGGTAATAGTTGGAGGCGTAGATCGGCCGTGCGCGGTTCTCCGCCCTGTACAGGTCGAAGTTGATGGTGCGTGAGTAGAGGTTGGGCATCATCTCCGGGCTCAAGCCCGGGTTCGAGCGACGGATCTCTTGCAGCAGGCAGGCAAACGGCAGGGGCGAGGGTTGCATCTCGCGGGTGTAGCGCGGCAGCAGGTCGGCAAATTGCTGGGCCTGATGACCATCGAGAAAATCCCCGGTCATGTACATCGGCAACACCACGTGGAAGTACGCCATGTTGGCGAACAGCAGGGTCCAGCCCATCATGAACGGGTCGTCCATCACCTCGTACCACTTGCTCCAGGTGTCCTGCAGGGCCAGTTGCGCCTGGATGTGCGACTCCAGGCAGTTGACGTAGGCGGGTGTCAGGCTGCCGTGGATATCCTTCTCGATCATCGCAGCGACTTGCGGGATCTGCTGCGCCACATAGGCCAGCCCGGCGCTGTTGGCCGGGTCGAAGGTAAAGGCTGCGTCGCCCAGCAGGAACCAACCTTCGGTCGAGTAGTATTGCCGCGCCTCGTACATGTAGTTGTGCATGGCCTGGGTATCGACCAGTTGGCCCGACTCGATCAACTCGGTAATCACCGGATGGTCGGCCATGACCTTTTCCTTGAAGGCCTCCAGGGTGCCGATTTTCTGCTCGATCATGTCCGGCCGGTAGGTGATGCCGATGCTGATCATCTCGTTGCCGTCGTCGCTGCGCATCGGGATCATCCAGATCCAGTAGCCCTTGCCATAAAAATGATGGGTCACGTAGTACGGGTCGTAGCAGTGATGCTTGTCCTTGTGCGCGGTGATGCTGGACAAGATGCTGCGGTCGAAGTCCTTGAGCCTGAGCCAGAAGGTACTGCGCTGGTACGTCGCTTCTTTGTGCAGCTTGAGCTTTTTCGCCATGAAGCGATTGCGGCCGGTGGCGTCCACCACCCAATCGGCGGTCAGTTGCTGTTGCTCATCGGCGGCACTGCGCAGGGTCAGCAGGTGGGTGGCGTGCTCACCGGCATTGAGGTCGACGGCAGTGACATCGGCCTCAATCATTTGTACCTGCTGATCACCGACAATCTGGCGCAGGTCCTTGTCGAAACTGAAACGGTTGAGATTGTAGGCCGGCATGCGGATCACGCCCGGAGCCTCGTGCACCACGTAGTTGCGGCACTCGGGGTTGTTGCGCAGCTTCAGGTAATAGGTCAGGCCGTACTTGTGGTAGTGCTTTTCTTCCAGCAGGCGCCCCAGCCCCAGGCCCTTGAAGAAGTGGGTAGTCAACTCGACTGTGGACTCGCCGACGATCGGGCGCTTGCGGTCCGGACGCCCGATCAGGATGACTTCGACACCCGGTAACCTTTTTTTGAAGTACAGCGCGGCCAGGTGACCGGCTACACCGGCCCCCATGATTGCGATTCGTTTCATGTCGTCAGTCCCTGAACAAGTGGGTTCGCCAAAGGCGTGGGTACCTTCGGCGAGGGTTGCCGGTTATACGCGGCTGGCGGCCGTGATCAATGCCTGTGGCTCTACCCGTTGCGAGTAGTCCACGTTGACGAAGGCGGCGCGGATCAGCCCGTCCTGGCCGATCACAAAGGCGCTGGCCAGGGGCAAGGTCAGGGCGTCGGAGCCGTTGAATAGCTTGAGGTCGGCACCCAGGGAGCGGTAGACCTCATCCAGCTCGTCTTCGAGCTTGAACACGATGCCGTACTGGCGCGCCAGCTGGTTATCGGTATCGCTGAGCAACAGGTATTTGATGCCGAGGGCTTCGCGGGTCTTGCGCGTGAACTCCGGCGTTTGTGCCGACACGGCCACCAGGGTGGCGCCCGAGGCGGCAAGGTCCCCGACCATCTGCTGGTAGGCGGTCAATGCCTGGCCGCAGAAGGGGCACCACAGGCCTCGGTAGAACACCAGCACCAATGGACCTTTATCCAGCAACTGGCGTAGGTCCACATCCTGCTCGTCAGCATCCTTGAGCACCGCCAGGGGCGCCTTGTCGTTGACCTTCAGAGCCTTGTCGCCCAAATGGCTGTCGAGCAGCGTCTGTAGCGATGCCTGGAACTTGTGCAGGACCTCGGCAGGCAGCTGGGCCATCTGGTCCTTGACGGTTTGTAGCTTTTCTTTGAGCGACATTTGTGACTCCTGTTCACATCTATTGAGAAAGGCTGCGGGTAGCCCGGGTAAAAATCCTGGTGGCGGCTTTGCCGCTGGGTGGGTAGCGCTCGAACAAATGCTGCACCCAATCCGGCCGGGTCTTGCTGGCGTCGTTGATCCAGTTGGCGACCGAGTCCTGGGCGTATTTGTCGGTTTCATCGAGCATGGCAATCAGCAAGGGTTCGGCCATCTGCGGCTCGGCTTTGAGCGGGGCGATGTGCTCGCACCAGACCCCACGCGGGCGCAGGATTTCAACGCAGAAACGGCGGATCAGCGGGTCATCGCTGCGGGCATGGCGGCGTAGCATCTCCAGTGCGCCCGTCAGGTCCCGGGCCAGCAACGGTCGCAAGGCAATCCAGGCCCATTCGCGCACGCCGAAATGCGGGTCGGTGGCGAATCGGAACTGGCTCAGCAAAGCCTGCTCCGGTTCGCTGTTGCGTTGGCAGTAGGCGTTGGCAAAGGCCGCCCAACTGCGCACGGTGTCCGACGGATGCTCCAGCAGCAGGCCCCAGGTCTGCTCGCGCAGGGGCAGGGCGGCGCTCTCCAGCCACTGCCCCAGCGCAAGGCCCAGGGCGGCGACTTTCTTGGAAATGCCCAGGGCCTGGCCGGCCTGGGCTGCGCTGTAAAGTGTTCGCGCCAGAGACGGCTCCAACTGCGCGCCAAGGGCCGCTGCCAGCGCTACCTGGTCAACGGCCAGACACTCGCCCAGATTGCGGGTGGCCAGGCGGCCCTGGTCAATCAGGTCCTTGCGTTCCTCACTCATCTCGATACCACCTACGCGGTCATGGCCTGGTCAGGCGTTGGGTTTGTGGCGCAGTAACGCCCTGGTGAAAGCAGGTTGCCCGGATCCAATGCGGCCTTGATCCGCGCCCCGAGCTGCCAGGCGGGCCCCTGAGCGTCGGTCAGCAGGTGCATGAAGCTGGCGGGCACGCGATACGGCAATACGCCCTGTGCCTTGCCTTGGGCGAACAGTTGGCGATAGCACTCATGGGCCCGGGTTGACGCCTGGGCGTCCGCACGATCGAACAGCAGCGGTACGGTGCAGTCGATGGCACGACTCGACAGGCTGGTCAGCGTCACCGGGCAAGGCATTTGCTGCTGGCGGCACCGACGCTCCATGGCGCGCACAAAATCGGCGACCTCCTGGATTTTCAGCGGCAGGATCGGTGCGTACCAGATCAGCCCGCAGTTATCCCGCGCCGGGTTCAGGGGCGCATCGGGCAGCGGCTTGGCGCCGGCAGTGTAGGCCAACGGCAGGGCCACTTCGCTGGGCTGGCCTTCCATCAGGTCGATGCCTTGCAGCATCTTGCCCAGGGTCCGCTGCCAGCGCCGGGACCAGCCGCCGGGCAGATGGCCTAGCAAGCGTCGAGCGGTGGTCAACTGACCACGGCTCTTGAACATCGATTTGCTGGCGAAAGCCTCAAGTTCACGGTTGATCATGTGTTTGAGCGGGGCGTACTGGGCTTTCTGGCAATAGATCGAACCGACGCCCATCCACGCCGGCAGGCCCAGGGCTTCGGCGGCGGCCCGTTGCTGCTCTTCACTCATGCCCACCACCTGGGTGTCTTCGCTGGCCATGGTCAATAGCCGTGTGCGGTTCATCAGGTTGATACCTCCAATCTGCCCGGGGGCCAGGTCCAGCATGCGCTTGATCCCTGCCAACGCGGCTTCCAGCCCTTGCTCTTCATCCACCCAGAAATAAAACGGCTGGATAACCTCGGGCTTGCGCACCAGGGCAATCGACATTTGCGTCACCACGCCCAGCCCGCTCTGGCTGAACAGCCCGTCCAGGTACGGCCCCACACCCCATTTGAAGCAGGGCGCCGTGACCCCCAGGGCCATTGGCGAGCGGTACAGCGTGCCGTCTGCCAGCACCGCTTCGATGCCGAGTACCGCCTGAAAGTGATCGGTATGGGGGGTGATGCCAAAACCGCGCTCCAGTGCATTGCCCAGCACGCTGCAGGTCGGGCCCGCGCCGGTGACGGGTGTCAGCCAGGGCAAGTTGTGCTCCTGTAGATAACGGGCGAGATCGCCCTGGGTCACCCCTGGCTCCAGGGTCACCACCGACAGCTCCTCATCGAACCCCAGAACCCGGTCCATCCCGGACAAATCCATCAGCACACAGCGGGCGTCGCTGGTCGAGGCGCTGCCATAACCCCAGTTGTGCCCGGTGCTGATCGGATGCACGGCAACCCCATGACGCTGTGCGATCACCATACATGCCGAGACTTGCTCGGTTGAGCGTGGCGCAATCACCACCCTGGCATACGCGGGGGAACACATGGTGTCTTGCCCGAAACGCTCGATGCTTGCCGGGTCGACGCGCACACCCGCGTCACCGAGAACCTCGCGCCATTGTTGCTGGGCAAATGTCAGGTGGGCGGATTCAAAAGGCACTGGCCAGGCCTCCCAGGCGCAGGAACAGGCGCAACTGGTTCACATCCGCCTGGCGACTGGCGGGTAGCGCAGTGTAGCGGCGGCGGAACTCGGGTTTCATTACCTTCACGCAGCGTCGCTTGGGCGTGCGAATCACCATCATCAACGGGCTGAACGCGGTGCTATAGACCTTGGCACACGGGCCCAGGTAACTGGCGGCCAGGGTCTGGAACTCTTCCAGCGAGAAAGCCGCGAGCAGCGAGTTTCGATAGTCCAACAGGGTTTCCGCGTCCGCGCCGTCGCTGGCGCGCTGGACAAAGTAGTCGACGGACTCGATGGTTTTCAGGCGCCCGAAGTCATTCAGGTAAATCGCCCGGTCATTGCGCAGTACCCGGGAGATATTGCGAAAAGTACCTTCCAACTGGCCAAGGTTTTCCAGGTGATGCAGGGCCATCGACGAGATCACTACATCCACGCTGCGGTCAGCGATCATGCTGAGCCGAGTCATGTCATCTTCAACCAGTTGCACGTTGTCGATGCCTTGCTGATGACACGCTTCACGCGCCACTTCCAGCATGTTCTGCGACAGGTCCATGCCAATGAATTCGGCCCGTGGGTTGAGCCGTGCGACTTGCAGCAACAGGGCCGCTGGGCCGCAGCCGATGTCCAGCACCACGTCGCCGGGCTTGATCAGCGCGCACATCTGCGCACAGTGATAAAGGTGGGTGCCGGACAAGGCCTGGCCCTGGGCCGCACTGTCGGCATAGGACGCCACACTCTGTTGTGCTTCCATGACCAAGGCCGGTTCGGGTATGCGCTCGAACGGTTGCTTGATCGTTATTTCCCTGAATATCGCGCGCAGCAATCCGCTGTCCATACTGCTTCCTCCATGAAATGACGTTTGAACGTGCTTACGCCAGGGCCAGTGCTCGCTGGACCCGTGGCGACAGGTTTCGGCCATGCACGCCACAGCGCGCCATATGCGTCAGCACTTCTTGCGCGTCCCAGCGGCGTACGCTGCCGGTAGCGGGCAGGCGGATATGGGCGTAGTCACTGCGGCAGAAAAAATCGAAGAAGTGCGTGCGCTGGCCTTCGACGGAAAACCCCAGGGTGGGGCGCTGATAAGCCTGCTGAAAAATCGCCGGCGCGTTGCCCAGATCCAGACACAAGGGCAGCGACAGGGCGTTGTTTAGCTTGGTGTAGGGCTGCACCCGGCCCATGGGGGAGAAGAACAATACATTGCGATAAAACGCCCCCGCCCGCGGATGCACGGCGATCAGCAAGCGCTGTACCCCGCGAAAATGCATGGCCCAGCGAAACATCGCATTGTAGAGCATCAAGGGCACCCCTTTGCCTCGGTAACCTGCAGCCACCGCCAGGGTGCCGACCTCTGCCAGCCGGCCGCCGGCCAGGCGCTGCATGACGACCTCGTTGCCATGGACTTCTTCCAGGGGCAAACCGAGCATGGAATCCTCGATCAACGAGACGGTGCCGACGATCTGTTGATCCTTGATAGCCACAAAGGTGGTGGTGCCCGGCAACAGGTGGAACGCCGAAAAGCGCATTCCGGCCCGGCACACTGTGGAGATACCGCGCCGTGCATAGCTGTCGTTGACCAGGCGCAAGGCCTCTTCCAGTTCGAACAGACTTTGCACCGGGCGAAACTCAAAGCCTTCGATGGCCAGGGAATGGCGGGCGATACGCTTGATAAACAAGCGCCGGTAAAGCGTGGGTGGGATGTAGCGTTCCAGGGAAACCATGCTGTGGCGGATGACATCGACGCCACTGTGGATCCGTGGCTTCCTGCCGAAATTGGTCATCACTCGCTGACTGTGCAGCATCAAACACCTCCTTGTGTGACTACCGCGATTGAAGCAATTGAAACCCGGGCCTAATGCTCATCCGGCAGTTGCTGGGACAGTGCGTGGCTGGCCGAGATGCAATAAATCGACTCGGACAATGCCTGGCGCTGCTCAATGCTCAAGCCCTGGATGATGCCGCTGATCCAATCCGTGTGTTCGGCAAACACCTCATCGACCACGCGTTTACCGTCGGTGGTCAGGCTGATAATCAGCTTGCGTCGGTCGGTCGGGTCGGTTTTGCGCTTGATAAACCCGTCGCCCTGCAAGCCATCGAGCAAGCCGGTAACGGTGCCGGTGGTAATTGAAAGGCGGGTCGCCAACTCCAGCGGCGACAGCTTCCCGCCGGCACTCTTGAGGGTGAGCATGATGACGAAGCGGCCCTCCGACAGGTTGTAGCGAGCCAGGCGGATGGCACACACACGATTGATCGCGGCCGCGGCCGACAGCAGCTCGAAGCACAGCTTGACACTGTCCCTGACCTCGGCTGGCACCCCATCAAGCTCGCGCAGCATGATGTGGTGTTTGTTCTCTAAAATATTCATAAGGCGCAGTTTATCTTGGCGCCTTACTAAGTCAACATTTTGTTTAATGTCGATGCTGGGCGCCTTCGTCACCGGGATGCGTGTCGCTTTATAGGGCGCCATCGCGGGTAAGCCGGCTCCTACAATGAGGGCCGCTCCTGTTTCAGTCGCCAGCCGCCGGCCCGTTGACGCTCGTGCCAAAAACCGGCGTAGCGCCCGTTGTGGGTGAGCAACTGACGGTGAGTACCCGACTCCACGAGGCGACCTTCATCGAGCACCAGGATCTGGTCGGCAGCCATGATGGTCGGCAAGCGATGGGCGATCACCAGCACGGTGGCACGCTGGATCAGCGTGCCAATGGCGGCTTGCACGTAAGCCTCATTCTGCGGATCGAGTGCTGCCGTGGCTTCATCCAGCAGCACAATCGGCGCGCGCTTGAGCAGGGCACGCGCCAGGGACACGCGTTGGCGTTCACCGCCGGACAGGCTGGAACCCCCTTCACCGACCGGGGTGTCCCAGCCTTGTGGCAGGCGCGCGACGATCTCATCGACGCCAGCCAATGTTGCCGCTTGCGCCAACTGCCGAGGGCTGGCATCCGGGTTGCCGACGCGGATGTTGGCCTCCAGGCTGCCGCCGAACAGATACACGTCCTGCATCACCAAAGACAGCTGCCCCATCAGGGCTTCGCTGGACAGCGCGCGCACATCCACGCCGCCCACCTTGACGCTGCCCTCGCTGGCATCGAAGAAGCGCATCAGCAGGCGGGTGACAGTGGTCTTGCCCGAGCCCGACGCGCCGACAATCGCTGTCATCGTGTTGGGCTGGGCGCTGAAACTCAGGTTCTTGAGCACCGGCGGGCCACTGGGGTAGGTAAAGCCCACGTGTTCAAATTCGAGGCTGCCGGGGGCGCTCATGGGTTGGCTGTGCGCCGGTTCCGCCAGAGGTGGTTGGCGCAGGATGCTCACCAGTTGCTCCAGGTCGTTGCCGGCCATACGCAACAAACCACTGCGCGCAGCGGCCTCCGCCAGGGGCCCGACAAACCGCGCGGCCAGGGCCAGCAAGGCCACCAACTCGATGGCGTCGATCTGTTGGGTCACGGCCAGGGCAATGCCCGCGCCAACCAGCAGGGCGAACGCCAATTGCACGCTCAGGCCTCCGGCCAGCAACTTGGGAAAGGTCTGCGCCAGCACCGAGCCCCCGGCCTGTTGTTGTGCGTGGTTGGCCGCCTGCAACGGCTGATAGCCGCCCTGGGCCCGGCCAAAGGCGCGCAGCACTTGCTGGTAGCGGGCAAATTCCACCACGCGGTTGCCGGCTTCGCTGGCGGCGGCTTCGACCCGCGCGTCATTGGCGCCAATGGCATTGGCCGACCAGTGATGGGTGAAATAGATCAGCGGCGCGCACAGCAGCGCCGTCAGCCCCAGTCGCCAGTCAAACACAAACAGGGTCAGCGCGACTGTGGCAGGTACCACCACGCCGGATACCACCGGGCCCAGATAATGGGCAAACAACCCGGTGACCATCAGCGTGCCGCTGGTGGCGCTGCGCGACAGTTGGCCGACCTTCTCGCTGTCGAACCAGCCCAGGGGCAGGCGCATCAGGTGCTGGCCAAGGCGCTCATGCAAAGTGGTAAGCACCAGCAGCGCCAGGGCGAACCCCTGCATCGCCTGCTGGTAGTGGGCAATGCAGGTCAGCACCACCATCGCCGCGAGGCCGGCGAGCCAGGTCATGGCCGTCGGCAGGTCGCCGGCAAACAGCGCGTGGAGGATCGGCACCAGTAACGCCACCGCCAAGCCTTGCAGCATGGCACTGGCCACCAGCCAGGCGAGGTAGCGATACAGGCGCGTGGCGTGGGCCGGGCCCAACAAGGTCGACAGGCTGCGGATCATAACGAGGCCTCCAGCGCACTGGCGTGCCATAACCGAGAGTAGGCGCCGTTGGCCTGCAGCAGTTGCTGATGGCGACCACATTCCACAACGCGACCCTGATCGAGCACGACGATTTGGTCGACATCGCGAATACTCGCCAGGCGATGGGCAATCACCAGTACCGTGCGCCCTCGCGCCAGCGCAGAAAGCGCATCCTGGATCAGCGCCTCGGATTGCGGATCGGCGTGGGAGGTGGCTTCGTCGAGGATCAGCACCGGGGTATCCGCCAGCAGCGTACGGGCGATTGACAGGCGCTGGGCCTCGCCGCCGGAAAGAATCGCGTCTTCGCCAATCACGGATTGATAACCTCGGGGCAGGGCCAGGATGCGCTGATGAATCTGCGCCGCGCGGGCGGCGGCCTGCAATTGCTCATCGCTGGCACCGGGGCAGCCCAGGCGCAGGTTATCGGCCACGCTGCCATGCACCAGTTGCGCATCCTGCAAAACAAAACCGACGTGCCGGTACAACTTGCCCGGGTCGATCTGCCGCACATCGACACCGCCCACCAGCACCCGGCCAGCGTTGACGTCATGAAAACGCGGCACCAACTTGGCCAGGGTCGATTTACCGGCACCGGAACTGCCCACTAACGCGGTGACCGTACCGGCCGGGCAATACAGGTCGATGCCCTTGAGGATCGGGTGCGCTGCGTCGTAGCCAAACTCGACCTGTTCGAACCTCACATCGTGCCCCGCCGGTTCGCGGCAGTGGGCTGGCGTGGGCAGTTCTTCTACGTTCAACAGGGCTTCGATCCGCCCGGCGGCGGCCTGGGCAGTACGCTGGGCGGCCAGGCTCTGGTTGATCACCAGCAGGGACTGTGGAATGACCACCGCCACCAGCGTTTCGGCAAACAATTGCAGTGGGGTGATCCAGCCGCGACTCAACCACAGGCTGCCCACCCCCAGGCTCACCAGCAGAATCACCGGCACGCTCAGGGCCATGGACGAAATGGCTTCCAGGCGCAGCAAGGGCCGCACCCAGTCGGCGTACTGCTGGCCGAACTGGCTGACTGCCTGTTGATAGCCGTGATGGGCCTGGCCGACGCGACCGAATGCCTTGACTACGGAAATCCCGTGGACGAACTCGACAATGGCTGCGCTGATACGGGTCATGCTCTGATCCAGCAACTGCATCTTGCTGCCGAAGCCGCGCATCATCAGGGCATAGGCCAGGCTATAGAGCGGCAGGGTCAGCACTGCCAGCAGCGCCAGTCGCCAGTTCAGGCTGGCCAGCCACACCAGCCCTGCCAGGGGCGTGACGATGGCGGCGGTACGTTCCACGGCGTGGTGGGCGATCAGGTGATGCAGGTCTTCAAGATCGTCCTGGACTACCTTGCGCACTGCGCCGGAACTCGACTCGGTGTACCAGCCCAGCGGCACGCGTGCGAGCTTGCCAACCAGCGCTTCGCGCAGGCTGGCTTGCAAGCGATGGTCGGCCAGGTGTGTCAGCCACAGGGCGGCGCCGCAGGCCATCCAGCCGACACTCAGGGCAATCACCACCCAGCTGGCGCACAGCCACAGGGCTTGCTGCTCAGCAGTGCCGGCCAGTAGCAGGCGCGCCAGCTCGGTCAAGGCAATAGAGGGCACCAGGTTCACCAAGGCCCCGACGGCGGCGAGCGCCACGCCAAGGCGAATCAGGTGGTTGACCGGGCGTTGCAGGGTGTCTAGGGCGCTAGTCATGGGGTTTCCGTTGGCGTTTACACGGGCAACGATGCTAATCGCTGTCACTTTGGCCGCTACCCGTATCGAGTCGATTGCCCCTCCAATCCGCATGCCGGTGTCGGGCTTGAGCACCTCTGCTGTGGGCCGCGGCGCTGGTGACTGCGCGATACGGTTGGAAATTGACTTGAATCGGGTAGAGCGCACCCGCGTGCGTGGCTACCGTCCCGGGCTGTCCCTCTTAAACATAGGTATCTACACAACTTTGCCGTAACGCCTAAATCCAGGCAGATAGCCCAGTTGTGGCAAGCCCGCTCGCCACAGGGGAGTTCGTCAGTTTCTGAAAGTTGTGTAGATACCTATGCCTCTTAAGGGCAATCATTCCCAAACAAGTGCCGCCCGGCAGGCCCGCTGTCCCTGGATCGGGAGCCGGTATCGGCGCGCTGCCCATGGAGTTGCAGATGTCAGTCGATTCGGGTTTGCAGGTGCGCGGCCTGCGCAAGCGCTACAACAACGGCGTACAAGCGCTGCGCGGCGTGGACCTGAGCGTCGGCCCCGGTATGTACGGGTTGCTCGGCCCCAATGGCGCCGGCAAAAGTAGCCTGATGCGCACCTTGGCGACCTTGCAGCAGCCCGACGCGGGCAGCATCCATTTGGATGGCGTGGATGTGCTGGCCGACTCCAACCACCTGCGTCGCCGCCTTGGCTACCTGCCGCAACAACTGGGGGCATATCCGGGCGTCAGCGCACGCGATTTGCTAGACCGCTTCGCCTGGCTCAAGGGCCGTACCGATAGTCGCCAACGCCGCGCAGAAATCGAAGGCCTGTTGGCCAAGGTCAATCTGCAGGATGCCGCGCACCGTGCGCTGGCCACTTACTCGGGAGGCATGCTGCGCCGATTTGGCATCGCCATGGCGCTGGTGGGTTCGCCGCGCCTGCTGATTGTCGATGAGCCGACGGCGGGCCTTGATCCGGCGGAGCGCAACCGGTTTCACCGGGTGTTGGCGGACGTGGCTGCTGAGTCGATTGTGTTGCTGTCGACCCATATTGTCGAAGACGTCGAGAACCTGTGCAGCCGCCTTGCGGTGTTGGCTGGCGGGCAGATCCTGGTGGAGGGCAGCCCTCAGGCGTTGCTGGGCGCGGAGCAGGGGCGCCTGTGGGCGGCGTCTTTTGGGCGTGGCGAAACCTTGCCGGCGGCCTTGCACGTGGCGGCCAGCCCCGAGGGCAGTCGGGTGATTGTGCAGGGTGAACGGCCGGCCGACCCACGCTTCATGCCCCACGCACCACGCCTGGAAGATATTTATTACCTGGCGCTGGCCCAGGCCGGCGAGGCGGTCGACGCATGAGCACCTTCGCCCTGATGATGCGTGAAGCCTGGGTGGAAGTGCGCGCCGGGCTGCGCAGTGGTATTCCCTTGCTGGTGTTTTTGGGCCTGGCCGGCTACCTGTTGATGTCCCTGACTAATGCCGATTACGTGCAGAAAATGGGCGCCAGCGACATCCCGCGCAATGCCCCGAGCCTGATCTACTTGATGGCCTGCGGCTGTATGTTTTTCCTGTTTTTTGCCTGGGCCTGGGTGTTCGCCCAGCCCGCCCTGCGGGACCGCAAGGCGCAACTGGAGGAGGTGTTGCTGGCTCTGCCGGTGTCGTTGCCGGCGTTGTTATGGGGGCGCTTCATCGGCGCCGCCGTGGTCGGTGGGCTGCTGGCCAGTTCGCTGATTGCCGGTTTCTTGTTGAGCCCGGTCCTCGCCTGGCTGGGTTGGGTGCCGGCGGCGAGTATCGGCGCACCGGCCTGGTCGGCACTGGGCTTTGCCTGGGCCGCGTTGCTGTTGCCGGTCAGTACCGGCGTGGGCGCTCTGTATTACTGGCTGGCGCTGCGCAGTCGGGGCCTGGCCGCGCCGTTTGCCCTGGCGACGGTGTTGATGTTGCTGTGGATGTTCGCGGTGGTGGTGCTCAAGGGTGGGCATATCAACCCGCTGCTGGCGGCCAGCCTCGATCCGTCGCTGTTTACTTTCGCCCAGGCCCAGGTGGAAACCTGGACCGCAGCGCAAAAATCCCAAGCTCTGCTGGACCTCACGCCGGGGTTCTGGCTCAACCGGGGCCTGTGGTGTGTACTGCCGTTGCTGCTGTTGGCCTGGTCCCTGGCCCGCGCGACGCGCCAGGGCTTGATGGGCCGGCGCAGCGGTGCGGTACTGGCAGAGCCACCGATGCAACTGGCCCTGGATGTGTGCTTGCCTGGTCCGGTGTTGGCCAGCCACTGGCCGCGGGCGCTATGGCGCGAAACCTGTTGGCAGACCCGCCAGGTGTTTGCACGCAAGGTCTGGTGGCTGGCCCTCGGCCTGCTGGTGGTGATGGGCGTGCTCAGCGGCCTTGTGCATGGGGTGTGGCATGCCCGTGGGCCGATGGTGCCGCGTGCTGACTTGACGTTGCCGCTGCTTGCCAGCGCGTTGTTCCTGGTGATTGCCTTTATGGTGGCGGCGCTGGTGGGCCTGATCTGCCGGCGTGATGATGTACAGGGGCTGGGGGCAATGCTGCACGCCACGCCGGCGCCCGTGTGGTTGCGTACCTTCGGTCAGGTGCTGTGTGTGGTGCTCGCCACGCTGGCGCTGGCCTTGGTGCCTGGCTTCGCCAGCCTGGTGATCAGCGCGGTGGTTGCGCCAGCCAGCCTGGCCCCAGGGTTTGCGCTGATCTACTCACTGTTGGTGTTCGCCCCACCATTGTTGGAGTTGGCGATGCTGACGGTGCTGGTGCATGCGCTGATCCGGCGGTCCGGCCTGGCATACGCCACGTCGATGTTGCTGACGTTTTTCCTGGTGCTCAATCACGAACTGGGACTGGTAAGTTACCCGGCCTATGAAATGGCGATCCCGGGTCACGTGGCGTTGTCGGCGTTGACCGGCTGGGCCCCATGGCTGGCCTATCTCGGCACGCTGGCCAGTTGGAAGCTTGCGCTGTGCCTGGTGCTGGTTGCACTGGCGGCGCTGGCAGTGCCCCATGGACCGGAGCGGCGGCGTCTTGCCGACCTGGGTGCGCGGCTACGCGGCGTGCCCGGTGTGTTGCTGGCAGTGGGTGTGCTGGTGATGTTCGGCAGCGGTAGCGTGTTGCACCGCCAATTGGTGGTACAGGGCGATTACCAGACCGCTGCCCAGGCCCGTGCCGACAACGCCGCCTGGGAGCAGCGCTGGCTGGGCGGCGCTGGTGCCTTCCAGTTGGCCGGCGGGCAATTGCAGTTACAGATCGACAGTGCCCAACGCCACGTGCAAGGGCAGTGGACCCTGGAGGGCGTGATCGCCGCCAATGGCCATCTGGATGCCGAGTTGCCAGCGGGCCTGCAGGTGACGGACGCCAGGGTGATGGGCCAGTCGGTGGTGGTTGAGCAAGCCCATGATCATCTGCGGCTGGCCCTGGGTGCCTGTGCGTCGAGCGGTTGCCAGGTGACCTTGCACTGGACCCTGAGTGCCAACGGTTGGTCGAGCGAAGGCGAGGGGATCTGGCTGAGCCCTCAGGCTGTATGGCTGCAAGCGCGGCGGGTGGTGCCGCGCCTGGGCCTGGACCCGGAACGTGGCTTGCGTGCGCCAGTGCAGCGTCTGGCCGCCGGCTTGCCTGCTGTGGCACCCGTGCTGCCCGAGGGGGCGGCGGTGGCCGCGCAAGCGGTCGCACCGGCCGGGGCCTGGCACTGGACCATCGATGCCCAGGGGCAGTCCCTCAGTGGTCGCAGTGAACAGCCGTTGGATTTCGCCTATGCCCTGACCTCGGCGACCGTGACCCATGAACTGGACGGTGTACGGGTGCTGGCCGATGCCAGTCGCCAGACCACCGCCCGCGAGGTGCGCGAGGATCTTACCGCCATGTCTGCCTGTGTCGCGCAGCATCTGGGCGCCAGTCCACCGGTCAGCGAAGTGAGCCAATGGCCCAGCGGCATGGGAGACAGTCGCCTGAGCAACGGCCACCTGCTGCTGGCCCAGACCCCGGACTGGGACGTGGCGCCAGCCGGCATCGGACGCTGGGCACGACGCGCCCACATCGCCGAACTGTTGGCCCGCCAGCGGCTGCTCAGCGCCAGCGACCTGCGCGAACAACCGGGTCATGTATGGCTGAGTCAGGGGGTTGCCGGAGCGCTGGGTTTGCTGTGTGTCGGCGAAGTCGACGGTCCCCAGGCCCGTGCCGCACTGATCGGGCTCAAGGCCGATGACCTGACCCGCTTGCTGGGCAGTGACGGCGAGCCGATCGGCACCCTGGCCAGTGCCCGGCAGCAGGGCTGGGCCGCGCCTTATGCGGCCCTGGCCAGCCTCGACTGGGCTGCCAGCCAGAGCGCTGCGCAACTGCTGGACATGACTGCACAAATCCTTACAGGCCAGGGATGGCCCCCCTTGATTCAAGGGCTGCTGGGTGCGCCCTCGGATCAGGTGATCGCCCAGGCGCGCCAGCGTTGGGGCACGTCGCAATGAACCTATCCCTCTCTTATCTGCCTGGAGTTTTGCATGCTTGATCAGTGGCTACTCAAACCGTTACACCACCCGCAGGGTTGGCGCGCCAACGTCCTCACCCAAGCCCTGGCGCTGGCCTTGTCCAGCCAGGCGTGCAGCGCGTTTGCGGCCGACTACCAGCCTCCCGCGCAGGCCCTGGAGCTGGCGCCGGTGACCGTCAGTGCGCGGTTGAACCAGGAAAGTGCCAGGGACATTCCCTTCGGCCTTTCGGTGCTTGACAAGCACACCCTGCAAACCCGGCGCCTGCGCACCCTGGAGGACGCGTTGCGCGGCACTCCGGGTGTGGATGTCAATTCCTGGGGTGGGGCGAATGACGCCAATGTGCGGATTCGTGGCGTGGGTTCGCTGAACCAGATGAGCATGGATGACGGCTCAGTGGTGCTGAACGTCGATGGCGTCCCGATGTCGGTGCGCAACGCAGCCATGGCCACCCTCGATGCGCAACAGGTCGAAGTGCTCAAGGGGCCCCAGGGCACCTTGCTGGGGCGCAACAGCGAGGCCGGGGCGATCAACGTCACCACCCGCAAACCCACCCGTGAGGTAGAAGGCTATGTGCGGGGTGAAGTCGGCCAGCAAGGCCAGTTCATGAGCGAAGGCGCGGTGGGCGGTCCCTTGACCGAGACCCTGGCCGGGCGCATTGCGGTGCGTCGCAGTGGCTTCGATAACTGGGTCGACAACCAGCAGGATGGCGACCCGATGACCACGCCTCGCGACCTGGCCTTGCGTGGCAGCCTGCTGTGGGACAACGACGCGGGCATCACTGGGCTGCTGGTTGCCGAACGCCAACGCGCCGAGCACTACGCCGGCCTGGAAATGCTGCGGCCCTTTGGCGACAGCCCACGCCTGGACTACACCCCCGGCGTATTTGACGGCAACCAGAAGGCCAATGAGCGCTATTCCTTTGAGCTCAACCACGATCTGGCGCAAGCGCGGATCACCTCGATCACTGCCCACACCAGCACCGACTTCAATGCCGTCAAGGGTTATGACCGCAACATCACTCGTGCACTGTACGGCTCACCCTTTGAGTACCTCATTGAGGACTCGGCCCACGAACGGGTCTGGAGCCAGGACCTGCGCCTGGGCTCTCTGCCAGAGGCCGAAGTGTTCTGGGTGGGTGGGGTCAATCTTTCCCGTTCCGAGCGCAATTTCGACTCGAGCAACTTCACCAACGGCGCGCTTCAGCAACGTGAGTTCAGTACCAACAGCTACGCGGCGTATGGCGAGATCACCTTCCCGATTGCCGAGGACTGGAAACTCACCACCGGCCTGCGCCACACCTGGGATCGCAAGACCTACGGCGGCGAATATACGAGTGCAGGCAATCGGGCCAGCGACAGCCGCCAACTGCAAGACAACTACAGCACCGGGCGCGTGGCGCTGGCCTATGCGTTGACGCCGCAGACCAATCTCTATGCGGTGCTTTCCCGTGGCTACAAGTCTGCAGGCTTCAATGATTACGCGACCTCGGTCGCGGACAGTGAGCCGTACAAGGCGGCTAAGGTCAGTGCGGCCGAAGTAGGGTTCAAGCATGAAAGCGAGGGCGGTGCGCTGAGCCTGGAGGGCGCGTTGTTCTTCACCCGGGTACGCGATGACCATTTGCTGGGGTATGACTTCAAGACCGTGGCCGTCAGTGCGGTGAATGCCGACACTCGCAGCAAGGGCGCCGAGCTGTCGAGCACCTGGCACGTTACTGATCAACTGACCCTGGGCAGTGCCCTGAGCTACACCAATGCGCTGGTGACCTCCGATGCGCTGGGTGTTTCTGGCGGCGACGTGGTGGCAGGCAGCCGGGTGCCGGACGTGCCGTTGTGGAGTGGTAATTTCAGCGTGGCCTGGCACAAGGATCTGCCCAACCTCCTGGGCCTGCCGGCACCGCGGCTCAATACATTGCTCAATTACCGCCTGCAGAAAAACCGTCCGGCAGACCCGCAGAACCACTATGACCTCAAGGGCTACGCCAAGCTGGACCTACACCTGGGCCTGGAAAGCGGCGGCTCGGAAGTCTACCTGTGGGGCGACAACCTGCTGGATGCACGCTATGACTTGTACGGTTCGTACTCCACCGACCAAGTACTGACCGGGATGCCGGCCAGGGGACGGTCGGCGGGCGTGGGTTACAGCTATTCGTTCTGACAGAGGCTTAGCCAACAAACCCTGTAGGAGCGGGCTTGCCAGCGATGGCGTCGGCCCTGCCAAGGATGTTGGCTGACCTGCCGTCTTCGCTGGCAAGCCCGCTCCTACAAGGGGATTGATCAGAACTGATAGGTGTAGCCGACGCCCAGGGTACGACGGCGCGCGGGTGCGCCGTAGGCCACTGGGTCGCTGTAGAAACCATAGGTGTCGTAGGTCTGGTTCAGCAGATTGTCGGCATAGGCATATACCTCGCCGAACTTGCTTTGCAGACCGGCGCGCAGGTCGAGTTTCTCGTAGTTATCCAGGTTGAAATGGTTCTGCGGATCGGCCGCCCGTTCGCCCACCAGGTGGTAGTTGAGGCTGGTGTTGAGGGTGGTGTCACCCAGGCCAGCGAAATTGCCCAATGGGTGCTCCCAGGCGACGTTGAAGTTGCCACTCCAGCGGGGTATATCCGGGGTCCGGTTGCCGGCGGCGACGTCACCGGCCTGAATGCCATTCACAGCACTGGTGATTTTCGCGTCGAGGTAGGTGGCACTGGCGGCCACGGTCAAGCCGTAGTCGAAGCGCCAGCTGCCTTCCAGTTCGGCGCCACGGCTACGGGTGTCGGCATTGAAGGCATTGGTGGCGAAGGTTGCGGCGTCGTACCCCAGCAGATGGTCGTCGTGTACGCGAGTGAAGAACAACGCGCCGTTGAGGCTGCCCCGATGGTCATCGGTTTGACTTTTGAAGCCCAGTTCGGCTGCCTTGCTGACAGCCGCCTTGTAGGGTTCGCTGTCGCTGACCTGTGACGCGTAATCATTGAAACCGCCGGATTTATAGCCTCGCGCTAATTGCACATACACGTTGGTTTGCGGGGTAAGCGCATAGCTCAGGGCGGCGCGACCGGTGCCGTAGTTGTCCGTGAGTTTGCGTGAGTCATTGACTGAAGCATTTCCAGAGAAATACTCGCCGTCATAGGTCTTGCGGTCCCAGGAGTGACGATAGCCGGTGGTCAGTTTCAACTGCTCGGTCAAGGGGAAAGTGACTTCGCCGTAGCCGGCATAGGTGGTCGTGGTGAAGTCGCGAAACTTGGCGCCCGAGGTGCCGTAGGTATTGCGCGGGGTGTCGTAGGTGCGCTCGTTGCGCGCGGCGGCCAGCCCTGTGACCCAGAACACCTCGACGCCCGGCAGGGAGCTCAGGTGCACGTCCTGGCTCCAGGAGCGCTCAAAGGATTTGTCCACCACCCAAAACTCGCTGGGGGTGCCATAGAGCGCGCCCATCAGCTTGCTGTCATAGGCGATCAGCCCTTCGAAGTCGGCGGTGGAGGTGGCGCTGGTTGAGGTCAGGCGGCTGTTGGCGAGGTCATGTTCGACCTTGATCGTATAACGTTCGGTGGTCTTGTAGTTGTCGTCGAACAGGCCGGGAGTGAGGTCCAGGCTCGGGTCGCTGCCGTATGGGCGCAGCACCAGGGAATTGGTGGCGCGCTTGGTCTTCTGGCGCTCGGCGCTGAACAGCGCGCGGGTGTCGTCGTTGATATCCCACAGCAGGCTGCCCCGGTACGCTTCGTTGCGGGGTTTGGTCTGGGGTTGATGGGTCTGGTCGTTGTCGATCCAACTGTCGTACCCAGCCCGGCGCACCGCCAGGCGGCCGCTGAGGTTGTCGGTAAGCGGCCCGCCCACCGCGCCTTCGGTGAGGAACTGGCCTTGCTGGCCGACTTCGCCACGCACATAACCTTCCAATTCGCGAGTCGGTTGGCGTGTGGTGATATTCACCGCGCCGGCTTGGCCAATCGCTCCGGACAAGGTGCCCTGGGGCCCCTTGAGGACTTCGATGCGGTCCACATCCAGGGTTTCAAAACCCAGGCTGCGTGATGAAACTGGCACACCATCGATATTGAACGCCACTGAGCTGTCATCCATTGACATCTGGTACAGCGAGCCCACGCCACGGATCAGCACATTGAAATCATTGGGCCCGCCGGAGGAGTTGACGCTGACCCCGGACGTGTTGCGCAGAGCGCTCTCCAAGGTATCGAGGCGCTGGGTGCGCAACTGTTCGCCGCTGATTACGCTGAGGCTGATCGGTACTTCCTTGGGATCCTCTTGCTCCATGCGCGCGGTGACGGTCGAAGCCGGCAACTGCACGGTTTGGCTGACCGTGTCGGCCAAGGTCGAATGAGTGAGTGTGCAACCTATAAGAGTTGTTATGGTATAACGAATGTACGGTGATCCACGGCTGGTCGTCGATGGGCTGGGTGCAGACATGATGGGGCCTTGACTGAGGTTTCGGGCAATGCGCGTCGCGGCGGGCGACGGCGGCTAAGGGAGCAACTGCAGCGCATCAGATGCTAGTGATTATCAATTGCGCGCCTCTACCCCGATGTGGTCTGATTCGAGCCGTATCCGGTCAGCAAGGAGATCCAAGATGTCAGCCACTGAGGAAGAGGCACGGGCGTTCATGCCGGTCTCGCGGATTATTGCCGACGGTTACGGGGGCGACTTCGGGCCCGGCAACCAGTGCCGGGTCACCCGCGTGACCCTGCAGGGCGGGCTGGATATCGTGCGCTGGCAAAGCACCTTCGAGCAGCCGGTAGAAATGCCCCTGCACGACGATAGCGAGCGCATCCACTTCAGCTTTACCAACCTGCTCAAGGGCAAGGCTTCCTGCAGCTTCCGCGATGGTAGGCGTCAGCGACGCTATGTCGTTGACCAGGGTTGCGGCAGCATCAGTTACGGTCGTTGCCGCGACGGCCTCTATCAGCAGCAGGGCGAAATCGACAACATCACGGTGATGATTCATCCCGACCTGTTGACCCAGTGGGACCTGGAGATCGATTCGAGCCTGTACAGCGCGCTGGCCTGTGACCATTGCTTTCTTGACGGCCACCGTAGCGGCGAAATGACTGCCACTGCCCACCAGTTATCCAATGCCCTGGAGTACGCGCCTGGCCAGCCTCGCAGCCGCTTGTGGCTGTACGGCCAGAGCGTGACTTTGGTCAGCCTGTTTCTGGAAGCGCGGCGCAGCGTGGACTGCGCCTGTCGCCTGAGCGCCCTTGATCGTCAACGCCTGCTGCGCGCCCGCGAGCGCTTGCTGCTTGACCTGGGCAAAGCGCCCAGCCTGTCTGAACTGGCCCGCGAATCCGGAATGAGCCAGCCCAAGCTGACACGCGGGTTCCGCCAGTTGTTCCTCAACAGTGTGTATGGGGTGTTCCAGCAAGCACGCATGACCCAGGCTCGCAGTCGCTTGCTGGAGGGTGATGAGTCGGTGATGCGCGTGGCCTCAGACCTGGGCTATGCCAACGCCAGCCACTTTGCCACGGCATTTCGCAAACAATTCGGGATCAATCCATCCCTGCTCAAGCAAGGCGGGCGCAGCACCTCGTTGCTGCGGCCTTCCCCTGAGCCGTAAGGCGCTCTACGGCGCCTCGGTACGCGGCTTGTTCACGGACCGACTGGCCAGCAGCCCCAGCTCAAACAGAATCCACATCGGCACCGCCAGCATGGTCTGCGAAAACACATCCGGCGGGGTCAGTAGCATGCCCACCACAAAGCAGCCGACGATCACATACGGCCGGCTCTTTTGCAGGGTCTGCACATCGGTGATACCGGCCCAGATCACCAGGAAGGTGGCCACCGGAATTTCAAACGCCAGGCCGAACGCCAGCAACAGTGCGAGGATGAAATCCAGGTACAGGGCGATATCAGTCATCATCGCCACGCCGTCCGGGGTCACGCTGGTAAAGAAGCCGAACATCATCGGGAACACCAGGAAAAACGCGAACGCCATGCCCAGGTAAAACAGCACCACGCTGGCGGCCAGCAACCAGGCGGCGGTGCGGCGTTCCTGGCGATACACCGCCGGTGCGATCATGCCCCAGGCCTGGTGCAGCAACAGCGGCATGCTGATAAACAGGGCAATCATCATGGTCAGCTTGAGCGGCGCCAGGAAGGGTGACGTCACCCCGGTGGCGATCATGGTTGCGCCGCTGGGCAAGAAATCGCGCAACGGTTGCGAGACGAAGCTGTAGAGCTGCTGGGCAAAGGGGAACAGCGCGCAAAACACCAGGAGGATCGCCAGGACGCAGCGCACCAGGCGTGAGCGCAACCGGGTCAGGTGGCCGGTCACCGACAGGCGCGGAGCAGGCAAGGGCAGGTCGCTCATGGGGCAGGTGGTCCTTTGGGAGTGGCGGTTTCTGGCAGCGGGGCGTCCAGGCGGATGCCGTCGCGCAGTTGCTGCTCCAGTTGCCGCAAGGGTTGCTGGTCGATGCTCTGCAACAGGTGTTCGTGGTCCAGTTCCTGGGTGACCTGGGCCTTGAGCGTATTCATCGCCCGCTTGGCCCGGCCCAGCCACAGCCCGGCATTGCGCGCGGCAATCGGCAGGCGCTCGGGGCCCAGCACCAGCAGCGCCACCAGGCCCACCAGCAGCAGTTCGCTAAAACCGATATCGAACATCAGAGTTTGCTGTCGGCAGGTCGCTGAGGTTCGGCTTGCACCTCAAGGCTGGTCTTTTCTGCCGCCTGGGCGCCGGGTTCGTTGCCCATGGAGGAGCGAAAGCCCTTGATGGCCTCACCCACATCACTGCCCAGGCCCTTGAGGCGCCGGGTGCCGAACAGCATCACCACGATCAGCAGCACGATGACCAGTTGCCAAATCCCTATACCGCCCATAACGCCACTCCAAGCCATTGATTTGAAATATGAAGGCGCAGTTTGCCGAGGCTTTATGACGGCGCGGTGACGGTTTTGCGGGAATTGTGTGAGTCTGCCACTTGGTTGAAACATCCACTGTGTTGACTGTCGCCAGGATCTCCATAAAAGGTGGCGTGGCAATGGACAAGAAACGGCAGCAGGGGGCGGCGTTGTTGATGGTGCTGGTGGCCCTGGCGATGCTGGCGGGGGGCATGGCCTGGATGGTCGAGCAGGGGCGCCAGCAGGTCGACAGCGTGCGCCTGGTGCAACAGCGGGTGCAGGCCCGCGCGATCGAACGGGCGGCGCTGGCCTTTACCGAACAGGCCCTGCAAGACCCGCTGTGGCGCGCCAGCCCGTTGTTCTGGCAGGCCATGCGCGGGCAGCCGTTGGCTTATGACTTCAAGGGGGGCAAGGCGAGCATCCAGATTCGCGACCTGCACACCTGCTTCAACGTCAACGCGCTGATCGGCCCCGAAGCCGAACGTGCCCAGCGCCAGTTGGTGCATCTGCTGGGGGCGGACATGGCCGCCGAACGCCTGGCCCAGACCCTGGCCGACTGGCTCGACGCCGACCAGCAGACCCGCCTGCAAGGTGCCGAAAGCAACGAATACTTGCGCCAGTCGCCACCGCGCCTGGCGGCCAATCAACGCATGCGCGATATCAGCGAGCTGAACCTGCTGGCGGTGCCCGACGCGCTGCGGGCGTTGCGTTACCCGCAGTTATGCAGCCTGGACGAGACGGCGGGCTGGCGCCTGAATGCCAATGCGTTGAACCTGGAAATGCTGCCGCTGCTGGATGCGTTGTACGAGGGCGAGGTGTCGCGTTCGGTGCTGACCCGCTTGGTCAGCGCGCGGCCGGCGGGGGGCTATCGCGATGCGGGCGAACTGCGCCAGGCCCTGGGGGCGATGGACGACGCGATGTTCGAGCGCTTGAGCGAAGGCCTGCAGCTCAACGGTGACCACTTTCTGCTGCTCCTGGACATAGACCTGGATGGCCAGCGCTTTCGCAGCCAGTACCGTGTCGAGGCCCAGGGGGTCGTGAAGTGGCATGCGCGGGTGCCGGCGCAGGGCATGCTGCTGCGCTCGCGCGAGCCTTTGCCGTTATAGCGCGTATGGGAGCGGATTTGTGTGGGAGCGGGCTTGCCCGCGATGACGGTGTATCAGTCGATAAATCTATTGGCTGACCTGCCGCCATCGCAGGCAAGCCAGCTCCCACATTTGATTTGTGGTGGTGCCAACATTCTCTGCCCCGCGCAGATCCCCTGTGGGAGCGGGCTTGCTCGCGAAAGCGGCAGTCCAGTCACTGTTTCTGGCGGCTGATCCACCGCCATCGCAGGCAAGCCCCCACATTTGCTGTGCAGTGTGGCGCAAACCCGAGATCCCACCTGTTGATTTTGAGATCACCACAAAGCAAATGTGGGAGCTGTCGAGCCCCGGCGAGGCTGCGATAGCGGTAGATCAGCCAACATCCATGCTGGCAATGACCTCGTCATCGCAGCCTCGCCGGAGCTCGACAGCCCCCACAAGGATCGTGATGCAGGAGCCGGGCCGGCTCCTGCCGCTGAATCAGATCGCCAATTCACCCCCGTCAGCACGCTGGATCACAACCGTGGAGGCGCGAGGGCGGACTGTGCCGACCGTGACGTCGGTAGCCACACCGGTGGACGGCCAGTTGTCCGGGTGTTGGATGTTGACGAACACCGTCTTGTTATCGGGTGTGAAGGTCACCCCCGTCACTTCAGAACCGTTAGGCCCGACGAAGAAGCGGCGCAGGTCGGCCTGGTTCTGCGCATTGACCGGCACTTGCTTGCCCTGGGCATCGACCATATTGGTCGGGATCACCACCAGCATCTGGTCGTTGGTGTAGTCGGTCAGGGTTTTTTCGCCGTTGTCGGTCTGGATCCACATTACGCCACGGCTGTCGAAGGTCATGCCATCCGGGCTGGCGAACTGGTTCAGTGTGGTCAGGCCTGAGCGGTTGATGTCCGGGGCGCCTGCGGCGTTGGCGCCAAACACAAAGATGTCCCAGGTGAAGGACACCTGGTTGTCCGCGTCATGCCAGCGAATGATGTGCCCGTGCTTGTTTTTGACGCGCGGGTTGGCGGCGTTGGCCACGGTGCGGCTGGTGTTGTTGGTGAGCGTCAGGTAGACGTCGCCATTGAGCGGGTTGACCGAGGTCCACTCCGGGCGGTCCATCGGCGTGGCGCCCACGGCGTCGGCCGCGCCACGGGTGTTGAGGATGATCCCCGGCAGGTCGGTGAACTTCGCGCCCAGGGTGCTGCCATCCACGGTCGGGCTGGCCACGTCGAGCAGCAACCAGTTGCCGCTGCCGTCGGCATTGAAGCGCGCCACGTAGAGCTTGCCGCTGTCCATGTACTTGGCGCCGGTGGCCAGGCGATCACTGGGGTTGGCATCGGCCGGGTCCCACAGCGCGGTGGAGACGAATTTGTACAGGTACTCGTTCTGCGAGTCGTCGCCGCTGTAGAACACCACTGGCTTGCCGGCGGTGGTCAGGCCCGGCCAGCAACCTTCGTGGCGGAAACGGCCGAGGGCGGTGCGTTTCACGGCGCGGGTCGAAGCGTTGTACGGGTCGATCTCAACGATGTAGCCATAGGTGCTGGCTTCGTTGCGGTAGTCATCAGTGGCGGTGGCGCCGCTTGGGGTCACGTCGAAGCGGCTGAACTCACCGTTGACCTCGCTTGGATCACCGGCAACGCTCTCCCAGCGATAGTTGCCGTTGCCGGTGCCCACGCCGATGCGTACCTGGTCTGCCGGGCGGGCGCCACTTTTATTGACGAAAATCCCTGGCCAGTTTTCTTCGCAGGTGAGGTAGGTGCCCCACGGGGTATAGCCGTTACCACAGTTGTTGTTGGTGCCGCGGGTCTGGGTGCCGGTCGGCGAGAATTTGGTTTTTACGTGCTCGGTGCCTTTCATCGGCCCCGCCAGGTCCATGACCGTAGCCGTGGTGAAGCGGCGGTTCAATGGATCGTTTTCCATCACCTGCCAACGGCCGTTGACCTTGCTGATGCGCATCACACCCGCACCGTGGGCGTTGATTTCCTTGCGCACTTCTTCGACCGGACGAACACCGCCGACCAGGGTCGGGCCCGCCGGGTGCAGGGCTTGTGCATCGATGTATTCGTGGTTGATCGCAAGCAGGCCGTCGGTGGAGCTGCCATTGATTGGAAAGAAGTGCATGCCGTCGTGGTGCATGCCTACCGCGTTGGCCTGGTCGGTCGAGGTGTTGCTGCCGTCGCTTTTCCAGGGGGCAGCGTTGCTGTTCAGCGGTGTACCCCAAGGGGCCAGCACGTGGGCGGTGTAGCCGGCGGCCACGGTGCAGGCATCGGTGAGGGAGCCGGGGATCGAGTTGAAGCCCAGTTTCAGTGCCGGCTTTGGCGGCTGGGTAGGGGTGTCGTTGTCCGAGCCACCGCCGCTGTCAAAACAGCCCGTCAGGCCGGTACCGGCAATCATGGCGATCGCGGCGCCGAGCCCGCCCCGTACCACACTGCGGCGGCTCAGGTAGGCAGTGAGTACCGATTCCATCGGCTCATTGAGGCTCAGGTTGCGATTCTGGTTGTCGCCAGTCTCTCGACTCATTTCATCAGGTCCTTTGTAGATCACGATTTTTGAAAGGAGCCCGAACTCTAAGAGCCGAATGTGATGATTCGCGGTCGGTTTTGTTAAAAATGTATTTAAGTTTAATTTTTTTATTTCCTTTTGTTGCAAATTTGCATATTTCACTCCTGTTAAAAAACTGACATTAAACCGTCATTAATTGACCCCCACTATGCCGCCCTTAAAGCAGTTAGCCTCAGGGTGAGAGATCAATGGTTTCAATGGTGCGGCGCGATGTATTGGGATGGATGACGCTGGGCGCCTGTGCCCCGTGGCTGGCCGGCTGCTCCAGCCGGGGGGCTGCGGCGGGGCCTGCGGACAGCCAGCCGGTCGACCTGTTGTATATCGCTGACACCCTCGATGCACGCCTGCCGGGTCGCCCGGTGGTGCCCGCCACACGCCTGGGGCCGGCGACGCGCATCGGCCAGGCACCTTGGATTACCGGGGCCAATGCGCGTTTTCGCCAGGCCGATGGCAGCCAGTTGGATGGCCTGCTGGATGCCTCCTTAAGTGACGGTGTGCAAACCGGCGGCTACGCGGTACTCGGCGCGGTGTTGCAACGCCTGCGCGATGAAGCCGGGCCTGAGAATAGCCTGACCCTGGAAAACGGCCAGTGCTGGAATGGCAGCGGCCTGGCCTACCTGACCCGTGGCCTGTCCGGGGTCCAGGGTAGCCAGTTGCTCGGCAGCGAAGTGCGAGTCAGCAGCGACGAGCGCGTGCTATGGCCCGAACAATGCCAGGGCCTGTACCAGCAATTCGGCCACCCGGTGCTGGGCGCCGGGCTGGCCAGCGCCAGCGCGCAACGCCTGGCCACCCCAGGCATGCAGGTGTTCCGCCGGGGCGGCGTGCGCATCGCTGTGGTTGGCATTACCGACCCTTATGCGCGGGACCAGCAAGGATCCTTGAAAGAGTGGTTGCACAGCCTGCAACCGGTGCTCACCCAGGCCCGCGAAGAAGCCGACCTGGTGGTGGCCCTGGCCGATGTCGGTACCGGCCCGGGCTTCTGGCTGGCCGAGCGCCTGAGTCAGGTGGACTTGATGTTGTGTGCCCGTGGCCAGGACCTGTGGCCGCAGCCGGTAGAAATCCTGCAAAGCTCCGGCAAGCGCGTCCCGGTGGTGCTGGGCGGGACCCGGGCCAGCGGCGCCTTCCGTATCCGCTGCCAGGCCCAGGCCGGGCAATGGCGCTTTGATGCGCGCTTTTTTGCGGCCCAGGCCAGTGCGTTGGACGCTCCCGCCCAGGCCCACGCCCAGCGCCTGCAACCACGCCTGCAACAACAGCGCGCAGCCCACGCGGCGTGGCTCGACCAACCCTTGGCCAAGGCCCCGGAAAACCTCTGGCGCCGCGATGTACGCGCCGGCAGTTGGGATCGCCTGTTGCACCAGGCCCTGGCCCGCGAGCCCAAGAGCGCGGTACTGCTGCCGGGCCTGCGCTACGACAGCCCCTTGGCCCGTGGCCAGATGATTACCCGCGAACACTTGATCAGCCTGAGCGCCAGCTACCCGGCGCCGGTCGTGGATGTCCCGGCGCAGCAGGTGCGCCAGGTCCTGGAAAACGGCGCCGAACAGCTGTTTGGCGAACCACTGCTATTGGATAACAGCCAGGACTTGCCACGCTGGCTCGGCCAACCCTGGCAGGTCACCTATAGCCCGGGCGGCAAGCGGGTCAGTGAGTTTGCCGAGCCGGTCGGCACCTGCCGCACCTTTGGCCTGGGCTTTGCCGCCGATGCCGGGCAACCGCTGTGGCAGCACCTTGAAGGCTGGTTGCGCGAGCAGCCGGCGGATTGGCAACTGGCGCCGCTGCAATTGCCCGAAGTGCGCTACGTGCAGGGGCATCCGGGATGGCATCCACGGAGCCTGGTCAGTTGAACCGTGCGGGCAACCTGCTGCTGGCAACGCTCCTGGCCTGGCTGGCAGCGCAATGTGTGCTGCAACTGTGGCACGGCATCGCGCAACCGATCGCGCTAAACCCGCCAGCGGCGCCGGTCGCCGACCTGTTGAGCAACCACTGGACACCGCGTCAGGCCCCCAGCGACGACCTGCCGTTGACCACCCTCAAGGTCGATTACCTGGGCAGCCTCAAGGCCACGCCGTTGCGCGCCACGGTACTGGTCCTGCGCTATCAGCAACAAGAACGCACGCTGACCCTGGGTCAGCGCCTGGCCCCCGGCATCGTCCTGCAAGACATTGATGACCAGGGGCTGATTTTCGACAATCAAGGGCAGCGCGAGCGCTTGCCATGGCCGACTGAGCGACCGGTGATCGGCCTCAAGCGCAAGGAATGAATCGACGATGCACATGATCAATAAATGCCTGGGCCTGAGCGCATTGTGCCTGGCCTTGAGTGTGACTCCAGCCCACGCCGAAGACGCGCCGGCCTTGTATGAAGTGAACTTCATCGACACCGAACTCACGGACTTTATCGACAGCGTGTCGCGCATCACCAACACCACCTTCATCATCGACCCACGGGTCAAGGGCAAGGTCACGGTGCGCAGCCTCGATATGCTTGGTAGCGAGGCCATCTATGACATCTTCCTCGCCCAGTTGCGCGCCCAGGGTTTTGCTGCGGTCAACCTGCCCAATGGCAGCGTGAAAATCGTGCCGGACCAGGCCGCGCGCCTGGAGCCGGTGCCGGTGGAGTCTGCACGCCAGGCCGTGCAAGCCAACGATGGCATGGCCACCCGGGTATTCAGTGTGCGCAACGCCGCCAGTGAACAGATGCTCAATATCCTCAAGCCGCTGATTGACCCCCGGGTGGGAGTGATCAGCCCGTACCCGTCGGCCAACCTGCTGGTGATCACCGACTGGCGCAGCAACCTCGACCGTATCGATGCGCTGTTGCAGCAACTCGACCAGGTCAGCCAGGAGCCCCTGGAAGTGCTGCCCCTGGTCAATGCCAGCGCCAATGACACCGCACAATTGATGACCCGCCTGCTGGCCCGCGAGCAGGGCGCCGATGGCGCGCAGGTGGTTGCCGACCCGCGCAGCAACGCGTTGCTGGTACGCGGCAGTGCCGACAGCCGCCAGCGGGTGCGCGCGTTGCTCAAGCAATTGGACCAGCCACAAACTGCCTTGCGACCTTCGAACACGGTGGTGATGTACCTGCGCCATGCCAATGCGGCTGAGGTGGTCAAGGTGCTGCGCGGCTTGAGCCAGGACACCCCGGGCGCCGGTGGCGAAGGCGTGCCCACCGAAGGTGCGCCCAAGCAGATGGCGGTCAGCGCCTCAGGCATTCGCATGGAATCGGAGGAGGGCACCAACGCCGTGGTGATGGTCGGCCCGGACAGCGAAATCGCCGCCTACCGCACCATCGTCGAACAACTGGATATCCGCCGCGCCCAGGTGGTGGTGGAAGCAATCATCGCCGAAGTCTCCGACACCCGCGCCCAGGAACTGGGGGTGCAATGGCTGTTTTTGGGCGATTCGTTTGGCGGCGGCGCGGTGAACTTTACCAATGGTGGGACGAGCATCGCTGGCCTGGCCGGGGCCGCTGGCAGCGGCGACACCGCAGGCCTGGGCAAGCTGTTGGCCAATGTGCCAGGGGCGACCGCCGGCTTCGGCAAGCTCAATGGCGGCGGGCTGAACTTCCTTGCGCTGCTCAATGCGTTGAAAAGCGAAAGTGGCTTCAACCTGCTCTCGACCCCGACCCTGCTGACCCTGGACAACGCCGAAGCGTCGATCCTGGTGGGCCAGGAAGTACCGTTTGTGACGGGCTCGGTGACACAGAACAACACCAACCCCTACCAGACCATCGAGCGCAAGGAAGTGGGGATCAAGCTGCGGATCAAGCCGCAGATCAATATCGACAACACCGTGCGCCTGGACATCGTGCAAGAGGTCTCGTCGATTGCCGAGAGTACCGGCGCCAGCGATGTGATCACCAACAAGCGCGAGATCAAGACCAAGGTCATGGTCGAAGACAACGGCCTGGTGGTGCTGGGCGGGCTGATCGGCGACGAGGCCAAGAACAGTGACCAGCGTGTGCCGTGGCTCGGCGATATCCCAGGGGTAGGGCGGCTGTTCCGCTCCAACGCCAGCCAGCGCACCAAGCAGAACCTGATGGTGTTTATCCGCCCGCGGATCATGCGCGACGGCGAAACCCTGGCCCAACTGAGCAGCGAGAAGTACCGCAACCTAAAGGTCAATTCGAACCTGGCATTGCCCGCGATCTCCGATAACAACGCCTTGCTGCGCCTGTTCCCGGCCAGCCGCGAGCGTCTCGACGAGGGCGTGTGGTGAGTACGTTGTTGCCCTATAGACTGGCACGCCAGGCGGGCCTGGCGCGGGCGCCGGGCGCGCAAGGCTGGACCTTGTGTTTGCGCGAGGATGTCGACACCGACGCCTTGCAGGAAGTGCTGCGCGTGCATGGCCTGCCGACGCTGGTCGAGCACCTCGATCCGGCCCAATACGAACTGCGCCTGGGGGCGTTGTACCAGGCCGGCGAGTCGGCCACGGCAGCGTTGATCGAGGGCATCGGCGAGCAGGTCGATCTCGACAGCCTGATCAACGAACTGCCACGGATCGAAGACCTGCTGGAGAGTGACAACGAAGCGCCGGTGATCCGCCTGATCAATGGCCTGTTCGCTGAAGGCCTGCGTTTGCGGGCCTCGGATATCCATATCGAGACCTTCGAACAGAGCCTGGTGGTGCGCTTGCGGGTGGACGGCCATCTGCGCGAGATCCTGCGCCCGCCACGGGCCTTGTCGGCCATGCTGGTGTCGCGGATCAAGGTCATGGCGCGCCTGGATATCGCCGAAAAACGCCAGCCCCAGGACGGGCGCATTACCTTGCGCTCCGGCGGGCGCGAGGTGGATATCCGGGTTTCGACCTTGCCCGGCATTCACGGCGAACGTGTGGTAATGCGTGTGCTGGACAAGCAGGCCAACCTGCTGGACCTGAACAACCTGGGCATGCCTGCAGAGGTCGAACAGGCCCTGCGCGCCTGCCTGTCGCGGCCCAACGGGATCTTGCTGAGCACCGGGCCCACCGGCTCGGGCAAGACCACCACGCTGTATGCCAGCCTGAATGCGCTGAACGATGGTTCGTGCAATATCCTCACCGTCGAAGACCCAGTGGAGTACGCGATTACCGGCATCGGCCAGACCGCGATCAACCCCCGCGCCGGCATGACCTTCGCCAGCGGCCTGCGGGCGATCCTGCGCCAGGACCCGGACGTGATCATGCTCGGCGAAATCCGCGACCAGGAGACCGCCCAGATCGCGGTGCAAGCCAGCCTCACCGGGCACCTGGTGCTGTCGACGCTGCACACCAACAGCGCGGTGGGCGCGGTCACGCGGTTGCGGGACATGGGCATCGAACCGTTCCTGATCGCCTCCAGCCTCAAGGGCGTGATGGCCCAGCGTCTGGTGCGGCGTTTGTGCCATTGCGCAACGCCGGCACCGTTGCTGGCCGCCGAGCGCCAGTTGTGGCCGGAGCTGGCCCTGCTGGAACACAGCTTTCACCCCCAGGGCTGCGACGACTGCCAGGGCAGTGGTTACCACGGGCGGATCGGCCTCTATGAATTCATCACCCTGGATGCCGGCTTGATCAGCCTGTTGTACGACGGCGCCAGCGAAGCGGCCATGCACGAATACCTCGCCGACAAGCGCCAGAGCCTGACCGCCATGGCCACCGAATGCCTGCGCCGTGGCGAAACCAGCCTGGAGCAGGTTCTGCGTGCGGTGCGCGACTGATGCCGACCTATCGCTACCAGGCGCTGGACCTGCGCGGCAATCGCCGCAAAGCCAGCATCCAGGCGGAAAGCGAGCGCCATGCCCGGCAACTGCTGCGTGAGCAGGGCCTGTTTGCCCGTGAGTTGCAGGTGCAGGGCGCAAGCCTGTCGAGCCCGCGCGGGCAACGGTTGAACCATGGGCAGCTGTGCGAATTGACCCGCCAGTTGGCCACGTTGTTGAGCGCCGGCATCCCCTTGGTGGATGCCTTGGCCACCCTGGAACGCCAGTTGGCGGAGCCGGCGATTCGCAACCTGCTGGTGGCGGTGCGCGGTGCCCTGGGCGAAGGTTTGAGCCTGGCCCAGAGCCTGCGCCGCCAGGGTGGGCAGTTCAATACGCTGTATTGCGCACTGGTCGAGGCCGGCGAGCGCTCGGGCAAATTGGCGCCGGTGCTGGAGCGCCTGGCCGAGCACCTGGAGCAAGTGCAGAAACAACGGCACAAGGCGCGCACGGCGTTGATCTACCCGGCGGTGCTGATCCTGGTGTCGCTGGCGGTGGTGATCGGCCTGATGACCTTTGTGGTGCCCAAGCTCACCGAGCAGTTCAGCCACACCGGGCAAAGCCTGCCGCTGATTACCCGGGTGCTGATCGGCGCCAGCGAGGGCCTGGTGATGCTCGGCCCGTGGTTGCTGGGGCTGGGCTTGTTGCTGGCGCTGGGCGCGCGGGTGTTGCTGCGCCAGGCGGTATGGCGCTTGCGCCGCGACAGCCTGGCCTTGCGCCTGCCGCGTATCGGCGTGCTGTTGTCGGTGCTGGAAAGCGCACGGGTCTCACGCAGCCTGGCGATTTTGCTCGGCAGTGGCGTGCCGTTGCTCGAATCCCTGGAGGTGGCCACCGCCACGGTTGGCAACCGGCAGATCCACCAGGCCCTGGAGGCGGTGCGTGAGCAGGTCGAAGGCGGCGTGACCCTGTACCGCGCCCTGAGTGCCAGCGGGCACTTCCCGCCAATGCTGCTGAACATGGTCGCCAGCGGCGAGGCCAGCGGCACCTTGCCCGACATGCTGGAGCGCGTCGCCGACAACCAGGAGCGTGGGTTTGCGCGCCAGGTCGACCTGCTGCTGGCGTTATTCGAACCCCTGATGATTCTGCTGATGGGCGCGGTGGTGCTGTTCATCGTGCTGGCGGTGTTGCTGCCGATCATGCAGCTCAATCAGGGCCTGAGCCTTTGAACAGACAACCTGAAAACGGAGAACTTGAAATGCAAAAGCACGCCATGCCTGGCAATCGTGCGGTCAAGCGTCGCGAGCGCGGCTTTACCCTGATGGAAATCATGGTGGTGATTTTTATCATCGGCCTGTTGATCGCGGTGGTTGCGCCCAGCGTACTCGGCAGCCAGGACAAAGCCATGCGCCAGAAGGCCCTGGCCGACCTGGCGACCCTGGAGCAGGCGCTGGATATGTACCGCCTCGACAACTTGCGATTCCCCACCTCGGAGCAGGGTTTACAGGCCCTGGTCAGCAAGCCGAGCCTGGAGCCCTTACCGCGCAGTTGGCGTGCCGACGGCTACATCCGCCGGCTGCCTGAGGACCCGTGGGGCAATGCCTATGGCTATCGCACCCCGGGGCAGCATGGCCGGGTGGACCTGTTTTCCCTGGGCGCCGACGGCCAGGAAGGCGGCGAAGGCACCGACGCCGATATCGGTAACTGGGACCTCTAGGCATGCAGCGCAGTCGCGGGTTTTCGCTCCTGGAAATGCTGGTGGTGTTGTTGATCGTCGGCTTGTTCAGTGCCCTGGGCGTGGCCTACCTGGACGCCGGCCAGGCGCCGATGCGCCAGGCCCTGGCCCAACTGGCCAGCGAGGCGCGCAGCCAAGCGGCCCAGGCGCGGCATGCCGGGCAGTTGCTGGGCTTGCGCTGGAATGGCCGCAGCCCGGAGTTCGTACGCTGGCAGGTGGGCCGGGGCGCGCCTGGGTGGCAGGTCGCACCCTCGCGCGGCGCGCCCTGGCCGGCCGGCTTGCAACCTGACTGGCCGGTGAGCCGCGAGCCCCAGGTGATGTTCACCCCGTCGGGGCTGGCCCGCCCGGTGTCACTCACCTGGCGCTGGGCCGAGGGCCGCCAGCGTTGGCAATGGCAAGCGGACAACACCTTGCATATCGCGACCCTGCCATGAAGCGCCAGCGCGGCTTTACCTTGCTTGAAGTCATGGTCGCCCTGGGGATTGCCGCGTTGATGGCGGTGATGGTCAGCCAGTTGTTGCGCCAGCGCATCGCCACCCATCAAGCGGTCGCGCAACATCGCCTGGGCAGTTTGTGCGCGCGGGAGCTGGAGACGCGGTTTGGCGTGGAACAGTACTGGCCGCAGATCAATGCGGTGAGCGGCGAGCTGCGTCAGGGGCCTGCCACCTGTTACTGGCAACTGACCCTGGGCAACACCGGGGTCAACCGCTTGCGCCGGGGTGAGTTGAGCTTATTTGCCGATCCCCAGCAGCGTCAGCCCCTGGGTCAGTTCAGCCTGTTCCTGGTGCGCCCATGAAGGCGGCGCAGCGTGGCCTGACCCTGATTGAACTGTTGGTAGCCATGGCCCTTACGGCGGTGGTCGGGGTGTTGCTGGCGGCCTTGGTCAATGGCTGGGTCAAGGTGCGTGAGCGCCTGGACGAGCCCGGCAGCGAACCCCAGGTATTGGAGTTCTGCATGGCCCTGGAGCGCCGCTTCGATGGCCTGGTGTTGCGCCAGTTGTACGAGCAGCGCTTGCCCCTGGACCTGGCGTGGCTGGAGTGGCAGCCGAGCCTTGGGCAATTGCAGTGGGTGGCCCTGGGCGCCTGGCCGCCGGCTGAGGGTGCGTCGCGCGTGCAACGTCAGCGCCTGCTGTTCGATGCGCGCCAGCAGCGCTTGAACCTGCTGGTCTCGGCCGACCTGTACGCCGCCGACAAGCCGCGCTGGCAACTCAAGGAGTCACTGGCGCCGGTCGAGCGCGCCACGTTCAGTTTTTACCAGGGCACGCGTTGGCTGGCCTTTCCTTCTACTGTTGCCGCCCAGCCCAATCGCGGCGTGCGGATCGAGTTCGAGCACCATGGAGCCCCTTATGTCTGTACTTTCGCCTTGCCCGATACCCAGCCATGAGCCGGAGCGCAGGCATGTTTGAGCGTCTGCGGGGCAAACCGCGGGAATGGTTGCTGGTGCGCCCACCGGCCACCGCCGAGGACCGTTGGCAGTGGTTGCATTACAGCGCGCACCGGGCTTGCGCAAGCGGCGCCTGGCCGCCACCGTCGGCGCTGCTGCAATTGCCGGGTGCCTTGATTATTCCAGCGCTCGATTGCAGTCACTTCTGCCTGCCGGCGCCGCCGGGGCTCAAGCGCCACGAGTGGCCGCAGTTGTTTGAAGAGTATGCGCAGCAGCCTGGCGAAGCGTTGCTGGTCAGCTGCCTGTCCCGCGAGGCCGGGCAGCTTGAGTTGTTGGTGATGCAACGCGAGCAGGTCCAGCAATGGCTGGCCGAGTGTGCCGCGCTTGGGCTGCAGATCACCCATGGCTGGGCGGAGTTGCAGTTGTTGCCGCCAGCAGAGCCTGGGCAGGTGGTGGAGTGGCGGCGCGAATCGCTGCGTTGCCTCAAGGCGCATTCCCGGCAATGGTTGGTGTGGCCGCCGGTATTGGGTGAGCGCTTGCCCCAGGCTTGGCGCGACCTGCCTGGCGAGACGCTCGAGGGCGACTGGCCGTCGCGCCTGGCGCGCCTGGAGCAGTTGCCCAGTGTGCTGGAGGGTATGCGGCCGACGCGTACACGGGGGCCGCGAGCGCCACGGGTGAGCCGCGTACAACGACACTTGCTGCTGGGTTGCGTGGCGTTGGCGGCGTGTTGGAGTGCGGTGTATCTGGTGCAGAGTCTGCGCCAGGTTGATGTTTGGAAAGCCCAGGTCAGGGCGCTGGCCGGGCCGGCCAACAACCCGCAACAGGCGCGTACGGCCCTGGCGCGGGTGCAGGGCGAGGCGACCGAATGGCAGGTGCGTCAACAAAAAATCGTGGCCCTGGAGCAGGCGCTCTCGGGTTGGTTGCAGCAGCAACCGGGCTGGTCGGTGTCGCGCATCGAGTTTGACGGCAGTCGTTGGCGCCTGGCCTTGCGCGGCAATGGCCCCCAGCCGCTGCCCGCCGAATGGCAGGCCATGGCCCAGGCTGCCGGCGCGCAATGGACTGACCAGGCGCAACATGTCGCCGGTCAACTGCACCTGAGTTTTGATCTGGGAGAACAACCATGAAAGCCCGGATGCTGGAGTACCTGGCCCACTTCAACCAACTGCCACCCAAGCGCCGCTATGGCCTGTTGGCCGGCTGGTCAACCGTCGGGCTGTTGTTGCTGGTGCTGCTGACACGGCCGCTGCTAGCGGCCTGGCAGGATGCCCGCCAGTGGCAGGCGTTGGCGCAACAGGCCGGCGCGCTGGTGCCGCCAGCGGCGTTCTCCAACGAGCAGTGGCAGGCCCTGGCCGTGTCGCGCCAATGGGTACTGACCCGCGTTGAACAGCAGGGCGACCGCTGGCAATTGCAGGGCGAGCTACCGGGGCCCCAGGCCCTGCAGCTGCTGCTACGGACCGTGCAAGAGCAGGGTGGGCGACCTGTGCAGTGGAGCCTGGAGCAGGGCGGCGGCCAGGGTTATGCCTTCAGCCTGGAAGTGGCGGCGCGGCCATGAGTCGCGCGGTCATCCTCTGGGGTATTTGGGTGTTCAGCCTGACCGTGCTGCTGGAACTGCCGGCCGCCTTCGTTGCCCGCCAGTTGCCATGGCCGACCGGCTGGCAGCCCAGCA
Source organism: Pseudomonas shahriarae (assembly GCF_014268455.2). Taxonomy (NCBI): domain Bacteria; kingdom Pseudomonadati; phylum Pseudomonadota; class Gammaproteobacteria; order Pseudomonadales; family Pseudomonadaceae; genus Pseudomonas; species Pseudomonas shahriarae. Next base: position 3,496,461 of record NZ_CP077085.1, on the reverse strand, counting down.
GCGTTTCGGGCAGCCTGTGGACTGGCCGTGCGGCACGCGTCGGAGCCCTGGCGCCGGTGGACTGGAAGATCCGGCCGTGGGCGGCGCAAGTGAACCTGGGCTTTCAACAGCGCATCTGGGAGCTGTCGATCCATGGCTGGCCGTGGAACTGGCAGGCGCAGATGGCACCGCGTGCGGTCAGCGCCTTGCCCGCGCCGATGTTCGTGCTGGACGGACGTTGGGAAGGGCGATTGCAGGTCAATGGCGCGGGCATGAGTTGCCTTCGGGCCGAAGGTGAATTGCTGGGGCACGAGCTGGCGCTGTTGAGCCCGTGGCTGGTCAAGCTGGGCAATACCCGGATCGAGTTGCAGTGCCGGGATGGGGTGCAGTTGCTAGCGGATCTGCAACTGGCTGGCGAGCATCATTTCAAGGTCGAAGCCAAGCCACAGCGGTTGCAAGTAGACGGGCAGGTGGAGCCGGGTGCTGCCGTGATTCCGCTATTGGTGCAGGCGCGATGGCTGCAGCCCGCTGCCCAGGCGTTCAGCAAGGTGCTGGGTAAACCGTTAGTCCAGTAAGAGCCATTTTACCGGTGATGGCGCCGGGCTTGGGGGCCTCATGCCCATCGCCGGCACCTACAGATCACGCATTGGCAATGATCGAGTCCACCGCCTGCTGGGCAATTGGTGACAGTGTGCGCCCGGCCTGGCACACCATGGCGTTTCTGATGGTCAACAGATCCGCCGGCCAGCCAGGTTGGATGAACGGCATAAGGTCCACCAGCAACCCATCACGCAGGTCCTGCTCAAGCCAGGAACACCAGGTCAAGAGCAGCGAGTCGCTGGTCAATGTGGTTTCGCGTAACAGGTTCAGGTCGTTGGAGCTCAAGGTCCATGGCAGCCGCGTCCCGGGTTTCAGGTCAAACAGGGCATATAGCGATGCCTCGCTTGACGGTGTGACGCCGCTCCATGGGTACTCCAGAATCTGTTCCCGAGAGATCGGCCGGTCCTGTTGCGCCAGGGGGTGATCGCGGCGGCAAAAAATCGATGCCGCTTGCGGCGGCAGGTGGGTGATGGAAAAGCGTGGATCGAACTCCTGGTCGGCACGCAGTGTGGCGACGACAAATTCCAATTGATCCGTTTCCAGTTGATGGGACAGATGCTCCCAGAAATTTACCTGAACACTGAGCACCAGCCGGGGAATGCTTTTACGCAGCTTGACCAGTACGTCTGTGGTGTTGAGGTTGGCGGCCATCGGCGTCACGCCAAAGCGCAATTCGCCGCCTTCGGTACCTGCCAGGTCATTGGCCTGGGCCTGCATTTTTTTTGCACAACTGAGCAGTTCATGGGCACGCCCGATCAGTTGTTTCCCGGCCTCGGTCAGTGTCACTGAACGCGTGTCCCGGTCGAACAACCGTACGCCCAGATCAGCCTCCAGCGATTGAATACTGCGACTGAAAGCCGTTTGTGAAAGATGGGCTCGGGCCGCAGCGCGGGAAAAATGCAGTTCCTCGCTCAGATAGACCAGATGGCGAACCCGCTTTAAATCAATTGAGTCGTCCACTGCATTAATCATCCTTCATATTTGCATTGGACAGCTTTAACACGCTCCCAGAAGATTCTCCAGCGCCAACATCGCCCGGCAGGCCACGTGTACTGCCTTCAATAATAAAAAACGATGGGGAAGTTCTGTGGCAAACCACTTTCAGTTTGATCGAGTGCGGCCCTGTGCATTGACCGCCGTCCTCGCACTCGGTACCAGCATCCAGGCCCAGGCCATCAGCTTTCACGTTGGTGAAATCGAGGGGCAATTCGACTCTTCTTTATCCATCGGCAGCAGTTGGGCGCTACGCAATGCAGACTCGGCCTATGTGGGCACCTGGAACGGCGGCCATGCTTCGAGCCAGAGTGCCGATGATGGGCGCATGAACTTTCGCAAAGGCGAGACGTTTTCGAAGATCTTCAAGGGCGTGCACGATCTGCAGTTGAGCTACGGTGACAGCGGCGTGTTCGTGCGCGGCAAGTACTGGTATGACTTCGAGCTCAAGGACGAAAGCCGCCGCTCTCTGCCTATCAGCGACAGCAACCGCAAGGAAGCGGCCAAGGCATCGGGTGCGCAAATCCTTGATGCGTTTATCTATCACAACTATTTCATCGACGGCCAACCGGGCAACGCGCGGGTGGGCAAGCAGGTGGTCAGTTGGGGGGAGAGCACGTTTATCGGCAACGGGATCAATGTGATCAACCCCACCGATGTCGCCGCTTTGCGTCGCCCGGGCGCCGAGATCAAGGAAGGGCTGATCCCGGTCAACATGCTGTTTTTATCCCAGGGCTTGAGCGACAGTGTGTCCGCTGAAGTTTTCTATCAGTTGGAGTGGGACCAGACGGTCCTCGATAACTGTGGCACTTTTTTTGGTTCAGACGTGATGGCCGATGGGTGCAGCACGCGCATGGGCTTTTCGCCGCCCTGGGACCCCAGCGGCCAGTACCACTTCACGCGCGGGGCTGATCGCGATGCGCGTGACAGCGGCCAGTTCGGTGTGGCGCTGCGGTGGCAGGCCGAGGCACTGAACAATACCGAGTTTGGGCTTTACGCCCTGAACTATCACAGCCGCGCGCCCTTTGTTGGCGGCCGGGTAGGAGACAGCCCGTTTGCGGTCAAGCCCGGTACCCAAGCGTCGAGCGCTGAGTATTTCATCGAGTACCCCGAAGACATCCGCCTCTACGGCCTGAGTTTTGCCACCACCCTTGGCGGCACCGCTGTTTCCGGTGAGCTGAGCTATCGACCGAACATGCCGCTGTCCCTCAATGGCAGCGATGTGACGATTTCCGCCCTGGCCGGTTCGATGGCGGCGGACCTGGGGAGCCCGATTTTTGCCAGCGGTTTTGCGCGGCCGGTGCCCGGTGAAGATTTCCATGGCTATGTGCGCAAGCCCGTGAGTCAGGCGCAGGTCACGTTCACCCACTTTATCGACCAGCTGTGGGCTGCCGAGCGCCTGACGCTGATTTCCGAGGTCGGCTACAACCACCTCAGTGACCTCAACAGCAGCGCGCTGCGCTTTGGCCGTGACAGCATTTTCGGTAACGGCGAGCTGCCGGACAACCGCAATTGCCCAACCATGGCCAACCCGGTCAACCCGCAAAACTGCAATGGCAAAGGCTTCTACACCGCCAACTCCTGGGGATACCGGGCGCGCGCCATCCTCGACTATCAGAACGTGTTTGCCGGGGTGAATCTCAAGCCCAGCCTGTCCTGGTCCCACGACGTGCAAGGTTATGGCCCCAACTTCAACGAAGGCAGCAAGGCCATCAGCCTTGGCCTGGATTTGGATCTGAAAAATACCTACACCGCGAGCCTGTCTTACACCGATTTCTTTGGCGGTGATTACAACACCGCGACCGACCGCGACTTCGTGGCCCTGAGTGTGGGCGTGAGCTTCTGAACCTGCCAATCAAAATAAAAAAGGATTGAGTTCGATGAATTTTTCGACACCCGTTATATATGGCAGCACGTTGGCGCTGCTGTTGTGTACCTCGGCGATGGCCGCGGTTTCACCTGAAGAGGCGGCCCGGCTGGGTACCACCCTGACACCGCTGGGGGCAGAAAGAGCCGGCAACGCCGACGGCTCGATCCCGGCCTGGACGGGTGGGCTGGCGAAGGATGCAGGCGCAGTCGATAGCGCCGGGTTCCTGGCCGACCCGTTTGCCAACGAGCGTGCGCTGTTCACCATTACCGCGCAGAACGTCGATCAGTACAAAAGCCGCTTGTCCCCAGGCCAAGTGGCGATGTTCAAGCGTTATCCCGACTACACGATGAATGTCTACCCCACCCACCGCAGCGCCAATGTACCGCCAGCGATTGTCGAGGCGGCGCGCAAAAACGCGCTGAACACCCGGTTGGTCGCGGGCGGTAACGGTCTTGAGCATTTCACCAAGGCATTTCCCTTTCCGATTCCCAAGGACGGCCTGGAAGTGATCTGGAACCACATTGCCCGTTACCGGGGCGACAGTATGAAGCGCCAGATGGTGCAGATCGTTCCGGACGTACGAGGTGTGGGGACCCCGGTGACCTTCGACCACCAGTATGTGCTGCGCGAAAGCCTGGCCGATTACGATCCGGCCAAGCCGAGTAATGTGCTGTTCTACAACAAGCAGACCATCACTGCGCCGGCCCGTTTGGCGGGGAATGTCGAGCTGGTCCACGAGACCCTCGACCAGGTCAAGGAACCGCGCCAGGCCTGGATCTACAACGCCGGTCAACGGCGTGTACGACGGGCACCACAGGTGGCGTATGACGGCCCGGCCGGCAGTACCGACGGGCAGCGGGTGGTCGACAACTACGACATGTTCAACGGCGCTCCGGATCGCTACGACTGGCAGTTGGTTGGCAAACAGGAACTGTTCATCCCCTACAACAGCTACAAACTCGACTCACCCAAACTCAAGTACGCCGATATCACCAAGGCCGGCCATATCGACCAGGAGCTGGCGCGCTATGAGCTGCACCGGGTCTGGCATGTGGTCGCGACGTTGAAATCCGGCCAGCGGCATGTCTACGCCAAGCGTGATTTCTATATCGACGAGGACTCCTGGCAAGCCGCTGTGATTGATCATTATGACGGTCGCAATGTCCTGTGGCGCGTGGCTGAAGCCCATCAACAGTCCTACTACAACCATCAGGTGCCGTTCTACACCGCCGAAACCCTCAACGACATGGTCAGCGGGCGGTACCTGGTGCTGGGCCTGAAGAACGAAGAAAAGCGTAACTATCAGTTTGATGTGAAAGCCGTGGAAGGCGAGTTCACCCCCAATGCCTTGCGTCAGTCCGGGGTGCGTTGAGCCATGAAAACTACCTCGGCTCTTTCAGCTAACGGTGAATATGCTCCTCCTGTTGCGGCGCTACCGTCGCGCGCCAAGACGCGCCGCGTGGTCGTGGCTTCGGCCCTGGGCAACGGCCTGGAGATGTATGATTTCACGGTCTACAGTTTTTTTGCGGTGATTATCGGCCAGCTGTTTTTCCCGGCGGACTCTGCATTCGCGTCGTTGATGATGTCGCTGGTGACGTTTGCCCTGGGTTTTCTGATAAGGCCGTTGGGCGCTGTCTTGATAGGCCGGTTCGCCGACCGATACGGGCGCAAACAGGCCTTGTCCTTGACCATTGGCCTGATGACTGTGGGCACGGGCATTATCGCTTTCACCCCGACGTATTCCAGCATCGGGATCTTCGCCACCGTACTGCTGGTAATTGGCCGCCTGCTGCAGGGGTTTTCGGCAGGGGGCGAGGTCGGTGCAGCTTCGGCGTTCTTGATGGAGTCCGGGCGTACCGACAATCGCTGCTTCATGGTCTGCTGGCAGGGCGCGAGCCAAGGCGCTGCTGCGCTGCTGGGCGCGCTGTCCGGGCTGGTGCTGACCACCACGCTGTCGGAGGAGGCGCTGCACAGTTGGGGGTGGCGCATTCCCTTCGTGATCGGGCTATTGATTGGGCCGGTGGGCTGGTACATCCGCCGGCACCTGGATGAAACCCACGAAAACATCGACAAGCCGACGCCGTTTCGCGACTTCGTGCGCAATCACGCACGCACACTGGGGTTGGGCATCCTGTTGATGGCCAGCTCCACGGTGAGTTCATACATGGTGGTGTTCTACATGCCCACCTACCTGACCCGCACCTTGCATTACCCCAGCAGTTTCGCCTTTGGCCTGGTGGCCTTTGCCTGTGTGTTGCTGGCTGTAGTGCCGCCGTTAGCCTCGCGCTTTGCCGATCGCATGCCCCGGCGCAAGCCCTTGCTGTATTGGCTGTGTGGCCTACAGGTGGTGCTGACCTATCCCGCTTTTGTGATGCTCGGCCAGCAAAACACGCTGCTGTGCCTGGTGGCGGTGTCGTTGCTTATCCTGCCCATGGCGATCAGCGGCGGGGCAGGGCTGGCGTTATTGATGGAAGCCTTTTCCCGCGATGACCGGGTGACGGGGCTGTCGATCATCTACAGCTTCGGCGTCACGTTGTTTGGTGGTTTTTCTCCGCTGATCGTGACGTGGCTGATTGCACTGACCGGCAGCCCGCTGGTGCCGGCCTGGTACTTGTGTGGGGCCATTGCATTAAGTGGGGCTGCATTGCGTTTTTACCCTGAGTACCCAGGGCGTCCCTGATTGTCTGACCTCAAGCCAAGAATAAGGAATTTACCGTGAGCCACAGTCCTTTACATGTACGCCTGCAAGACAGTACCGAGCGTTTTGTCACGATCCGCCGCGACATTCACGCCCAGCCCGAGCTTGGGCAAAACACCCAGGACACCGCCGCACTGGTTATCGGGCTGCTTGAAAGCTGGGGCTACGCCGTACATAGCGGTATTGGCGGTTGCGGCGTAGTCGGTGTGTTGCGGCGCGGCAACAGCTCGAAAAGCCTTGGGCTGCGGGCCGATATGGACGCATTGCCAATCGTTGAGAGAAACGGCTTGCCCTGGGCCAGCCGCCGTGAAGGCGTGATGCATGCCTGTGGTCACGATGGGCACACGGCGACGCTACTGGCAGCCGCCGAGCAACTGGCGTTGCACAGCGAGTTCGACGGCACGGTGAACCTGATTTTTCAACCGGACGAAGAAGGCCTGACGGGCGCCAAGGCCATGATGGACGATGACCTGTTCCGGCGCTTTCCCTGCGATGCGGTGTATGCCTTTCACAATATGCCGGGCTTCCCCGTGGGCCACGCGATCATCAAGAACGGCGGGGTCATGGCCTCGTCGGAGCGGGTGTGCATCACGCTGACCGGCCGTGGTGGGCATGGCGCGATGCCGGAGCGCAGCATTGACCCGGTTCCGGCGTTGGCGGGCGTCATCAGTGCCCTGCAAACCGTGGTGTCGCGCAACATTGGGGTCAATGATTCGGCCGTGATCAGTATCGGCAAAGTGCAGGCCGGGACCGCCGTCAACATCATCCCCGAGACGGCGATGCTGGAGTTGAGCGTGCGCACACTTGACCCACAGGTGCGAGCGTTCGTCGAGCAAAGAATTCGCGAAATTGTCCAGGGCCAGGCCGCCTCATTTGGCGTGACAGCCCATATTGACTATCAGTTGCTGGCGCCGGTACTGGTCAATACGCCCGTCGAGACCCAGCACATGCTGGAGGCAGCCAAACGGGCCCTGGGCCCCGCCAATGTCATGGAGCAAGTGTCATTGAAAGCCATGGGCAGCGAAGACTTTGCCTGGATGCTGCATGAAGTTCCTGGCTGCTACTTCGGCCTGGGCAATGGCCTTGGCGAGTTCAACGGCTGTTCGGTGCATAACGATCACTATGACTTCAACGACGAGTTGATTCCCCTGGGCGCTGCTTGCTGGGTGGCGCTGGTGGAAGGTTATCTGCGCTGAGATCACGCGTTTACAGGGAATAACGCCATCACCAGGATTCTGTCATGACCCAACAGACCACTATGGCGCAGATGAGCGCCGTGGAGTTGCTCGAACATTTTCGCACTAAACGACTGTCACCCGTGGAAGTCACCCAGGATGCATTGGCCCGTATCGAGCGCTTCAACCCACTGGTCAATGCATACTGCTATACCGACCCACAAGGCGCACTGGACACCGCGCGAGCCTCTGAAAAACGCTGGCTCAAAGGCCAACCGAATGGTGCGCTGGACGGCGTGCCAACCTCAATCAAGGAACTGACGGCAACCCGCGGCATGCCCACCCGCAAGGCTTCGCTGGTGATTCCTGGCGATGGACCATGGGAGGTCGACGCACCGATCACCACGTTTTTGCGTGACGCCGGCGCGGTCATCCTTGGCAAGACCACCAGTCCGGAGTTCGGGTGGAAGGGCGTGACGGACAGTCCGCTCTACGGCATTACCCGCAACCCTTGGGATACGCGCATGACCTCTGGCGGATCATCTGGTGGCGCGGCGGTGGCGGCGTCCCTCAACCTGGGGGTGTTGCATCAAGGCAGCGATGCGGGGGGCTCGATTCGCATCCCCAGCAGTTTCACCGGGACGTTCGGGTTCAAGCCGACCTTTGGCTACATTCCCCAATGGCCGGCCAGCGCAACCACGCTGGTTTCACATCTGGGGCCCATGACGCGCACGGTGGACGATGCCGTGTTGTTTCTGCAGACCGTCGCCCGGCCTGACCCCAGAGATGGGTTGCTGGGGGCACCACGGCATACGCCCTGGTTGGCGCAGAGCACTGACCTGCGCGGTTTGCGCATCGCTTTCAGTGCGGATTTTGGCTATGTAACCGTTGACCCCCAAGTGGCCCGTACCGTGGCCCAGGCGGTGGAGCACCTGGCGCTGTTGGGCGCGCATATCGAGGCTGCGGACCCTGGCTTCAGTGACCCACTGGAGTTGTTCAAAACCGTGGTCTACGCTGGGGCCAGGGACTTGGCAACGCAGCTGAGCAGTGAGCAGAAGGGGTTGCTGGATCCGGGCCTGCTGCGTTTTACCGAGCAGTGCCAGCACACGACCCTGACGCATTTCACCGCAGCCCAGGAAGCACGGGCTGCGCTGGTAGCGCGGATGAGTGAGTTCCACAGCCGCTATGACCTGCTGGTTTGCCCGATGATGCCCATCACTGCATTCGAGGCAGGGCATGACGTACCGCCGGGCTCGGGACTGGAGGATTGGATGAAGTGGTCGCCCTTCAGCTATCCCTTCAACCTTACCCAGCAGCCAGCGGCTTCATTGCCTTGCGGGTTTTCCAGCGCGGGCCTGCCGATTGGCTTGCAGGTGGTGGGGGCACGGTTTGCAGACGATCAAGTGCTACGGGTGTGCCGGGCCTATGAACAGGCGTTTCCCAGCACCCATCCCCTGGCGCCCTTAGTAAAAAACACGGAAGAACAGTAAACCCATGAACAGCCCTGTTTCCCTTGCCCGGTTGAGCGATATCCAAGCCCTCGAGCAACACTCCCCGCTGGCCCAGCGTGACTTGCCTGGCAGTACCTATGAGTTGTTGCAGCGGGCCGCCGAACGCTTTGCCGATCTGCCAGCCTTGTGTTTCCTGCCGACGGGCAGCATCGAGGATCAGCCTTGGCGCATCAGCTATGCCGAGCTTTTCGCCAAGGTCACGCAAACCGCCAACGCCTTGCATCGCCTGGGTATACGCCCGGGCCAGGCGGTATCTTTCCTGTTGCCTAACCTGCCGCAGACGCACTTTGTGATTTGGGGGGCAGAGGCCGCGGGGATCGTCAATGCGATCAACCCGTTGCTCGAACCTGAGCACATTGCAGAGCTGATCCGTGCGTCCAATACCTCGGTGCTGGTCACACTGGCACCGTTCCCCGGTACTGACCTGTGGCAGAAAGTCGCCGCCCTGGCAGACTTCCTGCCACAGATGCCTACGATTGTGACGGTCGACCTCGCCAACCTGTTGCCGGAACCGCAACGCAGCGCCGTACGGGCCCAGCGGCCAACGATGCCCGCAGGCGTCCTGGATTTCGATGAGCTGCTCGCTGACTCCCCGGCCGATCATCTGGAAAGCGGGCGGGTTATCCAGCCTGACGATATCGCCTCCTATTTTCACACTGGTGGTACCACTGGCACCCCGAAACTGGCCCCCCACAGCCACTTCAACGAAGTGGCGATGGCCGAGATCATTGGCCTGCATGGGCGATATGTGCCGGACGATGTGCTGCTGTGTGGGTTGCCGCTGTTTCATGTCAACGGGGTGATGGTCACCGGTCTCGCCGCGTTCCATTACGGAGCCCAGGTGTTGCTCGCCGGGCCCCAGGGTTACCGCAACCCGGCCTTGATCAAGGACTTCTGGAAGTTGGTGGAGCGCTACCGGATCAGCAGTTTCAGTGGAGTGCCCACCATCTATGCCGCACTGCTGCAGATCCCTAATGACGGTATCGACGTCTCTAGCCTGCGCTTTGCACTCTGCGGTGCCGCGCCGATGCCGGTGGAGCTGATCCGCCAGTTCGAAGCCCGTACGGGGCTACGCATCATCGAAGGTTATGGTTTGACCGAAGGCACCTGCGCCACGGCCTGCAACCCTTATGAAGGCGAGCGTCGGCCCGGCTCAATCGGTCTGCGCCTGCCGTACTGCCAGGTCAAGATCGTGGTACTCGACAGCGCCGGCAACTATTGGCGCGACGCCGCGACCGATGAGCCAGGCACCCTGTGCCTGCGTGGCCCGACGGTGTTCAAGGGGTATCTGCAAGCGGACAAGAACGCAGGCATCTGGCTGGATGGTGACTGGTTCAATACCGGCGACCTGGGGCGCATCGATGCCGATGGTTACATCTGGCTGACCGGTCGCAGCAAGGATCTGATTATTCGCGGTGGCCATAATATCGACCCGCAAATGATCGAAGAGGCCCTGCATCGCCATCCGTCCGTAGCGTTGGCCGCCGCAGTGGGCAAACCGGATACCAGGGCCGGGGAACTGCCGGTGGTCTACGTGCAGCTCAAGGCTGGTGAGCACGCTAGTGAGGCCCAGTTACTGGAACACGCCACGCAGCATATCCACGAACGTGCGGCGGTACCCAAGAACATCTGGTTGGTAGAGCAGATTCCATTGACCGCCGTAGGCAAGACCTTTAAGCCCGCCTTGCGCCTGGACGCTATCCGACGGGTGTTCGAGGATGAGGTGCTGCAGGTCGCGGCGCCAAGCCGGGTGGAGGCCCACAGTGACGAGCGCCACGGGCAGCGCGTGGATATTCATGTGCCACAGCTTAGCGCTGTGCAACGCGAGCAATTGGATCAGCGCCTGAGTGGGTTTGCCGTGCGTTATGTGGTGCATTGCGCATAAGGCGGTTTTCGGGCTGTTCGACGCGCAAAAATTGTCTATCGTCTATGGGCAGGTAGTCTCGCACTTGCGTGTGCGTGGTGTGATTTTCGGTGCGGGTTGTTAGGGCGCCCTGGCGCCTGGAGCGCTCATGGAAAAGCTCAACGTTGGCCCCAAGTCGTCGCTGCAAGGCAAGGTTTCCAATCTTTCTACTGCACGGGCTTATCTGCTCGCCTGTTCGCTGCTGCTACTGGCCATGTTTCTGTTGGTCGGGGTGTTGCTGGTGTCCATTGCCGAGCACTTGAATCACGATGCCGGCGAGCACAGCCGCATTGATATCGAAAACGCCCTGCTGTCGGTTGAGCGCGTCGCTGGTTCGACGGTCAAGGACTATGCGTTTTGGGGGGATGCCTACGAACACCTGCATCAAAAGGTGGATGTGGACTGGGCGTTTGTCCGGCAAAACATCGGCACGACGCTGTTTTCCGACTTCGGTTTCCAGGGGGTGTTTGTTGTCGATCCAGCCGGTCGCACGGTGTATTCGCTGATTGAGGGCCAACTGCAGAGCGTCGCCGTGCAGGACTGGTTGCACCTGCCGATCGAGCCCCTGCTGGCCCAGGCCCGGCAGGCCGCGACCAACAGCCAATCGGTGACCCGTCTGATACAGGCCGATGGCATGCCGGCGGTGTTGGCCGCCGCTGCGCTGACGCCTGGCACCGATCCGAACGTAGAGGCCGATAGCGGTCCCGCTTCGGTGTTGATCTTCATTGCCAAGCTGGCGCCGCAACGGCTGGCTGCACTGGGCGAGGATTTTGGTGTGCAAGGTCTGCGGGTCGCCCCGGCCGGCGGGGCGGCGGCGGGCGCACCGAGCCTGAGCCTCAGGGACAATGCAGGTGTTGTGCAATGGACCGCGGAGGATCCTGGGCGCCAGTTGCTGGGGCTGGTTGTGCCGCTGGTGACAGTTGCCGGCCTGATCTTTGCCTTGATGGCCTGGGTTATCCAGCGCCGCAGTACCGCTGCCGCGCGGGTCATGGACCTTAATTACGCCACCCTGCAAGCCAGTCGTGCGGCGCTGGCGGTCAGCGAGGAGCGCTTTCGTGATGTGGCCGAAGCGGCGTCCGACTGGATCTGGGAAGTCGATACCCAACTGCGGTTTACCTACCTCTCGGAGCGCTTTGATGTAATTACCGGCCTTGTCGGGGCCAACTGCCTGGGGTTGGCGGTGGATCAGCTGCTGACCTCTGATCAGGGCCTGTTGGCCATCTGGTTCAAGGACCACGCCCATCGCCCGAATGCCATCGTGCAGTGCAGCTATGTGTCTGGCGAGGGTCAGCGACGCATTTGCCGGCTGTCGGTGCGCGAGATACCTGGCCAGGGTTATCGAGGCACCGCCAGCGACATCACCGAAGAGGTCGAGGCCCGGCGGCGCATTGAATATCTGTCGCAACACGATGCCTTGACGGGGCTGGCCAACCGCACGCGCATGCAGGAATTCCTCGAGGGCAAGCTCAAGGCGGTGCCGACCCTGGCAAGGCCGTTGGTCATGCTCAGTATTGATCTTGACCGCTTCAAGCCGGTCAACGACCTGCTGGGGCACGCGGCTGGCGATGATGTACTCAATCAGGTGTCCCGGCGTTTGCAGGGCTGCCTGCGTGGGGATGATCTGGTGGCGCGCATAGGTGGCGATGAGTTTATGTTGGTGGTGGCGGGCGTGAGCTCGCCGCTGGAGGTGGAAGGCCTGTGTCGGCGCCTGATCGACTGCATAGAACAACCGTTTTACATCACCGAACATGAAGTGTTTATCAGTGCCAGCATTGGTATTGCCATGGCGCCGGCGGACGCGACCCTGGCCGAAGAGTTGCTGCGCTATGCCGATATCGCTCTCTACGAAGCCAAGGAAGGCGGGCGTAACACCTGGCGCTTTTATGCGGGCGATATGAACGCACGCATTATTGAGCGGCGCCAACTGGAAGCCGATTTGCGCCAGGCGATCAAGCACGGTGAACTGCGCCTGGATTTCCAGCCGCGCTACCGCATTGAAGGCAAGCGCCTGGCCGGTGCCGAGGCCCTGGTGCGTTGGGAGCACCCAAGGCGCGGGCTGCTGGGCCCCGACGTATTCGTCCCCATCGCCGAAGAAACCGGGCTGATCCTGCCGTTGAGCAACTGGGTGCTGCACGCGGCCTGCCAGACGGCCGCAGGCTGGCCTGACGACGTGATGATTTCAGTCAACCTGTCCTCCACCGAGTTCCAGCGTGGGCACTTGGTGTCGCGGGTCAAAGCGGTGTTGCTGGAGACGGGCTTGAACCCGGCGCGGCTGGAGCTGGAGCTGACCGAAAGTGTGATGCTCAATGACGAGAAAGTCGCCTTGAGCATCATGCAAGGCCTCAAGGCCCTGGGCGTGCGCTTGCTGATGGATGACTTTGGCACCGGCTACTCGTCGCTGAGTTATCTGCGCTCATTCCCCTTCGACGGGCTGAAGATCGACCGCAGCTTTGTCGGCGGCCTGACCGCCGGTGGTGGCGATCAGTCGATCATCCAGGCGATTGTCGGCCTGGGCCGGGCGCTCTCGCTGACGGTGACCGCCGAAGGCGTAGAGACCCTCGACCAACTCACGGCGCTGAAGGACGTGCAGTGCGATGAAGCGCAGGGTTTCTACCTCAGCGTGCCGGTGGATGCCCAGGCCATCGGCGCGCTGATCACGGGCCGGACTGCTTAGCCGCTCCTGACCCTGCTTGCACTGACCGCATATAGATAATATGTTAACAATATAACTATAAATGGTCTGTGGGAGGGGGTATGCCTGCCTTGTTCAACCCTTGCGTTGAGTTCGCCAACTGGAATCGTGACTTGCGTGCAGTCTGCGGCAATTTCAGCACCGCGCAGTCAGATCGACACAGCCTGTTTATTGGCAGCGTCCACGGCCAGGACGTGTGTGGCCTGGAGTTGGCGCATATCCGCACCAATGCCGGGCTGATCAGCCGCCATCACACCCACGGCGATGGCGACGATGACCGCCACTGTTTTCTGATCCTGCAGGGCAGCGGCCATCAACGCATCCGCCAGCAGCACCGGGTGATTGACCTGGGGCCCGACGATATCGCCCTGGTGGACTCGGCCCAGGCCTTCGAGATTGAGCCCCAGGGACTGGTACAGAATATCTCGGTGCATCTGTCCCGCGCCGAGGTCGCCCGGCAATTCGGCCAGCAGCGCCTGTTTGGCAAGCTGGCGCGCAACAGCGTCGCCACCCATATGATTCGTGCATTGGTGCGCTCCCTGGAGGATGCGCAACTGAGTGAAGGCTATGGTGGCGAGAACGATGGCCCGGCCGTGGAGCAGGCCCTGATCGGCCTGGCGGTTGCCGGTCTGGACGAGCGCGCTGAGGGCCAGCCGGGCTTTGCCTGCGTGGGCCAGGACGACATTTATGGCCTGGCCACGCGCCTGGTGGAAGCCTCCCTGCAAGAGACCGAATTGAGCCCCGAATACCTGGCGCGGCACCTGAATGTCTCAGTGCGCCAACTCTACCGGCTGTTCGAGCAGCGGCATGAAAGCATCGCGCGCTACATCCAGCAGCGCCGTCTGGAGCGGGTGGCCCAGGACCTGCGTGCGCGGGATTTGCGGCATGAGTCAATCACCCAGATCGCCTTCAAGTGGGGGTTTGTCGATGCCGCGCATTTCAGTCGCGCCTTCAAGCGGCATTTCCAGCATGCGCCCCGGGACTTTCGCCAGCAGCCGCTATAGGCCGCGCTTTGGCAGGGAATGCCAAGGGCTTTGGCAGCCTCAGTCAAGTGGCCGCAGGTGGCAGACCCTCTAATAGCGTGGCCTGAGTCGATTAATGTTGGAGAACAATAACAATGAATACACGGAGCCTGCTGTTGGGCACGCCCCTGCTATTGAGCGCGTTCGCCACCCTGGCCTTGGCCGGGCCGGCCCAGGTCGATGGGCCGCGCATCATCGCCGCCGACCGTGAGCCCGGTAACTGGATGAGCCACGGTCGCACCTACGATGAACAACGCTACAGCCCGCTGGACAGGGTGAATGCCGGCAATGTCGGCCAACTGGGCATGGCCTGGACCACCAAGCTGGATATCGACAGTGGCACCGAGGCCACGCCGCTGGTAGTCGATGGGGTGATGTACACCACGGGTGCCTTCAGCATCGTCTATGCGATCAATGCGGCCACGGGTGAGTTGTTGTGGAAGTACGACCCCAAGGTCCCTGCCGAGAACCTTGGCCAGGGCTGCTGCGGTCCGGTCAACCGTGGCGTGGCGGTGTGGCAGGGCAAGGTCTATGTGGGCAGTTTCGATGGGCGCTTGATTGCGCTGGATGCCGGCACTGGCCAGCCGGTGTGGAGCGTCGACACCCTCATTGATCGCAGCAAAAGCTACTCGATTACTGGCGCGCCACGCATCGTCAAGGGCAAGGTATTGATCGGCAACGGGGGCGCCGAATTTGGCGTGCGCGGTTATGTCACCGCCTATGACGCCGACACGGGTAAGCAAGTCTGGCGCTTCTACACCGTGCCGGGTGACCCCAAGCTGCCGCCGGAAAATGCGGCGATGGCCAAGGCCATGAAGACCTGGGACGGTGACGGCTGGGTCAAGTGGGGCGGCGGCGGCACGGTGTGGGACTCGATGGCCTACGACCCGCAACTGGACCTGCTCTACGTGGGCACCGGCAATGGCTCGCCGTGGAACTACCAGTTCCGCAGCAATGGCAAGGGCGACAACCTGTATGTGTCATCCATCCTGGCGCTGCGCCCGGACACCGGCGAGTACGTCTGGCACTACCAGATCACCCCGCAGGACCAGTGGGACTTCACCGCGACCCAGCACATGATCCTCGCCGATATCGAGATGAATGGCAGCGTACGCAAGGTGATCATGCAGGCGCCGAAAAACGGCTTTTTCTATGTGCTGGATCGCACCAACGGCAAACTGTTGTCGGCAAAGAATTTCGTGCCGGTGAACTGGGCCAGTGGCATCGACCTGCAGACTGGGCGGCCGATTCTTACCGGCGCGGCGGACTATTCCAAGGAGCCCAAGGTGGTGCAGCCGAGTTTCCTTGGCGGGCATAACTGGCATCCCATGTCCTACAGCCCGAAAACCGGCTACGTGTACATTCCGGCGCAGTACACCCTGGCCGAGTTGAAGGCGGCCAAGGTCCCGCAGTTCCTGGCGAACAAGTCAGTGGTGAACTTCGGCCTGGATGTGCCGGACCTGCCGGAAGACCCGAAAGTCCTCAACCAGATCCGGGATGCGTGGAGCGGAGAGTTGATCGCCTGGGACCCGGTCAAGCAGAAGGCGGCCTGGAAACAACCCTATGTCAGCGCCGGCAACGGCGGCACCCTCGCCACGGCCGGCAACCTGGTGTTCCAGGGCACGGCCGATGGACGGGTGGTGGCCTATCGCGCCGACACCGGTCAGCCGCTGTGGGAGCACCGGGCCAACTCCGGGGTGATGGCGGGGCCGGTTACTTATACGGTCAATGGCGAGCAGTACGTGGCGTTTTCCGTGGGGTGGGGCGGGATCCTGCCGCTGTTGACCGGCCCGCTGACCAACAAGGGCAAGGTGCGCGCTGAATCGCGGGTGATTGCCTTCAAGCTCGGTGCCACCGGTGAGCTGCCACCCCCCAAGGCCGCGCCGGTACTGCCGACTACCCGCCAGGTACTCACGGCGACCCCCGAGCAACTGGTGCAGGCGCGTGGCATGTTCAATGGCCTGTGTGCCGGTTGCCATGGCCTGAACGCGATCAGCGGCGGGGTCGTGCCCGACCTGCGTTACCTGGATGACAACAAGCACGCGGCATTTCCGGCCTTTGTCAGTGGCGCGTTGATCAATAAGGGCATGCCGAACTTCTCCGACATTCTGCAGCGCGAAGACATGGAGTTGCTGCGCCAGTACCTGGTCAAGCGCACCCGGGATCTGCAGGCCGACCTCAACGCCATTCACTGATCTCCCCTTGTTTGAACTGTGCCGGGCGACGTCTTTTGACGTCGTCATGGCCGAGTGTTGCCTCCAATAACAATAACGGTACTTGCCATGAAAACACTTAGCATCCTGACCCTGCTCTTCAGCCTGGTTCCATTGGCTCACGCCGACGTCAAGCCGGACCCCGGCGACTATACCGCCTTGCCCCAGGGCACCGATGTGGTGGTGCTGTACCAGCAGAACCCACGGGGCGACAAGGTTTACTCGGGCGGCAAGAAAGTCGCCGACAACCTTGACCTGGACATGACCGTCGGGGTGTTGCGCCTGATCCACTTCACCGAGTTCTTCAACACCGGCCTGACCTGGGACCCGCAAATAGTCATTCCTTTCGGCTACCAGAAGACCGGCGCCAGCGACAGCAAGCACTCAGGGTTGGGCGACATTACGTTTGGCGGCACGCTGTGGACCCTCGCGGACCTGGCCAACAACCAGCACCTGGGCTGGTCGGCGTTTGTCACCGCGCCCACGGGCAGTGACAAGGACCAGGGTTTTGCCCTGAGCAACAACCGCTGGGCCCTGGATTTCCAGGTGGGCTATATCAAGGGGCTGACCGACAAAATCACCTGGGATGTGATTGCCGAGACGGAGTTCTACGGTGAACAGCGCGCCACCGATGCCAAGAAAGATCCGCTGCTGCAACTGCACAACCACCTGCGCTACAACTTCACTCCAGAGACTTACGCGGCCATCTCCTATCGGCACAATTGGGGCGCCCGCGAGACGCTGGACCATGAAACCCTGGCCACCAGCCGCAGCAATGGCACGCTGGGCTTCACCGTGGCCACGATGGTGGGCAAGCAGGTACAGGTGCTGGGGCAATTGATGCATGACACGGCGGTGCGCGAAGGGGTGAAGATCGACAATTCGCTGCAGTTTCGCCTGGCGTATTTCTACTGACGCTGTCTGTAGGCGCTGTCTCGCGGGGCGTGACAGCGCGGTCTTATTGTTGGGCGAGGATGCTTTCGAGCAACCCGGGAAATCGTTCGGCCAACACATCGGCCCGCAACGAATTCATATGGGTCGTGCCCACGCTGCGCGTATGCACCAGCCCGGCATCACGTAAAACCCGGAAGTGGTGGGACATGCTGGACTTCGGCCGCCCACCATCCAACTCGCCGCAACTGGCTTCTTCTACGCCGGCCAGGCAGCGCACGATGTCCAGGCGCACAGGGTCACTCAACGCATAGAGCAGGCGTTCGAGGGTCAAGTCTTCGGGGGAGGGGTGTTTAAAGGCTCGCATGAGCCGAATGATAACAGGGCTGGCATTGTTTACCATAGTTCGATTAAGATCGAACTATCGAATCAAACGTCACCCTCGTTTCAGGAGCTTTTTCATGTCTGCATTGTTCGAACCCTTCAAGCTCAAAGACGTTACGTTGCGCAATCGCATCGCCATTCCACCGATGTGCCAGTACCTGGCCGATGACGGCATGGTCAATGACTGGCATCACGTCCACCTCGCCAGCCTGGCCCGTGGCGGCGCCGGCCTGGTGGTGGTCGAGGCCACCGCCGTGGCTCCCGAAGGCCGGATCACGCCGGGTTGCGCGGGTATCTGGAGCGACGCCCATGCCCAAGCCTTTGTGCCCATGGTGCAAGCGATCAAGGCGGCAGGCGCGGTGCCCGGCATCCAGATCGCCCACGCCGGGCGCAAGGCCAGTGCCAACCGCCCATGGGAAGGCGACGACCATATTGCCGCCGACGATGTCCGTGGCTGGCAAACCCTTGCACCCTCGGCGATCGCGTTTGGCGCGAACCTGCCGAAAGTCCCCCAGGCCATGACCCTGGAGGATATCGCCCGGGTGCAACAGGACTTCGTTCAAGCCGCACGCCGTGCCCGTGACGCCGGTTTTGAGTGGATCGAACTGCATTTCGCCCACGGTTACCTGGGCCAGAGCTTTTTCTCGGAGCACTCCAACCAGCGCACCGATGCCTACGGTGGCAGCTTCGACAACCGCAGCCGTTTCCTCCTGGAAACCCTGGCCGCCGTGCGTGAAGTCTGGCCGGAAAACCTGCCGCTGACCGCGCGTTTCGGGGTGCTCGAATATGACGGGCGTGACGAACAGACCCTGTGTGAGTCCATCGAACTGGCCCGTCGTTTCAAGGACGGCGGCCTGGACCTGTTGAGCGTCAGTGTCGGCTTCACCATCCCCGACACCAACATCCCTTGGGGGCCAGCGTTTATGGGGCCGATTGCCGAGCGCGTACGCCGCGAAGCCGGTCTGCCGGTCACGTCGGCCTGGGGTTTCGGTACACCGCAACTGGCTGAAGGGGCGTTGCAGGCCGGTCATCTCGACCTGGTTTCCGTGGGCCGTGCGCACCTGGCCGACCCACACTGGGCATACTTCGCCGCCAAGGAACTGGGGGTGGACAAGGCTTCCTGGACCCTGCCGGCGCCTTACGCGCATTGGCTTGAGCGCTATCGCTAAGGGGTGACCGTGTTGTGTGTGGGAGCTGTCGAGCTTTAGCGAGGTTGCGATGGCGTCCTGTCGGCGATACATGTATCGACTGATCCAGCGCTATCGCAGGCAAGCCAGCTCCTACAGTGGAGAGTCTTTAATCAGCCGTCGCAGCCTCTGCGACGGCTTTTTTTGTGGGCCATGAAAAGTACAATCTTCCATCCGGAACGTGCATGTTGCGCTGCGACCAAGCGCCACATACTGGGCGTGTCTTTACGAACGTTCCCGGTTGTTTTAAGCCTCCTGCCGAGTGAGCAGGGCGCAGGCAGGCCAGGAATGGGGATATCCAATAATAAAGAGAGCACCCATGAAAAAGCCAAACCCTCTGCTGGAAGACCTCAAGTCGGTCTTGCCCGCCATTGCTGCCAATGCCTTCGCCGCCGAGAAAGATCGCAGCGTACCTGCCGAGAACATCGCGTTGCTCAAGGGCATCGGCATGCACCGGGCATTTCTGCCGAAAAAGTACGGAGGCATGGAAATCTCCCTGCCGCAGTTTGCCCAGTGCATCGCTTTGCTGGCCGGCGCTTGCGCAAGCACCGCGTGGGCCATGAGCCTGCTGTGTACCCATAGCCATCAGATGGCTATGTTCTCGGTCAAGTTGCAAGACGAGGTCTGGGGCGTCGACCCCGACGCCACCGCCAGCAGCAGCATCGCGCCATTTGGGCGTACTGAAGAAGTGCCGGGTGGCGTGACCTTCAGCGGTGAGATGGGCTGGAGTTCGGGTTGTGACCACGCCGAATGGGCGATCATGGGCTTTCGCCGCAAAAACGCCGAAGGCACCCAGGATTACTGCTTCGCGGTACTGCCGCGCAGTGACTATCAGATTCGTGACGACTGGTATGCCGTGGGCATGCGTGGCAGCGGCAGCAAGACCCTGATCGTCGATCAGGCTTTCGTGCCCGAGCACCGTATCCAGAAGGCCAAGGACATGATGGAAGGCAAGTCGGCGGGCTTCGGCCTGTACCCCGACAGCAGGGTTTTCTTTGCCCCGTACCGTCCGTATTTTGCCAGTGGTTTCTCCACCGTCGGCCTGGGAGTCGCCGAGCGCATGCTCGAGGTGTTCCGCGAAAAAACCAAAAACCGTGTGCGCGCCTACACCGGTGCGGCCGTCGGCGCCGCGACCCCTGCGTTGATGCGTCTGGCCGAGTCTACTCACCAGGTGGCCGCCGCACGCGCCTTGCTGGAAAAAAGCTGGGACGAGATCGCCGAGCACAGCGAGCGCCATGAATATCCAAGCCGCGGCACCCTGGCGTTCTGGCGGACCAACCAGGGCTACGCCACTAAAATGTGCATCCAGGCGGTGGATCGCCTGATGGAGGCGGCGGGCGGTGGCGCCTGGTTTGAAACCAACGAACTGCAGCGCCTGTTCCGCGACGTTCACCTCGCCGGCGCCCATGCCTACACCGACTATGACGTTTGCGCACAGATTCTCGGGCGCGAATTGATGGGCCTGGAGCCTGACCCGGCGATGGTCTGAGCACGCTACGCTTACCTATAAGAATAATCAGGGCAGGGCCTTCAGCCTGTCCGGGAGTCTTGCATGTCTATTGAAAACCAAGTCGATACCCGCGCCTTTCGCCGTGCCCTGGGCAATTTCGCCACTGGTGTCACCGTGGTCACCGCCGCCGACGCCAGCGGGCGCAAGGTCGGTGTCACCGCCAACAGTTTTAATTCGGTGTCTTTGGACCCGCCGCTGATTCTCTGGAGCATCGACAAACGCTCCACCAGCCACGCCGTGTTTGAAGCCGCCACGCACTTTGCGGTAAATGTGCTGGCCGCCGATCAGATTGACCTGTCGAACAACTTTGCCCGGCCCCGGGAGGACCGTTTTGCCGAGATCGAATACCAGGCGGGTGCGGGCGGGGCGCCGGTGTTGGCCGACTGTTCGGCACGCTTTGAGTGTGAGAAGTACCAGCAGGTCGATGGGGGTGATCACTGGATCATGATTGGCAAAGTGGTGGCCTTCGACGACTGCGGCCGCTCACCGTTGCTCTATCACCAGGGCGCCTATTCCATGGTCCTGCCACACACCCGCATGACCCGCCGTGAGGAGGGCCAGCCAGCGAGCAGCCATTTCCAGGGGCGCCTGAGCCATAACCTCTATTACCTGATGACCCAGGCGCTGCGGGCCTATCAGGCCAGCTACCAGCCCCGCCAACTGTCCACCGGCCTGCGCACCAGTGAAGCGCGGATGCTGATGGTGCTGGAGAACGATGCCGGCCTGAGCCTGGCCGAGTTGCAGCGCGAAGTGGCAATGCCGGTGCGCGAGATCGAAGAGGCGGTGAACAACCTCAAGCGCAAGGCGTTGGTACGCGATGATCAGGACCGGGTAAAGCTCACCACCAAGGGCATCGACGAAACCGAGTCGTTGTGGACCATCGCCCGAGAGCAGCAGGACACGGTCTTCAGCCAATTCAGCGAAGAGCAGTTGGAGACCTTCAAGACGGTACTCAAAGCAGTGATCCGGCACTGAGCGCGACGGGTCAATCCAGGGGTTGGAATTCTTTGACAATAAAGTCGATAAACACCCGGGTCTTGGCCGGCAGGTGGCGTCGTGAGGGGTAGACGAGGTTGATTTCCAGGCGAGGCAGGCTCCAGTCGCTGAGGATCGGCACCAGGCGCCCGGCGACGATATCGTCGTGGATCACATAAGTGGGTTGCGCGAGGATGCCTTGGCCCTGCAGCGCGGCCGCGCGCAACAGATAGCCGTCGTTGGATTCCAGCGCCGGAGTGGCGGGCACCGTGATGGTCTGGTCTTCGCGCTGGAACGTCAGCTCATAGGGATCGGTGGCGTAGGTGTAGAGCAACAGATGATGCTCGGCCAACGCCTGCGGATGTTGCGGGCGGCCGCAGCGCTCGAGGTAGTCCGGCGAGGCAGCCAGTATGCGTCGGGTATCGGTCAGGCGGCGGATCACCAGGCTGGAGTCCGGCTCACTGTCACGGGTGCGCAGGGCGACGTCGATGTTGTCGTCAATGATGTCGTGGTAGCGGTTCTCGGCCACGATATCCAGGCGTACATCCGGGTACTGCTCCTTGAACTTGGGCACCAGCGGCAGGATATGTTGCAGGCACAGGGATAAGGATGCAGTCACACGCAACACCCCATGGGGGTGGTTTTTGCTCGCGCTGACGGCCTCGGTCGCGCCTTGCATCGCCGTGAGGGCTGCCTTGGCGTTGGTGTAGAACACCTTGCCGACCTCGGTGACGAACAAACGCCGGGTGCTGCGCTCGATCAGCCTCACGCCCAGGCGATTCTCCAGTGCCGCCAAGTGCCGGCTGGCCGCCGCACTGGACAGGTCCAGGGCGTCTGCGGCCTTGGTCACGCTGCCCAGCTCCGCGACCTTTACAAACAACTCATATTCGGTCCAGCGATCCATCAGCATTGCTCCACTGCGCGCAAGGGTGTTTTCCAGTTACAGCATTTTTCAGGTGTATGCCGACCGTTAAGCTTTTTTTGCCCCTGCCAGTCTAGCCGTTGAGTGCAGGGAAAAACTTGATTGGAGTCGAAATGAGCAAGCATCTGGATGTGGTGAAAAAGTACTTCAAGTATTGCGTCGACGGTAAGGATGTTGAGCGCGTAGCGGAATTTTTTGCCGACGATGTGGTGGTTCACCGCCCCGATTGTCCGGCGCCTATCGTCGGTGTCGAACCGTTCAAACAGGCCTTGCGCCTGAACGTGACCGAGCGCTACGAGTCGATCGCGACAACCTTCCAGAAAGAAGTGGTGGCCGGTGATGTGGTGGTGGTTGCGTTGATGCATCACGCCAAGGGTTCCAACACCTGGCATGGTTTTGATGTGAGCGGTAAAGACCTGTCCTGGAGCGCGTTGACGTACTTCCGGTTCAATGCCGAAGGCAAAGTGGTCGAGGAAATCGTCGAGCGCAATGAGCTGTTCATGGCCAAGCAACTGGGGATTGTCGAGTACGACTGACCCGGGCGATTCCCCTGCAGGGACGCAGGCGCACAGCGCACTTTCACTGTGCCAGTGAAACTCTTGACGCGTGCGGGTGGTTTTTCTCGGCGGGGCGAAGGGTAACGATGGACTCGCTGTTTTTGCCTATTTTGATTGGAGTCCTTTTATGGATCTGGTAAGCCTGTCCAAGCGTCGTTATACAACCAAACTCTTCGATTCATCGCGCAAGATTCCCGTGGCAACCATTGAATTGTTGCTGGAACAACTGCGCAACAGCCCGTCTTCCGTCAACTCGCAGCCCTGGCACTTTATCATTGCCCACGAAGACGAGGGTAAAGCTCGGATTGCGGACAGTATGCAGGGTGGTTTTGAGTTCAATCGCGCGAAGACCCTCGATGCCTCCCATGTGATTGTGCTCTGCACGCGTACCCAGATGCCCGAGGAGTACCTGCAGGCGCTGCTGGAGCAAGAAGCCAGCGATGGGCGTTTTGTGGATGAGCAGGCCAAGGCCGGGCAGGACAAAGGCCGGCGGCGGTTTGTCGATCTGCATCGTTATGACTACAAAGACCTGCAACACTGGATGGAAAAGCAGACTTACCTGGCCCTGGGCACGCTGTTGCTCGGCGCTGCTGCCCTGGGCCTGGATGCCACGCCCATGGAAGGCTTTGACAGTAAGGCGCTGGATGCCGAACTGGATTTGCGCGAGCGCGGCTTTACCAGCCTGGTGGTGGTGAGTGTGGGTTACCACAGCCATGAGGATTTTAATGCGGGCCTGCCCAAGTCCCGCTTGCCGGCGCCGGTGTTGTTCGAATTTATCTAAGGGGGGCTGTGGCGAGCGGGGCAAACCCGCTTGCCGTTCAGCTAAGAGAGGTGCAGGCAATCGATAACCTGTGGCGAGGGCGCTTGCTCCCGTTGGGGCGCGAAGCGGCCCTAAAATGCGACTGCTACGCACAATAAGCCATAGGCTCCAAGCTTGCTGTCAGCTCACCGGTGCCAGCCACCCACGCAGCATCTGCGGATGGCGCGCCAGCCACTCCCTGGCCGCCTCATCCGCCGAGCGTTCACCCCGATTGAATGCATCATCCAGCTCGGCAACGATCGGGTTCGACAGACGAATATTATCCAGCACCTGAATCTCTGCCCGGGTCAGCAACGCCAGGCGATCTTCCCGTGCCAGCAGCACTGCCCGGTCCACATTACCGAGCAAACCCCTGGGGTCCTTCAGTTCGCGGATACGGTAGCGGTGGTGCAGGAACTGCGGATGCCACAAGGGCACGATGCCCCAGTGCCCTTGGCGATACAGGGCCTCAAAAGCGTCGACGCAATCGTCCTGAGTGCCGGTGCGGAATTGGTAGCCGGCGTCGCTCAAGCCGTACTCATCCATGATTTTCAGGGAAAACCGGGTAATTCCCGCACCCAACCCAATGCCCTGAATCAGCGGGTGCATGCGCGCGCGAACCTCGGGTTTGCGCAGGTCGTCGATGGATGCCACGTCAGCCTCGCTTACATAGTCGGGCACGCCCCACATGGCATAGGGCTGGTAATGCAGGCCCAGTTCACGGGCGGGCACGGCCTGTCGGTACACGCCATGGCTGCATGGCAGCCAGGCCGAGGCCAACATGTCGATGGTGCCTTCGCGCAAGCGCTCGAAATTCACTTCGTGCAGGGCATATTGCCGTTCGACAGTCAGGCCCATGCGCTGCAGGACCAGCGCCACCACGGCGGCAGTGGCGCGATGGAAGGACAGATCGGTGACGCCCAGGCGCACCACACGCGAGCCATTGGCGATATTGGCCAGGGAAAAATCCTGGTGGGTCACGGTCGGCGTTTTTGCTGGGCGCCGGGGTGGGGGTCTGCGCATGTTGCTTCCTTCAAGAGCTGCGGCTGATCACGGAGCTAGAGGGTGGGGGCCGGCGCTGCATCAATCTTCACGCGCAGCAGGCTGTAGGGCTTCTGGCGCAAGTCGCGACCTGCGTGGAAGATGCCCTGGCGATGCAACTGGTTGGCCATGAAGTACAGGTAGCCGTCCGGCCCGATGGACAGGGTGTCGGGCCAGAGCACACGCGGGTCGTGGACGATGGTCTGCCACTGTCCATCCGCCAGGCGTTTGCGCACGCTGTTGTGTTCGTAGTCGCCGGCATACAGGGCGCCGGAGGCATCGGCTTCGAGGCCATCGGAAGCGCCTTTTTCCCCCAGGTCCTTGACCGCCATATCCAGCCGCGCTTCGCTGACCGAGGTGTCACGCAGCAACGCGGTGGGTACCGAGTACAGATGGCGGCTGGACAGCGGGCAGAAGTACAGCGTCTGGCCGTCAGCGGACAGGGCGATGCCATCGGACGCTACCGCAAACGGACGGGTGCTGCCGTCGGCGTTGCGAACCTGCAAGACCTGGCCTTCGACCTTGGGCACGAAGTTCGGGTCTACCGAGGTCGAGGTGGCACCGCTGAGTCGGCGCAGGGCAGTGCCGCTGGCAATGTCCATGACGATGATCGCCCCGGGGCCGCTCAGGGAAGAGTCGGTGATGTAGATCACCCCTTCATCGCCCACCCGGAAGTCAAAACGCATATCGTTGACGTAGGTGCTGGGCAGCATCACGCTTTTCGGGAACACCAGGGTCTTGACCACTTTGTTGGTGGCCAGATCGACGGCTACCAACTTGGCACCGCCCGGCGTTGGTGAGGCGAAACCGGGGGCGGCAGTGTCCAGTATCCAGATCCGCCCGCGACCATCGGCCACCACACTTTGCACGCTGATAAAACCCTTGGCCGGGTCTTTCGGATCGGCCTGGTTCATAGCCAGGTCAGGGTAGGGCACGACCTGGCCATCGCGCAGTTCACCCACGGTGAACGGCACCGCGTCGCCCCAGCGTGGAAAATTGACAAAGATCCGCCCGTTTTCGGCAACGCTGACGCCGGTGGGCATGGCGTCGTGGAAGGCGAACACCTGCTCGAGGGTGCCAATGGTTTGCTCGCTGGGCATCGGTTGGGCCTGAGCCGCCTGGCTGCTGATGGCAATCGACAAGGCCAGGGCAGACCAGATAAAGGAGTGCTTGAAGTGCATGAAAAGCTCCGGGAATCCGCAGGAAGGGGCGCGTTGCAGCCCATGGTGTGCGTTCCCGGTCCATGGAAAAACCCACGAATGGCGCTAACAGTTTCATCGCA
Organism: Pseudomonas shahriarae; assembly: GCF_014268455.2. Taxonomy (NCBI): domain Bacteria; kingdom Pseudomonadati; phylum Pseudomonadota; class Gammaproteobacteria; order Pseudomonadales; family Pseudomonadaceae; genus Pseudomonas; species Pseudomonas shahriarae. Next base: position 3,470,257 of record NZ_CP077085.1, on the reverse strand, counting down.
ATCGAGAAAGTGCAGGGCGTTTGAGCCTTGATTTGCGGCGGTTCCAGGTAAATCTGCGGTTGCATGCGCCAGTGTTCGCCCGCCAACAGTCAATCAACAGTTTGCTGATTAACCGTGTGTGGCATGGCTATGGAGCTGTCGCAAAGTGAGGAATCATGGGGTTCTCAATCTTGGCGTAACTCGTGCAACGGAGCGCACCTGGCTATATAACTAACGCATCCACGTCGCTCTGCACGCGGGTTTACACCGGCGCAGGCGATGGCATGAGCATTCTTCGGGCAACCAGTAAGGGCGTATTTGCATGAGTGAAACCGAACGCGGACAGGCGACAAAGGCCATCCGCAACGCCGATGTGCTGATCATCGGCGGGGGCCTGAGCGGCACGCTGCTGGCCGTGCAGCTGTTGCGTTTGCCCGGCACGCGGAAGGTTCTGGTGATCGAGCCGCGCATGGAGCTGGGGCTAGGCGAAGCCTATAGCGCGGTGGAGCTGGGGCACACCCTCAATGGCAATGCGGCGCGCATGAGTGTGGACCCGGACAACGCCGATGACTTGACCCACTGGTTGAGCGAGTACATCGCCGCCGGCGGCTGGCCGGAATCGGACCAGCAGCACGTGCCGGTCAGCGAGCTGTTTCCACCCCGGGGGATCTTTGGCGTGTACGCGCAACAGCGGCTGGCGCAGGCTCGGGCGGGATCGGCGTCAACCGTGGAGCATATTCGCGCCGAGGTCATCGACGTGCAGGTAGAGCTGGGAGGCGTGCGCCTGACCCTGGATGACGGCCGGGCACTGCGCGGTGCCCGGGCCGTACTGGCCACCGGAATGTTTCCGGCGGCGCGCACGCCACAAACCCACTCCAGTGGTGTGAATGCGGCGGCGGTTGATCCGTGGGATGTGCGCGCCATGACGCAACTGGACCCACACGCCACGGTGTTGATCATCGGCTCCGGCCTGACCATGGTCGACGCCGTGGTGTCACTGGAACAGGCTGGCCATCGCGGGCCGATCGAGATCTTTTCGCGCCATGGCCTGTTGCCCCATGTGCGCCGGCAACCCCCTACGTGGGCGGACTTTCTCGCTGACGATCATGGCCTGCGCAGCCCACTGCAATTACTGCGGGCAGTGCGCCGCGAATGCCAGAAAGCCCTGGCCCAGGGCATCGACTGGCAAGCACCGCTGGACACCGTACGCGCCCATATCGGTCGTTTGTGGAGCCAGGCCAGCGAGCGCGAGAAACGCCAGTTCGTGCGCCATGTGCGGCCCTGGTGGGAGAGCCATCATCATCGCTCGCCACCCCTGAGCGCCGAACTGCTGGCGCGCCTGCACGGGGAGGGGCGCCTGCGTATCCACGCGGCCTCGTTCCTGGGCCTGGAGCCCACGGTAAACGGCGAAGTGACCCTGCGCCTGCGCCGTCGTGGCGAACAGCACACCACCCACTTCAGTGGCGCGGCGTTGATCAACTCCAGCGGGATCGAATACGACTGGCGCCGCGTGGCCCGGCCGTTGCCCAGGCAATTGCTGGCCCGCGGCTTGATCAAACCCGGGCCCTTGGCATTGGGGATAGCGGCGGATGCCTCGGGGGCGGTACTGGATGAGCACGGCGTTGTGAGTGAGCGACTCTTCGCCATGGGCCCGCCGCTGCGCGGTATGTGGTGGGAGAGCACGGCGGTGACGGATGTGGCGCTTCAGGCCAAGGCACTGGCGCTAAAGCTGGCGCAACTCTAAAGGTGGGAGCTGTGGTGCATCCAAAATCGCCCCGCCGACAAGGCCCCCTGTGGGAGCGGGCTTGCTCGCGATGGCGGCAGCTCAGTCACCGTTTCTAGCGACTGACCCACCGCCTTCGCAGGCAAGCCAGCTCCCACCTTTGATTTGTGGTGGGGCCAAAACTCTCTGCCCCGCGCAGATCCCCTGTGGGAGCGGGCTTGCCCGCGATAGCGGCAGTTCAGTCACTGTTTCTGGCGGCTGACCCACCGCCATCGCAGGCAAGCCAGCTCCCACCCTTGATTTGTGGTGGGGCCAAAATTATTTGCCTCAGTGAGATCCCCTGTGGGAGCGGGCTTGCTCGCGATGGCGGCAGTTCAGTCACTGTTTTTGGCGGCTGACCCACCGCCATCGCAGGCAAGCCAGCTCCCACATTTGATTTGTGGTGGGGCCAAAATCATCTGCTCCAGTGAGATCCCCTGTGGGAGCGGGCTTGCCCGCGATGGCGGCAGTTCAGTCACTGTTGCTGGCGGCTGACCCACCGCCATCGCAGGCAAGCCAGCTCCCACATTTGATTTGTGGTGGGGCCAAAATTATCTGCCTGAGTGAGATTCCCTGTGGGAGCGGGCTTGCTCGCGAAAGCGGCAGTCCAGTCACTGTTTCTGGCGGCTGACCCACCGCCATCGCAGGCAAGCCAGCTCCCACCTTTGATTTGTGCTGGGGCCAAAATTATCTGCTCCAGTGAGATCCCCTGTGGGAGCGGGCTTGCTCGCGAAAGCGGTAGTCCAGTTACTGTTTCTGGCGGCTGACCCACCGCCATCGCAGGCAATCTCCCACCTTTGATTTGTGGTGGGGCCAAAATTATCTGCCCGAGTGAGATCCCCTGTGGGAGCGGGCTTGCCCGCGATAGCGGCAGTTCAGTCACCGTTTCTGGCGGCTCACCCACCGCTATCGCAGGCAAGCCAACTCCCACATTTTGGATCTACGTTTATCTTGGGGCTGCATCCAGCCTGACAAACCCGGGCTTGAGCCCGAATACCTCTACGCCTTGGGCGGTAGACTGGCCCGTGGTGACTGTCATCCGTTCCACCGGCTGGTCCATTGCCGCCCGGTACTCCACGCTCATGGTCCCGGCATCATGGCTGATCGCCTGGGCCGGCACGATGATCGCCTGGTCATTGTTGTAGGTCACGACGGTCAGGCGTGCGCTCATGCCCAGGCGGACCCTTTGCAGTTGTTTCTCGGTCAGTTTGGGAATCGACAGGGTCACCGGAAATTGCGCGCTGCCCTGGCTGTCATTGGCGATCGCCAGGCCGCTGACGACGCTGACCGAACCGCTCAGGTGTTCGCCATCGAAACCGTCGCCCATGACTTCCACCGGCTGGCCCTGATGCAGCTGGTTGATATCCAGCTCCGAGACTTTGGCGACGATCTTCAGGCGTTCGATATTGGCCAGCCCGAACAACACCTGGCCCTGGCTGACCTTGCTGCCCGCCTGTACCGGCGCGTTGCTATTGCCGCTGCCTTGCGGGGTGGCGCTGCCCGGTGGCGGCACGACGATCCCGGAAAACGGCGCCTTGACCTCCTGACCTTCGAGCAGTTTGCGCAGGGCGTCGTACTTGACCGTGGCGTTGGTCAATTCCATGTCTGCAATCTGCCGGTATTCACCCTTGCCCTGATCAAGGGCCTGTTGCAGTTCACTGCGGGCGGCGGTCAGGTCCAACTGTTGCTGCTGGGCCTGTTGCTTGAGGTCGTCCAGTTCGTTGCGTGGGATGATGCCGCGCTTGAACAGGTTCTCGCTTTCAACCAGTTTGCGCTGGGTGTTGTCGGCGCTCATTTGCGAGGTGCGCAGGCTGCGTCGTGCGCGGCTGACGGTGGGGCCGCTGTCCCAGTCCTGCATTTCCTGCACGGTCCGCCGGGCCTTGAGCTGGGCGGAGAGCGCTTCACGCAGTTGCACTTCGAGGGTGGCGGGGTCCATGCGTAACAGAACCTGGCCGGCTTCGACCCGTTGCCCCTGTTCCACCAGGTTGGCCTGCACATTGCCGTCGAAGGGGGCTGTCAGGGTGACGGTGGTGTCCGGTTCGATCTTGCCCACCAGGCCGATCTGGTGCACCAGGGCTTCGCGCTTGACCTCCAGCCATTGCTCGGCCGTGCCGGTCTGATCGGCGGCAGGCGTTGGGCGACTGAGCAGCGCGAATCCGCCAGCGCCCAGCAGTATCAGCAGTGCAACGCCCAGCAGGGCTTTTTTAGTAGTCATTGAGGGCGATTTCCCAACTTTCCAAGGTCATGCCCAGCGTCAGGTCGAGCTGGGTCTGGGCATTCAGGTAAGCAATCAGGGCATTGAGGCGGGCGTTTTCGGCGTTGCGCAAGTCCGCTTCGAAACTCAGCACCTGGAAGTTGGTGGAGCGCCCGGCGCCGAGCTTGTCCCGTTCGATCTCGATCTTGCGCCGGGACAGTTCCACCGCCCGCTGGGCAATTTCATACTGGCGCCAGCGGGTGCCAAGGTCGCGCACCACGTTATTGACGCTACGCTCCAGTTCCTGGCGCGCGTCGGTGATCAGGATGGCCTGGTTCTCCACATTGACCCGTGCGCGCACTTCGGCCTGGCGGGTACTGATATCGCCGATGGGAATGCGCACCTGGACCCCGGCATAACTGTCCCAGCGCCGATTGCTGGTACTGCCCGCGTCGTTGTCGGTGTTGGCGCGGATCTGATTGGCGCCGCCCACCAGGTCGACCTGCCAGCGCCCGGAATCCTTGGCCAGCACCAGGTTGAGGTCGGCCTGTTGGCTGCCCAGCAGCGCCGAAAGGTATTCGGGCTGCTGGTTCTGCGCCAGGTTAAAGGCCTCACGCTTGTCGATGTCCATGCGCGTGGCCTCCAGGGCTTCGGTGGCACGGATCGGGGTCGCCAGGTCCAGGGCCAGCAGGCGCAGCAACGCCAGGCGGCTCATGTCCAGTTGGTTCTGGGCTTCCTCGACCCCCAGTTGCTGGGAGGCGATGTCGGCCTCGGTCTGCACGATTTCGAACTCGGCCATGCGCCCGGCATTGATCAAGGCCTTATTCACGTCCAGTAGGGTATTGGAGCGCTTGAGGGCTTCCTGGGCGATGCTCAGTTGCTCCTGGGCACGCAGCAAGTCGCGGTAGGTGGCGATGATCTGGCTGATGGTCTGCGCGACGTTGGCCTTGAGGTTCAGGCGGTTGGCTTGCTCGGACAGGCGTGACAGCCGTAGCGGGGCGGTGGTGGCATCCCAGCCGGCGCCACGCATCAGTGGCTGGATGATGGCCAGGTCCAGGCCGTCGCTGCGGTAGCGCCCGGCATGGTTGGCGTTGTTCAGTTGCTGGGTCCAGCCCATGCTCAGGCGGGTGCCGTACTCGCCGAGCAAGCTGGTGGTGGGTGACAGGTTGGCATTGCGGGCGCGGTCGTCGCTGCCCTGGGTGGTGCGGTAGGCACTGTTGAGCACCAGCTTGGGGTTGAAGGCATCTTCGGCCACTCGCAAGTCGAACTTCTGCGCCACTCGTTGCAGGTAGGCGCTGCGAATCGCCGGGTTGTTGCGCAGGCCCAGGTACACCGCGTCGCCCAGGGTCAGGGTGGTGAGCTGGGCATTGAGCGAGACACTGTGCTCATAGCCGCTGCGGGTGGTGGTCGGCGCCGAAGGGCGGATCACGATATCGGCGGCCACGCAGGGCAGGCTCACCAGGGCAATCAGCCACAGCAGGGGTTTATTCATCGCGCAGGGCCTCCACCGGCTGCAAGCGTGACGCCGAGACTGCCGGGTAGATCCCGAAAAACAATCCCACCAGCAAGGTGCTGCCCACGCCCAGGGGCAGGGCCGACACCGCCAGGGAAAACTGCCAGCCCGACAGCCAGGCATAGAGATAGGCGGCCCCCATGCCCAGCACCGCGCCGCACAGGGCGCCGACGGCGGTGAGGGTCACGGCTTCGAGCAGGAACAGGTTGCGGATGTCGCGCTGGCGAGCGCCGAGGGCCATGCGGATGCCGATTTCCCGGCGGCGTTCCGAAACGTTCATCAGCATCACATTCATCACCCCGACCCCACCGCCCACCAGGGAGATGGCGCCCAGGGCCAGCAACAGATAGGCGAAGGTGCGGCTTTGCCGGGTCATGCCGTCGATCATTTGCTGGGGGATCTGGATCTCGACGGTGTGCTCGGTAAGTTGCGCGCCCAAGGCCTTGGTGGTCTCGACGGCGATGTGCTCCATGTCCTGGCCGGCTGCTGCGCGCAGGACCACGCTGCCAACCTGCGGCGAGGAATAGATACGGCGCATACCGGCTGCCGGGATGAACAGTGACTCGTTGGTTTGCACCGGAATCAGCATCGACCGCGGCTGGTTCTGCAGGATGCCGATGACCAGGTACAGGTAGTCGTTGACCCGCACCCGATCGCCCAGGCGCAGCGGGTCACCGGGCGTGCTTAACGCCTGGGCGATCTGGTCGCCGACCACCGCGTAGGTTTCTCCGCTGTCGAACTCGGACAGGAAGCGCCCTTCGCGCAGCGCCAGGCGCATCGCATCCTTGAGGCCAGGGGTGCTGCCAATCAAGCCGGCGTTGGTGGTGCGGCCATGAAAGACCACCGGCCCGCTGAATGAGGAAATCGCGCCGATGTGGGCGATGCCCGGCACGGCCTGGCGTACGGCTTGTAGATCGAGGTGGGTGGGCATGTGCGCATTGCTGTTGCCTTTGGGCGGGAACTGCGCCACCAGGGTGTCGGTGCCCATGTCCTTGAAAATCATCGCGGCATCTTCGGCGGCGTTATGTCCGATATTGATCAGTGCGACTACCGATGAACTGCCAATGACGATCCCCAGCAGGGCCAGGATCGAGCGCTTGCCCAGGGTGCGCAGGCTGACAAAGGCTTCATGCAACAACTGGCTCAGGCTCTGTTCGACCCGCAGGCTCATACGCACTCTGCCTCGTGGACCACGCCGTTGCGCACCAGGATCTGGCGATCCAGGCGTTCGGCGATATGCGGGTCGTGGGTGACGATGATCAGCGTGACGCCTTGATCGTGGTTCAGGGCCAGCAGCAGGTCCATGATGTCCTGGGCGGTGTGGCTGTCGAGGTTGCCGGTGGGTTCGTCGGCCAGAATCACTGCCGGCGCGCCCACCAGCGCGCGGGCAATCGCCACCCGCTGGCGCTGGCCACCGGACAGGTCGGCGGGGCGATGATGGGCCCGTTCGGCCAGCCCAACTTGCTCCAGCAGATGCAGGGCCCGCGCCACCGACTCCTGGCGCGACACACCGCGATAGCCCAGGGGCAGGGCAACGTTGTCCAGGGCGCTGAGGCGCGGCAGCAGGTTGAAACTCTGGAACACAAAGCCGATCTGTTGGTTGCGGATCGCGGCCAGTTGATCCGGCGTGGCGTGGAAAATGTCATGGCCGGCGAAGTGATAGGCGCCGCAGTCGGGCAGGTCCAGCAGGCCGAGGATATTGAGCAGGGTACTTTTGCCGGAGCCCGAAGCCCCGAGAATGCCGCAGCTTTCTCCGCGGGTGATAGAGAGGCTGACGTCATTGAGAATGGCCAGGTGCTGTCCGGCCAATTGGTAGCTTTTGCCGATGCCTTGCAGAGAAATAAAGCCTGGGAGCGTTGGAGTATCTGTCATCATGACTACGCCTTGCGCTGCGGCTATCCGGCTTGCTCCTGAAAATCGTTGTAACATCTTCAGGGCCTGCGTCACGATTGCCAATAGCTGGTTTTTATTCTTTTTTTAAAAACATTGTTTGAATAGTAACTGTGATGCCACAGCTTCGCCAGCCACAGAAATAGAGCGGTTGTTCTGGTGGCAGAGCCTATACCGGTGGCTGGAAAACGCCTGGTCCTGCCCTGGGCAAGCCGTTTACAGGGCGAGCGGCAACGCGCTTGGATAGTATGGTGCAGTGTCACTACTTGCTTTCAAGCATCCGCCCCGGTATAAAAAATCAAATTTTTTTTTAAAACATATTTCCCCTGTGGAACTTATATGGTCGCGAAGAAACTCAGCGCTCCAAATGTAACCAAGACTCGACTGCTGGATGCGACAGAGGCTCTTTTCATCAAGTACGGCTACGACGCCGTGCTGTTGCGGCAAATCACCGAGAAGGCTCAGGTCAATCTCGCCGCAGTAAATTATCACTTCGGGGACAAGGACTCCCTGATGAAAACATTACTGATGCAACGCCTGGAGCCGCTCAACGAGCAGCGCCTGGAATTGCTCGCCCGGTGTGAGGCCGAGTCTGACGGCCCGCTCGACTGCGACACCTTGCTGGGTGTGCTGTTCGCCCCGGCCATGGGCCTGGAGCGCAGTGATCCGGCCAGCGGCGAGGGGCGGTCCTTTATTCGTTTCCTCGGGCGGGTCTACAGCGATACCTCACCGTTTATCCAGGAATACCTCAAGGTGCATTACCAGCCGGTGTTCCAGCGCTTCTTCGAAGCCTTCGCCCTGGCGTTGCCCGACCTGCCGCGCAATGAGCTGGGGGTGCGCCTGCAATTTGCCCTCAAGGCGATTTCCGGGGTGATGGCCGGGACCGAACTGCGCCTGCTGATGAACTCCATGAGCCTAGGGCGCCCGGCCACTGACGCCGAAGTCATGGCCAAGCTGATCACCCTGGTCTCGGCGGCCATTCGTGTGCCGCAGCAAAGCCCGGAAGCTGAAACAGCGCTGGCGCGGGTACTCGATACCCAGCGTGCGATTCGCGGCCAGTCGGCGCTGCCGGCAACCGGTAAAGTTGCGCGCTGAGCAAATCACGCGCAAAAAAAAGCCCGCTGGGGCGGCGGGCTTGATGTACAACGTTTGTAACGGATGAGGCTTCACAGTACGTCTGCGGATGTGAATAAAACGTGAAAAAAATGTGGATCCAATATTAAGTTGCAGCGTTTTTCAGATTTTCCACGCCTTGGCACTTTTCGCCAATCGGGCGTGCATCGCGTCGACATTTGCCGCCAGTTGCGCGGTCAATAACCGATAGCCATCCAACGCACTGTGCACTGGCGCCTCCAGGGCAGCTTGGGGATCAGGCGCAGCTAGGCTGGTTCGTTCCAAGCGTTGCGTGGCGCCGGATTGCAGGGCCCGCGCCATCCCGATCAACTGCACACGAATCTGCCGATGCTCAGCCTTGAGCGCCAGTTGCAAGCGTGCCATGGCCTGCTCATCCCGTGGGTCAGGGCGGGTATTGCCGAGAATTTCCAGGGTGCTGATGCACATCCGTAGATGGCGCTGGATCGCGTCCAGCTCGGTCATGGAAATCCGCACTTCCTTGGAGACCGACGGCATCAACGAACGCAGTTGCAACATCGCCGCATTCAAGCGATTGAGCAGCTTGAGGTGCTCGTCATCGGTGACCGACTGGCCACTGATGATCCGGCTGTAGATGGCGGCGCAGTCGCGCAGCGCGCTGGCCAGGTTGTAGCGCCAGGAGTACACGGCATACAGCGGCAGGGCGAAGGAAAACGCCAGGGCCAGGGCGATGCCGATCAGGATATCGACGGTGCGCCACAGGCCATCGGACAGCGGGTTGTCCCCGTGGCCGGCGACGATGAACACGGTGATCCCCGACAGCAACGCGGTGTATCCACCCTTGCCGATGGCGTGATAGGAAAAAAAGCCACACACCACCGACATCAACAGGTAGGTCAACAAGGGTTGGCCCAGATAAGCCTGTTGCGCCACCAGCAGCAGGCCGACACTGGCCCCGATCAGCGTGCCATAGGCCCGCTCCACCGCTTTCTTGCCGATATTGCCGTGGTGCTGCAGGCCGCCAATCACCACCAGCATGGTCACCGAGGCCCATTCACCGTGGGGCAGGTTGATACCCGTGGTCAGCAGGATGGTCGCGAGCAGACCGATGGAAACCCGTACCGCGTGGATCAGTTTGGCATGACGATAACGGCGATAGGGGTCGAGCAGCGGTCGCAACAGGCGGCGGGCGAAGGGAGGCAGATTCATCGGGATTAAGAAGGCCTCATCGTTAGATGTTATGAGGTCCAATGTGGGAGCTGGCTTGCCTGCGATCGCATCACCTCGGAGTCACTGACACGCCGAGGCACCTGCATCGCGGGCAAGCCCGCGCCTACATGGGAGCAGTTTAGAAAATATAGTCGGTGGTCAAAAAGCTCGACGCCCTGTCCCGAATGATATCGCTGATCAGTGCTTTGTTGCTGTCCTGGAACTTGGTTGCCACCAGGGTGCGGATCGAGAACACCCGCAGGGCGTCATGCACCGACAACGTGCCTTCGGCCGAGTTCTTGCGGCCATTGAACGGGAAGGTGTCCGGGCCGCGCTGACATTGGGCGTTGATATTGATCCGGCCCACCTGGTTGGCGAAGGTGTCCACCAGGCGCCCGACTTGCGCCGGGTCGGTGCCGAAGATACTCAACTGTTGGCCGAAATCCGACTCCAGGACGTAGTCGATCACCGTGTCCAGGTCGCGGTAGGGCACGATCGGCACCACCGGGCCGAACTGCTCCTCGTGGTACACCCGCATCTGTGGGGTCACCGGGTACAGCACCGCCGGGTAGAAGAACGAGCCACGGCTGGCACCGCCATTGGCGTTCACTACCTTGGCCCCGTGTTGCGCCGCGTCGGCTACCAGACCGTTGAGGTAATCCACCTTGCCTGCTTCCGGCAGCGGCGTCAGCGACACACCCTCGTCCCAGGGCATTCCCGGTTTGAGGCTGGCGAGTTTGTGGTTGAACTTCTCGATAAAACGTTCGACCACGGCTTCATGCACAAACAGGATTTTCAACGCGGTACAGCGCTGGCCGTTGAACGACAGCGAGCCGGTGACCGCTTCGTTGACCGCGTTATCCAGGTCGACCTCAGGCAATACGATGCCGGGGTTCTTCGCATCCAGCCCCAGGGCTGCTCGCAAGCGATGTGGGCGCGGGTGCAGCTTCTTCAAGTCACTGGCTGCCTTGTTGGTGCCGATAAACGCAAAGATATCCACCTTGCCGCTGGCCATCAGCGCACTGACGGTCTCGCGGCCGCTGCCATAAATCACATTGATGACGCCGGCCGGGAAGCTGTCGCGGAAGGCCTCCAGCAATGGCCGGATCAACAGGACGCCGAGCTTGGCCGGCTTGAACACCACGGTGTTGCCCATGATCAGCGCCGGGATCAGTGTGGTGAAGGTTTCATTGAGCGGGTAGTTGTAGGGGCCCATGCACAGGGCGACGCCCATGGGCACGCGGCGGATCTGCCCGAGGGTGTCCTGTTCCAGCTCGAAGCGGCTGGAGCGGCGGTCCAGCTCCTTGAGGGCATTGATGGTGTCGGTGATGTAGTCGCAGGTGCGGTCGAATTCCTTCTGGGAATCCTTGAGGTTCTTGCCGATTTCCCACATCAGCAGTTTCACCACGGCATCGCGCTGTTCGCGCATGCGCCGCAAAAACGCCTCGACATGCTGGATACGCTCGACCACCCGCATCGTAGGCCATTGGCCCTGGCCACGGTCGTAGGCCCGAACTGCGGCGTCGAGGGCGAGCAGGGCGGTCTCGGCATCCAGCAGCGGCGTGCTGCCGATAATCACTGGGGTGTCGCCGTCGGCACCGGCCAACTGGACAGGGCTGCGCACCTGGGCCAACGGGCCGTTCCAGGTGCATAACTGGCCGTCCACCAGATAGTCGCGTTGCTCGATGGGGGCGGCGAGGCGAAATTGTTCGGGAATGCCTTCGGCGGTTGGGAACAGATTGGCAAGCAGGTGAGTGGTGGTCATGTCGCTACCCCTGGAGTGGTTGCACAGCTTGAGTCAGAGATTCCCCCATCGGAGGGCTCTGTTGCAAGGCTTACACGCATTTCCCTACGCACACTGGGGCGCGGCGGGTAAACTACGCGGCTTTCTTGAAGGAGTTCATATGAGTCAGTACCAGCCGGGCATTCTTGCCGCACCGGTGCCGTTGCAGGCACGCCATCTGTTTTTCGCCATCGAGTCCATCGACGCCGTGCCGGCAGCGCTCGACGCGCTGGTGCAGTTGGTCGACTCGGCAGTGGTGGTGGGTTTGGGTGAGCCGCTGGTCAAGGCACTGGGCGCGCACATCGAAGGGCTGCGCAGTTTTGCGCCCATCTCGGCGCCGGGTGCCCACAACCCATCCACCCAACAGGCGCTGTGGTGCTGGTTGCATGGCGAAGACCGTGGTGAGTTGCTGTTGCGCAGCCGGGCCTTTGAAAAAGCCCTGGCGCCGGGCTTTCGCCTGGTGCAGATGACTGAAGGTTTCCGCTACAAGACCGGCTTTGACCTGACCGACTACGAAGACGGCACCGAAAACCCCCATGACGACGCCGCCGTCGAAGCCGCCGTTGCCGGCAGTGGCGCCAGCTTTGCCGCAATCCAGCAATGGCAACACGACCTGGACGGTTTCGCCGCCTTGCCGGCCCAGGAGCGCGACCACATCATCGGGCGTCGCCATGGCGATAACGAAGAGCTGGACGACGCCCCCGAGTCCGCCCACGTCAAGCGCACCGCCCAGGAGAGCTTCACCCCCGAAGCCTTTGTGGTGCGCCGTTCCATGCCCTGGGCCGAAAATGGCCAGGCCGGGTTGATGTTCCTCGCGTTCGGCCACTCCTTTGACGCCTTTGAAGCTCAGTTGCGCCGCATGAGCGGCCTGGAAGACGGGATTGTCGATGGCCTGTACCGCATCAGCACACCGTTGACCGGTGGCTACTACTGGTGCCCGCCGCTCAAGGATGGGCGTCTGGACCTGGGCGCGATCTTCGCGGCCTGAGCCAAACGCTTGTAGGAGCCCACAAACGGGCTCCTATGAGGTCAGGCGCCGCGCATGGCTTCCAGCCACGCTGGATCCAGGCGCGTTTGTTCAGCCTTGATTCCCAGCGCCTTCATCTGCGCCTTATGTTTCTCGATCTCCCCGACCAGTTGCGCCTGGGCGCTGGAATTGGCGTCCAGTTCATGCATCTGCGTCAGCCCCAGGTGATAGAACCGCAGCAGCTTCATCGCCGTCGGGTCGTTGGCCTGGACCCGCTCGGTCACCTTGTGCATCACATTGGTCACCCGCATCAGGCTGCGCTTGAGCTGCCAGCCATAGATCGCCGGCGCCAGCCAGGCCTGTGACCAGAGCGGACCGCGTACCAGGGCGATAGTCAGCACTACGCCGGCCGCCACTCCCCCGATATTGAAACGAAAGTTGTCGCCGCCGGGCTCGCCAAACAGCATCACGGCCAGGCTCGACAGCAGCATGGCCAGGGCGATGAAGATCACCGCGACAATCAGCGTGCTGCGGCGGGTCTGCTGGCGATAGGTTTGCGGATCGACAGGTTTGATCTCAAACATGCGGGATGCAGTCTCCATGAACTAAGTAGGGGTATTGCGCGGCGCGGCATCTTCTCATGGTTTGTGGGTGGGCGTGAGAAAGTTGAACGATGGCAGCCGGGGTTTTCTCTAACGCATGTGTGCATCGTCAGCAAAGCGAAGGAGAAGACTGTGACTGAACAATCGAAAAAGCCCGATGGCCCGCATTCGTCGGAACACGCCAGTGATCAGCACGATTTGGGGTTTGACCCAGACTCTCCGGATGTGGCCGACCCGCAGGTCGACCCGGTCGGCCCGGCCATTGCGCCGTTGGACAAGAAGCACAAAGCCGGCAAGCAGCCGGCTTATGATCCCTTGGGCGATCTGAAACCATAACTTCGCGCCCATCAGTGCAGGAGCCGGCAAACCAGCTCCTGCCGCAGCCCCTACAGGCGCTTGGGGGCGATCCAGGTGACGTCGGTGATGCCGTATTTCTCCGCCCATGGCCGCGTGGTCTTCTTGGTGCGCTCGTGGCCAGGACGGCCAATGCGCCCGACGTGGGCCACCCCGGCGTCACAGCTGGCCCAATGCCATGCCTCGGCGTTATTCATCACCTCCGCACGCACTACAAAAGACTTGGGCTCGCCATGCAGCCTGTATTGGATGGTGTAGATCGTTGCCGTGCCCATATTGCCTCCCTGTTTTGATATGGAGTTGATGCAATTAGGTTCAGAAAGGTTCAGAAAGTTTGCGCCCCATTCCTACGATCTATTGCCACAGATCAGTATTGGCAGCGGCAACGGTTACGGGTATTAGTGAAACCTTCGCCCGCGCCCAAGGATCGCGCCATGTCCCAGGATTCACCGAGCCTGACCCACAGCCGCCTGTACCTGCAACGCCTGGGGTATGACAGCCCGCCAGCACCCACTTTGGAAACCCTGGCGCAGTTGCAATTGCGCCATGTCTGTACCTTCGCCTTCGAAAACCTCTCGGTGCTGGCGCAACTGCCAGTGCCCCTTGATCTGGCCAGCATCGAGCAAAAAGTCCTGTTCGACGGGCGGGGAGGTTATTGCTACGAACTGAACCAGATGTTCCTAGCCTTGTTGCAAGAACTGGGCTTCGATGCTCGGGGCATCACCGGTCGGGTGGTCATAGGCGGGCCGCCTGATGCCCACACCCCGCGTACCCATCGCCTGAGCCTGGTGACCCTGGCGGGTGTGCGCTACATCAGCGATGTCGCGTTTGGTGGCATGGTGCCAAGCAGCCCGCTGCAACTGGACAATCTGGCGCCACAGGCCACGGCCCATGAACCCTATCGCCTGACCTTGAAGGACGGCAGCTACACCCTGTGGGCCCAGGTTGGCGAGGAATGGCGAGGGCTGTACGTGTTCGACCTGCAGCCGCAGTCGCACTTCGACTATGAACTGGGCAACTGGTATGTCTCGACCCACCCCGATTCGCCGTTCATCAAACAGTTGAAAGTGGCGCTGATCGGGCCCGGCCTGCGGCGTACGTTAAACAACGGCAACTACGCCGTTCATCACGTGGGCGGTGACAGCGAAAAACGCTCGATCACCGACGTCGACCAATTGCTGGAACTGCTGCGTGAAGCGTTTGGTTTGCGCGTGCCCAAGCACCCACAGCTACGCCCGCGACTGGCGCAACTATTGGTCGATAGCTGATAGGCCTACTCTGGAAGGCTTGATCCAGAGCCTTCGCTGAAGCGTTTTACCTCCAGCTCCAAGGCAAATTAAATCGAACCTTTTGCAAAGCAGGGGGTTCGAACCGTTTCTTGAATAATTTGCCCACCTAAAAAGGAGATGTAAAACGATGTCCAAACTATTCGGAAAAATCCTCAAGAATTCCTCGGTCCTGGCCCTGGTTGCCGCACCGGCGATGGTATTCGCTGCGCCGTCCACCGATCCGATTTCCACCTTCGGTATCCTCGGCAGCTACAACGACTTCAAGCTTGAAGGCGGTAGCGAAAGCGACAAGGATCATATGCCGGAAGCCGGCCTGTTCTATAACTTTGGCAACAAGCTGACTGCCGAGTCCGGCTTTATCTACCAGGCCGGCGTGGACGCCAAGTTTGGCAAGAAAAGCGACAACAAACTCAAGGAAGGCCAGGCCGACCTCGACCTGGGCTGGCGCGCCGCGCTGGATGCGCGCAACTTTGTCGATGTGCTGGTCGGCGGTGGCTACAGCTGGACCCGTTATGAGCCGGACTCTGGCGACTACGACATGAAACTCACCAACAAGTCGCCGTTTGCCAAGGCGGCGGTGGGTTACAACCATCAGTTCGACAGCATGACCATGCGCGTCGAAGTGGGCGCCCGCCATACCATTGACGGCCGCGCCAAGCTCAAGGTTGACGGCATTGGCAGCGACACCGTGGACCTCAAGGACCGCACCAATCCCTACGCCGAAGTCAGCTTGCTGATGAACCAGAACGGCGACCTGCCGGTGATGGCGGGCCTGTATTACACCCGTACCGAGTACAAGCTCGACGCGGACTCCGAAGTGGCCGATAACACCAAGCTCAAGCGCGATGAGTACGGCTTCAAGGTCGGTCTGGCTTTCTAAGTCGGCTGTTGCGGGCGCCGGCGTTCTGTAATGGAGCGCCGGTCGCCCGACCCTGTCCGCCCAAGTCCCCCTTTGTGTCCCCCAATACCCTCAACGCCGCGCCGTCCCTGACTTAGTGTGAACCCAACTGTTCATACTAAAAAAGAGAGGCTGGCTATGTGGTCTACGACCTCCCGCCGCATGGGTTTGCTGCTGGCCTTGCTTGGCCTGCTGGCCGCCTGTGACGACAAACCGCAACATCCCCCGCAGCTTGCCACGGCAAGCAACGCCATGCCTGCCGACCCGGCGCTGGCCCAGCTCTACGACACCAGTTGCAAACTGTGTCACGCCAACCCTGCCTCCGGCGCGCCGTTGACCGGCGACAGCCAGGCCTGGAGCCCGCGTGTTGCCCTGGGCGCGGACACCCTGCTGGACCACACCCTCAACGGCTACAACGGCATGCCGCCGATGGGCCTGTGCATGCAGTGTTCCGAGGACCAGTTCCTGGGGCTGATCAGTTTTATGGCCGGTGTTCATATCCAATAACAACAATGGGGTAGGTAATGGTGCTTTCACGCAGGCAACTGTTGCAGCGCTCGGCGGTGGCCGGCGCATTTCTGGCAATCAGCAGTAACCCGGCGCTGGCCCAATTGGCCCGGGCGCCGCGCTTGATCCCCTGGCGCAATTGGTCGGGCGCCCAAAGCTGCCTGCCCCTTGAGCGGCTGGCGCCCAAGGACCTGGGGGAGTTGGTGCAGATCATTCGCCAGGCACCGGGCAAGATCCGCCCGGTGGGCTCGGGCCATTCATTCAGTGCCCTGGTACCGACAGATGGCACGTTACTGTCGCTGAGTTTTTTCAATGGCTTGCTCGAGCACGATGCCAGCAGCCTGCAAGCCACCTTCGCCGCCGGTACGCCCATGTCACGCATGGGGCCGGCGCTCAAGGCTATCGGCCAGGCCCTGCCGAACATGGCGGACATCGACTACCAGACCCTGGCCGGCGCCATTTCCACCTCGACCCATGGCACCGGGGTTGGGTTTACCTCGTACTCAGCCGGTGTCACCGGCCTGCAACTGGTGACGGCGGAGGGCGAGGTGCTGGACTGCGACGCCGGGCGTGAGCGCGAGTTGTTCAACGCCGCCCGGGTGTCGTTGGGCGCGCTCGGCGTGACCACCCGCGTGCGCATGCAAAACCGCGCCCCTTACCGTCTGCGTGAGCGCCAATGGATAGCGCCGACCGAAGAGCTGTTGGAGGATGTGGCGAACAACACCCGCGAGAACCAGCATTGGGAGATGCTGGTGGTGACACATTCCGACTACGCGCTGTCCATCGCCCTCAACGAAACCACCGACGCGCCAACCCCGCCAATCGACCCGGCAGAGGCGGGCGGCAATGAGTTTGTGTCGATTATCGAGAACCTCGACAAATATGCCAGCGACTTCCCCGCAACCCGCCGCACGCTGCTGAACAGCCTGCGCTATTTCGCCAGTTTCCAGGACCGTGTGGCTGAATCGTTCGAGGTCTACGCCAACGTGCGCAATGTGCGGTTCAACGAGATGGAGTATTCGGTGCCCGCCGAACACGGTCCGGCCTGCCTGCGGGAAATCCTCAAGCTGATCCGCGAAAAAGACCTGCGCACCTGGTTTCCCATCGAGTACCGCTACGTCAAGGCTGACGATATTCCCTTGAGCATGTTTGAAGGCCGCGACAGCTGTTCGATCTCGGTGCACCAGCACTACACCATGGACCATCACAACTTTTTTGCCGCGATCGAGCCCATCTTCTGGAAATACGCCGGCCGGCCGCACTGGGGCAAATTGCACACCCTCAATGCCCGCGCCCTGCAGGCCCTGTATCCGCGTTGGAACGAGTTCGCGCGGGTGCGCCAGGCCCTGGACCCCGGCGGCAAATTCCTTAATGCACACCTGTCATCAATCCTGGGAGTAGCCTGATGAACCGCAGACACTTCATGGTCGGCACCCTCGGCGCCGGTGCGTTGCTGGTGGCGGGCGCGGCGCTGCTGCGTCCGGCTGACCGGGGCTCGCCCTACAGCGAATACTTTCGCCAGTTGAACCAGCAGCTCAAAGCCCATGGGCCGATGCGTCCGGTGCTGCTGATTGACCTGGATCGCCTGGATCACAATATCGACATCGTCATGCAGTCGGTGCAGCGCGGAGGTAAACACCTACGGCTGGTGGAAAAATCCCTGCCTGCGCCGGGCCTGTTGGCCTACATTGCCAAGCGCGCCGGCACCCAGCGCCTGATGTCGTTTCACCAACCCTTTCTCAACCATGACGCCCAGGTGTTTCCCGACGCCGATATCCTGCTGGGCAAGCCGTTGCCGGTGCGTTCTGCCGAGCTGTTCTATCAAGGCCATCAGGGGCCCTTCGACCCCGCCCGGCAATTGCAGTGGCTGCTGGATACGCCACAGCGCCTGCAACAATACCTGGCGCTGGCCCAGGGCCTGGGCACACGGCTACGGATCAATATCGAACTGGATGTGGGCCTGCACCGCGGCGGTATCAGCGATAACACGGTGCTGGGGCAGATGCTGGGGTTGATCAGTGCACACCCCAGGCACCTGGAATTTGCCGGCTTCATGGGCTATGACCCGTTTGTCGGCATGGGCGTGCCGGGCATCCTTGGCTCGCCCCAGACGTTGTTCGACAAGGTCATGCAGCGCTACAACGGCTTTGTCGACTTCACCCGCCAGCAGTTTGCAGGGCTGTGGCATGCCGGCCTGACGCTCAACACCGCTGGCAGCCCCAGCTATGGGATGCATGAGCAGGAGCAACTGAGCAGTGAAGTTTCCGTGGGCACCGCCATGCTCAAGCCAACGCACTATGATTTGCCATCCCTCAGCGAGCACGTCCCGGCGGCCTACATCGCCACGCCAGTGCTCAAAAGCACCGGCGCGGTCAACATCCCGGCGCTGGATGATAAATCCCGGTTGTTGTCCTGGTGGGATCGCAACCAGCGCGCGACGTTTTTTATCTATGGTGGCAACTGGATGGCCGAGTTCGAGTCGCCTTCGGGGCTGCAAAGTAATGGCTTGTATGGCCGCAGCTCCAACCAGGAGATGGTCAATGGCTCGCCGGGGGTTGGCTTGAACATCGACGATCAGGTGTTCATGCGCCCGACCCAGACTGAATCGGTGCTCTTGCAGTTTGGCGATCTGCTGGCGGTGCGCGGCGGCAAAATTGTCGACAGTTGGCCGGTTTACAGCGGTTGAAATGACGTATTTCTGCGCAGGAACTGGCCTGTGGCAAGTGGGCTTGTTGTAGCAAGCCCCCTCGCTTCAGGCGGATCCTACAACGCAAACGGAATCGTCAGCTTGGCCCACAACATATCGCCTTCCGGCCGGTTCTCTACATCAAACTCCTTGGCCCAACGAATCTCCGCACTGGCGTACTTGAGAAAGGTGAAGTACATCGCCGGCCCCACCGCAAACACTTGGCCCCGCACCCCATCGTCGACATCTTCGCCGTAGATATTGGTGACAGTGCGCCCGTACTGCTTATCGTCAGTCGTCTGCTTGAGATAGTAGCCATTGATACCCAGGCTCAGGTTGTCGGTCACTTTGTAGCTGGCCGAGTAGTCGAAGTGGAAAATCTGCCCGGAACGGTAGTCCGTGGCGTGGTTTTCCTTGTTGAAACTGTAGGTGGTCTTGATCGACAGCTCAGTGCGCTCGTCAGGCAGCCATGTCACCGACACCAGGGGCTTATAGGTGTAGAAATTGTTGCTGGTATTGGCCAGGCGGAAAGCATCGTACTCACCGGTAGGCACGGTGATTTCCACGGCGGCACCCAGGGTCAGGTTTTTGCCCAGGTCCCACAGGATTATCGGCGCGATGGTGGTGTCACCCATGCTTTCGCGCTGGTCAGACATGCCGAACAGCGCCACTTGTTGCTTGAGGTATGGCTGCGCGATGTAGCCGCCCAACCGCCCGCCAAACACCCGCAACGGGCTCAGGTAATCCAGGCGCGGGATGATCGCGTCCGAGCGGATCTTCACCTGCGGCACTTTGCCCCCCAGGGAACTGATGTCCAGTTTCGTCGCTTCATAGTGGTTGTAGTAAAGGTTGAAAGCGAACATGTGGTCCGGCAGGTGATCGACATCCAGGGGCAGGATGTAAAAGCCGTCGGTACCAGGGCCGATATTGTCTACGCCGCCCTCGGTGGCCAGGGTCGGCAGGCTGATGCTGATAAGCGCCAGGGCAAAGGGCAGGGGGGCAAGCGCACGGGTCGGATTCATGTCAGGGCTCATTATTATTGTTGGAAGGTCGGCCCTCACCGGGGCCTGGCCCATACAAATAAGCCCTTGGCGCCCTAGTGGGCAGGGTATTGGCGGCCACATAAGGGGGCTTTGCCGGACAGCGTTCATTCAGAGTGCGACGAGCCTTGCAAGCACCTATGATTGTCAGGATGTTTCTAAAACAATAACCGGGCATACAGTCGGGAATCGCAGATCCATGCACAGCAAAACCGTTGATCCACATTACGAATTGGCCCTGGTCTCGCCCTTTCTCCTGCAAACCCTGGGGCAGGTTGTGGCGCAAAAGGGCGCCAATGCCGAGCATCTTTGCCGTGGCCTGGGGTTTACCCTGGCGGACCTGGACGACCCGGCGCTGCGCATTTCCTACCGCCAGGCCGTGGCGATGATCCAGCGGGCCCTCAAGGTCATGCCTGAGCAGGGTCTGGGCCTGTGTGTCGGCAATCAGAATGTGCTGGGCACCCTGGGTTTGCTGGGGCATGTCATTTCGTTGTGCAAGACCCTGCGCGATGCCTTTGCCGTGGGCGAACGGCACCAGCACACCTCCGGCGGCATCGCCACCTCGCGCACCCTTGAAGGCGCGCTGGAGGTCATGGTCGAGGTCGAATGCCTGCTGCCCTATGCCGACGTCCAGGTTTTTGCCGCCGAAGAGTTCTTTGCCAGCCTCATGGTCTACGGTCGGACCCTGGTGGGCAGCGAATTCAAGCCATTGCGCATGGAGTTCATGCATGCGCCGCCGGTGTATGCCGCCGAGTACCAGCGCTTGTTCGGTGATGATGTGCGTTTTGGCTGTCTGCACAACCGCATGGTGCTTGAGGCCCGCTGGCTCGACGTGCAATTGCCCAATCACCATGCCCTGGCATTGCGCCAGGCCCTTGGCCTGCTGGAACTGGAAAGTGCCCAGTTGCACCGCAAAATGGACCTGATCCAGGCGGTGGAGCGCGCTATTTCCCGCGACTTGCAGGGCAGTCAATTGGAGAAGGTCGCCAGTGACCTGAACATGAGCGGGCGCACCTTGCGTCGGCGCCTGACCGACCACGGGCTGACGTTCGAAGCCTTGCTGGAACAGGTGCGTCGTGCCCGGACCATGGGTTTGCTGGGCAACCCCGGGCTGTCCATCGAGCGTATTACCCAAGAGGTCGGCTACAGTGACGTACGCAGCTTTCGCCGGGCGTTCAAGCGCTGGACGGGGCTCAGTCCCAGTGCGTTTCGCAGCGTGGGCTGAGGGCCGGCGCGTGGCCGTGGATTTGCATTGAACCCTGTGGCGCGGGCAGTGCCACATGATGGCAACGCACACTTATCTGGAGGTTGGCATGCGCACCATTGATCTGGCGGGTACCCCGGTTCCGGTCATCGGCCAAGGCACTTGGCGTATGGGGGAAGATTCTGCACGGCGAACAGCGGAAGTCGCTGCCCTGCAATTGGGTATTGACGAGGGCATGACCCTGATCGACACCGCCGAGATGTACGGCGAAGGCGGTGCGGAAGAAGTGGTCGGGGAGGCGATCCAGGGGCGCCGGGACCAGGTGTTCCTGGTCAGCAAGGTCTACCCGCACAACGCCAGTAAAACCGGGGTCCCACGGGCCTGCGAAGCCAGCCTCAAACGCCTGGGCACCGATCACATCGACTTGTATCTGCTGCACTGGCGCGGGCAATACCCTCTTGCAGAAACGGTTGAGGCCTTTGAGCGGCTGCGCGATGCCGGCAAGATCGGGCGCTGGGGCGTGTCCAACTTCGACGTATCGGATCTTCAGGAGCTGGCATCACCCGCCTGCGCCACCAATCAGGTGCTCTACAACATCGAACAGCGCGGCATTGAGTTCGATCTGCTGCCCTGGTGGCAACAACACAACCTGCCGTTGATGGCGTACTGCCCGATCGCCCAGGGAGGAGACCTGCTGAGCAGCCCCACCCTCAAGCAGATTGCCCGTCGGCACGAGGCCACACCGGCTCAAGTGGCCCTGGCATGGGTACTGCGGCAGGACCGCGTTATCGCCATCCCCAAAGCCGTGAGCCCCGAACACGTGCGCCTCAACGCGGCGGCGGCCAGGCTGGTTCTTGACGAGCATGACCTGGATGCCATCGACCGGGTATTCGGCGCGCCAATCCGCAAGCATCCGTTGGCGATGGTGTGACACACCCGACTGCTACGGCATCGCAGCTTGCGACGCCGTTGCCGCCGGGTCGGGCTTCAGCCGGCCACCGGGCTGCGCCAGTCGTCAGAGCCTGAAGTGCCCGAAACCTCATGGGTCCAGACGATTTTGCGGTAGGTAAAGTGCACATCTTCCAGGTGGGTGAAATGCGCATTTCCCGGATCCTGGCAGTTGGGCATCCGTGACTGGATGTCGACGATGATCGCGTCCTCCAACTCGATGGTGAAGTAGTGCTCCTGGGTACCGGCGGATGATGTGCGATACCACTCAAGGCGGCACTTGACCATTTCCCCGGACGTCAGCGCGCTGAAGAGCAGCGGCGAAGATTTATCGAATACCTTGCTGATCATCAGCGGCTTATGGACACGCTGGCCGGTGGGCTGGCCCGATTGCGGATCGCGGGGAATGATGACCTGATGCTGGAATGCCTCGACCAGGATCTGATCCTCGTGGCCTTCCTGATAGATGTTGCCTACCGAATCCTGGGTGAACGTGCCTGCCGTGATCAAACCTTGCTTGGTGCCGGTGATCGAGAGGTATGCGGGTGTTGGCATGACGGGTTTCCTTGCCTGACAGATAAGTTTGCGCCGAGGGGCGCCGTTGCCGGATGGGCGCTGCTTACTAACAAGAAGTGTGCCGGATTTCAGTCGGCCTAATAAAATAAGGGCGCTTGTTCAAGGTGGAGACTTAATAGGTGTCGAGTTAGAAGGGCTTTAGTCTTTGAAGTTGAGTTTGTTTGCGCAGTAGTGCGCAGTTAATTGCCTGGTCAGCGTACGTCGCAGTGTTGATAGGTGGATATATAGTTTTAATGCAGCTTGCTTGGAAAGTGTGCGCAGCTTTTTGCGCAAGGGTGCTGGCAGGTATGTCGCCCAATAAAATGGGCTGTTTTATTGGGTGGGAAGAGGGTCGTTGAGCACGCTTAGTTACAAAATTGCGGGCTGCTTTGATTTTGTAGGAATCTCCTTAAGTGCGCCTGGCTGACTTGCCCAATAAAATACAGCTGGCTATGGTTCGTACTTGTCGCTACACGGAAACGGAATTCAGTAAGTGAGGTGTTGGCGTTTATATAGATGCTTGCCCTACTTTAATTGAGCATTGATCAGCACACTGCGGCCATCATGGTTTATTCAGACAAACTTTCTGCTTATTACTTGAAACTTGCCCGGTCGCCGATTTCGGTTGACTGTTTTGCAGGGGAGGATATGCGTTTTTCGGCGGGATACGAAGCGCTGGAAAGTGAGCTGGAAAAAGCCCGCTCGATCCATGGCAACAGCCAGCCGGACTGGCAGTCCGTAGTGGACCAAAGTGAAGCCTTGTTGCGTCACGAATCCAAGGATTTGCGGGTGGTTGCCTGGTTGACATGGGCTCTGTATCAACGCGAGTCCTTTTCCGGCCTGCTCGCCGGGCTCGGCCTGTTGCGCGACCTGTGTGAGCACCATTGGGCGACGGTTCACCCCCTCAAGCAGCGTACCCGCATTGCGGCCTTTGGCTGGTTGGTACAGCGCATTGAACCGGTGTTGGCGCAGAGTTTTTCGCTCAAGCACCAGCGTTCCCTGTTCCAGTGCCTGGCCGAGCAATTGTCCGACCTTGACCAGTTGTGGGTCAGGCACCTGGGGGACGATGCGCCGTTGCTACTGGCTGCGCGCAGGCAACTGGCGGACAAGCTGCAACAGGCCCAGGAGAACGATCCGCCGCCATCCGGGGTGAGCGGGGTGGTTGCCCAGGTCAAGCAGGTCGCGACCCAACTGCTGGCGCCTGAGCCGGTGGTGAACAACGAAAAAGACGTTCACAGGCTCCTGCGTACGCTGCAGGACGGCGCTCGACCGCTGTGTACCTGGTGGCTGCGCCAGAACGCCACTGACCTGCGGGCCTTGCGCCTGAACCGGACGCTGGGCTGGCTGGGTATCACTGGTCTTCCCGACAGCAACAGCGAACAGATAACGCCGTTGCGTGGGTTGCTGCCCGACAAACTCAAGCGCTACCAGGAGCGCTTTGCCCAAGGGCATTACGCCGACCTGTTGCTGGAGCTTGAGGCCAGCCTGGCGGGCGCGCCTTTCTGGTTTGACGGCGTGCGCATGCTCTGGGAGTGCCTCCAGGCGCTGCAGGCCGAACTGGCGATGGTCGAGACAGAGATTCAGTTCGCCCTGTTGCTGCAACGATTACCGGGGGTCGCTCAATTGCGCTTCCACGATGGAACACCCTTTGCCGACGCTACCACTCGCGGGTGGATCGACAGCCAGGTCAGTCACCACCTGCAGGCAAGGGTGCCGCCCAGGAATATTGCCAGAGTTGGTCCGGCGCCATGGGAGGAGGCCTTGCAGACGGTCGCTCCGTTGCTGCGCAAGGAGGGGCTGAAGGCCGCTGTCCAGGCCTACAAAAACGCCATGCAGGCTGCGCGAGGTGACCGTGCCCGGTTTTATTGGCGCCTGGGCCTGGCTCGGTTGTGTATCCAGGGTGCCAAGCATGAGTTGGCCAGGATCCAGCTTGAACAGCTTGAGCAGGAGTTGCAGCACGGCAGCCTGCATCGCTGGGAACCGGACCTGACCCTGGAGGTGTTGCAACTGTTGTACGCCTGTTACGACGTATTGCCCCAGGGCCATGGTCTGCGCGAGCGCAAGGACGATGTCTATCGCAAGCTGTGCCAGGTCGATCTGGAAGCGGTACTCCAATAGGTTTTCCGTCATTACGCAAAGGAGAAACATCATGGCCAAAGAAGGTTCGGTCGCCCCCAAGGAACGCATCAACATCACGTTCAAGCCGGCCATAGGCGGTGCCCAGGAAGAGGTTGAGCTACCCCTGAAGCTGCTGGTCCTGGGTGACTTCACCCAGCGCGAAGACACACGCAAGGTCGAAGACCGCAAGCCCATCGGTATCGACAAAAACACGTTCGACGAGGTGCTGGCCAAGCAAGCCTTGAGTCTGCAGCTGGGTGTTCCCAATCGACTGCAGGAAACCGATGAAGCCGATGAGTTGCCCATCCAGGTCCGCATCAACGCCATGCGGGACTTCAACCCGGCCCAACTGGTCGAGCAGGTTCCGCAATTGAAAAAGCTGATGGAGTTACGTGAGGCGCTGGTCGCGCTCAAAGGCCCCCTGGGCAATACACCGAGCTTTCGCAAGGCCATAGAAAGCGCCTTGGCCGATGACCAGGCCCGTGCACGGGTATTGGCCGAACTGGGGCTGAACAGCCCCGACCCATGACTTTCTCAGTAAAAGGACACTGACCTTATGACCACTAGCCCTAGCGCCCAGGCCACCCCCCTGGATAGCGCATACAGCATTCTCGACGACATCATCGCCCAGACCCGCCTGACGGCCGATGATGGAACCTACGACATCGCCAGGCGCGGTGTGGCGGCCTTTATCGAGGAATTGATCAAGCCACAAAACCGAGGCGAGCCGGTCAAGAAACAACTGGTGGACCGCATGATTGCCGAGATCGACGCCAAGCTCAGCCGGCAAATGGACGAAATCCTCCACCATCCCGACTTCCAGGCACTGGAAGCGGCCTGGCGGGGTTTGCAGCTGCTGGTGGATCGCACCGACTTCCGGGAAAACATCAAGATCGAGCTGCTCAACGTCTCGCGGCAGGACCTGCTGGACGATTTCGAGGACTCGCCGGAGGTTGTGCAGTCGGGCCTCTACAAACATACCTACAGCGCCGAATACGGTCAGTTTGGTGGTCAGCCTGTCGGCGCCATCATCGCCAACTATTTCCTGTCGCCCAGCGCGCCTGACGTCAAGCTGATGCAATACGTATCCAGCGTCGCCTGCATGGCTCATGCACCGTTCATTGCCGCCGCCGGGCCGGGTTTCTTCGGTCTGGAGAGCTTTACCGGCCTGCCGGACCTGAAGGATCTGAAAGACCATTTCGAAGGGCCGCAGTTTGCCAAATGGCAGAGCTTCCGCCAGAGCGAGGATGCCCGTTACGTGGCCTTGACGGTGCCACGCTTTCTCCTGCGAACGCCCTACGACCCGGTGGACTGCCCGGTCAAGACCTTCGCCTATAACGAGCATGTGGTCAGCAGTCATGAGCATTATCTGTGGGGCAATACGGCCTACGCCTTTGCCACGCGCCTGACTGACAGCTTCGCCCGCTTCCGTTGGTGCCCCAACATCATTGGCCCGCAAAGCGGGGGCACGGTGGAAGATCTGCCGCTGCATCACTTCCAGAGCATGGGCGAAATCGAAACCAAGATCCCCACCGAGGTGCTGGTCTCCGACCGTCGTGAGTACGAGCTGGCGGAGGAGGGCTTCATTGCCCTGACGATGCGCAAGGGCAGCGACAACGCGGCGTTCTTTTCCGCCAGTTCCGTGCAGAAACCCAAGCGCTTCGGCATCAGCGCCGAGGGCAAGGCCGCCGAGTTGAACTACAGGCTGGGCACCCAACTGCCGTACATGATGATCGTCAACCGCCTGGCGCACTATTTGAAAGTGCTGCAGCGCGAGCAGTTGGGTTCATGGAAGGAGCGCACCGACCTGGAGTTGGAGCTCAACAAGTGGATCCGCCAGTACGTGGCCGACCAGGAGAACCCCAGCGCCGAGGTGCGGGGGCGACGACCGCTGCGGGCGGCACGGGTCGTCGTCAGTGACGTCGATGGCGAGCCGGGCTGGTATCGCATCAACCTCAGCGTACGCCCGCATTTCAAATACATGGGGGCGGATTTCACCCTGTTCCTGGTTGGCAAGCTCGATAAAGAATGAGCCGGGGGCCTGAGATGAGTCACTACAGCGGCTTCCTTGAGCGCCTTGCAGGCACCGCGCCTCAGTCGACGGGGCGCACGCCACTCGCCTGTGTCGCCGCGTCGGTGGCCACCCACCTGGGCAACATGCTCAGCACCCGAGCGGGCAGTGTGCAGACGCTGCCCGACTATGGCCTGCCGGACCTCAATGACATGCGTCTGAGCCTGCACGAATCCCTCAGCCAGGCACGCTTTCTGATCGAGCGGTTTATCGCGGCCTACGAACCGCGCTTGAGCAACGTACGGGTCGTTGCGTTGCCACGGGATCGCGACCCGCTAGCCCTGGCCTTTGATATCCAGGGCGCGTTGACCATCGACGGCGTCGTGCAAACCGTGGTGTTTTGCGCAAGCCTGACGGGCAACGGACGTGTCGAGGTCGCCCCAGGTGTCCTTTAACCGCTATTACCAGAGCGAACTCAATGCCTTGCGGCAGTTGGGGCGACGCTTCTGCGAACGCAATCCGGCGCTTGCCCCGTTCCTCGGGGACAGTGGCCGGGATCCGGATGTCGAGCGGTTGCTTGAGGGCTTTGCGTTCCTGACGGGCCGCTTGCGACAGAAGCTCGACGACCAGTTGCCCGAGCTCAGCCATTCGCTGATGCACCTGTTGTGGCCCAACTACATGCGCCCATTACCCGCGTTCAGCATGTTGCAGTTCGCACCGCTGCTGCGTGCCGGGCCGGCAGTCACGGTCGAGCGGGACACGCCGGTGGAAAGTGTGGCGATTGACGGTGAGCGTTGCCGTTTTCGCACCTGTTATGCAACGGATGTGCTTCCCCTGCAAATCAGCGCGCTGGATTACTCGGCCCAGGGGGAGGGTGCCTTGTTGAGCCTGCGCCTGGAGATGACCGCCGAAGGACATATGGGCGAACTGTTGCTTGAGCACCTGCGCTTGCATTTTGCCGGGGAACGCTACGTCAGCCAGATGCTGTACGTGAGTCTGCTGCGCCACCTGCACGGTATCGAACTGCTGCTACTCGATGGCCAGGGCGAACCGCTGCTGGCCCATGACGGGCAGGTGCGGTCACTGCAACTGCCGGCCTGCGAGGTTCAGCCAGCAGGTTTTTCAGAAGCAGAGGCATTGCTGCCTTATCCGCCAAATGCGTTCACTGGGTATCGGCATCTGCAGGAGTATTTTGCGTTTCCAGACAAGTATCTGTTTGTCGACGTCGGTGGTCTGGATGTTCTGCAAACCTTGCCGGTTGACGTGCTCAAACAGGTGCGGGGCGTTGAGTTGCGCTTCAAGCTTGGCCAGCGCAATCCCGAGCAGGTGCAGCCCACACTGGACAACGTGAAGCTGTTTTGCACGCCGGTGGTCAACCTGTTCAAGCACGATGGAGTGCCGATCCGACTGGATGGCCGGCAGGACGAGTATCTGCTGCTGGGGGCTGACTATGCGCCAGGTCATTGCGCGGTGTTCTCCGTCGACCAGGTCACGGGATGGCGTCCGGGTGGCCTGGGCTACCAGACGTATGTGCCATTCGAGTCGTTCGAGCACGATGAGCAGACCGCGTGCTACAGCATCCGCCAGCGGCCCTCCGTGCAACACAGCGGGCTGGATACCTACCTGAGCTTTGGCAGTCGCCAGTCCGGTGATCAGGAAACCCTGTCTGTCGAGATGACCTGCACCAACCATGATTTGCCGCGCAAATTGCGTATCGGTGACATCAATCAAGCGTGCGAGCAAACACCCGAATTCCTGTCCTTCAGCAATATCACGGCAGCCACCCCTGGCATTGCGCCCCCGCTGGACAGCGACTTTCTCTGGAAGCTGATCAGCAACATGTCGCTCAACTACCTGTCCCTGAGCGATATCAATGCGCTGAAAGTGGTGCTCGAGACCTATGACCTGCCGCGCTACCACGATCGCCAGGCGGAAAAAGTCAGCATCCGCAGGCTGGGCGGGTTGCGCTCGATCAGCCAGCGGCCGATTGACAGATTACACGGCGGTTTGCCGATTCGAGGTGTGGCAATCGACCTGACCGTCGACCTCCAGCACTTCCTCGGAGAGGGCGACCTGTTTGTGTTTGCCTCGGTCCTCAACGAGTTTTTTGCCCTGTATGCGAGCCTCAACTCGTATCACGAACTGCGTGTTACCAGCACACAAGGAGAGGTGTACCTATGGCCATCCCGGATGGGCCTGCAGGCTCTGCTTTAACCGAACTGTCGCGGACCATTCGCGAGTACTCGCTGTTCCAGGCGATCTCGCAGGTGATCGAGCGTTTGCGTGACGCCCATCCGTCCCTAGGCGATGAGGCGCTGTATGAACGCCTGGAGTTCCAGGCCAACCCGGGGTTGGGGTTTCCCGGCAACGATATTGACCGGGTGACGTTCTTTGTCGAGGGCGGGCAACTGCGCGCACGTTTGCGCCTCAACGTATTGGGACTGGTGGGGGCGAATTCGCCACTGCCGGCGTTTTATGGTGAACACGCATTGACCGAACGGGCGGGCGGTAATCCTGTCGGCGACTTTCTCGACTTGTTTCACCACCGCCTGCATCGGTTGATGCTGCCTTTGTGGCGCAAGTACCGCTACCGGGCGTGCTTTCGGGCGGGAGCCAGCGACCCGTTTTCCGAGCAGATGTTCGCCCTGATAGGCCTGGGCGGCCGTGCCGTTCGGGGCGCGACGCAACTGGACTGGAAGCGCCTGCTGCCCTACCTGGGCTTGCTGGGTATGCGCGCCCATTCGGCGGCGCTTATCGAAACGGTGCTGCGTTACTACTTCAAGCACCCGCAGTTGCTGATCGAACAGTGCGTCAAGCGCAAGGTGGTGATTGCCCGCAGGCAACGCAACCAATTGGGTCAGGCCAGCAGCCTTCTGGGCCAGAACCTGGTCCTGGGGCGGCAGGTCGTCGACCGTGCCGGCAAGTTCAGGGTGCATATCCAGAACCTCGACTGGCAGCGGTTTCATGATTTTCTGCCCACCGGCGCAAGCCACTCTCCGTTCGGCGCGCTGGTGCGTTTCGCCGTGCGCGATCCGCTGGACTATGACCTGCGTCTGGTGCTGCGTACTGAGGAGGTGCGGGCGCTGCATATAGGCCAGCGCAATGTGTGCCGGCTGGGATGGACCAGTTGGATGGGGCAGGCGCGCGCGGATGGCGTGCTCACCCTGGCCAATAAACTCGGTAGAAACGGATGACGATGATGAATGTGGACTTGCAACAACTGATTCGCGTGTTGACGACACACACTCGCCGAGACCTGGAGCGTGCCGCCGAACGCTGTGTGACCCGGGGCGGGACGCAAGTCCTGGTGGAGGACATGTTGCTGGCGCTACTGGAGCACCCGCAAGGATTGCTGGTGCGCGCGCTGCAAGATGCCGGTGTCGAACAGGGCGAGTTGCAAGCCACCCTGCAGCCCAGGGTGGGCCAGGGCACTTCACGCAATCCGGTGTTTGCGCCGTTGCTGGTGCAATGGTTGCAGCAAGCGCTGGTGGTTGCCCAACTGGAATTGGCGCAATCCCAGGTCGGTGACGCAGCCTTGATCCTCGCCTTGCTGCGTAACCCACAGTCTCACGCAGGCAGTCGTTATCAGGTGCTGCTGGCGCGCCTCGATGCGCAGCGCCTGCTTGAATTCGCCCTGAGCGCCGAGATTGAGGGTTCCCGTGGGACAGCCGGCGCCAACAATGAGTCGTTGTTGCAGCGCTTCACCCATGATCTGACTCAGCAAGCCTTAGAGGGGCGGGTTGACCCGGTATTGTGCCGCGACGCAGAAATCCGCCAACTGACCGATATCCTGGCGCGTCGGCGCAAGAACAATCCGATCATTGTCGGTGAGGCCGGTGTCGGCAAGACTGCGCTGGTCGAGGGTCTGGCCCGGCAGATCGCCTGTGGGCAAGTGCCGCCAGTGCTCAAGGATACGCGCCTGCTGGTCCTCGACATGGGGCTGCTGCAGGCCGGTGCCAGCATCAAGGGCGAGTTCGAGCGGCGGCTCAAGGGCGTTATCGACGAAGTGAATGCCTCACCGGTGCCGGTGATCCTGTTTATTGACGAGGCACACACCTTGATCGGTGCCGGCAGCGCGCCCGGCAGCGGCGATGCGGCGAACCTGCTCAAGCCGGCGCTGGCCCGTGGCGAGCTGCGTACCATCGCCGCCACCACCTGGTCGGAGTACAAGAAATACTTCGAAAAGGATCCGGCATTGGCCCGGCGCTTTCAGCCGGTGCATGTCCAGGAGCCCAGTGTCGATGACGCAGTGACCATCCTGCGGGGTCTCACTGCGGTGTATGAAGCCAGCCATGGCGTGTACGTGCGCGATGACGCCGTGGTTGCCGCCGCGCAGTTGTCTGCCCGTTACCTGGCGGGGCGACAGTTGCCCGACAAGGCCGTGGATCTGCTCGATACGGCCTGCGCCCGTGTGCGCATCAGCCTGGTGACAGCCCCGCCGGCGTTGCAGGCCGTGGCGGCGCAGCTGGCTGAAAGCACCGGCCAGCACCAGGCGCTTTGCCGCGATAGGGACGCTGGGTTACCTATAGATCCGGGCGCGCTGCAGGTTCTGGCTGCACGCCTGCAAACCATCGGTTGCGAACACGAGCACCTCAAGCAGTGCTGGACGCGCCAGCGCGAGATGGCCGAAGCGATACTGGCCCTGCGCATACAGGTGAGCCAGGCTCGTCAGTCGGGGCAGGCAATCGAGGTGCTTGAGCAGCAATTGTGCGAGGCCCACGGCAGTCTGCTGGCCGAGCAATCTCACCAGCGCCTGGTCAGCTTCGAAGTGTGCCCACGGCTGGTGGCGGAAGTAGTCAGCGCGTGGACGGGAATTCCGCTGAGCCAGGTGGCCTGCGAGCACAGCACCCAGGTCCGCGATTTCGCCACCGATCTGCGGGCGCGCATTCTTGGCCAGGCGCACGCCGTACAGGCGCTGGATCGCTCGATGCGTGCGGTTGCGGCAGGCCTGAACCGCCCCGATGCGCCCGTGGGCGTGTTTCTGCTGGTCGGCCCCAGTGGCGTCGGCAAGACAGAAACGGCACTGGCCCTGGCCGAGCTGTTGTATGGCGGTGAGCGGTTCCTGACCACTATCAACATGTCCGAGTACCAGGAGCCACACTCACTGTCGCGCCTGATAGGTGCTCCGCCCGGGTATGTCGGCTATGGCGAAGGTGGCGTCCTCACCGAGGCGGTCAGGCAAAAGCCCTATTCGGTGCTGCTGCTCGATGAAGTCGAGAAGGCGCACTCCGGTGTGATGAACCTGTTCTACCAGGTCTTCGACAAAGGGCGGGCCAATGACGGTGAGGGACGTGAGATCGACTTTCGCAACACCCTGATCCTGATGACCTCCAACCTTGGCAGCGAATGCACCATCGACCTGTGCCGGGCCACACCGCATCCCACCCCACAAGCGTTGCAGGAAGCACTTGCGCCGCTGCTCAAGCAGCATTTCAAGCCGGCGCTGCTGGCCCGTATGCGCGTAGTGCCGTACTACCCGATCAACGGAGCGGTGCTGCGGGAATTGGTAGAAAGCAAATTACAGCGCCTGGCTCAGCGTTTGTTGCAGCGCCAGTTAGCGTTCAGCTATTGCCCGCGGCTGGTCGATTACCTGGCAGAGCGCTGTACCCACACCGACAGCGGGGCGCGGTATGTCGATCAATGGATCGACGCCAATCTATTGCCCCTGGTTGTCGATCGCCTGCTTGAGGCAATGGCCAGGGACGAGCATCTGCAGCGTGCCCACGGGACGCTGGATGGCGACGGTCACGTAATCTGTGAGTTTGCGTGATGAGGGAGAACCCGTTGTCACAGGCGCTTGATCCTGCCGAACAGCTGGTGCAGTGGCTCTTGCACATGGGCATCGACAGCGATCGGGCAAGTATGCCTGGCCAACTTGCCCATGCCGCCGTGCAGTTGAGCCAGTGCTCGCTCAGCCAGGTGTACCTGGCAGATGAGGGCGACCGTGGTCTGGTGCTGGCTGCCGAATACCGGCGAGATGCAGGGCCTGGGGATATCGGCGCACGTGCAGCAGTTGATCAGCAGCACCAGCAATTGCTGCAGTTCGCCCTGGAGCACAAGCGCACCTTGAGCATCCGCGGCCTGCAAGACAGCATTTATGACACGACTTTTATTCCGTCAGGCCCGGCGCCCTGGCAATCGTTGCTGTGCGTCCCCGTCACCCATCGCCACCTTGCTGTGAAGGGCGTGTTGTTATGCGTAACCGAACGCAGCATCGACCTGCAGGGGTACGCCACGACACTGGGGCAGTTGGCGGTGTTTGCGCTGCGCCAGCGGTCGCTGTTACCGGAGCCTTGCCCGCCGCCGGCCCATTCGGCGCGCGATAACGTTCTGCGTCCCAACGGCTTCGGCCTGATCGGCAACAGTACGGCGATGGATGAGACCTGCCGCCTGATCGGCAAGGTGCTGGACAGTACCTATACCGTGCTTTTGCGCGGCGAGACCGGCACGGGCAAGGAGGTGGTCGCGCGGGCGATCCATGCCATGGGCCCGCGCCGGTCCAAGGCCTTTGTCGTGCAGAACTGCGCGGCATTCCCGGAAGGGTTGCTGGAGAGCGAACTGTTTGGCTATCGCAAAGGCGCGTTTACAGGCGCCGACCGGGACCGACCGGGGCTGTTCGATACCGCCAACGGCGGCACGTTGCTGCTCGATGAAATCGGCGACATGCCGATGTCACTGCAAGCCAAGTTGTTACGGGTATTGCAGGAGGGCGAAGTACGCCCGCTGGGCGCCCGCGTCGCCCATAAAGTGAATGTACGGATCATTGCCGCCACCCACCGCGACCTGCCTGCAATGGTGGCCCAGGGCAGCTTTCGCGAGGACCTCTACTACCGGCTGGCGCAGTTTCCAATCGAGCTGCCGGCCCTACGCCATCGCGAAGGCGATGCACGGCAATTGGCTCGCCATTTTGCGGGCCAGGCCTGCGCGACCCAGGGGCGAGCACCGGTGTCCTGGTCGGACCAGGCCCTGGATCAACTGTCCAGCCACAGCTTCCCCGGCAACGTGCGCGAACTCAAGTGCCTGGTGGAGCGCGCGGTGTTGTTGTGCGACGACGGGGTGATCCTGCCGCAACATTTGTCGTTGCCATTGGCGTCCTCCACACAGGCCAGCGACGCAACGCTGCGCCAACGCCTGGAGCGCGTCGAACGTGGCTTGCTGATTGATTGCCTGCACAAGAATCGCGGCAATCGCACCCGCACCGCCCGCGAGCTGGGAGTCGCCAGGCGCACCCTGTTGTACCGCCTCGCGCGGCTGAATATCCCTTTCGGTGAAGCATCAAGGGGGAGCGCTGAATGACACCAGCCCTGACTGACAGGCGCCGGCTGTTGCGCTCGGACGGATTTATTTCAATGGGAGAGGCGTGATGATTGTTTCTCGGTGGCAGGTATTAGTCCTTGTTCTGCTGATGTTGGTGCTGAGTGGTTGTACGGCAAATTACGTGTTTGACGACGATGAATATCGGCCGCTGGGAGATCCGCGGCCCGACCAGTACCCGCAATAAGCCCGGAGGCCCCGTATGCAGTTGATATTTGAGATCTGTGGCAATTGGCAAGGCATGCCCGGCTCGACCCGCAACAAAGTGTTTGACGGCGCCGGCGGGGTGATTGGCCGTGGTGCCGATTGTGATTGGGTCATTCCCGATCCCAGCCGTCAGTTGTCCAATCATCATGCCTTGATCAGCTTTCGTGACGATCAGTACTTTCTGACGGACATCAGCAGCAATGGCATTTGCCTGGGGGACAGCGCCGTGCGCTTGCGCAAGGGCCAGGCCCGGCCTATTGGTCAAGGCATGGTGTTTCGGATGGGCCCGTTTGATATTCGCACGCAGTTGGTGGCGGTGGCTGGCGCCGTGAGTCACAGCGACAACCTGATTCCGGATGACGCGTTCCTGCAGCTGGATCCGCTGTATGCCATGCCCGGCCAGGCCCATCAGTCAGAGGAAACGCGCTGGACGGACACCAGCACGGTCGAGCGCCAGCATGTGACTGTGCCGACCCTGGTAGAGCCTGCCCCGCAGATTGCACCAGCGGCAGAAAGCCCCCC
Source organism: Pseudomonas shahriarae (assembly GCF_014268455.2). Lineage (NCBI taxonomy): Bacteria > Pseudomonadati > Pseudomonadota > Gammaproteobacteria > Pseudomonadales > Pseudomonadaceae > Pseudomonas > Pseudomonas shahriarae. The sequence continues at coordinate 3,435,613 of NZ_CP077085.1, read as the reverse complement.
GGCAGGTAACGACCACGCGCTGTTCTGGGGGGCGTTTTCCAAGGCGCTGGGCGTGTGCCTGGACCCGCTCGACGAACCAGGGCGGCAAGCGCTGGCAATCAAGGTCGCGGGCTTGCTCAGGCAGGCCGTCGAAGGGTTGCAGCAGAACCTGCACACCCACGAAGAGTTGAAAAGTGAGTTGAGCGCTTCGCTAGGGCGTCCGAGCGACCAGCCTCCCTTGATGGGCGGTGCCGATTCCCTGGAGGCCATGTTGGGCGGTGAGCGGCAGGGGCTGCCAGCCGAACTGGCGGTTATCCAGGCTTACCGCGATTTGCAGGTGCATCAGGTCGCGGTGCTCGCGGGTTGTCGTGCCGCCGTGCGCGGCGCACTGGCGGCGTTTGCCCCGGGCCAGTTGCTGGTGCGTTTCGAACAGCAGGGCAACACGCCGCGGCTCCCCACCAGCGGCGCCTATTGGCGCGCCTACCTGCGCCACTATCAGCGCCTGGTCGAGGACGAAGGCTGGAGTGAGCGCTTACTGAGCGAGGACTTTGCCAACGCCTACCGGGAGCAGGTGCGCCTGGTTTCCACCCTTCACAGTACTTGTTCTGGATGATCCCCATGTCACGCTTCACCTTTGTTCTGTTACTCGCTGTGATGGGCCTGTTGCCCGGCTGCAGCAACCTGTCCCCCTATTCGAAGCTGACCAAGCTGGACCTGACGCTGAATGCCAGCGATCAGGTCAACCCGGATCTGAATGGTCGGCCGTCGCCTATCGTGGTGCGTTTGCTGGAGCTCAGCAATCCGGTGGCCTTCGAGAACGCGGATTTTTTCAGCCTGTATGGACGTGCCGAAAGCACCTTGCCCAAGGACCTGATAAGCAGCGAAGAATGGGAGTTGCGCCCTGGTGAGCAGGTCCCGCTGAAGCTCAGGGCAACGTCGGGCGGCCGCTACATCGGGGTGTTGGCGGCCTACCGGGATTTGCCCCAGGCACGTTGGCGCTATGTCGTGCCGTTGGCCGTTGGCTCGCGGACCCGTGTCGAACTGTTGTTCGATGAAGCGGGCGTGCGCGCAGCCGATTGGCAGCCGACCCAGGCAGGTGACTCACATGCTGCTCGATAAAGTCACCTGGCAGGAGGGCATGTTGTTGCGCCCTCAGCATCTGCAGCACAACGACCGTTACTACCACCAGCAACTGGCCCGCCGCAGCCAGTTGTCACAGGGCTATGCCTGGGGCTTCCTGACCCTGGAAATCGACCCGCAGTATCTCGAGATGGGCAAGGTGGTGGTCAGCCAGGCCAGTGGCGTGCTGCCTGATGGGACGCTGTTCGATATGCGTGACCTGAGCGCGCCGCTGGTGCTGGAAATTCCTCCAAACAGCGGCAGCCAGGCGGTGTACCTGGCGTTGCCGATGGTTGCCGGCAATGCCGTCGAGGTTCGCCGCCCGGCGCAAGCTGATGTAGTGGCGCGCTACACCGCTTACGAAGTGGAAGTGGGAGACGCCAATGCCGGCGAAGACACACGCTGCGCCATAACCTGCGCCCGCCCGGATTTTCGCCTGCTGCTTGGCGACGACCATGACGTCCAGACCTACGTCAGGCTCAAAGTCGCACAGGTCCTGGACTGTAACGGCCAGGGCGTTGTAGCCCTCGACAGCCTGTTCTCGCCGACGTTCATGCACCTTCATGGGTCGCCCTTTTTACTGTCCTGCCTCAAGGAGGTGGTCAGCCTGTTGGCGTTCCGCGGGGACGCGATTGCCGAGCGTTTGCAGGACGCTGGCCAGGCGGCCGGGGCCGAGATGGGGGACTTCCTGATGTTGCAGTTGATCAACCGTACGGAGTTGATCCTGCGCCACTATCTGGACCAGACCCGCTTGGGCCCCGACGTGTTGTACCAGGCTCTACTGGCGTTGCTGGGGGAGCTTTCGACGTTTTCCAGCGCTACCAAACGCGCCGGTTTTGATGGGCGCTACCAACATAGCGAGCAGGGACCGTGCTTCCGTGAGCTGATGGCGGCAATTCGTGCGGTGTTGTCGATGGTACTCGAGCAACACGCCATTGAGCTGGTGCTGCAGCCCCGTCAATACGGGGTGTTGGTGTGCCCGGTCAACGACCTGAACCTGCTGGGCGCTGCGACCTTCATTGTGGCCGCCAGTGCCCGCAGCGATTCGGAGGTGTTGCGCCAGCGGTTGCCAGCGCACCTGAAAATCGGGCCGGTGGAGCGGATCCGCGAGCTGGTCAACCTGCACCTGGCTGGCATTAGCGTCAAGCCGTTGCCTGTGGCGCCCCGGCAGATTCCTTTCCATGCCGAAAAAACCTATTTCATGCTCGAACTCAGCCCCCGCGACCTGGAGCAGTTGGCACATTCAGGTGGATTCGCCTTCCATGTCAGCGGCGAGTTTGCCGATCTTGAATTGAAATTCTGGGCTATCAGGAACTGAACCGATGACGATGGAAAGGACATACCCGCAGGATGACAAGACGGTCCTGCTGGATCGTCATGGATTTGGCCCGGCGCAGGGCGCCATCACGGATTTCGAGGCACCACCGCGCTTTGAACAGCTTGAGGACCGGATGATGTACGCCGCCCATTTGCAGGGCGCAGAACACTTCAGGCTGGGGCTCAACCCGCTGGTGACAGCGGCCTGGGACCTGTTGTCGGAGGTGGTCCGGCTCAAGGGCGGCACGGCCCGTGAAGGCCTGCACGCGCTCAATGATCGGTTGTCATCGGGCATTACGCTGTTTGAAACCCGCGCCCGCCACGCCGCAATCCTCGACAGCCAGATCACGGCGGCGCGTTACGTGCTGTGTAGCGTAATAGACGAAGCGGTGGTGACCACGGCCTGGGGCAGTCAGAGCGACTGGTCGCAGATGAGCCTGTTGAGCCGCTTTCATAACGAAACCTTTGGCGGCGAAAAATTCTTCGAGCTGCTTGAGCGATTGTCCAGGGATCCGATCAAGCATCTGGCGCTGCTGGAGTTGATGTACGTCTGCCTGGCGCTTGGCTTTGAAGGCAAATATCGGGTGATGGAGCGTGGCCTGCTGCAATTGGACGGCATTCGCGACGCTTTATACCGGCAGATCATCCATGTGCGCGGCCACGCGCCTCTGGCCAGTGAGCCCCGGCCACCGTCCAGCCGCAAACCCCGGCAGGCGATGCGCATTGTTTCTGCAACCTGGGTCTGGGTCTTCGTCGTAATGGGCCTGGCCCTCATGTATTCAGGGTTCGCCTGGGTGCTTGGAGAACAGCGCGAGAGCGTGCTCAAAGCCTATCTGCCGACCACCACCGACATCATCCGGACACCGCAGTAGCGCAGGGAGCGATCCATGAAAAATCTATTCAAAATGCTGGCCTCTGCCTTGGGTCTGACCTGGGTCTGGAGCTTGCTGCTGGTACTGTTGCTAGCGTGGACCGTGTGGCGGTTCGGGCCGCTCCTGGCGGTCGATGACAAGCGTTTCTGGCTCGGTGCGACATCTCGCTTATTGACCATCAGCGGCTTGTTCCTGGCCTGGGGGTTGGCAATGGTCTTTGCCCAGCGGCGCACCCCCGCACAATCCCCCGCACAGGCTTGCGGCCCGGACCAGGCGCTGCCTAAGTCCCGCAAGGGCCTTGTGGAGCACGAACAGCACAACGTGCGTGGCCGCTTCAAGGAAGCGCTGCACACCCTCAAGGCAGCGCGGCGTTATGGCAAACGCAGCGAACGTTGGCGCAACGAATTACCCTGGCACCTGGTGATGGGCGCCAGCGCCAGTGGCAAGACCTGCCTGTTGCAGGCGGGTGGCATGCAGCTGCCATTGGACCGGACTGATTGCGGCGCCCCCCACACTGCCGGCGCAATACCCCATTGCGAGTGGTATTTTGCCGATGAGGGGGTCCTGATCGACACCCCGGCGCGCTACCTGGCCCATGCCGACAGTGAGGTCGATGGTGGCGGCTGGGCGACTTTGTTGACGCTGTTGAAAGCCCGGCGCCGTGCGCGCCCGCTCAGCGGCGTGCTACTGACACTGTCGGTGGATACCCTACTCAATGGCAGCGAGCAGGACCTGAGCGTTGCCGCGCGCCAGTTCAACAGCCGTCTTCACGATCTGCAGCAGACCTTGCATGTGGAGTTACCGGTCTATCTGGTGCTGACTCAGGCGGACCATTTGCCCGGTTTTGTCGAGTTCTTCGAGCGAACGGAGGGGCAGGGCAGCGACGGTCTGTTGGGCGAGCCCATCGTACCCGGCACGGCGGGAACCGATAACGCCCAGGTGCGCCAGGCATTTGAAGCCGTGCTGCAGCGTTTGAGCGGGGAACTGATACAGCGCCTGCATCTGGAGCGCAGCGGCGAGCGCCGCGGGCGTATGGTGGATTTTCCTCGGCAGGTGGCGCAGATCGGCGAGCGCCTGTGTCTGTTTACCGAACTGGCGTTTTCTGCCCATCGTTACCAGCGCGTCAACGCATTGCGCGGTTTCTACTTGACCAGCGCCGGTGAGCGTCCACGGTTTATCCAGGGCCTGTTCAGCCGGGTGGTGTTCGGCGAGGTCGACCTGGCCGGCCTGGACCACCGGGAGCGCGCGCAGATCCGCCGGCGCCAGCGAGGCCTGGCCCTGGCTGCCTTGCTGGTGCTCGGCGGCGCAGGTTCGCTGTGGATGTACAGCTATTCGCAGAATCATCAACGCCTGGAACAACTGCGGGAGTTGGCGCGGTCTCCGGCTCCTCGGCAGGCGGCAGAAGACCCGAGCGTGGCGATAGTTCCACTATTGGACCGTCGATGGGCGGCCACGCAGGTTTTTCCGGCACCGCAAGGTGCGGGATGGTTGCAGTTTTCAGGTTTGTACCAAGGTGACAGGAGCCGCCCGGTGCTGGACACCGCCTACCGCCAGGCATTGCTCCAGCACCTGATGGCACGGGTCAGCGACATGCTGGAGGAGCAGGTGCGCAGCAACTTGCACGACCGTCAGCAGTTGCTTCTCAGCCTGCGGGCCTATCTGATGCTCAATCTGCCTGAGCGGCGGGACACACAATGGTTGATGGATCGCGTCGCCGAGCTATGGTCGCTGCGCTACCCTGGCGACACTGCCCTGCAGAAGCGTTTGAATGCACATTTTGCACAATTGCTTGCGCAACCCTTTGTGGCACCCCTCAACGAAACCCTGGTGGCCCAGGCTCGCCAGGTCTTGAAAGCGCAACCTTTGGCTGGCGTGATCTACCGTCTGCTGCGTGAACAGGGCAGCGAGCTTGAACCCTATCGTTTCGCGCAACACCTGGACCCCCAGGAGCAAGTGTTCGCCGGCATTGACCAACCCATTCCTGGCTTCTTCACCCAGCAGGGCTACCGTCAGTTCTTTGCCGTGCAGGGCACTCGGATGGTCGCGGCCATCGTGCGTGATAACTGGGTACTGGGGGAGGGTACAGAACTGAGTGCCATGGGCCTGCGCCAACTGATGGTCGAGCTGGAGCAACAGTATTTCAGCGACTATGCCCAGGCCTGGGGGGCGGCGCTGGCCCAGGTGCGCTTGCAGGAAAACGATAGCCCCCGCGAAATTGCCGAGCAGCTGGCGGGCCTGACATCAGCCCGTTCACCGTTGTTGCAGTTGCTGCAGCAGGTCCGGGAAAACACCCGTTTTTCAAGCCCTGTCGAACGCCTGGAGGTGCTTCAGTCGGGTTCGCCGGTGGCCCAGGCGGCCGTGGACAGTGTCGCGCAACGGCTGCCCGACACCCCGCAGCGCGCAGTGCAGCGGCGCTTTGAATCACTGCATCAGTTGCTCGATGAGCAGGACAACCCTGGGCCAGAATTGTCCCAGGTGCTGCAAACCCTCAACCAGGTGCATCTGCAGTTGGCCGCCCTTGGGCGGGAGAACCGGCCTGAACGAGCCGCCTTTGAGCTGGTCAAGCGGCGCATGCAGGGACAACAGGACGCCCTGGGCAACCTGCGCAATGCTACGGCGCGCCTGCCGGCTCCCCTCAACGGCTGGCTCGCGGGTGTCACTGATGACACCTGGCGCCTGGTGCTTGACGAGGCCTACCGCCACCTGAACCGGCGCTATCAGAGTGAGGTGTATGGGTTCTATGCTTCGGCGATCAAGCAACGCTACCCGTTCAGCGCCCATGCCAGCAGCGACGTGGCCCTGAATGATTTTCGCGAGTTCTTCAAGCCCCAAGGGGTGATGGCGCGGTTTCTTGACGACGACCTGCGGCCTTTTGTGATGGGGGACGGCGACCGCTATCGGTTGCGCAGCCTGGATGGCCGCAGCCTGCCGATGTCGCGGGCGTTGCTGGACCAACTGGCAAAGGCGCGCACCATACGCCAGGCGTTCTTCGCCGATGACCCGAGTGAACCGGGGGTGCGCTTTACCCTGGCGCCATACAGCCTGGACCCCACGGTCAGTCGAGCGATTCTGCGGTTCGGCGACCAACAGATGGAATACCGCCACGGGCCGATTGTCCCGATGCTGTTCCAGTGGCCCACCGATACCGAGGACGGGCGCAGCAGCCTGGTGCTGGAAGGTATGGCGCAACGGCCAATGGGCATCGAGAAAAACAGCGGACCATGGTCGCTGTTCCGCCTGTTTGACTTGCTGCAAGGCGAACCCTCGAATGGCCGCGATGCGCGCCTGCTCAAGGCGGACATCGGCGGCCTGCGAGCCCATTATCTGTTGACCAGCCAGCGCACGCCGAACCCGTTCGAGATGGCGACGTGGCGGACCTTCCGCATACCGGAGCAACTATGAGCCCATGGCAAGACACCTGCCGCAACGCAATGGGCGAGGCGTTGAACCCGGAACACCCGAATTGATGCTGGATCGCGGGTTCGACGGGGCATTGCGTGGTCAGGCCAGGGATAATCTGACGGCCCTGGTGATGCAAGCATGATGGAAAACCAGCCCCAGCCTGGCGCCTGTGCCCCGCTCATATCGAGCCCGCTGCCGATGTTGCTGGGCGGCCGCTATCGCCTTGAACGGGTGCTCGGGGAAGGGGGCATGGGGATTGTCTATCGCGCCCGTGATTTGCTCCACGAGCAATTCGGCGAGCCAAGGCCCCTGGTGGCACTCAAGGTTCTCGGTGAAAGCCTTGCCCAGTCACAGGATGCGCACCTGCTGCTCTACAGGGAGTTTTCCCTGACCCGCAGCCTGGGGCACGCGCGCGTGGTACGGGTGTTTTCGTTTGATGTGGATACGGCGAGCGAAGTGGCGTTCTTCACCATGGAGCTGATGAGTGGCGCGACCCTGGACCAGTTGTTGCTCGACTGCCCGCGCGGGGTGCCTTGGCAAGAACTGCGGCGTATTGCAACGGGGCTGCTGGACGCGCTGGGTTACATCCATCGACAAGGTGTGTTGCACGGCGATGTGAAGCCCAGCAATGTCATGTTGGGCGATGACGGGGTGCGCCTGTTTGACTTTGGCCTTGCCCAGGCGCTTGCGCCGCCGCTGTCCGGGCTGCCGGCCTTGAACCCACAGCGCTTCACTGCCTGGACACCGGCCTATGCCGCCCCGGAACTGCTGGACGGCGCACCCCTGTCAGCCAGTAGCGAGGTCTATGGTGCAGCGTGTCTGGTGTATGACCTGGCGCTGGGCAGGCGTAGTACACAAGGCGCGCGACTGGCGCCTCCGCGACAACTGCCCCGGCGTTGCTGGCCGGCACTGAAAATAGCGCTCAATGGCGACCCGCAGCGGCGAACCATCACCCTCGACGAGTTGCAAGTGGCCATGCAGTGTGAACATTCGGTGGTGGGCCGCTGGTTCGCTGCCCGTTAAGGTGAACTGTCTGCCAGACCATGCAGCTGACAATACTCAGCCCACTCCAGTCCCGCCATCTGGGCCACTTCCTTGTGAACCTCCAGGCGCTTGGCCTCGAACTCCTGTGGCGACTGGCTGATCAGTTGCAGTGTCAGTTCCCAGGCAAACAGGTTGCGGGCTTCTGCCTCGGCCTCAAAGGCCTCATGCAGGCGCTCGGCCCGGTATTGCGCCATGGTTTCCCGCTTGGCCTGGGCCGCCAAGGGGTTCAGCGTGTCCAGTTCGGTGCGCAGATCGGGGTGCTGGCTCAGGAATATATCCAGGGCAAGCTGAAGGTTTTCGCCAGGTTCAGACAAGGGGGGACTCCGCAAATACAGGTTGCGCGACCTCAGGACGAGGCTTGTTCGTAACGGCTTTTGCGTCGGGCGCGTTTACGCAGCCGATTGGCTGTCCACTGTTGCAGTGGATCCAACAAGAAAAAAAACAGGTAGGCGGTCAGCACCAGGGTCAAGTCGATCCAGGTTTTGCTGATAGGCCCTTCGACGGCTTCAACGGCGGCCTTGATCAAAAACAGTACAGCGACCCCACACAACCAAAGCCCTACGGTGAAAACCAGAGGTCGCGCACGATTTGTAAGCCTGCGTTGCATGTTCAATACATCTCCCTGAGAACGCTGGGTCAGTCGGCGTACCGATGCCTGCGGGTGTAAACGTGGCCTGCGGATCGAGTCATTCGATGCCGGCCTGCGGGTCGACAGACCCGTACAGCTCATGACAGGAGCGGGTGGCAGTTGGTTCCGAAAACCTGCGGTACCCGCGTGGGCAGCAAGGCCCTCACGCACGGTATTGTTTCAAAAAGCGTAGGAAATTACACCCTTGTCTGCACGTCTGCTGGTATCCCAGGACGACGCATCGATGCCAAACGCGGCAAAATCCTTTCATTTTCGGGGCCCGGCCGTGTAGCGTTAAGCCCTCGTTGAAGACCGGTGTGATGGCCCGAGGGCAGGGAGATAGTCATGGCGCAGACGCTGTTCAAGCTGTTCTTCACCCAACGCCTGGCAGCCCTGGCCAGTACGGAGTCGCTGCGAGCCATCCGGGAAGGCCTGTTATGGATCTTGCCATGCTTGCTGGTCTCGGCGGGTTTTCTGCTGTTGTCCGAATGCGCCCGCATTCTCGACTTCCCATCGCCGGTCGTGGCATTCCTGGCCGGCCTGCATGCCAAGATCAGTTCCGTGATCCCGCTGCTGGTGGCCGCTTCCATCGGCTATATGCTGGCAATCCAGCACCGCTTAGCGCAGTTGCCAGTAGCGTTTTTGTGCCTGGCACACGTGGTCATTGCCTCCTTTGTCCTGCGGGACTATCCACGTGCGTCGGCAACCTTTGTCCTGTTTATTGCCATCGCCTCGCCGTTGATCAATGTCCCGGTGATTGCCTGGCTGCATCGCTACCGCTGGACCCGCTTGGTCAACGCAGACCTGGTGGGACACAACCTCAGGGGTACGATCAACATGGTGGTACCGGGAGCAATCACCGCATTGCTACTGGTGGTGACGTTGTCGTTGCTGTTGCAGGTTGCTCATGTGGCGCAGTTCCAGGGCCCGGTGATGCTCGATACGCTGCAGTCCCCTTATGGCACCGGTGTGTTTGTCACGGCGATCAATTCGCTGCTGTGGTTTTTTGGCATCCATGGCGTGTACGCGATCCAGCCGCTGTTTGATGCCCTGGACCAGGCCGTGATACTCAATGGCGCGGCATTGGCGGCGGGCGAGCCCGTCCTGTATGCGTTGAATGGCGGTCTGCTGGGGTGCTTTGCCTTTATTGGCGGGGCTGGCGGTTCCCTGTGCCTGTTGCTGGCGATTCTGCTGTTTTCCAAGAGCCAGTCCATGCGGTTGCTGGCGGTGGCCAGCCTGCCGCTGTCGTTGTTCAACGTCAGCGAAGTGCTGCTGTTTGGCTTGCCGATCATTCTCAACCCGCGCCTGTTTATCCCTTTTTTAGCCGTGCCGGTGATCAATACGGTGCTGGCATTGCTGGTGGTGCAGGCCGGCTGGGTCTCGCCAGCGGTGGCCAGCGTGCCGTTCACCGCGCCGGTGCTGCTCAACGCCTACCTGAGTACCCAGGGCGATCTGGCTGCGGTGGCGCTGCAACTGGTGCTGCTGGGAGTCGGGATACTGGTCTATGCGCCCTATGTCCGCGCGATTCATCGGCAGGCGGTGGAGGGCGGTACGGTTTACCTCAAGTCTTTCGACATGACCTTTCGCGGGCTCGAAGAAAAAGGGCGTCTGCTGGAACTGGACCCAGTGCTGACCGCGCACCGGGCGCTGGCACGCCAGGCCAGTGCATTGAGCAGGATCCAGCAGATCAGCGACTACGAGTTCTACCTGGAGTACCAGCCCCAGGTGTCCTCCCTGACGGGTTTGTGCACCGGCTGTGAAGCGCTGATGCGCGCGCGCGATAGCCAGGGCAAGGTGCATTCGCCGTGGGAGTTCCTCCAGTGGCTGGCCCAGGCCCGGTTGATGCCGGACGTGGACGTGTGGGTCGCCTCCCAGGCCGTGCGTCAGTACCAGAAGTGGCAGAAAATCGGCTTTGCCCTACCGATCACCATTAATGTCTCCAGCGCCACCCTGACGAACCCCGCCTATGGCAGGCAACTGGTGGACATCCTCTCCCTGGCCCACGGCCATGTGTCGGTGGAGATCACTGAGGATGCGCTGGTGGGCGATATCCAGGCGACCCGGCAGATGATCCAGAAGCTGCAGGCCATTGGTGCCAAGGTCTATATCGACGACTTTGGCACGGGGTTTTCGGCGCTGAGTTACCTGCACCAGTTCCCGGTGGACTTCATCAAGATCGACCGCAGTTTTGTGGTGGCCCAGCAGGACCCCAAGGGCGCGCAGGTCTTGACCGGCATGCTGCGCTTTTGTGAGGCGCTGAACCTGGGGGTGGTGGTGGAAGGGGTGGAAACCGCTGAGCAGTTGGCCTTCCTCCAGTCGGGCAGGGGGCACGCCGGGGCGGAGTTGATTATCCAGGGCTGGTATTTCAGCAAAGCGTTGCCCGGCGACGCGGTGCAACGATTTGTTCGCGAGCGGGCAGTCAAGATGAATGATGAGGCCGGTGCATAGCCACGTCTTGCATTGATCCTACAAATAAGTCCTGCAAATAATTCCACTCTATATTGTGCCTTGACTTCCCGTGCGCTGGCGCTTGCGCCGAAGTTGGCCGGTGGTTCGAGTTATTCGACTTTCCTACGAGTATAAAGCTGTTGCGTAGGACTTCTCGTAAATGGAGGGTGCCCCTCTGGCGTAAGTAATTTTTTCAGGTAGATTATTTGATACGAGTTTTAAAAAGAAATTTCTAAATATAGGCTCTTGTGGAGGCGATTGACTTGTCTGCAATGTTTTTAGGCGCAATTTTCTAGTTTAAGTTTTCGTACTTGCTTGGGGCCTTGTTTGATGTCGGCACTGCTCTGTATCTATGTTCTTTATGGAAGGTGTTGGCAAAGGGCTAATCAAGTCCTGCAGTATCGACCTGTCGCCAATGCCCACCCGGCAAGGCTCCTGGAGTGGGTGTAGCAGTACCAGCATCGTCTGGCTTGATCTGAATGTCGTGGGTTTTTTCGGAGTCGATGGGGCTCACAAACGCTTATTGCCAGAAATTTGTCTGCCTTGGGGTTAGGGACGTTACTGAGTGTATGTGGCGTTAAATAAAGATGCAGCGCGCCCTATGTAAGTGTTCGGCAAGCCAGAAACTAACGAGTGGTAATAAAACAGAGCCGCTCGGGGTTTTATAAGTTTAAAAAGGTTCCTGGATTGATAAGCGATTTAATGCCGTTATTTGAATTGAGATTTGGTCGGAGAGGGGGTGTCACAGCTTCAATGTGAACTCTTGCTCATGGCCATTACCCCGGCGAAATAGTTCGCCATCCATGTGAGGAAAAATAATGAAAAGTTTGAAAGCCCTCGTTCGTGTAAGTTCGTTTGCTCTGTTGTTCGGGGCGGCTTCCATGGCCAGCGCCGTGTCGATTATCCCGGAAGGTCCATTTACCACTGAGGCAGGCACGATTGTTGTAACGTCGCCATCTTCCTTCGGGGCTCCCATTACCTGCGGCGTCACTTTCGGCGGCAATGTATCCGCAGGCGTAGCCACCATCACTTCGGCAACGCTCACTGGCGGTGGCCTGTGCAATCTGCCGAAGATGAAAAACGTTCCGTCTCCGGGTTGGGTATTGACCGCGACCAGCTATAACGCGAGCACCGGCATCGGTAGCGGCACCGTCTCAAACGTGGGTTGGACCGTGGCGTTCCCTTCCTCCAACTGCGGCCCGGGTACCCTCAATGGCGAGTGGAACCAGGCGACTCGCACGTTGACCGGTAAAAACCAGCCGCTTTCCGGCAACTGCGCCGTCCAGTCCCTGACCGTCAAGGTCCCGAGCCTGAGCGTGGCGCCTTGAGCCATCGCGCTTGCTAGTGCAAAGGGCTGATCACCCGTGAAAGGCAGGTGCCTTATTCGAGGCACCTGCTGGGGTGGGTAACGATACGACGGAGTGGTGCATGAAACACAACAAACAGCAGGTCCTGGCATTCTTTGCCCTGGCAGTGTTGGGTGGGCTGACGGTTGCGGCGTGCCCGGTCCAGGCCGGCGGGTTCATGACGCCGACTGCCAACACCGCAGGCTGGGGCCGGGCGTTCGGTGGCGGTTCGCTGTTCAGGAACGACCCATCAGCGGCCTTCAACAACCCGGCGGCGATGGCCTTTATCGACCGGCCCGTTTCGCAGTTCACCCTCAACTACGCCAATGTCGACATCAAGTACAAAGGCTCGGCGTATGACTACGCGGGCAATCCCGCATCCATTACGGTCCTTGATCCTGATACCGGCCTGCCGACCTCGACGCCGCGCACCGGAGACGGTGGCCAGGGTGGGTTTGAAGCCTGGGCACCGACGGGCTTTACGGTTATCCCGATCAACGAGCGTTTTGCCTTTGGCCTGAGCCAAGTGGTGCCCATGGGGGCCCGCACGACGTGGGACGAGGACTGGAAGGGCCGGGACTTTGCGGTAGACACCAAAATCGAAACCGTGGGCCTGACCGGTTCGCTGTCGTTCAAGGTCAATGATCAGTTCTCCATCGGTGGCGGGGGGATTTTGCAGCACACCGCAGGCTTTGTAAGCCAGAACGTTGACCTCTACGCCGCCGCTGCGCAGTCACCGGACCTGGGCTACACGCCGTTTCCCGCCGGCCAGGGCCTGGCATTGATGCGGGTCAAAGTCGACAACACTTCCCTGGGCTGGTTTGCCGGTATGGCTTGGAAGCCGACCTCCCGGGATACCTTGGGCCTGAACTACCACGCCAAGATCAAGAACAAGCTGGAGGGCAAATACAATATCTACGCCGATGCACTCTCCAGAGATGTCATGACCACCCCTGTGCTGGATGGCAAGACCCTGGTCGAACTGGCCTATCCAGGCCTGCATCTGTATCCCGGTGGCGCCAATGCCTCGGCCCAACTGGACATCCCGGCCAATGCCTCCCTGGATTGGGTACACCAGTTCTCCGACCGCCTGACCTTGGGCGTGAGTGCCACCTGGACCCAATGGTCATCGTTCAAGGCCCTGACCTTGAAGTCGGATGGCAGCACCCTGGTGTCGATTCCCTACAACTACAAGAACACCTGGATGTACGCCCTCGGCGGCGACTACAAACTCTCCGATGACTTTACCCTGCGCAGCGGTGTGGCCTTCGACCAGACCCCGACCCCCAACTCCACCCGTGACCCGCGGATTCCTGATGGCGATCGGATATTTGCGTCCCTGGGGTTTGGCTACAACATCCGGGCGGTTCCGGGCTTGAGTATCGACGGTGCCTATTCACGGCAGTTTGTAGAAACCGTCAAGCTCAAGACCAAGAACGTTGATCGCCTTGGCGCGGCGTCGCTGGACGGCAAGGCCCAGCTCAAGGGCGAAGTGCTCAGCCTGGGGGCTACCTACGCCTTCTGATCCAGATCCCGTGTGGCAGCGGGCCTGCCCGCGATGGCGGCCCTTCAGTCACCGCCGTTATTGGCTGGCACGGCACTGTCGCCAGCCATCCAGCCCCCCATCAATGCGAAGTCCCCTCCGCAAACTCAATCTTGTTCCCCACGTTGTACTTGCCCGAAGGCTTGTTCATGGGGATCCGCTTGACCTCCTGCAACGTCTGGCTGTCATACACGATCAACGCGCCCTCGCGATCCCAGATGCTCAACAGCAAGTAGCGCCCATCCTTGGTGAACTCCACATGTGCTGCGGTCTTGCCCGGCATGGGCCGCAGGGTATGGGCGATTTCCAGGGTCTGCTTGTCGATCAAGTGGATCGCATCGTTGCCGGGTGCGAAAAACACATCACTCCACACATAGCGCGAGTTGCTGTGGCTGCGCATAAAGAACCCCGGCCCGAGGGTGGGAATTTCCTTGATCAGTTTCCAGGTCTTGAGGTCCAGCACCGAGATCTGCCCCTTGCTGATATTCGGCGTGGCAAACACCCACTGCCCATTGCGTTGCCAGTAGGTCCCCGAGCCCAGGTGCGGCATACCCGACAGCGCGATGTCGGTGACCACCTTCCCGGAGTCGAGGTCGATCACTTGCCCGCCACCGGCCTTGCGCGAAGTGGCGAGCAGTTGCCGGTAGTCAGGGGAAAAGGAAAAGTCATCGAGCACGTCCTGGGCCTGGATGTGCCGGGGCTCGAAGCTCGGGGTCGCGGCCGCGTAGGACAACTCCCAGACCTCATTCACATCCTTGAGGGCGACGATAAAACTGTTGCGCGGCGGTGCGGTGTACACCGCGCTGACCCGCGAATTCGTCGGTAGGGTCTTGACCAGCGACAGGTCGCGCGCATCCAGCACCACCAGGTTACCCGGCAGGTAATTGCCCACCAGCACCCAGCGCCCGTCCTTGCTCACCGCCAGGTTGCGGGTATTGAGGCCGGCGCGGACCTCGGCGATCAGCTTGAGGTTATGCAGGTCATACAGGCTGATCCAGCCGTCGCGCGAAGCAAAGTACACAAAGCGCCCGTCCGGGGAAAACTTCGGCCCGCCGTGTACGGCAAAGTGCGAGGCAAAACGGTCGAGCACCTCAAAACGGTCACCGTCGAGAATGTCGATGTGATGGTCACCGGATTCCACCACCACAAACAGGTTCAGCGGGTCGGCGTGATGCTGCGGGGTGCTCGGCAGTTGGCTGAGGTCGGCCAGTTGGCGGTGGCTGCTGCGGATATCCTGCTCGTTCCAGGTCGCGGGCGTGGCGGGCGGCTGTTGCAGGAACGTCACCAGGCCGTCGATCTGTTGCGCGCTGAGTTGACCGGCGAATGCCGCCATCTGGCTGGCCGGGCGCCCGTGTTCGATGACCTGGCGAATCTCGGCCGGCTTGATCCGCCCCAGGCTTTCCGGCAACAACGCCGGGCCGGTGCTGCCGACCCGGTTGAGGCCATGGCAGCTCTGGCAATGCTGCTGGTAATCGGCGGCGGCATCCGGCGCACCGTGGGCGGCGCTGGCCCAGAGCAGCGGCACCAGCCACAGGCGCTTCATACCGCCACCCTGGGCCGCGCGAGATGAGCGGGCGCGAGGCTGGCGGGGTAGTGCAGGGGCGCATCGGCAAACAGATCCACCACATGCCCGATCACCGTCAAGGTCGGCACGCCGGGCTCGCACATCAGGGCCAGGGCCGGCAGTTGGCGCAGGGTGCCGCGATGCACTTGCTGGTCGACGCGGGCCCCATTGCAGATCAGCGCCGCCGGCGTCTCGGCGGACAGCCCGGCGCCGATCAGGCGTTCGGCGATCATCGCCAGGTTCGACAGGCCCATGTAGAACACTAGGGTCTGGCTGCCGTCGGCAAGGCTGTCCCAGGGCAATTTCAACTCACCGTCGCGCTGCAAATGCCCGGTGACGAAGCGACACGAGTTGACCAGATCACGGTGCGTCAACGGGATGCCCGCATAGGCGCTGCAGCCGGATGCTGCGGTGATGCCTGGCACTACCTGGCACGACACCCCTTGCGCCAACAGGTATTCCAGCTCTTCGGCACCGCGGCCAAACACGAACGGGTCGCCGCCCTTGAGCCGCACCACGCGCTGTCCTTGCTGAGCCAGTTCGGCCAGCAATTCATTGATCTGCTCCTGGGGCAGGCTGTGATATCCGCTGGCCTTGCCCACGTAATGGCGGGCGCAGGTCAGCGGGATCAGGGTCAGCAACTCGGCACTGATCAGGCGATCGAACACCACTGCATCCGCCTGCATCAGCAGGCTCCAGGCGCGCAGGGTCAACAGGCGCGGGTCGCCGGGACCGGCGCCGACCAGGGCGACTTCGCCGGGGTGGAAGGGGCTGTGCAGCGCGTAGGGTAAGGCGTAGGTTGAGTGCATGAGACTTCCTTGGTTCATCATCAGGTTGGCGCTCCCCGGTTGTTTCACCAGGTGAGCGGCCGGTGGTTCAGCGTGCCGAGCAAGGAATCAAGGTGGGCGGGGTGCGGGCGATTTCTGCGTTGCTGAGGTAGCAACCGGGGTCCGGGCCCCAGAGATCGCCGTCGGCCCAGGCGCGGGTGCGCGTGTTGCCGTTGCAGATGTTCAGCCAGCGGCAGTCGGTGCAACGGCCACCGACCTCCCGCGGGTATTGGCGCAGGCGCAGCAG
This sequence comes from Pseudomonas shahriarae, assembly GCF_014268455.2. Lineage (NCBI taxonomy): Bacteria > Pseudomonadati > Pseudomonadota > Gammaproteobacteria > Pseudomonadales > Pseudomonadaceae > Pseudomonas > Pseudomonas shahriarae. The sequence continues at coordinate 3,419,277 of NZ_CP077085.1, read as the reverse complement.
TAACGGGTCGGGGCGTTCCAGCCAGATTTCGCGAAACGAGGTGCGGCGCACATTGCCCACCGAGTGTTGCCACCAGTAAGTGTCCGGGTGCACTTCGCCGGTGTTGTCGATATTGGCGATACCGCTGCCCGAGGCATTGCCGCCCCAGGCATGCAGCAGGTGTTCGAGTTGCGGGTAGTGTTCCGGCAAATGCTGATGCACCCATTGCAGCAACAGCACGGCGTCGGCGTCGTTGTTGCCGCTCACAAAATCGCTGGCCACGCCGTTCTGGACGTCGTTCCAGGCCTGCTGGAAGATCATCAGCATGGCGTCGCGGCTCATCTGCTGATGGGCGTCCAGTTGCCGGCTGCGCTTGCCGCGCCCGCTGTAGTTGAGGTGCGAGAGGTAGAACTTCTGCACATCGTATTCGCGCATCAGCCCCAGCAGTTGCGGCAACTGCGCGTGGTTTTCCTGGGTCAGGGTGGTGCGCAGGCCTACACGAATGCCAGCCTGGCGGCACAGGCTGATGGCATGCATCGAGCGCTCGAAACTGCCCTCGCACTGGCGGAATGCATCGTGGGTGGCCTTCAAGCCATCAATGCTGATGCCCACATAGTCAAAGCGCGCATCGGCGATCTGCTGGATATTGCCTTCGTCAATCAACGTGCCATTGCTCGACAGCGCCACGAAAAAGCCCTTGGCGCGGGCATAGGCGCTGAGCTGGAACAGGTCATCGCGCAGCAAGGGCTCGCCGCCCGAGAGGATCAACACCTTGACCCCTGCGTCGTGCAGGTCGTCGATCACCTTCAGCGCGGCCTCGGTATCCAGCTCATCGCGGAACACACTGTCGGCGCTGGTGGCGTAGCAGTGCTTGCAGGTCAGGTTGCAGCGGCGCAGCAGGTTCCAGATCACCACCGGCGCGCGGTCGCTGCCCGGTTTGGCGCTGCGCGGTGGTGGGCATTGGCCGGCCAGGGTGCGCAGGTAATGACTGATCCTAAGCATGGGGTGGTCCTTGTGTGGGGGAGCTGTCTCGCCCTGCGAGGCTGCGTTAGCGGTGGGTCATCCAGCATCTGTGTGGGCAGCTTCCACCGTGGATCGTTGGGTCAGGCGCAGGCCGGTTTTTTTCAGGATGCGACTGCTCACCAACATCTCGTCCGCCCGGCTGGCATCGCCCAGCAAGAAGCGCAGGTGTTCACGGTAACTGTCGATTTCTTCGCGGCTGCGGCCATGGACCATGGCGAACAGGTTGTAGGGCCAGTCCGCGCGCCGGGGCCGGCGATAGCAGTGGCTGACAAAGGGTTGGGCGCCGATCAGTTCGCCCAGGCGCGGCATCTGTTCATCGCACACATCCCACACGGTCATGCCGTTGTGGCGATAGCCCAGGCGATAGTGATTGGGCACGGCGGCGATCCGGCGGATCGCGCCTTCACCCTGCAAGCGCTTGAGCAGGTCCAGGGTGGATTCGACGCTGATCCCCAATTGCTCGGCGAGCCAGGTCCAGGGGTCTTCCAACAGGGGCAGGCCGGCGTCGGTCAAATGGATCAAGCGCTGGGCCAGGGTCTCGTCAAACCGGGAAGTACAGACCGACATGGTAGGTTTGCTCCTTGGGCAGGTTAAGCACCTCAAGCCCGGTGATGGTGTGGATGTGCGAGAGGGTCTGCTCGAGGTCTTCGGCGGTGCCGCAGGCCAGCACAAACCACATGTTCCAGTGATGCTCGCGCCGGTAGTTATGGGCCACTTGCGGGAGTTCGTTGAGCTGCGTCGCGACCTGTTCAAAGCGTGCTTCAGGTACCGCCAGGGCGGCCAGGGTGAATGCGCCGCCCAGGCGCTCAATATCAAACATCGGCCCGAAGCGCGTCAGCACGCCGTCTTCGAGCAGCAGGTGCAGGCGGTCGAGCAGTTCGTCGGGCGTGCTGTGCAGCTCTGCAGCCAATAACTGCCACGGGTGACGAACCAGGGGCAGGCCCCGTTGCAGGCGGTTGATCAACTGACGGTCAAGTTCATCCATGGGCCCATACCTGGGATGGCGGTGGCGCAAAACGCCCGCCGCACTGCTTGAACATGCGTGTACTGAATAACAGGTGGTGGGGCAGGTCGCTGAGCAGGTGCTGTTGCAACAGTGCCTCGATCTGCGCCTGCACCGCTGCGCGCTCACGCCCGTGGACCATGCAGAACAGGTTGTAGCGCCAGTGCGGCAAGCGCCGTGGCCGCTGATAGCACAGGGTGATGCCCGGCGCGCAACCCAGGCGCTGGCCGACTTCGTCGATCAGCGCATCGGGCACATCCAGCACCAGCATCGCGTTGGCCACAAAGCCCAGGGCGCGGTGGTTGAGCACCAGGCCGACGCGGCGGAACAGGCCCTGCTCCTGCCATTGCTGCATCTGCCGCAACACTTGCTGGTGATGGGCGCCGATCTGCTCGGCCAGGTCTTCATAGGGCCGCGACACCCTCGGCAGGCCGCGCTCCAGGCATTGGCGCAGGTCGAGCAGTTGCTCGTGGTTCAGCGGCGCGATCACAGGTGGCCTCCCAGGGCAAAGCCCAGGTCGATGCGGTAGGAGGTGAGCATCGGCAGGTCCAGAGGGATCAGGCCGGTGTCTTTTTCCAGTTCGTCGAGAATCTGTTCCAGGTGCCGGCGATTGGGCCCGGTCAGCACAAACCATAGGTTGTAGTGATGCTCGCGGGCGTAGTTGTGATTGACCTCGGGATAGCGACTGATGCTCGCGGCCACCTGCTCCAGGCGTTCGGCGGGCACCGCCAGGGCGGCCAGGGTACTGGCCCCGGCGCGGCTGTGATCGAACACCGGCCCGACCCGTGACAGTGCGCCTGCCAGTTCCAGGCGTTGCAGGCAGGCCATCAACTGTTTCTCGCTGCAGCCGAGGGTGTTGGCCATTTCCATGTAAGGCTCGGCGCACAGCGGCATGCCATGTTGATAGCGGTCGATCAGGCGCGTGGTGAGCTCGTCAAGTTCCATCTCAATACCCCATTTTTTGCGCGCGGCTGCTGAAGAAGATTCCGCTGGGGCTTTCGGCCGGCAGGGTCTTGAGCAAGGTCAAGCGATAAGGATCCCAGACCTGCACCTGTTGGCCGTCGCGAACCGACAGCCACAGCTGCTCACCGCGCCCGGTGAATTCCATATGCAGCACACCAGGGCCGGGACGCAGGTCCGCGACCACCTGGTGGGTTTCAGTGTCGAGCACCTGTACCCGGTCGTTGTCCGGGTAGGCGAAGTTGACCCACAACTGGCGCCCGTCGGGCCGTGCGGTGACAAAAATCGGTTGGCCGGCCACGGCAATGGTGGCGGTCTGTTGCCAGGTGCGTGCATCCATCACCAGCACCTGATGGCGGCCCACGGCGGGCACGAAGGCCTGGTTATCGGCCACGGCCCAGCCTTCCAGATGCGGCATCTTGTACACCGGCAGTTTTTGCTGGCCGCGACCGTAGTCGGCGAGCACACGCTTGACCCCATGTTCGGGGTGCCACAGGTCGAGCTGGGCCATGCCGTCCTCGCCAAACAACCCGGCCATGTAGTAACGGCCATCGGCGGTGATCAGCGCGTCATAGGGCTGGCGACCAATGCCAGTGAAGCGGGTGATGGCCGGGGTGTTGCCCTGGCTGAAATCGGCGCTCCAGATCTCGTCGGTATCGAACAGGCTGAACACAAAGCGTTGTCCCGGCGCATCCACCAGGCCCACCACCCGCGAGCGTTTGCCGTCGGCCAGGGGCGTGGCCGGGATATCGGCCACCTGTTGCAGGGTCACGGCGTCGAACACCTTGACGCCACCGGGCTGGTAGTTGGAGACGGCAATCAAACGCCCGTCCTGGCTGATCGCGCCACCGATGCTGTTGCCCCCCTGGATCAGGCGTTTGTCGATGCGCTGGGTCAGCAGGTCGACCTTGGTCAGCCCGCCGTCACGGCCAAACAGGTAGGCGTAGCGCTGGTCCCGGGAAAACACTGCCGAGGCGTGGGACAGGTCGCCCAGCCCCTCGACCCGTGCCAGGCGGGCCTGGTGGCTGCTGTCGATAATCAGCAGGCTGCCGCTGGCGCGCTCCACCACCAGGCCCAGGTCGCCGCTGCCGCGCAACGGTGGCTGGGAGCAGGCGGTGAGCAACAGGCCGGCAATGCAGGCAAGCAGGGGACGGATCATGGCGCGGGGGTTCCTTGCAGGAGGCGATCCACCAGCCAGGCAATATCGCCGGCATTGAGCAACGGCGCCCAGCCGGGCATCGCCAGGGCAGGGCGGCCATAGGTCACGGTGGCAATCAGGCTGTCGCGGGTTTGCCCGGACAGGGCTTGCGGGGTCAGGGCCGGGCCCAGGCCACCGGTCAGGTGCAGGCCGTGGCAGGCGCCACAGTCCTGGGTCAACAGGTGTTCCAGTTGGACCTGGCGCGCAGGCGCCGGTGCTCCGTGCACCGGCGCAGGAATGAGGAAGAGCAGCGCCATGGCCGAACCGATCATCGAGATTTGCATGGCGCGCTCCTTGTGCTTATTTCAGACTCAACACCCATTGGGCGAGGGTCAGGGCTTCGGCATCCGTGACGGGGTTGGCCGGCATCGGAATCGGTCCCCAGTTACCCTGGGTGCCGTTCTTGATGTGGCTGGCCAAGGTTTTGTCAGCGTCCTTGACGCCGGCATTTTTTGCCGCCACTTCCTTGAGCGCCGGGCCCACCATCTTGCTGTCGATGGTGTGGCAGGCGGCACAGGGTTTGCTCTTGAACAGCGCCGCGCCGTCATCGGCCATTGCGGTGGACAGGCTCAGGGCCGCGCCCAGGGTCGCCAGTGCAAGCAGGATATTTTTCATTGGTTTGCCTCTTGTTGATGAAGCTCAATAAATGTCGAATTGGGTGTTGTAGACGTTGAACTTGCCGGTCGGGGTAATCAGGCGCTTGTCCCGGATCACGTTCTTGAGCTTGAGGGTCTTGTCATCGACCACCACCAGCGCCGACTCCTCTTCCTGGCCGTTCCACACCGAGAACCACACTTCATCGCCTGCCTTGTTGTATTCCGGCTGCACCACGCGCAGGGCGCCTTGCTTGATGCCCGACCATTCGGCAATCGGCAGTACGGTGTAGCCAGCGTCGAGCTTGTCGATGTTGAACGCCGCGACCGACTGGCTGAGCTTGGTGTCGGGGTTGAGCGTGGTGTCGACATACAGGTGCCGCGAGTTGGGGTGGGTCTTGATAAACAGCGAGCCACCGCCCTGGCCGTTGAGCGAGGTCACTTGCTTCCAGGCGTACTGCGGGTGCTTGACCGGGTCGGTGCCGATCACCGAAACCCCACCGTCACCCAAGTGACTGGTGGCCCACACCGGACCGTATTGCGGGTGTACAAAGTTGGCGCCACGGCCGGGGTGCGGGGTCTTGCCGACATCCACCAGAGCGGTGAGCTTGCGCTCCTTGGAGTCAATCACTGCAACCTTGTTGGAGTTGTTCGCCGCCGTCATGAAGTAGCGATGGGTGCTGTCCCAGCCGCCGTCGTGCAGGAAGGGCGCGGCGTCGATGGTGGTGATGGTGAGGTTTTTGATGTCTTGGTAATTGACCAGCATGACCTTGCCGGTTTCTTTGACGTTGACGATGAACTCGGGCCATTCGTGGGACGCGATGATCGCCGCCACCCGTGGTTCCGGGTGGTATTCCTGCTTGTCCACGGTCATGCCGCGGGTCGAAACGATCTGCTTGGGCTCCAGGGTCTCGCCGTCCATGATGGTGAACTGCGGCGGCCAGTAGGAACCGGCAATCGCGTACTTGTCTTCATAGCCTTTGAACTTGGAGGTCTCCACCGAACGGGCCTCGATGCCCACCTTGATCTCGGCGACTTTGGTCGGCTCGGCAGGCCACAGGTCGATCATGTCGATCTTGGCGTCACGGCCGATCACCAGCAGGTAGCGGCCCGAAGCGGAAATCCGCGAGATGTGCACGGCGTAGCCGGTGTCGATGAGCTTGACGATTTTCTTGCTGTCGCCGTCGATCAGGGCGATTTTGCCGTCGTCACGCAGGGTCACGGAGAACAGGTTTTCCAGGTTCAGCTGGTTGAGCTGCTTCTTCGGACGGTCTTCGGGTTTGACCAGCAGCTTCCAGGTCTTGAGCGTCTCGGCCATGCCCCATTCCGGTGGGGTGGGCGCGGTGTGCTGGATGAAGGTCGCCATGCTGGTGATCTGCGCCTTGGTCAGCGCATTGGAGGTACCCCAGTTCGGCATGCCGGCGGGGGAACCGTAGGTGATCAGGGCTTCCAGATACGCCTGGCCCCGGGCCTGGGTGATGTCCGGGGTCAGCGGCTTGCCGGTGGCGCCTTTGCGCAACACACCATGGCAACCGGCGCAGCGCTCGAAGTAAATCTGCTTCGAGGCATCGAACTCGGCTTGGCTCAAGTCCGGTGCGCCGGGGCTCTTGACCATGGCTGCAGCCGGCGCGGGAGCCGCGGCGAAGGCCTGTGTTGAGAGGGCCAGGGCCAGGGCCAGCGCGCAGCTGAGCCTGGCCAGCGTCAGTACGAAGGGTGTTTTGTTGCGAGTCAGCATTCCATATCTCCTCAGGCAAGACCTTTGCGATCTGGGTAGAGCGCAGGTTCTTAGTGCCAGCAGAGACTATGTCGCGGCGGGTGAATGACCGCTTGACGGCGATCAAGTTTGCCCTGAGTACGGCTTGCCAGGTTGTCGCAGGCCCCCGTAGCGTGGCTGCCAAACCCGCTGTCCATGCAAGGTGCGCTATGACCGAACCCTTCTACCAAGCCGTCAACAACGAACATGAGTTGTTCGAGCACGCCTGGCGTCACCGCATGCCGGTGCTGATCAAGGGCCCCACCGGCTGCGGCAAGACCCGCTTCGTCCAGCACATGGCCCACCGTCTGCAATTGCCGCTGTATACCGTGGCCTGTCACGACGACCTCAGCGCCGCCGACCTGATCGGCCGCCACCTGATCGGCGCCCAGGGCACCTGGTGGCAGGACGGCCCGTTGACCCGCGCAGTGCGTGAAGGGGGCATTTGCTACCTGGACGAAGTGGTCGAGGCACGGCAAGACACCGCCGTGGTCCTGCACCCGGTGGCCGATGACCGTCGCGAGCTGTTCCTGGAACGCACGGGCGAAGTCCTCAAGGCGCCGCCGTCGTTCATGTTGGTGGTGTCCTACAACCCCGGTTACCAGAACCTGCTCAAAGGAATGAAACCCAGCACCCGCCAGCGGTTTGTGGCGATGCGCTTTGGTTATCCCGCGACAGCCGAAGAGGAGCGCATCGTCGCCCGCGAAGCTCAGGTGGATGGCGCCTTGGCGGCCCAGGTGATGCGCCTGGGGCAGGCCTTGCGCCGGCTGGACCAGCATGACCTGGAAGAAGTGGCGTCCACCCGCTTGCTGATCTTCACCGCCCGCCTGATTGCCGCTGGCATGCACCCGCGCGAAGCCTGCATGGCCTGCCTGGCGGAAGCGCTGAGCGACGACCCGCAAACCGTCGCGGCCCTGATGGACGTGGTTGATGTTCATTTCAGTTGAGCGGCGGCTGCCGGGTGATTTGGCGATGTGGTTCTTTATCCTCGCCGAACTCTCGGTGTTTGCGATTCTGATCCTCGCCTTTGCCGTGACCCAGACGCTGCGGCCCGAGGTCTTTGCCGAGGGCCGCGCACAGTTGGATACCTCCACCGGCCTGGCGATGACCCTCAGCCTGCTGACGGCCGGCCTACTCGCCGCGTTGGCACAGCAACAGGTCATTGCAGGTCGCCCACGGCGGGCAGGTGGGTTATTGGCGTTGGGACTGGCGGTGGCGGCGGTTTATGTGTGGATCAAACTTGGCGAGTACGGGCACCTGGCTGCGGCCGGCCTGGGCCTGGAGCGCAGCACGTTCTTTACCCTGTACTGGATTTTGACCGGGTTTCATTTTCTGCATGTGCTGTTGGGCATGGTGATCCTGGCGTGGTTGGCGTTGCGCTGCTGGCGCCGGGCCTATGGTCCGGGGCGTCAGTCGGGGTTCGAGTCCGGGGTGTTGTACTGGCATATGGTGGATCTGGTGTGGGTGGTGCTGTTTCCGTTGGTGTACGTGTTGTGAAGTTGCTGGCGTGCTGGGCCGGGCTGGTGCTGCTCAGCGTGGGCACCGTCATGTCCGGTGCGGCGGGCTGGTGGTGGCTGGTGGTGTTGGCAGCGGTGGCCAAGGCCTGGGTGATAGCCGATGGGTTTATGGAACTGCGGCATGCGCCTTGGGGATGGCGGGCGGCGATGTTGGCGTGGCCGGTGGTGCTGGTGGCAGGGATGGTCGTGATGCGTTGATGACGATGATGAACCTCCTGGCTGTGGGAGCGGGCAAAGACTTCAGGGAGAGCCGGCGGTCTGCCCGGTAAAAAGATCATGGTGTGGCGCGGGGATATTAAATAGAATTAATCTCATTTGAGACTCACTCGCGCCGCCCAGGGTTCGCTTGCCATGAATGATGCCGTATTGCCAACGACCGCCGCAGAACCCAGCCTGAGCACCTTGTACCGCGACCATCGCAGCTGGCTGGAAAGCTGGTTGCGCCGGCGCCTGGGCAACGCCTGGGATGCCGCCGACCTGAGTCAGGACACTTTCCTGCGGGTGCTGGCCAGCGCCCAGCCAGTGGCGCAATTGCAGGAACCACGGGCCTATCTGGTGACGGTGGGCAAGCGCCTGCTGGTCAATTTCCACCAGCGCCGCAGCCTGGAGCAGGCGTATCTGAATGCCTTGGCACGCCTGCCTGAAGAGTGCGTGCCGTCGCCGGAGCAACGCTGGTTGCTACTGGAAACCCTGCAGGCCCTGGATGAATTGCTTGACGGTCTGGCGCCGGTGGTGCGCCGGGCGTTTCTCTGGAGCCAGCTCGAAGGCCTGGGCTACCGGGAGATTGCCGAGCGCCTCAAGGTCTCGGAGCGCACGGTCAAGCGCTATATGGCCCAGGCCTACGAACATTGCCTGCTGGTGGAACTGTGAGCCGTACCCCAGCGGATGTGGCCCGGGCCGCGGCGCACTGGCTGGCGCTGTTGGAGTCCGGCACCGCTGGCGAGCGCGACCATGCCGGCTTGCAACAGTGGCGCGACAGCCATCCCCAGCACGAACAGGCCTGGCAAAAAGCGCAACTGCTGCGCCAGCGCTTTGCCGACTTACCATCCTCCCTGGCCATGGCCAGCCTCGACCGCCCGCAACCGGGCCGGCGCGCCGTGCTCAAGCGTGCCCTGGGCGTGGCTGCGCTGGTGCCGGCGGCCTGGTTGCTCAGTCGCCAGTTACCCCTCGACGTATGGCGTGCCGACCTGCATACCGCCACTGGCGAGCGCAAGCGCGTGCCGCTGGTCGATGGCAGCACCCTGCAACTGAACACCGCCAGCGCGGTGGATGTGGACCTCGCTGCGCGGCGCCTGACCCTGGTCGAAGGGGAGATGGCGCTGACCGTACCCGGTACGACGGCATTGACCGTACACAACCGTTATGGCCAGGTTATCGCCAGCCAGGCCGAGGTCTGCGTACGCCAGTTGGCGGATGCTTGCCTGGTGTCGGTGCTCAAGGGCCGGATACAAGTACTCGACGGGCACGGGCGTGCTGCCTGGGTGCAGGGAGGGCAACAAATACGGCTGCAACCTGTGGGGCTGGGGGCGCCGATGCCGTTCGACGTGCAGCAACTGGGGTGGCGCGACGGTGTACTGACGGCGCAGAACCAGGCGCTGGGTGACTTCCTGCGCGAACTGGATCGCTACCGCCCGGGCGTCCTGCGCTGGGCCCCGAGCCTGGAAACCTTGCGCGTCACCGGCAGTTTCCGCCTGGACGACACCGACTCCATCCTCAGCCTGTTGGCCACCACTCATGGGCTGCAGGTGCAGTTCCGCACACGCTATTGGGTCACGCTGCAGCCGCGCAAAACCCTGGGCTGATCGCGATCTTATTGTCCAGGCAGATCCCATGGGAGAGCTGGCTTGCCCACTCCCACACAAGCCCTTTCCCACTTTTTTATCGGCCAGTTCGCAAGACCGTGGCCCTTTTTTTCGGCTCGCCTGTCATCCAAGGCAAGTGAACGAAAACAGAGAGCCTTTTAATGCCCGTCGTCCCGCCATCATTGTTGCGCCTGAGTTTGGTGCTGAGCCTGAGTGCCAGTCCGTTGTTTGTTCCTGTGAGCTGGGCCGAGGACGCGGCCCGACGCAGTTATCAGGTGCCGGCCGGCACCCTGGGCAGTGCGTTGACCCGCTTTGCCGGGCTGGCCGGGGTCAATCTGTCGGTCGATCCGGCCCTGGTCGGCGGCCGCCAAAGCGCCGGGATCTCCGGTGAGTTTGCCGTCGAGGAAGGCTTCGCGCGTCTGCTGCAGGGCTCGGGCCTGCAATTGCAGGCGGTGGGTGAGCGTGCCTACACCTTGATCCCCGCGCCGCAGGGCGGTACCTACCAGTTGCCAGCCACCTCGATTCTCGGGGCCGCGAACACACCCGTCGCCGAAACCTACGCCGGTGACCAGGTCACGCGCAAAGGTGCGCAGGGCATGCTCGGCGACGGCGACTTTATGGATACGCCGTTCAACCTCACGTCCTATACCGCCAAGGCAGTGAAAAACCTGCAGGCGCGGACCCTCGGCGAGATGGTTGCCAGCGATCCTTCGGTGCGCATCACCAACCCGGCCGGCGGGCGTTTCGAGCAGTTCTCGGTGCGCGGTTTCAGCCTGTTCAACAGTGATGTGTCCTACGGCGGCCTGTATGGCGTGCTGCCGACCTACGCCATCGACATGGAAATGGTCGAGCGCGTCGATATCCTCAAGGGCCCCGGCGCCTTGCTCGGTGGCATCGCGCCTCGGGGCAGCGTCGGTGGCGGGATCAATATCGAGCCCAAGCGCGCCGGCGACACACCGCTCACCGAGTTCACCGGCAGCTATGCCTCGGCCGGGCAGTTCGGGGGGGCGGTGGATATCGGTCGGCGGTTTGGCGATGAGCAGCAGTTTGGCGTGCGCTTCAATGGCGTGAAGCAGTCCGGCGATACCGAATGGGATCACCAGGAGGTGGACCGTGAAATGACAGTGATCGGCCTCGACTACCGCAAGGAGCGGGTGCGCCTGTCCCTCGACCTCGGGCGCCAGGAACGCACCGGCGACGCACCTCAGGAGCGCGTGGAAATCGCCAAGGGTAGCGTGATGCCCAAGGCCAAGGACATCCGTGACAACTTCGCCCAGTCCTGGACCTACTCCCATACCAAAGACACCTTTGGCGCGGTGCGTGGCGAGTTTGATGTCAGCGATTCATTGATGGTCTATGCCGCAGCCGGGGCGCGCAAAGGCAACTACGACTTCCTGCGCCACGGCGTGCAGGCAACCCAGAGCAATGGCGACTTCACCGTGGTGCCGCGCAGCTTCCGTCGCGACGAAGACGTCAAGACCGTCACCGTCGGCGCGCGCAGTTGGTTCGACACCGGCCCGGTAGGGCACACCCTCAATGTCAGCCTCAATCAGTTCAATATGGATTTCGACAATGCCGGCGAGCGCTACACCCCCGGCAAGAGCAACCTCTACAACCCGGTGGTTTTGCCCCACCCAGGCAAGGCCGTGCGCTGGGACACCAGCACCCACACCGAAAACCGTTTCACCAGCCTGGCCCTGGCCGACACCCTGGCGTTTTTTGATGAACGGGTGCTGCTGACCCTCGGCGCCCGCCTGCAAAAGGTCCAGGTCACCTCCTGGAGCAATGGCATCAAGGATCAGCCGGAGTACGACGAACAAGCTACCTCGCCGGCCCTGGGCCTAGTGGTGAAAGTCACCGATCAGTTGTCCCTGTACACCAACTACATGGAAGGCTTGAGCCAGGGCGAGACCGCGCCATCGAGCGGGGTGCGCAATGAAAACGCGATCTTCCCACCGACCAAGAGCAAGCAGGTGGAAGTCGGCGCCAAGTACGACATGGGCAGCTTCGGCATGAGCGCCAGCGTGTTCCGGATCAAGCAGCCGGCCTATGGCATCGACAGCCAGGGTTTCTTCAAGCCCAACGGCGAATTGCGCAACCAGGGTGTGGAACTGAACGTGTTTGGCGAGCCCCTGACGGGCGTGCGCCTGCTCGGTGGGGTGATGCTGCTCGACAGCGAACAGACCAAGACCGCCCAGGGCCTGACCGACGGCAAGCGCGGCACCGGTGCGCCGATTGCCAACGTCAACCTGGGCGCCGAATGGGATATCCCACGCCTGCAAGGCGTGACCCTGACCGCCCGTGCGATCCATACCGGCGCGCAGTACCTGGATGCGGCCAACCAGCAGAAAATCGACAATTGGGAACGCTATGACCTGGGCGCGCGCTACACCTTCAAGGTCAAGGAAAACCCGGTGACCCTGCGCGCGACCGTGGAGAATGTGCTGGACACCACTTACTGGGCGTCGGCCGCGACCTCCAGCGACAGCGCGCCGGGCCTGACACTGTCGACGCCGCGAACGTGGCTGGTGTCGGCAACAGTGGGTTTTTAATATTCAAAAAAGGAATAAATAAATAGTTATTTATTCCTTTTATTGTTGGTGCGGAGGGCGCATTTTAAAGGCCTGCGCATTCGTGCGGATTGACCCAACAGTGAAAGGAAAACCCACATGACCATCAAAGCGATCAACGTGCGCAACCAGTTCAAGGGCGTGATCAAGGAGATCCTGCTCGGCGAAGTGGTGTCCGAGATCGACGTGCAGACGGCGTCCGGAATCGTCACTTCGGTGATCACCACCCGCTCGGTGCGCGACCTGGAGTTGAAGGTGGGCAGCGAAGTGATTGCCTTCGTCAAATCCACCGAAGTGTCCATCGCCAAGCTCTGAGTCCAGCCCTTGCAGGCGTCGGCAAGCCGGCGCTTACAAGGTTTTCAGCGCACGTTCCAGGCGTGAAATACCTTCTTCGAGCAACGCCCGCGGGCAGCCGAAGTTCAAGCGCACGAACTGCTGGCTGTCATCGCCAAACTCCACACCTGCACTCAAACCCACCTTGGCCTGTTCCAGGAAAAACCGCTGTGGGTCGTCCAGGCCCAGGGCGCTGCAATCCAGCCAGGCCAGGTAGGTGCCTTGCGGGGCATGGATGACCACGCCGGGCAGGCGTTTTTGTACGGCATCCAGCAGGTAGTCGCGGTTGTCTTGCAGGTACGCTACCAACGCTTTCAACCATTCATCACATTGGCTATAGGCCGCCCAGGTGGCTTCCAGGCCCAGGGGGCTGACGCTGTCGACCATGCCGCAGCGCGCCTTGTTGAAGCGTTCGCGGATGAGCGGGTCCTGGACAATGGCAAAGCAGGTTTTCAGGCCGGCGACGTTGTAGGCCTTGCTGGCTGACATCAGGGTAATGGTGCGGCGGGCGATTTCTGCGCTCAGCGACGCGGTGGGGATATGCCGGCGCCCGTCAAAGCACAGCTCGGCATGGATTTCGTCAGAGATAATCAGCGTGCCCTGATCCAGGCAGGCGTTGGCCACGGCCAGCAGCTCCTCGCGGGGGAACACCTTGCCCAGTGGGTTGTGGGGGTTGCTCAACAGCAACGCACCGGCGCCTTTCAAGGCCTGGCGCAAGGCGGGCAGGGGGGTGAGGTATTCGCCCTGGTCGTTCAGTTCGAAGGGCACTTCGATCTTGGGCAGGTTCCAGTTGCCCGCGGCATGGCGCAGCGGCGCATAGTTGGGGGTTTGCAACACCACCGACTGGCCTGGCTGGACAAAGGCGTGCAGGGCCATGTTGAAACCGGGCTCGACGCCCGGCAGGAACAACAGTTCATCGGGCTGCACGCGCCAGGCGTACTTGTCCCACAGGTCGCGGATGATCGCTTCGCGCACTTCTGGCCGGGCGACGCTGTAGCCGAGCATCTGCTGGTCCAGGCGTGCGTGCAGGGCCTTGAGGATCGCCGGTGGCGCGGCGATATCCATGTCGGCAATCCACATCGGCAAGACATCTTCTGGGTAACGGCTCCACTTGGTACTGCCGGTGCCGAGGCGAGGGTGGATCGTGTCGAAATCAAAGCTCATGGGGGCGCTCGTGTCAGGAAGGCGGGCGAAGAATGCCGTCGATTCTAAGTCAGCCGGCCTGATAGGTCATCAATTGCTCCTCGCACATAATGCGGATGGTGCGCCGTTGCACTTCAATCAGCCCGGCGTCCACCAGCCGATGCAGAATCCGCGAAAACGTTTCTGGCTGAATCCCCAGTTTGGAGGCCACCAGGCGCTTGGGCACTTGCAGCACTACATCGCCACTGGCCAGATCGCGCTCCTGGATCAGGAAGCTGATGACCCGGCGGCTGGCGTTGGCCAGGCTCAGGGTGTCGATGTCCTTCAGGCGTTGATGCAGGTGGATGCTCATCGTGCCGAGGATCGCCAGGCAGATCTGCGGCTGGTCCTCCAGGGCCTTGCGGTAATGATGGCCCTCGATGCTCACCAGCACGCTGTCCTTGAGCGCCGTGGCACTTACCGGGTACGCCTTGGCCTGGCTGAACAACAGGGCTTCGGCAAAAGTCTGGCCGGGGCGGATGACTTCCACCAGATGCTCCTGGCCTTCGCCGGTGACCCGGTGCAACTTGACCTGGCCGCTGACCAGCAGGAAAAACCGATCGGCAGGGTCGCCCTGGTGCATCAGGGTCACATGCCCGGGCAGACGCTTGAGGTTGGCCAGGGTGCAGACGTCCTGGAAGATCTTCTCCGGCAACGGACTGAACAGATGATGCCGGCGCAGGGTTAAGACGATGGATGGGTGGGTCAACATGGCGTACCTCCGCTCCCGCCCATGGTAGGGCGTGCGGCCGGCGGGGCCTATGCCTCGTTGGAGGTAGCTCCGTAGAGGGAGTGTTCGCGCAGCAGTGCCGAAAATGCGTCCCGGGCCGGGTGACAACCTGCATGGGCGTGCCAGTAAAACCGGTTGTCGATGTGCGTCAGTTCCGCGAACTCATGGCCTTGCCAGTTGGCACCCTGGCGGTATTGCTCGTAGATCCCCCGAGGCACCAGCGCGGCGCCGCTGCCAGCACTGACACAACCGACAATCGTGCCGTAGCTGGCGATGCTGACGATGGGGCAGACCTGGTCGTGGCGAGACAACCACTGCTCCAGCGCCAGGCGATAGGGGCAACCTGAGGGCCACATAAACAGGGTCAGGCCCTGCAGATCCGCGACGCTGCGCACCGGGCCCAGCGACGTGGGGGCAATCAGTACCAGGTCTTCGCTGTACAGCACCGCGCTTTCCAGCCCCGGGCGTTGCACATCCACGGCGACAATCGCCGCGTCCAGCCGATGGTGCTGGATATCATCGAGCAACTGCGACCAGGTGCCGGTGCTCAACTCCAGCGACACTTGGGGGTACAACGCGTGATAACGCGCCAGCAGCTGTGGCAAGCGCCCGGTTGCACTGGACTCGATAGCACCGATGCGCAGTCGCCCATGGGGCGCGCCACCGGGGGCGACGGCACGCCGGGAGGCTTCGGTCAGGTCGAGGATTTTCGTCGCATATTCGATAAACACTTCGCCGGCGGGGCTGACCCGCAGACCCCGGCCCTCGCGCACAAACAGCGCGACGCCGAGTTCCTGCTCGAGGGACTTGAGCCTTGCGGTGATATTGGACGGCACGCAATGCAGCTGCTGCGCCGCACGGGCGATGCTGCCCAGTTCGTAGACCGCCTTGAACATGCGCAGTTGGGACAGTTCCATGGTTCACCTGGAGTGAAGAGTGGGCTCAGTTTAAGTCACTTTTTTCCGGGGCTGGGGTTTCTCATACTTTTGCCAGGCAGTGCCTGTGCGCTGCCACGTCCCTGAGAACGCTCATGCCCCGTGCAAAAATTATCCTGGCAACACTCTTCGTCATTCTCTGCTGGGCGTATTCGCCGATCGGCATCCATATCGCGTTGCAGGCTTATGCGCCCGATAACCTGGCGTTGTTGCGTTTTTTGATCGCCTCCGGGTTCATGGCCGGTGTGGCCTGGATCAAGGGGATTTCCCGGCCCCGACTGCGGGATTTGCCTTTGTTTGCGGTGCTGGGATTGTTTGCCGTGACACTGCACCACATCGCCCTCAATTACGGCCAGCGCGGTGTGAGTGCCGGCGCTGCCAGCGTCCTGGCGCAATCCACGCCCTTGTTCAGCGCGTTACTTGCCAGCACGCTGTTCAGGGAGCGGCTCGGGGCCTGGCAGTGGGGTTGCGTGCTCGGCGGCCTGCTCGGCGCCGGGGTGGTGGCGGTAGGGGATCGCGGCTTGGGCGAGCTGGATGGGCATGGGTTGTTGATCCTACTGGCGGCGGCGTCCTGGAGCCTGTATTTCGCTCTGCAAAAGCGTTATTCCCAGCATTACGACGGGCTGACCCTGGTGTGTTTCACCCTCTGGTCAGGTACGGCGTTGCTGCTGGTGTATCTGCCAGGGCTGCCGGCGGAGTTGGCCCAGGCTTCGGTGTCGGTGAACCTGGCAGTGCTGGTGCTGGGCATCTTTCCCAGTGCGCTGGCGTACCTGGCCTGGGCTTATGTGCTGACGCATAGCCAGGTCAGTCGGGCAGCGATTGCGCTTTATCTCATACCGCCGGTGGCGATGCTGATGGCGTGGGTGATATTGGCGCAGCGGCCTTCGGTGATGGTGATTGTGGGGACGGTGATTGTCCTGGCGAGTGTGGGGGCGTTGACGGTGAAAGTGCGGTGACGTAACTGACTGTCGCCGTTGGGTGGCTGGCGATGGCCATGTTTGGGGTGGGGTACAGATCCGTTGTTGCGATGGCGGTACATCAGTCCCTACCCAGCCTGACGCAAATGCTCCATCGCCCACACCGCCGCTTCCACCCGCGAGCGCAACCCCAGCTTGTGCAGCAAGTTCTTCACATGCACCTTCACCGTGCCCTCGGTAATCCCCAGTTTGTGCCCGATCACCTTATTGCTATACCCCCCGGCAATGGTCTTCAACACCTGCCGCTCGCGCTCGGTCAGTTCCACCGCCGCATGGGGCTGGGGCGAGCGCAGGGCCTGGGCCAGCACCCGAGTCAGGCCGGGGCTGATCACCAGGGCGCCGTGCAGGGCATCGCGGATGTACTGGATCAGCAACTCCGGCTCCATGTCCTTGAGCAGATACCCATTGGCATCCAGGCGCAGGGCGTCGCGGATGTCGTCTTCGGCATCGGACACGGTAAACAGCAAGACCTTGCCGCCATAGGCCATGGCCCGCAGGCGGCGCAGGGTTTCCAGGCCGTTCATCTGCGGCATGTTGTTGTCCAGCAGCACCAGGTCCGGTTGCAGCGATTCGATCAGGCCCAGGGCTTCTTCGCCATTGCCGGCTTCGCCCACCACGTGCAGGTCATCTTCCAGTTCGAGCATCTGGCGCATGCCGTGGCGCATCATCGGATGGTCGTCGACGAGCAGGATGCGGTGGCGGACTGATGGGTTGATGAGCGCCGTGTTCATGACAAGCTACCTTCTTGTAGGGAGGGCCCGAGAAATTCCGGGCGAAACAGCAAGTGCACCCGGGTGCCCTGGGGCTCGCGGGAGGAAATGTCCAGCTGGCCGTGCAGGCTGCGGGCGCGTTCGTCCATGATGGTCAGGCCGTGGTGTTCACGTTGGTCCACCGGCTCGCTGAAGCCGCGGCCATCGTCTTCAATGCTCAGGCTGACGGTTTCGCCATGCTGGCGCAGTTGCAGCCAGGCATTCTCGGCATGGGCATGGCGCAGGCAGTTGGACAGGGCTTCGCGGGTCACCTGCAACAGGTGGATCTGTTCACTGGCCGACAGCTGGAAGGCCAGGGCATCCACGTGCAGGTGTACCTGGAACTCGCCACGCCGGGAGAATTCCTCGGCGGTGTCTTTTAGCTCCTGGACCAGCCCGGCATCGTGAATTTGCAGGCGGAAGGTGGTGAGCAGCTCCCGCAGTTGCCGATAGGCATTGTTCAGGCCTTCGCGCAGTTCGCCGGTGACGGTTTCCAGGGTGGCCTTGGGTTCGTCGCGGCGCAGCAGGGTCTGCATGCGGCTGACTTGCAGCTTCATATAGGACAGGGCCTGGGCCAGGGAATCATGCAGTTCGCGGGCGATGATGGTGCGTTCGTCGAGCAGCAGCAGGCGGTGGTCCTGCTCGCGCTGGCGTTTGAGGGACAGCGAGGTGCCGATCAGGTTGGCCAGGGCCTGGATCAGTTGTTGCTCCCAGGCCTGGGGCGCATGGCCGTCGACAAAGTGCGCCTTGAGTTCGCCCAGTTCCGCGCCCTGGTTGCTGATGCTGAACACCTGGGGCGGGGCCACGTGATGGCGCTCGCAGGTGGCGCAATCGCCAATGGCGCAGACGTTGCGGCTGTTGCCGCCGTGCAGCGCGAGCATCTGTTGCGCCGGGGCGAGGAAGTGCCCTTGCAGGCACAGCGACAGGCGCAGGCCCGGCAGGCGTTTCTGGAAGCGCCGGATCAACTCGTCGAGACCTTCGGCGTTGGCCAGGCGCGTGGCCAGGCTGCGACTGCTCTCGTAGAGCAATTCCAGGGCGGCGTTGGCCTGTTGCAAATTGAGGGTTTTTTGCTGCACCTGGCTTTCCAGGGTGCGGTGGGACTGCTCGATGGTTTCGGCCAGGGTGTTGAAGCTCAGGGCCAACTGCCCCAGCTCATCCTGGGAGCGGTGATTGACCCGGGTCTGGTAATCCCCCTCACGAAAGCGCCGGGTGGCGTCCACCAGTTCCTTCAAGGGGGTGACCACGCCGTACTGCAATTCATACAGCCCAAGCAGCAGGATGATCAGCGTGCTGAACAGCGCCAGGCCCTGGATCAACTGTTGCCAGCCTTGTTTGTGCTCGCTCTGTTGCTGCAACAGGCTGACGAACTGGTTCAGTTGCTCGACAAAGGCCGGCGCGCGTTCGCGGAAGAGGGCGCCGTCGTCGCGCTCGATGGCCGGGCGCAGCTCCTGGTTCCAGTGTTGCTGGATCTGCCGGTAGCTCTGTTGCAAGGCGCTGTGGGGGCCGTCTTCCAGTACTGCTTTCAGCGACTGGCTGTCGAGGCGCCGTTGCAGGCTTTGAGTGATGGCCTGGATCTCGTTGGCGGGGGCATGGTCGGCGAGCTTCCAGCTCAGGTGGTAGGTCTCCATGCGCACCGAGCCTGCGGTGTTGATGGCCGCGCCATCGCCCTGGCTGAACCAGGCGATCAGCCCGGCGCTCAGGGAACTGGCCAGGGCCAGGATTGCAATCAGGATCACCGCGACACCGGCGCGTGCGGGCAGGGAGCTGCGCAGCCAGTTAAACATCACGGCGTAATCGAAGGGGTAAGAACAGCAGCATGACGGCACCTGGCACGGGAAACAGCATTGAATTGTGCATTCCCTGGCGCACTACCTCTAAAGAGTTGCCGGCGGACCCTCCCACGGGAAAAAGCCGGCACAAGAGATCAATCCATTGATAAATAAAGACTTTCTCTTGTTATTGGGCCTACCTCCTTAGAGGTAGACGGGCTAAGCATAGGCCAATACCCCCCAGGCGGACGTTGATCTGGGTCAAGTTCCTGGAGGGCCTCGCCCCTAACCTGCGCTCATGGAATCACTTCTGGGAGCGCAAACCGTGACTCAACCCCGTGTAAGACAGGGCCTGGTGCTGGGCATGAGTACACTGGCCTTCACCGTGTGCTTTATGGTCTGGATGATGTTCGCCGTCCTCGGCGTGCCGATCAAAGAGCTGCTGCAACTCAACGAAACCCAGTTCGGCCTGCTGGCCGCCACCCCGGTACTGACCGGCTCCCTGGTGCGCCTGCCCCTGGGCCTGCTGACTGACCGCTTCGGCGGGCGCATCGTGTTCTTTGTCTTGATGCTCACCTGCGTGCTGCCGCTGTACTTGATCACCTACGCCACCGCTTTCTGGCAATTCCTTGTGCTGGGGCTGTTTGTCGGCCTGGCCGGCGGCTCGTTCTCGGTGGGTATCGCCTACGTCGCCAAGTGGTTCGACAAAGACAACCAGGGCTTTGCCATGGGCGTGTTCGGCGCCGGCAACGCGGGGGCTGCAGTCACCAAGTTTCTGGCGCCGGCCCTGATTGCCCTGGGGACCTGGCACCTGGTGCCGAAAGTGTTCAGCGCGATCCTGTTTATCACCGCGCTGCTGTTCTGGTTCCTCACCAGCGAGAACAAGGCCCACCGCAGTGCCGGTGGCGCGACCTTGCGCGAGCAACTGCTGTGTCTCAAGGACCCGGCCGTGTGGCGCTACTGCCAGTACTACTCGATTGTGTTCGGCGGCTACGTGGCCCTGGCGCTGTGGGCGACCAAGTACTACGTGCAGGAATACGGCTTCAGCCTGCAAAGCGCCGCGCTGTTGGCCGCGTGCTTTTCCCTGCCCGGTGGCGTGCTGCGCGCTGTGGGCGGCTGGATGTCCGACCGCTGGGGCGCACAGAGCGTGACCTGGTGGGTGCTGTGGGTCAGCTGGATCTGCCTGTTCCTGCTCAGCTACCCGCAGACCCAGTTGCAGGTGCAAACCGTCAATGGCCCGCTGGACTTCCATATCGGCCTCAACGCCACCCTGTTCACCGTGCTGCTGTTTGTGATGGGCATCGCCTTCGCCTTCGGCAAGGCCTCGGTGTTCAAGTACATCGCCAATGACTATCCGCAAAACATGGGCGCGGTGTCCGGCATCGTCGGCCTGGCGGGCGGCCTTGGCGGCTTTGTCCTGCCAATCATGTTCGGCGCCCTGGTGGACCTCACCGGCGTGCGCTCCTCCTGCTTCATGTTGATGTACGGCGTGGTCTGGGTATCCCTGACCTGGATGTACTTCAGCGAAATCCGCAAGCAACCGCTGCTTGGTAAAGCGGCGGCCCAGCCTCTCCAAGGAGAATCCGCATGACTATCGCGCAAAAGCCCAACTCGGGCCCGGTGATCCACGACTGGCGCCCTGAAGACCCGGCGTTCTGGGGCGCCAGCGGCAAGCAGACCGCGACCCGCAACCTGTGGATCTCGATCCCGGCGCTGCTGTTGGCCTTCGCCGTGTGGATGGTGTGGAGCACGGTGATCGTGCGCCTGAACGCCATCGGCTTCAGCTTCACCACTGACCAGCTGTTCTGGCTGGCGGCATTGCCCGGCCTGTCTGGCGCCACCTTGCGCGTGTTCTATTCGTTCATGGTGCCGATCTTCGGTGGCCGCCGCTGGACGGCCCTGAGCACTGCGTCGCTGCTGATTCCATCACTGTGGATGGGCTTCGCGGTACAAGACCCGAGCACCTCCTACAGCGTGTTTGTATTGATCGCGCTGCTGTGCGGCTTCGGTGGCGGCAACTTCGCCTCGAGCATGTCCAACATCAGCTTCTTCTATCCCAAGTCCCAGCAAGGCACGGCCCTGGGCCTGAACGCCGGCCTGGGTAACCTGGGGGTGTCGGTGATGCAGTTCTGCGTGCCGCTGGTGATTACCTTCGGTGTGTTCGGCCTGATTGGCGGCCAGCCACAGACCCTGGAAGACGGCAGCCAGTTGTGGTTGCAGAACGCCGGGTTTATCTGGGTGCCGTTCATCATCACCGTGACCCTGTTTGCCTGGTTCGGCATGAATGACCTGTCCAGCGCCCGCGCTTCGTTCAGCGAGCAGGCGGTGATCTTCAAACGCAAGCACAACTGGCTGATGTGCTGGTTGTACCTGGCCACCTTCGGCTCGTTCATTGGCTTCTCGGCCGCCTTCCCGATGCTGATCAAGACCTCGTTCCCAGACGTCAACGCCTTGAAATTCGCCTTCCTCGGCCCGCTGGTAGGTGCCCTGGTACGCCCATTGGGTGGCTGGCTGGCCGACAAACTGGGCGGTGCGCGGGTGACCTTGTGGAACTTCGTGCTGATGATCGTGATGGTGTTCGGCGTCCTGCACTTTTTGCCCCTGAACGGCGAGGGAGGCAGCTTCTACGGCTTCCTCGGCATGTTCATGCTGCTGTTCATCACCACCGGCATCGGCAATGGCTCCACCTTCCGCATGATCCCGGTGATCTTCCGCACCCAGCATGAAAAGGCCAGCGCCGGCAAACCTGCCGCCGTGCGTGAGCAAGCCCTCAAGGATGCCAGCAAGGAGTCGGCAGCAGTGCTGGGCTTCAGCTCGGCAATGGGCGCCTTCGGTGCGTTCTTCATCCCCAAGACCTTTGGCTCGTCCATGGCCTACACCGGCAGCCCGGCCATGGCGTTCTACATGTTTGTCGGCTTCTACCTGACCTGCATCGTCGTGACCTGGTGGTGGTATGCGCGCAAAGGCGCCGAGACCCCCTGCTGAGTCGACCCCGAATTCAAACCTTGCGTGGGCGGGGCACAGAACCCCGCAGCAAGCCTGAGAGGAAAGCACCATGAGTCATTTACTGGATCAACTGCGGTTCTTCAATCGCAAGCAAGACGAGTTCTCCGAAGGTCACGGCGAGACCCGCAAGGAGTCCCGCGACTGGGAAAACGTCTACCGTTCGCGCTGGCAGTACGACAAGATCGTGCGCTCCACCCACGGGGTGAACTGCACCGGCTCGTGCTCGTGGAAGATCTACGTGAAGAACGGCCTGATCACCTGGGAAACCCAGCAGACCGACTACCCGCGCACCCGTAACGACCTGCCCAACCACGAGCCGCGCGGCTGCCCCCGTGGTGCGAGCTACAGCTGGTACATCTACAGCGCCAACCGCCTGAAATACCCGAAAATCCGCAAGCCATTGCTCAAACTGTGGCGCGAGGCGCGCCTGACCCTGTCGCCGGTCGAGGCCTGGGCGAGCATTGTCGAGGACAAGGTCAAGGCCGACGCCTATAAAAGCAAGCGTGGCATGGGGGGCTTCATCCGTTCCAACTGGGATGAAGTCAACGAGATCATCGCCGCGTCCAACGTCTACACCATCAAACAATATGGCCCGGACCGCATCGTCGGCTTCTCGCCGATCCCGGCCATGTCCATGGTCAGCTACGCCGCCGGTTCGCGTTACCTGTCGCTGATCGGCGGTGTGTGCCTGAGCTTCTATGACTGGTACTGCGACCTGCCGCCAGCCTCGCCGATGGTCTGGGGCGAGCAGACCGACGTGCCGGAATCGGCCGACTGGTACAACTCCAACTACATCATTGCCTGGGGTTCCAACGTTCCGCAGACCCGTACCCCGGACGCACACTTCTTCACCGAGGTGCGCTACAAGGGCACCAAGACCGTGGCGATCACGCCTGACTATTCGGAAGTGGCCAAGCTCACCGACCTGTGGCTCAACCCCAAGCAGGGCACCGACGCGGCACTGGCCCAGGCCTTCAACCATGTGATCTTCAAGGAATTTCACCTGGATAAACCGAGCGCCTACTTCACCGAATACGCCAAGCGCTATACCGACTTGCCGGTGCTGGTAATGCTCAAGCCGATGACCGGTTTTGCGCCGGGTGCAGGCTTCCAGCCGGACCGCTTCCTGCGCGCCTCGGACCTGGTCGACAACCTGGGCCAGGACAACAACCCGGAATGGAAAACCATCGCCCTCGACGAAAGCGGCGAGCTGGTTTCGCCACAAGGTTCCATCGGCTATCGCTGGGGCGAGAAGGGCAAGTGGAACATCCTGGCCAAAGAAGGCGGTGAAGGTCGCGAGATCGACCTGAAACTGAGCCTGATCGGCGATGACGTCGCCGAAGTGGCGTTCCCGTATTTTGCCGGTGAAGCCCACGACTACTTCCAGCACGTGGCCGGCGATGCCGTGCAATTTCGCCGGGTACCGGTACACAGCGTGACCCTGGCCGATGGCACGGTGGCCAAAGTGGCGACGGTGTTCGACCTGTCGGCGGCCAACCTGGCCATCGACCGTGGCCTGGGCGGCAACAACGTGGCCAAGGACTACAACGACGCCAGCGTGCCGGGCACGCCAGCCTGGCAGGAGGCAATCACCGGGGTCAGCCGCGAGAAGGCCATCCAGATCGCCCGTGAGTTTGCCGACAACGCCGACAAGACCCGTGGCCGCTCGATGATCATCGTCGGCGCGGCGATGAACCACTGGTACCACATGGACATGAACTACCGCGGGCTGATCAATATGCTCATGCTCTGCGGTTGTGTCGGCCAGACCGGCGGCGGTTGGGCGCACTACGTGGGCCAGGAAAAACTGCGTCCGCAATGCGGCTGGCTGCCCCTGGCATTCGGCCTGGACTGGAACCGTCCGCCACGCCAGATGAACGGCACCAGCTTCTTCTACGGCCACAGCTCGCAATGGCGCCACGAGAAGATGAGCATGCACGACATCCTCTCGCCGCTGGCCGACAAGTCGCAGTTCCCGGAACACGCCCTGGACTACAACATCCGTGCCGAACGCGCCGGTTGGTTGCCCAGCGCGCCACAACTCAATACCAACCCGCTGCATATCTGCCGTGATGCGGCGGCTGCCGGTATGGACCCCAAAGACTACGTGGTCAAATCCTGGCAGGACGGCACCCTGCGCTTTGCCTGCGAGCAGCCGGACAGCCCGGTGAACTTCCCGCGCAACATGTTTATCTGGCGCTCCAACCTGCTCGGCTCGTCGGGCAAGGGCCACGAGTACATGCTCAAGTACCTGCTCGGCACCAAGAACGGGGTGATGAACGAAGACATCGGCCACAGCACCGAATGCAAGCCAACCGAGGCCGAATGGGTCGAAGACGGCGCCATCGGCAAGCTGGACCTGGTGACCACCCTGGACTTCCGCATGTCCTCGACTTGCGTGTATTCCGACATCGTCTTGCCGACCGCCACCTGGTACGAAAAAGACGACATGAACACCTCGGACATGCACCCGTTCATTCACCCGCTGTCGGCGGCGATTGATCCTGCGTGGGAGTCGCGTTCGGACTGGGAAATCTACAAAGGCATCGCCAAGGCGTTCTCGGCCATGTCGGTCGGCCATCTGGGTGTGGAACAAGACCTGGTCACCGTGCCGTTGATGCATGACAGCGTGGGTGAATTGGCCCAGCCGTTTGGCGGCACTGACTGGAAAAGCGCCGGTGTGGCGCCGGTACCGGGCAAGAATGCGCCGAACATGGCGGTGGTGGAACGGGACTACCCGAACATCTACAAGCAGTTCTCGTCCCTCGGCCCGATGCTGGAAAAACTCGGCAACGGCGGCAAGGGCATCAACTGGAACACCGATGAAGAAGTGCAGTTCCTCGGTGAACTCAACCACCACGAAGGCGACGCGGGCATCAGCCACGGCCGGCCAAAAATCGACACGGCGATTGACGCGGCCGAGGTGATTCTGTCCCTGGCTCCGGAAACCAACGGCAAGGTCGCCTTGAAAGCCTGGGCGGCGCTGTCGGAATTCACCGGCATCGACCACAGCCACCTGGCGATTTCCAAGGCCCACGAAGCAATCCGCTTCCGCGATATCCAGGCACAGCCGCGCAAGATCATCTCCAGTCCCACCTGGTCGGGCCTCGAAGACGAACACGTGAGCTACAACGCCGGCTACACCAACGTCCATGAAAACATCCCATGGCGCACCATCACCGGCCGCCAGCAGTTCTACCAGGATCACCCGTGGATGCAGGCGTTCGGCGAGCAGTTGATGAGCTACCGGCCACCGGTCAACACCCGCACCATCGAAGGCGTGAAGGGCAAGCGCAGCAATGGCGAGACCGAGATCGTCCTGAACTGGATCACGCCGCACCAGAAATGGGGGATTCACAGCACCTACAGCGACAACCTGCTGATGCTCACCTTAAGCCGTGGCGGCCCGATTGTGTGGCTCTCGGAAATCGACGCCAAGCGCGCCGGGATCGAGGACAACGACTGGATCGAATGCTTCAACGTCAACGGCGCGCTGACCGCCCGTGCGGTGGTCAGCCAGCGGGTCAAGGAAGGCATGGTGATGATGTACCACGCCCAGGAACGCATCGTGAACGTACCGGGTTCGGAAACCACCAAGACCCGCGGCGGCCACCACAACTCGGTCACCCGCGTGGTGCTCAAGCCGACCCATATGATCGGCGGCTATGCCCAGCAGGCCTACGGTTTCAACTATTACGGCACGGTCGGCTGCAACCGCGATGAATTCGTGGTGGTGCGCAAGATGGTCAAGGTCGATTGGCTCGATGGCTCCAGCGGTGATGATCTGCCGCGTCCATTGCCGACCGATATCGAGGAGAATTGAGATGAAGATCCGCTCACAAATCGGCATGGTCCTGAACCTGGACAAATGCATCGGCTGCCACACCTGCTCGATCACCTGCAAAAACGTGTGGACCAGCCGTGAAGGCATGGAATACGCCTGGTTCAACAACGTCGAGTCCAAGCCCGGTATCGGCTACCCGAAAGAATGGGAAAACCAGGACAAGTGGAAAGGCGGCTGGATCCGCAACGCCAACGGCTCGATCAACCCACGCATCGGCGGCAAGTTCCGCGTGTTGGCGAACATCTTCGCCAACCCCGACCTGCCGAGCCTGGACGACTACTACGAACCGTTCGACTTCGATTACCAGCACCTGCACACCGCGCCTTTGGGCGAGCACCAACCGACTGCGCGGCCGCGCTCGGTGGTGTCCGGCAAGCGCATGGAAAAAATCGAGTGGGGCCCCAACTGGGAGGAAATCCTCGGCACCGAGTTCGCCAAGCGCCGCAAGGACAAGAACTTCGACCAGATCCAGGCCGACATTTATGGCGAGTACGAAAACACCTTCATGATGTACCTGCCGCGCCTGTGCGAGCACTGCCTGAACCCGGCGTGCGCGGCATCGTGCCCCAGCGGCGCGATCTACAAGCGTGAAGAAGACGGTATCGTGCTGATCGACCAGGAAAAATGCCGCGGCTGGCGCATGTGCATCAGCGGCTGCCCGTACAAGAAAATCTACTTCAACTGGAAGAGCGGCAAGTCCGAGAAGTGCATCTTCTGCTACCCACGGATCGAAGCCGGCATGCCTACCGTTTGCGCAGAAACCTGCGTCGGGCGTATCCGCTACCTCGGCGTGCTGCTGTATGACGCCGATCGCATCAGCGAAGTGGCCAGCACCGCCAACGAGCACGACCTGTACGAGAAGCAGCTGGAAATCTTCCTCGACCCGAACGACCCGGCGGTGATCCGCCAGGCCCTGGCCGATGGTGTACCGCAGTCGGTGATCGACTCGGCCCAGCGTTCGCCGGTGTACAAAATGGCCGTGGACTGGAAGCTCGCGCTGCCGCTGCACCCGGAATACCGCACCTTGCCGATGGTCTGGTACGTGCCGCCACTCTCGCCGATCCAGAACGCGGCCGCCGCTGGCACCGTGGGCATGAACGGGGTGATCCCGGATGTCGACAGCCTGCGTATCCCCCTGCGTTACCTGGCCAATATGCTCACAGCCGGTGACGAAAAACCGGTCAAGCGTGCCCTGAAACGCCTGCTGGCCATGCGCGCTTTCAAGCGTTCGCAGCAAGTGGATGGGGTTGAAGACCTGCAAGTGCTGACCGACGTGGACCTGAGCGTGGCCCAGGTGGAAGAGATGTACCGCTACCTGGCGATTGCCAACTACGAAGACCGTTTTGTGGTGCCCAGCGCCCACCGTGAAGACGCGATGAGCGATGCGTTTGCCGAGCGTTCCGGCTGTGGTTTCAGCTTCGGCAGCGGCTGCAGTGGCAGCTCCGACACCAATATGTTCGGCGCCAAAAAGGCTAACCGCCGCGACGTGTTGAAAACCGTCCAGATCTGGGAGGACTGAGCCATGCGCATTCTTAAAGTGATCTCGTTGCTGCTGGACTATCCCACCCAAATCCTGGTCGACGGCCATGATGAGCTGGAAAAGGCGATTATCGAATCGCGGGAAATCAGCCCCAAGCAGCGCGGTGCGCTGTTTGAGCTGCTCGAACTGATCTGCAGCAATGACCTGATGGACGGCCAGGAGCACTACGGCGCGCTGTTTGGCCGTGGCCGCTCGCTGTCGCTGCTGTTGTTCGAACACGTGCATGGTGAGTCGCGGGACCGTGGCCAGGCCATGGTCGACATGATGGCCCAGTACCAGGAAGCCGGGTTTGCCATCGGCGTCAAGGAGCTGCCGGACTACATCCCGCTGTACCTGGAGTTCTTGTCCACCCGCGAAGACATTGAGGCCCGCGAGGGCCTGGCGGATGTGGCGCACTTGCTGGCCCTGCTGGCGGCGCGCCTGGATGAGCGTGAAAGCGCCTACGCGAGTTGCTTCCGTGCGCTGTTGCAGATCAGCGGCGCCGAGCCGCACCAGGCCATCGCCGAGTTGCGCGCCCAGGTCGCCGCTGAAGTCCGCGACGACTCCCTCGAAGCCCTGGACAAGGTCTGGGAAGAGGAGGCCGTGGACTTTATGCAGGCCGAGCAGCAGGACCGTTGCAGCTCGATGCCCAGCGCACCGGGCAAGGCCCGCGAAGAAAGTGCGGTGCCCTTGCACTGGGTGGATTTTCAGCACGAAGGGCTGGCCGCTGTGCCAGCCAAGGAGGTGGGTAATGTCTAAGTGGAATTTGTTGGTATTTGGCGTGTATCCGTATGTCGCCCTGGCCATTTGCCTGTTGGGCAGTTGGGCGCGGTTTGACCTGTCCCAGTACACCTGGAAGGCCGGTTCCAGCCAGATGCTCAGTAACCGTGGCATGCGCGTGGCGAGCAACTTCTTCCATATCGGTGTGCTGTTCGTGCTGGCCGGGCATTTTGTCGGCCTGCTGACCCCGGCGTCGATCTACCACCATGTGATCAGCACTGAGCACAAGCAACTGCTGGCGATGGTTTCCGGTGGTTTCTTCGGCCTGCTGTGCCTGGTGGGCCTGCTGATGCTGGTCAAGCGCCGCCTCACCGATCCTCGGGTACGGGCCACGTCGAGCCCGTCGGACATCTTGATCCTGCTGGTGTTGCTGGCGCAGCTGGTGCTGGGCTTGCTGACCATCGTCGCCTCCACCGGGCATATGGACGGCTCGGTGATGGTGATGCTCGCGGACTGGGCGCAGAACGTCGTGCTGCTGCGACCTGTGGAAGCGGCCGCCGCGATTGCCCCGGTGAGCCTGATCTACAAGTTGCACGTGGCGCTGGGTTTGACCCTGTTTGTGCTGTTCCCGTTTACCCGTCTGGTGCATATGGTCAGCGCACCGATCTGGTACCTGGGGCGTCGTTATCAAATCGTGCGGCAGAAGTGAGGAGAACGTCATGACTACAGGATGCGGATGTGGTGGCGGCGGTGCAGGCGGTGGCGGCTGCAGTTCTTCGGCCAAGGCTGTGGACGTTGTGGTACCCGAGGTCGAGGTGGCGGATGAGCCCCAACTGATCGCCAGTAGCGAGCAGGAATGGCCGATTGTCAGCGTCAACGGGGTGGTGATCACCCCGGAAAACATGGCCCAGGAGTTGCAATATCACCCGGCTGAAAGCCGCGAGGAGGCGGTGTTCCTGGCTGCCCGCGCGCTGGTGATCCGTGAGCTGTTGCAGCAGCGGATTCGCGAGTTGGGTGTGCAACTGGAAGTCGGCGCCGGCGAGAACGAAGAGGAGGCGGCGACCCGCCTGTTGCTGGAGCGCGAAGTCCAGGTGCCGGACTGCGACGAGGCCACTTGTGTGCGCTACTTCGAGAGCAATCGCGGGCGCTTTCACAGCGCGCCGTTGCTGGCGGTGCGCCACATCCTGCTGGAGTGCGCGCCGGATGATGCTGAGGCGCGCCATCAGGCCCATGCCCAGGCCGAGGTGCTGTTGCAGAAGCTGGAAGAGTCGCCCGGCAGCTTTGCCGAGCTGGCGCTGCAGTATTCGGCGTGCCCCTCCAAGGCCCAGGGCGGCTCCCTGGGGCAGGTCAGCAAAGGCCAGACCGTGCCGGAACTGGAGCGCCAGTTGTTCACCCTGGCCCCGGGCCTGGCCGGCAAACCCCTGGAAAGCCGCTACGGCTGGCATGTGATCTGCGTCGATCAACGCATCGAAGGCCAGGCGCTGCCATACGAGGCGGTGGCTACGGCGATCCGCACCCAGTTGCAGCAAGGGGTATGGCAGAAGGCACTGGTGCAATACCTGCAAACCCTGATTGGCGCGGCCGATGTGCGTGGCATCGCGTTGCAGGGCGCCGACTCGCCGTTGGTGCAGTGACATGAGCCTGGTGGATGGTGTGGGCCGTTCCATTGACTACCTGCGGTTGTCGGTGACCGATCGTTGTGATTTGCGCTGTGTGTATTGCATGGCGAAAAACATGACGTTCCTGCCGCGCCAGCAGGTCCTGACCCTGGAGGAGCTGCAACGGCTGGCGACGGTGTTCGTCAGCCAGGGTGTGCGCAAGATCCGCCTGACGGGGGGCGAACCGCTGATCCGTCCAGGCATTGTCGAACTGTGCCGCCATATCGCCGCGTTGCCCGGCCTGCGTGAGCTGGTGATGACCAGCAACGGCACGCAACTGGAGCGCCTGGCCCGGCCGCTGGTAGAGGCTGGGGTCAAGCGTATGAATATCAGCCTCGACAGCCTCGACCCCGAGCGCTTTCGCGCGATTACCCGCAACGGTGACCTGCGCCAGGTGCTGGACGGCATCGAGGCGGCGCGGGACGCGGGGTTCGAGCGGGTCAAGCTCAACTGCGTGGTGATGAAGGGGCGCAATTTCGATGAAGTCCCGGCGCTGGTGCAGTACGCCATCGACCAGGGCATTGATATCAGCTTTATCGAAGAGATGCCGCTGGGCGATGTAGGGCGCTCGCGGGGCGAATCCTTTTGCTCCAGCGAACAGGTGAGGGCGGTGATCGCCGAGCATCATGGCTTACTCGACAGCACCGAAAACAGCGGCGGCCCGGCGCGCTACGTGCGCCTGGCCCGCCATCCGCGCACGCGCATCGGCTTTATCTCGCCCAACTCCCATAACTTCTGCGCCAGCTGCAACCGGGTGCGGATGACGGTGGAAGGGCAGTTGCTGTTGTGCCTGGGGCAGGACAATGCGGTGGATTTTCGGGCGTTGGTACGCCGTTATCCACTGGATGACCGGCCGTTGGTGGAAGCGCTGCACAAGGCGTTGCGGGGCAAGCCATTGCGCCATGATTTCACCGGGCAGGGCGAGGTGCAGGTGGTGCGGTTTATGAATATGAGTGGGGGGTGAGGCTGGCCAACGGTAGTTCCCATTGTTTTGTATCAAGGGCATTCCGTTGGCCCGCGTGGCTTTTTTCGGTCGTTACCATTGCCGGTTTCTACAACGAGCACTATCGAAAAGGAGTTAGGTATGAATCGACCCCCTGACGGCCTCACCGCACCACCTGAGGGATATGGCGACTGGTTGAAAGAACTGAAAAGCCGCATCCACTCTGCCCAACTGCGTGCATCTCTGGCGGTAAACCGTGAACTGGTGCTGCTGTACTGGCAGATTGGCCAGGACATATTGACCCGACAGGCGCAGCAGGGATGGGGAGCAAAAGTCATCGAGCGTCTGGCGCGGGATTTGCGTTCAGCTTTTCCTGATATGAAAGGTTTTTCGCCACGCAACCTCAAGTACATGCGCGCATTTGCTGAAGCCTGGCCGGACGCTGAGTTTGTGCAAGGGGTGCTTGCACAATTGCCTTGGTATCACCAATTAGCGTTGCTCGATAAGCTACCCGGCCCCGAAACCCGTCGCTGGTACGCCGCCCAAGCCATTGAACACAACTGGTCACGCAACATTCTGGTCATGCAGATCGAGACCCGTTTGCTCGAGCGCAGTGGCAATGCTGTCAGCAACTTCGAAACCCTGCTGCCCAAGCCCCAGTCGGACTTGGCCCGCGAGTCGCTGAAAGATCCTTACCGTTTCGACTTTCTGGGACTGACCCTGGACGCGCAGGAGCGCGAGATCGAAAGCGCACTGATCAGGCATGTCACCGACTTTCTACTGGAGCTGGGGGCAGGCTTTGCCTTTGTCGGCAAGCAGGTGCTGCTGGATGTGGGCGGCGAGGAGTTCTTCCTTGACCTGCTGTTTTATCACCTGAAACTGCGCTGTTACGTCGCGATCGAGCTCAAGGCGGGCAAGTTCAAACCAGAACATCTGGGGCAGTTGGGTTTTTACCTCGCTGCGGTGGACGCCCAACTCAAGCACCCACAAGACAGCCCCACCATCGGCCTGCTGCTGTGCAAAAGCAAAAACAAGATAGTGGCTGAATACGCTTTGCGTGACAGCGCTCGCCCCATCGGGGTGGCGGAGTACCAGTTGGTCGACTCCCTCCCGGCAGAACTCCAAATCAGCTTGCCCAGCATTGAACAGATTGAACGTGAACTGGCCTGTGACGATACGTCTTCGCAAACTTGACCCTGGTCAATTGCAACCCGGCATTCACTGCGTACCATCACTGCATCTTGTGTTTATACGAACTATTAAATCTATATGTAGTGTTTGGAGCCCCCAATGCAGATCACCTCAAGCCCGCTGGTCAGTACCCGCCTACACAAGCGCGATGGCACCCAGGTCGCCTTTGACGCCGAAAAAATCCGCCGGGCGATAATCGCCGCCGGTAACGCCACCGGCGAGTATCAGGAGGCCGAGGTCGATCTGTTGTTGGGGGCGGTGCTCGCCAGGTTGCGCGGGATCGCCCGGCTGGATGTGGAGCAGATCCAGGACAGCGTCGAGCGGGTGTTGATGGATGCCGGGTACTTTATGGCGATGCGCGCCTATATCGTCTACCGCGAGCAGCACGGGCGCCTGCGCCGGGATCGCAAGACCCTGGTGGAGGTCGCCACCTCGATGAACGAGTACCTCGACCGCGAGGACTGGCGCGTGCAGGCCAATGCCAACCAAGGCTATTCCCTGGGTGGGCTGGTGCTTAATGTGTCGGGCAAGGTCACGGCCAATTACTGGCTGGACGAGGTCTACAGCCAGGAGATCGGCCAGGCTCACCGTGAGGCGGACTTGCATATCCACGACCTGGACATGCTCGCGGGATACTGCGCCGGCTGGTCCCTGCGCACGCTGCTGCACGAAGGCCTCAATGGCGTGCCTGGCCGTGTCGAAGCCGGGCCACCCAAGCATCTGGGCAGCGCCCTGGGGCAGATGGTCAACTTCCTCGGCACCCTGCAAAACGAGTGGGCCGGCGCCCAGGCATTCAGTTCGTTCGACACCTACCTGGCGCCCTTTGTGCGCAAGGACCAACTGACGTTCCCCGAGATCCGCCAGGCGGTGCAGGAGTTCATCTACAACCTCAATGTGCCGTCGCGCTGGGGCACCCAGACACCGTTTACCAACCTCACATTCGACTGGGTCTGCCCGGAAGACCTGCGCGAGCAGATCCCGATTATCGGCGGCGAAGAAATGCCGTTTGCCTACGGCGATCTGCAAGTGGAAATGGAGCTGATCAACCGCGCCTATATCGAAGTGATGCAGGCGGGCGACGCCAAGGGCCGGGTGTTTACCTTCCCGATCCCGACTTACAACATTACCCATGACTTCCCGTGGGACAGCGAAAACGCTGACCGCCTGTTCGAGATGACCGCGCGCTACGGCCTGCCGTACTTCCAGAACTTCCTCAACTCCGATATGCAGCCCAACCAGGTGCGCTCGATGTGCTGCCGCCTGCAACTGGACGTGCGCGAGTTGCTCAAGCGTGGCGGCGGGTTGTTCGGCTCGGCGGAACAGACCGGTTCATTGGGGGTGGTGACGATCAATTGCGCGCGCCTGGGCTACCTGTTCAAGGGCGATACCAGTGGCCTGCTGCAACGCCTGGACCACTTGATGGAACTGGCGATGGAGAGCCTGGAGGTCAAGCGCAAAGTGATCCAGCACCATATGGACGCCGGCTTGTATCCCTATACCAAGCGCTACCTGGGCACCTTGCGCAATCACTTCTCGACCATTGGCCTGAACGGCATGCACGAGATGCTGCGTAATTTCACCGGCGACGAGGAGGGCACCCATACCGCCCGTGGCCGCGAGTTTGCGCTGCAGGTGCTGGACCATGTGCGCGCCACGTTGCTGCGCTTCCAGGAAGACACCGGCCACCTGTACAACCTGGAAGCCACACCGGCCGAAGGCACTACCTACCGGTTTGCCAAGGAAGACCTCAAGCGCTACCCCGACATTCTCCAGGCCGGCAGCCTTGATGCGCCGTACTACACCAACTCCTCACAACTGCCGGTGGGCTTTACCGAAGACCCCTTCGAAGCCCTGGAGCTGCAAGACGAACTGCAATGCAAATACACCGGCGGCACCGTGTTGCACCTGTACATGGCCGAACAGATTTCCTCGGCCCAGGCCTGCAAGCAGCTGGTGCGCAAGGCCCTGGGACGCTTCCGCCTGCCATACCTGACGGTAACCCCCACGTTCTCCATCTGCCCGGTGCACGGCTACCTGGCGGGCGAACATGAATTCTGCCCCAAGTGCGACGAAGCCCTGGGCCTGCCCCATTAATCAGTGGTTACCACAAGTGCCTGTTGCCGGTTTGGCAATAGGCTTCACCCCAAGGAGATTGACCATGCAAACCTCTCAGCCCCAACGCCAACGCTGTGAAGTCTGGACCCGTGTGATGGGCTACCACCGACCGGTTTCGGCCTTCAATCCCGGCAAGCAATCGGAGCATCGCGAGCGTGCGCACTTTACCGAAAGTGCCGCTGCGGCCGGGCGCCAATGAGCCGAGCGCTACGGGTCGGGGGCCTGGTGCCCCTGACCACCCTCGACTACCCCGGCATGCTCGCCTGCGTGCTGTTTTGCCAGGGCTGCGCCTGGCGTTGTCGGTATTGCCATAACCCGGACCTGATCCCCCCTCGCGGCAGCGATGAGGTGGATTGGCGCCGGGTTTTGCTGTTTCTGCAACGCCGCCAGGACCTGCTGGACGCCGTGGTGTTCAGCGGC
Organism: Pseudomonas shahriarae; assembly: GCF_014268455.2. Taxonomy (NCBI): domain Bacteria; kingdom Pseudomonadati; phylum Pseudomonadota; class Gammaproteobacteria; order Pseudomonadales; family Pseudomonadaceae; genus Pseudomonas; species Pseudomonas shahriarae. The sequence goes on along the minus strand of NZ_CP077085.1, from coordinate 3,384,788 downwards.
GGCGAACCGACCTTGCAGGAAGGCCTGCCGGCAGCCATGGACGAAGTGCGCCATATGGGCTTTCGCATTGGCCTGCACAGTGCCGGGATCAAGCCTGCCGCGTTCGGCCACGCCCTGGTTCATGCCGACTGGGTCGGGTTTGACGTTAAGGCCCTGGCCGAGGATTGCCAGTTGATCACCCAGGTCAAAGGCAGCGGCGCCGCCAATTGGCGCAGCCTCGACCTGCTGCTGCACAGCGGCGTGGACTATGAGTGCCGCACCACCGTGCACTGGCACCTGATTGACCCGCAGCGCCTGCTGCTGCTGGCCCAGCGTTTGCAGGAACGAGGGGTCAAGCGTTTCGCCGTGCAGTTGGTGCGCACCGCGCGCATGCTCGATGAGCAGTTGCCGAGCGTTTCAGCGCAAGCCTTGCTGCCGGAACTGTGGGAAAAAATGCGGGCACTGTTCCCGGCATTTGTTTTACGGGGTTGATCCTTTCGCACAACCCCTTTCAAGCGTGGCGACTGAACTCCCACCGGATCTACAAAGATGCTGCCCCTTGTGGGCAGGTATTCATCAGGGAGCTTATGACATGACTCGATTAACCACCGCCCGCCGCATCGCCATCGGCTTTGCTATCGCCCCCCTGGCCCTGGCCGGCATGGCGTTGTACGCCTTGCACGACCTGGGCACCCTCAAACAACAGTCGGAGCTGATCGTGCAGCAGGACTGGCCGAAAATCGCCCCGATCATGGTGATTGCCACCGGCGTGCGCGATAACGGCCGCAACACCCGAGACTTGCTGATCGACCAGGATAACCAGGCGGCCCAGCAGGCCATTGGTACTACCCGGCAACGCATCACCGACGCCTTTACCCAGTTAGAGCCGTTGTTCGATACGGCCGCCGGCCAGGCCGCCTACGCCGACCTGAAGAAACACCGCGAAGCCTATGTGGGCGCCTTTACCCAGGTGCAGGCACTGATTCGCCAGGGCGCCCATGCCGAGGGTGTGGCCCAGCTCAAGCAAAACGTACAACCCGCCGAGCAGGCGGTGTTCAAGAGCCTGGAGGCGATGATGGCCCTGCAGGGGCAGATTTTTGCCGAGCGCGAACACGCTGCGCATACCCTGTACAGCGACGCGCGGCGCAATATGCTCGGGCTGTTCCTGCTGTGCGTGGCCCTGGTGGTGGCGGCAGCGGTGATTGTCACCCGCAGCGTGACCCGGCCCCTGGGCGGCGAGCCCGACGAGGCGGCGCGGGTGTTGAGCCAGATTGCCCAGGGCGACCTGACCACGGTAGTGCCAACGGCAGGCAGCGCTGACGGCAGCGTGATGAAGAACCTGCAGCACATGCAGCACAACCTTAACGAAATGGTGCGCCAGATCGCCGCGTCGGTGGACCGCGTGGCCAGTTCGTCCGAGGAGTTGAGCGCGGTCAGTAGCCAGACCAGCAGTAGCCTGCAGTCGCAAGGTATGGAGATTGAACAGGCGGCCACCGCGGTCAACGAGATGACGGCGGCGGTGGATGAGGTGGCGCGCAATGCCGTCAGCACCAGCGAAGCCTCGCGTATGTCGGCGCAGACCGCCCAGCTTGGGCGTGATCAGGTGCAGGAAACGGTCGCCTCGATCAGCACCCTGGCAGAGGGTGTGAGCGGCACGTCGGTGCGCATCCAGCAACTGGCCGGGCGGGTGCAGGACATCAGCGGCGTGCTGGAGGTGATCCGCAGTATTGCCGACCAGACCAACCTGCTGGCGCTCAACGCGGCCATCGAAGCGGCACGGGCCGGGGATGCCGGGCGTGGTTTTGCGGTGGTGGCTGATGAAGTGCGGGCCCTGGCCCATCGCACCCAGGCCTCGACCCAGGAGATCGAGCAGATGATCGGCAATATCCGCCTGGACACCGAACAGGCCGTGACCGCGATGCAGGGCAGCAGCGACCTGGTGCGAGCCACCTTAAGCGTGGCACAACGCTCTGGCGAGGCGCTGGAAGCGATTACCCAGTCGATCTCGCAGATCAACGAACGCAACCTGATGATCGCCAGCGCCACCGAAGAACAGGCATTGGTGGCGCGGGAAGTGGATCGCAACCTGGTGGGCATTCGCAACCTGTCCGAGCAGGTGTTGCTGGGGGCCCGGCATACCGATACGGCCGGGCATGAGCTGGCGCAGATGGCTAGCGAGTTGCACCTGACAGTCGCCAGGTTCCGCGTTTAGCGCTGGGCCTGTGTGCGGGCTTGCCCGAATGCCGTTCAGTTAAGCGCAGATCCCCTGTGGGAGCGGGCTTGCCCGCGAAGACGTCGGCCCAGCAACCATTGATGTTGACTGACCCACGGCTTTCGCGAGCAAACCCGCTCCCCCATTTGATCTGCGCCGCTTTGAGTATTGCGTTCGCTTGACTGAACGGCGTCTTACAGGTTCCAGCCCCAGAACTGTAGCCACCAGCCATACGCCACCAGCCCATTACCCAGTAGCAGGCAAGCCGAGGCAGCGTAGCGTCGCGCCAGGGGTAGATCGGCCAGCTGTGTCCACGCCAGCCACACACACCAACCAACAGCCCCGACCAGCAATGCGCCGCGCGCCGGTTGGACCCATTCGAGCAGCAACCCTTCGTAGCGCAACAACTTCACCGTGGTGGCCGACAGCCCGAGGAACAGCCCCGCACCGCCCAGGGGCGTCAAGGTCAACGCCAGGGCCCAATACCGTGCACGATCACCGCTGATTCTTGCGGCCAGGCGCACCAGCCCCATCAAGGCGCCGCCGATCAGCAGGCCGCTGGCGCCCAGGTACGCGACGATGCAAAAGCCGTCCAGCCAACTGAAACTGTCGTTGGCCTGGGGGTAATGGGTCAACAGCCACCAGGGCGCGCTGTCCTGCAATGGCCACAGCCAGTCGCGCTCCACCAGCCACTGCGCCAGGGACTGCTTGAGCGTGATAAACCATGGGCTGACGGTCCACTGGAAGGCGCCCATCGCCAGGCCGATCACCCCGAACAGCAACAAGCGCGTATCCCAGGCCAACGCGGGTTTGCGTGGGGCCTGGAGGATTTCGCTATTGCATGAGCGGGCAATCAACTGCACCGCGCCCCGTTGCCCGCTGCAGCGCCCGCAGGCGTGGCAATCGCTGGCGCCTTGCAGGCGGCGGATGTCCAGCAGCGGCGCGCAGTTGGGCAAGGGCAGGCGCGGGCCGTCGTTGGCTTTCCAGCGTTGTTCGTCGACCTGGAAATGCACCGGTGCCAGGCGCGCGAGCAGGGCGAACACACCGCTGACCGGGCACAGGTAGCGGCACCACACCCGTTTGCCGCGCACGAACAACAACCCCACCAGCACGGCGGCCACGGTCGAACCGCCGAGAATCAGCAGGGCCGCCTGGGCGTAGTCGTAGACACTGATCAACTGGCCGTAGAGGGTGGTCAGGCAGAAGCCTACCGTGGGCCAGCCGCCCCAGCGGATCCAGTTCGGAATGCCCAGGCCACGTCCATGGCGGCTGGCCCATTCGCTCAAGGAGCCTTCGGGGCAGAGCACGCCGCACCACACGCGGCCGAACAACACGATGGACAGCACTACGAACGGCCACCACAGGCCCCAGAACAGGAACTGTGCCAGCAGCGTCAGGTTATCCAGCAGGCGTGCCTGGCTGTCGGGTAGCGGCAGCCACGCCGGCACTACCAGCAGCCCGGCGTAGAACAGCACCACGGCCCATTGCACGCCACGAATCACCCGCCCATGGCGGCGCATGCCATCCCCCAGGCGTTGCAGCCAGGGGGTGTTCACAACGGCGCTCGCCGGGCCCGGTACAGCCCGCGGCCGACCAGCAACCAATACCCCGCCAGCACCAGTAGGGTGATAGTGCTGGGCGTCGCGCGGTAGCCGGCAAACCCTGCGAGCACGGCGCCCAGGCCGTGGCTGTCACTGAGCAGCACGCTGCTGTCCCACCAGGCTTCGCCGACCAGGGTGTAGACCCAGTTGGGCATGTCCATCGCCAGCAGTTGCCCGCCGATACGTTCCACGGCGGCCACTAGCAAGGAGGCTGCCAACAGCAGTAACAGAGCCTCGCTGAGGGCGAAAAAACTCGACCAGGAAATCAACCGGCGTGTACTGCGCAGCAGCATCACTGTGAGCCCGGCCAACACCAGGCCCAGCCCGCCGCCAATGGCGAACAGAGCCAATGCCGGGCCGTCCAGATGGGCGCCGGCGCCGTACAGAAACACCACGGTCTCGCTGCCTTCACGGCTGACCGCCAACAGCGCCAGCAACAGCAACCCCAGGCCACCCTGGCGTGCCGCGCGCTGATCGGCTTCGCGCAGCAGGGTATGGCGCAGGCCCGGCCCGTGGCGATGCATCCAGAACACCATCTGCACCATCAGCAGGCTTGCCAGCAGGGTCATGCCGGCCTGGAACCATTCGCCGCCAGGCCCGCTCATGGCTTCGCCGGCCCACAGCATCAGGCCGGCCAGCCCGGCAGAACACAGCAGGCCCAGCACCACGCCAGCCCACAGGAAGCGCCCCAGGCGCGAGTCCTCGGGCTGCTGGCTGATCCAGGCCTGAAGGATGCCGATCACCAGCAACGCCTCGACGCTTTCGCGCCAGACGATAAACATCGATTGATTCATCAAATGCTCCTGGGCCGTTATTCGGCGAGGATGCTGCCTTCGGGCAGCTGTGAGTTGAATTCGTCGAAAAACGGATAGGCGCCCGGTTTGAGCGGGTGGATCACCACGAAGGTGGTGACCCCCGGTGACAGCACCTTTTCCACGCGCAGTGGTGTGCTCTCGAACTCGGCCGGGCCCTGGCCGATGTTTTTCAGCACGATCTTGAAGCGCTGGCCGGCCGCCACCTTGAGTTGCGCCGGGGTGAAGTGGCCGTCTTGCAGGGTCAATTCATAGGTGGGCAAGGGTGCGGCCAGGGCCGAGCCACAGGCCAGCAGGGCGCAGAGGGCGAGGGGGCGGCGCATTCAGTAGCCGCCTTTTTTGCCGATCCCCGCGTAGACGAATTCGTAGTGCACTTCACATCGCTCGAACCACGGCGCGACCCCGGTTTCCTTATCGGTGTGCCGGCCCAGTGAGCCATGGCCGCTGGGCGGAATCACGGTAAAGGTCAGCTGATATTTGCCCGGGCCCAGCAGCTTGACGTTGTCGCCGTAGTGTGGCCCGTCGTTGGCCACCATGGCGTGGAACTCACCGATGATCGGGCTTGCGCCGCCTTGTTTCTGCAGGCGGAACGATACGTTGAGGTAGGGCACGAAACTGCCCTCCTGGAAGCCCTGCTGGTTGTCGGCGGTGGCGCGGATATCGGCTTCCAGATGCACATCCGAATCGGCGGTGGCGCGCATCATGCCTGGCGGTGCCATCTCGATCGGTTGCAGATAGACCGCGCCGACTTCCAGGCCAGGGCACATTTGTGGCTCGCCGATCGGGTATTCCTTGGCGACGGCTGCGCCAGTCGACAACAGCAGGGCCAGTGACAGCGTGAAGGGGATACGCATGGGTACTTCCTGACAGGGCAAATGAGAAGTCGAGTCTAGAAAGCTTTGCTGTAAATAATAATGATTCCTGTCAAGTTTCCAGGGATATACACATAACCATTCTTGACGTTGGTCAAGGCCGTGGGGCGGCGCCAGCCGTAGGATCCAATCACTGCCCACCGCTGTGGAGCCTGCTCATGGCCAAGCCATTCCCGCTCAACCCCAAACACCCCGAACGTATCTGCTGGGGCTGTGACCGTTACTGCGCAACCACCTCCCTGGCCTGCGGCAACGGGGCTGACCGCACCATGCATCCGGCCGAGATGATCGGCGACGATTGGTACCTGCATGGTGATTGGGGGATTGAGTTGCCGATTGCTACGGACAAAGTGCCGGAAGCTGGCTGACCGGTGGTGAGGGGACTTGCCAGGTGCCTGAGCAGTCGTTGGCATTTTTTCTGAACCCTCACGTTCACCCCTGGCCCTAAGGTATATGACCTCAGGAGGTGAACCATGCAAATCGAATACATCTGGATTATTTTGGCAACGCTGTTGGTGCTGGCTGAGTTGTGGGCGATCAACTGCGTATTGCGCAGTGCCAGTCGAGCCGAAACCAAGATGCTGTGGGTCGTGGTGATTGTATTCGTGCCGCTGCTGGGCATGATTCTGTGGGCGATCACCGGGCCCAAGGCGATTGCCAAGGAAAACGCCGGCGCCAATCGGTGAACCTCCCGCGTAAAAAAATCGTTTAAATGCCAAAAGAGTTGTCCACGAAAACCGTGGGTATCTCTGTGGATAACCTTGCGCGGGCCCGGCAGCGCTGGCGATTCAACCCGCGGTTAATATTTGATCAGGATCGTTCGCAAGCCTTTTGGCGTGCGGCTTGCGCTTGACACGCGTCGCTGAAATCGGTGCCGGATCCGCAGTTCTACAGCAAACCCTGGAGCGCCTGGCGATAGCTGCGACCACCCAGGCTCAGGCTGTTGTTATGACTCGCCCCCGGCACCAACAGCAGGTGCTTGGGCTCCAGGGCCGCATCAAACAGTTGCTGGCTGAAGCGCGGCGGCACATAGCGGTCGTCAAGGCCATGCACCACCAGCAAGGGCATATGGATCTCGGCGATCTTGTCGATGGAATCAAACTTCTGCGACAGCAACCAGCGCACCGGCAGCGAGGTATTGGCCACGGCCGCCGCCACGTCGGCCAGGGAGGTAAAGGTGGACTCGATCACCAGCCCGCGCACCGGCGGCGGCAGCTGTTTATTGGCGGCCTGCTGGCCCAACTCGGCCGCCAGGTCGATAGCGACGGCGCCGCCCAGGGAATGGCCGTAGATCAGGCGCTTGCCTGGATCAGGTTGCAGCAACTGGAAGCGCTCCCAGGCAATCCGCGCATCTTCATAGACGCTGGTCTCTGACGGCAAGTCGCCCTGGCTCTGGCCAAACCCGCGATAGTCGATGGCCAGCACCGAGTAGCCCTGGGCGTGCAGTTGCTCGATGCGAAACAGCTGGCCAGTGAGGTTCCAGCGCACGCCGTGCAGGTACAGGATCGCCGGCGCGTCTTTTTTCGCCGCCGGCCACCACCAGCCATGCAGGCTCTGCCCGGACTTGAAGCTGGCCGGCTTGAGTTCGAACTCCTGTAAGCCTTGCGGCAGGCCGCGGTACCAACTGGCGGTGCCGGGCTCGATGCGAAACACCAGCTCGCGCTCCTTGTGTTGAAGCACATTGCAGCCCACGGGCAGGCCGATGATCAGCAATGCCATGCACAGCAGGGGCAACCAGCGCAAACGCAGGCGCGAGAGAAAACGTGAGGCCATGGAGGTTCCAGGACAGGAGCGAAGCCGGATTTTTACCAGATGCCTGGCCAGTGAGGGGAATATTCATACCACCGTCAGGGGGCGATTGCTTGCAAAGTGTTACAGGCGGTCTGCACGCGATTGCGCCCCTGATCCTTGGCGCGATACAGCGCCTGGTCGGCCTGGGACAGCAGGCGCGACAGATCGTGGCAGGCCGGCGTGGTGGTCACCACCCCGATGCTCACACTGAGGAACCCCGGTGCCAGCAGGTCCAGCTCGGCGAACCGCTGGCGAATGCGTTCCGCCACTTGCACGGCGCCTCGTTCATCGGTATTGGCCAGCAGGCAGGCAAACTCTTCGCCACCAATACGCGCAAACAGATCGTGCTTGCGCAAGATCGACGCGGTCAGTTGGCTGAAGGCGATTAACGCCTGGTCGCCCATGGGATGGCCAAAACTGTCGTTCAGGCGCTTGAAGTAGTCGAGGTCACACAACAGCAATGTCACCGGCTGCCCGCGCTGCATGCTGTCGGCCAGCAGTTGTTCGCCATGGAGCATGAACGCCCGGCGGTTGCCGATACCGGTCAGCACGTCGGTGAAGGCGGCCGCCTTGAAGTTGAGTTCGGCGCGCTCCTTGACCATCGCCAGGGTGACGTAGGCGATGCCGATGGCATACAGCATGGATTCGAACAGCATGAACGAAAAAAGCTGTACGCCGTCGTTCATCAATGCGTTCGGGTCCTTGTACGGCATGCCGGGATCGAGCACGCCGCGCACGCAGTAAAAGGTCGTATGCAACAGCATCAGCACCACGGCTGGCAGATAGGCCACTTCCAGGTGTTGACGGTGGCGCCACAACTCCAGGGCCGACAGCACGCCGTAGCTCGCGGCTATCAGGGAATACAGGGTCACCCGGCTGGACATCGAGCCATAGAACTGCGGGACCAGGCACATCACCAGCCACAGCGCCGGCCCCGCAAGGATGCCCGGCAGGTGTGGCTTGCCCTGGACAAACAGGCGCATGGCGGTCCAGTTCATTGCCGCGCTCATCAGGAGCACCACATTGCCTATCACCAGCGCGACGAAGTCCACGCCCACCCCGCGCACGACCATCAACGCCGTGCCGAGGGAGGCCAGCAACAGCATCACGCCAAGATAGCCCAGGGTGGGCTCACGTACGCGATGCCAGGCATGCACGGTGAGCAAGCCCATCAGGCAAAAAACGAAGACGGCAACTATCAGGAGCGTCGGTATGTGCAGCATCATGTCCTTGACCCCGAAGGATGCACTGTCGAGATCACCCCGTCGGACACATGCCTGGGCGGTGATCCGGTGCACAAAGGGCGCAATTGTAGCTGGATAACGCATAACAATGCTGGCCTATGGACAGCTTGACGCTGGCAGGGCGTCACCGACATGCTGCGCGACCCTGCGACCAAAAGGCCCCCCATGGACAACAGCCCCGTACGCATCACCGCCGAAGAGTTGCTCTCGGACAACTGGTACCTGCTGAAAAAATACAGCTTCGACCTGCGTCGCCGGGACGGCAGCTGGCAAGCCCAGACCCGCGAGGTGTACGACCGTGGCAACGGTGCAACCATCCTGCTGTACAACACCTTGCAGCGCACAGTGTTGCTGATTCGCCAGTTCCGCATGCCGACCTTCGTCAATGGTCATGACGGCTACCTGATCGAAACCGCCGCTGGCTTGCTGGACAACGCCAGCCCCGAGGAACGTATTCGCCTGGAAGTCGAGGAAGAAACCGGCTACCGCGTCGGCCACGTGGAGAAAATCTACTCGGCCTTCATGAGCCCGGGCTCGGTGACCGAGCGCATTCATTTCTTTATCGGTGAGTACCAACCTGGCGACCGCGTGGGCGAGGGCGGCGGGCTGGAGCACGAAGGCGAAGATATTCAGGTGCTGGAGTTGGGATTCGACGAGGCCATCGCCATGGTTGGCCGCGGCGAAATTGTCGATGGCAAGACCATCATGCTCCTGCAATACCTGGAGCTGCGGCTGCTCAAGGCGGCGCTGACCCGCGCGTAGAAGCCAGCGCCTCCAGGGGCATTTTCTTCAATACGCACTGGCTACAGGGACGTAGCGTACAGGCCTGTCCACCTGTCATTACAAAAAAGGAAGTGCAATGAGTTTGATCATGTCCATGGCCGCCTTCGCCTTGGCGACGTCCATCACCCCCGGCCCGGTCAATGTGGTCGCCCTTGGCTCGGGCGCGCGCTTTGGTTTTGCCGCCAGCCAGAAACACGTGGCCGGCGCGGCCTTGGGCTTCACCTTGCTGCTGGTGTTGATTGGCCTGGGCCTGCACGAACTGCTGGTGCGCTGGCCGATCCTGACCCAGGGCATCCAGTGGGGCGGGGTGGCCTTTCTGCTGTACATGGCCTACAAGCTGGCGATGGACGACGGCCGGCTGGATGCGCAAGACGCGGCTGTTGCGCCGTCGATGCTCTATGGCGCGGTCATGCAATGGCTCAACCCCAAGGCCTGGCTGGCGTGCGTGGCGGGCATGGGCCTGTTTGCGGCCGATGGCGAGGCCGCGCGGGTCTGGCAACTGGCGGCGGTGTACCTGGTGATTTGCTATCTATCAGTGGCGTGCTGGGCGTATGTCGGCACGTTCTTTCGTCGTTACCTGAGCAATGCCCGGGGCATGCGCCTGTTCAATCGGGCCATGGCGCTGTTGCTGGTGATCAGCGTGGTGTACCTGTTGCTGGCGTGAGTCAGCCGCGATATTGCCCCGGCGTGGCCGCCAGGTGTTGCTTGAACGTGCGTTGCAGATGCGCCTGGTCGGCAAAACCGGCGGCCAGTGCCACATCGGCAATCAGGTGGCCGCTACGCAACTGGTTGCGGGCGAACTGGACGCGCTGGTTGATCAGGAACGCATGGGGCGTCATGCCGTAAGCCTGCTTGAACGCGCGGATCAGGTACGACGGCGACAGCTGCGCTGCCTGGCAGATTGCTTCCAGCTTCAGCGCCTCGGTGCAATGCGCGCGGATGTACTCGGCGGCGTGTTCCAGCTTGTGATTGACCTCGCGTACAGGCTCGGCAGCCGGGTTCAGGCGCAGTTGCACCTCAGTGAAAAAACTCACCACGGCGCTGTGTTTCTGCAGGTGTTCGGTGTGCTCGTCGACCAGCACGGTGTACAGCTCCAACAGGCCGGCAAACAGCAGCGGGTCGTCGGTATGGGTCGCGTCGAAGCGGCGAAAGCCCAAGTCACTGGCAAACCCCAACTGGTGTTGCAGATCGGTCAGCCAGGGCGTGTCGATGTAGAGCATGTGATACGACCAGGGTTGGTCGTCGATGGGGTTGCAGGCATGCACATCGCCCGGGTTCATCAGCACCACAGTGCCGGCGCGGATGTGGAAGGTGTCCGGGCCATGGAGATACAGGCTTTGCCCGGCGGTGATCGCGCCAATCGAGAAGTGGTCGTGGGCATGCCGGGTGTAGCAGACCTTGCGCCCATCCTCGATGGTACGCGCCTCGATAAACGGCAGGCTGGCATCACGCCAGAAGCGTGGGGCGGCGAGGTCGGGCAGCGCCATGGTGCAATCTCCGGGGGACCTTGTAGGACCACGATGATTGCACATAAATACGCCGCCGACCTTATCTAGGCGCCGGCAAGCCCCCACATTTTTCAGGGGACGCCCCAGGCTTAGAAGTCCCAGCGCGTCGCCAGTTGCAGGCTGCGCGGCTCGCCGTAGAACCCGGTGCCGAAGTTGCCCAGGCCGGTGTAGTACTTTTTATCCAGGGCATTTTTCACGTTCAACGTGGCGCTCAAGTGCTCGTTGAAGCGATAGCGTGCCATCAGGTCCACCAGGTAGTAGCTGTCCTGGGTGATGCGCGCGTATTGGCCAAAGTTGACCGTGTCATTCGGGTTGGGCTGGAACACATTGCCGAAGAACTCGCTCTGCCAGTTGACCCCGGCGCCGAGGGTCACCTTGTCCAGCGCGCCCGGCAGGCGATAGGTGTTGAACAGGCGCACCACTTGTTGCGGCGTGGTGGTTTGCAGCACCGAGCTGTAGACGTAATCGTCGTTGGCATCGCGGGTGTGCTGGTAGGTGTAGCCGGCCGAGACATTCCAGCCGTCCAGCACTTCGCCGGCCAGTTCCACCTCAAAGCCCTTGGTGGTGGCGCCGGCAATCGGGCGATAGATCGAGTCGCTTTCAAAGCCCGAGACGTATTGCGCGACATTGTCCTGTTCGATGCGGAACGCGGCGAAGCTGGCGTTCAGGCGGCCGTCGAAAAAGGCCGCCTTGAGCCCGGCTTCGTAAGTGTCGCCCTCAATCGCGTCGAGCAATTTGCGGTCGGCATCCTTGCTGTTTTGCGGGCGGTAGATCTTGGTGTAGCTGCTGTACACCGACCAGATGTCGTTGAGGTCATAGACCACCCCGGCGTAGGGCGTCACCACCCCGGTTTGCTTGTAGCTGGTGCGGGCGTCGGTACTCGTCGCAGCGTAGAAGTCGGTGGTGTCGGTGTTGCTGAAATTGCTGACGCGGGTACCCAGGATCACCGACAGGTCATCGGTAGGCTTGAGGCGGGTCGCCAGGTAGGCGCCGGTTTGGCGTTGCACAATATCGTTCTGGCCGCTGCGCGGGATATCCGGCTTGGCGTACTCACCACGCCAGTCATAAATGCTGCCGCCCACCGGCGGGTAGATCGAACCGTAGACCGGCACGTCCTGTTTCGAGCGTGTTGCCATAAAGCCCATGATCAACTCGTGCTCGCGACCCAACAGGCTGAACGGGCCGCTGAGGTTGACGTCGAGGGTGTTCTGCACCTGGTCGCCCTTGTACTTGCCCATGAACATATACATGCCCTCACCAGTGACCTGGTCCGGGTTGCCGCCACTGGCGGAGGCGAGCAAGGTGTCGTGCTGGCTGCGCTTGCGGTCCAGGCTGACTTTGAGCGACCAGTCGTTGGCCAGCTTTTGCTGGACCGAGGCGAAGATCGTCTGGTTCTGGAAGTCGCGGCGGCTCCAGTCGGCGGCGGGGTTGAACGAGCGCGAGAAATTCGTGCGATTGCCATTGCTGAAATACATCGGGAAACCGGTCCAGCTGGCGCCACGGGAGCGGGTGTCCTGCTGGTCGATACCGAAGGTCAGCAGGGTGTCGGGAGTCAGATCGGCTTCGAGGATGCCGTAGGCAATGTCCTTGGTGTGCTGGTAGTGGTCCAGGTACGACGAGCGATCCTGATAAACCCCGACAAAACGCCCGCGCACATTGCCCGACTCGGTCAGCGGCCCGGAGATATCGCCTTCGGTGCGGTAGTTGTCCCAGGAGCCCACGGTGCCGGTAACCGAGGCCTTGAAGTCCTTGGTGGGCTTTTTACGGATCAGGTTGACCGTGGCCGACGGGTCGCCCGAACCGCTCATCAGGCCCGATGAGCCCTTGATGATTTCCAGGTGGTCGTACACCGCCATGTCGGTGCTGGTGGTGCCGTAGTCATACACGCCGTCATAGGTGGAGTTGACGCCGTCGTACTGGAAATTGGTGATCGGCAGGCCACGGCTGGAGAACTCCCAGCGCTCGCTGTCGTAGTTCTGCACGCTGACGCCAGGGGCGCGGCGCAGGGTGTCGGCGATGTTGTTGGAACCCTGGTCATCCATCTGCTGGCGGGTGATCACGGTGACCGACTGCGGCGTCTCGCGGATCGACAGCGGCAGGCCGGTGGCCGAGGCCATCGAGCCGGTGGTGTAGGAATGACTGTCTTCGGTGGTGGCGCCCAGGGCCACGCCGGAAATGGTGGTGGCACCCAGCTCCAGCTCGCCGGTATTGAGCGGCACCAGCTCCAGCACATAGCCATTGTCGCCCTGGGGCTGGGCCTGCAAACCGCTGCCTTGCAACAAACGCTGCAAGCCGGCTGCGGGGGTGTAGCTGCCACTGAGTCCAGGGCTGGTCTTCCCGGCTGCCAGGCTGTTGTGGCCGGCGATAAACACCCCGGACTGCTCGGCAAAGCGATTCAGCACGCTGACCAGCGACCCGGCGCCAATGTTGTAGCTGCGCGTGGTTTCCTGGGTCGACGGCGTTTCCACCGCCTGCACATTGAGCGGGCCCAGGCAGAGCAGGGTCGCGGTGATGGCCAGCGCCAGGGGGCGCAGCGTGAAAGCAGTGGGTTGCGACATGGAAGGTTCCCTACGGATTCGGCGAATATGAAAGCGTCTGCTGGGTTAACCGAACGAACGTCGAAAAGGGGAACAGGTGGAGCCAAAAAAACTGCTCGCCTTGAGCCAGGCCTGTTGTGGCGAGCGGGCTTGCCCGCGTTGGACTGCGCAGCAGTCCCATCTTTTGGGGCCGCTACGCGACCCAACGCGGGCAAGCCCGCTCGCCACAACAGCCCGGACGGTTGGCGTTAGGTAGCGTGTGTTTTGGGCCCCACGCTGACCCACCACGGCAGCACTCTGTCCACCTGGATCGGCAATGCCGCCTTCAGCAGCCGCAACGCATGCTCGCTGTCCTTGAGCGGGAACGAGCCCATCACTGGCAGATGGGCCACGGCCGGATCACAACCGAGGTGGCCGGGCCGGTAGCGGTTCAGTTCACCGATCAATTGGCCCAGGGGCAGGTTGTCGGCCAATAGCACGCCGCGGCTCCAGGCCTCGCGGGTGGCGGATGCGGGCACTGTGCTGCGGATCGTGTGCCGACCGAACACCGCCTGTTGTCCGGACTCGATAATGCGTACCTGCTGGCCGTCGGCGGTGCGCACTTCTACCCGGCCGTCGAAGACATTCAGGGTGGTGCTGTCTTCGCTGTGCAGCACACTGAAGCGCGTACCCAAGGCACGCAGGTGGCCGTGCGCGGTGTCGACCAGGAACGGGCGCTGGAGGTCCTTGGCGGTGTCGATCAACACTTCGCCAAAACGCAGGTGCAGCAGGCGCTGCTGCGCATCGAAGCGTACATCCATGGCGCTCAGGGCGTTGAGCCAGATATGTGTGCCGTCGGCGAGCAATGCGTCGCGGATCTCGCCGCTGGCCGTGGCGTAGTCGGCGCTCCAGCCGCTGATCACCCGGGGCAGGGCAGTGCCGCGCCAGGTACCCCAGGCCAAGGTCGAACCGGCGCACAGTACCAATAATGTCTTGAGGGTTTGCCGCCGCGTGCTGCGCAGGGCGCGGCCGGCGCCGATGGGCTCGTCGGTCAAGGGCGCGAAGCGTTGGCTGACGCGCTCGACATAGCGCCAGGCAGCCTGATGCTCGGGGTTCTGCCCCAGCCATGTCTGCCAATGCTGTTGTGCCTGGCTGCCGTCTTGCGGGTCCTGTAGGCGCACATACCATTGGGCTGCCTGCTGCAGGCTGGCGTGGCTGAGTTTTCCGCTGGGGTTCATTCCACCAGCACCCCGTCGAGCTCGGCTTCCAGCACCGCGCAGTGCAACAGCGCCTGGGCCATGTATTTTTTCACCATGCGCTCACAGACCCCCAACTGCAGGGCGATTTGCTTGTAGGTCAGGCCATGCAGTTGCGCCAGCAGGAAGGCGTCGCTGACCTTGCGCGGCAGGCGCGCGAGCATGGCATCGACCTCGTACAGGGTTTCGACAATGATCGCCCGCTGCTCCGGCGATGGCTGCACCGCCTGTGGGCGGTCGGCGAGGCTTTGCAGCCAGGCCTGCTCCAGTTGGCGGCGGCGCCAATGGTCGATGCACAGGCCACGGGCGATGGTGGCCAGGTACGAGCGCTCGCGCACGGCGTCAGCCTGGTCAGGCGGGCGCTTGAGCACGCGGATAAAGGTGTCTTGCGCCAGGTCGGCGGCATCCCAGCGGTTGCTCAGGCGCCGGCGCAACAGGCCGAGCAGCCAGGAGTGGTGGCTGCCGTAGAGCTGACTGAAGGAAGCGGGGGAAGTCGACACAATATCCAACCGGCGCTGGCGCCACGACGTGAATAGGAATTGGTCGCGATTAAAGCAAAGGCCTGCGGGCAGCGCAAATGATATTGGTTTGCTTTTGCGAAAGGCTTTGCCTGCAGAGCTGCACAAATCAAATGGGGGAGCTGGCAAGCCAGCTCCCACAAGGCGTCTCCGGCCTAAACTCAAGATCAGCTACGTGAGGTTGGCACCAGAAACGCGGCCTCCAGCAGCTGCCGGGTATAGGCATGCTGGGGATCGGCGAAGATGGTCTTGGCATCCCCCTGTTCCACCACTTGCCCCTGTTTGACCACCATCAACTGATGGCTCAGGGCTTTGACCACCGCCAGGTCATGGCTGATAAACAGGTAGGTCAGGTTGTACTTGGCCTGCAGGTTACGCAGCAGTTCCACCACCTGGCGCTGCACCGTGCGGTCCAGGGCCGAGGTGGGTTCATCCAGCAGGATCAGGCGTGGCTTGAGCACCAGGGCGCGGGCAATGGCGATGCGCTGGCGTTGACCTCCGGAGAATTCGTGGGGGTAGCGGTGGCGGGTCTGCGGGTCGAGCCCCACCTCCTTGAGCGCGGCGATAATCGCTGCTTCCTGCTCGGCCGCGGTGCCGATCTTGTGGATGCGCAAACCTTCGCCAACGATCTCGCTGACGCACATACGCGGGCTCAGGCTGCCAAACGGGTCCTGGAACACCACCTGCATTTCCCGGCGCAATGGCCGCACCTGTTGCTGGGTGAGTTGGTCCAGTTGCTGGCCCTCAAAACGGATCCCGCCCTTGCTGCCGATCAACCGCAGGATCGCCAGGCCCAGGGTGGATTTGCCCGAGCCGCTTTCGCCGACAATGCCCAGGGTCTGGCCCTGGGGCAGGCTGAAGTGGATGCCGTTCACCGCCTTGACGTAATCGACGGTATTGCGCAGGAAGCCTTTTTTGATCGGGAACCAGACTTTCAGGTCGTCGACTTCCAGCAGTGGTGGGCCAACCGCGTTGCTCGCCGGACCGCCACTGGGCTCGGCGGCCAGCAGTTCCTGGGTGTACGGATGCTGCGGGGAGCGAAACAGTTCTTCGCAGGACGCCTGCTCGACAATGCAACCGCGCTGCATCACACACACGCGGTGGGCAATGCGCCGCACCAGGTTCAAGTCATGGCTGATCAGCAACAGCGCCATGCCCAGGCGCGCCTGCAACTCCTTGAGCAGTTCGAGGATCTTCAACTGCACGGTCACGTCCAGGGCCGTGGTCGGCTCGTCGGCGATCAGCAGTTCCGGCTCGTTGGCCAGGGCCATGGCGATCATCACCCGCTGACGCTGGCCGCCGGACAACTCATGGGGCAAGGCCTTGAGGCGCTTGTGCGGTTCGGGGATGCCCACCAGGTCCAGCAGTTCCAGGGTGCGCAGGGTCGCAGCCTTGCCGGTCAGGCCCTTGTGCAGGCCCAGCACTTCGTTGATCTGCTTTTCGATGGAGTGCAGCGGGTTCAGCGAGGTCATCGGCTCCTGGAAGATCATCGCAATGCGGTTGCCGCGAATCTGGCGCAGGGGCTTTTCTTTCAGGGTCAGCAGATCCTGCCCGGCATACTTGATCGTGCCGGACGGATGCCGCGCCAGGGGGTAGGGCAGCAGGCGCAGAATCGAGTGGGCGGTCACCGACTTGCCGGAGCCGCTTTCGCCGACCAGGGCCAGGGTTTCACCGCGGCGGATATCGAAGCTGATATTTTCCACCACGCGCTGATGCTGCTCGCCGGTGACGAACTCGACGCTGAGGTCGCGGACTTCGATCAGATTGTCCTGATTCATCTCATTTCCTCGGGTCGAAGGCATCGCGAGCGGACTCGCCGATAAACACCAGCAAACTCAACATGATCGCCAGCACCGCAAAGGCACTGATGCCCAGCCATGGCGCCTGCAGGTTGGATTTGCCCTGGGCCACCAACTCGCCCAGGGACGGCGAACCGGCGGGCAGGCCGAAGCCCAGGAAGTCCAGGGCGGTGAGGGTGCCAATCGCGCCGGTGAGGATGAAGGGCATAAAGGTCATGGTCGAGACCATGGCATTGGGCAGGATATGGCGGAACATGATCGCGCCGTTCTGCATGCCCAGGGCGCGGGCCGCGCGCACGTATTCCAGGTTACGGCCGCGCAGGAACTCGGCGCGCACCACGTCCACCAGGCTCATCCAGGAAAACAGCAACATGATCCCCAGCAGCCACCAGAAGTTCGGCTGCACAAAGCTGGCGAGGATGATCAGCAGGTACAGCACCGGCAACCCCGACCAGATTTCCAGGAACCGCTGGCCGGCCAGGTCGACCCAGCCGCCATAAAAACCCTGCAGGGCCCCGGCCGCCACACCGATGATCGAGCTCAACACCGTCAGGGTCAGGGCAAACAGCACCGAGACTCGAAAGCCATAGATCACCCGCGCCAGCACGTCGCGGCCCTGGTCGTCGGTGCCCAGCAGGTTATCCGCCGAGGGCGGCGCCGGCGCCGGGACTTTCAGGTCGTAGTTGATGCTCTGGTAGCTGTAGGGGATCGGTGCCCAGAGCGTCCAGGCATCCTTGGCCTTGAGCAGTTCGCGGATGTACGGGCTTTTGTAGTTGGCTTCCAGGGGGAATTCGCCGCCGAAGGTGGTTTCCGGGTAGCGCTTGAGCGCCGGGAAGTACCAGTCGCCGTCGTAATGCACTGCCAACGGCTTGTCATTGGCGATCAACTCGGCGCCCAGGCTCAGGCCAAACAGGATCAGGAACAGCCACAGCGACCACCAGCCACGTTTATTGGCCTTGAAACGCTCGAAGCGGCGGCGATTGAGGGGGGATAGCGTCATCTCAATGCTCCCGGCTTTCGAAGTCGATACGCGGGTCGACCAGGGTGTAGGTCAAATCACCGATCAGTTTCACCACCAGGCCCAGCAGGGTGAAGATAAACAGCGTGCCGAACACCACCGGGTAATCGCGGTTGATCGCCGCTTCAAAGCTCATCAGGCCCAGGCCGTCGAGGGAGAAGATCACTTCGACTAGCAGCGAGCCGGTAAAAAAGATGCCGATAAACGCTGAAGGGAACCCGGCGATCACCAGCAGCATGGCGTTGCGGAACACATGGCCGTAGAGCACGCGGTGATTGGTCAGGCCCTTGGCCTTGGCGGTGATCACGTACTGCTTGTTGATCTCGTCGAGAAAGCTGTTTTTGGTCAGCAGGGTCATGGTGGCGAAGTTACCGATGACCAGGGCCGTGACCGGCAGCGCCAGGTGCCAGAAGTAGTCGAGGATTTTGCCGCCCCAGCTCAGTTCGTCAAAGTTGTTGGAGGTCAGTCCCCGCAACGGGAACCAGTCAAAATAACTGCCGCCGGCAAACACCACGATCAACAGGATGGCAAACAGGAACGCCGGGATCGCATAGCCGACGATGATTGCCGAACTGGTCCACACGTCAAAGTGGCTGCCATGGCGAGTGGCCTTGGCGATCCCCAGGGGGATCGAGACCAGGTACATGATCAGGGTGCTCCATAACCCGAGGGAGATGGACACCGGCATTTTCTCCTTGATCAGGTCGATGACCTTGGCGTCGCGAAAGAAGCTGTCGCCAAAGTCCAGCTGGGCGTAGTTCTTGACCATGATCCACAAGCGTTCCGGCGCCGACTTGTCGAAGCCGTACATCTTCTCGATTTCCTTGATCAGCGTCGGGTCCAGGCCCTGGGCCCCGCGGTAGCTGGAGCCGGCCACCGAGACTTCGGCACCGCCACCGGCGATGCGGCTGGTAGCACCTTCAAAGCCTTCGAGCTTGGCGATCATTTGTTCCACCGGGCCGCCGGGGGCGGCCTGGATAATCACAAAGTTGATCAGCAAAATGCCGAACAGCGTGGGGATGATCAGCAGCAACCTGCGAAAAATATAAGCCAGCATGTCAGTCGCCTCCGCTCGCCGGAACGGCCGTGGTCTGGGGTTGCGGCGTCACGGCCGGGGCCTGATCGGGCTTGATCCACCAAGTGGCAATGCCCACGTCATAGCGCGGCGGGACTTTAGGGTGGCCAAGGTGATTCCAATAGGCCACGCGGTAGGTCTTGATATGCCAGTTGGGGATCACGTAGTAGCCAAACTGCAAGACCCGGTCCAGGGCCTTGGCGTGGGCCACCAGGCTGTTACGCGAGTCGGCGTTGATCAATTGTTCCACCAATTCGTCGATGGCCGGGTCCTTGAGGCCGATGTAGTTGCGGCTGCCGGGCTTGTCGGCACTGCTCGATTGCCAGAACTCACGCTGCTCGTTACCCGGTGAAGAGGACTGCGGAAAGCTGCCGACCATCATGTCGAAGTCCCGCGAGCGCACGCGGTTGACGTATTGCGAGACATCGACCCGGCGGATCACCAGTTCGATGCCCAGGTCCGCCAGGTTGCGCTTGAACGGCAGCAGGATGCGCTCGAAGTCGGTCTGGGCCAGCATGAACTCGATGCTCACCGGCTTGCCGGTGGTGTCGACCATCTTGTCGTCAACAATGCGCCAGCCGGCCTCTTGCAACAGTTGGTAGGCTTCGCGCTGCTGGGTGCGGATCATGCCGCTGGCATCGGTTTTTGCCGGGGCGAAGGCCTGGGTGAAGGCTTCGTCAGGGATCCTGCCGCGCAGCGGTTCGAGAATCGCCAGTTCGGCAGGGCTGGGCAGGCCGGTGGCGGCCATGTCCGAGTTCTCGAAATAGCTGCGGGTACGGGTGTAGGCGCCGTTGAACAGTTGCTTGTTAGTCCATTCGAAGTCCATCAACAGGCTGATCGCCTTGCGCACCCGCACGTCCTGGAACATCGGCTTGCGGATATTGAACACAAAACCCTGCATCCCGGTGGGATTGCCGTTCGGCAGTTCTTCCTTGATCAGCCGGCCCTCGGCCACGGCCGGGACGTTGTAGGCGTTGGCCCAGTTCTTGGCCGTCATTTCCTGCCAGTAATCGAACTGCCCGGCCTTGAGCGCCTCTAGGGCCACGGTGCTGTCGCGGTAGTAATCGCTGACGCGGTAATCGAAGTTGTACAGGCCCTTGTTGACGGGCAGGTCCTTGCCCCAGTAATCCTTGACCCGCTCGTAGCGGATCGAGCGCCCTGGCTTGACCTCGGCCACTTTGTACGGGCCGCTGCCCAGGGGGATCTCCAGGCTGCTCTTGGCAAAGTCACGCCCGGCCCACCAGTGTTTGGGCAACACTGGCAATTGGCCGAGGATTAACGGCAGCTCGCGGTTACTGGTGTGCTTGAACTTGAACAGCACGCGCAACGGGTCTTCGGCGATCACTTCGGCGACGTCGGCGTAGTAGGTGCGGTAGATCGGGCTGCCCTGGGTGATCAGGGTTTCAAAGGTGAACACCACATCTTCGGCATGCACCGGATGGCCATCGTGGAAGCGCGCTTCGGGCCGCAGGTAGAAGCGTACCCAGCTGTTATCCGGGGCCTTTTCGATCTTGCCGGCGATCAGGCCATATTCAGTGATGGGCTCGTCCAGGCCCTGCTGGGCCAGGGTGTCGTAGACCAGGGTGATGTTATCGGCGGGCACGCCCTTGCTGATAAACGGATTGAGGCTGTCGAAGCTGCCCATGGCTGCTTCGCGAAAGGTGCCGCCTTTGGGCGCATCCGGGTTGACGTAGTCGACATGCTTGAAATTGGCCGGGTACTTGGGCGGCTCGTCATACAGGGTCAGGGCATGTTGTGGGGCAGCAACGGCCTGGGCGCAAAACAACAGGCCACTGATAATCGCAGTACGCAAAGGCATCATTGGGGTTTCTCCGAAGCTTTCAGCCACCACGCTCTCAGGCCCAGGCTGTAGGGCGGCGTGGTGACGAAGGCGAACCGGTTACGGTACGCCAGGCGATGATAGTTGAGATACCAATTGGGAATACTGTAGTGCTGCCACAGCAGGACCCGGTCCAAAGCCCGGCCGGCGGCGACTTGTTGGTCGCGGGTCTGCGCGGCGAGCAGTTGCTCCAGCAGGTGGTCGACCACCGGGTTGGCGATGCCCGCGTAGTTCTTGCTGCCTTTGATCGCGGCCTGGCTGGAGTGGAAGTACTGCCACTGCTCAAGGCCAGGGCTCAAGGTCTGGTTGAGGGTCATCAGGATCATGTCGAAATCAAACTGATCGAGGCGCTGCTTGTACTGCGCGCGGTCTACCGTACGCAGGCGGGCATCGATGCCGATGCTGCGCAGGTTTTCGACGTAAGGTTGCAGGATGCGCTCCAGGTTCGGGTTGACCAGCAGGATTTCGAAACGCAGCGGCTGGCCATTGCTGTCGAGCAGGCGCTGGCCAGAGAGTGTCCAGCCACCTTCGGCCAGCAGGCCGAGGGCACGACGCAAGGTTTCCCGGGGGATGCCGCGCCCGTCGGTCTGCGGCAGGCTGAAGGCCTGGGTAAACAGATTGGCCGGTAGTCGGTCGCGATAGGGTGAGAGCATCAGCCATTCATGACCCACCGGCAGGCCGCTGGCTGCGAATTCGCTGTTGGGGTAGTAGCTCAGGGTGCGTTTATAGGCGCCGCTGAACAGGGTGCGGTTGGTCCACTCGAAATCGAACATCAACCCCAGCGCTTCGCGCACCTTGGCCTGGCTGAAAGTGGCGCGCCGGCTGTTCATGAACAGGCCCTGGCTCTGGGTCGGAACCTGGTGGGCAATCTGCGCCTTGATGACTTCGCCACGGTTCACCGCCGGGAAGTTGTAGCCATTGGCCCAGTTTTTGGCCTGGTGTTCGATATAAATGTCGAATTCGCCGGCCTTGAATGCCTCGAAGGCCACGTCGCTGTCGCGATAGAACTCCACCTCGACCTTGTCGTAGTTGTAGAACCCGCGATTGACCGGCAGGTCTTTGCCCCAATAGTCCTTGACCCGCTCGAACACCAATTGCCGGCCCGGTTGGACCTGGCTGATGCGATAGGGCCCGCTGCCCAGCGGTGGCTCGAAGGTGGTGGCCTTGAAGTCGCGGTTTTTCCAGTAGTGCTGAGGCAGCACCGGCAACTCACCCAGGCGCAGGATCAACAACGGGTTGCCGGCGCGCTTGAACACGAAGCGGATGCGATGGGGGTTGAGTACATCCACCCGGGCCACTTCCTGCAGGTTGGTGCGGTATTGCGGATGGCCTTCGGTCAGCAACGTGCGGTAGGAAAACGCCACGTCGTCGGCGGTAATGGGCTTGCCGTCATGGAAACGCGCTTGCGGGCGCAGGTTGAACACCACCCAACTGCGGTCCTCGCTGTACTCCACAGATTGGGCAATCAGGCCATAACTGGACGTGGGCTCGTCGCCGGACGGGGCGTACTGGCCGGTGCCGACCATCAGCGGCTCGTTGAGCTCATTGACGCCGTATTGCAGGAAATTGGCGGTTGAGACTGGGCTGGAGCCCTTGAAGGTATAGGGGTTGAGGGTATCAAACGTGCCAAATGCCATGACCCGCAAGGTGCCGCCCTTGGGCGCTGCGGGGTTTACCCAATCGAAGTGGGTGAATTTGGCCGGGTACTTGAGCGTACCGAACTGCGCATAACCGTGGTTCTCGGTAATGGTCGCATTCGCACAAAAGCTCAAGGCCAGACTTATTAGTAGAAGGAGGGGACGCTTCAAGTCAGAGATCCGATCCGGGCGGCTTGGGCTTTATGATCGGTACAGTAACAGCTTGTTCCACTTGGAAAAAGACTGTTGAAAAGGCCATTTTCAGGCTCGGAGGGATCTTGAGCGGTACGCAGGGCAGATATGGGAGCTGGCTCCCATACAGGCCTGCGTGCACTCGGTTTATCTTGGCCCGGAGACCACCAGCATCTGCCCCGGCTTCAAGGCCTGGCCAGTGCGAGGGTTCCAACGCTTGAGATGTTGCATCTCGACGTTGAAGCGCTTGGCAACCAAGTACAGCGAGTCACCTTTCTTGACCTTGTATTGCACCGGCTTCTTGCCGCGAGCCTTGGCCACCAGTTTACGGGTGTCCTGCATCACCAGGGTCTGGCCGACCTTCAAGGCCTGGCCATTGAGCTTGTTCCAGCGCTGCAGGTCATGCACGTTGACCTTGTTGGCCTTGGCAATCAGCGTCAGGTTGTCGCCGCTCTTGACCTTATAGCTGCGCGAGCGCCCGGCCACGGCCTTGTGCTCGACTTCGTCAAACACCGGCTTTTTCGGGCGCAGGCTCAACAATTCCTCGGGGTTCATCGAGGACAGGCTACTGGCCAGTAACTGCGCCTTGGAGGTGGGCACCAACAAATGCTGGGGACCGTCCAGGGTGGTGCGTTGCTTGAAGGCCGGGTTGAGCTGGAACAGTTCGTCTTCGTCGATCTCGGCCAGCGCGGCGACCCGGGACAGGTCCATGCTTTGCTTGACTTCGACCATTTCGAAGTATGGCGTGTTGGCAATCGGGTTCAGGTTGACGCCGTAGGCCTCGGGGGCCAGCACCACCTGGGACAGCGCCAGGAACTTGGGCACGTAGTCCTTGGTTTCCTGGGGCAGTGGCAGGTTCCAGTAGTCGGTGGGCAGGCCGAGCTTCTCGTTGCGCTCGATGGCCCGGCTGACGGTGCCTTCACCCGCGTTATAGGCCGCCAGGGCCAGCAGCCAGTCGCCGTTGAACATGTCATGCAGACGTGTCAGATAGTCCAGGGCGGCGGTGGTGGAGGCGGTGATGTCGCGACGGCCGTCGTAGGCACGGGTCTGGCGCAGGTTGAAGTAGCGCCCGGTGGAGGGAATGAATTGCCACAGGCCGACCGCATCGCTGCGTGAATAGGCCATTGGGTTGTAGGCACTTTCAATCACTGGCAGCAGTGCCAGTTCCAGGGGCATGTTGCGTTCTTCAAGGCGTTCGACGATGTAGTGAATATAGAGGCTGCCGCGTTCGCTGGCGTTCTCCAGGAAGGACGGGTTGCTGGCGAACCACAGGCGCTGTTGCTCGATACGCGGGTTGACGCCGACACCGTCCTGCAGTTGGAACCCCTGGCGCATGCGCTCCCAGACATCCTGGGGTACCTGCGGGCTTGGCTTCTCTGAGAGCCAAAGGGGTTTTTGCTTGATCTTGGCTGTGAGTACGGGTTTGGGTTGCACGGTGGATTGTGCAGCGAAATGAGTGGTTTGGCAGCCCGCCAGAGTTGCGGATACGGCCACCGCAATGGCTTGAGCCAGGCGGGTCAATGCGTCTGAATGGTTGGACTTACGAATAGATGACGACATTGGCTGGAAGTTAGTTCCGGGCAAAAATGTCGGGCGATTCTAGAAAGCGCTTGGGTTCCGGTCAACCATTCAGAAATTTCGTATCAGAACCTGTCTGCTTAGAACGTGTCTTTCCACGCTCGCAAGCTAGCAAAAACCTCGCTCCCGGCGCGGTTATCGCGGTTCCCCCACTCGTCCGCTTTTTGTTTAACGGATGTTTCAGCGGTGCGCAAAAACGGGTTGGTGAGTTTTTCCAGGGCCAGGGTCGAGGGCACCGTCATCTTGCCGGCTGCCCGAAGTTGGCTGACTTTAGCCACCCGTTCGGCGATATCGGCGTTGTGCGGTTCCACGGCCTGGGCAAAGCGCAGGTTGCTTTGGGTGTACTCGTGGGTGCAGTAGACCAGTGTGTCGGCCGGCAGCGCGGCCAGGCGCTCCAGGGAGTTGTACATCTGTTGCGGCGTGCCTTCGAACAAACGCCCACAACCGGCGGCGAACAGGGTGTCGCCGCAGAACAGCAAGCCATGATGATAAAAGGCTATATGTCCCAGGGTGTGTCCCGGCACGGCGAGCACGTCGAAGCCCCAGCCCAGCACCTCGATCCGGTCGTTATCGTTGAGCGCGACGTCACGGGCCGGGATTTTTTCGCTGGCCGGGCCATAGACCTTGGCGCCTGTGGCTTGCTTGAGCTGCTCTACACCGCCCACGTGGTCATTGTGGTGGTGGGTAATCAGGATGTCGCCGAGGGTCCAGTCCGGATGTTGCGCAAGCCACGCCATGACAGGCGCGGCATCGCCCGGATCGACCACGGCACAACGATGGCTGCGATGGTCCTGTAACAACCAGATGTAGTTATCGGTGAAGGCGGGCAGGGCACTGATCTGTATCATTCTTCTATTCGCCAAGCTGAACACATTGGTGCATCTTAGAACGTCTTGGCGAGTTGGAGAATGCAATGACTGATAAAGCGTTCGCCCAGGCCGATCCCGAGTGGCTGGCGTTGATCAGCGCAGCCCGTGAGTGGCTGTCCGGGCCGATCGGGCAATTTCTGCTGGAACAGGAGCGGCTTATGCTCGAAGAAGAGCTTGAGCGCTTCTTTGGCGGCTACCTGGTGCACTACGGCCCTTCGGCACAAACCCCGCCGCCCGCGCCCCAGGTGCAGCGCAATGTGCGCCTGGGCGCGCCGTTGCCGGGGGTCGAGATTGTCTGCGAAGAACAGGCCTGGCCTTTGAGCGAGCACGCCGCCGATGTGGTGGTGATGCAGCATGGCCTGGATTTCTGCCTGTCGCCCCATGGCTTGCTGCGTGAAGCGGCCAGCGCGGTGCGCCCGGGTGGCCATCTGTTGATCGTCGGCATCAACCCCTGGAGCTCCTGGGGCCTGCGGCATGTCTTCGCCCATGATGCGCTGCGCCAGGCGCGCTGCATCTCGCCCTCGCGGGTCAGCGACTGGTTGAACCTGCTGGGCTTCGCGCTGGAGAAACGTCGCTTCGGGTGCTATCGTCCGCCGCTTGCTTCGCCCAAGTGGCAGGGCCGGTTGGCCGGTTGGGAGCGCCGTGCCGGGGCCTGGCAGTTGTCCGGGGGCGGTTTCTACCTGCTGGTAGCCCGTAAGATCGTGGTCGGGCTGCGACCGGTGAGCCAGGTCCGGCGCGAGCCCATCGGCAAACTGGTGCCAATGCCCCTGGCCAAGGTCAACCGGCGCTCCAGCGAGCAATAACTCACTTTTTGGCATTCAGGTCGTCGTGTGCGACCTCGGGAGCTGTCGGTCGATTACCGGCAACCCGCTTTGATGGATAGCGTAATGACCGATAGCGTAGAACTCTTTACCGACGGCGCCTGCAAGGGCAATCCTGGTCCGGGCGGCTGGGGCGCCTTGCTGGTGTGCAAGGGCGTGGAGAAGGAGTTGTGGGGCGGCGAACCCAACACCACCAACAACCGCATGGAGCTGATGGGCGCCATTCGCGGCCTGGAGGAACTCAAGCGCCGTTGCGACGTGCTGCTGGTGACGGACTCGCAGTACGTCATGAAAGGCATCAACGAGTGGATGGTCAACTGGAAAAAGCGCGGTTGGAAAACTGCAGCCAAGGAGCCGGTAAAGAACGCCGACCTATGGCAGTTGCTGGATGAACAGTGCAACCGCCATAACATCACCTGGAAATGGGTGCGCGGGCATATCGGCCACCCGGGCAACGAGCGGGCCGACCAACTGGCCAATCGTGGCGTGGATGACGTGCGCGGTTACAAGCAGAGCTGAGGTTCCCCATAGCCCTTGTTGGCGGGCGCGGTCCTGGATCTGGCAATCGCTGAAATCACAACGCCAGAATCCCCCGGGCGAGTTGCTCGTCCGTATCGCGTAACGCCGGCAAGGTGCGGCGAATGTGCTGCAATGCCGACTCCAGCTGGACACCGCGTATCTCGCCGTGGCTGGCAACAAACGCCGCGGCATCGTCCTTGGCCGCCAGTACGATCTTGTCATCCTTGAAGTTGCTGCTGGTGCCCTTGGTGGCACTCATCGACAGGCTGACCAGGGCGTCGGTGGTCATCACAAAGCTGGTGGCCTGGGCATGGGCAGCGCCCATCAGGCATAGGGCGAGCAGATAGTTTGGCTTGAGCATGGGTAGATTTTTACGCATCTGTAAGGAGCGGCGCAGGCTAACAAGGCGCTTGATAGCAAACTGCGCAAGCTTTGCTAAACCTTGTAAAAAACTGTTGGGCGAGGGCTCGCGGCGTTCCTCCAGGGGGCGCTCCGGTTATAGAGCGTGCTAATATCCCGCCCCTTGAAATACACACCGTTGAGAGCTGAACCCTGATGGCCATCCGATCCGTTGTACTCGATACCGAAACCACCGGCATGCCGGTGACCGATGGTCACCGGATCATTGAAATCGGCTGTGTCGAGTTGATGGGCCGCCGCCTTACCGGCCGGCATTTCCACGTGTACCTGCAACCGGACCGGGAAAGTGACGAAGGCGCCATTGGCGTCCACGGTATCACCAACGAATTCCTGGTGGGCAAGCCGCGCTTTGCGGAAGTTGCCGATGAGTTTTTCGAGTTCATCAACGGCGCGCAGTTGATCATCCACAACGCGGCGTTCGACGTGGGTTTCATCAACAACGAATTCGCGCTGATGGGCCAGACGGATCGGGCGGACATCACCCGTCACTGCTCGATCCTCGACACCCTGATGATGGCCCGTGAGCGCCACCCAGGCCAGCGCAACAGCCTCGACGCCTTGTGCAAACGCTATGGCGTCGACAACTCCGGCCGTGAACTGCACGGCGCCTTGCTCGACTCCGAGATTCTCGCGGACGTCTACCTGACCATGACGGGCGGGCAGACCAGCCTGTCCCTGGCCGGCAACGCCTCCGATGGCAACGGTTCGGCCGAAGGCTCGGGCAACCGACCTTCGGAAATCCGTCGCCTGCCGGCGGACCGCAAGCCCACGACCATCATCCGCGCGAGCGAGCAGGACATGGCCGAGCACGCGGCACGCCTGGAAGCCATCGCCAAGTCGGCGGGTGCGCCGGCGTTGTGGACCCAGTTGACCCAACACTAGTCGGGCCCGGCACGGTCTAAACATGTCGGAGCAGGCTTGTGTGGGAGCGGGCTTGCCCGCGATTACGGTTTGACAGCCAGTGCAGCTGTTACTGATCCACCGCCATCGCGGGCAAGCCCGCTCCCACATTGGTTCTGTATAGGCTTCGAAATCTTCATTCGCGACATTCGCTGCCAGCTTCTACCCTGAGTACATCGCTCTCAGGACGCCAAGCCCCATGTACAAAGACCTGAAGT
Organism: Pseudomonas shahriarae; assembly: GCF_014268455.2. Taxonomy (NCBI): domain Bacteria; kingdom Pseudomonadati; phylum Pseudomonadota; class Gammaproteobacteria; order Pseudomonadales; family Pseudomonadaceae; genus Pseudomonas; species Pseudomonas shahriarae. The sequence goes on along the minus strand of NZ_CP077085.1, from coordinate 3,356,810 downwards.
TCCCTATCCTGATCGTGCACCGTGATATCAAGGCCGACACCGTCGCCGGTGATCGGGTCCGGGGCATCGCCCGGGAGCTGGAGCAAGAAGGTTTCAGTATCTTTTCTGCCGTGGACTATGCCGAGGGCCGGCTGGTGGCCTCGACCCATCATGGGCTGGCGTGCATGCTGATCGCCGCTGAAGGCGCCGGGGAAAATACCCATCTGCTGCAGAACATGGTCGAGCTGATTCGACTGGCGCGCCTACGTGCGCCCAACCTGCCGATCTTTGCCCTGGGTGAGCAAGTCACCCTGGAAAATGCCCCGGCCGACGCCATGAGTGAACTCAACCAGCTGCGCGGCATTCTCTACCTGTTCGAAGACACCGTGCCATTTCTGGCCCGGCAGGTGGCCCGGGCGGCGCGTACTTACCTCGATGGACTGCTGCCGCCATTCTTCAAGGCTCTGGTGCAGCACACGGCCGACTCCAACTACTCCTGGCATACCCCCGGTCACGGCGGCGGTGTTGCCTATCGCAAAAGCCCGGTGGGGCAGGCGTTTCATCAGTTTTTCGGGGAAAATACCCTGCGTTCGGATTTGTCGGTGTCGGTGCCGGAACTCGGCTCGCTGCTGGATCACACCGGCCCCTTGGCCGAAGCTGAAGCCCGTGCGGCGCGCAACTTTGGCGCCGACCATACCTTTTTTGTGATCAATGGTACGTCCACCGCCAATAAGATCGTCTGGCATTCCATGGTCGGCCGCGATGACCTGGTGCTGGTGGACCGCAACTGCCACAAGTCGGTGCTGCACTCGATCATCATGACCGGCGCGATCCCGCTGTACTTGTGCCCGGAGCGCAATGAGCTGGGGATCATCGGCCCGATTCCGCTGACCGAGTTCAGCCGCGAGTCGATTCTCGCGAAGATCGAGGCCAGCCCCTTGACCCGGGGCCGCGAGCCCAAGGTCAAGCTGGCGGTGGTGACCAACTCGACCTATGACGGCCTGTGCTACAACGCTGAGCTGATCAAGCAACAATTGGGCAACAGTGTCGAGGTCCTGCACTTTGACGAGGCCTGGTATGCCTACGCGGCCTTCCACGAGTTTTTCGCCGGGCGCTATGGCATGGGGACTTCACGTACGCCCGATAGCCCGCTGGTGTTCACCACGCATTCGACCCACAAGTTGTTGGCGGCCTTCAGCCAGGCGTCGATGATCCATGTACAGGACGGCGGGGCACGGCAACTGGACCGTGACCGGTTCAATGAAGCGTTCATGATGCACATCTCTACCTCGCCGCAGTACAGCATCATTGCCTCGCTGGACGTGGCATCGGCCATGATGGAAGGGCCGGCAGGGCGTTCGCTGCTCCAGGAGATGTTCGATGAGGCCCTGAGTTTCCGTCGGGCCCTGGCCAATCTGCGCCAGCATATTGCCGCCGATGACTGGTGGTTTTCCATCTGGCAGCCGCCTTCGGTGGCGGGCATTGACCGGGTGGCGACGGCCGACTGGTTGCTGCAGCCCGAGGCCGACTGGCATGGCTTTGGTGATATCGCCGAAGACTATGTGTTGCTCGACCCGATCAAGGTCACCCTGGTGATGCCCGGCCTTACGGCGGGCGGTGCCTTGAGTGACTGCGGAATCCCGGCGGCGGTGGTCAGTAAATTCCTCTGGGAGCGTGGCCTGGTGGTGGAAAAAACCGGGCTCTATTCATTCCTCGTGCTGTTTTCCATGGGGATCACCAAAGGCAAGTGGAGTACCCTGCTCACGGAATTGCTGGAGTTCAAGCGCAGTTACGACGCCAATAGCAGCCTGGCCAGTTGCCTGCCATCGGTGTTCGAGCAGGGCCCGACGCGCTACCAGGGCATGGGTTTGCAAGACTTGTGCGACCAGTTGCACGGCTGCTATCGCAGCAACGCCACGGCCAAGCACCTTAAGCGCATGTACACGGTGTTACCGGAAATCGCCATGAAACCGGCCGATGCCTATGACCAGTTGGTACGCGGTGAAGTCGAGGCCGTGTCCATAGATGCCTTGCCAGGGCGTATCGCCGCCGTGATGCTGGTGCCTTATCCGCCGGGCATTCCGCTGATCATGCCGGGGGAGCGCTTTACCGAATCGACGCGCTCGATCATCGACTACCTGGCCTTTGCCCGTGAGTTCGATAGCAGCTTCCCGGGGTTTGTCGCCGATGTGCATGGTTTACAACACGAAGACGACGGCAACGGTCGTTGTTACACCGTCGATTGCATCAAGTGTTAAGGATGGTTATGCAAGCTGTAGTGAATCCGAAGTACCCGGGGCTCAGTGTGCGAGTCGCCGACGAGGGATTTGACGCCTACGTGTGGGGCAATGATTTCAGCTTTGAGGTGTGCGTATATGGCACGCCGGAACTGGGCAAGCCAGTTGATCAGTGGGCGGTGGAGCAGATCCTGCCGTACCGCAAATGCTACGGCATTGATCCCGAGGAGTTCGCCAGCTATCGCGATGCCGCCGACAGCGCGGTATTCATGGCTTATCTGGATGATCGGCCGGTTGGCCATATCGTCGTCAGTACCAATTGGAACGGCTATGCCCATGTCGATGAGTTGGCGGTGGTGCTGCCGGCACGCCGGCATGGCGTGGCCAAGGCTTTGCTCGACGTGGCACAGTTCTGGAGCCGCAAGAAAAACCTGCCGGGGATGATGCTGGAGACCCAGAACAACAACCTCGGGGCCTGTCGGCTGTATGAACGCAGCGGCTACGTCATGGGCGGGATCGACCATCTGCGTTATCGCGGGATTGATCCGCAGACGCGTGAGGTGGCGATTTTCTGGTATCGCTTGTTCGGCTGAGCCCCACCCGTGGCGGGGGCTAATTGACCGGCGACAACAGGCCCTGCGCTTTGTGCGTGACAATCTCCAGCAACGCATTGAGCGCCGGGCTCGGGCTGCTGTCCTTGACCGTCAAGCCATACAGGCTTACCAGGATTGGCGGTGATAACGGGCAGGTATCCAGCCCGGCCTCACGCGCGCCACTGGCGGTGAAGGGATCGACCACCGCCAACCCTTCGCCGGCCTCGACCATGCTGCGCATCATCTGATAGGTCTGCACCCGTGTCTGGATTACCGGCAACGGGCGCAGCGCCTGTAATTTGCTGTCCAGCAACTGGCTCAACGGGTCCTGGCCCTCCAGGCCGATCATCGACTGGCCGGCCAATTCTTGCAGGGCGATGTATTTCTGCCGTGGCTTGAGCCAGCCATGGGGCGCCAACAACTGCAACTTGCCCTGGGCCAGCACGGTACTGGTGATTTGCGGGTGTTCGGGATCATGCAGGCTCAGGCCCAGGTCGGCCTCTTGCAGCAACAGGCTCCTGACGATGTCGCGGGTCGGCTGGCTGGACAGGTTGCAGGGGGTGTCCTGGAAACGCCGACGCAACAGCGCAATGCTTTGCGGCAGCAATTGATTGGCCAACGGCGGTGTACAGAGCGTGCGCAGTGGCGGCGCATGATGATGCTTGAGGCTGCTGGCCAGGCGTTGTATCGGTTCCAGGGCTTCGTAGAGATGGGCGATCTGTGCCTGCATCGCCAGGGTTTCCCGGGTGGCCTGCAACCGCCCGCGGACGCTGGCAAACAGCATGAATCCCAGTTGCTGCTCAGCGTCCTTGAGGGTGGCGTCCACGTCGGACACAGCCAATTGCAACCATTCGGCGGCGGTGCCGAGGTGTCCGGTTTGCAAAATGGCTTGAATCACTTCGATATGACGTAAACGCATGCATGAAGTCCATGTTCAGCAGGTAAGGGATTCACCGGGTGAATCCTAACCCAAGTCCGCTCATATGACTTCTGCCTGGAGGCACAGCCTTATCAAACAGGCGTGTTTTCGGGTTCGCGGGTCAGTGAAACCTGCGACTGGACCAGCACAAAGGTATTGTCATCGACTTTGTTGACCCGATCACCAATCGCCAGCTTGTAGGAAATGACAGGTTCTGAACCGCCGTCTGTCGAGGTGGACTCCTGGAATTCATGCACGGAATAAACGCGGCCTTCCGCGTCGCGGGCATGGAATTGTCCGACAAGTACTGCTGCCATCTGTTTAGAACCTCTGGAGAAAAACACCGATTTGCGGTTCTGTAGACCGTCATTAAGGCGGGTAGTTTACCTACATAGAAAAAATACTATTCGATGATGTGCCGCTTATTTTTCCTACAGGTAGATCACGGCGCAAAACAGCCGCCGATTGGCCACAACCTGCTGGTGATAGGCCGGCTAAGGCTCTATAACTACAGGTTCCTTTAGTCAGATGTCGGGAAAGCCCCATGAGCAAGGTCTACACGATTGCCGTACTGGTCGGCAGCTTGAGAAAACAGTCGATCAACCGCAAGGTCGCCCAGGCATTGGCGCAATTGGCGCCTGCAAACCTCAAGCTCAGCATCGTCGAAATCGGCGAATTGCCGCTGTATAACGAAGACCTTGATGGCTCAGCGCCGCCTGCCGCCTACAGCACCTTCCGCCAGCAGGTGGCTGCGGCCGATGCGGTGCTGTTTGTCACCCCCGAATACAATCGCTCGGTGCCGGCGGCCTTGAAGAATGCCATTGATGTGGGTTCGCGTCCTTATGGCCAGAGCGTCTGGAGCGGCAAGCCAGGTGCGGTCATCAGCGTTTCACCGGGGGCCATTGGTGGGTTCGGCGCCAACCACCATTTGCGCCAGTCCCTGGTGTTCCTGGATGTGCCGTGCATGCAGCAGCCAGAAGCCTACCTGGGAGGTGCGGGCAGTGCGTTCGATGAGGCGGGCAAACTGTCGGAGAAAACCAAACCGTTCCTGCAGGCGTTTATTGATGCCTATGGCCAGTGGGTAACGAAACAGAAGGGCTGACCGATCGGCAAGACCCAGGCATCGCGGCTGGGTCTTTTGCTACGGTCAGCTCAATTGGTCGGCCAGGTGCAACGCCTGCCGCCCGATAAACTTGAGCCTGGCTTGCATGCAGGGGTTCTGGAAGCCCAGGGTCTGCGCCTGGCACTGTTGCGTTGGTGAAAAGAGGGCTATGGGGGTTCCCTGGACTGGAACTTAAAAGTGTTTCAAAGATAATTCGGCATTACATGTTGAAGTGTCCTACATGTATTCGAGCCTCAGATGAGTAAGATCCAAGCGCCCTGGAAGTATAAACGGCCTCGTCACTCTACCTGTGCCTAAGGTGCTTTAGTCCAATTCACTGGTTTGAAACGTCAGGAGTATTAATAAATGGAATCCTTGCTGTGTCAGGACGGTTTTCTACACCGATTTTTCGGGATCTCAGAGTCCTTCCCTGAACATATCGCTATCAGGAATCTGGATGTCGACACAGGGGTTGTGACATATCGCGAGTTACGACTAAAAGCCGAGCAGTGTAACGGTGCGCTCGGCACTTTAAATATCTTGCCGGGCGAAAAAGTTGCACTTGTTCTACCCAGCGGTGTTGAATTTATCGCTTATTTTTTAGCGATCGTTGGACGTGGTGCAATTCCGGTCATCCTTAACTACAAGTTGACGCCATTTGAAATGGCGAGTGTGGTGGGCAGCGCCAGGCCTGTGCTGGTTGTGACAACAGCTGCGCTCTTCGAAAAACACAGCGAAATATTCCAACTCGCCAACGGCGTTCGTCACTCCTTGTTATTGGAAGTGGGTGAGTCCTCATCCCTGTCTGAAAATGCGACGCCTGATGTTCAGCTTATGTGTCGCAACGAACCGCTGGTATTGCCTGAAGGCAACCCAATCGTCTCGATACAGTTCACTTATCGGGGCACCGGCAAACCGCTGGCGGTTCCTCACCGCTACCTTGACGTGACGCATGCAATCGATGGCATGCACGAGCATATTCATCGCCAGGGGGTCGGCTCCGTCCATCTGGTCACGCTGCCGCTGCACGCCATCTTCGGGCTGTCGGCGATGATGATCTTTCCATTGAGCGTGGGCGCCACGCTGTTGATGACCGATACCGTGCTCAACAGGGACCTGGCAGAAGTCCTGTCCCGGCATAAGGTCACCTATACCTGCCTGGTGCCCGATGTCATTCGCTATTTCAATAGCCGACTGGCCAAGCGCAAAGGCGCGCTGTTGCCGATGCACCCTCAACTGATGATTTACTCAGGCGGTAGCCATCTACCCGCGGACGAAGCGGAGAAACTGGGGCGGTTGCTGGGCTGCAAACCGGTATTGCAGGGCTACGGCTTGACCGAGAGCATGCCCGTGCTGCTACAGAGTACGCTTGGCGTCGCGCAGCGCGGTGCCATGGGGCAGCCGATCAGGGGTGTGGAACTGCGCGTCGTCGACGCTCAAGGGCAAGACGTCGCGCCAGGGCGGATCGGCGAATTGCTGGTACGCGGGTCGATGGTGATTGACGGTTACGACGATGCAGAAGAAGCCAATAAGCGGTTCTTCCGTGACGGCTGGCTGCACACGGGTGACCTGGTTTGGCGCGATGACGATGGACATGTGTTTTTCTATCGTCAACGCTTACGCATCTCAAAGATCAAAGCGCAGATGGTCGATCTGTTGGAGGTCGAATCCGTCGCCATGCAACACCCCGATGCGGTGCGTGCAAAAGCCTACATCGTTCCCGACCACAAAGAGGTCAACGCATTGCACCTGTGTGTCGAGGGGCGTGCCGGGCTGACTCAGAGCGCAATTTCCACGCTGCTTTCTCAGCACCTCTCGGGGTTCAAACTGCCCAAGACCATTGAGATCATCGTCCTCAAGGAGCACAGCCATGCAAGCTGATGGCACGCCACCGGTATTGGCGGTGTTTGACTTTGACGGCACGCTCTCCGACCGGCATACGTTCTGGCGCTATATGCGTTACGTCGCGGGAACAAAAATGTTCTGGCTCAAAATGATCTGGCTGCTGCCAAAAGTGTTCAGCGTGATTCTGGGCGTGACCCCGTTGATGCAGGCTCGATTGGCGTTTATTGCGCGTTACCTGGGTGGCGTGTCGGTGGAGAAGGAGCGTGAGCACGCGCGGCATTTCGTGACTGAGCAATTGCCACGCTGGATCAGGCCCGAGGCGCTGCGCCGGCTGCAATGGCATCAATCCATGGGGCATGTCACGGCGCTGGTCAGCAACTCGCCAGAGAACTACCTGGCTCCCTGGGGGGCGGCAGTGGGGTTCGACTATGTGTGCGGCACTCGCCTGGAAACCGAGAACGACAGGCTGACGGGGGGCATCTCAGGCACCAACTGTGTTGGGCCGGAGAAAGTCATACGGCTCAGAGGCTGCCTGGCCAACCTTGATGACTACTACATTTACGCCTACGGCGACTCATCCGGCGACGATGCCCTGCTCGGTATTGCCAACGCCCCCTTTTATCGGAACTGGTACTGACTTATGGGCGCCTCGAACACTTCAGTCCCCGGGCCATGCGCTGTGCCGACGACGGTCATGATCGTGGGTGCCGGACCTGTTGGCCTGCTACTGGCAAACCTACTGCAGAAATGGGGCGTTTCTTTCCGCCTTATTGACAAGAATGCCGGCCCTTCGACCGCCACCACGTCGCGGGTCGTGCATTCAAGAACCCTGGAAATGCTCCGGCACCTGGGGGTTGCCGAACAGGCTGTCAGCAACGGTTTTACGCTCAAGCAGTTTTCGCTGCAGGCGAACAGCAAACGGGTACCGAACGATAACTTCTCCTATCTGGATGCCTGTTACCCTTTTTTACTCAGCTTGCCAGCGTCGACGCTAGAGCAAATCCTGCTTGAGCGTCTTGATGCATCGGGCCTGGGTGTTGAGTGGAATACCGAACTGGTCGAACTGCAGAACCAGCCGCAATCCGTGCAGATGCTCCTGCATCATGCTGATGGCCGCGACGAACGTTTGAGCGCTCGCTGGATGGTCGCCTGCGACGGTGCTCATCGCCGCATTGCCACGTCCCAGCCGCGTCGTGTGCAGGCACTGCAGCACGATGCCGTGTTCCTGGCAGGCGATTCGGCGCCTATCGGCCACCCTCTGGCGGATCAGGCGATTAACCTGGGGATGGGCGAGGCCTATAACCTGGCGTGGAAAATCGCCTATGTCGATCAGGGCCTGGCAGCCCCCGCATTGCTGCAGAGCTATAACGAAGAGTGCTTCCCGACAACCTTGCGAGCCGAGAGCATGGTGCACCGAGTGCTTGTCTGGCTGCGGGATAACATCCTGCCACTGCTGGGTGACTGGCGCCCGCTCCAGCGCACGTTGGCCTCGATGATTTGTGCTCATCACTACCGCTACGGCAAAAGTACCGGTATTCAAGAGTCCCTGACGAACAAGCAGCGCGCGCATTGGAATAAAAAGGGCAGGAAGTCGCGGTTCCCGACCGCAGCGCCTCGCGCCGGCCAACTGGCTCCCGATATCGAGTTATGGCAACCCCCAGGTACGCCGCCAAGACGCTTGATGGATCTGTTCCAGGGAACGTTCACGTTACTGGTCTTCAGTGCGGCCGATCAATTTTCCTCTTTACTGCCGGGTTATTACGTACTGGCTGATGCAGTGCAGACGGATTACCCAGGTATCAAGGCCTATTGCGTTATTGATGCCCTCGGCAGTGCAGGGGCGCCGTTTCAACATTCGACGTTATTGGACCCGGACTGGCGCTTGCACAAGCGTTATCACGCGCGGGCAGGCACATTGATGCTGATTCGTCCTGACGGCTATATCGCTTTTCAGGGGCTGGATATAACTACGCTGATGACGTATCTGCACGTGCGATCCGGGCTGGTCAAGGTGAAAAAAAAGCAACTTCCAGCAAGAATGATTTAACGGCGCTGCCGATTTAAACCTGTGTGCGCAGTTCATTAGTTTGCGCAAGGCCCGCGTTGGCGATGAACTGATAGTTTGTTTTAAATAACCAAATTTAACTTCGGTTGGGAGGTCTCCATGCGCCTTGAACTTGGCGATGTTGTGCAGGAATTTATCGTGTCCAATGGAAAAATGGTCCAGAGTTATTTCTCTCTATCAGAGAGGATCATTGATTCGCTGGGCGACTCGGATACAGCGAAAGAATCAATATTGATGCGTTTGCTGGCTCAGGCCGAAACCATCACGGTGCAGTATCTCAATGCTCACAAACAAGTACTTGAGGGCGCGTTTTCCCGTCGGGTTGAAGTACCGCTTAATCCAACTGTTGCACCGCTGGAAACGTCGTACTTGAACTCAGCCACACTGGCAACGGCCACTCTTGATGAGCCAGGCAGTGCGCAATTGCCAGCTGTGGATGTCGAAGCCTCGGTGCTTGAACAACTGGCAATTATCACCGGTTTTACCGTAGATCAGATCGACCAGGAACAACCCTATGAAAGCCTGGGGCTGGACTCTTTGGTGCAGATGGAATTCCTCGAGTCGCTCGTCGACCTGTGGCCGGAACTCAAAGCCAGCGGCACTCAATTGCTCAACGCCAAGTGCCCGCAACACACTATCGCACTGATTAAAGCGGCTCTGGCCGCGCCCGAGTCGCCCCCCGCGCCGGCAAGTGCTGCGCAAACGCCTGAGGCCCAGAGCGCCGAGCCGGCCTTCAGCCAACAACTGTTCGACGCCTTGGTACCGCTGATCCCGGGCGAGCCAAAAGCGTTCGATATTGATACGCCCTTCACCGAGCTGGGACTCAATGGTTTTGCCCGCGAAGCATTTTGCCAAGCACTGGCACAGCAGTGCTCTGCCAGCCAGTTTGCCGGTGAAGCGTTGATGTCATGTCGTACGCCGCGGGACACGCTGTGGTTTTTGGAAAGGCTGAGCTGAGACACGCCCCGCTGCAATTTTGGCAATCAGGAGGAAACGACATGCAGAGCACGGTGACACCAGAGGGGGATTTTTGCTTCAGCGCCATGGCTGGCGAGTTCCCTGGGGCGCCCTCAGTGGATGCGCTTTGGCACTTGCTGGCACAAGGGCAGATCGCGCCTCTGAATTCGATGCTGCCACGCTGGGAGCTGGATAAAGCGTCGATCTATTCAGCCACGGTCGGGGAAAAAAACCGCACCTACCTGGACAGTGCCTATTGCCTGTCTGATAGCGCAGCGACCCCTTCACGGTATGAAGGAAGGCAGGTCGCCATTGGCCGGAAAGTGCTGCAGGCACTCCTTGCCCAATTGACTGCACAAGGTTCGGCGTTGATCAGGGAGCGCACGGCGTTGGTCGTCGCGACGTCCTGGAGCGACGAGAGTTTTTTCCTTGCCCCCACATCGACTGACGCCCGTGCGCCACAGGGCTATGCGCCCGGCGAACAAGTGGCGGAGCTGGCGTTGGCGCTGGGGCTGGGAGGGCCGGCGTTGTCCGTCGATACCGCCTGCAGTTCGTTCCCTTACGCGCTCAACATGGCCCAGGCCCTGGTCAACAGCGGGCAGGCGGATAACGCTATCGTGATGGCGTTGAACACGGTACTGCCGCTTCCACTTTTCCTGGGGTTTTCCCAGTTGACGGCGTTTTCACCCAGGGCCCGGATGCAGGCGTTCGGTCGCGACGCGGACGGTATTGTGCCGGGTGAGTGCGCGGTGGCTTTCCTGGTCGAGCCGGTATCCCAAGCCCTGCAGGCGCAGCGCCGCCCCCTGGGCATACTGCGCGCATTGGGGCTGTCGGCCGATGGCGCAGAGGGTTCAGTGTTTGCACCCGGCAAACAGGCCCAATATACGGCGTACCAACGCGCCTATCTCGGCCTGGACCCCGGCGCGGTGGACTATATCGAGACCCATGGCACGGGCACCCCGCTGGGTGATGCGACAGAACTCGACTCGCTGAACAGTTTCTTCGGTGCCTATCGGACCGAGGGTAAAAAATTACCCATAGGCTCGATCAAATCTGTCATTGGGCATCCCTTGGCGGCCGCAGGAGGTGCTTCGCTCGCCAAGACGTTGATGATACTGGCTCAAAAAACCATTCCACCCCAGCCCGACTACTCGCCAAGCGCCAAGGTCGATGAATCCTGTCTGCAACTTGCGAGCGGGCAGGGACAGCCCTTGGCTGATCGCCAGTCGGCGATTCGCATCGGTATCTCCAGCTTTGGTTTTGGCGGTGCCAACGCGCACCTGGTGGTGGATCAATACCTGCCCGGCAACCAGCCCATGGCCTCCCGAGTCAGCCCCGGCGTGCTGCTACTGGACCTGGGCATTGTCGAGGCGGAGGCGGCGATCGGCAGCCACCTCTCGTTACACTCACTCAAGCAACAACTTGATCAGCCTGCGGCCCCCTTGGTTGGTTTTCCCCACGGGCGCTTTGTTGATTACCCGGCCACTTCGGTTCAGCCGTTGCCAGGGCGATTCTTGGCGCAGGACCACGTCATTGATATCGATGGCTTCGGCATGGGCCCCAAACTGCTGGCCAGTGTCGATCCGTTCAAACTGTTGATCACCGATCGCGTCAATCACTTACTGCGCCGCCTGCCGGGGGTAGCCGGCTCACCCGAGACCGCGATGGTCATGTGCTGTAACTTGGGCGGCGCGCACTTCAGTAACGCCTATAGCCGTATTCACAACTTCTTCGGCCGGGCACAGGGCATGCCACCCGAGCAGGATGCGGCGGACGTGGCAACCAGTTTGCCGAGCATGTTGTCGGGGTACCCGGCGAAAATTTTTGACCTCAAGGGATTTCATCAGACATTGGTCGGCACGCCTGGGGTGTTCTGGCACGCCCTGCTGGCCTCGCAACAATGGTTCAACGAAGGCATCACCACGCTGTTGCTCGGTGCGGGGCGCTTCATCAGTGCGCCAGCCGAAATCGAGCGCGTTCGGCAGTCACCGACCCTGCAGGGGGAGGGCATGGGGGTGTTCGCTTTGCGGCCCTATCGAGCGCAAACCAGTGACACACCTGTGCTGGTGATCCGCGCAGCGGTCTTGGGCCATGTCGCCACCTCCCTGGAAGCGGCGTGCGCACGTCTGGGCCGGGCGCGAAGCGATGTCCAGCATATTGAGGTGTGTGAGTTGCAGCCGGCGGCAGCCCCTGTCGGCGGTTCATGGCAAGGCATGACCGGTTGCCTGGCTGAAGCCACCGGCGTCGAAACCCTGTTGGCCGTGATGATGAATGCGTCGGTTCACTCGGTGATCGAGGTGCGCCAGGCCGGCAAGCCGGTGATGTGGTTATTCACCGAGAAACTGCGGGAGTGGGGGATCACCGCCCCCGAATGCCCGCCAGCCATCAAGCGCCCCTTTGAATTGCGCTTCGCGCACCCGCAGCCTCAGGCGTTGCAGTCGTGCATCGGGCCTGACGGTCCTGCCAGCCCTGTGGCTGATTTGCAAAACGATGAGACAGGCGTGCTGGCACTCAGCGATCAACTGACAGAGACACTGCTCTCGGCGCTGCGTGTCAGGGTGCGTGCCATCGAAGCGCTTTGCACCCTGCGCCGTGACGCTCACGCCCGGCCTGCCGAGCACTGGCAGCGCAGCCCGGAAAACATCGTGATCAGCAATGTTCAACGCAGTGCGCAGTCACTGCACGCGCAATTGCTGGTAAATGAAGCGCACCCCTATTTTTTTGATCACCCACTGGACCATGTCCCCGGCATTTTATTGATCGAGGGGGTATTGCAGTTGACCGAACTCGCCATGCCTCCACGCAGTGGCCGGGTCGCGTATGTCAACGACCTGACGATCAAGTTCCAGCGGTACGTACAAAAACAAGGGGCAATTGACCTGCAACTGGAATACGACCAAGAACTCCAGGTATTTCGCGCGAAGGTCCGGCAAGCCGGCAAGCTCATGTGCACCTGCACCCTGGGCATTGCATACAGCTCGGCACACGAGGCGTTGCCCGCCGCCCCGTTCACTGCGACCGCCTGCCGCGACAAGGCTCTGCTGCACAAGGACAGACAAGAAAACGTTCTGGTCAGCGACATGAGCGATGTCGCTCGGGGCTTGAGCGTCGAAACCCTTCAACCGGCCAACGAGCACTTTTTCCGCAAGGGCGGCCCCAAGCATTACTCGATGGTGTATTTCCTTGAAGTTGCGCGCCAGTGCTTCATGCAGATTGCTCACACCCACCGACGCATCCCGCTGGGCACCCCGATGAACCTGCTGGCCTTGAGTTTCACGCTGGATCGACCGATTCCGACGAACAGCCCCTTGCTACTGGCGCCACAAGGCAGCTTCGAGGCGCCTGAGCCGTCATTCAAAACCAACCAGGTCTGTATTGATCTGTTCAATCGGGGAGAAAAAATCGGTCAAGCCGTCATTACCGCTCAATTGCTGAGTCGGGCTCACGCTGGCGCATAACCGCGCTTGCCCTCAACCCCGGCAAAGCCGTGTCCGCACGGCGTAAAACCAAAAAAGCCCTGACAGGTCAGGGCTTTTTCATTGGCTGGCGCTTAGCGCCGACGGAACAGCGGCAGCGGTTCATCCGTAGCCGCCTGGTACGTCACCGAAAAGTCCTTGAGACTTTCCAGCGCTTCATACGGGTCTTTGTCAGCGCGCAAGGCGTAGGCATCGAAGCCGCAGCGATGCAGGTAGAACAACTGGTCGCGCAGCACATCGCCAATCGCCCGCAGTTCGCCCTTGTAACCGTAGCGGTCACGCAGCAGGCGCGCGTTGGAGTAGTTGCGCCCGTCGGTGAAGGCCGGGAAATTCAGGGCGATGACCTGGAAGTGTTGCACGTCATCGCCGATTTCCTCGGCTTCTTCATCGGCGTCCAGCCACACACCCAGGCCGCCATCGCGGGCCTTGAGCGCATGACCATGCTCGCGCCACAGGGCCAGTGGCACGATCAGGTCGTCGCAGTTGGAGATGCCATCGAACGTCGCGTCCTTGGGCAACAGGTGCCAGGTTTCGTCGACGACTTCGTTGTTCTTAATGATTCGCTGCATAGACGCGCTCCTTGAACAGGTCAATGCCAATGCGCTGGTAGGTGTCGATGAAGCGCTCATCTTCGGTGCGCTGTTCGATATAAACGTCGATCAGCTTGCCGATCACCTCGGGCATGGCTTCCTGGGCGAAGGATGGGCCGAGGATCTTGCCCAGGCTCGCATCGCGGCTGGCGCTGCCACCCAGGGACACTTGGTAGAATTCTTCGCCTTTCTTGTCCACCCCGAGGATGCCGATGTGGCCGACGTGGTGGTGACCACAGGCGTTCATGCACCCGGAGATGTTCAGGTCCAGCTCGCCAATGTCGAACAGGTAGTCCAGGTCGTCGAAACGGCGCTGGATCGACTCGGCAATCGGAATTGACTTGGCGTTGGCCAGGGAGCAGAAGTCGCCACCCGGGCAGCAGATGATATCGGTCAGCAGGCCAATGTTCGGCGTGGCGAAACCGCCTTCGCGCAGCTCACCCCACAGGGTGAACAGTTGGCTCTGCTCAACGTCCGCGAGGATGATGTTCTGTTCGTGGGACGTACGCAGTTGGCCGAAGCTGTAACGCTCGGCCAGGTCAGCGACGGCGTCCAGCTGCTTGTCGGTGATATCGCCAGGTGCTACGCCAGTCGGCTTGAGCGACAGGGTCACGGCCACATAGCCCGGCTGCTTGTGCGCCAGGGTGTTGCGGGTACGCCAGCGGGCAAAGCCCGGGTGCTGCTGGTCGAGTGCGGCCAGTTCGGCGTCCTGGTTGTCCAGGGCCTTGTAGTGCGGGTCGACAAAGTGCTTGGCCACGCGATGCACTTCGGCTTCGGTCAGAGTGGTCTGGCCGCCGCGCAGGTGTTCCATCTCGGCGTCGACCTTCTGGGCAAACACCTCGGGGGTGAGGGCCTTGACCAGGATCTTGATGCGCGCCTTGTACTTGTTGTCCCGACGGCCATAGCGGTTGTACACACGCAGGATGGCGTCGAGATAGCTCAACAGGTCTTGCCAGGGCAGGAATTCATTGATGAATGCGCCCACCACCGGGGTACGCCCCAGGCCGCCGCCCACCAGGACGCGGAAGCCCAGTTCGCCGGCAGCGTTGTACACCGGCTCCAGGCCGATATCGTGGACTTCGATCGCGGCACGGTCGGAAGCCGAGCCATTGATGGCGATCTTGAATTTACGCGGCAGGTAGGCAAATTCTGGGTGGAACGTAGTCCACTGCCGAACGATCTCGCACCACGGGCGCGGGTCGATCACTTCATCGGCGGCCACGCCGGCAAACTGGTCTGTCGTCACGTTGCGCAGGCAGTTACCGCTGGTCTGAATGGCGTGCATCTGCACGGTGGCCAATTCAGCCAGGATGTCCGGCACGTCTTCCAGGGCCGGCCAGTTGAACTGCACGTTCTGGCGGGTACTGATATGGGCATAGCCCTTGTCGAAGTCACGGGCGATCTTGGCCATCATGCGCGTCTGGCGCGAAGTCAGTTGGCCGTAAGGCACGGCCACCCGCAGCATCGGCGCAAAGCGCTGGACATAAAGGCCATTTTGCAGGCGCAGAGGGCGGAACTCTTCTTCGCTCAGTTCACCTGCCAGATAGCGTCGGGTCTGATCACGGAACTGCTTGACGCGGTCCTCGATGATGCGCTGATCGTATTCGTCGTATACGTACATATAGGTCCTGTTCTCGGCAAATCTGCGCGCACGGCCGCGCACTCCCAACGGAGCCGGCGAACGATACCAGCTTGCGTTTATGCGCAAAAGTGATGTTTTAGTATATGCACATAACCAAATAGCCTAATGAGAACGGTTATTGCGATACCCACATTTGTCATGCGGGCAATCATCGACTTTACTGTGGTCGAGTCTTAATGCAATCAGCCATAAAACCGACAAGAGGCGATGCGATGAGCAATCCAACCAAAGCCCGCAAACCCGACAGCAGTGTGGATGCCTGGGCAATTCTGTTCCTGATTATCCTGGTGGTTGCCACCGCCGTGTTCTGGGTCAGCCATCAATAGGGAGCGCTGATCGCCACGCAACTGTCCTACTATCTGACAAATAGCCAAGATCAAAAGGCTCATTGCCATTATTATGATCGGTCAATTTCCAGGGTGCGGGCAGTAATGTTGAAGGTTCTCTGTGGGTGCTTGTGGTGGGTGGGGCTGACGTTCGGGACGATCGCTCATGCCACATCGGTGGTGTTTCTCAACCCCGGCCTGTCCACTGAAACCTTCTGGGTCAGCTATTCGCAATTCATGCAGGCCGCAGCCAAGGACCTCGGCCTGGATTTGCGTGTGCGCTATTCGGAGCGCAACGGGCAGAACACCTTGCAACAAGCCCGCGAAGCACTGCAAGGCCCCAGTTACCCGGATTACCTTGTGGTGGTCAATGAGCAGTACATCGCCCCGCAGATTTTGCGGATGGCCCAGGGCAGCCCGGTCAAGTTGCTGATCGTCAACAATGCCCTGACCCCGGACCAGGTGCAGTTGCTGGATGCCGGCAAATACCCCAACTGGATCGGCAGCATCACCGCCAACGACGAGGAGGGCGGCTACCTGATGCTCAAGGAGCTGCTGCGTCAGCACGGCCCGGTTCCGGCGGGCGAAACCCTCCAATTGCTGGCATTTTCCGGCGCCAAGAATACCCCCACTTCCCAGGCCCGTGAGCAGGGCCTGCGGCGGGCCTTGGGCGAACACCCGCAAGTGCATCTGCGCCAGTTGGTTTATGGCGAATGGAGCCGCCAGCGCGCCTTCGAGCAAGCAACCCTGATGTTCAAGCGCTACCCGCAGGCGACGCTGGTCTGGTCGGCCAATGATGAAATGGCCTTCGGCGCCATGCAGGCCTTGAATGGCAGCGGGCGCACGCCCGGCAAGGAGGTGTTGTTCAGCGCGATCAACAGTTCCCCAGAGGTGTTGCAGGCGCGCCTGCAAGGGCAGATCAGTGCGCTGGTGGCCGGGCATTTTACGCTCGGTGGCTGGGCCATGGTGCTGCTGCATGACGACGCCAGTGGGGTGGACATTCAACGCCATGGCGGGCGCGAGCGTCAGGTGAGGTTATTTCAGTTGATTGACAGGCCACAGGCCCAGCGCCTGCTGGACCTGCGTAACCACGAGGGCGACGGGGTGAATTTTCGCGCACTGTCGGCTCAGGGCAAGCCGGCGGCCTACCAGTACCCCTTCAGCTTGAAGATGCTGTGGAAGTAAGCGCGACTAGACCCCGGCCAGGTGCAGCACCAGCTTGACGATGGCAAAGAGAGTCAGGGCAAACACGGCGGTAAACAGGATCCCCAGCACTACAAAATGGCTGGGCTTGCCATGGGTGAAGTCCCGCGCGCGGTTTTTGCCGCTCTGCACGCCAAAAGCGGCAGCCATCACGCTGTGAAGCATCTGCCAGAAGGTCGGTGGTTTATCGTCCGGTGCGTCCATGAGTCCTCCTGCGAGGTCTGGGTGACATGATGTCTCCCAACAGGATAGCCAAGGCCGGGGGAATAGGTAGACGTAGTTACCGCTGTCGCGCCTGACCTGCGTGATGTGCTGGAGCTCCTTTTCCTGGAGCTGCATCATGCCCGACTCTCCCGTAACGCCCGTGCGCCTTGCGCCGCCAACCCCCAGTATCCATCGACAATTGTTGATCGGTGTCACCCCGCAATGGCTGATCGAGAGCACTGCCCCACGACGGGCGGCGCTCAAACACGCCGATACGTCACTGCCGCCGGCCTATTGGCGCGCCACCCCCGAGCAACGCCAGCAGTTGCATGCCTGTTTTACCGCAAGCTTTTCCACGCAGACGGCGGTGGACAAGACCCTGTCTGCCTTGCAGGGGATCGACGCGTTTGCCAGGCCGCTGTTGGTCAATGCGCTTAAAGAGCAATATGACGTCACACTGGCCCCCCACGTCGACACCTGGTTGAGCCTCAGAAAATCCCTGCTGGTCAGTGACTTCAAGATAGCGGCGCGGACCTACGACTTCTTGAAACTGGAACTACTGCAGGCTGCGCTGCATAACTTCGAGGAATCCGAATGCGAGGAGGGGGCCTTTCACCCCTCGTCCGGTTTCCGCTGGCACGTGTCGTCTTCCGGTTCCTCACCTGACGAGCCGTTGCTGCCCGTGCGCTTGGGCAGGCTCAAGGTCCATGAGTTTGTGCAGCTGTGCCGCAGCCTGGATCTGGGCGGAAAGTACCAGGCCTATATCAGCGATTTCTTTGCCTCGGTCGAAACCACCCTGCGCCAGCAATTCATTGCCAGTCAAAAGGCGGCAATGAGGGCTGCGGCCGAGCTGGCACGCTTATGCCAGGACATTACCGAGGACGACTACACCATGATCCTGTCGGTGATCAACGGCGAGCGCGCGCCGCAGATGGATGGGCAACCGGTGTGGATCTGCGACCTTGGCCTGATGAAATTACGCATGACGGGGTGTGTGTTGTTTCTGGCCTTTGACGATGAGCATCTGGATTCGCCGATCCTCTATGTGCCCCAGGACCCGTATCACCCCCTCAAGCGCTATAAAGATCACGCACAGTTGCTGGGGACTTTGCAGCGCCGCTTCACCACGCCTGGCGCGGCCACCACCCGGGTCGAGCGGCCAACCGCGTATCAGGCCTTTTTCAGTCAGTTCGTCGAGGCCGCCGACCACCCTTATTACTTCAGGCAATTCACCCAGGATGCGCCCGATGCCACCTTGCGCGAAAAAATCGGCTCGAATTTCCCCGGCATCGGGCAACTGTATGAGCTGGTCAGCAAGCTGACGCCTTTGAGGCTGAAGAATTTCCCGCCGCTGCCTTTGGCCCCCCAGGTGCCGAACCCGGATCCGTTTTTGGCGCCCAAGGCCATGGCGTTCAAAGGCCAGGCGTTCGGCAGCCATAAAGTCGATCTGTGGACCTACCTGTATGAGCAACATCGGCACAAGTGCATCGCCGACGCGGCCAGCCGCGCCGTGCCCACCGCGCAGGTCGATGCCCGGGTGCGTAAACAGAAACTGGCCATGGTGCTCAATATCGAGATGTTTGCCCTGGGTGCTGTGGCAGGCTTCGTGCCCGTGTTGGGGGAGCTCATGCTGGCCGTGATGGTCGAGCAATTGTTGACGGGGGCGATTGAGGCAACCCAGGAGTGGAGTGCGGGCGACCGCCAGGCGGCCCGTGCGCACTTGATCGACCTGGCGCAGAACCTCGCCTTGATCGGCTTGATGGCGGCGGGTGGTTCGGCGCTGCGCCAACTCAGGCCCGAGCCGGTGATCGAAGGCCTGGTGCCGGTAACGCTGCCGGACGGCCGGAAGCGCTTATGGCGGCCCGACCTGGCGCCCTACAAGAAGCACCTCACCCTTGCGTCAGGCCGCCAGCCCAACGCCTTGGGGCAGTATGAGGTCGATGGGCAGCTCCACATCCATATGGATAACGCGTTCTACGAGAAAACCTTCGATCCGCAGATCAACAAATGGCGCATCAAACACCCGCAAGACCCCATGGCCTATCAGCCGATCCTTGAGCACAACCGGGCGGGGGCCTGGCGCCATAGTCATGAGCAGCCCTTGGCGTGGGACCGCCCGACGCTGCTGCGGCGCCTGGGGCATATCACCGACGGGTTCTCTGATGAGACTTTGGGGCTGATCGGCGATGTGAGTGGTGTCGATGACGACCTGCTGCGCCAAGTGCATATGGATGGCCTGCCGGTGCCGGCAGGACTGGCTGACACCCTGGAGCGATTCCGGGTCGATCAGGAGGTCGACGACCTGATCGGGCGGCTACGCCGTGGAGCCGGCCTGGACAGCCGCCACGAATACGCCTTGCCCCTCACGGTTGAGTTGGACGGCTGGCCGCCAGGGCGGGTATTGGAAGTGTTTGAGGAGGTAGCCTTCGTGGCGCGCGCGCAGGGCCAGACGGGGCTGGGCGAGGAGGAGGCCAGGCGTCTGCTGGGCACGCCGCAGCGCGGCGAGCAGCCTGGCGCGCCGCTGATCGATGAGTGGGAAGGCGGGCGTTGGGAACCGGCGGGGCGCTCCATTCGCTATGGCAGCCATGCCTTGGCAGATGATGAGTTGCCGACCCTGAAAATCAGCCGGGCCGATTTACAGCACGGCAAGCTCGCTCAGGTGCTGTTGAATGGCCTGAGCGAACAGGAAATCACCGGCCTGCTGGGCAGTGCGTCCAGTTGGAGGGGGCGGCCCAGGGAGCAGGTGTTCAACGAGCGCCTGGCCGATCATGCCCTGCACCGCCAGTCAGCGCTGTTCGACGCTCGGTTATCTGCCAAGGGTGACCCGGCGGTTGACCGGGGGCCATTGCAACGCCGGTTTCCCTCGCTGTCTGCGCGGGCCCGGGAGGAACTCCTGAATAGCGCCAGCCCCCAGGAACTGCGGCGCTTGCAAGACAGCGCGCGGCTGAGCGAGCGTCTGGATCACCAGGCCCGCAGCAGCCTGCACCAGGGGCGCTTGAGCCGAGCGATCAGTGGCCTGCACCGCGACCGACTCGCCAACGCCGACAGCGACCGGCTCGCCTTGCATACCCTGGAGCGCCTGCCCGGATGGCCTTCAGGCTTGCGCCTGGAGATGCGTGTAGACAGCATTCAAGGGCCCTTGGTCGACAGCATTGGCGAGGCGCACGCCGCCACGCGTCGCTACCTGATCAAACGCGGCAATCGTTTCCAGGCCCAGGATCAAGCCGGCAAGCCGCTCAATAGCGCACCGGCCCAGGGCCGTAATCTATTCCCGTCGATCGTCGATGCCTTGCCCGAAGCGGCGCGTCAAGCGCTGGCGCTGACCCCTCATGGGGCGGACTTGCAGCCGGTGTTGGCAGCCTACGCCAGGCGCCACCGCGACGTTATGGCCGATGACATCTTAAAGTTGCGCAGGCCCAGGTCCCGGCCGGCGCTGCGCCTGCCCAGCGGGCGCCTGGGATATGAGTTATCGGGGCGCGGCGGGCCTTTTGCAGCGGATGACTCTCTGATCGCCCAGGTTCGCACGGCGTATCCAAATATCAGCGACACCCAGGCGCAAGAGCTGATCTGGGCGCGCCGACGTGACGGTGAAAGCAACCCGCAAATCTGGCGGTTGTTCGCCAATCGCCAGCGAGAGTTGTTGGGGTTGCGCAACACCCTTGAGCAATGGGCGGGGGCAGATGCGCAGCGCTTGCGTTCGGTAGAGGACGTCATCGAATGCTGGCGCCAGGGCTATGACCGAGACCGCAGCGCCCATGCCACCCTGAATCTGCGCGGGGAGCACGCGCTACCGCAGATGGAGGCCGACTTTTCCCATGTGCGATCCCTGCACCTGTCAGGGGCCAGATTGCTCGCCCAACAAGCCAGCGATTTATTTCGGTCATTTCCCAATGTGCAGTATCTGGAGCTCTACGTGCGCCCCAACAATCTTGGCCAGGTGGCTGAACGGCTGGCGAGCGTGCCCGGCATCACCCGGCTGTCGCTCACCGGGCCATTGCTGACCTATTCGCCTGAAGTGCTGCTGGCGCTCAATCGCATGACTGCGCTTGAACGATTGTCCCTGGCCGGCAACCTGGAAACCCTGGATATCCAAGGCCTGACGGCGTTGCGCCGCCTAACCGTGTCCGGAACCCTGGAAACCTGGCCCCAAGGGCTCCTGGCACTTGAGCACCTGGAGTTTCTCGACCTTGCCCAGACCCAGTTGCGTTCGGTGCCGGCCGAGATGCTGGTCGGGCATCAACGGTTGTGGCGCGGGTTGCAAATGAATTGGGCGGCGTATGAGCCTGAAGACTTCATGCGGGTTTTTGAGTACCTGCATGACAATCCGGCCCATCTGGTCGATGAGCAGCGACTGGTGCAGGCCTACTGCGAAGGGGCCTTGGCTCGCTTGCGACGCGCGGACCCGACATTCGCCGAAAGGGTGTTGCTCAGCTTCAGAACGCAGGGGCTGACGGCCCGCCAACGTCTGGAGAGTGTCAACGCGGTGCAGGCGCAATACCGTAGATTGGTCGATGAGCTGGAGCAATGGTCGGATCGCGATTCAAGCACTGGCCGGGTCGAGGTGGATCGTCAGCTAGCCTCTGAAAAACTCCTGGATTGCTGGCGCGAAGGCCTGGAGCAACGCCTGGTAGCAGAGGCTGAGCCACTTCCTGCCGGGGCGGCGGTGTTGGACCTGTCAGGCGCCAACCTGATTGATTTACCGCGGGTGCCGGCCAACGGGTTTGCCCATGTGCGCAGCTTGATCCTGGAGGATATCGGCGTTTCCCTTGAAGGCATCAATGCCTGGCTCGACCAGTTTCCCCAGGTCGAAACATTGAGGCTGGCCCGCAACAACCTGACCGAGCCGCCTGCGGTACTGCTTACCCATTCGTCCCTGCGCCACCTCGACCTGTCTCACAATTGGCTGGTGATCAACCCGGCGATCCAGGCGCGTTTGAGCAGGTTGACCGGCCTTTTATCATTGCGCCTGCAGTACAACCCGATCAGCCGCCTGGATGTCAGCGGCTTCCACGACTTGCGTACGTTGGACCTGAGTCACAGCGCAATCAGCGAATGGCCCCAGGGTGTGCTTGAGTTGTCGTCGTTGCAATGCCTGGATCTGAGCCACAGCGCCGTAACGGCAATCCCCGAAGCGGCGCTGAGCGGGCATGATAGTTTGCTTTCCAACACCCATCTGCGCGGTTGTCGCCTCAGCGTGACGGCGCGTACCGATGCGCGGACGTTTGCGCGACGCTACGCGATTGAACACCCATCCGTTGCCCTGGAAAACCCGTTGGGCATACCCCGTGAGTTGCTTGCCCAAGGCCTGACCGGGGGGGAGCCTGAGTATTTTCCCGAGAATGTCTTGCGCCGCCCCGACTTGCTCGTGGCACTCCCCACGGCACTTGCCTCGGCTGCACTGGCTCCCGCAGCCCGCATACAACGCCTGGTCCCGGCGCTGGACGAGTTGCAGGCGGTGGCACGGCTAGCCGAGCTGCAAGCCAGCGGCCTCGACTCCGGGCAGATCCAGGCACGCCTCGATGAGTGGGAAGGGCAGTACAGCCAGTGGGTGCAACTGCTCAATGAATGGATAGATGTCCATGGCTACCTTGATGGCGGTTGGGTCAGTGTATTGGATCGTCGTCGCGCAGCGGACCGTGTGCTGGAAAGCTGGCGTCACACCCTACGTGCCACGCCCGGCCTGCCTGAAGTGAATAGCGCCAGCCTGCTGGATTTGTCCGGCCTGCTGTTGGGCGACCTGCCGAAGTTGCCCAAGTATTTCGCTCACGTCACCGAACTGAACCTGAGTCGCGTCAGGCTCACGGCCCAGGGTTCCAACGAGTTCCTGCGGGCCTTCAGCCACGTGCGTACGTTGACCCTCAGTGACAACGGCCTGCGAGCCTTGCCCGATGCCCTCGCAGAGTTTCACGGGTTGAGACGCTTGGACCTCAGCAGAAATGAACTACAAAACGCCTCCCAGCTTCAGGGGCACCTGGTGCGCCTGCAGGCGCTGGAATGGCTGAACCTGGGCGAGAATGTGTTGAGCGAATTGGACCTCGGTGGCCTGTCCAGGCTCGAAACGTTGTACCTGCATACCAACCTGTTGGACGAGTGGCCCATGACAGTGCTTGAGCTTGGGCGCCTGCGCACCCTGGACCTGCACGACAACTGGATCGAGACCCTGCCAGATACAGCCTTTGAGCCGCAACACCGCGCCTTGATGTCGGGGACTGACCTCTCGGGAAACCGCCTTGAGCAGGAAAGCTGTGAGCGTTTGCAGGGGTATCTGGCGCAGACCGGCAATGGCTTGGGGTTTTCCGCCGAGCAGCTTGAGGAAATGATCCAGGGATACCGGGAGCGCGATGAGCGGGGGGCTTTTGACTCCCCTGACTACTCGCTGGATCATCCGGATATCGAAACGCCGCAAATCCAGAAGGCGCGCTGGTTTGCTGATGTCCTGCCCGATTCGCCAAGGCACCGGATCTGGGACGACCTCAACGCACAGCCGGGGAGCCACGATTTCTTCTTCACCCTGTCGCAACTGCGCAATACCGAGGACTTCCTTGAGGCGCCAGGCGATCTGACCCAGCGCGTATGGGCGGTGTTGGAGGCCATTGGCGGCAACCCGGCCATGCGTCGGGACGTGTTCGCCCGGGCGACGGCGTTGATGCCCGAGGTGACCTGTGGGGATGGCAGAATCCTGATGTTCAACGCGTTTGAAACCCGCGTTCAGGAGTTCGCTGCGTTGAGATTGGCCGAGGCTGGTCAGGATGGCGCCGCCCTGTTGAAGTTCGCCCGTGGCATGCTTCGCCTGGAGGCGGTTGAAGGCATCGCCGAGGACATCATCAAGGCCCATGAGGATATTGACCCGGCGGAAATTCGTTTAGCCCTGCGCATTGGCCTTGCCGAGCGCCTGGACCTGCCCCGGCAGCCCTCTGGCATGCTGTATAGCGAGTTATCGGAAGTGACCCAGGCCGACCTCGACCGGGCATACGCCACTGTCCTGGAGGGCGAGAGCACGCCGGGCTTTGAAGAAAAGCTGGTGGGCCTTGAGTATTGGCGCAATTACCTGAAGAAAAAGTACGCCACGGATTTTGCGACCCTGGCGCGCGAGCTGGAACACCAGACCGATCGCCTGGATGAGCGCTACCCCGAGAGCGGTGCCGACTACTTGCGTGAATACGCGGCATTGGGTGCCTGGATCAAGGAGCAGCGCAGGGCGCTGGCGATCCGCCTGACCCGGCAGGAACGGGCCGAGCTGAAGCTATAAGGCTGCCAGCGGTGTGCCAGGCACCCGAACAGAGTGCCTGGCAATCGCCCCTAGTTGTCGTAACCCAGGTTCGGCGCCAGCCAGCGTTCGGTCACGGCCAGATCCTGGTCTTTACGTGCGGTGTAGCTGGTCACCTGGTCCTTGTCGATCTTGCCTACAGCAAAGTACTGCGCCTGTGGATGGGCGAAGTACCAGCCGCTGACCGCTGCGGCCGGGAACATCGCGTAGTGCTCGGTGAGGAACACGCCGCTGCGGCCCGCATGCATCTCGTGGGCCTCGGGGTCGAGCAGTTGGAACAACTGGGCCTTCTCGGTGTGATCCGGGCACGCCGGGTAGCCGGGGGCAGGGCGGATACCGCTGTACTGCTCCTTGATCAGCGCCTCGTTGTCCAGTTCTTCATCCTTGGCATAGCCCCAGTAGTCTTTACGCACTTGCTGGTGCAGCCATTCGGCGCAGGCTTCGGCCAGGCGGTCGGCCAGGGCCTTGACCATGATCGAGTTGTAGTCGTCGCCCGCATCCTGGTAAGCCTTGGCCACTTCCTCGGCGCCGATGCCGGCGGTGGTGATAAAACCACCGATGTAGTCGGTTACGCCGCTGTCCTTGGGCGCAACAAAGTCGGCCAGGGAGAAGTTCGGCTTGCCGTCGGTCTTGATGATCTGCTGGCGCAGGTGATGCAGTTTGGCAATCGGCTGGCCGTCGTCGCCGTAGACTTCCAGGTCATCCTCCTGCACCTGGTTGGTCGGCCAGAAACCGAACACGGCGCGGGCGCTGATGAGTTTTTCGTCGATCAGCTTGTTGAGCATTTCCTGGGCGTCGGCGTACAGCGCGGTGGCCGCTTCACCCACCACCTCATCGGTGAGGATGCGCGGAAACTTGCCGGCCAGGTCCCAGGAGATAAAGAACGGCGTCCAGTCGATGTACTCGGCCAGCACCTTGAGGTCGATATTGTCCAGCACCTTGGCCCCGGTAAACGTCGGTTTGACCGGGGTGTAGGTGCTCCAGTCGAACTGCGGCTTCTTGGCGATGGCCGCCGCGTAGCTCAGGCGCTCGGTGCGGGCGCTGCGGTTAGAGGTGCGCTCACGCACGTCGATGTATTCCAGGCGGGTCTTCTCGACAAACCCGGCCTTCAGCTCCTTGGACAGCAACTGGGTGGCCACGCCCACCGCGCGTGAGGCGTCGGTCACGTAGATCACCGCATCGTTGCTGTACTTGGGCTCGATCTTCACCGCCGTGTGCGCCTTGGAGGTGGTGGCGCCACCGATCATCAGCGGCAGGTGGAAGTCCTGGCGCTGCATCTCGCGGGCCACGTGCACCATTTCATCCAGGGACGGTGTGATCAGCCCGGACAGGCCGATGATGTCGCACTTCTGCTCCTTGGCCACCTGCAGGATTTTCTCGGCCGGGACCATCACGCCCAGGTCGACAATGTCGTAGCCGTTGCAACCGAGCACCACGCCGACAATGTTCTTGCCGATGTCGTGTACGTCACCCTTGACCGTAGCCATGAGGATCTTGCCCTTGGCTTCCGGCTTGTCGCCTTTTTCCAGCTCGATGAAGGGGATCAAGTGGGCCACGGCTTGCTTCATTACCCGTGCCGATTTCACCACCTGGGGCAGGAACATTTTACCGGCGCCAAACAGGTCGCCGACGATGTTCATGCCGGACATCAACGGGCCTTCGATCACCTCGATCGGGCGCGCGAACGACTGCCGGGATTCCTCGGTGTCTTCAACGATATGGGTGGTGATGCCCTTGACCAGCGCATGCTCCAGGCGCTTGTTGACTTCCCAGCCACGCCATTCCTCGGTCTCGGCTTCCTTGACGCTGCCGTCGCCCTTGTACTTGTCGGCGATGGCGAGGAGGGCGTCGGTGCCTTCCGGGGTGCGGTTGAGGACCACGTCTTCCACGGCGTCGCGCAGCTCGGCCGGGATCTGGTCGTAGATCTCCAGTTGGCCGGCGTTGACGATACCCATGGTCAGGCCGTTGCGGATCGCATACAGCAAGAACACTGAGTGGATCGCCTCACGCACCGGGTTGTTGCCGCGGAACGAGAACGACACGTTGGACACGCCACCGGAGGTCAGCGCATACGGCAGTTCATCGCGGATATAGGCACAGGCGTTGATAAAGTCGACGGCATAGTTGTTGTGCTCTTCGATACCGGTGGCCACGGCGAAGATGTTCGGGTCGAAGATGATGTCTTGCGGCGGGAAGCCCACTTCATTGACCAGAATGTCGTAGGAGCGCTTGCAGATCTCTTTCTTGCGCGCCTCGGTGTCGGCCTGGCCGGCTTCATCGAACGCCATCACCACCACCGCCGCGCCGTAGCGCTTGCACAGTTTGGCGTGATGAATGAACTGCTCGACACCTTCCTTCATGCTGATGGAGTTGACGATGCCCTTGCCCTGGATGCATTTGAGGCCGGCTTCGATCACTTCCCACTTGGAGGAGTCGATCATGATCGGTACACGGGAGATGTCCGGCTCGCCGGCAATCAGATTGAGGAAGGTCACCATGGCCTTCTTCGAATCGAGCATGCCCTCGTCCATGTTGATGTCGATCACCTGGGCGCCGGCTTCCACCTGCTGCAGGGCGACTTCCAGGGCTTCGGTGTAGTTGTCCTCGCGGATCAGCCGGGCGAATTTGGCGGAACCGGTGATGTTCGTACGTTCGCCGACGTTGACGAACAACGACTGGCGATCAATGGTGAAAGGCTCCAGGCCCGACAGGCGGCAGGCCTTGGGAATGTCCGGGATCTGGCGCGGCGCGTAGCCGGCCACGGCCTTGGCGATGGCCTCGATATGGCCCGGCGTGGTGCCGCAGCAACCGCCGACGATATTGAGGAAGCCGCTCTGGGCGAATTCTTCGATGACCTTGGCGGTTTGCGCTGGTAGCTCGTCGTACTCGCCGAACTCGTTGGGCAGGCCGGCGTTGGGGTGGGCGGACACGTAGGTGTCGGCCTTGTTCGACAGTTCTTCCAGGTACGGCCGCAACTCGCTGGCGCCCAGGGCGCAGTTCAAGCCCACGGAAATCGGCTTGGCGTGGCTGATGGAGTTCCAGAACGCCTCGGTGGTCTGGCCCGACAGCGTGCGGCCGGAGGCGTCGGTGATGGTCCCGGAAATCATGATCGGCAGTTCCACACCCAGTTCTTCGTACACGCCTTGCACGGCAAAGATCGCAGCCTTGGCGTTGAGGGTGTCGAAGATGGTTTCGATGAGGATCATGTCCGCGCCGCCTTCGATCAGGCCTTTGGTGGCCTCGGTGTAGTTCTCCACCAGTTCATCGAAGGTGACGTTGCGGTAGCCGGGGTTGTTCACGTCGGGCGACAGCGAGCAGGTGCGGCTGGTCGGGCCCAGCACGCCCGCGACAAAGCGCGGTTTGTCCGGGGTTTCCAGGGTCTTGGCGTCGGCGACCCGGCGGGCCAGGCGTGCGCCTTCCAGGTTCAGCTCGTAGGCCAGCGCCTCCATGCCGTAGTCGGCCTGGGACACTTGGGTGGCGTTGAAGGTGTTGGTCTCGAGGATGTCGGCACCGGCATCCAGGTACGCTTTCTCGATCCCGCCGATCACGTCCGGGCGGCTCAGGATCAACAGGTCGTTGTTACCCTTGACGTCGCTGGGCCAGTCGGCGAAGCGTTTGCCACGGTAGTCCTCTTCCTCCAGCTTGTAGCTCTGGATCATCGTGCCCATGCCGCCATCGAGGATCAGGATGCGTTCCTTGAGGGCTTGGTGGAGGGCTTGCAGGCGAGTGCTACGATCGGACATGGGACTACTCTAATCAGGCATTACGGAGGGCGTGGATCATAGCAAACCTGTGCGCTTTTAGAGCATGCCTGGGTTTTGCATGAATATCGCTCATGTTGAGGGCGCCTCGACATCGGTAGAATCGCGGCAATTTTTCAGCGCTCGCATCGACTCGGGACCGGATACATGCAACTTCGCCTCATCACCGGCGCCGCCTTGGCGCTGGTCGCCTGCCTCGCGCAGGCCAACGGACCCGCCCCGGCGCTTTCCTATACCCGCGATATTCAACCGATCTTCACCGAGAAATGCGTGGCCTGCCATGCCTGCTACGACTCCGCCTGCCAGCTCAACCTGGGCAGTGGCGAAGGTGCGGCACGCGGCGCGAGCAAGCTGCCGGTGTATGACGGCGAGCGCAGCCAGGCGTCGCAGCCGACCCGGCTGTTTTATGACGCCTTTGGCAAGGCCGCCTGGCAGCGCCACGGTTTTGCCTCGGTGCTAGATGCCCAGGGCACCCAGGCGGCGCTGATGGCGCGCATGCTGGAACTGGGTCATAAAACCCCATTGGCGCCCAATGCCAAGCTGCCCGAAGAGATTGTGCTGGGCCTGAACCGCGAGAATATGTGCCCATTGCCGGGGGAGTTCGACGCCTACGCCGGCGCGCACCCCAAGGAAGGCATGCCGTTGGCCGTCACCGGCCTGACCGATCAGCAATACCAGACCCTGCAGCGTTGGCTGGCGTCCGGTGCGCCTATTGATGAGCAGGGCCTGGCGCCGAGTGCCCAGGAAGCCTTGCAGGTACAGCAATGGGAAAACCTGCTGAACCAGCCCGGCGCCCGGGAAAGCCTGGTGGCGCGCTGGTTGTTCGAGCATCTGTTCCTCGCTCATATCTATTTCGAGGGCGGTGAGCCGGGGCATTTTTTCCAGTGGGTCCGCTCGCGTACGCCCAGCGGCCAGCCCATCGACCTGATCAACACCCGTCGTCCGAATGACGACCCTGGCACCCGCGTGTACTACCGCCTGTGGCCGGTGCAAGGGGTGATCGTGCACAAGACCCACATTACCTACCCCTTCAGCGCGGCGAAGATGGAGCGGGTCAAGTCGCTGTTCTACAGTGGCGACTGGCAAGCCACGGCGCTGCCGGGCTACGGCCCTGGCCGTCGGGCCAACCCGTTTGAAACGTTCGAGGCGATCCCGGTCAAGGCGCGCTACCAGTTCATGCTGGATAACGCCGAATACTTCGTGCGCACGTTTATTCGTGGGCCGGTGTGCCGTGGGCAGATTGCCACGGACGTAATCCGCGACAACTTCTGGACCCTGTTCCAGGACCCGGACCATGACCTGTACATCACCGATGCCCGCTATCGCGGCCAGGCCACGCCGCTGCTGGCGATGCCGGGGCAGAACGATGACGTGGGCAGTGTGTTGAGCCTGTGGCTGGCCTACCGTGACAAACGCAATGAATACGAGGTACTGCGCCGCGACAACTACGCTGATTTGCCGGCGCCGGGCTGGTCGAGCCTGTGGCAGGGCAATGACAACGCGTTGCTGAGCATCTTCCGCCACTTCGACAGCGCTTCGGTGAACAAGGGCCTGATTGGCGAAGTCCCACAGACGATGTGGCTGTTCGACTACCCGCTGCTGGAGCGCACCTATTATCAGTTGGCGGTGAATTTCGACGTGTTCGGCAATGTCTCGCACCAGGCCCAGACCCGTTTGTATTTCGACCTGATCCGCAATGGCGCCGAGCAGAACTTCCTGCGCCTGATGCCGGCGGATTCGCGCGATGGCTTGCTCGACGACTGGTACCAGAACAGCGGCAAGGTCAAGCTGTGGCTGGACTATGAAGCCATCGACAATGACAAGCCCAGCGGCCTGAAGCTGGACCCGCAGGACCCGAAACGGGACTTTGCCAACCAGTTGCTGGCCCGGTATGCCGACTTGAACGCCAGCCCGGACCCGATCAACCGTTGCATCAGTGCCTACTGCTCACGTCTGGGTATCGACCCGCAACTGCGCGACGTCGAACAAACCCTCAGCCGCCTGACCTCAAGGCCGGCGGCCGGGCTCAAGGTGATCGAGCAGTTGCCGGAAGCCACCTTGCTGCGCATCCAGACTCCGAGCGGCAAACGCGAGGTCTACAGCCTGCTGCGCAACCGCGCCCACAGCAACGTGGCCTTTATGCTCGGCGAGGCTTATCGCTATCAACCGGGCCTGGATACCCTGACGATCTATCCGGGCGTGCTCAGCAGCTACCCCAACTTCATCTTCAATGTGCCGGCCGAGGATGTGCCCGAGTTTGTCGAGGACATGGAGCTGGCCAGGGACGCTAAGCGCTTTGAACGGATTGTCGAACGCTGGGGCATTCGCCGCAGCCACCCGCAGTTCTGGGAGTACTTCCACGATTTATCGCAATACATCCGCGAAACCACTCCGGTGGAAGAGGGTGTGCTGGATATGAATCGCTACGAGAACCTGTAGGTGTGGATTTGCCTGACAAAAATACTAGGACTTTGTACCGTCGCGGCGATTGGCGTAAACTGCCGGCAAGCCTGTGAGGAGTTCCCATGACTGCCATAACCATTACCGACGCCGCCCACGATTACCTGGCTGATCTGCTGTCCAAGCAGAACACCCCGGGTATCGGCATCCGCGTCTTTATCACCCAGCCTGGCACCCAGTACGCCGAGACGTGCATTGCCTACTGCAAGCCGGGCGAAGAAAAGCCTGAAGACACCGCCCTGGGGCTCAAGAGCTTCACCGCGTATATCGACGCCTTCAGCGAAGCCTTCCTTGACGATGCCGTGGTCGACTACGCCACTGACCGCATGGGTGGCCAACTGACCATCAAGGCGCCCAACGCCAAGGTGCCGAACGTCAATGCCGATAGCCCGATCAACGAGCGTATCAACTACTACCTGCAGACCGAGATCAATCCGGGCCTGGCCAGCCATGGCGGCCAGGTCAGCCTGATCGACGTGGTGGATGACGGTATCGCCGTGCTCAAGTTCGGTGGCGGCTGCCAGGGCTGTGGGCAGGCTGACGTGACCTTGCGTGAAGGTATTGAGCGTACGTTGCTGGAGCGGATTCCCGAGCTCAAGGGCGTCCGTGACGTGACTGACCATACGCAGAAAGAAAACGCCTACTATTAAGGTGTTCGCTGCAAACAAAAAAACGGCGTCCGTGAGCGCCGTTTTTTTATGCTTTAAAGTTAGCAAGTTACACGATTTGTCTAACAAATAAGATGAGCTTTTTGAGCTGGCTTGCATGCGATAGCCGTAGGTATCTATACATCTCTTTTATCCAGTGCTTGTTGGGTTTGTGAACATATCCGTTGCTGCGGTCATGGCGGCTATTGGTTCCGCTCTTACAGCGGGTCACTTTTGGAAAAGAGCCCGGAGTGCCGGCCCAGCCAAAAGTAACCAAAAGGGCTCTTGCCCCACCACTCGGCACCTCGCCTAGGCTCGGTGTGCCCGTCATCCGACATTGATTTGGGGGGCCGCCGCGATGGGCCATCCATGGCCCAGCGCGGCTAAACCGGCGTCCTGCCGGTTTACCCCCCCAAATCAATATCGGATGACGGCCAGCGTGGTTTAACGGGGCGCCTCAGATCAAAAGCAAAGCGAGGCGGCCTGACAGCCGACCTGATCGTCGAGGCGTGCGCGTACCTCTGTGGGAGCTGGCTTGCCTGCGATGGCGGTGTCTCAGCCAATACATTTATCGACTGATACACCGCCATCGCAGGCAAGCCAGCTCCCACAGGGGAATGCAGCTTCGCGCCCCGGCTTTGGCATTGCTGTCGATGTTGCTCTGCTTTTGATCTGGTTTTTGATCTTAGGCGCCCCGTTAAACCACGCTGGCCGCAGGCAGGTATTGCGCAGTGGGCACCCCGGCATGGATGCCGGGTTAGCCGCGACACGGCCATGGATGGCCGATCGCGGCGGGCCCACGGAGCAATGCCTGACTGCGGGCATGCCGAGCCTAGGCGAGGCACCGAGTGGTGGGGCAAGAGCCCTTTTGGTTACTTTTGGCTGGGCCGGCACTCCGGGCTCTTTTCCAAAAGTGACCCGCTGTAAGAGCGGAACCAATAGCCGCCGTAACCGCAGCAACGGATATGTACACACCCCCCAGAAGAGAACTATGTAGAGACTCATGCCGCGATAGCGGAGGGTCAGGCGACTTCTCTACAGCCGGTTAAACCGCAATCGCAGGCAAGCCAGCCCCCACAGTGTCAGGGTCGGTAGAGGTGGGCGTGCCCTGCGCGATACAGCGAGGATTCGCTGAAGCTGTCACTGGCCAGCACTCGACCCACCACAATCAGCGCGGTGCGCCTGAACCCCTTGGCTGCCACCTTACCGACAATATCCGCCAAGGTGCCAATCGCCCAATCCTGATCCGGCCAGGTCGCCCGGTGTACCACGGCAATCGGGCAATCTGCACCGTAATGCGGCAGCAGCTCGGCGACGATTTTCTCCAGGTGATTGACCCCCAGATGCACGGCCATGGTAGTGCCGTGGCTGGCCAGGCTGTCGAAGGACTCCCCCGCAGGCATCGTGGTTTTATCGGCATAGCGGGTCAGGATCACGCTTTGGGCGATATCCGGTAAGGTCAGCTCCGCCTCCAGCAACGCGGCACAGGCGGCCACGGCGGTGACGCCGGGAATGATCTGGAAGGGAATTCCCAGTGCGCGCAAATGGCGGATTTGCTCGCCAATCGCGCCATACAGGCTCGGATCGCCAGAATGCACCCGCGCCACGTCCTGGCCCTGTTCATGGGCATGCTTGATCAACTCAATGATCTGCTCCAGGTGCAGTTCGGCGCTGTTGACCAGGGTTTCGGCCTGATGGCCTTCAAGCACGGCGGCCGGCACCAGGGAGCCGGCGTAGATAATTACCGGGCAACTGCGGATCAGCCGCTGGCCTTTGACGGTGATCAGTTCCGGGTCGCCGGGGCCTGCGCCGATGAAGTAGACGGTCATGGAGGATTCCTGTGAAAAAGCCGGCGAGGCGGGCTGCAGATGAAGACCGCTCATGATCAAGGAGGCGGATTATCGGGAATTCAGCCCGCGCACGCCAATGCAAAGGTGGCTTGCGGGCTTTTCTGGCGGTTGATCAACAGGCGGGCAGGGCGCTGGGCCAAGTGCTCGGCCAGGGCCAGGGCGGCGCTTTCGGCGATGCCGTGGCAGCCGGTATGGGCAAACGCGACAGCAGAGCGGTGGCTCAATTGCGCTTCGTGGATCGCCAGCTGTTCGGCACTGAAAAACTGCAGTGGCAACCTCAAGTGTTCGGCCAGGGCCAGTAACCCTGGCTCATCCTGTTTACGGTCGATACTCGCCAGTGCGCTGATGTGCCGAGGGTCGATTCCCGCGCCAGCCAAGGCTTCATTGAACAGCGCCAATAGCGCCGCGACGCTGCAGCCACGCTGACAACCCAGGCCGACCACCAGGGTCGGCGCGGTGGTGGCTGCTGTCATGCCGAGTGCTGGTCGTCGCGATTGCGTCGGAACAACCAGGCGCTGATCAGGCCCAGGGCCAGCCAGAACGCAACATTGGTCAGCTGCGACGCGATCTTGAACTGCGCTTCCAGGGCCTGCGGGGCGAGCATCGAGTGCACTTCGGGCTGTGGCGCGCCAATCACATGGGGCACCGCCAGGATCGCCACGCCGAGGATCTTCAGCAGCCAGTTGCGACCAAACACAATCAGCGCGATACCGGCGGCGGTGGAGGCTGCCGCGCCGATCCACCAGATCTGCCGTTGCGCCAGGTCCGCCGCAGCGGTGCCGGGCAGTTCCGGTGGCAGGCCGAGGGTCGGTGCCAGCACAAAGGTGGCGTAACCGGCCAGGCCCCAGAGCAGGCCCTGGGCGGTGCGGGTCGGGGCGCGCAGGGTGTACAGGCCGGCGAGCATCAGCGCAAAACCTACGGCGACCACCAGGTTACCGCCAGTGGTGGACAGCACGCGCTGCCAGCCGTCTTCCGGTTCCCAGGCCTCGGCGTCGTGGCTGTGGGCCGCAGCACCAGGCGCATGCTCATGCACTTCGGTCGTGGCCGGGGCGTTTTCGTAGGTTTCCGCCTGCTGAATCAGCGGAGCCACCCAGAAACTTTGCAGCAGGGTCAGCAGCAGGGCGGCCAACAGGCCGGTGAAACCTGCGGTTTGCGCAATTCGCTTGATCATGGTTGCAGGTCTCAATGGCACGGGAAGGCGGCGCTGTGGCGCGTATCGTGGGCGGCGTTGTGCACGGCCTCGATATGGGAGAACCCGGCGAAATACACCAGGCACGCACCGAGGATCGACGCGCCGATAGCGGCGGTCAGGCGTTGGCTCAAGGTGGCGGAGCGGCTGGCGGTGTGTGAGGTGCTGCTGATGATCGACATGGCACGTCCCTTTCGAGTGGCAGGGTGACACGAGCGCATGAAAACCCCGCGAGCCGGGCACGCAGGGTTCTGAACAGCGCCCGCCCACCGCGGGTTTGTTATTTGATTTTTCGGGCCGGTCTCCGGGCTTGCGAGGGGGCTCTCCTGAGTCCTGAAAGCATCGCCTTCCCATGCCAGAAGCACAGTGGCTGTGACGCTTCGCTCGCTTACCGTTGCGGGGGCAGCACCGGATTGGTCATGCATGCATGATTGACCGGTTTCCCGTTTCACCCTGTAAAGGGCACCCGAAACAAGATGTGTAGGAGAGCATGGGCGCGGGATGGCCGTCAATCTGTAGCTGGGCACCGCGGCTCTTCGCATGGTTTTGAATTGACCGTCCCTCAAGCACTGCGTAGCCTTGCACCTTCGAGGTTCTTCGGCTGCGGTCGAAGCTAAGAAGGGAACGCGGTCCAAGCCGCGGCTGCCCCCGCAACTGTAAAGGGTTT
Organism: Pseudomonas shahriarae; assembly: GCF_014268455.2. Classification (NCBI taxonomy): domain Bacteria; kingdom Pseudomonadati; phylum Pseudomonadota; class Gammaproteobacteria; order Pseudomonadales; family Pseudomonadaceae; genus Pseudomonas; species Pseudomonas shahriarae. Next base: position 3,321,831 of record NZ_CP077085.1, on the reverse strand, counting down.
ATCTGACTGCCACGCCACTGCCAATACGGCGGGAAGGCGCAGCCAGCGCCAGCCGCAAGGCCGGCAAGCCCCAAGCCAGGAGACCTGCCTCGCAACCGATTTTCCATTTCAACCGGGCGGGGTGATCCGGTGACGAATCCAGCACCTGCACGCCGCTGCAGGGCCAGTCGTCCCGTATGCCCGCCCCAAAGGGCATCCGATGAAAACACTGGCCAAACTCCCCGTCACTATCGTCACCGGCTTTCTCGGCTCGGGCAAAACCACCTTGCTGCGGCACATGCTGGACAACGCCCAGGGTCGGCGCATTGCTGTGATCGTCAACGAATTCGGCGAACTGGGTATCGACGGCGAGATCCTCAAGCAGTGCTCCATCGGTTGCACCGAAGAAGAAGCCAGCGGGCGCGTGTATGAACTGGCCAACGGCTGCCTGTGCTGCACCGTACAGGAAGAGTTCTTCCCGGTGATGCGCGAGCTGGTGGCCCGTCGTGGCGACCTCGACCATATCCTCATCGAAACCTCTGGCCTGGCGCTGCCCAAACCCCTGGTGCAGGCCTTCCAGTGGCCGGAAATCCGCAGCGCCTGCACGGTTGACGCAGTGATCACCGTGGTCGACAGCCCGGCCGTGGCCGCTGGCACCTTTGCCGCGTTCCCGGACCAGGTCGACGCCCAGCGCAAACTGGACCCGAACCTGGACCACGAATCGCCACTGCACGAGTTGTTCGCCGACCAACTGGCCAGCGCCGACCTGGTGATCCTCAACAAAACCGACCTGATCAGCCCTGAAGACCTGGCCCGTGTACGCCTGGAAGTCGCCGAAGAACTGCCGCCAGCAGTGAAAATCGTCGAAGCCAGCAGCGGCCGCCTGCCTCTGGATGTGCTGATTGGCCTGGGTGCCGGCTCCGAGGAGCATATCGACGGGCGCCATAGCCATCACGATCATCACCACGAAGGTGAAGATGACCACGATCACGATGCGTTTGACTCCATCTCCATCGACCTGCCACAGGCTGATGAAGCGCTGCTGCTGGACGCCCTGACGCAATTGGTGGTGCAGCACGGCATCCTGCGGGTCAAAGGCTTCGCCGCGATCCCCAACAAGCCGATGCGCCTGTTGATCCAAGGCGTGGGCACGCGCTTCGACAAGCACTTCGACCGGGCCTGGGGCGCTGACGAAGCGCGCATCACACGGTTGGTGCTGATCGGTCAGGACCTGGATGCGGCGGGCCTTGAAGCGCAATTGCGCGCCGCGCTCAGCGTTTAACCATGCACCTGCTCAGGACCCAGCCCGGTGGCTTCGTCTCCGATGACAACATCGCCGACCTGGGACAAACCCCCGCCGAGCTGGTGATCCTGTGCAGCGGCGATTCCAGCCTGGCGTTGCTGGCCGAAGCCGCCCAGCAACTGCCCGACGACTACCCGAGCCTGCGCCTGGCCAACCCGATGCAGGTGCAGAACCACGCCTCGGTGGACCTGTATGTGGATGAGGTGCTGCGCCACGCCAAGGTCATCCTGATATCCCTGCACGGCGGCATCGGCTATTGGCGCTACGGCATCCAACGCCTGGTGGAGCTGGCCGAGCAGGGCGTGCAGTTGATCCTGGTGCCGGGGGATGATCGCCCCGATCCCGAACTCAGCGGCCTGAGCACCGTGGGTGCGGTGGAGCGTGACCGCCTGTGGCACTTTCTGCGCCAGGGCGGGCTGGGGAATGCGCTGGATTTCTATCGTTGCCTGGCCAGTAGCTTCCTGGGCCGCGATTACCCGTGGGCCGAGCCGCAAACTCTGCCGCGCACCGCGATCTATCACCCGCGCGCCGCCAATGCCCGCCTCAATGACTGGCAGGCGGACTGGAACACCGATTGGCCGGTGGCAGCGGTGCTGTTCTACCGCTCGCACTTGCAGGCGGCCAATACCGGTTTTATTGATGTGTTCTGCCAACGCTTGCAGGCAGCGGGCCTTAACCCGCTGCCGATGGCGGTGGCCAGCCTGAAAGAGCCCGGCTGCCTGACAGTGGTCGAGGATTTGCTGGATGAGGTCGGGGCGGCGGTGATTCTGAACACCACCGGCTTTGCCCAATCCAGCCCCGAAGCGCCCCATCTGCGGCCGTTTCGCCGCAATATCCCGGTGATCCAGGCGATCTGCGCCCAGGACAACCAGCCCGGCTGGGAAGCCAGCGAGCAGGGCCTCGGCCCGCGTGATCTGGCGATGCACATTGCTTTGCCGGAGCTGGACGGGCGCATCATCAGCCGCCCGATCAGCTTCAAGGACCTGGCCTGGCGCAGCGAGCGCAGCCAATCGGACGTGGTGTGCTACCGCGCGGCCCCCGAACGCATGGACTTTGTCGCCGAACTGGCGCGGCGCTGGGTCGAGCTGGCACGGGTGCCGCATGCCGACAAGCGCATTGCGCTGATCCTCGCCAACTACCCGACCCGTGATGGGCGCATCGGTAATGGCGTGGGCCTGGACACCCCGGCCGCGGCCTTGAATATCCTGCGGGCCCTGCAGGCCGAGGGTTATCCGCTGCCGGATGCATTGCCGGCCAGCGGCACTGCGCTGATCCATGACCTGCTCGGCGGTGTCACCAACGACCTGGACAGCCTCGACCTGCGCCCCTGCCATCAAAGCCTGGGCCTGGACGAATACCAGGCGATGTTCAATCGCTTGCCCGAGGCCAACCGCCAGGCCGTGCTGGAACGCTGGGGCACGCCTCATAACGATCCGATGTGCCGCGACGGGCGCATGATGATCGCCGGCCTGCGCCTGGGCCTGACCTTTGTCGGCATCCAGCCGGCGCGGGGCTACCAGGTGGATGCCAGCGCGGTGTACCACGACCCGGACCTGGTGCCGCCCCACGCTTACCTGGCGTTCTATTTCTGGCTGCGCCACACCTACGGCGCCCATGGCGTGATCCACGTCGGCAAGCACGGCAACCTGGAATGGCTGCCGGGTAAAGGCGTCGGGCTGTCCGAGAACTGCTGGCCAGATGCATTGCTGGGACCGCTGCCGAACATCTATCCGTTTATCGTCAATGATCCGGGCGAGGGTGCCCAGGCCAAGCGCCGGACCCAGGCGGTGATCATCGACCATTTGATGCCGCCGCTGACCCGCGCCGAAACCTATGGCCCATTGCGCAGTCTGGAATTGTTGGCGGATGAGTATTACGAGGCGCAGTTGCTCGATCCGCGACGCGCTCTGGAGCTGCAAAAGGACATCCTCAAGCTGGTGCGCGAAACCCGCATCGATCAAGAGCTGGAACTGGATAACGAGGCTGACGCTGCCGTCTGGCTGCCGCGCCTGGACACCTACCTGTGCGATCTGAAGGAGTCGCAGATCCGCGACGGCCTGCATATCTTTGGCGAGTCGCCCGAAGGCCGCCTGCGTATCGACACCTTGCTGGCCCTGCTGCGCATTCCGCGTGGCGATGGGCGGGGTCCGCAATCAAGCCTGCTGCGGGTATTGGCCAAGGCCTTTGAGCTGGGCTTTGACCCGCTGGACTGCGCGCTGGCCGAACCCTGGACCGGGCGCCGCCCCGAGGTGCTGCAGAAGATCGACGGGCAGTTGTGGCGTACCGCTGGCGATACTCGCGAGCGCCTGGAGTTGTATGCGGCGCGGTTGATCGAACAGGCGCTGGAAGGCCCGCTCGAACAGCTTGAGGAGCCGGGCTGGGAGGAGGTGAAATCGGTGATCGAAAGCCTGCGCATCGTCGTCGCACCGCGCCTGGATGCCTGTGGCCCGGCCGAAATGCATGGCTTGCTGGAGGCGTTGAGCGGTCGTTTCGTGCCGGCGGGCCCCAGTGGTGCGCCGAGTCGTGGGCGCCTGGATGTGCTGCCGACCGGGCGCAATTTCTTCACCGTCGACGTGCGTAACCTGCCTACCACGACTGCCTGGCGTATCGGTTTCCAATCCGCAAACCTGATGCTTGAGCGGCACCTGCAGGACCATGGTGACCATCTGCGTCAGTTGGGGCTTTCCGTGTGGGGCACCGCGACCATGCGCACCGGCGGTGACGATATCGCCCAGGCCATGGCACTGATGGGCGTGCGACCGGTGTGGGCCACGGGCAGCCAGCGTGTCGATGATTTTGAGATATTGCCCATCAGCTTGCTCGACCGCCCGCGAGTTGACGTCACGCTGCGGGTGTCGGGGTTCTTCCGCGATGCGTTCGCCAACCTGATCCGCCTGTTCGATGCTGCGGTGCAGGCGGTCGCGGCGCTGGATGAGCCGGACGACCTGAACCCCCTGGCGGCCAAGGTGCGCAGCGAGCGCGAGGCGCTGCGCAAGTCGGGCCTGGATGAAGAGGCTGCGGCCAAGCAGGCCGGCTGGCGCATTTTCGGCGCCAAGCCTGGGGCCTATGGCGCGGGTGTGCAGGGCGCGATTGACGGTCGCCTGTGGCAAAGCCGCGAAGACCTGGCCGAGGTCTACCTGAATTGGGGGGGCTACGCCTATGGCGGTGCGGATGAAGGCACCGCCGCCCGTGAACAGTTCGCCCAGCGCCTGAGCCAGGTGCAGGCCGTGCTGCAGAACCAGGATAACCACGAGCACGACTTGCTCGACTCCAATGACTATTACCAATTCCAGGGCGGTATGCTCGCCGCCGTGGAAACCCTCAGTGGCGCCAAGGCCGCCAGCTACCATGGCGATCATAGCCAGCCGGACTTGCCGAAAATCCGCACGCTGAAGGAAGAGCTGAACCGGGTGATCCGTTCCCGCGCCGCCAACCCCAAGTGGATCGAAGGGGTCAAGCGCCACGGCTATAAAGGCGCGTTCGAGATGGCGGCGACGGTGGACAATCTGTTCGCCTTCGACGCGACCACGGCGCTGATCGATGACCACCAATATGCATTGCTGGCCGATGCTTACCTGCTCGACCCCGACACCCGGGCGTTTGTGCAACAGCACAACCCCGCGGCCTTGCGCGACATGACCGAGCGCATGCTGGAAGCCCAGCAGCGCGGTATGTGGCAGGCACCGGGGGCGTACCGCGAGGCATTGGAAAACCTGTTGCTGGACATAGAAGAAGACAGTTGATGACTGACATCCCCCATTTCCCACTGTCGGCAGTGGTCGGTGCCGACGACCTGAAGCTTGCCCTGTGCCTGACCGCCATCGACCCGAAGATCGGTGGCGTGCTGATCGAAGGCCCGCGCGGCATGGCCAAGTCCACCCTGGCTCGCGGCCTGGCGGACCTGTTGGCCAGCGGGCAATTCGTCACCTTGCCGTTGGGCGCCACCGAAGAGCGTTTGGTCGGCACTCTGGACCTGGATGCGGCGCTGAGCGAAGGCCGTGCGCAGTTTTCCCCTGGGGTGCTGGCCAAGGCCGATGGCGGGGTACTGTATGTGGATGAGGTCAATCTACTGCCTGATCATCTGGTGGACCTGCTATTGGATGTAGCCGCCAGTGGCACCAACCTGATCGAACGCGACGGTATATCCCACCGGCACTCGGCGCGTTTTGTGCTGATCGGCACGATGAACCCGGAAGAGGGTGAATTGCGTCCGCAGTTGCTGGATCGGTTCGGTTTCAACGTGGCATTGAGCGGGCAGACTTTGCCGACCGAGCGCGGGCAGATCATCCGTCGGCGCCTGGATTTCGATAGCGACCCTGGGGCGTTCTGCGCGCAGTGGGCTGACCAGCAAGCGGCGCTGCGTGCGCGTTGCACCCAGGCCCGTGCACGCCTGGAAAGCATCGCCCTGGATGACCAGGCCCTGGCGCAGATTACCGAGCGCTGCTTTGCCGCTGGTGTGGATGGCCTGCGCGCCGATCTGGTGTGGTTGCGCGGGGCGCGGGCCCATGCGGCGTGGCGTGGGGCTGCGGCCATCGCTGAAGAAGATATAGAGGCCGTTGCCGAATTTGCCCTGCGCCATCGTCGCCAGGAGCATTCATCTGCCGCCCACCCGCCGGAAAATGCGCCGGCGCCCAAACCCACTGACCCCAGCAGCGGCCAGGGACAGTGGGGTGAAATGCCTCCGTCTACACAAGTAACGGGTGCCCGCCGTGAAATACCCACCTGGCCAAAAAAGCCCTAGGCATTCGCCCCCGACCTGACGCGGGGGCGGATGCCCGGCCCAAGGCGGGTCGACTGGATCAAGGCAGGCAAGGGCGGGCGCGCAACGGCGCCGAGGGGATGGTCAATTGGCCGGGCACCTTGTTGGGCGGGCGACCACAATCGCGTAAAGACCTGGTGTACTGCAACCGCAGCCGTGCCTCCCATGAGCTGTGGCTGGTGATTGTCGATGCCTCGGCGTCCACTCGGCGGCATCAGGCGCTTAGCGATGCCAAGGGCTTGCTCGCGCAGGTGTTCGACGACGCCTATCGGCAGCGGGCGCGACTGGCGTTGTTGACCGCCAGCGGGCAAGTGCCGAGCTGGCAGGTACAAGGCTTGAAAGCGGCCAAGGGCCTGGGGCGTTGGCTGGATGGCCTGGGCGCCGGCGGAGGGACGCCGCTCCTGGCGGCGTTGACCGAGGCCGGGCATTGGCTGGCGGCGCGGCGCAAGCGCTATCCGGCTGAACAGCAGCGGTTGCTGGTGATTACCGATGGCCGATTGAAAAACATTGGCGCGTTGCCATTGCTGGAGTGCCAAGGCTTGCTGGTGGATATCGAACGTGGGCCGATCCGGCTGGGGCGGGCGCGGGAGCTGGCCGCCGGGTTGCAGGTGGATTATCGGCATATTGATAGCCTGTAGCGCTGCTGCTATCGCTATTGCGAGCAAGTCCGCTCCCACATTTGGCCGCGTACATCCTTTGGAATGCGCTTGAATGTGGGAGCTGGCTTGCCTGCGACAAGGCCCTCAAACCCACCGCAAAACGATCAGCTAGCCCCCGGCACATTCGGCCAAAGATCCGCCACCAGAAACAGCCGCTCCGCTTCCTCCCAATCCCCGCCGTTCTGCATCATGCGCACCAACAATTGCGCCGGCGCCATCGGGTCAAGGTCGACCAACCAGTGCTGCATCTGCTCTTCACTCCAGATTTCTTCCGCCGGGTAATGCGCCGGCGCCAGCCAGGCATGGCGCGGCAGGGGCTGCCAGCGGCCCGGCGGGCTGGCCTGGATAAAGTCCTGCCAATCGCGCTGATGCAACCAGCGCCCGCGCAAATGCTGGGGGTGGGCGCCGAAAGGCGGGGCGGCCTCGCCGGGCCAGGGGTACAACAGGTAGCCGCCGAGCCACAGATGGGCGGTGAACTCCTGGATATCCAGCGTCGCCAGCACCTCCCGGCTTTGCGCCCTGGCCGAGATGGGCAGTTGGTGGTCTGCCAGATGCGCCAGCTTGCGATCCAGGCGGTCGTGACAACCCGGGCCCAGCCATTGCGCGGTGTCCTGGCCGTTGCCGTCCTGGGGGCCGAGGTAAAGCTTGATCGCCAACTCCAGATGATGCACGCCGTCACGGTCGCGCAGCAGCATGTCCAGCTCACCCAGGGTGTGCCCGGCCTGGCGGATCGGCAGGTTGGCCGCCAGCAACTCCACGCCAGGGGCGTGCTGCACGGCAAATTGCCACAGGCGTTCGTAATACAGGCCCAGGCGCCGGGTGCGTGCCAGGCTCAGCCAATGCAGCAGGGCGCTGCTGTCCTGGTCCAGGCGCCTGAGCCATTGCTCCAGGGCCGCAGGCTGCTGCACCCAGTCACTGCCGGCCAGGGGGTGACGTTGTGGCCAGGGCGTCTGCGCGAGCATCGGCGGGGCGAGGATCACCCACGCCAGATCCCGCACTGCGGGATGACGCAATTGACGGGGCAGAGGCTGCAGGTCGGGAAACGGATTCATGGTCCGAGCATAGCTGTTTCCTACTCGCCGCGTGCCCCCTGGAAGTGTTGAGAACCGTTGTCGTCTGGGGCCTGGGGCGACAAAGGATTTTGTCTAATGCGGCCTTTCGCCCATAATCGTTCTTTTTGCCAGACCCAAACCCTGCAGGAGCCCCATGGAGCAATTTCGCAATATCGGCATCATCGGTCGCCTGGGCAGTACCCAGGTTCTGGACACGGTCCGCCGGCTGAAAAAGTTTCTGCTTGAGCGCCACCTGCATGTGATCCTCGAAGACACCATCGCCGAGATTCTGCCGGGCCACGGCCTGCAGACCTCGTCGCGCAAAATGCTCGGTGAAGTCTGCGACATGGTGATTGTGGTCGGCGGCGACGGCAGCCTGCTGGGCGCCGCCCGGGCCCTGGCGCGGCATAACGTGCCGGTACTGGGGATCAACCGGGGCAGCCTGGGGTTCCTCACCGATATCCGCCCCGACGACCTGGAAGTTGAAGTGGCCAAGGTGCTGGACGGCCACTACCTGGTGGAAAACCGCTTCCTGCTGCAAGCCGAAGTGCGCCGCCATGGCGAAGCCATCGGCCAGGGCGATGCCCTCAACGATGTGGTGCTGCACCCCGGCAAGTCGACGCGGATGATCGAGTTCGAGCTGTATATCGACGGCCAGTTCGTCTGCAGCCAGAAGGCCGACGGCCTGATTGTCGCCACGCCCACCGGGTCCACGGCCTATGCGCTGTCGGCCGGCGGGCCGATCATGCATCCCAAGCTGGATGCCATTGTGATCGTGCCGATGTACCCCCATATGTTGTCTAGCCGACCGATTGTGGTCGATGGCAACAGTGAGTTGAAAATCGTGGTCTCCAAAGACATGCAGATCTACCCGCAAGTTTCCTGTGACGGGCAGAACCACTTCACCTGCGCCCCCGGTGACACCATCACCGTGAGCAAAAAGGCGCAGAAGCTGCGGTTGATCCACCCACTGGATCACAACTACTACGAAGTGTGCCGCACCAAGCTGGGCTGGGGCAGCCGCTTGGGGGGTGGAGGCGACTGATGCTCGATCCCGCGCGTAGCTACGACCTGATTGGTGACGTGCACGGTTGCGCTCATACCCTTGAGCACCTGCTCGACCAGATGGGTTACCACAAGCAGGGCGGCGTCTGGCGCCACCCATCACGCATGGCGGTGTTCCTCGGCGATATCATCGACCGTGGCCCGCGCATCCGTGAGGCGCTGCATATCGTCCACGACATGGTCGAAGCCGGCCAGGCGCTGTGCATCATGGGCAACCACGAGTTCAACGCCCTGGGCTGGAGCACCCTGGCGCCGCCCGGCAGTGGCAAGCAGTACGTGCGCGAACATTCGCCACGCCACGCGCGGCTGATCCACGAGACCCTGACCCAGTTCGAACACCACCCCGGCGACTGGCATGACTTCCTCGGCTGGTTCTACGACATGCCGTTGTTTGTCGATGCCGGGCGTTTCCGCGTGGTGCACGCCTGCTGGGATTCGGGGTTGATCGAACCGCTGCGCCGGCAATTCCCCGACGGCTGCATCGACGAGCATTTCCTGCAGGCGGCGGCGGTGCCGGGCAGTTTTGCCTGCAACGCCTTCGATCGCCTGCTGCGCGGCACCGATATGCGCCTGCCGGACGGCCTGACGCTGACCGGCGGCGATGGCCTGACCCGTTCGTTCTTTCGCACCAAGTTCTGGGAAGACGACCCGAAGACCTACGGCGATATCGTGTTCCAACCCGATGCCTTGCCCGATCCGGTGGCCCGTACGCCGTTGTCTTCGACCGAGAAAAACTCCCTGTTGCGCTATGGCGTCGATGAACCCTTGCTGTTTGTCGGCCATTACTGGCGCAGCGGCAAACCGGCGCCGATCCGCTCGAACCTGGCCTGCCTGGACTACAGCGCAGTGCTCTACGGCAAGCTGGTGGCGTATCGCCTGGATCAGGAAACCTGCCTGGACCCCAACAAGTTCGTGTGGGTCGATGTCGAGCGCCCTGAGGTGATTCATGAGTAACGTGGCCGTTTTACGCTTGCCGCTGACGGTCGACCTGGCTGGCTTCGTCAAACTGTTGCAGCGCATGCAGGTGCCCCATCGCGTCAGTGAAGAGGCCGGCGAGCAGGTGCTGTGGGTGCCGGACGCGATCAGCGAAGACGTGCGCAGTCTATATCAGCGTTTCCCGGCCGGCGATCCGGACCAGCAGCTGGATATTCCCCAGGAACCGGTAGCCAAGCGCCCCGGCTTCCTCCAGCAACTGCGCCACAGCCCGCTGACCGCGGGTGTGTTGCTGCTGAGCCTGGTCGTCGCTGCGGTCACGATGCTCGGCGACAACTTGCAAGCCATGAGCTGGCTGACGTTCCTGAATTTCCACGTGGCCGGTGAGTACCTGTATTTCACGCCCCTGGCCGACAGCCTGGCGGCAGGGCAGTGGTGGCGGTTGATCACGCCGATGCTGATCCACTTCGGCATCCTGCACCTGGCCATGAACGGCATGTGGTACTGGGAGCTGGGGCGGCGCATCGAGGCGCGCCAGGGCAGTATCAACCTGCTGGGCCTGACGATGCTGTTCAGCCTGGCCTCCAACTATGCGCAATACACCTTTGGCGGGCCCGGCCTGTTCGGTGGTCTGTCCGGCGTGTTGTACGGCTTGCTCGGCCATTGCTGGATCTACCAATTGCTTGCGCCCAACCCGGCGTATCGCCTGCCGCGCGGCGTGCTGGTGATGATGCTGGTGTGGCTGGTGCTGTGCCTGTCGGGCCTGGTCTCGATGATCGGCTTCGGCGAAATCGCCAATGCGGCCCATGTCGGCGGCCTGGTGGCGGGTTGCATCACCGGTTTGCTCGGCGGGTTGTACAGCCGCCATAAACGTAACGCTTGAATCTCTGCCCATTATTGAAGGAAGAGTCTTATGTCCTCTTTTGCTGAAATGATCGAAAACATCACCCCGGATATCTACCAGAGCCTCAAGCTCGCCGTGGAAATCGGTAAATGGGCCGACGGCCGCAAGCTCACTGCCGAACAGCGCGAGCTGTCGTTGCAGGCCATGATCGCCTGGGAGCTGCAAAACCTGCCGGAAGACCAGCGCACCGGCTATATGGGCCCGCAGGAATGCCAATCGAAGTCGACCCCGGTGGAAAACATCCTGTTCAAGTCGGATGCCATCCATTGATTGAGATTGGCCGTGGTGCAGTCAGCAAGATGTCGGCGCAACTGGGTTCGCCGACCGTTCAATACGCTTTTCGCCTGGGCGACACCGAGGTGCCGGTCAACCCGTTGATTGGCACTCATATACGCCTGGAATACCTCGGTGCGATCCACTGCACCCATTGCGGACGCAAGACCAAGACCAGCTTCAGCCAGGGTTTTTGCTACCCGTGCATGACCAAGCTGGCCCAGTGCGACCTGTGCATCATGAGCCCCGAGCGCTGCCATTTCGATGCCGGCACTTGCCGCGATCCGGCCTGGGGCGAGAAATTCTGCATGACCGACCATGTGGTGTACCTGGCGAACTCGTCGGGGATCAAGGTCGGCATCACCCGCGCCACCCAGTTGCCCACGCGCTGGCTGGACCAGGGCGCGAGCCAGGCATTGCCGATCATGCGCGTGGCCACGCGCCAGCAATCGGGCTTTGTCGAAGATGTGCTGCGCAGCCAGGTCGCCGACAAGACCAATTGGCGCGCCTTGCTCAAGGGCGACGCGGCAGCGGTAGACCTTGCGCAGGTACGCGACGAGCTGTTTGTCTCCTGCGCCGACGGCCTGCTGCAATTGCAGGAACGCTTTGGCCTGCAGGCCATCCAACCGGTAACCGATATCGAGCCCCTCGAAATCCGCTACCCGGTGGAGCAATATCCAGCCAAGATCGTCAGTTTCAACCTGGACAAGAACCCGATTGCCGAAGGCACGCTGCTGGGGATCAAGGGCCAATACCTGATCTTCGATACCGGCGTTATCAATATTCGTAAATACACGGCTTACCAGCTCGCCGTGCATCAGTAGAAGGATTTCACGCATGCGCACCGAACAACCGAAGATGATTTACCTGAAGGACTATCAGGCGCCCGAGTACCTGATCGACGAGACTCACCTGACCTTCGAGTTGTTCGAGGACCATAGCCTGGTCCACGCGCAGCTGGTGATGCGCCGCAACCCCCAGCGCGGCAACGGCCTGCCGCCGCTGGTGCTCGATGGCCAGCAGTTGGAATTGCTGAGCGTGGCCCTGGGTGACCAGGAACTGAGCGCCACCGACTACCAATTGAGCGACAGCCACCTGACGTTGCAGCCGACCAGTGACAGCTTCACGGTCGACACCAGCGTGCGCATCCACCCGCAAACCAACACCGCCCTGGAAGGCTTGTACAAGTCCGGTGGCATGTTCTGTACCCAATGCGAGGCCGAGGGCTTCCGCAAGATCACCTACTACCTTGACCGCCCGGACGTGATGAGCACGTTCACCACCACGGTGATCGCCGAGCAGCACAGCTATCCGGTGCTGCTGTCCAACGGCAACCCGATTGCCAGCGGCCCCGGCGAAGACGGTCGGCACTGGGCGACCTGGGAAGACCCGTTCAAGAAGCCGGCCTACCTGTTCGCCCTGGTGGCTGGCGACCTGTGGTGCGTCGAAGACACCTTCACCACCATGAGCCAGCGCACCGTCGCGTTGCGCATCTATGTCGAGCCGGAAAACATCGACAAGTGCCAGCACGCCATGAACAGCCTGAAGAAGTCCATGCGTTGGGATGAAGAGGTCTATGGTCGCGAATACGACCTGGATATTTTCATGATCGTCGCCGTCAACGACTTCAACATGGGCGCCATGGAAAACAAGGGCCTGAACATTTTCAACTCCAGCGCCGTGCTGGCCCGTGCCGAAACCGCGACCGATGCCGCGCATCAGCGCGTCGAGGCCATCGTCGCCCACGAATACTTCCACAACTGGTCGGGCAACCGCGTGACCTGCCGCGACTGGTTCCAGCTGTCGCTCAAGGAAGGCTTTACGGTGTTCCGCGATTCGCACTTCTCTGCGGATATGAACTCGGCCACCGTCAAGCGTATACAGGATGTGGCCTACCTGCGCACCCACCAATTCGCCGAAGATGCAGGGCCGATGGCCCACGCTGTGCGCCCGGACAGCTTTATCGAAATCTCCAACTTCTACACCCTGACCGTGTACGAAAAGGGTTCGGAAGTGGTCGGGATGATCCACACCTTGCTCGGCGCCGAGGGCTTTCGCAAAGGCAGTGACCTGTACTTTGAACGCCACGACGGCCAGGCCGTGACCTGTGATGACTTTATCAAGGCCATGGAAGACGCCAACGGTGCCGACCTGACCCAGTTCAAACGCTGGTACAGCCAGGCCGGCACGCCACGCCTGCTAGTGAGCGAGTCCTACGACGCTACCGCCAAGACCTACAGCCTGACCTTGCGCCAGAGTTGCCCGCAAACCCCGGACAACGTAGAAAAACTGCCATTCGTGATTCCGGTGGCCCTGGGCCTGCTGGACGCCAATGGGGCCGACTTGCCGTTGCGTCTGGCCGGTGAAGCGGCGGCGCAGGGCACCTCGCGAGTGTTGTCGGTGACTGAGGCCGAGCAGACGTTCACCTTCGTCGATATCCCTGAACAACCCTTGCCGTCGCTGCTGCGTGGCTTCTCGGCGCCGGTGAAGCTGAGCTTCCCCTACAGCCGTGACCAGTTGATGTTCCTGATGCAGCACGACAGTGACGGCTTCAACCGTTGGGAGGCGGGCCAGCAACTGGCGGTGCAGGTGTTGCAGGACCTGATCAGCCAACACCAGCAGGGCCAGGCCTTGGTGCTGGATCAACGGCTGGTCAATGCGCTGCGCAGCGTGTTGAGCGACGAAAGCCTGGACCAGGCCATGGTCGCGGAAATGTTGTCGTTGCCGGGTGAAGCCTACCTGACCGAAATCAGCGAAGTGGCTGACGTCGATGCGATCCACGCTGCACGCGAGTTTGCGCGCAAGCAGTTGGCCGATAACCTGTTCGAAGGCCTTTGGCTGCGCTACCAGGCCAACCGCGACCTGTCGCGCAACACGCCCTACGTGGCGTCGGCCGAGCACTTCGCGCGCCGCGCCCTGCAGAACATCGCGCTGTCGTACCTGATGCTCAGCGGCAAGCCCGAAGTACTGGCGGCGACCCTGGAGCAGTTCGACGCGTGTGACAACATGACCGAACGCCTGACGGCATTGGCGGTGCTGGTCAACTCGCCGTTCGATGCCGAGAAGGCCAAGGCCCTGCAAGTGTTTGCCGAGAACTTCAAGGACAACCCCCTGGTCATGGACCAATGGTTCAGCGTCCAGGCCGGGAGCGTGTTGCCGGGCGGGCTTGCACGGGTCAAGGCCCTGATGCAGCACCCGGCGTTCAATATCAAGAACCCGAACAAGGTGCGCGCGCTGGTCGGCGCCTTTGCCGGGCAGAACCTGATCAACTTCCATGCAGCCGATGGCTCGGGCTATCGCTTCCTGGCGGACCTGGTGATCGAGCTGAATGCCTTCAACCCGCAGATCGCCTCGCGGCAGTTGGCGCCACTGACCCGCTGGCGCAAATACAACAGCGCCCGTCAGGCGCTGATGAAGGCTGAGCTGGAGCGCATCCGTGGTTCGGGCGAGCTGTCCAGCGATGTGTTCGAGGTGGTCAGCAAAAGCCTCGCATGACGGCCGACTCACCACTGGCCGCCTACCAGCGGGCCCTGGCCGATGGTTTTGTGGCAGACGACGCGCAACGCCGGGCGGTCGAGGCGTTGCAGGCCTGCCATGGGGCATTGCACCAGGGCGCCGATGCACCGGTCACCGGCGTTTATCTGTGGGGGCCGGTGGGGCGGGGCAAGACCTGGCTGATGGATCAGTTCCATCAGAGCCTGCGGGTGCCCGCGCGGCGCCAGCACTTCCATCACTTCATGGGCTGGGTCCATCAACGTCTGTTCCAGTTGACCGGCACCCCGGACCCTTTGCAGGCCCTGGCCCGCGAGTTGGCCGGGGACGTGCGGGTGCTGTGTTTCGACGAGCTGTTCGTCAATGACATTGGTGACGCGATCATCCTCGGGCGCCTGTTCCAGGTGATGTTCGACGAAGGGGTGGTAATGGTCTGCACCTCCAACCAGCCGCCCGGGCAGTTGTACGCCGACGGTTTCAACCGCGAACGCTTCATGCCGGCTATCGAGGCGATTGAGGCCCATATGCAGGTGGTGGCGGTAGACGGCAGTGAGGATCACCGCTTGCATCCGGGCACCGCCGAGCAGCGCTACTGGGTCGATCAACCACAAGCATTGGCTGCGGTTTTCCAGCGTCTGAGCGCTGGACAAGCCTGCAGCGAGGCGCCGGTTATGGTCGGTTCGCGGCGCATTGTTACGGTGCAGTCCAGCGAAACGGTGTTGTGGTGCCGCTACGCTGATCTGTGCGAACAACCGCTGGCGGCCATGGATTTCATGCAGCTGTGTGATCGCTATAGCGCCATATTGCTCGGCGAAGTGCCCGGGCTGAGCGCCTCGACACGTCCTGGGCGGATTGCCCGTGGTACCGAGGATGGTGCCCAGCGTGTAGAGGCGGGCGACCGCGAGCTGCCGGCGTTGTCGGTGCACGATGACAGTGTGCGCCGGTTTATCGCCCTGGTGGATGAGTGCTACGACCGCAAGGTCCCGCTGTACATCGAAGCCAGGGTGCCCTTGGCCGAGTTGTACACCGAGGGTTACCTGGAGTTTGCGTTCCGCCGCACCCTCAGCCGTTTGCAAGAAATGCAGTTGCAACGCTTTGGTCAGTAGTGGCCATTGGCCCACTGACACAATCATTTGCCTGATGGCTTTTTCCCGCGCCAAGTTGTAGTTAATCTCCTTCATCTAACCCCTACACCCCGCTTACAATCGAGCTTTTGCGGGGAGCTCATCCCTGCCGGGCAGTTATCGAGGAAGGAAATGGAAGCCGCAGAAATATTGGTGCTGCAAGCCAGCTACAGCAACTCCGTGCACGCCGAGGCCATTGGCCTGTTGCTCAACCACTATGCACAAGACCCCATGGGCGGTGGCCATGCCCTGTCCGCCGACCTGCTGCAACAATTGCCGGCGGAATTGGCCAAGCGTCCCCATGCCTTCAGCGTGCTGGCCTTTGTTGGCGGCGAGCCGGCCGGGCTTGTTAACTGTTTTGAAGGGTTTTCGACCTTTGCCTGCCGGCCGCTGGTCAACGTGCATGATGTGGTGGTCAAGGAACCGTTCCGAGGCCTGGGCCTGAGCCAGAAAATGCTGCAAAAGGTCGAGGAAATCGCCCGCCAGCGCGGTTGCTGCAAGATCACCCTGGAAGTGCTGGAAGGTAATCCAGTGGCGCAGGCGTCGTACCGCAAGTTTGGCTTCGATGACTCGATCTTCGACCCAGCCCATGGCCGCATGCTGTTCTGGAGCAAGGCCCTCTAAATCCTCAGGTCGTTCCCGCGCTCCCCTTGGGAAGTTTCGACCAGGCAAAAAAAAGCGCCCTGTACAGGGCGCCAAATTGACCTTCACCACCAGAGCATAATGGTGCCGGGTATTACTCGTGCATCAGCCTTTGGGTTGCTCAGCATCCCGCGTGTGTTGGGTGGACCCGGATTCAGCACCCTTGGCGTCGGCAGCCGCCGTCTGTTCGGTGTCGTTGTGGATTTGTTTCTGGGTGAAGCTGAAATTATCGAAGTGCTCCTTCACGCGCTCAGCGCCGCCTTCGGCGAAGGCGGCAGCGGAGGTCAGGCCCAGCAGGCCAGCAAGCATCAAGGTTGAAAGTTTCATCGCAGGTATTCCCATTAAAAGTGATCGTGTCTGCACCGTCCCTGGTCAGATTTATGGGAATAGTCTGTAGGAAGCTAATTAAGTGGGGGTTAACGTCAAGCACATCCAAAGTTAACCGCAGGGGTTAACTCTGGACGGGGCGCGGGTCGTTTACTTCTGGACCACACTCCGGGGTGCAGTACTGGCTTTGGGCTTGATCAGGCTGAAGTCGATCAAGGCCTTCTGTGAACGCTGGTAGGGATCGCCGATCAGCAATGGCCGTGGCTTGAAGCTGTCGCTGACCAGGCTGCGGCTGCGGTCCAGTTCGTCGAAACTCAAGCCGGCCAGGTCGGCCCAGGTATGAATCAACTGCGAGCTGCTGTAGGGCCGTTGTATATCGCCCTGCATGTTCCAGTCGTGGGTGGCGCGCCACTTTGGCGAGGCCCAGGTCATGAAGGGGATGGTGTACATCGGGGCTGTCGGCTTGCCCTCGTTGCGGCCCAGGGTGTCATGGCCCGCCGAGTCGAACACATCCTCGCCGTGGTCGGAGAGGTACAGCAGGAAACCATTGGGGTCGGTCTTGGCGTAGTCCTTGATCAGGCTCGACACCACGAAGTCGTTGTAGCGCACTGCGTTGTCATAGCTGTTGTAGGTCGGCAGCTGGTCGTCACTGACCGCGTCCGGGACACCCTGGCGGTCGGTAAAGGTGTCGAAGCTTGGCGGGTAGCGGTACTGATAGCTCATATGGGTACCCAGCAGGTGCACCACGATCAGCTTGCGCTCGGCCTTGTCGGCCAGGGCCTTGGAGAACGGCTCCAGCACGTCGCCATCGTACTGGCGGGCGTTCTGGTTACGGTTGTTGTTGAGGTACACCTGCTCGTCGGCCTGTTCGGAGAACGTGGTGAGCATGGTGTTGCGCTTGGTCATGGTCTGCTGGTTGGTGATCCAGAAGGTCTTGTAGCCAGCCTGTTTCATCATGCTGACGATGGAAGGGGTCTTCAGATACAGATCCGGATTGTCTTCATCGGCAAAGGTCAGTACCTGTTGCAGCGCCTCGATGGTGTAGGGGCGCGGGGTGATGACGTTGTCGAACACATCCAATTGGTCACGCAGCTTGTCCAGTTCCGGCGTGGTCTTGCGCGGGTAGCCGTAGAGGCTCATGCGCTGCCGGTTGGTGGACTCGCCGATCACCAGCACCAGGGTCGACGGTTGGCCGGCCATGCTGTCCTTGAAGTTGCTCAGGGGCGGGATCTTGCTGACGTTGTCGAGCATGCCCTGCATGTTGTTCAACTGCTGGGTGTAGCGGCGATAGGCAACAATCATCTGCCACGGCACGGCAGGTTCGACTCGGGTTTCGAAGCCATCGATGGCCCGTTCCAGGGTGTCGTTGGTGGCAATCTGCTTGACCAGCGGATAGCCGACAATCGCCAGCACAATGGCCGTCGCCGCGACCATTGCCCGGCCCCGGGGCAGGTAGACCGGGCGCACACGGGTCCAGAGGAAGACGGCCAGGGCGGTGTGGGCAATAAAGGCCAGCACGATCCACCAGGCAAAGTATTGCGTTGCATACTCGCCGGCTTCAGAGATGTTCGACTCGAACATGATGAAGATGACGCTCTGGGAAAATTCCTGCTGGTAAATAAAGAAGTAGCCCAGGCTGGCCATGGAACAGGCCCACAGCACCACACCGATCAGCGCGGCGAGTAGCCGGGCGCGACGCGGGAACAGCAGCATGGGTGCCAACCACAGCGCACTCATGAAGAACGCCTGGCGGAAACCACTGAAGCCCGAGGTGCCGGTCAGTTGGATCAGCAGTTGGGTAATACCGGAGAAATACCAGAAAAACAGGAACATCCAGCCCAGGCCGGCCCAATCAAACCCTTTTGCAGACTTCGTGCTCGCCATGCAGCGCTCCAACCCGATAATTGCCGCCGCCCATGCGTGAGGCGGCGTTCTGGCGCAGGATTATCGGGATGGGCGGGTGAAAAGTTTGTGAGTTGGACCCGGGGTTCAGCAGGTAATGGCTTGGTTTGCCAACTGAGCCTGCAACTGCGCCCGCAGACGGATCACTTCCTGCTGCAACTGCTCGCGTTCGTCTTTCAGCTGGCGCAATTCGTCACGGCGGACGGTGACGTAGAGGGTCTGTGGCGGGCGTGTCATCTGTGCTGTGCGCATTGCTTACCTCGCAAATAGCCGGTGTATCGCGGTGCCAGAGCGCTTGAGTCGAGGCCCTCGGCAGGAGTCAGGGGCGATTCTGATTTCTTTTTGGGCTCAAGGGAACTTTTTTATTTTTCAGGGTCGCTGTGACTTTTCAGCCAGTGATGGTGAAACGATGGCCTCTTTTTGTGATGAAACTAGTGCGATTGGCGCCGGACTAATTCGTCATTGCGCTATAAACTGTGTCACACATTTTTATTTGTAGTTGGGAGCATCAATACATGCAACTGGGGATTATCGGACTAGGCCGCATGGGCGGGAATATTGCGCGCCGCTTGATGCTCAATGGGCATACCACCGTGGTCTACGACCGCAATGAAGCATTCGTCAAAGGCTTGAGTGAAGAGGGCGCGACCGGCGTTGCCGATCTGCCTGCCCTGGTCGCGGGCCTGCAAAAGCCGCGGGCTGTCTGGGTCATGTTACCGGCGGGCGAGCCCACCGAAACCACGATCAACGACCTGAGCGAACTGATGGAACCCGGCGATGTGATCATCGACGGCGGCAACACCTTCTATAAAGATGACGTACGTCGCGGCAAGGCCCTGGCGGAAAAAGGCCTGCACTACATCGACGTCGGCACTTCCGGTGGCGTGTGGGGCCTGGAGCGCGGTTACTGCATGATGATTGGTGGCGACGCCGAGACCGTCAAGCATCTGGATCCGATCTTCGCCACCCTCGCGCCGGGCCTGGGCGATATCCCGCGCACCAAGGACCGTACCGCTACCGACGACCGCGCCGAACGTGGCTATATCCACGCCGGCCCTGCCGGTTCCGGGCACTTCGTGAAGATGATCCACAACGGCATCGAGTACGGCATGATGCAGGCGTTTGCCGAAGGCTTTGACATCCTCAAGACCAAGAACTCGGAAAACCTGCCGCCAGAGCAGCGTTTTGACCTGAACGTGGCCGATATCGCCGAAGTCTGGCGTCGCGGCAGCGTTGTGTCCTCCTGGCTGCTCGACCTCACAGCCGATGCCCTGGCGACCGACCCCAAGCTCGACGGTTACTCCGGTTCCGTGGCCGACAGCGGCGAAGGGCGCTGGACCATCGAAGCGGCCATGGAGCAATCGGTACCGGTACCGGTGCTGTCCAACTCGTTGTTCGCCCGGTTCCGCTCGCGCCAGCAAAGCACTTACGGTGACAAGCTGCTGTCGGCCATGCGCTTCGGCTTTGGCGGCCATGTGGAGACTTCCAAAAAATGACGGCCACCGGCAAGAAACCCAAGGCCGAACCCGCTCCACCCACTACCTTGTTCCTGTTCGGCGCCCATGGCGACCTGGTCAAGCGCCTGCTGATGCCGGCGCTGTACAACCTCGGTCGCGATGGCTTGCTGGGTGAGGGGCTGCGGATTGTCGGGGTGGATCACAACGCTATCAGCGATGCAGACTTCGCCAAGAAACTCGAAGACTTCATCCGCACCGAAGCGGCGAGCAAGGTCAAGGGGAATGCCGAACATGCACTGGACCCACAGTTGTGGGCCCAGTTGGCCAAGGGCATCAGCTACGTGCAGGGCGATTTTCTCGATGACGGCACCTATGCCGACATTGCCAGCAAAATCGCCGACAGCGGCACGGGCAACGCGGTGTTCTACCTGGCCACCGCGCCGCGCTTCTTCAGTGAAGTGGTGCAGCGCCTGGGCCGGGCCAACCTGCTGGAGGAAACCCCCGGGGCTTTCCGCCGCGTGGTCATCGAAAAGCCGTTCGGCTCCGACCTGGTCACCGCCGAGGCGCTCAACGCCTGTCTGCTCAAGGTCATGACTGAGAAGCAGATCTATCGCATCGACCATTACCTGGGCAAGGAAACGGTGCAGAACATTCTGATCAGC
Source organism: Pseudomonas shahriarae (assembly GCF_014268455.2). NCBI lineage: Bacteria > Pseudomonadati > Pseudomonadota > Gammaproteobacteria > Pseudomonadales > Pseudomonadaceae > Pseudomonas > Pseudomonas shahriarae. Next base: position 3,301,298 of record NZ_CP077085.1, on the reverse strand, counting down.
CGTTTCTCCAACGTGCTGTTCGAGGCGTTCTGGAACAACCACTACATTGACCACGTGCAGATCACCGCTGCCGAAACGGTCGGTGTGGAAACCCGGGGCAGTTTCTTCGAAAACACCGGCACCCTGCGCGATATGGTGCCCAACCACCTGTTCCAGTTGCTGGCGATGATTGCCATGGAACCGCCGGCAGCCTTTGGCGCCGATGCGGTGCGTGGCGAGAAGGCCAAGGTGATCGGGGCCGTGCGCCCCTGGTCGCTGGAGGATGCACGGGCCAACTCGGTGCGCGGCCAGTACACCGCCGGCGAGATCGGCGGCAAGGCGCTGCCGGGCTATCGGCAGGAGGCCAATGTGGCCCCGGACAGCAGCACCGAAACCTTCGTTGCGCTCAAGGTGATGATTGATAACTGGCGTTGGGTCGGCGTGCCGTTCTACCTGCGCACCGGCAAGCGCATGAGCGTGCGCGATACCGAAATCGTTATCTGCTTCAAACCAGCGCCCTATGCCCAGTTTCGCGATACCGAAGTCGACGAGGTCAAGCCGACGTACCTGAAAATCCAGATCCAGCCCAATGAAGGCATGTGGTTCGACCTGCTGGCGAAAAAGCCCGGGCCGACCCTGGACATGGCCAACATCCAGCTGGGCTTTGCCTACAAGGACTTCTTCGAGATGCAGCCTTCCACCGGCTACGAGACGCTGATTTATGATTGCCTGACCGGCGATCAGACCCTGTTCCAGCGTGCCGATAACATCGAAAACGGCTGGCGTGCGGTGCAACCATTTCTCGATGCCTGGCAGAAGGACGATGGCATCCAGGCTTACAAGGCCGGGGAAGATGGCCCAGCGGCAGCGGATGCGTTGCTGGCCCGTGATGGCCGCGCCTGGCATAGCCTCGGATGAGTGAGGAGACGATTCACCCCATCCGTTTTTTGTTGAGTGATATGGACGGCACCTTGTTGCTGCCCGATCACAGCCTCAGCCAGCGCACCATCGCTGCCGTGCGGGCGCTGCGCGAAGCCGGGGTGTTTTTCAGCCTGGCCACCGGGCGGCCGCCGAGGGCGATGTTGCAGCAGATCGAAGCCCTGGGCGTCGATGTGCCCACGGCGGGGTTCAACGGCGGCACCCTGGTGAACCCGGATGGCAGCATCCTGGTAGCCCACCACTTGCCGGCAGAGGCGGCGCTGATCACCCTGGCACTGTTGTGCGACCAGCCGGAGGTGGAAATCTGGGTGTTTGCCGATGGTGAGTGGCTGCTGCGTGACCCCTCGGGCCCGATGGTGCCTCGGGAGCAGCATGGCCTCGGTTATGCGCCGGTCGTGGTGGAGAGTTTCGAGCCGTTCCTGGGGCGGATCGACAAGATCGTCGCCGCCAGCGCCAATGCACAGTTGCTGGTCGAGCTGGAAGCGCGCTTGCAGCCCAAGGTTGCAGGCTTGGCTCAGGTTTCGCGTTCGCAGCCGGTCTATCTCGATATCACCGCAATGAAGGCCAACAAGGGCGATGCCCTGAAAACCCTGGCTGCGCACCTTGGGGTGGCGCTGGAGCAGACGGCAGCCATCGGCGATGGTGGCAATGATCCGGCGATGTTTGAAGTGGCCGGGTTGTCGATTGCCATGGGGCAGGCAGAAGAGGTGGTCAAACGTCAGGCCAACCTGGTCACCGGCAGCAATGTCGAGGACGGTGCTGCCGAAGCCATTGAACGGTTGATCCTTCACCGCCAGTAACTGAAGGCTCACTGGAAGATCAAGTGATCATGCCATGGCTGCTATATAAAGAAGGGCGCTACGAAAGTTGCAGGCACGCAAAACCCGTGGCGAGGGTCGAACTCACTCGCCACGGGTTTAATAGTTTTAACAAGTTGCAGCCAATATAAGAAGCGACGGTATGTCGCAGTAGCTGCGTTAACTTACTTGGGCATTGCCCAGGACTGTAGCTGATAGCCTTCGCCATTGAGTTCGGCGCGGGCTTGCAGCAGCAGGGTTTCCAATTGTTTTGGATCGGAATAAGTGCTGCAAGGAATCTGTTTGCGCCCGATGCGGTTTTCGGTGCGGTCGATCACGGTCAGGCTCAGCTCGCCAGTGCCGTCTTGTGGGGCCCAGGCCACGCAGTGAAAGGGTTGGAAAGCACGGTCTGCGATCAGAAGAGCTTCGTTGATACGGAGCGGGGCGTTCATGGGGTCTTCTCTCTAAGTGCCCAATCAAAAGATGTGCCGTCGGTTGGGCTTACCGTTCGGCTAGTACCTGTACTGATGCTCGATGACGGGGTACGGGTCACATGCTAAAACAAGAAAATTCAACTTTTCGTGATTAACGTCATGTAAGCGGCGCTTTTGAAAGGCCGGGAAAGATTCAAATCGCCGCACTAAAGCGGGTTGATCGCCAAATGCCGTATCCCGAGATCTTTTATCGCGAAACGATACAAGCGTAGTGTCAAGATCTTGCTAGGGTTATGAGCAGCTCGCCCAAACTGTTGTTTCTAAATAACTTTAATGTTTTTGACGCCAAGGAACAGTCATGGTTGTTACACCAGCCCTGCGTCGCTTGCTTGTGGTCGATCCCTGTGACGACTGCCACCAGTTATTGCCTGGTTTGCGGGCGGCTGGATGGGCAGTGGACAGCTGTGCCCTGGATGCCTTGGGCGATCGCACCTGTGACGTAGGATTATTGCGACTCCAGCCCAAACACCTGGAGCGACCCGAGGCGGTCAAGGAGCTGATCAGTCGCAGCGGTACCGAATGGATAGCCGTGCTCAGCCCCGAGATGCTGCGCCTGCAGAATGTCGGCGACTTTGTCTGTGAATGGTTTTTTGACTTCCATACCTTGCCGTTCGATGTGGCGCGCGTCCAGGTCACCCTGGGCCGGGCCTTTGGCATGGCGCGCTTGCGGGGTAAAGGCTGCGCCTATGTGGCCGAGCCCGAACATGAACTGTTGGGTGACAGCCGGCCAATCCGCGAACTGCGCAAACTGCTGGCGAAACTGGCCCCTACCGAGTCGCCGATTCTGATCCGTGGCGACAGCGGCACCGGCAAGGAACTGGTGGCCAAGACCTTGCACCGGCAATCCCAGCGGCACGCCAAGCCATTCGTGGCGATCAATTGCGGGGCTATTCCGGAACACCTGATCCAGTCCGAACTGTTTGGCCATGAAAAAGGTGCATTTACCGGCGCCCACCAACGCAAGATCGGGCGCATCGAAGCGGCCAATGGCGGCACCCTGTTCCTCGACGAGATCGGTGACCTGCCGATGGAGTTGCAAGCCAACCTGTTGCGCTTTCTCCAGGAAAAACATATCGAGCGTGTCGGTGGCAGCCAGCCGATCCCGGTGGATGTCAGGGTGTTGGCCGCGACACACGTCGATCTGGAAGCGGCCATCGAAAAGGGCACCTTCCGCGAAGACTTGTACTACCGGCTCAATGTCCTGCAAGTGCTCACCGCACCGCTGCGTGAGCGCCATGGCGATGTGGGGATGCTGGCCAATCATTTTTCCCGGTTCTACAGCCAGGAAACCGGGCGCCGTCCGCGCAGTTTCAGCGAGGACGCGCTGCTCGCCATGGGCAAGCATGGTTGGCCGGGCAATGTGCGCGAACTGGCCAACCGGGTGCGGCGCGGTCTGGTCCTGGCCGAAGGGCGGCAAATCGAAGCGGCCGACCTGGGTTTGCAAAGCCAAAAGGCAATCGCGCTGCCCATGGCTACACTAGAAGACTATAAGCACCGCGCCGAACGCCAGGCGCTGTGCGATGTGCTGAACCGCCACAGCGACAACCTGAGTGTTGCCGCCCGGGTCCTGGGGGTTTCCCGGCCCACCTTCTACCGGTTACTGCACAAACACCAGATCCGCTAGGGCGGGTAAAAAAAGCCCCGTCGCGACCCTTATCGCGGCGGGGCTTTTCCTTATCTCAAACTCGCCATTCCCTGTAGGCGCGTTTAGAAGTAGTACGGAAATTTCAGGCTGAAGGTGAAGTCCGGCGCGTCATCTGTCATGCCGATGGCCAGGTTGGGCACGATGGTCAGGTTTTCGCTGGCGGCAATGGTCATGCCGACGTTGAAGTAGCCCGCGTTGGCGTCACTGGACACAATCGACTGCCAGTCGCCACCGTCGGGTTTGAGCTTACTCTTGCGCTGGATCAGGTCAGACACCGAGAACGACATACTCATACGCTCGTTCAAGGCAAATGCCACGCCGACACCGAACTGGAAGCTGTCGCCCAGGCGTACCTTGCCGCCGACTTTTTCGTTGACCGTGGAGCTGATGTCGTCAAACGAATCTTCGAAGTTGTGGGTGTAGGAGAGCGAGCCGAACAGCACGGCCGGATCGAAGGTCTTGACCAGGGAAATCCCCGGGGTCACCGACCATACGCCATTGCCGGTTGGCAGGTTCTCCGGCACATAGAGGTTGGTGTTGGACGGCGAGCGTACCAGCTTGATACCGAACGGCTCCTTGCCGGTCGGCGCCTTGACCCGTACCGAGAGTACGGCGTCCGGCAGGGTGGGGGATTCATCGAGGAACTTGTAGGCAACCCCGAAGTTGACGTCGCCGATGGTCGGGTCGCGACTGACCGACTCCTCTGAAGTCGCTGTTCCCGCGCCACCATTGGCGCCCCCGGACTGATAGGTCGATTCGCGGTACACCACGGGGACGTTGACGTCGAACTGCCAACGGTTATCGACGTTGTAGCGGCCCGTCATGTCCAGGGTCCAGTTATCCGCCTTGATGCGATCCAGGTTGATATTGCCGAGGAAGATCGAGTCCAGTGCCAGGAAACCATTGAGGGTCAATTGCCGGGCATCGTAGCGAGCGTAGGTAATGCCCGTCTCAAAGCTGAACTTGCCATTGCCAAAGAACCCGCTGGCCTCGTTATAGAGGTTGCTGACACTCTGTGCCGGCGCCGAATCATCCTTGAGGGCCTGCCCATAGGAGCTGCCGGTTGCACCGCCGGTGCCACTGGCGGCCACCGTACTGCCGCTTTGCTTGAAATCTGCAGGTGACTTGGCCAGGCGCTTGGGCGCGGGTACTGCGGGCTGGTCCTCGACCTGGCGCACCCGTTGCTCCAGGACCGCCAGGGCTTTTTGCTGTACTTCGTAGCGTTGCTTGAGTTCCAGCAGTTCCTGTTTGAGGGTTTCGATATCGGCGTCTGGCGCTGCGTACAACAAACTCGCCGGCAAGAGCGTACTTAAACAAACAACGGCGCGTAGCGATAACGTTCGATGCATGAAATAAGCCGTCCTTTTCTAATGCGTAAGTGTCGAGGGTCAGCGTAGTTCAATAACCGAGAGTGCGTAGACCCTTGAGTTGGTCCAGGTTGCAGTTCAGTGCCACGTTGTTTAGTCCGTTGCTACCGAGCACGACATTCAGTTGGGTCATGTTATTAACGAAGTTGCTATTGCCTTGCAGAATCGTGCCTTGCAGCACATTGCCGCCGCCGATCTGCTGCACGGCGCTGCCCTGATTATGGTTGGCCTGAATCGCCATCTGCAGGCCGCCGTTATTGGCAGAAACACTCACCTTGCCAGCGGCGCTATTACCAGAGATCGAACCGCCGGCGACCAGTACCTGGCCCGACTGCACCAGATTGGCGGGCGCCAGGCCGTTCTCACTGACATTGATCCCGACGTTGTTATAGGCCGTATTGCCATCGCCCGCGGCGCGTACGGTTTGTGTCACGCCGGCGCCGGTACCCAGTCCGGAGCCGCCGATGACCGTACCGGTACCCGTGGGGCGGTCGCTGCCCTTGCCGGTCTCGCCAGTGGTCTGCACATAGAACTGCGGCGTGATGGTGGAGGAGTCGATCTGCATGTTGGCCTTGACGGTGCTGGTATCGCCTGCAGCGTTGGTCCAGGTGGTGCTCATCACAATACCGAAGCTGACAATCCGCCCCGGCATGACGAAGCGGCCGCGCAGTTCGGCCAGTTCAGCGTCATTTATTTCAATCGGCTTGAACGCCGAGGCTGCATAAGCGGGCATTGAGGCTGCCAGGCACAGGACCGTCAGCCAACGGTAAGTGTTCATCATCTGCTCCCGGAGCTTCCTGCTCCTTATGGCGCTTCTAGAAGAAGTCGCTCTGGATGAAACCGAAGTCCATCAGCTCGGCGTCGCCCACGGGCCGGAACTCGTTCATTTTGCCCTTGGCGGTCAACGGGATCGGCGGATCGAGCAGGGCGTTGGCCTTGTCGTAGCCTTCACCCAGCACCGCAAACACGATGCCGTTCCATCCGGCGAGGAAGTCGTCCCGCGAGTAGCGTTTGTTACCCAGTACCGGGTCGCCGATATAGATCCAGTCTTTCTCTGCGCGCTGCATCACCACAAAGTGCTTGTAGCCACGGATATCCAGGAGCACCACCACCGGAATCTTCACCGTTGTCAGGGTGTCCGCCCCGATCTTGTAGCCCCTGGCCCGCATGCCAATGCTTTCGAGGTAGCGCTTCATGTCCAGCATGGAAAAGCCCTGGGTGCGTACCAGGTCCTGGTCGGCGTTGACCAGCATGCCCTTGATGACGTGTTCTTCGTCAACATCCAGCCAGTAGCCCTGGCGCAGGATGGTGGCGAGTGCTGCGGCACCGCAGCTGAAATCGGTTTTCTGTTCCACCAGGTTGGCGAACCGTCGCTCGCGGATGCTCTCGACCTTCTTGAAAATCACCGCACCGCCGGGCATGGCGGAAATCGCCATTTGCCCTGCCCAGGAAGGGCCGGTGAGGATTAACAGCAGGCACAGGGTCGCGAGGCGCATGATCGAATGACCGGGTGGACACGGGAATAGAAAAGGGCCTTGTTGCCAAGGCCCTCTGCGTCAGGTCAGAAGCGTACGCCGCTGCCAGCTGCGCACTGGGTGCAACCGCTGCCCAGGGACAGGGAGTTGGATTGCTGGTTGCCAGAACCCGCGGACACGTTGATTCCGATGTTGCCGGAAGCATTGTTACCCGAGTGGTTGATGGAGGCATCGTTGTTGACGTAGGTCTTGCCCCAGTTGCCGTAGCCTTTGCCAGCCGAAGCAGTGTTGAGGAAGGTGTTGTTCAACGATTCCTGGCTGGTGACGGCCGCAGCGCCAATGTTTTTGCCGTCTGAGGTTACGATTGCCAGGTTGTTTTTCTGCTGGTTGCCTTGGCCTGCGGTGACGTTGACACCCACGTTACCCGAGCTGTTGTTCGCCGAGTTGTTCAGCGAAGCATCGTTTTGCGTGCCTTTGTTGGTGAACTTGTTGTCTTTGGATGTTTGCTCGACGTCTACGATCGCGAAAACCGCCAGGGCATCCTTGGCAGCACTGCTGGTGATGGCTGCGCTGTTGTCTTGTTGGTTACCGCTGCCTGCGGCAACGTTGGCGCCCAGGTTACCGTCGCTGTTGTTCAGCGACTGGTTGGCCGAGGCGTCGTTGTTGGTTTTGGTGTCGTCGAACTTGTTGTCTTTGCTCAGTTGAGAGTCGGTCACAACCGCTGCAACGGTGCCGCTAGGGGCAGGGGTTGGCGTCCACTTGTTTTCGTTACCCGCTTGTGCAGCAACAGCCATGAGCGCAGCCAGAGCAAAAACCAGTGGTTTGAGAGCCATTGTAGGTTTCATGGTGTATCTCCTTGCTTCTAATTAGTTGGTTAAGTGTTGGTACGGCCTAACAAACACCTATCAAGCAGTTACTTGATAGTGATACCGAGGGTGTTAGCCATGCGGTTCCCCACCCCTGCACTCTGATTCACCTGTACCACTCCACGGCTGCCGGTGAAGGCCTGGTCGCTGGTAACGACCTGGCGGCTGCCAGTGGTAGAGGAGGATCGGGAGTCTGGTAGCAGCGTCATGTTCTGTTGCGACAGGACGCTGTCATCAATGCTTTGCGGGCCTGGGTTGATGCTGATCCGCACCGCATTGATTGTCTGGTTGTTGGCCCCGGCCGACTGGTTGACGCCCAGTACACCGTTGCCATTGCTGAAAGATGAACCCTGGATCGCCGCGCTGGCATTCAGGGACGGGTCGACCTGGCCATCGAGCCGCTGCACCAGTACGTCAGTGGATTGGCCACCGACCGTAATCGCACGGCTATTGATCTGCTGTTGCTGGTTGCCAGCGGCCTGGTTGATGGAAGCGACGCCGCTGTACTGCTGGCCTGAGCTGTCGATAAGTGCGTTGTTATTGCTGTCTGCCATCGCGGCGCAGCTACCCAGCACGGCGAGCATCAGCCACGAGCGCTTCATTGCTGGCCTCCCATCAGGCTGCCGATGTTGTTCAGCGGGGCCATGCCACGCTCAATCGTCCCGCTGATCTGTCCGCCGAGGCTGCTGCCACCGCTATGGCCCGCAGCCGCGCCGGCACCCAGCCCGGAGGCGCTGCTGCCATGGGTGGTGCTCAAGCCAGGGAGGGTGCCATTGGGCAGGATGGATCGAGTGATGCTGGAACCACTGCTGACCCCTGCGAAGTCGTTGTCGCTGAGTTCGCCGTTAGTCGTCGAGCGTAGAATCTGCGCGCCAGGATTGGCATTGGCCGTAGTGGGATAAGGATCCGGTCCGAAGGAAGAACGCCCGGCCATATGGCCTTGGACGTTGCGCCCGGTAACGATGACGCCGTTTTCGGCGAGGGCGGGCACGCTCACACTGGCGCTGAGTACACAGCTGATCAGCAGGAGGCTCAGTGAGCCTTGATTGAGAGTTGCCACGGCATCATTCCTTGTTCTGTGACGCTGACCCTAAACAGCGCTGTAAGGAATAGAGCAGGAGCTGTGCCGCTTTTTATATTGACTTGTTTTTCAATGGCTTGGGGCTTCTGGCGGGGCGGGCGTAGGGCGAGGTGTATCAGGCCTGAGACGGGACATCGGGGAATGACCGGTACCTGGCATAAGCAGACTGGGGGGAAGAGGGTGTTTCAGCAATGCAACACTATTGATGACGAACCGATGAATCCACAGCCAGAGGGGCGTTGCGCGGTGATGGGTGTTTCAAAAGTGGACAGTGCGGCGCGCACAGTTGCCCGGCAATGCACGCCGTGCTGCCTTGGCGAAGGTCAGGTCTTGGGGACTTTGCGCGGTATCGAGTTGAGGACGGTGTTGCCATCCTGGTTCTGGGTCAGGTAGACCGGCAGTACCTTGGGCAGGGACGACACCAGGTGGGTGACTTCATGGATATCGTAGATCCCGCCAATACGGATATTGCCGGTACCGGTATCGGCCAGCATCACCGGTTTGCTCAGGTAACGGTTGATCAGGGGCAGGGCATCCACCAGTGCCAGGTTGTCGAGGATCAACTTGCCGGTGCGCCAGGCCAGCGCCGGATCATGGGGGTTGAATGCCTGTAGCTGTGGTTGCGCATCGCCCCCGTGGTAACTGGCCTGCATTCCGGGAGTGAGGCTCACGCCGCTGTGGCTGGCATCGCTGCTGATCTTCACCGAACCCTCCAGCAACATGACCCGCACCTGGTCGTCGTATTTCCAGACGTTGAACTGGGTGCCTGTCACTCGGATCTGCCCGGTACCGGCGCGCACCACAAACGGGTGTTCGCGGTCATGGCTGACCTTAAAGAACGCTTCACCTTTTTTCAGGGTGGCCCGGCGCTCATCTTTATAGTTGCTGTAGACCAACTCGGTACCCAGGTTCAGTTCCACTTCGCTGCCATCGGCCAGGGTCACCTGGCGCAAGCCGCCTTCGGCGAGGTAATGCTCATAGGAACTGGGCAGCCAACCCGCTTCCCAGCCCGTGAAAGCGGCCAGGGGCAGGGCCATCAACGAGATGGCGGCAGCCACTGCATAGGTGCGCCAGCGGCTGGGTGGCGGGACCTGCACCGGGGGCGGGGAGGGCACGTTGCTGCGTGGCAAATGGTCGGCCACATCCCAGATTTCCAGCATGGCCGCATATTCGAAAGCATGCAGGGGATGCGCGTCGTGCCACTCTTCGAACGCCTGGCGTTCGGCCGCCGTGCAATCAAAAGCATGCAGGCGCATACACCAATGCGCGGCAGCATCGGTGACGGCGTCATATTCGGCTTCTGAAAGGGGCTGCTGGGTCATTGGTGCTTCCTGATTTCCTACATTCTAACCTTCCGGGCAGGGTGCCGAGAACAGCCATCATGGCGAATGAGCATCAATGTGGAACTAAATCGTCCTGCAAACACCCTAAAAATCTGGATCTGTAAGTCATTCTCTATAACGGAGTAAGAAAATGCTGAAGAAAACCCTCACTGCCATGCTTGCCACTGCCACTTTGCTCGGTGCAGGCGCCGCCCTGGCCGACAAGCCGGGAGCCGGCTGGATTACCATCGAGAAAGCCATTGAAACCGCCAAGACCAAGGCCGGTTACATTGAGGTCTACCAGGCCGAAGCGGACGACAACGGTTACTGGGAAGTAAAAGGTCGCAAGGCGGACGGTGTTGTCTATGAGGTCCGCATCGACGGTGCTTCGGGCAATGTGTTGCGTGACCAGAAAGACTGACCCCCACCGGATCAGTTCATCGAATCCCTTCGATTGAAGGCGTCGGGTCCCACTGACGTCCCGGGCGACTGATCATGAGCGCCGCCGAGTCAACATTCGCTTGCCAGGCGGCGAACTCAGCACATAGACGGAACCGTCGAGCACCCGCTTGACGGTTTCCCATCGTGCCTTTACGGCCTTTTTCCCATGGTGTGCTAACGCTCTCCGGCAGTGCCCGGCGTTTGTTAAATAGCGCTGAAGCCGCGTCGGTGGTTGACAGCCCACTTGTCGCGCGTTGTTAATCAACGAGCGAAATCCAGCAGGCTGTTGCCCCCTCCAATAACAATTCCGGAGCTTCAGATGTCAGCCACACCCACCACTGCCGTGACTACTTCAATTGGCTTCACTGAGCTTGTGACGCTGCTCAAGGATATTTTCAGCCGGCATGGCGCCTCGCCTGAGGTTGCCCGCGTATTGGCCGACAACTGCGCCCGCGCCGAGCAGGATGGGGCGCACAGCCACGGGGTGTTTCGCATACCGGGCTATGTCTCGACCCTGGACAGCGGCTGGGTCAACGGCCAGGCGGTGCCAGTGGTCGAGGATGTGGCCTCGGGTTTCGTGCGTGTAGATGCCGCCAATGGTTTTGCCCAGCCGGCCCTGGCCGCCGCCCGCCCGTTATTGGTGGCCAAGGCCCGCAGCGCCGGTATCGCGGTACTGGCGATCCGTAACTCCCATCACTTTGCCGCGTTATGGCCGGATGTCGAACCGTTTGCCGAAGAGGGCTTGGTGGCCCTCAGCGTGGTCAATAGCATGACTTGCGTGGTGCCTCATGGCGCCGATCGCCCGCTGTTCGGCACCAACCCCATCGCGTTCGCCGCACCACGTGCCGATGGGCCGCCGATTGTGTTTGACCTGGCCACCAGCGCCATCGCCCATGGCGATGTGCAGATTGCCGCCCGTCAGGGTGAGCGTGTGCCGCCGGGCACTGGGGTCGACAGCCTGGGGCAGCCGACCCAGGACCCCAGGGCGATTCTTGAAGGCGGCGCGCTGTTGCCGTTTGGCGGGCACAAGGGGTCGGCGTTGTCGATGATGGTGGAGTTGCTGGCGGCGGCCCTGACCGGGGGGAATTTCTCGTTTGAATTCGACTGGTCGAACCACCCGGGCGCCAAGACTCCCTGGACCGGCCAGCTACTGATTGTGATCGACCCCAGTAAAACCGCGGGGCAGGATTTTGCCCAGCGCAGCCAGGAACTGGTGCGACAGATGCATGCGGCAGGGTTGCGGCGCTTGCCCGGCGACCGGCGTCATCGCACACGGGCCAATGCAGAACGGGAGGGGATTAGGCTCGATGGGGACGAACTGGCCCGGTTGCGCGAATTAGCGCGGGGCTGAAGGGCGGTGCGGGCTGACCCGCACCGACCCAGGCATCCATCAGTTGCGACGGCCCAGCAGCAGGCCAACCACCAAGCCGAAGCCGGCGGAAATGGCTACGGTCTGCCAAGGGTGGCCACCGATATAGGTTTCGGTGGCATCCACCACCGGCTTGGTGCGCTCACGCACGTTGGACACCGAATCCAGGGCTTGCTTGAGTTTGATCGCGACCTGCTCGCGCAGGGTTTCACCTTCTTCTCCCACCAGCGACGCGCTGCTCTTGAGCAGTTTGTCGGACTCTTCGATCAGGGCCTGGAGTTCGCTGAACGCCTGGTCCTTGATTTGCTCTTCGACAGCTTGGGCGGCGGTTTTACGGGCCATTGAGTAGCTCCTTGCGGGTAAGTGGGCAGTGAACAATGGAGTCTTGCAGCAGGCTAAAAGTTGCAGTTTTTTTTCGCCCGGCATCGGGCCGATGAAAAATCCGAATTCGGACCTTTCGACCTACAGTGTAAGATGTCACCTATTTGTGCAGCAGGTAAATCCACATGAGCTTCAATCTGGCCAACAAGCCCCTCGCCGAGCGCGCCGCGCTTGAAGATGAAAAGTCCCGTCTGTATGACCTGTGGCAAAGCAACCTGGGCAAGGCCAAGGGCGAGGGCGCACGGTTGTTTGGCGAGCGCGCCAAACGCAAGGGGAAATGGGCCGAATGGGTGCGTTCCGAGCTGGACGGCATGTCACCGCCGGAATTTGCCAACATGGTGCGCAGTGAAGTCAATCGCCTGATGGCCGCCAAGTAAGCACGGGCTGATCGGTGCCTACAGGGGGTGTTTCAGCCATTCTTCGCGGGTGATTTCCCAGATGTCCTTGGGGAACGCCCCCTCCACGAATTGCCCTTCTTCCGTGCGGATCAAGCGCATCCCGGTTTTTTCGGAAAGCCTGCGTGAGCCCAGGTTAGGCGCTGCCTTGGGCACCCGCAGCACGGGGCGCCCAAGCACCGTGAACCAATACGCGGTCACTGCCGCGCTGGCTTCGCTCATCAATCCCTGGCCCTGCCATTGCGGCCCGAGCCAGAAGCCCCGATTGTTGTCCTGCTCATCCATCAGGCTCACATTGCCGATCAACTGCCCGGGGGCCTCGCGCAGGCGGATCGACCAATGCCACTCGCGGCCCTGGGCCATGGCAGGCAAGACCACCTGTTCCAGGTAACTGCGCGCACCATCGGCCGGGTAGGGCCAGGGCACCAGGGCATTGAGGTAGCGCACCACTTCCCAGTGGGGAAACTGCTGCTGTATGCCCTCGGCGTCGTCCAGGGTCAGCGGTTGCAGGATCAGGCGTTCGGTGTACAGAGTGGGCAAGGTGTCCATGCTATTTACCAGGTCACGGTGTTGGGCAGGTCCAGGGTGCCACGATCGACAAAGCGCATCGTGCCAAACAACCCGCCCGCCAGCTTGCCGCGCAATACATAGGGCAGGTTGTTCAAACGCTGGGTCTGGCTCAGGCCCAGGGTCTGACGCAACACCGAAAACGCTGAAACGCTGACCGGGACGGTCAGAACGGTCTCGGAAAAGCGCGGGATGGATCCCTGTTGATCACTCACCCCAGCCGCCAGCGGCCGGCCATTGACCTCCAGGTCCAGCGCCACGCCGTTGTAGTCGATCGCGGTTTCGTTGGGGTTCTGCACCCGCAACTTGACCGCGAAGCGCACTTCCAGATCCTGGCTTTGCAGCGGCTCGATTCCCACCACATTGATATGCAGCGGGTCGCGGTTGGGGAACAAAGCGCAGGCGCTCAGGCTGAGCAATATCAGAGACAGGGTCAGGCCGATCAATCTGCGCATAAGGGTTCCTATTTCGTGGGTTCCGGATCCTGCATGACCTTGAGGGTAGAGGCTTCCGGGTCAAATTCATCTTCTTCCAGCTCTATGAACTCTTCAGGCAGGAAAATGTTCAGCAGGATCGCACAGAAGGCACCGACGGTAATCGGCGACTCGAAGATGTTGTGCAAGGCCTTGGGCAGCTCGCGCAGCACTTCCGGTACTGCCGCCACGCCCAGGCCCATCCCCAAGGAAATCGCCACAATCAGCACATTGCGCCGATGCAGGCCGGCTTCGGCAAGGATCTTGATCCCGGCCACCGCCACCGTGCCGAACATGATCAGGGTCGCGCCACCCAGCACCGGCTTGGGCATCAATTGCAGCACCGCGCCAATCATCGGAAACAGACCCAGCAATACCAGCAGCCCGGCAATGAAATACGCCACATAGCGGCTGGCCACGCCGGTCAACTGGATCACCCCGTTGTTCTGGGCGAAGGTCACCATCGGCAGGCTATTGAAAGTGGCGGCCATTACCGAGTTCAGGCCATCGGCCAGCAGGCCGGACTTGATGCGCTTGATATACAGCGGGCCCTTGACCGGTTGCTGGGAAATCATCGAGTTGGCGGTCAGGTCGCCGGCTGCTTCCAGGGGGGAAATCAGGAAGATCACCGCAACCGGAATAAACGCCACCCAGTCGAACGAGAACCCGTACTTGAACGGCACCGGCACGCTGACCAGCGGTACCTGGGGCAATGCCGCCAGATCGACACGCCCCAGCCACCAGGCCACCACAAAACCCAGGGTCAGGCCGATGACAATCGAGCCCAAACGCAGGAACGGGTTATTGAAGCGGTTAAGCACCACGATGGTCAGCAACACCAGGGCCGCCAGCCCCATATTGCCGGCTGCGCCCAGGTCTGCCGCGCCATAGCCGCCGGCCATGTCGGTCACGGCGACCTTGATCAGCGATAGCCCCATCAAGGTGATGATGGTGCCGGTGACCACCGGCGTGATCAGCTTGCGCAACTTGCCGATGAACTGGCTGAGCACCACTTCGATAAATGCGGCAAAAAAGCAGATGCCAAAGATCGTTGAGAGAATTTCATCGGTACCGCCGCCCCGGGCCTTGACCATGAAGCCGGCACTGAGGATCACGCTGATAAACGAGAAGCTCGTGCCTTGCAGGCACAGCAAGCCCGAACCCACGGGGCCGAAGCGCCGCGCCTGGACAAACGTGCCCAGGCCGGAGACGAACAGCGCCATGCTGACCAGGTAGGGCACTTCGCTTTCCAGGCCCAGCACACCACCGACGATCAGGGTCGGGGTAATGATCCCGACGAAGCTGGCGAGCACGTGCTGCAGGGCGGCAAATACCGCAGCGGTGAAGTGCGGGCGGTCTTCCAGACCGTAGATCAGGTCCGATTTATAACGGGGGCGGGGGGCTTGAGCGTCAGACAAGATACGTGCTCGGGTCAGAAAATGGACGCGCAGGATGCCAGAAAGCGTCCACTGTCAAAAGTGTGAAAAAATATTTCTCCAAGCCCCGCAAAAAAACCTCAAGTCTGCCGATACCTCCTATAGGCCCACACAACCTTTATAACAGTGGCGCCGAACCGTTATCTCCGCGCGTTGACGCTGAGTGACCGTGTCGCGGCAAGGACGCTCGCAGCCATCCCTTCTTGAGAGCTTTCCTATGTCCCTCCGTAATTTGAATATCGCACCTCGGGCGTTTCTCGGTTTTGCGTTTATTGCGTTGCTTGTGATTGTTCTGGGGGTGTTTGCCGTCAACCGTATGACGCTGATTCGCCAGGCCGCGCTGGATATGGGGGCTAACCAACTGCCGAGTGTCGGTTACCTGGCCAATATGACCGAGAACGTGTTGCGCCTGCGCATTCTGTCGTTTCGGGTCCTGGTCAATCGCGAACCGGTCGCCTTGCAGGAGGCCCAGGTGCGCATCGGCGTGCTGGTCGACAAGGCGCGCCAGGCCCAGGCGGGTTATGCCGCGCTGCCGGCCGGCGCTGAAGAAGCCGCGCTGTACAAGACTTTTGCCGCCACGCTGGACAACTATCTCAAGGCCCAGGCTGAAATGCTGACGCTGTCCCAGCAGAACAAAGTCGAGGAGATGCGGGCCCTGATCAACAGCCGGATCAAAGACGGTACGGATCAGATGGGCGAGCAACTCAATAAGCTGATTGCGATCAACGCCGCCAATGCCAAACAGGCCGGGGAAGACGCCGGGCGCAGCTACAGCGATGCCATCAGCGGAATTGTCGTGGTGTCGGTGGTGGCGGCGCTGATGACCGTATTGCTTGCCTGGTTGTTGACCCGCAGCATCGTCACACCGCTGCGCAAGGCGGTGGCCGCCGCCGAAACCATCTCCAGCGGCGACCTGAGCAAGGTCATTGCGGACGACGGCCAGGATGAGCCGGCGCGCCTGATCGGTGCCCTGGCTACCATGCAGAACAACCTGCGCCAGACCATCCAGCATATTGCCGGTTCAGCCACTCAACTGGCGTCGGCGGCCGAAGAGCTGAGCGCGGTGACCGAGGAAGCCTCCAAGGGCTTGCAGCAGCAAAACAATGAAATCGACCAGGCCGCCACTGCCGTCAATGAAATGACCGCGGCCGTGGAAGAAGTCGCGCGCAATGCGGTGTCCACCTCAGAAGCCTCGACCCAGTCGAACCAGGCCGCGCGGGAAGGGCGCGATCGTGTGGTGGAAACCGTGGGCGCGATCCAGACCATGACCCAGGACGTGCAGGATACTTCGGTGCTGATCGAAGGCCTGGCGACCCAGGGCCGGGATATCGGCAAGGTGCTGGACGTGATCCGCGCGATTGCCGAGCAGACCAACTTACTGGCCCTCAATGCCGCCATCGAAGCGGCACGTGCCGGTGAGGCCGGGCGCGGGTTTGCCGTGGTGGCCGACGAAGTGCGTGCCCTGGCCCATCGTACCCAGCAGTCGACCCAGGAGATCGAGAAAATGGTGGCCGGGATCCAGAACGGCACGGGGGAAGCGGTGCAGTCCATGCAGCAGAGCAACCAGCGCACCCAAAGCACCCTGGAAATGGCCCGCGCCGCCGGCGTGGCACTGGAGCAGATCACCCAGTCCATCAGCCTGATCAACGAGCGCAACCTGGTGATTGCCAGCGCGTCCGAAGAGCAGGCCCAAGTGTCCCGCGAAGTGGACCGTAACCTGGTGAATATCCGCGACCTGGCGACGCAGTCGGCGGCCGGAGCCAACCAGACCAGCGCCGCCAGTCATGAACTGTCGCGCCTGGCGGTGGATTTGAATGCGATGGTGGCGCGGTTTGTGATCTAAGCAGGGAGGACTTGGGTGGCTGGCATACCGCTATCGCAGGCAAGCCAGCTCCCACATTTGATTGATGGTGTGGCCCAGACTTCTGCCCCGCCGAACATCCCTGTGGGAGCGGGCTTGCCCGCGATAGCGGTGGTCCGGTCACTGTTTTCGGTGGCTGACACACGGGCATTGGGTCGGGCTGTCAGGCTTTCCATACGCTGGAATTGACCAGGTTTTTCGGCCGCTCGCCCGCCAACGCCGCCAGCAGATTATCCACCGCACACCGCGCCATCGCTTCACGGGTCTCGTGGGTGGCCGAGCCGATATGCGGTGTCGCCACCACGTTGTTCAAACGCAGCAACGGCGAGTCGTGGTTCAACGGCTCACGCTCAAACACATCCAGCCCCGCCGCGCGGATCGTGCGCTGTTGCAGGGCTTCGATCAGTGCCGCCTCATCTACTACCTTGCCCCGGGAGATATTGATGAAAATCGTCTCCGGGCCCATCTGGGCGAATTCCTTGGCGCCAATCAACCCCTGAGTCTGTGCAGTCAACGGCAACGTCAGGCAAACAAAGTCAGCGTGTTGCAGCAACTCCGGCAAGCTGCAGTACCGCGCGCCGAAACGCTGCTCCACCAAAGGTTTGGGCGAATGGCTGTGGTAAATCACCGGCATGCCAAAGCCAAAGTGCCCACGCTGGGCCAGGGCTTCACCAATGCGCCCCATGCCAATGATACCCAGGGTCTTGCCGTGCACATCGCTGCCAAAGTGCAGGGGGCCGATGTTCTGGTTCCAGTTGCCGGCGCGCACCAGATTGGCCAGCTCCACTACGCGTCGGGCGGTGGCGAGGATCAGTGCAAAGCCGGTATCGGCCGTGGTTTCGGTGAGTACATCCGGGGTGTTGCTGAGCAAAATGCCGCGTTGGGTCAGGTAGTCGATGTCGTAGTTATCGACGCCCACCGAAACACTGGCCACGGCTTCCAGGCGCGGCGCCAGGTCCAGCAGTTGCGCATCCAGGCGCAAGCTGGCCCCCAGCAGGCCGTGGGCACTGGGCAGTGCCTCACGCAGTTGCGCCAGGCCCGCGGGGTCGAGGGATTCGATCAAGGTCACCTGGGCCGCTTCATGCAAACGGGCCATCAACGGTGCGGACAGTTTCTTGTACAGCACGACATGCTTTTTCATCAGGTTCTTACCTTCAAATCCAGGGAGTGCAACGGTGCTGCCGGGGACGGCTCCCGGGCACCGGTCTTGAGGAAAATCGTCAGCACCACCGACAGCAGCAACGCGCCGCTCATCAGCAGGTACGACGCACCGGGCGAGCCGGTGCTGCTATTGAGGTAGCCCACCAGGTAGGAGCCGCCAAACGAACCGAGGGCGCCCATGCTGTTGATCAAGGCCATGGCGCCGCCGGCGACGTTGGCCGGGAGGATTTCCGGGACGATGGCAAAAAACGGCCCGTAGGGCGCATACATGCAGGCGCCGGCGATCACCAGCAGGGTGTAGGACCACCAGAAATGCTCGGCCCCCAACAAGTAGGAACCATAAAACGCCACGGAGGCGATCAGCAGCGGTGGCCATACAAAGCGCTTACGCTTTTGCAGCTTGTCCGAGCCCCAGGACACCACCAGCATGCCGATCACCGCCGCCAGGTAGGGCAGCGCCGACAACCAGCCGGCTTCGACCATGTCCATTTTCAGGCCGG
Organism: Pseudomonas shahriarae; assembly: GCF_014268455.2. Lineage (NCBI taxonomy): Bacteria > Pseudomonadati > Pseudomonadota > Gammaproteobacteria > Pseudomonadales > Pseudomonadaceae > Pseudomonas > Pseudomonas shahriarae. The sequence goes on along the minus strand of NZ_CP077085.1, from coordinate 3,282,749 downwards.
CCTTGAGGATTGACGGCAGCCACAGCACAAAGCCGTAGACGCCGATGCTCCAGCAAAAGAATTGCAGCGCGAGGATGATCACCTTGGGCGAACGGAAGGCTTCGGCATAGTTCTTCACAGCCTTGAGCCCGACCTGTTCGGCGGCCAGGGCGGTTTCCAGGTCGTGTTTCTCGCCAGCGCTCAGCCACTTGGCATCGGCTGGGCGCTCATCGGCCAGGCGCCACCAGATAAAGGCCCAGAACACCGCCGGCAGGCCTTCGATGATAAACATCCAGCGCCAGCTGTAATGCTGTACCAGGTAGCCGGATACCACCGACATCCACAGCATGGTCACCGGGTTGCCGAGGATCAGGAAGGTGTTGGCCCGCGAGCGTTCGGCACGGGTAAACCAGTGGCACAGGTACACCAGCATCGCCGGCATCACGGCGGCCTCGACCACCCCGAGCATAAAGCGGATGGCGATCAACATATAGGCGTTGGACACCACGCCGGTGAGGGTCGCCAGGCCGCCCCAGAGGATCAGGCTGACGAAAATCAGTTTCTTCACGCTACGCCGCTGGGCATAGATCGCCCCCGGTACCTGGAAGAAAAAGTAGCCGAGGAAGAACAGCGCACCGAGCAGCGAGGACATGCCCGGGGTGATCATCAGGTCTTCGGCCATCCCGGAGGCGGCGGCGAAGCCGTAGTTGGCACGGTCCAGGTACGCCAGGCTGTAGGTGATAAACACGATGGGCATGATGTACCACCAACGGCGGGTGGCGAGTTTCAGGTTGTTCATGGGGTTGCTCCTGAGCTTGTTGTAGTTGTGGCAACAGGTAACGGTTGTCGGTCCGGATCAGCCGGCTTTTTGCCAGGCGGGCAGGTCGGCGCGCAGGGGCAGGCCTTCCATATCGCCGCGACTCTGTACTGCGCGGCTGCCGATCCAGTTGGCGCGCTGTACCGCCTGGGCCAGGCTGAGGTTTTCCAGGAGGGCGCTGATCAGGCCCACCGCAAAGCCGTCGCCGGCTCCCACCGTGTCCACCACCTTGGCCACCGGCACGGCGGCGACAAAGCCCTGGTCCAGCTGGCTGCGGTAGTAGGCACCGTGGGGGCCGAGCTTGATGGCTACGGCTTCCACGCCCAGGTCGAGGTAGAAGGCGGCAATATCCCCGGGATCTTCGAAACCGGTCAGCAGCCGACCTTCGCTCAGGCCCGGCAATACCCAATGCGCCAGGCCGGCCAGGGCGTTGACTTCGCGGATCATTTTTTGCTCGCTGGGCCATAGCGAAGGGCGCAGGTTCGGGTCAAAGGACACACTGCGGCCGGCCGCGCGCATCTGGCTCATCAACTCGCGCGACAGTTCGGCGGTGGCGTCCGACAGCGCCGGCGGAATCCCGGTGGCGTGCAGATGGCGCGCCGTTAGCAATTCTGGAGTGATTGCGGCGCTGGACAAGTGACTGGCCGCCGAGCCACGCCGGAAATACTCGACCTGAGGATCGTCGCCGCTCTCTTCCCGGGACTTGAGCTGAAAGCCGGTGGGGTGCGCGGGATCCACCGCCACATGCCGGCAATCCAGGCCTTCACGCTCCAGGGCCGCGACCACAAACCGCCCCAATGAGTCATGACCGACCCGGCTCAGCCAGGCGACGTTGAAGCCCAGGCGTAACAACCCGATCGCCACGTTACTGTCGGCCCCGGCGATGCGCTTTTCGAAGTGGCCGACCTGGGCCAGGTCGCCGGTTTGCTCGGCGACAAACATCGCCATGGTTTCGCCGAACGAGAGGATATCGATCTCAGACATGGGCATTCTCCACACGCGGTTGGCCAAGGTGGGCGAGGGCGGTGACCTGCTCGGCGGTGACCGCCACCAAGTCGTCGCCTTGCAGCGGGAATTCCACCGCGCGGCTGATACCTTGGGGCATCAACTGCAGCAATTGTTCCCATAGATGCAGGTCGGCGCTGCCGGGCGGCAGGGCTACCAACTTGCCGTCGGCGCGGCGGGCCACGGCCTTGCAATGCAGGTAATCCACATGCCGGCCCAGCAAGCGAGCGGCGGTACGTGCGGACTGGTCTTGCCAGTGCCAGTTGCCGATATCGAAGGTCATTTTCACCGGCACCGCCAGGCGCTCGGCTTCATCGAAGAAGCGTTGCATCGGCTCGATGCGCCCGCCGTGCAGGGTCTGGTCGTTTTCCACCAACAAGCGCACCGGGTGGCGGTTGAGCAGGGCGCTGAGGCTGTGCAGGTCGTTGGTGTCGGTGAAGTAACCCAGCGAAACCTTCAACCAGCGCGCACCGAACGCCTGGGCCCGGTCGAGGGTGGCGGCCAGCTCCGAATTGGCTTGGGCACGCCCGGCGACCCACAGCTCCAGGGGCGACGAAAACACACACTCCAGATCTTGCGCGGCGGCGGCCTGGGCCAGTTCGCCGGGTTGTTCGCTGGTCAGCAGTTCTTCACGCCATTCAATACGCCTGGCCCCGGCAGCGGCCAGCAGCTCGACGAAACTCAACTGGCCGCGCTGGCGAACCAGGTCGGCGCCGTAGCTGGAAAGGCTGATGGAAACGGGATATCTATGCATTTTTATTGATCTCTGAAACCGGTTTCATTTGTAGATAAAAAAATGCCCGTGCAGGCGGTTATGCCTACACGGGTTGGGTTGAGCCTCGCACGATCAGTTGCGGGGCAAAATCCAGGGAACGGGTCGCCGAGGTATCGCCGCGCAACCGCTTGAGCAAGCACTCAAAAGCGCTGGCGCCAATGGCTTCGGTCGGCTGGGCCAGGGCGGTGATGCCGCTGCCTACCAGTGGGTACCACTCCAGGTCATCCAGGGCGATCAAGCCAACGTCCTCGAACAATCGGCAACCCAACTCGCGCAGGGCTTTGCTACAGGCCAGCGCGGCAATGCCGTTGGCACAGAACAAGGCTTTGGGCCCGGCTTGGCCTGCGCCCAGAAACGTCTGCAAACGCTGGGGCAGGTCGAGGTCTATCTCCAGTACAGCGCCGTGCATTTTTTTGCGACGGCTGATCTGGGCCTGGAAACTGTCCATGCGCTCAATCCGCGAGCTGGTGCCATCGGCGGCCTCGCTGATCAGCAAAATATCCCGATAGCCCTGTTGCTCCAGGTGATCCAGGGCCATGCCCACGGCCAGTGGGTTATCCAGGCCCACCAGGTCGCTGTGCAGCGCCTCGACCTTACGGTCCACCAGCACCAGGGGCATTTCCCGTTGCAGCTCCAGTAACTGGTCGCGGTGATGGCCCAGGGTATTCACGATCAGGCCTTCGATGTTATAGGCGCGCAACGCCGCCAGGTGCTGGCGCTCCTGCTCGTCATCGCGGTCGGTGTTGCACACCACCAGGCTGTAGCCGTGCTGTCGGCAGGCGGTTTCCACGCCATGCATCACGGCAATCGAATAGGGGTTGCGGATATCCGCTACCAGCATGCCGATCAGGCGCGTGCGTCCACGTTTCAGGCCACGGGCCATCTGGTTGGGGCGGTAGCCCAGGTCATCAATAGCCTGTTCGATACGTTGGGCGATGGCGTCGGACAGCAGGGCGCGGTCGTCGCCGATAAAGCGCGACACACTGGCCTTGGATACGCCGGCGCGTTGGGCTACATCAAGCATGGTCACGCGGCTGCGCTGGGCGGCGGAGAATGAAGTCACGGCGGGGCCTTTCTTATTAGTGTGAGGTGGCAGTGCGCTGGGCATTGAAACCGGTTTCAGAAAACACCAGTCAGCCACTCTCGTCAAGAAAATATTTGTTGGGATCGGTATGAAGTCAGGCCGCTCAAACCGACGAGCGGCGAGCGCACCTGTTAGTTCTGACAGTATCCGCAGTACCACAGGAGGTGTTCAATTGCCCCAACAGAGCCGCAAGCGCCGTGATCAGGTGATGCATAGGCGTGTAGAGGGAGGTTTGGATGAGCACCCACAATGCTGGCCAATCGAGCGCGAATGGCCCCCAAGGCCCAGGAGGCAGCCTGGCGATTGACGCGCCCATCGTCGTCGACGCGCTGCCTGATGGGTTGGTGCCGGTGCAATTTTACTTCTCTGATCTACAGCTTTTGATTCCCACTCCCTGGGCGTTTCTACCGGGTCCGGGCAGAGACCAATATGTGGTGTTCGAGTGGAGCGTCCGCGGTGCCCGCCCGGTCGACACGCCACCGGTGTTGCTGCCTAACCCGATGACGGCCGCCGACTTTCCCTACCCGATGCAGATACCCCAGGCATTCCTGCTGAACAGTGCAATTATTGATCTGACGTTTCGCATCCATAACGGCACGCCGAACAGCCCCAGCGTCGATAGCTCTGAGGTTGTGACGATCAGGATCGACCGCGATGCGCCCGGTGGCGGCGCGTTGCTGCCACCGGCCATTTTTCCCATTGATCCGATTACCGAGGCCTACCTGGTCGCCAACCCGCTGGTGCCCATGGAAATCCCGCAGGGATATTTGGGGCGTGAGGTGGGTGATCAGGTGCCGATGTATTTTTCAGACATGAATATCTTGCCAACCGGCGCGCCGACCCTGGTTTCTGCACCGTTGGCCAGCGCCACCGGCCGCATATTCGTGGACGTGCCCAGCGAGGTGTTCCGTCGTTTTCCGGGGGCGCTCTGGATCTTCTGCTTCTATCGCCTGCAAGACCGTGCCGGCAACATCAATCCGATGTTTTCACTGGTGGCGCAAGTCAGGCTGCAAACCGACCTTCCGCCCTCCAACTACCCTCGGCCCCGTTTCCCGCAATCGGAGTTGCATCCTAACGGCTACTTGACCTGCAGCACCCAGCCTCCGATCTGGTTCGGTGTCGAGGTGTTCATAGCCCCTCACGCGGACATCCGTTCTGGTGATCTGATTACGCTGCGGTTCCAGGGGTACGGGCTGTACCCGGATGTCAATCCAGACCCCAATATCGTGGAAACCCTCACGCATTACTGGGATGAGGTCAGCGATGCGTCCGGCTATGCCTTCTGGATACTCGATGTCGAGCGCTTGATTCGGCCCCTGAAAAAAAACGCCGGAGGAGAAGCTCATTACACGGTGTCCAGGGGAGGCGTGATCATTGGCCGGTCTGCTTCTAGGTATGTGCCCTTCGATCGGGTAGTGAATACCTCGCCCCCCCCGCCAAACCCCATCTACTGCTGGATTGACGGCAATGGCCCAGAACCCTGATTGCGAGTGCTTTGCGTCATGAGTGTTGGAACACCGCGTACGTTTCACTGAACTTCTGACGGGTAAATCCAAAGTTGGTTTGTTTGGCCGCATGTCATACGGCTGGGAAGAGTGTTGCTGCGATTTCAGTCACCTGGCAGTCACTCAAGCAGCGGGGCGATGGCCGTCCGGCCACTTCATGAGTGTTTGTGCGATGCCTACATTAAGTACTAAGGAGAGACTGATATGAGCAGCAACCCTGACGTCACCATTACATCCGAAACTTTGGTTATTGATGCGCCCACGATTGCAGAGGCACTGGATAATGCAACGGGTCTTATTCCAGCGGCCGTTGCTCGTGCGGGTATCACCGTGGAGTGTCGAACCGGGCGGATCTCGGTACCGACCGACTGGCTGGGTATTCAAATTCGCACAACCACCGATCCGGTGCCCACTTGGCGGCCCTTTCTGGAACCATTCCAGATCAACTTGGACCCCGTGCCTGCAATCATCGATAGATACATTCCGGCGCCGTCTCCCGAGTTTGAGTTCCCGCATGGCTTTTATGAGATCAAAGTCGTGCAATACCGCAATTCCAATGGCGCACCAGGTGCTGCGCGGGACGAGTCCAACCCTGCCGCGTTTCGCGTCGATCTGATTGCGCCCTACGCTGTAGCGTCGTCACGTGAACAACCCACCGTTCCGATGCTGGCTAATGCGCCAGCGGGGACCATTATCGACAATGCGTTCCTGATAAATCATGGCGGCGTGGAGATTGTTATTCCCCGCAACACCTTCAGTCCCCAGCCTGGGCGATTCGAACCGGGGGACATAGCTAACGTTTACTTCAGCCCGGTAATGGACCCACGACCAGAGTATCTGGTGAGCGGCCCAGGTGTGCCTCTGCTACCACCACCCGACAACAGCACCTTCTTCCTGCCCGCCGGCCAGATCATCTTGAGTGGGCTTTATTATTTTTTCTACACCATGGTTGACCGGGCAGGGAATATCAGTCGCCCATCGTTCAATGAGTTTCGCACGGTCTCGTTACTGACCGACCCCGTACTATTGGAGCCATTCCTACCGCTTGCGCCGGCCCCACGTGACGGTAGCACTGATGATGTGCTCAGCATTGCGGACTTTGTGCTGGGCATTAAACTCCATATCGAACAGTATCTTAATTTCGCTACAGGACTGGACAAGTTCGAGACGCAATGGGAAAGCCAGCCCTTTGGCCCGCAAACCACTGAACTCACGGGCTTCCCGGTAGTTTTCAGTAATATGAATGATGCGATCAAGGCCGCCTATACCGCGACGCTAGGTCCTCAGACGGTAAGCGTGCGTTACCGGACTGATCGCAACGGTGTGTTCTTCCTCTCACCCGCTAAAAACGTCCGGCTCGACTTGTCGGTAGAAGGGCCTGTACTGCCGGGCACACTGGAACCAGGCGATATGAACCCTGGGCTGAACCCGGCACAAGTGTTTGGCGAGGACTCACAGGAGTTGAATACCCTGCGCATTGGCGATGCGGACCGACCTGTGACTATTGTGATTCGACTCTGGACCATTGCGGCACTGCCTCATCCAGACAATGAGTTTTACCTGTATTGGGGCGCCTCCAAAGAGCGTGTCGGGCCTTTCCCTTTAAGCACTACGGTTCCTGGCGAGGACGCGAGGTTTATCATTCCCTGGGCGGTGGTTGCCCGCCACGGGAACAATCTGCAGCCTGTCAGTTATTCTGTCATTGGCCCCGGCACTATCAATGAGAACCCGTCGCCCCTTACCACGGTCAATGTGATCGATGCCGTGACGGTGGAACTGGCGCCGGCAAGGTATGAGAATCTCATCGCTGGCGAATGGACCTGTCAGTCGCTGGTACAACGGATGCCTGGCTCGCCGCCGGTCCTGGCTGCCATGCTTTTCATTCCGGGCGATGTCAGGCTGGTAGTGGGCAATACTGTGGAGGTTACGGTCACTATCACCAACCAGTACCCCCAGCTCCCACCGGGCCCCTTTGTAGAGCCTATTACAACTGCGCCCTTGACCGCTGCCGATGTGGCCAACGGTTTTTATGTCGATATCATTTACCGTCCATTCCTGGCTCAAGCGCCGTTCGGCCCTTGCGAGGTCACCTACACCACGAACGTGGCGGGTGGAGGCATCGGTCGCGGGCGGTTGGCCGAAGTATTCACGATATTCTCCAACCCTGACTCTTTCTGTGATGGCATACCTGCTTAACCTACGAATCAACGCCTCCAAGTCTACAAACTGCTGAAAGCACAAAAGGGAAGCATGGCTTCCCTTTTGTGCATCTGGTAGCAATGGACTACGGCTTGTGGACGGATCAGTTTGCCAGTTGTGCAGTTTTCCATACCACTGCGGTGTCTATACCTAAGCTTTGCTCGGATTAGTCCTACAGTCATCAGTACGTTCACTACGTAACCTCTGCGCCTTACAGGTGAGGCTTCATTCCACGGGAACGAGCCAAGCCGTTTTTACAGGCGCTACCCAGAGAGTGAACCCCCGATGTCATTACCTACCAAATTCGAGCTCAAGCCCTTGAGCAAGATGATGCATGTTCCAGCCATTAGCGTGCTTCTGCTTGCAGCGATGCACACCAGCGTCCAAGCGGATCAACTGATCGGTGAGTCAAGGACCATTGGCCCCCATGAGATGAAAAATGACTGGCAGTTGGATCATAAGTCCGAGCTGACCGTCAACGGTGCTCGCGCCGGAAATATCCTGGCCAACGACTCGACGCTGAATGTCAATACCGGCAGCCGGATCGAAGATATCCGTGCGACGCAGGGCTCCACCGTCAACGTTGACGGCGCCACTGTTGAATCCAACCACTCGATATGGGGGGCGGTGCGCCTGGATGACAGTGCGGCCATCATCCGAAACAGTGCCATCATCAGCCACACAACTTTCGGTCTGCAGGCGTACCAGAGTTTCAATTCCGACAAGGGCGGCATTGCCCAGGTGTTCAACAGCATCATCCGGGGGGAAAAGAGTGGGGCAGTAGCCACGGGCAATGCTGAGTTGCACTTCAATCAGAACACTGTGGTCGAAGGCACCGGCGCCGATAGTGATGGCGTGTGGCTCGACGGTGCAACGGCGACTGCCAGCCAAAGCAGCATCATCGGCGGCAAGAATGGCGTGTTGTTTACCAACGACGCTGGCAGCAGCGATGCCGGCAAACTGGTGCTGGATAACTCCAGCGTCGAAGGGCGCAACGGCTCGGCCATTGTCGTGGAAGGTCACCCTGGCGCGGAGATGGAAGTTGAAATCGACGTGCGCAACGGCTCAACCCTGACCGGTGGCAATGGCGTGCTGCTGGAAGTCAACGGCGGTGCCCAGGCGAGCATGAATGTCGATAGCAGCCGGTTGAAAGGCGACGTCATTGTCGAAGATGGCAGCACGGCACATTTGAACCTGGAAAACAGCTCCGGGCTCAAAGGCCAGCTGCAGAATGTCACCAGCTTGAACGTAGGCAATGGGTCGTACTGGGAGTTGACCGCCGACAGCCAGGTGGGTGCCTTGAACCTGGTGGACGGTACGGTGATATTCGGCCACACCGATGCGTTCTATCAGTTGGACCTGGACAGTCTCGACGGCAACGGCACCTTCGTCATGGGTACCGATTTTGCCAACGGCGTCACGGACTTCCTGAACATCAGCGGCGAAGCCCACGGCAGTCACAGCCTGTTGCTCGCAGCCAGCGGTACAGAGCCGGTCAGCCCCGAAGCGATTCGTATCGTGCATACCGGCGGCGGTGACGCGCAGTTCTCACTGGCGGGCGATGTCGTCGACGTGGGTGCCTATTCCTATGGTCTGAAAAAGGATGGCACCGATTGGTTCCTCGACCCGAACAACCGCGTGATCAGCCCGGCTACTCGCTCGGTCATGGCGTTGTTCAATACCGCCCCCACGGTCTGGTACGGCGAGGCGACTTCCCTGCGTACGCGCATGGGCGAGCTGCGTTTCGAGCCTGGTCAGGCGGGTGTGTGGATGCGTGGTTATGGCAACAAGTACAAGGTGGCCGAGAGCACCGGGGTTGGCTACAACCAGAACCAGCAGGGCTTTACCCTGGGTGCTGACACGCCGTTGGCCGACAGCCAGTGGCTGGTGGGTGTGATGGCCGGCCATAGTACTTCGGGCTTGAACCTAAAGCGCGGTACGTCGGGCACAGTGAAGAGCTACTACGTGGGTGCTTACGCAACCTGGCTGGATGAAGAGAGCGGTCTGTATTTCGACGCCGTGGCCAAGCTCAACCGTTTCCATAACGAGTCCAAGGTCGGCTTGAGTGACGGCACCAAGTCCAAGGGCAAGTACGCCAACACCGGCGGTGGCCTGTCGGCAGAGTTCGGTCGCAATATCAAGCTGGACGACGGTTACTTCGTCGAGCCGTATGCCCAGCTGTCCACCGTGGTGATCCAGGGCGCCAACTACAACATGAAAAATGGCCTGCACGCCGATGGCGAGCGCACCCGCTCGATCATGGCCAAGGCCGGTGCGACGGTGGGGCGTGACATCCAGCTCGACAGTGGCAGCGTACTCCAGCCTTACCTGCGGGCGGCGATGGTGCATGAGTTTGCCAACAACAATAAGGTCGCGGTGAACAACCATGAGTTCAACAACGACCTATCGGGTTCACGCGCCGAGTTCGGTGCGGGCGTCGCGGTTAAGTTGTCGCAAAACCTGCAACTGCACGCCGACCTAGAGCACAGCAGCGGTGGCCGGGTCGAGCAGCCATGGGGTGCCAACGTAGGTGTGCGCTACAGTTGGTAAAGACTTGACGCTTATTAACGCCCGTATCGAAAGATACGGGCGTTTTTTTTTGCTTTTGCATAATCGATCAACTGGTTACGTCGAAACCGACTTCCAGTGTGTGTGGGTTCCCGTTGACATCTTCATCGGTGGTGCCATTCAGCGTGCCGCTGATTTTGATGATGCCGGCTTCCAGGTTGTTAATGATCAACGTTCCTGTGGAGCAGCGCACGGCGTAATGAATCGTAGGCGACTTGACGGCATACCAGACATTGACCTTATTGGACTGCCACTTATCCAGCTCTAATACCTGCCCATTGCGAATGGTGTCGGGCAGTTCAATCGTGATTTTTTTCACGGTGACTGCATTATCAGCATGTCGTGCTAGAAGGCGGTAGATGGCCGCGTCATGGTCATGCACCAGGGTCAAAGTCTGAAAGTGGACCGATATCGTATCGATAAATGCGTCGAATGTACCGGTGGCGCTGAGGGCCTTGGGGTACAGTGCTTTTTGTTGCGCAGGGGACAACTGTTGCGCTTGTACGCTCATGATCGCTTCTCCATCGCTGATGATTGTGCGAATAACAGAGGTTTCGAGGGCTCTGTTCGAGTCATGAAATAGCAGTGTGCGTGGGCTGTAAACTGTCAGAACTAACAGTATACGAAGGCAGCGACTCATGAGTGATGCGTGGCCTGACTCGGCACCTGGCCTGAAAGCATCAGACGCCTTTGCACGGGATTTTCTACTGTGAGGAGTGACAGTCTAATAACCTGCCATTAATACGCTTTAGTTCTAAGCCCGATGCAATTTCAAGCAAAAAGACCCGCCGCAATATTGATCGAGAACCCCAATATCGCCGTATTGAACAGAAACCCGATCAGCGACTGCCCCAGTACCACTTTGCGCATGGCGCGGGTAGCCACTCCCACATCCGAGGTCTGCACGGCGACGCCGATGGTGAAGGAGAAATACAGAAAGTCCCAGTAGTTGGGGGTCAGCAGCCCCTCGGCAAAGCGCAACGCCGGCGCCTTGCCCTCCCAGGTGTAATACAGGCGAGCATAGTGCACGCTGAAAATCACCCCGATCAGCAGCCACGAACCAATCACCGTCACCCCGGTAAAGCCGTAATGCAGCAGGCGTTCGGCAGTGTCCAGGTCCTTGCTGCCGGCCAGGCCAACGGCAATCGTCGCCAGGCTGGCAATCGCCGCAATGCACACCATAAATAACACCAGGCCGGCGTTTTCATCCTCGACCTCGGCGATGCGCTTGACGTCCTCGGCCTTGGCACGGATGGTCAGGCGCAGCATCAGCACCAGGTAGGTCCAGACCCCGACGTTCCAGCCGATCAGGATTTTGCTGAGGATTGAGTCGAAGGGCGCCAGGATGCCGATTGCCAGGCCCAGGACGGCGGCAGCGGACAGGCGAGGGTGGGTTCGGGCGAGGAAGGGCATAGTGCTCACAAATGCGGGATGTTTGAGCACCATAGCCTATTCCTGCAGGAGCCGGCTTGCCGGCTCCTGCAGGGGGCTGATCAATCTTTGCGTTTGCGCACCAGTTTCATGACGACCACAAAGAACACCGGCACAAACACCACCGCCAGTGTCGCCGTGATCATGCCGCCAATCACCCCGGTCCCAATCGCCTGCTGGCTCGCCGAACTGGCGCCGGTGGCAATCGCCAACGGCACCACGCCCAGAATGAACGCCAGCGAAGTCATGATGATCGGTCGCAGACGCAAGCGTGCGGCCTTCAATGTCGCGTCAATCAGGTCTTCGCCCTGGTCATACAGGTCCTTGGCGAACTCGATGATCAGGATCGCGTTTTTCGCCGACAGCCCGATGATCGTGATCAAGCCGACCTTGAAGAACACGTCGTTGGGCATGCCGCGCAGCGACACCGCCATGACCGCGCCCAACACGCCCAACGGCACCACCAGCAGCACCGAAGTGGGGATCGACCAGCTCTCATACAGCGCCGCCAGGCACAGGAACACCACCAGCAGCGACAGCATCAACAGCAGCGGCGCCTGGGAGCCTGACAAGCGCTCCTGCAAGGACAACCCGGTCCATTCCTGGCCCAGGCCGGCTGGCAATTGGCTGACCAGACGCTGGATTTCTTCCATCGCCTCGCCGGTGCTATGACCGGGTGAGGCTTCACCCGAAATAGCGATGGCCGGGTAACCGTTGTAACGGGTCAACTGCGCCGGGCCCTGGACCCAGCGCGCTTCGACAAATGCCGACAGCGGCACCATCTTCCCGGCGTTGTTGCGCACATGGATCTTCATCAGGTCTTCGACCTGGCTGCGCTGGTCGCCTTCGGCCTGTACCACCACGCGCTGCATGCGGCCCTGGTTGGGGAAGTCGTTGATGTAGGCCGAGCCAACGGCCGAGGACAGGATATTGCCCACATCGGCAAACGACACGCCCAGGGCATTGGCCCGCTTGCGGTCCACCTCCAACTGCACTTGCGGCGCCTCGGCCAGGGCACTTTCGCGCACATTGGCCAGGATCGGGCTTTTTTCCGCAGCCGCCAGCAGTTCGGTACGGGCTGCCATCAACGCGGCATGGCCGACGCCGCCCCGGTCCTGCAAGCGGAACTCAAAGCCGCTGGAGGTACCCAGGCCATCCACCGGTGGTGGCAGCACGGCATAGGCCATCGCATCCTTGAGTTCGGTAAAGGCCATGTTGGCGCGATCGGCAATCGAGGCCGCCGAATCGTCGCTGCTGCGCTCGGACCAATCCTTGAGCGTGGTAAACGCCAGCGCCGCATTCTGCCCGGAACCGGAGAAGCTGAACCCCATGATCATCGTCGTATCACCGACGCCCGGCTCGGTGGCGTTATGCGCTTCGATCTGCTCGGCCACCAGCACCGTACGGTTCTTGCTCGCGCCCGGCGGCAACTGGATATCGGTGATGGTGTAGCCCTGGTCTTCCACCGGCAGGAACGAGGCGGGCAGGCGGCTGAACAGGAAGCCCATGCCCACCAGCAGGACCAGGTAGATCAGCAGGTAGCGGCCGCTGCGCTTGAGGGCATAGGCAACCCAGCCTTCGTAGCGGTCGGTCAGTTGTTCAAAGCGCCGGTTGAACCAGCCGAAGAACCCACCCTTGGTATGGTGCTCGCCCTTGGCAATCGGCTTGAGCAACGTGGCGCACAGGGCCGGGGTCAAGGACAGGGCGAGAAACGCCGAGAACAGGATCGAGGTGGCCATCGACAGCGAGAACTGCTGGTAGATCACCCCCACCGAACCCGACATAAAGGCCATCGGCAGGAACACCGCCACCAGCACCAGGGTAATGCCGATGATCGCCCCGGTAATCTGGCCCATGGCCTTGCGTGTGGCTTCCTTGGGCGACAGGCCCTCAGTCACCATGATCCGCTCGACGTTCTCCACCACCACAATCGCATCGTCCACCAGGATGCCGATGGCCAGCACCATGCCGAACATGGTCAGCACGTTGATCGAGAAACCCAGCAACAGCATGGTGGCGAAGGTGCCCATCAGTGCAATCGGCACCACCAGCGTCGGGATCAGGGTGTAGCGGATGTTTTGCAGGAACAGGAACATCACCGCAAACACCAGCGCCATCGCCTCCAGCAGGGTGTATATCACCTTGGTGATCGAGACCTTGACGAACGGCGAGGTGTCGTAAGGGATCTTGTACTCGACATTGGCCGGGAAGTAGCGCGACAGCTCATCCATCTTTGCCCGCACCAGGGTCGCGGTGCTCAAGGCATTGGCGCCGGGCGACAGTTGCACGCTGACGGCGGTGGAGGGCTTGCCGTTCAGGCGCGTGGAGAACTGGTATTCCTGGCTGCCGATCTCGACCCGCGCCACATCACCAATACGCACGGTGGAACCGTCCGGGTTGGCCTTGAGCACAATGTCGGCAAACTCGGCCGGCGTGGAGAGCTGGCCCTTGACCAGAATCGACGCGGTGATTTCCTGGGTATTGGTGCCCGGCAGATCACCGATGCTACCGGCCGAGACCTGGGCGTTCTGCGCGGTAATCGCCGCATTGACGTCGGCCGGGGTCAGGTTGAAACCGATGAGTTTCTGCGGGTCGATCCAGATCCGCATCGCCCGCTCGGCGCCGTACAGCTGGGCCTTGCCCACGCCGTCGAGGCGCTTGAGCTCGTTCATCACGTTGCGCGCCAGGTAATCGCTGAGCGCCACGTCGTCGAGCTTGCCGTCGCTGGAGGTCAAAGTCACCAGCAGCAGGAAGCCGGCGGACACCTTCTCCACCTGCAAGCCTTGCTGGGTCACGGCTTGCGGCAGGCGCGGCTCCACGGCCTTGAGGCGGTTCTGCACATCGACCTGGGCCATTTCCGGGTCGGTGCCCGGCTGGAAGGTCGCGGTGATGGTGGCCGAGCCGAGGCTGCTCTGGGATTCGAAATACAGCAGGTGGTCGGCGCCGTTGAGCTCCTGCTCGATCAGGCTGACCACGCTTTCATCCAGGGTTTGCGCCGAAGCGCCCGGGTACACCGCGTAGATTTCCACTTTCGGCGGCGCGACGTTGGGGTACTGCGCCACCGGCAACTGCGGGATGGCGAGGGCGCCGGCCAGCAGGATAAACAGGGCGACCACCCAGGCGAAGATCGGGCGGTCAATAAAGAACTGCGGCATTGTCTCTGATCCCTTTGATTACTGGCCGGCTGCCTGGGCGACAGGCGCGACGCTGGCATCCACTTCGACTTTTTCGCCGGGGCGTGCGTGTTGCAGGCCTTCGACGATGATGCGGTCCCCAGCCTTCAGGCCGCTGTTGACCACCCAGCGATCATTGATCGCCGCGCCCAACTCCACCGGCTGCTGGCTGACGTTCTGCTCGGCGTCCACGAGCAACACCATGGGGATGCCGGCGCTGTCACGGGTGATTGCGCGCTGCGGCACGCTCAGGCCTTGCTGGTCGACCGCCTGCTCCAGGCGTACGCGGATAAAGCTGCCGGGCAATAGGTCGAGGTCCGGGTTGGGGAATTCGCTGCGCAGGATGATCTGCCCGGTACCGGGGTCTACGGAAATCTCCGCGAACAGCAACTTGCCCGGCAGCGGATAGAGGCTACCGTCATCCTGGATCAGCGTGGCCTTGGCCTGGTCCTGGCCCACTTGCTTCAAATGCCCGGCGCGGAAAGCGCGGCGCAGGTCATTGAGTTCGCGGGTGGATTGGGTCAGGTCGGCGTGGATCGGGTCCAGTTGCTGGATCAGCGCCATGGGCGTGGCTTCGTTCTGCCCCACCAGGGCGCCTTCGGTCACCAGCGCGCGGCCGATACGCCCGGAGATCGGCGCGGTCACGGTGGCATAGCCAAGGTTGAGCTTGGCGCGTTGCACCGCTGCCTGGTTGGCCGCGACATCCGCGGCGGTTTGCCGGGCGGCGGCGCGGGCGTTGTCGTAGTCCTGGGCGCTGATGGCATTGCCTTCGACCAACTGGCTGTAGCGCTGCTCTTGCAGGCGCGCCTGGAAGGCATTGGCCTCGGCCTTGCGCAGGCTGGCCTGGGCGCTGTCGAGGTCGGCCTTGAACGGCGCCGGGTCAATACGGAACAGCACGTCGCCCTGTTTGACGTCATGGCCTTCCTTGAACACCCGTTGAAGCACCACGCCCGCAACCCGGGCGCGCACTTCGGCGATGCGCGGTGCGACGATCCGCCCACTCAGCTCGCTGCTGATGGACAGGGGCTTGGCTTCGAGGGTTTCGATCCGCACCTTGGCCAGGGGCATTTCGGGGGTGTCGCCTGCGGAGTTGCCACACGCACCCAGGGCCAGGGTCAGTGCCAGCAGGCAAAACGGCGCAAACAGATTCTTTGACATGCTCTTATCCCAATATTGACTGGCGCATCCTACGGGCGCCCCCGACTCGGTGCTGTGAAGCTGTGTAGGTGGTCTGTGAAGAAATGTAAGGTACGGCGCACGCCGAGGCGCGTGCGTATATCCTTCACGGCTGTGGATCCTAACAAGCTCTTCTGATCAATGACGATCTAATGTGAAACTGTATTATTTGGAAACACCATGCCCAACATCCTCCTGGTCGAAGACGACGCCGCGCTGTCCGAGCTGATTGCCAGTTACCTTGAACGCAATGGCTATCACGTCAATGTGCTCAGCCGTGGCGACCATGTGCGTGAACGGGCGAGGCTCAACCCACCAGACCTGGTGATCCTCGACCTGATGCTGCCTGGCCTCGATGGCCTGCAAGTCTGCCGCCTGCTGCGCGCCGATTCGGCCGGCCTGCCAATCCTGATGCTCACCGCCCGCGATGACAGCCATGACCAGGTGCTGGGCCTGGAAATGGGCGCCGACGACTACGTGACCAAACCCTGCGAGCCACGGGTGCTGCTGGCCCGGGTGCGCACCCTGTTGCGCCGCAGCAGCCTCAGCGAGCCACAGGCGGCCAACGACCAGATCCTGATGGGCAACCTGTGCATTGACCTGTCGGAACGCGCCGTGACTTGGCGCGAGCAGACGGTGGAGCTGTCCAGCGGCGAATACAACCTGTTGGTGGTGCTGGCCCGGCATGCCGGCGAAGTACTCAGTCGCGACCAGATCCTGCAGCGCCTGCGGGGCATCGAGTTCAACGGCACCGACCGTTCGGTGGATGTGGCCATCTCCAAGCTGCGCCGCAAGTTCGACGACCATGCCGGCGAGGCGCGCAAGATCAAGACGGTATGGGGCAAAGGCTACCTGTTCAGTCGCTCCGAGTGGGAATGCTGACACCATGTTCCGCGCCCTGATCCGTCTCTACCTGCTGACCATCGTGACCTACAGCGCAGCGATCTACTTGATCCCCATGGGCATCATCGAGGTCTTCCACGACCGCTACATGAACTACAACATCGAGCAGTCCCGTGGCTTGCAGAGCCTGATCGTGCGCCAGTACCACAGCCGGCCGGTGGAGCGCTGGTCCGAGGTCACCGACCAATTGGCACGGGATTTTGCGCCGCTGAAGGTGCAACTGATGCATCGCCAGGACGCCCGCTACACACCCGACGAGGAGCGACTGCTGGAGCAGGGCAAGCCGGTGATCCGCCTGGGGGAGTGGGGCTGGATGGAGGAGATCAGCTCGCCGCTCAATGGGCAGTTGGCGGTTAAATTGACCATCCCCCCCGACCCGCTGGACATGAACCTGCTGTACTGGACCATGAACGTGCTGATCGGCGCGGCGTTGCTGGGCGGCCTGTTGATCTGGCTGCGCCCGCATTGGCGCGACCTGGAGCGCCTCAAGGTCACCGCAGCGCAGTTGGGCCGGGGCCGCCTGGAGGAGCGTACGCATATTCCCCCCAGCTCCAACATCGGCAGCCTGGCGGCGGTGTTCGACACCATGGCCAACGACATCGAGCACCTGCTCAACCAGCAGCGGGACTTGCTCAACGCGGTGTCCCACGAACTGCGCACACCGCTGACCCGCCTGGATTTCGGCCTGGCCCTGGCGTTGTCCGAAGATCAGCCGGCCGCCAGCCGCGAGCGCCTGCAAGGCCTGGTGGCGCATATCCGCGAGTTGGATGAGCTGGTGCTGGAGTTGCTGTCCTACAGCCGCCTGCAAAACCCGGCGCATCTGCCCGAGCGGGTGGAGGTGGTGCTCGATGAGTTTATCGACAGCATCCTGGGCAGCATCGACGACGAGCTGGAGAACCCGGAGATCGTGATTGATGTGGTACTGGAGTGCGCCGTGGAGCGTTTTACCCTCGACCCACGCCTCACCGCCCGTGCCCTGCAAAACCTGCTGCGCAATGCCATGCGCTATTGCGAGCGACGGATCCAGATCGGCGTCAAGGTCTGCGCCAAGGGCTGTGAAATCTGGGTGGATGACGATGGCATCGGCATCCCCGAAGAGCAGCGCGCCCGGATCTTCGAGCCGTTCTACCGCCTGGACCGCAGCCGCGACCGCGCCACCGGCGGCTTCGGCCTGGGCCTGGCGATCAGCCGCCGGGCGGTGGAAGCACAAGGCGGCACACTCACGGCCCAGGCCTCGCCACTGGGCGGCGCACGCCTGCGGCTATGGTTGCCCACCTGAAAACACCGGCAACTGTCTGCCTGGAGCGGGTTTGTGTTTTTATGCAGTCCTGCTTTTGGCACATGCACAGCCTTACCGGCCCTGATACACCCTTGCTATAGTTCGGCCCTTATCAGCCGCCAGTCAAGGATCACTGCCATGTCCGAATACCAAGCCTTTGTCGTCGAACTCCACGGCAACGTCGCCCATGTGCAGATTAATCGCCCGGAAAAGATCAACGCCATGAACGCGGCGTTCTGGAGCGAAATCGTCGAGATTTTCCAATGGATCGACGACACCGACGCTGTACGCGCCGTGGTGTTGAGCGGCGCCGGCAAGCATTTTTCCTCGGGCATCGACCTGATGATGCTGGCCTCGGTGGCCAACGAATTTGGCAAGGACGTGGGACGCAATGCGCGCCTGCTGCGGCGCAAGATCCTGCAACTGCAGGCCTCGTTCAATGCCGTGGATAATTGCCGCAAGCCGGTACTGGCGGCGATCCAGGGCTATTGCATCGGCGGCGCCATCGACCTGATCAGCGCCTGCGACATGCGTTACGCCGCTGACGACGCGCAATTCTCGATCAAGGAAATCGACATCGGTATGGCCGCCGACGTCGGCACCCTGCAACGCCTGCCACGTATCATCGGTGACGGCATGCTGCGCGAACTGGCCTACACCGGGCGCACCTTCGGCGCCGAAGAAGCGCGCAGCATCGGCCTGGTCAACCGCACCTTTGCCGACCACGCCAGCCTACTGGCCGGGGTGATGGACCTTGCCGCGCAAATCGCCGCCAAATCGCCGATTGCCGTCACCGGCACCAAGGCCATGATCAGCTATATGCGTGACCACAGCATCAACGACGGCCTGGAATACGTTGCCACCTGGAACGCTGCTATGTTGCAATCCAACGACCTGCGCGTGGCCATTGCGGCCCATATGAGCAAGCAGAAACCCGAATTCGTGGATTGACTGAATATGACCCCAGGCTGGATCACCACAACGCTGCTGGACAACGACGCCCCCGGCGGCTGGGCTGTGGCCCGTAGTCGCGAAGGTTTTTTACTCGATGACAACGGGCCGCTGTTTCCCCGGGAATGGCTCAAGCGCCAGGACCTGTCGGTGATGGCCGAACATGGCATCGGCCATCTGGACGGCGAGCCGGTGTACCTGCTGGAGCTGAACAGCCCTGGCGATGTGCCGGGTTGCCGCTGGCAGGGCCTGCGGGCGTTTATGCTGCAGGGCGATCACCGTCTGTACAAAGTCCTGGGTTATGCCGCGCAAATCGGTACCTGGGCCCGCGAGCACCGCTTTTGCGGCAGTTGCGGCCAGGCGATGGTGCAGGTGCCCCGCGAGCGCGCAATGTTCTGCCAGGCCTGCGACCTGCGCAGTTACCCGCGCATCTCACCGAGCATGATTGTGCTGATCACCCGTGGCGATGAGATTCTGCTGGCGCGTTCGCCGCGTTTCGTCACTGGGGTCTACAGCACCCTGGCCGGGTTTGCCGAGCCTGGGGAATCTGCCGAAGACTGCCTGATCCGCGAAGTGCACGAGGAAGTGCAGGTGCGGGTGCAGAACATCCAGTACGTGGGCAGCCAGTGCTGGCCGTTCCCGCACTCCATGATGCTGGGCTTTCACGCCGAGTATGCCGGTGGCGAAATCGTGCCCCAGGCCGACGAGATTGAAGATGCGCAGTGGTTCAATATCCACCAGTTGCCACCGTTGCCGGCCTCGCGCTCGATTGCCCGCTACCTTATCGACCTGTATGTGGCGCGCCGTCTAGGCCACGCTGAACCAGTGCTGCCAGGCTAGGCGCACGGTCAGGCCGAGGACTACGGTGATAAACACCGGGCGAATGAATTTGGCGCCGCCGCTGATGGCACTGCGTGCGCCAAAGAACGCGCCCACCATCACCGACAGGCCCATGCTCAGGCCGACAATCCAGTCCACCGAACCGTTGAAGATAAACACCGACAGCGCCGCCGCGTTGCTGACGAAGTTCATGCTGCGCGCCACGCCGCTGGCCTTGACCAGGTCCACGGGGTACATCAGCAGGGTGCTGACGGTCCAGAATGCGCCGGTGCCGGGACCGGCCACGCCATCGTAGAAGCCCAGGGCCAAACCCTGGGTCGACTGCCACTTCTTCTTGATCGGCGCATCGGCGTCCAGCGGCGCCTTGGGCGTACCGCCAAACAACAGATAGATACCGCAGGCGAAGACGATCACCGGCAGCATCTTGTTCAGCCATTCGGCGGGCAGGTAATGGGCGACGATGGCCCCCAGCAGCGCGCCGACCAGGGTGCCCACGATCGCATGGACCCACTGGCGCGGATGGAACAGCTTGCGCCGGTAGAAGGTAAAACTGGCGGTGGCCGAACCGAAGGTCGAACTCAGTTTATTGGTGCCCAGTACCAAATGGGGCGGCATACCGGCGGTGAGCAGGGCCGGGGTGGTGAGCAAACCACCGCCGCCGGCAATGGCGTCGATAAAACCGGCAATAAAGGCAACCACGGCCAGAATGGCCAGGGTGGTGAGGTCAACGCTGAGTTCAAAAGGCATGGAGGCGACTTATTTTCGGCGAGGCGCAGAAGGGGTTGCGCGAAAGTCCGATAGCTTACCTATAACCGAATGTTACGGCGACTGTTGCACACGCTCCATCCCTCGCCACGGTGTTGCGCTACCAACAGTGATCTGACAAATAGCCCGCCCGGGCAACATGGCCGATAGGTCGGTCGGCACGCAAACGCCCCAGCCCAGGGGCTTTGCCAACCCTGGCACGTTTGCTGCTCTACCCCTGTACATTCCCTGTGTGCGAGGTGCCGAACGATGACTCAGCAAGCCGTGAAATTTGCCTATTGGGTGCCCAATGTCAGTGGTGGCCTGGTGGTCAGCAAGGTTGAACAACGTACCGACTGGGGCATCGACTACAACCGCAAGCTGGCCCAGTTGGCCGAGGCGGCGGGGTTTGAGTATGCCCTGACGCAAATCCGTTTCACCGCCGGCTATGGTGCTGAATACCAACATGAATCCGTGGCCTTCAGCCATGCGTTGCTGGCGGCCACGACCCAACTCAAGGTGATCGCCGCGATCCTGCCGGGGCCCTGGCAACCGGCGCTGGCGGCCAAGCAGTTGGCGACCATTGATCAACTGACCCAAGGCCGGGTGGCGGTGAACATCGTCAGTGGCTGGTTCAAGGGCGAGTTCCAGGCCATTGGCGAGCACTGGCTGGAGCATGACGAGCGCTATCGGCGCTCCGAAGAGTTTATCCGCGCGTTGAAAGGCATCTGGACCCAGGACGATTTCACCTTCAAGGGTGACTTCTACCGGTTCAACCATTACAGCCTCAAGCCCAAGCCCCTGACTCAGCCGCACCCGGAAATTTTCCAGGGTGGCAGCTCCCGGGCTGCGCGGGACATGGCGGCGCGGGTGTCGGACTGGTATTTCACCAACGGCAACACGCCCGAGGGGATCAAGGCCCAGGTCGATGATATCCGCGCCAAGGCTGCGGCCAATCACCATTCGGTAAAAGTCGGGGTCAACGCGTTTGTGATCGCCCGCGACACCGAGCAAGAGGCCCAGGCGGTGTTGGCCGAGATCATCGACAAGGCCGACCCGCAGGCCGTCAACGCCTTTGGTGATGCCGCCAGGCAGGCGGGCAAGGCCTCGCCCGAAGGTGAGGGCAACTGGGCCAAGTCCAGCTTCGCCGACCTGGTGCAGTACAACGACGGCTTCAAGACCAACCTGATCGGCACCCCTCGGCAGATTGCCGAGCGCATCGTCGCGCTCAAGGCGGTGGGGGTGGACCTGGTGCTGGCGGGCTTCCTGCACTTCCAGGAGGAGGTGGAATATTTCGGCCAGCGCGTATTGCCCCTGGTGCGCGAACTCGAAGCCAAGGCCGCGGCGACCGGCAGCGCCAGGGCGTTACCGGTATAGCACCACCGCCGCCCGCAGCTGACGGCTGCCAAAACGGCACATCCGCTCGAACTCCCCGTGGCTGACCGGCAAATGCTGGCAGTCCATGGGGCGGCGATGCTGGCTATGGTCCACGTCGGGATCATGCAGGTAGACAAACTCTTGATCGCAGTCGGTCACGATTACCCAGTGCGGTGACTTGGAGCGCGTCAGCCGGTAGCTGCTGATCAGCACCAGTGGCTGGCCGCCATCACCGAGGACCTGCGCCAGGTCCAACGCACCGCCGAATACCTGCTGCACATCACTGTTGGCCAAATCCTCCTCGAACCCCTCATGCACCAGGCGCATCACCTCTTTTTTATGCGGGTCGCGCACCCCATCGAGAAACAGCGGCCCGCGCACGTTGACCTGCATGCGCACCTTAAACCCCCGGCGCCAGGCGGCCAGGGCCAGGCCTTGGGGGCTGCAGCCGCCGTGGCCGGCGGTCATGAACACGGTGGTTGCTTCGCGCCAGATCTGCAGCTCTTCGCGGCGCAGAGACTCACGCCCAGGTAACAGGGCGCCCATGGCCATCAACAGGCAGGCTGCGCCGCAGGTGAAGTCGGTGGTCTGCGGGTAGTAGGGCACACTCAAGGCCCGTGCGTCAGTGTGCTGGAGGATGCGTTTTTCCAGGCGCAGGGCGTCGGTATGGTCGGCGTAATAGTCGTTGATCAGGGCAAAGCGCCGGTAGCCACTGTGTTCATACAGGGCAATAGCGCCAGGGTTGTCGGTGCGCACCTCAAGGCGCAGGTACGCACAGTCGTGCGCCACGGCGCAGGCCTCGATGCGCGCCAGCAATTGCTTGCCCAGGCCCATGCCCCGGGCCGGCGCGGCAATGGCCAGGGAGTACAGGCGCGCCAGCGAGGTGCCGCGATGGAACAGCACCAGGGCATAACCCAGCAATTGCCCGGTATTTTCGGCCACCAGCAGCTGCGCATGGGCGCGGCTGATCATCCACTGGAAACTGCGGGCAGACAGCCGGTCTGTGGTGAAACAGTGCTGTTCCAGGGCCACCAGTGCTGGCAGGTCATCCAGGGTTGCAACGCGAAAGAA
Source organism: Pseudomonas shahriarae (assembly GCF_014268455.2). Lineage (NCBI taxonomy): Bacteria > Pseudomonadati > Pseudomonadota > Gammaproteobacteria > Pseudomonadales > Pseudomonadaceae > Pseudomonas > Pseudomonas shahriarae. The sequence continues at coordinate 3,259,872 of NZ_CP077085.1, read as the reverse complement.
AAGAGTCATATAACCGCCGTAAAAGTTGCGTAACTAAACGAGACTTCCGTGAAAGATCGTGCTTAATAGAAAAGGTCAAGTTCTCTAGCGGATCAATCAATATGTCAGCGGTACAAAGTCATTGGCGAGAAGTATCCGAGCAAACCGTCGCGGCGACAATAACTTCCGGCGGATATTTTTCTACACCGCCCAAGAGTGCAAGCCAAGTTGTGATTATTGTAGAACGCAAGGAAGACTGGGCCTCGTACTTCCCCAGTGAAGATATTGTCACTGCCCAGGAATACCTCGAACACCCCCGGGAGAACGAGGCCGGCAAACGGGTCCAGGTCATCAACCTGTGCCGCAGCTACAAGTACCTGGGGCATGGCTATTACTGCTCGCTGCTGGCCGAGGCGCGGGGGCACAAGGTGATTCCGTCGGTGCGCACCATCAGCGAATTGACGAAAAAATCCTTGTATGGCCTGGCCCTGGATGACCTGGATAAAACCCTCGACAAAGCATTGAGTCATCACCTCTACAGTAATACCGAAGGTTTTACCCTGACCCTTTATTTTGGTCGAACCAATATTGAGCCGTTGCAGGATTTGGCCCGGCAGTTGTTTGAAGCGTTTCCTTGTCCGATCTTGTTAGTTGAGTTTCGCAAGCATAACGGCTGGCATATCGAAGGCATCAAGTCCGGGGTGCTGCATAAGTTGCGCGATGATCAGGAAGATCAATTCGCCCACGCCCTGGACAACTTCAGCCGCAGGATCTGGCGTCAACCGCGCTCCCGGCGCCTGGCCCGTTATGACCTGGCAATCCTGCATGATCCCCAGGAGCAGCTGCCGCCGTCCAATGCCAAGGCCCTGGAAAATTTCGTGCGGGTGGGCAGGGGTTTGGGGATTGATGTCGAGCTGATTGAGCGCAAGGACTACGCGCGACTGGCCGAATACGACGCCTTGTTGATCCGCGAAACCACCAGTGTCGACAACCACACCTATCGCTTCGCCAAAAAGGCCGAGAGTGAAGGGCTGGTGGTGATGGACGACCCGGCGTCGATCCTGCGTTGTACCAATAAGGTCTACCTCACGGACCTGCTCAACAGCCATCAATTGGGCATGCCCGCTACCGAAATTCTGTACAAGGAGCGACCGGAAGATTTCGAACGGGTTGGCGAGCGCCTGGGCTTCCCCCTGGTGCTGAAAATCCCCGACGGTTGTTTCTCCCGAGGGGTGATTAAAGTGGAAAGCCAGGAGGCGCTGCTGGCCGCCACGGCAGAGTTGTTCGAACACTCGGTGTTGCTGCTGGCCCAGGAGTTTTTCTATACCGAGTACGACTGGCGCATCGGCGTCCTCAACCGCAAGCCGATCTTTGCCTGCCAATACTTTATGTCCAAGGGCCATTGGCAGATCTACAACCACAAGGCCATCGGCCAGGATATCAACGGCGAGTGCCGGACCCTGGCGGTGCACGAGGCGCCCAAGGCCGTGGTGGAACTGGCGGTCAAGACCGCTAACCTGATCGGTGACGGGTTATACGGCGTGGACCTGAAGCAGTCCGGCAACAAGGTGGTGGTGATCGAGGTCAACGACAACCCGAACATGGACGCCGGGATCGAAGACGCCTACTTGCAGGACGACTTGTACTCCCTGGTGCTGGAGGAGTTCGTGCGCCGCCTGGAGCTCAAACGCCAGGGCCAGGTCTGGTGATCTGCTTTGAGCTCAATGAGGGCGCGCTGCGCCGCACCGAGCGCGAAAGTGCCGAGGTCCTGCTGTTCAGCAACCCCGACAGTGATGAGCGTGAATTGCTGCGCGAGCGCTACAAGGTCGATGAGCATGCGCTGGCGTCGGCACTGGATCCGGACGAGGTGTCGCGTATCGAGTTCCATCCAGACAACCTGTTTCTGATCTGGAAGCGCCCGCAAAACTACTCCGGGGGCAGCAACCTGGTGTTTGAAGTGTCGTCTTGCGGCTTGCTGTTTTCACCGGACCGTCTGCTGGTGATCGCCACCGACGACAGCCAACTGTCCGGCCTGGGCGCGCGCCGGCCGCTGCATACACCGTTGGATGTACTGCTAGACCTGCTGCTGAACAACATTCACCACTATCTGGGCCACCTCAAGGTGATCAAGCTGGTCGCCCGGGAATTGCAGCAGCAGTTCAACGCCTCCATGAGTAACCGCCACCTGATGCAAATGTTCAGCCTCAGCGAGAGCCTGATCTATTACATCAACGCGCTGCACAGCAACGGCGCGGTCTTGACGCGTTTGCGCAACCATGGCGAGAAGGAGCATTTCAGCCCGCAGACCCTGGGCTTGATCGACGACCTGATCATCGAGAACAACCAGTGCTACAAGCAGGCGGAGATTTATTCCAATGTGTTCTCCGGGCTGATCGACGCCCGGGGCAACCTGATGAACAACAGCATGAACAACCTGCTGCGCAAGCTGACACTGATCAACGTGGTGTTCCTGCCGCTGAACCTGATCGCCAGCATTGGCGGCATGTCCGAGTTCAGCATGATGACGGCCGGCACGCCGTGGTGGGTGGCGTACCCGCTGTTTTTGCTGGCGATGGCGTTGGGCGCCGCAGGGATGGTGCTGGGGCTCAGGCGGATTGCCAGGGGCGGCGACAAAGCAGGGTGACTGGGCCCCACTTTGCTGCCGGTGTGGGAGGCTTCAGGCACCCGCCTGCAGCGTCAGCACTTCAAAGCCATCCGCAGTGACCGCCACCGTATGTTCCCACTGGGCCGACAGGCTGTTGTCGCGGGTCACCACGGTCCAGCCGTCCTTGAGGCTGCGCACTTTGGCGCTGCCCTGGTTGAGCATCGGTTCGATGGTGAACACCATGCCTTCGCGCAGGGTGAGGCCGGTGCCCGGGCGGCCGAAGTGCAGGATTTGTGGCTCTTCATGCATTTCCCGGCCAATCCCGTGGCCGCAATACTCGCGCACCACGCTGTAGCCATTGGCTTGGGCATGGCTTTGAATCGCATGGCCGATATCCCCCAGGCGCGCGCCGGGTTTGACCTGGCGAATACCGGCCCACATCGCCTCGAACGTCTGCTCCACCAGGCGCCGCGCCTTGGGCGCGACAGCGCCGACCATGTACATCTTGCTGGAGTCGGCGATAAACCCGCCTTTTTCCAGGGTGATGTCGATATTGACGATATCGCCGTCCTTCAACACATCCTTGGCATTTGGCATGCCGTGGCATACCACTTCATTGATGGAGGTGTTGATGCAGAAGGGGTAGTCATACTGCCCGAGGCTGGCGGGGCGGGCCTGCAGGTCCTGGCGGATAAACGCCTCGACGGCCGCATCCAGTTCCAGGGTGGTCTGGCCGGCCGCGACCCGGCTGTCGAGCATCGTGAACACCTGGCCCAGCAGGCGCCCGGCTTCGCGCATCACGGCGATCTGTGCAGGGGTCTTGATCATCAGCTGCGCCCCCGGATCAGGTCGGGCTTATCGAGCAACAGCTTGTTGATCAGATCGTTGTAGGCCAGGTGTGGATTGAGTTCGGCCAACAGGCCGATCTTGATCCAGAACTCCGCCTGGGCGTTGATGGAGCGGTCCATGGCGGCGCTGGCCAGACGCAGTTGTTCATGCAGTTGATCGGTGATCTTGACGATGCCCATGAGCTTCACTGTGTAGGATTGATATACAAAGCGTATATGTTTCGTATATCGCCCGTAAAGCCCCGCAGTTGACTTGCCACAGAGCGCCGGTTAGTTTTGCGCCATGACCGTTCAAACCTATCGTTCCCAGCCAAGCATTATTACCGCCATTCCTCATTTGGCGGGATAGCGTTCGGCTGTACCCAAACCCGCCCTAGAGGCGGGTTTTGTTTTTCCGTCTCCAGGGCCCCGTAAAACGCCAGGAGACACCCATGAGTAGCCCCTTGCTGCTTGAGCAATACGTGAAGAAGATCCTCGCCGCGCCGGTCTACGACCTGGCGGTACGCACCCCCTTGCAGGCGGCCCCGGCACTCTCGGCGCTGCTCGGCAATCAGATCCTGCTCAAGCGTGAAGATCTGCAGCCGACGTTCTCCTTCAAGATCCGTGGCGCCTACAACAAACTGGTGCAACTGAGCGATGAGCAAAAAGCCCGCGGCGTGATCACGGCCTCGGCGGGCAACCATGCCCAGGGTGTGGCGCTGGCGGCGCGTGAGTTGGGAATCAAGGCGACGATAGTCATGCCCAGCACCACGCCTGAATTGAAAGTGCTGGGCGTGCGCTCACGAGGCGCTGAGGCGGTGTTGCAGGGCGCGAGCTTCCCGTTTGCCCTGGCCCATGCATTGCAGTTGGCTGAACAGTCGGGGGGCACCTTTGTATCGCCCTTCGACGATCCCGACGTGATCGCCGGGCAGGGTACCGTCGCCATGGAAATCCTGCGCCAGCAGCAAGGTGCGCTGGACGCGATCTTCGTCCCGGTCGGCGGGGGTGGGTTGATCGCCGGCATCGCGGCCTACATCAAGTATTTGCGCCCGCAAGTGCGGGTGATTGGCGTGGAACCTGAAGGCTCCAGCTGCCTGCTGGCGGCCCTGGATGCCGGTGAGCGGGTGATACTGCCCAGCGTGGACAGCTTTGCCGATGGCACCGCAGTGGCGCAGATCGGTGCCCACGGTTTTGAAATCTGCCGTCATTATGTTGATGAGGTCATCACCGTCAGCAATGATGAACTGTGCAGTGCGATCAAGCTGATCTACGACGACACCCGCTCCATCACCGAACCCTCCGGCGCCCTGGCGGTGGCCGGTATCCGCCGCTACGTGACACGTACCGGGGCCCAGGGGCAGACACTGGTGGCGATCAACTCCGGGGCTAATATCAACTTCGACAGTTTGCGCCACGTGGCCGAGCGGGTGGCGGCGCGAGAGCACCGATTGAATGTGGAAGTTGCCGAGCTTTAGCAAAGTCGCCCCCTGTGGGAGCGGGCTTGCCCGCGATGGCGGTGGTTCAGTCACTATTCTCGGCGGCTGACAGACCGCCATCGCAGGCAAGCCAGCTCCCACATTTGATTTGTGGTGTGGCCATACTTTCCTGCTCGCAGAGCCCCCAGTGGGATGGTTCAGTCATTATTTTCGGGGGCTGACAGACCGCCATCGCAGGCAAGCCAGCTCCCACATTGGGTTTGTGGTGGAGCCATACTTTTCTGCCCGCTGAGCTCTCCCTGTGGGAGCGGGCTTGCCCGCGATGGCGGTGGTTCAGTCACAGCAACTGGTGGCTGACGCAGCGCTGTAGCAGGCAAGCCCACACACATTCTGGCTGTGGCGTTACTGCGCGCTCGCCTTCTCGACGGTAGGCGATGCCGACCAGATTCGGTAACGCACTTCGACATCTTTTGGAACATATAAAACGATGGGCAATTTGCTGTTGTAACGCAGCACAAAACCGTCACCGACCACCGGCACAAAACCCTCGTGGGTCTTGCCTTCGGGGCAGGCCATCAGGGTGCTCATGGGGCCGCTGACCTTCTCCAGGCGGTAGAACGGGTAGCCCCAGCCTTCGAGGTTTTTCTCTTCCAGTACACCACCGAGCCGCTGCTGGTTGCAGTCCACCGGCAAGGTTTTACCGGCGAGGATTTCAACCTTGAAGTCCTGTTCCTGGGGCTTTGCCGGCAAGTGGATGACCTGGCGAACCTGGCCGGCATCGGCCTTGGGGTAGGGCGCGATATCTTCCAGCTTGGCGGCATTGGCCTGGGCGGCCAGCACGCTCATGGCCAAAACGGAAAACAGAGTGAAGGGCGAAGAAGTCATGGGACGTCCTTATCTTGGGGTCAATAAAACAGTCGCGGCCACGATGCACGCCAACGTCCGGCAATGCAAACCAGCAGCAACGCATATAAGGGTAGCGGGTGCTTATGAGGAAAGGATCCTACGCCGACAGGCACAAGGAGTAGGCTTTGCAGTTGAACGCGCCTGCCAGGGTTGGCAAGGCGTGCAGTCAACCGTCCTGACGCGGCGGTCAGACTATTGATAGCTATAAAAATTCATTGGCGGTCTCAAAAAAGGAGAGGTTTAGCCATGTTTTCGGAATTGGAGTTACGCGGCCTTATTGAAGGAAGCTTCCTGCCCAGACGTTGTGAATGCATCAAGGCCCAGGATGCGTCATTGACCATCAAAATCTATGACGACGATGGTACCGACCTGACTGTCACCGGCATCCAGGCCAATAAACTCGACAGCAGTCGTGCCATCTGCAATCTGATCACCGAGTTGCGTGAGGATCTCAAACACGCCCATGCACCCGCCCCGCGCAGGGCGGGCGCCAGGCTCTACTGATCAGCCCACGGTTGGTTTGCGGGCCTGGATAAACCCCAGGCCCAGCACTAACTCCGTGCCCACGGCCAGCAGAATTCCCGGGCCGGCATGGCCATTGAGCCATTCGCCAATCCCTAGCGCGGCCAATCCCAGGCAACCGACAATAAACCCCGATACCAGCGCGCTGCGCGTGGGTGACGGGGCGGTATGGCGCAGGCGATAAAACATGATGCCGATTGCCAGGAACAGCATGGCATTGCGTCGCGCCACCAGGCCGCTGGCATCGGTGTATTCCACTCCCCAGAGCCACAGTAGCAGGTCGGGCCGCACTCCCCAGGCAATCGCAAGGGCCAGGCACAGCGCGGCGGTGAAGGTGGAGAGTGCGTGGAAACTGATGCGCATGGCGAGTCCTTTCGGCCGTTTCAGAAGGGCCCAAGCCTACGCTGTGAGGTAAGCCTCAGACAAATCCGATACGGCAGCTTCCCTTCTCACTGCTAGTGTTTCGCCACATTTTTCGCCAGTGGCTGAGGTAGTGCGTGCAGCAAAAAATCGCAGCAGAATTTCTCGGCACCTTTTGGTTAACCTTTGGCGGCTGTGGCAGCGCCATCCTGTCGGCCGCGTTTCCGGGCCTGGGTATTGGGTTTAGCGGGGTCGCCCTGGCGTTTGGCCTGAGCGTGTTGAGCATGTCCTATGCGGTGGGCAGCATCAGTGGCGCGCATTTCAACCCTGCGGTGACTGTCGGCCTGTGGGTCGGTGGACGGTTGCCGGGGCTGGATGTGCTGCCCTATATCATTGCCCAGGTCGCCGGGGCGACGGTGGCGGCGGCGATTCTCGCACTGGTCGCCAGTGGCCGGCCGGGCTTTGAAATCGGCGAGTTTGCCGCCAATGGCTATGGCGCGCTAAGCCCGGGGCAGTACAGCCTGTTGGCCGCCGTGGTGGTGGAGAGCGTGGGCACCTTCTTCCTGGTGTTTATCGTGATGCGGGTGACTGCCCCCGGTGTGGCGCCGGGGTTTGCGCCGATTGCCATCGGCCTGACGCTGACCCTGATTCACCTGGTGTCGATTCCTGTGACCAATACCTCGGTCAACCCGGCCCGCAGCACCGGGCCGGCATTGTTTGCCGGCCCTGATTACCTGATGCAGCTCTGGCTGTTCTGGCTCGCGCCCCTGGCTGGCGGTGTGATCGGCGCGTGGGTGGCCCGGGCAATACGGGAGCGCCCCTAATCGCGATTACCCGTGCAATTGATGGCGGTAGGGCAGGTCTGGCCCGGTCTTGCCGCAGGTCAGCGCCGCAGCGCTGATGGCAAACCTGAGCATTGTGTCGATCTGTTCCCTGGTCAGGCTGCGCACACCCTCCACGCAATCCAACTGCTGTTCGGTGAGCCAGGCAATCAGGGCGGCCTGGAAGGTATCGCCGGCGCCCACCGTATCAGCCATCACCACCTTGAGCGCCGGCGCCGACCAGTTGCCATGCTGGCGACTGAACACACTCGCGCCATCGCCGCCACGGGTCAGGAAAACCAGCTGGCAACGGTGCTGCAACCAGTCTTGCAGCACGCTTTCGGGGGCCTGGCCTGGGTAGAGCAGGTGCAGGTCTTCATCGCTGACCTTGATCAGGTCGGCATGCTGTACCCACTCGGCCACGCGCTGGCGCCATAGTTCGATATCCGGCTGCGGGTTCAGGCGCACATTCGGATCGAGGCTGATCAAGCGCTTGCCGCTTTCCCGGCGGGCCAGGGCCAGCAGGCTGTCGGCGACCGGCTGCACCACCAGGGAAAACGAACCGAAATGCAGGCCGCGTACCCGAGCATCGAGGGCAGGCAGATGCTCGAGCTGCAACTGCCGATCGGCACAGCCTTCACCCCGGAAGCTGTATTGCGGCGAGCCATTGGCCCCCAGGGCGACCATCGCCAGGGTGGTCGGTGCGGCAAACTCCACCAGGTACTCGTCGCTGACCCCTTCATCCCTGAGCACCTGGCGCAGGCGTTGGCCCAGGTAGTCGCTGGACAACCCGGCGAACAGCCCGGCCTCGATCCCCAGGCGGCGCAAACCTACGGCCACATTGAACGGCGAGCCGCCGGCAATCGCCTTGAAATCGACTTTGGAAGCCTGCCCGCCGGCATCCTCCTGGCTGAAAAAATCAAACAGCGCTTCGCCACACACCAGATACATAGTTACTCGCTCTTAAAGGGTTGCCACATGCTGTTGATAGCGTTCATAGGCCTGCTGGTAAGCCTTGACGCTGGCGGCCACAGGCTGAGTGCGGCTGGCCGGGTCGAGACTGACGCAGCGTGTACACAGTGCCTGCAGGCTTTCGCCGGACTGGCACCACGCGGCCTGGATCGCCGCGCCCAGGGCTGCCGCTTCGCTTTGTTCGGTACAGATCACTTCGGTGTCCATGATATCGGCGACCATCTGCCGCCACACCGGGCTTTTCGAGCCGCCACCGATCAGGCGGATACTGTGGCTTTGCAGGCCGGTCTGGCGCAACAGGTCCAGGCCCTGGCGCAAGCCGAAGGTGGTGCCTTCGACCACCGCGCGGCACAGGTTGGCACGGGTCAGGTTGGTCATGGTCAGGCCGTGCAGGCTGCCGGTTGCGTGGGGCAGGGCGGGCACGCGCTCGCCATTGAGAAACGGCAGCATGCTCACGCCCTCGGCGCCAATCGGCGCCTGGGCCACCAGGGCGTTGAATGCCACCAGGTCCAGCTCGAACAGTTCGCGGATGACCCCGGTGGCATTGGTCAGGTTCATGGTGCAGATCAGCGGCAGCCAACCGCCGCTGGAGGAACAGAATGTCGCCACTGCAGCCTGGGCGCTGACATTCGGTTGGTCGGCAAACGCGTACACGGTGCCCGATGAACCGAGGCTCATGGTAATCACCCCGGGAGCAATATTGCCGGTGCCAATCGCCCCCATCATATTGTCCCCGCCGCCACTGGACACAATGGCACCGGGATTGATCCCCAGGCGCTCGGCGATCGCCGGCAGCACAGTGCCCAGTGCCTGATTGGCTTCGATCAGGGTTGGCAACGCCGCTTCCAGGCGCCCGCTGGGGTCGATATGCCGCAGCAACGGCAAATCCCATTGCCGGGTGCGCACATTGAAATAACCGGTACCCGAGGCGTCGCCATACTCGGCGCAGGCACGGCCGGTGAGCCAATAGTTGAGGTAGTCGTGGGGCAACAGGAGATGGGCGATCCGCGCAAACACCTCCGGGTGTTGCTCCAGGGTCCATAACAGTTTGGACACGGTGTAACCCGGTGCGATCGCCACGCCAAGCCGCTCCAGGGCGCCGCTTTCACCGCCCAGGTGCTGCAGCAGTCGGGCGTTTTCCGCGCTGGTTTCGGTGTCGCACCACAGCTTGGCCGGGCGCAACACCTGGCCCTGATCGTCGAGCAGCACCAGGCCATGTTGCTGGCCGGAAACGCCGATGCCGAGAATGTCCTGCCCGTCCACGCCGGCTTGCTGCAAGGCGCGGTGGGTGGATTCGGTCAAGGCGTCCAGCCATTCCTGGGGGGGTTGCTCGCGACGGCCGTTGGCGCCGCTGATCAGGCTGTGTGCAGCAGCGCCCAGGCCCAACACCTTGCCGCTGGCGGCATCGAGGACGATGGCTTTGGTGCCTTGGGTGCCGCAGTCGATGCCCAGAAACAGAGATTGGCGAGTCATGGTGGTTACTCAGCAGGCAGTAGGGTGAAAACCCGATCAATGTGGGTTTCTTCAGTGGGTAAGTCGTTTCAGGGTCTCTGTGACACCGTTATCGCGCAAACTGGCAAAACACCGCTCAAACGCTGCCACAAATTCCGCCGAGTTGGGAATCGCCGTGCCAAAAATCTCTCCTACACCCAGCAACCGCTGACTGATCAATGCGTCATCCGCCACCAGCTCCTCGCAGAAATCGGCGCGGGGGTCGGGGATTCGGTAGCGCACGCCGTTCTCATCCACGCCCTGCAGGTACAAGGCCCAGGCCGCCACCACCAGTGCCGCCCGCTCGGTGTCGCGGCCCTCGGCAATCAGGCGGTTGATGGTCGGTACGGTGAATTTGGGAAACTTCGACGAACCATCGGAACACACCCGCTCCAACTGATCGGCAATCGCCTGGTTGGAAAAACGCTGCACCAGGGTCTGCTTGTACTCGGTCAGGTCAATGCCCGGCACTGGCGCCAGGTGGGGGGTCACGTCCAGGTCCATGTAGGCACGCATATAGGCGACAAACAGCGGGTCGTTCATGGTCTCGTGGACAAACCGATAGCCCTTGAGAAACCCCAGGTAGGTCAGGGCCAGGTGGCTACCGTTGAGCAGGCCGATCTTCATTTCTTCATAGGGCGTGACGTCATCGGTGAACTGCACGCCCACCTGTTCCCAGGCCGGGCGGCCGTTGACGAACTTGTCTTCCAGCACCCATTGCACAAAGGGTTCGCACACCACTGGCCAGGCATCGTCGACGCCGTGTTCATCATGCAATTGCAGGCGGTGCGCGGTGCTGGTCATCGGTGTGATGCGGTCGACCATGGCGTTGGGAAAACTCACATTGGCCTGGATCCAGTCGTGCAGGTCGGCGTCGCGCAGCGCGGCGAAGGCCAGCAGCGCCTTGCGGGTCACGGCGCCGTTGTGCGGCAGGTTATCGCAGGACATCACCGTGAACGCCGGGATGCCTGCAGCACGGCGCTGGGTCAGGGCTGCGCAGATAAAGCCGAACACCGTGGTGGGGGTGTCGGGGTGGGCCAGGTCGTGCTGGATCTGCGGCAGATGGGCCATAAACTCGCCGTTGCTGTCGTCGATGCAGTAGCCGCCCTCGGTGATGGTCAGCGAGACGATGCGAATCTGTGGGCTGGCCAGTTTGTCGATCAGCGCCTGGGCCCCGTCTTGGGCCAGCAGCATGTCGCTGATGGCACCGATTACACGCACTTCGGTGTCGTCGGTATCGCCCAGTTCGTACAGGGTGAACAGATAGTCCTGGCCGGCCAGGTCATCCCGCGCCTTGCGGTCTTCGGCGCGCAAGCCAACGCCGCAGATGCTCCAGTCGAGGCCGACCCCAGTGTTCATCAGGGCGTCGGTGTAGTACGCCTGGTGCGCGCGATGGAAACCGCCGACGCCGATATGGGCGATGCCCTGGCGCGTATCGGCGAGGGTGTAGGCGGGCAGGCGCACTTCGGGCGCCAGTTGCGTGAGGTTTTGCTTATTGAGTTTCATCAACGGTTCTCGCGAAATCAGGCGGCGGCGCGCAGTGGGCGAGCCACGGCAACACCGTCGGTGTCGAACAGATGGCAGTGCGCCGGGTTCAGGTGCAGTTGCAGGGTCTCGCCATACTGGCTGGCCATATCGCCACGGATCCGCAGGGTCAGCGGCTCGCCATTGGCGGTGAGCACATGGCAGAAGGTGTCACTGCCCAGGCGTTCGCCAACGTCGGCGGTGACGGTCAGGGTGGTATCGCCCGGTGCCGCCAGCTCCAGGTGTTCGGGGCGAATGCCCAGGGTCACTGCGCTGCCGACGCTCAAACTGGCGCTGCTCAATGGCAGGCTGATCAGGGTCCCGGCCTCCAGCTGCACGTCGCAGCCCTGGCCGTCGACACGGGTCACCCGGCCCTTGAGAAAGCCCATTTTCGGCGTCCCCAGAAAGCCCGCGACAAACAGGTTGGCCGGCTGGTGATACAGCTCCAGCGGCGAGCCGACCTGTTCGATGCGCCCGCTATTGAGCACCACCACCTTGTCCGCCAGGGTCATGGCTTCGACCTGGTCGTGGGTCACGTAAATCATGGTGGCCTGCAGTTCTTTATGCAGGCGCGCCAGTTCCAGGCGCATTTGCACGCGCAAGGCGGCGTCGAGGTTGGACAGCGGCTCGTCGAACAGGAAGATCTTCGGGTTGCGCACAATCGCCCGGCCGATGGCCACGCGCTGGCGCTGGCCGCCGGACAGCTGCTTGGGCTTGCGCTCCAGCAGCGGCCCCAGCTCGAGGATGCGTGCTGCTTCACTGACTTTGCTATCGACGATCTGCTTGTCCACACCGGCCAGGTCCAGGGCAAACGACATGTTCTTGCGCACGCTCATATGCGGGTACAGCGCGTAGGTCTGGAACACCATGGCCAGGTCGCGCTTGGCCGGGGTCACTTCGGTGATATCCCGGCCATCGAGCTCGATGGTGCCTTCTGTCACTTCCTCAAGGCCGGCAATCAGGCGCAGCAGGGTTGACTTGCCACAGCCCGACGGCCCGACGAACACCACGAACTCCTTGTCGTTCACTTGCAGGTCGATGCCCTTGATGATGGAGAAGCCTTCGAAGCCTTTTTGCAGATTCTTGATTTTCAGGTTGGCCATGATGGGCCTCCTTTTTATAAGGGGTCGTTATTTCACTGCGCCGAAGGACAGGCCGCGCACCAGTTGCTTCTGGCTGATCCAGCCGAAGATCAGGATCGGCGCGCAAGCCAGGGTCGAGACGGCGGACAATTTGGCCCAGAACAAACCTTCGGGGCTGGAGTAGGAGGCGATCAATGCAGTCAACGGCGCGGCATTCGAGGAGGTCAGGTTCAGCGACCAGAACGCCTCGTTCCAGCACAGGATCAGCGACAGCAACACGGTGGAGGCCAGGCCGCCCTTGGCGATGGGCAGCAGCACCCGCACCATTTCCTGCCACAGGGTGGCGCCGTCCAGGCGGGCGGCTTCGAGGATGTCCTTGGGGATATCCTTGAAGTAGGTGTAAACCATCCACACCACAATCGGCAGGTTGATCAGGGTGTAGATGATGATCAGCGCGATGCGCGTATCCAGAAGGCCCATGCTCTTGGCCAGCAGGTAGATGGGCATCAGCACGCCCACCGGGGGCAGCATCTTGGTCGACAGCATCCACAGCAGCGTGCCCTTGGTGCGCTGGGTTTCGTAGAACGCCATGGAGTAGGCCGCCGGCACCGCAATCAGCAGGCACAAGGCGGTGGCGCTGAAGGAAATCACCACCGAGTTCCAGGCGAAGCTTGCGTAGTTGCTGCGCTCGTTGATGTGCAGGTAGTTCTCAAGGGTGGGCGTGAATATAAATTGCGGCGGCGTGGCAAAGGCGTCGATTTCGGTCTTGAAACTGGTAAGCACCATCCAGAAGATCGGGAAGAAAATCACGATCGCGATGGCCCAGGCCAGGGTGCCGAGCAACAGGCTTTGCAGGCGGCGGGATTGTTGAAGTGTCATGGCGCGGCCCTCAAGGCTTGTCAGTCAGGTTTTTGCCGAGCATCCGCACCAGGATGATCGCCGCGATATTGGCAATGACCACGGCAATCAAGCCGCCGGCCGAGGCCATGCCCACATCGAACTGCACCAGCGCCTGGTTGTAGATCAGGTAGGCGAGGTTGGTCGAGGCGTAGCCAGGGCCGCCGTTGGTGGTGGTGAAGATTTCGGCGAACACCGAGAGCAGGAAGATGGTTTCGATCATCACCACCACGGCGATGGGCCGGGCTAGGTGCGGCAGGGTCAGGTGCCAGAAGATCGCAATCGGGCCGGCACCGTCCAGGCGTGCCGCTTCTTTCTGTTCCTGGTCCAGGGACTGCATGGCAGTCATCAGGATCAGGATGGCGAAGGGCAGCCATTGCCAGGACACGATGATGATGATCGACAGCAGCGGGTAGTGCGCCAGCCAGTCCACCGGCTGCGCGCCAAACAGCTTCCACAGCGCCGCCAGCACGCCGGACACCGGGTGGAAAATCAGGTTCTTCCAAATCAGCGCACCGACGGTGGGCATGATGAAAAACGGCGAGATCAGCAGCACCCGTACCAGCCCGCGGCCGAAAAACTCACTGGCCTCCAGTAAGGCACTGATCAACACCCCCAGCACCACGCTGATCAGCAGTACGCTGCCCACCAGCAACAAGGTATTGGTGGCGCCGGGCAGAAAGCCCGAGTCGGTGATGAAGTAAGTGAAGTTCTCCAGGCCCACGAATTGGTTTTCGCCGGGGTAGAGCAGGTTGTAGCGGATCAGCGAAAAGTACAGGGTCATGCCCAGCGGCACGATCATCCACAGCAGCAACAGGGCCACCGAGGGGCTGACCAGGAACCAGCCGGGGTTGCGCAGGCGGCTTTTAGACGTATTCATGACAATCAGAACCCATTGGAGGCAAACAGAATCGGCCTTGGAATGCGGTCAATGTAGGCGCTGGCTTGCCAGCTCCCACATTGACGGTGGTGAGCCTGGGCTATTTGGGGTAGCCGGCGCGCTTCATTTCCCGCACGGTGGTGGTTTGCGCCGCCGCCAGGGCCTGGTCCACGCTCTGCTGGCCGGTCAGGGCGCCGGAGAAGAACTTGCCCACCTGGGTACCAATGGCCTGGAACTCGGGAATGGTCACCAACTGGATACCGATGTAGGGCACGGGCTTGACGGTCGGTTTGGTCGGGTCCGCGACTTTCAACGACTCCAGCGTCACCTTGGCAAAGGGGGCGGCCTGCATGTATTGCTCGCTGTAGGTTGAGGCGCGGGTGCCTGGCGGCACATTGGCGATGCCATCGGTCTTGGCCGCCAGCGCGCCGTACTCCTTGGACGTCGCCCAGGCACTGAAGACCTTGGCGGCGTCCTTGGCCTTGGAGCTGGCCGGGATCGCCAGGGACCAGGAATACAGCCACGAGGTGCCTTTGTCGGTGACCTGCTGCGGGGCAAAGGTGAAACCCACGTGGTCGGCGACTTTGCTCTGGGTCTTGTCGGTGACAAACGAGCCGGCGACGCTGGCATCCACCCAGATCGCGCATTTGCCGCTGTTGAACAGCGCCAGGTTTTCATTGAAGCCGTTACTCGAGGCGCCGGGTGGGCCGGACTTCTTCATGTTGTCGACATAGAAGTTCAGCGCGTCCTTCCACTCAGGACCATTGAATTCGGGTTGCCACTTCTCATCGAACCAACGCGCGCCATAGCCATTGGCCAGGGTGGTGATCAGGGCCATGTTCTCACCCCAGCCGGCCTTGCCGCGCAGGCACAGGCCGTATTGCTCCTTGCTCTTGTCGGTGAGCTTTTGCGCAAACTCGCCAATCTGCACCCAGGTCGGATGCGCTGGCATGTTCAGCCCGGCAGCCTTGAACAGGTCAGTGCGGTAGTAGGTGATGGAGCTTTCGGCAT
Source organism: Pseudomonas shahriarae (assembly GCF_014268455.2). NCBI lineage: Bacteria > Pseudomonadati > Pseudomonadota > Gammaproteobacteria > Pseudomonadales > Pseudomonadaceae > Pseudomonas > Pseudomonas shahriarae. Next base: position 3,244,559 of record NZ_CP077085.1, on the reverse strand, counting down.
AGAACGGCAGGGCGTACAGCGAGCCCTTGACCGAAAGGCCGTCGCGCACCGAAGGGAACACGTCGTCCAGGTCGTAGGAGGCCGGCAGATCCTTCATCGGCTCCAGCCAGCCCTTGGCGCCCCAGAGTGCGGCTTCGTACATGCCGATGGTCAGCACATCGAACTGCCCGCCCTGGGTCGCAATGTCAGTCGTCAGGCGTTGGCGCAGCACATTCTCTTCGAGCACCACCCAGTTCAACGTGATGTCCGGATGCTCGGCCTCGAAGGTTTTCGAGAGCTTTTGCATGCGGATCATGTCGCTGTTGTTGACGGTGGCAATGGTCAGGGTTTGCGCGCCAAGGCTGACGGCGCTGAGGGTCATGCAGGTACAGGCAAGCAGAGCTTTTGCTGAGAAATTCATCGCGCACTCCATTTCTGCGCCCAGGGGCTGCAGAAGGACAGTTTTTGTTGTTGTGTCTTCCCAGGCGGCAGGAAGAGTGTGCGTCGATTACAGCCTTCTGCAGGCGCGGTGACAAATCCTTGGGAGCACTTGAAGTGATACTTTTTTGCACTGGGCTGCAAAGCGTTCAATATCTAGCAGGGGAGCGGCGACCTGTTATTTCTGACAGTAGACGGGAAAGAACAGGAGAGGGTTAATAGTTTGGTAAACCTAACCAGGAGATGTTTATGAACTGCTCTCGCGTCAATCCCCAAGGCCACACCCTCTATAAAATCGCATTGGGCTTACTTATGGCGGTTTTTATCGGGGGCTGTAAAACACCACCTCCGGAACCACGCGAACCTCCTTGTACTCAGGCGGGGTATTTTAAAAGTACTGACAGAGTCGGGGGGTTCTACCGATGTGTGTATGACAAAGAGATCCAGCGTTGGATTCAGTATCCTTTTACATGTCCCGTCGGGCTGGAGTTTGACGAGCGTGTGACCGCATGTGTGAGGCCCTGATATTTTCGGAAAGCACTGTCTGTTGGGTGAGCCAACGCATAAAAACCAGGGGATAAGTGCATTGCACCTATCCCCTGGTTTGCGGTAGCTCAACCCGGAAAGTGTCGCTGTTGGATCCAGACGTCATCTATATCGTAGACCCCGCCAGTTGTCGGATTCATAACCGCGATTGAGGCTTGAAAATTACCGCCTTTCCAATAACCCATGTACTCATCGACATAGTTCCATGTATTAAGGTTTGTTACGGTAATGTTGCGCGTCAAATTAGCCAGATGAATATACATGCTGGTTGGCCCACCAATGCTTGCAAACTTGTTGACCCTGTATTTGAACCTGACTCGATAATACCCGTAGTCGACCGGGGTATATATTTTGTAGATTCTGACACCATCCCCTGTCATGGGTCCGTGCCGCAGGTAATAGTTGCCGTCCGCCTCGCGCTGGATGCTTTTCTGTTCGGGGTACTGGCTGATCCAGCCATTCATGAACCCACCGGTAAAGGGCGTTTTGTCTGAGATCAGCAGGCTCAATATGGAATACGTAACCACGGGAAACTCAAGTGCTTGCCACTCATCAGTACTGTGATTGAGGGCCACTTTGAACTGCATTGTCAGTCGAGTGCCGTTCCCCAGGTCTCTCAGGTAGGTATTGAGTACCGTCAGCAATTGATACCCTTGATTCAACCACCCATCACTCACCCGTGCACCCTGGGTACCATCCAGCAGGGTCAAGTTGTGTGCCGTGCCGTCGGGTTTGTTACCGATCAGGCGCAGCCATACGGGCTGGTTCCTGGCAATGAACGGCCAAGTCCCCAACCTTGCTGTTGCATCACCGATCAACTCGTCCACATTGAGTACGCCGTTAGCTGCTTCATCAATACGGATCACGGTTTTGTTCAGTTCGGCCGCAGGAATAGCCTTCAGCGTAACGGTCAACACTGCAGACGAACGGAGTTCGCCATTGCGCCAGACCGTATATTTCAAGGTGAAGGTGGTGTCATGGTTGCCAATATTGGCTGCAATCAGCGCCGCCGGCAGGTCGAAGGTGACCGTTCCATCCGTTTCTCCGTCTTTTGGTCCGATCAGCCCTGAGCCTGCTCCCGGCGCGCCGACCACCTCCAGGGTGAGTCTGTCGGAGGTATACATCGGGCTATACGTCGCGTTTACCTTGGCCCCGTACTGTGCGACGAGTGGCAACAGGGTCACCGAGCTGCCAGAGCCGGTAGCCCCCATCAATTCGGGTAGCGGAAACTGCGCCGGGACGGCCTGGACGGTATACCTGCGTTCCGGGAACCACAGGGCATTGGACTTGTTGTTGGTTTGGTCGAACGTCGCGCCAAAACGCATGAGAAATTGCGAGCCATCCTTGAGCTGGCGCAGCTCAAGTACCGGTGCCGGTGACTGGATACCGTTCTGTTCGCCGGTATAGGTCACCAGATCGCCGTCGAACAGCACAGCGTAGAACGGTGTGTCATTGGCATACGTGCCACTGAGTTCAAACCACATCCGTTGATAGCGACTGATAAAGCTCCAGCGTTCGACCATGGCGCGTTCGGTACCGATCAACCGGCTGATGTCCAGCACGCTGGTGGTATGGCCTTCGAGGTAGGGCAGGGGCAGCACAGGCGCCAGCAGGTACAGGCTCAGCACCGGCGAAGGTTTTTGATGGACACCTAACAAGACGAAGTACTGCACCTCGATGTAGCGCCCGTAGCCATTGAGGTTGGCCCCAATCACCTCTGGGGGCACCTCAAAGTGCACGGTCTTGGAGGTATTGCCATCCTTCGTTTCACAATGGGTCCCAATCTCCGGGATACCGGTCCAACACGCGAGCACCCGATGGCTGGACAGCATCTGCGGGTAGGTGACGGCAATGGTCGCCCCGTGCAGCGCGGCCTCGGGCACCAGTTGGTCGGGATAGCGCTGGGCTTGCAACACTTCCGGCCGCAGCAGGTCCAGGGCTTCACCGACGGTGACGGTCAACACTTCCGAGTAGCGCGTGGCACCGCCACTGGCAGGCACCAGCGAATAGCTGAAGCGAATTTCGCCATTCCTGCTGGCAACGATCAGCGCCTCATCCAGGTTGAACAACACGGGTTTGCCCGCCGTTGCGGAGTTGAGGGAAATCTCGTCACTGGCCGAACCGTTGCTGGTAGCCCCCAGCAAGGTCCACTTGAACACATCGCCTGGGATCGTTCGTGTGTACGGCAGGGTCGCCTGGACCAGGCCGCCTTTTATGCGCGCCGGGTCCAGATTGTTGAACTCGTCCACATATTGCATCTGCGGCGCTGGGAGATCGGCATAGCGCAGGCCAAAGGTCACTTCCAGTACCTCGGACTTGCGTATGGCCTGGATGGCGGGGTTCATGACCTGTGTCGTGCCGTTATCGACGAGGTAGAACACCCGGACGGGGCCAAGCCCGACGAAACGTTCGAATTTTTCCTGGAGGACAATCCGATACCGCTCTGGCGGCGGCTCGGCGCCTGCCAATAAGGTCTCTTCATAAAACACCAGGCCGCCTCCTGACCGCACCGCCTCCATACGCAGTGTCACGTTGTAGTTGCGGTCGTAAGGGGTGTAGCGCGGAAAGATGACTTTGATATAGGGATGTTCAGGGTCAATGTTGCCGCCTTCGTTCTGCTCGATGGTCATCGCCGGCATCGTGCTTTTCGTACCATGAACCGTAATGTTCCGGCGCTGGGAGCGGGCGAGGAACACGCCACCGGCTGTTGTCAGGGTGTATTCGAACTGCATGTGCCCATTGAGCACTGCTTCGAGGTCTTTCAGGTCTATCGGGACGGTGGACGACAGCTCGATTCGCGCTGGAAACGGCGCCAGGGTCCTCTCAAAGGACGCGCCCGCAGCATCGGCCCCGCTCAACGTCACGACAATCAAGGCCCCGGCCGGTGTCAGCGTGCCATCAGGCAGCCTTCTGGGCACCACCATTTCCAAGAAGAAGCCTGAACTATGGATATCGAGATTGACGTCAATGACGGAGTACCCGCCTACCACGAAGTGCGCTGCCGGGAGCAGTTTACGATCCAGATTGCTCACCACCGTGACGGCCTGCGACCACTGCTGCAGCTCACCGGAATAGTTGAACACCTTGTCATACAGCCGGAAGCGAATAATGACCTCGCCACTGCCGCCCAAATAGATGGTTGACTCAGGGATCACCACGGTAATGGGCTTGATGCCGGCGACATGCTCGTCATCAATCCGCAGCTTGGTCGGATGGCCGTTCCAATGCACTTCGGCAGTGTCACCTACCGTGATATTGGGGTAGGGGTCGATTGTCAGTTCCACGTTCTCCTTGGCGCGTTCGGGGTCAAGATCATTGCCCACCAGGTCGGGCGGCAGGTGTATCACCAGCTCGGTGTGATAGGACAATGCAGGATCTTTACTGACCCCGCCCGGGCGAGTGGTCTTGACATACCAGGTCTCACGAGGGGAAGTACTGGGGATGTCAGTGCCTCTGCGAGTGACCTCGACAAAACAGGGATAGATAAAGTTTTCCGGAATAAGCTCCGGAAAGATGACCAGCTGCAAAAGATGTTTGTCCAGATCCTCATCCCTGACCTGATCCGAGGCGATGGCAAAGTGATCGCTGCCCATATAGAACTTGTAGGAGTCACCTACCTCGAGTTTGGTCCAGCGCTGTAAATGCAAGGTCATCCAAGGCCGGGTTGAGCTGATGCCGAGCCCACGCGCAGCTCCCGGCAGCGGGATCACCTGGTCGCTGACAAAGGGTGGGGCCAACTCGTCTGCATCAGTCGGTTGCCCAGGTTCGGGGTTATGCGGCAGGCGAGGCAAAGCGGGCGGAGTAGGTGGCGCGGGCTTCTTCATCGAGGGTGCTCCTTGTGCAGGAAAACTGGACAAAGACATCACACACCCAAGGTGGTCGTGCAGGTAACTGTCAAAATTGACAGTGGCGACGGGCGGTTGTGAATGAAGCGTTCTCAGCCGCTCAGGCCAGGTTCTGCTCGGTCAGGCGCTGTACCGCCAGGCGTCGGTAATGCGACGGCGTCATGCCTTTGAGCTGCTGGAAGCGCCGGTTGAAATTGGAGATGTTGTTGAAGCCCGACTCGAAGCACACATCGGTCACGGCCTTATCGCCATCGGCCAGCAGTTCGCAGGACTTGCTGATCCGCAGGCGATTGACGAACTCGATGAAGGTGCGGCCGGTGGCTTGCTTGAACACCCGGGAAAAGTAGGTGGGTTTCATCCCCAGGTAGTGTGCGACTTCTTCCAGGGACAATTCCCGCGCGTAATGGGCAAAAATGTAGTCCACCGCACGGTTGGTCCTGTCGATGCTGTGCTCATCGGCCAACTGCGCGGTGGCTCCTCCCGACAGCACTTGGTAGTCCTCGCAGGCACAGAGCGCCTCCAGCAGCACAAAAAAATGCCCCAGCCGCGCCATCCCATGGGTGTCTTCGATGCGCTGCATCAAGGTCAACGCCTGGGCGATGGTCTTTTGGCAGCGGAACTCAATGCCGTATTGTGCCCGCTCCAACAGCGGCGAGAGGCTCTTGAGTTCAGTGAAGACCTGGCTGCCGCCTTCCAGCAACTCATCGGTGAAATTCACCAACATGTCGCGCTTGGGCACCACTTCGTCTTCCTCCACCTGGCTGATCCAGTTGTGGGGCAAGTTGGGGCCGGTAAGGAACAGGCTTTGCGGGTGGAAGTTGCCGATATAGTCGCCGATAAACACCTTGCCGGAGCTGGCGACAATCAGGTGCAACTCGTACTCCTTGTGGAAGTGCCAGCGCACCAGCGGGCAGGGGAAGCCATGCTGGCGATAGATGATGGACAGGCCGTTGTGATCGTCCATCAACTCGTAGGAAGGGTCGGTGATGCGCGTTGCTCGGCTCATGCTGGCGTCGCTTTTATTGTGGTTGCGCAGCCGATAATGCCCCGTTGCGCGCCACCTCGCCAGCGTCGGTGTTTAAAGAGCGCGGTTTTTTGCCTCGATCCACTGCGCCATGTACTGGGTACTTTTATGCAGGTGGTGGCGCAACATGCTGCCGGTAAAGTTGTTGCGCCGGTGCTGCGCCAGTTCGCCCAGGCAATGTTGCAGGCGTTCAACCAGTGCGGGCCCGTGGACCTGCGGGGCAAAGCGACGGGCCAGCAGCGCACGGCCATTGGCCTGGGCCTCGGTCCAGGCTTGCCGATCTTCGTATAGCGCCACGGCGGCGGCGGCCAGGGCCGTGGCGCTCTGGGCGACCGTCCCGGGCCAGGGCTGCCCGTCGGTCATGCCTTCGGCGCCGATGGGGGTGGTAATGCTCGGGGTGCCGCAGAGCATGCCATCGGCCAGCTTGCCCTTGATCCCGGCACCGAAGCGCAACGGGCCCAGGCAGATGCGCGCAGCCGACATCACTTGCAGGGCGTCCTCGGCCCAGTTCATCACATGAAAACCCTGGGCCGGATTGTGCAGCGCGGTGGCCTTGGGGGGGGTGTAGGCACCATAGATGTGCAACTGGGCGCCGGGGAGCTGCTGGCGAATCAACGGCCAGAGGCTGTTTTTCATCCAGAGCACCGCATCCCAGTTGGGGGCGTGGCGGAAGTTACCGATGCTCAGGAAATGCGCGCGGTCCTCATAGGGGATAAACCCCTCGCTGGGGGCGTCGATCATCAACGGGCACCAGTGGAGCAGGGCGGCGGGCACCTTGAACTGTTCGGTGAGCAGTTGGATCTCCACATCGGAAATCATCAGGCTGATATCACAGCGGTAGATCGCCGCGATCTCGCGCTTGGCCAGGTCGGTATCGGCCATCCTCTGGAACTCTTCGTCCAGGGCCGGGGCGAACACGGGGCTGAAGTCATCCGCGTGTGGCTGCTGCTTCAGGTAGTCTTTCAGGCGCTGCTGGCGGGCATCGCGCAGGCTTTGCAAGTCCGAGGTTTCCAGGACGCGCAGGGCATCCGGGCAATGCTTCTCCACCCGCCAGCCGAACTGCTCCTCCATCATAAAGCGATCGAACAACACGATATCCGGGGCCAGTTCACGGATAAAGTCGTCGAAACTGCAGTTATTGAGCTCGATGGCGCATTCGCGGATACCCAGTGCCGCCAGGTCAGCCTTGTGTTCACCGATAGCGGCCGGGCTGCTGAAGGTGATGGCCCAGCCTTGCGCCAGAAAACTTTCCAGGATCTGCATCATATGCCCGCCGGCGGCCGAGGAGCGGGGCTCCGGCCAGACGTAACCGATAACCAGGACGTGGGTGGCAGGCTGACTTTTCAACGGTGAATTCCTTCAAGGGCAGGCAAACGCGGCGCAATTAAACCACAGCAGCCCGGCGCGGGCGCAGTCATGACATTTTGTGTTCGGCCATAGGTGTCATTCGCACTTTGTGGTTAACTTCCGCCTCTCGAATTCGTTTCGTCTAACCCAGCATAAGGATTCCGTTCATGGCTCAAGTCACCCTCAAAGGCAACCCGGTCCAGGTTGAAGGCCAGTTGCCGCAAATCGGTAGCCAGGCCCTCGACTTTTCCCTGACCGCAGGCGATCTGTCGGACGTCACCCTGGCGACTTTCGCCGGCAAGCGCAAAGTACTGAACATCTTCCCAAGCGTTGACACCCCGACCTGCGCCACGTCGGTACGCAAGTTCAATGCCCAGGCCAACGAGCTGAACAACACCGTTGTACTGTGCATCTCCACCGACCTGCCATTTGCCCAGGCGCGTTTCTGCGGCGCCGAAGGCCTGGAAAACGTGAAGAGTCTGTCGGACTTCCGCAGCGCCGATTTTGCCGTTGACTACGGTGTATCCATTGCCGACGGCGCCCTCAAGGGCCTGACCGCCCGCGCCGTGGTGGTACTGGACGAAAACGACAAGGTGCTGCACAGCGAGCTGGTTGGCGAAATCGCCGAAGAGCCAAACTACGAAGCGGCCCTGGCTGTACTGAAGTAATTGCGGCAGCGCGTTACTGTCGCTTTGCAGTAACACGTATGATGCATGCTTGCGGCCTGGCCTAGTCCAGGCCGTTTTTATTTGTGCTTCAGCGGTTTAGGCCAAATAGCTGATGTTGCCCCACGAAAAGTAAATGTTTGTAAGCCTGAAGGTAAATAGCCGGTAAAGGCGCTTTTCTAAACGCGCCCCAGTGCTTATCTTTCAGCCTCCCACAGTAGAAGCCCTCGCCTCCAATGGTTGATCAATCCATGCAATCGTCCCCCCGTAGTTCCCGCCGCTGGCTGTTTGGCTTGCTCGTCCTGTTGGTTGTTGCCTTCCTGTGCTGGAAATTCTGGCCGACCGGCACCGCCCAGAAGGAGGCCCCGGCAGCCAGGACCAGCAAGACCGGGATGATGCGTCCCGGCTTCGGCGGCTCGGGTGCGGCGGTGCCGGTACGTGTCGCACCCGCGGTCGCAGGGGATTTCCCGGTGTACTACAAGGCACTGGGGACGGTGACGGCCTTGAACACCATCAATGTGCGCAGCCGGGTCGGGGGGGAGCTGGTCAAGATCGCCTTTGAAGAGGGGCAGATGGTCAAGGCCGGCGACCTGCTGGCGGAAATCGACCCGCGCAGTTATCAGAATGCCTTGCTCCAGGCCCAGGGCACACTGATGCAAAACCAGGCGCAATTGAAAAACGCTCAGGTTGACCTTGAGCGTTATCGCGGCCTCTACGAACAGGACAGCATCGCCAAGCAGACCCTGGACACCGCTGCCGCGCTGGTCCTGCAATACCAGGGCACGGTCAAGACCAACCAGGGGGCGGTGGATGACGCCAAGCTCAACCTTGAGTTCACCAAGATCCGTGCGCCGATTTCCGGGCGCGTTGGCTTGCGCCAGTTGGACGTCGGTAACCTGGTGGCGGCTAATGACACCACCGCCCTGGCGATCATCACCCAGACCCAGCCAATCAGCGTGGCGTTCACCTTGCCGGAAAACACCCTGCAAACCGTACTGGCCCGCTATCGCGGTGGCAACAAGCTGCCGGTGCAGGCCTGGGACCGTGGCGACCTGCAACTGCAAGCCACCGGTGTGCTGCAAAGCCTGGACAACCAGATCGACGTCACCACCGGCACCCTGAAATTCAAGGCGCGCTTCGATAACCACGACCAGGTGCTGTTCCCCAACCAGTTCGTCAACGTGCGGCTGCTGGCCGACACCCTGAAAAACGTGGTGCTGGTACCTTCGGCCGCGATCCAGTTCGGCACCAATGGCACCTTTGTCTACGCCCTGGACGGTGACAAGAAGGTCAAGATTCGCACCCTGGTGATTGGTGAGACCGATGGCCAGAACACCGTGGTCAAGGAAGGCCTGGCCGCCGGCGATCGCGTAGTGCTGGAAGGCACCGATCGCCTGAAAGATGGCACCGATGTGGAAGTGGTCAACGACAGCAACCAGGTGCCCACCGGCCCGACCGAACACTTGCAGGGCAAACCCGCGGCACAAGGCGAAGGCAGCCCGGCGGCTGACGCCGGCAAGGCGCAAAAGGCCGGCGCATGAACCTGTCACGGCTGTTTATCCTCAGGCCCGTTGCCACCACCCTGAGCATGCTGGCCATTGTCCTGGCTGGCCTGATCGCCTATCGCTTGATGCCGGTGTCGGCCTTGCCCCAGGTGGATTACCCGACCATCCGCGTCATGACCCTGTACCCCGGCGCCAGCCCGGACGTGATGACCAGCGCGGTCACCGCGCCCCTGGAACGCCAGTTCGGGCAAATGCCGGGCCTGACGCAGATGGCCTCCACCAGTTCCGGCGGGGCCTCGGTCCTGACCCTGCGCTTCAACCTCGACGTCAATATGGACGTGGCCGAGCAACAGGTGCAGGCGGCGATCAACGCGGCCAGCAACCTGTTGCCCTCGGACCTGCCGGCGCCGCCGGTGTACAACAAGGTCAACCCGGCCGATACCCCGGTACTGACCCTGGCCGTCACCTCCAAGACCATGCTGTTGCCCAAGCTCAATGACCTGGTCGATACGCGCATGGCGCAAAAGATCGCGCAGATCAGCGGCGTGGGCATGGTCAGCATCGCCGGCGGCCAGCGCCAGGCCGTGCGGATCAAGGTCAACCCCGAGGCCCTGGCGGCCAATGGCTTGAACCTGGCCGACGTACGCAGCCTGATCGCCGCCTCCAACGTCAACCAACCCAAGGGCAACTTCGACGGCCCGACACGGGTGTCGATGCTCGATGCCAACGACCAGTTGGTATCGCCCGAGCAGTACGCCGAACTGATCCTGGCCTACAGCAACGGTGCACCGCTGCGCCTCAAAGACGTCGCGCAAATCGTCGATGGCGCAGAAAACGAACGCCTAGCCGCCTGGGCCAATGAAAACCAGGCCGTATTGCTCAATATCCAGCGCCAGCCGGGCGCCAACGTGATCGAGGTGGTGGACCGGATCAAGGCGCTGCTGCCGAGCATCACCGACAACCTGCCAGCCGGTCTCGACGTGACGGTACTCACCGACCGCACCCAGACCATCCGCGCCTCGGTCACCGATGTGCAGCATGAACTGCTGATCGCCATTGCGTTGGTGGTAATGGTGACGTTCCTGTTCCTGCGCCGTTTCAGCGCCACCATCATCCCGTCGATTGCCGTGCCGTTGTCGCTGATCGGCACCTTTGGCGTGATGTACCTGGCTGGCTTCTCCATCAATAACCTGACGCTGATGGCCCTGACCATCGCCACCGGGTTTGTGGTGGACGATGCCATCGTGATGCTGGAGAACATTTCCCGCTATATCGAGGAAGGCGAGACGCCGATGGCGGCCGCGCTCAAGGGCGCCAAGCAGATCGGCTTCACCCTGGTTTCCCTGACCCTGTCGCTGATCGCGGTGTTGATCCCGCTGCTGTTCATGGCCGATGTGGTCGGGCGGCTGTTCCGCGAATTTGCCATCACCCTGGCGGTGGCGATCCTGATTTCCCTGGTGGTGTCCCTGACCCTGACGCCGATGATGTGCGCACGCCTGCTCAAACGCGAACCCAAGGAAGCAGAACAAGGGCGTTTCTACAAGGCCAGTGGCGCGTGGATCGACTGGCTGGTTGCCGCCTACGGGCGCAAGCTGCAATGGGTGCTCAAGCATCAGCCGCTGACCCTGTTGGTGGCCATTGCCACCCTGGGCCTGACGGTGGTGTTGTACCTGGTGGTGCCCAAGGGCTTCTTCCCGGTGCAGGACACCGGGGTGATCCAGGGCATTTCCGAGGCACCCCAGTCGATATCCTTTGCGGCCATGAGCCAGCGCCAGCAGGAGCTGGCGAAGATCATCCTCGAAGATCCCGCAGTGGAAAGTCTTTCTTCCTACATTGGCGTCGATGGCGATAACGCCACCCTCAATAGCGGCCGCCTGCTGATCAACCTCAAGCCCCATAAAGAGCGGGACTTGAGCGCCGTCGAGGTGATTGCACGCCTGCAACCGACACTGGACAAACTGGTGGGGATCCGTCTGTTTATGCAGCCGGTGCAGGACCTGACCATCGAAGACCGTGTCAGCCGCACCCAGTACCAATTCAGCATGTCCTCCCCGGATGCCGACCTGCTGGCCCTGTGGAGCGGCAAGCTGGTACAGGCCCTGAGCCAGTACCCGGAACTCACCGATGTGGCCAGCGACCTGCAGGACAAAGGCTTGCAGGTGTACATGGTGATCGACCGCGACGCGGCCTCGCGCCTGGGCGTGTCGGTAGCCAATATCACCGACGCCCTGTACGACGCCTTCGGCCAGCGGCAGATTTCCACGATCTACACCCAGGCCAGCCAGTACCGCGTGGTGCTGCAGGCCCAGTCCGGCGAAAGCCTGGGGCCGGACGCGCTGAACCAGATCCATGTGAAAACCACCGATGGCGGCCAGGTGCGCCTGTCCAGCCTGGCCCGCATCGAGCAGCGCCAGGCGCAGTTGGCGATTACCCATATCGGCCAGTTCCCCGCAGTAATGATGTCATTCAACCTGGCCCCCGGCGTGGCCCTGGGCAAGGGTGTGGAGCTGATCAACCAGGTGCAGAAGGACATTGGCATGCCGGTCGGCGTGCAGACCCAGTTCCAGGGCGCCGCCCAGGCGTTCGAAGCCTCGCTGTCGAGTACGTTGCTGCTGATCCTGGCGGCAGTGGTGACCATGTATATCGTGCTGGGCGTGCTGTACGAGAGCTATATCCACCCGATCACCATCCTCTCGACCTTGCCATCGGCAGCGGTGGGGGCCTTGCTGGCGTTGCTGCTCACGGGCAATGACCTGGGGATGATCGCGATCATCGGCATCATCCTGCTGATCGGCATCGTGAAGAAGAACGCGATCATGATGATTGACTTCGCCCTCGACGCCGAACGCAACCAGGGCCTGGACCCGCAGACCGCAATCTACCAGGCGGCGTTGTTGCGTTTCAGGCCGATCCTGATGACCACCCTGGCGGCGCTGTTCGGTGCGGTGCCCTTGATGCTGGCCACCGGCTCCGGCGCAGAGTTGCGCCAACCCCTGGGCCTGGTGATGGTCGGTGGCTTGCTGTTGAGCCAGATCCTCACGCTGTTTACCACGCCGGTGATCTATCTGTACTTCGACCGCCTTGGCCGTCGCTGGCGCAAGTCCGAAGCGCTGGAGCCGGTTGAGCCATGAACCTGTCCGGACCTTTTATCCGCCGGCCGGTAGCCACCATGCTGCTGAGCCTGGCGATCATGTTGCTGGGTGGCGTCAGTTTCAGCCTGCTGCCAGTGTCGCCGTTGCCGCAGATCGACTTCCCGGTGATTGTGGTCTCTGCCAGCCTGCCTGGCGCGAGCCCGGAAGTGATGGCGTCTACCGTGGCCACGCCGCTGGAACGGTCCTTTGGCGCGATTGCCGGGGTCACCACCCTCAGCAGTTCGTCCAGCCAGGGCTCGACCCGGGTGATTCTGGCGTTTGACTCCGACCGTGATATCAACGGCGCGGCGCGGGAAGTGCAGGCGGCAATCAACGCCTCGCGCAACCTGTTGCCCAGCGGCATGCGCAGCATGCCCACCTACAGGAAGATCAACCCGTCCCAGGCGCCGATCATGGTGCTGTCGCTGACCTCGGACGTGTTGCCCAAGGGCCAGCTCTACGACCTGGCGTCCACCATCCTCTCGCAAAGCCTGTCCCAGGTACCGGGTGTGGGCGAGGTGCAGATCGGCGGCAGCTCCCTGCCGGCGGTGCGCATCGAGCTGGAGCCCAAGGCCCTCGACCAGTACGGCGTGTCCCTGGATGAGGTGCGCGACACCATTGCCAATGCCAACGTGCGCCGGCCCAAGGGCTCGGTGGAAGATGGCGAGCGCAACTGGCAGATCCAGGCCAATGACCAGCTGGAAAAGGCCAAGGATTATGAGCCGCTGCTGATCCGCTACCAGGACGGTGCCGCCTTGCGCCTGAGCGATGTGGCGAAGATCAGCGATGGCGTCGAAGACCGCTACAACAGCGGTTTTTTCAACAATGATGCAGCGGTGTTGCTGGTGATCAACCGCCAGTCCGGCGCCAACATCATCGAGACCGTCAAGCAGATCAAGGCCCAGTTGCCGGCGTTGCAGGCGGTATTGCCGTCCAGCGTCAAGCTCAACCTGGCCATGGATCGTTCGCCGGTGATCACCGCCACCCTGCATGAGGCAGAAATGACCCTGCTGATTGCCGTGGCCCTGGTGATCCTGGTGGTGTACCTGTTCCTCGGCAACTTCCGCGCCTCGCTGATCCCGACCCTGGCGGTGCCGGTGTCGCTGGTGGGCACTTTTGCGATCATGTACCTCTATGGATTTTCCCTGAACAACCTGTCGCTGATGGCCCTGATCCTCGCCACCGGCCTGGTGGTGGACGATGCCATCGTGGTGCTGGAGAACATTTCCCGGCATATCGACAACGGTATCGCGCCAATGAAGGCAGCGTACCTGGGGGCCAAGGAGGTCGGTTTTACCCTGCTGTCGATGAACGTGTCGCTGGTGGCGGTGTTCCTGTCGATCCTGTTTATGGGCGGGATTGTCACCAGCCTGTTCCGTGAATTTTCCATCACCCTGGCGGCGGCGATCATTGTGTCGCTGGTGGTTTCGCTGACCCTGACCCCGATGCTCTGCGCGCGCTGGCTCAAGCCCCATGTCAAAGGGCAGGAGACCGGTTTGCAGCGCTGGAGCCAGAAGGTCAACGACCATATGGTCGCGGGTTACGCCCGTAGTCTGGACTGGGTGCTGCGGCACAAGCGGCTGACCCTGCTCAGCCTGTTCGTGACCATCGGGGTGAATATCGCGCTGTATGTGGTGGTGCCCAAAACCTTTATGCCGCAACAGGACACCGGGCAATTGATCGGTTTTGTGCGCGGCGATGACGGCCTGTCATTCAGCGTCATGCAGCCGAAGATGGAGATCTTCCGCAAAGCCGTGTTGCAAGACCCGGCAGTGGAAAGCGTGGCGGGTTTTATCGGTGGCAGCAACGGCACCAACAACGCGGTGATGCTGGTGCGCCTCAAGCCGATCAAGGAACGCCAGCTGTCGGCCCAGGCGGTGATCGAGCGCTTGCGCAAGAACGTGCCCCTGGTACCCGGTGGCCGCTTGATGCTGATGGCCGACCAGGACCTGCAATTTGGTGGTGGCCGCGACCAGACGTCTTCGCAATATTCCTACATCCTGCAAAGTGGCGACCTGGCGGCCTTGCGCCTGTGGTACCCGAAAGTGGTCGCCGCGCTGCGCGAGTTGCCGGAACTAACCGCCATCGACGCCCGCGAAGGGCGGGGTGCGCAACAGGTGACGCTGATTGTCGATCGCGATCAGGCCAAGCGCCTGGGCGTAGACATGAACATGGTTACCTCGGTGCTGAACAACGCCTACAGCCAGCGGCAGATTTCCACCATTTATGACAGCCTCAACCAGTACCGGGTGGTGATGGAGGTCAATCCGAAATACGCCCAGGACCCGATCACCCTCAATCAGGTGCAGGTGATTACCGCTGACGGCGCGCGAATTCCGCTGTCGACCATTGCCCACTACGAAAACAGCCTGGCCAACGACCGCGTCAGCCACGAAGGGCAGTTTGCCTCCGAAGACATTGCCTTCGACATGGCGCCCGGGGTCACGGTGGAGCAGGGCACGGCCGCCATCGAGCGGGCGATTGCCAAGGTCGGCTTGCCGGAAGACGTGATCGCCAAGATGGCCGGCACCGCCGATGCCTTCGCCGCCACCCAGAAAAGCCAGCCCTTCATGATCCTCGGCGCATTGGTCGCGGTGTACCTGGTGCTGGGGATTCTCTATGAAAGCTACATTCACCCGCTGACCATCCTCTCGACCCTGCCCTCGGCCGGGGTCGGCGCGCTGTTGTCGATCTACGTGCTGGGCGGCGAGTTCAGCCTGATCTCGCTACTGGGTCTGTTCCTGCTGATTGGCGTGGTGAAGAAAAACGCGATCCTGATGATCGACCTGGCCCTGCAGCTGGAGCGCAAGGAAGGCATGCAGCCCCTGGAATCCATACGCAGTGCTTGTTTGCTGCGCTTGCGGCCGATCCTGATGACCACCCTGGCGGCGATCCTCGGGGCCTTGCCGTTGCTGCTGAGCACCGCCGAAGGCGCGGAAATGCGCCAGCCCCTGGGCCTGACCATTATCGGCGGGCTGGTCTTCAGCCAGATCCTGACCCTTTACACCACCCCGGTGGTTTACCTCTATCTCGACCGCCTGCGCCACCGTTTCAACGGCTGGCGCGGGGTGCGTACCGACGCTGCCCTGGACACTCCGCTATGACCGAATCAATTGTTTTCCGGGCCCCTGCACTGACGGTGATGTTTTGCGCCGTGTTCCTCAGCGCCTGCGCCATCGGCCCCGATTACCAGCGCCCGCAAGTTGCCGAGCCGGCGCAGTACAAAGAAGCCCAGGGCTGGCGCCAGGCCGCCCCCAGCGATGCCCTGGCCCGTGGCGCCTGGTGGGAGCTGTATGGCGACCAGCAACTCAACAGCCTGGTGGACAAGCTCAACAACGCCAACCAGACCGTGGCCCAGGCCGAAGCCCGCTACCGCCAGGCCCAGGCCACGGCACGCAGCTCCCGTGGCGCGTTCTTTCCGACCGTCGACCTGAGCGCCGGGAAAACCCGCGCCAGCCAGGGCACGGGTAGCAGTAATGCGAGCTTGAGCAGCTCCAGCAGTGGTATCCGCGACACCCTCAACACCCAGTTGGGGGTGAGCTGGGAAGCCGATATCTGGGGCAAATTACGCCGAGGCCTGGAAGCCAGCGACGCCAGCGCCCAAGCCAGCGCCGCCGACCTGGCGGCCATGCGCCTGAGCCAGCAGTCGGAACTGGTGCAGAACTACCTGCAATTGCGGGTCATGGACGAACAGACGCGCTTGCTGCAAACCACCGTCGAGACCTATCAGCGCTCGCTGCAAATGACCCAGAACCAGTACCGCGCCGGTGTCTCAGGCAAGGACGCTGTCGCCCAGGCCCAGACCCAGCTCAAGAGTACCCAGGCCAGTCTGATCGACCTGGTTTGGCAACGGGCGCAACTGGAAAACGCCATCGCGGTATTGATCGGCGAACCTCCTGCCATGTTCAACCTGGCGGTGAGCAAGGACATACCGGCACTGCCGCAGATTCCTGCCAACCTGCCATCGCAACTGCTGGAACGCCGCCCGGATATTGCCTCGGCGGAGCGCGCAGTGATTGCCGCCAACGCCAATATCGGCGTGGCGAAAACCGCCTACTACCCCGACCTGACCCTGAGTCTGGCCGGTGGTTACTCCAGCAGCACCTATGCCGACTGGATCAGCCTGCCCAACCGCTTCTGGTCGGTGGGGCCGAAACTGGCGATGACCCTGTTCGACGGCGGGCAGCGCTCGGCAGAAGTTGACCGCGCCGAAGCGTCCTACGACGAAACCGTGGCCAAGTACCGCCAGACCGTACTCGACGGTTTCCGCGAGGTGGAAAACTACATGGTCCAGCTCAAGGTTCTGGAAGACGAGGCGGGCGTGAGCAACGAGGCCCTGGAGTCCGCGCGGGAATCTCTGCGCCTGACCCAGAACCAGTACAAGGCCGGCCTGATTGCCTACCTGGATGTGGTCAACGTCCAGGCGACGGCGTTGAGCAACGAACGTACCGTGCTGACCTTGCTGCAAACCCGGCTGGTGGCCAGCGTGCAACTGATTGCAGCGCTGGGTGGTGGTTGGGATGGCCAGTTGGAGCCAAACGAAAAACCCTGACCCTGTCGGCGATGGTCGTCAACGATAACGGATGAACAGCTGATAAACCCTCAGGGGTTATTGCTGACGCCATCGCGGGCAAGCCCGCTTCCACCGACTGTAGTTTCGCCCCTCCCCAGGCCATACATTTTCAGTAATGGCCTTGTGACAATATTCCACCTGTACGAGAATTATTCTCGCTACAATCCCCGACTTTCCCCCGGCACGGACGCCGTTCGCATCGTCATCCATGAGACGTCACATGCTTACCGGCAGTTATTCCCCCGCGTTGGTCCTGATCTCCCTGTTTGTGGCCATCCTGGCGTCCTATACCGCTCTGGACCTGACCGGTCGGATTGCCACCGCCAAGGGCCGGGCTGTGTACCTGTGGATGGCCGGCGGCGCCCTGGCCATGGGGATTGGCGTGTGGTCGATGCACTTTATCGGGATGTTGGCGTTTCGCCTGCCGATTGCCCTGGGCTACGACATCGGCATAACGGCGCTGTCGCTGTTGATCGCCGTCCTGTCCAGTGGCTTCGCCCTGTGGCTGGTCAACCAACCGCGTCTGCCGGCCTGGCAACTGGGGTTTGGCGCCTTGATCATGGGGGCGGGGATCAGCACCATGCACTACACCGGCATGGCCGCCATGCGCATGATGCCGGGCATCGACTACGACCCCACCTTGTTCATCGCCTCATTGCTGATTGCCGTGGGGGCCTCGGCCGCCGCGTTATGGATTGCCTTCAAACTGCGGCGCAACACCCCCTATGTACGCCTGGCACGGAGCGCTGCGGCGGTGGTGATGGGCGTGGCCATCGTCGGCATGCATTACACCGGCATGGCGGCGGCGCGTTTTGCCGATGGCAGTTTTTGCGGGGCGTCGGTGGATGGCCTGAGCGGCACCGGCCTGGACAATCTAGTGTTGGTGACCACCCTGGCAATCCTGGCCTTCGCGCTATTGACCTCCTTGCTCGATGCGCGCCTGGAAGCACGCACCGCTGTGTTGGCCGATTCCTTGAGCCTGGCCAACCAGGAACTCACCCACCTGGCCCTGCACGACACGCTGACCGGCCTGCCAAACCGTACGCTGCTGGCCGATCGCATTCAGCAGGCCACCCAGTTGGTGGCGGAGCAAGGTGGGTGTTTTGCCCTGATGTTTATCGACCTCGACGGTTTTAAACCGGTCAATGACGCCTTCGGCCATCATCTGGGTGACCAATTGCTGCGCGAGGTGGGCCTGCGCCTGCGCGAAGACCTGCGCGGTCAGGACACCCTGGCGCGGATCGGCGGCGATGAGTTCGTGTTGCTGGTGCAGTTGAGCCAGCCCGACGATGCGCTGCGTCTGGCCGAACGCCAGGTGGGATTGATCAACCAATCGTTCCGCGTAGCCGAGCATGACTTGAGCATCTCTGCCAGTGTCGGCATTGCCCTGTTCCCCGGTAACGGCGCAACGCCCCAGGAACTGTTGATGAATGCCGATGCGGCGATGTATCACGCCAAGAGCATGGGCAAGAACGGCTACAGCTTTTTTGATGTGTCAATGAACACCAATGCGCGCAAGCAACTGCAACTGTTGCAGGATTTGCGCAAGGCGGTTGAACAGCAGCAGTTGCGCCTGTACTACCAGCCCAAGTTCGACGCCCTCAGCGGTCGCGCCATCGGTGCCGAAGCCCTGTTGCGCTGGGAGCACCCACAACACGGCCTGTTGCTGCCGGACAAGTTTATCGAGTTGGCGGAAAAAACCGGGGTGATCATCGCCATCGGCGATTGGGTGCTCAACGAAGCATGCCGGCAAATGCAGGTGTGGTTTGCCCAGGGGTACCGGGACTGGCGTATTGCGGTGAACCTGTCGGCCCTGCAGTTCTGCCATGCCGGGCTGGTCACCAGTGTGGCCAACGCCCTGCAGCGCCACCAGTTGCCGGCCAATAGCCTGACCCTGGAAATCACCGAAACCACGGCTATGAGCGATGCCGATGCGAGCATGCGGGTGTTGCAGGAACTCTCGGAAATGGGCGTGGATTTGTCCATTGACGACTTTGGCACCGGCTACTCCAGTCTGATGTACCTCAAGCGCCTGCCGGCCAATGAGCTGAAAATCGACCGTGGCTTTGTGCGCGACCTGGAGCACGACAGCGACGATGCCGCCATCGTCTCGGCAATTGTCGCCCTGGGCCAGGCCCTGGGCCTGCGCATCGTTGCCGAGGGGGTCGAGACCGACATGCAGCAGGATTTCCTCACGCGCCTGGGCTGTAACTCGCTGCAAGGCTACCTGCTGGGCCACCCACTGCCGGCGGATACCTTTATGAGCGCCATCGTGGCCAGGGAGCGCTTGACCCCACCGTGAGATCAATTGACCCCGGTCCATGCAAAACCTGGCAGGCGCAGGTATTCTTGGATCCAACAGCTCAGGTTGAATGGGGAGTCACTACGCATGGACAAAGTCGTCATCATCACCGGTGGCAGTCGTGGGATCGGCGCCGCCACAGCCTTGCTGGCGGCCCGACAGGGCTATCGCATCTGCATCAATTTCCAGTCCGATGAAGCCGCCGCTCTGCGGGTACTGGAGCAAGTGCGCGCACTCGGTGCCCAGGCCATTGCGGTGCGCGCCGATGTCAGCATCGAAGACGAAGTGATCAGCCTGTTCAACCGCGTCGACACCGAACTGGGGCGCGTCACCGCGCTGGTCAACAATGCCGGGACCGTCGGGCATAAATCACGGGTCGATGAGATGTCCGAATTCCGTATCCTGAAAGTCCTCAAGACCAACGTGCTAGGGCCGATCCTGTGTGCCAAGCATGCGCTGCTGCGCATGTCGCCCAAGCATGGCGGGCAGGGTGGCAGCATCGTCAACGTCTCGTCGGTGGCCTCGCGCATTGGCGCGCCCGGTGAGTATGTGGACTATGCGGCGTCCAAGGGCGCGCTGGACAGCTTCACCGTTGGCCTGTCCAAGGAAGTGGCGGGCGAGGGGATTCGTGTCAATGCCGTGCGCCCCGGCTATATCTACACCGAGTTCCATGCCCTGAGCGGCGACCCGGATCGGGTCAGCAAGCTTGAGTCCGGCATTCCCATGGCCCGCGGCGGGCGCCCGGATGAAGTGGCGGAAGCGATTGTCTGGCTGTTGTCGGACAAGGCGTCCTACGCCACCGGGACGTTTATTGACGTGGGGGGCGGCCGCTAGCAGGCCTGCCGTAACGCGTCAAAAGGTGGGCAGCACCGAGTAGCCTTTGCGGGCGAACTGGTCCAGGCGGTCAGCCTCGGAGTTGTGCAGGATGACCACACCCCTTTCGGAAAACCCGTCTATCTTGCCGTTGCGCTCCTCACTACCGTCGAGCTTGCACTCGTCCAGGTTATCAATGAAGCGCAACACCTTATCCAGATCGTAGGCGGCGTTGGCGCGAGCGTCCGGGTCCGGATTGGCTTGCGTCCAGTCGCCCAGATGCCGCTTGAGATCCCGGTCCAATTGCCAGCGATCGTTGCCGTCGACGTAGTCCGTCAACACCGCACTCTGTTCGATAATCCTTTCCGCCGAACGGTGATCCCCCGCAGGGCGTCCCATGGGGCCAGTCAGTTGGCGGACTGCGCGCTGTTCTGCGACCCGCATGTAGTTGGGCGGGATGGGCAATGGAAAATGAAAAAATGGTGGTAGGACATTGTTCATGGCACCTCTCTTTTTTGAGTGAAAAGAGGCGAATGTTAAACCGCGCAATCACGCGGTCCAACGGCACCGTTGAGCTGATCTATTTCAAGGCGTTTTTCAAAACGAACGCACAATCCGCCCCAGCGTCTCCATGGCCTTTTCCGCTGTTTCATCCCAGGGGCTGCCGTAATTCAGACGGATACAGTTACGAAAACGCTGGGTCGGCGAAAAGATCGGCCCCGGTGCAATGCTGATGCCCTGGGCCAGGGCCATCTGGAACAGTTTCAGCGAGTCGGTCTGCTCCGGCAGCTCCAGCCACAGGAAATATCCGCCGGCGGGCTGACTGACCCGGGTTTGCGCCGGAAAGTAACGGGCGATGGCCGCGAGCATGGCACTTTGCTGTTCTTCCAGGGCATAACGCAATTTGCGCAGGTGGCGGTCGTAGCCGCCGTGTTGCAGATAGTCGGCAATGGCCGCCTGGGCCGGCATCGAGGCGCATAGCGAGGTCATCAGCTTCAGACGTTCAATCTTTTGCGCGTAGCGGCCTGCCGCAACCCAGCCCACGCGATAGCCCGGGGCCAGGCTCTTGGCGAAGGAACCGCAGTGCATCACCAGGCCTTCAGTGTCGAAGGCCTTGGCCGGCTTGGGCGCCTGTTGACCGTAGTACAGTTCGGCGTACACATCGTCTTCAATCAGCGGCACCTGGTGCCCGCGCAACAACTCGACCAGCTCCTGCTTCTTGGCCTCGGGCATGGTCGCACCCATGGGGTTCTGGAAGCTGGTCATACACCAGCAGGCCTTGATCGGGTAGCGCTCCAGGGTCTGGGCCAGCACCTTCAGGTCAATGCCATCACGCGGATGCACCGGAATTTCCACGGCCTTGAGCTTCAAGCGCTCCAACACTTGCAGGCAGGCATAAAACGCCGGGGCTTCGATGGCCACCAGATCGCCAGGCTCAGTCACCGCTTGCAGGCACAGGTTCAGCGCTTCCAGGGCGCCGTTGGTGATCAGCAGCTCTTCCATGGGCAGCATCAAGCCACCGACCATGTAGCGCAGGGCGATTTGCCGACGCAGTTGCGGGTTGCCCGGCGACATGTCCGTGACCACCATGCGCGGGTCCATTTCGCGGCTGGCGCTGGCCATGGAGCGGGCCAGGCGTTGCAGGGGGAACAGCGTCGGGCTGGGGAAGGCCGAGCCGAAGGGCACGGTCTGCGGATCCTTGATCGAATCCAGTACCGAGAACACCAGCTCACTGACGTCCACCTCGGTGGATTCGTGAACATGGGCGCTGACTGCCGGCTCCGAAAACGGGCTGGGCGCGTGGGTATTGACGAAATACCCGGAGCGCGGCCGCGCCCGGATCAGGCCGCGGCGCTCCAGCAGGTAATAGGCCTGGAACACCGTGGAGGGGCTGACGCCATAGGTCTGGCTGGCATAGCGCACCGACGGCACCCGCTGGCCCGGCCCGAGGACGCCGGAGCGGATCAGTTCAGCGATGTCGTCGGCAAATTTCTCGTAGCGTTTCATCGTGATCCTAATGTTCTACAGCGGTCAAAATGTGGGAGAGGGCTAGCCTGCTCCCACAGGGGGATTGCGTGGGTCAGCGGTTCAGCGGCGCGACAAAACGGCTGTCGGCGACACTATAAACACTTGGCTCGTCGATATCCGTCACCTTGAAACGGATGGTTTGCGAGCTGCTGGTCGGCTTGTCACGGGTCAGCGCCACAGACACCGGCACATCCGTGATCTCTCCTGGCTCCAGGCTGATCTCGGTCTTGCCCTGTAGCTGGAAGCCTTCACCATCCACCAGTTGTACGCGGTAATCCTGGCGCTGCTGGGTCTTGTTGATGATCTTCAAACTGTAGATGTTCTCGATCAACCCCTGGCTGTTCTCCCGGAACATGCCACGGTCCTTGGTGACGTCCAGCGAGACCATGGGCCGTTGCACCAGTGCCATCACCAGGGCGGCGATCATCACCAGCAGCACGGCACTGTAGCCGATCAGGCGTGGCCGCAGCAGGTGGGTCTTGCCACCCTGCAACTGATGTTCGGAGGTGTAACTGATCAAGCCCCGGGCATAACCCATTTTATCCATGATCGAATCGCAGGCGTCGATGCAGGCGGCGCAGCCGATGCACTCCATCTGCAGGCCATCGCGGATGTCGATGCCGGTGGGGCAGACCTGCACGCACAAGTGGCAGTCGATGCAGTCGCCCAGACCCACATCGGCCGGGTTCACATCGCGTTTGCGCGGGCCACGGCTTTCGCCACGGGCGGCGTCGTAGGAAATGGTCAGGGTGTCCTTGTCGAACATCACGCTCTGGAACCGTGCATACGGGCACATATGCATGCACACCGCTTCCCGCAGCCAGCCGGCGTTGATGTAGGTGGCGCCGGTAAAGAACAGCACCCAGAACAGGCTGACACCGCCCATCTGCCAGGTCAGCAGCTCCTCGGCCAGGGGCCGGATCGGGGTGAAATAGCCGACAAAGGTCAAGCCGGTCAGCACACTGATTGCCAGCCACAGGGTGTGTTTGGCGGCGCGGCGCGCCAGTTTATTCACGCTCCAGGGCGCGGCCTGCAGCTTGATCCGCTGGTTTCGCTCACCTTCGGTGACTTTCTCGCACCACATGAACAGCCAGGTAAACGAGCTTTGCGGGCAGGTGTAGCCACACCAGACGCGGCCGGCAAATACCGTAATGGCAAACAGCCCGAAGGCACAGATGATCAACAGCGCCGACAACAGGATGAAATCCTGGGGCCAGAAGGTTGCGCCAAAAATATGGAACTTGCTTTCAGCCAGGTCCCACAACACCGCCTGGCGTGAGTCCCAGTTCAGCCACACGGTGCCAAAAAACGCCAGGAACAGAAAGCCTGCACCGCTTATGCGCAAGGTCCGGAACAGGCCGGTGAAACTGCGGGTGTGAATCAGGTTGTCGCTGGATTTGGCCTTCATCTTCTTTGGATGTGCAGGCTCGAAATTTTCTACTAATCGGACGGGGATTCTATCGCTCATGGTCTTTCGCTCATCAGCCTCCATCAGGCGGATGAACTATGGGCCGCGATCTGTTTGCATAACAGACTCAGGTAAAACCATAAAAAGCGGATCAGATGAGTTTTTAGCGCGCCGCTGCGACAATGTGCAGCACCCCGCAAGCCGCGGGGCCGGTGCCTGGATCAACAGCACGCAAGGCATGCTGATCCAGGTCAATCAAATCACCGAATCACCGGTGCTGGCCTTGAGGTGCTTGCGCCCGTCAATGGCACCTGCGACGGTCAAGGCGTCGGCCTCGGCTTCGGTGATGTAGATCCGTTGGCCGTCGATCTCGACCGCCGACATGGATTTGTCGCTGTCGGTAATCACCGTCACCTCCAAAACGCTGCAGCGTTGTTCTTCACCGTTGTCGTCGGTCTTGAAATAGCAGGTCTGGTTTTCGATACGTACGGGCATGGTCTTCTCCTGGTTGTTCGGTGCTGTTCATTAGGTGACGCTCACCGGCCAATGGTTCGGCGCAACTGACTGGCGGTCGTTGCTGTCCATCTTCTATCTCCCATGAAAAGGACAGGACCATGGACGCCTGGTGGCAAGAAGTCTGGCAAACCCTGCAAAGCGAATTCGCCGATATCGGCGATGCGCGGCAACTGACGCAAATCACCCTACGCCTGCTGATCGCCGCGATTCTGGGTGGCATCCTGGGCTTTGAGCGCGAACAGAAAGGCAAGGCCGCCGGTGTGCGCACCCATATGCTGGTGGCGATGGGCGCTGCCTTGTTTGTGCTGGTGCCACAGATGTCCGGCTCCCAGGCAGACGCCATGAGCCGGGTGGTGCAGGGGGTGATCGCCGGTATCGGTTTCCTCGGTGCGGGGACGATTCTCAAGGGCAAGGAGGAGGACACTGACCAGCACGTCAAGGGCTTGACCACCGCAGCCGGCCTGTGGATGACCGCCGCCATCGGGGTGGCGGCGGGGTTGGGCAAGGAGTCCACTGCGGTACTGAGCACCGTGCTGGCGCTACTGGTGTTCAGCGTGATGCCAAGGATTGTGAAACTACTGGACAAGCCTTAGCTACGGGGCTCCTACACGATAACCGGCGGCATAGTCGTAGGCGGCTCTTCCTTTGCCGGTGGCACGCTTTCCGGCGGTTCCTGTTCAGGAATCGGCGCAGGCTCGGTCGGCGGCAAGGTCGGTGTATCAATATTCGGGTCGGGTGTTTCAGCAGGAATCGGGATGTTCATCGCGGTGGCCTCGTTTGTGTTTTTCTCAATCGGTGGACAACCGCCACGGCCGATTGATTCCCGCCCGGTGGCGGCACACCCCTCTGAACGTTCCGCCGGCCATCGGGCTCGGACCTTATGTGGCCGGCTCAGGAAGAGCCCGCCTGCAGCACTGACAATCAAGCACAAGAGCGTCCTACCCGGATTAGCTCAGGGTCTTTCGCTCATCAGCCCCCGCAAGCCGCGGGGCCGGTGCCTGGATCAGCACGCAGGGCGTGCTGATCCAGGTCAGTCAAATTACCGAATCACCTGTGCGGCCCTTTAATCACCGCCGCCTGCTCAGGTCACCAGATCGCTGTAGGTCACTTCACCAAACACCTTGACCACGAACGGTGGCTTCCCGGGATCGCCTGCGATCATCACCACGCTTGTGTGGGTACCCGGGAGGTAGTGAATCTGCATTTCACCGCTGGCGCCTGAGAAGTTCTCTACCAGGTCAAGGGGTTTATTACCCAGTTGGGCACGAACTCCCGAGACATCGAGCTTGTCACGGCCGTGGGCAAAGTTCATGACTTCACTCGGCGCTGCCAGGATCGATTCGCCAATATTGCCGAAGGTGAAGGTTTGGCTGCTGCCTTGGGCAGGTGGATTGTCCCTGGGCTGGGGTGTCTGGGTTGTCTGTATCGGCGGGTTATTCTCCGGTGTTGGCTTTGCCTGGGACGGTGTCTCATCCGTTGGCGTGTCCTGGGGGAGCGCGTTCAATGATTGGCCGAGGCCGGAAAGGGCCTTGGCGGTGCCTGCGCTATCGCGCTTGCGCTGCTTGATATTCACTTCCTCCAGACGCAACTCTTGCTCGACTTCCTGGCTGGCCCTGAAATCCGCCTCGGGGTCGCCGGTGTTCATGCGTGATCTGATTTCATTCTTACTCAACCCAGGGACCTCCACGGCTGCCGCAGTATCTTGCAGGTGCTCGAGGTTTGTTTGGCTCAAGAGTGTCTTGAATTCGTTGAGTTGCCTGATCGTTCCGGCGGCATTGGGGCCATTCTGCATCGTGCGGATATTGGCCGGGCTCAACAACGTGCGCAGTTCGCTGAGACGGCTCCTGGTCTCCATGGAAAACGGCTCGCGCAACATTTGTATGACACTGTCGCGGTTCAATAACCTGCCAACTTTGTCGGCTATTACAGAGCCTGCGTCAGGCGTTTGTGGGCGAGGCTTGGCCTGTGCAGTGGCTGCCTCGGACTGCCGGGGGGGATAGCCACGCTCGGCAGGCTTTGCGTCAGGTTGGCGCGTGGTTTTGAACTGTGAGGTAGGCGTTGGCTGCTGACGCGGTCTGTCAGGCGTTTTTGTTCGTGAGGGGGCACTTGGGCCGGCCTTGAGCAAGCGCAGAATCTCTTGAGAATGATTAAGTGGCACTTTTTCAGGAAGCGACGTGATAGGTCGGTACGGCTGATGATTAGCGGGTTGAATTGACATGATGAGCCCTCGCATGGGTTTGACGTGATGCATGCGCAAGTCAGCCTATCTATGGGCGAGGGCGATCGACTTCAGTGCTTTCGGGCTGGTTGGTAGGACGTATCTCTAATGCTTGCCCGATCGCGGGCAAGCAGCGACGCTTTTCAGGCGACGACCGGTGGCGCGGTTTGCGGTGGGTCCTCCATCGGTGGTGGCAGGTTTTCAGGTGGCTCCTGCTCGGGAATCGGTACTGGCTCAGTGGGCGGCAGTGGTGGCTTGTCTATATTGGGCTCTGGGGTTCGTGCGGGGATCGGGCTACTCATCGGTATGGCCTCCTTTGTGCTTTGTTGTATCGGGGACAATCGGCACGGCCGATTGATTCCCGCCCGGCGGGCGGCACATCCATCTGAACTTTCCGCCGGCCACCGGGCTCGGACCTTATGTGGCCGGCTCAGGAAGAGCCCGCCTGCAGCACTGACAATCAAGCACAAGAGCGTCCATGGGGCGTAAGGGGAGATGCTCGATGACGGCTGAAATACCCGGATTACCATTGTCCCAGGCACTGTTGCTGCCCAGGATCGCCATTGAAGACACGATGCCGGTGATTGATGCCGGCGCATTCGCGGTCAAGGCCGTGCAAGGGCAATCCATCCACGTTACCAGCAAGGTGTTCGCCGACGGCCATGACCAGTTGGCCGTGTTGATTCGCTGGCGGTCGCTGAGTGAAGACAACTGGCATCGCGAGGTCATGGCAGACAAGGGCAACAACACCTGGGAAGGCACTTTCGACGTCACCCTGCAGGGCCCGCACCAATATTGCATCGAGGCGTGGATCGACCATTTCGCCAGTTTCTGCTACGAACTGGGCAAGAAACACACCGCCGGGGTTCCCGTCAGCCTGGAGCTGCAGGAAGGTCGCCAGCAGGTCTTGCAAGCCGCTGAACGCAGTGAAGGTGAGCTGCAGGAGCACTTGCAGCAATTGCATCAACAATTGTCCGGGCTGCTGGAAACCGAGCAGGTCGCGTTGTTTCTGCACGAACACAGTGCACAGCTGATGGCCGAGGCCGATTTGCGCCCCTACCTGAGTATCAGCCCGGTGTATCCACTGGATGTGGAACGGCCACAGGCGCTGTTTGCCAGTTGGTACGAGCTGTTTCCGCGCTCGATCACCGACGATGCGGCGCGCCACGGCACCTTCAATGACGTGCATGGGCGCCTGGCGATGATCCATGACATGGGCTTTGACGTGCTGTACTTCCCGCCGATCCACCCCATCGGCCGTAGTCACCGCAAGGGCAAGAACAACTCACTGACCGCCGGCCCCGAGGATCCCGGCAGCCCGTATGCCATCGGCAGCGAGGAGGGCGGCCATGACGCCATCCATTCGCAGCTGGGCACCCGCGAGGATTTCCGCCGCCTGGTAGCCGCCGCCGCCGAGCACGGCCTGGAGATCGCCCTGGACTTTGCCATCCAATGTTCCCAGGACCACCCCTGGCTCAAGCAGCATCCCGGCTGGTTCAACTGGCGCCCGGACGGCACGATCAAATATGCGGAAAACCCGCCGAAGAAATACCAGGACATCGTCAACGTCGACTTCTATGCCACCGATGCGATCCCCAGCCTGTGGCTGGAGTTGCGCGATGTCGTGCTGGGCTGGGTCGAGGAGGGGGTCAAGACCTTCCGCGTCGACAACCCTCACACCAAGCCGCTGCCGTTCTGGCAATGGTTGATCAGCGATGTACGGGCCCAGCACCCCGAAGTGATCTTCCTCGCCGAGGCCTTCACCACCCCGGCGATGATGGCGCGGCTGGGCAAGGTCGGTTATTCCCAGAGCTACACCTATTTCACCTGGCGCAACACCAAGGCCGAATTGAGTGAGTACTTCACCCAGTTGAACCAGTCGCCCTGGCGTGAATGCTACCGGCCGAACTTTTTCGTCAACACCCCGGACATCAACCCGGGCTTTCTGCATGAGTCCGGGCGCCCCGGCTTTTTGATCCGTGCCGCGCTGGCCACCATGGGCTCGGGCCTATGGGGCATGTACTCGGGTTTTGAGCTGTGTGAAAGCGCGCCGGTGCCGGGCAAGGAAGAGTACCTGGACTCGGAAAAGTACGAGATCCGCCCCCGGGACTTCAGTGCCCCCGGCAACATCATTGCCGAGATTGCCCAACTCAACCGCATCCGCCGGCAAAATCCGGCACTGCAGACACACTTGGGCCTGACGCTCTACAACGCGTTCAACGACCACATCCTGTACTTCGGCAAGCGCAGCGAGGATGGCAGCAACTTCATCCTGGTCGCCGTCAACCTCGACCCGTTCAACGCCCAGGAGGCGCATTTCGAGCTGCCGTTGTGGGAGATGGGCCTGCCGGACGACGCCCAGGTGCAGGGCGAAGACCTGATGAACGGCCATCGCTGGACCTGGTACGGCAAGATCCAATGGATGCGCATCGAGCCCCATATGCCATTTGGCATCTGGCGCGTAACCCAGTCTTGAGTCGGATGCAGATCAACTGTGGGAGCGGGCAAGCCCGCACACATTGATCCAGTCCAGTCTGTAAGTTTTCTTGAATTTTCCAGGAGTTTCCAATGGCGAAGAAACCCAAGGCTGCCACCTTTATCAAAGACCCGCTCTGGTACAAGGACGCGGTGATTTACCAGGTTCACGTCAAATCCTATTTCGACTCCAATAACGACGGCATCGGGGATTTCCCCGGGCTGATCGCCAAACTCGACTACATCGCCGACCTGGGCGTGAACACCATCTGGCTGCTGCCGTTCTACCCTTCGCCACGCCGTGACGACGGCTATGACATTGCCGAATACCGTGGTGTGCACAGCGACTACGGGACCATGGCCGACGCCAAGCGTTTTATCGCCGAGGCGCACAAGCGCGGGCTGCGGGTGATTACGGAGCTGGTGATCAACCACACCTCGGACCAGCATCCGTGGTTCCAGCGCGCGCGCAAGGCCAAGCCTGGCTCCAGTGCCCGGGACTTCTACGTGTGGTCCGATGACGACCAGAAATACGACGGCACCCGCATCATTTTCCTCGACACCGAAAAGTCCAACTGGACCTGGGACCCGGTCGCCGGCCAGTACTTCTGGCACCGCTTCTATTCCCACCAGCCGGACCTCAACTTCGACAACCCGCAAGTCATGAAGGCCGTGCTGTCGGTGATGCGCTACTGGCTGGACATGGGCATCGACGGCCTTCGCCTGGACGCGATTCCTTACCTGATCGAGCGCGACGGCACCAACAACGAAAACCTTCCCGAAACCCACGATGTGCTCAAGCAGATCCGTGCCGAAATCGACGCCAACTACCCCGACCGCATGCTGCTGGCCGAAGCCAACCAATGGCCGGAAGATACCCAGCTGTACTTTGGCGACCAGAAGGGCGACGACGGCGACGAATGCCATATGGCCTTCCATTTCCCGCTGATGCCGCGTATGTACATGGCCCTGGCCCAGGAAGATCGCTTCCCGATCACCGATATTCTGCGCCAGACCCCGGAAATTCCCGCGAACTGCCAATGGGCGATTTTCCTGCGCAACCATGATGAGCTGACCCTGGAAATGGTCACCGACAAGGAGCGCGATTACCTGTGGAACTACTACGCCGCCGATCGCCGCGCGCGCATCAACCTGGGGATTCGCCGACGCCTGGCGCCCTTGATGGAGCGCGACCGCCGCCGCATCGAGCTGCTCAACAGCCTGTTGCTGTCCATGCCTGGCACACCGACCCTGTATTACGGTGATGAAATTGGCATGGGCGACAATATCTACCTGGGCGACCGCGACGGCGTACGCACGCCGATGCAATGGTCCATCGACCGTAACGGTGGTTTTTCCCGCGCCGACCCGGCCAGCCTGGTACTGCCGCCGATCATGGACCCGCTCTACGGCTACCAGTCGGTCAACGTCGAAACCCAGGCCCAGGACCCCCATTCCCTCCTGAACTGGACGCGGCGCATGCTGGCGATCCGCAAGCAGTCCAAGGCGTTCGGGCGCGGCACCCTGAAAATGCTCTCGCCGAGCAACCGCCGGATCCTCGCTTACACCCGCGAGTACACCGGCGTCGACGGCAAACAGGAAATCATCCTGTGTGTGGCCAACGTGTCGCGTACCGCCCAGGCGGCGGAGTTGGACCTGTCGGCCTTTGCCGGCATGGTTCCGGTGGAAATGCTCGGCGGCAATGCCTTCCCGCCCATCGGTCAGCTGAATTTCCTGCTGACCCTGGCACCCTACGGCTTCTATTGGTTTGTGTTGGCCGCGGAAAACCAGATGCCCAGCTGGCATGTGGAGCCGGCCCAGAGTCTGCCGGACTTCACCACCCTGGTCTTGAAAAAACGCCTCGAAGAATTGCTCGAAGCGCCGTGCCGCACCACTCTGGAGCAGACTTCACTGCCCAGCTGGCTGGCCAATCGGCGTTGGTTCGCCAATAAGGACTCAACCATCGACCGCGTGCATATCGCCTATGGCGTGCGCTTTGGCGATGCCCAGCATCCGGTGCTGCTCAGTGAGATTGAAGTGACCAGCGGCGGGCAGACCAGCCGTTATCAGTTGCCCTTCGGCCTGCTGGGCGAAGATCAGTTCAGCAGCGCCTTGCCGCAGCAACTGGCCCTGGCACGGGTACGCCGGGTGCGCCAGGTGGGCCTGATCACCGATGCGTTCAGCCTCGACAGCTTCATCCGCGCGGTGATCGAGGGCCTGCGCGCCGAGACCGTGCTTACCAGCAGCGATGGGGAGATCCGTTTCGAGCCGACCCCACAATTGCCCGACTTGCCCCTGGGCGACCAGTTGCAAGTGCGCTACCTGGCGGCCGAGCAGTCCAACAGTTCGGTGGTGGTCGGCGAAAGCCTGGTGCTGAAGTTGATCCGCAAGGTCAGCACCGGGATTCATCCGGAACTGGAAATGGGCGCCTACCTGACCGCCGCCGGCTACGCGCATATCTCGCCGTTGCTGGGTTCGGTGATCCGCCGCGATGCCGAAGGCCAGGACAACCTGCTGATGATTGCCCAGGGCTATCTCAGCAACCAGGGCGATGCCTGGGGCTGGACCCAGAACAACCTGGAACGGGCGATTCGCGATGAATTGGCCGAAGCGATTTCCGAACAGGAACAACACTACAACGCCCTCGGCGAACTGGCGGATTTCGCCGGGCTGCTCGGGCAACGGCTGGGGGAAATGCACAACGTGCTGGCCGCGCCAACCACCAACCCGGACTTCCAGCCCGAAGTCACTACCGTCAAGGACAGCCAGGGCTGGGCCAAGCAGGTGGGCGCGCAGATCGAGCGTGCATTGCAACTGCTCAAACAGCATCAAAACCAATTGAACCCCGCCGACCAGGGGTTGGTCACTCAACTGCTGGCACAGAAAAAGGCGATTGCCAGCCATGTGCAGGCCTTGGCAAAAGCCACGATGGGCGGCTTGCGCATCCGGGTCCATGGGGATTTGCACCTGGGCCAGGTCCTGGTGGTCAAGGGCGATGCCTATCTGATCGACTTCGAGGGCGAGCCCGCGCGGCCGTTGCACGAGCGCCGAGGCAAGCACAGCCCGTACAAGGACGTCAGCGGCGTACTGCGTTCGTTCGACTACGCCGCCGCCATGGCCCTGAATGTGCAAGGGCAAGGGCTGGATCACTCGGCCGATACCGATGCCTCGCGCCAACGCGTGGTAGATCGCTACCTGACTGAAGCGCGCCAGGCATTTATCCAGGCGTATCAACAGGCTACGTCTACACTGGCGCATGACTGGCAGGATGCCAAAGGAGCAGAAGCGGCTCTCGCATTGTTCAGCCTGGAGAAGGCGGCGTATGAAGTGGCCTACGAGGCAGAGAACCGCCCGACCTGGCTGGCAGTGCCATTGCGCGGATTGCACGGGTTGCTGGACGGGCGTTAAAGGCGTACGTCAAAACAAAGCAGATCGAATGTAGGAGTTGTCGAGCTGTCGCCAGGCTACGATGGCGGCGTTAGCTGACACTGCGCCAGCGCTGGCAAGCCAGCTCCCACATTTGATCCTTAGTGTCACAAGCGGTGGGAGAAATCATGAGCTTTACACATAAAGAACCGCTGCAATCGAAATTCGCGGTCATGCCGGCACCCAAGGATATTGAAGCCCTGGTGCGCGCCGAACATCCGGATCCGTTTGCGCTCCTCGGCCCCCACGACGATGAGCAGGGCGGCCAGGTTATCCGCGCATTCCTGCCTGAGGCCTTGAGTGTCGAGGTGCTGGCCCGTGACAGCGGCGACGGGCTTGGCAGCCTGGATGCCACCCCGGTTCCCGGCTTGTTTATCGGGCATTTCTCTACACGCCAAAGCTACCTGCTGAAGATCCAGTGGGCCGGCGGCGAGCAAATCACCGAAGACCCCTACAGCTTCGGCCAGTTGCTCGGGGAAATGGACCTGTACCTGTTTGCCGAAGGCAATCACCGCGAGTTGAGCAATTGCCTGGGCGCCCAAGTGACGAGCGTCGATGGTATCCAGGGCGTGCGCTTTGCCGTGTGGGCGCCGAATGCCCGGCGGGTCTCGGTGGTGGGCGACTTCAATATCTGGGACGGGCGCCGCCACCCGATGCGCCTGCGGCATCCCGCCGGGGTCTGGGAAATCTTTATCCCGCGCCTGCAACCGGGCGCGGCCTACAAATACGAAATTCTCGGCGCCACCGGGATCCTGCCGCTCAAGGCCGATCCCATGGCCCTGGCCACCCAGTTACCGCCCGACACGGCGTCGAAGGTCGCCGCGCCATTGCAAGTGGCGTGGTCGGACGAAGCCTGGATGCAGACCCGGGGCGAACGCCAGGCGCCGAGTGCGCCCCTGTCAATCTACGAACTGCACGTCGGTTCCTGGCAATGCGAGCTGGACGAGTTGGGCGAAGTGTCGCGCCAATACGGCTGGCGCGAGTTGGGGGAGCGGCTGATTCCCTATGTGCAGCAACTGGGTTTCACCCATATCGAACTTATGCCGATCATGGAGCATCCGTTCGGTGGTTCCTGGGGTTACCAGCCGTTGTCGCAATTTGCACCCAGCGCACGCTTTGGTTCGCCCGACGAGTTTGGCGCGTTCGTCAACGCCTGCCATCAGGCGGATATCGGCATCATTCTCGACTGGGTGCCGGCGCATTTTCCTACCGATACCCATGGCCTGGCCCAGTTCGACGGCACCGCGCTGTACGAATACGGCAACCCGCTGGAAGGCTTTCATCAGGACTGGGACACGCTGATCTACAACCTGGGGCGTACCGAGGTCCATGGTTTTATGCTGGCGTCGGCATTGCACTGGCTCAAGCACTTCCATATTGATGGCCTGCGGGTGGATGCGGTGGCGTCGATGCTGTATCGCGACTACTCACGCAAGGCCGGGGAGTGGGTGCCTAACCGCCACGGAGGGCGCGAGAACCTCGAAGCCATTGAGTTCCTGCGCCACCTCAACGATGTAGTGGCCCTGGAAGCTCCCGGCGCCCTGGTAATCGCCGAGGAATCCACCGCCTGGCCTGGCGTCAGCCAGCCGACCCAGCAGGGCGGCCTGGGGTTCAACTACAAGTGGAACATGGGCTGGATGCACGATTCGCTGCATTACATCCAGCAGGACCCGGTGTACCGCGCCCATCATCACAATGAGCTGAGTTTCGGCCTGGTGTATGCCTGGTCCGAGCGTTTTGTGCTGCCGATCTCCCATGATGAGGTGGTGCATGGCAAACACTCGCTGATCGACAAAATGCCCGGCGACAGGTGGCAAAAATTCGCCAACCTGCGGGCCTACCTGAGCTTTATGTGGATGCATCCGGGCAAGAAGCTGCTGTTTATGGGCTGC
The DNA here is from genome assembly GCF_014268455.2 of Pseudomonas shahriarae. Taxonomy (NCBI): domain Bacteria; kingdom Pseudomonadati; phylum Pseudomonadota; class Gammaproteobacteria; order Pseudomonadales; family Pseudomonadaceae; genus Pseudomonas; species Pseudomonas shahriarae. Next base: position 3,210,428 of record NZ_CP077085.1, on the reverse strand, counting down.
GAGTTTGGTCAATGGCGTGAGTGGAACCACGACCAGCAACTGGATTGGTACCTGCTGCAGTACCCGGAACACCGGGGTGTGCAGAAACTGGTGGGCGACCTCAATCGCCTTTACCGCGAAGAACCGGCCCTGCACGAGCAAGACGACGCACCGCAAGGCTTCCAGTGGTTGATTGGCGACGATGCAATCAACAGCGTCTATGCCTGGCTGCGCTGGAGCAAGGACGGCAAGCCGGTGCTGGTGGTGGCCAACTTCACCCCGGTGCCCCGCGAGGCGTACAAGGTGGGAGTACCGTTTGCCGGCAGTTGGAAGGAGGTGATCAATAGCGATGCCGACACCTATTCCGGTTCCAACTACGGCAACGGCGGTGAAGTGTTCACCCTCGACGAGCCGCACCATGGGCAGCCGGTGTCGCTGGCATTGAATCTGCCGCCACTGGGGGTACTGATTCTGCGCCAGGAGTAAAGGCGCGCCGCATGGCCATCGTGGCCTGACCACGATGGCCTGACCAACGCTGTTACCAAACCGTCTGGAACATTTTCTTACGTGTGCGCCACACAAGGATGTCAGCGATCAGGCGCAGTTTCCCAGTCCCCCTTCGTTTCGTCGCTGTGCCTGTGTATCACTGCCAGAGACGAACCATCATGACGCCTGTCCACCTCAACACACGATTTGCGCCTGCTGCTCCCACCTTGTCACGCTCCGACACGCCACCACCCAGCGAAGGCAGTGCCGGCCTGACGCTGGTGCAACCGCCTGCGCTGGCGACTCCCTCACACCAGGTGCACGTGCGGGGAAAGCTCGGTGATCTGGACGAAATACTGCGGGTGCTGCACGCGCTGCAAACCCCGAATGCCGTCGTCAATAAAAGCTTGTTTCTCAACAAAGACTCGCCGCTGATACCCGCCAATGGCTCGACCCAACCGGGGACCAATCGGCTGGATAACATGCTCGCGTTTTACGGGATAGTGCCCTCCAACCCCAAGACACCGGAGCAGGTGCAAGCGGCGATTGACGCTGCGCAAGATGCGCGTAGCGAAATCAGCCTGGGCCTGGGTGATCCGTCCAGTGACATGGATGGCTTGCTGGACAAGCGCAATGAGCCCGCTATCCAGGCCTGGGTTGCCGAGCAAGAGGCCAAGTACAGAAAACCATTGCTCAGCCAGCTGACCGAAGACCTCCCACCCCAGGCTCTGAAAAAAGCCCAGGGCACGCCGGCCGCCGTGCTGGAGCTGATACTCAAATCGCCCAAGGCCAATGAACGGGTTCAGCAGTTGTTAAAAACCCTGGGCGGGGCCGAGTTCCCCCTCGATGGCGTCATAACGCCCGAAGTCAAGGTCAAGCTGTTGCTCAAGGCCCTGGCCTTGAGTCTGGACCCGCTGCAGACGCGCCAACCCGGGCAGGTTGCCGGCTTTAATCTGGCCTCGAGTGACCAGTGGGGCCAAAGCTACCCGTCGATAAAGTCCGCGTTCAGGAAACACCTGGTCGATTCACGGCAGCTTTCCGGGGATCAGGCCCATCTGGCGGCCTATATTCTGCAACCCCTGTTCCCGCCCGACTTTGCCGTGCGTGATACGCCAGCGGATCTACCTTACCGAGGGTCGGCGGTGTGGGTGAACTTCCAGCAAGGCGTCAGTCTGGCTGAAACGATCGCGCCGGGCTCGTCGCGGCGCATGGGCTTTCAACAACTGGTCGATCTGCCTGGCAAGCTCAGCGAGCAAGCTACAACGGACGGTGAGTGGGCGCTCATAACCTCGACCCGTACCCCGGCGGTTCTGGCGTGGGCGGTGACGCAAGGGGTGCTCCCACAGAAGGAAAGCTATTCGCAGGAAGATATAAATAAGGCAGCCACTGCACTGGACGCCCATATCGATAGCGTGGTCGCGGCAACCCAACAGATGGCGGCCGATGTGCCGATGCGCAAAGACTATTTCGAACGGATGCAGAAGGGCACTTCCCGGACCGAGGTGCTGAGCCTGATCAGTCCTGTTTTTGCTCTGTACAGGCACATGAGTGGTGAGAAAATCACCCCCTCGGACGTCAACTATCAATACCCTGTTTATGATGAAGGCCAGTTCCAGGGGGCGTTTGACAAATACCTGGCCGATACCAAGGTCGCCTACGGAACGCTTGTCCGCAGCCAGTTGACCCAGTTGCCGCTAAAGGACCGCGAGGCGATTGAACGGGGTGACGTAACGCTGTATGCCCTGCGGACAAAACCCGGCAGCCCCAATGAAACCGCCGAGGAGAAAAAGGCCGCTGTCACACGCCCGGCGTTTATTCTCAAAGCCAAATACAAGGGCGAGACAAGCTACTACGAAGTGAATCCGGTCAAGGGTATCGCCCGGCGGCGCGACGACTTGAAGCCGATCCTGGAGTCCTACAACCCCACCGATAAACGCTATGGCAAGGATTTCATTTCAATTGACCATTCCGCTGAGGGTGAGCCTTCTGAAGAGCTGGTAGTCCGCCACACCCGCCCCGACAGCAGGGCCGAGTTCAAGCAACAGTGGACGGATTACAAGGCCGGCAAAGGCCCCAAACCCAAGAGCTTTTCCATCGTGGTACCGCAACAGCTCGCGCACTTTTCAGCGGCGAGCAATCCATCGACAGGTGCGGTGCCGCACACCCTGGCGTCCGAACGCTCAGTGGAGATCGCCAAGGCCATTACCACGGATCTGTTTTATGTCGATGAAACCACGCTCAAGCAGTGGGCGGAGTCGGACCCGGCCCGGGAAAGCGCGGCCCATAAAAACGACGACGCCTTTTGGGATCGGGTCAAAGGCGTCGGTCAGATGGTTGTTCCGTTCTGGAGTGGCATCGAAAACCTGGTCAAAGGCAATACCAAGGAGGGCATCAAGGATCTGGTGGTCGACGGCCTGCTGACCTTCGCCGGGCCGGCGGGCAAGTTTGCCGCGGGCTCGGTGCGCCTCCTGTCCACGGCCGGCAAGATTGGCGTAAGGGCACTGCTGCCAAAATTTCTGCCCCTGGTGAAGAAGTTCGCGGTTTCCGTGGCGCACAATCTCAACCCGCTTGACCCGGTGATGCCCGCGATCAATGGCCTGGGGGGCAGGCTCATGAAGTCTGGGCGCGCGGGCCTGAGCAATCTTCAGGCCGGTATTGCCAAGGTCAAGCAATCCGGCTTCCTTAAACTGCCCGGCAGAGGCCGCTACGACATTACCCCGAAGATCCCCCTGACCCCCAGGCCCGTCGCGCAGGGCCTGACCTTGCGGGTCCCCGAAGGCCTCTCCAGTGACCAGGTCCGAGTCCTGCATCGGCACACGTACAGCGACCTGGTTATCGGTGATGATGTCTATCGCTATAACCCGAAAAAGCCCGACAGCCTGATCAAACTGGGCGGCCCGGAGGATACCGAGCCGCTTGAAGGTTTGGTGATGAGCTGTGGCGGCGGGGGCCGGCGATCCAAGCGGGACCTGAATGACCTGTGCTACACCAAACAGATCGAGCCAGGAGGCACGCCGGTCTTTCAGGACGCACAAGCACTCGAGCATCGCCGACTGATCCCGCGGGCCGGCCCAGGAAAAGGGCCGCGCACGGTCATCCATGAGCACCGTCGTTACCGCGTCAATGAGGCGGGCAACCAGGAGCTGCTACCGATGGCGAGTGTAGGACCTGTGACCTACAAACCTCGCACGACCGGCAGCGTGGTCAACGAAGCGGATTTTGGCTATGACGATTTTGGTGTGCCCCGGGCGATCAACCAGGAAACGGTGGTGGTCAAGATGGATGCGATCAGCGACCTGAGTAATGACCAGCGTGTCATCAGGGGGGTCAAGGTCAACCATAATGGCCACCAGTACGTGGTGGTCGAGGCTGATACTGGCGTGCACTATTACGCTGAGCTGACAGGCAACGGGCAACTGGATTTTCACCGGATGACCCGCAGTGATGCGCTGGATGTCGAATTCATCAAGTTCTACGACCAATACAAGGATATCTACGGTTTCGCGGCGCAGGGGCTCCCGGACAATCAGTTGGTGGTACTGCCCAGCCTGGAGACGCTGATCAAGAAAATCGTCGCCGACGAGCCTATGTCACCTGCCGAAATCAACCACCTTGCCAGCGTACTGCAGGGTCTGTCCCCCGAGAAACAACGCGAAGTCCTGATGGCGGTGTACGCATCGGGAAACAACCCCGGACATGTGGTAGTGGCGGCCAAACCGATCCGCCTGGCGCCGATCAACAAGCCTGCTGACTTCGCCCAGTTGCCGGCTGAACAACAGAACCGCGTGTATGCAGAAGGTGCGAGAAAAGCGGTAGACGAGCAGTTTCAGGCCACGGGCATTCGCTCAGCCAATCAACAGGTGCCCGGGCTTGCCGGTGAGGCCACGCGCAACGCCACGGCCACAGAAGTGGTGGGTTGGCTGTACACCCGCACGGGGGCGCCCAATTATTCCGAAATGGTCCTGAAGACCGGCGCCGGCAATTGTGACCAGATGGCCAAGGTCGCCGTTGATACGATCAATGCCAGTGGCGGCAATGCCCGTATCGCGCAAGTCAAAGGACATACCTTCGCGGTCGTCGGCGGGCCCCCGGGCCAGCCCCGCAGTAAAGGGTTTGTGGGGCCGGAGTGGGATCAGGCATGGGTCGTCGACCCCTGGGCCGGTATCACCTGCCGGGCGGCAGACTACCCGGCCCAGTTCAAGGCGCGGATGCAGGAGTGGAGCCAGTCTGGCAGACGCATCCTGATCAGCGATGGAGGAACGCCGCCGCGCTCGGTGTGGAGCGACCCCATGGACCCACGCTGGATAAGCGCCACCGTCGATGGTGAAGCCCAGGTGTTCCAATAATCCGTTGCGCTAAAACTCCATCCTGAGGCCCAGGGTGCCCTTGCGCCCATCCAGTGCATTGCTGTCGAGGTTGCGCGCATAACCCACCTCGCCATACACGCTGACACTGCTGGAAACCTGCAGCGTGGCGCCGGCACTCAGGTCCAGGGTGGTGGATTTCTGCTCGGTATCAATGTCCGTGGCGTCATTGAATCGCACACGATGGGTCCCGGATGCACCGTGCCAGAGGTTGGTGCGGATATAGGGCTGGACTGGCATCGCGGCCAGGGTATAGCTGCCGCGCAATCGGGCCCCGAGCCGGGTGGTGATGGCGGTGTCCGCGGAAAACCCGACCTTGGACACCCCATCATTCTGGCTATCGAGCCTGGTTTTATTGGCGATCAGTTGCACCTGCGGCTCCAACACCCAGTGTTGCCCGACCTGCAGCGGTATGCCGGCTTCTACCGAGCCCAGCACATCGTGACCTTTGGTCTTGAGCTTGAGCCCCCGATCGGATTCGCTGCTGCCATTGAGGCGGGTGCCCATCAGCACCACATCGACGTACCAGCCATACGGGTCGAGCAACGTCCAATACAGGCCCAGGCTGTCGCCGCGTAATGTGGTGTTGCCAGCATCCAGGTGCTGCCATCCGCGGTTGAACCCATCGACATTCCCCCTCAGGCGGCTATGCCCGACGAAGAAGCCCAGCCGCTGGGTCTGGCCATTGCCAGTGGTCCAGGCATGGACATCGCTGCCCACCTGGAAGCCGCTGACCGAACCGTCCAACCGTGGGTTGACCGTGCCGGCGTAGGTCTGGCGGCTACTGCTGCCGTAAACCCGGCCCCAGCCTGCCGGGAATGAGCCGGTGGCGGTCTGGCGACTCTGATCGCCCATGCGTTCGTGGTAGGTCCCGAGCATGGCCCGGACGGTCTGCTGCGCCGCCGGAAACAGCGTCGAATACACCGGTACCTCGGGGCGGTAGATCGGGATCGGCGGTTCACCGGGCACCGGCGTTGGCAAGTCAACCGGCGTGCCTTCGCCAGGCACCGGCAACGGCACCGGGGGCTGCTCCGGCTCGGGCAGGGGAGGCGCGACAATGGCTGAGCGCAGGTACCACTGTTGTTCGGAGCCGGCACTGACACCGCCCTTGAACAGGAAGTACTCAAAGGCCCCGGCGGACACCGAACCGCCTGCCAGGCTGAAGGCCCGGTCGCTGCCCGTCGCACCGTTGCGCGCTTCGACCACCTGGATGCCGTTGCTCAAGGTCTCGGCGCCGGCCCCGCCCAGATTGCTGACGTTGAGGGTCGTGGTGCCCAGTAGAGAGCCCTGGTTCACCACCAGTTTGTCACTGGCGGCACCATCGCCGGCCAACACACTTTGCAGCGCCATCTGCCCGTTGTTGCCGGTGTAGGTGCCATTTACCGTCAGGCTGTCGGTGGCGCCGGTACTGCCGGTTGTCATGTCGATCAGGCCGCTGTTGTTGAGGCTTGCCAACTGGCCGGCCGTGAATGGGCTGATGGCCCCCTGGCTGACCAGCAGCACACTGCTGCCGTCGATATTCAAGCTGCCGGTACCGCTGCCGCTATCCCCCAGTTTGAAATCCTGCGCCAAGGTAAAGCGCGAGCCGTTGTCCAGGTTGACCGTTTCCCAGTTGACGTAGCGTTCTGCGGTGGCTGCCTGGGTGTTATCGAAGACCAGGGTGTCGGTGCCCACGCCGCCATCGACCAGGGGCGTGGAAGAGAGCAGGGCCTGTGTCAGGTTTTGCAGCAATGCCCTGTCGTTATCCGCGCCCATATTGACCGCTGAATTGATCGTGCCTGCCCCGATCCAGTTGAACTGATCGTTGCCGAAGCTCATCAGCACCTGCCCATTGACCACGCCGCCGGTCAGGGTGAACAGGTCGTCGCCACCGCTGACACTGACGTTGCCGCCGATATACCCCCCGGAAACAGCGATGGTGTCCAAGCCAAAGCCAGTCACCAGGTTGCCGTTGATCCGCCCGCCGAGCAGGGTGTAGAAGTTGTTGTCGAGCTTCATATCCACCCGGCCGATGGTGCCGGCGGATTGGGTGGCCACGTCGCCATCCTCGAATGCCCCGACGATCTCGCCACCGCTCATATAGAACGTATCGCGGCCATCGCCCTGGGCCACGCTGGCCACGCGCCCGCCGCTTTGCGCATAGTTGTCGATGCCGTTGCCCTGATTGATCGCGCCCACGGTGCCGCCGCTGATCTGCACCGTGTCGGCACCATCGCCCTGGGTCACTGCACCCACCACCGCATTGAGGTCCGCGCGGAAAATATTCGCGCCATTGCCCATGTTCAAGGCGCCCATGCTGCCTGACTGGGTTTCCACCTGATCATGGCCGTCGCCAAACGTGACAGTGCCGGTGATCGCGCCATTACCACCGCTGGGAAGACTGAGGGTGTTATTGCCATTGAGGTCGGTAAAACCGGGTGCTGTGCCACTGTCGCAGAGGGTGGTGTCGTCACCCGCAGTGATCACCGGGGTACAGGCCGCATAGGTAGCTGGCGGGAAGGTCCCCATCAGGGCCGCGCTGGTTAGCCAGGCGCCCAGGTACCGCCGCACATATCGCCGTGTGCTCATGATCTATCCTCGCTCGATGGAAGATGACGTCCCGCCGCCCCCAAGGGCAGGCACGGTCCGGACCATGACAACGCAAAAAAGCACGATAACGATAAGGGACAACCGGTTTCCTGTTTCGTAAAACATCGCCAATGCAAGGGGTTGGCATGGCTATCTCGACTGCACCTGAACCTGTGCAGTGCTGGTTCCACGTTAGCAACCGCCGGGAAGGGCCGCCACTGTCAGAATTAACAGGTATAGACCTGTGTCACAGGAACACGATCTCATAGGGCTCACGCATACGCTCCAGCAACACCGGTGGCAGCATGGGCGCCAGGCCGATCAGCGGGTCGCCGAGCAACTGACTGGCGTAGGCGTGGGCGGCATGGCGTTTGCGCGCCACGCTCCAGGTGTCGAGGCGCACCTTGCGCGCGCACTGCCAGGGCATGCGCCCGGCTTCGCGGGCGGGCCAGTGCCAGGCCCAGATCGGCAACTCCAGCAGGCGCGCGCCCGTCAGCGCACAGGCGATGGCGGTGGCACGACCAACCGCATCGTGGTCGTCATTGCCATCATTGCGCCAAGTGGTAAACACCACATCGCCGGGTTGCAGGTAACGCGCAATAAACTGGCTCAAGGGCTGTTCGTGGGCGGCCAGGGCGTTGTCGCAAAAGCCACCACGGATCCATTTCAGGCTGTGCAAGGGCAAGCCCAGGCGGCGCAGGGCCTCGACACTTTCCTGGGGCCGGAACACGCTCAGGCGTTGCGCCGACCATTGGTTGGAGCCCGGATGGCTGGCACTGCCGTCGGTGATCGAGATCAACTTCAGAGGGTAGTCCAGGGCACTGAACAGCTGCAGCAAACCGCCGCAGGCCAGCACTTCGTCCCCAGGATGCGGAGCAACTACCACCACGCGTGAGCCTGGGGGCACCAGCAGAGAAGGGCTGATGGTCGGGATTTGCGCCAGCTGAGGCGCACTGTTCCAGATTTGCGCCGGCACGCGGCGCCCGTCGTGCAGGGGGGCGGGTTTGATCAATGTCACGTCCTTGTCCGTTTGATGCAGGTCGTATCCCGTTGACGGGTCGACTCTCCTTTTTGTCGCGCAGGCGCCAGGCCCGTACGGCACGCTGGCGTTCCGAATCCTGGATTGCCATACCTGAGTATTGTTCATTGGCGGGGATTCGTCGCGCTCCGGCCGGGTAAAATCGTATTTATTTCAGGAAGGCTGCATCAGCCCCTTCAAATAGTCGCCAAATCCGCCTTGCGCACGGCACTCCAGGCGCGCACTGGTAATGACCTGGGGCGCGTGGCTCCAGGCAATGGTTGCGCCGCAACGCTCCAACTGGCGTACCAGTTGCACATCTTCATGACAGGGCAGGGGCTCGAACCCGCCAGCCCGCACATAGGCGCCAGCGCTGACCCCCAGATTGGCCCCATGGATGTGCCGATGCCCGTCACAGGCCTGGTAGGACTGGTGATAGCGGATCTGCGCCGCCTGGTCGAAACCATCGCTCCAGGCGTCCACCGTGACGGTGCCGCACACCGCATCCACGCCCAGCGCCAGTTGCGCCACCAGCCAATCGGTGGCAACACGACTGTCGGCATCGGTACAGGAGATCCAGCGGGCGCCATTGTTAAGCAGGTGCCGAGCGCCCATGCCCCGCACCTGGCCGACATTGCGCGCCTCGACGCTCAGGCTGTGTACGCCGAACGTCTCGGCAATGGCCGCACTGCGGTCGGTACAACTGTCGAGCACCACCAGTATCTGCACTTCTTCACCGAGCAACCCGGGATGGCTGGCGGCGATCAACGCGGCCTTCAGACATTCAGGCAGCAGCGCCTCTTCGTTATGCACCGGGATCAGAATGCCGATCATCGCAAGCCCTCGAGATGGGCGACCGAGGCGCTTTCGCGAGACCACAGGTCGAGTAGGAAATCACTGTCAGCCACCTGCGCCAGGCGGGACATACCCAGGCGTTGGTGCAACACCTGGTGGACCTGTTCCGCAGTTTGCGGGCAACCGTCGATAGCCGGGCGCCAGTGACAGGCCAGGACCTGGCCATCGTCGGTCAGCGCGGCCAGGATCTGCTCGACGAGCAGGCACAGGTCGTCATGGTCGAGGTAATAGCACCACTCGCTCAGCACGATCAGTTCGAACCTGCCGCCCGGCCATTGGGCAGGCAAGCGACGTTGCTCGACCTGGGCATGGGCGAACCCTTGCAGGCGCGCTTGCGCCAGGCTCACTGCGGCAGCGGCGGTGTCGCAGCACAGCAGACGTGCGCAACGTGGCGCCAGTTCGGCGCTAAGCTCTCCATTGGCGCAGCCGGGTTCGAAAATCGAGGCATAGCGGGGCTTGGTCAGCAGCCCCAGGGTCAAGGCGCGCTTGCGCTGCTCGTACCAGCGCTGGCGAAAGGCCCAGGGATCGTCGTTATCCACAAACAATTGGTCGAAGTAAGCCGTGGCCACACTCATACAAACACCACTTCAAAAGGTTGCAACAGCCGCTCCAGCACGTGGGGCGGCAAGACGGGCGGCAAGTCGATCTGAGGGTCACCTTCCATCTGGCTGGTGAAGGCGTTCAGGGCATGACGCTTGCGCGCGACGGCGGCGGGCGCCAGGGCAATTTTGCGGGCGCGCTGCCACGGCACCCGTGGGTCTTCGGGGGTTGCCCAATGCCACGTCCACACCGGCAGTTCAATCAAGCGCGCACCGACCGCCAAGGCCGCCTGGGCACTGGCGCGGCCTACCGCTTCGTGGTCGCAATGCCCGTCTTCGCGCCAGGTGGTGAACACCACATCGTCCGGTTGCAGGTGCCGCTGGATAAATTCAGTCAGCGCCGATTCCCGGGCCTGCACCTGACTGTCGCTAAAACCGCCGCGCAGCCAGGTCAGGCGTTGCTGATGCCAACCCAGGCGCTGCAAGGCCTCGGCCGACTCCTGCGGGCGCACCTCGCGCAAACGCTGCTGCGGCCAACGGGGCGAGCCGGGGTGGCTGGCACAGCCATCCGTCACCGAGATCAGCAGCAGTTCGCGGCCCAGCGCGGCCAAGCCTTGCAACAGGCCGCCGCAGCCGAGCACTTCATCATCCGGATGGGGCGCGATTATCACGGCGCGGCAACCATCAGGCACCAGTTGCGCCACATTGACCTCGGGCAGGCCGGCGACCCGGGCTGAACCTTGCCAGGCCCGCAGCGGGGTGCCTTGGCCGACAATGGGGTTGGCTTTCATAATTGCCACGTCCCTCCGGACTGGATCGCCACCTGCTTGCCAAGGGCCGCCAGGTCACGCTCGGCATGGCTTTGGCGCAAGTACACCGGCAAGTCGGCCATCAGCCGGGCGAAGTGTTCATCCTTGCAGTAAGGCCCGGCGCCCAAAGCCCGGCCTGTGTGATGGATGACCTGGTTGGCTGCCGCCTCAATCACCGCCCGCGCGCGGCGTGCCAGCAGTTGGGCATTGGCCTGGGGCTGATCGTCGATTTGCCGCGCAGCCGTGCGCAGCACCGTAGCGGCCGCGTACAAGGCCATGTCCACCGCGCCCAGATGCGCCAGCGCATGGGGCTCTTCGCGTTGGTCGCAGTGTTCACGCAGGGCCTCGGCCAAGCGCTGCGCAGCGCCGTACCAACAGGCGGCAATACCAACCCCGCCGTGCCAGAAGCCGGGGCGTTGCAGGTAATCCCCTGGGGCGCCTACGGCCAGCGCCACGGCGTGCTCGAACGTCACATCGACACTCGCGCAAGCGCCCATGCCCACGGCGTTCCAGCCTTCGGCGGTCACAGTTACCCCCGGCTGGTCCATTGGCACCGCGACCAACTGCTGGCGCTCCTGCGCATCCCAGGCGGTCAATAACCCGTGGCTGACCACCCCGGCCCCGGAACACCAGGCCTTGCGGCCATGCAGCAGGTACTGCGAGCCCTCACGCCTGACCTGCACCCGTGCCGTCGGCGGTTCGGCGGCCCACATGCCCCAGGTGCTGCCCGCCGGCGGCGCCGCGCTGTTGAGGTCGGCCATGATTGCCAGCGCGTCGGTGTGCCCTTCGAACAGTTTGCACAGGCTAAGGTTGTGCCCGGCCACCTGGGCCAGCAGGCTGAAGCGCAGCAGGGTCTGCCCGCCACCCGGCAATGGCAATTGATCCAGGCCAGCCGCCACCATGGCGCTCAGGGTCTGACCAAGGCCCTCGGTATCGGCCAGACCCTGACGATTGCGTTGCAGGAACCCGTGTAAATCCATTTCACACCTCTTCCTCGTGTTGCAGCTCGAACAGCAGCAGCGAGCGCCCGGTCACGGCATATTCATGGTCAAAATCGAAACGTTCCTGGCCGCGCACGGCCGGCTGGTTGGTATCGACCATGCAGGTCCAGAAACCGCCATCCGGCACCTGGGGCAAGCGGAAGTTCACCAGGTCATGGTGCGCATTGACCACCAACAGCAGCGTAGCATCGGCCCCCGGCCGGCGGATCCCGGTTTCCTGGGCGCGCCCATCCATCAACATGCCCAGGCAACGGCCCTGGCTGTCTTCCCATTGCTCGATGGTCATTTCATTGCCATCGGGGGCCAGCCAGGTCACGTCCTTGACCCCGATGTCCTCGTTATAGTCGCCCACCAGGAAGCGCCCGCGACGCAGGATGGGGTAGGCCAAGCGCAACTTGATCAGGCGTTTGACGAACTTGAGCAGGGACTTGCCATCCTCATCCAGCTCCCAGTTGACCCAGCCGATTTCGCTGTCCTGGCAGTAGGCGTTGTTATTGCCGTGCTGGGTGCGGGCGAACTCATCCCCGGCCACCAGCATCGGCGTGCCCTGGGCCAGCAGCAGGGTGGCGAAGAAGTTGCGCATCTGGCGCAGGCGCAGCGCGTTGATCTCCGGGTCTTCGGTCGGTCCTTCGACGCCGTGGTTCCACGACAGGTTGTTATTGCTGCCGTCCTGGTTGTTCTCGTCGTTGGCTTCGTTGTGCTTGTCGTTGTAGGACACCAGGTCATGCAGGGTGAAGCCGTCGTGGGCGGTGATGAAGTTCACCGAGCTGTAGGGGCGGCGCCCGCGCTGGTTGAACATTTCGCCGGAGGCGGTCATGCGCCCGGCAAAGTCCGCCAACTGGCCGTCATCGCCTTTCCAGAACGCGCGCACGGTGTCGCGGAAACGGTCATTCCACTCCACCCAGCCCGGCGGGAAGTTGCCCACCTGATAACCGCCGGGGCCCACATCCCAAGGCTCGGCGATCATTTTTACCTGGCGCAGCACCGGGTCCTGGCGGCAGGCCACAAGGAAGCTGTGACGCTCGTCGAAACCGTCGTGATAACGCCCGAGGATGGTCGCCAGGTCAAAGCGAAAGCCATCCACATGCATCTCGGTGGCCCAGTAACGCAGGGAGTCGGTGACCATTTGCAGTACACAAGGGTGGCTCAGGTCCAGGGTGTTGCCGGTGCCCGAGTCATTGATATAGAAGCGCTTGTCGTCAGGCATCAGGCGGTAGTAGGAGGCGTTGTCGATGCCGCGCATCGACAGGGTCGGGCCTTGCTCGTTGCCTTCGGCGGTATGGTTGTAGACCACATCGAGGATCACTTCCAGCTTGGCCTCGTGCAGGTGCGCGACCATTTCCTTGAACTCGGCGATCTTGCCGCTGGCCAGGTAGCGCGGGTCGGGGGCAAAGAAGGCGATGCTGTTGTAACCCCAGTAGTTGGTCATGCCTTTTTGCAGCAAATGCTGGTCATTGACGAAGGCATGCACCGGCAGCAACTCCACCGAGGACACCCCCAGTTGGCGGATGTGCTTGAGCACATCGTCCACCATCAACCCGGCGCAGGTACCGCGCACCGCTTCAGGGACCGAAGGATGGCGCATGCTGATGCCGCGCAGATGGGTTTCGTAGATGATCGTGCGGTCCCACGGGGTGCGCACCGGCTGGTCGTTGCCCCAGGTATGGGCCGGGTCGATGACTTTGCATTTGGGCACGAAGGGCGCGCTGTCGCGCTCATCGAAACTCAGGTCGGCGTCCGGGTGGCCGATGGTGTAGCCAAACAACGCTTCGGACCATTTGAGCTCGCCCACCAATTGCTTGGCATAGGGGTCGATCAGCAATTTATGGTGGTTGAAGCGATGGCCGTTGGCGGGATCGTAGGCCCCGTATACCCGGTAGCCATAGATCAGCCCGGGGTGGGCATCGGGCAAGTAGCCGTGGAAGGTCTCGTCGGTGTATTCCGGCAGTTCGATACGTTCCAGCTCGACTTCGCCGGTATCGTCGAACAGGCACAACTCAACCTTGGTGGCGTTGGCCGAGAACAGCGCGAAATTGACCCCCAGACCATCCCAGGTCGCGCCGAGGGGGAAGGGCAAGCCTTCACGAATGCGCGATGGCTCGGTAGCGGGTGTCTTGCTCATGGTGTTGCTCCTGCAGGGTTTTTCAGGCCGAACGGGGCCGTGCTGACATCAGGTCAGATCAATCGTTGAGTGTGCTGCAGGAGCCGGTGGCCGGCTCCTGTGGGAAGGTGGATCAGCCGGCAGGCTTACGCGCCGCCCGTGGTTTTTTGGCGACCGCCGGTTTTTCCGCAGCCGGCTTTGCCTTGGCCTTGGTGCCTGTCTTGGGTTTACTCGGGGTCAGGGCCTCGGCTTCGGCCAGCTTGCGGGCCATTTCCCAATGACGGGCTTCCTGGCCCTCAGGTTTACCTTCGGACTCCCATATCTGATACGCGAATTCACGAACGCGTTTGTCTTCGGTGCTCATCGCAATGCTCCTCACAGAAAATTTCAGCTTTCTTGATCGTCAGAATGGATAAAGACATTTACCGGGAGTACCCCCAGGGCAGCGCTGATCAGTAGCTCCTTGTTGGGTGTGACTGCGCCTGTTTGCAAAAGTCCCTTCCAATTTTGCAGCGTGGCGTCGAACGGTAATGTGATCCGGGTATCGCCCCAAACCTGCGCATCCACCCGGGGCTGGGCGCTGTTTTCAAGCAGAGCGTGGGTCCAGCGTGGCACCACCACCAACAGCCACTGGCCTTGATATTCGCGGCTGAAGGCGACAATCCGTTGGGCATGCCGGCCCAGCACTTGCAGCGGTACATAGCGTCCCCTGGCAAACAACAACGGGTAGGCCTTGCGCAGGTTCAACACCTGGGCAATCAGCGCCTGCTTCAAGTGCCCGTCACGCCAGCGCTCAAGCAAGGCGCCGGGTGCTGCCGCCAATGCCTGTTGCCGGGCATTGAAATCCACCGGCCGCCGGTTGTCCGGATCCACCAGGCTCAAGTCCCAGAATTCGTCGCCCTGGTACAGGTCCGGCACGCCTGGCACGGTGTTGCGCAGCAAGGATTGCGCCAGCCCGTTCAACGCGCCGGCGGGGGCGATGGCCTCGGCCGCCGCGTGGATCGCGGTGCGCAAGGTCAGACCAACGGGCTCGAGCAACAAGCGCCTGAGGAAGGCTTCGACACCTTGCTCATAAATATCGTTGGGGGCGCTCCAGCTGCTGTGCAGCTTGGCTTCGCGCAGGGCTTTTTGCTGCCACTGCCAGAGGCGCTGCTGATAGTCGTCGGTGTTCTCAATGCCCAGGTCCAGGGGCCAACTGCCCAGCAGCACCTGATACAGGATCAGCTCATCACCGGCCGAGGGGATGGCCGGATCATCGCGCAAGGGCGCCGCCAGCCTGCGCCACTGTTGCACCTGCTCGGCATACCAGGGCGCGCACTCGCTGAGCACCGCCAGGCGCGCTCGGCTGTCTTCGCCGCGTTTGTGGTCATGGGTGGCGGTGGCCAGCAGGTTATCGGGGAAGGTCTGCAGGCGCTGCTGGTTGGCGGCATGGAACTCGGCCAGGGGCGCGCTGAACTGTTCGGTACTGAAGCCCACGTCATTGCGCGAGAGCAGCACTGCCGAGCGATAGAAAGCGGTGTCTTCCACGGCCTTGGCGGCTGCCGGCGAGGTCAGTTGCTGGAAGCGCACGCAGGCATGCTTGAGGATCTTGCGCGGCTGCCCCACCGGGCGTTCGCGCCAGAGTTGGCCGCCGAGCCACTGTTGCAGGTAGTCGAGCACTGGCCAGTCGGCTTCGCTCAAAGTCCCACGGGCACCGGCCAGCGCCTGCTGGAACAGCGCCTCGTCAGCGGCGCTGCGGCCACAGGCGCTGATGTAGGTGCGGTACACCGGGAAGTGCACGATCAGCTCCTGCAAGGCGCGGCGGATCGCGCCCAGGGTCAGGTCACGGCTCATCACATCTGCGCGGGCCACTTGCAGCAGGGCCTGGGCCACGCTCTCAAAATCCCCGGCCAGGGAGCCGTTGAGGATTTGTTGCCGGGCCAGCCAGGCTTCCTCGATAAACGCCGACGGCCGCTCGCTGGCCTCGCTCCACAGCTGGGCCAACGCCTCGAACCCCTGGGGGTCGTGCTGTACCAGCGACACCTGGTTCATGAACTCATAGCCGGTGGTGCCATCCACCCGCCAGTCTTCGCGCAGGGTTTCCCCGGTGCCGAGGATTTTCTCGACAAAGATCGGCAAGTGCCGGCTCGGCGACAATCCATCCACCCGGCGCCGCAACTTGCGGCAGTAGCCACGGGGATCGGCCAGGCCGTCGATATGGTCGATGCGCAGGCCATCCACCAGGCCCTCGCGGATCAGCTGGAAAATCTTGCGGTGGGTGGCCTCGAACACCGTGGCCCGCTCCACCCGCAGGCCGCCCAACTCGTTGACGTCGAAAAAGCGCCGCCAGTTGATGTCATCCGCCGCCGTGCGCCAACTGGCGAGGCGGTAGGCTTGCTGCTCCAGCAGTTGGTGCAACCGGGAAAACCCCTCGGGCTGGCGCGCATCAAACAGCGCCAGGATGTGCTCGATGGCTGTCAGGTTCAGGGGCTCGCGCGCCTGTACGGCCAGTTCCTGTTTCAGGCTGGCGGCCAGGGGCCAGGCATCAGCCTGATAGGCCAGGGCGCTGAAGCGGTCGGCCAGCTCTTTGAGGGGCGGATGCAGGCGCAGGATATCGCCGTAGTCCCTGGGGCAGATCGGGAAGCGGTGCTCGTAGTGCTCGACAAAGAAGCTGCCCTGGGCCGGGTCAAACCGCAGGGGCAGGTTGCCGCTTTGCAAGGCCTCGCCGTAATCGCTGCCGAGGAAGGGCATCAGCAGTTGGCCCTTGAGCAGCGGGTCGGGGGAGTGCCACTGGATATCGAAGAATTCGCAGTAAGGGCTCAGGCGCCCCCATTCCAGCAGATCCAGCCACCAGGGGTTGTCGCTGCCACCGACGGCCATGTGGTTGGACACGATATCCAGAATCAGCCCCATCTCATGGGCGCGCAGGGCCGCCACCAGGCGACGCAAGGCGGGTTCGCCGCCCAGTTCCGGGTTGACGGTGGTCGGGTCGACCACGTCGTAGCCATGCATTGAACCGGCTCGGGCCTTGAGCAGGGGCGACGCATACAGGTGGCTGATGCCCAGGCGGGCAAAATACGGCACCAGCGGCACCGCATCGTCGAGGGTAAAGCCTTTGTGAAATTGCAGGCGCTGGGTGGCTCGTAGCAAGACGCTGTTCATCGGTCACGCTCTAGGGCTTGATTACGGGCGACCGCCAGTAACTCCAGGCGGCGCGCAGCGTTGTCATCGTCGAGCAGGTGCGCGGCGTCCCCCGGCAGGCGCCGTCGCCAGTTGGGATGGGTGTCGGTAGTGCCGGGCAGGTTGGCTTGCTCTTCGACGCCCAGGGCATCTTCCAGGGGCAGCAACACCAGCGGCGCACGGGTGTGGCCGAGGTAGCGCACGCTGGCATCGAGCATGTGGTCGGTTTCGTTGCGCAGCTCATCGAGAAAGTTCTGCGGGTCTTGAACCAGGGCCCGGCGCAGTGCTTCACGCTCGCGCTGGCGGTGCTCACTCCATTGCTCCACCGTCGGCGCGTCGATCAGTCCCAGTTGCACATTCCAGTCGATATCGCGGCTGTGCCACCAGCCATTGAGCGTCGGCAGGTCATGGGTACTGGTGGTGGCCAGGGCGTTATCCGGCCAGTCGAGGATCGGCGTGAAGCGCCCGCCGTGGTCCTGTTCGAACAGCAATACGCGCATGCCCAGCATGGCCCGGGCGCTGAGTTTTTCCCGCAGGCCCTCGGGCACCGTGCCCAGGTCTTCGCCGAGCACAATCGCTTGGTGCCGGCTGGATTCCAGGGCCAGCAGGCGCAGCAGGTCGTCCACCGGGTAATACAGATAAGCGCCTTGTTTGGGTGAAGCGTCCCTGGGGATCACCCACAGCCGTTGCAAGCCCATCACATGGTCGATACGCAAGCCGCCAGCATGGGCGAAGTTGGCCCGCAGCATTTCGATAAACGCGCGAAAACCGTTGCGTTTCAGGCCTTCGGGAGAGAACGCGGAGATGCCCCAGCCCTGGCCGGCACGGTTGAGGATGTCCGGTGGCGCACCCACCGTCAGGTCGGCCAGCAGTTCATCCTGACGGCTCCAGGCCTGGCTGCCGGCGCCATCGGCACCCACGGCCAGGTCGGCAATCAGGCCGATGCCCATGCCACTGCCGCGGGCGGCTTGTTGCGCACGTTCAAGGCAGCGGGCGATCAGCCATTGGTTAAAAGCATAGAAGCCAATGGCTTCGCCTTGCTCGGCGGCAAATTGTGCCAGCGCGGCGCTGCCTGGATCGCGCCACTCCTCGGGCCACTGGCGCCAGTCGAGGCTTTCGCCGTTGGCGGCGCGCTCGGCCTGGATGGCTTCGAAGCGGCAGTGGTTTTCCAGGGCCTCACCGCCGGCCTGGCGAAAGCTCAGGAAGTCCGCCTGCTGCGGGTGCTCGCCCTGGCAGAAGTCCTCATACAGGGCACGCAGCAGGCGTTGCTTGGCCTTGGCGGCGGCAGGCCAGTCGATCAGGCTTTGTTGTTCCAGTTCGTGCAGCTGATCGGCCAACCCGGTGGACTCGATAGCGCTGCGCACTGCGCGCTCGCCGAGGATGCACCCCGGCGAGGCGTACAAGCTATTGAGGAACAGCCGGCTGGACGGCGAGTAGGGGCTGTAGCGCGTGGTATCGGCGCTGAACATTGCGTGCAGCGGGCTGATAGCCAGGGCATCGACGCCCCGTTCAGCGGCGGCGCGGGCCAGTTGTTCCAGGGCCTGGGTGTCGCCAAAACCGCCGTCGCCGCTACGGCGCAAGGCATACAACTGGGCGCTCAGGCCCCACGCACGGGCAGGCTGGCTGTCCACCGCCTCGGCCACGCTGAAACAGCGCAGGGGCGCGACAGCCAAGGTGAAGGACTGGCCGCCGATCTGTACCCGCTGGTAGCCCACGGGCAAGGTGCCGGGCAGGTTGGCCTCGGCGTCCAGCTCAAGGCTTTGGGTACTGCCATCCTCCAGGTAAACCTGGCACGGCGTGCCGGGAGCAAAGTATGCGGCCAGGTCGAGGCTGCTGCCGACATCCACGGTTAACAGTGGCGCCAGGTGCCGGTCTCGTTGCACACGTTCCAGGTCTTGCAGGCTGGCAGCGATGGCTTCATCGGTGTCGGCGGGGTGGCCAAGGCCGTTGAGCACGGCGCGCAAGGCGTCGGCGCTGACATGTTGCGGACGGCCATTGGCGTCGATCCAATCCACCGCCAGGCCCGCGCGGCTGGCGAGTATTTCCAATTGCGCTTCGCTCAAGGGTGCTCTCCAACAGGTGATGAGGTGTCGCCCGGCGTCAGGCTGACGCGGGCGCAGAAGGGCGTGAGTGACCCAGGGTCGCTGCTGGTGCTGAACAGCTCAGTGATGCTGGCCGGATGGTGCAGGGTGGCCGCACTCAGGTTGAGGTCTATCTGCAGGATGCTGCCATTGCCCATCCGCCAGCGGGCCGATACCGCGCCCTGGCCCAGGACCTGCGCGCCGAGGGCCATGCTGCCGGGCAGGTGGGGCACGATATGTTGCCGGCGCAGGCCCAGCAGCTGGCGATACAGCGCCGCAGGCGCCTGGCTAAACTGCGGGATGCAGCGCTCGAAGGTCTGCAGCGCGTTGGGGTCGGGAATCTGCGCGCGGCGCTCGGGGTCGCTGAAGGCGGCGAAGTCAGCAAACTCATTGCGTCGGCCTTCGCGCACGGCCTCGGCCAGTTCGCCGTGATGGTCGGTAAAGAACAGGAAGGGCTGCTCGGCGGCGATCTCATCGCCCATGAACAGCAGCGGGATCATCGGCGACATCAGCAACAAGGTGGTCGCCGCCTGCAACGCCTGGGGCGAACACAGTTGATGCAAGCGCTCGCCAAGGGCGCGGTTGCCGATCTGGTCGTGGTTCTGCAAAAACAGCACAAAGGCACTGGGCGGCAAGTGCTCGCTGGATTCGCCACGCCGGGTACCGTGGCGCGTGGTTTCACCCTGATAGATAAAGCCTTCGCCCAGGCAGCGCCCCAGTTTGGCGGTGGGTTCGTCGGCAAAGTCGGCGTAATAGGCGTCGGTCTCGCCGGTCAACAGCACGTGCAGGGCGTTATGCCCGTCGTCGTTCCATTGCGCATCGAAACCCTGCTGCAACAGGCTGGCCTGGTTGAATTCGTTTTCCAGCACCAGCCACACATGGCGGTCCGGGTCCACCTGCTCACGCACCCGTTGGGCCAGCTCCTTGAGGAACGACGGGTCGTCGATGGCATGCACGGCATCCAGGCGCAGGCCGTCGAAGCGGTATTCGAGGAGCCACATCAGCGCATTGTCGATAAAGAAGTCGCGCACCTCGCGGCGGCGAAAGTCGATCCCGGCGCCCCAGGGGGTGTGGGTGTCTTCGCGGAAAAAGCCTTTGGCGTACTGGCCCAGGTAGTTACCGTCGGGGCCGAAGTGGTTGTAGACCACATCCAGAATCACCGCCAGGCCATGCTCATGGGCCCTGTCGATCAGCTGTTTCAACTGCTCCGGTGTGCCCAGGGAGGCTTGCGGCGCGTAGGGCAGCACCCCGTCGTAGCCCCAGTTACGCTCGCCAGGACACTGCGCCAGCGGCATCAGCTCAATGGCGGTGATGCCCAACTCGGCCAAGCGTGGCAGGTGTTGCTCTACAGCGCTGTAGCCTCCCAGGACCCCCACATGCAGCTCGTAGATCACCGCTTCATGCCAGGGTCGGCCCTGCCAGGCGCTGTGGCGCCAGGGGTAGGCCAAGGGATCGACCACCACGCTGTCGCCATGTACATCCGCGTGCTGGAGGCGCGATGCCGGGTCCGGCACATCGCGCTCGCCATCAATATTAAAGTGGTAGCGGGTACCGGCCCCACAGCGCACGTCAGCCACAAACCAGCCGGCTGCCTGGGGCAGCATGGGCACCGACTGCCCCCCTTGCAGCTCGACGCTGACATAAAACGCATCAGGCGCCCACAGGGCGAAGCGGGTGTGTTGCGCATCCTGCATGATCGCGCCGTGGGGCCATGTTTCCAGAGTCCGTGACGGCATCTATCCTAACCTCTTTATACTTTTCCTGATTTTCCCAGCGCTTTCGCTACCAGTTGTTCGTAAAGTTCGGCATAGGGCTCCACCGCCTGGCACCAGTTGAATGGCGCGGACATGGCCCGGCAGCGCATGGCGTTGAGCAGGCCGGGGAAGGCAAACACCTTGAAGGCACGGGCGAGGGCGGCTTCGTAGCTTTCGACGGTAGATTCGTCGAACAAAAAGCCGGTCACGCCATCTTCGATGGTGTCAGCCAGACCGCCAGTATTGCGCGCCACCGGCAGCGAACCGAAGCGCTGGGCGTACATCTGGCTCAGGCCGCAGGGCTCGTAGCGCGAGGGCATCAATAAAAAGTCGCTGCCGGCAAACATGCGGCGGGCGTCGGTTTCGTTAAAGCCGATCCGCACGCCGATGCGGCCGGGGAAACGCAGGGCCAGGGCGCGCATGGCTTGTTCTTCTTCCGGCTCGCCACGGCCGATAATAGCAATTTGCCCGCCGTTTTCGACGATAAAGCCGGCGACGGCTTCGGTCAGGTCCAGACCTTTTTGGTAGACCAGGCGAGACACCACGGCAAACAGCGGGCCGCTGGACGTGTCCAGGCCGAACAGCTTGCGTACGTGGCTGGCGTTGACCGCCTTGCCTTGCCAGTCGCCGATATTGAATGGGTGGTCCAGGTGTGGGTCGGTGGACGACTCCCAGCTTTCATCAATGCCGTTGGGGATGCCACTGAGCAGGCCTTGCTGGGTCTTGCTGGCAAGGAAGCCATCCAGGCCGCAGCCGAACTCGGGGGTGGTGATCTCCCGGGCGTAGGTGGCGCTGACCGTGGTGATATGGCTGGAATAGGCCATGCCGGCCTTGAGGAACGACATCTTGCCGTAGAACTCCATGCCTTCCTGTTGCAAGGCATGTTCGGGAATCCCCAGTTCCGGGCACGAGGCCAAGCTGACCACGCCCTGATAGGCCAGGTTATGGATGGTAAACAGCGTGGGGGTGCGCGAACCCCGCCAGTGCATGTAGGCCGGCGCCAGGCCGGCTGGCCAGTCGTGGGCATGCACCAGGTCCGGGCACCAGTGGATTTGCGCGAGGTTGGCGGCGATATCGGCGGCGGCCAGGCCCAGGCGGGCGAAGCGGATATGGTTGTCGGGCCAGTCGCGGCCGTTGTTGGCGCCATAGGGCGTGCCTTCACGCTCGTACAGTTCGGGGCAGATCAGCACATAGATGACCAGGCCGTCCTTGAGGTCCATGCGCCCGATCTTGCACGGTGGCAGCGCGGCATGCCCACCCAGTTCGCCAATGATATGGATCGGGTTGTCGCTGTCCAACACCTGGCGGTAGCCCGGAATCAGCACCCGTACATCGTGCAGGTGGGCCATGGCTCGGGGCAGGGCAGCGGACACATCCCCCAGGCCGCCGGTTTTCACCAGATCAGCCAGCTCCGAGGTCACAAACAGTACTTTCTTACGATTGGGATTTTGCGACGACACCGACCGCACTGGGCCGGGAAGGTCAACCAAGGTGGTTGGTCCATCGACCGGCTGACTAAAACGCTGTCCCTGAGTTCCCGAAGCGGCACTTATCATTGTTCTCTCCCATGTGTTGGTCAACTGAGCGCCTGAGGCCCCAGCGAAAATCAACCGCGTCCTGCGGTCACGCGCACTAGCACTGCACAGACTGGCAAGGCTTATGCCAATTGCACCGAACTGATAAATAGATTGGATGGGCGGACGTCCGGCTGGCGCCGGTGGCGTGCGTCCTACCTTAAACCTGACCTACGGCAGAGTTGGAAAGTTTCGATTTATTGCGGGGGCTTTTGTTCTGATCGTGACCCATCGGTCATCAGTCTAGGACACAGCCCAGAGCCTGCAAGGGCTGTGGGAAAAATTTGTAGGACAATATCTTTTTTGCGGCGGTGTGGTGGGTGGGGATCGTATCGATGGCTGGGTGTGTAGAGGCACGAGAGGGGGACTGCTGCGCAGTCCAACGCGGGCAAGCCCGCTCGCCACAGGGGATGGGTGCCTCTTGGCGGGGCGCCGAGGCAGTGCTGCTCGATAGTGGTGCGCGGTCGTGCTTAAAGTAATTTATTAAGAGTTAATATAGTTATATATCAATGAGTTATAGGTGATATCTAATGTTTTTTATCAGTTCAGGCCGCGCCGTATCTCCCCCGCAGCCCATGCCTGGATGTCTTCAATCATCTGCCCATAGAACTGCCGGTAGTTCTGCTCGCTGACGTAGCCCACATGGGGTGTGGCCAATACATTGGGCAGATGGCGGAACCCATGGTCCACTGGCAATGGCTCCTGCCCGAACACATCCAGCGCTGCGCCGGCCAATCGGCCATGGCGCAGTGCATCGACCAACGCCGCTTCATCAACGATCGGCCCGCGTGCCGTGTTGACCAGGCGTGCACTGGGCTTCATCCAGCCCAGGGCCTGGGCATCCACCAGTCCACGGCTGCGCTCGCTGAGCACCAGGTGAATCGACAGCACATCGGCTTGCTCGAACAATTGGCGCTTGCTGACCCAGGTTACCCCCACGGCGGCGGCGCGTTCCGGGGTAAGGTTTTCGCTCCAGGCAATCACGCGCATGCCAAACACCTGGCCAAACTGCGCCACGCGCTGGCCAATACTGCCCAGGCCGAGGATGCCCAGGGTCTTGCCATGCAGATCGCCGCCCAGCCCTTGTTGCCACTGGCCGGCGCGCAGGGCGTTGGATTCAGCCAGCAGATTGCGCGTGGATGCCATGATCAACGCCCAGGTCAGCTCCGGCGCCGCGTGCTTGTAGCTGTCGGTGCCGCACACCTGGATGCCCAGGGCCTTGGCCGCGGCCAGGTCGATGGCCGCATTGCGCATACCACCGGTGACCAGCAGTTTAAGCGCCGGCAACCCTTGCAACAGCGCCTGATCGAAAAGCGTGCGCTCGCGCATCACGCAAATCACCTCAAACCCCTGCAAACGAGCGATCAGGGTGGCGGTATCAGCCGGATAGTCGTGCAGGAAATGCACCTGGCCGACCGCCTCCAGCACGGACCAATCCACCACGTCCCGCGCGACGTCTTGCCAATCATCTATGACTGCGATCTGTACTGACATACACACCTGCCTTGCGTTAACTGGGGATGACCGTTACACCCAATGCACAGCCATTGCCACCACCGCGTAACGGGCCGCCTTGGCCAGGCTGACGATCAATATAAAACGCCAGA
Organism: Pseudomonas shahriarae; assembly: GCF_014268455.2. Classification (NCBI taxonomy): domain Bacteria; kingdom Pseudomonadati; phylum Pseudomonadota; class Gammaproteobacteria; order Pseudomonadales; family Pseudomonadaceae; genus Pseudomonas; species Pseudomonas shahriarae. Next base: position 3,186,533 of record NZ_CP077085.1, on the reverse strand, counting down.
GCGGCTCCCGCATCACGCCGGCCACCAGGGTCAGTGGGTCGCCGATGATCGGCAGCCAACTGAGCAGCAGTGACCAATGGCCCCAACGACGATAATGGCCGCGGGACTTTTCCAACTGTGCAGCGCTCACAGGAAACCAGCGACGGTCCTTGAACAGCTCGACCGAACGGCCCAGCAACCAATTGACCAACGAGCCCAATACGTTGCCCAGGGTCGCGATGCCGAGCAGTAGCCACAGCGAGTAGCTGCCATTGAGCAGCAGCGCCACCAGCACCGCTTCCGATTGCAGCGGTAGCAGCGTAGCCGCCCCGAAAGCGCTGAGAAACAGCCCGGCATAGCCTGCAAACATAGATCAGTGGGCCGGGTATTCGGCTACCACCACATCTTTGCCGGCGCGGGTCAGGCCAATGACTTGATAGGCGTCGCTCATGCCCTGGGTTTCCATCCCTGGCGAGCCCATGGGCATGCCAGGTGCGGCGATGCCCAACAGATCGTCGCGTTTGCGCAGGGCCAACACTTGATCGGCCGGCACATGGCCTTCGACGAACTTGCCGTCGATCACCGCGGTATGGCAGGACGCCAGGCGCGGAGCCACGCCCAGGCGCTGCTTGACCGAGCTCATGTCGGCTTCCACATGATCGTTGACCTTGAACCCGTTGGCTTCGAGGTGGCTGATCCATTTTTTGCAGCAGCCGCAGTTGGCATCGCGATGCACGTCAATCGGGATCAGTTCGGCGGCCTGGGCCAGGCTGGTCATGAACAGGGCGGACAGTAAAGTCAGGCGCAGGGCGGTTTTCATAGACAGGTCCCATCGGTTACGGAGTGCGCAAAGAGCGCGCATTGTCCGCGCTTTTGCGAAGCAGGTGAGGTGGTTATGTTTCGAAATTATACGCGCACGCGACAGTCTCGGAGCTTAGCGTCCGCTGCTGTCAGCAAACTGAGAGAAAGATGACAAGTTTGTCAGCTCAGAACGACTCCAGGCGTTGCTTGAGTTGGTCCATGGCCTGGTTCGACACCGCCACCATGCGTGCTTGCAAGGTATCGAGCTGCAGCTCGGTCTCATAGCTGAGCACCCGGGTAAACAGGGTGCCGCTGCCGCGCGTCTGGAGAAAGTAGTGAATGCTGCCATCCACGGCGAGGGAGGTGAACACGGTCTTGAACTCCCGGGGCGGCACGGCGATCTGCACCCGGTAGCTCATGGGCACTCGTACCCCCAGCAGGTCGATCATTTCGGTGAAGCGCTGGCCAACGGGCAGTGAACCGCTGGTACCGGTGTCTGCGCTCAACGAGGTGGGGTGCCATTCGTGCCAGCGGTCGGGCTGGGTCACATAGTCGTAGACGGTTTCGATGGGGGCTTGGATGTAGCGCTCCTGGCTGATCCGCTCGGCGCGGATCCGGTGATCGACGACACTCATGACACACCTCCTGTGTGGTGAGAACGGGCACTAGGAGCTAGACAGATTAGTCGGACTTACGGGCATTGCACTGGGTGATCAATCTTATAAGCAGGCTAACCACTGGGCATCACCCGCAGAGGGACCGTCATGCACTCATTACACGGGGTAAAAAGAAATAAAAGCCAACGTTTTAGACTGTCAGATTTGACAGTTTTTTATATTCACGACTCGTTATCTAATGAGCACGCAACTTATTAATCAGTCATTTGGATGGCGAGAAAATGTCTAACGATACGCGCACAAGAATTGTGAAGGGCAATGCCCGCTCAACCGGCACCATGCAAGCGACAGTCACCATAGACAATACGCCCGGCACAGACTTTGTTGCGGACTTTGTTTGGTATGGCCGCCTCCAGGATTCAGTTCACCTATACGGTGACCAGGGGACTGCACCCAACCCCACGGCCATCGAAGCGGCTTTGCAGGCTGGCACTCCCTCCGGTAAGTATCAGCTTGGAGACGCGGAGCTGCGCGTCCTGGACTTTTACACGCTGGATTCATCCACGCCATGGATCACAAGAGAGGGCCACGTTGATGTTACGTTTTCTCCAGACGGAAAACGTGCTGAAGGAACGATGTTTATCAAGGCCATACGTGAAAGAAAAACACTGACGGCGTCTGTGAAGTTCGACATGAAAAACCTATGACAGTCTCTTGTTTGCCGATTGCTCCCCTACAAAGGGAGCAATCGTTAGTGATCAGAGCTGATAGTGCTTCAGTTCCCGTGCAATCACCATGCGCTGGATCTCACTGGTACCCTCATAAATCTGCGTAATCCGCGCATCCCGGTAGTAGCGTTCCACCGGGTAGTCTTCCAGGTAGCCATAGCCGCCATGGATCTGCATCGCCGAAGAGCAGACTTTCTCGGCCATTTCCGAAGCAAACAGCTTGGCCTGGGAGGCTTCGGACAGGCACGGCTTGCCCGCACTGCGCAACCGTGCGGCATGCAGGATCAGCAAGCGTGCGGCATTGAGGCGGGTCTGCATGTCGGCCAGCAGGTTGGCCACGCTCTGGTGCTCAATAATGGCCTTGTCGAACTGCACCCGGTCACGGGCGTAGGCCAACGCCGCTTCAAAGGCCGCGCGGGCAATGCCCAGGGCCTGGGCGGCGATACCGATGCGCCCACCCTCCAGGTTGGACAGGGCAATGGCCAGGCCCTTGCCGCGTTCGCCCAGCAGGTTGGCTTCGGGCACGCTGCACTGGCTGAGGGTCACGGCGCAGGTGTCCGAGGCGCGGATGCCCATCTTGTGTTCGGTACGGTCCACGGTGAAACCTGGGGTGTCGGTGGGCACCAGGAACGCCGAAATGCCCTTTTTGCCCAACTCCGGGTCGGTCACTGCAAACACAATCGCTAATTTGGCCCGTTTGCCATTGCTGACAAACTGCTTGGCGCCGTTGATCACCCACTGGCCATCACGCAATTCGGCGCGGGTGCGCAGGTTGTGGGCTTCGGAGCCGGCCTGGGGCTCGGTCAGGCAAAAGCAGCCGATGGCCTGGCCGCTGGCCAGTTCGGCCAGCCAGGTTTCTTTCTGTGCCTGTGTGCCGTAGTTGAGGATCGGCCCGCAACCCACTGAATTATGGATACTCATCAGCGCGCCTACCGCGCCGTCACCCGCAGAAATCTCCTCGACGGCCAGGGCGTAGGCCACGTAATCCACATAGGTGCCCCCCCATTCTTCCGGCACTACCATGCCCAGCAGGCCCAGTTCTCCCATCTTGGCGACCAGGCCGTCGTCGATCCAGCCGGCCTTTTCCCAGGCCTGGGCATGGGGCGCGATTTCGCCACGGGCAAAGTCGCGCGCCATGTCGCGAATCATGACTTGTTCTTCTGTAAACTCAATATCTTGCATGAGTTAGTTCCCGTTCTTCGCGAAGTCTTGGAAGAAGCTGTCGACGTGGTGCTGGTCCAATGCCGAGAGCGTTGGCGGGTTCCAGCGCGGGGCTTTGTCCTTATCGATCAACAACGCGCGCACGCCTTCGATCAGGTCGCCCCGGGCGAACCACTGGCGGTCCAGGTGCAGTTCCAAGGCGAAGCAATCTTCCAGTGCCAGGTGGCGACCGCGTCGCAGCATCTGCAGGGTGACGGCCATGGCCAAGGGGGAGCGGGTCTGCATCAACTGCGAGGTGCTCAGCGCCCATTCATGGCTATCGGCGACGGTCACTTGTTGCAGTTGTTCGACAATGCTCGGCACATCCGGCTGGGCAAAGAAGTGGTCGATGGCCGGGCGCAGGGCGGCCAGTGGCGCATCCGGCAATTGTTGCACCGCAAGCTTGGCCAGCAAGCCTTGCAGGTCCTTGAGTGGCGAATCGTGCCATTGCAGGCGGTCGAGTTTCTGATCCAGTTCCGCCAGCCTGGCGCTGTCGAGGTACCAGTCGGCGAGCCCGCAGTACAGGGCGTCGGCGGCGCGGATCTGCACCCCGGTCACCCCCAGGTAAATCCCCAGCTCGCCAGGAATGCGCGGCAGGAAGTAGCTGCCGCCCACATCCGGGAAGTAACCGATGGCCACTTCCGGCATGGCCAGGCGGCTGCGTTCGGTGACAACCCGCAGGTCGGCCCCCTGGACCAGGCCCATGCCGCCGCCCAGGACAAAGCCGTCCATCAGGGCGAGGACCGGCTTGCGGTAATGATGAATGGCCAGGTCGAGGGCGTATTCTTCGACGAAGAAGTCTTCATGCAGGGTGTCGCCACCCTTGAAGCTGTCGTACAGCGAGCGGATATCGCCACCGGCGCAGAAGGCTTTCTCGCCGGCGCCGCGCAACACCACGGCATGCACCTGGGCATCCTCGGCCCAGGCGCGCAAATGCGCCGAAAGGCTGCGGACCATGTCCAGGGTGATGGCGTTGAGGCCGGCGGGGCGGTTGAGGGTCAGGTGGCCGATATGGTTGCGTACTTCGGCCAGGACGCTGTCCTGGGAGGACTGGGTGCTGCATGTCGCCTGGGACTGAGCCTGAGCAGTCATCTGTAACTCCCTGCTTTTATTGTTCTTTATCAAAATGTTCGCGGGCGAACCATCTCCGGATCGTACCAGTGCAAATTTGCCCAGTACAAGCCGGAATCCTGCAGGTCATCTTTGCATTTATGCAGGGGGTATTCGATAAAAAACCAGGGTGGGTGCGCCTACACCCGGCTGGCCAGCACTTGGCCAATGCTGCGGCGGCGCGCATGGTCTTCAGCGATGTGGATCAGCTCTTCCAGTTCGCTGGGGGTGACGTCGAAAAACTGCTCCATTTGCGCCAACGCCTGCTCCAGGTCCACGGCGGTGATTTTGGCGTCCACCTCCCGAGCGTGCGGTTGCACCATCACCGGCACCTCGGCGGGGCCCTTGGGGTAACGGGTGCGGGTCAGGTTGTTATAGGCCAGGGCCGAGAGCAGCAGGGTGCCAGCCCCCAGCATGACCGGCCCGACCTCCTGCCAACCCAGGGCGATGCTGGCCGGGTCGGCAAGGACCAGGGTCATGGCCAGGCCACCCGAGGGCGGGTGCAGGCAACGCAGCCAGCACATCAGCATCAACGCCATGCCCGCCGCAAGGCAGGCACTGCCCAGGGTCCGGCCCAAGACCCGGGCTACCAGCAAGGCCACCACACTGGCGCATAGATAGCTGCCAATAATCGACCATGGCTGGGCGAGGGCCCCCGATGACACCGCAAACAACAGCACGGCAGAGGCCCCCAGCGGACCCAGCAGGTGCATGGCCACTTCCAGGCCATACACCTGGGCGCAGAGCCATACGCTAAACAGGGTGCCCAGGGCCATGCCGATGGCGGCGCGGCTCCATTCGGCGGGACGGGTATTGATAGCAGCGGGTAACCAACGAGCGAGCATTGCGGGGCAGTCCAATCTTCAAAGGCGAGCAGGAAATAATGCGGGATCAGGCAAAAAGAAGGGCTTTGCGGTTTCCCGCAAAGCCCTGCGAAAGTTCCAACATTTGGGGGAGGAACCGGCGAAGTGTGCCGATCAATCAAACCCCTCGCCAATGCATATTAATGCAGGTTAAGTGCAGTATTTTTGCATCAACATCGCTCCTACCCCAGGCTGACCTTGCCCAGCACCCGCTCGTGGTTCTCGGCATTGATCAACGACTTCTGCACACTTTCCCGCAGCCGTGGGTCATTGGCCAGCGGCCCCTTGAGCGCGACCAGGGCGTCGCGCAACTCCATCAGCCGATCAAGGGTGGGCATGGGGATATAGCCGACATGTACCTGCTCAATAGGCAATTGCTCTTTAGCCATGGCGGCGATCCTCTGAGGCGTCTTTTGAACGTTTGGCGGTAACTATGCAGCACAGATGTAAAACCAGTTTAGCGCCGGGGTTATGGGGCTGATAGGGGCGCTGGTACCGGCATTTACGGATACAAACGTAGGAGCTTTCTTGATAGTGCGTGTGGCGCTTATGACCACCCCACAGGGCTTTAAATGCCTGCTATGGCCCAGCCCGCTCCAGACGCAGCAGCACATAGGTGTTTTTATCGAAGGGCCCCGTCAGTACCGGCGTCAATCCGCGCCAGCGTGGCTCATCGAGGCGCTGGAAATCAGCCTGGTCCATCACCAGCCACGCTGGCGCCGGCAACGAGGCCAGGTCGGCAGGTGCCTGGGTAAACAGCGGCACCCGGTCACATTCCACATTGACCATGAACTTGATGGCCTTGGCGTCTTTACCCAAGCCATGCAATACCAGCGGCGCCGGGTGCTGCTGGATCAGCGCATGGGCCTCGCGGGCAAAGGTGCGGGTGTCGTAGAGACGGCGCTCCACCGGTTCGACCACCAGGATGTACAGGCCCCAAACCGCCAGCACCGCGCAAAACGCCGGCCCCACCGGGCGCCAGCGCCACTTGAGGAGCATCCCCACACTCAGGAGCTGCAAGCCGATCAACAGGCCCAACACGCCCTGGAAATGCTCCAGCTGCGCAGCAAAGCGCTGGCGCGCCACCAGCAGCGCGCCGATCAACAGCCCCGGGGTCAGCGCCCACAGCCCCAGCATCAAGCCCCGCAGCCCCTTGAACAGCCGCCCGTCCACCCTGTGGAACGGGTACGCGGCGATAATCGCCACCATCGGCATCATCGGTAACACATAGCGGGCTTTTTTCGCCTCGGGGATCGACAGGCCAAGCAGCACGATCAAACCCGCAGCCGTGCACCCCAGCAACAACTGCCATGCGCTATCAGCGGTGCGCCGGGCACTGAACAGCACCGCCAGTAGCGCCAGCAGGGCCAACGGGTAGGCCGGGGCGTAGTTGCCCAGGGAGCTGCTGAAGTAATACCAGACGCTGCCGGAGCCTTCGCGGCCGTCCAGGCGCCCGAGGAACTGCATGCGGATCACGTCCTGCATAAAGCTTTCGCCACCACTGACCTTGGCCAGCAACAGCAGCAAGCCGACACACGCCAGCAGCAGCGCCAAGGCCAGCACGCCGAAGCTGAACAACCGGCGCCACTGACGATTGAGCAGGTAATAGCTGCACAACACCCCGGTGGGGATCACGAGGCCGATGGGCCCGCGAATCGCAAAGCCGAGCAATAACAGGAGCAACAGCCAGGGCAGGCGCCGAGGGCTGGCGAAGTGATCGTGGGCGTAGCCCAGGTAAAACAGCGCCAGGGTCACCGCCGCGAGCATCTGATCCAGGGAGACCGCGCGGGTTTCGCTGATAAATGTGCTGCTGAGCAACAACAACGCGATGCTCAGCAGCGCCCAGCGCTGGGAGTAGGGCGCGGTCAGGCGGTAGACCAGGGCGACGATGACCGCCGAGGCAACGGCGGTCGGCAGCCAGGCACTGAAGCTGGTGACCCGCCCCAGGGGCAGCGACAACAGCCAGGTCAGCAGGGTTGAGGTCGACAGGTAATCGGCATACGGCTGGCCATAGGTGGAGGGGAAAAACCCCGGGCCGTGGCGCAACATCTCCTGGGCGAACAGCACAAAGCGCGAGTCAAAACCGATAATTGCCTGGTCCCAGTTGCCGGCGACAAACAGCAGCAGCGCCAGGAGCCCGACGCCCCAGGATTGGCGGTGCAGGGCCGGGCTGGCTAGCGTGTCCACGCCTCAGGCCTCCAGCAGCCGGGGTACCCACTGTTGCTGGGGGATCGGCAAGTCGCAGGACTGCCCACGCCCCATCGGGAAGTAGTGGAAGCCCTTGCGCGCCAGGCGCTCGGCGTCATACAGGTTGCGCCCGTCAAAGATCACCGGCGCCTTGAGGCGGGCGTGCAGCAGGTCGAAATCCGGGGCTTTGAACTGCTGCCACTCAGTGCAGATGATCAAGGCATCGGCGCCGCCCAGGGTCGATTCCGGGGTGCCCATCAGCATCAGGCGCGGGTCATTGCCGTACAGCTTCTGGGTTTCCTGCATGGCCTCGGGGTCGAAGGCCCGCACGTTGGCCCCGGCGGCCCACAGCGATTCCATCAGCACCCGGCTGGGGGCATCGCGCATGTCGTCGGTGTTGGGCTTGAACGCCAGGCCCCACAAGGCGAAGGTTTTGCCGCGCAGTTCGCCCTTGTAGAACGCCCGGATCCGCTCGAACAGTTTGCTTTTCTGCCGCTGGTTGATGGCTTCCACCGCTTCGAGCAGGTCACTGGAGCAATTGGCTTGGCGAGCGCTGTGGATCAGCGCGCGCATGTCCTTGGGGAAGCACGAGCCGCCGTAGCCGCAGCCCGGGTAGATAAAGTGGTAGCCGATCCGCGAGTCGGCGCCGATGCCCAGGCGCACCGATTCGATATCGGCCCCCAGGTGCTCGGCCAGCTCGGCGATCTGGTTGATAAAGCTGATCTTGGTCGCCAGCATGCAGTTGGCGGCGTACTTGGTCAGCTCGGCGCTGCGCACATCCATAAAGATAATGCGGTCGTGGTTGCGGTTGAACGGCGCGTACAGGTCACGCATCACCTCACGCACTTCTTCGCGTTCGCAACCGATGATGATCCGGTCGGGGCGTCGGCAGTCGGCCACCGCAGAGCCTTCCTTGAGGAATTCCGGGTTGGAGACAATATCGAACACCAGGCTGCGACCGGCCAGGGCCTTGTCGATATGGGCGCGCAGGGTGTCGCCGGTGCCCACCGGGACCGTGGATTTTTCCACCAGGATTACCGGCTCGACGCGATGGCGGGCCACCGCATCGCCCACCGACAGCACATACTTCAAGTCCGCCGAGCCGTCTTCGTCCGAAGGCGTGCCAACTGCGATAAACAACACTTCGCCATGCTCGACCGCGAGTTTTTCCTGGCTGGTGAAGGTCAACCGGCCGTTTTCCAGGTTTTCCCGGACCAGGCTGGCAAGCCCCGGCTCGAAAATGCTCACATGGCCTTGTTGCAGCAGGCGCACCTTGTTTTCGTCAACGTCCATGCAGATCACATCGTGACCGACCTCGGCCAATACGGTGGCCTGTACCAGGCCAACGTAACCACTACCAAATACGCTGATTTTCATGGGGTATTCCTGGGGCTTGTGTTGCCGATACGACGGGAGTTGATGGTCAGCACACCCAGGATGACCAGAGCCACCCCCAAGGTCCGTGACAGGGAAAAGGGTTCGTTGAAGCCCGGCAGGCTGGCCGCCAGCAGGTACACCAGGACGTAGCTGATACTCAGCAACGAATAGGCGCGACCCAGGGGCAGGTGCTGCAGCGCGCCGAGCCAGCACAGCATTGACAGGGCGTAGGCCACGATGGCCAGGGCGACCACGCCCAAGGCCACGGGATCAACCATGGGCGCGGCGAGCCACTCCGCCGGCAATGGCAGGCGCGTCATGCTCCAGCGCATGCCCAACTGGGCCGCGCTGACCAGTGCTACGCTGGATAACGCCAGGGTGAAACCGCGCAACCGGCTCATACCTGACCTCCCAGCAGCAGCAGCACGCCGGCCATCACCAGGGCCACGCCCAGCCAGTGGCGGCGATCCACCGGCTCATGGAACACAAAGCGCGCCACCAGGGTGATCAATACAAAATTCAGGCTGAGCATCGGGTAGGCAATCCCCACTTCCAGGCGTTGCAGCACCAGTAGCCACACCAGCAGGCCCAGGCCCAGGCACAGCAGGGCCGACCAGAGCCAGGGCGAGCGCAGTTTCAACGCCCAGCCCGCAGGCTGGCCGCGCCAGCCTTCCACGGCATACTTTTGCGCGATCTGGCCCATGCAGGTCAGCAGGCACGCGGCCAGAAGCAGCAGCAGGGTGATCAAGGCGCCACCTGCGGGAACAGCAGAATCACCATATTGCCTTGCTCGTAGCGCTTGCCGTCTGCGGGCAGCAATGCCAGTTCGCGTTGCTCAGATGCGCCCTTCACGCGCATTACCACGCCCACCGAACCCTGTTTGCGCGCGTCGCCCAGCCACTGCTGGACGCTTGCGAGTTTGACCCGTCGGGCGGCGCTGTCGGCATAGGCCAGGCCGTATTTGACTTCTCCGGTGGTGTTGTACAGCGCCACGTCCGGACGCTTGAGCCGCCACGCCAGGGCCGAGGCTGCGCCCAGGTCGTTGCTCAGCAGGCGCTGGGTAGTCGCCAGTTCTACGGCGTGATCGATAATGAACTGGTCCGGTGTCTTGTTATTCACCACCGAGTGCGGCAATGCCGCCGGCACCAGGGCCACCAGTAACCAACTGCCCAGTGCCGGCGCCGCCCACAAACGCAACGGGCGTAACGCCTGCAGCAGGTTGGCGATGATCCAGCCCAGCAGCACGCTGAATACCAGCACCAGGCTCAGCAGTTCCTGCTGCGGGGCATAAATCGGCTTCTTCAACTGGAAGTACACGATTGCCAGCAGGCCCAGCACCCCGATGATCAGGTTGAGCCAGCCATTGACTTGCAGCACCCGGCCACGGGCCTGGGCCAGCTTGTCGGTCAGGGTATGGCCCATCAGCAATGCCAAAGGCAGCAGGCACGGCAGGATATAGGCCGGCAGCTTGCCCTTGCTCAGGCTGAAAAACGCCAGGGGCATCAGCAGCCAAAACAACAGGAAGCCGATCTTGTGCGTGCGTTTTTCCTGCCACGCCTGTTTCAGGGTGGAGGGCAGCAGGGCCAGCCACGGCAAGCTGAACGCGGCCAGCAACGGCAGGTAGTACCACCAGGCTTGTTCGTGCTGGGCATCTTCACCGGCAAACCGCTGGATGTGCTCGTGCCAGAAGAAGAAGTTCCAGTAGTCGGGCTCCTGGGCATGCACCATCAGCGCCCAGGGCAGGCTGACCGCAATCGCCACCGCCACGGCAACCAGACCATAGGCCAACAGTTCACGCAAACGCTTTTGCCAGACCATATAGGGCAGGGCGATCAATACCGGCAGCAGCCACGCCAGAAAACCCTTGGTCATGAAGCCCATGGCGCAGGCAAACCCCAGCAAGGCCCAGGCGCCCAGGCGGGCGCGTCGGGTCTGGCTGTCGATACATAGCCACAAGGCCACGCCGCTGAGGTTGACCCAGAAACTGAACTGCGGGTCGAGGTTGGCGTAGCCACCGGACATCGCCACGCTGATAAAACTCATGTACAGCACGCTGCAGACCAGGCTCTTGCGCGGATCGTTCCACAGGCGCCGGGCCATGAAGTACACCAGCAATATGCTCAAGCCCGTGGCCAGCGCAGAGGCTACGCGCACGCCGAACAGGTTCTGCCCGAACAGCGCCTGGCCGAGGGCGATCATCCAGTAGCCGGCCGCCGGTTTTTCGAAATAGCGGATGCCCATAAAGTGCGGCGACGCCCATTTGCCGGTCAGCAGCATTTCCTGGCTGATCTGCGCATAACGGGTTTCGTCCGGGATCCACAGGCCATGGGTGACCATCGGCAACAGATAGCACAGGCCGAAGACCAACAGGAGCAGGGGCAGGGCCCAACGTCGGATCATGCCTGTTGCACTCCCAGCCAGCCTTCGCGGCCGCCGAGTACGCCGCGTGTCAGATGCGCCAGGGGCAGGCTGGCCGGATCGGCCGGCAGCAGGTTGCCCAAGGGTTGGAACTGGATGCCGCGCTGTCCTGCCTGGGCGAGCAGCTGGCGAAATTCATTGGCCATCAGAATCCCTTCTACTTCTGCGTGGATCGTATAGACGTTGAGTGTCGATTCGGTGAACCGATCAAGAATAAAGCGATTGAAGTCCTTGGACGCGACCTGTGGCCCGACCACCTCATCGAAAGTCGGCAAGTCCACCGGGACCTGCGGCGTGCCGGCGCTGCCATCGGCGAGGATCGGGCGGAACAGGCTGGTGCCGCGACAGTCGCTGTTGTAGCGCAAGCCAAAGCCTTGCTTGGCCTGCACCACACGCTCATCGGCCCGCCAGCCGGCGGCGGCAGAACACTGCACCGGGGCGCCGAGGATATCGCCCAGGGTGTCGAGCCCACGGCGTACCTGCTCCACCAATTGCGCATCGCTCCAGCGCCCGGCATTGGCTTGCCAGCCATGGTGATCCCAGGCGTGCAGGCCCACTTCGTGCCCGGCGGCCTTGGCCTGGCGCATCAGGTGCCCCAGGTCGCGGCCAATCGGCTTGCCCGGCCAGGCGGTGCCGGCCAGCAGAATGTCCCAGCCATACAGCCCGGCCGCGTTGGAACGCAGCATCTTCCACAGGAACTGCGGGCGGATCAGGCGCCACAAGTGGCGGCCCATGTTGTCCGGGCCGACACTGAAGAAGAACGTCGCCTTGATGCCGGCCTCATCCAGCAACTCCAGCAACCGTGGCACGCCATCACGGGTGCCGCGGTAGGTGTCGACGTCGATGCGCAGACCTGCCTTCATTATTTGCCTGCTTCGCTGGACTGGGCGATTTCCAGCATCGCTTCACGCAGGAAGAAGTCCAGGGTGTTGCCGATGGTTTCGCTCATCGCCACGCTCGGCTCCCAGTTCAACAGGCGCTTGGCGTTGGCAATGCTCGGCTTGCGGTGCGCCACATCCTGATAACCGGCGCCGTAGAACGCCTTGCTTTCCACTTCGCGAAAGCCCGCGAATGGCGGGAAGTTACCGCGCAACGGGTGGGCCTCGAACTGACGCAGCAGCTCTTCGCCCAACTGGCGGATGCTGGCTTCGTTGTCCGGGTTGCCGATATTGATGATCTGGCCGTTGCACGCGTCGTTATCGTTGTCGATGATCCGCGCCAGGGCCTCGATGCCGTCGGCAATGTCGGTGAAGCAGCGCTTCTGCTCGCCGCCGTCAAACAGGCGGATCGGCGTGCCTTCCACCAGGTTGAGGATCAACTGGGTAATGGCCCGGGAACTGCCGATGCGTGCCGAGTCCAGGCGATCCAGGCGCGGGCCCATCCAGTTGAATGGGCGGAACAGGGTGAAATTCAGACCCTTGGCGCCATAGGCCCAGATCACCCGGTCCAGCAACTGCTTGGAGACCGAGTAGATCCAGCGCTGTTTATTGATCGGGCCGACCACCAGGTTGGAGGTGTCTTCGTCGAAGTTCTGGTCCTGGCACATGCCATAGACTTCAGAGGTCGACGGGAAAATCACGCGTTTGTTGTACTTGACGCAGTAGCGCACCAGCTTGAGGTTTTCTTCGAAGTCCAGCTCGAACACGCGCAGCGGGTTGCGGGTGTATTCGATGGGCGTGGCGATGGCCACCAGCGGCAGGACCACGTCGCATTTCTTGATGTGGTACTCGATCCACTCGGAGTGAATGCTGATATCGCCTTCCACATAATGGAAGTTGGGGTGGCTGCGCAGGCGCTCGATGGCGTCGGAGCCGATATCCAGGCCGTAGACTTCGTAGCGATCGTCGCGCAACAGGCGCTCGGACAGGTGGTTGCCGATAAAGCCGTTGACCCCCAGGATCAGCACGCGGGTACGCCGTGGTTTACCGCCCGATTCGGCGCCGCGCAGGATCGAGCCATCCACCAGGCCCAGCTCATCGGCCAGGGCCGGGCCGGTCAGGTACAGGCCATGGTCATTGCGCTGGCCGAAGTGGATGACCAGAGAGTCTTCACCGCAGGCAATGCGCAGCGGGTTGACGCTGATCACACGGCCGGGCGCCTGGCCTTCGTTGCCCTTGAGTACTTCGGCTTGCCACACGATCAGCTTGTGTTCGCCCACGGCACAGAAGGCGCCAGGGTACGGCTGGGTCACGGCCCGCACCAGGTTGAACAGCTCTTCTGCAGGTTTGCTCCAGACGAGCTTGCCGTCCGCCGGGGTACGGCGGCCAAAGCAGGTGGCCTGGCTTTCGTCCTGGGCGGTTTCGCTCAACGTGCCCTTGGCCAGTTGCGGCAGGGCATCGCGCAGCAACTGGGTGGCCGCCTCGCGCAGCTTGGCGTGGAGTGTCAGGCCGGTGTCGCTGCGTTCGATCATGACTTTTTGCTGGGCGAGAATCGCGCCAGCATCCGCACGCTTGACCATGCGGTGCAGGGTCACGCCGGTTTCGGTTTCGCCGTTGACCAGCACCCAGTTGGCCGGCGCACGGCCACGGTATTTGGGCAGCAGCGAACCGTGCAGGTTGAACGCGCCCTGGCGCGCGGTGGCCAACAACGCCTCGCCCAGCAGGTTGCGGTAGTAGAACGAGAAGATGAAGTCCGGGTTCAGCTTGGCCACACGCTCGACCCACAGCGGGTGGTTGGCGTCTTCCGGGGCGTGCACCGGGATGCCGTGGCGGGCGCACAGCTGGGCGACCGAGCCGTAGAAGGTGTTTTCCTTGGGGTCATCGGCATGGGTGAACACGGCAGCAATCGGGTAGCCCGCAGCGAGCAGGGCTTCGATGCCTGCACAGCCAATGTCGTGGTAAGCAAAAACAACAGCTTTAGAACTCATGACGAAACCTGACTGGAAGAGGAAGGGGAAGACGGGGAGGACGGCAGGCCATCAACGATGACCGTTGGCGCAGGGGCTGTCGGCTCGTTGCGCAGCACCTTTTCAATAAAGAAGCGGGGGCGGGCACGCACATCGCTGTACATCCGCCCGAGGTATTCGCCCAACAGGCCCATGCCGATGAACTGGCCGCCGGTAAACACAAACAGCACGGCGAACAGCACGAACAAGCCATCGCCGGCCCAATCGGCACCAAAGGCCAGGCGCAGCACGATCAAGGCAAACGCAAACAACATGCCCAGGGCCGCCAGGCTGAAGCCGACGATGGACAACAGGCGCAGGGGCGTGGTGGTCATGCAGGTCAACAAGTCGAACATCAGGCTGATCAGGCGCATGGCGCTGTATTTGGATTCGCCGTGTTCGCGCTCGGCGTGGTGCACCAGGATCTCCGTGGTATGGCGCGCAAAGCCGTTGGCCAGGATCGGGATAAAGGTGCTGCGCTCACGGCAGGCGAGCATGGCATCGACGATGGTGCGCCGGTAAGCGCGCAGCATGCAGCCATAGTCGGTCATGGCCACGCCGGTGGAGCGCTGCACGGCCAGGTTGATCAGGCGCGAAGGCCAGCGGCGAAAGGCCGAGTCCTGGCGATTATTGCGCACGGTAGCGACCACGTCGTAGCCCAGGGCCGCTTGCTCGACCAGGCGTGGAATTTCTTCGGGCGGGTTTTGCAGGTCGGCATCGAGAGTAATCACCACCTCGCCCCGGCACTGCTCGAAACCGGCCATGATTGCCGCGTGCTGGCCGTAGTTGCGGTTAAGGATCACGGCCACCACAGGGCTGCCGGGCTCGGTTGCCGCGTCTTCGAGCAGTTGGGCGGAACTGTCGCGGCTGCCGTCGTCTACCAGGATGATTTCATACTCATAGGCCAACTGCTCGCACGCCGCACGGGTACGGCGCAGCAGTTCGGGCAGGCTCTGTTCTTCGTTGTAGACCGGGATAACGATCGACACGCAATGAATAGGGTAGGGTTTCAAAGATTCATGACCTCGGATTAGAGCAACTTTGAGCGTAGAGATGACAACAAACATGGGATTAAAGTGCAGGCGACTCAATAAAAAATGGCCGATAGCATACCCATCCTGAGTAAAGCCCATTACGGCCAAAGATAAAGCATTATCAAGGGGTTAGTCAGCAAAGCAGGGCATTCCCTCAAGTATTGCGGCCAAGGTTAAGCGCAAATTTGTCCAGCGAATATGAAAGGCCGATGAAAAACTCGTTTATTTGGTGGGCAGACAGCGAGTGTTCAGCTAGACAATAAGGAACGCAGACAAACGATAACTGTTTGCGCTGTAGTCATTATCTGTAAGTAATTTAATGCGTATTCACGCTGAATCACTCGGTTTGTTAATCCGTAGCGCCTGAAGAATCTTCTCTGCAACCCTCTGCAAGTCCCGGTAAAGTAAGCGATCTCTTGCCTGGGTAGTCGGATGAACAGCGTGCAGATACGGCCAGTCTTGATGATGTTGTGGATGACGCTCGGCACGGCCCATGCCACCGGGGCGGACGAGGGGCTGAGCCTGACGCCGGTCGCTCAGGTTCCCGCCGGGGTCGAAGTCAGGGGCCGGCAGGTGGCCGCGTATAGCTGGGATGACCGGCAGGGCCACAACCTGTTGGTGTTGGCCGAGCAGGAAGCCGGCGAGCGCGATGACGACGGCACACAATCGGCGGCGATCTATGCTGCGCAGTACCTGCTGGAGGGTGATCGGCCCAAGCGTCTGTGGATGCTGCATGACGATGTGCAGCGTTGCGAATTCGACGCCGGCCTGCATTTCGATAGCGCCGCGACTCACGTCACCGACCTGCTGGGGGATGGCCCCAGCCAAGTGACCGTGGGCTATTCGCGCACCTGCACCAGTGATGTCAGCCCCCGTGAATTCAAGCTGATCATGCATATCGGCAAATCACACAAATACGCACTGCGCGGGGTTGACCGCTATGGCGCCAGTTGGTGGGACGAGGAAGCCGGCGCCCTGCGCGGCATGCCGCTGCCCACCGATTGCAGTGTTGCCGGGCAGCAGGCGTTGCTCAGTCAATACCAGGAGCAGGGCACCGACCTGCCATTGCCAGGCTGCTACAACGACGAGCAGGACTTCGCCAAGGCGCCCGCCCAGTTGTTGGCTTTCATGCGTCAGCAGTGGTTTGCGCTGATGCAAAAACAGAACGCCGACTGGAGCCAGCAGCAAAGCCCGGCACCCGCCGAGGATGAGCCCTAGTTTGGTATGCGGCGCCGACCTGGGTTAGACTCGGCGCTCGCTAAACCACTAAATACTGATATTAAACATAGGCTTAGTCTCTATATTTAATCTCAAGGCTGATCTATTTTGACCGAGATTTCCCGCAACCCCCTGACCCTGTATCTCGCGCGCCTGGCGCCTTCCAGCCAACTGACCATGCGCTACGTGCTGCAAGATGCCGCCGACCGCCTGGGGTTCGAAGAGATCAACCTCGAAGATATCGACTGGCATCTGTTGCAACCGGAACACGTAATGGCCCTGGTCGCCGTGTTGCGCGAAGACGGGTATGCACCCAACACCTCATCGCTGTACGTCAACGCCGTGCGCGGGGTAATGAACGAAGCCTGGCGCATCAGCCTGATCAGCCAGGAACACCTGCTGAAGATGCGTTCGGTCAAAGCCACCGCCGGCACGCGCTTGAGCCAGGGGCGTAACCTGCGTCGCACCTTGATCCGCGAACTGATGGATGTCTGCGCCGCCGACCCACGGCCACAGGGCCTGCGGGACGCGGCGGTGATCGGGATCCTCTACGGTTCGGGGATGCGCAAGTCAGAGTCGGTCAACCTCGACCTGGCCCAGGTGAACTTTGCCGAACGCAGCCTGCGGGTGACGGGCAAGGGCAACAAGGAGCTGCTCAAGTACGCACCGGCCTGGGCATTTGCCAAATTGCAGGCATGGCTGGAGTTTCGCCGCGAGCAGTTAAAGGAAGGGGAGCAGGACGATAGCTTCCTGTTCAACCGCATCCGCCGCGGCAGCCATATCACCCGCGAACGCATCACCAAACATGCGATTTACTACATTGCCCGCCAGCGTGGTGAACAGGTCGGTGTGAAGATCATGCCCCATGATTTCCGCCGCTCGTTTATTACCCGGGTGATTGAAGAACATGACTTGTCCATTGCGCAGAAACTGGCGCACCACACCAATATCCAGACCACCGCCAGCTACGACGTGCGCGATGACAACGAGCGGCGGCGGGCGATTGATCGGTTTGATCTTTGATCAACGGTCACCAGCGGGTTCGCTGCTACACACCAACGCCTGGCGCTCGTAGTTCAGCGCCTTGTCTTGCGCGGGCAGTGCATACGCCGCAGTGCATTGCTGGCCCCCCCACTTGATAGTCAGGCTGCCCTGGTCCTCTTCAACCAGCACCAAGGCGTTACCGCTGGGGTCGGCGATGGCCAACTGCTTGCCGCTGGCGTCTTCCAGTGAGGCGCCAAACGTCAGGCGCTGGTGCTGTGCATCAAACAGCTCAAACAGCACGCGACGCCCGGTTTTGCCGCTGTAGCGGGCCAATACCACCGCACCACGGCGCGGCACCACTTGCTGTGTGGCCTGGGTGATTTCTACATCACCGCCCAGGTCACGGGTGTCGAGGCTGATCCAGTTCACTCGATAAGGTTGCGCCGAGGGGATGACGGCATAGCCGTTGCGTCCGGTTTCGACGCCGCTGTAGCTGCTGATTTTTGCCCCACTGATGCCCGGTACCTGTACCAGGGCGAAGGTCTCGCTGACGGTCTGCCCCAAGTTGATGCCACCCGCATGCGCCACTACCGAGCCGGAAACGTTGAGGTTTTGTGAGTCATAACCACGCCCCTGGCTGTACCCCAGGCTGATATCGGCCATGGAGGTGCGGCTGTTGATGTTGGCCGATCCCGATTGGCCGCCGGTGCTGCTATGGCCGGCCTGGACTGAATAGAACACATCGCTGGTATCTGCCACATAACCGTTGATACCGGCCTGGTTGCTGGTGTCGCCTTGCTGCGTACTGGTGGTGACAAAAGCGCGGGGTGCCCGAGGCTGGCTGCCCAAGGGAAACGAAACAGACAGGTTGAACTGGGTGTCGGAGTCGGGTGCGCCCCAACTGGCGATCTGCTTGGTGCGTGTCACGCCCAGGTTGTAGCTCAGGTCCCCCCAGTTGTTGTTATAGCCGGCCGAAAAGCTCTGGGAGCCGCCACGGTTCCAATAGCGCTGATCGCTGGCGTTCACATACAGGCTACCGAACTCACGGTTGCGCCCGAGACTTTGGTTGATCGTCAGGTCGGTACGGGTTTTCGAGTTACCGGTACGTTTGACTGCATCTTCGCTGGTGTCCTCGACGTGGTCGGTCAGGGTGCGGTAACCCTCGGTCGAATACCGATACGCCGCCAGCGTAAAGTTGGTGTCAGTGCCAGCAAAGGTCTTGGCATACAACGCACGCACACTGTTGCCCTGGGTGGTTTGCCCCTGGGCGGCGCTCGACGAGTGTGTGACGTCCATGGACACGGCACCCAGCGATGTGTTGCGGCCAACCCCCAGGGAGAACGCCTTGTAGTCTTCACTGACTTGCAGGCCGACAATCCCGCTGAGGTTGCTGGTGAGGCCGTAGGCGAGGGTGCTGCTGACAAATTGCGGGCTCGCCAAACCGTCAGTATTGCTGCTGAATTTACCGGCCGAAACGCTGTATTTGACCTGCCCTTCACGCACCATGATCGGCAGGCTGGAGAACGCCTGCGTGGTCACACGCCGACGGCCATCGGCCTCGATGATGGTGATTTCCAGGTCGCCGTTCGAACCGCTGGGGTAGATATCGTTGATCTCGAAAGGCCCGGGTGCGACGTTGGCGGTGTACAGGATGTAGTCGTTCTGGCGGATTTCCACCGTGGCGTTGGTCTGCGCCACGCCACGAATCACTGGCGCATAACCACGCTCGCTGTCGGCGCGCATGCCTTCGTCGGACGCCAGCTTCAGGCCCCGGTAGCGCACGCTGTCGAACAGGTCGGTATCGGAAAAAATCTCGCCGGCACTGAACTGCCCCTTGAGCGCCGTCACGTCATGCTGCACGTAGCTGCGATTGCTGGTGAAGGTGCTCGGCCTGCCGGTGCCGCTACTCAGGTTCGACTCATTGCGCAGCCGCCAGGCGCCCAGGTTAATGCCGTTGCGCAGCCCCAGGTTGTTGTTGATGCGCGTTTCATAGTCGCCGGCAGTGCGGCTGCTGTTGAGTTGATAGTTGATAAACGCCGCCGGCACACCATCCTCCCACAGCTGGGGATCGACATAGCCACGCATGCCACGTTGCATCGCGACCTGCGGAATGCTCGCCGCCAGGCGCAGGCGACTGGCGTCATAGCGCAAGGTCGCCTGGTCGATCAGTGTCGGCAGGTCGTAGCAGTCCTGGGGCTGGTTGGGGTCGAGCTTGCCCTGGGCCTGCAACAGGCTCATGTCGATGCCCAGTTGCTTGAGCAGGTCCAGGGTCAGGCACGGATCGACCCGGCCGGTCTGTGGGTTGCGCTTGAAGTCGATGTCGCGCCGGCCCACCAGGACCTCGTTGCTGTACAGGTCGACCCGGTAGTTGCCGGGCAGCACGCTGTTGGCCGAGAGCAATTGCTGCAGGTCTACCGACGATTGCGCACCCTGCAAGAAGGTGGTGTTGAAGACGTTCACGGCGGGCTCATCGGCAATCGCCAAAGACGGCGAACCGGCAAGCATGGCCAGTGATAGCGTGCTCAACTTGAGTGATGTGCAAGTTGTCGACACGCGTGAAGTGCGCTCGCTTGATATGTAATGATTGGGCCTGCTGCCTAAAAGAAAAAACATGCAAAGAACCTATATCATTCCTGTTTATCGAACAGGCGAGGCACGCGAGTACGCACTCGAATCGAACCTGAGGGTTTAAGGGAGCTACTTATGGCTTGGCGCGAGTACCCGTAGCCTTGGCCGCCAAGTGCTGTACAAGTTGGGCACTGTATTTATCTTGTGCGCCATAGTCGTTAATACTGGAAAAAGACAGTTGTACTGAATCCTGGCGACTCAGTTGTTTAATGCTGAACTGTTTCTCGGCACCTGGCGCAATCATTGTCGAGTCGGCAGCCAGTTCCGTTTGTTGGCCGGCCTGTAGTTTTATATCGGCCATGGACACGTGATACAGCGTCGGGTTTTTTACCGTCAGTACTGACCCGGCATCGCGCTTGACCAGTTGCCACTCCAATTGCGCGGGTGCTGACAGGGCATCGCCAGGCAACCCGGATGGGCGGAAGAAAATCTTGATGCGCTGGCGTACGGCCAGTTGCAACGTGTTGTCGGAGGCGGCGGCTTGTGGGATCTCCTGCACATTGAGCCAGACCACGGACTCACGATCCGTTGGCATTCCGGCACCCTGGTAGAGAACTCGCAGTAACTGCTGCTCCTTGGCAAAAATGCGTGCCAGTGGCGGGGTTACGGCGAACGGCGCGGCACTGTCTTGTGCATCGCTGGTATCGACCCAAGACTGAATCAAGACGTCCTGATTACCGTTGCGCACGGTGATATTGGCCTCCTTGTGATCGCCATCGAAGACGATACGGGTGGCACTCAGTGAAATGCTGGCGGCAGCCTGGGTCGCCATAAGCAGGGTCAGCAGCCCCAGGCCTGTGGCAATGGAACGAGGTAACATGATGTCTACCGTTTAGTGGTCGGATAAGTGGCGAGGTCCGAAGACCTCGCACGTGACAGGCGCTGCGTGTCGTTTATTCGTATTGCAGGATGAACGGCAGGGTAGCGTCACCGCGACCCGCGGTGGAGGCGCCGGCTGCACCGGTGGTGACGTAGGCTGCGGCAAAGCTCAAGGTTGCATCGCCGCCGTCGCTGCCTTGGCCGTGCATGGCGCTTTCGATACGGGCGGTGGCCGGGGAGCTGAGGTCGATCAGCGCGCCAGTGCTGTCGAGCAGTGCGATACCGACGTTGCTTGCGCTGCCGTTACCAGGGGTCAGGGCGAGGACTTTTTTACCGGTAACCAGGCCTGAACCGCCACTTTTGGCGTCAAAGATCATTGCCACTTTAGTGCCCAGGTTGCAGTTCACGCTGAGGTTGAAGTCCTTGGCGGTCACACGGCCCGAAGCTGGGTTTTCAGCGGTGCCCATGTCTTTGATAGAGACAGTGCCCATGTCGACGGAGATCACGCGATCGGCGTTGGCACCATCAACCGAGCAAGCGTCGTTGTTGATCAAACCGGTGAAGGTGATTTTGCCGCCGCCGCCCGGGGTACCCGTACCCGGGGTAGTTTCGGCAAACGCGCTGCTGCTGGCGGCGATAACTGACACAGCGATAAGGGCCAGGGAAAACTTCTTCATGATGATGTCCGTTAGTGTTGGTTGTGATGATGGGTTGAAACTGCCAACGAACAATAGTTAATCTGGGCTTTATAGAGAATAAGACGATTCTTATAAAGCACTTAAAGTGAGGGGTAGTCGGTTTTATAGCGGACTGAATAAAAGAAGATTAGTTAAAAATATTGTATTCCAGGCAGTAGGCCAACAAGTCCTGATCGCTGCTTACTTCAAGTTTTCGCATGGCGGAAATCTTCTGCGCGCTGATGGTTTTTGAACTTCTATTTTGGCTGCGCGCGATATCACTGACACTTTTTCCTGAAATAAATAAGCGCAGTATTTCAAATTCTTTGGGCGACAGCGTAGAGAAGCGTTCATCAATAGCGGTCAACGACTCGATAACCGAGGTCTTGGCCGGCTCCAGGCTCCGGTAATGCGCCTGCTGGGCAATGGACTTGAGGGCGACCTGGATTTCCGTATGCAACTGGCTTTTCTGGATCACGCCCACCACGCCCAATTCCTGCAGGCGGGTAAGAATCAGGTGATTGGAGATCATGGTCAGAATCAGGATTTGCACGTCGGGGAAATGCCGCTTCAGGTACTCCACCAGCTTCAAGCCATCGCCGTAGGGCGAATCACCGGGCATGTTGTAATCGGTGATCACAATGTCGATGGGCTGCTGCTCAAGCAATTTGATGAGGCCCGCCGAACAGATCGCTTCGCCGATGACTTGAAAACGCTCGTCTCTCTCGACGAGTTCACGTACCCCCAGAAGCACGATGGGGTGATCGTCTGCAATTACCACAGTGAATGTCTTCATAGGGTGGAGCCGTAATCCTGGTTTAGTAAGTGAGGTGATCCCATGCGCGTGTACACAAGGGCGTGCGGTGCGCTCATAGCTGCGCCCCGAGCAAGGCCGACAGCCTGCCGATAACCTGCGTTATCCGCAGTTCCAGCCCGGCATTGAGCCGCCCGACTGCCAACTGGCTTTCCAGCTCGATGCACGCCTGGGCCAGGTCGAGTGCCTGCACGGCACCCAATGCGCCGGCAACCGAGTGCAGGGTTTCAGCCAGGCACCGGCAATCACGCTGCTCAAGAGCGGCACTGATGCGCTGCAAGTCTTGCTGCACGCTGCTGATAAACAACGGGCGCATTTTGTCCGACAGCTGCACCGTGTCAATCACCAGCAGCTCGGCGCGCAATGTCGGTTTGCACAGTTTGATCAATTGCGCACGCAGGGTTTGCAGGCTCAAGGGTTTTACCAACCAGGCATTCATCCCGACCGCCAGACAACGAATGCCTTCCTCGCGCATGGCATTGGCGGTGACACCGATGATAGGCAATTGGGGGTCATGCTCCCTGAGGATGCGGGCCAGTTCATAGCCGTTCATCAACGGCATATTGATATCCGTCAGCACCAGGTCAAAGGCCTGGGGTTGCCACAGGTGCATGGCTTGCTCGCCATTGTCTGCCAGCGTCACCGTGCAGCCGAGGGCCTCGAGTTGCTCCTTGATGATTTCCTGGTTCACCGGATTGTCTTCGGCGACCAGAATGCGCAGCTCCAACTGCCCCGCGCTCTGTTGCTCGACACGCAGCGCTGACGCCTGTTTACCTTGCTGTGCCAGGGCAACCACTGACGCAATGGCGCGCACATCATGCATATCCACTTCCCAGCCCTGCGCGGTGCACAGAGGCGGGCTATGCGCGCCCGGCACACACAGCACCCGCGGTCCATCCCATGGCTGCAGGGGGCCGGCAGGCAGCATATCCACCAGCACCGCCTGCGCACTCTGTTGCTCCAGGGGCAGCGCCGCCAACGTGGCCTGGATACCCAAGCGGTTGAGCCAGTCGCACAGGGACTCCGCCAACTCGCGCACGGGTGCCTGCACATACACAGGTGAAGTACTCGGTTCAATGGGCGTGAGGCCCGGCAGCTCGCTGGTGCCGAGCGGCAAGCGCATCTTCAAGGTAAAACTGCTGCCCAGGCCGGGTTCGCTGACGACCTTGATCTGGCCGTCCATCATCTCGGCCAGCCAGCGACAAATTGGCAGCCCCAACCCTGCGCCGCCTTGGCCGGCGGTGTCCGGGGCCTGGTAGAACAAATCGAACAGCTTGGCTTGCTGCGCCTGGCTGATGCCCACGCCAGAATCGGTCACCTGCCATTCGAGGTCGACGCGATCGTCGCCGCGACGCACGGCCCTGGCCCGAATCACCACGCGCCCGATGTCGGTGAACTTGACGGCATTGCTCACCAGATTGTTGAGGATCTGGCGGATACGCATGGGGTCGCCGACTACGCAGTCCGGCAGTTGCGCGTCAATGCAGCCATACAGTTGCAGGCCCTTGCGCTGGGCGAAGGCGGTGTAGGTGTGCAGCGTGTCTTCCAACATGTCCAGGGGGCAGAACTCGATGGATTCGATTGCCATCTGCCCGGATTCTATTTTCGACACATCCAGCACGTCGCTGATCAGTTGGAACAACGTCGCAGATGAGCGCTGGATCGTGTGCAGGTAGGTTTTCTGGCGTGGGTCCAGGGGCGTCAACCCGAGCAATTCCAGGGTGCCCAGCACGCCATACAAAGGCGTGCGAATTTCATGGCTCATGGTCGCCAGGAACAGCGTCTTGGCTTCGTTGGCCGCGTCGGCGGCCCGCCTGGCATCTTCCAGGGCCAAGGCATCCTCGACATGGCGGGTGACGTCGCTGAACGCATACAGGCGCACATCCTGGCCCTGGTAACGGGTCGAGACAAAGCCAACCTGCAAATGCCGGCCCTCGATCTCCAGGTAGGTTTCGCCGCTCTCTGCACTCTCTTGGATGCGGCTGAGGGCAGCCACCAGCCTGGTCGTGCCCGGCCATTGCTGCGCCCGCTGGTTCTCGATCAACACCTGGCCATCTGCGCGGCCCACCACACACAGCCCAGTGGGCGCGGTGTCGATGATCACACGGCTAAAGGCCACGCTCTCTGCGATGCGTTCATGGGCCTGGCGCGCCGGGCGAATGACTTGCTTGCGATACCAGCGGGTGCCGGCCCAGGAGATCGCCAGCACCGCACAGATAAACAGCGCCAGGCTGGTCAGCGGCCAAAAGGCATAGCGAAAAAAATGCTTGTAGCTGATCCCATAGATCGCGGTCCACTGCTGCTCGGTGTCGTGGGTAATTTTGAACTCCAGGCCGTTGGCCCGAAAGTTGAGTCCCTCACTCAGCGAAGAGGCCAGGACAGACGGCCCCGCCAGCGTCTGGCCGCTGGGTGAGAGCAGGGTGAAGCGGTCGTAGACGGACGACTCGATCGTGCGCTCCACATCGTTGACTTGCGCCATATCCAGCAGGGTGGCCACCAGCACCTGTTTATTGCCTTCATGCCTGCGCATCACCTGGGGGTTCAGGGTAATGCCGATGTAGGCCAGCAGACGCGGAGGCGCAGGGTCTTCGCCGGACGTGACGTAGGCTTCCCAGTAAAGCTGATTGTCCGCCAGAGGCTGAGGCAGTTGCCCCAGCCTTTGTTGCACGGCGTCGGCCCGCTCGGCGGAGGGGCCGTTGTAGGCGGTCTTCCCGCCGCGCTGGTAGCCGACCGCCGGCACCGTTATGTAGTAGTTGACGAGCCTATTGAAGACAAACGCATGGGGTGAAGGGTAGGGCGACGATGACCAGAATGCGCTGTAGTAACTGGCCAGGTGGGTCCCCAGGGCAAATATCTTCTGCTGCTCGCCAGCGCTGACCCGTTGCTCATCGAATCGGCTGCTGAAGGGCACCGAAAAGGCGAACTCGCGGCCTTCAAAACGCGTGTTGTACGCATCCAGCCTTTGCCCCTTGAGGCTGGCCTGGGTGTTTTTGTCACTGATCAGATCGCGCTGGATAGCGGGCTGCGCCAGGGTTCTCAAGAACGTTTCCTGTTCCTGGATATTTTCCATCAGCCGGGCAAAATGAAAACGCACGGCGGCGTACTGCTCGTCGATCACTCGCTGCAGTGCCCAGTAACTGGTGCCCGCCAACAGCAATGCGAGACCGAGCACCACCATCAGCCCTTTATTCAGGCGCAGTGAGCTGCGGGTGAATGCTTCAAGGATGGCGTCGTTGTGCTTCATTAAGGGGTTTCGCAGGCGGATGAGAAATCGGCACTGAATGGAGCTTACTCCTGATAGAGGTTAGACAAATTCGGGCCGCAGGCTAATGAGATGTCGCGGGGCCATCATTGTTCAACAGTTGCTGAAATTGTTCCGAGGAGACTGCCTGAGAGATCAGGAAACCCTGAACTTGAGTGCAATCAATTTTGCGCAGAAGGGCCAGTTGCTGGGGCGTTTCGACGCCTTCGGCAACCACGGTCAGCCCCAGTTTACGGCCCAGTGCGATGATACTGGCCAGGGCCGACGTCATGCCTTCGTTATCGTGGCAGCCTTGTACCAGCGCCTGGTCGATCTTGAGCTCGGTAAAAGGGGTCGAGACCAGGTTCAGGTATGAGCTGTAGCCTTTGCCGAAATCGTCCTGGGACAGGCCAAACCCCTTGATACGCAGGCGGCAGGCTCCGGCATAGAAGTTACTGATGTCCTGGGGCACCGAGCACTCCATCAGTTCGAAGCAGATCATCCCCGGAATACCCTGGTTATCCAGGACAAAATCCAGCAGGCGGTCTGCCAAGTCATGGCTATTGAGCAGGTGGGTCGGCAGGTTGATCGACACTGGAACATCGTATCCGCGCTGACGCCATCGCTCCTGCGCATGAATGGCCTGCTTGAGCACCAGCCACAGCAAGCGCTCCTCCAGTTCGAAGGTCTTGATTGCCGGCAAAAACGCCGCGGGCAACATTAGCCCTTGTTCGGGGTGCATCCAGCGCACCAGCGCTTCAGCGGCGACGATACGGCCGTTGGCCAAGGATTTCTTGGGTTGGAACCACGCCTGGATTTGCCCGTTACCCATGGCCTGGAGCAGCGTATGCCGACCAATTTCCGCTGCGGCGGGGAGCGACGGGTCAGGGCTGCGATCCTTGTGATTGAGTTGGCCGACCAGGCTGCGCAGCGCGTCGGCGGCGACGGGTTTTGAAATCAGACCGATGACTTTCACATCAAGGTTTTTCGCCACCAGGCTGGCCGCCATCAACATGCGCCGCGACGCGGCACTCATAATGGCCAGGGCGGGCTTGCAGCGCAGGGTTGCCAGGCTCTGGATAAACTGCACGCCATCCATGCCGGGCATCAGCAGATCAGTCAGCACCAGGTCGAAATCCCGCTGGCGCAAACGCTCCAGTGCCTCGTTCCCATCCTGGGCGGCTTCAAGCATGAAGTCTCCCAATTCATTGAGCAGGTTCTGCAGGTACAAGTGCTGCAGAGGATGGTCCTCGACGATCAAAATACTATAGCGCTTCATGGGGGATCCGTGCGTAAGGCTCCAGGTAATTAAAGAGGGCCCGCAACGCAAAGGGTTTGACCAGGCAATAGTTCATACCTGCGGCCAGGCACAAGTCGGCCTCGCCGCGCATGGCGTTGGCGGTAGCCCCGATGATGGGCAGCGAGCAACCTTGGCTGCGTAACTCCCTGGCTAATTCATAGCCGTTGACTCTGGGCATATTCACATCCGTCAGTACCACATCGAAGTGTGAGGCCTTGCACAGCAGCAGCGCTTCATGACCATCGCAGGCCAACTCCACGGTGCAGCCAAGTTCCTCAAGCTGATCGCGCAAAATCAATTGATTGATAACGTTGTCCTCGGCCACCAGCACATGCAGGTTGAGCTTGCGCAGTTCACGCGTGTGCGCCTGCTCGTCGACCCTGGCCACCCACAACCCTTGCGCCTGGCTGACAGCCTGGTGAATCGCGCTCAACTGATTGAGGTTGGCATGCCACGCGCCGGTCTCGCTCTGCTGGCCATTGCTGCTGTTGCTGCTCACCAGGATTACCGGCCCCGGCCAGGCGGGCACCAGTGGCTGTTCGAAACTGCCTGGATGCAGTTCCAACAGTAACTGGCCCTCGGGGTGGGTCGGCTGGCCGATCTGTGCGCGGGCGCCCCAACGGCGTAACCAGCCGCCGATGGATTGAGCGAGTTCGGGGATCGGCGAAACCACATAGATCGTCTCTGCCAACAAGCTGCTCATGGGCGTACAGGGCGCCTCTTCCAGGGGCAGGGTCAGGCTGAAACTGCTGCCCAGGCCCAGTTCGCTGACCATACGGATATGCCCGTTCATCAATTGCGTCAGGCGCTGGCAAATCGGCAAGCCGAGCCCGGTCCCGGCCACCACGTTGGTGTTGCCTTCGGTTTGGTAGAAAGGTTCGAAAATCATCGCCTGGTCTTCCTGGGCAATCCCTTTGCCGGTGTCGGACACTTGCCACAGAACGCTGGAGCGCTCGTCGTCGCGGTCCAGCAACTTGACCCTTAGCACCACGCGCCCGTAGTCGGTGAACTTCACGGCGTTGTTCAGCAGGTTATTGAGGATCTGGCGAATGCGCGTGACATCCCCGATCAACCGCTCGGGCAACTTGGGGTCAAAGCAGGCGTAGAGCTGCAAGCCCTTGCCCATGGCAGCGGCGGCATAGCCCTGGATGATTTCATTGACCAGGTCCAGCGGCGAGAACTCACTCAGTTCCAGAGCCAGTTGCCCGGCCTCGATCTTCGACACGTCGAGTACGTCGCAGATCAGTTGCAACAAGGTGGCCGAAGAGCCTTCTATTGCATGCAGATAGTCTTTTTGCTGGTTGTCGAGCTGGGTGCGGGCCAACAGCTCCAGGGTGCCCAGTACGCCATACAGCGGCGTGCGTATTTCATGGCTCATGGTCGCCAGAAACAGGGTTTTCGCGGCATTCGCTGCGTCGGCCGACTGCCGGGCCTCTTCCAGGGCGGCTTCAACTTGCTTGCGCGCACTGATATCACTGAAGGCGCAAAACAGCACGTCCTCGCCTCTATAGCGGGTAGGCGCGCTGCTGAGGTAAAGGTGGCGGCCGTCGAGGGTCTCGAAGTAGTCGCAATGCCCGGACGGAGCGCTATCGAACGCCTGGCGGATCCAGCCGGTGCACAGCGCTTCGCGCTCCAGGCCGTTACCCAGCCAATGCTGGGCCAGGGTGTTTTCCAGCACAACCTGGCCATCGGTGCGACGCAGCACGCACAAGGCGACCGGCGCGGTCTGGATCACGTCGCGACTGAAGGCCTCGCTTTCAATCAGTGCCTGAATCCCGTTGATCGAGGGGATGATGAAGCGCTGGTTGACCCGGCGCATCACCAGCCAGATCAGCGTCACACTGAACAGGCAAAACACCAGCGAACCGAGCAGTTCGCGCCACAATCCGCGGACCACATCCCGCAGGTTGATCGAGTACATCAGTTGCCAGTCCGACGACTTGAGTTGCTTGCGAATGACCAGATGATCCGGCAGCAGGCCACTGCCGACAAAACCGAAAAAGTTCGCACCCTGGGGCTCGAGCAATGACTGGTTCAACTGGGGTTCGTGGCTATTGGTAAAGACCAGCATGCCCTTGGAATTGAGCATCATGAACTCGCCCGCACTCTGGTCATTGAGGGTCATGGACACTTCGTGGCTTTCCATTTCCAGGCCCAGCCAGCCGGAATTGGGGTCACGCGCATCCAGCAGAATGAATAGATACAAATGTGAATGCCCTTCGCTCTGGTCACTCAGCCAGAGTTCGCCAGGGTCCACTGGGTTGCGTTTCTTCAGCGTCCTGAGGCGATTGAGCATGCATTGGGAGAACGGTAATACCTGCGCCGTCGAATCGTAGAGTCGGGTTAATTGCGGGTTGGGGCCGGCGGTCACGTAAAGCAGGTTGACCTGTTTGACCTTCAGGTAGTTGCGCATGCGTGAGGTCAGCCAGATGCTCCACTGGTTGCCCGGTGTACTGCCCAACTGCAGGCGCTGCTCTTCGCTGGAAGCCGGATACGCTTGCGCTTTGGCCTGCATGGATTTGCGCACCGCCGACAGGCTCAGGCTTTCGAGCAAGGCTTCGCGGGTAGTGAAAAACGTATGGGCTTCGGCAATCGCGGTGCTCATGTAGCCACGCCGCTGAGA
The DNA here is from genome assembly GCF_014268455.2 of Pseudomonas shahriarae. Taxonomy (NCBI): domain Bacteria; kingdom Pseudomonadati; phylum Pseudomonadota; class Gammaproteobacteria; order Pseudomonadales; family Pseudomonadaceae; genus Pseudomonas; species Pseudomonas shahriarae. The sequence continues at coordinate 3,157,031 of NZ_CP077085.1, read as the reverse complement.
GATGTCATTGTTGAATGTGGACAGCAGAAACGTGTAGACACCGCTAAAGATGCCAATCAACAACACGATGGCGAAAAGACGAAGCAGCCTTCTGGCTGCTTCGGGTCGGGACAGGACGGGATTGATCTGGAGCAGATAACTTTTAAATCGCATCGGCGGATTTTAATGAGCCATCCGCCGCCTGGGCATAAGACGATCCTTAAAAGCGCCCATGGGCTTACTTGTAGAACATATCGACGACCACCGCGGCATCGAACGCACCAGGCTGAGGCAGGGCGCGCCACTTCAAATCAGCCCTGAAGTCTTGGCGGAAGGTCTGGTTGGCACCATTCATTTTGGCCAAGGGGAACCATTCATTGAATGGCAGGTTTTGATGGGTGTAGTCCCAGGATAACGCGATGCCCACGGAGCTGTTATTAGCGGGCACCAACAAACCATCGATCACGCTCCCGCCGCCCGGTGTCGTGGCGAAGCGAGCGCTCACCGTGTACGGAGTGTCACAGGCTTTGCGCAGGCTCAGATTGAAGGTAGCGGTGCTCGCCACTTCACCGACCTTTGCCAGGCGCGAGGGTTTGGGAAAGTTGACGACGCTGGGGGTAATCGTCAGGTCTGGCGTACAGGGCACAAAGCGGATGTCGTTCACGCCGGTGACAATGTAGTTGAGGTTGCTGTTGGGCCGGCTGTTGAGCCCCGTAATCCCGTCCAGTTGAAAGACCCGGTATTGCGACAGGGTGCTGGCCTGGCCGTTTTGCGGCGTGCTACCAAACTTCTCGATAAACACGCTGAAGTTGAGGGTGAACCGGGCCTTGTCCCAACCGACGCAATTTGACAGGTTGCAACCGCGGTCGGAGTAGAACCCTGTACCGTACTTGCCACTGCTTTGGGTGATGGGCACTGAGTTATAGCGGATCCCGGCGCGAATGCCCTTGCCGATACTGACGCTTGCCGGGTTCAGGTAAAAAAACACTTCTTCGCGGCCGTGCTCAAAGTCATCCTTGCAAATCACGTTGACCGAGCGTGGGCCCGACTCCCAGATAATCGTGCCATCCGGCGCATCGGCCGCCACCGCCAATGCGGTACCCAGCGGTGCGGTGTCGGCGACCGAGCCGCTACCGTCCACCCGGCAGGCCAGCGCATAGCTGGTAGCGGGGAGGGCAGCGCAGGCAAGCAGGGTGGCCACGAGTAGGTATTTAAGAGGTGACATAGGTCGGTATTCCCCGCGTTCCATCACTTGAGAACCGCGCGATGGCGGGCCTGCAAGCCGATATCGGTGATTTCGGTAAAGTTGATTTGGCTCCCGACGCTGATGGGGGCCTGGGTGCTGAAGACTTTGCGCTCACCGGGCTTGAGCAATAGGTAGTCATCCAGCACTTGAACCTGGCCGCCTTTGTCGACTTGCACATCCACCAGGGACAGATGAAACGCACTGGGATTGGTGACGGTCAGGGTTTGCCCATCGGTGCGGCTCCATACCAGTTGTGGCACGGCCTCTGACGAACTGCCTGCCAGCCCGGCCGGGCGATAGAACAGCTTGAGGCGCTGGCGCACGGCAAATTGCACACTGTCGGCGGCTTCCGGCTTCAGCGGGATTTCCATGACGTTAAGCAAGAACATCGACTCCACATCGCTGGGCAAGCCTGCGCCGGCGTACAGAATGCGCAGCAGGTGATGCTGTTGAGCATCCAGGCGAACCAGCGGCTGGACCACGGCAAAGGGCACCGGCGACGTTGCATCATCGTCCTCGCGGGTGACCCAGCTTTGCACCGCCAGTTCGCTGGGGGACTGATTGACGATATTGATGCTGGCTTCTTTATATTGGCCAAAGTAGATCAGGCGCGTGCCTTCAATCTTGACCGTCGCCTGCGCACAGGGCGCCAGGGCCAGCAACGCTGCAATCAGCGCACTGATCCAAAGCAGGGAGCGGCAGAATGGCAAGTGGTTGAGAGGTGACATGAGGGCCCGTAGCTTTCCTGGGTGTGTTGGAGTGGCTTCGGGGTCTATGGTAGGAGGTGGGCGTCAGGGATTCTCTCAGGCGATTCTTAAAAGGGAAAATTGCTGGCTCAGGGCTGGGAGGCTTTGTGTTTGTCACCGCCAAACGTCTCGCGTTGGGATGAGTATTGGAAGCGTTGCCACAGGCCATGGGCAAAATCCGAGGGCAACTCACGACACAGAATCGCCCCCCGTTCGTCGATTCCTACACGCCAACGGGCACGACTGAGACAAATCCTATGTGTTGGTCATCGCCTCCTGAATACCATTGCACCCCAGCTAACTTACCTCTATTTTTCGGTGCATAACGTGTCAAAGTTTACATTTATGATAGTGCTCAGCTATTTGTTTTCGGATTATCTTTTTGCTTCCACAAAACAAAGTACCTCTGGCAAATCCAAATGGGCGAATCAGGATAATAGCGTTGTCAATAAGCCGTCAGGCCATATGGACAATCTTGTATCGCGAGCCCACGAGTTGATTGGTACGCCCTACAAGTGGGGTGGTGCTTCAGTGAGCAAAGGGTTTGATTGCAGCGGGTTGATTGTTTATCTGTTTCGCAGTGAAGCAGGCATCAATATTCCGCGTACGACCGCCTCAATGCTCAGCTCACCGGCTAAAACGATCTACCGTAATCAACTAAAGTCCGGAGATGCTGTTTTTTTCAAGCATAATGGCGCGAACCGCATGCGGCATGTGGGGATTTATATCGGTGGTGGTCGGTTTATTCATTCGCCCAGAACAGGTAAAAGTATCCGCATCGACTCGTTGAACAATAGCTACTGGAATAAAAGTTATTACACAGCGAAACGCTTTCATTGATTCGCCCCATCTAGGTGCGCGGCAGGAGCTGGTCTGGCGACGAATCACCGACCCATCCCCCTATAAAAGCCCGCTCGCGGGCTTTTTTTCATACTGGCATCCTTTCCCCATTGCATAAATCACTCGGACTTGCGCGCGATAATCGCTTGTTCTGCAAGCGCTATTTTTTGCATGGCCAGTCGCGAGAGCTGGCTGACCTCGGGCGCGTCGATATCGGTATTGGATAACAGGTCGGCCTGGATAAGTACGGCAAATGCATCCTTTACTTCATCGACGACCAATGTAAACGACTCGGGTTTATTCTGAAGTTGGGTAAACCGCTCGCGTGCTTCTATGAGGTCAGGCTGTATCGTTGGCTTGGCACATCCGGCCAGGCTCAAGGCATACACGCTAATGATGGGCAGACACCTGTACCACATCATTGCCTGCTGCCCCTGGGTGCACCTTTTGCCCACGGCAGATCTTTCAAACACGCCCAGGGAGAGGGGGGATCAATCTCCGTCATAAAGCGTTCGATCAGTTCAATGTCGGGTGGCGAATGCAGCCAGTCATACAGCAAGGTAGGGCGTGTTTTCCCGGCGGCGGGTTGAGGCTGCGCCGAGGGAGTGCTTTTGACAGACGAAGCCAGCACCTGGTTTGCAATCAGCAAATCAAAATAGTCGATCAGGCTATGACTCATGACCTGAAGGTCTTGACTGCTTTGCAAGGCAAGGAGCCTGTAGTAGCCAAGCCTGTTCAAGCATCTTTCGATCCGGATCAGCCTGGGCAGGCTGGGGTCTGCGACCAGTATTCTCAATTCTTTATTGGGCATGTGGATCACCTTGTTCAGCGCGGTTTTCGCTGCCCGTAGCGGGCAGCGAAACACTTGCTCAGTCGCTCAACGTCGAAGCCAATGCCTGGACGCGTAACAGGTCGCCTTTCACCGCTTTGGTGACGCCGGTGCCGTACTCAGGGTCGGCCTTGTACAGGAAGGACAAGATCAGGTGCTTGCTCTTGTCGTCCGCACTGGCCAGTGAGCCGCCGAAGCTTTCGATCAGGTCCTGGCGCTCTTTATGGCTGAAGGAGCGATACAGGTCGCCGGCCTGCTTGAAGTTCTGTTCGCGCTGGATCTTGGCCTGCTGCGTAGTGCCGGTCAGGGGCAGGATGCTGTAGCGCGCCTTGGCCGGCTCTTCACGCGGGAGCAATCGGCTCGGCTGGTAGTTGATGCCCGTCGTGGTGCTGGCGGTGTTCATCGCACCATCCTGGTTACCATTGTTGACGGGTTTCTTCGGGGCGTTGATCGGCAGTTGCAGCGCGTTGACGCCCAGGCGATGCATCTGGGTATCGGCGTAGGAGAACAGGCGACCCTGCAGCAGACGGTCTTCGGAAGGCTCGATGCCCGGGATCAGATTGGAAGGCGCCATGGCTACCTGCTCGGTTTCCTGGAACACATTGGCCGGGTTGCGGTTCAGCACCATCTGCCCGACTTTGCGCAACGGGACGTCCGGCCAGACCTTGGTCGCGTCAAGCGGGTCGAAGGCGAAGCTGCCCAACTCTTGTGGTTTGAGCACCTGGATATACAGGTCCCACTTCGGGAAATCGCCCTTGTTGATATGGCTGACCAGATCCTGGGTCATATGGCTGTAATCGGCACCTTGTACCTGGGCCACCTGTTTAGGTGAAAGGTTGCGGGTGCCTTGCAGGCTTTTCCAGTGGAACTTGACGTAGTGCACTTCGTTTTTGGCGTTGACGAACTTGTAGGCATGTACGCCGTTGCCGTCCATCTCCCGATAGCTGGCCGGGATGCCGGCGTTGGAATACAGCTCGGTCAGGGTGCGGGTGGCTTCCGGGACATGGGAAAAGAAATCGAAACGACGTGAGTCGTCGTCAAGGTTGGTGCGTGGGTCTGGCTTGAAGGCGTGGACCATATCCGGGAACTTGATGGCATCACGGATAAAAAAGGTCGGGAAATTATTGCCGACCAGGTCCCAGTTACCGTCCGCGGTGTAGAACTTGGTGGCGAAACCGCGTGGGTCGCGCAGGGTTTCCGGGGAGTGAGTGCCATGCACCACCGATGAGAAGCGCACAAATACCGGGGTGACCGTGCCGCTGTCAAAGACCTTGGCCTGGGTCAGTTCGCTGAGGTTATCGGTGGCGGTAAACACCCCATGAGCCCCGGTGCCGCGGGCATGCACCACACGCTCGGGAATGCGCTCGCGGTCAAAACGCTGCAACTTCTGGATCAGGTGCACGTCTTGCAGCAGCACCGGCCCTTGGGCGCCTGCCGTTTGCGAGTTCTGGTTGTCGCCGACCGGGGCCCCGTTGTCACGGGTAAGGTCAACGGCCAGCGCCGAAAACGACAGCGTGCCGGTGGTAACAATGCACAACAAGCGTCGCGGGGTAAAAGCATGGAGGGGGAAGGGGGGCTTCATTCTGAATTCCTGGTTATTGGCTGAGAACACCACCGCCCACCCGAATAGATGCCTTGCCGACATGAGAGCCTCAAGCCGTAGTACTTCTATTTAATGGGAAGAGTGCCTTTAAAGGTTTACTCAGAACGACACACTATCAATGTAAGACTTGTCTCAATTCCCGATAATCAAATGTTAAGTGGCTAGCGATCAACGGCCGGGCAGCTTCGGCTCTGATTAAAGACATTATTAGATTGGATGAGGAAGTTACTTTTAGTTAGCGGGTGCTTGTCGCGAACTGCGTAGGAATATTCCCAGTTTTGGGACATGTCTCATATCGACAAAGGTCAACGAGGGCCAAGATTCGTCCTATCCCCTGGTACCGCTTTTTTGAATAGGCGGGCCTTGGATAATTAGGACGTGTCGAAACTTCGGCGCGGTGACCAATCTGACGAATGAAGGCATCACAGTGAACAAAAACGCAGTGAACGTCGCCGTAGTGGACGGCAAAACGATTACCGAATCGGTGGAGCTTCGCACCACCAAACAAGGCGATCCGGTCCGAATCAAAGCGGTCAAGGACGGTAAATACATTATCGCGGAGGCCGGTGAAAAAACCGTTGCCCCCGAGAACCTGACCATCAAGCGCGTCGGCAACGACCTGCATGTGGCCACCGAAGGTACCGACCCTGATCAGCCACAACTGATTATCGAAGGTTTTTACGAGCACCCCGGCCAGTTGGTCGGTGTAGCCGAAGACGGTGCCTACTACGAGTACATCTCTTCCGACGCCGAAGACGATCACGCAGCGGCATTTCTGGCCGATGGCGTGTCGTCGCCACAAGTACTGGGTTCCGAGGAACTGGTAGGTTTCGGTGAAGGCCTGGTTGCCGGTAATGGCATCGGCTGGTTCTGGCCAGCTCTGCTCGGTCTGGGCGCGCTCGGTTTGCTGGGCGCCGCTTACAAGCTGACCCGCGACGATGACAATAACGATAACAAGGATGGCGGTTCGGCTATCGCTCCGAGCGCCCCAACCTTGTCTGACGTCACCGACGATGTCGGCGATGTGCAAGGCCCAATCAACAAGGGCGACTCTACTGACGACCGTACCCCGACCTTCAGCGGCGAAGGCACCCCCGGCAACACCATCATCATCGAAGACAACGGCAAGCCGATCGGCGAAGTGGTGGTGGGTGATGACGGCAAGTGGGAGTTCACGCCTACCACGCCGCTGCCGGAAGGCGAGCACTCGATCATCGTTGTCGAGAAGGACAAAGACGGCAATACCAGCGGGCCTTCGGACGAATTCGATTTCATCATCGACATCACCGCGCCAGGCAAATCGATCATCGACGCCATCAGTGATGACGAGGGTGATCAGCAAGGTGTGATCGCACCAAATGGCCTCACCGACGACAAAACCCCGACGCTGACAGGTACCGCCGAGCCAGGTGCCACCCTGGAAATTTACGCCAACGACGAAAAAATCGGCGAGACCACCGTCGAAGCCGACGGCAGCTGGACGTTCACCCCATCGCCAGCCCTGGAGGATGGTGAATACAGCTTTACCACCATCGCCATTGACGCGGCGGGCAATGCCGGCCTGCCGTCAGACCCTTACATTGTCACCATTGACACCACTGCCCCGGTCAAGCCAGGCATTGGAACCGGTGGCATCGAAGAAGCCATCGACAACGTTGGCCCGATCATCGGCGATATCGGTAATGGCGGCGTCACCGACGACGGCACCCCGACCTTTGGCGGTGGCGGCCTGCAACCTGGCGACAAAGTCACCATCATTGATGACGGCGTGGAAATCGGCGAAGTCATTGTTGGCGAAGACGGTCGTTGGGAGTTCACTCCGGACCCTGAGCTGATTGAAGGCCCGCACCCGATCACCGTGATTGTCACGGATCCTGCAGGCAACAAAAGCGAACCGTCCGATCCGTACATCGTGATTGTCGACACTACCGCGCCAGTCAAACCAGGCATCGGTACCGGTGGTATCGAAGAAGCCATCGACAACGTTGGCCCGATCATCGGCGATATCGGTAATGGCGGCGTCACCGACGACGGCACCCCGACCTTTGGCGGTGGCGGCCTGCAACCTGGCGACAAAGTCACCATTATTGATGACGGCGTGGAAATCGGCGAAGTCATTGTTGACGAAGACGGTCGTTGGGAGTTCACTCCGGACCCTGAGCTGATTGAAGGCCCGCACCCGATCACCGTGATCGTGACCGACCCGGCGGGCAACGCCAGCGAGCCGTCCGATCCGTACATCGTGATTGTTGACACCACTGCACCGGTCAAACCAGGCATCGGCACCGGTGGCATCGAAGAAGCCATCGACAACGTTGGCCCGATCATCGGCGATATCGGTAATGGCGGCGTCACCGACGACGGCACCCCGACCTTTGGCGGTGGCGGCCTGCAACCTGGCGACAAAGTCACCATTATTGATGACGGCGTGGAAATCGGCGAAGTCATTGTTGACGAAGACGGTCGTTGGGAGTTCACTCCGGACCCTGAGCTGATTGAAGGCCCGCACCCGATCACCGTGATCGTGACCGACCCGGCGGGCAACGCCAGCGAGCCGTCCGATCCGTACATCGTGATTGTTGACACCACTGCACCGGTCAAACCAGGCATCGGCACCGGTGGCATCGAAGAAGCCATCGACAACGTTGGCCCGATCATCGGCGATATCGGTAATGGCGGCGTCACCGACGACGGCACCCCGACCTTTGGCGGTGGCGGCCTGCAACCTGGCGACAAAGTCACCATTATTGATGGCAGCGTGGAAATCGGCGAAGTCATTGTTGGCGAAGACGGTCGTTGGGAGTTCACTCCGGACCCCGAGCTGATTGAAGGCCCGCACCCGATCACCGTGATCGTGACTGACCCGGCGGGCAACGCCAGCGAGCCGTCCGATCCGTACATCGTGATCGTTGACACCACCGCCCCTGTGGCCCCGACCATCGACAGCGTATTCGATGACCAGGGCACCTCGACCGGCAATATCATGCCGGGCGACATCACCGACGATTCCCAGCCGGAAATCCGTGGTCAGGCCGAGCCTGGCACGACGGTGATCATTTATGACAATGGCCGGGAAATCGGCCGCGTACCCGTCGCTGCCGATGGCAGTTGGACCCACACCCCGGTGCCGCCACTGCTCAATGGCCCGCATGACCTGACGGCAGAGGCTGTCGATGCTGATGGTAACACCAGCGCGCCGTCCAACAGCGTCGACTTCGAGCTGGTTGCCGGTGGCCTGCCGCCAGCGCCAAGCATCACCGGTGTGTTCGACGATATCGCCGATAACGTCGGCAACATCATGCCAGGCGAAAGCACCAACGATACCGAGCCACAAGTGAGTGGTACCGCTGAGGCCTTCTCCACCGTCACTCTGTTCGCCAACGGTGTCCCCGTCGGTAGCGTAGTGGCAGACGCACTCGGCAACTGGACTATCACCCCAAGCCCGGCCTTGGCGCCAGGTCTGAACAACCTGACTGCAACCGCGACCAACTCGGCCGGCAATGTCAGCCCGGCGACTGGCGATTATCCGATCACCGTGGATATCACTCCACCGGCGGCGGCAGATGCCAGTCAGCTTGAAGACAACGTGGGTGCGATTACCGGTCCGATCAACAGCGGCGATATCACTGACGACAATACCCCGACGTTCAGCGGTACTGCCGAGCCCAACACCACCTTGATCATCTATGACGGTGGCGTCGAGATTGATCGTGTACCGGTGGATGGCGCTGGTAACTGGAGCTACACCCCGGCACGACCGCTGGCCGATGGCCCGCATAGCTTCAGCACCGAAGTCGTGGACGCAGCCGGTAACCGTAGCCCTGAAAGCACGCCGATCGACTTCACCGTCGATACCAGTGCCGTTGCCATCAGCATCGAACAGGCGCTGGATAACGTGGGCCCGAACCAGGATCCTCTGGCCAGCGGCAGCGTGACCGACGACGCCACACCGACCCTGCGTGGTCAGGCAACACCGGGATCGACCGTCAATATCTACCTCGATGGCGTGCTGTTGCAGGAGGGTGTAGCGGTCAACAATGCCGGTCGTTGGGAGTACGAAGTTAACCCGCCGCTGCCCGAAGGTAGCTATGCGTTCACCGCAACAGTGGTCACCGCCGCAGGTGGTGAAAGCGCACCGACGGCTGAATTCAACCTTGAAATCGACCTGACGCCCCCGGCGGCCCCGACCATTGATGAAATCCGCGATGACGTGGGCGATATCCAAGACCCGCTGGTGGATGGTTCGACCACCGACGACACCACACCGACCCTGGTGGGCAGTGGCGTAGCCGGCGACACGATCATTATCCGCAACAACGGTAATGAACTGGACCGCGTCACCGTGCAGCCGGATGGTAGCTGGACCTACACGCCAAACCCGCCGCTGAACAATGGTTCGACCAATCAGTTTGACGTAATCGCCGAGGATCCGGCCGGCAACCAAAGCGCGCCGTCCGATCCATGGACCATCATCATCGACACCGCAGCCCCTGTGGCCCCGACCATCGACAGCGTGTTCGATGACCAGGGCACCTCGACCGGCAATATCATGCCGGGCGACATCACCGACGATTCCCAGCCGGAAATCCGTGGTCAGGCCGAGCCTGGCACGACGGTGATCATCTATGACAATGGCCGGGAAATCGGCCGCGTACCCGTCGGTGCCGATGGCAGTTGGACCCACACCCCGGTACCGCCACTGCTCAATGGCCCGCATGACCTGACGGCAGAGGCTGTCGATGCTGCTGGTAACACCAGCGCGCCGTCCAACAGCGTCGACTTCGAGCTGATTGCCGGTGGCCTGCCGCCAGCGCCAAGCATCACCGGTGTGTTCGACGATATCGCCGATAACGTCGGCAACATCATGCCAGGCGAAAGCACCAACGATACCGAGCCACAAGTGAGTGGTACCGCTGAGGCCTTCTCCACCGTCACTCTGTTCGCCAACGGTGTCCCCGTCGGTAGCGTAGTGGCAGACGCACTCGGCAACTGGACTATCACCCCAAGCCCGGCCTTGACGCCAGGTCTGAACAACCTGACTGCAACCGCGACCAACTCGGCCGGCAATGTCAGCCCGGCGACTGGCGATTATCCGATCACCGTGGATATCACTCCACCGGCGGCGGCAGATGCCAGTCAGCTTGAAGACAACGTGGGTGCGATTACCGGTCCGATCAACAGCGGCGATATCACTGACGACAATACCCCGACGTTCAGCGGTACTGCCGAGCCCAACACCACCTTGATCATCTATGACGGTGGCGTCGAGATTGATCGCGTACCGGTGGATGGCGCTGGTAACTGGAGCTACACCCCGGCACGACCGCTGGCCGATGGCTCGCATAGCTTCAGCACTGAAGTCGTGGACGCAGCCGGTAACCGTAGCCCTGAAAGCACGCCGATCGACTTCACCGTCGATACCAGTGCCGTTGCCATCAGCATCGAACAGGCGCTGGATAACGTGGGCCCGAACCAGGATCCTCTGGCCAGTGGCAGCGTGACCGACGACGCCACACCGACCCTGCGTGGTCAGGCAACACCGGGATCGACCGTCAATATCTACCTCGATGGCGTGCTGTTGCAGGAGGGTGTAGCGGTCAACAATGCCGGTCGTTGGGAGTACGAAGTTAACCCGCCGCTGCCCGAAGGTAGCTATGCGTTCACCGCAACAGTGGTCACCGCCGCAGGTGGTGAAAGCGCACCGACGGCTGATTTCAACCTTGAAATCGACCTGACGCCCCCGGCGGCCCCGACCATTGATGAAATCCGCGATGACGTGGGCGATATCCAGGACCCGCTGGTGGATGGTTCGACCACCGACGACACCACACCGACCCTGGTGGGTAGTGGCGTAGCCGGCGACACGATCATTATCCGCAACAACGGTAATGAACTGGACCGCGTCACCGTGCAGCCGGACGGTAGCTGGACCTACACGCCAAACCCGGCGCTGAACAATGGCTCGACCAACGTGTTCGACGTGATTGCCCAGGATCCGGCCGGTAACCAGAGTGCACCGTCTGCTCCATGGACAGTGATCATTGACACCACGGCGCCGATCACGCAGATCACGTCTGTGATCAATGACGACGGCACCCCGACCCCTATCAATCCGGGCGACGAGACGACGGACCGTACCCCACTGATCAGTGGTACCAGCGAGCCTGGCAGTACCGTGACCATCTTCGACAGTGGCGTGCCAATCGACACGGTACAGGTTGATGAGTTCGGTAATTGGAGTTACTCGGTTGTTACACCGCTGAGTTCAGGTTCTCATGGTCTGACGGCTTCGTCGGTCGACCTAGCCGGTAATCAAGGGCCGGTCAGTGATCAATTTGATCTTCGTATTACGTCGGTTTTTGGCACCTATAGCAACATCGAGAGTTTTGATGGTGCGCCACTCGGCGGTATTGCAGTGGGAAGTGTTCTTGATCTTAAGGCGATGGCGATCACGAACATAAGCGGCTCGAGCGATGTGGTGCCTGTTAACCCTAACACTATCAGCGACCCAATGTTGCGGATCTACGGTAAACTTGATTTTGATTTGAAGGGGGATTCTTCAAGTGTACTTGTTATGGAAGCGTCCGGTCTTGGTGCACAGCATATTAACGAAATTCGATTTTATGACGCGAATGGCGTGCTGATTCATACGGATACCGTTTCTAAAGAGCCAGGCTCGCAGCAGTTTATAATGCCTGGAGGCATGGAGTTTAGCCGATTTGAGATTGAGACTGACGTTAATGCAGGGAGTGGCCTGTTCGTAGACAATCTCATCTTGGCAAATGGCCCGATCAAGACCGAAGGTTTTGAGGGGCTGCCGCTGAATCATAAATTTGATTTGGGTGTTCCGTTTGAGCTCGATTTGTTTACGCTCACAAGGATAGAAAATAATGTTCCGAGGGGGGCTGGTGTTGGCCTTATTAACCAGGGGCATGCTGCTGGGCAGCAACTGGCGATCCTTGGGGCCAAGGTTGAGTTCGACCTGAAAGGCGAAACGGCAAGTACACTCAATTTTAAATTAACGCTTCAAGCCGGTCGTGTGTTGGATACCATTATTACTTTTTACAATGCGGACGGGGAGCTGATTCATACTGAGATTATGCTGGGGGGGTCAGATGGACTGCGGCATATCTCGATGCCTGACGGTTTGGAGTTTTCTAGCTTTGTAATAGACAATCCTGACTCAAGACATTTATATATTAACGAGATATCTTTCGCAGACTTAGCCCTTCCTAACTTGCCGTTGGCGGACGAGTCAAATACAACTTCTGACCATGTCATCTATGTCACCGAGGGTGACGAAGCGGCACTGGTAGCCGAAGGCAGCGATGCCATCGATACGCTGGTGTTGACGGGCGCCAACCAGCTCCTGGACCTGTCGGCCCTGGGCAACCAGGTCTCGTCCATTGAGGTCATCGATCTCACGGGCACTGGTGACAACACGCTGAACCTGTCGCTGTCCGATGTGCTGTCGCAAGGGGGGGACAGCCTGTTCACCGCGGATGACACCACGCAGATGATGATCAAAGGCAACGCTGGCGACGTCGTCAACCTCGACGACCTGCTGGCCGACGGCACCGACCCGGGTGATTGGGCAGGTCAGGGTCAGGTGATCGTGGAAGGGGTGACGTACAACGTGTTCCAACACTCCAGCCTCGATGCTCAATTGCTGGTTCAGGACGGGGTAACCACCAACCTGGTGTAAACGCGAACACCGTGTGCAGGCCCAGCCTGTACACGGCTCGCGCTGCCAATCGGTTGGTTCGCTCCAGCCTTAATCCATTCAATATCTGCGGGCACCTCACGGTGTTCGCGGTGGAGTCATGATCATGTTTAAACGTATCACCGTCTTTAACGCTGCACTGCTGAGTTTGGCGTTGGCCAGTGCCCCGTTCGCCACGGCCGAGGGTTTCACCCCTGGGGCTGTCTCGAGCAAGGTGTTTGGCAATCAATACATGCCTGTGGCCCCGGTCTCTGACCGTCAGGTGCAAGTGGTGTATTACCGCTCAAGTGCCATGGGCACCCAACAGGGCGCCGCCCACGTGTATGTGGACCGCGAGTTTCATGCCGGCCTGTTGCCAGGCGGTTACAGCGCGTTTTGCGTGGCACCGGGCAATCACAGCCTAGGCGCTTATGTAAAAGATGCGCCGCAGTACAAGGGCAAGACCACCGACGTGTTCTCGGCCTCCCTGGACGGCGGCAAGACGTACTTCCTGCGGGTTCGCGAAGACGGTTACGGCGCTCCCCAGGCGGTAACACGCGTAGAAGCCGAGCGCGAGCTGGCCGGCATGCGCAAGCAGGTCCAGGCACTGTCCCGTGCCTCGACCGTGCAGGCGTGTGACTACCAGGCAATGCCGGTGGCGCAGTTCAAGGATTACGCGGTCTCTGGCGACGTGCTGTTTGCCTTTGGCAAGTCGGGCTACCAGGACATCACCCATCAGGGCCGCGAAGCCATCCGCCAGTTGGTCACCCGACTGAAGCAGGAAAACGCCAACCTGGACCGTATCGAAGTGGTTGGCCATACCGATGCCATCGGTTCTGCCGCCGCTAACCGTACGTTGGGCCTCAAGCGCGCACAAACCGTGCGTCGTTTGCTGCTCGACGGCGGCTTGCCGTCTTCGGCAGTCAGCGCCAGCAGTGCCGGCGCGGATCAACCGGTAAGCAATGGCTGCTACGGTTCGCGCTCCGAGCAGATTGCCTGCTACGCCGCCGACCGTCGCGTCGTGGTGCGGGTCGACACGCGTAACTGATACTTCCCAGGCAGATTCCCCTCTCCTGGCTTTTGGCCCGACGCACGGATAGCGTCGGGTTTTTTTTGCCTGTTGAACAGGGAGGGCAGGCCCTTGAGCGGTTTTTGCTCTGTGGAGGAGCGAGCAAGCTCGCTCCTGCAGTGAATTACGGCATTAGGCACTTAACCCCCGTTTTGTCTGGCCATGTGGGCCATTTCTGAGACGGGTCTTATAGCTGCGCAGCGCGGCCTTTCGGATAATTCTGACTCGAACGGTTGGCCATCATTGCCAATCCCATTCCGTTTGTTTTTCCAGGTGCCCGATGGCTGGCGCTGGCGATGGAACCCAGATGAACTTCATGCGAAACACACATCGAGTAGCGCTGCTGGTCGGCGCTACCTTACTCATCAGTTGTCCTGCATTGGCGCAAGAGCCCAAGGCCGGCCAGGTAGCGGGGCGGGTATTTTATGCCGCGTATATCGGGTTGCCGCCAGTGGCGGTGGACCAGGCGCAAGTGGTGTATTACCGCAACAAGGCAGGGGTGCAGCGCAACGGCGCCGCCCACGTCTACATCGACCAGCAATTCCACACCGGCTTGTTGCCCGGCGGGTTCACCAGTTTCTGCCTGGCGCCCGGCAATCATACGCTGGGCGCTTACCTGAACGATGCCCCGACCTACAATGGCAAGCGCACGGACCTGTATCAGGCCAACCTGGAAGGCGGGCGCACCTACTACCTGAAAGTGCGCGAGGACGGTAATACTTTCCCCATGCCGATCGAGCGTACCCAGGCTGAACAGGAGTTGAGCACCACGCGTATGCAGATGCATGCACTGTCCCGCGCCACCAGTGTCGAGGCTTGTCGCTACTATGCGCACTTGAAGGACGATGAACGCTTCAAGCATTACACCTTGGCCAGTGATGTGCTGTTTGCCTATGGCAAGTCGGATTACCGCGACATCAGCCTCGCCGGACGCACGGCCATCGGCCAGTTGCTCGCTGAACTGCAGAGCGATGATGCACAGCTCAAACACGTGCAGGTGACCGGGCACACCGACCCATTCGGCAGTGCCTCCGACAATCAGTTGCTGGGGGAGCGGCGGGCCAATACCGTGCGGCAGATGTTGCTGGATGGTGGCATCGCCGAATCCATCCTCAGCGCCGACAGTGCCGGCAGCCGCGAGCCTGTGGTGCACACCTGCTACGGGCCAAGGCTCGAGCAGATCAGTTGCTATGCACCGAATCGCCGGGTGGCCATCCGCGTGGAGCTTGACCGCCCCCAGCCATAAAGAATTGATCCCCTCTCGAGAAGCTGTGCTTCTCGTCTTTTACGTCGTGCCTGGACCGCGGGCACGGCGTTTTTTTTGCTTGAAATCCAGCCCCTCGATGCATAGGTCTCTACCCGAGTCTTTTGGTGTTGCTTGGGGACGTGTGTAGATGGCCAGCCCTGGCACGCCTACAGGCTAGCTAACAGGTCGACTTCCAGTGACATCATCTCGCTCAACAGGTGGTTGACCTGTTGCTGGCAGACCGTACTGTCGCCCCGCGACGCCGATTCTTCCAACGCCGTGCAGGCCGCAATCAGCGCCTGGGCATCAGCCATTTGTGCACCGCCCCTGATCTTGTGGGCCAGGCCCATGACTTTCTCGAAGTCGTTTTCGTGGGCAAGCGCCTCCAGTTGTGCACCGTCAGCACGGTTGGTCCTGACCAGTTCGTCCACCAGGCCGGGATACGCTTCGGGCGCCAGTACTTTGAGCTTGCCCAGTTCGCCGCCGGTGGTGGCGGCAGCGCTTGCCCGGCGCTCGACCTGGGCCGAGACCACACCGATGTGCTGCGTCAGGGCTTCGATGCCCAGAGGCTTGAACAGGCATTGGGTCATGCCAGCGTCCAGGCAGTCCTGAATGATCTGCGATTGGGCATTGGCGGTGAGGCCGAACACAGGATGGGCGCCCAGGGCACGGGATTGCTCGATGTCGCGCATGCGCCGGGTCAGCTCGTAACCACTCATGTGGGGCATGTTGCAGTCGGTGATGGTCAGGTCGAACGGTGGGACGGCCTTTTCCCATTCCGCCAGCGCGGTGACGCCGTTATCGCAGGCCACGGCGCAATGGCCCAGGTATTCGATTTGCTGGCAGAGCAACAGGCGATTGGCCGCGTGGTCTTCCACCACCAGAATGTTCAGGCGCCGGCCGGTCTGGGCCGTGGTCGCCGCAGGGGCCTGCACGGGTGCCAGCTCAGTGCGTTCGGCAAGAAACTGCAGGCGCAGGCAAGACCCTTCGTTCGGCCGGCTGTCGACACTTAACTGCCCACCGATCATCGGCGCCAGGCGCGTGCAAATGCTCAACCCCAGGCCGGTGCCGCGTCCTTCCCCACCCGTGGGGGCAATTTGAACGAACGGTTCGAAAATCGCTTTTTTTTCCTGCTCGTTCAAGCCACGTCCAGAGTCACGCACCTCGATCACGTAACTGCCCAGGCCAGACTTGGCTTCATCGGGGAGTTGTTTCAGGGATAGCTCGACAAAGCCGTGCTCGGTGAACTTGATGGCGTTGCTGACCAGGTTCGCGACGATCTGGTTCAGCATCAGCGCGTCGATGATCACCTGCTGGTCAGCGGCCTCGATCAGCAAGTCGAACCTGAGGTGTTTGTTGTGTGCGTTGATCTGGAACAGGTGATGAATGGCGCGCAGCACTTCACCGAGGTGGGTCGGTCGCGGTGAGGGGTGCATGGCGCCGGCTTCGATCTTTGACAGGTCGAGGATGTCGCCGATCAACGACAGCAGCGACTGCGCGGACTGATGCGCGACTGTCAGGTTTTCCTCGATCTGCTGCGGGCTGCCACCTCGCACGCGCAGCATTTCGATCAAGCCGATCAGCGCGCTGATCGGCGTGCGGATTTCATGGCTCATACTGGCCAGGAAAATCGACTTGGATTCATTGGCTTCATCGGCCGCTTCCTTGGCCCGATGCAGCTGCGCTGTCAGTTGTTCACGTTCACTGATGTCCAGCCAGCCGCCGATCACCCCGGAGAATTCGCCGACACTGTTCTGAAAGGGGAGGGTCCAGTGATAGATCCGATGCTGCTGGCCCTTCACTTCAATCTCCAGGTCTGCGTAGGTCGGCTCCCCGTGCCGTTGGGTGTCTTGATAGATCTGTTGGTACTGGCGGCCCAGTTGCGGTGAGACCACCCCGGCTTCGAGCAATGTCTTGCCGATGATCTCTTCCTGGGTTGTCTGTAAAAACTCCAGATAGGCCCGGTTGCAGTGGGCCAGTCGGCCGGCTTTATCCCGTACATACAGGGCGATCGGGGACCCGTCGATCAGGGTCTTGCTGAAGGTCAATTGGTCGCTGAGGGCCAACTCGGCGCTGCGTCGTTTCTTGATCTGGATTTGCAGGTAGTAGTTCCAGACCAGAAACGCCAGGACGAAGGCGATCGCGACCCCAATGACCGTGTAGACACTGTCCTTGTAGGTGCTCCAGGAGCTGGAGACAGCCGGTGCCGCATGATTACGCCAGCGATCGCTCAGGGTCTTGAGCTCTTCGGGAGGGATGCCAAGCAGCACCTTGTTGATGATGTTCTTGAGCGGCATGTCGGCGGCGTCGACGGCCATCGCGATACGTCCGGGCGTGGGGCCGATAACCGCTGCAATCTTCAGGTCTGTGCGAAAATGGTGCTTGATGAAGTAGTCGGCGCCAAAGCGGGTGTGCACGCTGGCATCCACATTGCCGTTGGAGAGTTCTTCAACGCCGCGCACTGCTGTGGCGACCGGAACCTGGATGATCTCGGGATAGTGCCGGGAAAGCCAATCGGACAGTGGATTGCCGGACGGGATGGCCAGGCGCTTGCCATTGAGCTCTTCAAGACGCTGAAGGGTCGCGTCCGACTGTTGGGTCACCACCACAAACGGGCTAATGAGATACGGCCGGGTATATTGTTCAGGCGCCAGGCGCAAGTCACCAATGCTCAAGGCGAGGATAAGGTCTGCCTGTTCGCTCTTTAGCTGCTGGAGCATGTCGGGAATGCTGTTGTTGCGAATGATCTCGAACTGCAGGCCAGTGCGTTGCCCGATGATTTTCAGCAAGTCGGCACTCAAGCCCTGGAGTCGATCATGCTCATCGAAAAACGTCAGCGGCGCATAAGACCCGGCGACCAGCACCTTGATCTTGCGATGGGCGGCCAGCCAAGCGGTCTCGGCCGCATCCAGGTGGAGTGGTGGTTGCTCGACCACAAAATTATTGCTCAGCCCCCAACGCGTGGTAATTCGCATCGTGTCGACAGGGGGGATGGCATCCAGCGTGCTGTTGATGGCAGACAACAACAGGGGCTTGCGATCACTGACGGCGAAGTTGATGTCGGCCGAGGTGGGGAGGGCATCGCCGGCAATATAGACGTCGTTGCTGTAAAGCAACCTGATCAGGAATTCAGCGGTAATTGCATCGGTCCACAGGGCGTCAGCCTGGTCGTAGACCAACGAGGTCAGGCTATTCAGATCGTTGCTGTGCTGGATCAGGGTGGCCTGGGGGTATTGCTTGTGCAAAAAAGCGCCGACCTTATCGTCACCGACGTAGGCCAGACGCTGTCCTCGCAGATCCGCAGTGGGCAGCAGGGTCTCGCTAATGCGCCGAACCATGACCTTGCGGTTCAGCAGATAGGGCCTGGATTGGGTAATGGCACCGTCCTGGCCCTCGCTGACGTCATGCAGTGCCAGCATGTCAACCTGGCCTCGCTCCAAGGCTTCCCGCGCCTCGGCGCGGGACGAGAAACGCCAGATTTTCAGGTGTACCCCGGTAGTCTCCTGTATCACGCCCAGGTAGTCCGCGGTAACACCCTCGAATTGGCTTTGCTCAAAACCCATGTGCATGGGGGGAAGCGCGCCGCTCCAGATGGCGACGTTCACCTGCGGGCGTGTGGCGAGCCAGGCCCGGGTTTGCACATCGAATGTGACAGGCGGTGCGGTGATTGGCGCATTGACCAGCAGCTCAACCGGTTGGGGGGTTTGTGCTTGCAGGTTTGCAGCACACAGCAATATCAGTAATCCCAGCAGCCTGGGGAATGAAAAAAAGCGAGTGTTCAAGGGGGGGCGTTCCATTGACAGCACGGCTAGTCGGGCCCGATATGGCATTCACCTGAAGGGAGCCACGGGCATTACACCTTTGAAAATAGCAACCTTGTGCACGCTTGTCCCGGAGTCAATTGCAGAGGGCCGGGCCCGGTGGGGGTGACCGTGAAGCGCTGGCCCTGCGGCGATGGGTTGGTCAGCTCCCCGTACGCAGCCAGCGGGCCAGTGTGCCGGCCCCTGCGTATTGACGCAGAATGGCCTGGTAGCCGTCGAAGCGATTGTTGATCTCGTTGACCTGATTGCCGTAGTGCTCGTTTTCGGCGGTCAGCACGTCGAGCAGCGTACGCTTGCCCAAGTGGTGCCATTGCTGGAAAAAATCCTCACGGATCCGTCCCGACTCTTGCCCCAGGTCCCGGTACAGCTCGGACCTTTCCAGCATCGTGCGAGCATCGTGATCGGCGGTCCGAATCCGAAACTCCAGGTCCCGACGCTGTTGATCGTTGGCGTAACGACTGGCATCGGCGCGTTGCAGGGCTGCACGCTCGGCGGCGCGGGTGGAGCCTCCGCGAAATGCTCCCCAGGTCATTGACAGGTTGGTTTGCCATGGCTGCTCGCGCCCCAGTGAGTCCTCCGCCGTGCTTTTGCTGATCACCCAATTCAATTGCGGCAGCCCGCTTGCACGGACGGCCTTGGCTTGCGCCACGGCGGACTCTGTTTCGGCGATGGACTTACGGATGGTCGGGTGCTCCTTGGCAGCGTCGAGCAGCAAATCCAGGTTGGCCAGGCGAATATTCCATTCCCGTGTGACTGGGATCGGCACCGGGCGTTCACCGACCAGTTTGCTCAGGTTGATTTCGGCGTCACGAGCCTTGGCCGCGGCCGCGTCACGCAAGGCTTGAGCCTGGAGCAGACGCGCCTTGGCCTGAGTCAATTCGCTGGTGCGGCCTTTATCGACCGCCACGATACCGGCGAGCATCTTGACCAGATCATTCATGCGGTCGGCGAATTGCTGGCTAAGGTCCACAATGATGCGCTGTTTGCCCAGTTCGATGATGGTAGTGGTGACTTCGTAGCCCAGGGTTTCCTTTTCTGCCTCGAGGTTTTCCTCGGCGGCGGTCAAAAGACGTTCACGGCTGTCGATCGAATGACCGATTCGCCCCCAATCGTAAACCGGGGTAGTGACCGCTAAATTGATCCCGCTGCTGCCTGAGTCGACATCGGAGCCTTTGCCGATATTGACCGGTGAGGTTTGTGTGCCGACATCCACTTGCGGCCAGCGTTGCCCCTTGGCTTCGTCGATGTCTTCTACGGCGGCTTGTTGTTCGGCTTTGGCCCGGGAAATAGTCGGTGCCCGCAGGATCGCAGCTTCCACAGCGCGATTGAATACCTGGCGCAGCTCGAATTCGGAGGGGCCGAGGAGGGTGCCTCTTTCACTGCTGCGGGCGGCCAGGCGCGGTGGCAATGCGGCCAACGATAGGGCGGAAACGCTGTGGACCTGTTGTTCCGCTTCCCGGGCGACCCTTGAGGTCTGGGTGAATTGCGCAAGGCCGTTGCCCGCGCCAGGCTGAGGGCTGGTAGCCGCAGCTGCCGGTATTGGCCGGGCCGGGGTGACGGTTCGAACAACCGGGGGCGAGGCTATCGGCTCGAAGGTGAGCAAGTCGTTGCTTTTACGACTGACAGACGCCGCTTTAGGCGCCGCGGGTTCAGGCCGGGCGAGGGCAGGAGCCGGCTTGAACACTGGCGTAGCCGTTGCGACCGGAGCGGGCGGCGCTGCCGGTGCCGGTGCCGGGTTTGGGCTGAATGAAATCAGATCGTTGTCGCGACGACGGGGGGCGGCGCTGCCAGGTTGGGTCGCCACGGCGGCGGCAGGCGGCTGCGGTGCAGCCGGCATAAAATTGAGCAGTTCCTCAGCGAATGCCTGCTGAGCGCCCAGACTGCCGAACAGGTAGCAGGAAACCAGCCACGCTGCCGGGGTCAGTCGAAAACGGCGATGCTTGAAAGGCGTCATGCTTATCGCTCCCGGAACGCTTCCCGTGCCTTGAGCACGGGCTTGAGCAGGTAGTCGAGAATGGTTTTTTCACCGGTGCGCACTTCCACCGAAGCGACCATTCCCGGGATGATCGGCAACGATCGGCCACCGGCTTCCAGGCTGCTGCTTTCAGTCAGGACCAGGACGCGGTAGTAGGTATCGTCCGGGCGTCCTGCCGCGGCTTTTTGATCGTCTTTCAAGGTGTCGGGACTGATATGCTCGACGTGCCCCTTGAGCCCGCCATAAATGGCGTAGTCATAGGCCGTGATCTTCACGGTCGCCGGTAAACCGGGGCGCAGGAATGCCACATCGGCGGGGCGAATCTTGCCCTCCACCAGCAACTGGTCCTCCAGGGGGACGATTTCCAGAATGGGTTCGCCGGGCTGGATCACGCCACCCCGGGTGTTGACCCGGACGTTCTTGACGGTGCCATGCACGGGCGCATTGATAGTGGTGCGCTCGACTACGTCCGCACGCCCCACCAGGTTCTCACTGGTCTGCGACAGCTCCAGCTCGAACTTGGCCAGCTCTGAGTTGGCCTCGGCCTGGTAGCGGTTAATACGTTCGACGATTTGCGATTTGATTTCATTGGCCGAACGGCGCATACGCAGAATCTCGACTTCAGACATCAGCCCCTTGGCAGCCAGAGGTTCGGCCAGTTGAATCTCCCGGGCCGACAAGGCATAGCTGCGCTGCAGTGCGTTGATACTTTCGTCCAGGGCGTTTTTGCGCGCCTTGTAGGCTTGCTGTTCCTGCAGAACCACCGCGGGGTCAGTCATGACCATGTCGTCGAACTCTAACGGCTGCTGGTACGCTTCGGCCCGCAAACGGGTAATGCTTGCCTTCAGGCCGATCACCTTGGACAAGGTTTCGCGGTAGCTGGCCTGGGCACGGGTGGGGTCGATCTTGAGCAGAATCTGACCCTTTTCCACCACATCGCCTTCGCGCACATTCATCTCGGCAAGGATCCCGCCTTCCAGGCTTTGAATGATTTGCTCGCGGCTCTTGGAAATAATCTTCGCCTCGCCCAGGGTGATTTCTTCGACTCGCGCGAAGTAGGCCCATATCAGGCCGCCGATCAACACGGCGGCAATGAGCTGGAGGATCAGCCGTGAACCCGGAGTGGTTTGCGCCAGCAGCGACTCCTGAACATCGTTCATGAAGGCGGCATCACCGGGCATAAGGTCCGAGGCAGGTTGGCCCCGACCAAAGAGTTTCTTGATCATTGTGGAGTCACCGCAGGTTGTTCCGGGGGTTTGGCAGGCTCTGCCTTGGCGTCGTTTCTGCTGGAGGCATCAGGTGTCGAGACACGCTGAGGGGCAACCGGCCGCGCCGGGCCGATCTTCACGCCGGCGGGTGGCTTGGCCGGCGTGGAAGCACTCGGTTTTTCCGGGTTTTTGGCGCCGTTGCCATTCAGGGCCTCGAGGATCTTGTCTTTGGGGCCATCGGCGCTTACTTTGCCGTCGTCGACAATAATGATTCGCTCCACCAAGGCGAGCAGGGAGGGGCGGTGTGTCACCACCACCAGGGTCTGGCCTTCGGTGGCACGCTTGAGGTGTTCGAGAAACTGCACCTCGGTCTGGCCGTCCATTGCACTGGTGGGCTCATCGAGCAACAGCAGGCTGGGACGTGCGAGCAGGCTTCGTGCCAGCGAAACCAGCTGACGCTGGCCGCCCGACAGGCCTTCGCCCATTTCGCCGATGGGCAGGTTGATGCCCTTGGGGTGGCGCCCGGCAACATGGTCGAGGCCTGTCAGGCGAATCACCCGCAGGAACTCCTCGGCCGTGGCTTCAGGGCGCCCGATCATCACATTTTCCCGCAGAGTGCCGTAGAACAGGCGCGCATCCTGGCCGACATAGCCAACGGCTTTGCGCCAATCGGCCGGATCAATCTGATTGACGTCCAGGCCGTCAGCGAACATCTGCCCGCTGACCGGCAGATAAAGACGTGCCATGACCCGTAGCAACGTGGATTTGCCACTGCCGATACGACCCAGAATAGCGACGCGCTCACCGGGCTTGATCGCGAGATTGATGCCTTGCAGCACGGCCGGGTTGGGTTGCATGGGAGGGGCGGGATACGCGAAACCGATGTTCTTGAGGCTGATCTGGCCACTGATATCGGGCTTGGGCAAATATTCGCGGGTGACATCACGGTCGACGGGCATCGCCATCAGGCCATTGAGCGAACTCATTGCCGCCTTGGCCTGCTGGAAGCGCAACGCCAGGCCAACGACTTGGCTCAAGGGCGCAGTTGCCCGCCCGGCCAGCATTACGGTGGCGATCAGTGCCCCCATCGTCAGGTCGCCGGCATCAATCAGGTAAACACCGATGACAATCAGCGCCACGGTCTGGATCTGTTGAAAAAACGCCACGCTGCCGGACGCCATGCTGGACAGTTCGCGTGATTTCATCGAGGTGTTGGAGGCCAGCGCGCTGAAGGTTTCCCAGCGACGTTGCATATAGGCTTCCCCACCGATGGCCTTGAGGGTTTCCAGGCCTTCCACGGACTCAATCAACACCCCTTGCTTGAGAGACGCCTCACGCAGGTTTTCTTTCATGGTGCGCGCCAGTGGCCACTGGATGCCCACGCTGATAATCAGAATCAAGGGGATCAACAGCAGCGGCACCCAGCCCAATGGACCGCCGACGGCAAAAATCACTGCCACGAACAGCAGCACGAAGGGCAGGTCGGAAATGGTCGCCAGAGTGGCCGAGGTGGCGAAGTCACGCACCGATTCGAATTCGCGCAGTTGGTTGGCGAATGAGCCCGAGGAGGCGGGCTTGTGTTCCATCTGGATGGACAGGGCCTGGCGAAACAACATCGTGCCCAGTACCAGGTCGGCTTTCTTTCCCGCGAGATCAAGCAAGTGTGCCCGCACATAACGGGCGATGGCCTCGAAGACCATGGCCACGACCACGCCGATGGCCAGCGACCAGAGCGTCACAAACGCCTGGTTGGGGACGACACGGTCATAGACGTTCATGGTGAAGAAAATGCTGGCCAGGGCCAGTACGTTAATCAGCACAGCACCGATAGCAGCACTGCGGTAATAACGGCGATAGCGCCACAGTGTCGAGAACAGCCAATGACCGGCGGCTTGCGGCGTTTCATCGCCGGCGCGCGCATCGATCTTGGCTTTGGGCTTCACGAGAATGGCGAAGCCGGTGTACATCTCGTCCATGGTGGCTTGATCGATGTCCACCGGCGTAGTGCTGATCTCCGGTAGGATCACCTGGTAGCGGCAAGCGCGCTTGTCCTCGGCTTCAGTGTCGGGATGGTATCCGAGTAAGATGCAGCCACCGCGATCCTTGCGCAGCAGAATGATCGGCATCAGTTGTTTTGGGAGCGCTCGTACAGGGCGCTCTACCATGCCCGCGGTCAACCCGGCGTTGGCCAGGCTGCGCATCGCCAGTGAGGGCGTCAGCAGGCCGACTTTGGGTAATCCCGCTGTCAGGGCCTGTGGTGACTTCCCCAGGTTGTAGTGATCGCATGTCCAGGACACGCTCTGCAACAGAGTGTCCTGGATCTGTGTTTGAGGGGCAGGCATCGCCTGTGCGTCCACGTCTTTTTCAACGAGCGCGCTATGAGTAGCCATCAGATATAGTCCTGGGCTGGGCTCGCCTTGTGGCGAGCTTATCGGCGTGTTTGTGCAGGGGGACGCTGGAGTGCAACAGCATTTTGATGAGACCTGGAACGTCTCCCGACCATTGAGATAAGTCTGAGTGTTGAGGGGACATGTGTGAACGAGACTTGTCCCAAAAGCCGCGTAGGCCTGGCCGCCAATACAGGCTCTGGGGACGTCGAAGGAGGGGGTGGATCAGGTCGTTTTCAAAGGCGGTCGGTGGGGCATGTTGGCGCTGTAATACTATGAAAAATCAGGGCTTAACCTAT
Organism: Pseudomonas shahriarae; assembly: GCF_014268455.2. NCBI lineage: Bacteria > Pseudomonadati > Pseudomonadota > Gammaproteobacteria > Pseudomonadales > Pseudomonadaceae > Pseudomonas > Pseudomonas shahriarae. The sequence continues at coordinate 3,132,081 of NZ_CP077085.1, read as the reverse complement.
CCATGCTGCGTCGTTGAATTTTTTTTTCAATGGGGGAGATAGGCAAAACTATTTTAAGTTTTCTTTCATTCCACATTTAGGATAACGTTCTTCTGGCGAGGTGAATCTGTAGGAATATTCCTACAGCGCTATCAGAGTTATGGAGTCCTGAGAATGAAGTGGTCGGTTGTTTCACCTCTGCGAATTGTCCTGCTCGATGATCACGCGTTGATTCGAGAAGGTTTGAAAATCCGCCTTTCCTCTGAGTCAGACTTCAAGGTTGCAGGGGTTTTTTCGGGAAGCCCCGAATTGCTCGAAGCGCTACGCAGCGAAACGGCCGATCTGCTGATACTGGATTACCAGTTATCGGACGGCGAACTGGATGGCCTGCGCTTGATCCAGCTGTTGCGTAGTCATTATCCGGATTTACGGATCCTGATTTTTTCTTCAGTGGAGCGACCTGCCACCGTCAATATGGCAATTCGTGCCGGAGCCAATGGTTTTTTTGGTAAGTCCCAGCCGACTGAAGACTTGATGTTTGCAATTCGCACAGTGGCGCTGGATCGGCTGTATCTTTCGCCGTCCATGGCGGCCGAGCTGGACTCGACCCCCAAGGCTCCCGCGGCAGTATCACTTGAAGAGGGAGAGGGGACTGCGCAGAGCAGTGATCCACTGGTCAATTATCCAGCGTTGTCACCCAAGGAGCGCGAAGTCTTGCGTTGTTGCCTGGGAGGGATGTCTGTCTCTCAAATCGCCGCCAAGTTTCTGCGTAGTCGCAAGACCATCAGCGGGCAGAAGCAGGCCGCACTGCGCAAGCTGAATGTGCGCACAGACACCGAGCTGTTCAAGCTGCACCAGGAACTTAAAGACGTTTGAGGGGGCAGGGCCGAGGGATCACGGCTCTGTCAGGCCATTGCGTTTTGCCAGGTCGTAGAGGTCAAGTACGGTGTTTGCATTGAGCTTGGTCAGGATGCGGGTTTTATAGGTACTTATGGTTTTGCCGCTCAACAACATGCGTTCGGCTATTTGCTTGTTGCTCAGCCCCTGAGTCAAATACTGTAAAACCCCGAGTTCCCGTACAGAAAGTGTTCTTAACCTTTCATCTTCGTGATCGGTACCGGCTTCGCGACGCGTGAGGCAAAACGCCTTTTCCGGAAAGTAATTCTGCCCACTCCCCACCGCCCGAATGGCACTGACCAGCTCACACAAATCCTCTTGCTTGCTGACGAAGCCGTGGGCACCCGCTTCCATGCAGCGTATCGCGATGTGGTTCGATATCTGAGCGGTCAGTACGATGATCTTTATCTGGAGATGTAGCGCGGCCAAGCGACTGATAACCGTCAATCCATCGACTTTTGGCAACCCTATGTCGAGTACCACTGTCCCAGGTTGAAACTCGCGGATGAGTTCAATCGCATCCGCCCCATTTTCTGTCTCCCCAACAACCTTGTAGCCTTCACCCTCCAACAGGATGCGGACAGTCATGCGCACCACTGGGTGATCATCGACAATAATTACCTGATTGTTCATGTTGGTCACTGGCGAAAGAAATTTGATTGATTCTTGACGGAAAGTCTGGCAGTTAGCAATTGCTTGAGAGCTTTTTGAGACAAGTCTTGAATTTACAGTTCGGAATGAAAGAGGCGTTTTGTGTGCAAAGAGAAACAACGAAACTTTATTAATGAATTAAACCAATTAAATCAGCGCAAGAAACATCATTGATATTTAACGTTGCACGTAAAATACATGCTGCCCAATGGTTGCTGTTTTCTTTAATGAATTACGCCATACAGGCCGCACTGCGCGGCTATGAAAGTGCGTAGCCCCATAGGTAATATCGTCATGACGCCCCTCAATGACCCGGGTTGCCACACGTTTCGCCTTCGCCCAGGCATCGTGTTCCTCTGGGGGGAAACGGGAAGCACGATTAGTCCAGGAAAACTGATTGCGTTCATACACAACTTGGCAAATCCCCGAGGTTTGCCAGTCGGCACGGTTCATCGTAACCATCGCCACCGCGATCTGCCCCTCAAGCGGCTCACCGCGTGCCTCATGATAAATATTGAGCGCCAGGCACATCAGCGCGTTCTGCAATGTCATTTGGAAGCTCTCTGATCTGAATGGGAAGTCCATCAGGATTAAGGGCCGTGTAATTGACAGCACCTACAGCAATCGATTTTGTAGACCGAGCTATCGGCCAGCCATAGGACCTGTCTCAATTTAAAATGGCACTCCACTCAGTCAGATGGCTAGCGAGCAGGCACGCACTGGCCGTGCCAACAGTTTGGGAGTTGGCTTCTGTTTAGGTTTAACTTCGGATGATTTAATTAAAAGGGTGGAGGGGTTAGCTATCATCATGTGACATCTAATTAACTAAACTAAATAGTCATTTAGTTTAGTTATAATTATCCGCTATTAATGGAGGAGGGTAGCGCATTAAATGAACCAGAGGGCGTTCATCCTTGGTCGCTATCTTCCATAGCATGTGCGGTATCTTGCAAAGCTGCAAACAGACACGTGTAATCGGTAACAAGCCACGTATGCCGTGGCTTTCACTAAATATCTGGAGCAATGAATCATGGATTCTGAGCCTTTGCCAAGCACCTGGGTCATCGAGGAAGCACGTGCTTTTCTGAGAGCCGCACAGATCCTCGAACAAGGTGCTTCAAACGGAGATTTTCATCTGTATTGGCCAGCCGTCATGAATTCGGCGCTCGCAGCGGAGCTGCTTCTTAAGTCATTCCTTGTCGAGGCTGACCCTCGGTTTCCAAGGACTGAATCTGATCCCGAGGGGCACCTTCGTTTGATCGCCGGCTTGCCTGGAAACAGGCATGGCTTGATCGATCTGTACAACGCCATTCCTGCAAAGTTGGCCAACAAGCTGCGTGAAACCTCAGAGCGATTGGCTCCAGGCTTTCCACTGGAAAAATGGATCACGGCTTGTTCGAAGCTTTTTGTTGGCACTCGATATCCATACGAAGCCAATTCGGTTCAAGCTGTTGACCTTGATGTGCTGAAGCTCGCGCCGCACCTGGACCAGGTGCTGGAGGAAATGACTCGTCGACCAGTCAGCAGTTGATTATCAGGGTTTTGATTCTCGCGTCCGCGAAAACGCCGACAGGAGGCAGTGCCAGGCTTCAAATCTGACCGCCAGAGCCCCCCAGCTCCGTATAGGACGGTTCGCATAATGTATATTATGTTAAACGACAGGTCATGTCATAGATGTTCATGAGCCACCTAAACCACTGATTCGACAAACCTGCTTCTGACGTCCACTCTGTCAACGGGCCATGTACGTTGTGTTCATGGTGAGACATTGAATGCGGCACATCTGCGTGCGATCCTCGCTTTCTACTCCTATGCCAGAACCCGAGATTTGGATCAGGCTGGAGTTACTTCCACAGTGGGTTGAACACCGGAAACGTGGAGGATGTACCTGCCGCCGGCCCTGACTACTCAAGGTTGCTTACGGAAGAACAAAGTGATCTGGCCTACCTCCACTCCGAATTTGGTCATGAACGAGCGATTGATCATGGTGTTCTTGTCCATAAGGTACATCCAGTCGTCTAATTCAACCTGATACTCCTTACCATCCACAGGAAGGCTAAGTACGTATTTCCAGCGCAGGGTATTGCCTGCCATCTCACCACGCGCTTCCCCCACCACGTCGTCAGCGGTTCCGCGCCATTGGTTATGACCAACTGGCGTTAGCGTCCACACCCGTTTTTGTTTAGTGCCATCGCTGTAAGTAAATGACTCATCGAGTATTAACTTATTGCCTTCGGACTGGCCATTGATCTCCACGTGGAAGCGCTTGACCACCTCACCTGATCGCTTTTGAAACATGCCCCAAGCTTCGACCCGCCCCTCGAAAAAATCGCGTAGCTCAAGGATGGGCATCTCCTGGCGGTAAGTATGCACATCTACCCGGCTGCAACTCGCGAGACCAATGCTTAGCAGAACTATCAATACCTTTAACATGTGCAACTCCTCAACGGTCTCAGGGATTTAGAACCGCCCAGCAATTGGGATCGCAGCTGCGGGCACGCCAAAAGCTATACAAAACAATTAATTTGTACAGCTGAATCCTCAGGTCGGCGCTACAGCCACACAAACGGACTCCGACGGTCTGTCCAAGGGGGGGCACGCGCATCGCGCAGAAATGGTGCCTGCGACAGCCACCCATACGCATCACGCCTAGGAATGGCGCACATTGTCAGGCGGTTTTTTTAGGCCTACCCTATACAGAACCTATACAGCGCATTAGATAATGTACAATAAAAGCTGACCACTGGCGCTGCAATTTGACGGTGAGAGCAGCATGGCTTCGAGGAATCTTAATGAACACATCAATAGCCGAGCATTACCGTGAAATTCTCGTCGGCGTCGGCGAGAACCCTGAGCGTGAAGGACTGCTGGATACTCCCAAGCGTGCAGCCAAAGCGATGCAGTACCTGTGCAATGGCTACACGATCAGTCTAGAGGATTTGATCAACGGCGCATTGTTCGAATCGCAAAACGACGAAATGGTCATCGTGCGCGACATCGAACTGTATTCGTTGTGTGAGCATCACCTGCTCCCCTTCATCGGCAAGGCTCATGTCGCCTACATCCCCACTGGGCGGGTGCTGGGCCTGTCAAAAGTCGCCCGGGTCGTCGATATGTTCGCCCGCCGCTTACAGATCCAGGAAAACCTTACAAAGCAAATTGCCGACGCTATTGCACACATCACTGATGCGGCCGGCGTGGCCGTGGTCATTGAGGCAAAGCACATGTGCATGATGATGCGGGGCGTGGAGAAACAAAACTCGGTGATGACCACCTCCGTGATGCTGGGCGCCTTTCGCGAGTCGTCCGCTACGCGGCTGGAGTTCCTGCAACTGATTGGGCAACGCAGTTAACGCTCGGAGCTCGCGCAGGCTTGCAGGAGAGACTCAATGAACAGTTCCTTTGAAATGAACGCCTTGGTGATAGGCGCCAGCGGTGCGCTTGGCGCAGCGTTTGGAATGGCTGAAAGCAGATCCATGACGATATCGAGTCGTTACGCATTCCTTTCTCGCTGGCGGCACCCTGGTGAGTCACGTTGCACCGGGGACCTGGCAAATGAGTAAGATTCGCCGACTGTGCCTGGTGCTGGGCGACCAACTGTCTTGGGACTTGGCTTCATTACAGGGGCTGGATCCCGAGCGCGATGCGGTGTTGCTGGTCGAGGTGATGGAGGAAGCAAGCCATGTGCCCCATCACCCACAAAAAATCGCGCTGATCTTCAGTGCGATGCGCCATTTTGCCGAGGCGTTGAAGAAGAGCGGTATCCGTGTGTACTACGTCAGCCTGGATGATCCGCACAACAGTGGATCGGTGCCCGGCGAGTTACGGCGCTGGCACTCACGGCTTCAACCACAGCAACTGCACCTGACTGAATGCGGTGACTGGCGCCTGGAGCAGTCGCTCAAGGACTGTCGCTTAACGATCCAGTGGCATAGCGATAGCCGTTTTCTCTGCACCCGCGGCGAATTTTCGTCTTGGGCCGAGGGCAAAAAGCAGCTGCGGATGGAGTTCTTCTACCGCGAGATGCGGCGCAAAAGTGGCTTGTTGCTTAATGGCGACCGCAGCCCGGTCGGTGGCGCCTGGAACTTTGATGCCGAAAACCGCAAGGCGTTGCCCAAAGGTGTGAGAGCGCCCTCACCCATGCGCTTTTCGGCCGATGCCATCACCCAGGAAGTGCTGGCGCTGGTGGCAAAAAACTTCTCCGGCCACTATGGCGCCCTAGACACCTTCGACTACCCGGTAACCCACGCCGATGCCCAAGCCTTGTGGGATTACTTTCTCGATTGGGGCCTGGCTGCGTTCGGCGACTACCAGGATGCGATGGCCAGTGACGAACCCTTCCTGTTTCATGCGCGGATCAGCGCCGCGCTAAATATCGGCCTGCTGGATCTGCGCCAGTTGTGCAGCGACGTCGAAGCCGCGTACTGGGCGCAGCGGATTCCGCTGAACGCTGCCGAAGGCTTCATTCGTCAACTGATCGGTTGGCGGGAATACGTCCGAGGCATCTACTGGTTGAAGATGCCTGAATATGCCGACGGAAATGAATTCAGCAACACAAGGTTGCTTCCAGAGTTCTACTGGACAGGCGAAACGAAGATGAACTGCATGCGCCAAGCCATTAACCAAAGCCTTAAGCATGCCTACGCTCATCACATCCAACGGCTAATGGTTACCGGCAATTTCGCTTTGCTCGCAGGTATCGCGCCGAGTCAAATATGTGAGTGGTATCTGGCAATCTACATGGACGCGTTCGACTGGGTGGAGTTGCCCAACACACTTGGTATGGTCATGCATGCAGACGGCGGCTACATGGGATCTAAGCCTTACTGTGCGAGCGGCCAATACATCAAACGCATGTCCGATTATTGTCGTGGCTGCGCATACAAGGTGAGCGAAAGCACCACAGATGACGCCTGCCCTTTCAATGCGCTTTATTGGCACTTCCTGATACGTCACAGCGATCGCCTGCGCAGCAATCACCGTATGGGCATGCAGTATAAAAACCTCGACCGAATGCCTGAATCAAAGCAGCAAGCGCTCTGGCAACGTGGTCAATTGTTGCTCGCAAACTTAGATGACGGTGAATCACTTTGAAAAAGAGTGAACTCCCGGTCAAAACCTGCATGACTTGCGGCCTTCCCTTCCTATGGAGGAAGAAATGGGCGCGCTGCTGGGAGGAAGTTCGTTACTGTTCTGAGCGCTGCCGGCGTAGTAATCCTGCCCAGTGCTGAGCCAAAAAATGGCCATCACAGGCCCTTTTGTACTCAAGCCAAAATCACTTGCTTAGCCAGGAGGTCGATGTGATGTTAGGCGTTTTAGAAGGTCACACCAAAAACACAACCTGAGCCTACAACGATGTGCGCCATGAAATTTTCAGTTAGGAATAAATTGGGAGCGGTAGTTGAAATGTATCAGGTCGTGCGAAGAGGTACCCTTGCATAAGATCTATGCCTAAGCGGAGTAATGCATCACTCTCATCACGGGTTTCAATACCTTCGGCCACAACCACTATATTTAAACGGTTTGCGACTAAAACAATACCTTCGACTATTGCAATTCTAACTGGGTCTTTGTCAATGTTTCTTGTGAGAGCCATGTCAATTTTTAGCACATGAGGTTGGAACATCGCCAATAAATTCAACCCCGAGTAACCCGAGCCGAAATCGTCGATAGATGTAGTGAAACCTTGACGATTGTACTCTTCGAAAATCCCCTTTAGATGCATAGGGTCATCAACACGCTCACCTTCGGTCACTTCGAACATTAGCCTCTCTGGAGGGAACCCAAACAGCCTGGCAGCCTCCAGAGTGGCTCGAATGCAGGTTTCGGGTCGATACACAGCATTTGGCAAAAAATTGATACTGAGCTTGCAGTCTGGAATGCCCAGCAAACCTAGTTCCGTCGCTCTCTCGATAGCCTTGACTCGGCATGCTTGGTCAAAGCGGTATCGGTTGTCGTCATTAACCTGATCCAAGATGCTCGCCGCCGACTCACCGTTCACCCCGCGTACAAGGGCTTCATAGGCGAAGGTTGTGCGCGTTCTTACGTTAACGATTGGCTGGAATGCCATTATGAAATCGAACCCCAACCCTTCTAGATTTCGGCACTCTGCGCAGCCGACTGATACGAACGTAGAGAACGCAATATTACGGGGCATGGCTGATCCTCCAGATTTTTAGCAACCCTACCCTATAATTTTCGAGCTTTCAGTATGTATCGGCACTGATCTGGCTTCGTTGAAGGCGCATGTTCATCGCGCGCAACGCGCCAGCCTAATAGTGAGGTGTCGTTCGCCATAATATTGATGAGAAGCAGGCCGAAAACCAGCATGGATAAAGGCAATGCCCGTTTTTCGCCACGCCAATATCTTGTTTTGCGCATTTCCAAGCAGAGCCAGCATCACTGGCACCAGCGCGATGAATGCCGGCGTCAGGACACCGATTCGACAAACCCGGTTTATCCAATTGTGCAATTCCTCAACGCCCCCCGGGTTTGGATCCACCCAGCAACTGGGCTCGCAGCTCCGGGTTGCGTGTTCGGGGGTCAAGCCAGATGGCAAAAAAGGCTTTGGCGAAAGCTTCATCCCTCACCACGCGCCTTAGGTTGTCGCCGAAGTAAAACCGTACGCCCTCTCCAGGAACATAAACGCCCGTGATGCGGTCGCCTGCGCGCACATTGACGAACGCGTGCTGCATTTCCCGCTCCCAGCGGCCCATCAGCTCTGAGTTCAGGCCGTAGGGTGACAAGCGACGGATTTCCTTGATGCTGGCCTCGACTAGATCGTCGCGGCTAATAGCGCGGCTGTAGGTGAGTTCAAGCGCAAAAGGTGCATCTGCAACCAGCGGCTCACCGGCGATCAGGCGTGGGCTCCAGAACTGCGCGCTGTAGACCGAGAAACCGAATACTCGCATATCCCCGCTGCCCAACAGATGGGCATTGGGGACCGCCTCACGCCAATCGGCAAATATGTCCGCGCTCTGGAGCATAAGAGCAATACAGATAAGGTGGCGGACCAAGCTATCGTTGCGCGTAGCCATGCAAATACCTCGATAAGACTCTTGGATACCTATGCGCTCGCCACGCGTCAATTGCGGGTGCGTAGCCGGATGGCATTGGCCCGTGGTTAACACGCATAAGCATTGCGCACATTGTCAGGTGGTTATTTTAGGCCTATCTTAGATAAAACCTATACAAGGTATAGTGCAATGTACAACAAAAATCCTTGGCCACTGACGCTGTACTTTGACGGTAACTGTCCATTGTGCGCGCGGGAAATCAAGATCCTGCGCCGACACGCCACAGAGGGCCGACTGCTATTTATTGACTTAAACAGCGCTGAATTTGACGCCAAGGCCCTTGGCTTTACGTTCGAGCACATGCAGTCCGTACTTCACGCCCGTTTCGCCGACGGCCGCTGGGTTGAAGGCTTGGACGCCACCCTATGGAGCTGGCGTGCCGCCGGCCTGGGATTCTGGGCCAGCCCCCTGACCTGGCGTGCACTTCGACCGCTGCTGGCGTTCGGTTATCAGCTGTTCTGCCGCTTGCGCCCCCATTTGGCGTGGTTGCCTCACCCGGATGGGCGACGTCGATGTGTCGATAACCGTTGCGCAGTGCCGGAATCACAACACGCACCCGACGCGTCGGACACCTTGAAAACGAGGCAGCCTTAGAGCGCTACTCATGAACAGCCCCTTCGAAATGAACTCCCTTGGCGACGGCTATCGCGCCTTAGTGATAGGCGCCAGTGGAGCCCTTGGCACGGCGTTTTGTCGGTTGCTCAAAGAAGATCCACGCTGCTCGGTTGTTCGCGAACTGACGCGTCATAGTCTTCCGGAGTTGGATCTGGAAGAGCCCGAGAGTATCGCCAAAGCCGCCGCCGAATTAGCTGGAGAAGCCCCGTACCAGTTAATCCTGCATGCTGCGGGCCTGCTCCATCGCAAAGAAATCAAGCCGGAAAAGAGTTACTCCGCCATTGAGGCGGATGCGTTTCAGGCAGTGTTCCAGGTCAACGCCCTGGGACCAGCGCTTGTTTTGCGTCACTTTTTGCCATTGCTCGACCCTCGTGGCGCGATGGCGGTGCTTTCGGCCAAGGTTGGCAGCATCGGCGATAACCGTTTGGGCGGCTGGTATGCATATCGCGCCTCCAAGGCCGCGTTGAACATGTTGATTAAAACCGCGGCGATCGAACTGGCGCGAACCCGCCCGCAAACCCGCTTGCTGAGCCTGCATCCAGGCACCGTTATTTCAGGCCTTTCACAGCCCTTTCGTGGTGCATCGGCAGCCAGGCCGGCACACATTGCTGCCCGCGAGTTGTTATCGCTGATTGACCGTCTGACTGCTGCCGACAGCGGCAATTTTTTTGCTTATAACGGCGAGCGCCTACCCTGGTAGGCAAGGAGTAAACCTTGAATTTGCAAGCACTGACCGAGCGGGCCGCGAAGGGCGAAATACGCGAGCTGGAGTTGCTGTCACTCGAAGGTGGTTTTTATCTGGCACGAATCCGCCTGGATCACGGCCAGTTCACCCTGCTTGATGATGCGGCCAAGCCGATGCGCCTGCGGTCGACCACCCACCTGCGCGACTTGCTGCAGACCGTGCCGGCATTTCCTTGCGTGCTGGTGCAGCAATGCGCGCACGACGAAATGTGCGGCCGGGATTCAGGGCCTGTCGAGGAGCTGCGTATCCCGTTTTCGCTCACCACGCCATTATGAGCAGGCAAGCACGCGATAAATCTCAGAAACAACCTGCAATGTTGCCTCTTCAAGCGTTCCCTCGTTGCGGCATAAAACCCAGCCTTGATCTGCAACCGCTCGCTCGAACGCCTGGGTACAGGCAACATGTTCTTCCAGCGTATGCATCACAGTACTGCTCAGCCCGCGCCGTCGTGCTGCGGCCCTCGCCCATGAAACTTCAGGGGCGGTGACAATCCCGACGTGCAAGTCTGGCACTTGCACGTTGCGATCAATGTTCAACTGGAGAATGTCTGCAAACGGGACTATGCGCCGAAACGCGGCATCAGACGGGTACCAGCGATCAATCAACACAATGCTGCCCGGAGGTTGTTTAGTCAGCACCTGTCGGGAAATCCATGCACGGCTATCCGCAAGGCGTTCACACACCTGCAACTCCAGATCCCGGCAGGGATTTCTCACCAGCTTGTTAACGAGGGTCATTGTTTCCCGTCTAAAGGGATCGCTTTTTTTCTCGCAAAGTCGGATTACCGTTTTGGCGTCTGCCCTCAGTACTTTCGTAACGGCTTCCAACAGTGTGGTTTTGCCGGTGCCCTTGGGCCCATCCAGAGAAACAAACAGCGGAGGATTCATTGTTGCAGTTCAACCAACCGCTGGTTGTAACTGTCACGAATGCAGGCCTGTTTGTCGTCAGCTTTCCAGCAGTCGTTGCGCCCCTTGATCCAGCCACGTTGCTCGGCCTTGAGCATCTTGGCCTGGCTGCCGGCCTTTTTCAGCGCGGTGTTGTAGGTGCTCGCCATCTGGCGATCCAGGGCGGAAAGCGCTTCGCTGCCGCAAATCAGCGTTTCCACGGAGCTGGCCATGTTTGCGCTGCACTTGAACGAAGGTCCGGTCTGGGCCTGTGCGCTAATGGCGAAAATGGCGACTGGCAACAGCGCCGCGCGGATGAATGAATGCATAGGAGTCTTCCTGTAAAGGTGTCGATGGCCACATCGATGCGGGCCCACGTTGACCGCTGCAACGCGTATGATTCTGTCACGCTTTCTAGATGTGGCACTGCATAGGTCAACAATGGCAAAAATCAGCGTTAGCAACAAGGCGACCACGCCAGGCCGAAAAAATCTCACGGCCGCCGATCGTCAGCAGCAGATGGTCGAACGGGCGATCACCCTCTTCGCCCAGAAAGGCTTTGCGCTGACCACCCGCGAGCTGGCCGAGGGGCTGCAGGTCACCCAGCCCCTGCTCTACCGCTACTTTCCCAGTAAGCAATTACTCATCGAACAGGTGTACCAGCAGGTGTTCATGAACCGCTGGGACCCTGAGCTGGAGCAGCAGCTCAAGGACCGCACGCGTCCTTTAAGGGAACGGCTGATTGATTACTTTATCGGTTATACCCGCACCATCCTGAGCAATGAGTGGGTGCGGATCTTTCTGTACGCCGGCCTGCAGGACCCGGAGTTGAACCAGCGCTATCTCAAACAATTGCACGAGACGGTGTTCCTGACGATCATCGAAGAGCTGCGTCATCAGAAGCAACTGAGCGCCCCGCTGGATAAACACGCGCTGAGTCTTGAGATCGAAGTGCTGTGGGGCTTCCACAGCAGCTTCTTTTACCTGGGGGTGCGCAAGTGGGTGTATCAGATGCCCGTCCCTGAGAATCTGACCGAACTGATTACCCTGCGGGTCAATGCCTTCCTCGATGGCGCCCTGCATAACGAGGCGTAGTGAAGGCCGTTTACGGGGCGTCGATTTCCGCAAAGAGATACACCAGGCAAAAGCCATCCATGGGTATGACCGGGTTGGTCCAGATCATGCGCGAATGCCGGGCCTGTTCGGCGAAGACTTCGACCAGCACGTCAGACGCGCCATCCAGGGCTTTGGGGTGCTCATGGAAATCCTCCGCCACATTCAGTACGCCTTCCAGCCGATAGACCTGGCGGATACGGCTCAAATCCCCCACCGCATCCTTGAGCTGGGCAATTGCATTCAATGCCGCCAGGCGACAGGCCGCATACCCTTGCTCCAGGTTCAGGTCGCGGCCCAGGCGCCCACGGTACAGCAGCCGGCCATCAATCCAGGGGAATTGCCCGGAGGTCATCAAGGTATTGCCAACAATGCTCCAGGGCACGTAGTTACCCAGGGCCGGGGCGGGAACAGGCAAGGTGATGCCGGCGGCCTGCAGACGCGATTCAGGGGTGGTCATGATCGGTTCCTGTTTTGATTGTGTTCAGGCCAATGGCGCCAGCCAGGAGGCGAGAGTCTGCGGGTTGTTCAGTAGCCAGCCCTCAGCCGCCTGGTCCGCACTTTTACCCTGGCGATTGAGGGCGTAATCCAACTCGGCGACAATCGCATTGCTCAGACGGATGTTATCGAGCACCTGCAATTGCGCCTCGCTGAACCGCCCCAGGCGATCAACCCGCGCCAACAGCACCGCACGGTCGACACTGCCCAGCAGCCCCTTGGGATCATTGAGATCACGGATACGATGGCGGAAATGCAGGAACTGCGGATGCCAAAGTGGCACCACGCCCCATCTGCCCTCCTCGACCAGCGCCTCGAACGCCGCCACGCATTGTTCCTGGGTGCCGGTGCGGAACTGGTAGCCCGCCGCCGCAAGGCCGTAGTCCTCCATCATCCGCAGCGAAAACCGGGTAATCCCGGCGCCCGGGCCAATCCCCTGGATCAGCGTGTGCATACGGGCGATAACCTCAGGTTTGCGCAGGTCATCCACGGAGTCCACCTGCGACACCGGCACATAGTCGGGCACACCCCACAACGCATACGGGGTGTAATGCAGGCCCAATTCGCGGGTGGCGACCACCTCTTCCACCCGGGCTTTGTACATCCCATGGCTGGACGGGATCCATGCGGAGGCAATCATGTCGATGCTGCCAGCACGCAACTGCTCGAAATTGGCCTCGTGCAGCGCATACGAACGCTCCACCCCAAAGCCCATGCGCTGCAATACCGAAGCAACCACCGCGGCTGTCGCACGATGAAAGGACAGATCAGTCACACCGAGTCGTACCATGGTTGGGCTCCTCTCAGGGTTATTGCCACGGGCCAGCAGCGGCGCCAATAACGCTGCGCTGCCCAGGGCTTGAATCACACGTCGACGTTTGAAGTCCATCAGCGACCTTCCGCAGACGGGCCAATGGCAAGGCTCGCCATGGCCTCGCCGACAATCCGGGTTCCTGGCACATAGTCAAAGATCATTTCGATGGTGATGCCGTTGGGGTCTTCAAGAAACAGCTGGTGCTCGCCAATCTGCGGAATCACCCGTTCGCGAAAGGCGATGCCCAGGGATTGCAGGCGGTTCTGCACGGTTTCCAGCCCTTCACAACGCAGCGAGACATGGTCAAGGGCGCCCGACCCGTAGCCGCCCGGCTTCTCGCCCAGATAGGCCTGCAGATCCTTGTCACCGCCCACGATACTGGCGATGTGCAAGAGCGGACGGCCGCCGGCGTACATCCAGCAGCCAGGGAAACGAAAATCCGGGCGCGGCCCAGGTGACAGGCCAACCACTTGTTCAAAAAACTCGGCGGTCTTGCCCCATTGTTCGGTGCGAATGGTGAAATGGTCGAGCGCTAGGACTCCCATGTTCTCTCCTGACAGTGCGGATTAGAGACGGTACAGCTGCATATTTTATCATTCGATAATTTATTTCAAGGGATAATTTATCGACCGATAACTAGTGCGTAGCGTTTACTATCCACGCTGTTCCATTCACCTAGGGCTCCCCATGAGCAACCACGACCTCAGCTTCACCCCCGACCTCGACCCGGATTCGATTTCCTCCGACGTCATCGGCTTCAACGGCATCCTGGTCTCCACACAAATCCCGGTACGCGCCGATGGCAGCCTGGAATTGGGCGATGTCACTGCGCAAAGCGAATGCACCCTGCAAGCCCTCAAAGTCGCCCTCGAACGCGCCGGCAGCAGCATGGACCGGGTCATGCACTTGACCATCTACCTCACTGACATGGCCGACCGCGCCGCATTCAACGAGGTGTACAAGCGCTTCTTCGCCAAACCCTGGCCGGTACGCGCGGCGGTTGGCGTGGCGTCGTTGGCGGTCGAAGGCATGCGGGTTGAAGTCACGGCGATGGCCGCCAAGGGCTGAGCCCGGCGCGTCATTGGGCATCCAGCGGGTGCCCGCCAGGCGATTCACGGCTACAATGCGCGCCTCAACCGTGACAAGCCTGACTAAAAAAACTATGTCCTTGCCCAAGCATCATCTGGAATTGCTCAGCCCTGCCCGCGATGTCGCCATCGCGCGCGAGGCCATCCTGCACGGCGCCGACGCCGTGTACATCGGCGGCCCAAGCTTCGGTGCGCGCCACAACGCCTGCAACGACGTGAGCGAGATCGCCCAACTGGTGGAATTCGCCCGTCGTTACCACGCCCGGGTGTTCACCACCATCAACACCATCCTGCACGACGACGAACTGGAGCCGGCCCGCAAGCTGATCCACCAGTTGTACGATGCCGGCGTTGATGCGCTGATCGTCCAGGACCTGGGGGTGATGGAGCTGGATATCCCGCCCATCGAGCTGCATGCCAGCACCCAGACCGACATCCGCACCTTGAACCGGGCCAAGTTCCTCGACCAGGCCGGGTTCTCCCAGTTGGTGCTGGCCCGCGAGCTGAACCTCCAGGAAATCCGCGCGATTGCCGATGAAACCGATGCCGCCATCGAGTTCTTCATCCATGGCGCGTTGTGCGTAGCGTTCTCCGGGCAATGCAATATTTCCCACGCGCAAAATGGCCGCAGCGCCAACCGTGGCGACTGCTCCCAAGCCTGCCGCCTGCCCTACACCCTCAAGGATGACCAGGGCCGCGTCGTGGCCTTTGAAAAGCACCTGCTGTCGATGAAAGACAACAACCAGAGCGCCAACCTGCGCGCTTTGGTAGACGCCGGCGTGCGCTCGTTCAAGATCGAGGGCCGCTACAAAGACATGGGTTATGTGAAGAACATCACCGCCTATTACCGCCAGCGCCTGGACGAGATCCTCGAAGACCGCCCGGACCTGGCTCGCGCTTCCAGCGGGCGTACCGCGCATTTCTTCCTGCCAGACCCGGAAAAAACCTTCCACCGTGGCAGCACCGACTACTTCGTCAGTGACCGCAAGATTGATATCGGCGCCTTCGACACCCCAACCTTTACCGGCCTGCCGGTAGGTGTCGTGGAAAAAGCCGGCAAGCGCGACTTGCAGGTGATCACCCATGAGCCGCTGTCCAACGGCGATGGCCTCAACGTGCTGATCAAGCGTGAAGTCGTGGGTTTTCGCGCCAATATCGCCGAGCCTAAAGGTGAGTTCGAAGAAGACGGCGAAAAGCGCTACCGCTACCGTGTCGAGCCCAACGAAATGCCGGCGGGCCTGCATCAACTACGACCGAATCACCCGCTCAACCGCAACCTCGACCATAACTGGCAGCAAGCGTTGCTCAAGACCTCCGCCGAGCGGCGGGTTGGCGTGTCGTGGCAGGCCACCCTGCGCGAAGACCAATTGCAACTGACCGCCACCAGTGAAGAAGGCGTGAGTGTCTGCACCACCCTGCCCGGCCCGTTCGGCGTGGCCAACAAGCCGGAACAGGCGCTGGACACCTTGCGCGACCTGCTTGGCCAACTGGGCACCACCCAGTATCACGCCACCGCAATCGAGCTGGACGCCCCCCAGGCGTTTTTCATTCCCAACTCGCAACTCAAGGCCCTGCGCCGCGACTTAATCGAAGCGCTGACGGTTGCGCGTGTCGAGGCCCACCCCCGTGGTGGTCGCAAGGCCGAAACCACACCGCCGCCGGTGTACCCGGAGTCGCACCTGTCGTTCCTGGCCAACGTCTACAACCAGAAGGCCCGCGACTTCTACCATCGCCATGGCGTGAAGTTGATCGATGCGGCCTACGAGGCCCACGAAGAAACCGGTGAAGTGCCGGTGATGATCACCAAGCACTGCCTGCGTTTCTCCTTCAACCTGTGCCCCAAGCAGGCCAAGGGCGTGACCGGCGTACGCACCAAGGTCGCACCGATGCAGTTGATTCACGGCGACGAAGTACTGACCCTGAAATTCGACTGCAAACCGTGCGAAATGCATGTGGTGGGCAAGATCAAGGGGCATATCCTCGATCTGCCGCTGCCGGGCAGTGGTGTGCAACAGCAAGTCGTGGGGCATATCAGCCCGGCGGACTTGCTCAAGACCATTCCCCGCGCACCACACTGAGTCCCCCTCTGTAGGAGCTGGCTTTGGCTGGCTCCTACAAGGGGCGCTTAGCATGAGAGGGCGAAACATCCGACTTCCAGCGCCACCACCATCCCCGCTGCAACCCCGCCGCAGCCAGCAGAATCGCCGCAACACCCAGCCATTGCGTCCAACCCAGACGATGCCCATAGGCCATCCAATCAACCAGGATCGCCGCAATCGGGTAGATGAACGACAACGCCCCAGTCAATGCCGTCGGCAGTTTTTGGATCGCGCCATACAGCAGCACATACATCAGACCGGTGTGCACCATACCCAGTGTCAACAGCGCCGCCCAGGCATCAACCGGTGCTGAAAGGCTGTGCCATGAAACCAGTGGCACCAACAGCACCGCACCGGTACTCACTTGAATCAGCGCCAGCAGATGGGGCGGCACAGCCTTCAGGCGCTTGATAATCAGTGCAGCGATGGCATACAAAAGAGCCGCGCCCAGCGCCTGAGCCACGCCCCACAGGTATTGATCACCGCTGCCCTGCTGCTCGCCATGGGCGGTGACGATAGCCAGCATGCCCATGAATGACACGCTCAGCCACGCCAGCTTCTGTACGGTGATTTTCTCGCCAAGCAACAGCGCCGCGAGGATCACCAGCATAAATGGCTGAACGTTATAGACCGCCGTGCTGATGGCAATCGACGCCTTGGCATAGGACGCAAACAGCAACAGCCAGTTACCCACGATGGCCACGCCGCTCAACATGGCCCAGCCGAGTGTCGAATAACTCAACCAGGCACTGCGCAGATACCCCAGGTGCCAGCACACCAGCAACAAGGTCAAGGCGCCAATGACGCAACGCCAGAACACCACCTCAATGACCGGCACCCCAGACACCAGCACAAACCAGCCGATCGTGCCGGAGATCAGCATGGCGCCAACCATTTCCCATGAGCCGCGACGTATGGATTTGTCCATGATTAAGCTCCTCGAATGAGGCTAAATTATGGCAATCTGCGTCGATCAGGCTCCAGCGCCTGAGAAAGGCCAATGGCGGTGTTTGCCTATTCTTATTAGGCAAAAATTCAGGTTTACCTAAGGAGCCCAGGATGATTGACGTTATCGACCAGCAACTGCTCGCTGCCTTGATGGACGACTCGCGTTGCTCGCTCAAGACCTTGGCCGGCATAACCGGCCTGTCCTCGCCCAGTGTCGGCGAGCGCTTGCGCCGCCTGGAAGAGCGCGGGGTGTTGAAGGGCTATACCGTGGAGGTCGACCCCAAACATTTTGGCTACTTGCTGCAAGCCATCGTGCGCATCCGCCCCCTGCCCGGCCAATTGCAGGAGGTTGAACGACAGATCCAGGCGATCCCGGAATTTACCGAGTGTGACAAGGTGACCGGCGACGACTGCTTTATCGCGCGGCTGCACGTGCGCACCATGGATCAGTTGGACACCTTGCTTGACCGCCTCAACGGCTATGCCGAAACCAACACCGCCATCGTCAAGAAAACCCCGGTCAAGCGCCGGCTGCCGCCGTTGGCAGGTGGGTGATACCAGAGTTGATGCACGCTCCTCTCGCTTTGGATCACATAACAAGCTGGCTAACTGATGCGGCGCTGACGCTAGGCATCAGCACTGCCTTCGTCAGCCACCTCTTCCTCCTCGATCAGCGGCACTTGCGCATCATCCATCAACGATCCGGGGTCTTCATTGCCCGGATCATTGATCGGTTCCTCTTCGGCTGGAATATGCATGGCCTTAGCCGCCCGGGGTATCAATGTCAGCGTCGGTCTGCGGCTTGGGCTCGCGCTCTGGCTTGAAGTCCGGGCTGTACTCATTGTCCCTGGCCACCTTGTCGGTAGCGGGTTGCGGGTCCTTGGGGGCGGCGGCTGCGGTGCCGGGAGCGGGCACTTGGCGAGTCTCGTCATCGATGGCCGGATCGTTCCTGCCGCTGACGTGTGGGTCTGGGCTGTGACGGGTGCTCATGGGAACCTCTTTATCCGATGGTGTAAGGTTAAGGTGCCGCACTGGTGGACGAAGTTCAGTCCGGATGACCTGTACTGATCAATGGTCACGCCCCCGGATTGTCCACCTGGATATAGAACGCAAACGCCGCCAGCAGTATCCAGAACACCATGAACAGCCACGGCGTGCGCACCGAAAACAGCAAGGACTTGCGATAACCCTTGTGCGACGACTCGGTCTCGCAGAACAACGGTGACTCATCGTAGGCCAGGCCCATCACCGGCTCGCTGCGCAACAACTCGCTTTGCTTGAAGTGCCAGTGATCAATGATGTCGTAGGCTGCGCGGATGCCCGGCCAGGCATTGAGCGAGCTGAACACCCCGAGCATCGACAACAGCAGCGGAACCACCAGGGTAAACAGCTTGCCCCACTCCGGGTTGAGGTTGCCCATGCACGACACAAAGGCAATCACCAAAAACGACTGCGCCGTCAGGTAGGCATCGGTGCGGTTGGCGAGGATGGTGGTTTCGTACTGGATTTCCCGGCGATAGAAGTCCAGCCGGTCCTTGGGCGAACCGAAAATCTTGGCGTTGTGTTCGGTGTGGTCAGTCAGCGCCGATTCCGGGCTGTGCGGGGAGATGATTCTGGGCACAATCGTTGATCCTCAGAGTGCTTAATCTCCTTAGAAGAACCGCCCATGGCCGAAGTTCAGGTCAATCGCCTGCACCGTTATAGGGCGCAGACTGCGCATATCACGCACTGCACTTGCGCAGGCTGCTCCAGTAACGGGCTGATACACCGTGTAATCCCAATAAACGCGGTTCCGGCACAGCCATTGCTTTACTCCTGTAATCCCCTGCCTGCCCAGGTGAACACAGGAGCAACTGTTACCCCCCGACTCAGAGCCGACTCCAAAAGAAAGTAAGGACCCGGTCCGTTGGCGCCAAAAGCCACGGGCTCATAACAATGCGTTTTCTAAAGCGGCAGTGCCTGCAGCCTTTCACCCGGCACTGACAAGGTAATTGGAATGGCTCGATCTTTCTTTGATGAGATGAATGACGCAAACGGCGTATGCCGTGCGCACTACCAGGATTTTTCCCGCTGGCTGGCCAACACCCCGCCGGAACTGCTGGCCCAGCGCCGCCGTGAGGCCGACCTGCTGTTCCACCGCGCCGGCATCACCTTCACCCTGTACGGTGACGAGCAGGACACCGAGCGCCTGATCCCCTTCGATATCATCCCGCGCAGCATCCCCGCCAGTGAATGGAGCGTGATCGAACGCGGCTGTATCCAGCGGGTCAATGCGTTGAACATGTTCCTCGCCGATATCTACCACGACCAGCGCATTATCAAGGCCGGGATCATTCCCGCCGACCAGGTGCTGGGCAATGAAGGCTATCAGAAGGCCATGGTCGGCCTGGACCTGCACCGCAATATCTACTCCCATATCTCCGGTGTCGACCTGGTGCGCGATGGCGATGGCACCTACTACGTCCTCGAAGACAACCTGCGCACCCCCAGCGGCGTGAGCTACATGCTCGAAGACCGCAAGATGATGATGCGCCTGTTCCCGGAAGTGTTTGCCAAGCAGCGCATCGCGCCGGTGGATCACTACCCCAACCTGCTGCTCAAGACCCTGAAAAGCGCCAGCCGCCTGGACAACCCCAATGTCGTAGTACTGACCCCGGGGCGCTTTAACAGCGCGTTCTTCGAACATGCGTTCCTGGCCCGGGAAATGGGGGTGGAGCTGGTCGAAGGTGCCGACCTGTTCGTGCACGACCTCAAGGTGTTCATGCGCACCACCGACGGCCCGAAAGCCGTGGATGTGATCTACCGGCGCATCGACGATGCCTTCCTCGACCCCCAGGCGTTCAACCCCGAATCCATGCTCGGCGTGCCTGGCCTGGTGGCCGCCTACTGCGCCGGCAATGTGGTACTGGCCAATGCCATCGGCACCGGGGTGGCCGACGACAAATCCATCTACCCCTATGTGCCGGAGATGATTCGCTTCTATCTGGATGAAGAACCGGTGTTGCAAAACGTGCCGACGTTCCAGTGCCGCAAACCTGAAGAACTGTCCCATGTACTGGCGCACCTGCCCGAGCTGGTGGTCAAGGAAACCCAGGGCTCCGGCGGCTACGGCATGCTGGTGGGCCCAGCCGCCTCGGCGGCCGAGATCGAGGACTTCCGCCAACGCATCAAGGCCCGGCCCCATGCCTATATCGCCCAGCCAACCTTGAGCCTGTCGACCTGCCCGACCTTTGTCGAAAACGGCATCGCGCCACGGCATATCGACCTGCGTCCGTTTGTGCTGTCGGGCAAGGAAACCCGCCTGGTGCCAGGCGGCCTGACCCGGGTGGCATTGCGTGAAGGCTCATTGATCGTCAACTCGTCGCAAGGCGGCGGAACCAAGGACACCTGGGTGGTGGAGGGCTGAGTATGCTGAGTAGAACCGCCGCAGATCTGTATTGGATGTCGCGCTACCTGGAACGCGCGGAAAACCTGGCGCGCATGCTGGAGGTCAGCTACTCGCTGTCGCTGATGCCCCAGGCCGGGCGCAGTGATGGCCTGGACGAACTGGCGATGTCGCTGCTCAGCAGTGGCACCCTCGACAGCTACCTGGAGCGCCATCAACAACTGGACGCCGAGCGCATGCTGCACTTCTTCGCCCTCGACGAAGAAAACCCGGCCAGTATCTACAACTGCCTGCGCGCCGCCCGGGGCAATGCCCATGCGGTACGTGGGCGGATCACCGCCGACATGTGGGAAAACCTCAACGCCACCTGGCTGGAAATGCGCAGCATCGCCGCCGGCGGCCTGGCGCGCCATGGCATCAGCCACTTCTGTGACTGGGTCAAGCAACGCTCGCACCTGTTCCGAGGGGCCACGTCCGGCACCATCATGCGCAACGATGCCTATCGGTTTATCCGCCTGGGTACCTTTGTCGAGCGCGCCGACAACACCCTGCGCCTGCTGGATGCACGCTACGAGATGTTTGGCGAAGAGTCCGAAGAAGTCAGCGACCTGTCCGCCCGCGGCTACTACCAGTGGAGCGCTCTGCTGCGTGCCTTGTCGTCGTTCGAGGCCTACACCGAGCTGTACCCCAATGCGCTGAATGCGCGTTCGGTGTCGGAACTGCTGCTGTTGCGCAGCGACGTACCGCGCTCGTTGCATGCATGTATCGAGGAGTTGAGCCATATCCTCGCCGACCTGCCGGGCAGTTACGGCCGTACGGCCCAGCGCTTGGCGGCCGAGTTTGAGGCGCGGCTGCGTTACACCGGTATTGATGAGATTCTCGAAGAAGGCTTGCACAGCCGGCTGACCGAATTTATCGACACCGTGCGCGAACTGGCGCGGGCGATCCACAGTTCCTACCTGGAGGTGGTTTGACCCCCCATATCCCGCTGTAGAGGTGGGCCCGTTATAGCCATAGGTATCTATTTTTTTAGTGTTTCTTGGGTTTGTGTACATATCCGTTGCTGCGGTTACGGCGGCTATTGGTTCCGCCCTTACGGCGGCTCACTTTTGTAGAGCGCAAAAGTAAGCAAAACACTCTTGCCCCACCACTCGGTGCCTCGCCTAGGCTCGGCATGCCCGCAGTCAGGCATTGCTCCGTGGGCCCGCCGCGATCGGCCATCCATGGCCGTGTCGCGGCTACCCCGGCATCCATGCCGGGGTGCCCACTGCGCAATACCTGCCTGCGGCCATCGTGGTTTAACGGGGCGCCTAAGATCAAGATCAAAAGCCAGATCAAAAGCAGAGCAACAGCAACAGCAATCCCAAAGCGCGAAACTGCATTCCCTGTGGGAGCTGGCTTGCCTGCGATGGCGGTGTATCAGTCGATAAATGTATTGGCCGGTACACCGCCATCGCAGCGATGCGGCGACCCGACAATCCCGCTCCCACAGGTGTGGTGTTTGCTCCAGACATATAACTGTCAGTTTGGATCATTGATCCCACCTCGCGGCGGCTCTTATGGTTGTTCGACACTCATAAGAACAGGTACAAACCATGTCCGACGCTCTGCAATTATCCACCCCGGCCGCCCATACCCTGAAACGCTGGCACACCATGCTGGCCACTGCCGATCTCAAAGCCCTGCCCGAACTGCTGGCGCCGGAGGCGGTGTTTCGCTCGCCCATGGCGCATACGCCCTACCCCGGCGCGCCCGTGGTGTCGATGATCCTCAACACCGTGTTTACCGTGTTTGAAGACTTCCAGTACCACCGCGAACTGGCCAGCGCCGACGGGCACAGTGTGGTGCTGGAGTTCAGCGCGCGGGTGGGCGACAAGCAGCTCAAGGGTATCGACCTGATCCGCTTCAACGAACAGGGGCAGATCATCGAGTTTGAGGTGATGGTCCGCCCCCTGAGCGGGCTACAGGCTCTCGGTGAAGAAATGGGCCGACGCCTGGCGCCGTTCCTGGCCAAGGCCAAGGGTTGATAGTCAACGCCCGAGGAATTCCAGCAACCGGGCGTTGACCTGCGCCCCTTGCTCCACCTGGATCCAGTGCCCGCAGTTGGCCAGTACCTGCTGTTCCAACTGCGGTACCACCTCAGGCATGCGCTTGAGCGTATGCGCCTCGAATACCCCCACCGGATCGCGGTCGCCGATCAGGAACAGCGTCGGTTGTAACACCTGCCGCCCGGCCAGGAACTCGGTGCGCTGCCAGTTGCGCTCGAAGTTGCGGTACCAGTTCAACGGCCCGCGAAAACCCTGGGCGAAGGTTTGCACATAGATCTCCAGGTCGTGCTGGCTGCACCAGGCCGGCAAGGCGCCCGGCAGCGCGACACCCTCGAGCAAGGTGGCCGTGGCCGGCTTTTGCTGCAGGAATACATCCTGGTCCTGCATAAACAGGCGCAAGGTGCGTTCGATGTCCGCTTCCAGCTCCTGTTCGGCCACGCCGGGCTCCTGGAAGTACAGGATGTAGTTGAACCGCTCGGCGTACAGCTCGCGCATGATCTCGATCACCGGCCTGCGGGAGCGACCGGCAAAGGGCACCGACATTGTGACCAGGGCGCGGATGCGCTGCGGTTCCAGCAAGGCCAGGTGCCAGGCCACCACGGCGCCCCAGTCATGACCGACCATCGCCACCCGACGATGCCCGAACAGGTCCATGGCGCCCTGGATATCTGCGCACAGGGTCAGCAGGTCGTAGTCAGCAATGTCTGCAGGGGCACTGCTTGGCCCGTAGCCGCGCATCTGCGGGACGAACACCCGATAGCCGGCTGCCGCCAGCGCCGGTATCTGCAGTCGCCAGGAGTGCCAACACTCGGGAAAGCCATGGAGCAACCACACCGGCGGGCCGTTCTCGGGGCCGGCGATATGCAGGCTCAATTGAATACCGTTGACCTGGATCGTCTGTTGCTCGATAACACTCATCACGCGGCTCCATCAGGGGACTGCTGCAGACTGCCCCACGCAGCACGGCCTGCGCCAGCATCATTGATCGGGCAAATACCTCAGGTCACCGACCACCAGCGCGGCAGCAGTGGCCGCACCTTGGGCTCGGCAAAACGGTCATCAATCAGCATCACTACCCCCTGGTCCTGCCGGGTGCGAATAACCCGGCCGGCCGCCTGCACCACCTTCTGGATCCCGGGATACAGGTAGGTGTAGTCATACCCCGAACCGAAGATCGCGCCCATGCGCAGCTTCATCTGCTCGTTGACCGGATTGAGCTGCGCCAGGCCCAGGGTGGCGATAAAGGCCCCGATCAGACGCGCCCCCGGCAGGTCGATACCCTCGCCGAACGCCCCGCCCAGCACGGCAAACCCCACGCCCTGGCTATGCTGGGTGAACTGCTCAAGGAAGGCCTGGCGCTCGGCCTCGGCCATGCCCCGTGATTGATGCCAGGTCGGGATCGCCGGATGCCGCTCGGCCAGTAATTGCGCCACTTGCTGCTGGTAATCGAAGCTGCTGAAAAACGCCAGGTAGTTGCCCGGGGTACGCGCAAATTGCTCGGCGATCAACGCCACGATGGGCTCCAGAGACGCCTGGCGATGCACAAACCGCGTGGAGATGCGATCGATGATGCGCACCTGCAACTGCGCGGCCTCGAACGGTGATTCGACGTCAATCCACGCGGTATCCGCCGGTAGCCCCAGCAGGTCGGCGTAGTAATGCCGGGGGCTCAGGGTCGCGGAAAACAGCACGCTGCTGCGGGCTGCGGTCAAACGTGGGCGGATAAATTCGGCCGGCACCACGTTGCGCAGGCTCAAGCGCGAGAAGCGGCGCTTGGCCAGCGGGTCGCGCTGGCTGATATCAAAAATAAACTGCTCGTTGAACAGCTCCGCCACCTTGGCGAACTGCAAGGCCTCGAAGTAAAAGCTTTGCAGTTCGCCCGTGAGCGCCTGCGGGTGGTCGTTGAAATACTCGCCCATGGCGCTGGTGCACAGGGCCAGGGCCTGCAACAGCTTGTCCGGTTTGCTGGCATAGGCCTGGTACACCGTGACCTGTTCCTTGTGCAGCGTATTCCATTCACGGTTGAGCCGCTGCAATGGCTTGTGCAAAGGCTCGGGGGCGCTATCGCGCACGCTCTTCAGGGCAAATTGATCAAGGTCGGCGCTGTACATCGCCCGGCCCCGCTCCACCAGGTTATGGGCCTCGTCCACCAGCACCGCGACCCGCCATTGGTTGAGTTGGGCGAGGCCAAACAGCATCGCGCCAAAATCGAAGTAATAGTTGTAGTCTGCGACCACCATGTCGCACCAACGCGCCATCTCCTGGCTCAGGTAATACGGGCACACCTCATGGGCCAGTGCCACTTCGCGCAGCGTGGGTTGATCCAGCAGGCGCACCTTGGCTGCGGCCTCGCGCGCGGCGGGCAGGCGATCATAAAAGCCTTTGGCCAGTGGGCAGGAATCACCGTGACAGGCTTTGTCCAGGTGTTCGCAGGCCTTGTCCCGCGCCACCAGCTCCAGCACCTGCAATGGCAGGTCGGCGCTGGCGTGCAGCACTCGCACCGCGTCCAGCGCCAGTTTGCGGCCGGGGGTCTTGGCCGTGAGAAAGAACAGCTTGTCCAACTGTTGTGGCGCCAGGGCCTTGAGCATCGGAAACACCGTGCCAATGGTTTTGCCGATCCCCGTGGGTGCCTGCGCCATCAGGCAGCGCCCGGTACTGACGGCCTTGTACACCGACTCGGCGAGGGTGCGCTGGCCCAGGCGAAAGTCCGCGTGGGGAAAGGCCAGGGCCCTGGTTGCGGTGTCACGGGCCAGGCGCTGCTGCGCCTGCTGCTCGGCCCAGCCGAGAAACAACGCGCACTGCTGATTGAAGAACTTCTCCAGTTCATCCGCAGGGCACAGCTGGTTGATCACGGTTTCGCGCTCGCTGACGATATCGAAATACACCAGCGCCAGCCCGATCTCAGGCAACCCCAGCTTGCGGCACATCAGCCAGCCATAGACCTTGGCCTGGGCCCAGTGCAGTTGCCGGTGGTTGGCCGGCTGGGCATCCAGGTCGCCACGGTAGGTCTTGACCTCTTCCAGCACGTTGCGATCCGGATCATAACCATCGGCGCGGCCGCGCACGCTCAGCTGTTGGTAGCCCCCTTCCAGCGCCACCTCACTCTGGTAATGCGCGCTACGGCGGGACGCCACCGTGCGGTGGCCGAGCATGCCTTCCTGGGCACTGGGCGAAGGGGTAAACCGCAGGTCGAGGTCACCGACCTTGGCCGTGAACTCGCACAATGCCCGCACGGCGACCGTATAGCTCAAGCGCCCTGCTCCGCCCAGCGGACATAACAGACGGTGACCGGCATCTGGTGCTCGCCACAGAACTCCAGCCAGCGCAATTGGTTGTCCTGCAGGCGGTCGCCCGGGCCTTTGACTTCGATCATGCGATAGGTTTTTTGCGCCGGCCAGAACTGGATCAGGTCCGGCATCCCGGCGCGGTTGGCGCGGATATCCAGCAACAGGCGGTCGAACCAGTGCCGCAGGTGCTCGGCGGGCAGGCAATCGAGGGCCTGCTCGAGCAACTCTTCGCTCAATACATTCCAGAACACAAAGGGTGACTGGATCCCCCATTTTTCGGCGTAGCGCTGGCGGATCGTGGTCTTGTAGCGCTGGTCGTGCAGTTGATCCAGGCAGGCGGCAAACAGTTCGGCGCGGCGCTGCTGGAAGTCCTCACTGTGCAAGTCCACCGGCCCGCGCTGGAACGGGTGAAAAAACGAGCCGGGCAACGGCGCGAAGATCGCTGGCCAGCACAACAGGCCGAACAGCGAGTTGATCAGGGTGTTTTCGACGTAGTGCACCGGCCCCGCGTCATCTCCCAAGTGCGCCTGCACGCAGAACTCCACGGCGGCCAGCGGTTGCGGGAATGGCAGTTCCAGGTCCAGGCGCTGGATCACCGGGGGTTTGGCCTTGGGCAGCGCCGGTTCGCCCAGCTTGCGCCGCAACCGTGGCAGCACCCGCAACAGGTGCTGCTGCTCGGCCGCACTGTGGGGCGCTGCCTGGGCCTCCAGGGCCAGGTCCATGGCCTGGGCGAACGCCTCTTGACGCTCCAGCACCCGGATCAGCCGTGCACGCGCGCCGGGGTAGGCACAATCGCGGTAGATCGCCTCGGCCAGGGCCAGTTCGGCGAGCCGTTCGCAATGCTGGCCGACCTGGAACAGCAGCTTGGCCCGGCGCTTTTCCAGCCAGGGGTTATCAGTGGTCAGCGTGGCGATCTGCGCCAGCACCTCCGCCAACGGTTCACCGGCCTCGAAGGCCTGCTGGCATTGGTGCAGGAACAGCAGGCCAGACACATCGTCGCGATGGCGCAGGCCACGGGATTCGGCACAGAACTCAACCTTTTCGTAGGTGTAGATCCCCAGGTCCGCCAGTACAAACTCCGACCAGTCCTGGTACAGGTTGCCGAAAAACATCAGCCGCAGGCGGTCACACAGGTCCATCACCGTAAGGCTGTACAGCCGGTCGTCCAACTGCGGACACCACTGCGCAAACGTCCGCGGCTCGGTAAATTGGCTGGATAAACCGGGCAGCCAATCGGACTTCTTGCCCCTGGGCTGCTCGATCCACGGCTTGAACGCTTGCAGCACCTCGCCTTTTTGCAGTTGCCCCCACACCTCATCAAGCGCCAGCAGGCCCTGCTCATTCACCCAACCGTGAGCCAACAGTGGCTGCACGGCCACGTCGACCGGGCCGATCTCGAGGTAATTGAGCTTGCTCGCCCGAAAATGCAGGCCCTTGCGCATCACCATGCGCACCAGCAACGCCTGGGCCGGTTGCGGCAGCTGGGCGAACTGCGTAACGAAGCGCTGCTCTTCATCGTCCAGCACATCCGCATAGCGCTGCTCCAGCCAGTCGAGCACTTGCTGGAAATTATGCAGGTAGTAAAACGGGTCTTCGAGGGGATTGGACATGACGGGCACTTGGGCAAACACTGGTTATGCATACAGATTGCCGCTGCCAGGCCTGCGTTGCAATCGCTAATAGATCAGTGGCGCACGCAACTTTTTGCATAAAAGTGATCAGATGGGGGTGGATCCGCGTAACATTTGTTGCCCGCAGCCGTTGAGCACGGGGTTTTCGAAGGATGAGAGTAAGGGTTATGAACATGAAGAACTGGGGCCTGCCGCTGGCTGCACTGACGTTTCTGGCATTGGCCGGTTGCTCGACGCCGACCGTCGTGACCTTGCAGAACGGTACGCAGTACCTGACCACAGACACGCCGAATGCCAAGACTCCCGATGGTTTCTACGAATTTACCGATATCGCCGGCAAGCGCGTACGGGTCAAGGCGGCGGATGTCGCGACCGTGCGCAAGGAAGACTGACCGAATCACCGTAGGAGCCGGCGAACCGGCGCCTACGGTTTGTTTCAGGTAATCACGAACGCCTCCGCCGACAGGCTGCCCAGCCCTACCCCCACCAGCGTCACCGAGTTATCGCCGAAGGTCAGCAGCGTATCGCTGCCCACTGCCTTGGCATGGTCGAGGTAGTTGTACTGCCCGCCCACCCCCGCCACGCCCATAAATACCAGTTTGTCCGTCGACTGGTAGCCCAGGATCCGGTCCTGGCCGAAGTCGCCGTCGAACAGGAAGGTATTGCGCCCGCCACCCGCTTCCAGCAGGTCATTGCCGGCCCCGCCCACCAGAACATCGTTGCCTTTACCGCCGATCAGGTGGTCATTGCCGTCCAGGCCAAACAACCACTGCCCGCTATCGCCGGCCTTGAGAACATTGGCGCCGGCATCGCCCTTGAGCGACGCCGCATAGGCGGTCAGGTCCTTGCCCGCCAGCAACCCCTTGTCGGTCACGCTGTGGGTCACCTCTTTGCTGAACAGCAACAGATAGCTTTCCTTGCTCACTATCGCGCCCATATCGCGGGTCATGCTGATACCGCCTTGGCCGTCGCGGATGTACAGGGTGCCTGCGCCATCGTTGGCCACTTCGACGTTTTTCAGCGACTGCTGCAAGTCCAGGGTGTTGAACCCCTTGCCGCCCAGCAGGATGTTGTAGCCGCCGCCATCACGGAAGGTATCGTTGCCGGCGCGACCTTCCAGGTAGTCGTTGCCCCGGCCACCCTGGATCAGGTCATTGCCGTCGCTGCCGATAATGAACGTACTGCCCTGGTGGGCTTCGGCGTTGCGGTTGAGGTCCTGCACCCAGGTGTTGGCGCGCGCCGGGTCCGACAGATTGGCGACGATGATCGTCGAATCACGGCTGGTCAGGTCATAGAACTTGGATTCGAGGATGCGGCTCATGCCATCGCCATAACCCGTGGGTAAATGGGAAATCCACGTCGGCAGGTTGAGAATGGAAAACGGCAGGATATTCCAGAGCGTCGAGGCGTAGTGGTCGTTGAAGCTGACGATGTTATCGGTGCTGGAGGCATGCGGTTGGTCATGCACCCCGAGGGACGACAGATTGAACGACGAACCGTCGAGGGCGCGATAGACCGGGTCGTTTTCATAACCGATGTTCAACACCTTGTCGCCGCTGCTCTGGGTCGGCGAGGCATAGGCCACGTAGTTGGCGTCCTTATAGAAACCCGCCCAGGTGGTGTTGCTCAAGTCGGCCATGCTGTTGACCGCCAGGCCACCGAGGCTATGGCCGCTGACCAGTACATCCTGGCCACTGAGCCCCTGCGCGCTGGCATACGCGGCGACTTTGCCCAGCAAGTTGCCAAACGCCTGGCCCGCGTAGTTTTTCGCATAGTCCGCAGGGCCGAAGGCTGCCAGCAAGTCGCTGATCACATCGCCGATGGAATCAACAATCAGGTTCTCCCTGGGCCCCGAGGTGCCACGGAAGGCAATGCCGATTTCCAGCAGTTTGCCGGCGTCATCGTATTTGCCCAGGACTTCTACCTGGGCACTGGTATAGCCGGTTTTCTCACCAAAGAAGGTGCCCCGGGCATCGACCTTGCCGCCGTAGTCGAGGGTGCTGGCGCTGATGGGGGTCCAACCGGCCTTTTGCACCGCGTCGAGGGCGGCCTTTTCCGAGTCGGGGTTCCATGGGATACCGGGGATCACGCCCTGGGAGTCGGTGCTGCCCAGCAACGCCTGCACCAGGGTCACCGGCAAGCCAAGCCCCAGGCCATGCTGCTGGTAGCCCACGGCAAAGCCGTTATCCAGGTTGTGGTAGGAGTACAACGTGATCGCCATGGCATCGGCGAACAGTGCTTTGGAGTCCTCGGTAGTAAGGTTTTTGTAGTCGTAGACACCCATGGTATTGCCTCTCTTTTGTTGGAATTGTCGAGAAAGCCAAAACAGTTGGAATGCTGTAACTGTGGGAGCAAACCTGCTCCCACAGTTTGGAGCTGCGGTGTTTAGAAGGCCCAGTCCAGGCTCAAGCCCACACCGTGGATTTTCTCCTTGCTGGCCAGCAGGCCGTTGTAGTCAAAGTTCAGCCGCGCATCCTTGGTCAGCGCCAGGCTGGCCCGCGCACCGACCAACGCCGCATCGCGCACCATCGGCGAGCTTTCCACGGCAAACGCAGTGCTACCCGAAGCAAACGCCAGGTGGCGCTCGGAATCAGTGGCGCTGAGGTTGTGCTGCCAGCCCAGGGTGCCGGAAACGTCGAGGGCCTGATGGTCGGTGACGTTGAAGGTCTTCAAGGCCCGTACGCCCAGGGTGCTGAGCACCAGGTCGCGGGTGTCATCGCCGCCCTTGAGCGCCGCTGCATCGCCTTTCTCGCTGAAGCCATCGCTGTCCAGATGCACATAGGCCAGGTTGGCGAATGGCTCCAGCGCCAGCGGTTGCAGGTTCAGGCGGTAAGCCGCTTCGGTAAAGACCTGGGTGCTGCGGGCATCGACCTTGGCTTTCTGCTTGCCGGCGACTTCGCCGTATTGCAGCTCACGCGTCACATCAGCACGGTGCCAGCTGTAGGTTGCCCCGCCGCTCAGGCGCCAGGCGCCGATGTCGTGACCGGCATAGGCGCCAAAGTGGTAACTGTCCACCGATGCCCGCGAATGGGTGCCATCGCCCATGTTCAGCGAGGTATCGCTGTAGCCCGCGACCAGGCCCAGGCGCGTGTTTTCATCCAGCGCACCGTCCACACCCGCCAGCAGGCCGCCGATGGAGGTGGTGTAGCCCGCCGTATCGCTGGCGCTGTCGGTTTTACCCCAGGCGCCGAGGGCCTTGATCCAGACGTTGCCACGCGAGTCGAGGGTTTGCGCTGAAGTGCCCATTTCCCCCTGCTGCAGGCGCTCGCCTACGGCTTCACGCAGGTAGCGGTTGTCGTTGACCAGCGCGGTTTCCAGGGCGGGGTAGATTTCCCCCGACAACTGTTGGAACGCCCCTTGCGCCGAGGCCGCACTCGGCGCCAGCAGCAGGCTTTCATACACCCCGTTACCTGCACCCAGTTGCTCGGCAGCCGCCGCCACCGCACGTTGGTTATCGGTCGCCGCGACGCTGGCGAAGCTGTTGGCCGTGCGCGCGACATCCAGTTGCACGCCGTTGGCGCCATAGTTCAGGTTGCCGCCGACAAACAGGTAATTGGGCAGTACCGAGGCAAAACTACCGGTAATCCCCCCGGCCGCCTGCAGAATATTGTACTGGCGACCAATCAGGCTTTGCGCTTCGGGCTGGCTAAGCAAGGTCGGGCTGTTCTCCAGGGCCAGGGTCACAGTGCCGCCGTTGAGGGTCGCCTTGCCACCGGCGACGATGCGGTCGCTGCTGGTCGTGGACAGCTCTACCGCATAGGTGGAGCCCGCATCGAAATTGACATCCCCAGCCACATTCAAGGTGCCGATGGAGTTGCCCGGCGCGACCGTACCGCCGCTTTTCGCGTTTAGCGCGCCGATGCTACCGGCCCCGCCCAAGACCCCGCTGTTGCTGACAGTGACCTGCGATGTAAGCGAGCCATTGACCGCCAGCAAGCCTTGATTGACCAGGGTCGGCCCGCTGTAGGTGTTGCTGCCGGTCAGCACCAGTGTGCCGATGCCCTGCTTGGTCAGGCCGCCGTGACCGGAAATGTTATTGCTCCACACGTCCCGCCCGCAGTGCACATCGGTGCACAGGCGCTCGGTGGGCTTGCCGGCATCGACCACCGCCCCAACCCCGGGCAAGTCCGCGACAAACTGGCCGCTGCCATAGCCACCGTCGATGCGAAACTCGGCCGGAATATCCTCGGCGGTGATAAACATCCCCGGGCCGTTGACCGCCTTGCCCAGGTTGATCATGCCCCAGCCGTACAGGGAGTCGATGCCCGGTGCGCCAAGGTCGGTGGCGGTGGTCTTGAGCAGCGTGGAAATCTGCTCGCCGCTCATATACGGGAAACGTTCCATCAACACCGCGGCCGCGCCCGCCACATGGGGCGCGGCCATGGAGGTACCGCTTTTATTGTTCCAGCCCAGGTTCATGTTATCGACGGTGGTGCCGACCATCACCGAGCTGTAGATCGCCGTGCCCGGTGCCGATACGCAGATGCTCGCGGCATACCCGCAGCGCGAGGAGAAGGTGCTGATCACATAGGGGTTGGGGCTGTTGACGTCCGGGTTGCGCTGCAACGCCGCCACCGACAGCCAATTGGGTGCGATCTCGGGGACAAAATACGCCAGGCCGGAAATCGCATCGGGGTTGTTCAGGTTGTAGTCGTTGCCGGCGGCAAAGATTGTCAGCACGCCGCTACGCGCCGCATTGATCGCGCCCGAATAAGCACCCCCAGCAGCGGTGCCCAGCAAGGGTTTGATCTGGTCGAACTGCGCCTGCGCCTCGCTGAGGCCGAAATGGGGGGACGCCGGGTCCTTGCCGCCCTGGGCAAACTGATCGCCAATGCCGATGCCCCAGCTGTTGTTGATGATGCGCGCACCATTGGCCACCAGGCTGTCCCAGCCGGCCTGGTACACCGCGCCGTCGTTGCCCAGGATGATCCCGTCTTCGGGGCCGGGGTCGCCGTTCTCGGCGCTGAGGATCTGTGCGTTGTAGGCCACGCCGTGCATCGGCCCACCGTTACGGTCGCCGGCGGCAATGCCACCGACATGGGTGCCGTGGTCGCCCAGCTTGCCATTGGAGCCCTGGGACGGTGTGCCGTCATAGCGGAACGGGTCACCGGCCTTTACCGGGATGTACGGGTCGGTGTACTGGCGGATCCCTTCAGTGACCAGGGTCTGCACCTTGCCCGGGCTGGAGAACTCAGGGTGCAAGGCGTACACAGGCTGGTCGAAAATCCCCAGCTTCACGCCCTTGCCGCTGTAACCGGCGGCATACGCCACATCGGCATTCACCGCCCCCAGGCCCCAGTCGGCCTTGAACTCATTGCTGCGCCAACTGGCGATATCCCCCAGCTTGCCGGTTTCGACGTAGGGTGCGGCCTGGGCGGTACCCAGGCTGGCCAGGCAACACAGCAACGCGCCGTATGGCACGCGACTCAGGGCCTTGAGCGGGTAGCCCGGGCCTGTTGGGATGGCGGAGTGAAACCCTCGTTGTTTTACGTTCACGGTGACCTTCCTTAGTTTCATTGCGTTTGTTGTTCTTTTTGTTGGCGCCGCTTCAGAACTGCCAGTCGAGGCTCAGGCCCACGCCCTGGTTGTTCTCCTTCGCACCCAATTGGCCGCTGTAATCGAGGTTGACCCGCGTGGTCTCGCTCAATGCCAGGCTGGCCTTCAAGCCCACCAGCGCGGCGTTGCGCTGCAACGGCGTGCTTTGCACGGCAAACGATGGGCCGCCGGCAACAAAGGCCAGGTGCTCCTCGGATTCAACCGGTGTCAGGCTGTGCTGCCAGCCGAGCGAGCCGGAGAGTTCCAGTTGCTGGCGGTCATTCAGCGGCACTGTTTTAACGGCGCGCAGGCCCAGGGTGCTCAGGGTCGCGTCGCGGCGATCACTGCCGCGCTGCAGGGCGGCGGCATCGCCTTTTTCATGGAAGCTTTCGCTGTCCAGGTGCACATAGGCCAGGTTGGCAAACGGTTCCAGGGCCAGCGCTTGCAGGTTCAAGCGGTAGGCCGCCTCGGTGAACACCTGCAGGCTGCGTGCATCCAGCTTGGCCTTTTGCTTGGCGCTGACGTCGCCGTATTGCAGGTCGCGCTGCACATCGCCGCGATGCCAGCTGTAGGCGCCGCCCACACTCACGCGCCAGTTGCCCAGCTCACGCCCGGCATAGGTGCCCAGGTGGTAGCTGTCGACATCGGCCGACGAGTGCGTGCCATCGCCCATGTTCAGCGAGCTGTCGCTGTAGCCCGCCATCACGCCGACGCGGGTCTGTTCGTCCCACTGGCCATCGACCCCCAGCAGCATTCCGCCGATAGAGCGGGTGTACCCCGCGTATTCGCTGCTGCTGTCGGCCTTGCCCCAGGCGCCGAGGGCCTTGATCCAGAGGTTGCTTTCGCCGGTCGCCGGCACATGGCGCAGGCGCTCACCGACGGCCTCGCGCACATGGCGGCTGTCGTTGATCAGCATCGCGCCCACCGCCGGGTAGATTTCGCCAGACAACTGCTGGAAGGCCTGGCGCGCGACCACTGCGGAGTCGGCACTCAGCACGCTTTCATACACCGGGTTGCCGGCCCCCAACTGCTCGGCAGCGGAAGCCACGGCAAGCTGGTTGCGGGTCGCCGCGACGCTGGCAAAGCTTGCGTCATTGCGCGCGATAGCCAGTTGCACGCCGTTAGTGCCGTAATCGAGGTTGCCGCCCAGAAACAGATAGTTGGGCAATACCGCAGCAAAACTGCCGGTCACTCCGCCCGCCGCCTGCAAGATGTTGTACTGGCGGCCGATCAGGCTTTGCGCCTGGGGCTGGCTGAGCAGGGTCGGGCTGTTTTCCAGGGCCAGGGTCACGGTGCCGCCGTTGAGGGTAGCCTTGCCGCCCGCGACGATACGATCGCTGCTGGCGTCCGACAGCTCCACCGCATAGGTGGAACCGGCGTCGAAGCGCACATCCCCGGTCACGTTCAAGGTGCCGATGGAATTGCCCGGCGCAATCACACTGCCGCTGTTGGCCTGCAATGCGCCGATGCGCCCGGAACCGCCCAGGGTCCCGCCAGGGTTGACCGTGACCGCCGAGGTCAACGAACCATCGACCTTCAATACACCGCCATTGACCGTGGTCGGGCCGCGATAGGTGCTGTCGCCACTGAGCAGCAGGCTACCGGCGCCGGACTTGATCAGGCTGCCTTGGTAAATGCGCTGGGCCGCCGCCGCATCCCGGGCCATGCCTACCGCGTAGTCGGTCTGCTCCTGCTGGCTGGCGCCGGCGCCAGGACCATTTTCCCAGCCCTTGTCCTGCACGGTCTGTTGCCATGCCAGGTGTTCGGCGCTGTCTTCCGCCTGGCGCTGCAGCAGCGCCTTGTCGGAAATGCCATTGCTCCACACATCGCCCTGCCCGGCCGCCAGATTGACGTCCATGGCGCCCAGTAACTGCCCCGGTCCATGCATCGCCCGGCCAAGGTCCGGCACGCCCCAGCCGACCTTGGCGTTCGGCGCGTCGGTCACCGAACCGTCCAGTTGCGTGGCCGTCGTCAGCAACACCTGCAAGGCCTGCTCGTTGTTCAAGTACGGGTAGCGCTCCATCACCAGCGCCAAGGCGCCCGTGGCATGGGGCGCCGACATCGAGGTGCCGGACTTGACCGCATAACCGCCGCCAGGGATGGTGCTGTCGATCTTCGCGCCGGGGGTGGAGATACACCAGTACTTGGCGATGCCGCACTGGTTGTACTTCTGATTATTGGCCTGATCCAGGCCCGACACCGCTAGCCAGTGGCCTTCCAGCGCCGGCTCAAAGTACGGCAAGGCCGAACGCACGCTGGCGTTGGCATACCCGCTGTTGCCGGCGCTGAACACGTTGATCACCCCGGCGCGGGCCACATCGGCGGCGGCGTCCAGCCAGGTGCCCTGGTTGAAGTGTTGCGCGTAGGCGGCGTGTAGATCACCCAGGGTCTGGTAGCTGACATCCTTGGGCTGGCTGCCCCAGCTGTTATTGATCACGCGTACCCCGGAATCGACCATGGCGCTGTACACCGCCTTGAAGTACTTGGGGTCGGGCGTCGGGCCAAACAGGAAGCTGTCGTTGGCGTTGGTATTGCCCACATAGATCTGCGCGTTGTATGCCACGCCATGCATACCGTTGCCGTCCCGCGCAGCCGCCATGGTGCCGGTGACGTGGGTGCCATGGGAGTCGTTGTTGGGATTCAGCGCGCCGGTGGTGGAAAACGGGCTGCCATCCACGTAAGTGCCGCTGGCGGTCACCGGGTGAAAACGCTGCGGGGAGGCTTCCGGGTGGCTGGCATCAAAACCCGAGTCCAGCGCGCCGATCTTCACCCCGGCACCGCTGATCCCGGCGGCATAGGCTTGATCAGCCTGCATGCGGCCCAGGCCCCAGTCCCTTTGATATTCCGCCGAGCGCCAACTGGCGGGGTCGCCCAGCTTGCCGGCCTCTACATAGGGCGCGGCCTGGGCAGTGCCCAGGCTGGCCAGCCCACACAGCATGACGCAGTGATAGCCTCGTTGTTTCGCGTTCACGGTGACCGTCCTCACTTTTATTGTGTTTTTTATTCAGCGCGGGCCTGGGCCAAAGGCTTCGTCGACCTTGGCCAGGTCGGTGTCGCGCAGGTTGCCCGCGTAGTAATGCAATTTGGTCCAGGCCATCAGGTAGTCGTAACGGGCCTGGGCCAGGTCGCGACGGGTGCTGTACAGCTGCTGCTCGGCGTTGAGGGCATCGAGGTTGACGCGCTCGCCGCCAAGGATGCTTTGCTTGGTCGACACCACCAGCGCTTCAGCCGAGGCCAGGGCCTTTTGATAGGCGCGCAGCTTGCTGACCCCCGACAGGCAGGCGCTGAACTGGCGCCGTAGCTCGATCAGGGTTTCGCGGGTCTTGCCCTCCAGTTCGTACTCGGCCTGCTCCATGGAGCGACTGGCCTGGCGGGTGGACGCCGAGACGCCGCCCCCGGCATACAACGGCACGCTGACTTCAATGCCGATGGTGTTGGTGTCGTAGCGCTGGTTGTAGGTGTTGCCACTGTCGGACTCCTGCTGGCGCGAACTGGCATACGCGGTGATGCGTGGCAGGTGCCCGGCGCGGTTGCGTTCCACCTCATAGCGCGCCACTTCCACGGCCTGGCGCTGGGAGGCCAGGGTCGGGTTGTTGGTCAATGCCAGTTCGTGCCAGCTGTCGTAGTTGGCAGGGGCCAGGGTCAAGGCGGCGAAGTCCTGGTTCAGTGGCGCCAGGTCGGCAATGTCGACACTCTGTACGCCAAGCAAAGCCCCCAGTTCGCGCAGTGACGCGTCCTGCTCGTCGAGCGCCTGGATCTCTTCGGCCGTCGCCAGTTCATAACGGGACTCGGCCTCCAGAATGTCGGTGCGGGTGCCCTCGCCCTGCTGGAACAGGTGCTGGTTCTGCTGGAACTGTTGCTCGTAGGCCTTCTTTTTGGCCCGGGCGATGTCGATCTGGTCCTGGGCGAACAGGGCCTGGGTGTAATAGGTCAGCACCCGCACCAACAGCGCCTGGCTCTTGTCGCGAAAGCTCTCATCGGCAAACAGCGCCTGGGCCACGCCCTTGCGGTAATTGGCATAGGCTTCGTAGTCGAACAGCGGCTGTTGCAGGGTGAAGGTCGAACCGAAACTGTTGTAGTTGCGGTCGTCGTGGTAGTGGCCGCCACGGCCATCGGGCAGGTTGGCCTGGGAGTTGTTGCGGCCCTTGTTGTAGTTGTACGACAGCCGGGGCAACAGGCCGGCGCGGCCGATGGTGCGGTTTTCCAGGCCGGCGTCACGCTCCTTGATTGCGCCGAGGAAGGCTGGATCGTTACGCAGGGCCTGTTCATACACATCGAACGGGCCCATGGCAGCCTGGGCGCCGGTGCAGGCGAGAAACAAGGCGATGAACACAGGCTTCATGCTCATTCCTCGGTCAACGCAGAGCCGGCACGGTCGAGCAGCGGCTTGAACAGGTAGTTGAGCAGCGAGCGCTCGCCCGTGCGCACGAACATCTCGGCGGGCATGCCCGGCTTGATCACCAGGCCCTGGAGTTTTTCCAGGGCGTCATCGCTGACCGTGGTGCGCAGCACGTAATACGGCACACCGGTTTTTTCGTCGAGCAACTGGTCGGCGGAGATCAGGCTCACCTCCCCCGGCACCCGGGGCGTACGGCTCTGGTTGAAAGCGGTGAACAGGATATCCACCGGCAGATCGGTGCCGACCTTGTCCACCAGGTTCACCGGCAGCCGCCCTTCGACTTCCAGGCGCGTGCCCTGGGGCACGATTTCCAGCAGGGTTTCCCCGGCCCGCACCACCGCACCGATGGTGTGCACCCCGAGGTTGACCGCAATGCCATCGGCCGGCGCGTTGATTTCACTGTGTTGCAGGTCAAAGCCGGCGGAGGTCAGTTGCTGCTCCAGGGTCAGGCTGCGCAGTTGCGCGTCGGCCAACTGGCTGCGGACTTCCTTCTGGTACTCCTCGCTGTGCTGTTGCAACTTGAGGCGCGATTCGAGGATGCCCTGCTCCAGGCGCCCGCTTTCGCCGCTGTTCTGCGCCAGGTCCTGTTGCACCTGGGACAGTTGGCGCTGGTACTCCAGCAGGCGGTTGCGCGGGATATAGCCGTTGTCGGCCAAGGGCTGCAGGTTGCCCAGTTGGTCACGCAGGGATTGCGCCTGGGCGCTGAGGTCCGTGCGGGCGCGGCGCATGCCGTTGAGCTGGGCGCTGGCGCCTTCGATATTGGCGCGGATCCCCGATTGCTCGCGGGCAAAGGCCTCGCGCCGGCTGCTGAACAGTTGGCGCTGGCCTTCAAGTACCAGGGCCAGCGCAGGATCGGGGTTGGCACTCAGTTCAGCGGGAAAGGTCACGGCCGGCAAGCTGTCGCGCTCGCTCTGCCAACGGGCGACGCTGGCCCAGGCCATGCGGTACTGGGCTTGCAGGGAATGCACATCGGCCTGGCTTTGGGTCTGGTCGAGGCGAAACAACGGCTGGCCCTGTTTGACCGCCTCGCCTTCGCGCACCAGGATCCGGCTGACCACGCCGGGGCTCAGGGTTTGCACGGCCTTGCGCTTGCCGGACACCACCACCGTGCCCTGCACCGGGATCCCCTGGTCCAGCGGCGCAAGGCTGGCCCAGAGGAAGAATCCCCCAGCGCCAACCACCGTCATCAGCCAGCCCAGGCGGGAGAAAAAGCGCGCATCGCGCTCGGGAAAGGTATGCTCGAGTGGCAGGCTGTTATCGGTACTCATTGGCCTGGATTCCTTGCCGCAGGATATTGACGGTTCAAGCTGACGCCGGCCTTTTCACGGGGGGGCTCCGTGTGGCCGGACAGTGCCCGCAGCACCTCCTGGCTGGGGCCAAAGGCTTGCAGGCGGCCTTCATTGAGCACCAGCAATTTGTCGGCCTGGGCCAGGGCCGAGGAGCGATGGGTCACCAGGATCACGCTGCTGCCCTGGGCTTTCATCTGCATGATGGCGCTGGCCAGGGCGGCTTCGCCTACGGTGTCGAGGTTGGAGTTGGGTTCGTCGAGCACGATCAGGCGCGGCCCGCCATACAGCGCGCGGGCCAGGGCCACCCGCTGTTTCTGCCCGCCGGACAAGCCGCTGCCGTCGTCGCCCAACACCGTGTCGTAGCCCTGGGGCAAGCGCAGGATCAGGTCATGCACCCCGGCTTGCTGGGCGGCCTGCACCACCCGTTCGGGGTCAGCCTGGCGAAAACGTGCAATGTTGTCGGCGATGCTGCCGCTGAACAGTTCGATGTCCTGGGGCAAGTAGCCGATATGGGGGCCGAGGTCGTCGCGGTCCCAGCGATGGATATCGGCGCCGTCCAGGCGCACCGTGCCGGCCAGGGTTGGCCACACCCCCACCAGTACCCGCGCCAGGGTCGACTTGCCGGAGCCGGAGGCGCCCAACACCCCCAGCACTTCACCGGCCGCCAGCTTGAAGCTGACCTGATGCAAGGTCGCCGCCCGCCGCCCCGGCGGCCCGGCGCTGACCTGCTCGAAACTCACCTGGCCCTGGGGCGCCGGCAACGCCATGGCCTGCGCCCCAGGCGGGAACTCCTGCAACAGCTCATCGAGGCGTTGATAGGCCAGCTTGGCCGAACTCCATTGCTTCCACACGGCGATCAACTGGTCAATCGGGCTCAGCACCCGGCCCATCAGAATGGTGCCGGCAATCATCATCCCCGCCGTCATCTGACCCTTGATCACCAGCAAGGCGCCCAAGCCCAGCACAAGGGATTGCAGGAGCAGGCGCAGGGATTTGCTCAAGGAACTGATCACCGAACCGGTGTCGCTGGCCCGGTTTTGCAGGCCGAGGAATTGTGAATGCACCTGGAACCAGCGACTGCGCAGCGCCCCCAGCATGCCCATGGCCTGGATGGTCTCGGCGTTGTGCAAGTGGCTGGTGGCCAGTTGGGTGGACTGCTGGGAGTAGCCGCTGGCTTCGCGCAACGGCTTTTTGGTCAGGTATTCGTTAAGGCACGCCAGGCCGATCAACAGCACCGCACCC
The DNA here is from genome assembly GCF_014268455.2 of Pseudomonas shahriarae. Classification (NCBI taxonomy): domain Bacteria; kingdom Pseudomonadati; phylum Pseudomonadota; class Gammaproteobacteria; order Pseudomonadales; family Pseudomonadaceae; genus Pseudomonas; species Pseudomonas shahriarae. The sequence goes on along the minus strand of NZ_CP077085.1, from coordinate 3,091,858 downwards.
GCCGTGGCCAGCACGCCCAGCCACACGTTGAACAGGAAGATCACCAGCAAGTAGATCGGGAACCACGGCGCATCGAAGAACGCAAACAACGCCGGCCCCGTGAGGAACTGGCGGATATGGGTCAAATCCCCGAGCGATTGCCCGGCGTGCCCCTCACCCCGTTGCAGGTTGCGTTCGAAGGCGGCCTTGTACACCTGCAGGTTGAACCGCCGCTCCAACTGGCTGCCGATACGGATCACGATAAAGCTGCGGACGATTTCCAGGGTGCCGATAAAAGCAAAGAAGCCCACCACCATCAGGGTCAACATCACCAGGGTGGTTTCATTCTGCGAGGACAGTACCCGGTCATACACTTGCAGCATGTAAATGGACGGCACCAGCATCAGCAGATTGATCAGCGCGGTAAAGCAACCGACGCTGATCAGGATACTTTTATAATCGCCGAGGGCTTTAAACAGTGGTGCAGTGGGAGTGGTCTTCGCCATGTTGCCTGATCTTCCCTGGACTGAAATACGCGCAATAGTCTGCCGAGCACCCCAAACAATGGGGCGGGCAACTATTTCAATAGTGTTTAATGCGTTGGAAGTGACAGGTCGATAAAGGTCACGACCAACAAATGTCTCTATACCCGGCAGTTATAAGCATATAACCGCAATACTTAATTAGTGTGTGCGTCGCAGTAACAGCTCTACTCCAGAAGCAGAACGCGCGGTGTATTCGCCTTCTTTCTGTCGATTCAAATGGGTAATACCGGTGCCCTCGGTATTCATCAGCCAAATGCCATCCGGGGTGGGCAGCCAAGTCAGGGGTTTTTGCCCCAGCCACTGTTGCGCGCACTCAATATCACCGGCCAGGCTGTTGGGTTCGGCGATCAGATCCAGCTCGCACACCTGCTCCTGCTGGCGCAGTTGCCAGTGCCCCGCCAATTGCGTGGTGCTGGGTAAAACAAGACTGCTTGCCATTGCGTTGGCTCCTGCCGACACGAGCAATGCCAGGATCAACCAGGCGATTGCGTTGCGAAAATTAGTCATCACCATTACCCGTTTACGGGGCTGTTGCAAGGGAAGAGCAGCGCCGGGGCGCCACCCTTCGTTACGCCTTGATCAAGCCACGATGTCGCTATACATCGCCTGGCCTACGGTGGTGACGAGGAAATCCGCCACGCCGTGCCCGGAGAAGTCCACCGCCAAGGTACCCAGGTTGGTACCCGAGGCATAAGTCAGCACGGCATCACCGATAGCGCCAGTAAAGGCGTTGACGAAATGCAGGCCGCTGCCGTTGGTGATGCCGGTCAGGTCGATCTTGTCCGAACCCGAGGTGAAATCAAGAATCTGATCCGCCGCACCCGGCTTGGAGTCAGAGCTGGCACCGAACACAAAGGTGTCCGAACCCGCGCCGCCCCAAAGTTTGTCGGCACCGCCACCGCCGTAGATCAGGTCATTGCCGGCGCCACCCTTGAGGGTGTTGGCCACGGCGTTGCCGATCAGCAGGTCGTTGCCCGAGCCACCAAAGGCGTTTTCCACGGTCACGCCCTGGGCGATCGACACGTTACCCACCAGGCCACCCACGTCGGAGAACGAAGTCGCGTTGAGGTTGATTTTCTGGTTCTGGGTAAAGCCGGAGAAGTCCAGGGTGTCGTTGCCGCCACCGTCCCATACCGAGAACACCAGCTTGTCGGCGTTGGACGTGGCGCTGAGGTGATCGCGCCCGGTGTTGGAGTTGAAACCGTAGGTGGTGTCACCGGCACGGGTGTTGTAGTTGGCACCGTAGAGCTTCTGGATCGCCGCAATATCGTCGATCAGCGGGCCGGACGCATAGGCCTCGACCCCGCCTTTGGTGAAGTTCTGGTTGGTGTTGTTTTCGCCCCAGTAGCTCATGACGCTGTAGCCACGGGTGTCCTGGCCGTAGTCCGCGTCTTTGTAAGACGGGTTGCCGGTCCCGGCGTTGTAGTCGCCAGGGTGATCCAGGCCCAGGGTATGGCCGATCTCGTGGGTCAGGGTCTGACGCCCGTAGTTGTTCAGGCCAGGGTTGATGTTGGCGGTGTAGCTGTTGTTGATCAGGTACCACGAGGTGCCATCCGTGCCACTCGTGTGGTACTTCTCATTGGTGCCAGGCAGGTAGGCAAACGCTGCGGCGCCGTCCTGGCCTGCGCTGTAGTTGCCGAAGGTCATGTGGAAGTCGCCGCCCGAGGCTTTCTCGGTGAAGGTGACATTGGCCACATCGGCCCAGGATTGCATGGCCAGTACGGCTTGGCCTTTTTGCAGGTTGCTGAACTGGCTGAACCCGGAGATACCATGCTTGTTCATGGTCGCCGAGGAAGCCGAGGTCAGGAAGGTGTAGGTCAAGTCGATCCTGCCGTTACCGTCAACGTCCCGGTATGCCGCGTTTTCGCGCAGCAAATGGTCGGCTGCCTGGTCGACAGAGAACGAGGGTTTGCCATTGACCGTGAGATTGCCGCCACGGTCATACAAATGGCTAAAGCTATCGACTTGTGAATAGGCACTACTTGCTTGAGCTGCCGAGACAATAGCTTTGTCTTTTACTTTCGACATAAACGTACTTCCTTGTTTGCAAGTGGAACAGTTTTTGTCCGATAGCGACGTTCTCGGGCGAGATCGTCCTATCACTCGCCTCTTATGAAGGCGAAAGGAAACTGACACAATTCGAAATCACACGTCCAGTATTTTTTTTGTTGGAAAAGTGCGTGGACGGAATAACGACTGCAAACATTGGGAATTAAGTGTTTATATTCTTTGCTTTGGGCTGGATGGCGGCAAGCGGGCTATTTAAATATTAAATAGTGCTAAATAGTTAAATGCCAGACACGTCACACTTTAGAGTGATAAGTGGATCCAATATATTGAGTGGGGTGCACTTTTAAAGTGCCACCGTGTCATTGGTAAATATTAAATAGCCACTGTTTAAATATCGACAGCTTGCGCCCGCTATCACCGGCAAGCCGGCGATAGCGAGGTCACGACTAGCCACGCCACCCTGTTTGGCGCAAGGCCTCCAGCAGCGTCTGCCCCTCCAGCCCTGGTACCAGCACGCCATCGGCGGTGGTCATGTCCTCCCCGGCGAGTATCGCGTTGATGATCGCCTCTTCCACCGCCTCGGCCGCGGCGCTGAACAAGGGCGAAATATGATCGTTATTGACCATGCTCAGCGTTGTGCTCAGGGGCAGGTCCTTGCGCCCGTAATCCGCCGGCGGCAGGTCGTGGTTGCCGGTGGCAAACGCGAGGAACAGATCACCACTGGAATCCTCGGTGCCACCGCCGGTGCGGGCAATGCCGATGGAGGCGCGTTGCGCCAGGCGCTGGCACTGGTGCGGCAGCAGCGGCGCATCGGTGGCGATAATCACCACGATGGAGCCCATGCCCGGCGTACCACGCTCGGCAAATGGCGAGGCGATTTCCATCAGGTGCCGCCCCACCGGGTAGCCATCCACCCGCAGCTCCTGGCGCTTGCCGTGGTTGGCCTGTACCAGCACGCCGACAGTCCAGCCGCCCTGCTCTGCTGCCAGCTTGCGCGAGGCGCTGCCGATACCGCCCTTGAATTCATGGCAGATCATCCCGGTGCCACCGCCCACGGCACCCTCCTGTACCGGGCCGGATTCTGCGTTGGCCATGGCCTGCAGCACATGCTCGGGGCCGATATGCTGGCCCCAGATATCGTTGAGCAGGCCGTCGTAGGTTTCCATCACCACCGGCATGCACCAGTACACCGCCGGGTCCGCCAGGCTGTCGCGCTCCAGGGCAATCAGGGTGTCGCGCACAATGCCGATACTGTGGGTGTTGGTGATCGCCAGGGGCGTGGTCAGCAGCCCCGCTTCGCCGATCCACTCAAGGCCGGTGGCGTCGCCGTTGCCGTTGAGCACGTGGTACCCGGCAAAACACGGCTGCAGCCGGGCTGCACCAGCCCGCGGCTGGATCAGTGTGACCCCGGTGCGCACCTGTTTGCCGTCGATCTGCTCCTTGAGCGTGCTGTGGCCGACCCGAATCCCGGGGACGTCGGTAATCGCATTCAATTCGCCGGGCGTACCCAGCCCCAACGTGATGCCCAATTGACGTGCGCGCATAACCACTCCTTACAGTTTCTGAAACGCCGGACTCGACCGGCCGCTGATGCAGTACAGGATCACCGACAAGGCCAGCAGGCCGATGATAATCATGATGTCGCGCATGGACGCCGCGCTAAACAAGGTAAATAACAGATAACCCGCGCCCGCCACGGCCAGCAGTGCCGGCACCGGCCACAGGGGCATGCGGTACGGGTGCTCGCGGTCGCGCAACAGCACGCGGCTCATCAGCGCGCTCAGGGCGACGATCAGGTACACCAGCATGATCAACAACACGCTGAAGGACGTCAGGTCTGCCAGGTTGGAGCTGAAGCTGAGCAGTGCCGATGGGATCGCCAGGAACAGCGTGGCCAGCCATGGCGAATCCCAGCGCGGGTGGATGCGGGTGAAGAGTTTATTGATGGTCGGCGTCCACAGCGCATCGCGGCCGCTGCTGAACACCACCCGGCCGATCTGGATCACGATGGCAACGATGGCGTTGAACACCGAGAGGAAGATCCCGGCGCTGACCAGGCGTGACAGGGTTTCATTACCATGGCTGGTCAGCAGGTAGCCGATGGGGTCCGGGCTGCTGATCATCTCGCTCAGGGAGGGCGCGCCGATCAACAGCGCGGTGATTGGCACCAACTCGATCACCACCACCAGGCCCAGGGACCACAGCACCGCCTTGTGCACGCCCTTGCCGCCGCACTTCATGTCTTCGGCCAGCAACACCGCCGGGCCGTAGCCGTTGAACGAGAACAGGCCGATGCCCACCGCGCCGATCACCAGGGCCCAGGGCGCCAGGTGCAGCACGCCGTTTTCGACGATCTGCGGTTGGAACAGCACACTGGCCGGCTGCACCGGATTGCCAAAGCCGATAAACACAATCACCAGCAACGCCGCCACTTCCAACAGCAGGCAAGTGCCGGTGATCCAGGCGTTGAGCTTGATATTGAGAATGCCCAGGGCGTAACTGCACACCACAATCACCAGGGCCACGGTTTGTGAATCGAATTTCGTGCCCAGGGCGTTATTGAGGTAGGTCGCGGCGCCGGTGGCCAGGACCGGCGGGATAAACAGCAGCATCACCAGCACCGTGAGGAACGTCGCGTAGCCGGCCATGCCGCCAAACACGCGCTTGGCGTACACGTATTCGCCACCGGCACTGTTATGGGCACGCCCCAGTTCCGCGTAGCAAAAGGCGAACATCAGCGCCAGTAGCCCAGCCATCACAAATGCCAGGAACACCCCGCTGCCCGCTTGCTGGATCGCGAACGGTGCAATAACAAATACGGAACTGGCCGGGGTGACCGCCGAAACGGTAATGGCCACCACATCGAACACACTCAAGGTAGGTTTCAGCACGCCGTCGGGTGCGGGGGTTGCGCTCATGTCGTTATCCTCGTGGTTATTCTTTTTATTGGAAAGCTGGTTGAGGCAGGAACGAAAAGGGAATGCGTGTGCGGGATATGTTTCCCGCTGAATGCCAGGGAATCTAGGCGCTGCGCCGGCACCCGCCAATTCCCCTATTGGAGTACTCCCCTTGACGGGCTCGTGCAAAAGCCGAACCCTTGGCCGATCTTTCAGCCATCGGAACCCATCACATGAGCCTGTTCAGGGAAATCGGCATGCATGCGGGGCTGGGTCGGACGGTGTCGCAAATTGGCACCGAGCGTTTCTGGAAGCAACTGGTGTTGCTGCTGCACCAGAACCTGGCGTTCGATAACGCCCTGGCAATCTTCTACCCGCTGGATGGCCCGCCCCAGGCGCTGGAGGAGTACGACGCGCAGCCCACCAGCAAGCCGGCGTCGATGCTGGTGTACCTCAATGGTTTGTACTTGCTCGACCCGTTCTTCCAGGCCTGCCGCGAAGGCTATGCCTGCGGCGTGTATCGCCTGGAAGAGGTGGCGCCGGACCATTTCCGCCAGAGCGAGTACTTCCTCAATTACTTTCACGACAATGTGCTGGAGGATGAGGTGCAGTTCATCCTGCAACTGCCGGGGGTGGGCACCTTGTCGTTGTCCCTGGGGATGCAGCGGGTGTTTACCGCGTCTGAAACCGGGCTGCTGACCCTGCTGGCGGCGTGGGTGCTGCCACTGATGCAGCAGCACTGGCAGCAGAGCACCCGGCGCGCACCGGCCGGCGAGGCCATGGCCAGCCAGATTCGCGATGCGTTGAGCCATTTTGGCAGTGGGGTGTTGTCCGAGCGCGAACTGGAAATCGCCCGCCTGGTATTGCGCGGGTTCTCATCCAAGGCCATGGCCGAACGCCTGAGCATCTCGCCGGACACGGTCAAGGTGCATCGCCGGCACCTGTACGCCAAGCTGGATATCTCGTCGCAGCCGGAGTTGTTTTCGTTGTTTATCCAGTCGTTGGGGCATGACCTGGATAACCCATAGGGCAGGCACGCGGGAGTGGTGGATCAAGTAAGGATGTGTCGACTGGCCTACCGCTATCGCAGGCCAGCCAGCTCCCACATTTGACTTGTGGTGTGGACACAATTCTCTGCTCGCCGAGTTCCCCCTGTGGGAGCGGGCGGTGTGTCAGTCACATTTATCTAACCTGACACTCCAGCCCCCTCCAGGCTAAGCGTGCTGCCTTAGCGCCCGGTACGGATAGTGTTCCATATCCGCGTGCGAACACGGTCGATCTTCATCGGCATGGCTTCGAGGGCGAAGAGCTTGCCCATCATTTCCTCGCTCGGGTACACCTTGGTGTCGCTCTTGATCAACGGGTCTACCAGGCTGTCGGCGGCGCTGTTGCCGTTGGCGTAGTGCACGAAGTTGGTGATGTCGGCCATCACGTCCGGGCGCAGCAGGTAGTTCATAAAGGCATAGCCGGCCTTCTCATCCGGGGCATCGGCGGGCATGGCGACCATGTCGAACCAGATCGCGGCGCCTTCCTTGGGGATGTTGTAGCCGATCTTCACGCCATTCTTGGCTTCCTTGGCGCGGCTTTCGGCCTGCAGCACGTCACCCGAAAAACCCACTGCCACGCAGATGTCGCCATTGGCCAGGTCGCCGGTGTATTTCGAGGAGTGGAAGTAGGCAATGTACGGCCGCACTTTGATCAACAGCGCCTCGGCCTTTTTATAGTCTTCGGGGTTCTTGCTGTGGTGCGGCAAGCCCAGGTAATTCAGGGCAATGGGCAGCAGTTCCGGGCCGTTGTCGAGGATCGCCACCCCGCATTTACTGAGTTTTTCCATGTATTCGGGCTTGAAGATCAAGTCCCAGGAGTTGACCGGCGCGTCGTCGCCCAGCACTGCCTTGACCTTGTCGATGTTGTAGCCGATGCCGGTGCTGCCCCACAGGTACGGGAAGCCGTGTTCATTGCCCGGGTCGTTGGTTTGCAGGGCCTTGAGCAGCACCGGGTTGAGGTTTTTCCAGTTCGGCAACTGGCTCTTGTCGAGCTTTTTCAGGGCCCCGCCCTGGATCTGCCGGGCCATGAAGTGGTTGGACGGGAACACCACGTCGTAGCCCGAGTTACCGGTCATCAACTTGCCGTCCAGGGTCTCGTTGCTGTCGTACACGTCGTAGCTGAAACCGATCCCGGTTTCCTTCTGGAAGTTCTTGGTGGTGTCCGGCGCGATGTAGCTCGACCAGTTGTAGATTTTCACCGTCTCGGCGGCCTGGGTCAGGGACGCCACCAACATCAAGGGCAACAGGGCAATGGGTCTCATGGTTCGATTTCCTGGCGGTTATAGGGCTGTTTTTATGGCAGGCGATCAAGGATCAAAAGATTAGAGGATCAACACATAGGTCTTGCGCACGGTCTCCTGGATATCCCAGATGCCCGTGCTGTTGGCCGGCAACATCAGTGCATCGCCGGCTTCGATATGCAGGGTTTCGCCGTCATCGGGGGTGAAGGTGCAGCGGCCCTGGATAAAGTGACAGAACTCCTGGGCCACGATCTGGCGCCGCCAGCGGCCGGGGGTGCATTCCCAGATACCGGTTTCGACGCCGTCGTTGCGCTCTACGCTGAGGGTGGAGGCCACGGCAACCGGAGTGCCCAGGGGCACGGCGACCGGGTTTGAGTCCGGCAAGTGGCGGTTAAGGGTGTCTTTGAATTGGGTAATGCTCATGGTCATACCTGTGGTGATTGAAGCGACTTAGTGCATGAAACCTTCCATGAAACCGGCAATCCCACTGGCCAGCTTGCGCCGCCAGGGCGCGGTGTTCGGGTCGGCCAGGGTCTGGTCCTCATGGACAAAACTGCGAATGATGGCGTTGTAGCCCAACCAGCGGCACGGCTCCGGCTCCCAGCCCCGGAGGGCACTCAGGCCGCCGTCGCGCAACACCCATGGCTGCTGGACCAGCGGCGTGTCGCGCCCCAGGATCAGGTCGGCCAGGGTCCGGCCACCCAGGTTGCTGGCGCCCACGCCCTCCCCGCCATACCCGCCGGACAAGGCGATGCCGCGCTGTTGGTCGCACAGCATGTGCGGCCGGAAACGCCGCGACATGCCGAGGTTGCCGCCCCAGGAGTGGGTGACCCGCACATGCTTGAGTTGCGGGAACAGCTCGCAGAACAGGTAGCGGCGCAGTTCCACTTCGCTGTCGGTGAGGTCGAAGTTGTGGCGCAGCTTGCCGGCAAACTGATAGCCACCGCGCGCCCCGAACACCAGGCGGTTATCGGCGGTGCGCTGGCCGTAGGTGACCTGGCGGCTGCTTTCACCGAAGGCCTGGCCTTGATTCAGGCCGATTTCCTCCCAGGTACTGGCCGGCAGGGGTTCGGTGGCGACGATCAGGCTCTGCACCGGCAGTTGATAGCGACCCAGGGGCTTGAGCGTCGGCGCATAGCCCTCCACCGCCGGCACCACCCACGAGGCGCGGACCTGGGCCTGCTCGGTGCGCAGGCTGCCGGACTGCCAGTGGGTGACCGGGCTGTTCTCGTAGATCGCCACGCCCATGGCCTCGACCACCCGCGCCAACCCGCGCACCAGCTTGGCCGGGTGGATCGTCGCGACGTGGGGGGTGTAGACCGCACCATAGGCCGAGGCGATGCGGATCTGCCCGGCCAATTGTTCGGGGCTGAGCCAGCGATAGTCGTCGTCGGTCAGGCCCTGGCCATGCAGCTTGGCCAGGTATTCGCGCAGGCTGGCTTCCTGCTCGGGGTAACGGGCGGCGCAGTGCAACGCCCCGCCTTTGCGGTAGTCGCAGTCGATACCTTCGCGCTGCAACACCTGCCCGACTTCATCGGGGATGCCGTGCAGCAGGTCAAACGAGGCCCGGCGCTGCTCGGCGGGCAGCCCTGCCAGCAAGCGATCTTCGCCCAGCAGATTGCCCATCAGCCAGCCACCGTTGCGCCCGGAAGCGCCAAAACCGGCGGTCTGCGCCTCGATGATCACCACCTTGAGCTGCGGCGCGTGGCGCTTGAGGTAATAGGCGGTCCACAACCCGGTGTAGCCGGCGCCAATAATGGCCACATCGACATCCAGGTCCTGCCCGAGGGACGCACGCGCCTCCAGCGGCTCTTGCAGCTGGTCCATCCATAAACTGATCTTGCGCCATGCCGGCATGCCGAACTCCACCACCAAACGTCGATGGCGTGATCCTAGTGCCTGGCTTCAGTCGTCGTCTTGCGCGCGTGCACGCAGGGAAATTTGTTTGACGTAGGCCTTGGGCGACAAGCCAGTGTGCTGGCGGAAACAGCTGTAAAACGCCGACAAGGAATTGAAACCGGCGGCAAACGCCAGCTCGTCGATACGGATCGGCGGCGTGGCGCCGTCCAGCGCCGCCAGTAAATGCTGCAGGCGGGCCTGGTTGACGTAGCGGTAGAAGCTCTGCCCCAGCACCTGGTTGAGCAGGTAGGAAATCTGGTTGCGGCTGTAACCACATTCCTTGGCCACCCGCTGCAGGTCCAGTTCCGGGTCGAGATAGGGTTGCTGGCGCTGGAAGTACTGCTGCAGATCGTTGGCCAGGTAACTCAGTTGCTGGGGCGACAGGCCCAGGCGGCTGACGGTCGGCCGCGTAGCCTGGGACTGGGAGCGGCTGGTGGCGGGCTCGTGCACCAGGGACGCGTATTCGTTGACGCACCAGATCAGCCCGTCACGCACGGTGATCGCCTCACTGGTGCGAAACGACACCAGGCCCTGGCCGCCACGCAAGGTCACGCGATACTGGATAAAGGCGGTATCGCCGTCGGTGCGAATGCGGTCGGTGTGTTCAATGCCTTCGTCGGGGTCGCGGGGCATGCTGGCTTGCAGGTACTCACGCAACTGGTCGAAGCACACCACGCGGTTCTGGAAGAAGTCGTGGTACTGGATATCCGGGTGATAGTGCGCCATCACCCCGTCCAGGTCCCGGTGTTTCCAGCAAAGATGATGGCGCAACACCACCTCGGCAGTCGCTTGCGTCTGTTGCGGGCTATCGGCCGGGACGGTCTGTGGCATACAACGCTCGAAAACGGCTAAAGCCTGGAGCTTGCACAACTTTACCAAGGGCTTCAATGGCAACGTGACAGTTTTAAGTGGTGGCCTTTTGCCTAAGTATTTGTAAGACATGACCCACGTCAAACTTCTTGCAAGCAACTGCCGAACGGATAGAAAAAACTCCGCTGCTCACTGCAAGTGAGTGCTATTTTTTAAGCTTCACAGTCAGCACCATTGATGGTTCTGACACCCTTGCCGCGAGCTAAAGGAAGTGCTCAATGAACAAGGTGGGCCACATGAACAAAGTGACGTTCCCCAACGCATGTCAGTTGATGCGCTGGCATTTTCATCCGGTCGGTTTTGAAGGCAGCATGGACGCACCCGGCAGCCTGATTGCGCGCCTGTTTGACCGAGAGAGTGGTGAAACCCTGATTGCCATCGCTGGCATTCCCTGCGCCACGGTGATGAATGCCACGGATGTGGAGCGGATTATCGAAGCGATCGAGGCTGAGCTGGAATCGTTTGTGCGGCCAAAGTTGCTGCAGGCCTGAAGGGTGTGGGAGCTGTCCCGCCCGGCGAGACAGCTCCCACATTTGATTTATTGCGCTTTAATGGCGCGGCGATCATCAAAGAACGCCTTGCCCCCCGCCACCCGATCCGACGCCCTGGGCGCATGCCCCACCTGGCCATCCTGCCCTTCGACATACCAATAGCAATGGCTCACCGCCCGGGTAATCCCGACATAGGCCAGGCGCAGCACTTCGTCTTTTTGCGCATTGTCGTAAGGCTCGGCATCCCCGTCCTTGCCAAGGCCGGCCATGCGGTACACCTGGTTCTTGTAAGGCGAACGGGTCAGGTGCTGGCAGTCGCCAAGCAAAAACACGGCATCCGCCTGCAGCCCCTTGGCGCTGTGGTAGGTCAGTTGCTTAAAGCGGCGCATGCCCGGCGGCAAGCTAGAATCAAGGTTAACTACAGACCGAATATGCTCCTGAATCAATAGCTTATCGCTGCTTTTTCGATACAGCATCAATACCGATTCGCCCCGTTGATAGTGCGCCAGCAACTGCTGCGCCAGGCCCGCCTCGTCACGATCCAGCACCTGTACCGGCACCAGCGCCCTGGCTGCGCCGCTGGCCTTGGCCTTCTTGCCGCTGATTGCCGGTGCGGCTTTAACGATATGTTCGGCCGCATCAATGATGTGCTGATGACTGCGGAAGTTCTCCCCGAGCATCACCCGCGTGGTGGTCGGCGACGGGAACTCCTTGTTGAACTCCATGAAGTACTTGGGCGAACTGCCGCGCCAGCCATAGATCGACTGCCAGTCATCACCGACACAGAGCAGCGAAGAATGCTGGGCCGCGCGCCCCACATGCAGCGCCGGCCCACGGCTGCGGATCTCGCGCAGGCTGGCGCGGATCCACGACACGATCTGTGGCGAGACATCCTGGAATTCGTCGATCATCAAGTGCGACAGCGGGCGCAACAGCCCGTCGCTGAGCAGCTTGAGGTTTTCTGGCGTGTTCTCGCCAAACAGCGAAAACATGCGGTTGTAGGTCATGATCGGCGGCGACTGGTCCAGCAGATGATCTTCCAGGGCCTTCCAGAAAATACTCAGGGCCTCGAAGAAGCCGCGGTCCGGGTCATCCTTGGCAAAGCTCATCTGGCCCACCGCCGTGGGCACGTCCAGGCCGAGGTTCTCGATAAAGCCGGCGGCGCTCACGAAACAGTCCAGCAATGGCGCTGAAGCCAACTCACCCTTGACCTTGTAATCAAACCCGGGGCCGGAGCTGGCATCCCCCGCCAGGCTGCTCAACAGGCGCCTGGATGATTCGTAATTATCCAGCCAAATCAATGGCTTGCGGCAGAATGCTTGAAACAGGGTGCGCTTGACCGCCCATTCAGCCCGCACCGACAGCTTAGCCCCAGAGCGGGCGATCTGTGGGTTTTCCCTGGCGTCGAAACCCAGCACTACCCAGGCATCCAGCTCGGCGCTGTAGCCATGGCAATGGAACGACGCACCATTGATTTCAACACGCTGGCGGTTCGGCTCGATGCCCTTGATCGGCCATGCGCCGGCCCGGAACCACAGATCCTCGATCACATCGCACAATTCTTCATCGCGCTTGGCCGCCAACTCGGTGACGGCCACGCGTTTTTGCACATCCGGGTGGTCGCGCTCCAGCTCCTTGAGCTGCAAGGCATGGCGGGCCATCGGTGCAATCAACTCGCGAAAACGTGCATGCCGGCCGTAGAGGCCGTGGTAGCAGGCATTGAGCTGCTGGCGCTGGGCATCGTTGATGCGCAGGTCGAAGGGGTTGCTGTCGGCCTCGTCATCGTAGAGGCCGCTGCGCAGGTTTTCGAAGGCCTGCAACCGCTCAAAGCCCGGAAGGCTGCGAACCATGGGCAGGATGCGCGAGTGAAAGGTCCGCACTACCGCCTGGGCTTCTTTCAAAGCAAGGGGTTGGCCCCACAGGTGGAGAATCTCCATGAGCTTGCGGATAAAGTCCTGGCGTGACTCGCGGGTGAAGGTCACCACGGTCATGGCGCTCAGCTCAAAGCCCAGGTAATGGGTCAACAGCAGGATCCGCAGGACCAGCGAGGTAGATTTGCCAGCCCCGGCCCCGGCAATCACCGAAGTTGAAGGGGTATCGCTGAAGATCATCTTCCACTGCGCCGTGCTGGGCTGCGCATGGGCCGGCAGCAGGCGCGCCACATCGGCTTTGATGCGTTTTTTCAACTCGGGGGTCAGTGGCAGGCGCCAATCGTCGAACAGGCTGTCGTCCACGCCCGGGGCGCGGTGCTCATCGCTACGGAAGTCGCGAATCAACAGAACCTGACGCCCCTCTTCGATGCCATCGCGCCGGCCTTCCTGGTAGCCATACTCCACGCCGGCCTCATGCCCGCTGCGAAAGCCATCGGCCTGACCGTGCAACCACGAAAAACGATGCTGGGCCCGCAGGCGCGTCAACCCGTGGCCAAACAGCCGCGCAGCCAGGCGTTTGAACAGCGGCATTTGCGCCAGGGGGCGCAGTTCGGGAGGCAGATCGGGGGTGTGTTGCGGCACGCGGACTCCTGCGGGGGCTTGAGCGAACAGAGCCCCTATGGTCGCCGGAATCCCCCGACAGTTCCAGCCAATTGCTTTGGCTTCATGCAGTTAGGCGATTAACTGAAGCTGGGGTCTAGTTCTGGGACTGGAAAAACAATCGAATAATCTGATGAGAATTAGGCATTTTTTACGCTTTTTGTCGATGATGCCCTGGCGGATGATAGGCCCATCAACAGGAGACGATCATGCTTGAACTTCGACCTTTTACCTCCCTGGGCGGCGCCAATCACGGTTGGCTGGATGCTCATCACCACTTCTCGTTCGCCGAGTACCATGACCCGCAACGTATGCACTGGGGCAACCTGCGGGTGTGGAACGACGACATCATCGCGCCGGGCACCGGCTTTCCGCAGCATCCGCACCGGGACATGGAAATCATCACCTATGTGCGTGAAGGTGCCATCAGCCACGCTGACAACCTGGGCAACAAGGGCCGTACCGAGGCGGGCGACGTGCAGGTGATGAGCGCCGGTACCGGGATCGCCCATAGCGAATACAACCTTGAAGCCACGGCGACCAAGATTTTCCAGATCTGGATCATTCCCAATGAAGCGGGCTTGCCCCCTTCCTGGGGCGCCAAACCTTTTCCCAAGGGTGAGCGCGAAGGGTTCGTGACCTTGGCCAGCGGCAAGCACGGTGACCATGAAAGCCTGCGGATCCGTGCCGACGCACGCCTGGTGGCGGCCAATCTGAAGGCTGGGGAAAGTGCCGAGTATCACCTGGATGCAGGCCGCCGGGCGTACCTGGTGCCGGCGACCGGGGTGATCGAGGTCAATGGTCTGCGAGCGCAGGCGCGTGACGGCATTGCGGTGCAGGATGAGCGGGTGTTGCGGGTGACGGCGGTCGAAGACAGCGAAGTGGTGCTGGTGGACCTGGCCTGATCTCGAGCCAGACTCAAAAACCAATGTGGGAGCGGGCTTGCCCGCGATGACGATGGGTCAGTCACACATGTATTGACTGATCCACCGCCATCGCGAGCACGCCCGCTCCCACATTTTTTACAACTGTGTGTCAGTTCGGGGTGATGGCGCCATCCACCAACACCTGAGCCTCTTCCACCAGGCGCTTGAGGTGATCTTCGCCAACAAAGCTCTCGGCGTAGATCTTGTAGATATCCTCGGTGCCCGACGGCCGTGCGGCAAACCAGCCGTTTTCGGTCATGACTTTCAGCCCGCCAATCGCCTGGTCATTCCCCGGCGCATGGCTGAGGATCTGCTGGATGCTCTCCCCGGCCAATTGCGTGGACGTGACCTGCTCCGGTGCCAGTTTGCCCAGCAGCGCCTTCTGCGCCGGCGTGGCCTTGGCATCCACCCGAATGGCGAACGGCTCGCCCAGGGCGTCGGTCAGGCCACGGTAGATCTGGCTGGGGTCCTGGCCTTTGCGCGAGGTCATTTCTGCGGCCAGCAAGGCCGGGGTCAGACCGTCCTTGTCAGTACTCCACACGCTGCCGTCCTTGCGCAGGAACGAAGCGCCCGCGCTTTCTTCGCCGCCAAAGCCCAGGGAACCGTCGAACAGGCCGTCAGCAAACCATTTGAAGCCTACCGGCACTTCGTACAGGCGGCGGCCGATGCGTGCGGCCACGCGGTCGATCAAACCGCTGCTGACCACGGTTTTACCCACGGCAGCATCCGCCCGCCATTGGGGACGGTTCTGGAACAGGTAGTCGATCGACACCGCCAGGTAGTTGTTCGGCGCCAACAGCCCGCCCGACGGAGTGACGATGCCGTGGCGGTCGTGGTCGGGGTCGCAGGCAAACGCTACATCGAAGCGTTCTTTAAGGCCGATCAGGCCTTGCATCGCGTAGCTGGAGGACGGGTCCATGCGGATCTGGCCATCCCAATCCACGCTCATGAAACGGAAGGTCGGGTCGACTTCGGTATTCACCACGTCCAGGTTCAGACGGTAATGCTCGGCGATGGCCGACCAGTAGCGCACCCCTGCTCCACCCAGCGGGTCCACGCCCAGGCGCAGATCGGCGCTGCGGATGGCGTCCATGTCGATGACATTCACCAGATCGGCCACATAGGTGTTGAGGTAGTCATGGCGATGGGTGGTGTCGGCTTTCAGCGCCTGCGCGTGGGTGATGCGCTTGACCCCGGCCAGCTTGGCCGCCAGCAGTTCGTTGGCCTTGGCCTCGATCCATTTGGTGACGTGGGTATCGGCCGGGCCGCCGTTGGGCGGGTTGTACTTGTAGCCGCCGCTCTGGGGCGGGTTATGGGAGGGCGTGATGACAATGCCGTCGGCCAGCCCGCTGGTGCGGCCACGGTTGTAGCAGAGGATGGCGTGGGAAATCGCCGGGGTCGGCGTGTATTCATCGCCTTCGGCAAGCATCACATGCACACCGTTGGCGGCCAGCACTTCCAGGGCGCTGGCGCCGGCCGGCGTGGACAGCGCGTGGGTGTCGAGGCCGACAAACAGCGGGCCATTGATGCCTTGCGCCTCGCGGTACAGGCAAATGGCCTGGCTGATGGCCAGTACGTGCCATTCGTTGAAGCTCAAGTCAAAAGAACTGCCACGGTGCCCGGACGTACCGAAAGCCACGCGCTGAGTGGAGATCGCTGCATCGGGCTGGCCGGTGTAATAGGCCGTCACCAGTCGCGGGATGTCCACCAGCAATTGAGCTGGCGCCGGTTTGCCCGCAAAAGGACTGAGAGTCATGCAAAAACCTCTGAAAAGAAGGATTCGGAAAAGGAATGCAGTTTACTGGGTGTTCGACCGCCACGCGACGGTATCTATCCCACAACAATCAGTGATATTTCCCACAAAACCAATTCATCCGTGCTGCCCCTGCCTGAGGGCCTGGGCCAACTCCTCCAGCACCAGGTCCAGGCTGTGATGAGTGCTGACCACATGGCTCAAGCGAAAGTGCTGCTGGTACAGGCCAGTCACGCTGAACAACTCGCCCGGGGCGATCACCACCTGGCGCGCCAGCATGTTCTGGAACACCCGGCGCATATCCACGGCCTCGGTCGAACGCAACCAGAAGGTGGCGCCAGCCTGCGGCGTCCGGTACGTCACGCGCTCGCCCAGATGCTGGGCCAGGCGTGCCTGCATCGCTGCAGCGTGTTCCTTGAGCACTATGCGCAAATCATCCAGGTGCTGGTCAAAGCGGCCACTGTGGTAAAGCCGGGCAATCGCACGCTGGCGAATGGACGATAAACGAAACGCACGCAACAGGAACTGACGCTGCAAGGGCGTGCTCAGGTGCCGCGAGAGTAGATAACCATAGGGCGCCTCCGGGCCCATGGCTTTCTCGAAACTGGAAAACACCATCAGCCGCTCGGGGTTCACCAGGTCCCGCAGGTAGCGGGTGCACGCCTCAAACGCCAGCCCGCCATGGGTGTCGTTTTCCAGCAGCCAACAGTCATATTGCTCCAGTAACCTGGCCACCTGCGCCTGATCCGCCACACTCAAGACGTTGCCCGTGGCAAGGCCTGGGGTCGAGGACAGCAGCGCCAGTTGCACCCCCTCGGTCCGCAGTTGCTGCTCCAGATACCCAGGATCGAGCCTGCCCTGCTCGTTGCATGGCCACTCGATCACACGCACTCCGGCATCTTGCAACAGGCGCAGGATAAGCCAGTCACATGGCGACTCCACCAACACCGTCGCCCCTTTGAGCGCCAGCACTTCGATCAGAATGGCCAGGACACCTCGCAGGTCCGCGCCGATGTACACGTCATCCGCCTGCCAGCAACGTGTGGGCGAACGGGTATAGCGCGCCGCCAGTGCCGCACGCAGTTCCCAGATACCACACGGCTGGGAATAGGGTTGCAACTGGCGCGGATACTGGCGCACCAGTTCACGCTCCAGTTGCAGCAGCGGCGCGTCCAGGGACAACAGCTGTGCCGGCTCATCGGCACTGAGTACCAACATCCCCGGCCTGCGTGCCCCTACATACAAGCGCTCCAGCAAATCCCCCGTGGTACAGCACGCAGTGCTACCGGCAATGGGCAAGGCGTAGTAGCCGGACTTGGCTACCGAGTACACCCTGCCCTCCTTTTCCAGGAGCGAGTAGGCGTACTGAATGGTGGAAATCGACACATTCAACCGCTCTGCCAGGTGTCGCAAGGACGGCAGCTTGACCCGGCCCTCGGTGCCCACTTCATTGATTAGGTTGATCATGTAGCGATACACCGCCTGATAGGCGAAGTCTGCCTGTTTATCGTCCCTCATGAGGATTCCTGCCCGAGCAACGGCTGCCGTCGCGCAACCACCCTCAGTACCCTGTTACGCCGCACGGTCCTGTGGCCGGCTCCTCGACATTGATACAGGCCGCATTGGCCGCGACATGGGTGCCGTACAAATGCTGCAAAAGCGCCAGGGGCAAACCGCTGGTATCGACCATCCAATGCTGGATCAGCTCTGCCGACGCCTTGCCCTCGAGAGCTTTGTGCAGTTCGGGCAGCACCACCAGCATGCCCGGGTGACAGCGACGCAAGAAGGCTTCCAGCCGCTGTCCTTGCTGGATAAACGGTGAAAACAACAGGCACACCAGTTGGCTCTCCTCCAGGCCAAAGAACTCGCGGGCGTAGGTCGCCGCCAGCATGCGCCCATCCTTGGTGCCGGCTTGGGCAATCAGCAATTCGGGGATTTTTTTACGGCGCATAAAGCCGCTGGCGTGTTCGATAAAGCGCGTGACGCCCTCTCGATAATCAAGGCCCAGCAGCACTTCGGCCTGCAGGCCATGCATATGCGCCATCAGCAAGGGGTTGGCGTAGGCCGGGGTGCTGAACTGAAAGGCGAATTCATCCTGTTTGTAACCCATAAAATCGTTAAGCAGTGCCGTGAAATCCTGCCCGGCCGCGCGTAACAGATCGGCCACGCCGATATAGGTCAGGTGACGATGCACCTCTTTGGAAGCGTTATCCTCCGACGCGTAATGTTCGCCATAGACATCGCGGTAATAGCCGGCGCTGCAATCATCCATCCGGCAAAACAGGGCATTGAGCGCCAGTGGCTGGCCGGCGTGGCCTTTCATGCCAGCAGCGCGGGTGGTCCTGAACAGCCACGCCAGGTATTGGTTCTGCTGGCGCGGCGAATCACTGCTGACCAGGGCGTGCACCCCACCGTCCCATGCCGTGATACGGCGATAGAAATCCCCCAGGGACAAGTATCTGTCGTTGCACACGCTGGCGCGGATATCCCCTGAACGCTTATGCCCGATCATCAACATGTTGCGCCGGCCGATATCCTGGCCCGCTGCTGAAGCGGGGCGCAGGTGGTTGAAGGGCAGAACCTCCTGGTTTTCCACCATCAGCAGCTCGACCCTGGGGTCGTCGTGGAAAAACAACGCGCTGTAGCCCCGATGAATGCTGTCCAGCGCCGCTTGCGTCATCCCGGTATGGCGCAGGGTTGCGACTCGCAATTGAAAACTCCTCGGCGCCCGGCCGGCGATGGTCAATTGGGCGGCGCGCAAGAAGGCCAGTGCGTAACTGCTGCCTTTGCCGCCCCCGTGGGTGACCAGTACTTTGTAGTCGCCGATCTGCTCGATGCCACCTGCCGCTACAATCAACCGCTGAATCAATAACTGAAGTGCGGTGCGCTCCGCTCGCGAGAAGTAGCCCTGCAACCGTTGCAATACCTGCTGGTAAACATAATTCATGGCTTGTTCGTGAATAGCGCTCATAGCTTTACTACCTGAGGTTAACTGTCAGTTCCGAGCAAGCAGTTGCGCGTGCCTGTCCGACCTGCTGTTTGCTTAGAGTTGACGTCTGTTGCGATTAAAGCTGATAGCTAAATGTTAGCACCGCACAACAAAACGCCAGTTGGAACATCCCGACGAAGATGCGACCACCTGCTGAAGAAAGCCCCTACAGCGGCCCAATGACCGCCTTAGGAACGGTCTTACAACTTCCTACTAGTCTTTAACTCAAACATTAAAGAATGATCTGACATATGCAGTGCAGGGCAAGGTCGGGATTCAGTTCGCGCGCACTTTAAGCCTCTCTCTACAGGCCAACGTCCTTGAGCCGGTATACAAGACGACTTGTTAGTTACAGCGAACCGCTGTTTGGATTTGATTTCTGCAATCATTGCTCAGTCCTTGAGATGAAAGTGACTGGGCAATTATCAGCGCTTGTTTGATGATTAAAAGATACAGACTCGGCGCGAAAACCAGTGCAGTTTGGCGAGCCGGTGTTTACCGCAGTGCCCATGTAAAACGCCGCTGCTCTGGGATTCAGGGCAGCGGCGGCATTAAAGGCAGGTTTTGCAGGGGAAGAATCCCGGCGGCAGATTCAGCAGGCGCGGAGATCCTGTCCTTCTAAATGGCGTATTTGCCCCATGGCAAACACCGGCGAAATGTCCGTTTACGAACATTCCCACAGATCAAACGGCTTCAACCTGCAACGCCACCCGCTCGCGACATGGGCATTCGTCCATATAGCGATGGGCTTCGACGAACTGGCTGAACGCAAACACTCGGGTCTTGAGCGGCACCAGCATGCCGTCGGCGGTCAACTGGTTGATCTCGCGCAGGGCCCGTTGCAATGCGGCCTGGTCCTGGGCAATGCCCAACTCCGGCTTGCCAGTGAAGTTGCCGATGCAGTGCACAAAGAACTGGATGTTTTTCTGGAACGCGGCACAGGCCGGGAACGGGGTCTGGTTACCACCTTGCAAGCCATACAACACCAGGCTGCCACGGGGTGCGAGCACATCGCCCAACAGCGACATCTGGGGGCCACCGAGGCCGTCAAACACCACATCCACGCCGCGTCCCTCGGTGAACTTGTTGATTTGCATCAGCAAGTCCTGCTCTTCAGTGACGATGACCTTTTCCGCGCCCAGGGACAGCAGGTATTCACGCTCGTCCGGCGACTTGGTGGCGGCAATCACCCGCGCCCCCAGGGCCTTGCCCAATTGTACGAACGAAGGCCCGGCACAATGGCTGGCATCCGTGACCAGGGCGAATTGCCCGGGCTTGACCCGCGCCAGGTCGACATAGGCAAAGTAGGCAATCAACAACGGTGTGTAATGCACGCTGGCCTGCACCGGGCTCAAGACATCCGGGTAACGGGTCAGGGCTGAACGGGGCAGGACAATCAGTTCGCCATACACTGGATAGTCATTCGGGCTTTCGGCCGGAAAACTGGCAACCTTGTCGCCAATGGCCAGGTCTTCAACGCCCTCGCCCACCGCCACCACCACACCGGCCATTTCATGGCCAAGGCCCGACGGCAAGCGCGCATGGGAAGACGCCAGGTTCTGCCGCCAGAGAATGTCGTACCAGCTGATGCCAATCGCTTCGACACGCACCTGCACTTCGCCCGGTGCGGGCAACGTGGCTTCATGCTCTTCGCACTTGAGCACCTCGGCCGGACCAAACTTGTGAAAACGGATCGTGCGGGACATCGCAAACCTCGCCAAAGTAACCTCTAATGCCATGAACTTTATCTGGGCTTTCGGGGCAAGGCCACCAGTCGCCATTAATAGTCGTCATGTCTGTCATTGATTCCGCCACCTCGGAAAATACCCCAGGCAGCGTAGGAAATCTGAATTAGCCGGTGCAGAGTACCAGCCTTTCCCCGTAAGATTCATGCCGGCCATTGTTATCATGTGGCCGCTCACGTCAAGTTCGCTGAATCTGCCAGGACACAAGATGAACCGTAACGACCTGCGTCGTGTCGACCTGAACCTGTTGATCGTATTCGAAACCTTGATGCATGAGCGCAGTGTGACCCGCGCTGCCGAGAAGTTGTTCCTCGGCCAGCCGGCCATCAGCGCCGCCTTGTCGCGCCTGCGCGGGTTGTTCGATGATCCGCTGTTCGTGCGCACCGGGCGCAGCATGGAACCCTCGGCCCGGGCGGTGGAGATTTTCGCCCTGCTCTCGCCGGCCCTGGATTCGATTTCCACCGCCGTCAGCCGCGCCGCCGAATTCGATCCGGCCACCAGCACCGCAGTGTTTCGCATCGGCCTGTCGGACGATGTCGAGTTCGCCTTGCTGCCACCCCTGCTCAAGCGCCTGCGCGCCGAAGCACCGGGCATCGTGCTGGTGATCCGCCGCGTCAATTACATCCTGATGCCGGGCCTGCTGGCTTCCGGGGAAATCTCCATCGGCGTCAGCTACACCGCCGACCTGCCGGCCAACGCCAAACGCAAGCTGCTGCGCCGCAGCCTGCCCAAACTGCTGCGCGCCGACAGCGTGCCCGGCTCCCTGAGCCTGGACGATTTCTGCGCCCGCCCCCACGCCCTGGTCTCGTTTGCCGGCGACCTCAGCGGGTTTATTGATGAAGAGTTGGAAAAGCTCGATCGCAAGCGCCATGTGGTGCTGGCCGTCCCGCAATTCAACGGCCTGGGCACCCTGCTGGCGGGCACCGACATCCTCGCAACCGTGCCCGACTACACCGCCGAAGCCCTGACCGCCGCAGGCGGCCTGCGGGCTGAAGACCCGCCGTTGCCGGTGCGCAGTTTTGAATTGCATATGGCGTGGCGTGGTTCACAGGACAATGATCCGGGGGAGCGCTGGTTGCGGTCGCGGATACAGATGTTCTTCGGCGACCCTGAGAGTCTTTAGGCGTTGTCGGGCAGGCTGTTTAGCTGATCATTTCTGGCTTTTCATAGGCCATGGAGATCCATTCACTTCCAGTGGATTGCTACATTGGGGGCAAATCTGAGGGCATGCTTTGGATGGTTTGAAAAGGATGCCCCAGGCTGAAGTCCAACAGCCACTTCTCGGAAAAGTCATACGCTGCCGCTCCCAAACCGCCGTCGAGCGCTATCCGATCACCTCAATTTGTAGACTTGAAGCGATCTTCTGGCGCCTCTGAAATCCTGACAATTCCGTCCAGGAACGCCAACTACAGAGGTCGTTGGAAAAAATAATAACGCTATAAATTTTTGATCTGGCGGGTAGAGCGAGTGAATTCAATAAATGCCTTTAGCGGAGCGGGAGTATGTCGCCGGCCAGGGTAGTACAAGTGCAACCCTGGATAGTATGGGCACCAATCGGCTAAGACCTGTTTCAGTCTCCCATCTGCTAAATACTCAGTCACCATGCCTTCAAAGACATAAGCCAACCCCAGCCCATCTATGGCTGGTCCGAGCATAAGGCTGACGTCACCCAGAGTGAGTGGACCGTTAACTTCGATTTCTTGGGCGATTCCCCCCCGCTCGAATTCCCAGCGATAAATCGAGCCACTGGGAAATCGATGGCGAATACAGGGGAGCCGATGCAAATCCTCGGGTTTTTGCGGCGCAGCATGGCGTTCGAAAAGCGAAGGTGACCCCACAACAATTGACCGCATGTTGGGCCCAATAGCCAGAGAAACCATGTCTGCTTCTAGACGATTACCGAAGCGCACCCCAGCGTCAAACCCTCCAGCTACTACGTCTACAAACGCATCACTTTCGACAATCTCTACTCTGATATCCGGGTACTGCTGGAGAAACGGGCTAACAATTGGGAGCAGCACCAATTCGCAAGCTTGGCGTCCTGCGGTGATGCGCAAACTGCCAGAAGGCTTGTCACGAAAGCTATTGAGATCTTCAAGGGCATCATCGATATCTCGAAACGCAGGCCGCAAACGAATGTACAGCCGCTCCCCCGCCTCCGTAAGGGCGACGCTACGAGTCGTCCGATTGAATAAGCGCACGCCGAGACGACTCTCCAGTACTCGCAGCGAATGGCTCAATGCTGAGGGGGTAAGGCCAAGATCTATCGCCGCTCTACTCAGGTTTAGATGCTGAGCGATGCTCAAAAAGATCGATAAATCGGCGGGAGATGGAGATTTCATTTGTGAGCCGCTTTCACAGAGTCAAGTAACCTTC
The DNA here is from genome assembly GCF_014268455.2 of Pseudomonas shahriarae. Taxonomy (NCBI): domain Bacteria; kingdom Pseudomonadati; phylum Pseudomonadota; class Gammaproteobacteria; order Pseudomonadales; family Pseudomonadaceae; genus Pseudomonas; species Pseudomonas shahriarae. The sequence continues at coordinate 3,068,560 of NZ_CP077085.1, read as the reverse complement.
ATGGTATTAACACATCAGTAATGCACATTTAAAGTTGCGTCAACTTATCAGTAAGGCCCGGCAATGCCGCACGGGCTACTGGCAGGAGGAGTTGATATGCGTACTTGGTTCATTACAGGCGCTTCTCGTGGTTTTGGCACACTCATCGCAGAACAAGCTCTGCGTGCTGGTGATGCAGTCATCGCTACCGCTCGCAAGCCTCAAGACATTACCAGTCGCTTGGGAGATCACCCGAATCTGTTGGCTGTACGCCTGGACGTAACCAGTGAAGAAGAAGCACATCAGGCTGTTGCCGAAGGTATCAAGCGATTTGGCCAGATCGACGTGGTCGTCAACAACGCCGGCTTTGGCGTGTTGGGCGCCGTTGAAGAAACCAGTGCTGAAGAGACGGAACGCCTGTTCGCCACAAACGTCTTCGGTGTGCTCAACGTGACGCGCGCTGTTCTGCCGCACCTGCGTCGGCAACGTAGCGGGCACATCATCAATATTTCCTCTGTAGGCGGATATCAGTCGTTTATCGGTTGGGGTGTGTACTGCTCCACCAAGTTTGCTGTGGAAGGCATTACCGAGGCACTGCATCAGGAATTGGCACCTCTGGGAATTCGAGTGACGGTCGTTGAGCCCGGTTTCTTCCGCACCGACTTTCTTGATGAGCAGTCGTTGATCAAGACCGCGCTGGAGCTGTCTGACTACGATGAGACGGTCGGTAAAATGCGGCAGTTTGCTGAGGGCGCTAACCACGCGCAGTCCGGTGATCCATTGAAGTTTGCAGAAGCCATGTTGACGCTGGTCAATGCACCTAACCCTCCACAGCGTTTGACGATGGGTAGTGACACGGTAGCCATCGTTGGCGAGAAGAATCGTTTTGTGAACGCTGAATTGGCTGAATGGAAAGAGCTGTCTATCTCGACCGATTTTAAAGTCTAAACACGCAATGATATGGAAACCGAGCTTGCTCGGTTTTTGCGTATCTTGACTACCCAATTAACGATCTGCTGGAGGGTTTATGAAGTACGTGAAACTTGGTAGTACGGGCCTTGATGTTTCCAGACTGTGCCTTGGATGCATGACCTTCGGTGATCCTGATGCTGGCATGCATCCCTGGACATTGGGTGAGGAAGCAAGCCGACCGATCATCAAGCACGCAGTGGAGCAAGGGATCAACTTTTTTGACACAGCAAACAGCTACTCCGCTGGAACGTCGGAAATTATCGTTGGCAAGCTGCTGAAGGAGTTCACACGTCGAGAAGAGACCGTAATCGCCACGAAGGTATTTTTCCCGGCAAACATGAGGGAATGGGAAGGCTCCGCAAAGCCAAACGAGAAAGGTCTTTCTCGTAAAGCCATCATGGCCGGCGTTGATGCGAGCCTGATTCGCTTGGGCACCGACTACATCGACCTGTACCAGATTCATCGTTGGGACTACGACACGCCTATCGAAGAAACGATGGAGGCCCTGCATGACATCGTCAAAGCAGGCAAAGCCAGGTACATCGGCGCCTCATCCATGTATGCATGGCAGTTCGCTAAAGCACAGCAGGTCGCCATGGCAAACGGATGGAGCAAGTTTGTGTCCATGCAGAACTATCTGAACCTGGTGTATCGAGAAGAAGAGCGGGAAATGATCCCATTCTGCCTCGATCAGGGCGTGGGGTTGATGCCATGGAGTCCGATGGCACGCGGCAGGCTGACCAGACCATACGGCCAGCAGACCGAGCGCACCAAAACCGATCTCTCAGGGCAGTCGTTTTACCAGGCTACTGAAGTCGAAGACGGTCGGGTGATTGACATTGTTGAGCAGATTGCTGGGGAACGAGGCGTGCCTATGGCGCAAATTGCGTTGGCATGGGTGTTAGCCAAGCGTGGCGTCTCAGCACCTATCGTTGGCGCCTCTAAAGCAACCCAACTTGACGACGCAATCGCTGCGCTGGAGTTGGTACTGAGCGAAGAGGAAGTCAAACGCCTTGAGGCCCCATATGTACCCCATGCGGTGACTGGATTCTCCTGATGCGGCAGTAAAAGAGATACCGGCAAACTTATGCCGGTATCAGCTTATCGCCGCTGATCGACTCCTACTCTGGCACAACCTGCGGCATGACTTTCTCGCCTAGCCTCGATCAGATGCCCAATGGATCAGCAACGGCCAACACCCTGGGTTACAGACTTAAACGCTGGGTAGCGCTGACGCGCTACCCGGAAGACGAGGCCGTGCCCATCGACTACAACCCGGTGGAGAACCATATCAGGCCACGGGTACTTGGGCTCTCAAACCGGTGGTTTACCGGGCCGCCGCGTGCAGATCGAAGCTTGCGGCGCCCGTGGGAGACACGCGGGTGCGTGCCTTGTCAAAGGATGACATAAAGCCTCAAGATCCAACTCACCTGATAAGTAATGGCCGCGAGCACCAAAACCATCTGGAGTTTCTTTGAAGTGATTGCTACTGCAATTATGCAAAGGAGGACGAACGCAATCTGTCGGATCAAGTACTCGACCCCGAGTGAGTACAGGTAATCCTCGCCTTTTATTAATGTATCTCCAACATCTAGCAAAAACGCAAAGGCAAGTAGTCCGAAAAACCAGCGCTTGCGCTGCTCGAAGTAGTCCTCGAATCCCTTGTACTCATACATTTGGTCGGGAAGCAATAATGCCGTGAGCGCTGCAAACACCATCGCGTAGAAAAGCAGGAACCCATAGAGTGGGAATGTCCAGACAGGGATCCGCGACAAATGGAATTCGTACCACCAAAAGTGCACGATCGTGATGAAGAGGAATATCACCCACCCAAGGTGGACAGGATAAACTTTAATTATTCCTGGGTGCTGTACGAAGCGTGTCAGGCCGTTTACCAGTCGCGCAAGGCTTAGGCCCAAGACCATGCCGATAATCGTGCGCACATGCGAAAAATACTCTGGATGAGTTGAGGCCACTTCCATAGATAGTTCCATCCTTGATGAGCAGTACAGTTTTTGGGGCCAAGCGGCCGAGTATTCCTATATGTAACTCCAACGCGATCTTGCCCGAAAGAAAATTACTCCGGCTCACCGGTCAACCTCCGAGTTTCGGCTTCTATGAGGTATAGCTTTATCAGCCTCCGAATGATTTGCGACGTTGTTTTGTCTTCTTCTTCCGCGACCTGCTCCAGACGCTGTTTAGTCGATGGGGCAATCAAGATTGTCAGCCTTTCAGTATTCTTTTGCATTTGTGTCCACTCCTCCGGCGCCTATATTTCGTCACTCCGCCTAGGCTTTTTGATTGTAGTGCATGCTGCCTCGCAAGCCAGTCCAGCTATTCTGGCTCGGCCATATACCGCTGCCAGCTCTTCCGCTCTTTGTCAGGCAGTTGGAGCAGTTCGGGAAGCACCATGGCGACGCGGGTGGGTATCTGCGATTCGTTTTTCCAGGCGAGGACTTGCGCTTAGAAGGGATATGTAAAACTGCAGGCACCATGAGTAGATATATTTTCCACCGACTAGGTAAAAAGAGCGCCCCGAGGGGCGCTAAAGATTCATCTCTTTCCAAAGGAGCTCTACAGAAAAGCTTCAGAGATGAATATTGCTCGATGTGTAGCTTGTAGACTTGGATGTTTTTATTCGCATTTAACCAGCTTAAAAAAGGTAGAACGTCGTACTTGTACAGCTAAGCGAACGATGAAAATTCTAAAGGCGTGATCACCATTCGATGAACTCTTCGATTTCGACACGCCGCCGGGAATCGATATCGCTTAGTTCTGGGGGCCATACAGGGTGCGGAGCCACCTGCAATTGGTCTTTTTCATCGAAGTCCTCAGCAAGCAACTTTAACGTTTGCCAGAACTGCCGCTTTAACAAGAAATTAGCCCCTTGTACCCTCCTAAATGTCGGAATAACTATGCGTTCAGGCGAGACTACTGACACGAGATGATGCAGAGTGTCGCCAGTGATCCAGGGCATGTCACTAAGAAAGCTCGCCGCTGACAATGCATCCGCGTGCTCGATCGCCCGTATACCACTTAGCAGGCCCTGGCTCCTAGCCCGGGCAGAAACCATGCTGCGTATTACCCATACCCGAGGTGGCGATTCAGTTTCAGGGATCATTGCTTATTACCCACCAATGACTTTCATGATCATGAGGTCGCCCGTGAAATGAGTCGGTTGTTTGTCCAGTAAGGCGTGCCTCGACAATTCGCGAATACGTGACAAGGCAAGATCGCGTGGAAGTTCAAGGGCATCGCCCAAGTAATGGCTTTGGCTGGAGGAAAGGCACCCATGCAGCCACCCGCTCGAACTTAGGCGCACTCGGTTACAACTGCAGCAAAAAGGCGCGCTGGCGTTGGCGATCACGCCGAAGTGACCTCGCCCCGGTATATTGAAGCGCAATGCCGTGGCGCTGGGCGCACTCGGTACTGCGCTGAACGGATGGTGCTGACCGATAACCTCAAGAATCTCGGCCATGCCATAGAACTGCCGACGAAAAGTTTCATCATCGCGCGCCAGATGCCCCATGCGCATCAACTCGATGAAGCGCAATTCCACCCCCCGGGCCAGACAGTACTCAAGTAGAGGTAAGATCTGATCATGGTTGTGCCCAAGAAGCGGCACCATGTTGATTTTTACCTGCAAACCAGCCTCCAGGGTTTGGTCAATGCCATCGAGTACTGTGGCCAGATCCCCACCCCGGGCGATGCGCTGGAAAGCCTCTGCATCCAGTGTGTCGAGCGAAATGTTGATACGCTTGACGCCAGCCTCCAATAACAGAGGAAGCTTGCGCGACAGTAATTGACCATTGCTGGTCAGCGATACATCTTCGAAGCCCAGCCGCCCTACTGCCCCGAGAAAGCCATCGAACAAAGGGCTGATCAGCGGCTCGCCGCCGGTGATCCTCAGGCGCCCCAGTGGGTTTACGGTTTTCAGGTATTCCACCGCCAGCAACAACTTGTCCAGCGACAAGCTATCGTTGCGAGCCTGAAGACGTTTGCCATCAGCCACGCAGTAGATGCACGCGTAATTACATGCGCTGGTCAGGCTCAGACGCAGGTTTCCCAAACGCCGCCCTTGCCCATCGACGATCGGTTCAGAGTGCATCGCGTGACCTTCCACGCTGGACTCGGATGATATCCGCCATCACCGCCAGTGCGATCTCGGCAGGCGTCTTGCTGCCCAAGGACAACCCTATCGGCATGTGCAGTCGAGCAATTTGCTTGTCGCTTAACCTCCCGATACGGCGCAGTCGCTCCGCGCGCAGCTTAGAGGTTTGTAGCGAACCCATGACGCCGATGTAGAAGGCCGACGTGCCTACAGCCTCCATCATCGCCAAGTCGTCGATGCGCGGATCATGGGTCAGCGCCACTACGGCAGTGGCAGCATGGCATCCGCCGGCACTGATGAACATCGACGGCAAGATAGTTTTAACCTCTATGCCGGGTAGCTCGACACCTACTAGAGCTTCCTCCCGTGGGTCACAAAGGATGACTTCGAAACCAAGCGTGCGGGCGAACTCGGCGCACGCCACCGATACCGGCGACATACCTGCGATGATCAGGCGCGCAGCCGGACCGATCCGCAAATGCACGATTTCACTTTCGACCTGTTCAACTACCCGCGGGCCAAGGCCGTCGTCGACCTCGAAACGGGCATCGCCGCTGCTTAAGTTGACACAACGCAGCAGATGGCGCTGCCCGCGCAGTGTCGAACGCATGATCTCCAACTGGTCCAGTGTCGCCGGGTCGGCCGGCAGACGCTCGATCAGCACTTTCAATATTCCACCGCAAGGCAGAGTGATTCGCGAATCCCGTGGTCCACCGTGGGCATCCCCGTAACGCACGACCTGAATACGATCCCCGAACTCACCCTCCTGCAAGCGTTCAAGGAAATCCTCCTCGACACAGCCACCCGACAGTGAGCCAACGTAGCGCCCATCGCTGCGGGCCACGAGCCAGGAACCTGGCCCTCGCGGAGAGGACCCGAAAGTGGCGAGCACTGTGCACAGCCAAACATCCTCGCCACTGCGGGTCCAGGTCAACGCTTGCTCAATAACCTGCAAGTCCAAATGCTGCATGGTCAAGCCGACAACTGGTCACTGATAGGCAAGCGCCGAATACGCTTGCCGGTCGCCGCAGCCAAGGCGTTCACCAGCGCCGGCGCGAGAGGCGCAACGGGCGGCTCACCGATACCGCTTGGCGGGCTTGCCGACGGCACTATATGTACCTCGACCTTAGGCATGTCATAGATGCGCAGCGGTTCGTTGTTATGGAAGTTGGATTGATCAATCTTACCGTCGGTCAAGGTAATCGCTTCGTGCATGGCCGCTGAAAGAGCGAAGCCAACGGAGCCCTCGACCTGAGCACGGATTACATCCGGGTTGACCGCAATGCCGCATTCCACCGAGCAAACCACACGGTCCACTTTGAATTTGCCGTCGCTTTGCACCGTAACCTCGACCACTTGCGCCACCACAGAGCCAAAGGCTTCGTGCAGAGCCACTCCCCGGCCACGACGTTCACCCTGCTTGCCAGCTGCCAACGGCGTGTCCCAGGCAGCCTTTTGCGCCACCAACTTGAGCGTTTCGATGTGACGTGAATGCCCTTCGAGCATTGCCAGGCGCCAGGCCACTGGATCCTGTCCCGCCATCTGAGCGAGCTCGTCAAAAAAACACTCAGTGGAGAAAGCGTTATGGGAATGTCCCACTACCCGCCACCACTGTATGGGTACTGGAATATCGCTTGGGGTATGCAGATCAACACGCAGATTGGGGATTCGATAAGGAAGCGTCGACCCTCCCTCTACCGATGTGGAGTCGATGCCATCCTTAATAAACGCAGCGAAAGGTGATCCTGCGAACACGGATTGACCGACCAAGCGGTGCTGCCAGGCCACCAGTTTGCCTTGCTCATCTAGCCCGGCAGTCAGGCGATGATGGTACATCGGTCTGTAGTGGCCGGCCTGCATGTCGTCTTCGCGTAACCACACCAGTTTTACCGGCGCCTTCCCACCGATAGCTTTGACGATATGGGCATTTTCCAAAACGTAATCAGCATCTTTACTAGCCCGCCGGCCGAAACTGCCACCGGCGTAAAGCGTGTGGACCCGAACCTGCTCCGGTTCCAGGCCGAACAGGTCGGCCAACACCGTCTGCACATGTGACTGCATTTGCGCACCATGCCAAGTTTCACAACCGTACTTAGTCAGGGCGACCACGCAGTTCATCGGCTCCATGGCCGAGTGGGCAAGAAAGGGAAAGTCGTACTCCGCTTCCAACGTACGCGTTGCGCCCGCAAGACCGGTATTAACATCACCATCGTTGCGGACAACCGTACCCTCCGTTTTGGCTAACTCACGGTAGCGCTTGAACAACTGCTCGGAGCTTTGCTTGAACGCACCACTCTCGTCCCACTGGATCGCTACTGCGTCACGCCCCTTCTTTGCGCTCCAGGTGTCTTTCGCCACAACAGCGACGCCGCTGGGGATCTGCACCACATGTACCACTCCAGGGATGGCAAGCGCCGCCTTGGCATCAAAGGATTTCACCTTGGCGCCAATGCGCGGCGGATGAGCAACCACAGCCGTTAGCATGCCGGGCAAGTGAATGTCCTGGGTATAGATCGCCTTGCCATTGACCTTGTCAGCCGAGTCTTTACGCGCCAACTGCTGCCGACCGATCAGTTTGAATGCACTGGGATCTTTGAGCTTGACCTGGGCCGGGACCGGCTGATCGGCGGCGAGCTTGGCAAGTTGGCCGAATGTTGCCTGCTTACCCGACGCAGCATGCCGCAGTACCCCATCTACCACTTCGATTTCTTGCGCCGGCACTTTCCACAGCCAAGCCGCGGCCGATACCAGCATGGCGCGAGCGGTAGCTCCGGTCATGCGCAGTTGTTCCCAAGAGTTGGCGATGGAGCTGCTGCCACCGGTACCTTGAATACCCAATAGCGAATTTTTGTAACGCGACTCTGCCGGGGCGCTTTCAACACGGACTTGCGCCCAGTCTGCATCCAACTCCTCAGCAACCAAAGTGGCCAGACCAGTGTAAGCGCCTTGTCCCATCTCCAAATGTTTGGAGATGACGGTGACGACATTATCTTCGCCTATGCGCAAGAAAGCGTTGGGTTCAAACTCTCCCTCCTTCTTTCCCACGCGCGCGGTGCTGTCAGCCAGCGACCAAGGCATATAAACGGCCAAAGTGAGGCCTGCTGTACCTTTGAGGAAGCGGCGACGACTTTCGTTCTCGATAGACCGGATCATATTCATTACCTCGTTGCTCAAGCCAGCGACTTGGCAGCATCATGGATGGCCGCGCGAATGCGTACATAGGTTGCGCAGCGGCAGACATTGCCACCCATTGTTCGATCGATGTCGGTATCTGAAGGTGAGCGATTGGTTTGCAGCAAAGCCACAGCGCTCATGATCTGACCTGACTGGCAGTAACCACACTGCACCACGTCGAGCCGTTGCCAGGCCTCCTGAACTACCTTACCGGTCGGGGTATCGCCGACACCTTCAATCGTGACGATCTTCGCCTCGACTGCTGCCGAGACAGGTGTAACGCAAGAGCGGACGGGCTGACCATTAAGGTGAACAGTGCACGCCCCGCACAGGGACATACCGCAGCCGAACTTGGTACCGGTAAGCTGCAAACTATCGCGCAGCACCCACAGCAGGGGCGTATCGGGGGCAACGTCGACACGCAGGTCCTTGTTATTGATATTAAGCGTGATCATGAAATCCTCCGACCCGTAGGTGTTTAAATGGCTGGCGCCAGGCCAGCCTTGCGAAGCGTTTGCCCGAAGGCTGTTTAAAGGGCGAGTGCCAGACACTCGCAGATCGCTCGCCAAAAACTGTTTGGCAGCACATCAATATGTTCATCATTCGGGACAAGGCTGGCCTGCAGCACCCCACACGGTCATGTCCTGCACGTGCGTCTCGAAACTGCCTGGCGGTGTAGAGCGCCCAGGTCCGGGAACCCAGGCCCAGGGAATAAAGCCCTTTATCTTTGCGTCATGATGAAGGTGCTCAACCAGGCCAGCGGCATCACGTCCCCCATTACGCTTGGGGTCGCGCAACTGGGTACAAATCTCCGCGCCGGTCTTTGCGAACCACTCGAATGCCACTGGGGCGAGCTGCCAGGGAAGGCCCACATGCGGCGGCATGTTGGGGGCAACGTTTGGTGTGTCCGAACTTGCGTGACAAGCAACGCAAGACACTGTTTCAACGCCTATTCGAGAGTCACCCGCGTGGATATTCATGCCGTGCGGGCGGGTCTTGTTCTCACTGGCGATGGTCCACATTGGAATATTGTTGGGGCCGACGTGACAGTTGGCGCAGCGCGGGTGAGTCACCACGGCTTCAATCCGCTGCCAAGCCTTTAACCCCTCGGCTTTACTGACACTACCTGCCGGAGGCATGGAACTGCCTGCGCTGTCAGCCAGTGCCGTGCCCGAAATAGGCAATGCCAGTAATAATGCGATCAGTCCTATTTTCATTATAAAGGTCCTTCAGGCGAACTCACGGTGTTGGACAGACGGCTTGGTGAATACTTTCTCCAGAACATGCCAGGTTATTCAGGCGGCATCTTTTTACGCCGCTCTTGATTGATCCGGTGACAGCCAATGGATAACCCACGGCGCGATTTCTGATGATGCAGTCACCACTTTGTTGTCCACGCAGATGCTTAAGAGTAGGTGAGCAACATCTCGACTGCTTGCACAAAAGTTATGATTACTTGCCTGATTAATCGGATTCGGCAATTAGCGACGCGGGAGGCGAATGATCTTGCGATGCTGGACGGCCAGGCAACAACGGTCGGGCATGGCTTGCATCTAGTGGACTGCACTACAACCAAGACCAAATTGCCTGATTCTTAGATTTTTTTACCTAAAAGACGGAAATTTCAGGGGGGCTACAACTTCCAGCGGCGCCTGCTGCTACCATTTTCCGTTTAGTTAGCTAAGGAAATTACCAAATGCACGACGATCAGGGATCTAAAACCGCAAATGTCCCTCAGGCAGCAGAGTTGTCCGCCGCGATTCAGCGTTTTGCCAGCACTGACGGTGATTTCACTACAGCGTTTCCCGCGCTGACAATGCATCGCCGTCATGGCGTTAGCGAGCCGATGCCTTGCATCTATAACCTGGGCATAGGCGTCATTACCCAGGGCTATAAGCAAATCATGGTCGGCGACAAGGTGCACAATTACGGGCCTGGCCAATTGATGCTGTCGACTTTCGACATGCCAGTGACTGCCCACGTCACGCGGGCATCTCGCAGCGAACCACTGCTGGGTATGATGCTGAAGCTGGACATTCGCCAGATTGCGCAAGTGGCCTATGAGATGGAGTTGCCGTCTTCGCCCGAGACCGCCTATGAGCCAATCTCTGTCCACAAGCTGGAGCCTGCTTTATTCGATGCGTTTTTGCGACTGGTACGGCTACTGGACGAGCCGCAATTGGTAAGCCCACTTGCGCCACTGCTTCAGCAAGAAATCGTCGTCCGTTTGTTAGCTGGTCCCCAAGGTTCCCAACTTCGCCACATCATTGCCGATGGCACGCCGCGTCAGCGAATGGCCCAAACCCTTTCCTGGCTCAGGAAGAATTTCAAACAAGCTTTGAATCTGGATGACCTGGCCGCTCACGCGCACATGACTCCATCAACGTTCCGTCAGCACTTTCGCGATATCACCGGTATGAGTCCTCTGCAGTTCCAAAAGCAAATGCGCCTGCAAGAGGCTCGGCAATTGATGTTGAACCAGGCTTTCGACGCAGGCGAAGCCAGCAACCTTGTCGGCTACGAAAGCGCCTCGCAATTCAGCCGGGAATATAAGCGACTGTTTGGCTCGCCCCCTTCGCGCGATATTCGGCGCATGCGTCTTGACGCGGACGTGTCTGAATAGCCGACTCCTTGAGCCAACCTCTTTGTGGCGTCACGCGCGGGAAGCGAAATGACCTATGCGAGTCACGTTGAACATAACTTTTCAAACCACCTTTGATACATGGCGCTTGCCAACGAGGGATCACGCATGAGCACATCGGCGTCTGTTACTAAAGCTCTTCACCATCACCTACGGCGGATGTCCGGGCGCGATCCGCACGAAACACACCGCGTTGCCTCGTCTCTCGAACTATTGTTCGACCTGACCTTCGCGACCTGCTTCGCGTTTGCTGCTACCCAACTCGCACATGCATTGGCAGCAGGCCACTACTCCACTGCATTGATTGGGTTCGGATTCGCGAGCTTTTGCATTTGTTGGGCTTGGACCAATTTCTCGTGGTTCGCATCAGCCTACGATACTGACGATTGGATTTTTCGCATTACCACAATGGTGCAGATGGCTGGTGTCCTCGTGCTGGCGATCGGATTGCCACGGCTGTTCTCCTCAATAGAGGAGGGTCACCAGCTGGATGCTTCAGTTATGGTACTGGGCTACGTGATCATGCGCATTGCGATGATATTTCAGTGGTTGCGAGCAGCGAAACAAGACCCTTCAAGGCGCCGCGCCTGCATCACTTACGCTGTCGCGATCGCGGTGGCGCAACTCGGCTGGATAGCACTTTTCATTTTTCCTCTTTCGATAGACGTCACCATCACACTGTTTTTTTTGTGGTTTCTAGTCGAGTTTGCAGGTCCGATATTGGCGGAACGCAGGGACGGCGGCACGCCGTGGCACGCGGAGCACATTGCAGAGCGCTACAGCTTGTTCGCAATTATTGCCCTGGGCGAAGGGTTGGTGGGGACGGTCGCAGCCCTGTCTGCGGAAATGGAGCATGTGGGATGGACGGCTGAAACGGCACTGGCCTGCGTTGCAGGTGTCGGAATCACCTTTGGAATGTGGTGGGTCTATTCAATTCTGCCATCGGCTAACGTGCTGCACGCTTATCGCTCGCGCGCTTTCGTATGGAGCTATGGGCAAATACTGATTATTGCCTCGATTGTCGCAACGGGTGCGGGACTGGACGTCGCGGCGAACTTTATCGAGAACAAAGCCCACATTGGAGTGCTACCGGCTCTGCTCGCCACAGCTATTCCGCTTGCGATCTTTCTTGGGCTGATTTACGCGCTTCATTATTTTCTAGTGCGCCACTTTGACCTACTGCACGTATGGCTCTTGCTGGCGACCGTTGTGGTCATCGCGGTTGCGATCGGCGCAGCTATGTTGGGCATGAGCATCGTAGTGTGCCTGGTCGTGCTCATGTTTGCGCCTATCATCACAGTAGTCGGTTACGAGGTTCTAGGGCATCGTCACCAGGGAGAAATGCTCAGTGAACGATTAGCGGAGGCCGCGTAAGTCGGCGTTATCTTTCGACTCCTTACCTCAACAGCTTGGGCCTGGAGGCAACGATCCCCGCGGGAGAAAAACACTGAGTACCAGCCACTGCCACACTGGAGTTCGTCGGAAGCCGCCCTTCACGTCCATTCGCGTATTCGGTGCGAGTGGGGGCAAAAACAAACTCGTTCGACCTGGAAACACCGTCCTAGAGCCAAGTCAAAATGTTTTTGGGGGATCCTGAGAGTCTTTAGGGGTCGTCTGGCAGGCTGTTCGGCTGATCATTTCCGCCTTTCCATAAACCATGGAGCTCCATTCACTTCCAGTGGATTGCTACATTGGGGGCACATATGAGGGCATGCTTTGGATGGCTCGAAAAGGACGCCCCCAGGCTTAGGCCAAGCAGGCTATTGATGAGGATGGGTGGACATGCCCCCTCGGCCCTACCCCGTATCAATGGCCGGGCCGTAGTGAGCGCATCACCCACCACGCCGGACAAATGCGTGCAAATGTAAAAAAATATGATGGCATAATGCCTCGGCAACCGGCAAAATCCACACGATTCCAATGGATTTGAAGGACCGATTCCGATGACATGGCCAGTCACGCTGAAACTCGACAGCGCAGCCTACCCGCTCAGCGTGGTGCAACGCGCCGCTTATTCTCTGGCCGACACTGTCACGATCCAGGTCGGTATTGACGCCAATCAGATAAGCCTCACGGCCCACCCCGCTGAAGTAAGGTTAATGCTTTCCCCGGAGCAGGCTCACTCGCTGATCCTTCAGCATCTGAACGACTTCGCCCTACGCGACCATATCAACCGCGAAACAGCAGGGTTGCGCGAAGTCCTGGCCCGAGCCGCGCTCGCTGGATGTGGGATTTCCCAGTGACACTGATTGCGACAGACGCCAAGCACTACCGCTTGCTGCCTTTTCGATTCATGCGCATGAACATGGGACATAGCCGTGACATCCTGCTCACCTCCGATACCGGTGAGTACATGCACGTGAACGACGCGCAATTACGAGCCCTCAGTTACTTCGACGTTCAAGCAAGTACACCTTTTTACAAGGACTTGCTGGCCCGCCACTTCATCTACGAACCAGGCCGCCATGACCCGTTCCTGGAAATGGCCGCGCAGTATCGCAGCCGCAAGGACTTCCTCTTCCAGGGCCCTGCACTGCACTTGTTCGTGGTTACATTGCGCTGCAACCACACCTGCCAGTACTGCCAGGTGTCGCGGGCGCCTTTGGGGGGAACCGGCCATGACCTGTCGGAAGCAGATGCACAGGCGGCGGTCGATCGCCTGTTCGAATCGAACGCCCCCACCCTGACTGTGGAGTTTCAGGGTGGCGAGCCGCTTCTAGCCTTCGAGCGCGTCCGTCAGATTGTTGAATGGGTCGTTGAGCGAAACGTGGTCGAACAACGGGATATCCAGTTCGTCATCACCACCACGCTGCACCACCTGACGGAGGAAATACTCGACTTCGCAGAACAAAATCGCATCCAGTTTTCGACCTCGCTCGATGGGCCGGCGCCCTTGCACAATGCCAACCGCCCTACCCCGTCACGAGACTCCTACGAACGCACTGTAAAAGGCATCCAGTGGGTCCGTGAGCGCCTTGGCCATGATGCAGTTTCCGCGCTTACCACGCTGACCTCAAGAAGCCTCGAACAACCTGAAGCGATCATTGATGAGTATGTAAGCCAGGGCTTCTCCAGCATCTCGCTTCGGCCTCTGAGCCCTTATGGGTTTGCCACCAAGAGTGCCCATCGACTGGATTACCCTATTGAGCGATACCTGGCCTTCTACAAGAAGGCTTTGGCCTATTTGCTGCATATCAACCAACAGGGCGTATACCTCTCAGAGAGTTATACGAGCCTGTTGCTGAAGAATATCCTGACACCCTTCTCCTCCGGCTATGTAGACCTGCGCTCTCCCGCTGGCGCAGGCACTGCGGCGCTGGTTTATAACTATGACGGTTACGTCTATCCCTCAGACGAAGCCCGAATGTTGCTGGAGATGGGTGAAGACGGCTTGAGGCTCGGCACCGTGCAGCAACCCTTGTCTGAATTACTTGCATCGCCCGTTATGAATGCGTTGCTCGCCAGTGGTGTGGCAGAGGCGCTGCCGGGCTGCTCCGACTGCGCACTTGTCCCGTACTGTGGTGCTGACCCCATCGAACACTACGCCCGTCAGGCTGACCCAATCGGACACCGAGTGTTCAGCAGCTTCTGCAAGAAGAACATGGGGCTGCTGAAGCATCTTTTCGGCCAGCTTCGCGATGGCGACGACAATGTGCAAAGGGTGCTGCTGTCTTGGTTGAACAAGCGCTCTTACAACGATGTCCGGTTCCCGGGTTACAGGGGCTGATGGCGATGCTGCGCAAAGATACCCACTTCGAAATCCATCACCTCAATGAGCCGAAACTGTTCAAGGTCATCACTCTGGATGAGTTCATCGAACAAGGCCTGGCTGTTTGTGCCGGAAGCGCTGAATTCGGTGACCTGCTACTTTGGCTGCCAAACGAAGAACGGCTACATAGCCCGCATCTGCTCTCATTACCAGTAGGTGGTTTCCTGATCCCGGAGCCATTGATCGGCGACCTCGACAGCGAGCGGCCGTACCTGCACGCCCCCAAAAATGCGGATGTCGTGCAGCCCGGCGATGTCATTGCCATCGCACCCGGCAACGCGTTGGTGCGAGTGCTCTATCGACGAGGCTCAGACAGTAACCTGCTGTTCATGACCGATCGTTGCAACAGCCTCTGTCTGATGTGCTCGCAGCCGCCCAAAGATATCGATGACCGTTGGCACATCGAGGAGAACCTACGGCTGATCGACCTGATGGACCCGGGCGAGGAAAGTCTGGGAGTCAGCGGCGGAGAACCAACGCTTTATCGCGACGGCCTGCTCGAAATCCTGGCCAAGTGCAAAGCCGTTTTACCGCAAAAATCCATTCATGTGCTCAGCAACGGGCGTCTGTTCCAAGACCCGAGCTGGATCGCAGCACTCTCTGCCATCGGCCACCCTCAGTTGAGCTGGGGCATCCCGCTATATGCCGACAATGCCGAAGACCATGACCATGTGGTGCAGGCTTCAGGGGCATTCAGCGAAACCCTGCAAGGTCTTTACAACCTCGCGCGCGCCAACCAGATCATAGAGATACGCGTGGTGCTCAATCGCCTGACCACACCACGCTTGCCAGAGCTCGCCCACTACGTGTTCAGGAACCTGCCCTTCGTGCGGCATGTTGCACTGATGGGTATCGAAAGTACCGGCCTGGCCAGGAAGAACTACGAAGAACTGTGGATTGACCCGCTGGACTATCAGGAGTCGTTGAGCCAGGCCGTGTATTTCCTGTTCAACCGCGGAATGCCGGTTTCGATCTATAACTTGCCCCTATGCCTGATCCCGGCCCACCTCTCGCGTTTCGCCCGCCAGAGCATCTCGGACTGGAAGAACCTGTTCATCGATACCTGCCAGCAATGTGCTGCCGTCAAACAATGCTCTGGCTTCTTCAAATCCCACACCGACCGCTGGCAGAGTCGCGGCGTACAACTACTTTCGAACGAGGCCTTTAGCGCCTATGCAAGGAGTGCACAGTGAAATTGCTCGACCGCTGGAAAGTCCTGATCAGTGGGATCAGCTTGCTGCCAATGGCAGGTACCGCCCTGGCACATGCGGGCCATCTGTCGCTCGCCGATGCAAACTGGCAACCCAACGACAAGCTACAGCCCCCGGTATTTGCCGATACGCTCAATGCGCCAAACACAGTCAACATCTATGCGGCGCATCGCTCGCACAGTTCCCATCGGTCCCACAGTTCGCACAGTTCTCACTACAGTGGCTCGGGTGGCTATAGCGCACCTCGCTACTACAGCCCACCCGCTACCAGTACCCGAAGCTACAGCACGCCGAGTGCTTCGAGCAGTTCCCCAAGCAGCAACAGCCTTTATCAGTCGTCTGGCACTACCAGCGGGACAAGTTCGAGCACTTCAAAGAGCCGCGCGACCAATGAACAGAAAAGCAACCTGGTCACCCGTGTGCAGACCGCGCTGATGGTGCGCCAGTATTACCAAGGCATCATTGATGGGGTGATGGGCAAGGCGACACGTGGTGCGTTGATGGCCTTTCAGATGGACAGTGGGCTGACCGTGAATGGCCGGATGGATACGCCATCGCTGAATGCGTTGGGTATCAAGATTCCATAAGTTGTTTCAGGTTAAAGCTAGCGTCCGCTCAGTAACGAAGGAGTAATCCCATGCAGCACATCATTCAAGTCGACAACACTCTCTGGGCATTGATCAGCCGCCTGCAAGGCAAGGAACTGCAAACACCATCGCGTAGCGCCCGTTTCCGTATCACGACCGTTGATGCAGATCGCGTTATGATTGAGACCGGATCGCAAGACTCGCAGTTGGCGCTGACTCGAACAGCTTTCCAACAAACGTTGGACTACCTCACCGGAAACAATCATTTCGGCCAAGCACAAGCGGCTGAAATCAGCTCCAACCATACGTACGAAAAAGCCGGCCCACTGTGCCAGGCGGCTCGTTACCGAGAAGATGGCAAGCCGGGGCGTACCAACATCACCTACATTCTGCCGATTCTGGAGCAGTGCCAGGCAGTCGGCATCTGTTCAACCACCCCAAACAGTACTTGGCTACTGCCCTGAGGGGAGCCGAGATATAGCCCCTTGGCTCAATGGCTGCCCGTAACAGAGCACGCGAACCTGGAGCACGGACCTGAATTTAGCGTCAGAGCACCGTATTACTACGTTATAGAGTCAGTATCCGACTGCTGGAACTGCTCAAATTTGACCCGCGTGTTCTCATTCAAGCTGTCGGAGCAACATGAAGAGTTCGATTACTACGAGGATGAGGACGAAGATTTCGAGCTCACAAGGAACCTCGGCGAATGGAAGTGCCATGGGTATCGCGGAACGGTCTCCAACGTCGTCAGCCTCTCTCCCTTGGTAGCGAAGCAGATCCATCATTTCACCAACAAGTTCAAGCAGGCCTACAGCAAAGCGGCATGCAGCCGCTACCTGATGAATCACTGCGAAAATTGCGGGGCAAAGCTCGGCGATTTCTTCCTGCACAGCGAACCTAGTGGAGCTTTTTTCCCGACCTCACCACAATCAGCAGATGACTCTCGTCAGAATCAACGAGCGGTTCGACGCCAACTGCGGCGTCGGCTTTGCATCCGAAGTTTTTTTCGACTGGATGCAGGTTCGCGAGCAAGCCTAATTACCCTATCCAACAACGGGTGCCCGAGGAGCCTATACGGATTTCTGTAGCACTACGCGCTCAAACCTCCGTGTTACACCACCTGCTGGACATGATCAGCTTCAGGCTCTAACGCAACCACTGTCGCGACATGGTTGGTGATGCCGAAAGGAATGTGCACGGATGGAGCAACTGCGCTAGTCGATTTAAGGTGCCCTGATTGGTCATCGAAGAAGATGTGTGGTTTCAATACACCCAAGATTTTGCCTTTCTCGATGCCACCCAGGAAGAATGCGTCATTAGCCATGACACCCCAACTCTTGAGTGTATTCATCGCACGCTCATGAGACGGAGCATTGCGGGCTGTGACGATCGAGACGCGTATGCGGTTTTCGTATTTAGGATTGAGCTTCTTGTGCTTCTCTTCGGCTGACTGGATTTTGGATATCCGTACCATGAACTCCTCCAGCAGCCCTGGGTTACCCCTTAGGAAGCGGAACGTGAAGATTTTTTTGCTGAAACTTGCGGTATTTCTCCTCCCCCCTGACTCTGAAACACTGCGTCCGATGCCCGAAAATCAAACACAGCGCTGGAAGCGACGCCGATCACCAGTCGATTTTCTAACTCATAGGGCATTGGGACCTCTCTTGATACCTCTAGACGCAAATATTGATGGGCATCGAACATGCCGATCGATTTTCAGGGCGGATCGAGAAACACACATCGCGCGCCTCCTGCATGCACAGTCAGGCATATCAGCCTTCAAATCAATCTGCAGTTGCTTTATTAGGGATGTATCACTTTGAACCTTGCTGATTGACGCTGCCCACCACCTGATCGCCGGATGTCGGCCCCAAGCTATTCTCCTCATCGAAGATGGCATAATATGCCAACAATCAAAAGTACCCGTTTGCATGGAACTGGAGCTAAGTTATGGCGACGCGAAACGTTGTGCTCACCCCTCACCAAGAACAGGTTATCCATGACCTGGTGCAGTCCGGCCGTTATCAGAATGCCAGCGAAGTGATGCGAGAGGGTTTGCGTTTATTGGAGCAGCGCGTCGCCGAAGACACCGCCAAAATTGAGGCGCTGCGTCAGGCGACCTCGATCGGCATCATGGATCTTGAGCACGGGCGCTTTACTCAGGTGAACGAAGGGGATCTGGAGCACTACCTCGAGGGCTTGAGCCTGGAGGCAACCCTCCCCGCGCGCGAGAAACACTGAGCATGCCGCAGTATCGGATTTCCAACGCGGCACGCGCCGACATTGTCGACATCCTCAGGCTCTCCCAGACGCAGTTCGGCGATCAGGCACGCCAGCGCTACCAGATGCTCATCCTCGCGACGCTGCAAGCGCTCGCCGACACGCCTTATCGCATTGGCAGCCACGACCGCGATGAGCTTGCACCGGGCCTTCGCAGCTATCACCTCATCTATTCACGCCAGCAGGCCAAACAAGCCCGTGGAATGGTCAAAAACCCACGCCATATCGTGTTCTATCGTGTGGCAAACGACGACGTGATCGAGGTCGTCAGGCTCCTTCATGACGCCATGGAAGTGCAGTTGCACTTGCCTGACGACTGATCAGCGACCTGGCCCAACGGATTAACTGGCCGACCAATATCAGACAAAACGCCATGATCGTCGCCGGATCAGCCTGTAAATTCATGCCTGAAACCACTTAATACCCAAACAGCGACTTGCTCTCCAGATACTCGTCAAACCCAGACTCTCCCCACTCGCGGCCGTTGCCCGACTGTTTGTAGCCGCCAAACGGCGCAGCCTGGTCGGCGCGGGCGCCGTTGAGGTGGACCATGCCGGTACGCAGTTGCCGGGCGACCCTGCGGCTGCGTTCAAGGTTGGCCGAGGTGACGTAACCAGACAAGCCGTAGGGGCTGTCGTTCGCGATCGCTATTGCCTCGGCTTCGCTGTCATACGGGATGATCGCCAAGACCGGGCCAAAGATTTCCTCGCGTGCCACCAGCATATCCGGTGTGACGTCGGCAAATAGAGTCGGTTGCCCATAGTAGCCACGCTCAACGCCTGCCGGCCGCCCCAGCCCTCCGGCGATCAACCGCGAGCCTTCGGCGATGGCCTGGGCGATCATGTCCTGTACCCGCTCGAACTGCATGGCGTTGGCTAGAGGGCCGATGGCGGTGATCGGGTTGCTGTCGTCGTAGCACACCTGCGTGAGTACTTGCTCGGCGATCTCAATCGCCGCCTGTTGCTGCGCACGCGGCACCAACAACCGCGTCGGTGCATTGCACGATTGGCCGCTGTTGCGGATACAGCCCAACACTCCATGACGCACAGCGCTGGGCAGGTCGGCATCGTCGAGCAGGATATTCGCGGATTTGCCGCCCAGTTCCTGGGACACACGCTTGACCGTATCCGCCGCCGCCTTGGCCACTGCAACGCCGGCACGGGTGGAACCGGTAAAAGACACCATGTCCACCTCGGCATGGCGCGCCAATGCGGCCCCCACCCCTGGCCCGTCGCCGTTGACCAGGTTGAACACCCCCGCTGGCACCTCGGCCTCATGCAGCACCTGGGCAATGATCCGGGCTGACAATGGCGCACGCTCGCTGGGTTTGAGCACCACGGTGCAGCCCACGGCCAGCGCGGGGGCGAGTTTGCAGGTGAGTTGATTAAGCGGCCAGTTCCAGGGCGTGATCAGGGCGCACACGCCAATGGGCTCGCGTACCACCAACGTATTGCCCAGACGACGCTCGAAGCGGTACTCGCGTAACACATCCAACGCCTGTACCAGATGGCCCAGGCCTGCCGGCACATGGGCGCTGCGGGCCAGGGACAGCGGCGCGCCCATTTCCAGGTGAACCGCTTCGATCAGCGCTTCGCTGTTGCGCTTGTAGGCTTGGATAATACGTTGTAGCAGGTCGATACGCGCCTCAAGCGAACTGGCCGCGAACCCCGCAAACGCTTGCCTGGCCGCGCCGACTGCGCGGTCCACATCATGGCTGTCGCCAAGGATGATGCGCGCAACCATCTGCTCGGTGGACGGGTTTACCACGGTTTCAACGGCCGTGCCGTGGGGCTTGACCCAGGCACCGCCAATGTAGAACTCAAACAGATCCGACATACCTTGGACTCCCTTCAGGCGACGTGTTTCAGGGCACTCGCCAGGGTGTCGAACACCTGGGCGATCTCCTGCGGGCTGATGACCAGCGGCGGCGAAATCACAATGGTGTCGCCAGAGCCGCGCACCAGCACGCCGTTGTCAAAGCACCACTGCGCAACCTCGCTGCCACGCGCGCCGGGGAAACCTGGGCGCGGCTCGAGTTCTACCGCGCAGAGCAAACCGATCGCGCGTACGTCCAGCACCGCACCGATACCTTGCAGCGCGAGTGCGGTCGACTGCCACAGCCCGCTGACCGCGTTGACGTGCTGGTTGATACTCAATTCACGATGCACCTCGAGGGTCGCCAACCCGGCCGCACACGCCAGTGGATGCGCTGAATAGGTGTAGCCATGCATCAGTTCGATGACATTCGGCGGCCCGGCCATGAACGCTTCATACACCGCGCCACTGACCAGCACGCCGCCCATGGGCACGGCACCGTTGGTCAGGCCCTTGGCGGTGGTGATCAGGTCCGGCAGGACGCCGAAGGCTTGCGCGGCAAAGGGCGCGCCGACGCGGCCAAAGCCGGTGATTACCTCGTCGAAAATCAACAGCACGCCGTGCCGTGTGCAAATCTCGCGCAAGCGTTGCAAATAGCCTTGGGGCGGCGGATAAACCCCGCCGGAACCGGTAACCGGCTCGACAATCACCGCAGCCACGGTGCTAGGGTCCTGGATATCCAGCAGTTGTGTCAGCGCATCAGCGTAACTGGCGCCCTGCTGCGGCTGCCCGACACTAAAACGCATGCCCGCGTCATAGGGCAATGGCAGGTGCGAGACCTCCCCCAGCAGTGGGCCAAAGTCACGCTTCTGGCGGCCGATACCGGATACCGACAGCCCACCGAAGCCCATGCCATGGTAGCCCTTGGCACGCCCGATAAATTTGGTCCGGCGGCAATCACCACGCGCCTGGTGATAGGCCCGCGCGATCTTCAGCGCGGTATCCACCGCTTCAGAACCCGAGTTGGTGAAGAACACCTGCTCCATATCGGCGGGGCTGATGTCGATCAGGCGCTCGGCCATTTCCTGGGCCTGTGGGTGGCTCATCTTGAATGACGAGACGAAGTCCAGGCGCCCCGCTGCTTCGCGAATGGCTTCGACGATTTTCGGTTGGCCATGCCCGGCATTCACGCACCATAGCCCCGCCATTGCGTCGAGTACGCGGCGCCCATCGGTAGTGGTGTAGTGCATACCGTCGGCGCTGGCAAACATCATCGGTTGTTGCTGGAACTGGCGCATCGGGGTGAATGGCGCCCAGAACGCACCGCGCGCGGAAATTGAAGGGTTGGAAAGATCGTTCATGGCGACTCCTGCAAAGCGATGGCTGGGTGGCCGGTCAGCGTCGGGCGCTGCAACGGGCCTGCATTTACGTTGACGCTGCGGTCCACGGACAAGGTGCCGTGTTCGATACGGCAGGTGACCCGATCACAAAACGCCGTCTCGACAAACTGCCAGGTCATGCTCAACACCCCGTCTTCGGTCCAGCGCGCCTGCGCCACCACCGGGGTGAGTTCCGGCTGGTATTGGTGATGCAGATAGTGGCCGGTCATACTGGTCTGGGTTTCGATGCCGGCGGTGAACCCGGCACGAATGCAGTGGGTGCCACGGGGGTCGGTGAGGTAAAAGTCACAATGCTCAGGTCCGAACTCCAGGCGTACTTCGCTGACCTGGTCTTCGTTGGCCTGCATGACAAACGTGCGGCTGAATTCAGCCTGGCGCGGCGAGCTCGCGGCGCCAGACAGGACCGGCCGCTGTTGATGCGCCAGCAGCGCCGCCAGGCCGGCATCCGCCGGGCCTTCGGTGGGCACGTCCAGCGCAGGCAAAAGATGCTCCCAGAGCAGGCTGTGCAAGCGCCGCTCGCCCAGGGCAAGCCCCGCGGTAAAGGCAATCACCGCGTTATGACGAGGTAACACAATGCACTGCTGGCCAAACACGCCGGAGGCGTAATACCCACCGTGCAGGGTCATCCACCACTGGTAGCCGTAGCCTTCGCGACGCGTGACAGCAGCATCGCTCGACTCGTCGCGGCTCAGGTAGCGCTTGCCATCGAAGGCGCCCATCCATACATCATCGACATGCCCGCGGGTCGCTTGGGCCACCCATTCCCGGGACAGCAATTGCTGCCCCTCCCAATTGCCGTGTTGCAAGTGCAATACGCCGAACTTGAGCAAGTCTTCGGTGCGGCAACTGAGGCCATTGCCACCGGTGTTGAAACCGCCAGGTGCCAGGTCCCACTCGATGGGGCCCATGCCCATGGGTTGGAAGATGCGTACGTTGCACAGCTCGAACGCCGTCTGGCCGCTGACCACGCTGACAATCGCCGAGAGCATGAAGCTCGACGCACTGCTATAGATAAACCGGTGCCCTGGCGGGTCTTCGACCGGCTCATTGAGGAACAACCGCACCCAACTGTCACTGCGCCCGCGCCAGGCGCCACCAGAGATGCCCTGGCGGTGGCCGGTGCGCATGGTCAGCAAATCCCGAACGGTCATGGCCGCCAGGTTGGCGCTGATGGATGCCGGGCAATCGGCGGAAAAAAAATCCACCACTTTGGCGTCCAACGACAGCGCGCCGTCATCCACCAACAGCCCGACGGCCATGGACACCCAGCTTTTGGTCGCCGAATGTTGGACATGCAGGCGTGCGGCGCAATAAGGCGCCCAGAACGCTTCAGCTACCACCGCGCCATCGCGGTACAGCATGAAGCTGTGCAACTCCAGGTCCGCAGCGTTCACCGCTTCGATGAAATCACTTACGCCACGCGCCGATACGCGTTGTTGACTGGGCAGTGCCCGCCGCAACGGCAAACTCGTCATCTGATCTATCCCCTCATTTCCACTGCTTGGGCGTGCAACAGGCTGTTCCTGTTGCACGCCATTACCGCTACCAGAGCGCCACGGTGTAGCCCAGGATCACTCTGTTTTCGTTGGTGTCACGGGCGAAGTTGCTCGTGGCACTGGCGTTCTGCCAACGCAGCGATACATCCTTGAACGTGCCGCTCTGCACCACATAGCCGAGGCTCAAGTCCCTCTCCCACTCGCGTCCTTCGCCGTTGAAACCGATGACCTTGGCGTTGTCGCCCTTGGCATAACGCATCGAGAACAGCAGGCCCGGAATGCCCAGCGAGGCGAAGTCATAGTCATAGCGGGCATGCCATACGCGCTCGCCGGTCTGGGAGAAGTTGGCCAGTTGATACTCGGTGAACAGGTAGGTGTTGGTACCGTCCACATACGTGAACGGCGTCGAACCGTACTGTTCCTGGTAACCGCCGCTGAGGTTGTGGCCGTAGAGGCCATAGCCGATGCGCGTGCTCAACGCCCGGTTATCCACCTTGCCGGCCAGGGCCGCAGCGTCTTCACTGGCGCTGAAGTAGCGGATATCGGTCTTGAACATGCCAGGGCCCCACTTGAAGCTGTTTTTCAAGCCCAGGTAATGCTGTTGGTACAGGCTTTCCAGTTGCGCGAACTGGTAGGTCACAAAGGTCGTCGGTGTGAGTGCGTACTCGCCGCCGGCATAGCGGAACTCATCGCTCTTGGCGCTGCTTTTGTAGGCGCCGTATTGACTGGTAAGCCCCATATCCTCGTAATGGGTTGAGTCGCGCTGCTTGACCTGGTCCAGTTGGCCCGCGGTCAGTGTCAGCTTGTCGATGTCCTTGGAGGTAAGTGCAGTACCGCTGAAACTCTGCGGGAACAAGCGGCTCAGGTTCGGCTGCAGCGTCGGCAGGTCAGGCACCATGTAACCCACGCGCAACTCGCTTTTGGCCAGGCGCGCCTTACCGGTGAGGCCAAGTTTGGAGTAGTTGTCATGGGCTCGGCGGGCGTAGCTGGGGGAGCCTGGCTCGGCCATGCTGGAGCGCGCCAGCAGCCCGGTGCCGGAGTTGTCCGGGCTCGAATCGAGCTTGATGCCCAACATGCCTACCGCGTCCAGGCCCAAGCCCACGGTACCATCGGTAAAGCCCGACTCGAGCTTGAGGATAAAACCCTGCGCCCATTCGGCACGCTTGTTCTGTCCGCTGGACTCGCGGTAGTCGCGGCTGAAGTAGTAGTTCTTCAACTCCAGCGCCGCTTTGCTATCGGCGACTAAGTCGGCCTGGGCAAACAAGGGCATGAAACCGGCGCCCATGACGCTGGCACTGGTGACAACTTTATTGATGCGGTTATTCATGTGTAGGTTCCTGGCAGACAGGTTGAGTGGGGTTGTTTTTGTTTTCTTCGGCCATGGCTTCGCCCGCTTCGCAAATCGTCGATTTGCGAAGGGTTGGGTTTTAATGCCGTGGCCTGGGGTGCAGCAGTACCTAAATCACGCTGGCACGGAGGCGGTAACTGCCGTCCGCACGTTTCTCCAAGGGGCTGGCCGCGGCGAGTAGCCGACGGGTGTAAGGGTGTTGGGGGGCGTCGAAAATCGTGTCACGTGGGCCCATTTCGACCACTTCGCCCTGGTTCATAACCGCCACGCGGTGGGCGATGCGTTCTACCGCCGAGAGATCGTGGGAAATGAACAGGCAGGCAAAGCCGTATTGGCGTTGCAAGCGCTCGAACAGTTCGAGGATCTGCTTCTGGATGGTCATGTCCAGTGCCGAAATCGGCTCGTCGGCAATCACCAGCTTGGGTCGCCGCACCAACGCACGGCCAATCGCCACGCGCTGGCGCTGACCACCGGAGAGTTGATGGGCAAAGCGCTCGCGAAACTGTTCGGGCAAGCCTACGTCGACCAGAGTGTCGGTGACCCGCTGACGCTTTTGCACGGCCGTCAGGGCTGGTTCATGGCGCAGCGGTTCGGCGAGGATCTGGCCGACGGTCATGCGCGGGTCGAGGGACGAATACGGATCCTGGAAAATCATCTGGCATTGCAGGCGGTGTGCCCGGTTGGCGGCTTTGAGGATATCCACGCCCTGGAACAGGATCGCCCCGGCACAGGGGTTGACCAACCCGACGACCGCACGCCCGAGGGTGGTCTTGCCCGAACCGCTGCCACCGACCAGGGCCAGGGTCTCGCCCGGCGCGATACTCAGGTTCACCGAGTGCACCACGCGATTGGGCACGCTGCGCCCCCAGAAACTGCGCGGTCCCGGGTGTTCGATACACACATCCCGGACCTGCAACAACGCGCGATCGGCCGTCGGCAGTGGCACCAGTTCCCCGCGCCGTGGCAGCGCGTCCAGCAATTGCCGGGTGTATTCGGCCTCGGGGGCAAAGAGGATGTCTTCGATACGGCCCTGCTCGACCGCCTTGCCCGAGCGCATCACCACGACTTTGTGGGCATAACGCGCCACCAGGGACAGATCGTGGCTGATAAACAGAATCGCGGTGCCCTGCTCGCGGGTCAGTTCCAGCATCAACTCGATCACATCCAGTTGCGCCAGGCAATCCAGGGCCGTGGTCGGCTCGTCGGCAATCAGCAGCGCCGGGCGCAGCAACATCACCGAGGCGAGCATGATGCGTTGGCGCATGCCACCGGAGAATTGGTGCGGGTAGGATGCCAGACACTTTTCGGCGTCCTTGATGCCGATGCGTTGCAGCATGGCGATGCAGCGCTCATGGATCGTCGCCGAATCCAACGTGGTATGCAGCTTGAGTGCCTCGCTCATCTGCCGGCCGATGGTCAGCGCGGGGTTGAGCGAGACCATCGGTTCCTGGAACACCATGCCGATCCGCGCACCCCGCACTTCACGCATGGCCTTGGCATTACTGCTATCCAGCGCCTGCCCCTGGAAGAGGATGCGCCCACCGCACACCTGCATCGGTGCTGGCAGCAAGCCAATGGCAGCTCGCGCGGCCATAGTCTTGCCGCTACCCGACTCGCCCACCAGTGCGACGATTTCGCCGGGGGCCATGGTGAAGCTGAAGTCATCGACGGCCAGCGGACCGTCCACGCCGACGCGAATCTGTAGATTTTCAACGGCCAGTAAAGGGACTGGAGCGCTCATGCTCATTTCCTCATGCGTGGGTCGAGACGATCACGCAAGGCATCGCCGAACAAATTGATAGCCAGCAACGTCAGGCTGATAAAGATGCCCGGGAAGATCCCCAGCCACGGCGCCGTCGAGATATAAGTGCGGCTCGCCGAGAGCATGCTGCCCCAGGTCGCGGCCGGCGGTGGAACCCCGAGGCCGAGGAAACTCAGCGCACTCTCCGAGAGCAACGCCCAGCCAAACATGCTGGTGGCCAATACACACAGCGGCGCCAGACAGTTTGGAGTGATGTGACGGAACATGGTGTACAGCTCGGAGTTGCCGATCACCCGCGAAGCCTCGATGAACTCCAACTCACGCAGCGACAGCACGCTGCCACGTACCACCCGCACCACCGAAGGGGTGTAGGCGATACCCAGGGCGAGCACGATGCCGTACTGGCTCGCACCGACAATTGCCATGATGCCCAGGGCCATAAGAATGCCGGGGAACGCCAGCAACGCATCGTTGAGCATCATCAGCACCCGGTCGGTCCAGCCACGCAAGTAACCGGCGAGCATGCCGATCACCGTGCCGCAGATCACCGCCACGCTGACCGAGAGCAGGCTGATCCATAAGCTGGTACGCGCACCAATGATCAGCCGGCTGAACACATCCCGGCCAAACTCGTCGGTACCCAGCCAATGCATGGCGCTCGGTGGGTGCAGGCGTGAGAGCAGGTCCAGTTTGAGCGGGTCGTAAGGCGTCCACACCACGCCGAGCAATGCCAGCAACACCAGTGCCGCGAGCAAGCTGGCGCCGATCAGGGCGTTCAGCGGCGGGTAACGCCGGCGCCGCCGAGGCTGGATCGCCGCCACGGTGGGCAAGGCAGGAGTCTTGAGGTTCATAGCTTCACCCTTGGATCGAACAGCGGATACAGCAGATCCACCAACAGGTTGACCAACACATAGATGCAGGTGACCAGCAGCAGGCATCCCTGCAACACCGGGTAGTCGCGGGAGAAAATCGCATCGACCATCAATCGGCCGATACCTGGCAAGGTGAACACCGTTTCCAGCACCGCAATGCCGCCCAGCAAGTTGCCAAGGATCAGTCCAATCAAGGTCCAGGTCGGTGCAAATGCGTTGCGCAAGGCGTGCCGGCACAGCACCGCGCTTTCCGACAATCCCTTGGCCCGGGCATGGGCGATGTACTCCAGGCGTAGCACCTCAATGGTGCTGGCCCGTGCCATCCGGGCAATTGCACCGAACTCCACCAGCGTCAAGGTGATGATCGGCAGCACCACATAGGTCAAGGCTTTCATCGGGTCAGTGGCAAAGCCGACGTAACCGATCACCGGCAACCAGCCCAATTGAATGCCGAAGACATACAGCAGCAACAAACCCAACCAGAAGCTGGGTACCGACAGCAACAACGTTGCCGTCGCCACCAGGCCCAGATCCATCGCACTGTTTTGCTTCCAGGCTGCGAGCAAGCCCACCGGCACTGCGAGCAGGGTCGCCAGCAACACTGCCACCAGCACCACGGTCGCACTGACACTGAAGCGCTCAAGCAGCAATTCCAACACCGGCTGGCGGCTGCTGATGGACACACCGAGGTCGCCACTGAGCACCGATTTAATCCAGATCAGGTACTGGGTCACCACTGAGTGGTCAAGCCCCAGGCTGCTGCGCATATCGGCAAGGCTTTGCGGGTCGGCCATGTCGCCTAGCATCAACAGCGCCGGGTCACCGGGGATCAGGCGGATCAAGGCGAACACAATCACCGAGATCAGTAACAGGGTCGGCACCGCCATGCCGAGCCTGTGCAATATGAATCGAAACATAGCGCTACACCTTACTTGGAAGTGTCGAGCAGCTTCACGCCCCACAGGCGCGGCTTGGCAACAGGCCAGGAACGATACCCCTCGACGCGCTTGCCCATGGCGCCAATGGCAGTGCCGTTATAGATAACCACCATGGGCACATCCTTGAGCATCAGCGTGTGCAGCCTGTCGAACAGTGGCCGGCGCTTGGCTGGGTCAACTTCACGCTGAGCCTCACGCAATATGGTCAGGGCTTCGGGGTTGTCCCAGACCTTACGCGGTTCCTTGTCCTTGTCGCCGATCACCGATTCGTAGCTTTGCGCCGCATCGAAACGTCCTGAGTACGAGAACGACATCATCTGGTAGCTACCGGTCTGGTAACGCTCCAACTGTGTGCCCCACTCCAGGGTTTCCATCTCGATGTTCAACCCTGCCGCTTGGGTCATGGCTTGGCTGAGCAAACCCATGTCGAACATCTGTGGGTAGCGCTTGTTGACCAGCATGCGGATTTTTTCACCGCTGTAGCCGGCCTCCTTCAACAGGCGCCGGGCCTCGTCGAGGTTGTAGGTATAACCCTGGTGCGCGGTGCCGGCGTAGTACGGACTCGCTGTGGGAATGATTGAGTTGTTGACCACCGACAAACCATCGGACAACGCCGCCACCATCTGCGCGTAATCCAGGGACAACGCCACTGCACGACGGATGCGCACGTCCTTGAGCAACGGGTCGCGGGTCTGGAACAGCAACCCGCTGATGGTCATGATCGGGCTGACCTGGATCTGCAGGTTCTGGACCTGCTTGAGTTGTGCGGCATCCATTGCGGTCACGTCCGGCAGCAGGTCCACGCCACCCGACAGCAACGCTGCCTTCGCCGAGGCCGAATCGGGGATCACCTCGAACCGCACGGTGTCGACAAACGCCTGCTTGTTGCCGGTGTAACCGTCCACCGCGCCTTCTGCACGTGGGGTGTATTGCTTGAAGCGATCCAATTCGACGTACTGGCCCTTCTGCCATTTTCCCAGGGTGAACGGGCCGGTGCCAATCGGTGCGCGCCAACTGCCATCGGCGGCCAGGGAGTCTGGATGCAGGATGCCGCTGCCCGCGCAATCCGGACGGGCCATGGCGGCCAGGAACAAGCCATTGGCCTGATCCAGGGTGAACACCACGGTTTTCGGATCGGGGCTGGCGATATCAACGATCTTGGCCGCACCGCGGCCATCGAACTCTGCCAGGCAACGCCATTGAGTCTTGGGGTCCAGGTAGCGCTGCCAGGTCCATTGCACATCCTTGGCCGTCAATAGCTGGCCGTTGTGGAAGTGCACGCCGTCGCGCAGGGTAAAGGTGTAGCGCAGGCCATCCGCCGAAACGTCAACGCCGCTGGCTAGCATCGGGGCGATGCTGGTGTCTTCACGGTACGCCACCAATCCTTCGACGATATGCATCATCACCGCGTCGGTGTTGTCGTCGCGGTTGACGCCTGGGTCGGTGCTGCGGATATCACCGTTGAGCCCAACGCTGATGACCTTGTCCTGGGCAACGGCCATGGAAAAGGTGCACGCCGACATTACGACGGCCAATGCCGTCTTTACGTAACTATTCACGGGAGAAAGACTCCTTGAAGGAATTTTCCGGTCAGTGGCGGGAGCCAAGGCAGGACCGGCATCAGAATGAGTGAATCCTTGATTATTGTTATGCGGTCTTTTCTGAGTGCATCACCTGCGGTGTATCAGCCCAAGCTGCGCTTGTGGCGCAACACCTTGGCGAAAAAGTCCTGGGCAGCCGGCATGGCCTTGATGCCCTGGTGCGCGACGTTGGGCAGCAGGTCGAAGTGCACCTGCACACCGGCAGCCTCGAAGCTGGACTTCAAGGTAGCCAGGCGCTCTGGTCGCGTACGTCCGGCAGCGTTGGCACCGGCCATGAAGTGTTTGCCGTCTTCTCGGTGGGTAATTTCCCAGGTTTCGAGGTCTGAATCACCCACCACCATGTGCACAGGCAATCGCTGCAAGGCTGGTAGGTTCAACGGTTTGCCAAAGCGTGTGGCAAAGTCCCGCACGCCGACCCACCAGTCCTGATCGGCATCAAGCAGGGTCACCGAGCCCGGCGCGCCAATGGACGCAGCCCAGAGTTTTTCGGGGTGCAGATAGCAGAAGCGATGGGTGAATTGCCCTCCACCGGAATAGCCGAACAGTGCAAAGGTATCGAAGCTGCGACCGTAGCGCTTGCCAACGCTGGCAATCATGTCGAGTAATACTTGGTCGTAACGGATATCGCCTTCGACCATCTGCTTGTAGCCATCACCATTGCCGTCGCCCAGCACGCCGACCGGGAACAGCGGCGACAGGATCACACAATCGTTCCAGCGGCCAAATTCCGCGAAGCCATTGCGGTAAAGCTCCATCGCACGGGTCGAGCCGTGCAGCGAGACCACCAGATCTACCGGCCGGGAGGTGTCCTCGATGGCTTCAGGCACGTAAAGGGTGTAGGCAAACCGGCTGTCCTGATGGTGGGAGTACACGGTGGTCGCGCCAAGGTGATAGACGTTTTTTGCCGCACGTAATGCTGCGTCTTCAGGGCTGATATCTGGATTGCTCATTGAGAAAGTTCGCCAAGTCAGTTCGGACTTGAGTATTGGTCGAGCACTATAAAAAGAAAAACTAATTTAACTTTAGCCAATGTAAACAAAACCTTTACCATGCAGGCGAGCCCATAAACGCGGTCCTCCCCATGAGCAACATTCGTTTCTTCAAGACGTTTATCGCCGTCGCCGAGTACGGCAGTTTTGCCGCCGCCGCCGACCGTGTGGCCCTCACCAACGCAGCCGTTGGCCAGCAAATGCGTGCCCTCGAAGAAGAGATGCGCCGACCGCTGTTCGACCGTAGCCAGCGACAGATCAAGCTGAGCCGCGATGGCGTGTTGTTACTGCCCAAGGCCAAGCGCCTGTTGGCGGACTACGAGCAAATGATTGCCGAGGCACCCGATGGCATGGCCATGGAGGGTGAAGTGTCCATCGGCGGCATTACCTCCGGCATGGGCCTGCTCGCCAATTGCCTGGTGCAACTGAAAAAGCTGCACCCTCGCATATCCGTCAACCTGATGACCGCCCGCTCCGACGAAGTGGTCAACCTGGTACACGCCGCCAAGCTCGACGCAGCATTGCTGATCGAGACGGCACGGCAAAACTTTGACGGATTGAGCTGGACCCTGCTCTACAACGAGCCCATCGTCATGCTCGCCAACACCGCGCAAACCGCCGGCATCAACGACGCCGTGGAATTGCTCAGGACCCAGCCGTTCATTCGCTATGACCGTTCCACCGCCGTAGGCCGCAAGGTGCAGTCGATCATCAAGAGTGAATCGGTGGAGCCGTTGGAAATCCTCGAGCTGAACTCGATCATCGGCATCGCCGACCTGGTGCGTCAGCAAGTCGGAGTGGCGATCGTACCGCTGCTGAAAAATTTTGACTGGCATAAAGACCCCAGCTTGCGCGTATTGCCGCTGCCGGGGGACCTCGCAGTACGCCGGGTAGGGATTCTGGAGCAAGGCACCAAAAGTGCGATTACGGGTGAAATTCGCAAGTTGCTGATGTCGGCGGTGGCGAAGTGACCGTGACCGGGCGGCGGTCTAAGGTTCACGCTTCGCAAGTTCCTCCAGCAGGTCCGCGGACGACATGAAAAACAAGCCATCGGTGACCGCCGTACTGAAATCCAGCAGCCGGTCGATGATGCGCAGGGAAAACGTCAACCTGATCGGTGCCGCTTGGGGTTACGCGCCACAGACAAAAAAACGCCTGCATCGCTGCAGGCGTCTTTGTATGCGTTGCTCCAGGCCCCGTCAGAAATCTACGGTACCCGAGACCAGCAAGGTACGCGGTGCACCCAAACCACCGGAAAGGCCGCTGCCGTCACCGCCGTTCCACGAACCGAGCCAGTACGCCTTGTTGGTGACGTTCTGCACGGTGGCGCGCAGGGTCACCGGCTTGGTCTCGACCTTGAAGGCATAGCGCGCGCCCGCATCGTAGGTGGTGTAAGCGTCCAGCGAGACCCGATGGTCGTTGGTCGCGTATTGCTTACCGGTATGGTTGACATTACCGATCAAGGTCAGCCCAGGCACGTCAAGCAGGTCGTATTCGGTGCCCAGCTTGGCGAGCACCTTAGGTACGCCGGTGACTTGCTCGCCTTTGACGCCGCCGGCGACCACCTTGGTCATTTCCGCCTGGGTATAGGTCGCGCCCCCCATCAGGCGCAGGCGCGGTAGCGGCTCACCGAAGAACGACCACTCCACACCACGGTTACGTTGCTCGCCGTAGACGCCGAAGATATTGGTGGCCGGATTGGTATAGGCACTCGGTTTCTCGATCTGGAACAGGCTGACGGTGTGGGCTAACGTGCCCAGGTCGACCTTGGCCCCTACCTCGTATTGCTTGGTCTGGTAAGGCTGCATGACTGCATCGCGATTCGCCGCCGTATCAGGTGCCGTAGCGCCCTGGCTCAGGCCTTCGATGTAGTTGCCATAGAGCGACACCTTGTCCGTCACTTTGACCAACAGCGCAGTGGCCGGCGAGACGCGGCTTTCGTCGTAGCGGACTTTCGACGCCCGGTCACCGAAGTTCTCGGTGGTGTTTTCCACGCGCTGGCGGCGGGCGCCCACGGTCCATTGCACGCGGTCATCGGCGAAAGACAGGGTATCGGCCAGCGCATAACTGCCCAGGGTCGCGCGGGTCTGCGAGGTGGTCACGCCATAACCCGGGAAGGTCGGTGTGTCGCCAAAGTCCAGGTTGTCGAAATGGGTGGTACCGGGAATACCGGCCCTGGCGTCCTTGAAGCTGTTGTCGGAGGTGAAACGGGTGGTAGCGAGGGTCCAGGCGTGGCCCACAGGCCCGGTCTGGAATTTGCCCTTCAGGCCTACTTCACCGGATTGCTGGGTGCCGCTGCGGGTCGAGCTACTCGCCGAAGAACTGATGTCACCCACATCGTTGATCAGGGTGCTGGAGTTGATCAGCGCGTTGTCACTCCCATCGCGCGGCCCCCATGCCGCGTAGGCCGTGACGGAATCTGACAGGTCGCTCGTATTGGATCGGATCCCGGCTAGGGCGCGCCCGGCCTCAAAGGCAGTTTGCAAAGTAGCGACCCGGTGTAACACCGAACGTGCGACGAAACAGTGCAATAAAAGCGCTGACGTTTTCGTAGCCCAATTCCAGGGCCACACGGGTGACCGACATGTCCGCCGCAAGCATTTCCAGGGCCCTTAGCAGGCGCACCCGCTGACGCCATTCGGTAAAGCTGAAACCGGTCTCCACCACAAAGCGCCGTGTCAGCGTGCGCGGTGCCATCCCCACCCAGGTCGCCCAGGCCTGCAGGCCGCGCTCGTCATCGGGGTGATCCGACAGCGCCTGGGCAATCTTGCGCAACCGGGCGTCCTGAGGTATCGGCAAACCCAGGGCCACCCGGGGCAGAGTCTGTATTTCATCAAGCACTACACCGGCCAAGCGCGACTGCGCCTGGTCCAGAGGCTTGGCTCCCCACCCCGCAGCACGGGCAACTACTTCTCGCAGAAGCCCGGACACTGCAAGGATGCATGGCGTTTCAGGTAAATCAATGCACGCCAGTTCGCGCACGTAAACGCTCCACCCGGCAAACGGCCCATGGGAACGCACGCCGTGGGGGATATTGGGCGGGATCCACACGGCATGTGTCGCAGGCACCACCCACTGACTGGTACCGGCATCCACCGAAAGCAGGCCCGACGTTGCGCCAAGCAACTGGCCCCGCGCATGGCCGTGGCGCTCGGTAACCCGTGGTTCAAGCTCCTTGCGGATCACTGCAACAATCAACGGATCCTCGGCCGAGGAGGCCTCGGCGGGGGAAATCAAGGCAGCTGGCATGAGTGGCCTTATTGGGTTATTGATTGTCTTCAATAACGTAAATCAGCCAACACTACGCCCTTATAGTCAAGGTCTTCAACACCTAGCGAGGAAACACCATGCGCGCAGAAGATATGCTGCCCGATGACAAAAACCAGGTACAACGCAACGGCGTCATGATTCGTAAAGGCAGCGTTGGCGCCTTCCTGATCAACGCCAGAGTGTGGACCGCCCCTACCTCCACGCCCGCGGCGCGCAGCGCTGCCGAGCAGGACCTGATCGACAGCCTGCCGGCCCTGCGTGCCCTGGGACTATTTGAAGTGCTTGCGATCCGTGATGGCGCCTTGCAGCGTCTGGTGGATGCACATTGATGGGCTTTTGCCCACAGGGCTATCCCTTGCAAGGTCTTTTGAAAGGCCAGTTGTACTCGGAGATGGAGGCTGACCTGGGTCTTGACCTGAACCTTACTTGAGGTTTTATAAGGAGTGCCTGAATCGCAACGTGGCCTCCCTATGAATACCCACCACACCTCACCAGATCAACGTTCGCAACCGGTACCAGAGGTCGATGATCCTCCAAATGCAGGTTGGGCCACCCTCCTCTCTGGCGCCAATGGCGTGCGCTCCCTGGCGTTGGCAGGGGGCGTCGTGCTCCACGCGATCAACGTCTACATTGCGACTACGATCCTGCCCTCAGTTGTCCGGGACATCGGCGGTATCGACTACTACGCGTGGAACACCACACTGTTCGTCACCGCCTCGATCCTTGGCTCAGCATTGTCAGCCAGGCTCCTGGTCGGCTTGGGGGCACGCGGCGCCTACACCCTCGCCACGCTGGTGTTTGCAGCCGGTGCGCTGATCTGTGCGTTTGCCCCATCCATGCCCGTGATGCTGGCCGGCCGTCTGATCCAGGGGTTGGGTGGCGGTTTTCTGTTCGCGCTCTCTTACGCGATGATCCGCCTGGTGTTCCATGAAACCTTGTGGCCGCGAGCGATGGCGTTGGTGTCGGGCATGTGGGGAGTGGCCACACTGATCGGCCCGGCGGTCGGTGGCGTCTTCGCTGAACTCGGCGTATGGCGCGCGGCTTTTTGGTCGCTCATCCCTGTCGCCGCGTTGTTCGCCCTGTTGGCTACCGTGGTGTTGCCCAAACGCAACGCCATCAGATCACAACGCTTGCCGCTCCCTCTGGCCCAGTTGGTGTTCCTGACGTGGGCCGTGCTTGCGGTTTCAGCCGCCAGCGTCTCGTCAACACTCGCCTGGAACATCGCCGGTCTGGGTGCCGCCGCGATACTGACTGGCCTGCTGATAGTCACAGAAAGCCGCGCCCGCCATCGACTGCTGCCAACGGGCGCCTTCAGGATCACCTCCGCGCTGGGAGTGCTGTATGCAACCCTGTCCTTGCTTGCGGTGGCCGTTACCAGTGGCGAGATCTTCGTGCCACTTTTCCTCCAGGTCCTGCACCATCAATCGCCGCTCGCCGCCGGCTACCTCGCGGCGCTTATGGCGGGCGGATGGACGCTGGGCTCAATCGCAAGTTCCGGGGCGCGCGGCAAAGGCATCAGGCGCGCGATCCTTGCCGGCCCGATCCTTGGCTTGACGGGCATGGCTGCACTGGCCGTTTTGATTCGCGTCGAAAGTAGCGGTGGCTGGCTGACGGTCACGCCGATCTGCCTGGCGCTCGTCGCCGTCGGGTTTGGCGTCGGGCTGGCGTGGCCGCATTTGCTGACCCGGGTATTTCAGGTGACGCCTGCCAGCGAGCAGGACTTGGCAGGCGCGTCGATTACTACTGTGCAACTGTTCGCCACCGCCCTCGGTGCGGCCCTCGCCGGCATGGTGGCAAACCTTGCCGGCCTTACGCATCCCGCAGGCATCGCCGGCACGGCCAATGCTGCCGGCTGGCTGTTCGGTGTGTTTGCGGTCGCACCCGGCGTTGCCATTTTTACCGCCCTGCGGGTGATCCGGTGTTACTCCAAAGACCAGGCAATCACTGCAGGGCACCGGTAGAGGTCACTGCCCAAAAACGCCTTGGCGCCTCAGGACTCCGACATCACCACCATCACTTCGGCGGCGGTGCCATCCTCGCCTTCCGCCAGGTAAATATGGCCGATTGCACTATTGAAATAGGCCGTCTCACGACAGCCGATGCTAAGGGATTCACCGGTTTCAAATTGAATGCGCACGCGGCCTGACAGGACGACCGCGAACTCTTGCCCAGGGTGCCGGATGTAGTCTTCGAATTGACCCAGTTCCCGCGCATAGATCCGCGCATACATGGGCGTCATGCTGCGCCCGGGGAAATCCCCGGCCATCGGGTGATAGTCATAATTGCCCGTGCTGTAGCCGGCCGCACCGTCGATGGCGGTGCTGACCACCGTAGGCTGTTGGGCGCTGACACCTTGTCTGGTCGGGCTGAACAGCTGGGCAATATCTATATTCAGGGCCCGCGCCGCAGCCGCCAGTTTTTCATAACTTACCGACACCTGCGCCAGTTCCATCTTCGACAAGGTCGACAAAGCCACGCCTGAGCGCTCGGACAGTTGTTTGAGCGTCAACTTCTGGCGCTTGCGGATCACACGCAGGCGGGCGCCAACCTGGGCGCGATCTATCAAGGGATGGGTTGTGGAACCCGAGGCGCAATCGGAACTCATGCAGGCTCTCTGTCGTACAAAAAACGGTGCCTGGAGCTGAGCCAGGGCATGGGCAGGAATAATACCTCATGGTTGTGGGTTGACTGGAAAATTCTCATATCTTACATTTCTCTTATCTGAGAATTATAAAAACACAGGAAAGG
This sequence comes from Pseudomonas shahriarae, assembly GCF_014268455.2. NCBI lineage: Bacteria > Pseudomonadati > Pseudomonadota > Gammaproteobacteria > Pseudomonadales > Pseudomonadaceae > Pseudomonas > Pseudomonas shahriarae. The sequence continues at coordinate 3,031,597 of NZ_CP077085.1, read as the reverse complement.
GCATGTCGTTCCTTCCCCAGAGACAGGAGGTACTCGCAGTGCCCAACAGCGAATGTTTCGATTTCGCCATCATCGGCGGTGGTATTGCGGGGGCCTCCCTGGCTTATCGCCTGGCCGGCCAGGCCAGTGTCGTGGTGCTCGAACGTGAAAGCCAGCCGGGTTACCACGCCACCGGGCGCTCTGCTGCAATGTTCATGGAGAGCTATGGCACGCCACAGATCCAGGCCCTGACCCGCGCCAGCCGAGGCTTCTATGAGCAGCCGCCCGCCGCGTTCACCGAACATGCACTCCTGGAACCGCGCGGCTGCCTGTACATCGCCGGCCAAGAGCAGCAATCCCTGCTGCAACAAGCCTTCGCCACCAGCCGGGCGCAGGCCGGCAACGTGTCATTGATTGATACCGAGCAGGCCCTGGCATTGGTGCCGTGCCTGCGCCCCGAGGCGGTTGCCGGGGCGATGCTCGAGACCGATGCCCGCGACCTCGACGTGCATGCGCTGCACCAGGGCTTTTTGCGGGCCATGCGGCGGGCCGGCGGGGTGCTGCACTGCGATGCCCAACTGAAAGGCGCCACCCGCGAAGGCCTTCAATGGCACCTGGTACTGGCCGACGGCCGCCAACTGCGCGCGCGCCACCTGGTCAATGCCGCAGGCGCCTGGGCCGATCAGGTCGCACAGCAGTGCGGCGTGCCGCCCGTTGGGTTGCAACCGTGCCGACGCTCCGCCTTTACCTTTGACGGCCCCGAAAACACGGACTTCTCCCGCTGGCCGGCGGTGATCGGTATCGACGAAAGCTTCTACTTCAAACCCGACGCTGGCCAATTGCTGGGCTCACCGGCCAATGCCGATCCTGTCCCGCCACAGGATGTAATGCCCGAAGAGCTGGATATCGCCACCGGCATCTATCACATCGAGGCCGCCACCTCCTTGACCATTCGCCGCCCACGCCATAGCTGGGCCGGCCTGCGCTCATTCGTCGGCGACGGTGACCTGGTGGTCGGCTGGGACAATCATTGCGAAGGCTTCTTCTGGCTGGCGGCACAGGGCGGTTACGGCATTCAGTCCGCAGCCGGTGTATCGCAACTGGCCTGCAGCCAATTACTCGATCTTCCCCTTCCCGAGACCCTGCGCCACCAGGGCGTCGAGCCACAACGCCTGGCCCCTGGCCGCTTGCGTTAATTCATCCCCCCAACGAGGTGCATAGCATGTCTGACACTTTCCAGCGTTACCCCAGCCACCTGCCCTACCCGTTCTCCAAGGCCATTCGGGTCGGTGATTTCCTGTACCTCTCCGGGCAAGTCCCCATGACCCCTCTGGGCGAAGTGGTGCTCGGTGATATCCGCGAGCAGACCGAGGCGGCCATGGCCCGCATCGGCGAAACCCTGGCCGAATGCGGAGCAAGTTTCGAGCAGGTGATCAAGGCCACCGTGTGGCTGTCGGACATGCAGCATTTCGCGGGTTTCAACGACGTGTATAAGCGCCACTTCGACGGTGGCTTCCCGGTGCGCTCCACGGTCGGCGGCGCCCAATTGGCCTTGGGCGTCGATGTCGAGATCGAAGTCCAGGCATGGGTCGGCGCCCGTTGATCCACCCCAGCCGTTTGCCAGAGCGATGCCCCGGTAGGCCATGAGCAGTGGCCTTCCCCCCTGAGCGATAACAACAATAATTTGAGGGAAGTCGTCATGAAAGAAAGTCTGAAAATAGCCGGCGCATTTGTCGGCGTCATTGTCGGTGCAGGGTTCGCCTCCGGTCGGGAGCTGCTACTGATGTTCGTGGATTTCGGCGTCTGGGGGCTGCTGGGTTCGGTGGTCAGCGCCGCGCTCTTCATCTTTCTCGGCATGGCGTTGGCGGGCATGGGCAGCCGGCTGCGGGCAAAGTCCCACAAGGACGTAGTGCATGCATTGTGCGGACGCTACCTGGGGACCTTTGTCGACCTGATGATCACCTTTTTCATGTTTGCGGTAACGGTGGTCATGCTGGCCGGGGGTGGCGCCCTGCTGGAACAGCAGTTCGGCATTCCCGCCCTGTTCGGCAGCGCTGGGGTGACGCTGATCGTGGTCGCCATCGTGTGCCTGGATGTGAAGAAGGTCATTGGCATGATCGGCGCCGTCACACCGCTGCTGGTCCTGACAGCGGCAGGCGTGGCCCTGTATGGCGTCGCCACCCGGGGCCTGAGTTTCGGCGACCTCAACCAACTGGTCAGCCAGCAAGACCCTGGCGCGAGCCATTGGCTGCTGGGCGCGTTGTTGTATGTGTCCTACAACATCGTGGCCGGGGTGCCGTTTCTGGCGATCATGGGCGGTGCCGCAAAGTCCGAGAAACAGGCAATCTGGGGTGGTATTTTCGGCGGAGCATTACTGGGGCTGTTGATGTTGGTAATGAGCCTGGGTCTGCTGTCACGCCTGGACAGCGTGGCGGACCTGCCCATGCCCATGCTGTCCATCGCCACTGAGGTTTCGCCGGCCCTCGGCCTGCTGATGGCGTTGATCATTTTCCTGATGATCGTCAATACGGCCGTGGGGACCTTGTATTCCTTTTCGGCCCGATTGCTGCCGGCAGGCACACGTACATTCCGCATTGGCTCAGCAGCCTTCGGTGCATTGGCATTCGCTGGCAGCCTGGTGGGATTTGTCAGCCTGGTGGGCCAGGTCTATCCGCTGTTCGGTTACCTGGGCTTTTTGCTGATTGGTGCAGTGGTCGTGGGTTGGCTACGCGTAGGGGGATTGTGGCTGGCCAGTAACGGTAGATGATTCGGTACACCTGCGCCGCACACAAAAACTAACCGAGCAAGGCCTGGAGCCCTGCTCGGTCAGGGTCTAAAGCAGCGTCCAGGTGTAACTGAGGATCAACCGGTTCTCATTGATATCGCTGCGGTAGTTTGAGCGCGCCATCACATTGCGTACCCGAATCCCCAGGCCACTGAGTACGCCGCTTTGCACCGCATACCCGATATCCAGGTCACGCTCGCGGTCCCGGCCCTCGTAGCCGCCGCCGGTGTTGACGTTGTCGCCGGTGATATAGCGCACCGTGGTAGTCAGCCCCGGCACCCCGAATGCCGCGAAGTTGTAGTCATAGCGCACCTGCCAGGAGCGCTCGTCGGTATACGCAAACTCGTAGGTGGGGACTTCGTTACCCAATGGCGTGACATTGGCAAATACCCGGGGGAAGGCGCTGTCGCCGTACATCGCCTGGTACCCCACGTAAAAGGTATGGCCACCGCGCCTGGCCGACAGCAGCGAGAAAAACGCCTGGTTGTCGATCTTGCCGAGTAACTGCTCGCCCTCCTCGCGCGCTGTGTAGTAACCCAGGTTGGCACCCAGCACCCACGTCCCGAACGGCTGACTATGCTTGAGGCCGATAAAGTCCTGGGCGTAGATGTCCTGCAACTGGCCATGCCAGAGGCTGACACTGGTGCGTTCGCGATTAAAGGCGTAGTCGCCGCCGACATAATTGAAGGCATCGCTCTGAGCCCCGCGCTGCGGCACATGGCCGAGCATGGCGATCATCTTGCCGTCACCGGCCTCGTTGCGCAGGCTGGTGGTGCTCAGGTGCCCCGCCTGCAGGGTCAGCCCCGTGATTTCATTGGAGCTGAGACTGAGCCCCTGATAACTCGGCGGCAGCAAGCGAATGTCACTGAAGGCCAGCACCGGCAGGTTCGGCTGCAACTCCCCAACCTTCAGTTCACTACTGGACAACCGCGCCTTGAAGGTCAAGCCCAGGCGGCTGTAGTCGTCGGCAGCGCGGCCGTCGTCCTTGACCGGCAACAAGCCGCTATTGACCCGGTCCGGGCTGCTGTCGAGCTTGAGGCCCAGGGTGCCCAGCGCATCCAGGCCAAAGCCAATGGGTCCGGGGGTATACCCGGATTTGTAAGTCAGGATAAACCCCTGGCCCCACTCCTGGGCCTGGGACTGTTGATTGGCGCCGACAATATCGGAGAAGTCGCGGCTGAAGTAATAGTTGCGGGCCTGCAAGGTAGCCGTGGAACCCGCGAAAAAACCACCCTCGCCCGCCGTTGCCGCAAGGGGCAGCCCTAGCAGGGAAAGCCAGATACGTTGTGTGTGCATGTCGTTGCTCTTTGTTTTTATTATCGACAGGTCGGACAGTTACAGCGCCTGGGCGGCGGGCAACCGGATAGCGGTGCGCCGCTCATTCAAGGCGAACATCGTCATGGCCAGGGCCGCAATGGCACCGGGCACGGCAAAGGCCATGAAGTTCAGTTGCAGCGGCAGCTCGATCGCCATCAGCGCGCCGCCTAACAGTGGGCCGACGATGGCGCCATTGCGCCCGATGCCGGAGGCCCAGCCCAGGCCGGTGGCGCGAATCGACAAGCCATAGAGTTGCGCCGCCCCCGCATACAGGAGGATTTGCGTGCCGATGGTGGTGGCACCCGCAATAAAGATCAGCAGGTACAAGACCGGCATCGGGCTGTTGATGCCCAGCAGGCTGATGGAAACCACGGCGGCAACAAAGAAGCAGATCACCACTTTCACCAGGTTCAGCCGATCCCCCAACCGCCCGCCAATCAACGCCCCGGCCATACCGCCCAGGTTCAGGGCAATCAGGAACGACAAGCTCGACCCGAGGCTGTAGCCAGCCCCGGCCATCAGCTTGGGCAGCCACGAACTCAAGGCATAGACCATCAACAGGCAGCAGAAAAACGCGGTCCAGATCATCGCCGTGCGCATGGCCAGGCCATGGCGGAACAACTCCACCACCGACGCGCCCTTGCTCTTGACGTCCGCGATGAGCAGTTCATCCCCGGCGTTGATCGGGGTGTCTGGCGACAGGCGATTAAGCAGCACTCGGGCCTGCTCTACACGGCCCTGGCGGATCAGAAAGCCAATGGATTCGGGCAACCACAGCACAATCACCGGCAACAGCAGCAGCGGGATGACGGCGACAAAAAACATCGACGACCAGCCATAGGCCGGCAACATGAAAATCCCCACACTGGCGGCGAGCATGCCACCCAGGGAATAGCCGCTGAACATGAAGGCCATCAAGGTGCTGCGCACTTTTTTCGGCGCATATTCGTTGATCAGCGCCGCCGCGTTGGGCATCAGCCCACCACAGCCAAGCCCGGCGATAAACCGGCAGATGCCGAACTCCGTGGGGCTGCTGGCAAAGCCGTTGATCACCGTGGCAATGCTGAACAACGCAAAGCAAAAGACGATGCCTTTCTTGCGCCCGAAGCGGTCCGCCAGGGTGCCGAAGATCAGCGCGCCGAACATCATGCCGAACAGCGCATAACTGCCCAGGGCGCCGGCCTGCAGGGGCGTCAGCCCCCACTCGCGCATGATCGATGGCAAGACCACGCCATAGATAAACAAGTCATAGCCATCAAAGATCAACAGCAAGGCACACAGGCTGACAACCAGCCAATGGAAGCGATTGAAAGGGGCATTGTCGATAATCGAATGAACGTCATGGGTACGCATGGCAGTGCTCTCTTTATTGTTGTTGTGAGTCAATGTCTGCAGGTAACGGTGAATCAGCCGAGGTCGCCACCTCCTACCGGCAAGGTCACGCCGGTGATATAGGAGGCCTCGTCAGAGGCCAGAAATAGAATCGCGCCCGCTTGCTCGTCGATGCTGCCGTAGCGTTTCATCGGGCTGCTGTCGAGGGTCTGGTCGACGATCTGCTGGTACCACACGCGCTCCTGCTCGCTTTGCGGCTGGCTGTTGCGCGGGATGCGCCGCGGTGGGGCCTCGGTGCCGCCCGGTGCGGTGGCATTGACACGGATGCCGCTGCCGACGGTCTCCAGGGCCAGGCACGCGGTCAGGGCATTGACCCCGCCCTTGGCCGCGCCATAGGGCACCCGATTGACCCCGCGTGTGGCGACCGAAGACACATTGACGATGGCACCACTGCCCTGCTCGAGCATGTAGGGCAGCACGCAATGGCAACACCACAACGTGGGGAACAGCGAGCGGCGCACTTCGGCTTCGATTTGCGCTACCGCGTAGAACTCAAAGGGCTTGGCCCAGATAGTCCCGCCGACGTTGTTGATCAGAATGTCGATGCGCCCAAACCGCACTTTGGCGGCGGCCATGACCTCGGCACACGCGGCATGTTGCTCAAGGTCAGCGGTCAGGGTCAGCAGCCGTGCATGCTGCAACTCATGCACCAGCTCCGAGCGATCGACCGCAACCACCCAGGCGCCCTCCGCCAGCAACCGCTCGGCCACGCGCCGGCCGATGCCCTGGGCGGCGCCGGTAACCAGCGCTACCTTGGTGTCAAAACGTGGATTCATGCTGATCTCCTCACGCGGCGTCAGAACTTGCGACGGCATTGGCGGTGAATTTCTCGTAATGGAAGCTGGCCGGGCTCACGCCTTGGTGCTTGAAGTGCTGGCGCACCGCATCGACCATCGGCGGCGGCCCGCACAGGTAGACATCGACATCACCGTCGTGGAGCGCCTCGCGGCCCATATGCTGGGTGACATACCCCTGGCGCGGGTGCGCGGTCTGCGGGTCGGCCACGCACGTGACAATCGTGAGCTGGGGCAAGCGCGCGGCGAAAGCCTCCAGGGCCTCAAGCAGGACCAGGTCCTGATCCCGCGTTACCCCATAGATCAGTGTGATCGGCCGGGCTTCCCCGCGCTGTGCCAACACCTCAAGCATCGACAGAAACGGCGCCAGACCGGTGCCGCCGGCCAGTAACAACAGGGGCCGCATCACCTCGCGCAGGTAAAAACTGCCCAGTGGTCCAGTCATCGGCACGCGATCGCCCGGCTGGGCGCGCTCCAGCCAGCCGCTCATCAAGCCGCCCGGCACATGCTTGATCAGGAAACTGGCGTGCGTGTCGCCAGGACGGCTGCTGAATGAATAGGAGCGCGTCTGCCCACTGTCGGGCACACCGATATTCACGTACTGGCCGGGTAAAAATACCGGCGCCTGGTCCAATGCAAAGCTCACCTCCAGCGCGGCATCGGCGTGGCGGGTAATGCTCGCCAGCGTCGCGGCAAACTGCGTGGTGCCGGTCTTGCACGCACTGGACGGCAACGGCACGGCAATCACGCAATCGGATTGCGGCACCATCTGGCAGGTCAGCACCTGGCGTTCCCGGGCTTCGTCGGCGCTCAGGGCGTCGTCGATATAGTCGTCACCCAAGTCGTAGGCGCCGGTTTCACAATGGCATTTGCAGGTACCGCACACCCCGTCGGAGCAGTCCATGGGCAGGTTGATGCGTTGGCGAAAGGCGGCATCGAGGACCTTCTCCCCCACCTTGCAGTCGATGAAGCGGGTCACCCCATCTTCGAAGTTCAGGGCAATGGCATAGCTCATGGCGGTGTCCTCAGATGTGGTAGATGTCGATGACCTGGTGGATGTAATCGTTTTTCAGCACCACCTTCTTGCGCGTGATCAGCGGCTGCTCGCCACTGATATCCAGGCCATAGAAGGACGTCCCGAAATAGCTGTCCGTGGTCTTGTAGCGGTGGCTGAGGGTGTGCCAGTTGAAACGCAGCTCTACCTGCGCGCCATCGTCGGCCAGCACTTCGAGGTTGCCGAGCAGGTGCACCGTGCGCGGCTCGGGCGTGCTGGCGCTGGATCGCTCGGTCTTGATCCGGAAGATGCGGTCTTCCAGGCCGTCGCGGCTGGGGTAGTAGATCAGTGAGATTTCGCTGTGCGGGTCTTCGGTGAGGGTGTCGTAGTCGTCCCAGGCGGGCATCCAGAACTCCACTTTGGGCGAGTAACACGCCAGCCATTCATCCCACTGGCGGTCATCCAGCAGGCGCGCTTCGCGGTAGAGAAAATCCAGCAGGCGGTCACGGGACAGGCTCATGGCTGCACCTCCCGGTCGCTGGCGATCAGGCCCTGCTGTTCGCGCTCGATTGCGCGCTGCAGGCTGGCGGCCCAATGCGCATGCTGGCGCACGAACAAGCCTTCGTCTTCGGTCTTCACCCCGCTCAGTTGCGGGTGCATGCCCATAGCCCTGGCGTTGTCGTCAGCACCCTCCACCCACTGTTTGGCGCCACGGCTCAGGTCATTCCACAGGGTGGTCGCCCCCTGGTAGCCGGTCTGGCAGGCGCGGAACTCCTCCAGGTCATCCGGGGTACCCATGCCGCTGACGTTAAAGAAGTCTTCGTACTGGCGAATCCGCGTCGCCCGCTCCTGGGCACTTTCGCCGATCGGCGCCATGCAATAGATGGTCACTTCGGTCTTGTCCACCGCGAGGGGCCGCACCACACGGATCTGCGTGGAGAACTGGTCCATCAGGTACACATTGGGGTAGAGACACAGGTTGCGGGTCTGGTCGACGATAAAGTCCGCACGCGCCTGGCCCAGGCGCTCGGCCAATGCTTCGCGGTGGGCATGCACCGGACGCACCTCGGGGTTGAGCAGGCGCGTCCACAGCAGGATATGCCCGTGATCGAAGGCGTAGACCCCGCCCAGGCTTTTCGACCAGCCATTGGCATCGACCGTGCGCGTGCCTTCGGCCTCGTAATTGCGCCGGCCCATGGTCGCCGAGTAGTTCCAGTGCACGGAACTGACGTGGTAACCGTCGGCACCGTTCTCGATCTGCAGCTTCCAGTTGCCGTCGTAGACATAGGATGAACTGCCGCGCAGCACCTCCAGGCCCAGGGGAGCCTGGTCGACCATCTGGTCGATGATGACGCGGGTCTCGCCCAGGTAATCACTCAGTTCCGGCACCGCGTCGCTGAGGCTGCCGAACAGAAAACCGCGGTAGTTTTCAAAGCGCGCCAGGCGCTTGAGGTCATGGGAGCCGTCACAGTCGAAGCTGTCCGGGTAGGCCCCGGTCTTGCCATCCTTGACCTTGAGCAGCTTGCCGGCGTTGCTGAAGGTCCAGCCGTGGAATGGGCAGGTGAATGAGCCCTTGTTGCCCTGCTTGCGCCGGCACAACATGGCGCCGCGATGGGCGCAGGCATTGACCAGGCCATGCAGGGTGCCCTGTTTGTCGCGGGTGATCACCACCGGCTGGCGGCCAATCCAGGTGGTGTAGTAGTCATTGATTTCCGGCACCTGGCTTTCATGGGCCAGGTACAGCCACCCGCCTTCGAAAATGTGCTTGATCTCCAGGGCAAACAGCTCGGGGTCGGTAAAGATGTCGCGGCGGCAGCGGAACACCCCGGTAGCGGGATCTTCCTGAACGGACTCGCGCAGTTGTGCGGCGAGGCGCTCGAGTGTACTGGTCATGGGGCAGGCCCTCCGTTGTTCTTGTATCAGGCGCCCTCACCGTACGTGTTCGTCCTGTTCCTCAATATCCGCTTCCTGCAAATCAGTATCCGGCTGGCGCAAGCCGCTTAGCGATGGCGCTTCCAGGTCTGCGAAGGCAGCTCACCAAAGCGTTTGCGATAGGCCTCGGAGAAGCGCCCCAGGTGCATAAAGCCATGGTCCAGTGCCACCTCCGTCACACTGCGCGCGGTAGTCAGTTGTAAACGCGCATGCACCCGCTCCAGCTTGCGCTGGCGCACATAATCACGGGGCGACAGACCCACCTGGCGTTCGAACAGGCTATACAGCGAACGCTCACTGACCTTGGCCACCGCCATCAGTTGCTCGATGCTGATATCCTCGCCCAGATGTCCCTCGATAAACTCGCGCACGGCCTCAAAACCGCCGCCTTGCGCCGCCTGGGGAACCACCCGCAGCACATTGCTGGCCAGCAGCGCCAGCAGCTTATTGGCCACAATCCGCTCATACAGGCCCTGTACCTCAGGTTCGGCGGCGTTTTCCGCCTCATGGCAGATCAGCCCCAGTAACTGCAGAAAACCGTCCATCTCACTCAGCGCCCGGCGTGCATCCGCAAAGCGAATACCCGGTTGCGGCAGCGTCCAGTGCTGCGCCAGGCAAGCGTTTTCCAACAGACGCACCGGTAACTTGATGATGAATTTCTCGCAGTCGGCGGAATAGGTCAGGTCCACCGGGTCATCCGGGTTGATCAGCAAGATCTCTCCTGGCCCGAAGACCTGCTCCCCGCCCCGGGAGTTGGAGCGGCAGTGGCCTGTCAGCAGGATCTGCAAGTGATAAATGGTTTCCAGCGCCACCGACGTGACCCTGACCGGCGCGCCATAGCTGATACGGCACAAGTCCAGGCTGGAAAAGGTCCGGTGACTGATACTCGCCATGGGCCGGCCCTTGGGCGGCAGGCGGATACAGTGGCTGCCCACATGCTGGTTGACATAGTCCGACACGGCATAGGCATCGGCGCCCTGGAAAATCTGGCTGCGCTCACTCAATAGCACGGTCATGGTGCGCCTCTTTATCGTTATTGGCCTCAGGCTGAGGCGTGATGCCGCGACCGTCCAATATGGATAAGGTCTGACGGGATACCTTGGAGGTATGGTCGGCTTTGCGTGGGGCGATAATCCGCACTAGGCCGGGCATCATGCGGCGCACGACCGCTTGGGGGGCGACATGTCTTGATACGTGTTCCGTAGCGCCTTAGATCAGAAGTGCGCTCATGGGATGTGCTGCCACTTTTTATAAGCGGGCGCGGGTTGCGGGCTTCGAGGCGGGCTAGTCTCGGCCCTCGACAATCGGGGTCAATATCTCCAGAAAACCGGAGTTACGAGTACTAACACCGTCAGGATTTCCAACCTTCCCAGAAGCATGCCAACGGTCAGTAGCCATTTTGCGGCATCCGGTAATGATGAGAAGTTACCGGCCGGGCCAATGATTGTGCCAAGCCCCGGCCCGACGTTACACACCGCAGTAGCGGCACCGCTCAACGCGGTTGTCCAATCAAGTCCGATGAGCGCCAGGCCCAAGGCGATGACGGCAATGGTGATGGTGAAGAAAAACGAGAAGGTCAATAGCGAGCGCACGATCTCTTCGTCGATGGGATGGCCGTTGTATTTTTTCTGAATCACGGCTCGGGGGTGAATCAACTGCTTCAAGCTACTGACCAGTAGAGCGGCAGCCACCTGAAAACGGAAGATTTTAAGCCCGCCGGCAGTGGAGCCGGAACAACCACCCACGAACGTCAAATAGAAAAACAGCAAGACCGCGAAGCTGCCCCACAAGGTGTAGTCGCCAACAGCAACACCCGTGGTCGTGACGATTGAGGTCACGTTGACTGCCACGATACGAAACGCATCCCACCACTCGTAATCGCTGTGAAAATGCAGCCAGGTGCCCACAGCCAGCGATGTGACAAGCAAGAATCCAATAAATCCGCGTACCTGGTGATCCTTGATCAGCGCACGCCGATTACCCCGCAATGTGGCGACGTACAAGGTGAACGGCATACTGCCCAGAATCATGATGGCCACTGCCACCCAGTGAATCGTTGGTTGTGTCCAGTGCCCAAGTGAGGCATCGGAAGTTGAGAACCCCCCGGTAGAGATCAACGACATTGCGTGGTTGATCGCGTCAAATGGCGTCATTCCAGCGAACCAGAGCGCCAGGGCTCCGATGCCAGTAAGCCCGCAATAGAGCAGCAGGATGTACTTGGCGCCCACATGGGAACGCGGCGTTATTTTCTCTGACCAGTCTGAGGACTCTGTCTGGAACAGCCGCATGCCACCCACTCGTAACAGTGGAAGGATCGCCACGGCCATGCCAATAAATCCTATGCCTCCCAACCAATGCAGCATGGAGCGCCAGATCAACAAGCCGGGAGATGAGGTGTCCAGGCCGCTGAGTACCGTCGAGCCGGTGGTTGTGATGCCAGACATCGTTTCAAAAAACGCGTCGGTGTAACTGATGTGAGTGATGAACAGCATTGGCAACGCTGCGAAGGTGCACACCACCACCCAACTGCCCGTCGTCAGCAGGTACATATCTCTCGGGCGAAGCTGACCAGCATCCGGACGCCCCCCCCGGACAACCAACAGGAGGCCACAGATGAGGGTAATCAGACTTGACCAGAGAAATGCCGCCAGATCGTCGTTACGCTCGTAGACCACCAGCGTGATCATGGGGATAACCATGCTTATGGCCAGCGTGATCAGAAAAATGCCTAAGATAAATCCAATAAGCCGAATTGCTGCGAGGGACATACAGTAGCGTTCCAAATTATCACCCCGCAGTATCGGATGCCCAACCTGAAAGCTCCGTAAATTTTGCGTAAAACTTTCACGAGCAAGCCGTCAGACTGCGTGCGTCAAAGGGCAGCTTTTGGCCCAGAGCAATTCAACCAGCAGCATGCTGCCAAACGGGTATGACCTCATCACGTTGCCGGGTACTCGATTCGCTTAAAGCGTCTGCGTTGCAGTTGCCATTATTATTTTTCCCATTCAACAACGAGGAAGCCCGTTGTAAAGATAAGAAATTATCTGTATTGCTAAAATCCAAAGCTGGAATCAACTATCCAATTCTCTAGAGGCGAATAGATCGAGAAAAGACATTTCTTAATATTACAGAGCGAAGCACGAATAATTTAGTTAGGCTGGTCCTGTTTTGAACGTATACAACAGGATGTGCCGTGTGAAGCCCCTAGCGACAAACCCAAGATTCGCCATTGTCTTAGCTGTTTTTTATACACTATCAATGGTTCTTGCGGCCAAAGTAACTTACCTGATGATTTTTTCCCATGAATTCCTGGCCAGCGAAGGCCGCAAACGAACAACGCGAATGATTGAAACGATCCCCGTTCGCGGGACTATATTCGACAGATTCAGTCAGCCGCTGGCAGTTTCCACACCGGTGAGCACCTTGTGGGTAAACCCTAAACAGTTTGACCCAACAAATCAGCAAGCAGCCTTACTCAAAGAACATCTTGACATCAATGAATCACTAACAAAAAACCTAACACTAAACACTCAAAACAAATCCTTTGCCTATTTGGCCAGAAGGATTGATCCCCAGCTGGCGAACACGATAATGGAACTATCTATTCCTGGCGTTTATGAACGCCAGGAATACAAGAGATACTACCCTCAATCCTCGATGCTTGCTCAGTCAATAGGCTTCACCAATATTGACCAGAAAGGTATCGAAGGTATCGAATTAATGTATAACCATAAACTTTCTGGCCTGCCTGGCATAGAAGAGCACACGTTAAACCTACACAAGCGAGCCACTCGTGAAATCGTTGTGCACAAACCCTTTACTCCGGGAGACAATCTGCATTTGACGATTGACTCCACACTTCAACATTACGTTGAAAAAGCACTACTGAAAGCCCTCATGAAAAATGCAGCCAAGTCTGCAAGTGCGATCCTTATACACGCTAAAACAGGTGAGATACTAGCACTCTCTACAATGCCCTCCTTTAATCCCAATGCACGCAAAAGCTTCAACGCGGAGCTTATTCGAAATCGCGTTTTCACTGATGTGTATGAGCCCGGCTCAGTGATAAAACCATTCAGTATGGCAGCCGTTCTGACGGCTAAAATAATTGACAAAGACGCCATTATTCAAATAGCACCAGGATTCGTAAAGATAAATGGATATACCATCAGGGATGTAGGCAGAGACAGCCAATTGGATTTGGCGGGAATTATCCGCCGCTCTTCAAATGTTGGCATGAGCAAGGTTGCGATTCCGACAGGTGGCGCAGTCATCTCGCAATTGCTTACTGAGTTGGGATTCGGAATCAACACAGCTATCTACTTCCCCGGAGAAAGCGTCGGGACGGTTCCAGTCAACCGGGTGTGGTCCGACATTGCTACAGCGAGTCTCTCATACGGATACAGCTTGTCTGTCAACTTGGCACAACTGGCTCAGGCCTATACCGTCTTTGCGAATGACGGGAATCTAGTTCCATTATCAATAATCAAAGGCGAGGCAAAGCCGGCACGCAACGTCATAAGTCCGGAGGTCGCCAACAGTGTTCTGAGCATGATGGTGCAGGCCGTGGATGGCCCTGGAGCAGGTGGAAAGCGCGCAGCCATCGACGGTTACACAGTTGCAGGCAAAAGCGGCACGTCACGCAAGGCATCCAGCGGCGGATATCAAAACAATAAATATAGAGCCATGTTCGTAGGTATCGCTCCGGCCAACGCGCCGGAATTCATAATGGCCGTAATCGTAGATGAACCCACTGCCGGAGGCTATTTCGGGGGAGCTATTGCAGCACCGATTTTTAAGGAGGTCCTTGAAGACGCTCTTCGGATCAGAAATATTCCGAGTGATGAGCGTCGTTCCACTCGCGCCACGCCTGGGCGTGCGGGGGCCCCATCGCCCGCGATGTTTACGACGCCTATGCACTCGCAGCCACCGTTGCGAGCCCATATATCCGCAACGGGTTGAACGCTCAGTCTGAACTGGGCAGTAAGCTGGGTTCCCAATGATGAGTTGGATGTGGGCCAGCTTTCCGAGTGCAACTCAATGATCATTGCTAGGGAGCCATTTCTCGCAGCAACGCGGCTCGCGATGAAACGGCAACAGCCCCTAGAGCTGAAAGCGCGAGATGTTCTCTCGCAATGTCACGCTGGTGCGTGCCAATCCTTCGCTCTCCTGCTGAGCGCTGCGGAAGGCTGCAGCGGATTGCTCGGCGCTTTGGCTGACGGTCACGATGCCCCGGCTGATCTGCTCGGCAACGGTACTCTGCTGCTCGGCGGCAGCGGCGATTTGGTGGTTCATGCCGTTGATCCGCTCGATCATGGTGACGATCGTGCTTACCGCGTCACCGGCCTCGGAAACGCCGGACACCGACTGCGCACTGGAGTGCTTGCAGCGTTGCATATGCTGCGAGGTCTCATCGGCAATTTTCTGCAGACTGGCGATCAGCCCCTCAATCTCTGAGGTGGCCTTCTGGGTACGCTGTGCCAGGCTGCGCACCTCGTCGGCGACTACCGCGAAGCCGCGTCCGGCCTCGCCAGCACGGGCAGCCTCGATGGCAGCGTTGAGCGCCAGCAGGTTGGTCTGGTCGGCCACCGACTTGATCACTTCAAGCACGCCGCCGATATTGCCGGTTTCATTCTTCAGCCGACCCATGGCCATATTGGACTGTTCGATTGTCTCGGCCAGTTCGCCGATCATGTTCACGGCATCTTTGGCCTTCTGCTGGCTGTACAGAGCCGCGCTATCGGCCTCGCTGGCGGCACTGGCGGCGGATTCGGCATTGCGCGCGACATCCTGCACGGTGGCGGCCATTTGGTGAACGGCGGTGACGATCTGCTCGACCTCGCACTGTGCCACGGCCACGCTTTCGGCGTTTCTCAGGCTCGACTGGCTAAGCTCCTGGCTGGATTCGGCCACGGTCTGTGAGGACAGGTTTATGCCCTTGGTCATGTCCCGCAGGTTCTCCTGCATGCTCAGCAAGGCGGCCATGATGCTGGCTTGTGGTGGCTCAATCGTGCGCTCGCTAGCGCGCAAATCGCCCTGGGCAACCCGTTGGGCGAGCTGGTTGAGTTCACTCGGTTCGGCACCCAGCGCGCGCAGCAGGTTGCGGCTGATGACGTAGCCCAGTACCGCTGCTAGCAAGACGGCCAGCGCCGTAATGGCGAGCAGCAGGTTGCGTTGTGACAGATAGTTTGCGTCATTTTCGCTGACCTGCAGGTCTGCCTTCTGGTTGGTGTAGCGCAGGTATTCACCAATTGCCCGGGTCAGCTCGGCCAGCAATGGTGTGCACTGCTCGCTGACCATGCGCATGGCCTCATCGTTTTCACCCTTGAACAGGTGTTCGGCAATGGTGTGCGCTACCGGTTTGTAGCGGCTCTCGA
Source organism: Pseudomonas shahriarae (assembly GCF_014268455.2). NCBI lineage: Bacteria > Pseudomonadati > Pseudomonadota > Gammaproteobacteria > Pseudomonadales > Pseudomonadaceae > Pseudomonas > Pseudomonas shahriarae. Next base: position 3,016,027 of record NZ_CP077085.1, on the reverse strand, counting down.
CCTGCTCGATGGTTGAGAACAGCTCACGTGATCTGGGCGACACATCATCATGGCTATCAATTGCCTGGCGTAGCGCGGCGAGGCTGCTGGCCACCGTTTGTTCGTTGAGGGCAATCGCGCCCCGCTGCTGTCCTCTCGCGGTGACATTGCTGTTCAAGGCGATGTTACGCAGGGCAATCGCGCGCTGGGCGGCGGCGTCGTTCAGTGTGTTGGCCAGGCGGGTACGTGCATCAACGCCGTTAACGTAGAGGAAAAAGTCCTTATTGCTGTTAGCCAGGGCGTACAGCGAGATGGCGGCGATCAGCAACATAAACGCGACCAGGCTGGCATAGCCGGCATAGAGACTGGTGCGTGTAGAGAGCCGGAGAGTGTGCGATGGCATGATGTACCTGCGGAATGAGAGGAGCAATTTAGGGACACCTGCAAGGGCTGTATTCGCCCCTGGTCCGCATCCTGCGCAGGTATTCTTTTGTTCATCGGCAACGAGTAGCGGCGTTGTTTCCTGGTCAGTGACACTTGTACAAGAAATTATTCCTGTACAACTCTTGTACAGATATATTTGGATGATGTCGTCATGACATCACTCAATCCCGATGAACGGTTAGTCGCCTCCGGTTTCTGACAGGCGCGATAAATAGAGGCCGGGCTGACTGTCGCCAACGTCAGCGATAGCTCGAAAGCGCTCCTTTCTCTGACAACATCGCCCTAGCCCGCGCTCAACCCCCACAACACATCCAGCACATGCTGCGTCGGCCGCTCGACGTCCCCACCACGGTGGGCAATACCGAGTTGACGCCACAATAAAGGCTGTAATGGCCGCATGACGATCCGGGTATCGGGCAATGGTGTGGAGGCTTCATGGGGCAACAACGTCGCGCCGTAACCGGCCGCCACCAGGCTTTTGATCGCATCGTTGTAGTTCAGTTGAATACGCGGCATGGGCTGGCATCCATCACTGGCGAACCACTCCGAGGTCAAGCGCGAAAGCCGAGTAGTGTTGTCATTCAGAATCAATGGCTGAGCGGCCAGCCAACCAGGGCTCACAACCTCCGGGCATTCCCAGCGTGCCGGCAAGAAGGCCATGACCGGGTCCCGCCGCCATGGTTCGATCCGCAATGCCTTCACCGGGGTCTGTGGCAGCGCGACCAGACCGATCTCCAAAGAGCCCTCGGCAAGCTTCTTCAAGGTTTCCTGCGACGTGAGCACCGCGACCTGCACATCAATAGCGGGATGGCGTTGGCTCAAGGTCTCCAACGCTTGCGGCAACAACTGCGCGATAGCCCCTGTGGAGGCACCCAGCCGCACACGCCCGGCCAAGCCCTGCACCTGACGCTCCACATCCTCAAGCGCCTGCTCAGCATCCGCCAACAGGCGCCGCGCGCGGTCCACCAGGGTTCCTCCTATCGCCGTAGGCTGCACGCGCCCACGCGTGCGCGACAACAGCTTGCCGCCAACCCGCGACTCCAGGTCGGCGATATGCAAACTCACCGTGGGGGGCGCCAGGTGTAGTGCACGGGCCGCCTCGGCAAACGAACCCAGGTCGGCAATGGCCACCAACGTGCGCAGACGGTCCAGGCTGATTTCGCGCATGATCACTCATCCTTCAGAAAAACTGAATCTCATCGTTTGGAAATTCAACTTTTCCTATCTTAACCCCGCGCTGAAGATTGGAACTCCTGATTTCCTATGTCCGAGAGCATTCCATGGCAAGCCCCCTTGTATTCATCGACGGCGACCAAGGCACCACCGGGTTGCAAATCCATCAACGTCTACGCGACCGGACCGATCTGCGGCTTATCACGCTCAGCCCCGAACACCGCAAGGACCCGCAACGTCGCGCCGAAATCATCAACGCCTGCGACATCGCGATTCTCTGCTTGCCCGACCAAGCCGCACGCGACGCCGTAGCGAGCATCGAAAACCCCGCCGTTCGGGTGATCGATGCGAGTTCGGCGCACCGCACTCATCCAGACTGGACCTATGGTTTTGCGGAGATGAACTCACAGCAGGCCCAGCACATCGCCCTGGCGCGGCGGGTCAGCAACCCCGGTTGCTATCCCACGGGAGCGATAGGGTTGCTGCGCCCATTGCTGGAGGCCGGGTTGCTGCCCAGGGACTTCCCGACGAACATTCATGCGGTGTCGGGCTATTCCGGAAAAGGCCGCGTCGGCGTGCAAGAGCATGAGGGAGAAGGCGCGTCACAGGCGCCGTCGTTTCAGGTTTATGGCCTGGGGCTGGCACACAAACATATTCCGGAAATTCAGCAGCAAAGCGGTCTGACGGAACGGCCGATGTTTGTGCCGGCCTATGGGGCTTTTCGTCAGGGGATCGTGCTGACCATACCGTTGCAACTTCGGTTGTTGGCGCCGGGCGTGGATGCGCTGCGGTTGCATGCGTGCCTTATGCAGCACTACATCGGTGCGGAGCATGTACAGGTGATGTCGATGCAAGAGTCTAAAGAGTTGACGCACCTTGATCCTCAGGCGCTTAACGGGACGGACAGATTGCGCTTGGTGGTGTGTGAAAATGATGAGACGGGGCAGGTTTTGTTGGCTGCGGTGTTTGACAATCTTGGGAAGGGAGCCGCTGGAGCGGCGGTGCAGAATCTGGACTTGATGGTTGCAGGAAGCCGTTTGCAATCCAGTCGGGCTTGGGGTTAAACGGTCGTCCACGGCAGGCAGCAATCGGCCAAACTCAGCCGTTCACTGTCTATTGCGGCCATTGCTCAAGCAATATCGAGACGAATTTTTCCGCCGCTGGCGAAAGTGATGATCCGCGGCGGTAGACCAAGCCCAAAGAGCGGTTCACAACCGGTTCGATCAACGGGACGCTGACCAAGGTGGGATGATCTTCCGCCGGCATGGACAGGCTCGGCATCGCCGAAACCCCCAGGCCGGCCTCCACCAGGCCCAGAGAAGTGGAGAGATGCTGCACTTCGTAGAACCATTGCGGCCGCCAACTCAACCCAGAAAGGGCATGATCGAGCAGCATGCGGTTCCCGCTCAGGCGCCCTACCCCAATAAGACGGTAATCGCTCAGTTCAGACCAAGTGACCGCACTGCGCCCAGCCAATTCATGATCGCGCCGGCACGCCAGTACAAAAGGTTCGCTGACCAATGGCACGAACTCAATGTCCGGATGCTGCCCACTCATCATGTTGATACCGAAGTCGGCCTCCCCCCGCAGTACCGCTTCAAGCCCCTCATTGGCACTCAAATCCAGCAGACGGATCCGGATTTTTGGGTAGCGCTCGTTGTACAGCCGAATGACTGAAGGCAAGAAATAGAATGCGGCAGTTGGGATACACGCCAGGGTTACCCGGCCAATCTGGCGCTCGGCCAGTTCACGGATATTGAGAATCGACTCATCGAAGTCATCCAGCAACCGACGCGCCTTTGGAAGAAAGTCGCGGCCGACGCTCGTGAGGCTGACCTTGCGTGTGGTGCGATCCAGTAAAGAGGTGCCCAACCCCTCCTCCAGTTTTTTTATCCGCCGACTGAGTGCAGGTTGAGACAGATGCAAGGCATCAGCTGCTTCGTGAAAACTGCCAAGTTCGGCAATTTTAACGAAAGATCGAATGTCGTTCAGCTCATAGTCCATGTCTTATCTCATCAGCAGCAGGCACCAGAAGAACACCCAGCGTAAATTTATCATTCGCAAAACGCAATAATCTCTTCAATCTTTGCATTTGATAGATTTTTTAAAGCTTGAGACTCTTGCCCCAAGAACATCAATTGCGTCGATTGATTAACAAGAGTCAGCATCATGCAAAGAATTCCCTGTGTGCTTATGCGCGGTGGCACCTCTAAAGGCCCGGTTTTTCTCGACTGGGACTTACCGGCAGCCATTGAGGCCCGTGACGAACTGCTGCTCAACCTGATGGGCTCCGGCCACGAGCTGGAGATCGACGGAATCGGCGGTGGCAGCCCGCAAACCAGCAAGGTGGCGATTGTCAGCCCTTCGCTGCACCCGGACGCAGACGTTGACTACCTGTTCGTTCAAGTGATGGTTTCGCAACGCCGGGTCGACAGCGCGCCCAACTGCGGCAACATGCTGTGCGCCGTCGGCCCGTTCGCCATCGAACAGGGCCTGGTCAAAGGCACACCGGGTCGCACTCGTGTGCGCATTCGCAACGTAAACACAGGGACTTTTATCAACGCCGACGTGTACACACCGGATGCCAAGGTCAGTTACGAGGGCGACACCGCCATCGATGGTGTGCCGGGTACGGCAGCGCCGGTGCAACTGACGTTCCTCGATGCGGCTGGCAGCAAGACCGGCAAACTTTTCCCTACCAGCAATAGGCAAGACGTGATCGACGGCATTGCAGTGACCTGCATCGATATGGCCATGCCCATGGTGCTGATCGAGGCCAGTCAACTGGGCAAGCGTGGCGATGAAAGCCCGGCAGAACTGGACGCCGATAAAGACTTCCTGCGGCGCCTTGAGTCATTGCGGCTTAAGGCAGGCCTGGCCATGGGCCTGGGTGATGTCAGCGACAAAGTGATTCCAAAGCCGGTGCTGGTCTCGCCCGCCAAAGCCGGCGGTACGATCCAGGTTCGCTATTTCATGCCACATAACTGCCACCGCGCCCTGGCCATTACCGGCTCGATTGGGTTGGCCACCGCATGCGTGATAGAGGGCAGCATCGTCGCGCAGATGCTCGGCGGGATCAGTACGCCGCGCCTTGAAGCGGTGCGTATCGAACATCCGAGCGGCGGGATTGATGTCGTATTGTCCTACACCGGCGTCAACGATGAGACAATTCAAGCGTCCGTCGTACGCACTGCGCGCAGGCTTTTCTCTGGTTATGTCTACGCCACAAACGCTCAACGCCTGGCCGGGTAATTCCGGTGGTCGTTGGCGCTTTTGCATCCGCACAATTCTAAAAATGGGTGATGCCATGAAAGTTGTTAAATCGCTCTACTTCCAGATTCTCTGCGCCGTGGTGCTGGGCATCATGGTTGGGCATTTCTGGGCTCAGCAGGCCATCGCGCTCAAACCACTGGGTGATGCGTTCATCAAGCTCATCAAAATGATGATTGCCCCCGTGGTGTTCTGCACCATCGTCACTGGCATCGCCGGGATGAGCGACAAACGCTCGCTCGGCCGCCTGCTCAGCAAAACCATGCTGCTGTTTTTCGGCCTCACGGTGATCAGCCTGGTGATCGGCCTGGTGGCGGTGTACGTGTTCCAGCCGGGTGCCGGCATGAACATCGATCCCAGCCAACTGAGCACCATGGGCCTGGCCCAGTACACGGAGTCGGCTGCGAAGCTTGGGGTTGTGGAGTTTTTCATGCACATCATCCCGGACACTTTTATCGGTGCCTTCAGTAAAGGGGAAGTGCTGCCGGTGCTGTTTATCGCGGTGTTGTCCGGCTTCGCCCTGTCATCCCTGGGCGAGCGTGGCAAGCCAGTACTCGACGTGCTCGAATCGGCTTCGCAGATGGTGTTCAAGATCTTCGCTTACCTGATGCGTTTTGCTCCGATCGGCGCCTTTGGCGCCTTGGCGTTCACCGTCGGCCAGTACGGCATCACTTCGCTGGGTTCGCTGGCGAAACTGATCATGACCTTGTACATCGCCTGCGGCTTCTTCGTGTTCGTCGTATTGGGCAGTATTTGCCGGGCCAACGGTTTCAGCCTGTGGAAACTGCTGCGCTACTTGCGCGAAGAGTTCCTGGTGGTACTCGGCACCTCTTCCACGGAACCCGTCATGCCGCGCATGTTGGAGAAACTCGAAGCACTGGGTTGCAAAAAAGGCATCGTGGGCCTGGTACTGCCCACAGGCTACTCGTTCAACTTGGACGGCACGGCCATCTACCTGTCATTGGCGGCGATTTTCATTGCCCAGGCCTGCAACATTGACCTGAGCTTTACGCAAATCATCACCATGCTGGCGATCATGCTGCTGTCCTCCAAAGGCGCGGCCGGCGTGACCGGCAGCGGGTTCGTGGCACTGGCCTCGACCCTGACGGTCATTCACGACATCCCGCTGGCCGGCCTGGCGTTACTGATCGGCGTTGACCGCTTCATGTCTGAAGCGCGGGCCCTGACCAGCCTGGCCAGTAACGCGGTCGCGACCGTGGTGATTTCGATGTCTGAAAATGCCTGCCACCGCGAAACGCTGACGCGGATGCTCGACGCAAAACCCGATGAGGCAACAGCCTGGGAAGACCTGAAGGTCGCCAAACGCGTCTAGCGCAAACCGCAAACACCTGACTTGACTGCCCCCCCTCCCCGCCAGGCGCCATTGTGCCACCCGGCGGGTCAGGGCTCGTGCGCCTCGGCGTCAGCCATTCTTACGATAACAACAAGAGAATCGTCCTATGCTCGCTTTCCTTGGCTTGGCCATGGTGGTCGTATTCACCTTCCTCATCATGACCAAGCGCTTGTCGCCGATCGTCGCGCTCACCGTGGTGCCTATAGTCTTCGCCGTGATTGGCGGTTTCGGCGGCACCACCGGCAAAATGATGCTCGACGGCCTGAAAATGGTTGCACCGTCTGCCGCGTTGCTGCTGTTTGCCATCCTGTTCTTTGGCCTGATGATCGACGCGGGGTTGTTCGACCCGCTGATCCGCAAGATCCTCAAACGCGTCAATGGCGACCCGATGAAAATCGCAGTGGGCACGGCCCTGCTGTCCTTGCTGGTCGCGCTCGACGGCGACGGCACCACCACCTACATGATTACCTGCGCGGCGATGTTGCCGCTGTATAAACGCATCGGCATGAACCCGATGATCCTGGCGACCATCTCCATGCTGTCGTTGAGCATCATGAGCGGCATGACCCCTTGGGGCGGCCCCGCGACACGGGCCATCGCCGCGCTGGGCCTGGATGCCGGGGAATACTTCGTGCCGTTGCTGCCGACCATGATCGGCGGCGCCATGTGGGTGGTCTTCTCCGCCTTCCTACTGGGGCGAGCCGAGCGCAAGCGTATCGGCAACGTGCAACTGCAAAGCGGTGGCGGCGATTGCTACATCAACGCGATTCTTGAGGACACCCCTCACAAGCGTCCGAAGCTGGCCTACGTCAACCTGGTGCTGGTGATTGCGGTGATGGTCGCCCTGGTCCTGGGCCTGATGCATTCGGCGATCCTGTTCCTGATCGGCTTTGTGCTCGCGCTGATGATCAACTATCCGCAATTGGACATTCAGAAAGAACGCATCCTGGCGCACTCGGGCAATGCCATGACGGTGGTGCTGCTGGTATTTGCCGCAGGGATCTTTGCCGGGATTTTTTCCGGCACCAAGATGGTCGACGCCCTGGCGCAGACCCTGGTCGACTGGATCCCACCCTCCTGGGGCCACCTGTTCCCGCTGGTGGTTGCAATCACCAGCATGCCGCTGACCTTCGTGCTGTCCAACGACGCCTACTACTTTGGCGTGGTACCGATCCTGGCCAATGCCGCCGCGGCATACGGCATCGACCCGGTGGAAATCGCGCGGGCCTCGATCCTCGGGCAACCGGTGCACCTGATGAGCCCGCTGGTCGCCTCGACCCTGCTGCTGGTGGGCATGGTCGACCGTGACATCGGCGACTTCCAGAAAGCCACCGTCAAATGGGCGGTGCTGACCTCCCTGGTCGTTACCGCCCTGGCATTGCTGACTGGGGCCATCAGCCTGTTTACCTGATTCATCTTCCTGCTGCCGTTCAACGCGCCTCGCTCACGGGGCGCGTGTTGCCTTGCACCCCGAATAACAACAACGAGACGTTTGCCATGAACCCTATGTATACCCGTCGGGCCCTTTTTTGCGCGTTCGGCCTGGTCCCCCTCGCCGGTGCCAATGCCGAAGGCTTTATTGACGACAGCAAACTCAAGCTGCAACTGCGCAATGTGTATTTCAACGAGAACTTTCGCGATGAGCACGGCATGAGCGCACGCGCCGCAAGAACGGCCAAAAGCGAGCGCACCGAGTGGGCCCAGGGATTCCTGCTGGACTACCAGTCCGGGTTCACCGCCGGCACCCTCGGCTTGGGCATGAATGCCCTGGGGCTCTATGGCATGAAGCTCGACTCAGGCCGCGGGCGCAGCGGCACGGGGCTGCTGCCGGTTCACGATGACGGCCGCGCAGCCGGTGAATTTGCCAGTGCCGGTGCCACCGTAAAAGCCAGGTTCGCCAAAACCATCGTCAAGTACGGCACCTTGCTGCCCAAGACGCCGGTGCTGATTTACAACGACGCACGCTTGCTGCCCCAGACCTACCAGGGCACCCAGGTCAGCAGCAACGACATCGAGAACCTGACCGTCACCGGTGGGCACCTGGACCGTTTCAAATTACGCGACTCCAGCGACAGCGTACCGATCGTGCCGGATGGCTACAGCGGCGAAAAATCAGGGGATTTCAACTACGCCGGTGCTGAATACAAATGGGGCAAGAACACCCGGCTGAGCTATTTCTACGGTGAACTGGAAAACTTTTACCGACAGAATTTCGCCGGCATCCAGCACGACCTGCCGTTGGCCGGAGGCGTGCTGACCGGCGACCTGCGTTACTTCAACAGCGTTGATGGCGGCTCGGCCTACGCCGGCAAAATCGACAATGACATGCTCAGCGGCCAATTGTCCTACGCGATCGCAGGCCATACGTTCGGCGGCGGCTACCAGACCCTGCGCGGCGATGCCGGTTTGCCCTACATCAGCGGCGCCACCGTGTACTCGTTCAGCAACGCCGGTATCGGCAAGTTCATCGAGGAAGATGAGAACACCTGGATGCTCAACTACGGCTACAACTTCGCCGCCGCTGGCGTGCCGGGCCTGACCTTCTCCACGCGCTACCTGAGCGGCAATGACGGCAAGTCCACGAGCACGGTCAAGGAATGGGAGCGTGACGCCGAGCTGGCCTATGTTGTGCAAACCGGCACGTTCAAGGGCCTGGGCATGCGCATGCGCAACTACGTCTACCGCTCCGAGTTCTCCCGGGGCCGTGACAGCAACCGCCTCTACCTCACCTACGACATCGCACTCTGGTAGGTCGTTGGGCATTCGTCTTTGCCAAAAACGGAGCTTCCCGACCGGCCACAAGCATTTTGTCGCCTGTGGCTGCGGAAACCGTCGTAGTTACGGTGCTACGTCAGCGCCGGACAGCTGGGTGATCAGTGCCACCGTAAGGTAAAGCCTCGGAGCAATGCTCGACAGCTCGATGTATTCGTCATCGGCGTGCAATCCGGCACCGACGACACCCATCGTCTCCAGCACAGCCGGTTTCGCGCTCCCTGGCATGTATGCGTAGCCCGCATCGGTGCCAAAGCGCATGGCGATAGGCTCAATGTTGCGGCCTATTTTTTTGTAAAGCGCTTGTGCGGCTTTCGCCAGTTGTTCGGAGCCCGGATTCTTGGCCAGCGGTGGGCGACCCTTTTCCAGGCGCAATGTCACTTCAGTGCCATCGATGAGTTTATTCGCAGCGATGCGTTGGGCGTCGGCGAGTACGCGGTCAGTTTCACTCAGATCGGCGTAACGCATATCTGCCTCGGCCGAGGCGCTGGAAGGAATGATGTTGCGTTTCTCTCCACCTTTTATCAACGTCCAGTTGACCGTGGTGCCTTTGGCCGGATCGCCAAGGTCCTTGAGTTGCAACATCTGGTGCGCGAGTTCCATGGCCGCGTTGTGCCCGGCTTCAGGGGCAGAACCAGCATGCGAAGACTTGCCCTTCACGTCGAGAAACACGCCGTTTATGCCGTTGGTAGCGACGGTTACCGCGTCCCTGTCCGGTGGCTCGTACGAGAACACATAGTCCTGCTGACGAGCGAGCTCGGCGATGATTTTTTTCGAACCCGCAGAGCCGGTTTCTTCATCGGGATTGAACAGCACTGTTAGGGTACCGAAATCCTTGAACTTCTGGTCCTGCAGTATCTGCAATGAATGCAGAATCATCGCGACGCCACCTTTGGCGTCAGCAACACCGGGACCATAGGCGCGCTCGCCGTCGAGCTTGAATGGGCGTTTCGCCGCTGTACCTGGCCCGAACACCGTGTCGTAGTGGACCATCAGCAGAAAGTTCTTGCTGCCAGTGCCTTTGAGCGTGCCCACGATGTTATCGCCCGCAGAGGGGGTCGCAGGTGTCGTGGTGACTTCAGCACCCAACCCCTTGAGCCGCTCAACTAACATCGCGCTGACGGTTTTCAGGCCGAGCCCATGGCCGGTTCCGGTATCAATGTCCACCAGCTCTTTGACGGTGGCAAGATAGGATTTTTGTTCGGCCTCGGCTTTTTTCAGCAACTGGGGGGCCAAATCCGTAGCGAACGCGGTACAGGATAAGAATGAACACGCGAGCGCGGCGGCGATGGATGAACGTCGGATAAGCATGCTGTCTCCTTCAGATCATTGCTAATTGAAGCCCCATCTTTACCCCATAAATTTCGTCAACGCCACCTATCGCTGCGGGCGTTCACGCAGGCAATGCTGGTTACCAGCAATATAGTTTGTCTATGAATGCCAACACAGAATTGACCCACCTCCCTATCGGTACTAATCCATTAAGGGCAATGGTTTTCGAGGCGGCAGACCGGGTCAGCAATATTTCGGCAACTGGGTCAATTCGACTTCGGTGCCAACACGAAGTCGACTTTTTCAACAGAATCGGCCAAGAGCCGACAATGCTCCAGCCGGTCTCACCCCTTGCTCAGATCAACCAACGGCGTCTGCCGCACCTCAGTCTCCCGCCCATCCTGAATCTCGCTCACCCGCTTCAAGGCCTTATCCACCGCCACCTTATCCGCCAACAAGCTGTAGCTGATGCGGAACTGCTTGTGTTCCTTGGGCCCAATTGTCGGTACCAGGTTCAGTGGCCGCTGATAACGGCGGTTGTAGGAAAAACTTGTCCCCGGCTCCAGCCCCGTGACATAGCCCTGGCCTTGGGTATCGGTGTTTTTCCACAGGGAAAACACGGGCAGTGTCTGGGTGTTGAAGCCGACCGAAACGCCCAGGCTGCCGGCCTTGTTGTGCAACACGGTCAACGTGTCGCCCTTGGCATCGGCATACGGCACCACGTTGTAAACCGTTTCGTCGTAGTCCCTGGTCGGTGCGCGGTAGGTTTGCCAGTCGGGCAGATCGCCCTTGGCCTTGTCGTTGAACGGCGACACCTGTTTCACCGGCGCGGCAAAACGGGCGCCCTGCTCCAGGAACGGGGTGCTGAAGTTGCTGTGATACAGCGCCTGGTATTCCTTCGGATAGTCGCCGTTGTTAGTCAGGGTGTCGTTGAGGGTGAACACGACGCTGCCGGGTTCGGTGACCAGTTCGGTCGCGACCGAGAAATCGACCTTCTTGAACGCCTGCTCTTTCAGTTCGCCACGTAGGGTGATGGCGTACGGTGGTTTTTCATCGATATGCAGGGTGACTTTGTTCGCAGGAATGTTGGCGGCCCGACCGTGCAGGGTCAGCAGTTCGCCGTTGTCGATGCCTGGGTGGCCGACCCATTCGAATCCGCAGCGGGTGACCAGCTCATTGAAACCTTCCAACCAGCCCAGACCACCGCGGCCATTGAGCTCGATGAAGGACGGATTGACCACTTCCTTGACCGGCGAATCCCAGCCCATGCGCACATTGCCCACCGAGGCCTGCAAGACGTTCATTCCGCGAGTCGGCACTACCGAGAGTTTCAGCGTGCCGTTATCGATTTCGACGATGCTGACGCCCTCCTGCCGACCGCCGTGCAGGGTGCGCAGGGTAACGCTGAAGGGTTTGTCGGTTTTTAGTCCGAGTTGCTGACTGGTGATCTGCCAGTTCTGGGCAGCTTTGTCGGTGTCGAGCAGAACGTAATCCCAAGCCATGGCGTGGGAGGCAGCGGACAGTGCGCTGAGGGCAACAAAGAGTTTGAGCGGGGTCATGGCGGCAGCCTTTCTTGGAGTTGTGCCATTTTTATAAACTTGATGAAACGCTTCAGCAAGCTAAAAATCGACCCAACGCCGACGAAGTTGGCAATGCAGCGGCCAGTGCAGTTTGAGATCACTGAGCAAACACGGTCAGCTCTCGTGGCCTGCATACCGCAGCCCCTCTACCCACTCTTCAATACACTCGTATCGGCAAAGGCTGGGTGAAGGCCATAGGCCTTGATATAGATCTGTCCCCTTTTTCTTTTTTGCGGCGTTGTGAAAACGTCTGCTCAGGCCTGGCTGATATCCAGCAATCGAGGCATGGCAATCGCCAGATAATCCTGCGTATCGAGCACCATCGACGCATCCAGCCGCCCCGCGTTGAAGGCTATTTCAGCGTAGCCTGTGGTCAAGGCCGGATCGACGATCAATTGAATTCGCTCATCGAAGACAAAAGGAGGGATGGCGCCGATCCGGCACCCGGTCAGTTCCATGGCGGTTTCGGCCTTCACCAGCTCGGCTTTTTTGCCGCCCAGGGCCGCTCCGACTTTCTTCATGTCCAGCTTCTGGTCGCCCGGCAGTATCACCAGTGCATAGGGTCCGGCCTGCCCCTTGAGGGAGCAAAGCATGGCCTTCGCGCCCTGGCCGGGCTCGGTGCCACGGATTTCGGCGACGCGCGCCGACTGGCCCTCGGCATCGTGCATCAACACCCGGTAGGAGGCTGAGCGGGCATCGAGTAGTGCCACGAGGCGATCGAACATGGGATGCATGGAGTTTTCCTCTGGTTTACAGGAGCAGGTCGTAGGACAGTTTGCTGATCAGAATCACCAGCAACACCAGGAATAGAGCCCGGACAAAGGGCACGCCTTTATGAACCGCCAGCCAGGTGCCAGTGAGCGCGCCCAGAATGTTGAATGCCGCCATGGGGATTGCGATCAGGTAGAGCACGTTACCCGTCGGAATGAAGAACATCAGTGCCGCTACGTTGGTCGCGATGTTCACTAGCTTGGCCGATGCCGAGGCATGAAGAAAGTCGAAGGCGAAGCAGCGGATGAACAGGAAGATCAGGAAGCTGCCAGTACCGGGGCCGAACAGACCATCGTAGAAACCGATGGCACCGCCGATGACGATCGCCAGCAGTTTTTCCTTGGTACCGATACGCATGGGTTTGTGCAGGGCGCCGAAATCTTTTTTCCAGAAGGTGTAGATCGCCATCAGTACAATCAACACCAGCACCGCCGGCCGGATCATCGACTGGGGTACGAACGACACCGTGGCGGCTCCGAAGAAGGCCATGACAAAAGCCGCGCAGGCCGCGGGGATCACAAGACCCCAGTCAATCACCACCTTACGCACGAAGGACCGAGCCGCGAATGCCGTGCCGCAGGCGGCCGCAACCTTGTTGGTACCCAGCAGCGCCGCCGGTTGAGCGCTGGGTAGCACGTTGAACAGCGCGGGAATCTGGATCAGTCCGCCGCCGCCCACCGCCGCATCGATCAGGCCGGCGGCGAAGGCGAACACGCAAAGGATGACAATATCGACCATGAAATCAGGCTCTGACTATGTAGGGTTGATGAGGGTCCAGCGGCACCACGCGTGCCGGATCATTGACCCCGAAGACACGTAACATCCAGCGATCACGGCCGTCGTAACGGGGTGTAAAACCATCCCGGGCATGCAGGGTTTGCTGGTTTTTGAAGATCAGCATGTCCCCTGGTTGCAGCAGTATGTGGTGCACGACATCGGGATGATTGGCAGCGGCGGCGAACAGCTGGAGGGCAAACTGCGCATTGGCGCAGGTCGTTTCGACACTCGCTTTGTTGTAGCGGCAATACAGGCCATCGTTTGCGCTTCTGTACAGCAAGGGGACGTTTTCCAGCACATTCCCCTGTTTGCCGAAGGAGGCCGGTCGGCGAACGGTGAAGTTCGGTCGTGACAATTCTTCTTCGACGCAGGCCGGGAGAATGGCCAGCACCTCGTCAATTGCGACGATGCGCGTCGGCACGTCGAGCTCGCAGCGCAGGCCGGTCAGGGACAGGTACTCCGGACAGGCCGACAACTGCGAGACGGGTTCGCAGGTCAAAGGCAAGTGAGGGTTGTCGACATGCATGTCCAGATCCGCGCGCGAGCCATAGGAACTCTTTTCGGTCTCTCGCTTATGCTTGGGCGATACGTGACGGAACACTGTGTCGTTGCTCTCACCGTCGTACGCCAGCGGATGGGTTTGCAGAGTTTGCAGCACGGACAAAATAGCCCCGGCCAGCGTCGGCACGTTCTCGATACCCGGCTCCAGGTCATAGGGCGTGGCGGGCAGTTGCGGGTCCAGCGGCAGCCCCCTGATGATCATCGCCACCTCAGGGGCCTGTGGAAAATTGCGCAGCTGCTGGATTTTCTCGGTGCACAGGACACTTTCCAGCAACAACCCCAGGACCGGCATGTGGCGGATACCCGAGGCGCTATCGGTCACGTCCAGCGATGCCAGACCGGCCTGAAGTGTGCGTTGTTCTTCGAGCGACAGATGAATTTGCGGTATCTCCCGTCGGGTCGACGTCACTGAATTTTGTTCCTGCCATTCATGAATTACTTCATCAACACCCGCTGCGGCTTTCCCGATTACTTCTTCCAGCTTCGACACGTCCTTGCGCTCCTGTTTGCCCCATCCTTGTGGGTTGAACGGGAAGGTTAACGGAAGGACCTTTTTTGTGTTGCAATGCCGCGTTGTGAAAAATGCAATGAGGTGGAGAGTGGCGTTGAATATGTTGGGGGAACTTGAAGCCTTCGCGACCGTGGCTCGCAAGCGCAGCTTCGTCGCCGCGGCACGGACTCTGGGGCGCTCCCCCAGCGCACTGACCCGTGCCGTTCAAGCCCTGGAGGAAAGTGTGGGGCTCAAGTTGTTCCATCGCTCGTCCAATGCCGTGACCTTGACCGAAGCGGGTGAATGCTTATTGCCCCACGCGCACAAAATGCTCGATCTGCAACGTGAGGTGGATGAAGACCTGGCCGGTCTCAGCGGCCTGGCCTCTGGCTGGATCCGTTTTTCCGCCCCCGAGGTTCTCGGACACGGGGTATTGCCCCGGTTGATCGCACAGTACTGCGAGCGTTATCCGGACGTTAACATCGATGTGATTTTCACCGATGAGATCATCGACCCGGCCAAGAGCAAGCTGGACTTCTCGATTCGCGGTGCGTTCCCACAATCCAGCGACTTGATCGGCTTTGCGCTCTGGAGTTACTCACGTTATCTGTATGCCAGCCCCGACTACCTGGAGCGCAACGGCATGCCCGACTCCATCGAGGCACTGGAGTCGCATTCGCTGATCCTGCATACGGCGCCACGGATTCTCAAGGAGTGGAATTTTCGCAGTGAAGAGCAGGCCATCAGCTTTCGGGTGCATCCAAAATTTCGTTTCAGCTCCGGCCTGGCGGTATTCCAGGCAGCCCTGGCGGGCGTCGGGATCGCCCGCTTGGCAGATTGGATGGCGGAGCCCGAAGTGGATGCGGGACGCCTGTTTCGGGTTTGTCCTGAGTACAAGCTCACCTCCAGCAACGGTGAGAGCCCACAGATGCACGCGGTGTACCCGGCCGGAAATTTGCCAATGCGGGTGAAGGCCTTGATGGAAATGATCCGCGGCTTAGGTGAAAGCCTCGAATGTAAACGCGGCTCAGCACTAATATGAGGTTACGGGGCGTTCAGCCGTGTCCGCTCACTCTGCAGTTGATCAGACCTGACACGCTGAACCCCACCCTCGGCTACCGCAGACGAGCATCGACAAGATGCTACACCGAGGATTTTGTATTAGAAACTCCTTGGCGCGACGCAGTCACCGATGTTCCGCTGCCAACATTGATCTGAATTGAGAAGTGGTCTCGGAAGATAGCCCGGCAGCTTCGAACACTGCGCAGGTGAAGCTAACGGGTGCAGGGCCTGGAGCAGTTATGATGCGGTCTGCAACCACAGCTACTGGGCTGCTTCGATAAAGCGTGCCCCCCTCATAACCCATGGCATTCTGTTGCAGGAAATCGGCGCTGTTCGAGGTATGAGGAACGGTGTCGAGAAGGCTGGCCCTGGCAAGTGCCAGCGTTCCCCCACAGATACCGGCAATTGTCGCTCCACTTGCACGACTAGCATGAAGAAACTCTCGGATATCAGGTGCTTCTGCACGTTCCCAGACCATTCCTCCAATCACGACTACAACGTCCGGTTTCCAGTCCAGACATTGTTGCAAACTGCTCTCGACCGTTACCGCCAATCCACCCTGCGAGCGAAACTGCCCCGTAGCAGAAGCGAAAAACCTGACGTCGATCCCGTAAAACGGAGACGCAGTTCCAGCAATGAAAGCGTATTCCCAGTCCGCAAAACCGGGTGTCAGTATCAATCCCACACGTGCCATCAGTCAGAATCCTCCATGAATACCAATAACATATGGCGACGACACACATACATCAAGGGCAGCTAGGGGTCGATAGCTGCCACTGGCGTACCCACGGCCCACACATCAAGATCCCCAGAGAACTCAGAAGGGTTTCGCGCCCGATCAGAGAGAATTGACCTCAATGGAAATTCAACGGATCACGCATCTGCCGCCACAAATCCTCGACCTTGAGAAAACCGCGGTTGCAGAAGGCTTCAGGTTTCTCACCCGACTGACTTCAGAATGGCAGTCAGGCACCAATCGCTTCGATGGGCCTGGCGAATGCCTCATGGCAGCGTATCTGAACCAGCAGCTTGTAGGCATTGGAGGTCTGTCTGTTGATCCGTTCACGCATGACCGTACGGGAAGGCTGCGACGTGTGTATGTGGCGCCGTTATCACGTGGGCAACAGGTTGGCCGGAGATTGGTTAGCGCGTTGCTTGCCCACGCCGCATTGCATTTTGAAAGTGTGCGTCTCTACACCGATACCCCCGATGGGAGCACTTTTTACCTGCGCTGCGGCTTCATTCGAACAGAAGACGCTGACGCGACCCACATCGTGCTGATCACAAACCTCTAAGTTTTTCGGCTATCGGCCAAAAGCGGACTGTTACGCAGGGTTAGGAGCCCTCTTTGAAGCCTGAAGGCGTCTACAGAAGAAGGCGCGGCTCAGAGAAGCCTGAATGTAAATGCAGGACCTGATGATTACGTTATTGTCAAAGATCAGCACGTGTCTTGAGAAAGTTCAGGTAACGGGCGTCCTCTGCAGCGAAAATCTCTGGGCCAGCTCCCATGTATGCACGCATAAGTTCTTCTACTGCGAGGTCATTTTGCGCATCATCCAGTAGAACCTGTCCAAGGCGCAGATGCAAAAAGGGGTTCCCAAGACCACCAGGGCACGTCATTGCGTACTGCAAAGCCTCGCGTGCTGAGGTGGTAAACCCTGATAGGAAGCAAGCGTCAGCGATAGCCGCCAAGATCCAGGTTGCAGCCTCCCAATCATTTTTGGGGGAAGGGATCAATTCCCAAGCGTTATTATATTGGGCTACCGCTTCTTCAAAGCGGCCTGACTCAGCCAGTAGGTCTCCGTCACTGCTGAATTTCTTTATTTGCGCGTGCAGATCCGGACTTAACTCTTCATTTCCATTCTTCATTATCCGCTCCGTAGATTCGAGAAAAAGTGAGCTAAACTTACCTTGGTTTCGCTGGTTTTTGTAGGCGTCTCGATATCTTCCACGAGACTTTGTATTGCCCATCACCAGACTTGCTTGAGCTTAGTTTGATGCCACCACCTTGGACGGGCTCTTTTTGGTGGATTGCAGCCGTTCACAGCCATAATATTAATTATGCGAGCACAACGACGTCAGGAAGTTAAAACTCCAATACATCATCGAATGGAATGAACAAAGCTGAAGCGGACATCACGAATAGGCTAGCGATATCCAACGCATCTTCAACATTTTTAAGCTCAGGCGTTGGGTACTCGTGCTCGAGAATATTTCGCATGTCGACGACTTTACGCAAGAGACTTGGCGCCAACAACCCAAGCGCCCTCAGCCGTTCGATCTTCTTCGGCACGTTCTGAATCGCCCCAGATGTACTAGACAACCCGTTGGCTGCTTTGGACTGCCCCCTGCACCGGAGACATCTCCAGCCTATGCTCCTGGCCAACGGCCGTCTTGGTCCTTTTCAGCCGGTCACGAAAGGCAGAAAACGGCCATTAGTCGCCGTTCGTCACTGTCAGGTATCGGCCGATTCTGTTGAAAAAGTAGCTCCCCTGGCTGGCCTCCGGCAAAATCTCCGCATTGGCCAGCAGGGAAGCACGCAACATGATGGGACAGTTATCGAGTGGGCAGGAGCGGCTGTTTTACTCGTTCAACCTTGAAGATCACATCCCAGCCACTCACCTTCTACGCAACATTGATTGGTGTCTTGATCTGAGCGACCTGCGCCATTACCTCGCCGATTTCTATAGCCCGATTGGGCGTCCGTCGATTGATCCTGAACTGATGATCCGCATGCTGATCGTCGGCTACTGCTATGGCATCCGCTCCGAACGGCGGTTGTGCGAAGAGGCCCATTTGAACCTGGCGTATCGCTGGTTCTGCCGGTTGAGCCTTGAAGATGAAGTACCCAATCACTCGACGTTTTCCAAAAATCGACACGGCCGTTTTCGGGACAGTGATCTGTTTCGCTGGTTGTTCAATGAAGTGCTGCGTCGCTGCATGGACGCCGGTCTGGTCAAGGGCGAAGGCTTTGCAGTGGACGCCAGCATTATCAAAGCAGATGCGAGTCGGCAGCGCGGCGTACCGGGAGATGAACAGGTCAACTGGAGCGATCCATCTCTGAGCACCCGCGCCGTGCGTGAGTACCTTGAGGCACTCGATGAAGAGGCTCTGGCCGAAACGCTACCGAAGCGCCTGTCGCTGACTGATCCTCAAGCCCGCTGGACCGCTGCTCCAGGAGGCCCAGCTTTCTACGCTTACTCCACGAATTATCTGATCGATACAGAGTACGGCGTGATCATGGATGTGGAACCCACACCGGCTCATCGAACCGCAGAAGTCGATTGTACCAAGACGATGATTGATCGGGTCGAAACGCAGTTCGACATCAAGCCGGAACGCCTCATTGGCGACACCGCTTACGGTACAGCGCCGATGCTGGCCTGGATGGTGGAGGAAAAGGACATCGAGCCGCATGTGCCGGTATGGGACAAAACCGAGCGCAAGAACGACAGTTTCTCGAGCAACGATTTCCACTGGCATGAAGAGACTGAGGAATACTGCTGCCCGGCCGGCAACCCATTGCGCAGCGAATGGCGAGCCTTCAAGAATGAGCGTTCACATGTCACCAAAGCCAACACCATCATCTTCCGATCCCGGCAGACCGACTGCGCTACGTGTCCGATGAAAGCCAAGTGCTGCCCGAACACTTCGTTCCGCAAGATCGCTCGCAGCGTCCATGAAGCCGCTCGCGATGTGGCTCGGCGCATTGCAGCAACGCCGGCATATCAGCGCTCTCGCCACGAACGTAAAAAGGTCGAAATGTTGTTTGCCCACCTCAAGCGCATCCTGAAATTGGATCGCCTGAGACTACGTGGCATGAGTGGTGCGACGGATGAATTCACGCTGGCCGCTGCGGTGCAGAACCTGCGACGGCTGGCCAAATTTTCATCTCAAGGGCCACCAGTCACGGGATAGGTGCGCCTGCACCAAGCAAAAAACCTCAAATTAACCCAATAACAGAGCAGCAAAGGTCACCGAAGGGCCGAAAAACCACTCAATGTGGTGAGTAGGTTCTCCGGTGGTGGTCGTGCCTGAGTTCAGGCGATCTGAAAATCCGACTTTTTCAACAGAATCGGCCTAAAGCGGTCAGTGTGTCTAAAAAGACAGGGGCGATTCAGAATTATCCAGAGGCCGGACGCCATCATCGAAAACGACGTTCCGCTTTCGAAACTTCGTTCCTTCGATACAGTGCGGTTTTCTGATCCTGTCCATGCGGAAATGCCGGAAATCTTCACGTGCAGGATCCCAGGCCACCAGATACCAGAGGGGCGGCAGAATCAACATCGCTTGCGGCTCAACCACACGTGTGCTGCTTTCACCTTTCGCATCGCGGTAATTGAACCGCAGATGCAGGCGCTGAAGAAACGCTGCCTCGAACTCCGGAAGCAAGGCAGGGTCCATTGTTCCGATATTGGATCTCTCCACCTGCGGGGCAAGTTCTCCAATATACAGGCAGTCCAGAAAATGCCGCAGATCCCGAATCTTGTCTGACGGCAGTGCCTTTTCAATCTTTGCAAGCCCGGTATCTGCAACGCTTGAAAATGGTAGATTTCCCGCCGCGCGCATAGATGCCACGCTAATCAAAAGCGCAAAAACCTCGATCACTGATAAACGTGGCGCGGTCTGAACTGAACGAGGGTCAAGCTGCAGCCCGCCGCCGCGACCAGGTTCAGAGCGAATGACAAAACCCTGCTCTCGCAACGCGTTAATGTCACGTAGCAGCGTGCTGCGGGATGCCCCTACCTGCCCTGCGAGCTCGGCAATGGTTGATGATCCGTTGCGACGGAGGCTGCGTATGATGGCTTCTTGTCGAAGGCGAACATTCATCTTCTTTGGATCAATAATCAAAGGTGTCAGATTTTGACACCTTTACCTCATAGTTTACGAGTGTCGACGCCAGCTTGATGTCTGACTCGAGCCCTCGGACCTACCGGCATTAAGTGCTGCGCCGCTACCTGGTCGCCCATCCAAACCCAAAAGGAAGATAAATGCTTACCTCCAACGGCTTTCCCCAGCCCACCTTGATCTCGGTAAACGGTGTTGAATTGGAAGTGTTTGAAGCCGGAAAAGAAAACTTTGGAAACCCGATCGTACTTTGTCACGGCTGGCCGGCGCATGCCTTTTGCTGGCGGTATCAATTGCCAGCGCTTGCGACCGCTGGCTATCACGTCATCGTGCCGAACCAGCGTGGGTATGGCAATTCTGCACGGCCGACTGATGTGACCGCATATGACCTCGCGCATTTGACTGGCGACCTTGTCGCGCTGCTTGATCACTTCGGATACGACGATGCCGTCTTTGTCGGCCATGATTGGGGCGCCAATGTTGTCTGGGGAACGGCGCTACTGCATCCAAACCGAGTGAGCAAGCTCATCGCGCTCGCACTTCCGTATCAGGAACGGGGTGACATCCCGTGGGTGGAGTTGATTGAAAGCTTCATGGGGCCTGATAACTACATGGTGCATTTCAATCGGTACCCCGGAGTGGCGGATGCGATCCTGGATCAAAACAGGCAACAGTTCCTTCGAAATCTGTATCGCAAGAACGAACAAACACAAGCACCAGAACTAGGAATGGCAATGATCAACTTGGCTGAGGCTGAGGCTGATACCGGAGAGCCGCTCATGACAGATACCGATTTGTCTGTCCTCGACGCCGCGTTTGAGATCTCTGGCTTCACGAGCAGCATCAACTGGTATCGAAATCTGGACCGCAACTGGCATCTCTTGGCGGGCGTTGACCCGATTGTTCATCACCCCGCTCTAATGATCTACGGGGACCGCGATACGATACCAAAGTCCCCAAATCTAAGTGACTTTGTGCCAAACGTCGAGGTTGTCAGCCTGGACACAGGCCACTGGATTCAGGAAGAAAAGCCAAAAGAGACAACCGAGACAATTCTGGACTGGTTAAAGAAGACGTCTGCAAGCTGACCCTCAAAAGAGCAACGACTCATTTGCGCCCTCTTTCTTGAATAGAGGGCGCATACGAACGCTGAAGGAAAAACGATGGAAGAGTCGACCTTTTTCGTCACTCCATCGCCTCGAAGTGAGTCGCTTCTGATTTTGTAGACACTCAATGGGCTAATGGCCGATTTCTTCTGGTCTCCAGCGGCATCTATGGGTCGCAAGCCGCCCCCCACAAATAGCCTTCAACCAATCAAGCCCATTCACAACCTGCAGGCCAGACACCCATCCCATTGCTCCCATCAGGCAGACCACACTACCGCGTTTTTCACTACTTGCCCCTCCGCGCCCCCTCCCCCGGAAAGCTGATCTGCCACCACCGCCTAGATCCGATGATGTTCCAGCAAAAAGTCCACAAACAACCGCACCCGCGCAGGCATTGCCGAGCCGCCTACGAACACCGCATGAATCGGTTCCCGGTCGCCGGGGTTCCAGGCTTGCAGCAGTGGTATCAGGTCGCCGCGCTGCAGATCCTCGTTTACGGTGAACTCGCCGATACGCGCAATGCCGGCACCGACTCGCGCAAGTTGTGCCAGCGCTTCACCGCTGCTGCATTCGATATTGCCGCTGACCTTCAGGGAAAATTCTTTCCCGTCGCGGATGAACGGCCAGTTAGGCTCGGCACGCCGGAAGTTGAAACCCAGGCAGTTGTGCCGGAGCAGGTCTTCCGGTTCCTGGGGGGTGCCGTGGCGCTGTAGATACTCGGGCGATGCCACCACGACCTCACCGGTGTCGCCGAGCCTGCGTGCGGTCAGCGGGCTGTCGGGCAGATGGCCAAAGCGTATTGCTACGTCGGCTTGGCCGCCAAGAATGTCGACCACTTCGTCGCCAAGGTTGAGGTCGACGACGATGTTCGGGTACTGCGCGCTGAATGCCGCCACCAAGGGAACGATGGTCTGCCGCCCATGGCCAAGGGCGGCGCTGACCCGTAATCGGCCCCTGGGCACGCCCTGGTCGGCGATGGCCTCTTCCATCTCGTTCATGTCCGACAGAATACGTCGGGCACCTCGCAGGAACGCCTCGCCCTCGGCGGTGAAGATGATCGCGCGAGTGGTGCGCAACAGCAGCCGGGTGCCAAGGCGTAGTTCGGTACGCGCGATGATCCGGCTGACCGCCGAGGGTGTCAGCCCCAATGCACGGGCGGCCGCCGAGAGGCTGCCCTCCTGCGCCACGCTGGCGAACACAAGCATTTCACCGGATCTGCCGTTGAAGTCCATTTGTGCCTCTTGCGCAAAGGTGATTGCCAAAAATGCTATCTACCGCCTCAGATGGCTGGATCGTAGCATTGGCGGCATAGATAAGGAGCCTTTCATGCGTATCAATCCACCCCTCGTTGCACTCGCCATGGGTGCCTTTGGCATCGGCGTTACCGAGTTCGCCCCCATGGGCATGTTGCCGAGCATTGCGGCGGACCTCGGCGTTTCGATTCCTGCTGCGGGCCTGTTGGTGAGCGCTTACGCCCTGGGCGTACTGCTCGGCGCGCCACTGATGACCCTGACCACCGGCAGGATTCCCCGGCGCTACCTGCTGATAGGGCTTATGGCGATTTTCACCCTGGGCAATCTGATGTCAGCCCTGGCGACCGATTACTACAGCCTCATGGTCGCCAGGGTGGTGACCTCACTGAACCACGGCGCGTTTTTTGGCGTGGGCTCCATCGTCGCCGCCAGCGTGGTCGCCCCAGAGAAACGCGCCGGCGCGGTGGCGGCAATGTTTATGGGCCTCACCCTGGCGACCATCGGCGGTGTGCCGCTGGCTGCCTGGTTTGGCGAACTGTTCGGTTGGCGCACCGCGTTCTGGGGCATTACCGGCCTCGGCGTGGTGGCCATGGCCGCATTGTGGTTCGCCCTGCCCAACCTGAAGGCGCCGCCAAGCGTCGGAGTAATGGCCGAAATTCGCGTACTGGGCCGTGGCCCGGTGCTGGGTGCGTTGGCCCTCACCGTCGTCGGCTCGGGTGCCATGTTTACCGTCTTCACCTACATCGCGCCGATCCTCAGCAGCGAGACCCACGCGTCCACCGCCTACATCACCGCGATGCTGGTGCTGTTCGGCGTGGGGCTCACACTGGGCAACATGTGGGGTGGCAAGGCTGCCGACCGCTCGATAGATCGTACCCTGATCGTATCGTTGAGCGTGCTGATTGCCGTCTTGCTG
Source organism: Pseudomonas shahriarae (assembly GCF_014268455.2). Taxonomy (NCBI): domain Bacteria; kingdom Pseudomonadati; phylum Pseudomonadota; class Gammaproteobacteria; order Pseudomonadales; family Pseudomonadaceae; genus Pseudomonas; species Pseudomonas shahriarae. The sequence continues at coordinate 2,992,399 of NZ_CP077085.1, read as the reverse complement.
GCGTTCACCGTACTGATGCGCTGGCCGTTGCCAGCTGCCGTGGCCATCCTGATATGGGGCATCGCCAGCTTCGCCCTGGTACCGCCGCTGCAGATGCGCGTGATGGAAGCCGCCAAGGACGCCCCCAACCTGGCCTCGGCGGTGAACATTGGCGCCTTCAACTTCGGCAACGCGATTGGTGCGGCACTGGGCGGCGCGGTGATCAACGCCGGGTTGGGTTATCCGGCGATTTCCCTGGCTGGAGCGGCAATGGCGGGGCTGGGGTTGTTGATGGTGCTGGGGTTTGCCTGGCGGTCGAGGGCGGTGGCGGCAGCGGTGGTGTGAGGAGGATGTGAGCCATCCCCGGAGGATGCCGTCCCTAGGCGCCGCTACCCGTCAAAGACGGTGGATTTTAATCTGGAGTCCTTCATCCTCGTCCGGGGCCCGAAAGTAGCTAGTGATCAGATCGAACTCAGCATCTGTCGCCGCAAACTCATGGTCGGCGCGGCGGTTGCGGATATGCAACCTGCCTCGACAGGTCTCATCGTCCACCTCAAGGTAGTGGACACAATGGGCAACCCCGGCTGAGTCAGCGAGGCCGCGCAACCATTGTCGATCTTCAGGGGTGTTGGCGGGAAAATCCAAGACCACTGTCACGCCAGTATTCAGCACATCGACGACGAGCGGGCCCACCACCTCTCTAATCTGGCGCGACAGGCGCACGTAATCGGTTACTGACTTGATCTGATTAGGGTAAAGCCGTGACAGCCAATGATCCTCACTCAGCAGAATCGCCGACTGTTCGGCTGCCAAACTTTTGGCCAGCGTTGATTTGCCGGATGCAATCTTGCCTGAGATCAGATGAAGCACGGGTTTGGGCATAGGGGACGTCTCCTTGTCGAACCCTGATGATGCTCATACAAAAGCGTCGAAGCAACTACAGATACCTCACTTCGGGTCGAATCGGCTAGTCGCCAGCATCGGCCAGAGTGGTTGCCGTATTCGGTGCGGCGAAGACGCACTGCGCTTATCTCTTGGCCATCCGTTACAGATCGGGTACGGCAAATACAGGATGCCGTCGACGGGCTGAACCACACACCGTCGGTCATGTGAACGTGTGTTGGATATACGCTTACTTTTTTTGAGCGCAGATATCAGGTTTTCAGGTGCAGCACAAATGCACCGCCCAGTACCAGAACAACGCCCAGCACCTGCACCTTTCCCAGTCGTTCCTTGAAAAACACATAACCCAAAATTGCCGCGATACCGCCCGACAATGTGCTGATTACTGTCACCACCGAAACTGATCCCGACACCGCTCCATAAGCGAACGCCGAAAAACCACCTAGGTTCATCAGGCTCACACCCGTTAGCGCCATGCAGTTTTTTAAGGGCGGAAATTTCAACCCTTCCTTGATCTTCAAAACCATAACGAACATTACAATCAGCCCGACCAGATAGGCCAGCCAAAGCATGGTCACTGGTCCAAGGACGGGGAGAACGAAATGCCCCTGCAACCAAAAACTGGTGCCGAAGAACACTGCCGCCAGTAACGCAAAGGAAATTGAACTACTGGCCTGCGTGGTGTGTGGCACTTTCGAGTCAGAGTGAATGCTGGAGAGAATTACTCCGAGCACGCACAAGGCGATGCACAGCAACTGGATTAGACTGATCTGCTCACCGCCAGCCCATGACAGCAATGTCGTAACCACACCGTAGGACGTCACCAGCGGCGCAACGATAGAAGCTTTGCCAAGTGCGAACGCTTTGGACAGGGCCAAGGCGCCGAACACAGTCAAAACGGCAGCGGCGATGCCGATGAGCCATATATCGAATGGTGCTGCCATGGATTTAAGAATGAAGGTCGGGAAAACGATCAGCAGTATGCTCATGATGGCAAAACCCATCGTCTGACCGAAAAACACGGCGCGTTTGACGCCGACTGCGCGAGCGTTTAGGCCCACTAAAAAATCTGTACCGCCCCAGAGTAAGGCAGCCAGCAACCCCATTAGTACATCCACGTTTTGTCCTTATAGATGCTCGCTTTGCACATCGAGAGTCCTTCAGACTCCTAAGTGTTCCAGCGTTGGGCCCTCATGGCCTTGTAGAGTATGCCGATGGTCATCGGGATATTGTCGCCTCGACCCTTGGCCCTACTTTTGAGCAACAGATCATAGCCTTCAGGTTGTAAGTAGCGATAGGCGTCGTAGCCCCCCAAAAATCGAATGCAAACATTTCTACCAATCCTTTCATCAAATACCTCGCCTCGGCACCGTCCGAGACCACTTCGAAGATCGAGGCTTTGTTGTTCTCTACACCGCTTCAACCACTTTGTGACATGGCCACCTGCAACGCATCACTGAACTTGGTGGGATGCTTGATATTTGGCGTTGTTAGCGGTGTGCGCCCAATGGCGATGACCGTCACCTGTCGGCTTTCGGGATTTAGGAATTGCTGGCGCAAAGATGCGTGGGGTTTACAGAGGCCGCAAGAAAAAACCGTCCAACAATCTGGTGGTAAGCTGAATTGACCGCGCCTGCGCTGGAGATAGTAAATCTAAACTAGCGCGTAACTTTGAAATCAGTCGCCAGACACTTTATCGGTACTTGAGATCTACTCAGGGGACTCCTCAGTCACATCCCGAATCGGCACCCACTTAGTGATTTTTAGAATTCGCCAGTATGTGTTCTTTGGTCTCCTGGTCGATGATAGTGCGCAGCACCTCAAACAACGGCGCGGCATCTGTGTATTTTTTGCCATAGGCAAGATTGAATTCGTAATCGAAGCCCGTTGGGTTCTTGCCTTGGTTGTGCTGCAGCATCGTTTCCAACTTATCCAGCGCCTTGACGGCTACGGCCTCTGGCGACGAAGCATTTTCATAGTCATCCCAAAGCGCCAGTATCTCGGCCTTCAACGGTTCATCCAGGGCACTGGTCAAGAGCAGGAGATCGTTTCTCTCTTGCTCGCTCTTGTTGGGAAACGAATCTTGATTGACGGCGGGAACATCTCCGTTAATGGCCTCCCCCAAGTCGTGGATAACACACATCTTGAGCATTTTCAGCCGATCGAGATCAGTCAGGTAGTCCCCAAAGACAATGGCCATCAGGCAAAGGCGCCAGCTATGCTCCGCCGTGCTTTCGGTGCGCCCGCAAGAGGTGTGCGCGCTTCTAAGCACGTCTTTGAGCTTTTCCGCCTCGCGTAGAAATTCGAGGCGCCCTTTGATTTTTTCGATGTCCATGAAAACCTCTGATTCAGTCGGCGAACCGAATACCGCTCACCTTGTTCACGCCAGACTAAATCTCAAGATGTTCAGCGTCCACGCATAAAATATGCAGGGCGATGCCGTCAGAGCGACTCGACCAAGCGCGCTGTTGTTCCGTCGCACAGGGGCATACGCGTCCAACGACACAGGCTTTGGCTGATCGGAACGATGGACGAATTATTGTCACCCGTCAGAAACTCCAGCGCGGGGGGTGCAAAGGCTTCCCGCCAGCCCAATTTATCCAGGGCGAGCTCGGTGCTGATGATATTGGGCGTAGCGAAGCGCCATAGCGAGCGACCCAGCAGTTCACTGACCGGACTCGTGAACTGGGCGGCGCGCGAAGGAGAACAAGCAAGCAGACGGTGCGTCAAATCACACATGAGATGAACAGGACGCGAGCTTTCCCGCACCATTCGTCCCAGCGCTTTATCCGCCGCGGTGGTGAGACGAGCGGCCAGCAATTGCTCAAGCTTTTTGTGCGCGAGAGGATCCAACTCGAGTACGCCACTCTCCCAGCGAGAGATAGTCGATTGAGTGACGTTAAACAGCTCCGCGGCATGGGATTGTTTGACCCGGTGTAACAGGCGCCATCGCCTGAGCATAACGCCGGGTAAGACAGGACTTAGCAACATGTCAGACATTTGGTATTACGGAAAAGTGGAAGGTCTCGCAAGTTTGCTCTGTGCGAGACCTGCATGCAAATGGGCTAAAGAGTGATCGTTTCACCTCGAAAACAGCCGCTCTGCAGCCCACTCCTGGCGCATGACACCAATCCCCGACCCAGAGCGTCTCAGCCCATCAAAGTCGAAACCGCCCCACCGACTGCGCCAACTGCCCCGCCAGCGCCGACAACTCATCCGTAGTTCCGGCCGTCTGGCCAATCACCCGTGTATTGCCTTCCGACATCCCGGCAATCATCTCGACCTGATGCGCGATCTCATTACTTGCCAGGCTCTGCTCACCAATCGTGCGGGTAATGTCGTTAACCAGCTGCGTAGTATTCAACGTCGCGTCAAGAATCTCACGGATCGCCCGCTCCACATCGGCCGTGACGGCCATGCCTTTATCCACCTGGGCCACCCCTTCTTCCATGCTGGTGACAGCCTCGCGGGTGCTTTGCTGGATACGCGTGACCATGCTGGCGATTTCCTGGGTGGAGGCGCTGGTGCGCCCTGCCAGGCTGCGCACTTCGTCAGCCACCACGGCAAAGCCGCGCCCCTGCTCGCCGGCGCGGGCGGCTTCAATGGCGGCATTGAGGGCCAGCAGGTTGGTCTGGTCGGCGATGCCCTTGATTACCTGGATAATGCTGTAGATGCCTTCGGACTCCTTGTCCAGGGTGCGGATCACCTGGGCCGAGTGTTGCGCCGAGCGAGCGATGGCGTCCATGTCGCTGACGACTTGGTGAATAACTTGCCCACCGTTTTTGGCCAGGGTTTGCGCCTGGTTGGCCATTTCCAGGGCGTGCTCGGCATGCCGGGTGATTTCTTCGATGCTGGCGGTCATTTGGCTGGTGGCGGCCGACATGGTCCCCGCTGCAGAACTCTGCTGCTGACTGCTGGCAGCCACTTCATGGCATCCGTTGCTCAGTTGTTGGCTCATGCGCGTAACGCCCTGGGCATTGCTGCGCACCACGTCGATCATGCCGCGCAGGTCATGTTGCATAACGGCAAGGCTGCGAATCAGCATGCTTGCCTCATCGCGGCTGGCGGGTTCGGGAATCGCTTCGCTAAGGTTGCCATGGGCAATGCTCTCGGCAATCTGCCGCGCCAGTTGCAGCGGCCGCATGATGCTGCGGGTGACCCAGTAGCCCTGGGCAACCAGCAACAGCAGGCACAGCACCAGCACCACCGCGAGGGTAAAATTGGCGCTGCGCACGGTTTGACGGGTCTGCTCGCCAGTGGCCTTGGAGTTGTTTTCGATCAGTTCACTGAGGCTGGCCATCCGGCCTTCCAACTGGGTGAAGGCGTCGCTGAAGGTGCCCAGTTCTTGTTGGGCCGCAACCGGATCGTTCATCGCCACGCCGACAATCCGCTCCCCCAGGGCGATGTAATTGTCGAGGCTGGGCTTGATGTCACTCAGCGCGGCTTCGAGGGTCGGGTTGAGCGGCAGCGCAACGTTATTGCCCAGCGCCTCGCGAAAGTGCGCGGTATGGTCGGTGACGGCTTCAAGTACTTCATCCCGACTGCTGACACTTTTGCCCAGCCCCACCAGCATTGCCGACAGCACATCGGCGCGCAGCGCGTCGTGCATCATGTCGGCCTCCAGATGATTGCTCAGGGCGGTCATGCTGACCTCACTGTCAATCATCGCCGCCTCCATCCGCGCATTCCCCAGGTAGTTCACCAGGCTGATGACCAGCACGGTAAGCACACTGGTGCCGATCAGCAAAAACAGACGAAGTTTTATCGACATCCCTAAGCCCTCTGCGGTTATGGCCTAAAACAAGGTATTGATAGCTGTCGTTTAAAACCCATCGACGCGTTCGTTACCACTGATTTAAGCCTACTTGCAGGTTTTCGCCTTGGTGATGGCGGTTAGGTGTCCTTTGTGACGCCTGACGTCGCCGCCGACTCCTGTGCTGAACGGGATTTATCGGTATAGCAACGTCGCCTGAAAGGCGTGCGCAACCATTTGCTCAGCCGTGTGTTCCCCGTCAATGCGCAAGACCGGCACCGTCTGCCTGGAAATCCACGCTTCATGCCGCGCTCGGTTGCGCCCGGAACAGCGCGGATCGTCATACTGGGAGGCCCATTCGCGAAAGGCGACATGTATCTCGTGCATATCGCCCCCAGGGGCAATGCGCTCGCCAAAGAGGCGCTTTTCACGCAGGTCCAACCGCTGAAGGCGCACAGGTGTTGGCGTTATCACGAACACGATCAGGTCCACATGCACCATAAGCGCTTCGCCCCAGCCATCAGAAGAGCCGGTCAGCACCCAGCCTTGGTCACCGAGCGCTTGCTTGATCAAACACACGCGCTCATTGGGTGGCCGCTTGGTGGTGAACGGTGGGTGGGTGGGCAGCCAGTAAAAGTCATCCACATCCACATGGATCAAGCCCAGCGACGCAGCCAGGGCTTGCCCCAACGTCGTGACGCCTGCGCACGAAGCGCCAGTAATGTAGATGCGCACTGTTCTCTCCATGAATATAAGTCGGCGTTGGATTCTACAAGAAATCCAGGGGCGAACCCGTTCACTCGAAATTGCGGTTTTTGCTGACGGCAGCGCTTGACTCTGTCCCTTGGGACAAGCCCTACCCTGCCTTATCTATTTCAGTTTCCGCCGTCAGCGGATAAGGCAACCCATGAGTACGCTATCGTTGGTCACCGGTGCGAATGGGCATCTGGGCAACACCCTGGTGCGGACGCTGCTCGCCCGCGGGCAACAGGTGCGCGCCGGGGTCCGTGACCCGGAGCGAAGCACCGCCCTGGCAGGGCTCGACTGCCAGTTAGTGCGCGCCGAGCTGCAAGATCCGCAATCCTTGCGCCAGGCCCTGCAAGGGGTGGGTGTGCTGTACCACGTGGCGGCGGTGTTCAAGCACTGGGCGAAGGATCCACAGACCGAGATCGTCGAGGTCAATGTGCAAGGCTCACGCAATGTCCTGCGTGCCGCCGCCGAGGCCGGGGTTCGGCGGGTGGTGTATGTCAGTTCCGTGGCAGCCGTCGGGCACAACGGTCAGTTTTTGGATGAAACCAGCTGGAACGCTGATCAGCAAAACCCCTACTACCGCTCAAAAATCCTCTCTGAACGCGCGGCCTGGGAAACCGCCCGGGCCTATGACCTGCCCCTGGTCAGCGTGTTGCCCTCGGCAATCATCGGCCCGCATACCACGCGGCTTACCGACACCATGGGGTTTCTGGCAGCCGTACTGGCGCGCAAGTTGGTACTGGACCCGAATTTTCATTTCAACTTTGTCGATGTGCGCGACGTGGCCGATGGGCTGATCCGCGCGGCGGAAAACGGCAGGCCCGGCCAGCGCTACCTACTGGCCAACCGGCAGGCCTCATCACTGGCGCAGGTGATCGAAGCCCTCAACGCCCTTAGCCCAGGCTACCCATTGCCGCGCCGCGCCCCCAAACCCCTGCTATTGCTGATCGCCTGGCTGAAAGAGCAGCAGGCACGCTACACCGGCCGGCCAGCTGACTTGCTGCTCAGCCAGGTGCAAATGTTCTATGGCGTGCGTCAGGTTTACTGCATCGACAAGGCGGTCAACGAACTGGGCTACCAGCCGCGCTCGCCGCATGACGCCCTCACCCAGGCATTTGCGCATTTGTTGGCACGCTGAGGCTGGGGGCGAATTGCTGGTTGATCTGTTGTTGCAACTGCGTCAGCTGCTGCTGCCGATCCTGCAAGGCCAGGATCTGCGCCTGCAACTCCAAGCGCTTGACCTCGATGCCCTGATTGGCCAGTGCCAGGGGGAACGGTGCCTGGTGTTGCTTGGCAGCCAGCAACTCACTCAATTCAGCCAGTTTGAACCCCACCGCCTGGGCGCGGCGAATCATCTGCACCAACCTCAGGTGATGGGCGGTGTACAACCGATAACTGCCACGGCGCTGCGGCGTCAGCAGGCCCAGTTGTTCATACAAACGGATGGCTTTGGGCGTGCATCCCGTCAGCTTGGCCAGTTCACCAATGTACATATACCGTCTTCTCCCTGATGCGACGTCGGACCGCAGTTTACTGGGTTGGGCTTCCAGTGGGTAATACCGGCTTTGGGGGAAACGGCCGAACATCACCACCCCCCACCAAGATGCGGTGAATGTTCAAATGCACCCAATTATTGCGCGGAGGCTTTTCGTGTCGTCGCCATCCACTCCTTCAGCCCCTCACGCCGAAAGCCTGGCCGGGACGTCAATCAGATGATTTCGTACAGGCTAAGAGTCTGGGGGAAGCCGCCCTTGAGGCCCCCTCCCCGTTAAACACCCCGTATTGCTTGATGACTCTCTGACCGGAACCCAAATGGCTGAATCACTCACTGAGTTGAGCGATCAGGCAACCCCCTGATCCCCTCAACAACACTTAGGAATCCAGCATGATCAACAGCGCTCCATATCAGCCATCAGCGGCCCTCTCAGCCAATGCTCAACCACAGATTGAAGAGCTGCGCATGCCCCCCGAGCCAGGCATGCCGAATCGACAAACTGTGCGCGTCAGCGTAGCCAATGAACACGTATTCCCGACGGCCGAAAGCTTTCATAAACTGGCCGATTCACTGGGTATTGAAAACGTCAGCGTGTCAATCGGCGCACCTCACTTCGCTGACTATGTAACCCCACCGAAAAATGTGTGGCCCGTCAGCATTCATTTCAGGCCAGACCTGCCCGACGAAAAGTTCAGCCCTGTGCAATTGGAGAAAGTGAACCGGTTTGATCAGCAGATTGACGCAGAACTGCAGCGAAACAAAATCGTAGATCTGGGACCGCAGTGATGTCGCGGCGTCGAGAGGGTTGAACCATATTCGTGGCGACTACGCCATGCCCTGAGAAGGCGCTAGTTCCAACAAACCTGTGGCAGCAGGCTTGATCTTGGAGGCCCCGCGGGAGCACGATGGCCTCCCTACCCCCTCGACGAAAGGACTGTCGTTATGTTCCCCCTGGAAATCTGGCTGACCTATACCGCCGCCTGCCTGTTGCTGGTGCTCTCCCCCGGGCCGGACAATCTGCTGGCCATCGCCAGGGGCCTGAGCCAGGGGCGTATGGCAGCCGCCATTTCGGGGATCGCGTCGGGTACCGGGATTCTGTTTCACGTGGCCACCGCATCGCTGGGCTTGACCCTGCTGATGCAGACATCCGCCGTGGCCTTCTGGGTGGTCAAAGTCATCGGCGCCAGCTACCTGTTGTGGCTGGGCATCAAGGTCTTGCGTTCGCGCAGCCTGATCAACTTCAAACCGGCGGCGCGGCAACCGCTCAAAAACATCTTCCTCACCGGCTTCCTGTCGGCGGCGCTGAACCCTAAGCCTGGGCTGTTTGTGCTCGCGTTCATTCCGCAGTTCGTCAACCCGTCATTGGGTTCGGTCACCGTGCAAATGATGGTCTATGGCGCCTGGTTCGCCGCATTGACCGCCCTGGGCTTTGCGCTCATGGGGATCTTTGCGACGCGCCTGTCGACATGGCTGCAGCGCAAGCCAAAAGTGGTCAATGGCCTGAATGTGGGCGCCGGACTGACCTTCGTCGCGTCCGGGCTTTCGGTAGCGGCACTCAGTCAAAAATAGACCGGACCAAAGACTGGATGGCCTGCCTGTGCGCCAGACATTGCAGCGCGCGCTGGGCTTACACGGGGGCGATCCGGCGGGCGGACATGGCGGCCGCGCGCGGGGCTGTGGTTTCGATTACCCTGCACGGCGCAAACAGCCCCCCGTGACAAGGACACCCCGTGACCCGAGAACAACTTGAGCACAACCAGATCCCCGTCTACCTCGTCGCCGTGATCGGCGCGGTGCTCGGCGGTCTGCTCGCCCCACAGGCCGCACCGGCTCTTGGCGCCCTGGTAACCCCGACGATTGCCGTGCTGATGTACGCCATGTTCCTGCAGATCCCGTTTCTGCAGTTGCGCCAGGGGCTCGCCAATAAACGCTTTATGGCGGCACTGCTGATTGCCAACTTTGTCTTGATCCCCCTGCTGGTCTGGGGCCTGACCCGTGGCTTGAGCGAGCGTCCGGCGCTGCTGATCGGCGCGTTGCTGGTGCTGCTCACGCCGTGCATCGACTACGTGGTGGTGTTTACCCATATCGGCAAAGGCGATGCGCGGCTGACACTGGCCGCCACCCCCGTCTTGCTGTTGCTGCAGTTGGCGCTGCTGCCGCTGTACCTGGCGGTGCTGCCGGGCGTAGAGGCGGCGGTGGCAATCCCCATCGGCCCATTTGTCGAGGCTTTTTTGCTGCTGATCGTGGTGCCATTGCTGCTGGCGGTACTGACCAGCGCCGGGGCCCGGCGCTCGCGCCTGGTCGAACGCTGGAACGACGCCTGGGCGTGGATGCCGGTGCCGGCCATGGCGGCGGTGCTGATAGTGGTGATAGGTTCGCAGATCGCGTTTGTCGCGCAGGAGCTCGAACAGTTGCTGCCGGTGGTGCCGGTCTACTTAGGCTTTATGCTACTGGCGCCAATGCTCGGGGCGCTCACGGCCTGGGTCTTTCGTCTGCCGGCAAGCACCGCGCGTTCGGTGACGTTCAGCAGTGCAACCCGCAACTCACTGGTGGTCCTGCCGCTGGCGCTGGCACTGCCGGCAGATATCCGCGCCCTGGCCGCTGCTGCCGTTATCACCCAGACCTTGATCGAACTGGTGTGTGAGCTGATCTATATCCGCGTGATCCCGGCCCTGGTCTGGCGCAGCCGCTAGGATTGCGCGCGTGTCGCGTGCCAGCACACCAGCGAACCGGCGGTCACCAGCACCGCCCCTTGCCAGAACTGCGGGGTAAGGTGGGCGCCCAGCCACAGCGCGGCGAAGGCCGAGGACAGTACCGGCGCGCCATAGGACGCGGTCGCCAGCAACGTCAGGTTGCCGCGTAGGATGCCGATATTCCACAGTGCATAGCCGCCCGCCATGGCCACACCGGTGGCCAGCAACTCCAGGCTGTTGCCCAGGCTGAAGGCCGGCAGCACCTCGGCACTGAAGGCGTATTTCACCCACAGTACGGCGGCGGTGAGGATGAAAAACAGCACCACCAGGTTTTGCCCGCCGGCATAGCGCCGCGTGACGTTGCAATACAAGGCGAAAGTGATCGCGCAGCCCAGGGCCAGGCTGTAACTCAGGGGGTTGGATTGCACATTGGCGACGATGGTTGCGAGCGCCAGGCCATCGCCACTGACCACCCACAGAATGCCAAACAGCGCCAGCGCCGAGCCTGGCACGATGATCCAGCGCGCCCTTTGGCCATTCATGACGATTGCCAGCAGCACTGTCAGGCACGGCCAGAGGTAGTTCACCACCCCCAGCTCAATCGCCTGATTGCGGTTGCTGGCAAACCCCAGAGCCAGGGACAGGCAGACCTCGTAGGCCACGAACAAGCCACTGCCCATGATCAGATAAGGCCAGGACGTGGCACGCAGACGCGGCCGCCCCAACCAGGCCAGCAGCAGGATGGCGCCCAAGGTGTAGATCAACGCCGCACCGCCCAGTGGCCCGAACAGCTCACTGACACTGCGGATCAACCCGGCGGCGGTGCTCCATAAAATGATCGCGACCAAACCACACACCGTCGCGGCCCGTTCAACCCTGATCTGCATGGATGCCTCTCTGTGAATGTCCCCAACCGCAGCGCCTGCGGCACAAAGGCCGCAACGGTACACGCTTGGGCTATTGCTTGTCTCCTTGTGGGAACCACAACAAAGGAATCTCATTGAGGGCAGAAATTCTGGCCACGCCACACCTCAAATGTGGGAGCCGGCTTGCCTGCGATGGCGATGGATCAGTCGACACATCCCTACTTGACCTACCGCCATCGCGGGCAAGCCCGCTCCCACAGGGGGAACTCAGCGAACAGAAGATTGTGGCCACATCACAAGTCAAATGTGGGAGCTGGCTTGCCTGCGATGGCGGTGGGTCAGTCGACACATCCTTACTTGACCTACCGCCATCGCGGGCAAGCCCGCTCCCACAGGGGGAACTCAGCGAACAGAAAATTGTGGCCACACCACAAGTCAAATGTGGGAGCTGGCTTGCCTGCGATGGCGGTGGATCAGTCGACACATCCCTACTTGACCCTCCGCTATCGCGGGCAAGCCCGCCCACAGGGTGATCTCTTTAGGGCAGGATTTCTTGGTTGGTTGCAGTTCGCACAACGGTGTCTTGTCATCAATGGGATTGATAGCCCCCTAACGAAACCCCCATCCTAGAGGGCTTGGCCGGCCCTTATATCATTCCGAATGATAGTTACCTTTGTTTCATTCGATTCGTGAGCGAGCACGCTGCCGAGCATGATCCGCCCATCTCAAATACATTTGGCGGATGCACCTCATGGAACAGTCACTCAAACATTTGCGCTATCCCCTGGCCCTTTTGGCCGTGCTGGTGATGAGCGCATGCGGCAAGGCCCCCGAGCAAGCGGCCGCCATGCCCGCCAGCAAAGTCAGCGTTGCCAAGGTCCTGGAACAACCGGTCAATGAATGGGACGAGTTCACCGGCCGCCTGGAAGCCCCGGAAACCGTACAGATCCGCCCACGCGTGTCGGGTCAGATCGACCAGGTCGCCTTTACTGAAGGCGCACTGGTGAAAAAAGGCGACCTGCTGTTCCAGATCGACCCGCGTCCGTTCCAGGCTGAAGTCCGCCGTCTGGAAGCCCAGCTTCAACAAACCAAAGCCGCCGCATCGCGCAGTGACAACGAGGCCCAGCGTGGCGAGCGCTTGCGCCAGAGCAATGCGATTTCCGCCGAACTGGCCGACTCGCGCACCACCGCCGCCCAGGAAGCCCGCGCAGCGGTGGCGGGGATCCAGGCGCAACTTGACCTGGCCCGCCTGAACCTCAGTTTCACCCGCGTCACCTCGCCCATCAGTGGCCGTGTCAGCCGCGCCGCAATCACCGCCGGCAACCTGGTGACCGCCGATGTCACCGAGCTGACCAGCGTGGTCTCCACCGACAAGGTCTACGCCTACTTCGACGCCGATGAGCGCGTGTACCTCAAGTACACCGAACTGGCGCGCCAGGGCCGTCGCGGCGCCACCACCCCGGTGTACCTGGGCCTGTCCAATGAAGACGGCAACCCGCACCTGGGCCAGATGAACTTTGTCGATAACCAGGTCAACCCGGCCACCGGTACCATCCGCGGCCGCGCGGTGTTCGATAACAGTGACGGGCGTTTCACCCCCGGCCTGTATGCGCGCCTCAAGTTGGTCGGCAGCGGCACCTACTCTGCCGTGCTGATCACCGACGAAGCCGTGGGCACCGACCTGGGCAAGAAGTTTGTGCTAGTGATGGACGCCGACAACAAGTCCGCCTACCGCGCCGTGGAACTGGGGCCGAAGATCGAAGGCTTGCGCATCGTGCGCAGCGGCCTGAGCAAGGACGACACCATTATCGTCAAAGGCCTGCAGCGGGTACGTCCGGGTTCGCCGGTTGCCCCAGAAACCATCCCGATGGCCAGCCAGGCAACCCTCGCCGCCCTGGCCCAACAACGACAAGCGCTTGAAGCCAGCAACCTGGAGCAAGTGGCGCCGGATAAAGCCGCGCCCAAGCTCGCCAGTGTCGCGATTCCACGCGGTTAAGGGACTACACACCAGATGAATTTTTCCAAGTTCTTCATATCGCGGCCGATCTTCGCAGCGGTGCTATCGCTGCTGATTCTGATCGCCGGCGCGATCTCGCTGTTCCAACTGCCGATCAGCGAATACCCGGAAGTGGTACCGCCAACCGTGGTGGTGCGCGCCAACTTCCCCGGCGCCAACCCCAAGGTCATCGGCGAAACCGTGGCCTCGCCGCTGGAACAGGCGATCACCGGCGTCGAGAACATGCTCTACATGTCCTCGCAGTCGACCGCCGACGGCAAGCTCACCCTGACCATCACCTTTGCCCTGGGCACCGACCTGGATAACGCGCAGGTACAGGTGCAAAACCGTGTGACGCGCACTCAGCCCAAACTGCCTGAGGAAGTGACGCGCATCGGGATTACCGTGGACAAGGCCTCCCCCGACCTGACCATGGTCGTGCACTTGACCTCCCCGGACCAGCGCTACGACATGCTCTACCTGTCCAACTACGCGATCCTCAATATCAAGGATGAATTGGCGCGGCTGGGCGGCGTGGGTGATGTGCAGTTGTTCGGCATGGGCGATTACTCCCTGCGGGTGTGGCTGGACCCGAACAAGACCGCCTCGCGCAACCTGACTGCCACCGATGTGGTGACCGCGATCCGCGAACAGAACCGCCAGGTGGCCGCCGGTGCCCTGGGCGCGCAGCCTGCGCCCAACGACACCAGCTTCCAATTGTCGGTCAATACCCAAGGCCGCCTGGTCACCGAGGAAGAGTTCGAAAACATCGTGATTCGCGCCGGCGACAACGGTGAAATCACGCGCCTCAAGGACATCGCTCGTGTTGAGCTGGGCTCCAGCCAATATGCCCTGCGCTCGCTGATCGACAATCAGCCGGCGGTGGCGATTCCGATCTTCCAGCGCCCGGGCTCCAATGCCATCGACATCTCCAATGATGTGCGCAGCAAAATGGCCGAGCTGAAAAAGAGCTTCCCCGAAGGCATGGACTACCGCATCGCCTACGACCCGACCGTGTTTGTGCGCGGCTCGATCGAGGCGGTGGTGCACACCTTGTTCGAGGCGTTGATCCTGGTGGTGCTGGTGGTGATCCTGTTCCTGCAGACCTGGCGTGCGTCGATCATCCCCCTGGTCGCGGTGCCGGTATCGTTGATCGGCACCTTTGCGGTAATGCACCTGTTCGGCTTCTCCCTCAATGCGCTGTCGCTGTTCGGCCTGGTGCTGGCCATCGGCATCGTGGTGGACGACGCCATCGTGGTGGTGGAGAACGTCGAACGTAACATCGAGCTGGGCCTGGAGCCCTTCCCGGCCACCGAAAAAGCCATGAGCGAAGTGACCGGGCCGATCATTGCCACGGCGCTGGTGCTGTGTGCGGTGTTTATTCCGGCCGCCTTTATCAGTGGCTTGACCGGGCAGTTCTACAAGCAGTTTGCCCTGACCATCGCCATCTCCACCGTGATTTCGGCATTCAACTCCCTGACCCTGTCGCCGGCCCTGGCAGCGGTCTTGCTGCGCAGCCATGACGCGCCGAAAGACCGGTTCTCCAGGTTCCTCGACAAGCTCTTCGGTGGTTGGCTGTTCCGCCCGTTCAACCGTTTCTTCGAAAAGGCCAGCCATGGCTATGTAGGCACCGTGCGCCGAGTGATTCGCGGCACCGGTATCGCGCTGTTCGTGTATGGCGGCCTGATGGTGCTGACCTTCTTCGGCTTTGCCCACACACCGACCGGTTTCGTACCGGCCCAGGACAAGCAATACCTGGTGGCCTTCGCCCAGTTGCCGGACGCCGCCAGCCTGGACCGCACCGAAAACGTGATCAAGCGCATGTCCGACATCGCCTTGAAACAGCCCGGCGTGGAAAGCGCCATCGCCTTCCCGGGCCTGTCGATCAATGGGTTCACCAACAGCCCGAACAGCGGCATCGTGTTCGTGACGTTGAAACCGTTCGGCGAGCGTAAAGACCCAAGCATGTCCGCCGGGGCGATTGCCGGGGCGCTGAACGGCAAGTACGCCGATATCCAGGAAGCCTACATGGCGATCTTCCCACCGCCGCCGGTACAGGGCCTGGGCACTATCGGCGGGTTCCGCCTGCAGGTCGAAGACCGTGGCAACCTGGGCTACGAGGAACTGTACAAAGAAGTACAGAACGTCATCGCCAAGAGCCACAACGTGCCGGAACTGTTTGGCCTGTTCACCAGCTACACGGTCAACGTGCCCCAGGTCGATGCTGCTATCGACCGGGAAAAAGCCAAGACCCACGGCGTGGCGATCAGCGACATCTTCGACACCCTGCAGATCTACCTGGGCTCGTTGTATGCCAACGACTTCAACCGCTTTGGCCGGACCTATCAGGTCAACGTGCAGGCTGAACAGCAGTTCCGCCTGGACCAGGATCAGATCGGCCAATTGAAAGTGCGCAACAACAAGGGCGAGATGATCCCCCTGGCGACCTTTATCAAGGTCAGCGACACCTCGGGGCCGGACCGCGTGATGCACTACAACGGCTTTATCACCGCCGAGATCAACGGCAACGCTGCACCCGGCTACAGCTCGGGCCAGGCAGAGGCAGCGATCGAAAAACTGCTCAAAGAGGAACTGCCCAACGGCATGACCTACGAGTGGACCGACCTGACGTACCAGCAAATCCTCTCGGGCAACACCGCGCTGTTCGTGTTCCCGCTCTGCGTACTGCTGGCGTTTCTGGTACTGGCCGCCCAGTACGAAAGCTGGAGCCTGCCACTGGCGGTGATCCTGATCGTACCGATGACCCTGCTGTCGGCTATTACCGGGGTGATTCTGTCCGGTGGCGACAACAACATCTTTACCCAGATCGGCTTGATCGTACTGGTGGGATTGGCCTGTAAGAACGCGATTCTGATCGTCGAGTTCGCCAAGGATAAACAGGAAGAAGGCCTCGACCCGCTGGCTGCGGTGCTGGAAGCCTGCCGCCTGCGTCTGCGGCCGATCCTGATGACCTCGTTCGCCTTCATCATGGGCGTGGTGCCCCTGGTGTTCTCCAGCGGTGCCGGTGCCGAGATGCGTCATGCCATGGGCGTGGCGGTGTTCTCCGGGATGATCGGGGTGACCTTCTTCGGCCTGTTGCTGACGCCGGTGTTCTACGTGTTGATCCGCCGTTATGTGGAGCGCAGCGAAGCACGCAAAGCGGCCAAGGCCTTGCAGCTGGAGACACAGCAATGAGTGTGAAAGTGTTCCTGCCGAGCCTGCTGGTACTGGCGCTCGCCGCCTGTGCCGTCGGCCCGGACTATAAAGCCCAGCAGCTGGAGGCGGCCAATATCACGGCCGCCACCGATGCCAAGCAGTACGACCACGCCAAGTTCGAAGGCATCTGGTGGCAGCAGTTCGAGGACCCGATCCTCAACCAGTTGGTGACCCAATCGTTGAGCGGCAACCGAGACCTGCGGGTAGCGTTTGCCCGCCTGCGAGCTGCCCGGGCGATTCGCGATGACGCCAGCAATGACGCGATGCCGACCATCACCAGCCGTGCCAGCAGCGATTTGGCCAAGGGCCAGATCCCAGGCCAGACCACCCGCCGGGTCAATAGCGAACGCTATGACCTGGGCCTGGACATGGCTTGGGAACTGGACCTGTTTGGCCGCATCCAGCGCAACCTGGAAGCCAGTGACGCTGACCAGCAGGCCGCCGAAGCCGACCTCTATCAACTGCAGGTCAGCATGATTGCCGAACTGGTGGACGCCTACGGCCAACTGCGCGGGGCGCAACTGCGGGAAAAAATCGCCCTCGCCAACCTGAAGAACCAGCAGGATTCGCGCACCATCACCGAAAGCCTGCGTGACGCCGGCGTCGGCGACCAACTGGACGTGGTGCGTGCCGATGCGCGCCTGGCAGCAGTCGAAGCCAGCGTGCCGCAATTGCAGGCCGAGCAGGTGCGCGAGCGCAATCGCATCGCCACCCTCCTCGGCCAGCGCCCGGACAAACTCAGCGTGGACCTGAGCCCGGCCAACCTGCCGGCGATTGCCAAGGCCTTGCCGATTGGTGACCCGGGGCAGTTGCTGCAACGGCGCCCGGACATTCTCAGTGCCGAACGCAAACTGGCGGCCGCCACCGCGCGAATCGGCGTGGCCAAGGCCGACCTGTTTCCACGGGTCAGCCTCAGTGGTTTCCTCGGGTTTACCGCTGGCCGTGGCTCGCAGATCGGCTCATCCGCCGCCAATGCCTGGGCCCTGGGCCCGAGCATCACCTGGGCCGCCTTTGACCTGGGCAGCGTACGCGCCCGCTTGCGCGGTGCGGATGCCGAAGCCGATGGCGCCCTGGCCACCTACGAGCAGCAAGTGTTGCTGGCGCTGGAAGAGTCAGAAAACGCCTTCAGCGACTACGGCAAGCGCCAGCAGCGCCTGGTGTCGCTGATCCGCCAGAGCGAATCGAGCCGTGCCGCGGCCGACCTGGCGCAGATTCGCTACCGCGAAGGCACCGCCGACTTCCTCGTGCTGCTCGACGCCCAGCGTGAACGCCTGGCGGCCGAAGACGCCCAGGCCCTGGCCGAAGTGGACCTGTATCGCGGCATCGTGGCGATCTACAAGGCATTGGGTGGCGGCTGGCAGCCGGAGACGGTGGTCGCCAGCGCAAAATGATGTAAAGAGCTCCTTTGGTTGGTCGCATCCAACCAATTTTTGCCCCGTGGTCCATTCGGTCACGGGGCTTTTTTTGCCTGCGTGAAACCGGTCACACCCTTTGCTTAAAGACGGTCACAAAGATCAAAGGTAGGAGCTGCGCTGATCCAACTCAGCTGGATTCCGTGAGGATCAAGCTGCGGTAATGCCCGGGATTGGAGCCCGACCATTTGCGAAAGGCCTTGTAGAACGAGCTCACATCGGCAAAACCCAGGCGGCTGGCGATCTCGGCAAAGCTGATATCGGCCTCGGCCAGCCACACCACTGCCAGCTCCTTGCGCACGCTGTCCTTGAGCCCCTGGTACGTCTGCCCTTCTTCGGCCAAGCGCCGGCGCAGCGTCGAGGCGGACATGCACAACTCATGGGCCAGACTGTCGGTTTCCGGCCACTGTTGGGCCGGGCGCTGGCGCAGGTCGTGTTTGATGCGCATCGCCAGGCTGTCCGGGTCGCGGTATTTGACCAGGATGTTGGCGGGCGCCTGGGCCAGGAAGCGCTTGAGTTCCTCGGGGCTGCGCTTGACCGGCAGGTCGAGGCAGTCTGCCGAAAAAATCATGCGGGTACGGGTGCGATCAAAACGCAGGTTGTCGGAAAACATCACCTGGTAATCATCACAAAATGCCGGCTGCGCACTGCGCAGTTCGATGGCCAGGATCGGGATGCGTCGGCCGGCCAGCCAGCAGGCGACGCCGTGGACGATCATCCAATAGCAAAAGTAGGTAAACGCGCGCCGTGGTTCCGGCTCAGGTTCCAGCAGCACGATTTCCGCCAGGCTTTGCTGACGCACCAGCTGCGCGGGAAGGTGCTCAAGCATCAACGACAGGAAGCCCAGGCCGGTTTCCAGCGCCTCGCCAAGGGTGGGCTGGGCCATGGAGGCACGACACAGGAACCCCAGGCTGCCCGACTTCAACTTGCGCGGGTCCATGCCAAAGAACTCATCATCCCGGCGCCGCGCCAGCAAGCGCCAGAGCCGCGCGTATGCCAGCGCCGGAACCCGGGCGGCGGGCTGCTCCAGCAACGCGGGGTCGATCCCGACCTTGCTCAGGGCCTCCCACGTCGCCGCACCGGGGGCGCAACTCTGCAACAGGGCTTCACGAACCAGGTGGATGGAGATTGTGTCTTTTTCCGACATGGGCCAGGGCTCAATCTTGTAGGTCGGCCATTGTAGGAGCGTGTTGGCTTGTAAGGAACACATACCCACGCAGCAACGACATAGAGGGCTGTTCAGGCCGCGTTCAGAAAACGTCAAGATCCTCTGTTTAGTAATGAGTATCATTATGTTACAACTTAGCACCCTAACTAATTACGTTGCGGTGCCCGATGCTCGTCCCCTTTCTCATCATGCTGCGCGAAGGCATTGAAGCCGCATTGATCGTTGGCATCATCGCCAGCTACCTGCAACAGACCGGCCGTGGTCAGTGGATGCCAGCGGTATGGATCGGCGTATTTCTCGCCGCCGCTTTGGCCCTGCTGGTCGGCGGTGGCCTGGAGTTGGTCAGCGCCGAGTTCCCGCAAAAACAGCAAGAGCTGTTCGAAGGCATTGTCGGCCTGGTCGCCGTGGGGATTCTCAGCTCCATGGTGTTCTGGATGCGCAAGGTCGCACGCTCGATCAAGCACTCCCTGCACCAGTCCCTGGATCACGCGTTGGCCGGCTCGCGCAACCAGGTGCTTGCCCTGATCGCCATGGTGTTTTTCGCCGTGGCCCGTGAAGGCCTGGAGACGGTGTTCTTCTTGCTGGCGGTGTTCCAGCAGAGCGAAGGCCCGGCCGCGCCCATCGGCGCCCTGCTCGGCCTGGTGCTGGCGATCATCGTCGGGTTCCTGATCTACAGCGGCAGCATGCGCCTGAACCTCGGTGCGTTCTTTCGCTGGACCGGGCTGTTCATCCTGGTGGTAGCCGCCGGGATCCTCGCCAACTCGGTGCAGGCCCTGCATGAAGCCGGGGTGTGGAACCACCTGCAAGGCGTGCTGTTCGATTTCAGCGCAACCCTGCCGATGGATGGCCCGCTGGGTTCGGTGCTGGCCGGCATGTTCGGCTACCAGGACGCACCGACCGTCAGCACCCTGGGCGCCTACCTGATTTACCTGGCGCTGGCGCTGGCGATGTTCTTTATGCCCGCCGCGCCAGCCACCTCTTCTTCCGTCTCCAGCCAGTAAGGTCGTCCCTTGCCAAACCCAGCCCCTGTCTCACCACCCCGCGCGTTGCGTTGGGCGGTCGCCGGTTCGGTGATCGTGATGATCGCCGCCGGCGGCCTGTTCTACTACGCCGCGCAATTGGCCGCCGCCAAGCGCCAGGTCAATCACAACGAAATCGCCGTGATCATCCACGCCCACGCCTGCGAACCCAACGCCCTGAGCGTACCGGCGGGCCGTGCGAGTTTTCGCATCATCAACCGTTCGGATCGCGCGGTGGAGTGGGAAATCCTTGACGGCGTGCTGGTGGTCGAAGAGCGCGAAAACATTGCGCCGGGCTTGAGCCAGGTGATCAACGCCAACCTGCTGCCGGGCGACTACGCCATCACCTGCGGCCTGTTGAGCAACCCACGCGGCACCCTGCATGTAACCCCGACGGCCGAGTCTGACGCCCAGGCCAAAGCCAAGCCCTCGATGGTGGCCTTTATCGGCCCGCTGTCGGAATTTCGCGTGTACCTGAGCAGCCAGGGTGGCGCTTTGATCAAGGCCGTCAGCGCCCTTGAACAAGCGATTGCCGCCGGCGACCTGGCCCAGGCCCAGGCCCAGGCCCTGTACCTGCCGGCTCGCGAGGCTTACCAACGACTGGCCCCGGCGGCCCAGCGCCTGGCCGAGCTGGACAACGCAATCAATGCCCGCGCCGATTACTTCGAGAAGCGTGAACAAGACCCGGCCTTCAGCGGCTTCCATCGCCTGGAATATGGCCTGTTCGAGCAGCACACTCTCGGCGACCTGACACCGATTGCCCAGCGTCTGCTGGCCGATGTCACCACCCTCAAGCAACAGTTGTTGGCGCAGTCGCTGCCGCCCGAGCAACTGGTAAGCATCCTGGTGCGCAACCTCAACAGCCTGGCCGACGTGCGCGCCGCCAGTGGCGAAGAGGAGCGCTACAGCCACCTCGACCTCAACGGTTTTGCCGCCAACCTGACGGTGACGCGCAAGGTGGTGGACCTGATGCGGCCGCTGTTGACCAAGTCCGCCGCCGACCTGCTGCCGGGAATTGATAGCGCGATCAACGCCTTCGCCGCGCAACTCGACGACTTGCAGGTCGATGGCCATTACCGCAGCTACAACCGCGTTACCGCCGCTCAGCGCCAGCTGATCGCCGACAAGGCCAAGGCTCTGGCCGCCGCACTCGATGGAATCGACCCAGCCCTTGGCCTCTCCGGCCTTAAGTGAAGACGACCAAACACATGAGTGATTCACCACAGTTCAACGCCCAACGCCGCCGTGTGTTGCTCGGGATGGCCGCCACCGGCGCCGCGATTGCCGGCAGCAGCCTCAGTTGCCCGGCAATGGCAGCCGGCGCAGCCCAGGTCACCACCGCGCCCAGCAGCGAAAAAACCCAGGACCACCAGGCCTTCCACGGCAAGCACCAGAGCGGCATCGTCACCCCGCGCCCGGCCTGCGGCATGCTGGTAGCGTTCGACGTCCTGGCCAGCGACCGCGAAGACCTGGAGCGGCTGTTTCGCACCCTCAACCAGCGCATCCGTTTTTTGATGACCGGCGGCAGCGTGCCGCAAGTCGACCCGAAACTGCCGCCCAGCGATTCCGGGATCCTCGGCCCGGTGGTCAGCCCGGATAACCTGACCATCACCGTATCGGTGGGTGAATCGCTGTTCGACGAGCGTTTCGGCCTGGCCGCCGCCAAACCCAAGCGCCTGATCCGCATGGTCGGCTTCCCCAACGACGCCCTGGAACCGGCGCAGTGCCACGGTGACTTGAGCCTGCAGTTCAGCTCCAACACCCCCGACACCAATATCCACGCCCTGCGCGATATCGTGAAAAACCTGCCGGACCTGCTGCTGGTGCGCTGGAAACAGGAAGGCAGCGTACCGCCCCAGGCCCCTGCCCGTGCCGGGCAACCGGCGCAGAGCGCACGCAACTTCCTGGGCTTTCGCGATGGCTCGGCCAACCCCGACTCCAACGACACCAAAACCATGGACCAACTGGTCTGGGTCCAGCCCGGCAGTGATGAGCCCGCGTGGGCCGCCCATGGCAGCTACCAGGCGGTACGGATCATCCGCAATTTCGTCGAACGCTGGGACCGCACGCCCTTGCAGGAGCAGGAAAGCATCATCGGCCGGATCAAGACCAGCGGCGCGCCCATGGACGGTCACAGCGAAGCCCAGGTGCCCGACTACAGCAAGGATCCGGCCGGCAAACTGACCAAGCTCGATGCCCATATCCGCCTGGCCAACCCGCGCACGGCCGCGACCCAGGCCAACCTGATCCTGCGTCGGCCATTCAACTACTCCAACGGCGTCAACAAGAACGGCCAGCTGGACATGGGCCTGTTGTTTATCTGCTATCAGGCGGACCTGGAGAAAGGCTTTATCAGCGTACAAACCCGGCTCAATGGCGAGCCCCTGGAGGAATACCTCAAGCCAGTGGGCGGCGGGTATTTCTTCACCTTGCCGGGCGCCACCGGGCCGCAGGATTTCATCGGCCGAACCTTGCTGCACAGCACTGCCAAGACCTAACCCTCCACAGCGGAAACCGCCCTATGAACATGTCGTCTCTTGCGTTGTTATTGAGCCTTTCTCCGCTCGCGGCCTTTGCCGCGCCGGCGCCCCTGGATCTGGTGGGCCCGGTGTCGGACTACAAGATCTATGTCACCGACAAGATCGAGGAACTGGTGACCCAGACCCAGGCCTTCACCGACGCGGTGAAAAAAGGTGACCTGGCCACCGCGAAAAAACTCTACGCGCCCACCCGCGTTTACTACGAATCCATCGAGCCCATCGCCGAGCTGTTCAGCGACCTCGATGCATCGATCGACTCACGGGTCGACGACCACGAAAAAGGTGTGAAAGCCGAAGACTTCACCGGCTTCCACCGCATTGAATACAGCCTGTTTGCCGAAAACACTACCCAGGGCCTGGGCACCCTTGCCGACGGCTTGAACACGGACGTCAAGGATCTGCAAACCCGCGTTGCCGGTCTGACCTTCCCGCCGGAAAAAGTCGTCGGCGGCGCTGCCGCATTGCTCGAAGAAGTGGCCGCCACGAAGATTTCCGGCGAAGAAGACCGCTACAGCCACACCGACCTGTATGACTTCCAGGGCAATATCGACGGAGCGAAGAAGATCGTCGACCTGTTCCGTGGGCAGATCGAACAGCAGGACAAGGCGTTTTTGGCCAAGGTCGACAAGAACTTCGCCACGGTGAACACCATCCTGGCCAAATACAAAACTGCCGATGGCGGCTTTGAAACCTACGACAAGGTCAAGGAAAGCGACCGCAAGGCCCTGGTGGGCCCGGTCAACACCCTGGCCGAAGACCTCTCGACCCTGCGTGGCAAACTGGGTTTGAACTGACACCTCAACGCTAGCGGCTCTGAGCCTGACCCACCGCCATCGCGGGCAAGCCCGCTCCCACAGGGGTCTCAGCGAGCAGAAAATGTTCGCCACACCACAAATCAAATGTGGGAGCTGGCTTGCCTGCGATGGCGGTGATTCAATCACCGACCATAGTGACTGAAGCACCGCCATCGCAAGCAAGCCCACTCCCACAGCTGTAGATCCCTATCATCCGGGTTAATCGCGCTGTGCGTTTAACCGTCTTACCTATAACGTTCCATAGACTCCCACTCACGGAAGATTTCCCATGCCTCATTCGGCCACCCGCCTTGATGCCGCCCCGCCCACTCCCTTCAACCTGCGCCCCCTGCTGCTGGCCAATATGGCCTGCACCATGGCGATGATGGCGTTTGTCTCGCTGATCGGCCCCATCGCGCGGGTGCTGGGGCTGGCGACCTGGCAGGCCGGCGCGGCGGTGACGGTGTCCGGTGTGATCTGGATGCTTTTGGCGCGGCCCTGGGGCCAGGCCAGTGATCGCCTGGGT
Source organism: Pseudomonas shahriarae (assembly GCF_014268455.2). Classification (NCBI taxonomy): domain Bacteria; kingdom Pseudomonadati; phylum Pseudomonadota; class Gammaproteobacteria; order Pseudomonadales; family Pseudomonadaceae; genus Pseudomonas; species Pseudomonas shahriarae. The sequence continues at coordinate 2,968,289 of NZ_CP077085.1, read as the reverse complement.
CGGCGGCGCGTGCTGTTGCTGGGCACCGGGGGCTTCACCCTGGCCTATTGGGCCCTGTGCGTGTTTATCGACGCCTCCCTGCAACTGCTGCCCTCGGCGATGCTGGCATTTATCGGGCTGGTGCTCGGGCGCGGGTTGATCGGGGTGTTTTACGCGGCGATCCCAGTGGGGGGCTATGCGCTGATCGCGGACAATATCGAGCCGGCCCATCGCGCCAAGGCCATGGCCTCGCTGGGGGCGGCCAACGCCTGTGGCCTGGTGTTGGGCCCGGCGATTGCCGCGCTGCTGGCCCGCCACAGCCTGAGCCTGCCGTTTTATGTGATGGCGCTGCTGCCGATGCTCGGGTTTCTGGTGTTGCTGATGAAGCTGCCGCGCCAGGAGTTGCACCTCAAACAACCGCCCAAGGCCGTCAACCTCTCGGACCCACGCTTGCGCCGGCCATTGGTGGTGGCCTTTGCGGCGATGCTCTGCGTGTCGATTGCCCAGATCACGGTGGGCTTTTTTGCCCTGGATCGCCTGCAGATGAACCCCGCCGACGCCGCACAAACCGCCGGGATCGCCCTGACCATGGTCGGCCTGGCCTTGATCTGCTCGCAATTGCTGGTGCGCAAGCTGGAATGGCCACCCCTGCGGCTGATCCGCGTCGGCGCGCTTGTTTCGGCCCTGGGGTTTGCCGGGAGCATGTTCGCCGATACGGCGTGGATCCTCTGGCTGTGTTTCTTCGTCTCGGCGGCCGGCATGGGCTGGATCTTCCCATCGTTCGCCGCCCTGGCGGCCAACGCGGTGGACGCCTCGGAACAAGGCGCCACTGCCGGATCGGTGGGGGCGGCGCAAGGGCTGGGCGTGGTGGTCGGGCCGCTGGCCGGGACCCTGATCTATGCCGTTGAACCGCGGCTACCCTACCTGGTCGCGGCTGCCCTGCTGTTGCTCATTGCGCTCTGGCCGGCACCGCGCCACTAGAGGATCCGGTAAAGCAAGCGCTCGACTCGGACGCGACTGACCCGGCGCAGGAACTTGCCGACGGCTTCGGGGTAATCCACCAGTGTCTGCAACTGCTGGTAGCCCTGGATCCGCGTGGTGTGCTGGAAAATGTCCTCCAGCTCGCGGCGCCGTGGCGCCAACCACTGGCCCTGGGGATCGTCGATCAGCAGGGCGTTTTCCAGGTCCAGGCGAAAGGCCCGGGGGTTGAGGTTATTGCCGGTGAGCAAGGTATAGCGTTCGTCGACCCACATGCCCTTGAGGTGATAGGTGTTATCCCCGTCGCGCCACAGGTGCAGGTTGAGTTGGCCACTGTCGATCATGCGCTGGTGGCGCTTGGCAAAGCGGCGCAGGCTGATTTCGTAGAGATACGGCAGCGCGGCGATGATTTTGAAAGGCTCGCTGGGCGGGATGTAGAAGTCGTTGGCGGTCTTGTCGCCAACGATGATGTCGATCTTCACCCCACGGGCCAGGGCCCGGTTGATTTCCCGGGTCACCGGCAGTGGCAGGTTGAAATACGGGGTGCAGATGGTCAACTGCCGCTGGGCACTGGCGATCAGCTCGCAGATCACCCGGCTCAGCGGGTTGTTCTTGCCCACTCCCAACAACGGGCTGACCGACAACCCACCAATCCCAGCCTGGCCGGCCGTGGTGTCATAGGTCGCGTGCTTGAGCCGGCTGCGCAGGTCGCCGATGTCATTGCGCAGGCTGCGGGTGGTGGGCAGGTTGGGCAGGTCCAGGCGGTGTACCGCCTTGGCCGCCACCAGGCCGTGTTCCACCAGGTGCTGCATGGAGTCGGCCAATGGCTTGTTGTGGATCAGGTGATAGCGGTCGAAGCGGTATTTATCGAACTTGTGCAGATACACATTGTTCAGGCTGGCGCCGCTGTACAGCACGCTGTCGTCGATCACGAAGCCCTTCAGATGCAGCACGCCAAACAGCTCGCGGGTCTGCACCGCAACCCCATACACCGGCACATGTGTCGGATGTGACTGAGTCATTGCCTGGTACCAGGCGCTATTGCCCGGCTGCTTGCCCGCACCGATCAACCCGCGCTGGGCACGCAGCCAATCCACCATCACCACGATATCCAGTTCGGGCCGTGCGGCCTTGGCGGCGTGCAGCGCGTCAAACACCTCCTGGCCCGCTTCGTCCTGTTGCAGGTACAACGCGACGAGGTAGATGCGGTGTTGGGCCTGGGCGATTTGCTGCAGCAGGCAGCGGCGAAACTCGGCAGCGCCGGACAGCACCTCAATCGCGTCGGTGGCCAGGGGGAAACCGCGCAACTTGGGCAACAGGGAACGTTTGAATAACGACGGCATAGGGCTCGCAATGATCGAATCCGAAGAGCCCGAGAGCTTACACCATGGGGGTCCTCAGGTCTGCCCACTGGCCGCTGAAAATAATTGATTGACCAAGAAGAACGATCGTTCTACTGTTTGCAGCATGAACGATATGACCAGCAGTGAAACCCGCGACATTATTCTGGACGTCACCGAAAAGTTGATCTATCGGCACGGCATTGCGGCCACCGGTATGGATCTGTTGGTGAAAACCGCCGGCGTCTCCAGGAAAAGTATCTACCGCTACTTTGCCAATAAGGACGAACTGGTGATCGCCGCCCTGCAGCGGCGCGATGAACGTTGGTTGCAATGGCTGCGCAGCGAGGTCGAGCAATACGCCGGCAGCGGCGCCCGCTTGCTCGGCGTGTTCAGCGCTCTGAAGACCTGGTTCGACTCTGCGGACTTTCGCGGCTGCGCCTTTATCAACACCAGCGGCGAAACCGGTAACCCGCAAGACCCGGTACGTTTACTGGCCAAGGCACACAAACAGAAACTGTTCGAGTATTTGCTTGAACTGTGCGAGGCACATGGCACCCCGGCCCCGGAGCAGCAGGCCGCGCAACTGCTGATCCTGGTCGATGGCGCCATTACCATCGCCCTGATCATGGGCGATGTCACCGCCGCTGATAATGCGCAATGCATGGCGCAGAACTTATTGGCACTTTGAAAGTTGTACGGGTTTAACAACTAACGATCCAAAGGAGCAGTCAAATGACCGCCAATGCACACGTGCGTCCGCCCTTACCGCCCTTCACCGAGCAATCGGCCATTGAAAAGATCCGTCTCGCCGAAGACGGCTGGAACTCCCGTGACCCGCAACGCGTGTCGCTCGCCTACACCCTGGACACCCAGTGGCGTAACCGCGCCGAGTTCGCCCATAACCGCGAGCAGGCCAAGGACTTCCTGACGCGCAAATGGGCCAGGGAACTGGACTACCGCTTGATCAAGGAGTTGTGGGCGTTTACCGGCAACCGCATCGCGGTGCGTTATGCCTATGAATGGCACGACGATTCCGGCAACTGGTTCCGCTCCTACGGCAACGAGAACTGGGAGTTCGACCAGGACGGTCTGATGTCCAATCGGCATGCGTGCATCAATGACATGCCGATCAAGGAAAGCGAACGCAAGTTCCACTGGCCGCTGGGGCGGCGCCCGGATGATCATCCGGGGCTGTCCGAACTGGGGCTGTAACCTTGTAGGAGCCGGGGGGCGTCGAGTCCTTGCCGGCTCCTGCAATGCCCGTCAATCCTGCTTCAACCCCACCTGATACAACACGCCATCCTCCTCATCCGTGAGTATGTACAGGAAACCATCCGGGCCCTGGCGTACATCGCGGATACGCGCCTTCAGTTCGCCCAGCAGGCGCTCTTCGTGGACCACCTTGTCGCCCTCGAACTGCAGGCGAATCAGTTCCTGGCTGGCCAGGGCGCCGATAAACAGGTTGTGCTGCCAGGCTTTGAAGCGGTCAGCGTCGTAGAACGCCATGCCGCTGATGGCCGGTGACTTTTCCCACACATGATGGGGGCCGACCGTGCCTTCGGCTGTCTTGCCACGGGCCTCGGGAATCGGCAGCAAGGAATAGTTGATGCCGTGGGTCGCCAGGGGCCAGCCATAGTTCTTGCCACGTTCGATGATATTGATTTCATCGCCGCCACGCGGGCCGTGTTCGTTTTCCCAGAGGGTGCCAGTCCACGGGTTCAGCGCCGCGCCCTGTGGGTTGCGCTGGCCATAGGACCAAATCTCCGGCCGCGCTCCCGGCTGGCCGACAAACGGGTTGTCATCCGGCACGCGACCATCCGGGTAGATGCGCACCACCTTGCCTTGCAGCTTGTCCAGGTCCTGAGCCGTGGGCCGATCGTTGTTCTCGCCCAGGGTCACAAACAGGTAGCCGTCTCGGTCAAACACCAGGCGCGAGCCAAAGTGATTACCGGTAGAGAGCTTGGGCTCCTGGCGCAGGATCACCTGGAAGTCCTTGAGGCCGCTCAAGTCATCGCTCAAGCGACCACGGCCTACCGCCGTGCCGGCCGTACCGCCCTTGCCGCCACCTTCGGCGTAGGACAGGTAGACCAGGCGGTCTTCCTTGAAATCCGGTGACAACACCACATCCAGCAAACCGCCCTGCCCTTTGGCCCAGACCTGCGGCACGCCACTCAATGGCGCCGATAATTTGCCATCACTGCTCACATAGCGCAGCGCGCCTGGCCGCTCGGTGACCAGGAAACCTTGCTTGTCGGGCAAAAACGCCACCGCCCAGGGATGGTCCAGGCCTTTGACAATCGGGGTCGCGGTGAGGCTGCCTTGCTCGCTGGGGAACTGGCGGGTCTCGGCGGCCAACGCGGGCAGCGCGCTTGCCAGGGCGACAGCGCAGCAGGTCGCTAAAAGGGTTTTGCGTAGAAACATACGTGGGGTTCCTTGCGTTCAGGGCCGGCGATTGCCATTGGCATCTTGTGTCGGGGCTGAAGGTTGGGTGGCAGGGCGTGTGGGCACTGCATCACGTTGCGGATAGCGATTGCCGATACCGCCGTTTTCCAGGGTCGGCGGCCGCGGTACCGGCGCGGTGTAGGTACCGCGGGCGGCGGGCGTATTGGGCTGGGTGCCCTGCATGCTATTGGGATTGGCCCGCTTGATCGGGCTGTTATACGGGTTGTTGTTGCCGGGCAGGTTTTGCGCCTGCAACCCGCCACTCAAGGCAAGGCCCAGGGCCAGTACTGCAAGGCTGCGTGTACGGCTGTTCATGACAAAACCTCTATAGGGCGAGGAATACCTGCATTCGATAACACGCTACGCCCTGGGTTCGGATTTGGTAACTAAATACTTTCCAGGCAGGTGTAACACGGCTTTTCGAATGCCCCTGTGCCAACCGGCCGACAGCCGAAACTTTTGCCAGCGGCTACAGGTCACCTGAAGACCATTCCCCATCAGGAAGCACGGCCATGCCACGGGCAATATGGAAAGGCGCAATCAGCTTCGGCTTGGTACACATCCCCGTGTCGCTGGTCTCGGCCACCTCGGCCCAGGGCGTGGATTTCGACTGGCTGGACAAACGCAGCATGGACCCCGTGGGCTATAAGCGCATCAACAAGACCACCGGCAAGGAAGTCACCAAGGACAACATCGTCAAGGGCGTGGCCTATGAGAAAGGCCGCTACGTGGTGCTCAGCGAAGAAGAGATTCGCGCTGCCCATCCCAAGTCCACGCAAACCATAGAGATCATCGCGTTTATTGACCGCGACCAGATCCCTTTGCAGAACATCGACACCCCCTACTACCTGGCCCCGGACAAACGCGGCGGCAAGGTCTATGCGCTCTTGCGTGAAACCCTGGACACGACCGCCAAGGTCGCCCTGGCCAACGTGATACTGCATACCAAGCAACACCTCGCCGCACTGATGCCCCTGGATTCAGCGCTGGTGCTGGTGATGTTGCGCTGGCCCGCTGAAGTTCGCGGCCTCGACGAACTGGAGTTGGGCGAGGACGTGATCAAGCCGAGCCTGGCCAAAGGCGAACGGGACATGGCCAGGCGCCTGGTGGAAGGCATGAGTGCCGACTGGCAACCGGACGACTACCGCGACAGTTTCCAGGACAAGATCATGGCCCTGGTCAAGAAGAAGGCCAAGGCCGGCAAGATTGAAAACGTCGAGGCCCAGGACGGTGCGCAAGAGCGCAAGTCGGCTGACGTACTCGACCTCACGGAGCTGCTCAAGCGCAGCCTGGCCGGCAAATCGACGGCCAAGCCCGCTGCGCGTAAAAAAACCACCAAGGCCTCCTGAGCCGTTTGCCCAAAGGACGCCCCCATGCCCAAACCCCTGAGTGAGTATCAGCGCAAGCGCAACTTCAAGGTCACTTCAGAACCGTCGCCGTCAAGCCCCGCACGGCGCCCAGCGTTAGCTTTGACGTTTGTGGTGCAGAAACACGCGGCACGCAACCTGCACTACGACTTTCGCCTCGAACTCGACGGGGTGCTAAAAAGCTGGGCAGTGCCCAAGGGACCCAGCCTGGACCCGAGCCACAAACGCCTGGCGGTGCATGTCGAAGATCATCCGTTGAGCTATGGCGCCTTTGAAGGCAGCATCCCCGCCGGCCAGTATGGGGCGGGTGACGTGATTGTCTGGGACCGTGGCATCTGGCAACCCCACGACGACCCGCACAAGGCCTACGCCGCCGGCAAACTGAAGTTCACCCTGGTCGGCGAAAAGCTTGCGGGCGATTGGGCCTTGGTGCGCACTCGGCTCAAAGGCAGTGGCGACAAGGAGCAATGGCTGTTGATCAAGGAGAATGATCAACAGGCGCGCCCCATCAGCGATTACGACATCGTCCAGGCCCAGCCCACGAGTGTCTTGAGCAATGCGCGGGTAGGCCAGCCTAAGACCCGCCAGCCCACCCTGCCCGACCAAATGGCGCCGCAACTGGCGACCCTGGTAGACCGCGCCCCGGCTGGCGACTGGCATTACGAAATCAAATTCGACGGCTACCGGATCCTGGCGCGGGTACGCGATGGCCATGTGCACCTGTTTACCCGCAACGGCCATGACTGGAGCGATCGCCTGCCCCGCCAGGTCAAAGCCCTCGCGGCGCTGAAACTCAAGGACTGCTGGCTCGATGGCGAGGTGGTCAGCCTCAATCGCGACGGGCTGCCGGACTTCCAGGGATTGCAGCAGGCGTTCGATAGCGGTCGCAGCCAGGACCTGGTGTATTACCTGTTCGACGCGCCGTTCTTGCACGGCCAGGATCAGCGCAGTGTTGCCCTGCAAGAGCGCCGGGCAGCCCTCAAGGCGGCATTGGCGGGGAACCAGAGCCCATTGCTGCGCTTTTCCGAAGCCTTCGCGGCTGATCATCACGATATCTTGCACAGCGCCTGCAGCCTGGGCCTGGAAGGTGTGATCGGCAAGCGCGCCGGCAGCCCCTACAGTTCCACGCGCAGCGCCGATTGGATCAAGCTCAAATGCCGCCGGCGCCAGGAGTTCGTAATCGTCGGCTACACCCGCCCCCAGGGTTCACGCAGCGGGTTTGGCGCGCTGCTGCTGGCAGTCCACGCGGACCGTGCCCTGGTGTATGCCGGGCGCGTGGGGACCGGCTTCGATCAGGCAACCCTGCAAACGCTGTATAAAAAAATGCAGCCCCTGGCCCGGCAATCCTCGCCCTTGGCCAACCCCGTGACCGCCGCCCAGGCCCGTGGCGTGCACTGGATAAGGCCGCAGTTGGTGGCCGAAGTGCAATTTGCCGAATGGACCCGCGAAGGCCTGGTGCGCCAGGCTGCCTTTGTTGGCCTGCGCAGCGATAAACCACAGGAGCAGATTGTGCACGAGCCACCACTGGCGCAAAGCCGTGTTTCACAGATCCGCATTACCCACCCCGAGAGAATCATTGATCCCACCAGTGGCACACAAAAGGCGCAACTGGCCCGATTCTACGAAGATATCAGCGAGTGGCTCCTGCCCCACTTGCGCCATCGCCCGGTCGCACTCCTGCGGGCACCCGAAGGGGTCGACGGCGAGCAGTTTTTCCAGAAACACAGCGAGCGCCTGGCCATTCCCCTTATCACTCAATTGGATCAGGCCCTCGACCCCGGCCATGCGCGCCTGATGGAAATTCATAACCTCGCGGCATTGATCGGCGCCGTACAAATGGGCGCGATTGAGCTGCACACCTGGGGGGCCACGGTCGACAAAATCGACACCCCGGACCTGTTTGTACTCGATCTGGACCCGGACCCGGCGCTGCCCTGGAAGAGCATGTTGGAGGCAGCGCAACTGGTGTTGTCGGTGCTGGATGAACTGGGCCTGACTGCCTATATCAAGACCAGTGGCGGCAAGGGCTTGCACCTGATTGTGCCGTTGGCGCGCCGGGATGGCTGGGACACGGTGAAAGCCTTCGCCAAGGCCATTGCGCTGTTCATGACACAGCAACTGCCGGAGCGTTTTACCGCCACCAGCGGCCCCAAAAACCGCATCGGCAAGATCTTTATCGACTACCTGCGCAATGGCCGCGGTGCCAGCACCGTCGCCGCCTATTCGGTACGCGCCCGCCCGGGGCTGCCGGTTTCCGTGCCCATCAGCCGAGATGAACTCGACAGCCTGCGCAGCGCCCAGCAATGGAATGTGACGAATTTGCAGGCGCGCTTAAACAGCCTGAAAGCTGATCCCTGGGCGGGTTATGCCAACCGCCAACGGCTCAGCAAGAAGATGTGGCAGAAACTGGGGGCCCAGCCGCCAGAATAAAGCCCCCCGCCGATGGCAAGGGGGCTGATGCTCAGATCAGGATAAAAATCACTGCCAAACCGGCAAAGATCGCCCACTTTTCCAGGTAATAGCGGGTGCGGTTACGCTTTTTCAGCTCCTTGCCCCGCAAGCGGATCTTGTACAGGCGGGTGAAAGCGCGGTTCAAGCCACCGGTCTTGTCCCCGGCATCATTGGGTGAGCCGGCGGCCGCCATGACGTTGCGGCTGAACCAGCGATTGAACGCTGCCGCCCAACGATATTTCATCGGTCGCTCGATATCGCAGAACAGAATGATACGGTTTTGCGCCGTGGTGTTTTCGGCGTAGTGGATGTAGGTCTCATCGAACATCACCGCTTCGCCGTCACGCCAGTAATAATTCTCACCGTCCACGTTGATGTAGCAGCCTGGATCGTTGGGCGTATCCAGCCCCAGGTGGTAGCGATAGGAGCCAGCATAAGGATCGCGATGGCGGACCAGCCTGGAACCTGGCGGCAGTTCGGCAAACATCGCCGCCTTGATCGAGCCGATACTTTGCACCAGCTCGGTAGTGCGCGGGCACAGCTTCATGGCCGAGGGGTGACTGTCGCCGTACCACTTGAGGTAGAAACGCTTCCAGCCCGATTTGAAAAACGAGTTGAAGCCAACGTCGTTGTATTGGTCGGAGCGCTTGATCTCGCCGGCGCGCATCAGGTTCTGGCCTTCCTCGCGGATCTCCTGCCAATGCTCCTGGAGCGGGCTCAGGTCGGGGAAGTCACTGGGGGCAAGGTACGGCCGGCCGGGCAGCTTGGAGAACAGGTAAAGGAAGCAATTGACCGGGGCGAGGAAGGTGGAGTGGTCGCTTAATTGACGGCCCAGCTTATGTCGCACCCGGCCACGCAGATGGACATACGCAATGGACGCAACGTACAGAGCAACAATAATGAGTTTCACGAGAATTCGTCACATATCAGAAGAGTACAGGCTGCTCCGCCAGGCCCTACCGGGCTGGGGATGGAAAATGCAGCACCTGAAATCACAATTCATTAACAGACCCACGACCGTCTTGGAGACAATTCGGATAGTGGCCAATGGCAGTTATTTTAGCCATAGTTTGTAACCAAAGGTTAACTAAGAATTGTGAAAAGGTGTCTTCCGACTGTATAGCCGCGCCACCTCGAACGGGCGGTGGCGGGAGTGCCGGGCTGCGACGCAGCCCGGGAAAGGTCCGGTGTGACTCAGCCCAATGGCGGCTCATCCTTGCGTTCACGCCGGGTAAAACGGTCATCGTCCAGGCCTGAATAGGCCACAGTCTGGCGCCGCGTCAAGACCAGATGGCGAACCAGCGCAACGAACATCCCCAGCAGCAAGCCGACTGCCAGGCTCAATGCAACCACCAGGACTTTTTTCGGTTTGATCGGGCTCAGCGGCTCTTGCGCGCGCCGGTCAATCGTCACCAGTTTCAACGCACTCATATCAATATTCAGGCCACGCAGGCGTGCCACTTCAGCACGCAAGGGCTCGACGTCCTGCAGGAAAATATCTTCATTGCCCCGCCGCTTCAGGACTTCGACTTGGCGATTGACCTCCAGCAGTTGCAGCTCCTTGCCGATTTCCGCAACACGGCTACTGGTGAAGTCATCGCTGGTCCGCTGCTGCAAAGCCCTGCGCTCGGCTTCGAGGGCGTCGGTGCCGAGGAAGTACAGGGGAATCTGCTGATTATTGACCTCGGTACGCATCACCTGACTGGAGCCACTACGCCCGGCATCGGCCATAGACGAGGGTGTGGTCGGGCTCTTGATACCCATGGACTTGGCAATCGAGATCGCTTCGTTCAACTCTGCCAGGCGGTTGGAACGCTGCATTTTCATCTGTAGGCGCAGGGCACTGAGTTCATCTTCCAGCTGTGCGCGTTTGAGCTTGTCGCCCTCCAGCAGCTTGGCGATCTTCGATTCCTTGTCGGTTTCATAATTGGAGCGCGCTGCATCAATCTTGCCCTTGAGCTCGGTGAGGCGGTTGTTGACGATCACCTTGAGGTCGGCGCCCACCTGCTCACGCTCTTGCGCAATGGCGTAGTCGACAAAACCGTTGAGAATCGCCACCCCGTCAACGTCCGTGGGGTATTGCAGCTCAAGACGAATATAGCTGCTCAGGGAGTCGGATTTTTTCGGGTCGGGCAGGATCAGCTTGATCGAGTTACGGTTGAACGCTTCAAAACTCTGTTCAAGGCTGCGCCCTGGCTCCTGAAACGCCTGGAACAACGCCGGGTTGGCCTTGAAGAACCCCAGTCGCGCGTCATACGAGTCCAGTTGCGCGCCGACTTTGGCCAGTGCGTCCGCCGGCGGCAACTTATAGACTTCGGAGCGATTGAGGGCATCCAGCTCATTGATAGCCGCCGGGCGCAGCACGCTGCTGACCTGGTACTCACGGGGTGCCAGCAACGCGTAGCCAACGCCAATCAGGCCGGCAAACAGGGTACAGCCGATAACCAGTTTCTTTTGTCGCCAGATCGAGTGGAACAGATCAAATAAATCAATTTCATCGGACACCACGGGAGCTTGCACCTGGGGAGTTCTGTTCAAAATGGGGACACCCTTTTAGAAGTGGACGCTGGCTGCCCACTACACAATAGATCTGAATAACCAACTGAAAATACAGGGACAACGCCCTGGATATGGCCAGTACGACACGAGGCAACGGTCATCCGACCATTGCGTCACTGAAAAAATCCCTACCCCATTCAGATTGTTTTCCTTCAGAAAAAATAATGTCGTATAAGGCATTGATCAGCGTAGACGACATATCGGAAAACATCGGGATAACGACATGTCAGAACCGCTTTAAATAGCTGCTGGCAAAGGAAAAACCGACCGGGACAGACCTTGAGGAAGTTTTCTGCCATACCTTTGAACGGAATTTGCCAGGGCGCATTGCTGCTGTGGGCGGTCCCGCCATTTATGCCTCATTAAAAAAGGAATTTTTATATGCCCACGTCCCCTCCCCGCACCACGCCGTGCCCGACCGAACAGGACAAACAAGCCCTGCAAGGCACCTGGGAACAAATCGCCCTGGAAGACAGCGGCATCGCCAACCCACCGGATGAACACAGTGCGCCCGGTGCGCTGACCACAATCGAGGGGGATCAGTTTCGGGTCATGACCCAAGATGGCGAGGTATTACTGCAGGGCAGTTTTACCCTGGACGCCAGCACCACGCCCAAGAGCATCACCTGGATCGACGCCATCGGTGCCGACGCCGGAAAGCACCTGCCCGCCAGCTACACCCTGGATGATGAGCGCTTCGTGTTTATCGCGGCGGATGAAGGCATGCCCCGGCCGACGCGTTTCAGTACGACGCCAGGGCAGACAATGCGCACTTTCGTACGCCGGTCATGAACGGATGAGGGGCATTCGTTTTTGCGACAGGATTTTCACGAAGTATTCACGTTTGGCGCGCTAGGTTAGACCCAACTCCTCAGATGAATCCCTTGGCCCGCCGCCCCAGCGGGCCTTTTTTTTGCCTTCAGGCCGGGCGCTTGACGGCGGTCAGGGTGTAGCACATCGGCAGTTGCGCCGCCTGGTTCTCGTACTGGTCGTAGAGCTCTTCGCGATTGGAGTGCGGGTACTCCTGCAGGTGGCTGATCTGCAAGCCTGCCGCGATGGCCGCGCTGACAACCTCGCCTAAGGTGTGCACGAACCAGTAAGACGCCGCGACTGCGCTGTTACTCGGCCCCTCATAGACAATCGCCTCGTGCTGCACAAAAGGCTCGCGGCGAAAATATGAGGTGACCGGCAGCATCGGGTTCGGCGCTGCGGGGTCGAACACTTCCAGGATCGGATGAGTCTCGTAGATCACCAGCGTCCCGCCGTCTTTGAGGGTGCTGGCGACATGCCCCATGAATAGCCCGATATCCGGCATCCAACCCAACACCCCGATGGTGATCAGGGCGATATCAAAACGCCCCTGCAACCGCTCGGGCAAATGATGAATATCGGCTTCGATAAACTCGGGCGCATGGGGTGAGCGACTGGCCAGCTCCGCCGCCTGTGCCAGAAATGCATCGGACTGGTCGACCCCCACCACACTGCTGGCGCCCAGCCCATACAGCGACAGGCTTTCACGGCCGTTATTGCAACCCAGTTGCACGGCGTCCCGCCCCTTGACGCCCACCTGCATTAACAGGGTGGTCAGGGTGGGATCCAGGCAGGAGAAATCAGGCGCGCCGACATCCGCGAGCAGGCTTTGCCAGTGCTCGGTAGCTTTGTGGTGTTCGGCGGATTCGTTCCAGGCGGCCTTGTTGCTGGCGATTGCCTGTTGAGCAGACAGCGTGTCCATTGCGTCTCCAAACCATTGAACGTGCGCAACACGATGGCGATGAGCGTCGTCAAGAAAACAGAAGGGAGTCCGCCCCGCACCGACAGCCTCGCCATCCTTGAACCGGTAAAGAGCCATCACTGCAGGGCGAACGCTGGAAACTTAATCCACGGTCATTGCATGTTCAACTGTTAACAAACACAGATCGGACGGCCGATACAGTTTCGATACAACTCGATGCTTTTTGTAAGGATTTCCGCAAAAAAAAGACAAACCAGGCACTTCCAGCGGCCCGACACGCCTGCCTGTCATATAACTCACGCCGCACATATGCGACAATGCGCGCCAAATTCCAACATACACCCCATATTTTCTGCTCGGCGACTGGGCTTCACGCCTTGATGTCGCTGTTGACGCATGCCCGTTGGCCCGGGCTCCGAATGGGTCCCGGCCCAAATAAGCGCACCCCAAGCTATTGATAGGTAAAGTAATTGATCTCCACAGCTAACATCACCATGCAGTTCGGCGCCAAGCCGCTGTTTGAGAACGTCTCGGTCAAGTTCGGCGCCGGTAACCGTTATGGTTTGATCGGTGCCAACGGTTGCGGCAAGTCGACCTTCATGAAAATCCTCGGTGGCGATCTCGACCCGTCCGGCGGCCAGGTCATGCTGGAGCCGAACGTGCGCCTGGGTAAGCTGCGCCAGGATCAGTTCGCCTACGAAGAATTCAATGTCATCGACACCGTGATCATGGGTCACGAAGAGCTGTGGAAGGTCAAAGCCGAGCGCGATCGCATCTACTCGCTGCCGGAAATGAGCGAAGAAGACGGCATGGCCGTGGCCGAGCTGGAAACCGAGTTCGCCGAAATGGACGGCTACACCGCCGAATCCCGTGCCGGTGAACTGCTGCTGGGCCTGGGTATCGGCATCGAGCAGCACTTCGGCCCGATGAGCGAAGTGTCTCCAGGCTGGAAGCTGCGCGTATTGCTGGCCCAGGCGCTGTTCTCGGATCCGGAAGTGCTGCTGCTCGACGAACCGACGAACCACCTGGACATCAACACCATTCGCTGGCTGGAAAACATCCTGACCCAGCGTAACAGCCTGATGATCATCATCTCTCACGACCGTCACTTCCTGAACAGCGTGTGCACCCACATGGCTGACCTGGACTACGGCGAGCTGCGCCTGTTCCCGGGCAACTACGACGAGTACATGACCGTGGCGACCCAGTCCCGCGAGCAATTGCTGTCGGACAACGCCAAGAAGAAAGCGCAGATCTCCGAACTGCAATCGTTCGTCAGCCGCTTCTCGGCCAACGCCTCGAAAGCCAAGCAGGCCACTTCCCGCGCCAAGGCGATCGACAAGATCCAACTGGCCGAGGTCAAACCTTCGAGCCGTGTGAGCCCGTTCATCCGTTTTGAACAGACCAAGAAACTGCACCGCCAGGCGGTCATCGTCGAGCGCATGGCCAAAGGCTTTGACGGCAAGACCCTGTTCAAGGACTTCAGCTTCCAGGTTGAAGCCGGCGAGCGCGTGGCGATCATCGGCCCGAACGGTATCGGCAAGACCACCCTGCTGCGCACCCTGGTCAACGAACTGACCCCGGACGCCGGTAGCGTGAAGTGGACCGATGCGGCCGAACTGGGCTACTACGCCCAGGACCACGCCCACGATTTCGAAGACGACGTCACCCTGTTCGACTGGATGGGCCAGTGGGCTCAGGGCGAACAAGTGATCCGCGGCACCCTGGGCCGCATGCTGTTCTCCAACGATGAGATCCTCAAGTCGGTCAAGGTCATCTCCGGTGGTGAGCAAGGTCGCATGCTGTTCGGCAAGCTGATCCTGCAAAAGCCCAACGTGCTGGTCATGGACGAACCGACCAACCACTTGGACATGGAATCCATCGAGGCGCTGAACCTGGCGCTGGAAAACTATCCGGGCACGCTGATCTTCGTCAGCCACGACCGTGAGTTCGTATCGTCCCTGGCCACCCGCATCATCGAGTTGAGCCCAAGCGGCGTGATCGACTTCAGCGGCACCTATGACGACTACCTGCGTAGCCAGGGCGTGGTGTTTTAAGGGCCGCCAATAGCGGTTAGCCACACGCTGCAAGTAAAAGCCCCGTCAGCAGTGACGGGGCTTTTTGCATTTCCAGGCTCGACCAACGGCGCGTCAGGGCCGATGATTGTTAGCCTGCTTCCTTTTCTTCCAAGCCCTTGCCATGATGCGTTCACCGCCCTGCCGCGAATGAGCCTCCATGCCAGCCGCCCCCAGCTCCCTGTCGATCACCCTGCAGATCGTCTCCATCGTCTTCTATACCTTTATCGCGTTTATCTGCATTGGCCTGCCGATTGCGGTGATCCCCGGCTACGTCCATGAACAACTGGGTTTCAGCGCCGTGGTGGCCGGCGTAACCATCGGTTCGCAGTACCTGGCCACCCTCCTCAGCCGCCCCATGGCCGGGCGCATGTCGGACAACGTCGGCACCAAGCGCGCGATCGTGCTGGGCTTGAGCGGTATTCTGCTCAGCGGTGTCTTGACGTTTTTTGCCACGCTGCTGCACAGCCTGCCCAGCCTGAGCCTGGGGATTCTGCTGGTCGGTCGCGTGTTGCTGGGCGTGGCCCAGGGCCTGATCGGTGTCGGCACCATCAGTTGGTGCATGGGCCAGGTCGGCGCCGAACACACCGCGCGCTCGATCTCCTGGAACGGCATCGCCTCCTATGGCGCCATCGCCATTGGCGCGCCGCTGGGCGTGGTGATGGTTGCGCAATACGGTTACAACAGCCTCGGTCCCGCGCTGGCCGTGCTGGCAGCCCTGGGCCTGGTGCTGATCCGCAAAAAACCCTCGGTGCCGGTGGTGCGCGGCGAGCGCCTGCCGTTCTGGGCGGTGTTCGGGCGGATCGCGCCGTTTGGTGCCAGCCTGTGCCTGGCGTCCATTGGCTACGGCACCCTGACCACCTTCATTGCCCTGTTCTACCTCAATCGCGGCTGGACCGGCGCCGCCTGGTGCCTGACGGTGTTTGGCATCTGCTTTATCCTCTCGCGCCTGCTGTTTATCTCGAGCATCAGCCGTTTTGGCGGGTTTCGCGCGGCGATTGCCTGCATGACCCTGGAAACCCTCGGCCTGACCCTGCTATGGCTCGCGCCCTCGCCCGCCATTGCCTTGATCGGCGCCGGCCTCACCGGGTTTGGCTTGTCGTTGGTGTACCCGGCACTGGGCGTCGAAGCCATCAAACAGGTGCCCAACAGCAGCCGGGGCGCCGGGCTGAGTGCCTATGCGGTGTTTTTTGACCTGGCGCTGGCGATTGCCGGACCGCTGATGGGTGCGGTGGCGTTGAACCTGGGCTACTCGTGGATTTTCTTTTGCGCGGCGCTACTGTCCGTCACGGGCCTGGGCCTGACCTGGCTGCTGATGCGCCGGGCCTACTGATCCGCAGTCTGCATCCCGGCCCGCGAGTGCTGGCCGAGGGTGCGACTGAAAAATCGTCCGGCCTCGGAGATCAGGTCGCGGTGAATACCCTCGCGGTCCACCCCATCGGCATCGGTACAAAGCACCGGCATCAGCGCCAGTTGCTCGTCATCGCAAGGGGCCATGAAAATAAAGTGCCCAGCTCCGGCCAACAGTTTGAAATCCGGCGGCTGCGGCAGCTTGCGCGCCAGGGCGGCGGCGTTTTTATCCACGGCTACCAGCTTGTCGCCATCGCCGCTGTACAGCAGCACCGGCACATGCACGTCGCCCAGGGTCTGACGACCGAACATCAGGCTGAGCGGCGCCATCAGCATCAACGCGTGGATCCGTGGGTCGGCCTGGGGTTGCAGGTCATCGCGGTCGACCACCAGCTCACCCTTAGAGGTACAGGCGTCGCGGTCTTCAGGACGCTCCTGGCAATAGCGGCGCAAACGCTCGAAATCCGGCTTGGCCCCGGCCAGGATCAGCGCCGTCTCGCCGCCCGCCGAATAGCCGATCACCCCTACCTGGCCCACGTTGACGAACGGCGACAGCATCGGGTCGCCCAGGGTCGCGGTAATCGCCGCAGAAATCTGGATCGGCCGGCCATACAGGTTACTCAAGGTACCCAGGCGGCTGTGGTCCTTATAGTTGTCGCCCGGGTGCAGCACGGCGACCACCACAAACCCCTTGCGCGCCAGCGACGTCGCCAGGTCGTGCAAAGCCAGGGGCGTGCCGGTGTTGCCATGGGACAGCATCAGCAACGGGAAGCGGCCGATGGCGACCTTGGCGTCCTCGGCGGCGGCGACGCGATACGCCCCCACCTGACTGAGATGTTCATCACCCGTGGACGGATAAAACGCGATGGCTTTCATCGGCTGCGAATCCAGCGGGTCAAGAAAGCTCATGCGGTGATAGCCCACGCTCCAATGGGGGTGCGGGGCGACAGCGGCGTGCACTGAAACGAGGCCGCCGAGCAGGGAAACCAGCAAGACTGCACAAAGACGCATCATGGGGATGTCCACCTGTGCTGGGTGACGCCTGCAGGCCGATGCAGCCTCGGGCGGTATGACCCGGTGTTGCATAAGCTGCGCCATATTCGCCGGTTCAAAACAAAAAACTCCGTATTCCGCCAGCATTGAAGCTAGCAGAATACAGAGTTTAGACAGCCCGAATCAGATTGAAAGGCGCTCGTGCTTACGCCGCGACGAACAACTGCTCGCTGATCAGCGCATTGGCATCGTTCAATGCCTTGCTGCGTGCTTCGTCACCATAGGCCAGGCCGTGGGCACGTACGAACTCGATATCAGTGATACCGAAGAAGCCCAGCAGCACTTTCAAGTAGTCCTCGTGCCCGACGCCGGTCGGTTGGCCAACGTGCAGGCCACCGGCGGTGGAGACCACGATGACTTTCTTGTTGCCGCACAGGCCTTGCGGGCCGGCTTCGGTGTAGCGGAACGTCTGGCCAGCGACGGCAATGCGGTCGATCCAGGCCTTGAGCTGGGTGGGAATGGTGAAGTTGTACATCGGCGCGGCGATAACCACCGCGTCGGCAGCCAGGAACTCGGCCAGGGTCGAGGCGCTCAGGTCGGCTTCGTGCTTCTGTACGGCATCACGCAACTCGGCGCTGGTGCCCAACGCGCCCAGGGTAATCCCGGAAAAATGGGTGATACCTTCGCTGGCCAGGTCACGGTAGGTCACTTCGACACCCGGCTCAGCCGCCTGCCAGGCCTTGACCACTTCGCCGCTCAACTGGCGGGATACCGAGTTGTCACCGAGGATGCTGGAATCAATATGCAAGAGTTTCATGTGGGATCTCCAAGTGAGGATCGCCACCGGCGATCTGATGGGGAGAATCCTACAGATCAATCCAATAGCCGATTAGCCGGTTAAAATGCGATAGTTCGTCCCACTGACAGGACAATAGGCCCAACATGCAAGACCTCAATGACCTCTACTATTTCGCCAAGGTGGTGGAAGCCGGTGGCTTCGCGGCGGCTGGCCGGCTGCTGGGCATCCCCAAGTCGCGGCTGTCGCGGCGCATTGCCGAACTGGAAGAACGCCTCGGCGCCCGCCTCTTACAGCGCACCACCCGGCAACTGACCCTGACGGCCGTCGGCGAACGCTACCTGGGGCACTGCCAGGCGATGCTGCTGGAAGCGGAAATGGCCGACGAAGCCGTGGTCAACATGTCCAGCGAACCCCGGGGCCGGCTGCGGGTCAGTTGCCCGGTGGGCCTGGCCCACGAAATCCTGCCGACGGTGGTGGCGCAATTCCTCGCGGCCCACCCGCTGGTGCAACTGGAGATGATGCTGATCAATCGCCGCGTCGACCTGGTGGCCGAGGGTGTAGACGTAGCTTTGCGTGTGCGCGAGTTGGGGGACGAAGACCCACTGCTGGTGACCCGTCGCCTGCGTCAGGCGCAGACGGCCATGGTCGCCAGCCCCGAGTTTGTGCGCGACCGCCAGATCAACAGCCCGGCCGACCTCAAACACCTGCCGGTATTGGGCGCCCTGGAAGCCGACCGTATGGTCCACCTGCGCATGCTCGACCCTGCCGGCAATGCCACCGACCTGGCGATGGAGGCCCGCCTGGGCATCGACGACTTCCTGGTGCGCAAGGCCAGCGCCCTTGCCGGCCTGGGCTTCACCGTGCTGCCCATGATGTATTGCGAGCAGGAGCTGGAAAGTGGCCAACTGGTGCAACTGCTGCCCGAGTGGTCGCTGCCCGGTGGCTGGCTGCAAGCGGTGTACCCGCATCGACGCGGCGTATCCCCAGCGGTGCGCGCCTGGATCGACTTTCTGGCCCATGCCTTCAACAGTTGCGGAGATCGACTGCTATGAGTACCCGGAGCATGACCGAAGACGACGTCGCCCAGTTCTGCCTGGGCTTGCCCGGTGCACGGGAGGATTACAAGTGGGGCGGTGTGCGGGTGTTCTCGATTGCCGGCAACAAGATGTTCGCCCTGCAGAACCTGCGCGGCGACTCCCTGGCGTTCAAGGTCGACAAGGAACTGTTCCTTGGCCACGTCGACCGCCCCGGCATCCACCCGGCGCCGTACCTGGCGCGGGCGCAGTGGATCATCATGCAGCTGCCCTACCCACTGGGCGGCGAAGAACTGCGCGGCTTGCTGCAGCGCTCCCACCAGTTGGTGGTGAGCAAACTGCCCAAACGCACGCAAATCGGCCTGAGGCTGGACGAGTAAGCCAGTCCAGGTCGTCTTGTACACAACTTGATCATCGAGATATGCACATACCCCGATGGGCGCAGCTTCGCTCTCAAACCCCACGCGGCTAGAAGACTGCCAGCAGCGTGCCGCCCAGAAACAACTGATCAATCCAGAACACCTGGTGCAGCAACACAATCAGCCAGAACACCACTTGATAAGACACCTTGCGCGTCTTGTGCCGGAACACCTGCTGCGCAACCAAGGCACCCGGCCAACCACCGGCCAGCTCCATGGCATGCAGGATCTTCTCCGGGGTGCGCCAGCTATCGCTCTGGGCCTTGCGCTTGTCACTCCAATACAGGCAAAACGTCACCACGCTGACCAGGCCATAGGCCGCCAACGGGATCAGCGACACCCCGCGATACGCCAGCAGTGCCGCGCCAAACAACGGCACGGCACACAACAGTGCAAACACCACAGCCTTCAAGCGCAGATGCTGGATTGTCATCACGCCTTGGCCGCCGCCCAGTCAATCCAGCCGAACTGCCAGGTGGCCAGGATCAGCAAACCGAACGCAATGCGGTACCAGGCAAACACTGCATAGCTGTGGCTGGCGATGAACTTGAGCAAGCCACGCACTGCAATCATCGCGAAGATGAACGAGACCACAAAACCGACGGCAAACACCGGCAGATCCGCAGGCTGGAACAGGTCACGGTATTTATAGCCCGAGTACACCGCCGCCCCGACCATGGTCGGCATCGCCAGGAAGAACGAAAACTCGGTGGCAGCCTTGCGCGACAGGCCAAACAACAGGCCACCGATAATGGTCGAGCCGGAACGCGACGTCCCTGGAATCATCGCCAGGCACTGGGCAAAGCCCACTTTCAAGGCGTCTTTCCAGGTGATGTCATCGACGGTTTCGGCATGGATGACATGCTCGCGACGCTCGGCCCACAACATGATCACCCCGCCGATCACCAGCGCAGTGGCCACCGTGATCGGGTTGAACAGGTATTCGTGGATCAGGTCGGCAAAAATCACCCCCAACACCACCGCCGGCAGGAAGGCGATCAGCAGATTGACGGTAAAGCGCTGGGCGTTGCGCTGGGTCGGCAGGCCGGTCACCACGTCGAGGATCTTGCGCCGGAACTCCCAGACCACCGCCAGGATGGCGCCCAGTTGAATGATGATGTTGAACGCCATGGCGCGCTCGCCACCGAAGTCGAGCAAGTCAGCGACGATAATCTGGTGCCCGGTACTGGAGATCGGCAAGAACTCTGTCAGCCCTTCGACAATGCCAAGTATCAATGCCTGAAAGGCGGTCCAAAGATCCATTATTCCCCCAAAGGTCATGCGACGGCATGCCTCGTTGATATTTTCTAGGTGTTCACTAACGATGAGCACGCGGCAAGGCTGCGCGCAGGATCAAGGCTGACCTGCAAAAATTCTGTGAAAAATCAGGCAGTACTCAGGTTTTTTGATTCCGGGCCGAAAGCCTATCAGACAAGCCCGAATTTCGCTTCGCGTTATCACTGGCCGATCAACGCAGCACCGAAAATTATAAGAACGCGGAGTGACAAGACTATGAACAGTTTGCGCAATATGTCGATCAGTCGGCGCCTCTGGATGATCCTGATAGTCGCCGTGTTGATGTTGATGACCCTGGGTTTGTTGATGCTCAAGCAGATCCACGACGACCTCTACCAGGCCAAGAGCCAGAAAACCCAGCATGTGGTCCAGACTGCCAGCGGAATTCTGAATTTTTATCACGGCCTTGAAACCACCGGGGTGCTGACCCGCGAGGCCGCGCAGAAACAAGCCTTGAGTGTGGTGCGCGGCCTGCGCTACGACCAGAACGAATACTTCTGGATCAATGACCTGACGCCGGTGATGATCATGCACCCGGCCAACCCCAAGCTCGACGGCCAGAACCTTTCGGCCATCCGCGATCCGGACGGCTTTGCGATCTTCAATGAGTTCGTCACCCTGGCCAAGGCCAAGGGCGTCGGCATGGTCGATTACCGCTGGCCGAAACCCGGCGCGGCTGAGCCCGTGGCCAAGACCTCCTATATCCAGTTGTTCGAGCCCTGGGGCTGGATTATTGGCTCCGGCGTCTACGTGGACGACGTACAGGCACAATTTCGCGGCCAGGTCTGGAAAGCCTCGCTGATCGGCCTGGGCATTGCGCTGATCATGGCCCTGCTGGTGGTGCTGATTGCCCGCAGCATCGTGCGCCCGCTGCAGGAAGCGGTACAGGCCATGGCCAACATCGCCAGTGGCGAAAGCGACCTGACCCGCAGCCTCGACACCCATGGCCAGGACGAAGTCACGCAACTGTCCCGACACTTCAACACCTTCACCGCCAAACTGCGCCAGGTGGTCAGCCAGTTGCAGGTGTGCGCCAATGCCCTGGCCCAGTCGTCCGCCGAGCTGGGCAACAACGCCAGCCAGGCCCATGACCGCAGCCAGCAACAATCCCAGCAAATGGAGCTGGTGGCCACCGCCATCAATGAAGTGACCTACGGCGTCCAGGACGTGGCCAAGAATGCCGAGCACGCCGCCAGCGAAATGCGTGACGCGCAGACCCAGGCCGAACAGGGCCAGGTCAATATCGACGGCAGCCTGCAACAGATCGACGCGCTGTCCGGCACCATCAGCCAGGCGGTGGAAGTGATCCGCACCCTGTCCACCGAAAGCACGCAGATTGGCGGGGTGCTGGAGGTGATTCGCTCGATTGCCGAGCAGACCAACCTGCTGGCTCTCAACGCCGCCATCGAAGCGGCCCGCGCCGGCGAACAAGGCCGTGGTTTTGCCGTGGTCGCCGACGAAGTGCGCCTGCTGGCCCAGCGCACGCAAAAATCCACTGCCGAAATCCAGAACATGATCGAGCGCCTGCAAGGGCATTCCGAAGCAGCGGTCAAGGTCATCAGCGACAGCCACCAGGCCTCGCAACTGACCATCGAACAAGCCGGCCAGGCGGGCGCCAGCCTGAATGCCATCGGCCAGGCCCTGCGCAACCTCAACGGCCTGAACGCCTCGATTGCCAGCGCGACCCTGCAACAGGCCCACGTGGTGGAAGACATCAATCAGAACGTGACCCAGGCCGCCGGCCTGTCCCACAGCACTGCGCTCGCGGCCCAGCAATCGAGCGAGGCCAGCGTGCATCTGAAGGACTTGAGCGAAGAACTCAACGGCCTGCTGCGCCAGTTCAAGGTCTAGCCCTCCTCCCGGCAGCAGCCCGCTCGCCACAGCGAGCGGGTTTGCCACAGCAATCCTTCTTCCCATAATTAGCCCCCGGCCTGGACAGGATTTTGCCCGGCCGGTTGGGTACAATCGCCCTCCTCTTCGACTCTTCCAAGGAATCCCATGTCCGGGCTTGAACTGTTTGCCGCCGCGCTGGGGGTGATTGCCGTCTGGTTGACGGTCAAGCAGAACCCGTGGTGCTGGCCGATCGGCCTGGTCATGGTGCTGCTGTACACCTGGGTGTTCTTCGAGGTGAAGCTGTATTCCGACATGCTGCTGCAAGTGGTGTATGCCGGCCTGCAGGTCTACGGTTGGTGGCAATGGACTCGCGCCGGCGAGGTCAAGCAAGGGCGCCAGGTCAGCAGTCTTGGCAGCCAGGCGATCCTCCTGAGCCTGACGGTTGGCGCAGTCGGCAGCCTGTTGCTGGGCGCCGCCATGGCACACTGGACCGATGCTGCACAACCCTGGCTGGACGCCGCCCTGACCGGCTTCAGCCTGGTGGCGCAGATGTGGATGGCGCAAAAACGCGTGCAATGCTGGGCACTGTGGATTGTGGTCGATGTGATTTTTGTCGGCCTGTTTGTCTACAAGGGGCTGTACCTGACGGCCGCGCTCTATGCCCTGTTCACAGTGATTGCCGTACAAGGCTGGCGCGAATGGCGCGCCGATCCGGCGTTGCGCACATGAAGGTGCTGGTGATGGCAGGCCCCGAGTCCAGCGGTAAAAGCTGGCTGGCCGAGCAGTTGCAGGCGCATTTCGGTGCGGTGCTGGTGGGCGAGTATGTGCGCTATTTCATCGACCACTACCAGCGTGATACGACCCTCGCCGACATCCCGGACATCGCCCGTGGCCAACTGGCCTGGGAAGATGCCGGCCGTGCCCGGCAGCCGCAACTGCTGATCCTCGATACTCACCTGCTGACCAACAAGCTGTGGAGCCTGACGCTGTTTGGCGATGCCCCCGCGTGGCTCGACGAGGCACTGCTGGCCCGCCATTACGACCTGCACCTGTTGCTGTCGCCCGAAGGCATTGGCTGGACCGCCGACGGTCAACGCTGCCAGCCGGACCTGGCCGACCGCCTGGCCTTCTTCCAGGCCAGCCGCGACTGGCTGGAGCAGCATCAGCAACCGTACAAGGTGATTGGCGGGGATTGGCAGGCACGCCATGACCAGGCGTTTGCCGCCGTGGCACACCTGCTCGACCAATAAAGCCCCTACTCGTGGATCAGTTGCCGTTGATACTGTGGGTCAGCCTTGATCTGCTGTTCGGTAAACGGCAACGGGCTGAGCTTTTTCGCGGAAAACGCCTGGGTCTGGTCCTTGAAGTACGGCGACGCCGGATCGCTGGACAGTGAGAACGCCAACACGCCTTCCGCTTTCGGCCCCTGGTCGTCGAAGGTGACGATCTGCAAGTAACTGCTGCCGCTGACCACCTCACGCTTGCCATCGGCCCTCGGCACGCTTTGCATGGCGTTGTAGATCCCCAGTTCCTGTGGGCCACCGTGCATCGGAGTGCTGCCCGAGACCTGGATATCGCCCCAACGAGTGCCTTCTTTCAACCCCGATTCACTCACCTGCGCCATTGACGCCAGCATTGCCTCACGCAACGCCTTGGCCACCTCCGGCTGCTCGATGAGCAACCCGCGCGGGGTGGTTTGTGGGTGGTCCGGGTCAAACGCAACGCGCCACACCTGCGGCACTTGCTGCAGGTGCTCCATGACCTGGAAGAAATGCACCAGGCCCAGGCCGCTGTCGAGGTTGGCCTTCTGGTCCCAGTCCTTGAGGCGGGTACACAGGGTTTTCAGGGCGGCATCCGTCTGTTGCGCGCAGAACTTGAGCAGATCCGGCATCACCTGCCCAGCCAGGTACACCTGGTTATCCAGCACCATGTGTTGCAAATCGGCGACGGTGATCGGCTGTGTGTCCAGGTCCTGCAAGCGCTGCAAGGCAAAACGCGAACGTGCGCCCAAGGCAATGTGATCCTGGCTGACCACCGGCGAAAAGCCGGCCAGCGGGGCCTTGGGGTTGGCCATCCAGGCCGAGTCGTTGGAGTGCTGCACGTAGTCCCGGCGCGCCAGCTGCGGCAGTTGATCAGCGGCAAAGATCCCCGGCTGGGCGGCGCGCGGGTCGATATCCCAGGCGCAGGCACTATGGGCACCGTCGAGCATGATCATCTGCAGGCCGGCACGCGGGTCGCTGCATTGTTCGAGTTTTTTTGCACTGACGTTCGGCACCACCGACAGGTTCATATACAGGCTCTGCCCCTGATCGTCCGCCGCCAGGGTGTTGACCCAGGGAATGCCTTGCAGGCGGTGTACCGAGGCTTGCAAGTCCTTGAGGCTGCGGGCCTGGTTCATCGCGTACCACTGCTGCAGCACGCGGTCATTGCCCAGGTTGGCGTCGCGCAGGCTGAAAGCGTATTGCCCGTTCCAGTCGAGCTTGCCCGGCCATTGCACCACCGGCCCGAACTGCGAACTGTAGACCGTTTGGGTGTGGGCCTCGGCGCCCTTGACCTGTACCGTTACCTGGGTTTTCTGCAGGGGGATCGACTTGCCGTCGAGCAAATAGCGGGTCGGGTCCTTCGGGTCCAGGGTCAGGCGATACAGGGTGAAATGCTTGGATGTGTCCACCGTATGGGTCCAGGCCACATGCTGGTTGAAGCCGATATTGACCACCGGCAGGCCCGGCAAGGCGGCGCCCATTACGTCCAGCTGACCAGGAATGGTCAGGTGCATCTGATAAAAACGCATGCCGCCGATCCACGGGAAATGCGGGTTGGCCAGTAACATGCCGCGCCCGTTGAACGAGCGCTCGCTACCCACCGCCACCGCGTTGCTGCCGCGCTCCAGGGCAAAGCGTTGCTGCTTCAAGGTGGCGACCTCAAACGCTCGCACATCGCTCTGCACCGCCACGCCTGGCTGGGGTGGCGTCGCCCCCGCCAAGGCCTCGGCGAATTGCCCGACACCACCTTCCACCAGCAACCGCCGGGTCAGCTTGATCAGGTCATCGGTCGTGATCGGCCGCACCCAGGCGCCCTGGCACTGCATCGGTCGGTCCTTGGCCCCGCGCTCTTGCATGTAGCGGTTGTAACCCGCCGCATAGCCGGCAAGACGCTGCTGCATCTGCGGGGTCTGTGCCTTCCAGAAAGCCGTCACTGCTTCGGGCGTATTGAGCCAGGTAAAGAACACATCGCTGGTCAGGTTGTTGCGCTCTTCCAGGGTCGCCTGCTCGGCACCGAAGTAGCGGGCGCGCTGGCCATTGACCGTGACCACTTCGTTGGCCAGCAGGCACAGGTTGTCCTGCGCGTAGGCATAGCCGATGCCATAGCCCAGGCCGCGCTCATCGTTGGCGCGGATATGCGGGACACCAAACCCGGTGCGGCGGATATCGGCGCTCAGTGTGCCCGCCTGCACGTCGCTCACCTGGCGGGCCGTCGCACACAGGCTCACCCCCAGCAACACACCCGCCACGCAAACCCTGGACAACCCGTTGGAAATAATCACGCAGACCCCATCATCAAGCCAAATTGAACGCCCAAGGCGGGGCCGACTCGCCAACACCAGCCCATGGATAAAGACGTAGAAATCCGCAGAAATTTAGGCAGCGCGCGCCTTATTTACCGGCGCCAGGAAGGTGACAGACGTGAGACCGAGAAAATTTATCCCTCTTGGACTTCATGATTTGCGTGGCTCATACGTCTTATTAACTAGAGAGCACCATCGTTTTCCTGATCAGGCTCTGATAAGGAGTTTTTGCATGCACAACCCGCAACTGCCCACGGACGGACATTTTATGGCACACGACGCCGCTTTCGGCGCAAGTAACCCAGCCTTCGGCAAGGCCCCCGAGCATCAAGGCAACCAACGCATCCGGCATCTGCTCAAGTGTTTTGGGTTGCGTACCAGCCTGATCCGGCTGAAAGTCATCGACGCCCTGCTCACCGCCGCCGAGAACGGCCGCTCGCTGGGTGTACGGGGTGTGCACAGCCACTTGCTGGAACTGGGCATCCCGCTGTCGTTTCTCAGTGTGCGCGAGGTGCTCAAGCGCCTGTGCAGCGAGGGCGTGATCACCCTCAACAGCGACAAAAGCTACAGCCTCCATGAAGAGGCTGCCAAGGTCCTGGCTGCCAGCGCCTGACTTACAGGTTGGGCTTGACCTTGCGGCGCATGATGCCGTTGATCACCACCACAATCACCGCCACGGCAATGGCGATGTACTGGAACGTCTTCTCACTGATGGCGCCGATGTTCTGCAAATAGGACAGGCCAAACATCGTGCCGAGGACGACCAGGGAAATCAGAATCGAGTAAATCAAGCGTTGCTTCTGGGTCATGACGGGTTCCTGAAACCTGAAAATTGTATCTGGAGCGTATCAGGGCCTCATGTTACAGGCGATAAAGCGCTTTGGCATGACCCTATTTGCCTTGCCAGCGCAACGGTTGTGGCGAGCGGGCTTGCCCGCGCTGGGCTGCGTAGCAGCCCCAATACACCCAGCGCATTGCTTCAGTTGAACACGCGGGGCCGGATTTTAGGGCTGCTACGCAGCC
This sequence comes from Pseudomonas shahriarae, assembly GCF_014268455.2. Classification (NCBI taxonomy): domain Bacteria; kingdom Pseudomonadati; phylum Pseudomonadota; class Gammaproteobacteria; order Pseudomonadales; family Pseudomonadaceae; genus Pseudomonas; species Pseudomonas shahriarae. Next base: position 2,941,051 of record NZ_CP077085.1, on the reverse strand, counting down.
CAACGCGGGCTAGCCCGCTCGCCACGGGGCAGTTGGTCAGGGGCTTATTGGTCCTTGAACTGCGGCGCACGCTTGGCCACGAACGCGGCCATGCCTTCCTTCTGATCCTGGGTCGCGAAGGCGGCGTGGAACACCCGGCGCTCAAAGCGCACGCCTTCCGACAGGCTGACTTCAAAGGCGCGGTTCACGCTTTCCTTGACCATCATGCTGATCGGCACCGATTTGCTGGCGATCAGCGCCGCAACCTTGAGCGCCTCGTCCAGCAGTTCGTCCGCCGGCACAATCCGCGCCACGATGCCGCAACGCTCGGCCTCCACGGCGTCGATAAAACGCCCGGTCAGGCACATCTCCATGGCCTTGGCCTTGCCCACCGCACGGGTCAGGCGCTGGGTGCCGCCCATGCCCGGCAGGACGCCGAGGTTGACTTCCGGCTGGCCGAACTTGGCCGTGTCACCGGCCAGGATAAAGTCGCACATCAACGCCAGCTCACAGCCGCCACCCAGGGCAAAACCGTTGACCGCCGCGATGATCGGCTTGCGGCGGTTGGCCACACGGTCGCTGTCGCTGAACAGATCGTCGAGGTAGATCTGCGGGTAGGTCAGCTCGGCCATTTCCTTGATGTCGGCGCCAGCGGCAAAGGCTTTCTTCGAGCCGGTCAACACGATGCAACCGATGTCGGGATTGGCTTCCAGGCTGTCCAGGGCCTGGTTCACTTCGCTGACCAATTGCGCGTTCAAGGCATTCAGCGCCTGGGGGCGATTGAGGGTAATCAGCCCGACACGGCCTTGAACCTCGAGCAAAATGGTTTCATAACTCATTGATCCGTTCCTCTTCAAAGATTGCGCGAAATGACCATGCGCTGAATATCACTGGTGCCTTCATAAATCTGGCAGACCCGCACATCACGGTAGATCCGCTCCAACGGGAAGTCGCTCAGGTAACCGTATCCACCCAGGGTTTGCAAGGCGGCAGAACAGACTTTCTCGGCCATTTCCGAGGCAAACAGCTTGGCCATGGACGCCTCCACCAGCGCAGGCTTGCCGCTGTCGCGCAGGGCCGCCGCGTAGTGCACCATCTGCCGGGCCACGGCGATCTGGGTGGCCATGTCCGCCAGGCGAAACGCTACAGCCTGGTGCTCGATCAGCGGTTTGCCGAAGCTTTCCCGCTCACGGGCGTAATCCCGGGCAGCTTCGAACGCCGCACGGGCCATGCCCACCGATTGCGCGGCAATACCCACGCGACCGCCCTCCAGGTTGGCCAGGGCGATTTTGTAGCCTTCGCCCTCCTCGCCCAGGCGGTTGGCGACCGGCACCTTCACATCCTCAAACAGAATCTGACAGGTGTCGGACGCATGCTGGCCCAGCTTGTCCTCGACCCGCGCGACGGTGTAGCCCGGCGAGTCGGTGGGCACGATAAACGCGCTGATCCCACGCTTGCCGGCCGCAGGATCGGTCACGGCAAATACAATCACCACCCCGGCGTTCTGCCCGGAGGTGATGAACTGCTTGCAGCCATTGAGCACGTAATGATCGCCCTCAAGACGCGCGCGGGTTTTCAGGCTGCTGGCATCGGACCCGGCCTGGGGTTCGGTCAAGGCAAACGCACCGAGCATTGCGCCGCTGGCCAGGGGCTTGAGGAATTGTTCTTTCTGCAGGTCATTGCCGAACTTGAGAATGGGCACGCAGCCCACCGAGTTGTGCACGCTCATGATGGTCGAGCAGGCGCCATCACCGGCAGCGACCTCTTCCAGGGCCATTGCATAGGCCAGGTAGCCGGTGTCGCAGCCGCCCCACTGTTCCGGCACGAGCATGCCGAAAAAACCCAGCTCGGCCATCTCAGCGATAGCCTCCCTGGGGAAGCGATGCTCGCGGTCCCACTCGGCAGCGAACGGTTTGAGCCGCTCCTGGGCGAATTGCCGGGCCGTGTTGCTGATTTGCAGTTGTTCGTCATTGGGCAACATAAAAATTCCTTAATCCAGGCATTCGACGGCCATGGCGGTGGCTTCACCGCCGCCGATGCAGATGGCTGCAACGCCGCGCTTGAGGCCCCGCTGGCGCAGCGCTGAAAGCAGGGTCACGAGGATCCGCGCGCCGGATGCGCCAATCGGATGCCCCAGGGCACACGCGCCACCGTGGACGTTGACCTTGTCGTGGGGGATTTCCAGCTTGCTCATGGTCACCAGGCTGACCACGGCAAAGGCTTCGTTGATCTCGAACAGGTCGACATCGCCCAGGTCCCAGCCGGTCTTGCTCATCAGCTTGCGAATCGCCCCCACCGGCGCCACCGGGAACAGCCCCGGCTCATCGGCAAAGGCCGCATGGCCGTGGATCACTGCCAGAGGCTTGAGCCCACGCTTCTGCGCTTCGGACTGGCGCATCATCAGCAAGGCCGCCGCGCCGTCGGAGATCGAGCTGGAGTTGGCCGCCGTCACCGTGCCGCCTTCGCGGAACGCCGGCTTCAAGGTGGCGATCTTGTCCAGGCGCGCCTTGGGCGGCTGCTCGTCATCGGTGATGGTCTTTTGTTCCTTGCCCACGGTGACCTGCACCGGGACGATCTCGGCGCTGAAACGCCCGGCACTGATCGCCTGCTGGGCGCGGGTCAGAGAGGCAATGGCAAACGCATCCTGGGTTTCGCGAGTAAAGCCATTGGCCTCGGCGCAATCCTCGGCAAAGGTGCCCATCAGGCGGCCCTTGTCATAGGCGTCTTCGAGGCCGTCGAGGAACATATGGTCAAGCACCCGGCCATGGCCCATGCGGTAGCCGCTACGGGCCCGATCCAGCAGGTACGGGGCATTGGACATGCTTTCCATGCCGCCGGCGATCACCACCTGCACGCTGCCGGCCAGCAGCGAGTCATGGGCGAGAATCGCCGCCTCCATGCCCGAACCGCACATTTTGTTGAGGGTGGTGCAACGTGTCGACTTATCCAGGCCGGCACCCAGCGCGGCCTGGCGTGCCGGGGCCTGGCCGAGACCGGCGGGCAGCACGCAACCGAACAGCACTTCATCCACGGCGTCGTGGGCGATACCGGCGCGCTCGACAGCCGCACGAATCGCGGCGGCGCCCAGTTGCGGCGCGGTCAGGCCCTTGAGGTCGCCCTGGAAGCCGCCCATGGGCGTGCGTACGGCGCTGACAATAACAATCGGATCGTGAAGCTGAGTCATGACAAATCCTCCTTACTTGGCCGCCATGCGCAAGGCCCCGTCAAGACGGATCACCTCGCCATTGAGCATGCTGTTTTCAATGATATGCCGGGCCAGCGCGGCGTATTCGGCCGGTTTGCCCAGGCGTGGCGGGAACGGCACGCCGGCCGCCAGGGAGTCACGAACCTCCGGGGTCATGCCGGCCATCATCGGTGTTTCAAAGATGCCCGGGGCGATGGTCATCACGCGGATGCCGAAGCGCGCCAGTTCACGGGCGGCCGGCAGGGTCAGGCTGGCAATCGCGCCCTTGGACGCCGCGTAGGCGGCCTGGCCGATCTGCCCGTCGAAGGCCGCCACCGAAGCGGTGTTGATGATCACCCCGCGCTCACCGTCGGCATCCGCCGTGGTTTCGGCAATCGCCGCTGCGGCCAGGCGCAGCAGGTTGAAGCTGCCGACCAGGTTGACGTTGATCACCTGGGCAAAGCTGGCCAGGGCATGGGGCCCATTCTTGCCGAGGATTTTCTCGCCACGCACCACGCCCGCGCAGTTGACCAGGCCATGCAGGGCGCCAAACGCCGCCACCGTGGTCTGTACCGCAGCTTCGGCGGCCGCTTCCTGGCTGATATCCGCGACCACACTGCGCGCCTGCGCGCCCAGTTTTGCAGCCTGGGCCGCCACGGCGTCGGCATTCAGGTCCACCAGCATCACCTTGGCGCCTGCGGCCACCAGCATTTCGGCGGTAGCCGCGCCGAGGCCCGAAGCGCCGCCGCTGACCATAAATACCTTGTTTTCAATCTGCATCGTTGTTTCCTTAAAAGGGGATCAAGCCGTGGTCGCTGCCTGGACCTTGGCGATTTCCTGGTTACGCAAAATAAACCGCTGCAGCTTGCCGCTTGGGGTCTTGGGCAAGTCGCTGACAAATTCGATTTCCCGTGGGTAGGCGTGGGCCGCCAGGCGCTTGCGCACATGCAGGCGCAGTTCCTCGGCCAACGCGGCGTCGGCGCGGTACTGGCTGTTGATCACCACAAAAGCCTTGACCAGTTCGGTGCGCTCGGCGTCCGGCTTGCCGACCACCGCGGCTTCGATCACCGCCGGGTGCTCGACCAAGGCGCTTTCCACATCAAACGGTCCTACCCGGTAGCCAGACGTCGTGATCACATCGTCGCTGCGCCCGACAAAACTGATGCTGCCATCGGGGTTCAATTCCACGGTGTCGCCGCTCAAGTAGTACTTGCCGACGAAGGCCTTGGTCTTGACCCCTTCATAGCCGGCGAACCAGCACATCGGTGACTGCTCGCGGTCGATCGCCAGGATGCCGGGCTGGCCGGCGGGCAGTTCGTGGTGGTTGTCGTCCAGTACCACGATGCGGTGCCCCGGCGAGGCAAAGCCGGCGGAGCCGACATGCACCGGGTGTTCCAGGCCGTGGTGGTTGCACAGGACCATGCCCAGTTCGGTCTGGCCGTAATGGTCGTGGATGGTCACGCCCAGGTTATCGGCGAACCAGCGGATCACTTCCGGGTTCAGCGGCTCGCCGGCGCTGCTGACAATACGCAACCGGCCCTTGATCGAGCGCGCGAACTGTTCGCCACCGGCGATCAGCAGGCGGTAGGCCGTGGGCGAACCGGTCAGGTTGGTGATCCCGTATTTGTTGATGACCCGGCAGGTGCTTTCCAGGGTGAACGGGCCATCGTAGAAGGTGATCGGATGGCCCATGGACAACGGCCCGGTCACACCGAAGTAGATGCCATAGGCCCAGCCCGGGTCGGCGACGTTCCAGAACGCGTCTTCGGGGCGCAGGTCCACGGCGTCGCGGGTATAACTCTGGAACGCAACCAGGGCCTTGAGCGGCACGGCCAGGGCTTTCGACGGGCCGGTGGTGCCAGAGGTGAACATCAGCAGGAATGGATCATCGGCGCCCAGCAGTACCGGTTCGCACACATTCGAATAGTTGGGCAACTCGGCCCAGAAGCTGAAATCGCCGCGCACAATGCCTTCGCCCTTGGCGCCGGCCACGGTGACGATTGTCGGGCAGTCAGCGACTTCGGCAAGCTTGCTGCGGTTGACCGCGTCGGTCACCACCAGCGCCGCGCCGGAGCTGTTCAGGCGATGCTCGATGGCCTTGGGGCCAAAGGCCGTGAACAGCGGTTGATAGACCGCGCCGATGCGCCAGGTGGCGAGCACCGTCACCAGCAATTCGGCAGTGCGTGGCAACAGGCCGGCGACCTTGTCGCCACGCTTGACGCCCTGGGCCAGGAGGAAGTTGGCCAAGCGCGCCGCCTGATCCTGCAATTCGCTGAAGGTCACGGTGGCGCTGCGGCCATCCTTACCCTCCCAAAACAACGCAATGCGCCCCGGCAACGCGTGCCGGTCGCAGCATTCGACGCAGGCGTTGAGCGCCTGCAGGTGGCCGGCCAGTGCGGCCTCGACGGTTAGCTGGTAGTTGAACTGGGTGGTAGCAGCCAAATAATCGCGCATCGTGGCAAATCCCTGTGTCTTTTGTTGTTTTGGGGGGCGTGCTTTTGCGGGGTTGAATCGGGGGAAATAGTGGCGCCAGAGCGGCGCAGGGACAATGGTCAAAGCTTTCAATATGGCTGACTGGTTTGGCCAATGGCGCCTTGGACCAAACCGTTGCGTCATAGAGGCCAACAATCAGCCGGTCAACGCAAGCGATTGGACGCCCCGCCCGCCGGCTTCTAATCTGAGGGCCTGCGCCACGAAGAAGCCCCTCGATGATTGTTCGCCCCAAACCCAACCTGTTCGGCATCCTGTTCTCCCTCAAGGGTTCGATTGCCAAGCGTATTGCCCTGCGCAGCCTGCTGGTGACCCTGCTGGCCTCGGTGATCGTGCTGGTGGAAACGCTGCACCCGGCCTACTTCTCCAAGGTCAACGCCACGCCGTTCACCCTGCTCGGGCTGTCGCTGTCGATTTTCATGAGTTTTCGCAACAACGCCTGCTACGACCGCTGGTGGGAAGGCCGCAAGCAACTGGGGCAGATGGTCATTGAAATCCGCTCGCTGATCCGCGAAACCCAGGTTTTTACCCAGCCAGGCGAACGCGAGGGCCTGTTGCGCGGCCTGTGTGGTTTTGCCCATGGCCTGGTGGCGCGCCTGCGCCTGGAAGACGAGGCCCGTGCCATCCAGCCGTGGGTCAATGTCGAGCCCGGCCACCCGAACCTGCCGGACCGGATCCTGCAAACCCTCGGCGCCCACTGCTCGGATGCCGCGCAACAGGGGCGGATCAGCGACTGGCGCTACACCCAGCTGGAAACCCGCCTGGTGGGGCTCAGCCAAGTCCAGGCGGCGTGCGAACGGATCAAGAGCACACCGCTGCCCTTCCCCTACACCTTGCTGCTGCACCGCACCATCTATCTGTTCTGCATCCTGCTGCCCTTTGCCATGGCCGAGCCCCTGGGTTGGCTGACGCCGATTTTTACTGCCATCGTCAGCTACACCTTCTTTGGCCTGGATGAAATCGGCGATGACCTGGAGGACCCCTTCGGCTTCGACGAGAACGACCTGCCGTGCAATGCCATCGTGCGCACCCTGGAACGGGAGATCCTCGCCGCCCTGGGCGAAACTGCCCTGCCAGCGCCCCTGGAGCCCGTGGACTATGTGCTCACGTGACGCGGGTTTGACACTCGCCGGTGTCTGACCGAAGCTGAGCGCTTTGCACTAGCTGCCCAGCTTTCGGACGCCTGCATGTCAAAGTCACGCCGTTACGCGATCATCGGCCTGAGCGCCCTGTTATTGGTGGTACTGGTTTTTTGGTATTTCTCCCGCAGCCCGAGCGTGTCCGTGCCGCCGGCTGTTGCCCACGGTTACTCCAAAGCCCTGAAAAAGGCGCATAACGGCGAGCCCGGCGCCGCGCGCGTGCTCTATCAGCAACTGGCGCGACCAGACCTGTCCGACGTGCGCCGCGCCGCCCTGCACAGCGAATTGCACAACTACCCAAGCCCCCAGGCCTTGAAGCTGGCGGACAAGGACTTGAGCCACCCATCCCCCCTGGTGCGCCAGGCAGCCATTGCCAGCATTGTCGGCCTGGTGCCCAGCGGCCAGCGCACCCTGTTGCTGGGCCCGTTGCTCGAGGATGACCAGCAAAGCGTGCGATTTGCCGCCGCCAACGCCCTGCTGGGCCTGTCGCCCGACACCCTGGGCCTGTATTTCGGCCCCTTGCAGCTCGTGCTGGATGAGTATGTAAAGTACCTCAAGGCCCAGCCCGAAAGCCCTGATGGCTGGATCCAGCTGGCGCGCCTGTACATCCACAGCGCCCTGTTGCCCGAGGCCCAACATGCCCTGGAGCAGGCGCTGCGCCTGGACCCGGACAACCTGCCGGCGGTGGTTTCACGCATCGAGTTGCTGGATAAACAGGGCAAGGTCGATGACTCGCGCCAGATCCTCGCCACCCAACTGCAAGCCCACCCCGAGTCAGCCTATCTGCAACACGCCCTGGGCATGTGGCTGCTGCACCATGGCGAACGGGAATACGCACTGCTGGGCCTGTCCAAGGCGGTGGAGCTGGAGCCCGACAATCAGGATTACCGCTACGACCTGGCCACCACCTTGCATGACCAGGAGGAACTGGAAGCCGCCCAGCGCCAGCTGGAAGAAATCGTCCAGCGCCATCCCGCCAACCGCAAGGCACGGGTGCTGTTGATCAACTACTGGAAGGAAAGCGGCCAGTTGCAGAACGTGCAAGTACTGCTGGCCCAACTGGAGCAGCAAAACCCGGACGATCCCGCGCTGCAGCAGGGCCTTTGAAGCGCTGCAGGCATTGCAAACTGTGGATTGGCCTGCACAAAAACGAGAAAACGTTGAACCGCCCCACAGCCCCACGGTCAAGTGAATATGGCGCGCCTTAGCCGGCACGCCGCTCAACTTATACGTGACCCGAGGGCACTTCTTGTCTACATCCAAAGAGCTGTTCACAGCAAAGGCGGCCACCGGCATCGAAGGTCTTGATGACATTCTTTCCGGGGGGCTATCGCGTAGCCATCTGTTCCTGCTCGAAGGTGAGCCCGGCACCGGCAAGACCACCGTGGCCCTGCATTTTCTCCAGGCCGGGGCCAAGGCCGGGGAACGATCGCTGTATATCACCCTGTCGGAAACCGAGCGCGAGCTGCGCCAGGGCGCCCAGTCCCACGGTTGGGAGCTGGATGAACATATCCATATCTTTGAACTGACCCCACCCGAAAGCCTGCTCAATGCCGAGCATCAGCAAAGCCTGCTGTACTCCTCCGACCTGGAGCTGGGCGAGGCCACCCGGCAGATTTTCGAGGTGGTGGAACGGGTCAAGCCGACCCGCGTGGTGATCGACAGCCTCTCGGAAATCCGCCTGCTGGCGCAAAGCTCGTTGCGCTATCGCCGGCAGATCCTGGCGATCAAGCACTACTTCGTGCGCTACGACGCCACCGTGCTGCTGCTGGATGACCTGACCACCGAATCCCTGGATAAGACCGTGCACAGCGTGGCCCACGGGGTGATCCGCCTGGAAGAACTGACCCCCAACTACGGCGCGGAACGACGCCGGGTCCGGGTGGTGAAGTACCGGGGCCAGAAGTATCGCGGCGGCTTCCACGATTTCACCATTATGCAAGACGGTGTGCATGTGTTCCCGCGCCTGGTGGCCGCCGAGCACCGCGGTGGCTACAACCGGCAGACCCTGACCAGCAGCATTCGCGAGCTGGATGCGCTGCTGGGCGGCGGTATCGAGACCGGCTCCAGCACCCTGATCCTCGGCCCTGCCGGTACCGGCAAGTCGCTGATCTCGATGATCTTCGCCGCTGCCGCAGTGGCCCGTGGCGAAAAAGCCGCCCTGTTTATTTTCGATGAAGAGCTGGGCCTGTTGTTCGACCGCATGAACAACATAGGCATCGACCTGGCCGCCCTACAAGCCACCGGCAATCTGCTGATCGAGCAGGTGGACGCCGCCGAGCTGTCGCCCGGCGAATTTTCCCACCGGGTGCGGCGCTGCGTGGATGAGCGCCAGATCAAGACCGTGGTTATCGACAGCATCAACGGTTATCAGGCGGCCATGCCCGAGGAAAACGCCCTGGTGCTACACATGCACGAGCTGTTGCTGTACCTCAACCGCCGGGGCGCAGCGACCTTCATGACCGTGGCCCAGCACGGGTTGGTCGGCGACATGCAAGCGCCGGTGGATATCACCTATCTGGCCGACACCGTGATCCTGCTGCGCTACTTCGAGGCCCTGGGCAAAGTGCGACGGGCCATTTCCATCATCAAGAAACGCACCGGCAGCCATGAGTCGACCATTCGCGAATACCGCATCGGCAGCCAGGGCATGACCATCGGCGAACCCCTGGAAGCCTTCCAGGGCGTGCTGCGCGGCGTCCCCACCTACATGGGTGCCGGCAACCCGCTGCTCAAGGATGAGCGCTTGTGAGTAGCCTGCCGGCCATTTCCGAGCGCGCGATCATTCTCGCGCCCTTGGGACGGGACAGCACGCTGGCGCTGATGATGCTCAACGAAGCAGGTTTCAGCGGCATTGCAGCCCCCAACCTGTTATCGCTCTGCGATGAACTGGAACAAGGCGCGGGCCTGCTGATCATCGCCGCCGAAGCGTTGCACGGAGTCGGGCTGGAGCCGCTGCTGGAGTATCTGCAACAGCAGCCAGCCTGGTCGGACCTGCCCATCGTACTGCTGACCCACCATGGTGGCACCGAACAGAACGCCTCATCGCACTTGAGTGCCAGGCTGGGCAACATCACCTTGCTGGAGCGGCCGTTTCACCCGGTGACCCTGATCAGTCTGGTGACCACCGCCCTGCGCGGGCGGCGACGACAGTACGAAGCCCGCGACCGCCTGATCGACCTGAGCCAGAGCGAACTGCGCCTGCAAAGCACCCTGGAAACCCTTGAACAACAAGTCGAAGAACGCACTGCGCAATTGCGCAGCAACGAAGAAGCCTTGCGCCAGTCACAAAAAATGGAAGCCGTCGGTCAATTGACCGGCGGCATCGCCCACGACTTCAATAACATGCTCACCGGGATTATCGGCAGCCTGGAGCTGCTGCGCCGGCGCCTGGCCCGGGGCCGCCTGGATGACCTCGACAGCCTGATCGACCTGGGTGTGACCTCGGCCAACCGCGCCGCCGGCCTGACCCACCGCCTGCTGGCGTTTTCCCGCCGCCAGTCGCTGGATTCCAAGCCGGTGGAGATCAACCAACTGGTGACCTCCATGGGCGAACTGCTGCAACGCAGCCTCAATGAAAGCATCGTGCTCGACATGCAGTTGAGCGGGCAGCTGTGGACCGCCGAAGCCGACCCCAATCAACTGGAAAGCGCCCTGCTCAATCTGGCCCTGAATGCCCGGGACGCGATGCCTGATGGTGGTCGGCTGGTGGTGGAAACCCGTAATCGCCACCTCGACAACGTGTTTACCGCCGCCTACGGCACTTTAACCCCCGGCGACTACGTGGAGCTGAGTGTCAGTGACACCGGCTGCGGCATGCCGGAAAACGTCATCAACCGAGCCTTCGACCCCTTCTTCACCACCAAGCCCATCGGCCAGGGCACCGGCCTGGGTTTGTCGATGATCTACGGCTTCGCCCGCCAGTCCCATGGCCATGTGATCCTCCACAGCGAGGTCGGCAAAGGCACCACGGTGAGCCTGTTCCTGCCGCGCTTTGTCGGTGAAGTCACCGCCGATGTCCCCCTCGACTCGACCCTGCCGCCATTCGCCAACGCCGGTGAAACCGTGCTGATCGTCGAGGATGACCCGGCGGTACGGGTGCTGGTGAGCCAGGTGCTGAGTGAGCTGGGCTATGCCTTTGTCGAAGCCGCGGATGCTGACAGTGCGCTACCGATTATCGAATCCAGCCAGCGCATTGATCTATTGATCAGTGATGTAGGGTTGCCGGGGATGAACGGTCGCCAGTTGGCAGAGATCTGCAGGCAGATTCGCCCGGACTTGAAGGTGTTATTCATTACCGGGTATGCCGAGCATGCGGCGGTGCGCGGGGGGTTCCTGGATCCGGGCATGCAGTTGATCACCAAGCCCTTTACCTTCGACCTGCTGACGGCGAAGGTGCGGGAGATGATTGCGACGTGACACGGATGAGCACAGCGGGAGCCAGGCTCCCGCATCGCACAGCGATCAGGCAGCAGGTGCGCGTAGCACGCGGGCCTTGGTGAAGACGACTGCATGCTGATTATCGGCAAGCCAGTGCTGGTTTTTTACTTCACGCCAACAACCGTTGGATATGCTCCTGCAACGTATCCAGGTCGAACGGCTTGGCCAGGATCGGTGCATTGCGCGTAATCGGGCTATTGCAGTCGAGGATCTCCTGCGGATAACCACTGATAAAGATCACCTTCAGCTCCGGCCGCAGCTTGATCGCGGGCTCGGCAATCTGCACCCCGGAAATTCCGCCAGGCAGGCGATAGTCAGTCACCATCAAGTCCAGGTGGGGCTTGGAAGCGAGGATTTCAAAGGCCTGCTCGCCGTTGATGGCCTTCAGTACCCGGTACCCCAGGCCCGAAAGGTACTCGCCCAATACGAACATGATCGACTCGTCGTCCTCGACGATCAGTACAACATCTTGCGCATCTTCACTCATGGGAAGCCTTTGTCCGGTCAATTGCTGCTGATACGACCCTTGGGTCACGCAGAGGTTGCGTCTGGCTGACGATTGATTTCACGCCGCGCCCGCCAAAGGCAGGCACACACGGAACAATGCGCCCTCGCCTATCCGGCTCTCGACTTCAATCGTGCCGCCGTGGGCCGCAACGATCTGCTCAGAGATAAACAGCCCCAGGCCCAGCCCTGCCACCGCATGGTTGGCGGACACCCGCTCGAACTGCTGGAAAATCCGCTTCTGATTGTCTTCGCTGATACCGATCCCGCGATCCTGCACTTCCACCCTGGCCTCGCCATGTTCGGCGTACACCCGCACCGCCACCGGGCTCTTGGCGCCGTAGCGCAGGGCATTGGTCAGCAAGTTGGAGACTACCTGCTCAATACGAAACTCATCCCACTTGCCCTCCACCGGCTGCGGCGCATCCAGTTGCACCGACGACTCGGCCGCTGCCACTTGTGGAGCAAAGTTCTCCAGCAGGTTGCGCACCAACTGCGCCAGGTCGAAATGCCCCGGGCGGATCGACAGTTTACCGGTGCGGATCCGCGAGACGTCGAGCATGTCTTCGATCAAGCGGATCAGGCTCTGGATCTGCCGCTCATCGCGGTCGACCATGGCGTGCATCTTGTCCAAGGTAAAGGCGGCGGCGTTGTCCCGAGCCAGGTGCATCTTGCGCAGCTGGGTTTCCAGGATCAGGCCGTTGAGGGGCGTGCGCACCTCGTGGGCAACGATCGACATGAAGTCATCGCGCATGCGCACCGCCTGCTCCAGTTCCGCCTGGGTCGCCTGCAGGCGGTTGAGCAACAGTTCCTGCTCGCGGCGACTGTGCTCCAGGGCTTCGACCTGCAGCTTCATGGCCTTGCTCTGGCGATACAGGTCGACGAACACATTGACCTTGCTCTTGACCGCATGGATGTCCAGCGGCTTGTGCAGGAAGTCCACCGCACCGCTCTCATAGCCTTTGAAGGCGTAGTTGAGCTCACGACCGGCGGCGCTGACAAACACGATGGGAATGTTCTTGGTCTTTTCGGTGCCGCGCATCATTTCGGCCAGTTCGAAGCCATTCATGCCGGGCATCTGCACGTCGAGAATGGCCATGGCGAACTCGTGCTCCAACAGCAGCGACAAAGCTTCGTCGGCACTCAATGCCTTGTAGACATGACGGTCCTCGCGCTTGATCAGCGCTTCAAGGGCCAGCAGGTTTTCCGGCAGATCGTCGACGATCAGCAGTTTGGCCTGGATAGTACTTAGCATGGGGAGGGTTCCAGGGAAGCCAGCAAATCGCCAATGCGGCTCAAGGTGAGAATATGGTCAGGGGTATGCAGCGCCAGGGCCGCCATGGGCATTACGGCCACCCGGGCCTCCGCGGGGTCCTGGATGACGGTGGTACCGCCGCGCTGCTTGACCTGGGCCAGGCCGCGCGCGCCATCCTGGTTGGCGCCAGTCAGCAGGATCGCCAGCAGGTTCGGGCCATAGGCGTCGGCGGCCGACTCGAACAGATAATCAATGGCCGGGCGGGAGTGATGCACGCGCTCTTCCTGGCTCAAGGACAGGCTGTGGTCATGCTCCACCGACAGGTGGTAGCCGGGGCTGGCAAAATACAGGGTGCCGGGCTGGATCGTTTCCTTGTCCCGGGCTTCTACTACCGGTATTGCCAGACGCCGATCAAAGACTTCTGCCAACTGGCTGCGACGTTCATCCGGCAAGTGCAGCACGGCGATGATCGGTAGGTTGAACCCTGGCGCCAAGGCCCCGAAAACACTCAGCAACGCCTCGACCCCGCCAGCGGAAGCGCCAACGACAATGGCTTGGACACCCGACACCAAGGCCGGGCTGGCAGCTGCTTCATTCATGATTTGCGGTAGATCCGTTCTTGCTTGACCAGGGGTTCGAACTGTTTGCTGTAGGCGGAGAAGTCCAGGGTTTCCTTACTGCCCAGCACCAGGAAGCCACGATGACACAGCGACTCATGAAACAATCCAAAGGCCCTATCCTGCAACTTTTTATTGAAATAAATCAGCACGTTACGACATGAAATTAATTGTGTTTCTGAGAATACGCTATCCGTCGCCAGGCTGTGGTCGGCGAACGTTACGTTCTCGCGCAGAGTCTTGTCGAAGATTGCGTAATCGTAGGCCGCCGTGTAGTAATCGGCAAACGACCGCTGCCCGCCCGCCTGCTGGTAGTTGTGGGTATAGGCTCGCACACTCTCCAGGGAGAAGATCCCCTGCTTGGCCTTTTCCAGGGAGCTGGGGTTGATATCAGTGGCATAGATGATCGTGCGTTCAAGCAGCCCCTCCTCACGCAGCAGGATGGCCATGGAGTACACCTCCTCCCCCGTGCTGCAACCGGCGATCCAGATCTTGATCGACGGATAGGTCTTGAGCAGTGGCACCACTTCCTGGCGAATGGCCAGGAAGTGCGACGGATCACGAAACATCTCGCTGACCGGAATGGTCAGGAACTGCAGCAACTGCATAAAGGCCGTGGGATCGTGCAACACCCGCTCCTGCAAGGCCGAAATGGTCTTGCAGTCGAACTGGCGCAAGGCATGGGCCACACGGCGCTTGACCGAAGCCCCTGAGTAGTCGCGAAAGTCATAGCTGTACTTGAGGTAAATCGCCTCGATCAGCAAGCGCAGTTCAATATCAGTACTTCGATCCACTTAGTGTATTTCCACTTAAATGCGTTCCATCTTGGGCAACCACACCCGGATCAGCGAGAACAGGCGGTCCAGGTCAATGGGCTTGGCCAGGTAATCGTTGGAGCCCGCCGCGAGGCAGCGTTCCTGGTCGTCTTTCATCGCCTTGGCCGTCACCGCGATGATCGGCAGCTTGCGCCAGCGCGGATCCTGGCGGATCAGGGCGGTGGCTTCGTAGCCGTCCATCTCCGGCATCATCACGTCCATCAACACCAGGTCGATGTCCTCGACCTCATTGAGTCTCTCGATGGCCTCACGGCCGTTACGGCCAATGACCACAATCGCGCCCTTGTGCTCCAGGGCGCTGGTGAGGGCGAAGATGTTGCGTACATCGTCGTCCACCAGCAGCACCTTGCGCCCCTCGAAGACCTTGTCGCGACTGCGGGCGGTCTTGAGCATCTTCTGCCGCTCCTGGGACAGCTGGGATTCGACTTTGTGCAAAAAGAGTGTCACTTCATCCAGCAACCGTTCAGGTGAACGTGCGCCCTTGATGATGATCGAGCGCGAATACTTGCGCAGCTCCGCCTCTTCGTCCCGGGTCAGGTTGCGCCCGGTGTAGACGATCACCGGCGGGAACGAACAGATATCCTCGGTGGCCATGCGCTTGAGCAACTCGTTACCGAGCATGTCCGGCAGCTTGAGGTCGATGATCATGCAGTCGTAGACCGTGCTGCGCAGCAGGTCCAATGCTTCCTGGGCGAAGCCGACGGCGGTGATTTCAATGTCTTCATCGCCGATCAGGCGGGCGATGCTCTCGCGCTGCAAGTCGTCGTCTTCCACCAGCAGGATGCGTTTGACCTTCTGCGTCAGCTTGGCCTCCAGGCGTGCAAACACGTCCTTGAGCTCTTCGCGGGTGGTGGGCTTGACGGCATAGCCGATGGCGCCCATATGCATGGCGGCCTCCACGCGATCCTCCACGGAAATCACATGCACCGGGATGTGGCGGGTCTCGGCGTGCTCCTTGAGGCGTTGCAGCACGGTGAGCCCGGAGTGGTCCGGCAGGCGCATGTCCAGCAGGATCGCGTCGGGCAGGTACTGCTCGGCGAGGTTGTAGCCCTCGTCCGCACCATGGGCCACCAGGCAGTGGTAGCCCAGTTCATGGGCCAGGTCGAAGAGGATCCGTGCAAAGTTCGGCTCGTCCTCCACTACCAGGATGCAACGGGTGGCGAACGGTGCCAGCTCGCGGTCGTCGGCAAAACGCGGGATCAATGCTTCGTCTGCCACCGGCAGCGGCGAAATTTTCACTGGCGCCACGGGTGCCGGGGCAACCGTCACGGCCCGCGACTGCTCGATAGCCGGCGCGTCTTCGTCGCGCTCCACATACTGCTCCGGCAGCACCAGGGTGAAGATACTGCCCTGGCCCGGCTCACTGGTGACATTGATATAGCCGCCAAGCAAGGTGGCCAGGTCACGGGAAATCGACAGCCCCAGGCCCGTACCGCCATAACGACGGTTGGTGGTGCCATCAGCCTGGCGGAACGCCTCGAAGATGCTTTCCTGCTGGTCCAGGGCGATGCCGATCCCGGAGTCGCGCACGGTAAAGGCAATGCCCTCCCCCGGCTGGCGGGAAATGGTCAGGCTGACCTGGCCCTTCTCGGTGAACTTGACCGCATTGGACAGCAGGTTCTTGAGGATCTGCTCCAGGCGCTGGCGGTCAGTGAACAGCATCAGTGGCGCGCCGGCCTGGACCTCCACCTGGAAACCCAGCTTGCGGTCGCTGGCCAACGGCTCGAACATCCCGCGCAAGCCCTCGGCCAGGCGCGCCACGCTGGTGTTTTCGGGGCGCATATCGAGCTTGCCGGCCTCGACCTTGGCGATATCCAGGATGTCGTTGATCAGGTTGAGCAGGTCGTTACCCGCCGAGTAGATCGACTCGGCAAACTTGACCTGTTCGGCGCTGAGGTTTTCCTCGGAGTTCTCCGCCAGCAACTTGGCCAGGATCAGCGAGCTGTTGAGCGGCGTACGCAGCTCATGGGACATATTGGCCAGGAACTCGGACTTGTACTTGCTCGAGCGCTGCAACTCATCGGCGCGCTCCTCCAGCTCGACCTGTACGCGATTGAGCTCGACGTTCTTGCGGTCCATGGCGTCGCGCTGGTCGGCGAGGATCTGGGTCTGATCGGCCAACTGTTCGTTGGTCTGTTCCAGCTCGGCCTGCTGGGTTTCCAGGTGGGCCTGGGACTCCTTGAGGATGCGCGACTGCTCTTCCAGCTCCTCGTTGGCGGTCTTGAGCTCTTCCTGCTGCACTTGCAGCTCTTCATTGAGCTGCTGGGTCTCGGCCAGTACTTCCTGCAGGCGCTGGCGATAGCGCGCCGCCTCGATGGACGTGCCGATATTGCCGGCGATCAGCTCCAGCAGCTCCACATCGCGCTCGTCCAGTGCGCGCAGAAAGCCCAGCTCGATCACCCCGTTGACCCGATCATCATCGCTGGTCGGCACCACCAGCACGCTGCGCGGTGCGCCATCGCCCAGGCCGGAACTGACCTTGAAGTAGTCCACCGGCACATCATCCAGGCGAATCAAGCGATGCTGCTGGGCAGCCTGGCCGACGATGCCCTCGTCGCGGTAGATCGCCTGCTCCTGCTGCTCCTGCTCACGGGAGAAGCCATACGTCGCCACGCGCTTGAGGCCACCGTGCTCCTCGCGCACATACAGCGCGGCCACCACCGAGCCCATGTATTGGGCACAGAACTGCAGGATATTGCGCCCCAGCAGGTTCAGGGTCAGTTGGCCAAGCACCTGTTCGGCCAGCTCGGTCTGGCCGTTGCGCAGCCAGGCCTGCTGTTCCAGGCGCTTGGCAATCTTCATCTGCGAGGCCAGGTTGGCACTGTAACTGTCTGAAAGAGCTAATAGATTCTTCCTTCCGACATAGGCCAGGAAGCCGCTCAAGCCCAACACGAACAGCAAGTAAACCGCCACGCTGAATACCGTGGTGCGGGTCACGTCCTTATTACGCTCGAGCCGGAACTGCTGCTCCATGGCAATCGCTGCGTCGTATTCCTTGCGGATCTCGTCGGTCAGACGCTTACCCCGCCCGGCCTTCACCGCGCCACGGTAGTCGCCGTTTTGCCGTTGCATGTCGATCATCGTCTGGGCGTAGTTGTTCCACTCCAGCTGCAATGACTCCAGGCGCTTGAGACGATCCACTTGCTGGGGGTTATCCGCGACCAACGACTGCAAATTGCGCAGATCGGAAATGATCCGCGGCTTGGCCACCTCGTAGGGGTCGAGGAAATGCTCGTCGCCGGTAATCAGGAACCCGCGCATGCCGGTTTCCTGATCCACCGTCAGTTTTGCGGTCTCATTAAGGTTATTGATCACCCGGTCCGTGTGTTCCACCCACTGGATCACCGACAACAGATAGGTGATCAGGCACACGAAAAACACCGCGCTGAGCACGCCCACACCCAACGGCAAAGCCACGTTGCGGCTCAGGAGTTTGCGGAAGCTGTTTTCATCGACTGACGAAGCGGGAGTCATGGGCGTGCCTTGGCCAAGTGCGGAAAAACCGGAAGTTTGCCCCAAAATCGACCACAAGGGCTATGTTTCTGCCGTATTTCAACGACACAGCCAGGACATCAAGCCTGATTATCGGCACAATGCCCGCCCTGTTTCGGGAACTTGCCGGGATCGACGCAACTCACTAGAGGATGGTCTTTCAACTGCTCAAGACCTGTACCTCCACTATCTGGGAACCCTCACTATGTCCGCAGCCTCCACCATCCTTGTCGTCGAAGACGACGCCATCGTGCGCATGTTGATCGTCGATGTGCTCGAAGAACTGGAGTTCAAGGTGCTTGAGGCGGCAGACGCCGAAGCGGCGCTGGCGTTCTTGGAAGACAGCGCCCATGTGATCGACCTGATGATGACCGACTGGGGCCTGCCGGGCATGAATGGCAAGGAACTGGCGGATAAAACCTGCACATTGCGCCCAGCCCTGCCCATCCTGCTTGCCAGTGGCTATGCCGAAAACATTGAGTTGCCTGCCGGTGTGCAGATGATTGCCAAGCCGTTCTCCATTGAGCAACTGCGCGACAAAGTCAAAGGCATGCTGGTGGGCGGCTGATCGCACCCAGGTGTCCGTAGGCGGCCTTGTTGTGGCGAGGGGGCTTGCTCCCGCTGGGGCGCGAAGCGACCCTGAAACGAGACTGGGGCCAGCCCGCTCGCCACAAGCCACTGTTCGCGCTCGCTATTTGGCCTTGAACTTGGAGTAGGACTGGTGCAAATCAGCCGCCCAGCCGTCTATCACCCCCTTCACGTCAGCCGCTTTCATGACCTGGCTATCGTTCTCCAGCGGCTTGCCAGTGCCTTTGCGCACAACCTGGGCAAGCACCCGCCCACTGCCACCATCGAGAAACTGCGCCTCGGTGCCCAAGGTGGTTTCCTGGTCGCGAATCCCCGTGCCGGTACTCACCGCTGCTGCCACCAAGGCCACCGGAATGAACTCATAGGGCTTGAGGCCTTCAGTCTTGCGACTGACCGCCGTGATCGCCGCCCGTACCACGATCACCCCGGGGCCCGGAGCGCTGGCCAGTGGCAGTGACTTGACCAGCTCACGCTTTAGCGCCTGGTGGTAGTACTCGTTGATGCTGCGCAAGGTGTCTTCGGGGATTTGCGCCGTGGCTTGGGGCTTGGGGAAAAACTGGGTCGGTTCGATATACACCGAGGTGTAGCGCTTCAGATTCAGCTTGGGATCGACCCAGCGCATCACCTCTACGCCCGATGGCGACTTGGCTTCCTTCAACTGGCTGTAGTCCGAAAGAAACCCCGAATACTCGTCCGGCTGTGGGACTTTACTCGCGCAACCGGCCACCCCGAGTGAGGCAATACACAACGCACTGATCATCAGCCCTAGCTTCATGGCGCAACTCCTTGGCGTTTATCGCCGAAACGTGAAGTTACAGGTATAGCCAATTCTGCAGAAATAACCTGCCTCCAGCCCCCCAGTGCGGGTTATTTCGCAGCTTCGATTTGCCCCGCAGCTGGGCGCTCCTGCTTAACGTCAGCGCCGCCGAAACAGCGGCCGCGGCTCAATCACCGAGCGGCCATAGCTCACACTCATGCCCGCCAGGCCCTTGAGCGCGTCAGCGGCCGACTTGTCCTCGCGCACGGCGAACCCATCGAAGCCACACTGGCGCATATGGCTGAGCTGGTCGCGCAGCACATCCCCCACCGCCCGCAACTCACCCTGCCAGCCCAGGCGGGTGCGCAGCAGGTAGGCCTGGCTGTAGGCTCGGCCATCGCGAAAGCTGGGGAAGTCCAGGGCAATCAGCGGCAGCACATCCAGCCACGGCTGCAGGTGTTCCACTTCATCATCCGGGCCGAGCCACACCGCGTCCTGTGGCGGGTCTGGCGCAATGCGCCGGCTCAGCCACAGGGCCAGCGGCAGAATCAGCGCCCCCTCGGGCAGCGGTACTTGTGCATCGCGCACCAGGGTCCAGGGGTCATCGTGCTTGATACGCGCCACGCCCTGTTCCAGGCTCAACAGATTGTTCATGCCGGTTGCACCACGCTGCCATACACCCGCTCCTTGAACGGCTCCAGGCCGATGCGTTGCACGGTGTCGATAAAGGGCTCGTCACTCTCCCGGTAGCGGACGTAGGTGGCGATCAGGCGGGAGATCACATCCGGGATTTGTGCCGCACTGAACGCTGGGCCAATCACCTTGCCCAGCGCGCTGGCCTTGCCCTGGGCACCGCCCAGGGTGATCTGGTACCACTCGCTGCCATTTTTATCGACCCCCAGGATGCCGATATTGCCGATATGGTGATGCCCACAGGCATTGATGCAGCCGGAGATATTCAGGCTGATATCGCCCAGGTCATGCAGGTAGTCGAGGTTGTCGAAGCGCTGCTGGATCGCCTGGGCGATGGGGATCGACTTGGCGTTGGCCAGGGCACAGAAGTCGCCGCCCGGGCAGGCGATGATATCGGTCAGCAAGCCGACATTGGCGCTGCCCAGGCCCTGCTCGCAGGCCAGGGTCCACAAGGCATGCAACTGCGCCTTGGGCACATCCGGCAGCACGATGTTCTGTTCATGGGCGATGCGGATTTCACCGAAGCCGAACTGTTCGGCCCACTGCGCCACGGCGTCCATCTGCGCGGCACTCACGTCGCCCGGCGGCGCGGCGATCCCCGGCTTGGTGGACAGCACCACACTGCTATAGCCGGGTACTTTGTGGGGCTGCACATTGCGTGTCACCCAGCGCGCGAACGCCGGGCTGTCGGCCATGTGCGTGCCAAAGTCCAGGTCGGTATCGGGCAGGGCCTGATAGTCCGGTGGTACAAAGGCCGAGGCCACGCGCTGGTACTCATCCTCGGTCAATTGCGCCGGGCCATCGCGCAGGTGCTGCCACTCCTCCTCCACTTCCCGGGAAAACGCCTCGATACCCAGGGCCTTGACCAGGATCTTGATCCGCGCCTTGTATTTGTTATCCCGCCGGCCATGGCGGTTGTACACGCGCAGGACCGCTTCGACGTACGACAGCAGATGCTGCCAGGGCAAGCCATCGCGAATCTGCAAGCCGAGGATCGGCGTGCGCCCGAGGCCACCGCCCACCAGCACGCGCAACAGCATCTGGCCGTCGGCGTCCTGATATAGATAAAGGCCGATGTCATGCATCATGATCGCCGCCCGGTCCTGGCGCGCCGAGCAGATGGCGATCTTGAACTTGCGCGGCAAAAACAGGAATTCGGGGTTGATGGTCGACCATTGCCGCAGGATCTCTGCGAGCGGGCGCGGGTCCAGCAGTTCGTCGGCGGCCACCCCGGCAAAGGCTTCGGTGGTGATGTTGCGCACGCAGTTGCCCGAGGTCTGGATCGCATGCATGTCGACTTCGGCCAGGCGCTGGAGGATGTCGGGCACCTGCTGCAACTCGATCCAGTTGAACTGCATGTTCTGGCGCGTGGTGAAGTGGCCGTAGCCGCGGTCGTAATCCCGGGCAATGCTCGCCAGGGTGCGCAGCTGCTGCGCACCGAGGGTGCCGTAGGGAATCGCCACCCGCAGCATATAGGCATGCTTTTGCAGGTACAGGCCGTTTTGCAGGCGCAGCGGCAGGAATTCCTCTTCGCTCAAGTCGCCAGCGACAAACCGTTCGACCTGATCACGAAACTGCGCCACACGCTCGAAGACCAGAGCCCGGTCGTACTCATCGTACCGATACATCTCGCTACCTCATCATGGCTGACCGCGCTCGACGGCAGCGGTTTCTATGGGGGCGACTATGCACCTACAGCTCAAGACGTCACAGATTCAGCTAAAAACTAAAAAACCATATCAGCCACGGAATACCCCATGTTTTAAGGGATAGACTCTGATCCGTATTAATGTAGTTTTTCTGAGCCTGTTTTGTTTTTCATGGATTTCCTACAGTGCCCGGGACTTGAAACCGTGGAAGACTGACCATGAGCACAGCATCAACCGGGCAGGCCTATAACTATAAGGTTGTCCGTCAATTCGTCATCGCCACCGTGGTTTGGGGCGTTATCGGCATGGCCATGGGCGTATGGATCGCCTCGCAACTGGTATGGCCGGACATGAACCTGGACCTGCCCTGGACCACGTTCGGCCGGTTAAGGCCGCTGCACACCAGCCTGGTGATTTTCGGCTTTGCCGGCAGCGCGCAATTTGCCGCCAGCTACTACGCGGTCCAACGCACCTGCCAGGTGCGCCTGTACAGCGACTGGCTCGCCGCCTTTACGTTCTGGGGTTGGCAGTCGGTGATCGTGATCATGCTGATCACCCTGCCCCTGGGCTACACCACCACCAAGGAATACGCCGAGATCGAATTCTCCGGCGCAGTGTGGATGACTGTGGTGTGGGTGGCCTACGCCATCGTGTTCTTCACCACCGTGGTGCAACGCAAGACCCAGCACATCTACGTCGGCAACTGGTTTTTCGGCGCGTTTATCGTGGTGATCGCCATGCTGCACGTGGTCAACCACCTTTCCATCCCGGTGGACTGGTTCAAGTCCTACCCGGTGTATTCCGGCGCCACCGACGCCATGGTGCAGTGGTGGTACGGGCATAACGCAGTAGGGTTCTTCCTGACCACCGGGTTCCTGGGGATGATGTATTACTTCGTGCCCAAGCAGGTCGGGCGACCGGTGTATTCCTATCGCCTGTCCATCGTGCACTTCTGGGCGCTGATCACCCTGTACATTTGGGCCGGCCCCCACCACCTGCACTACACCGCGCTGCCAGACTGGGCGCAGTCGTTAGGCATGGCCATGTCACTGATCCTGCTGGCGCCCAGCTGGGGCGGGATGATCAACGGCATGATGACCCTGTCGGGTGCCTGGCATAAGTTGCGCACCGACCCGATCCTGCGGTTTCTGGTGTTGTCGTTGGCGTTCTACGGCATGTCGACCTTTGAGGGGCCGATGATGGCGATCAAGACGGTCAACGCCCTGTCCCACTACACCGACTGGACCATCGGCCACGTCCACGCGGGTGCCTTGGGCTGGGTGGCGATGATCACCTTTGGCTCGCTGTACCACATGATCCCGAAAATCTTCGGCCGCGAGCAGATGTACAGCGTGCCGCTGATCAACCTGCACTTCTGGCTGGCAAGCATCGGCACCGTGCTGTACATCGCCTCGATGTGGGTCAATGGCATCACCCAGGGCCTGATGTGGCGGGCGGTCAACGACGACGGCACCCTCACCTACTCGTTCGTCGAGGCCTTGCAGGCCAGCCACCCGGGGTTTGTGGTGCGGTTTGCCGGTGGGGTGTTCTTCCTGGGCGGCATGTTGCTGATGGCCTACAACACCTGGCGCACCGTACGGGTGGCTGACTTGAAGGTGGCGCACAGTGATGCGCAGATCGCCTGATGTGGGAGGTCATTTTCAACCTGGCGGCGGTGATCTGCCTGTATGGCGCCGTGGAGTACTGCCTGCGCGGGCAATCGGGAACCGAGCTGGATGAGGCGAGCCTGATACCGTTTGCCGACGACCCGGAAGTGGCGCGGCGGGTGGAGCTGGCGACGGGCAAGCAGGTCAAGGCGGTGGCGCCTGAAGAGGCCAGGCCGGGCTGGGGTAATGTAGAGCTCTAAAGCTCGGTGTTGGGCTTTTTGTGGGAGCGGGCTTGTGTGGGAGCGGGCTTGCCCGCGATGGCCATAGGTGTCTACACAACTCGCTCTTTTTGGTTATTGGGAATGAGTACATATCCGTTGCTGCGGTTACGGCCACTTAGGGTTCCGCCCTTACGGCGGCTCACTTTGGAAGAGCGCCAAAGTAAGCAAAGCGCTCTTGCCCCACCACTCGGTGCCTCGCTTAGACTCGGCATGCCCGCAGTCAGGCATTGCTCCGTGGGCCCGCCGCGATCGGCCATCCCTGGCCGTGTCGCGGCTACCCCGGCATCCATGCCGGGGTGCCCACTGCGCAATACCTGCCTGCGGCCAGCGTGGTTTAACGGGGCGCCTAAGATCAAGATCAAAAGCCAGATCAAAAGCAGAGCAACAGCAACAGCAATGCCAAAGCCGGGGCGCGAAGCTCCATTCCCCTGTGGGAGCTGTCTCGCCCTGCGAGGCTGCGATAGCGGTGTGTCAGACAACATAAAGGCTAGCAGTGCCGGCGCCATCGCAGCGATGCGGCGATCCGACAAGCCAGCTCCCACAGGTATATGCGCACGCTTCGACGATCAGGTCGGCTGTCAGGCCGCCTCGCTTTGCTTTTGATCTGAGGCGCCCCGTTAAACCACGCTGGCCGTCATCCGATATTGATTTGGGGGGTAACCCGGCAGGACGCCGGGTTAGCCGCGCTGGGCCATGGATGGCCCATCGCGGCGGCCCCCCAAATCAATGTCGGATGACGGGCACACCGAGCCTAGGCGAGGTGCCGAGTGGTGGGGCAAGAGCCCTTTTGGTTACTTTTGGCTGGGCCGGCACTCCGGGCTCTTTTCCAAAAGTGACCCGCCGTAAGGGCGGAACCAATAGCCGCCGTGACCGCAGCAACGGATATGTACACAAACCCAGAAAAGAGTGGTGTAGAGACTCACGCCGCGATGGCGGTATCTCAGGTTAGGAACACTTGCCTGACACACCGCTATCGCGGGCAAGCCCGCTCCCACACAAGCCCACAAAAGCCCGCTACCACATTTGCCCGGGGATCAGCCCCGTTCGCGCGGAATCAGGCTCTGCAACTGCAAGGCCAGAAAATTGGCATCAAAGGTGAACGTGTCCGGGTCTTTCAAACCATTGGTTTTCTTCCACAGCCAATCATCATTCCCCGGCAACAACACCAGCGAAATACTGCCGTAGCGAGCAGCAGTCAGCCCCATGACCGACAACGAAATCAACCCACCCGCCCCCATCACATCCGGCACAAACTCCACCGGTTTGCCTGCGATATGAATGGTCAGTTTCTCGGTCTTGAAAGTCGACGTCTCCACCGGCACGCTTGGGCCAGACGCCACATAAGCCTCACGCTGCACCTCCAGCAAACCATCACGCTTGACCGGCGCCAACCACTGCTCGATCTCGCCGTACAGCTCAGTGATTTTCTGGGTCCAGCGGGCTGACTGCACCTCGAACTGCTGGCGCTTGTGCGCTTCGCTGTCGGCGTAGTGACGAAGCATCTCGCCCAATTGCTGTACATCGTCCATTGCGGTGTTCCTCGGGGACTGCAAACAACGATCATGGCAGATGCAGCAGCGCCGCGTATGACTAACGCTCACTGGTTGGGTAAGGTGTGGCTTTCGCCTATTCGCTTGAGGAGCTTTGCATGCGCACCATCGGCCTAATCGGCGGCATGAGCTGGGAGTCCAGCGCCGAGTATTACCGGATCATCAACCAGCAGGTACGCGACCGGTTGGGGCCGCTGCGCTCGGCACAAATCCTGCTGTACAGCGTCGACTTCGGCCCGGTGGAACAGGCCCAGCACGCCGGGCGCTGGGATGACGCGGCGCTGATCCTGCAAGACGCCGCGCGCCGCCTGCAAGCCGGTGGCGCCGACTGCATCGTGCTGTGTACCAACACCATGCATCTGCTGGCGCCGCAGATCGAAGCCGCCGTATCGCTGCCGTTTCTACATATTGCCGATGCGGCCGGCGCAGCGGCGGTCAAGGCCGATACCCTGACCGTCGGCCTGCTGGGCACCGCGTTTACCATGGAACAGGATTTTCTCAAGGCACGCCTGGCAGCCCAGGGCTTGAACGTGCTGGTGCCCGACGCAGCAGAACGCCACGCCGTGCACCGGATCATTTATGAAGAGTTGTGCGTCGGGGTGATCAGCGAAACCTCACGCCAGGTTTACCAGCAGGCCATTGCCAACCTCGCAGCCCGTGGTGCCCAGGCGATTATCCTGGGATGTACCGAGATTAGCCTGCTGATCAAACCCGAGCACAGCCACCTGCCGCTGCTCGACACCACCGAGCTGCATGCGCAGGCTGCGGTGGCGTTTGCCCTGGGGGATCAGGCGGTCTGACGCAGGCGGGCCATGCTCAGGGCGTCGACAAATACGCCGTCGCGCACGGCGTAATCGCGCAGCCGGCCTTCAGTCTCGAAACCGAACTTGCGGTACAACGCCTGGGCCGGCTCGTTGTCGACATACACCGTCAGTTCCACCCGGTGCAGGTTCATCCAGTTGTCGGCCACCTCCAGCGCCGCGCCCAGCAACTGGGTACCCACGCCCTTGCCCTGCCAGGCCACGGCCACCCCCATACCGATGCCACCGACATGGCTTTGCCGACTGCGCGCATATTGCTCCAGGGTGCAGTTACCAATGACCTCGCCCGCCTGTACCGCCACCAGCCTGAGCAGTCGCTCATTGGTATCGGCCAGGCGCTTGCGCCAGACCTCCAGTGACTGGAACGGCATCTGCAGCACCTGACGGCACACGGCCGGGTCGTTGTAGAGCGCACGCATGCCTTCGAGATGGCTTTCGGCAAAGCGCTGGATCACGATCGTGGAGTCAGGTGTAGGCATTGTGTTTCATCCTTTGAAAGACAAGTGGCCGAGCAGTGTAGGCGGCGACAGCAAGCGCTGTCATCCGCGACTGCGTTGCGCGCCCAAGCGCCACACCCGCGCAATATCCGCCGCCCGCTCACGCAGCAACCGCGGTGCTTCGCTGCAGGCCTGCTCCAGGCTCATCGGCCCGCCAGGCAAAGCAAACGCGGCGTCGACGCCATGGGCGTACATCTGCTCGTAGCCCTCGCCCAGCGTGCCGGCGATCACGATCACCGGAACACCGTGCAGCTTGGCCACCCGCGCCACGCCAAAGGGGGTTTTGCCGCGCAGGGTCTGGGCGTCGAAGCGGCCTTCGCCGGTGATCACCAGGTCGGCGCCGCGCACGGCGTGTTCCAGGCCCACTAGTTCGGCGACCACCTCCACACCCGGGCGAAACTGCGCGCCGAGGAAGGCCTTGGCGGCAAAGCCCAGACCACCGGCCGCGCCGCTGCCCGGCTCGTCGCGCACGTCTCGGGGCAGCACCTCGGCGCAGTGGTCGGCAAAGTGTCCGAGGGCCTGGTCCAGTTGCTCGACTTGGTGTGGGTTGGCGCCTTTTTGCGGGCCGAAAATCGCTGAGGCACCGTGGGGGCCGCACAGGGGGTTGTTGACGTCGGCGGCGATGTCGAAACGCACCTGGGCCAGGCGCGGGTCCAACTGCTCAAGTTTGATCCGCGCCAGCTGCGCCAGGGCCAGGCCGCCGCGCGCAAGGGGTGTGCCTTGGGCGTCGAGCAGTTGCACGCCCAGGGCCTGCATGGCTCCGGCGCCGCCGTCATTGGTGGCGCTGCCGCCGATCGCCAGGATGATCCGCTGGGCCCCGGCGTCCAGGGCGGCGCGGACCAGCTCACCCGTACCGAAGGTGCTGCTGGAGCAGGCATCACGCTGCCCCGGCGGGACCCGTTGCAGGCCGCTGGCTTCGGCCATTTCGATGATTGCCGTGGCACTTTCAGCCAACCAGCCCCAGTGCGCCTCAACGGTGCCGCCCAACGGGCCTTGCACGGTGCAACTGCGCAATTGCCCGTGGCAGGCCGCGAGCACCGACTCCACCGTGCCTTCACCACCGTCCGCCATCGGGCACTGGATCAGTTCGGCATCCGGCCAGACCTGGGCCAACCCTTGGGCAATGGCCTGGGCCACGCCTTCGGCACTCAGGCTGTCCTTGAACGAGTCGGGGGCGATGATGACTTTCATGGGCTTTCTCCGGTTTTTATGACGCCCATGCTGCCAGTTGGCACCGGCAATGACGCCTGTCCAATGCACAAGCGTGGCAGGGGTTTGTTGTTCATTTCTACAAAAGCGCCTCCTACAGGGTTTGCGGCAGCAGTTGCACCCCCAGGTACAGCGCGAGCATGCCATCCAAGGTCAGGGGATCGACACCGCTCAATTCGGCAATGCGCTCCATGCGGTAGCGCAGGCTGTTGCGGTGGATGCCCAGGGCGTCGGCGCACGCTTGGCTTTGCCCGTCGTGTTCGCACCAGCTGCGCAGCGTTGCCTGCAGTTGGCCGTTGGCGTCCTTGGCCAGGACCTTGCGTAACGGGTTGAGCAGTTCGTCGAGGGCGTCGTCGTTGCGATGGCGCCAGAGCATCACCGGCAACCGATAGCGGTTGAGGGTCAGCAGGCGTGACTGGGGCAGTACGTCGCGGCCATAGGCGAGCAAGTCCGCCACCCGCCGATAACAGCGGCGCAAGCCGGCCAACCCATCGGCCTGGCCACCCACGGCGACCCGCAGGATGTTCCAGCCCGAGGCCTCGAGTTTTTCCAGCAGGCGCGGGTTGTCCATCGGCACCGCCGCCGGGCGGCACCACAGCAACGAAAACTCTGCGGAGCTGACGCACCAACTGTCCGGGTATCGGGAGGCCAGCCAGGCTGCCAGGGCTTCGGCGGTCTGCCCCGGGCCCAGTTCAAACAGATAGGGGGTGCGCGGCAACTGCGGCTTGAGCCCCAGTTGCTGGGCCTCATCCACCAGGCGCGGCGATTCGCCGCTGTCGGCCAGCAGCAACGCCAGCAGATCATCACAACGTTGACGTCGCCATTGCTGCTCCGCCTGTTGATGGCGCTGGCTGACCAGCATCTCGGCGGTCATGCGCACCAGTTCGGCATAGGTGCGCAGCAACTGCGGTTCACCACTGATGCCCAGCACGCCGATCAGGCGCTGATCATGCAGCAGCGGCAGGTTGATCCCCGGCGCGACACCCTTGAGGTGCTTGGCGGTCTGGCTGTCGATTTCCACCACGCGACCGTTGGCCAGGACCAATTGCGCGCCTTCATGGCGGGTGTTGATGCGCTCCGGCTCGCCGCTGCCGAGGATCAGGCCCTGGCTGTCCATGACGTTGACGTTATAGGGCAAAATGGCCATCGTGCGATTGACGATATCCTGCGCCAAGTCATGATCGAGTTCGAACATGGGGCTAAATTCCTTGAAAGCGCTGCATTACGCGATTGTTCAAAGGCACAGCGCAATGGATGGATCGCTGTGCGGGGGCACAAAGACATGGCACCGTCCCGTGACCGAGACTCTTGGGGCGATCAACGTTACCCGCGCATCGCGAAAAATCATAATAAAGAGAGAACGCCATGTCACAGAGCGCCGCCGCTACCCTGGCCAACGATGACGACAAAAACGCCGTCTACAAGCGCATCACCCTGCGCTTGATCCCCTTCATTTTCATCTGCTACCTGTTCAACTACCTGGACCGCGTCAACGTCGGCTTCGCCAAGTTGCAGATGCTCGACGCCTTGAAGTTCAGCGAGACCGTGTATGGCCTCGGGGCCGGGATCTTCTTTATCGGCTACGTGCTGTGCGGCGTGCCGAGCAACCTGGCGTTGACCAAGTTCGGTCCACGGCGCTGGATTGCGCTGATGATGATCACCTGGGGCACCCTGTCCACCTGCCTGCTGTTTGTGACCACGCCGACGCACTTCTACACCTTGCGCCTGTTTACCGGTGCCGCTGAAGCGGGCTTTTTCCCGGGCGTAGTGCTGTACCTCTCGCAGTGGTTCCCGACCTTCCGCCGTGGGCGGATCATGGCCCTGTTCATGTCGGCAATCCCGGTGTCCGGCCTGCTCGGCAGCCCATTCTCCGGCTGGATCCTCAACCACTTCGCGGCGGGCCAGGGTGGCCTCGCGGGCTGGCAGTGGATGTTCCTGCTGCAAGGTGTTCCAACGGTCATCCTCGGCGCCCTCGCCTACTTCCTGCTCAGCGACAGCTTCGCCAACGCCAAATGGCTGACCGCCCATGAGCGCGCAGTGCTCGAGGCCGACCAGGCCACCGACCTGGCCAACAAGCCCAAGACCACCACTGATTCGCTGCTGGAAGTGTTCAAGAACCCGGCGATCTGGGCGTTCGGCCTGATCTACTTCTGCATCCAGAGTGGGGTGTACGCCATCAACTTCTGGCTGCCGTCGATCATCAAGAACATGGGGTTCAGCGATAACCTGGTGATCGGCTGGCTGAGTGCAATCCCCTATCTGCTGGCGGCGGTGTTCATGCTGGTGGTGGGCCGCTCCGCCGACCTGCGCAAAGAGCGCCGCTGGCACCTGGTGGTGCCGATGCTGATGGGCGCTGTGGGCCTGATCATCGCGGTGAACTTCGCCACCACCCCAGCCATTGCGATCCTCGGCCTGACCATCGCCACCATGGGCGCCCTCACCGGCCTGCCGATGTTCTGGCCGGTGCCCACCGCCATGCTCAGCGCTGGCGCGGCCGCGGGCGGCCTGGCCTTGATCAACTCCATGGGCCAGATGGCGGGCTTCTTGAGCCCGTATGTGGTGGGTTTTGTGAAAGACGCCACCGGGTCCACCGACCTGGCGCTGTACCTGCTGGCTGCGGTGATCGTCGCGGGTAGCGTGCTGGCGCTGCGCATGACCCGGACCCTGAAGGCCTGACACGGCACAAAAAATGTGGGAGCGGGCTTGCCCGCGATAGCGGTGGATCAGTCCTATATATTGACTGACACGCCGCCATCGCGGGCAAGCCCGCTCCCACATTGGGTTCGGTGTTTACAGCAAACCGCCGCCGTCGATGTCGATCACGCTGCCGGTCATAAAACCATTTTCCATGGCCATCAAATAACCCGCCGCCACCTCCTCCGCCTGCCCCACACGCCCTACCGGCAACGCCCCACCCGCCTTGGCGAACATGCCCTGACGCTGCTCCTCAGGCATCCCCGCGTATGCCGGCGTGTCGATCACCCCAGGGCTGACCACGTTGACCCGCCGTGGCGCCAGTTCCTTGGCCAACTGCTTGCCCAACGCTTCGGTCGCGGCATTGATGCCGACCTTGATAAATTGCCCCGGCACCCGCTTGCGTCCCAGTTGCCCCGAGGTGAGGACGATGCTGCCGCGCTCGTCGAGAAATGGCAGCGCCTGCTGGATTGCGCGCAAGGCGCCCCAGAGCTTCACATTGAAGTTGTCCTGGGCCAGTTGCAGGTCGGTGTCCTGCAGGTGTTTGGCCTGGACCGCCGGACCCGAGGTGAACACCAGGTGATCAAAACGCCCCACCGCTTCGAACAGGCGCTGCAGGGCGGCGCTGTCGGTGACGTCCACCGGCTCGCTGCGCACGCCATTGTCGACCGTCGACGACAGGCGTCGCCCGGCCAGTACCACGTGCGCGCCACGGGATGCCGCCTGTCGGGCGACTTCGGCACCAATGCCGCTGCTACCGCCAATCACCACCACGGTTTGGCCCTTGAGGGGAGATGTCATGGGAACTGCCTCGTCCTGAAAAAATGAGCGTTCATCTTCCCAGCTTGGCAATCATGGAAAAATCCCGGTAAAACGACAGGATCTTTAAAGGATTTTTACAAATGAGCTCAATCCTTGACCTGGAAGTGTTTGTGCGCACCGCCGACAGTGGCAGCCTCTCGGCGGCCGCCCGCAGCCTTAGCCTGACCCCGGCCGCCGCCAGCATTGCCCTCAAACGCTTGGAGACCCGCCTGGGCATGCGCCTGCTGGCCCGCTCCACCCGCAGCATGCGCCTCACCGAAGAAGGCCGGCGCTACCTGGACAGCGTGCGGGTGGCCCTGGAAGCCCTGGCGGAAGGCGAACAGGCGATCAAGCAACACGGCCAGAGCCTCAGCGGCTTGCTGCAACTGTCCGCGCCCTCGGATTTCGGACGCAATGTACTGCTCGGTTGGCTGGACCAGTTCAAGCGCGAACACCCGAATATCCGCCTGCAATTGCTGCTTAACGACAGCAACGCCGACCTGTTCCGCGAAACCGTGGACATCGCCCTGCGCTTTGGCGTGCCAAGGGATTCCAGCCTGGTGGCGCTGCCGGTGGTCGCCGATCACCGCCGTATCGCCTGCGCCAGCCCGGCGTACCTGGCACGCCACGGCACACCCCAGGTGCCGGCCGATCTGACGCAGCACAGCACCCTGCGCTACATGCGCCAGGGCCGGGCCAACAGCACCTGGTATTTTCGCCAGGGCACGTTGCTGGAAGAGGTCGAAGTGGGCGGCGACTACCTCAGTGATGACGGGGAAATCGTGCGGCGCTGGGCCCTGGCCGGCCACGGTATTGCCTACAAGGCCAACCTGGATGTGGCCGGTGATATCAAGGCCGGGCGCCTGGTGCCGTTGTTCGGCGAATGGCAAGGCGAGCCCACGCCCTTCAACCTGATGTGCCCCCATCGCCTGCAAGTGTCGGAGCGTGTCAGAGTCCTGCATCGCTTCTTGCAGGCGCGCGCTGGCGAACTGCTTGCCGAATAAGCGGAACACGGCACAAAAACGCTGTGGCCAACGCGGTGGTAGGCACCGAGCCACCCACGTCGGGCTTGTTCTAGAGCCTTGCTCTCTGGTATTGCATAGCAACCGTCTGCGCTTTTGAGGAGTTCACCATGATTTACCGCACACTGGGCCAGTCAGGGCTCAAGGTCAGCGCCTTGACCCTGGGCACCATGATGTTTGGCGAACAGACCAACACCGAAGACTCGCTGCGTATCATCGACAAGGCCTGGGACCAGGGCATCAACTTTATCGACAGCGCCGACGTCTACACCGGCGGGCGTTCGGAAGAAATCGTCGGTGAAGCCATCAGCCGCCATCGCGCCGATTGGGTCGTTGCTTCCAAAGTCGGCTTCGGCCCGCCGGATGGCCTGCCCAACCGCAGCGGCCTGAACCGCAAGCGCATTTTCAACGCGCTGGAAGCCAGCCTCACCCGGCTCGACACCGACTACCTGGACATCTACTACCTTCACCGCGAAGACCACGACACCCCACTGGACGTCACGATTTCGGCGATCGGCGACCTGATCCGCCAGGGCAAGATCCGTTACTGGGGACTGTCCAACTACCGCGGCTGGCGCATCGCCGAAGTGGTGCGCGTGGCCGAACGCCTGGGGGTCGACCGGCCGATCATCAGCCAGCCGCTGTACAACATCGTCAACCGCCAGGCCGAGGTGGAGCAGATCACCGCCGCAGCCGCCTATGGCCTGGGCGTGGTGCCCTACAGCCCGCTGGCCCGCGGGGTGCTCAGTGGCAAGTACGCACCGGATATCAGCCCCGAAGCCGGCAGCCGCGCTGCGCGCCAGGACAAACGCATCCTGGAAACCGAATGGCGCGTGGAATCGCTGCGCATTGCCCAGCAGATCCAGCAATACACCCAAGGCCGTGGCGTGGGGATTGTCGAGTTTGCGATTGCCTGGGTTTTGAACAACCAGGCGGTCAGCTCGGCGATTGTCGGGCCGCGCACTGAGGCGCAGTGGGATGCCTATACCGGGGCGCTCGATGTGAAGATCAGTGCTGAGGATGAGGCGTTTATTGACTCACTGGTGACGCCGGGGCATGCGTCGACACCGGGGTTCAATGATGTGGGGCATTTTGTTTCCGGGCGCATCCACCGCCCCTGAGCCCCTGTGGGAGCTGGCTGCCTGCTCCCACATCAGCCCAGCGGCACATCCAGGCTGACCTTGACCCGGTCCATCACCACGATGCTGCGAAACCATTTGATATTGCGGTTCTCGTAGAACAGCGTGCGGGCCAGGGTTTCGTAGGCCTTCATGGTCTCCACCACAATCACCAGCATAAAGTCCGCATCGCCGGTGACGTAATAGCACTGCTGCACCTCGGGGATCGACATCTGCACCTTGAGCACATCGAGGTCCTCGATGTGGGTGCGTTCGGCGTGCACCTCCACCAGGATCGTGATCGGCTTGCCCACTGCATCCTGATTGACCACCGCCGTATTCGCGCTGATCGCCCCGCTCTGCTCCATGCGCTTGATGCGCCGCTGCACGGCGGCGGTCGACAGGTTGACCTGTTCGCCAATTACCCGCAGCGCGGTGGTGTTGTCGCGTTGCAGGTGCTTGAGAATCGCGCGGTCGAAATCATCCAGGGGCGGCTGGGGGCTGACGGGCATGCTGGCGAACCTTGGAGGTGAGAAAATTTCCCATAAGATGCCGTAAAACAGAGCAAACGTCTCACCTCAAAAGCAATATATTCCCACCTGAAATTCCCCCCTCTTTTGTTTGAATCGGTTTGGCGAGGACTGTGTGTCTAAAGGTGTTGTTTTATCGGTAGCGGCCTCGGTGTTGTTTGCCGTGATGTATTACTTCACATCACTGCTTGCGCCCTTGAGTGGCCTGGAAATTTTCGGCTGGCGCATGCTGCTGACCGTGCCGTGCATGACGGTATTTATGGTGGTCAGCGGCGAGTGGCGTCAGGTGTGGCAATTGCTGCGATTGCTTGCGGGCAAGCCACGGCTGATCGGTGGGATTGTGCTGTCGTCGGTGCTGCTGGGGGTGCAACTGTGGCTGTTTATGTGGGCGCCGCTCAATGGCCGCAGCCTGGATGTGTCCCTGGGCTACTTCCTGCTACCGCTGACCATGGTCCTGACCGGGCGCCTGGTGTATGGCGAAAAACTCTCGCGGCTGCAGCTGATCGCAGTGGTGTTTGCGGCGATTGGCGTGCTTAACGAGTTGTACCAGGTGGGTGGTTTTTCCTGGGCGACGCTGCTGGTGATCATCGGTTACCCGATCTACTTCGTGCTGCGCAAACGCCTGGGCACCGATCAGTTGGGCGGCCTGTGGCTGGATATGGCGCTGATGCTGCCGGTGGCCTTGTGGTTTGTCCAAAGTGGCGAACAGGGCTTCGCCGTGCTGGATGAACACAAAGGGCTGTATGGATTGATCCCGATGCTCGGGCTGATCAGTGCTTCGGCGCTGGTGTGCTACATCATCGCCAGCCGCCTGTTGGCGTTCAGCCTGTTCGGCCTGCTCAGCTATGTGGAACCGGTGCTGTTGCTGGGGGTGGCGTTGCTGCTAGGGGAAAGCATCGGGCCGGGTGAATGGCTGACCTATATCCCGATCTGGCTGGCGGTGATGGTGCTGGTGTTCGAAGGGTTCAAGCATCTGGTGCGTCAGCGCCGGGCTTGAACGGGAAAGGTGTAGGAGCCGGCAAGCCGGCTCCTACAGGGGGCTAGGATCAGTCGGTGGTCAACACGCCACGACGAACCTGGTCACGCTCGATCGACTCGAACAGGGCCTTGAAGTTGCCTTCGCCGAAACCGTCATCACCCTTGCGCTGGATGAATTCGAAGAACACCGGGCCCATCAGGGTTTCCGAGAAGATCTGCAACAGCAGGCGCTTGTCGCCGGCCACGGACGAACCGTCCAGCAAGATACCCCGCGACTGCAACTGCTCCACCGGTTCGCCGTGGTTTGGCAGGCGGCCTTCAAGCATCTCGTAGTAGGTGTCCGGCGGCGCGGTCATGAAGCGCATGCCGATCTTCTTCAACGCGTCCCAGGTCTTGATCAGGTCGTCGGTGAGGAACGCCACGTGCTGGATGCCCTCGCCGTTGAACTGCATCAGGAACTCTTCGATCTGGCCGGCGCCTTTGGACGACTCTTCGTTCAACGGGATGCGGATCATGCCATCCGGGGCGCTCATGGCCTTGGAGGTCAGGCCGGTGTATTCGCCCTTGATGTCGAAGTAGCGCGCTTCGCGGAAGTTGAACAGCTTCTCGTAGAAGTTGGCCCAATAGACCATACGCCCGCGATAGACGTTGTGGGTCAGGTGGTCGATGACCTTCAAGCCGGCGCCCACTGGGTTGCGGTCCACGCCTTCGATAAACACGAAGTCGATATCGTAGATCGAGTTGCCTTCACCGAAACGGTCGATCAGGTACAGCGGCGAGCCGCCGATGCCCTTGATGGCCGGCAGGTTCAGCTCCATCGGGCCGGTTTCGATATGGATCGGCTGGGCACCCAGCTCCAGGGCACGGGTATAGGCCTGTTGCGAATCCTTGACGCGGAACGCCATGCCACACACCGACGGACCGTGCTCGGCGGCAAAGTACGAAGCGATGCTGTGGGGTTCGTTGTTGAGGATCAGGTTGATCGCGCCCTGGCGGTACAGGTGCACGTTTTTCGAGCGGTGGGTTGCCACCTTGGTGAAGCCCATGATCTCGAAGATCGGCTCCAGGGTACCCGGGGTCGGCGATGCGAATTCGATAAATTCAAAGCCCATCAGGCCCATTGGGTTTTCGTATAGATCTGCCATGATTTGGCGCCTCATCATCTTTTTTAGAATTAAGTAAATTAATTGCCAGCAAGGATGAGGTGAGCAGGTGGCGCACAGGAAATGCCCCGCACGCTGCGGGCGAGGAAGTCACCGTAGATGAGTTGGAACCCGAGTAGCTTCATGGTTGAGTCATTCTCTTACGGGCGTCTCTGACGGACGAGGCCTGCATGGAAACAGGCGCTTATTCTTGTATGCGTAAACCGATTCTACACAGCGTAAACAGCTTTGTCCGTATTCCTTATCAAATCCCTATGCCCAGGCGGGCGCAAGGGGTTTATTGCCCAGATAGATGCCCGGCAGGATCAACGGGCGCGGGTTGCATCAGGGGTGGCAGGGCAAGATCTAGGCTGGCGCGGGGGGGGGCAACCATGCCCTGCTGATCGCTGGGGACCACCTGCCCGCCCACGACCAACGCGACGTCATGGAACGTCACACGGAAAGGCGACGGGTTGAAGACACGCAGGACCGCCGGTTTGCCGGTGTGCAGCGTCCAGATCAGTTGCCCCGGCGCATCCTCGGGGCTACCCGACAAGCCCTGGGGCCGGAAAAACACCTTGGTGCGAATGCGAAAGGCGAAACGCAACTGGTTCTGGCGCTCTGCAGCCGCGAATGCTTCCGGCTGGCGGGTCGCGGGCGGCACCTCCAGCACGTTGAGCCAGAACAGCGATTCCCTGTCCCTGGGCAGCGGTTCCTGGGTATACGCCAGGCGTATGGCCTGGCTCTTGCCCGGATCCAGGCGAAACACCGGCGGGCTGAGGGTGAACGGCACCT
Source organism: Pseudomonas shahriarae (assembly GCF_014268455.2). NCBI lineage: Bacteria > Pseudomonadati > Pseudomonadota > Gammaproteobacteria > Pseudomonadales > Pseudomonadaceae > Pseudomonas > Pseudomonas shahriarae. Next base: position 2,904,383 of record NZ_CP077085.1, on the reverse strand, counting down.
CACTGTGCTCGGCAGTCAGCCGTGCATCACCGCCATCCAGCCACACCTGCACCAGGCGCGCGGCATGTGCGTCATCGTTGCTCACCTGCACGGTGATTTCCCTGCGCGGCTCAGGGTAAATCTGCCGGGTGCCACTGATGATCACCCCGGCCTGTGCCTGCCCGAAGACCAGGCACAGGCAGAGCGCTACCTGCAGGCGTGCTACGCAACCCATGGCCCGGGCCCTCGGTCTATCGGGCGATCAGGGAAAGATCACCGAGTACTGCACCGCCGTAGTCACCAGCCCTACCCCCGCCGCCCCGCCCGTGGCGATGTAACGTGCCGCAAAGGGCAAGGTTGCCAGGCAGCCGGTGACCGTGGCCGTGCTCGAAGCATGGCCGGTACGCAAGTCCATCGGCTTCTGGGTGGCGCCGTCGAGAATTTGCACCTCTACTTTGGCGGCAGCGGTTTTGGGGGCCATGTTGCGCAAGTTGCCAGTGGCAGGATTGATCGCCGGGCTGGTGCTTTCATACAACACAGCCACCTTGGTCGCATCCGCACAACTGGCGCCGCTGCCCACATAAATAAAGAATGGCTTGGCGCTGGCGGTTGCCCCCTCCGTCGACAGGGCGCTGGCTTGCACTTTGTCCAGGACCACCGGAAAGTTCGCACCGGAGCCCGCGACACCACCGGTCCCGCCACTGATCGTGCAGGTGGTGCCGGTGATTTCGCCGGTCAGGGTGATGGTGCCATCGGCGGCAGTGGCCAAGGGTACGGCAAGCCCGCAAGCAAGCAGCAAGGCAATCGCCAGGACATGGTTTTTCATACACGTGTTCCTAAGGGTTAAGGCGAGCCCCGGTCAGACGACGCGCAGGCACAAGCCCGCCCGCCGAGTTCGAGCTCAATGCAGCAAAACTGTTGGTTCTTGAATGGCAGCCTCTTCACGAGACTGAAGTTTTTTCTGGCAGGCACTGATCCAAGCAACAACGCAATAGACCAAACAATTTTTTCTCGTCAAAATATGTTGCAAAGTTTGGCAAGATTAAAAAACACGCACAACTAGCCAAGTCGTTAGGTCTACGCTTTGCTAATGCCATAGACCAACTATCATTGTTACTTCAGACGTACTGCCTGTAGCCGCTACCAGGCCCTTCCCTCACTTTGCTACAGGCTGCGTAAATGCCACTTACCCTCAAAGGTCCGCGCAAGCGCGCCGCCCGCTCCTTGATCACGGTCCTGTGCGGCCTGCTGCCGATTCTGCTGGGAGTGGCCATCCTGCACCTGCAGGCCCAACGCACCCTGGAGCACAGCACGTCGCAGACGGCGACCGAGGCCGTGCGCCAATTCGACCTGATGCTCGACAACACCGCCCGTGCCGCCCAGGATCTGCTGCCGCTGGCGGGCAAGGACTGTGACAACGCGGTGCAACTGGCGCTGCGCGAGCAAGTCACACGTCGCCCCTTTGTACGCGCAACCACCTTGTCGTGGAAAAAGTCCATGTATTGCACCTCGCTGTTTGGTGACACCCACGTGTCTGCGGTCAATCCTGGCGACTACGTCGAGGGTCGCCTGTGGCTGATGAATGGCAATCCGGTCACCCCCGATACCGCTCTGTTGGTGTACCGGCTGGTGGAGGGCGACAAGGCTGCGTTTGCTTCGATTGACGGTTACCACCTGACCAATGCCCTGCGCCTGATCAGCCGCTACGCGGACCTGGTGTTGCAGGTCGGCCCCAATTGGTTGGGCAGCGACGGAAAAGTCAAAAACAGTGCGCCGCCGGAGTTTCCCGTGGCCCACCAGCACCTCGCCTCCCAGCGCTACGCGTACAGCGTGGAAGCCGGCATGCCCGAAGGGGAAGTCTGGCGGTATATGGAAGCGCGCTACCCGGCGCTGTTCAGCCTGCTGGTGTTTTTCGGCGTGCTGGCCGGCGTGCTGGCGCACTGGGTGCAAAAACGCTCCTCCGCCCCCACCCACGAACTGCAGCGGGCGCTGGGCGCCAATGAGTTCGTGCCGTATTACCAACCGGTGGTTCGTGGCGATAACCTTCAATGGGCCGGCTGTGAAGTCCTGATGCGCTGGCAGCACCCCAAGGAAGGCCTGGTGCGCCCCGACCTGTTTATCCCCCTGGCCGAGCACTCCGGGCTGATCGTGCCCATGACCCGCGCCTTGATGCGCCAGGTCGCCACACAACTGGCGCCCCATGCCGATCGCCTGGGCAGCAATTTCCATGTGGGGATCAATATCACCGCCCGGCATTGCCAGGATCTGGTTTTGGTGCAGGACTGCCGGGAGTTCCTCGCCGCCTTCAAGCCGGGCCAGGTACTGTTGACGCTGGAGTTGACCGAGCGCGAACTGATCGAACCCACCGAGGTCACCCGCCAGCTGTTCCAGGCCCTGCACGAACTGGGCGTGATGATCGCCATTGATGACTTCGGCACCGGCCACTCCAGCTTGGGTTATTTGCGTAACTTCAATGTTGACTACTTGAAGATTGATCAAAGCTTTGTGGCCATGATCGGAGCCGATGCGTTATCGCGGCATATACTCGACAGCATCATTGAGTTATCCGGCAAGCTTGATTTGGGCATCGTCGCCGAAGGCGTGGAAACCCAAGAGCAATGTGACTATCTGGCCGCGCAAGGTGTGGACTTCTTGCAGGGCTACCTGTTTGGTCGCCCGGAGCCTTTTGACGCATTCATTAAATCTTTGCGGCGCGATTGAATATCCATCTAGCATCAGATGAAAAATTGTTATTTATACAAAAGACGTGATTTACTCGTGGCGCATTAACTACTACAATTTTTCCTGCCTGCGCCGAATCGGCAGGAGAACCACTTTTACCGAGTCATGCTGAGGCTCTTGGCTTATAGCTTTGTTTGCAGTGGGTATCAGCCAAATACACTATTGGAGTAAATATTTTGTCCAGACTCGCCGAATTTCGTGCCGCAGAAAAAGCCCTTCAAGAACAGCTCGCCCAGCTGGAATCCCTGAAGAACGACGCTGGCCTGAAGAAAGAAATCGAATTTGAAGAAAAGCTTCAAGGGCTGATGAAAACCTACGGCAAGAGCCTGCGCGACATCATCTCCATCCTTGATCCAAACCCAGGCAAGTCGGGGATCCAAGTGGCAGCCGCCCCCAAAACCCGCCGCGCACGCGTGGTCAAGGTGTATCACAACCCGCACACGGGTGAACTGATTGAAACCAAGGGCGGCAACCACCGCGGCTTGAAGGCCTGGAAAGAACAGTATGGCGCTGCCACTGTAGATTCCTGGCTGCGCGGCTAATACAGGCGCACTAATAAAAAGCCCCGCTGATGCGGGGCTTTTTTTGTTTTTGCGCCTCGATTTCAAACGCTGCCGCGTGCGAAAGTGAACTTTGAAATACACTCCACTTCGAACCCAATCGCCGAACAGCCGCTTTACACCGCAGCCCTGTAGTTATGGGTTTTTCTGTCAATGTGCCATGTCAGGCATCTAGCCATCGCCGATCAAAGTTTCAGGCTTGCACGTACCGAGCTGACTTCTTCCTTGCTCGACTCATAGGCAGCGGCTTGCCCGGCATATGAAAAAACATAGGCCTTATTCGTATCGACAGCACCCACCAGTGTTTGCGAGAGCACATGCCGACCGTTCTCGGTAATCACGCAGGTAGTTTCCAGCGCCTCAAGATGACTTAAGGTGCTTGAGTGAATCTTGTTGCAGACACTTTGATAACCACTGCGGGCAAAGTCCTTCTGGATGGACTTGCGCATCTCCAGCAACACCCCTTGCAGATTGACCACATGCCCGGGCTCGATCGGCGTACCCGTCAACTCCATGACCATCAGCGTCTCGCCGTTCTCATCGTTCTTGATCGCGCGCTGGCGCGACACCGGTGACGGCGTGGCTGGCGCATCGGCATCCGCCACCACCTCCTCCACCTGCCAGCCGCTGGGCCAATGAATCTCCGGGTCTGCCGCCAGTGCAACGGTGCTACCCAAGACAAGCCACAAGGCGGCCAACAATGGTTTGTTCAATCGGCTCATTGCAAAAAACACTCGAAGTTCAAGCCGCAAAGTTTGAGCCCGCCGAGGGGATGGCCGCAAGGCCCGGGTGCGTTTTTCATTTGGCGCGGCCGGTGCAGCTTGCGTATCATGATCCGGCTACACGGATCTGCCGCACGCCAAGGGACCGCTCAAATCACGAGCTGCGTCTGCCCCATTTTTTCTGGAGGGCCCATGAGCCTGCACGAATTGAACACCTTCCCGGGCGTCACCGCCCAACCCGACACCGCCACTTCGAACTTCGTGTTCAACCACACCATGCTGCGGGTCAAGGACATCACTAAGTCCCTGGACTTCTATACCCGCGTCCTGGGTTTTTCCCTGGTTGAAAAACGCGACTTCCCGGAAGCCGAATTCAGCCTGTACTTCCTCGCCCTGGTCGACAAGGCGCAGATTCCGGCCGATGCCGCCGCGCGCACCCAGTGGATGAAGTCGATCCCGGGCATCCTGGAACTGACCCACAACCACGGCACCGAAAACGATGCCGACTTCGCCTACCACAATGGCAACACCGACCCGCGCGGGTTTGGCCATATCTGCATTTCGGTGCCGGATATCGTCGCGGCCTGCGAGCGCTTTGAAGCCTTGGGCTGTGATTTCCAGAAGCGCCTGACCGATGGGCGGATGAAAAGCCTGGCGTTTATCAAGGATCCGGATGCGTACTGGGTTGAGATCATTCAGCCAGCGCCGCTGTAAACCGGTTTGTTGCCCCTGTAGGAGCGTATCACCGTGGTGTAACGGTCACGCCGAGTCGCCTGTCTCGCAGACCAGCTCCCACAAAAGCAACACCCACAAAAAACCCATGATCACTCATGGGTTTTTTAGTATCGGGCCTTACGCTCGGATCAGGTAATCAAAAGCACTCAGGGAAGCCTTGGCGCCCTCGCCCACCGCAATCACGATCTGCTTGTACGGCACGGTGGTGACGTCACCGGCGGCAAACACGCCGGGCAGTGAGGTCTCGCCACGGGCATCGACAATGATCTCGCCACGGGGCGACAGCTCCACGGTGCCCTTGAGCCAATCGGTGTTAGGCAACAGGCCGATCTGTACAAAGATACCTTCCAGGTCGACGGTCTTGAACTCGCCGGTATCACGGTCTTTGTACGCCAGGCCAGTAACCTTCTGGCCATCACCTTTGACTTCACTGGTCAGCGCACTGGTGATCACGTCAACGTTCGGCAGGCTGTAGAGCTTGCGCTGCAATACGGCGTCGGCGCGCAACTTGCTGTCGAACTCCAGCAAGGTCACGTGGCTGACAATACCGGCCAGGTCGATGGCTGCTTCAACGCCGGAGTTACCGCCACCGATCACCGCCACGCGCTTGCCCTTGAACAGCGGACCATCGCAGTGCGGGCAGAAGCACACACCCTTGGCCTTGTATTCCTGCTCGCCCGGCACCCCCATTTCGCGCCAGCGGGCACCGGTGGCCAGGATCACCGTCTTGGACTTGAGGGTCGCACCGCTTTCAAAGCGAATTTCATGCAACTCACCGGGATTTTTCGCCGGGATCAGGCTGCTGGCGCGCTGCAGGTTCATGATGTCCACGTCGTACTGACGCACGTGGGCTTCCAGGGCGCTGGCGAGTTTCGGGCCTTCGGTTTCCTGCACCGAGATAAAGTTCTCGATGGACATGGTGTCCAGTACTTGCCCACCAAAACGTTCGGCGGCCACACCGGTACGAATACCTTTACGCGCGGCGTAGATCGCGGCGGCAGAACCGGCCGGGCCACCACCGACGACCAGCACATCGAACGCGTCCTTGGCGCTGATTTTCTCGGCGGCCTTTTCGATACCGCTGGTGTCGAGCTTGGCGAGGATTTCTTCCAGCCCCATGCGGCCCTGGCCGAAGTTCACACCGTTGAGGTAGACGCTGGGCACCGCCATGACCTGGCGCTCGTCGACTTCCGCCTGAAACAGTGCGCCATCAATGGCCACGTGGCGGATGTTGGGGTTGAGCACGGCCATCAGGTTCAGCGCCTGGACCACGTCCGGGCAGTTCTGGCAGGACAGCGAGAAGTAAGTCTCGAAGTTGAACTCACCTTTAAGGCTGCGAATCTGTTCAATCACTTCGACACTGGCCTTCGACGGGTGGCCACCGACTTGCAGCAGGGCCAGCACCAACGAAGTGAATTCATGGCCCATGGGGATGCCGGCAAAACGCAGGCTGATATCGGCACCCGGGCGGTTGATGGAGAACGACGGCTTGCGCCCATCATTGCCATCGGTTTTCAGGGTAATCAGCGTGGTGAGGCTGGTTACGTCCTGCAAAAGAGCAAGCATTTCCTGGGATTTCGCACCGTCGTCGAGGGAGGCAACGATCTCGATCGGCTGGGTGACCCGCTCCAGGTATGACTTCAACTGAGCTTTAAGATTGGCGTCCAACATACGGGCGATTTCCTATTTCAAATCAATTCGGTAAAAAAAAACGCCCGAGCGAATCTCGCCCGGGCGTTTTTGAGGGCGGTGCGGCTTACTTAAGGTGCGGCAATCCGCCCTTGATACTTCACAGACTTAGATCTTGCCGACCAGGTCCAGGGACGGAGCCAGGGTAGCCTCGCCTTCTTTCCACTTGGCTGGGCACACTTCGCCTGGGTGGGCAGCGACGTACTGGGCGGCCTTGATTTTGCGCAGCAGCTCGGAAGCGTCACGGCCAACACCGCCGTCGTTCAGTTCAACGATCTTGATCTGGCCTTCAGGGTTGATCACGAAGGTGCCACGGTCTGCCAGGCCAGCTTCTTCGATCAGCACGTCGAAATTGCGGGAGATGGTCAGGGTTGGGTCGCCGATCATGGTGTACTGGATTTTGCCGATGGCTGGCGAAGTGTTGTGCCAGGCAGCGTGGGCAAAGTGGGTGTCGGTGGACACGCTATAGATCTCGACGCCCAGCTTCTGGAATTCGGCGTAGTTGTCAGCCAGGTCTTCCAGTTCGGTTGGGCAGACGAAGGTGAAGTCGGCTGGGTAGAAGAACACGACAGACCACTTGCCTTTCAGGTCAGCGTCCGACACGTCTACGAAGTTGCCGTTTTTGTAAGCGGTGGCTTTGAACGGTTTTACTTGGCTGTTGATGATAGGCATCGTTGACTCTCCGTCAGGGGTTAGTAAGTTGATGGGTGAATCCTACCCAGTCTCATCGCCGATGGCTCATTGCCAAACCTGATGCCGCCGATTGGTTTTGGCTATCAACCAGCTGTATTAATAGAAGAAATCTTAAAGCAGCGGATCGCGGGTCTGAGTCATGCCAAGAAAGGGCGTCGCTTCAACATAGCGCATGGCGGACTTCATGTCCTTCCAGCCGACGTAACTCATCAACGACTTCAAATCCCAACCACTGCGATGGGCCCAGGTGGCGAAGCCCCGGCGCAAGGAGTGGCTGGTGTACTGCTCGGCAGCAATGCCCGCGCGCCCGAGGGCCTGGCGCAGCAGCGGGATCACGCTATTGGCGTGCACCCCCTCCTCGCCCAGGTTGCCCCAGCGATCGATCCCGCGAAACACCGGGCCGCGCACCAGGGCCGAGGCACTCAGCCATTCGGCATAGGCCTGCACCGGGCACAAGCGCAGCAGTGCCGGGGTTTGATAGGTCTGGCCGAGGTTCTCGCGGTCACTCTTGCTGCGCGGCAAGTACAAGGTGATGCCCGCCCCTGGTACCGCCTGCACATGCTCGATCTGCAGCCGACACAGCTCATCACTGCGAAAACCACGCCAGAAGCCCAGCAGGATCAAGGCCGCGTCGCGCTTGGCGCGCAGCCAGCGCGGCCGATCGCCCTCTGCCCGCGCCTGCTCAGCTTCGCGCTCAAGCCAATTGACCACCTGCTCCAGGTGCTGGAGCTGCAGGGGCTCGGCCCGTTTTTCCTGGGCCGGGTGCACGGCGCGGATGCCCTTGAGCACCTTGCGCACCACCGGCGCTTTGGTCGGGTCCGGGAAACCCTGGCTGGAATGCCATTGCGCCAGCGCCGACAAGCGCAATTTCAGGGTATTGACCGACAACACCCCGGCGTAAGCCACCAGATAACGGGCCACGCTGTCGCTGGTGGCGGGCAGGAAGCCACCCCAACCCACTTCAAAGTGCTCGATGGCGGCGCGATAGCTGCGTCGGGTGTTATCGCGGGTGGCGGCGTTCAGGTAACGATCAAGTTCACTCATAGCGCTATCGCCAAGGGGTTGGTGTACGGACATAGGGGATGAATCTGCGTCAAATGGGTCATCACACGGGATAATACGCCAATATCCCATCTGTAAAATCATCAATTTAAAGGCATTTTTATTCGTGATATAGTATGTATTTACATAATACATACCACAGTACTAAATCGACGGAGACCCCATGGCTCGCGGCGGCATCAATAAAGCAGTAGTTCAAACGGCACGCCTGGCAATCCTCGCCCGCGGCGAAAACCCCAGCATTGATGCGGTACGCATCGAAATGGGCAATACCGGCTCGAAAACCACCATCCACCGCTATTTAAAGGAGCTGGACGAGAGCGAAACCCGCCTCGCCATTACCGAGGCGCCCATCGACGATGAGCTTGGCGAGCTGGTCGCACGCCTGGCCCAGCGCTTGAAAGAGAAGGCTCAGGAACCCATCGACCAGGCCCTGGCGCAGTTCGAGCAGCAGAAAACCGCCCTGCTCACCCAGGCAGAGGCACTGACCGCAGCCCACAACCAGCTCCAGCAGCAATTTGATATTCAGGCCGCCGCCCTGGCGGAAGAAAGCGCAGCCCTGCAGACCGCCAGCACCAGCCTGCAAACCGAGCAAACCCGTAACGCCGGACTCAGCCAGGCGTGCAGCGACTACGAGCTACGACTCGCGGACAAGGACGAACAGATTCGCTCGCTGGAAGACAAACACCTGCACGCCCGCGACGCCCTTGAGCACTACCGCACTGCGATCAAAGACCAACGCGAACAGGAACAACGCCGCCACGAAGGCCAACTGCAGCAACTGCAGGCCGAACTGCGTCAGGCCCAGCAGAGCGCCATGGTGCGCCAGGACGAAATCACCCAGTTGCACCGTGACAATGAACGGCTATTGATTGAGCACCGGGTCACGGCGAAGGAGTTGGCGACTCTGCAAGAGCAAAACCGCAAGGATCAGGCCCAGCAACTCAAGCTGAGCGAACAGGTAAGCCTGATTGATAGCGAGCGCACCCTGCTCCAGGAGCGTCTGCGGGTTGCCGTGCTGGACAACCAAGCACGGCAGGAGGCCCTGGCCGAGCAGCAGCACAGCCGCAAAACCCTGGAACTGGAGCTGCTCAAGGCCCAGGCCACCATTGAGGCGCTGCGCCTGGCCGCCGTCGTTGCAACGGCGCCAGAGGCAACAGGGAATACCTGATCAGCCAGCGACAGGCGTGCGCATGGTGACAAACTCTTCCGCCGCCGTCGGGTGCACGCCGATGGTCTCGTCGAAATGCTGCTTGGTCGCCCCCGCCTTGAGGGCGATCGCCAGGCCCTGGACAATCTCACCCGCATCCGGCCCGACCATGTGGCAACCCAGCACCTTGTCGGTATCGGCATCGACCACCAGCTTCATCAGCGTGCGCTCCTGGCACTCCGTCAGGGTCAGTTTCATCGGCCGGAAGCGGCTTTCGAAAACCTGCACGTTATGCCCATCGGCCCGCGCCTGCTCTTCGCTCAGGCCCACGGTACCGATATTCGGCAAGCTGAACACTGCCGTGGGGATCATCGCGTAATCCACCGGGCGGTACTGCTCAGGCTTGAATAGACGCCGCGCCACCGCCATGCCTTCAGCCAATGCCACGGGCGTCAGTTGCACGCGACCAATCACGTCGCCAATGGCCAGGATCGACGACTCGGCGGTCTGGTACAGATCGTCAACTTCGACAAAGCCACGCTTGTCCAGCTTGACCCCGGTGTGCTCCAGGCCCAGGTTATCCAGCATCGGGCGCCGGCCCGTGGCGTAGAACACGCAATCGGCTTCCAATACACGACCGTCTTTCAGGGTGGCCTTGAGGCTGCCATCGGCCTGCTTGTCGATACGTGCGATATCAGCGTTGAATTGCAGGTCCAGGCCACGCTTGGTCAGCTCTTCCTGCAAGTGCTTGCGCACCGCGCCATCGAAGCCACGCAGGAACAGATCGCCGCGATACAGCAACGACGTCTGCGCGCCCAGACCATGGAAAATCCCGGCAAATTCCACCGCGATATAACCACCACCCACTACCAGTACGCGCTTGGGCAGTTGCTTCAGGAAGAACGCCTCATTGGAACCAATGGCATGCTCATGCCCCGGAATCTCGGGGATCTGCGGCCAGCCGCCCGTGGCGATCAAGATGTCCTTGGCCGTGAAGCGCTCGCCGTTGATCTCGACCTCGTGGGGGCCGGTCAGACGCGCATGGCCTTCGTGCAGGGTCACCCCGCTGTTCACCAGCAAGTTACGGTAAATACCGTTGAGGCGATTGATCTCGCGATCCTTGTTGGCGATCAATGTCGCCCAATCAAAGTTCGCCTCGCCCAAGGACCAGCCAAAGCCGCTGGCCTGTTCGAAGTCTTCGGCAAAGTGCGCGCCATACACCAACAGTTTTTTCGGCACGCAGCCAACGTTGACACAGGTACCGCCCAGGTAGCGGCTTTCCGCCACGGCCACCTTCGCGCCAAAACCTGCGGCGAACCGCGCCGCCCGTACACCACCGGAACCGGCGCCAATCACATAAAGATCAAAATCGTAGGCCATTTCACTCTCCTCGGCAGGGCATCAGGATACCCGCTTACGCCCAAAAAACCAGAAAGCCACCCGTAGGTGGCTTTCTTGAGACTCAACAGGCGATGCTTAATCAGTAAGCCTTGCCAGTCTTGTAGAAGTGCTCGTAGCAGAAGTTGGTCGCCTCGATGTAGCCTTCAGCGCCGCCGCAGTCAAAACGACGGCCCTTGAACTTGTAGGCAATCACGCAACCGTCTTTGGCCTGTTTCAGCAAAGCGTCGGTAATCTGGATTTCGCCGCCCTTGCCTGGCTCGGTTTCTTCGATCAGCTTGAAGATATCCGGGGTCAGAATGTAGCGACCAATGATTGCCAGGTTCGACGGGGCATCTTCCGGCGCCGGCTTCTCGACCATGTCGCGAACGCGGATCAGGCCATCACCGATGTCATCACCGGCGATCACCCCGTACTTGTTGGTTTCCGCAGGGTCGACTTCCTGCACCGCAACGATGGTGCAGCGGTACTTCTGGTAGAGCTTGACCATCTGGGTCAAGACGCCGTCGCCTTCCAGGTTGACGCACAGGTCGTCCGCCAGGACCACGGCAAACGGTTCGTCACCGATCAGTGGGCGACCGGTAAGGATGGCGTGGCCAAGGCCTTTCATCTGGGTTTGACGGGTGTAGGAGAACGAGCACTCGTCGAGCAGCTTGCGGATACCGACCAGGTATTTTTCCTTGTCAGTGCCCTTGATCTGGTTTTCCAGCTCGTAGCTGATATCGAAGTGGTCTTCCAGTGCGCGCTTGCCACGGCCGGTGACGATGGAGATTTCGTTGAGGCCGGCATCCAGTGCCTCTTCGACGCCGTACTGGATCAGTGGCTTGTTTACCACCGGCAGCATTTCTTTAGGCATGGCCTTGGTCGCTGGCAGGAAGCGAGTACCGTAACCGGCTGCTGGGAACAAGCATTTCTTGATCATAAAAGTCCTTAATAAGGGCTGTGCATACGAAATTCGGCGCAGTCTAATCAGGCCGCAGCCACCTTACAATGGGCGCTGCTGGCGTTGCGATGTCAACATAGAGAAAAAATGTCGGCGTTAGTTCCACCGATCATGCAATTGGCCCTACCAACGGCATGCCCAAACAAACCGTACCCCTCTACTTGAAAGGGCTTCGGTTGTTTTAGCACGCTTTTGGGCGCAGAGCACTGACCTGCAACAACTTGCGCTTGCCCTGCGCGTTTGGCGTTATCATAGCCCGCTTGAACCAGACCACGAGATTGTTAATCGATGTCAGAACCCAAAGGCGTAAACGGCTACCTGATCACTAAGCGAGCAGACGGCTGGCACCTGATCAATTTTCACGGAGACAGCGTCGCCGGGGCATTCGCCACCGAGAGCCAGGCTATTGCAGTAGCCGAAGTGTTTGTGGACGAAGCCGGTCACGCATCGAGCAAAAGGCCAAAGGGGAAATAAGCCCCTACGATTGCACATAAAAAGCCCCGATGATCGGGGCTTTTTTGTTTGCCCTGTCCCGTCCTGAATAAGGTTTACACCTTCTGACCTATCTTCAGGAGGAGTCAATGGAATCGGGCAAAAGGCGGAGCCAGCGTGACTACACGTTAGCCTTTAAATTATCGGTCGTAGACCAGGTCGAAAAGGGCGAGTTGAGTTATAAAGAGGCTCAACGGCGCTATGGCATCCAGGGCCGGTCCACGGTACTGGTCTGGTTACGCAAGTACGGCCGGCAGGACTGGAGCCAAGGCGCCTCAATTCGAGAGCCGAGGAGCAGGTCCATGACCGAGCCAACCCTCCCGCTGACCCCCGAGCAGCGGATCAAAGAACTCGAAGAACAGCTGGCGCTAAGCAATCAGAAAGCGCAATTCTTCGAAGCCGTCGTGAATGTTCTGAAGAATGACTACGGTGTTTCCGTCGTAAAAAAGCGACCCGGCAAGTCCTCTCGCAAGGGCAAATCCAAGGCCTGAGCATCACCAGGGCTTGCCTGTTCATGGGCATTTCGCGCCAAGCGTATTACCAACGCAATCGGGCTTTCGACGAGAGAGCTCGTCAAGATCAAGAAGTCATGGACTTTGTTCTTGAAAAGCGCCGCCGTCAGCCTCGGATAGGCACGCGCAAGCTGCATTACCTGATGAGCGTCGAAGTTGGCGCATCAGTGCGGGTCGGCAGAGACCGCCTGTTTAGCATCCTGCGCAATGCTCGAAAACTGGTTGTGCGCAAACGGGCTTACCACAAAACGACGGACAGTCATCACCGCTTTCGCCGCCATCCCAACCTGCTCAAAGCAGGTCAGGAGCAGGTCGTGGCCAATAGGCCAGAACAGGTCTGGGTTGCAGACATAACCTACCTGCCGACACAGGAAAGCGTGGCTTATGTGAGCCTGGTGACAGACGCCTACTCACGCAAGATCGTAGGCCATCATGTGCATGAGAGCTTGCATACCGAGTCGGTGATCAAAGCGATGGAAAAGGCCGTTGGCGAACGCCGAAGCACGCTGCCACTGATCCATCACTCAGACCGCGGAGCCCAATACTGCTCTGAGCTTTATCAACGCTTGCACGCTAGTCATGGCGTCAGATGCTCAATGACCGACGGCTATGACTGCTACCAGAATGCTCTGGCAGAGAGGATAAACGGCATTTTGAAGACCGAGTTCCTGCTGTATCGCCCTAAAAATCTGGCGGACGCAGTGAAAATGGTGGATGAGTCGGTGCTGATCTACAACGGGGAACGGCCACACCTGTCCCTGAAATACAAAACGCCCGATGCAGTGCATCGGGCGTTTTGAGACTGAAATAGGTGTAAACCTATTTCAGGACTAGACACCCATTGCATTGCCTGTATCTGCGCCCTGGGAGAGCCGGCGCACTCACTCGCGAGAGAGGAAATTAGTTGGCCCTCATCAATAAACACTATTGCCTCCAAACACTAGCCAACCTATTTTTATAGCAACTCGCCTCTTCATCACACCAAATGTAGTCCAAGTCTTACGGTCATTTCTCGATTCTTGGAAAACAGCCATAACTTTCCTATATGCCCCACCACCAAAAGACTACGCAAGCAAGGGAACCGGACGACTTCCTTACTAAAACTAGTAGCTTAATAATTGCCCCGCCTCGAATGTTCTCCCGAAGTGCAATACAAATAGTTGGAAAATCAGGACTTCGCTGAACACCAACTCAACCGCACTCGGGCTGAGTTTTCTGCGCGCCTCCGCTGAGGCAAAGAACCGACTGGTCGGCCCGTTCCGGCTTGTCGTACGACCCTGGACTGCGCCTAAAAAGCGGCGAACTCAATCGCAAGCTTTTGATACCTCAAGAAGAGGAGAAATCCAAAGTACTGAGACCTGGACACTTAGCTGCACTCTCCATAACCGCTTTTTAATAGGTCCTACGCACAGTTGCGGCCGGACTTCTCAATAACACTTACTCTGTAGGTATCTGCAAATGAAAAATAATTTTAAAACTGCACTGCTAACTATCGGACTATTTGCTGGCGCGATCTCTGCCGCTCATGCGGCAGATGGGACAGTTACATTCGAGGGATCGGTCCACTCGGGTGCTTGTTCCATTAAGCCTGACTCCGTAGATCAAACCGTTCATCTTGGCGCGATCGCCAAACATCAATTGCAGACAGGGGGGAAATCCGAAGCCAGGCGCGTTCTGATTGAACTTGAAGGCTGCGACCTGGCAGGCCTGACTGATAATACGGTGACGACTACATTCACGGGCGCGCCCTCAAGCGTTGTCCCGGGCGGGTTGGGCACAGTGGGTAGCGCGGGCGGTATCGGCATCATGATGACCCATGGCAGCCAGCCCATTGAGCTGGGTGTCGCAACGACCCCGCAAGCCATTGCCGTCGGTAACAACACCCTGGAGTTTGGTGCCTATGTACAAGGTGCCGCCACCGGCACGGTCGTGCCTGGTGATTTCAGTGCGGTGACCAATTTCACCCTGGCCTATCAGTAAGTACGGCCCCCGCCACTTCGGGTGGCGGGGGACTCTGACGGGAGATACAGGTGAAAACATTCCTGAGTTTCGCCATTGCCTCTTCATTGACGGTGCTCATCAGCCCCTGCGTTTTCGCGAGTGCGGCGGCGCAAGGTGAGGGGTTAGTCACCTTGGGAGGAGAAGTCATTGACTCCGCTTGCGGGCTGGAACTGGTCAGTGCCGATCAAACCATCGAGATGCCTCCCGAGCCCATAGGCCGGCTGCTGCGCAGTGCGATAGGAGAACCTCACCCCTTCCAGTTGCGCCTGGTCAATTGCTCCTTGACCCGCCCTGACCCGTCACGCCCGGATGTGAACCTGCCGGATTGGCAGCACCTGCAAGTGACCTTTGACGGTGCCCGCGATAGAGACGGTCGCTCCTTTGCTGCCTTTGGTGGTTCACAGGGGGTCGCCCTGCACATTTGGGATGCGGCCGGCCAGGAGAGCATTCCGGGTGAACCGATGCCGTTGCTGCCGTTGGCAGAAGGCGACATGACACTGCACTACACGCTTCGCCTGGTCGGCAACGGGCTGCCGCTGATGCCTGGCGCTCACGGTGCCGCCGTGCGGTTCAAGCTGGAATATTTTTGAACATTGATGAGTCGTTTTTTCATGTTGAATACGTCGAAGGTCAAATATTCGCTGCGTCCAGGCCTATTTAGCGGGTTGATGTCACTGGCTGGAACTGCAATGGCCAGCGGGGATATCGAGTTCAATACGGATGTTCTTGATCTGAATGATCGCACCAATATTGACTTGTCCCGATTTGCGCGCAGCGGGTTTATTCTGCCCGGCACCTACTCAATGGTGGTGCAGGTCAATGCCCAGCCTATTGCTGAGCAGTCGGTGGTGTTCTATCCCCCCGATAATGATCCCAAGGGCAGCCAGGCCTGTTTGTCCCCCGATCTCGTCGAGCAGCTTGGCCTCAAGGCGTCCGGCGCGGCAAAACTCACCTGGTGGAATAACGGGCAGTGCCTGGATCTCCAAGGGCTGCCAGGCATGGAGGTGAGTGGGGATCTGGCCACCTCGACGCTGACTATCAACCTCCCCCAGGCTTATCTCGAATACAGCGACATCAATTGGGACCCGCCCTCGCGCTGGGATGAAGGTGTGCCGGGGCTGTTGGCGGATTACAGCATCACCGCGCAGTCCAACTATCAAAACAATCGCGGCAACCGCAACAACCTGAGTGGGAACGGAACGCTCGGCGCGAATGCCGGGGCCTGGCGCCTCAGGGCCGACTGGCAGGGGCGTTTCGAGAGACGCCGTGAGGGCGAAGCCAAGGACCAGAAACTGGACTGGACGCGCTACTACGCCTATCGCGCAATTCCTGCGCTGAAGTCGCGCCTCGTGGTGGGAGAGAACTACCTGTATTCGGACCTGTTCGACAGTTTCCGCTTTACCGGCGCCGCACTCAGTTCGGATGAAAACCAACTGCCCCCCAACTTGCGTGGCTACGCTCCGGAAGTCGTCGGAGTGGCGAAAACCAATGCAAAAGTCGTCGTCAGCCAGCAAGGCCGTGTGCTGTATGAAACCCTGGTCGCGGCAGGCCCCTTTCGCATTCAGGATCTTAACGATGCCGTGTCCGGCTCGCTGGATGTGCGGGTGGAAGAACAGGACGGCTCGGTCCACAGCTTCCAGCTAGATACGGCGGGTGTTCCCTACCTGACACGCCCCGGCCAGGTTCGCTACAAGCTGGCAACGGGACGACCGTCCAACCTCCAGTACAACGGTGACGGTGATTTTTTCGGGACCGGCGAGTTCTCCTGGGGGGTCAGCAATGGCTGGTCGCTGTTTGGCGGCGGGATCACGGATAACAATTACCATGCGCTGTCCGTCGGCGCTGGGCGTGACCTGCTCGCGTTCGGGGCCCTGTCGCTGGATGTCACCCAGTCCCAGGCAACCGTCTGGAATGAGCGGCTCGCGGGCAAATCCTACCGCCTCCAATACTCCAAGCACTTTGAGCAGTACGACAGCCAGATAACCTTCGCCGGCTACCGGTTTTCCGAGAAGGGCTTCCTGAGCATGAGTGAATACCTCAACGCTCGGCATTACGGTTTGAATGGCGAACTCGGCGGGCGCGGGGGGTACAACGAGGACGGTGAACGCATTGATGACTGGAAGCCTATCGGCGGGAGCAAGGCCCTTTATACGGCCACGGTGAATAAGCAGTTTCGCGACCTTGGGGCCACGGTCTACGCCAGTTACAACAAACAAACCTATTGGGACCGGCCACACACGCAGCGCTGGAACATGTCCGTGTCACGTTATTTCAATGTGGGCACCGTGAAAAACATGAGCCTGTCCCTGAACATCTATCGCACCCTGGAATACAGCTACAAGGATAACGGTGCGGCGCTGACCGTCAGCCTGCCGCTGGGGCGCACCGGCACGCTGTCGCTGGATGCCTACCGGGCCGCGGGCGATAACAGTTTTTCGTCGCGCTTCAGTGATCGCCTTGATGCGCGCAATAGCTACCAACTCCGTGCAAGCGATAGCTCTGCCAGCGGCTATCTGACCCACATGGGCGATCAGGCCGATATCGACCTCAGCGCCAGCCAACAATCCGGTAACAGCAGCCTCGGTGTGTCTGCGCGCGGCGGTGGCACGCTTACGTCTCACGGCGCTGCGCTGCACCGGACCAACAGCACGGGCGGAACCCGCCTGATGGTCGACACCGGCGGCGTACCTGATGTGCCTGTGCGGGGTTACGGCAGCCCAAGCCGCAGCAATGCCTTTGGCAAGGCGGTTATCTCCGATATCAGCAGCTATCAGCGTACGGCGGCCAGCGTCGACCTGGAGAGCCTGCCGAACAATGTCGAAGCCACTCAATCGGTGACGCAACTGACACTGACCGAAGGGGCTATCGGCTACCGCTCACTGGACGTGATTGCCGGCGAAAAAGCCATGGCGGTTCTTCGCCTGGAGGATGGCAACTCACCGCCGTTCGGCGCGCAGGTCAAGAACATGAAACAGCAGGATACCGGGATTGTGAATGACGACGGCCATGTCTATCTGAGCGGCATACAGGCCGGCGGGCAGATGGCGGTCAGTTGGGGAGGTGCCGAGCAGTGCATCCTCACGCTCCCTGTCGTTTTGCCTGCTGATGGCTTGACCGATGCCCTGCAATTGAGCTGCCGCAAGACCGCCACTGATCAATCCTTGCCCGTGCCGCCGGTACTGAGCGGGCAGCCTACCGATACGGAGAACACATCCTCATGACGCTCAAGACGCGCCTCCCTCTTCCGGCCTTCGCCCTGCTGGCACTGGGCTTGAGCCCGAGTGTAAATGCCGCGGTCGGCCTGGACCGCACCCGAGTGATTTTCGATGGTGGCAAACAGGCCACCAGCGTGAACATCACCAATAACAACACCCAATTGCCGTATTTGGCCCAGGGCTGGATCGAGGATGAAGCGGGCACGAAAATCACCACTCCCCTGATCGTGTTACCCCCGGTTCAGCGCTTGGAGCCGGGGAAACAGAGCCAGGTGAAAGTCCAGGCATTGCCGGCGGCAAAAATGCTGCCGCAGGATCGCGAGACGGTCTACTACTTCAATTTGAGGGAGATCCCGCCGCGCAGTGATAAATCCAATACCCTGCAAATCGCCCTGCAGACCCGAATCAAACTGTTCTACCGGCCGCAGGCCATTGCGCCGAGCCAGCAAGACCTATCCACCCCCTGGCAGGAAAAGCTGACCCTGACCCGCATAGGCGCCAGTTATCAGGTGAATAACCCAACGCCTTACTACGTGACCCTGGTGGATGCGCGCAGCAGCAGGGACGGCAAAACCGTACCGGGCTTCGAGCCGGTGATGGTACCGCCCAAAGGCGCGCTGACGCTGGGGCCATCGGCCGACACACTCGGTACTACACCCTACTTCTCCTACGTCAACGACTACGGTGGTCGCCCACTGCTGGCTTTCACCTGCAGTGGTGAAACCTGCAAGGTCAGCTCACAAACCCCACCGCCCAAATGAGTAGCGCCTGCCGCGGGAGAACATCATGAAGTCGCACAATGGGAAGGTCTTGGGCGGCCTGTTGCTGGCCTTTGCCTTGGTGGGGGGCGCACACGCCGAGGATGATATCGAGGGCATGAATGGGCTGCTGAACATTAACGGGGCCATGCATGAGACACCTTGCAGCCTGGAGATGACGTCACTGCACCAGACGATTGACCTGGGCGCCGTGTCCACCAGCCAATTGCAGCGGCCGGGCGACCAGGCAACAGCTGTGGCATTCCAGCTGCATTTTACCGACTGCCAGCGCACCGCCGGCAGCATCCGTAGCGAACGTACGGGGAACCTGGCGTGGAGTGCCTTTCAACCGGTGCTGTCGGTGACGTTTGTCGCCCCTGCCGATGACGATGATCCGCGGCTGGTCAAAGTACAAGGCATCACCGGGATGGGCCTGCGGCTGACCGATGACGTGGGGCGGGATGTACGGCTGGGCTCCAGGGGCGAACCACTGTTTCTGGCATTGGGCAGCAGTACCCGGACCTGGAATGTTCAGCCTACGCGCACCTCTGCGCCACTGACCAGCGGGGCATTTCGCGCCGTAGTGGATTTCAGGCTCAATTATGACTAAGGGCAAAACAATGGCTAAGTCAATCGGCGCGCAGGCCGTTCTTACCGGCGCCCTGGTGTGGGCGGCAGGCCAAGCAGTGTCGGCCGATACCAATCTGATCATCCGGGCACAAATCATCGCCCCGCCGCCGTGTGTCATCAACAGCGGGAGCACGCTCGATGTGCCGTTTGGCAATAACCTCCTGACATCACGGGTTGACGGGGTCAATTATCGTCGAAGCGTGCCTTACACCGTGACATGCGACTCGCCTTTCAGCAACGCGATGACCCTGGAACTCAAGGGCACCGGAGCGGCGTTTGACAGTCGCGTGCTCGGCACCCGCAAGGCCGACCTTGGGGTAAAGCTGTTCGTGAATGACGCCGACTGGCCGCTGAATACGGCTGTGAGGTTTACCTATCCAAACTTTCCGATCGTGCAGGCCGTGCCTGTCAAACGCACGGGCAGCAGTCTGACAGGAGGGGTGTTTGATGCCGCCGCCACCCTTGTCATCGAGTACCAATGAAAAGGAGCGATCAATGACCCGTTGCCAGCAGCGAGCATTGCTCGCCTTGTGTTCCATCGGCCTTTGCAGCAATGCGCTGGCCAACCTGACATTCAGCGGCACGCTGAACGAGCCGCCGCCCTGCACGATCAACGCAGGCAATAGCATTGAAGTCGATTTTGGGGATGTCGGGGTCAAGCGGGTCGACGGAGTGAAGTACCGTCGCGGGCTCGGCTACACCATCAATTGTGCCCCCGCCACGCTGCCGTGGGAGCTTAAGTTGAGTATCAGGGGCACGGCGACAGGGTTTGACGGCGCCGCATTGCAAACCAATGTGCCTGCACTGGGGATCCGGATTTTCCAGAATGACCAGCCGTTTCCACTCAACACACCGCTGGACATCAGCCTGTCGTCACCGCCGGCATTGGAGGTTGTTCCCGTCAAACAGCCAGGCACCACGCTGTCCCCTGCACAGTTTACGGCGGTGGCAACGTTGCTGGCCGAATACGAGTAGGAGATCCGTCCATGGGACACGAAACGATTTATAAGGGCTGGCCAAGTGCGGGGCTGGCCTTACTGCTGACCACCGGCCTGCCCCCCGAGGGGCAAGCGGCGGACAACCTGCGCTTGAAGGGCAACCTGGTGGAAGAGGCCTGCACTATCCGTCCAGGCGACGAGGCCATCACATTGGAGCTCTGGGACCTGACCAGCAAGCATCTCTACATCAACACCCGCTCCCAGGGTCGGGGTTTCAAGCTGCACCTGGAAGATTGCAACACCACAATCAGCAACACGGTCACCATCACGTTCGGCGGCAGGGAAAACCCGGCGCTGCCCGGATTGCTCGCGCTGGACGCAGGGAGCGGTGCCTCAGGCATTGGCGTCGGTATCGAGACACCGAGCCAAAAGCCATTGCCGCTGAATACAGTCAGCGACGAACAGGTGTTGCGTAATGGCAGCAACGTTATTGAGCTCAAAGCCTATGTCCAGGGTGAGCCGAATGCCATCAGGGACCAGAGCATTGGCCATGGCGCCTACACCGCGACCTCTACTTTTACCCTGGACTACCCGTAATTCGTAGGCTCAAAAAACCGATTGATACCCATAGGCTTTCAGGCCAACCAGGTTTACAGCGACTGATTGTTCGCTGGACAGCGCCTGCGTAGAGAAGCAACGAGAGATCAAGATGAAACGACTATATGAAGCCATGGTGCTTCTCCTGCTGATTAGCGTTAGTTCGGCCGCGCTGGCTGTCGATTGTCGGATCAATGGTGGGGAGTGGGCGCGGGTGACCCACCTGACCGTTCCCGTAGACGTACGGCTCGATACAGATCGCGTGAGGATTCTGATGGAGGGCGCCCGGCTCGAATGTCGGTTTACCGCCGGCGCAGGCCCCGTTTGGGGAGAGGATTACTGGGCAACCGGGAATGCCTCGGGAACGCCCTGGACGTCCGGCCCCAAATTCACCCGGGAAAGGAGCGGTTTGCGCATCAATGGCAGCTTCCTCGATACGCCGGTTCCGGCGGGTATCCGCGTGGCCACCATGCCCAACAACGGGATCGGCTACCCGATCAATATCACCCCCTATATTCTGGTGCGTAACGATCCCTCCAATCCGATTGATGTGCGCACAGGAGACACCCTCGGCCTGTTGCGCCTCACCAGCTCGAACAATTTCGACGGCACCCGACCGCAACTCACGGTCACTTATACCGCCGCCAACGACTTCACCATTTCCCCGTCAACCTGCACGATCAACAATAACAACCCGATCGAGATCGACTTCGGCGATGTACACCAAAGGGCAATCGGCACCGACCCGCTGACAACCACCGTTCGCCGTGACCGCCGACTCACCTACGCGTGCCCGGACCCGGGGATCACCACGCCGATCACCATTACCTACAAAGGTACCCCTTCATCGTTCGACTCCAGGCTGCTGCTGATGAGCAACCCGGATGTCGGCACGGCACTCGTAAGGAGCGCAACGGCCGTCCAGGTCGGCGGCGCCTTCCTGTCCAGTATTACCAATAGCGTGGGCGGCGACGATGTGACGTTTACCCTCGTCCGGCGAGCCGGTTCCCTACCCACCCCAGGCCCCGTCAGCGGCAGCGGTGTACTCGTGATGGGTGTGCCATGACACACGCAGAAGACCAGGGCTGGACACATCGCGGGGGCGCAGTCGCAGACTTTGTTTCTGAGACTGCGCATTAAGTGGCAGTTCGCTATACTCTCGCGCCAACGCCCCACGACAGTGTCAGCGCCCCTCCAACACCCTCGACGACGACCCAACTCATGAACAAAATCCTGGCACTGATCTCGGTACTGGCGCTTGCCGGCTGCACTACCACATCTGATATCTATCTGAAAAATGGCGAACAAGGCCTGACCATCGACTGCTCGGGCGAGGCCAACTCTTGGGCCAGTTGCTATGAAAAAGCCGATGCATCCTGCGCAGGCACCGGTTACCGCATCGTCGGTACCGAAGGCACGCCGGCCTTGCAGGACAGCGACAAGACCCTGGGCGTGGACGTGGGCAATTTCAAGGGCCGCAGTGTGGTGGTGGTCTGCAAGTAACCGGGGCGGTTACATGTGAATCTCGGCGAACTTGATGCCCAGGCTACGAATGGTGTCGATCAGGTCATCCAGTGTCGCAAAGGATTCGACCTCGTCCTGGTCATCCACCAGGAAAAAGCTGCGCCCGCCGCTTTTCTTGAAAAATACAATCCACTCCCCCGAATTGGCCGGATTTTGAATCACATGGGTCGCAGAGATGTGACCCTCTGCATGCCGCTCTCTGACGCGTTCACGTTTCATAATTGCTTTCCAGAATGACAATGCCGCTCAAACCCCGGGGTTTGAGCGGCATTTTTTGTGGTCGGCCGATAGTTTAACGGATGCCTTGGCCAATCAGTACGCCATCAACCGTTTGCCCGTACAGATTCACGCCATCATTGGCGTGGAACTTGACGCGGGTCTTCTCCACCGAGCCGTCCACCAGGCGCGGATCCTGGGGGCGCTCATGGCGGTTGACGTAGGCCGCCACGTCCCAGGCCTGCTGGTCGCTCAAGCTACCGCCCTTGCCCAGCGGCATGTTGTGCTTGATAAAGGAGGCCGCCGTGTTGATCCGGTGCATACCGGCGCCCCAGTTATAGGAGTCCTTGCCCCACAACGGTGGCATCACGTAGCTATCACCGACCTTCTGCCCCTGCCCCTCGCCGCCATGGCACACCGCACACTGTGCCTTGTACACCTCGGCCCCTTGCGCCAGGTTGTAGCCTTTGGCCGGTTGTGGCACATCAGGGTAACCACGCCCAGGCAACTCCACGCCCAGCGGCGCCTTGCTCGCCAGCCAGTAAGCGTAGGTCGACAGCGCGGCAATCTCAGGGCTGTCGGCTGCCGGTGGCGTGCCGCCGTCCATGCTGAACTGGAAGCAACCCTGCAAGCGTTCGGCGAAGGAGTTGACCTTGTCATTCTTTTTTCGATAGGCCGGGTACATCGGGTAAGCCCCCCACAGCGGCGAGGAGTTGGCCAGGCGCCCCTGATCCAGGTGGCAGTTGCTGCAATTGAGACCGTTGCCGACAAACTGCGGCGCCAGGCGCTTGGTATCGACGAACAACGCATAACCCTGCATCACCAACTTGCCGTAGGCATTGTCGGGCAACTCGCTTGCCTGAGGTGGCTGGAACGCCGTGGTGGCAGACACCGCAGCCGGCACCTGCAGTTGCGACTGATCTTCCATGGCTATCGGTGCGGCCAACGCCGGCACACTGATCAACGCGACCAGCACGGGTGCAAATGACAGGTTCTTCATGGCTTGACCTCCTGGCCAGGCAAGGAGGCGAAATAACCGGCAATCCCCTGCACTTCGTCATCCGTGAGGGATTTGGCCACATGGCCCATCAGGTCATTGGGATCATTGTGCCGGGTGCCACTGCGCCAGGCATTGAGCTGGGCGGCCAGGTAGGCGGCAGATTGCCCGGACAGCGGCGGGAACGCCTCGCCCACGCCGACACCTGCAGGGCCATGGCAACTGACGCACGCAGGAATCTGCCGCTCCCAGGCCCCCTGCAGTGCCAGTTTTTCGGTGGGATTGGTCGGGGCCATGCTGCGATGGCCGGTTTGCACGGCCGGCGCCGGCATCGCCGCCAGCGTCTGGGTCACTGCGGCGATTTCTTCATCGGTAAGCGCCTTGGCCAGCGACGTCATCACCGGGTTGCTGCGCGCACCACTCTGGAAGTCATGCAGTTGTTTGCTCAGGTAAGCCGCCGGCAACCCCGCCAGCCGTGGAAACCCCGCAGCCGCCAGCCCCAGGCCATCGGCGCCATGGCACGCCATGCAAGCCGCCGCGCCAGGCTGCGCGCCACCTTCATTGAACACCTTTTTGCCCTCCAGCGCCTGCGCGCTGCCGAGCATGAGCAGCAGGGCGCCACCCATCAACACTCTCTCCACAGACATCATCACGACTCCATTTTTATAGTTATATGCTTAGACCTACAATGCATAAGCCTACAAATGGTAGGGTAATGGGCTGACAGTCACAACCGCTGGGTAAGAAATTTCAGGCAATAAAAAGCCCGGCACTGCAAGCGCAGGCCAGGCTTCTTGATCGGAGTTGATCGCGTATGAGCGGTGAGGTGGACTCAGCCGGAAATGCAGTCTTCCGCAGCTTTCTTCACATCACCCGGACGAATCGGCACATTGGACATGCTCTCGTAGAGCTTGATGCTGCTACCGCTGGAGCGGTCTTCAATCTCGAAAATGGCCGATGGGTCAGCCGAAAATTTCTGCGGCACAATTACCCGCACACCTTCCTTGAGCGGCTCGATCTGCGACGGGCGACGGGTCGCCGACAGTTTCTGCACCACACACGCCGCGTATTCCTGCGGTTTTTTCCCGGAGATAACCGCCAGGGTTGGCGGTGTCTGCTTGATGTCTGAAACCGAAGCACATCCACCTATTGCCAGGGCCAGAACCAATACACTCCACTTCATACAAAACCTCCGATAAAGACCCTACGACAGCGAAGATGGTATTTTTCTCCCGCCAACGTAGGATTTATCCCTGATATATCGGTAAATAACTGTTTTAAATTGTCGAAGACGCCGACGACGACCCGATAATAAACGTGCTGGGGCTGATAAACTCCATCTTAACCCACGTATCGTTCTGATTTTTCAGAAAAAGCCCTTCTGGAGACACCCCCCATGAAATTCATCCACCAGCGCGAACACTTGAACGAAGGGGACATTGTCGTCATTGAATGCTCGCAGACCTGCAATATCCGCCTGATGAGCGATGCGAATTTCCGCAGCTTCAAAAATGGTGGTCGCCACACGTATCACGGTGGCGCGTTCGACAAATTCCCGGCCAAGATCACCGCGCCAAGCACCGGGTTCTGGAACATCACCCTGGATGTGGTGACACGCCGTGCCATCAGCGTTACCCGCAAGCCGGCCTTGTCCCATAAAATCCGCATTGTTCGCCGCACCAGCACCAAACTCAGCTGATTGCGCAGCCTTACACCACAGGAATGCCCGTGAACCAGACCACCAAATACGTCATCAAGTACAAGCTCAACGGCGAACGCCGTTTTGAATTTGCCCAACTGCAGTCGGCCAGCACCGAAGAAGCCCAGGCGGCCTTGGCGAAAATCCACGATGCCAGTGACGAAATCACTGAGATCACCGTGAGCAAGGCCCTGTAAACCATCACCAGCAGCGGAGTGATTGTGCAACATGGACCCTCATTCCACCGGCGACCTGTTCAGCGACGAGGCCTTGCAGCAACCGGCCCGTCGCGAGCAAATCGGCGAACAATCCTACGTCCTCAGGGGCTATGCCCTACCCTGGCTTGAACGTGTCTTGCCCGAGCTGCGTGCTGTCCTGGTCCAGTCCCCGTTCCGGCATATGGTCACCCCCGGTGGCTATACCATGTCGGCGGCCCTGAGCAGTTGCGGCGCACTGGGCTGGACCACCAGCCCCCAGGGCTATCGCTACAGCCCCCTCGACCCCGAGCGCCAGCAGCCCTGGCCGAGCATGCCGGTGGTGTTGCGCGAACTGGCGATCAACGCGGCCAGCGCTGCGGGCTTCGACGGTTTTGCGCCGGACGCCTGCCTGATCAACCGCTATGTGCCGGGTGCGAGGATGTCCCTGCACCAGGACAAGAACGAGCGCGACTACAACGCGCCAGTGGTCTCGCTGTCCCTGGGCCTGCCGGCGGTGTTTCTGTTTGGTGGCCATCAACGCAGCGACAAGACGCAAAAGATCTCGCTGTTCCATGGCGACGTGGCGGTCTGGGGCGGCGTTGACCGCCTGCGTTTTCATGGGGTGCTGCCGATCAAGGAAGGCGCGCACCCGCGCATGGGGCCACAACGGATCAACCTGACGTTTCGCACGGCCGGCTGACCCCGGTGAATTCAACCGCAAGCAACGGAGTGTGCGGCCCCTCCCCGGTGATTATCCTGGCCACTGATCCATTGCCGAGCTATTGCCATGAGCACTGAAGATGATCTGCGCTGGGCGGCCATTGTTGCCCGTGACGCTACGGCCGATCTGACCTTCGTCTATGGGGTCAAGACCACCGGGGTGTATTGCCGTCCCAGCAGCAGCGCACGCCAGCCGCTGCGCAAGAACGTCGAGTTCTTCGACACCCCGCAGCAAGCCGAAGCCGCCGGGTACCGCCCCAATAAACGCACCTCGGCCGATCAGACCCAGGTCGCGCAACGCCATGCGCACCTAGTCGCCGCCGCCTGCCGCCATATCGAACAGGCCGAGACCCTGCCGGCCCTGGAAGACCTGGCCAACGGCGCCGGCCTGAGCCCCTTCCACTTCCACCGGGTATTCAAGACCCTGACCGGGCTGACGCCACGGGGCTATGCGCGGGCCCATCGTTCACGCAAGGTCAGGGCTCACCTGCAGGACAACCAGTCGGTGACCGACGCGCTGTACGACGCAGGCTTCAACTCCAACAGCCGCTTCTATGCGTCTGCCGACCAGTTGCTCGGCATGACACCCAGCGACTACAAGGCCGGCGGCATCCATAACGATATCCACTTTGCCATCGGCGAGTGCTCCCTGGGGGCGATTCTGGTGGCGCAAAGCAATCGCGGGGTCTGCGCGATCCTCCTGGGCGACGACCCGGACCAACTGGCGCGCGACCTGCAGGACCAATTCCCGCAGGCCAATCTAATCGGCGCCGACCCCGGTTTTGAACAGTTGATCGCCCAGGTGGTGGGTTTTATCGAAGCACCTGCCCTGGGCCTGAACCTGCCCCTGGACCTGCGCGGCACCGCGTTCCAGGAGCGTGTCTGGCAGGCCCTGCGCGACATTCCGTTAGGCAGCACGGCCAGCTATGCCGAGATTGCCCAACGCATCGGCGCGCCCAGCGCCTTTCGCGCCGTGGCCCAGGCGTGCGGCGCCAATCGCCTGGCCGTGGCGATTCCCTGTCACCGCGTGGTACGCAGCGATGGTCATCTTTCGGGCTACCGCTGGGGGGTGGAGCGCAAGCAGCAATTGCTCCAGCGCGAACGCCGCACCGTGCATGAACAGGCGCCTGCGTCCAGTGAATAATACAGACTGGCCTTGCCCTGGCCGCCCCTGTTAAAAATGCCGGGCAGCCCTCCCCGGGCGTGCCACCACTGGAGAAGCGAACCATGAGCACCTGGCCAGATACGCGGATTATTGACCTCTTGGGCATTGACCTGCCGATCATCCAGGCCCCCATGGCCGGCAGCACCAGCCCGCAGATGGTGATTGCCGCAAGCCAGGCCGGCGCCCTCGGCTCAATGCCGGCGGCCACCTTGAGTCTCGAGCAACTGCGCCAGGCGCTGAGCACCATTCGCCAGGCCAGTGCCCGACCGTTGAACGTCAATTTCTTCTGCCATCAGCCACCAGCCCCTGCCCCCGAACGTGACCGCCAGTGGAAGGCGATGCTGGAGCCCTACTACCGTGAACTGGGGGCCGATTTTGACGCACCGACCCCGGTCTCCAACCGCGCTCCGTTCGACACTGCCAGTTGCGAAGTGGTGGAAGAGTTCCGCCCCGAGGTAGTCAGTTTCCACTTCGGCCTGCCGGAAAAAGCCCTGCTGGACCGGGTCAAGGCCACCGGGGCAAAAGTGCTGTCATCGGCCACCACCGTCGAAGAAGCGATCTGGCTGGAGCGGCACGGTTGCGATGCAATCATTGCCATGGGCTATGAAGCCGGTGGGCATCGCGGGATGTTTCTCAGCGATCGCCTCACCAGCCAGATTGGCACAATGGCCCTGGTGCCGCAGATCGTCGATGCGGTCAGTGTGCCGGTGATCGCTGCCGGTGGGATTGGCGATGCACGGGGCATGGTTGCCGCGTTCGCCCTCGGCGCCTCGGCGGTGCAGATCGGCACGGCCTATCTGTTCACGCCCGAAGCCACTATCACCCCCGCCCACCATCAGGCATTGCACAGCGCCCAGGCCAGCGAAACGGCCCTGACCAACCTGTTCACCGGGCGCCCGGCGCGCGGGATCGTCAATCGGGTGATGCGCGAACTGGGGCCGATCAACCCAGCGGCGCCGGCGTTTCCATTGGCCGGCGGTGCCTTGATGCCTTTGCGCGCCCTGGATGAAGCCGACTTCAGTAGCCTGTGGGCCGGCCAGGCGCTGCGCCTGGGGCAGGACCTGTCGACCCGCGAGCTGACGCTGAACCTGGCCCGGCAGGCCCTGGCGCAACTTAATAAGCGCTGAGCCCCTGAGACAACTTTGCACTGTACCGACGATGGCGAAGCGCTATATATTCCCATACATAGCGATTACCTATGACAAGCCGCCACGTCGGCACCCCAAGGAGCTGCTGCATGATGATTCGCGCCTCAGGCCTGGCCACCCTGTTTGCCCTCTTCACCCTGGGCTCGGCCCACGCCGATGAAGTTCAGGTAGCCGTCGCCGCCAACTTCACTGCCCCTATACAGGCCATCGCCGCCGACTTCAAAAAAGACACCGGACACACCCTGGTCGCCGCCTACGGGGCTACCGGGCAGTTCTACGCCCAGATCAAGAACGGCGCGCCGTTTGAAGTATTCCTCAGTGCCGACGACAGCACCCCGCAAAAGCTCGAGAGCGAAGGCGACACCGTCAAGGGCTCGCGCTTCACCTATGCCGTCGGCACCCTGGCGCTGTGGTCGGCCAAGGAAGGTTATGTGGATGCCAAGGGCGATGTGCTGCAGAAAAACCAATACCAGCACCTGTCCATCGCCAACCCGAAAGCCGCCCCCTACGGCCTCGCAGCCACCCAGGTGCTGGCCAAGCTGGGCCTGACCGACCAGGTCAAGAGCAAGCTGGTCGAAGGCCAGAACATCACCCAGGCCTATCAGTTTGTGTCCACCGGCAATGCCGAGTTGGGCTTTGTCGCCTTGTCGCAGATCTATAAAGACGGCAAAGTCAGCAGCGGCTCGGCGTGGATCGTTCCTGGCCAGATGCATGACCCGATCAAACAGGACGCGGTGATCCTCAATAAAGGCAAGGACAACCCGGCCGCCAAGGCGCTGGTTGACTACCTCAAGGGGCCAAAAGCTGCCGCGATTATCAAATCCTACGGTTATCAACTGTAAATGCCCCTATCGAGTGCCGATTTTTCTGCGATCTGGTTGACCCTGAAACTGGCGTCGCTGACCACCGTGATTCTGCTGGTCATCGGCACTCCGATTGCCCTGTGGCTATCGCGCACCCGCTCCTGGTGGCGCGGCCCCATCGGCGCGATCGTGGCCCTGCCGCTGGTGCTGCCGCCCACGGTGATTGGCTTCTACCTGCTGCTGACCATGGGCCCCCATGGCTACCTCGGGCAGTTCACCCAATGGCTGGGCCTGGGCACCCTGACCTTCAGCTTCGCCGGCCTGGTGATTGGCTCGGTGATCTATTCCATGCCGTTTGTGGTGCAACCGTTGCAGAACGCGTTCTCGGCCATCGGCAGTCGCCCCCTGGAAGTCGCCGCCACCTTGCGGGCCAACCCCTGGGATACATTTTTCACGGTGATCCTGCCCCTGGCCCGGCCCGGTTTTATCACCGCGTCAATCCTCGGTTTTGCCCATACCGTGGGTGAGTTTGGCGTGGTGCTGATGATCGGCGGCAATATTCCCGACAAGACCCGGGTGGTCTCGGTGCAGATCTACGATCACGTCGAAGCCATGGAATACGCCCAAGCCCACTGGCTGGCCGGGGCCATGGTGGTGTTTTCTTTCCTGGTGTTGCTGGCGCTCTACTCCAGCCGTAAAACCAAAGCGGGCTGGAGCTGATGTCGATGATCGAAGTGCGCCTGCAACTGCAGTATTCCGGGTTTGCCCTGGACGTGGACCTGAAGCTGCCGGGGCGGGGCGTCACCGCACTCTACGGGCACTCCGGCTCGGGCAAGACCACCTGCCTGCGCTGCATTGCCGGGTTGGAGCGGGCCGGTGATGGGTTTGTGCAAATCAACGAGCAGGTCTGGCAAGACAGCCGTAACGGGGTGTTTGTACCGCCGCACAAACGTGCCCTCGGTTATGTATTCCAGGAGGCCAGCCTGTTTCCCCACCTGTCGGTGCTGGCCAACCTGGAGTTCGGCCTCAAGCGTATCCCCAAGGCCCAACGCCGCGTGGACATGGCCCAGGCCACGCAACTGCTGGGCATTGGCCACCTGCTGGATCGCCATCCCGAGCATTTGTCCGGCGGTGAGCGCCAGCGCGTCGGCATCGCCCGTGCCCTGCTCACCAGCCCGCAATTGCTGCTGATGGACGAACCCCTGGCTGCCCTCGACAGCCAGCGCAAAGGCGAGATCCTGCCCTATCTGGAGCGCCTGCACGACCAACTGGAAATCCCGGTGCTGTACGTCAGCCATGCCCAGGATGAGGTGGCGCGCCTGGCCGATCACATTGTCCTGCTCAGCGAGGGCAAGGCCCTGGCCAGCGGCCCGATTGGCGAAACCCTGGCGCGGCTCGACCTGCCGCTGGCCCTGGGCGACGATGCCGGCGTGGTGATCAACGGCACGGTCAGCAGCCACGACGCCCACTACCAGTTGCTGACCCTGCAATTGCCCGACAGCCCATTGCAAATGCGCGTGGCCCATACACCGCTGGCGCCGGGCAAACACTTGCGGTTCAAGGTTCGCGCCCGGGATGTCAGCCTCAGCCTGCAACCCGGGGAGCACAGCAGTATTCTCAACTGCTTGCCCGTGACCGTGATCCAGGAGATCCCTGCCGATAACAGTGCCCATGTGCTGGTGCGGCTGGATGCTGCGGGCACGCCGTTGCTGGCGCGGATCACCCGTTACTCGCGGGACCAGTTGCACGTGCATCCCGGGCAGGCACTGTGGGCACAGATCAAGGCGGTCGCGGTACTGGCTTGAACGGACGGCACAACGCTGCGGTCAATCAGCCATACCGGCCTGATTTATTGCCAAGGACTTTGCCCCATGCCCGACTCCACCGTGCCTGCCGACCTGCCCCGTGACCTGCACTACGTTGATGACAGCCAACCGGGCCTGAGCCGCCGTAAACTGCGGGGCAAGTTCCAGTATTTCGACAGCCATGGCCAACGCCTGACCGACGCCGACGAAATCCAGCGGATCAACGCCCTCGCCATCCCGCCGGCCTATACCGACGTGTGGATCTGCGCCGACCCCAAGGGCCATCTGCAGGCTACCGGGCGCGATGCGCGCGGCCGCAAGCAATACCGTTATCACCCACGCTGGCGCGAGGTGCGCGACAGTGACAAGTATTCGCGCCTGCAGCAGTTCGGCAATGCGCTGCCCAAATTGCGCAAGCAACTGCAAGCGCAGGTCGACGCACCGGGCTTCAATCGGGAGAAAGTCCTGGCCACCGTGGTGTTGTTGCTCGATGCCACGCTGATCCGCGTCGGCAACAGCCAATACGCCCGCGATAACCGCTCCTATGGCCTGACCACCCTGCGCACCCGTCACGTGGATATCAAGGGCAGCGAAATCCAGTTCCAGTTCCGTGGCAAGAGCGGTGTCGAGCATCAGGTCAGCATCAAGGACCGGCGCCTGGCCACCGTGCTCAAGCGCTGCCTGGAGTTGCCGGGGCAGAACCTGTTCCAGTACCTGGACGAAAACGGCGAGCGGCGTACCGTCAGCTCCACCGACGTCAACGCCTACCTGCACAGCCTCACCGGCGCCGACTTTACCGCCAAGGACTATCGCACCTGGGCCGGCAGCGCCCTGGCCCTGGCGGTGTTGCGGGAGCTGGCGTGGCAACCGGAGTCGGATGCCAAAAGGCACGTGGTGGAGATGGTCAAGAACGTCGCCCGGCAACTGGGCAACACCCCGGCGGTGTGCCGCAAGTGCTACATCCACCCGGCGGTGCTGGAGCACTTCAGCCAGGGCGGGCTGGCGAAACTGCCCAGGCCCAGGGTGCGCAAGGGCTTGAAAGCCGAAGAGGTGGGGCTGGCGATGTTTCTTGAGCAACTGCAGACGGCGGCATCACCGATGTAGGAAAAATGACGCAACTGCGCTAGGCTACCGGTCCTTTCCGACCGCAGGACGACCGCCGACGTGAACAACTAAGCCTTCCAACATGTAAACGCAACGAGCCGCCTGGCGCGCTTGTTGGCTTGTGCCACATTGTTCTGGAGGTGCTGATGACTGACGTCAACCGGCTGCCTGTACTTGTTTCCTTGCATCACGTGGGTTTTCAGTTCGCCAATGGCGAGATTCTGCTGGAAGACCTCAACCTGTCTATTGATTACACCCCTACCGGAATTGTCGGCCGTAATGGCATGGGCAAGAGCGTATTGGCGCGCCTGCTGGCCGGCGTGCTTGTTCCGTCCTGTGGCGTGATCAAATCGTCGGCCCGTATCGCCTATGTCCCACAGACCATTGAGCTGTTACCGGGGCAGACCGTGGCCCAGGCCAGCGGTTGCGCACAAACCCTGGCCGCCCTTGAACGCATGGCCCGGGGTCAAGCGCAGGCTGACGACCTGGAACTGATTGATGATCGCTGGGACCTGGCCGAACGCCTGCGCCAGGCACTGGACGCCGCTGGCCTGGCCGAGATCAGCCCCGACCAGCCCGCCGAACAGCTCAGTGGCGGCCAACTGGCCAGGGTCGCGCTGATAGGTGCTTTACTTCGCGCCCCGCAATTGCTGATTCTCGACGAGCCCACCAACCACCTCGACAGCGCCGGTCGCGACTGGCTGCTGGCGACTCTCAACGCCTGGCGCGGCGCCCTGGTGGTGGTCAGTCATGACCGGCGCCTGCTCAACACCCTGGGGCGAATCATCGAGCTGTCGCCCCTCGGGGCCCGGCTCTACGGCGGCAACTACGACGACTACCGGGCGCAGCGCGATGCCCAGCAGCACGCCGCCCAGGCCGCCCTGGAACATGCCCGCCTAGATCGGCGCCGCGAGCGCCAGCGCCTGAAAAAAGACCTCGACAGCTTCCAGCGCCACGCCGCGAGCGCCCGTAAACATGCCGAGACCGCCAACGTCGATGCCTTCACCAAATCCCGCTGGAAAGGCGCCGCCAACGAAATCGTCAGCAACGTGCGCAGCGCCCATGTGCAACACAAACAGGTGTTGAACGAACGCGTGCGCTCGGCCCATGAACGGGTGGTGGACGAAACACCGACCTTCCTCGCCTTGCCCGGCACCCTCCTGCCTGCTGGCCGCCAAGTGCTAACCCTGACCGACTGCCAACTGCCCTGGCTCGCTCCCCACGCGCCGAGCACCTTTATCAACGCAAGCCTGTGTGGGCCGATACGGGTCGCAGTCCACGGGCCCAATGGTTGCGGCAAGTCCACCCTGCTCAAGCTGCTGGCCGGACAATGGCAACCGGTCAGCGGCGCCTGCACGGTGCACGTACCCTGTGCCTATCTCGATCAACAGTTGACGCTGCTCGATGACCGGCAGTCGATCGTCGAACAACTCAAACTGATGGGCACGCCCCTGGCCGAAGCCGAGCTGCGCACCCGCCTGGCCCTGTTGCAACTGGACGCATTGCGCGTAACCCAACCCATCGGCCAGCTCAGTGGCGGCGAGCGGTTGAAGGCCGCCATGGCGATTGCCTTATGGCGCAAGACCCCGGCGCAATTGCTGCTGCTGGACGAGCCCACCAACCATTTGGACCTGGAGTCGGTAATGGCCTTCGAACAGGCTTTGCAAGGGTTTAGCGGCGCGCTGATTGCGGTCTCCCATGACGCGGCATTTCTGCAGGCACTCAAGCCGACTCACGTCCTGACCTGGGACGCCATGGGCTGGCGCTTGGAGGTGAACTGAAGATGTTCCAAGTCATTGCAGTTCAGAGGAAAGCGTCCTACGGTAGTGGCCGGATAATCTCATTGAGGAACCTCCCGCCGTGCTGCCCTCCTCCCCGAAACCCTTGGTCAATACCGTCCTGCAGCATCAGCACAAATGGCGCGGGCGCATTGGCCTGACGCTGGTAGCCAGCCTCTCGGTACTGGCCGGCATGACTGACGCCATTGGCTTTATGGCCAGTGGCGATTTTGTCTCGTTCATGAGCGGCAACACCACGCGGCTGGCGGTGGCGATCAGTGAAGGCGACCTGGGGCTGACCGGACGTCTGACGCTGCTGGTGGCGACGTTTATTCTGGGGAACGCCCTGGGTGTGATCATCAGTCGGATCAGCAAGCGCCACGCGTTGCCGCTGTTGCTATGTATTGCCACGCTATTGTGCGGGGCAGCAGCGTGGCCGCTGGCCGAACAATTGCCTGCCGTGCTGGCCGCGATCATTGCCATGGGCATGCTCAATGCGGCGGTGGAACAGGTCAATGGCCTGCCCGTGGGGCTGACTTACGTGACCGGCGCGTTGTCGCGGTTCGGTCGGGGGCTGGGGCGCTGGATGCTGGGGGAGCGTCGCGATGGCTGGCGCGTACAGTTGATTCCCTGGGCCGGGATGTTTGTCGGCGCGGTGATCGGCGCTTTGCTGGAGCATCAGATGGGCATTCGCGCCCTGCTGGTCAGCGGCCTGCTGTCGGCGCTACTGGGTCTGCTGTCGCTGAAGATCCCACGGCGTTGGCACTTGGGTTATATGCCACGCTGAAAAGGTGCCCGCCCAACACAAGGCCTCGACGTCCATGTACTGGTAAAGAGCCATGATGTTGGGCGAGCGCGAGAATATTAAGGCAAAGCCGGCGGTGTGTCCGCCGGGCATTTCTGAAGAAATCTAAGGAAACAAACTACAGACAGGTCGCCAAGGCCGCCAGGCGACGCTTGGCAGCGAAATTATCTTCGGCTGCGTAGTAACTGACGGTGGTGCTGGCGCCGGCACTGCGCACATCGACAAAGTAGTCACCGCCCGTGGTGTAGACCGTATGACCACCGCCTTGCGCCGGCTCCATAAAGCCTCCGGCGTCGACGCCGAACACCGCTTCGTCCTGCCAACCGAACTGGATGCACTGGGCAACGACCAGCGCGGCCTTGTCAGAGGC
The DNA here is from genome assembly GCF_014268455.2 of Pseudomonas shahriarae. Taxonomy (NCBI): domain Bacteria; kingdom Pseudomonadati; phylum Pseudomonadota; class Gammaproteobacteria; order Pseudomonadales; family Pseudomonadaceae; genus Pseudomonas; species Pseudomonas shahriarae. Next base: position 2,869,236 of record NZ_CP077085.1, on the reverse strand, counting down.
CAGGGTTTTATAGGGCGCGCCTGCGCGTGCGTCTTTCATCTTCGAACCTGCGCAACCGGCCAGCGCCGCCAGGACCAACGCACCTATCACCACCTTCCGCATGCCATCGCTTCCTTGAAAAAAACGCGACTGTACCACTGCCTACAACAACCAGCGAAACAGATAGAACAGCGCCATGCTCGACAGCACCGTGGTCAAGACGCTGCGCGTCCAGAACATCAAGGCCACCGCGCAGATACCGGCCAGCAGGTAGGGGTTGGTGGGGCTCAGGTTGAGCTTGTGCTCGGCCAGGAAAATGATCGGCCCGCAGATTGCCGTCAACATGCCGGGCACCGCAAAACCGAGAAACTCCCGGGCGCCGCGATTCAGGCGAACCGGCAAGCGCGGCTCAAGAAACAGATAACGGTTGAAAAACACCGCCAGGCCCATGCCGATAATCATCACAAAAATCATCGCTGCCCCACTCCCAAGCGCTTGCAGGCATAGCCTGCACTCATGCCCAACAACCCCGAGACCACCACCGCCGACTCCCAGTGCCAGTAGCTGAGCAGCACCGAAAACAGCAGGGCCACCGCCACACACACCACCGTCGGCACATCACGCACCACCGGGGTGATCAAGGCGATAAAGGTCGCGGCGATGGAGAACTCCAGGCCCAGTTGATCGAGGTTGGGGATGCTCTTGCCGAGCACGATGCCGGCCAGGGTGAACAGGTTCCAGGCCACGTAGAACGTCAGGCCCACGCCCAGGGCATACCAGCGGTTGAAGGTCTGGCGGTCGTATTGGCTGACCAGGGCAAAGAACTCGTCGGTCAGCAAAAAGCCCAGGCTCATGCGCCACCGCGCCGGCAAAGGCGACAGGGTGCTGCGCATATGCATGCCATACAGCAGATGCTGAGAGGTCAGCAGCAAGGTGGTGAGCAAAATGGCGATCAGGCTCGCGCCGCTCTTGACCATGCCAATCGCCACCAACTGCGCCGCACCGGCAAACACAATGGCCGACAGACCCTGGCTTTCCAGCGGGGTGAACTGGGCGTCAATCGCCAGGGAACCGGCCAACAGGCCCCATGGGGCACAGGCCAGCGACAGGGGAATAACCGCAATCGCGCCACGGGCGAAAGCGTAATGCGGTAAGGCAGTAGGCATGGACAACAGGCTCATCGGCAAACAGCCCGTAAGCATGCCTGCCAGCGCAGCGATTGTCTTGAATGATCTTGCGCGCGGCTAAGCCGCCGATTCAGGCCAGCTTGACCGACACCCGCTCCACCGCATCCCTGGCCTCACGCAGTTCGTGGGCATCCTGGTTGAGCCGGTGGATGGTGTTGAGCAGGCGCTGGCGCAGCACTTCATCGCTGAGTTTTTCGACAGCGCGCATCAAATCGAAGGCCGCGGTTTCGTTGTTGTCCGCGACGGAATCGAGGGTCTTGCGCAGGTTGCGAGTGGCACGGGTCACACGTTTACTTCCTTTTTCATCAATGGCGGGCACTTTAGGACAGTTGTGTTTCATTTTAATTTCAGTCACTTACCGGCAATCCCCAGACCCTTGACCTGGATCAACGGGATATTCGTTGCCACTACATATGGATATCCGTATATTCGCATAATCATATGTTTAGTGGCGCCGATCATGAGCGATCCGTTCTCCCCCCCAGACGTTTTTAAATGCCTGGCCGATGCGACACGCATCAGGCTGATCTTGTTGATCCTGCGCGAAGGCGAGCTGTGCGTCTGCGAGCTGATCCATGCCCTGGATGACAGCCAGCCAAAAATTTCCCGTCACCTGGCCCAACTGCGCAGTTGCGCACTGCTGGTAGACCGTCGCCAGGGCCAGTGGATTTACTACCGCCTCAACCCCCAGTTGCCGCAATGGGTGAGCACGGTGCTGGAGACCACCTTGCAAGCCAATCAAGCCTGGCTGCAAAGCGACGCACAGCGCCTGGCGGCAATGGGTGACCGACCGCAACGCGCCAGCACCTGCTGCTGACCCCTGGAGAACACTTTTATGCTGATCGCCTTCGCGATATTTCTCGTCACCATTGTCTTGGTCATCTGGCAACCCAAAGGCCTGGGGGTTGGCTGGAGCGCATCCATAGGCGCGATCCTGGCCCTGGCTTGCGGCGTCATCAGCCTGGCGGACATCCCCGTGGTGTGGCAGATCATCTGGAATGCCACCGGCACCTTCGTCGCCCTGATCATCATCAGCCTGATCCTCGACGAGGCCGGCTTCTTCGCCTGGGCCGCGCTGCATGTCGCGCGCTGGGGGCGCGGCCGTGGCCGCCGGCTGTTCGCCTATATGGTGCTGCTGGGGGCGCTGGTCTCGGCACTGTTCGCCAATGACGGTGCGGCCCTGATCCTGACGCCGATTGTCATGTCGATGCTTCTGGCCCTGCGCTTCTCACCCGCCGCCACCCTGGCCTTCGTGATGGGCGCAGGGTTTATCGCCGACACCGCCAGCCTGCCGCTGGTGGTCTCCAACCTGGTGAATATCGTCTCGGCGGACTACTTCAACATCGGCTTCAACCAGTACGCGGCAGTGATGGTGCCAGTCAACCTGGTCAGCGTCGCCGCTACCCTGGCCGTGCTGCTGTGGTTCTTCCGTCGTGACATCCCGCACAGTTATGACCCCGCCGACCTGCCTGAACCGGCCAGTGCCATTCATGACCCGGCAACTTTCCACGCGGCCTGGTGGGTGCTGGGCATCCTGCTGGTCGGCTGCTTTGCCCTCGAACCCCTGGGTATTCCCATCAGCGCCATCTCGGCCGCCTGCGCCCTGCTCCTGCTGGTGATCGCCGCCAAAGGCCACAAGATTTCCACACGCAAGGTGCTCAAGGAAGCGCCCTGGCAGATCGTGATTTTCTCCCTGGGCATGTACCTGGTGGTCTACGGCCTGCGTAACGCCGGACTGACCACTTACCTCGCCACCTGGCTCAACACCTTCGCCGATTACGGCGTGTGGGGCGCGGCCCTGGGCACCGGGTTGCTGACGGCGCTGCTGTCTTCGGTGATGAACAACCTGCCGACGGTGCTGATCGGCGCGCTGTCCATCGAGGCCAGCCATGCCGTGGGCGTGGTCAAGGAGGCGATGATCTACGCCAACGTGATCGGCAGCGACCTGGGCCCGAAAATCACCCCTATCGGCAGCCTGGCGACGTTGCTCTGGCTGCATATCCTGGCGCGCAAGGGCATCCGTATTACGTGGGGGTACTACTTCAAGGTCGGCATCGTCCTGACCTTGCCGGTGCTATTGCTTACCCTGGCGGCGCTGGCCCTGCGCCTGAGTGTTTAACGGAGAATTGTCATGAAAGTCCTGTTCATCTGCACCGCCAACAGCTGCCGCAGTATCCTCAGCGAAGCCCTGTTCAACCACCTGGCCCCGCCAGGGTTCCATGCCATCAGCGCCGGGAGCTTTCCCAAGGGCCAGGTCCTGCCACGCAGCCTGAGTACATTGCAGGCCGCGGGCATCAGCACCGACGGTTTGTACAGCAAGGGCAACGAGGCCTTTGCAGACAGCCCACCCGACATTGTGATCAGCGTGTGCGACAAAGCCGCCCAGGAAGCCTGCCCGGTGTACTTTGGCCCGGCAATCAAGGCGCATTGGGGGCTTGAGGATCCGTCGGACCTACACGGCGACGAGGCGCAGATTGACGCCGCCTTCCAGGCCACCCTGCAGATCATCGAAACCCGCTGCCGGGCGCTGTTCGACCTCCCGTTCAACCGCCTCGATGCGGCACAGATCAAGGCTGAGCTGGATCGTATTGGCTTGTTATAAGCGGAGAATGTCATGACCACCCTACCCAACCTCGACCTCACATTGAGCACCCCACTCCACGCTGACACCGCACAACGGCCACGGATTCTCCTGCTCTATGGTTCCAACCGTACGCGCTCTTTCAGCCGACTCCTGGTGGAAGAAGCGGCGCGCGTGCTTCAGCATCTAGGCGCCGAGACACGGATCTTCAACCCCGCCGGCCTGCCAATGCCGGACGATGCTCCGAACGATCACCCCAAGGTCCAGGAACTACTGGCCTTGATGCAATGGTCCGAAGGCCAGGTGTGGTGCTCACCGGAACGGCACGGCTCGATGTCAGCAGTGTTCAAGGCGCAAATCGACTGGGTACCCCTGGCACTGGGTGCCATCCGCCCAACCCAGGGCAAGACCCTGGCGGTGATGCAAGTCTGCGGCGGCTCGCAGTCTTTCAACACTGTCAACCAACTGCGCGTCCTGGGGCGCTGGATGCGTATGCTGACCATCCCCAACCAGTCATCTGTGCCCAAGGCCTTCATGGAGTTCGACGATCAGGACCGGATGAAACCTTCAGCCCTCTATGATCGCGTGGTGGATGTCATGGAAGAGTTGGTCAAGTTCACCCTGCTGGTGCGTGAGCATCCGGAACTGGTGCAGCGCTATTCTGAGCGCAAGGAAGATGCTCAAGCGCTCTCTGACCGGGTCAATCAACGGTCGATCTGAACGCAGGTAAACGCGTATGCTTTGCTGCACCCGATGCCACTGAGCCCACCCCATGAGTTCCCTGCACCACGCCTGGCTGGGCCCTTACGAAATCAGCAGCACCACCTGCACCGGCCTGACCTTTGCCCGGCATAGCCACGACGAGTGCGTGATTGGCGTCAACCTGGTCGGCGCCGAGCAGGTGTGGCTGGACCGGCGCACCTTCGAGGCCGGGCCGGGCAGTATCACCCTGTACAACCCCGGCCAGATCCAGGGCGGCGGCGCGGCCGAGGGGGCACCCTGGCACTTTGTCAGCCTGTACGCCGGGGCCGATCGCCTGGCCACCGACCTTGGGCTGGCGCACCTGGAGTTCGATCGTGCGCTGTGCTTTGCCCCGGAACTGGCGGCGCAACTGGCCCAGGCCGCCAAGGGCGCATTAAGCGCCGACCCACTGGTTTGCGGGCTGAGTGAAGACGCCCTGGTGTTGCTGCTGGGCGAAGTGGTCAGGCTCAGTGGTGTGCGCCTGCCCAGTAGCGCCAGCGCCGGGTCGGGGATGGTGGCCCAGGCTCAGGAACTACTCGCTGCGCAGTTACATCAAGGCGTGGCGCTGGATACCCTGGGCGACGAGTTGGGCCTGTCGAAATTCCACGTCCTGCGCACCTTTCAGAAAGAAACCGGCCTGAGCCCCCGGCAGTGGGCCATGCAGTTGCGTACCCGCCGAGCAAAAGGCCTGCTGCGCAGCGGCCTGAGCGCCGCTGAAGTCGCCCATGAAGTGGGCTTTGCCGACCAGAGCCACCTCAACCGGCACTTCCGTGCGGCGTATGGTATTACCCCTGGCCGTTATCAGAGCGCAATCCGGTCCAAGACAACTCAGCGCCCGCAGCCGCAAACTGACCTGTAGCAGCCGACGTGTCGGCGAAGGTGCGTGATTGATTTTTGGGGGGGGTGATGCTGACAATCTTTTTTTCCGCGCTGGTCTTCGGCTTTGTATTTTGCCTGTCCCCTGGCGCAGTGCTGGCAGAAACCCTGCGCCGCGGCCTGCTGCATGGGTTCGCCCCGGCATTGCTGGTGCAGGTCGGGTCGCTGGTGGGCGATGCGACCTGGGCGGTGATCGGCCTGACCGGCATGGCCCTGCTGATCCAGCACGACGCGGTACGCGTGCCCCTGACCGCCGTTTGCGCGCTGTACCTGGCCTGGCTCGGTCTGCGCAGCCTGCTGGATGCCTGGCACCTGCCGCAACCCGACAGCGCCCCGGCCAGCACCGGGCGCAACGCGCTGATGGTCGGCGCAACCCTCTCCTTGGCCAACCCGAAGAACATTGTGTACTGGGGCGCCCTGGGCAGTGCCCTGGCAGGCATCGTCGGCACCACCCCGAGTCACGGTCAGACCCTGATGTTTTTCGCCGGTTTTATGCTGGCGTCGATCCTGTCGTGTTTTCTGATTGCGGGCTTGGTGAATGTCTTGCGAAAGAACGCCTCGCCAACTTGGCAGCGAATCAGCCATGGCGCCTGCGGCCTGGCATTGATGTATCTGGCGTTATTGGCCGCCTACAGTGTATGAACTTATATATAACGCCAATCTGAATGAAGTCTGAACAAGCGCCCAAACAAGTTCATTATTGATTGACATCCCCTACCTGCCTGAGTAGATTGCCCGTGCCTGCAACTCGGGCCTTATTTCAACCTCACAAAAGAAGCCAATGGACACAGTATCTAGTCGCTGTCCGCTCCCCGTGAATACAGGGGGCGGACGCCAAACCCAGAGTAAAGACGGGACTCGCCTTCCAGGCCGGGTTAGCTGCGCTAGAGCTTGATGCTCCAACGTAACTGCCTTGAGCCGGCGCCAGTCCGGTCCCGAGGTGTGTTATGAATTTCCAGACCCTTGTTCTACCTGATGTACGCACGCTGGCTTCAGCCCTGCGTGCCACGCCGTGCCGTGTTTCCCGGGGCATTGCCCCCGCGCGCACGGCCCTCGCCTGCCCCTCCCCGCGTATCAGCCCGGTGCACCTGCGTGCTCACTGGCGCCTGTGCCCCACCACCGGCCACCTGGTCCAGCAATGGGACCATGCCGACCCTCAAGATCCACAGAGACGGAACGTTTCCAGCCTGCCTGTTCACGTGCGCCTGTTGTTGAGCGCGCACGCGGCATAAGCCGACTGGAAACAGCAACTTCCTGATAGTTGGTCAATTAATTAACTGGCGTTCTTTGCGAACTAAGCCAGCGGCAGTTTTCTGCGCGCCCGTTAATTAACTCACCTCTTTAAAGTTATTAGAACTGATCGCAAAAAATTGCGACTCGGCATGTTCGTGCTCGCCTGCCCACCAGGCAAGTAATGAGTATGTCGACAGGAGTACACACTATGAGCGCCGTAAAAACCACGCAACTGCCCAACAAGCACCGCGCCACCCATGACAGCAAACTGTCGATGCGTGCCGCCCGCGAAGCGCAAAACGGCCTGGCGGCCACCCTGGCCAACGTCCGGGCGACCAAGGACGGCCTGACCGAACTGGATGCCAGCGCCCGCCTGCAACGCGAAGGCTATAACGAAGTGGCCCACGACAAGCCGCCACACGCTGTCGTGCAATTCCTCCAGGCCCTGAACAACCCTTTTATCTATGTGCTGCTGACCCTGGCGGTGATCAGTTTTGTCACCGACTACTGGCTGCCGCTGCGCGCCGGTGAGGACGTCGACCTGACCAAGGTCATTATCATCATGACCATGGTCGCCCTGAGCAGCCTGCTGCGCTTCTGGCAGGAGCATCGCTCGGCCAAATCCGCCGAGGCGCTGAAGGCCATGGTGCGCACCACCGCCACGGTGCTGCGCCGCGAGCAGGTCGGCGCCCAACCCATCCTGCGCGAAGTGCCGATGCGTGAACTGGTGGCCGGCGATATCGTGCAGTTGTCGGCCGGCGACATGATCCCGGCCGATATCCGCCTGATCGAGTCCCGCGACCTGTTTATCAGCCAGGCCGTGCTGACCGGCGAAGCCTTGCCCGTGGAAAAATACGACACCCTGGGCGACGTCACGCAAAAATCCGCCACCCTCAGCGCCGCCGACCAGAGCAACCTGCTGGATCTGCCCAACATCTGCTTCATGGGCACCAACGTGGTCAGCGGCCGCGCCCAGGCAGTGGTGGTGGCGACCGGGCCACGCACCTATTTCGGCTCGCTGGCCAAGGCCATCGTCGGCTCCCGGGTGCAGACCGCCTTTGACCGTGGGGTGAACAGCGTCAGTTGGCTGCTGATCCGCTTTATGCTGGTGATGGTGCCCATCGTGTTTTTCCTCAATGGCTTTTCCAAGGGCGACTGGGGCGACGCGTTCCTGTTTGCCCTGGCGGTGGCCGTGGGCCTGACCCCGGAAATGCTGCCGATGATCGTCAGCGCCAACCTGGCCAAGGGCGCGAATGCCATGGCCAAGCGCAAAGTGGTGGTCAAGCGCCTCAACGCGATCCAGAACTTCGGTTCGATGGACGTGCTGTGCACCGACAAGACCGGCACCCTGACCCAGGACAAAATCATCCTCGAGCACCACGTCAACGCCTTCGGCCAGCGGGACGACCAGGTGCTGTCCCTGGCCTGGCTTAACAGCCATCATCAAAGCGGCATGAAGAACCTGATGGACCAGGCGGTGCTCGCGTTTTCCCAGCACAACCCCAAGTTCCAGGTGCCGTTTGCCTACAGCAAGGTCGATGAACTGCCCTTCGACTTTGTTCGTCGGCGCCTGTCGATTGTCGTCAAGGACAGCCACGGCGATCACCTGCTGGTGTGCAAGGGTGCCGTGGAAGAAATGCTCGCTATCGCCACCCATGTGATGGAAGGCGCGAGCGCCGTGGCTCTGGACGAGCGTCGTCGCCAGGAACTGCTGAACACCGCCAACGAGTTCAACGAGGACGGCTTCCGCGTGCTGGTGGTGGCCACCCGCAACATTCCCAAGGCCCTGGCGCGCCAGCAATACACCCCCACCGATGAACGCAACCTGGTGATCCACGGCTTCCTGACTTTCCTCGATCCACCGAAGGAAACCGCCGGCCCGGCGATTGCTGCGCTGCAAGAGATCGGAGTCGCGGTCAAAGTGCTGACCGGCGATAACGCCGTGGTCACCCGCACCATCTGCCGCCAGGTTGGCCTGGAGCCTGGCGAGCCGCTGCTCGGCGTGGATATCGAAGCCATGGACGATGCGACCCTCCAGCAGGAGGTTGAGCAACGCACGGTGTTCGCCAAGCTGACGCCGCTGCAAAAATCCCGGGTGCTCAAGGCTTTGCAGGCCAATGGTCACACCGTGGGTTTCCTCGGCGACGGCATCAACGATGCACCAGCCCTGCGCGATGCCGACGTCGGCATCTCGGTGGACAGCGCGACTGATATTGCCAAGGAATCGGCCGACATCATCCTCCTGGAAAAGAGCCTGATGGTGCTCGAAGAAGGTGTGCTTAAAGGGCGCGAGACCTTCGGCAATATCATGAAGTACCTGAACATGACGGCCAGTTCCAACTTCGGCAACGTGTTCTCGGTGCTGGTGGCCAGTGCGTTCATCCCTTTCATGCCGATGCTGGCGATCCACTTGCTGCTGCAGAACCTGATGTATGACATCTCCCAACTGGCCCTGCCGTGGGACAAGATGGACAAGGAGTACCTGGCCAAGCCCCGCAAGTGGGACGCGCAGAACATCGGGCGCTTTATGATCTGGATCGGGCCGACCTCGTCGATCTTCGACATCACCACCTTTGCCCTGATGTGGTACGTGTTTGCGGCCAATAGTGTGGAAATGCAGACCCTGTTCCAGTCCGGCTGGTTCGTCGAAGGGCTGCTCTCCCAGACCCTGGTGGTGCATATGTTGCGCACCCGCAAGATCCCATTCTTCCAGAGCACCGCCGCCTGGCCGGTGTTGATGATGACCAGCCTGGTCATCGCCCTGGGGATCTATGTGCCCTTCTCGCCCCTGGGCACGATCGTGGGCCTGCAACCCTTGCCTTGGGCCTACTTCCCTTGGCTGGTCGGCACCTTGCTCGCCTACTGCTGTGTGGCACAGCTGATGAAGACGATCTACATCCGCCGCTTCAAGCAGTGGTACTGAGTTTGCTGTTGTGACCGGGCTGGGTGTGGCAGACAGGTTTGCCACACCCAGCCCACTCCAACAGCACCATCGCTACAGATAATTCTGTTCATTTGGAGCATGACCCCATGCACAAACACACCTTCCTTGCTGCCTTTGACTGGCTACCGGCATCGCGGCAACGGGCGCTGCGGCGCAACCTGATTTTTATCGGCGCCTTCCTGGTGCTCGGCCTGCTGTCCAAGGCCTTCGCCGCCGGTGGTTCCTATGTGGTGGACGATGGCGCCATCAACGCCCCCGGCGAATGCAATATCGACGGAGGCTACACCCGCTCGACATCGCACACCACCCTCTCCGCCGCCTGCACATCCCGCGCAATGCCCAACCTGCAATGGGGCGCCGCCCTCGAGGATGACCCTGAGCAGACCCAGCTCAGCCCGCAGTTCAAGGGCTCATTGTGGGCCTGGCAGGATGCCGGCGTGGAGATCGCCTGGGCGGCGGCAGCGCATATCGCGGTGGATCGCCGGCACCCATTCGACGGCGCAGACCTGAGCCTGCCGCTGACCTGGCAAGCGTCTCAGACGCTACGCTTGAACCTCAACGCCGGCTGGGCCCATGCCTATGACGATGGCGAACAAAACCACCGACTGACCTGGGGCACAGGCCTGGAATACCGCTTGGCGAACTCGTTGACGCTATTGGCAGAACGCTATGGCCAACAAGGCGGCGACCAGGCCTGGCAAGCCGGGCCGCGGGTGCATTTGGGTCAGCAAGTCGATGTGGACCTGGTGGTCGGACGCAACCTGACCGGGGATCGCGACCGCTGGCTGACGACCGGGGCTACCCTACGGTTCTGAAACACTGGAGGGAGATCAATGTGGGAGCTGTCGAGCTTCAGCGAGGCTGCGATGGCGGCGGTACTGCTGGCATTGATGCTGGCTGAGCCACCACTATCGCAGCCTCGCTGGGGCTCGACAGCTCCCACAGGGTTTATCGGGGTTTGCGGGATCTGTGTTCTCGAACGCGGGCGCCCTACAGCGAACACGTTATGCCAGCTGGCACAAAATAATGTGGGAGCTGTCGAGCCCCGGCGAGGCTGCGATGGCGGCGGTATGGCTGGCATTGATGTTGGCTGAGCCACCACTATCGCAGCCGCACTAGGGCTCTGCAGCAAGCACACGCTTCAAGTTGCCTCGGTATCAGGCCGGTTTGGCTTGCTGCTCAAGGTGCAGTTGCAGCTCCGGCTCGATGCCCAGCGCACCTGCCAACTCGTCCAGGTAGTTTCGCTCGGCGTCCTGTTGGTCATCCACCAACATGACGCTGGCCAGGTAGACCTCGGCAGCCACCGCCGGGTCATTGGCATATTCGGCAAAGTCGGTTGCATCCAGGGGCTTGGCGACTTGAGCGTCGAGCCATTGCTGCAAGTCCGGATCGTCGGTGTGGCGCCCAATCTCCTGGGAGATCAAGGCCTTTTCTTTCTCATCAATCCGCCCATCCGCCTTGGCCGCCGCGATCAATGCACGCAGTACCGCATGGCTATGGGCCTCGACGTCGGCGCCAGACAACTGGTCAACCGTCTGCAGCGTCTGTTGCGGCGCCGAGGCCTGTTGCCGTTGCCAGGCCTGATACGCCTGGAACGCCATCATCCCCAGTGACGCCAGGGCCGCGTAGTTGGCACCGCCAGTGCGCGCGCGGGTCGATCCGCTCGCCTGGGTCCCGCCCAACATGCCACCCAGGCCACCCAGCAGATCGCCGAGGCCGCCACCGCCCGACGCCGTTGCGGAGCCGCCGCCGCGCAGCAACCCACCGAGCAGGCCGCCCAAGCCACCGAGCCCTCCCGCGCCACCCTGGGGTGCCGCCGAGCCGCCTTGCTGCGCCATCGAGGCTTGGCCTGCACGGAGCAGTTGTTCCAGTAGAGCACTGGTGTTCATGGTATCGCCCTCCTTTGGGCTGTGCGCCAGACAATCAACAATAGTCCCTGGAACCGGTAACGCCAAGGCCGCCCAGCAGGCACGGAGTTGGCGACCTGAACGCGCCCCAGCAAACCCGGCGCCGGCCTTTAGCCACCGTGAGAATTCTTCAGATTCGGCACACCAAGACGGGTGGTGAACGTCAGCGCGCGCGTGGGGTCAGAAATATAAGGGCTCGGCCTCAATCGGCCTGGCCTTGAGCGCGAGCATCAACAGATTAGCGGTGCCGCGTACCCTCACAGAAGGAGACGCTGACATGGTCACTCACTTCAAGGTCGCGGGGCACCTCGCTTGCGGCCATCACGGCAATAACCTGACGTCCACGGTGGAACTGAACCGGGTTAAATGCCGCACCTGCCGCAACACCGATGCCTACAAGGAAGCCCGCCGTAACCAGCGCAACGCATCGCGCCGCGCGGCACGCAGAGCCCGCTCCGGTAGCCCCCACAATGACTGGCGCAGCGCCTGGACCCAACGCCTGACCGAGCTGCCCGGCCTGCAGCGCCTACCACGCGGGTTCAGCGGCCAGCCCTTCGTCTGACCCGGTGCGGGGGCCGCAAATCCGGCCCCCTCCAAGGTTATGGGGTCGGCCGTGGCCGGGCCTTGTAGCCCGGCAAGGTCGCGGCATAGGCCAGCGCCTGTTCGCGGGAGCTGAATGAAGCCAGTCGATCATCCTTGGTGCAGACGCGCCATGGGCCGCTATTGACCCGGACAATTTCATAGCCATTGAGCTGCATCTTGTTCAACAGGGGAACGCTCATAGTCACCTCTCCTCTTCCAGAGATAATCCACGGGTTGCCCGGTCCACCATACTCCCGATCCCGGCCCTGCGGCCTACCGAACGTCGCTGACTGCCGTTCGCGCTCAACATGATCCCGCCAAGGGTCCACAGACGATCGGGCTGAGTTTCAACCAGGCATTTATGGTAAAAAACAGCGGCATCAAGTCAACGCACAAACCCTTCCCCTTGATAGCAATGGAGGCTTCATGAAACTGGTTGGCATGCTGGACTCGCCGTATGTACGCCGCGTGGCGATTGCCCTGGATCTGTATGGGGTGGACTTTGAGCAGCAATCCCTCTCGGTGTTCAGCACCTTCGACGAATTCGCCAGGATCAACCCGGTGGTCAAGGCCCCGACCCTGGTGCTGGACGACGGGACGGTGCTGATGGACTCCAGCCTGATCCTGGATTATTTCGAAACCTTGGCACCAGCCGATAAAAAACTCTTGCCCCAAACTGCTGCGGCCCGTGCACGGGACCTGCAAGTGATCGGCCTGGCATTGGCCGCCTGTGACAAGAGCGTGCAGATTTACTACGAGCACAACCTGCGGCCCGCAGAGAAGCTGCATGCACCATGGCTCGATCGAGTAACCGGGCAACTGCTGGCGGCCTATTCGGGCCTGGAAAAACTCTTGGCCAACGCTCCAGGCGAGCCCTTGACCCAGGCGTCGTTGAGCGTCGCGGTGGCGTGGTCCTTTAGCCAGTACGCGGTGCCCTCGGTGGTCAAGGCCGATGACTTTCCCAACCTGCAACGCCACGCCCAGTTGGCCGAGCAACACCCGGCATTCGGCAAATACCCTATCGAATAGGCAGTAGCGCCGCACCGATCAACCCCGCCAACCCCAGCAGGCACGCCAGGCCAACGCCATAGGCCAGGGTGCGCCAGGGTTGGCGGCGACCCAGGTACATCAAGGTATGTAGCACCCGCGCGACGGTGAACAGGGCAAACAGCCAGGCCGTCGCCACCCCATGGGTGCCCAACGCCACGCACAACCCGCCCAGCGCGAAGAACAGCGGAATATTCTCCAGGTCATTGGCCCAGGCCCTGCTTGCCCGGCTGACGGCGGACAGTTCGTGCACCAGGGCATCGCGCTTGAAAAAACCGGCATCCTCGGGGTTGGTGAACGCCCGGTGCCTGAGGCGGAAAAACCCCTGGTAACAGGAAATCGCCAGCATCTTGGCAAATAACACCAGCACGCACAGGGCAAACACATACAGGCTGCTGCTCATTGCCGGCCCCTGGCAAAGCCGTTGACCACGATGTACAGCAGCGGGCCGACTGAGACAAAGACCGCCGTCAGCAGCCAATAAGGCAACACACTGGCCAGGGACCGGCCCTTGGCCCGGGCGTCGCGGTACATCCACACACACGCCAGGGCCGCCATCAGGTACAGGTCGATCACCACCTGGGCGGTATCGGGCCTGGATAGCAGCTCAAGGCCGAACGCCAGCAGCGACTGCTCGGCCCAGAGCAGGGTGCCCAGGGTGTACAGGGAGAACGCCAGCAGGCTAGCGAGGGCGATGTAGGGTCTGTGCATAGTGTCCACCACGCAGGATTGGGCAAGCCGCAGATTAGTGATAACGTCGCCGCCATCTCAATGACCTGCGAGGTCATGGACGCCCCCCGCCCCGCCCTGCCAGAGTCCATCCATGAACCGCCCACCCTTCCCCCGCGCCAACCCCGAGACCGACGCCGGCACCCAACTGCGGCTGTTGCGCCGTCAGGCGAAGTTGAGCCAATTGCAGCTGGCGCTGATCAGTGGCATTTCCCAGCGCCACTTGAGCTGTATCGAAACCGGCCGCGCCAAGGCCAGCCCGGGCACCTTGCATAACCTGCTCAGCGCCCTCGAGGTGCCCCTGGAGCAGTGCAACAGCCTGTTCCTGGCCGCCGGCTACGCCCCGCGCTATGAAGCCACGCCGCTCGCAGCGCCGGCAATGGATGCCATTCGGGATGCCATCAGCCATGTACTGAAGGCCAACAATCCGGCGCCGGCGATCGTGCTGGGCAGTCACTGGGAAGTGCTCGCCGCCAATGCCAGCACCCAGGTGTTGTTCGACCTGGTGGGTTTGGCGCCAGACGCGGCACGAGGCCTGAACCTGCTGACCACCCTGCTGCAACCGGGGGGGCTGGGCGACCATCTGCTCAATGCCGACGAGATCCGCAACCTCGCCTGGCAACGGGCTGCCCGTGAAGCACTGGGTAACCCGACCCTGGCCACGCTGCTGCAAAGCCTGCCCGTGCCGCACGGCTCGACACCCCTGGCCAATCAACTGCCGCCGCTGGTGCTGACCCGCGTGAATTCACGGCATGGCCAGCTGGATTTCATGTCCACCTTCACCACGTTCGGCATGCCCCAGGACATCACCGTCACCTCATTGCGCATCGAGCACCTGATCCCGGCCAATCCCCACACTTGGCAGGTCATGACCGCAGCCTACGAACACTTCCTGAACCGCTAGGCGTCGCTGATCAGAACTTGGTCACCACGCCCATGCGCAACGTGCGCCCCGGCGCCGGCATAAAGCTCTGGGCCAGCGGGTCCAGGTAGTAACGGTTCGTCAGGTTGTCCAGCGACACGTTGAACTGGGTGTGGTCTTGCCATTTGTAGTCGAGGAACAGGTCCACCAGCGCCACTTCGCGATAAACCAGCTGCGGCGTGGTGGCGCCGGTCTGCCAGGATTTGTCGGCGGTGACGGTCGGGCCCGAGGTGTAAGTCAGGCGCCCGCCCACGGTCAGGGTCTGGTCAAAGAAGCGCAGGCCCGAGGTCAGGTTACCGGCGACCCGTGGTGGGTTCTGGGTGTTGGTGTACGAGCCCATGAAGCTGCCCGCGGTGCAGTTGGGGGTGTCGTCAAGCTTCCGCCAAGGGTTGGAACTGGCCCGCAGGCGCGCGGCGAAGGCCGAGTCACAGGTTTCGGTCTTCAGGTAGTAGGTCGAGGACAGGTCGGCAAAGACCCAACCGGCATCGTATTTCGATTGCAGTTCCAGGCCGCTGGTCTTGAAGCTGTCGGTATTGCTGAAGTTCATCAGGCCCATCAGGCCAGGGCTTGGGTCGTAGTAGCGGGTCACGTAGTTCTTGATGGTGTTATTGAAGTACGCCAGCTTGATCGCCGCCGTGTCGTTGTCCGCCAGCAGGCCTTTTTGCAGGGTGCTCGCGCCGATTTCCCAGTTGCTCGAACGCTCCGGTTTCAGGCCCTTGCCAGGCATGGTCTGCAGGGTGCCCTGGCTGGTTTCGAACAGCGAGGGCATGCGCAGGCCCTGGGTGTACGAGGCATAGATGAAAGTATCCGGAGCGATCTCGTAGTTGATGCCGATGGCCGGCGAAAAGGCGCCCTTGCTGTCGCTCTGCTTGCCCGAATAGGTGTAGCCGGTGACCACTTCGCCCACCTGCGACGGATAGACGAGTGTGCCAACGCCCCCATAGTCGTTGTAGCGCGGGCCATCAAACGGGTTGTTGGTGTCGCTGAACACAATCCCGTTATTCAGGCGCGGGTCGGTGGCGTCGGTGTATTGGCCGTTGGCGTCGGGGAACCACAGCATATTGCCGTAGCTGCCCGGCTTGATCACGTTCACGTAGCGCAACTCACGCTCCTCGCGCTGGGCGGTCGCGTGCGGTACATGGTCCTTGGTGCGGTAGTAGGTATAGCGCCCGCCGCCCCACACCGTCAGCTCATCCACCGGTTTGTACTCCAGCTTGCCGTTGAGGCTGAATTCCTTGCGCGAACCGTCACGCAGGCTGCGGTTGGCGTTGATATCGTTCTGTGTGGTGACCACGCTCTTTTGCGGCTGCAGTTCCTCGAGCTGGAACGAGCCGCCCAGGTCCAGCTTGAAATCGCCATAGTGCGTATCAAAACGCGAGGTATTGGCCAGTTCACCACCGATGCGTCGGTCATCCTGGCGCGTCCAGTTGCGGTCCGAACGATAGGCCTGGGATTTGGGCGCCAGCACCGAGGTCAACTGGCTGGTCTTGGCATCGGTCATCCACAGGCTGGTCGTCAGGTCCACCAGCATATTGCCCGTGGGCAGGTAGTGATAGCGGGCGGTGTAGGTGTCGATCTTGGTGCTGCCGCGCGGGTACTGGTAGATACCGCCGGTGCCGAAACGGAAGATGTCCGAGGGCATGATCTCGCCTATGCGCCCATCGTAACGGATGTAGCCGAAGTCGAAGGTGTGGTCATCGGCCGGGCGCAGGGTGGTCTTGAGCAGGATCGACTCGGTCTCTGCCGAGGAGTTGAGCACCTCTTCGCCGGCGTTGTAGGTAGTGGCCACCGTCATGTTTTCCTGGCCATAGCGGTCAAAGGTGCGGTAGCGGTCCTGGCCGTGCTTGCCGGAGAAGTAGTTGCCCTGGTTGCGATGGGCGTAGGCGGCCACCACATCAAACAGGTCATGGGTATAGGCAAACGCCGCGCTGCCCGATTCCGAGTCGGAACCGAACAGGCCGCCACGGTTCTGGTGCGGTTCGGAGTACAGGTCCTCGGTGGTCGAATGGCTGTTGCGCGAGGCCGGCTCGACGCCGTTGTTCCACAGATCGCCCTTCAAGCGCAGGCCCACGTTCTTGCCGTCGCGCAGGATGTCATCGACACCCAGGGTGCGGATTGCCACCGTGCCGCCGATGGCGCTGGAGGTCAGGCTGGGGCCTTTGTCGATGGACACGTCGCTGATCAGGTCGGGGTCGATGTAGCTGCGCTGTTGCGTGCCCGCATAGCCGCGATAGACATCCAGCGCCTGCTGCGAACCGTCAACCGTGACCGCGACCCGGCTTTGCCCCTGGATCCCGCGGATATTCACATCCAGGCCACCGCCATTACGGCTGTCACCCACCTGCACCCCCGGCTGGCCCTTGAGCAGGTCGCCGGCGGAGATCACGCCAAAGCGGCGCACTTCTTCGTTGGAGATATACACCAACGAACGTGGCTCGGTGTACACCGCTTTTTTCTCAAGGTCATCGCCAGTGACTTTCTGCGACGGCAGCACCACGGCACTGGTCGCCGGATGCAGTTCAAAGCTGCCATCGGCCTGGCGCTGAAAACTCAAGCCCGTGCCCGCCAATAACTTTGCCAGGCCGGCTTCGGTGCTGAAATCGCCGTGCAGGCCGTTGCTGCGCTTGCCCGCCGTCAGCGTCGAGCTGCCCGCCATGCTGATACCCGCCTGCACGCCGAAGCGCGAGAGTGCCTGGTCCAGCGGGCCAGCTTCGATGCTGTAGGGCTGGCGCTCGGCCTGGGCGAAAACCGCCGTGCTGTACAGCGGTTGCAGGCTGAGTAACAACAGACCCAATGTGCGGGTGCGCAAGACACTTGCGGGAGAAATCATGCAGGGCTCCTAGAGGTGAAGGCCCACCTGTTTCGGTGGGTTATTCCTAGAGGCCAAGCGAGTCTGGAAAAACTACGGGGGGAACGTAAAAAAATATTCAGACCGGCACCACAGTCACCCAATAGCGGGTCCGCCGCTCGATACGCACGGGTAATGCATGGGCGACCAACGCCAACGCCGCATCGGTATCGTCCAACTGGAAGCTGCCAGTCACGCGCAACGCCGCGACCTGCTCGCTGCATCGCAAGACGCCCGGCCGGTAACGGGACAGTTCGGCCAGCAGCACATCCAGGCGCATGCGCTCGGCAGGCAAAATCCCGCGCAGCCAGGCCTGAGCCAGAAACCCATCGGTTTGCCGTGGCGTGCCCACACCCTGGCGATCGACCTGGGTCTGCCAACCTGCCGCCACTGATACCGGTGCCGAGTGGCGCAGCGAACTCACCTCGACCAGCCCGCGCAATACGGTAATCCACGTGCCCTGCTGATCATGGCGCACCAGCAGATTGGCGTCCTGGCTACGCAGCAGCGCATCCGGTGTGAGCAGTTGCAGCGGGCGCGATTCAACCCGAGCATCCAGCGCCACTTCGCCCTCGATCAACTGCACGCGACGCAGCTGCGCGCTGAAGTCCAGGCTGACAGCGCTGGCAGTGTTCAACCACAGAGAGCTGCCATCGGCCAGGGTCCAGCGGCGGCGCTCGCCGGTGGCCGTGCGGTACGTGGCAAAGGCTGCGCGCACCAGGGTCGATTCCGCGCCCTGCCAGGACAAGCCACCGAGCAGGCCCAGGCCCAATAAGCACTTGAGCACCTGCCGGCGCCGTGCCGGATCGGCCCCGGCCGCCTCCAATGCCCGCCGCGCGGTGACATCGGCCAACAGGTTGGCGCCGGGCTGGAGCATCAGCGGCAGACTGGCGACGCGTTGCCAGGCGTATTCGTGCTCGGCGTTTGCCTGGCGCCAATGCTGCAACGCCTGCTGCTCGGCCGGGCTCATCATTCCGGACTGCACGCGGACGATCCAGTCGATGGCCGTCTCGCGGACTTTCGGTGCAACCGGCTTACCAGTCATTCAAAACGGCTCGCGTAGCACACGCTGAAAGCCTTGCCCATCGCCCGTTGCACCTGGGCCACGCTCAAGCTCAACTGCGTGGCGATCTGCGGGTACGTCAGGCCATCGAGCTGGGACAGGAAGAAGATCTTGCGCACCTGCATCGACAGGCCCACCAGCAGCGAGTCGAGCTGCAGCAGGGTTTCGATCATCAGGTAGCGGGTCTCGGGCGATGGCTCCTCACCTTCCGGGCGGGCGGCGAGTGCTTCCAGGTAAGCCCGCTCAATCGCCTGGCGGCGCCAGCGGTTGATCAGCAAGCCATTGGCAATCGCCGCCAGAAACGCCATGGGCTGGCGCAACTCCCGCACATCCTGCTGCGTGCGCAACACCCGGATAAACGTGTCGTGGGCCAAGTCTTCGGCATCGGCGCAGTGCCCCAGGCGCCGCTGCAACCAGCTGCGCAACCAGGGGTGATGACGGGTATAGAGTTGTTCGACGGGCGAGACGAGACTGTCGTCGTACATGTCAGGTCCAATGAGCAGCGAATGATAATACTTCTCATTTTAGTGTCTGGACCTGATGCTTGTACAGCCTCGACTGCTCCCATAGGGGATCTCTAACCTTACACACACCACACATCAACTGTGGGAGCTGGCTTGGCTGCGATGGCGGTGTGTCAGATACCAGAAGTAGCGCCTGAACCAACGCCATCGCGGGCAAGCCCGCTCCCACAGGGGGGGGGGGGGGCGGCTGGGCACGCAATTTCCGCCACATAAAGCACTACCGCCGCCCTTCCCGGCTCCATTATTTTTCCCACGCTGCCTTGGGAATCAGCAAACCATGGTTGCCGTTGTACGCCGCGCGCGCAGGCGATTCCCAGCCGTGCAGCAGGGCCGCGTCGAGCCGATAGATCTCCACGCCCAGCGGGCGGCACACGGTCAGCGGATCCTGGGCATCCGGGCCCCACATCGGCAGCGACAGGTCGCCGCCCGGGCAAGTGGACAGTGCGCACAGCAAGTCGATCTCGGCAAAAAACTCCAGATAATCGCCCTGTTTGGCCGGGCATGCCTTCATGAAGTACATGTCGTCGTGGTTCAGGCCGGTGCACTGGAAGATGTTCAACACATCGTGCACATCGAACTCGGTCAGGCCGTGGGGCAAGATGGCGCGGGTCAGGTTGGAGTGGCAATGGTGGTGGAAGTCCTCGCCGGTGAGCATCTTGTTCACGTATGGGTCGCAGCGCGTGCCCAACAGGTCGTGCAGGCGCCCGCCGTGCTCGTCGATGCCGTAGCCGGCCAGGCTGTCATCGGTGATGGTGACCATCGGCCGCAGGAACGGCAGGTTCGACCACAAGCGGTCATAGGTGCTGACGTGGGCGCCTTGCAACTGGCGGGTGCGGGCCGCCCACATGCGCTCGCGCGGATCATTGGCATTCCACACATTGAAGTCGCCAACCTGCGGGCCGACCGGGGTGGTCACGCGGAACACGTGACCTGCCGGCACTTTCCAGGCGCGGCCGGTGCGGATCGGCACTTCAAACTGCTCGACCAGGGTGCGCTCGGCCTCGCGCACGCGATCATAAAATGCCTGGTCGACCTGCAAGGCAGCACCTTTGCTGACTTGGTAGGCGGCGGGATAGTCCTTGTACATGGGGGGTGCTCCGTTGCAGGGTTTTGCAAGACCATACAACGTGGCATGTGGCGTGCGCCATGCACACAACCCGAAGTGGGAGGGCTTTTGTGGGAGCGGGCAAGCCCGCTCCCACAAGGGGATCTGCGTTGTTAGCTGAACTCGCCAGAAACCTGCGACCACAGGCTGACCTTCTGCCCGCGATTCTTGAAGAATTCAATCTCACGCTTGATCCCCGAACTCAAGTCCCAGCCCGGCAGATCGAGGATGATCAATTCTTCCATCATGTCCATGAACAACGCATCCACCGGCGCCCACAGCTTGCCGATGGTTGCGTTGTCCTTGCCTTCGAACGCCAGGTTGATCGGGTGCGACATCGACACCTGACTGAACACCCCATGACCCGCCTCGATAATCGTGGCCGCCACCTTGTTGCACTGGATAAAGCGCTCGTGGGTGACGGACGCATCGGCATGGCTGTAGGGGCAGGCCAGAAAGATCTTTCTCATTGTTACCTCAGGGCAATGCAAGGGCTCGCACCCTTGCGATGGTTGAACAGTGGGCGTCAGACCGCCTGGGCAGCGGGCACACCGGGAGCATCGGCCTCTTCGCGCTCGCGTTCCTGCGCTTCATAACGCTGGGCGGCGGGCACCGAGATCTTGATCGCGATCGCCACGGCGAGCAGGCCGCCAAACAGCTTGGCGAGCAGGATCGGCATGATCAGCGTCGGCTGGAAGTTCGCGGTAAAGGCAAGGTGATCGCCAATGGTGGCCTGGGCACAGACACCCAGCGCCACACACAGGACCTTATCCCGGGCATTCATTTTCTTGAACAGGTGGTAAACCGCGATGATGTTGGCAAACACCATGACAAACGCCGCCGCACCATCGGCCGACAGCCCGATGTGCTTGCCCAGCACTTCCATGGGTTTCTTGCAGTAGCGGTTGAACAGGTAGCAGATCGGGAACGTACCGGCGAGCATGATGCCGATATAGCCAGCAATCTCGATGGCACGGAACAACTCCTTCTCGTCGGCGAACATCGGGTCAAAGCCCCACACACCGAAATTCTTCATGAAGAACCCGGTGAAGTGCTCAACGATGGCCAACGCCAGGACGATCTTGATAAAGGCGTCCATCAACTTACCGAACACCAGGAACCCGGCCACCATCCACGCCGCCCGGTAGCGCAGGCCGGCAGCCAGCAGGAAGCAGAACACAAACAATGGCGCGAGCAAGCGCACGCAGTCGACAAAACCCAGGCTCAGGTAATGCAACGCCGGCGACGTGGTGGACACAATGTCCCGCACCGGCAGGTTGAAGGCGGTGATCATCATCAGCGACGCAAGCACCGCGAACGGGATGCTGATCAAGCCCGCCATGGCCCCCAGCGCCAGGTACTTGTGGTCCTTGCGTTCGAGCATCATCAGGCCGACCGGGATCAGGTAGACAATGGTCGCGCCGGAGGTGTAGCCGACGATCATGGCGGTGATCCACATGTCGCGGTTCGCCGCCAGGGCATCGGCCAACTGGTAGCCGCCCATGTCCACGGCAATGATCGACAGCGCCGCAATCGACACGTCTGACCCCATCGCACCAAAGTACGGCCCCAGGGCGACCTCGATGAATTTGGACAAGTACGGGATCGCCACCATGATGCCCGCCTGCGCCAGGAACACCGGGCCGATGGAGTGGATGCCGTTGACAAACTCCTTGCCCAGGCCGCTGTCCGGCTTGATCACGGATGCAAACGCGCCAACCACCGCGCCGATCATGATCAGGTAAATAACGTAGTTGCCAAATTCCGCCATTGCTTTCGCTCCATCTGTACTGAATCAATTATTTTTGTAGGAGTACGCCCCAGTTCGGTCGCTCCATTGGCCAAACGCGTTTACAGCTCCATTTGCGGTGTTTTCACACCCTATTACTAACCACTTCCCATGCCAATCGTGTGTTTTATGTGGTTTTGCGGGTTAAACACACTGGAATCGGTCAATTGTATTGCGTAATCTCTGGTCACACCTTTCAAGGCAGCGGACTTTACGGCCGTGAACGACAAACGCCAATACCACGTTCACCTCCCTGCCGCTGGCGCTCAAACGCCCCAGCGCTAGCGACTGCGGCATCATTTGAGTGCCTCGGTAACAGCGCCGCGCCCCTGTGGCGCATTCACGTAGCATCAAGAGGATGATTACCCATGCGCCCCAATGAAAGACGCCAACATATCCTTGAGTTACTACGCCAACGTGAACGCATTTCGGTCGACGAGTTGGCGCGCACCCTCGGCACTTCGCAAGAAACCATACGCCGCGACCTCACGGCCCTGGCCGAAGACGGCCAGGTCACCAAGTTCCATGGCGGTGCCTCACTGCCCCCCAGCGGAGAGCACGAGAACGCTTTCCAGACCCGAATGAATGAGTTCTCCCACGAGAAACGCGCAGTGGCGCGCTTCGCCGCCGGGCTCTACGCGCCGGGCGACAGTCTACTGATTGATACTGGCACCACTACCCTGTTCTTCGCCCGTGAACTGGCAAAACTCAACCGCATCACAGTGATCACCAACTCCTTGTTGATCGCCGCCGCCATTGGCGCCAGCGGCAATCGCGTGTTCATGATCGGCGGCGAATACCGCCCCGAATCGGAACAGAATATCGGCGCCCTGGCCATGGAGCAGATCGCCCGTTTCAACGCCGAACATGCCGTGGTCACCATTGGCGCCCTGAACACCGACGGCGCCTTCGATTTCTCCATCGAAGAGGCGGAAATCACCCGCGCGATGATCGCCCGCACACGCTACCTCACGGTGATTGCCGACTCTTCGAAGATGGGCAAGCGTGCGCTGTTCCAGGTGTTCCCCCTGGAGCGCATCGACCGACTGATCATCGACCGCGCGCCCCTGGGCGAACTGGCCAAGGCCCTGGCAGAAGCCCAGGTTGAAGTGCTGCAAGCCCCTGCCCTGACCCGCCCGGAGTGGTGACTGGTTAACGCCAGTCGCGGCACCGCGTCACCGCGTCACTGAACGTGGCACGCCACTGCTGGGCCTGGGCGGCACTGACTTTCGGGTGGAAGCTGGTGCTGGTATTGCGCGGCGGCTTGAGCGCCACGCCAAGCCCTTTGGCCGCCAGCGCGGCACAGCCGAACGCGGTCAACTCATCGAAACGCTGAGTGACGATGCAACGCTGCAAGGCATCGGCGAGGAACTGCGCAAAGTACGGGCTGCGCGCCAGGCCGCCATCAATCGACAGGTGATCGGTGACGCTGAGAAACCCGTCCATGGCCGTGATCACTTCAACACTGCGTAACGCCACGCCCTCCAGCACCGCCTGGCACATATCCTGGCGTGTGGTGCTGCCGTTCATACCGACCCATAGGGCGGTCGCGCTGCGGTCCCAATGGGGGCAAGCCAGCCCGGACAGCGCCGGCACAAACGCCAGTTGGCGGCCAATGGCCGGAGGCTCGTCAAACGCCGCCAGCTCCGAAAAATCCGTGAACAAGCCGAGCCGCCCGGCCCACTCCACCGCCGCGCTGGCATCGTAGACACCACCGTCCATGGCATAGGTGGGCTTGCCGTCGATCTGCCAGGCAATGGTTGCCAGCAGGCCCTTTTCCGGCGCGCGGATGATCTGCTCGCCGGTCAAGGTCAGGGCAAACGCGCCGGTACCGTAGGTGATCTTGGCGTCGCCTTCATTGCGGCAACCATGGCCATAGAGCGAGGCCTGCTGGTCGACAATCGACGCGGTGACCGGGGTGGCACCAATCTCGCCAAAGTGCCCAACGGTGTCGCGGATCTGCGGCAGGGTTTCCATCGGCACGCCAAACAGCTCGCAGAGCTGGCTGTCCCACTGCCCGGTCGCCAGGTTCATCAGCGAGGTGCGCGAAGCGGTGGTGACATCGGTGGCAAAGACCCCGGTCAGACGGTCGAGAAAGTACGCATCGGTGGTGCCCAGGCGCAGCCGCCCGGCGCGCAATGCGCTCTGCGCGGCCGGCAGGTTGCGCACGATCCAGGCCAGCTTGCTCGCCGAAAAATACGGGTCGAGCGGCAAACCGGCGCGCTCCAGGGTCAGGGCCTCGCCACCGTCGCCGCGCAACTGGGCGATCTCGGCCGAGGTGCGATTGTCCTGCCAGACGATCACCGGGGATAACGGCTCGCCGGTCTGGGCATCCCACGCCAGGCAACTCTCGCCCTGGTTGGCAAGGCCGATGGCGTCCACCTGGCCGGTGGCCTCCAGGCAACGCTGCAGGTTATTGAGCAATTCCAGTGGATCATGCTCCACCCAACCAGGATGGGGATGGTGTTGCTGATGGCGCAACGAGAGCTGGATATCAGCAGACCCATTGTCACTCACCACCAGCACACGGGTGCTGGTGGTACCTTGATCGAGCGCGGCAATGCGCATGTTAAAGACTCCTCGGCAGGTCTTGTTATGGGCCGACAAAGTCGACTTCGAGTTGCTGTACGCCCTGGGGCAGGTTCAGGCTGGCGATGGGTATCAAGATCCGCCGCTCGGGCAGCGAACTGTCGGCGCGCGACCAGATCTCCTTACCGTCGGCGCGAACCACCAGGCGCCCTTTCACCCCACGACGAACCCGCAGCTGCAGGTGCTGCAGCCCCGCCACGGCAGACGGGCTCAGGCGCTGCGGTACGCAGAGTTTCAAGTCGCCCCTGCAGGCAATTTCGATACTCGACGCAGCAGACGGTAATTGCCCCTGCAGGTCACGGGCGATCATCGTAGCGATCTTATGGCCTTCGCGAAACGACCAACCTGCCGTCTCGACGGGGCGCAGCAGGTTACCGGCGGCAAAGTACGCCGGGTCGGAACAGCGCCCGTACTGATCAATATGCGGGCCGCCGCTGTTGGGGTCCAGGCGCAACTCGCTCAAACGCACCAGGCTCGATTCGGGGGTGAACTGGCCGGTGAGCAGCACGCCGTCACAGTCAAACGTCTGGGTCTGCCCGTTGGCCAGGCGCACCGTCGCGCCCTCGACCCGCCCGGTGCCGTGGATTTGCAGGAGTTGCGCGCCAAAATGCATCGGCACCCCGCACAGCCGGGGGAACAGCGACAACGGCCAGCGCGCCGTGGCCCGTGGGTTGACCTCGATCATGGCCACCGGCCGGATCCCGGCACGCCGGCAACTCATGACCGCCGACAGGCTGACCAGCTCGGTACCGACGATCAATGGGCGTTCAAAGGGCTTGAGGTGCTCCAGGTACAGATAGGATTGGAACGCACCGGTATTGATCACCCCCAGCGGGCGGTCGCCACCCACCAGGCGCGCCGAGCGCGGCGTTTCCCGGGCCCCGGTGGCGATCAGCACCCGACGCGCCTGGATCACCTTGGCGCCCTGCGGGCTGACCACCTCCAGGCGTCCGCCCTGGCCCATCTGCGTCACCGAGTGCTTGACGCGGATATCCACGCCCGCCTTCACCGCCTGCGTGACATTTTTGCGCGCATACGCCGGCCCCGTGTAGACCCGGCCATATTCACGCAGACCAAAGGGTGGATGCCCGCAATGGCGCGGAATACCGCCAGCCTCGGGCTCACGCTCGAGCACCACCACCGTGCCCACACCCAGCTTGCGCAGGGTGATCGCCGCCGACAGTCCCGACGGCCCGCCACCGATAATCGCGACATCAATGTTTTCGACTTCAATGGGCTGCATGACAAACACCTGTTGCAAGGGGAATGGCCAGATGGCCAGCGCTCAGCTCGGCCACCCGCGCCCCACAATAAAAACCCTGGCAGCGCCCCATGCAGGCCCGCGTGCGCCGCTTCAACCCGCCCAGGTCACC
The DNA here is from genome assembly GCF_014268455.2 of Pseudomonas shahriarae. Taxonomy (NCBI): domain Bacteria; kingdom Pseudomonadati; phylum Pseudomonadota; class Gammaproteobacteria; order Pseudomonadales; family Pseudomonadaceae; genus Pseudomonas; species Pseudomonas shahriarae. The sequence continues at coordinate 2,843,217 of NZ_CP077085.1, read as the reverse complement.
GGGCGGCAGCGCGCTGGCCAAGGCATTCTGGATTTCCCGCAGGGTCACCATTTCACAGTGGCAGACGATTTCGCCGTAGCCCGGCCGGTGGTAGTCGCGTGGCAAATGTTCGGCGAGGTTAGGCAGCGTCGGCCATTGCAGGATGGACGCGGGGACTGGCGTGTGCTCGCGCTGATACAGGCTGAACACGTGCCGGGCGATGCCCAGCGCCGCCGTCAGGCCGGTGGAACGGATGCCGCCGACGCTGATCCAGTTCTTACCTTCGACCCGCTGCACCCGATACTCTTTCTTTTCCGTGGCCGGGCGCAACGCAGCATAGGTGGCAGTGACCGGCATGCCGTCGAGCGCGGGAATGCGCTCGACGGCAGCGTCCACCAGTTGGCGCAATACCTCGCTGTCGAGCCCCGCGTGCAGGCGGTCTTCCTGTTCTTCGGCGGTAGGCCCCACCAACAGGTTGCCGTAGACCGTGCGCGTCAGGACGATGCCCTTGGTGCGCTCATTGGGCACCGGCAGGATGATATTGCCCAGATAGCGCGCGGCCGCCTTGTCGAACACCACGAACTGGCCTTTGCGCGGGTGAATGGAAAAGCTCGATGCGCCCAGCAACTGTTGCTCCAGCACATCGCCGAACAACCCGGCGCAGTTGATGATCGTACGGCCGCGGATAAACCCGTTGGTGGTCTCCAGGGCCCAGAGATCGCCATCAAAATAGCCGCCGTTGACCTCGGTGTTGAGACGCACCTGCGCACCATGCATCATCGCCTGGAGCAGGTACCCCAAGGGCGCCGACCACGGGTCGATAAGGAATTCGCCAGGCACCTCGACCGCGCCCAGGGCATTGAGCGCCAGGTTCGGTTCCAGGCTGCGCAGCCGCTCGCGGCCGATCAGGCTGACATCGGCAATGCCATTGGCGTGTGCCTGCTCGACGATGCCTTGCAGCTTGCCCAGGTCGTCCTCGTTCCAGGCCACCACCATCGCGCCGCTCTTGAGCAGCGGCAGCGACATCTGCTGGTGGATCTCCAGGTATTCCTGGTAGCCATCCTTCATGCACTGCAGCTCCAGGCTGCCGGTGGGCGCATCGAAGCCGGTGTGCAAGATCGCGCTATTGCCTTTGCTCGCCCCAGACAGGATATCCGGGCTCTTTTCCAGCAACAGCACCCGCGCCCCCTCCAGGGTAAAGCGCCGAACCATCGCGCATCCCACCACGCCACCGCCCACAACGATGACGTCGTAGATACCGCTCTGATTCGGGAAGGGTTTCGTCATGATCAAGCCTATGGGTGAAGTGAACGCATGGAATGCCTTGAAAGGGTGCAGGGCATATGCCACTGACCGAACCGGGGTTGGAATGACCGATTGGCTATGGCGTTTCTCGCAGTGCCCAAGGGCTCTGCGTCAGGACAAGCAGTCACAGCCATGCCAGCGCCTAATGTTTATGGGGATCCGGGCTTTAAAAACAACGTGGAAAAGGCTGACCGGATCGGTGCGCACAGAGCGGATTCTGTCAAAAAGACGTTACTGTGGATTCAGTCAATACACGCAAAAACGCTACCTAAATACACATAAAATTTATACTTGGTTACTTTTCAACACCTACAAAGCATGACCCAGACCGCTTTCCCACGGCCATATCGCGCTCTACCAGCGCCGATCAGTCAATAAAACCAACAAAAAATGACTGATACCCAAAATTAACCACATGAAATCCGCGCATTAACGACGTGAAGCCATCTTTCTTCGAGTCCTTCTATTAAAGACGTTGAAAGGGGCTGCGCTGAGACCAAGGTGCCCCTCGCCCGAGCAGATTCTGCAGGCGGCACAGGTGCTCAAAGCGATTGACCGGGTGCGCCAACAGCCGAAGGCGACCGCAACAACCAACTGCTGGAGCCCTCCGAAGGCAAGAACCGTGATGCTGACTACCCGCTGGGATTTCTGATCCGTAGCTGATGGAAATAAGAGGTAAATCAACAACTGCAGACGCAAGGGAATCATCCGGCGTTAAACCGCTACACAAGGCTAATGCCACGGTCGCTGTTTAACCCCGGACCCATTTCCAAACCTTCAGGCAGTCGCCCTTATGCTCAGTATTCCCAAGCACGTGAACCCGCAACGTCAGCCAATTCTTGCCTCCAACATCCTCCCCGTACCGCCGCCCTCCCGGCAAAAACGTGAAGCCCCCGACCCCGAAGGCCCCAACGAAAACCCGCGTATCGCAGGTGATCGCGAGCTGGCGATGGAGTACCACTCGGCGCTGTTGCTGGCCGCCAATGGCCAGAGAAACGTCACGATCAACACCCTTGCTCCCGAGTCCACGTTCGGCCAGTGGTGGGCGCAGCTGTCAAATGCCTTCAAATCGCCCGACATCCGTCAATGGATGCAAGACAAAGGCATCAATCCCCGCTCGATCGAACTGCATCCGCAATCCGGCAAAATCTCCTTCAAGCTCCAGCAGCACCTTGATCCCGAGCAGAAGCGACACACCGTCGGGCAAGACGACGCCCGCTGGGCCGCCATCAGCGGGCCCGTGCTCAAGGCCGGCCAAGTCATCGCTGCGGGCGACAGCGATACGGCCTTCTCGCCGCCGGCAAGCGACCTTATCGAGCCCGTTCCCTACTGGTTGGTCGGGCGCTTTTACAATGAGCGGCTGGACCTCACCGCCCCCTCAATGCGCCAGCGTGCTGCGCAAATCGACCAGAACCAAGGCTTCACACCGCTCGATCCAGCCACCTCGGCCCCCTTGATCAAGTCGCGCAGCGAAGATGAACTGCAAAACCAGGAAGCGCATCTGGGCGACATTGACCACCGGCACCAGGCCATCGCCGAGCTTCGTCACCTGGCAACGTCGGTCGAGCACGACATCGACTATGCCGGGCAGATCAGGAACCAACTGCACAAAAGCATGATCGAGCTGTCCCCCAACAGCACCTACCAGGCCAACCACACCGAGCAATCGAACAAGGTCAGCCTCCTGCAATTCATCGAAGACCATGGCTGGGACGTGCCCACCACTCACGAGCAGTTGGCAAACCTTGCAACCGCCCTCGCTACGCCAGCCCCCAAGGCACCGGCCAATGGCAACCTGGGTGGAGCGCTGGCCTGGCCCGAACCCCTTGACCGCGCCAGCCAGGAACAACTGCACTCGGACCTACGCGCCGGCAAGTTCGGCGATACCACGCTGAGTCCGTTTAACCATGTGCTGGATTATTTGCTGAACGGCAGGCAAATCTCGGCCGAGGAACAAAAACACCCACGGCAGTTGATCGATACCTTGCTCCATTCGCCCCGGGGCAAGGCACTGGGTAGCGCCATCCAGGCCACTTTCGAGGCGCGCGGCGTCAAAGGCAGTGCCACGGACTGGCTGTTGGCGGCCTTGAACATCGAGAGCGGCAAGCACCTGCATAACCCGTCACCCGGACAGATCGAGGGCTATCGGCTGGTCTCGGAGAACAATACGGGCAAGCCCGCCTCGGCGATCATCAAGGAACTCGCCGCGCACTTGCTCGCCCAAGGCAGCGCTTCGTCCCCTGAGAGCGCGGCAGTCAAGGCCCATCTTTTGCTGGCCAGCCGGGCACCGGAGTTCCTGGTCAAGGGCATTCCGAATCAGGTGACGCCGGGCACCCATAGCTGGGTCAGCCTGGTCACGGCAACCGCGCGCCTCGAAGCAAAAGCGCCAGGCAGCACGGCGACGATGAGCTACGCGCAAATCATGCTCGACGCCGCAACCGCCCCCATCACTGACGAAGAACGTCGTATTGAGTACACGGCGCAGAGCGAGGCGATCAAAGACTGGGGAGCAGCCAACGGCATGGGTTACCCGGCAACACCCACGGCCATAAATACCGTGCGCGAGGAGTTCAGTGCGCAGATTCGCGAGCTGAAAGAGGCCTCCGAAACCCAACTTGCGCAAATGCCTACCACCAAGGCAATTGCCCTCGAGCAACTGAAGAAAGCCCTGCCGGACATGGACCCGGCACTGTTCGACAAGAAGTGCATTACCTCGCAACCCTCCAGCCGTTATTTCCCGGGCCCCTACTCGATCCTCGACCTGTATATCGATGGTCGCGCGCTCAGCGGGGCTCCCGACTCGGCCGACAATTGGGGGGAGCATGGCCGTGCTTTTGTAAAAGACCTGACGTTTGGGGCGATCACCCTCGAGCCTGATGGCAAACCTGCGGCATGGGTTTCCTCATCTGAGGCGATCAACATCAGTGCTGTCATACCAAAGCTTAAAAACCTGGCGCGCCCGGTGGAGGCCTTCAACGAGACATTTGCGGGCTACGCCAATACGGTCAAGAAAGCCACGGCCACCCAGATCAAGCTGCTTATTTCAAAACTGCCGCCGCAAGACCGGGAGAACCTCGAGTTTGGCAAAATATCCATCAGCAAGGAGGTTCGCTACACCCGGGCCGATCACCCCATTCTCGTTGAACCGGGTGTGCTGCTGGTCAAGACCGAGCGCAACGGTAAGGTCATGACCTATGCCATTGACCGATTGAAAGGCACGGTGACCAGGCGACCGAACCAGAGTTACCAGGAGTACGCCCCCACCAGCGGCTTTTTACACGCATCAGGCGGCAAGAGATTCGATGCAGTAAAACCGGCGGGCCCGCACCCGCCTGGCATAACCGATGAAAACAAGGGGGCACAAGGCGCGCCCAACAGCTTCAACAGTGCCCGGACCCGCTACATTGCTGACGCGGTGATCGAGGCCATGGACCTGCCTGCTGTAGAACGCTACGCCAAGGGCGCCACCACCTTTGACACTGAACTACCGTTCTATAAGGCGCTTGAAGAAATCGCCCTGAACCTCATTCCATTTCGCTCGGCCATAAAGAACTTTATAGACGGCAACGTCGGCGAGGGCATTACCGACCTGGCGTTTGATATCTTCGGTTTTGCAATTGGCCTGGGCACCGCAGCCAAAGGTGCCAAAGCCCTCGCAGCCGGAGCATCGGCCCTTTCAAAACTGGGGCGTGCCGGCAAGATCATCGGGCGCGCGGCGGTTGGCGCACTGAATCCCGTCGGGGGGCTTGATGACCTGGCGCGCTCGGTAGCGAAGCTGGGGCGTACCGCCTACAAGGGGGTCAAATCCTTGCGTGGCTCCTACCGCAGCGTGAACCTGCTGGAGTTGGCGAAAAAACCTGATATCGCCGAAGGCACCTACAAGGCAGCCAATAGCGCACTTGAAAACAAAGCCTTGGCCAAGTTCGATGAGGCGAGCCAAAAATGGTATGCCTTTGACCCGCACACCCAGCGGGCGTACGGCAAAGCCCTGGACAACTTTGTGGCTACCCCCGACAACCCGATTGCTCTCGGCGGCGACACAACCCAGATCGCCAGCCAGCAGCACGGCCTGGCAGCAACCGGCACGTTCAAGGTTGGCCAGGAGACGACCGAAGGTAACGTCGTCATGTTTCAAGGCAACTGGCATCAATACGACCCGCTCAAGAAGCGAGCCTTTGGCCCCCCGATAAAGGAGTTCAAGCCGCACCGGGTAGCGGCCAATGGAGAGGTGAAATCCCTGAATGCCGATTTATCCGGGTATGAAGTCAAACATATCGCCCTGTCAGAACTAAAGATCAAGGGCCGACAGGGCAACGTGTATGTCGGGGGCAGCAATAAAGAGTATGTAAAGGTTGACGGAGCGCTGTATGAGTCACGCGTGAAAGATGGCCAGCGCGTGATCGTGCGCGCGGGAGGCGCAAGCCCCGATATCCCCGTCAAGGATCTGGGCGTTGCTGGCTGGGAACCCGTGTCCAGGGGTAACCGTCTGCTGGGCGGTGCCGGGAGCCCGCCCACGCCGTGGCGGCTCGACGAACATACTTATGTCGTGCCGATAGACGATGTCAAAACAACCGGGCGCCCACCCTCCCCCTACACGCTCAATTACATGGGCGTGGAACATAGCGTCACGTTCAATAGTTCACTCGGTGCCTGGAAGGCAACGAATACCTCTACCGGTGTTGAAGGGGTTACTGACCAGTATTTCTGGAGAACCGGCAAAGGCAAGTGGCAGCGGGGAACCCTACAACAACTCGGCAAAGCCAAGAAAATCGACGCCCATAGATTCCAGTTCGTGGATGTCAGCCCGCCGATCTCCATACATGTCCCGAGAGATGCGAGGCCATTACCCAAACAACTGCATTATTTCTGGGCAGGCCAGGACATCCCCACCAACCTGGTGGAAAACATGGCCAACAATGCCAAGAAAGCCCCAGGCTACCAATCTGTTCTCCACGTAGATGCCGACAACCCAGCCATTTTCCAACAGATAAAAAGCAAGCTGCAGAGCAAGGCTCCCGACCTGACGGTGGTGAATCTCAATGAGGACGAGGTTTTCAAACAGTTGAAAAATGGCGAAATGTACGACTACTTTCGCCAAGGCCAGGGGAAAAACCTGGCCGCCGCATCGGACGTCGCACGCTATCCGATCATGAATAAATACGGCGGCATCTATCTTGATACCGATGATGTGATTCAAGCCGATATCGGCAATGTAGTTTTAAAAGCCGGCGCCAATGACGTTCTTCTTAACAAGCCTGTTGCCCATAGCCTGACCGGCTACAACCCGTTCTATAACACCAGTAACTTTGCAACGCAGCCGGGCAATCCCGTGCTGACGGACATGATCACAGAAATGAACCAACGTTTTTCCGCCAACAAGTCGTATTTCGCCGCCAATCGGCCCACGGTTTCCAGGGGCCCCAATGGACGGGTCCAATTCACCCCCGAATTCAATGCCTATGAGCGCAAGATCTTTGAGACGGTAGGGCCCAACCTGTTCAATGACATACTTAAAGCGAAACGACCCGACATGTACGACCTAGGGTTTGACGGCATTGCCAAAGAATCAAAAGTCGTCGACAACAAAGTTGTTTCATCCGGACCGAGCGTCAATATCGAAGACGGTCTACGCGAGTTTTACGTGAGCAAGGGCATTGTTCCATCCAACCTGCTGGGTGTGAGGATCAAGGAAATGAAGGAACACTACCTCCCGCTGTTTCACAAATTCAACATCAAGGTGGGTGCTGAGCATTCCTGGATCGACGGCTGAGCCCTCACTCGGCGGATGGTCATTCGACCACCCGCCGCACCTTGAGCAATGCCGCGCGCAACGCCCCCTTATCCACCGAGCCCAGCGCCAGCCGGATCGCATGGGGCACCTGCCCCGACACCGAAAACGGCTCGGCGGTGGACACTGAAATCCCCTCCCGCGCCAGGGCCATGGTGACCTGGTCCGCGCGCACCTCCTCCCCCAGAGGCAACCAGAGAAAGTACGAGGCGGGATGGCTGATGTACGCCAGCCCGGCCAGCACCTCGGTCGCCAGCGCCTGGCGGGCCCGGGCGTCCTGGCGTTTTTGCGCCTCCAGCTGTACGACCGTGCCGTCCTCGATCCAGCCTACCGCGATGGCCGTCATCACCCCGGGGGCATTCCACACCGTGGCCATGAGCGTGCGCTCCAGCGCCGGCACCCATTCCAGGGGCGCTGCGACGAAGCCCACACGCAGGCCGGTGGCGACGCTCTTCGACAGCCCGCCCACATACACGGTGCGTTCCGGCGCCAGCTGCGCCAGCGGTGGCGGCGCGTGTTCGGCGAGGAAGGCATAGGCGGCGTCTTCGATGAGGATCAGCCCATGTTCGCGGGCGATGCGTACCAGTTCCTCACGCTGCTCGAGCCCCAGTACCCAGCCCAGGGGGTTGTGCAGGGTCGGCATGCAGTACACCGCGCGCACCGGGCGCCGGCGACAGACCTGGCGCAGCGCGGCCAGATCCGGCCCGTGCGGCGTAACCGCGATGGCGACGATCTCCAGGTGCAGGGCCTCGGCCAGCACCTTGAAACCGGAATAGGTCAACGCATCCACCGCCACCACATCGCCCGGCTTGAGCAATGCCATCATGCTCACCGCCAAGCCATGCTGGGCCCCGCCGACCACCAGCACCTGCTCGGCCGCCACGCTCAGACCACGGTGCAGCAGGTGCCGCGCCATGGCCGCCCGCTCGTGGGGGCGCCCGGCATGGGGCTGGTAACGCAGCAGCGCTTCCAGGTCGCCGGACAACGCCAACTGGCGCAAGGCGGTGCGCAGCAGGTCGGCCTGGCCCGGCAAGGACGGGTAGTTGAAGTTCAAATCGAGCATGCCCGCCGCCACCGCCATCTGACCAATGCCCTGCCCGGGCGCCAGGGCAATTTCCCGCACAAAGGTGCCGCGCCCGGTCTCGCCGCTGACCAGGCCCATGGCCTCCAGCTCGCTATACACCCGGCTGGCCGTGACCAGAGCCAGGCCATGGCTGGCCGCCAGTTGGCGGTGGGTGGGCAGGCGGGTGCCGGGCACCAGGGTTCCAGCGCGGATATCCCGGGCAAAGGCATCCACCAACGACTTGTAACGGGCACGAGGCATAGGCGATGTATCCATGACAATTTTTTGATTGTCCCAATCTTCAGCCCTAGGATGCGCCAAACGCAACCCCGCCCCCTACGAGCACACCCTGCATGGAACAGACCTCTCGGATTATCACCCCCGCGCACAGTCGCAGCGGTTGGATCAATGGCTTGATCGGCGTGCTGATTTTCAGCGGCTCGCTGCCCGCCACCCGCGTGGCGGTGCTGGAGTTCGAGCCGGTATTTCTCACCGTGGCCAGGGCGAGCATCGCCGCCGTGCTGGGCCTGTGCCTGTTGTGGCTGTTCCGGGAACAACGCCCCGCACGCCACCAGTGGCGGCCGTTGCTGATTGTTGCCCTCGGTGTGGTGATCGGTTTTCCGCTGCTGACCGCACTGGCCTTGCAGTACGTGACGTCGGCCCATTCCATCGTATTCATCGGCCTGCTGCCCCTGGCCACCGCAGTGTTTGGCGTACTGCGCGGCGGCGAGCGACCGCGCCCGGTATTCTGGCTGTTTTCGATCCTCGGCAGCCTGCTGGTGATGGGCTATGCCCTGACCCAGGGCCTGAGCGCCGCCCCCGCCGGCGACCTGCTGATGCTGTTGGCGGTGCTGGTGTGCGGGCTGGGTTATGCCGAAGGGGCCACGCTGTCACGCACCCTCGGCGGCTGGCAGGTGATCTGCTGGGCGCTGGTGGTGTCGCTGCCGGTGGTGGCGCCCCTGACCTTGCTCCTGGCCCCCGCCTCCTTCAGCGGGATCAGCCTGCCGGCGTGGCTGAGCCTGGGTTATGTGGCGCTGTTCAGCATGTTGATCGGCTTTGTATTCTGGTATCGCGGCTTGGCCCAGGGCGGTATCGCGGCGGTCGGTCAGTTGCAGTTGCTGCAACCTTTTTTCGGCCTGGCGCTGGCGGCCGGCCTGCTGCATGAACAGGTGAGCCTGGGCATGCTGGCGGTGACTGGCGCGGTGATTGCCTGTGTGGCCGGGGCGAAGAAGTTTGCGCGTTAGGGGGCTGCGCCATTAGGCTCATGGATTGGCCAAAAACAATAAGGATCCACGATGCACAGCCCTTCCCTGCAAGACACCACCGCGCCGGACGGCGTCTGTTACGGCTGCGGCCCACGCAATGCCCACGGGCTGCAGATCAAAAGCCGCTGGGATGAAGACGGCGTGCATATCGTCGCCGAGCACCTGCCCGCCGCCCAGTATTGCGGCTGGCCCGACCTGGTCTACGGTGGCCTGATTGCAATGCTGGTGGATTGCCATTCCAACTGGACCGCCATGGCCTATCACTACCGTGCCGAGCAGCGCGAACCTGGGGAGGCGCCGCGTATCGACTGCGTGACCGGCAACCTGGGCATCAAATTTATCAAGCCCACCCCCATGGGCGTGCCACTGACCCTGCGCGCCAGGGTCGAGGGCGAGGTCGGGCGCAAAAGCCGCGTGGTCTGTGAGGTGTACGCAGGCGATGTGCTGACGGCGATTGGCGACTCGATCTTCGTGCGCGTCGATACCGGGCAGTTGGCGGCGTCGGCCCATGGCCGGCCCGCCTGAGAATGGTCTACATTCAACGCCACGTGCCGAAAAAAGGAACCTGACGATGACGCGCCTGACCGCCAAAGACTTTGCCCCCGAACTGCTGGAACTCTACGACGGCTATGCCCACGGCAAGATCAACCGTCGCGAGTTTCTCGACCGCGCGGCCCTGTTCACCTTTGGCGGCCTGACCGCCTCGGCGCTGCTGGCCTCCCTGAGCCCCAACTACGCCCTGGCCGAACAGGTGAAGTTCACCGACCCGGACATCGTTGCCGACTACGTCACCTACCCTTCGCCCAAGGGCAACGGCCAGGTGCGTGGTTACCTGGTGCGTCCGGCAAAGGCCAGCGGCAAGCTCCCGGCGGTGGTGGTGGTCCACGAAAACCGTGGGCTCAACCCCTATATCGAAGATGTCGCACGGCGCCTGGGCAAGGCCGGGTTTATCGCCCTGGCACCCGATGGCCTGACCTCGGTGGGCGGCTATCCCGGCAATGATGAAAAAGGCGTGGCACTGCAACAGACCGTCGATCCGACCAAGCTGATGAATGACTTCTTTGCCGCCATTGAGTGGCTGATGAACCATGACGCCAGCACCGGCAAGGTGGGCATCACCGGCTTCTGCTATGGCGGAGGCGTGACCAATGCGGCGGCCGTGGCCTACCCGGAACTGGGCGCGGCGGTGTCGTTCTATGGACGCCAACCCGAGGCCAAGGATGTACCGAAGATCAAGGCACCGATCATGTTGCATTTCGGCGAGTTGGACACGCGGATCAACGAAGGCTGGCCGGCCTATGAGGCGGCGTTGAAGGCCGCTGGCACGACCTATGAAGCGTATATCTACAAAGGTGCCAACCACGGTTTCCACAACGACTCGACCCCGCGCTACGACGATGCTGCGGCGAACCTGGCCTGGGAGCGTACCTTGGGCTGGTTCCGTAAATACCTCGTGTAATTGCGGCGGTGGTTTCTCGGACGCCATCGCGGGCAAGCCCGCTCCCACAAGGGATCTTTGCCGGGCACACATTTGCGCCGCATCACAATTCAAATGTGGGAGCTGGCTTGCCTGCGATGGCGGTATACCAGCCACCAAAAATAGCGCCTGAACCATCGCCATCGCGGGCAAGCCCGCTCCCACAGGGGACTTTTGCCGGACACACATTTGCGCCGCATCACAATTCAAATGTGGGAGCTGGCTTGCCTGCGATGGCGTCCGAGAAGCCACCGACACCAGCAAGCCAGGCGCCTACAGGCCCTTCACCTGCTCCAACAGCCATTGCTTGAATGCCAGCATCGCCGGGGTTTCGGCGCGTGACTGCAGGCGCGTCAGCCAGTAGCTGCCGGTGCTGATGCCTACATCGAAGGGCTGGCGGATCACGTCCTGGGCCAATTGCCGCGAGAACATCATCGCCGGCGCCAGCGCCACGCCACTGCCCTGCAACGCCGCTTCCATCATCGCCAGGGACGAATCGAACACGATACTGCGCGGCACCAGGGTGTCGGCGGGCAAGCCTGCGGCCTGGAACCAGAGGTTCCATTCATCCGCCCGGTAAGAGCGCAGCAATGTGTGCTTCAACACATCGTCCGGGCCTTGCAACTGGCGGGCAATCGCCGGCACGCACAACACCGTCAGCGGCGCCTCCAGCAACTCACAGGCATGGGTGCCATGCCAGGCGCCAGCGCCGAAGCGGATCGCGTAATCCAGGCCCTCGGCCGCCACGTCCACGCGGTTGTTATGGGTCGACAACCGCAGATCGATAAACGGGCAGCGCGCCTGGAAATCCGCCAGGCGCGGTAGCAGCCAGCCCACCGCAAACGTGCCCACCGCCCCCACCGTGAGCACCTCACGGTAATGCCCGGCCTGGAACTGGCCGAGGGTCTGGGCGATACGGTCAAAGGACTCGCGCAGCACCGGCAGCAGCGTCTCGCCCTCGCGGGTGAGCATCAGGCCACGGGGCAGGCGCTTGAACAGGATGACGTTGAGTTGTACCTCCAGGCTCTTGACCTGATGGCTGACCGCCGCCTGGGTCACGCACAGCTCGATGGCCGCCCGGGTAAAGCTCAAATGCCGGGCGGAGGCTTCGAAAGCACGCAATGCATTAAGGGGTAAATGGGAACGCAGCATGGTCTAAGGCCAAATTTTTCTAATGACTGGGGCGAGATATCATCGGTTGTCCGGGGCCGGCAAACTGCCTATCTTGGCGGCGCCTGCGCAGGCAGTGATTAACCCGACCCTCCTCAAGGAAGCGACCACATCATGTACCAACATGTGCGCAACGTCACGATTCTCAGCCTATTGCTCGGTGCCGGCAACTGCATGGCCGCTGCCGACCTGCGTCAGGTGGTAGACGCCACCGTCAAGCCGCTGATGCAGCAGCAGGCAATTCCCGGCCTGGCGGTCGCCATCGTGCAAGATGGCAAGGCCCGATACTTTAACTACGGTATTGCCACCAAAGACAACCAGCAACCCGTCAGCGAGAACACCCTGTTCGAGATCGGCTCGGTGAGCAAGACCTTCACCGCCACCCTGGCCGGCTATGCCCAGGCCACTGGCAAGCTGCAGCTCGCGGAGCCGGCCAGCCACTACCTGCCAGCCTTGCGCGGCAGCCTGTTCGATCACATCAGCGTGCTCAACCTGGGCACCTACACCGCTGGCGGGCTGCCGTTGCAGTTCCCCAGCAAGGCGGACAATGCACAGCAAATGATCGGCTACTTCCAGCACTGGAAAGCCACTTTTCCCCCTGGCACCCACCGCCAGTACTCCAACCCCAGCCTGGGCCTGTTCGGCTACCTGGCGGCGCAGAGCCTTCAGCAACCGTTCGATGTGGCCATGGAAAAGACCCTGTTGCCCAAGCTCGGCCTCCAGCACACCTATCTCACAGTGCCCAAGGCGCAAATGGGTCTGTATGCCCAGGGCTACGACAAGGCCGGCAAGCCGTTGCGTGTCAGCCCGGGGGCGCTGGACAGCGAAGCCTACGGGGTGAAGACCAGCCCGGCGGACCTGGCCCGCTACATGGCGCTGAACATGGACCCGACGCCGTTGGAACAACCGTTGCAACAGGCCATCGCCGCCACCCATACCGGCTATTACACCGTGGGCAACACCACCCAGGGCCTGGGATGGGAGATGTACCCTTACCCGCTGAGTGTTGACGAACTGCTCGCCGGTAATTCGACGCTCATGGCCACGGAGCCGCACCCGGTCACCTGGCTGAAACCCGCCCAGCCGCTGCGCGCCAACACCCTGGTAAACAAAACCGGCTCGACCGGTGGCTTTGGCGCCTATATCGCTTATGTGCCGAGCAGAGGCATCGGCGTAGTGATCCTGGCGAACAAGAACTACCCCAATGCCGAGCGGGTGAAAGCGGCCCATGCGATCCTGCAGGCCATGGAGCAATAGCCCAGCTTTTTTGAACCCGGCATGTTCCCAATGTGGGAGTGGGCTTGCCCTAAAGCCGGTCAGTTAAGCGAACGCAATGCTCAAAGCAGTGAAGATCAAATGTGGGAGCGGGCTTGTCGGATCGCCGCATCGCCGCGAAGACGTCGGCCCAGCCAACATTGATGTTGACTGACCCACCGCTTTCGCGAGCAAGCCCGCTCCCACAGGGGATCTGCGCCAGCGCTATCTCACGCCGCCAGGCCTTTACCGGCCCGCTCCAGATTGCGCCACAACCAGGGCGGCAGCACATCCGGGTCGAGGCTGTCGATCAGGTTCTTCAGGCCCAGCCCCAACTCCGTATCCCCTTCGATCACCAACCGCCGACGAAAGAACAAGGTGTCCGGATCTTCCTGACGGCTGGCCAATAACAGGAACTCGCGCCAGTTGCCGCTGATGGTCACCTGCGCCTCGGCCTTTTCGGCAATGCGCAGTCCGTCCCGGCCCAGGGTCAGGTACCAGCGCAAGCCCAGGTCGGGAATGCGCAGGCACATCCAGCGCCCACGCAGCAGTTCAAAACCGCCATCGCGCAAAGGTTCGGCCAGGCAGCGATTCAGCGCCTGTTGCAACGCCAGGCGCTGCACCACAAAGGGCACCTTGCGCATCAGCGGCAGTAAGCGGTCGGCGCCCTTGAGCAGCCATTGTTTGCGATTCAGCACAGCCCCACCTCCTCGACCCGCAACATCCCGGCCTGGCCGTGCCAGTAGCCATTGCAACCTTCGACAAACAACGGCGGCGTGGCCCCCTGGCGGACCCGGTCAAAGGCTTCGACGATGCCCACCATGCCCTGGGCCCGTGGGCTCAGGCGCAGCAGGTCGGCGCCGCAACTGACCAGCCCGGGATAGTCGGCCAACAGGTTGGTGACATCCGCCGACATGGTCTGGATGCCATTTAACGTAAACAGCGCCTGCCCTTCCTGGCTGGTCAAGGCCATGCCATCCGGGTAGTTGAGGCAGCAGAACTGGCAGTCATCCTTGGGCCGGTTTTCCGCCCGCGCCGTAAAGCAGCGCGCCGAATAGGCCAGGGGCAGATGCCCATAGGCGAACACTTCGACTTCAGGCAACGGCCGGCCCAGTTCACGCACCTGCTCCAGCACATCGCCAATCAGTGCGGCCGAACATTCCACCGGCGGCACCCAGCGCATCATCCCCGCATCCAGCAATTGCACGAGAGCGTGGCCGTTATACAGATTCAGCGCCGGGCCGCCGACAAAGGGCAGCTTGCGTTCGGCGAGCAGTTGCACGGCGCCCATGTCATTGGCTTCCACCAACACCTCGCCGTTGTCACATAGGCGACGCAGGCTCGACAGCTCCGACGCGGCCTCGATCAGAGTCAGGCTCGACAGCACGATTTGCGCGTTACCCGCCGAGCGCAATTCGCGGCCCAGGCCCAACCATTGATCGAGGTTGAACGCGCGGCGTTTGGAGCACACGGTTTCCCCCAGGTAGATCACATCCAGCGCCAGGCTGGCCATCTCGGAGTAGAACTGCCCCAGTTGTTGCTTATCCCAGTAAAACAGCACCGGTCCCAGGCTGAGTTTCATGTACGGCTCCTCATTGCCACGAACGATGGTAGGCGCCCAGGGTGGTCTGGCTGCCTTCGGATAGACCGGCCAGCACACTGCGCCACTGGTCCTTGACCACAAAGCGTTCCGGCGCGCTGCGGTGGGCGTCCAGCGCGGCGCGCCAGACCCCGGTGACTTGCTCGACATACGCCGGGCTGCGCTGGCGGCCTTCGATTTTTACCGCTGCGACGCCCATGGCGAGCAACTCGGGGATCAGGTCCAGGGTGTCGAGGCTGGTGGGTTCTTCGAGGGCATGGAAGCGCTTGCCATCGACCATGAAGCGGCCCTTGCACAGGGTCGGGTAGCCTGCCGGTTCGTCCGGGGTGTAGCGGTCGATCAGCACTTCACTCAGGCGCGCACTCAGGCCGTCGGCGTCTTCACTCCAGCGCACCGCCTTGGCCGGTGAGCACACGCCACACAGGTTCGGCGATTCGCCAGTGATATACGAAGACAGGTGGCAACGGCCCTCGGCCATGATGCACAGGCTGCCAAAGCCAAACACCTCAATCGGCACCGAGCTGCTGGCGGCCACATGCTTGACCTGGGCCAAGGACAACACCCGGGGCAAAACCGCACGACGGATACCGTAGCGCTCGGCGTAGAACTGCAACGCCGCCGCATGGGTAGCCGAGCCCTGTACGGAAAGGTGCAAGGCCATTTGCGGATGGCGGCTGCTGGCGTACTGCAGCACCCCCGGATCACCTGCGATCAGGGCATCCACGCCATGGTCGGCAGCGCGGTCCACCGCCCGTTGCCAGCGCTCCCAGCCCTTGGGTTGCGGGTAGGTATTGACGGCCACATACAGCTTGCGCTGGTGCTGGCGGATATGGGCGACGGCACCGTCGAACTGCTTGTCGTCCATATTCAGCCCGGCAAAATGCCGGGCGTTGGTGTCATCGCGAAACCCCACGTACACCGCATCGGCACCTTGGCGCACGGCGGCTTTGAGCGCAGGCAGATTGCCTGCCGGGCAGACCAGTTGCATGGTTGATCCTCATCAGAAAATTCATCACCAACACCGCCCCCACAGTGATTTCCATCAAAGGGGGTTACTGCATCAGTTCGGCAAAAGACACGAACCGCACCAGCCCGCCCTTCTCCACTAGCTGATCACGCTCCACAATCGCCAGGCCATCGGCCCAACATGCGGCGCTGAGCATCGCCGAGCTTTGCCGGGGGTGCAGCGTGACCCGCGCCTGGCCGTCGAGACCCGGCGTCAGACGTGCGCGCAGGTATTGGCGACGGCGGTTGCGCTGGGCCCAGATAAAATCGGCCGGCACCAGCAGCGGCACCGACGTGACCTCGGTCACACCCTGGGCGCGCAACAGAAACGGACGCACCACCACCAACGCGGTAATCAGTGCGGCCGAAGGGTTGCCGGGCAAACCGATCCACGGTTTGCCGGCTACATCGCCAAACGCCAGGGGCTTGCCCGGCTGAATCGCCAGGCGCCAGAAATCAACGTGGCCCAGTTCCTTGATGGCTTGCTTGAGGTGATCTTCCTCGCCCACCGACACTCCGCCGGAGGTCAGCAGCAGGTCGCATTCCGAGGACGCCAGGCTCAATGCATCGCGGCTGACGGCCAATTCGTCGGCCATCACCCCATAGTCATGCACCTCCACGCCCCAGCCTTGCAGCAAGGCCGCCAGGCAGTGGCGATTGCTGTTGTAGATCTGCCCTGGAGCCAGGTGATCGCCCGGCTCGCGCAGTTCATCACCACTGCTCAACAGGCACACCCGCAACGGTCGATAGACTTTGACCTGGGCCAGCCCGGCAGCCGCCAGCAGGCCCAGTTCCTGGGCGCGCAGGCGCTTGCCGGCCGGCAGCAGCAAGGCGCCCTGGGTCACTTCTTCGCCTTGCTTGCGCACATGCTCACCCGTGCGCATCGGCGGGCACCAGATGCGTTGGCCATAGACCCGGCAACGCTCCTGGGGCACCACGGTGTCGGCCCCGGCCGGCAAGGGTGCGCCGGTAAAAATGCGCATGGTCTGCCCGCTGCCCAACGCCGTCGCGGCCTCCTCGCCAGCGGCAATCCGCCCGGCCAGGCGCAGGTAACCGCCCTCGGCCGGCAGGTCGGCAGCGCGCAAGGCGTAGCCGTCCATGGCGCTGTTGTCCCAGGCCGGCAGGTTTACCGGGGAAAAGATGTCGCCGGCCAACACCCGGCCCAGGGCCTGGGCGGTTTTCACCTGCTGCGTGGACGGCGGTGGCGGTGCCTGGGCCAACAGGCGTTCGATGGCCTCATCCACCGGGATCAGTTCGCCGCTTTCACACACCGATGTAGTCATGGCCGAGCCTCACAAGGTTCCAGCACTTGCGCGGCCTGGGGCTTGAGGTGCGGGGCGAAGTTACAGGGCCCGGTGCGGCTGTCCAGTTGCCCCAGGAGGATCTTGTCCCAACCGGTGCGGCAGGCGCCGGGCGAACCGGGCATGCAGCACACCAGCACGCCATTGCTCATGCCGGCCAGGGCGCGCGATTGCAGGGTCGACATGCCAATCTCTTGCAGGGACACCTGGCGGAACAGTTCGCCAAAGCCTTCGACATGCTTGTCCAGCAGTGGCAATACCGCTTGCGGGGTGTTGTCCCGCGCGGTAAAGCCGGTGCCGCCGGTGGTGAGGATCACTTGCACCTGGGGGTCGGCGATCCATTGCGAAATCTGTGCGCGGATCTGGTAGATATCGTCCACCACCAAGGCCCGGTCAATCAGCGCGTGACCAGCGGCTTGCACGCGGTCGCACAGGGTTTGCCCCGAGGTGTCGCTGTCAAAATTGCGCGTATCGCTGATGGTCAGTACGGCGATATTCAGTGAGACGAAATTGCGTTGAGTCAGATGTGCCATGGTGAAAATCCCGGAATAAATGAGCAATGGCGCCAGCCTGCACCGCAAAGGCCGGCGGGCCTATTCCTCCGAGGAGGTACCTCTAGGTGAATTCAGGGGGCCAGGCGGCTGCGCTGCCAGGTGCCGTCGTGCAGGCGGTAATCGAGGCGGTCGTGCAGGCGATCGGCGCGGCCCTGCCAGAACTCCACACGCTCGGGTTGCAGGCAGTAACCGCCCCACTCCGCCGGGCGCGGCGGTGGTTGCCCGGCAAAGCGTTGGGTGGCATCGCGCAGACGGCCTTCCAGCTCGGCGCGATGGGCCAGGGGCTGGCTTTGCGGCGACGCCCAGGCGCCGACCTGGCTGGCCAGGGGCCGTGAGTTGAAGTACTCATCGGACAGCTGCGGCGCCAAACGCACGACCGTGCCTTCGATGCGCACCTGGCGTTCCAGGCCCGGCCAGAAAAAGGTCATGGCCGCGCTGGGATTGCTCGCCAGCTCCTGGCCCTTGGCGCTCTGGTAGTGGCCGAAAAAGGTGAAGCCTTCAGCGCTGAAGCCCTTGAGCAAGAGGATCCGGCAATGGGCACGGCCCTGGGCATCGACGGTGGCCAGGGCCATGCTGTTGGCCTCCACCGGCGCCACTTCAGTCTTGCGCGCCTGCTCCAGCCACTGGCCGAACAATACGAGGGGATCGTCCTGTACCAGGTCATCCCGCAAACCGTACAGGGTGTAGTTGCGGCGCATCTGCGCCAGGGAAAGGGGCATGGGGCGAACCTCCGGTCAATTCGCCACAGTCTGATCAGCCGCCGCCCTGCGCACCTTGATCGCGATCAACTGCGCGCCGCGGCATGGCGTCGCAGGCCGTTACTTGAGCCCCAGGCGCCGCGCCAGTTTGTGCAGGTTGCTGGAGTCCAGGCCGAGCATGCGCGCAGCGCTGGCCCAGTTATCGCCGGACAGGCTCAACGCCTGGCGCACCTTCTGGCGCTGGCAGTCGTCCACCGCATCGCTCAAGCTCTGGAACGCCGGCGCCGGCACTTCAGGCACAGGGGCCTGGGCCAAGGTGGCGCTGTCGAGATCCAGCAGCTCGGCTTCCAGGGTCATGATCTGGTTGCGATTGCCACCCCGGCTCAACTGCTTCAGAGCGGCGCGGCTGATCACGTGTTCCAGCTCGCGGACATTGCCCGGCCAGGCATAACCGAGCAGGGTCTGCTCGGCCGCCGGAGACAGACGCAAACCGCGCAGGCCCAGGCGCGCCCGGTTGAGCTCCAGGAAATGCCCGGCCAGCAGCAGCACATCGTGGCCACGCTCGCGCAGCGCCGGGATCGGTACCGGGTACACCGACAGTCGGTGGTACAGATCGGCGCGAAACAATCCTTGGCGAATGCTCTCGGGCAGGTGGCGGTTGGTCGCGGCGATAATCCGTACATCCACATGCAACGGCTTGTCGGCACCCAGGCGCTGGATCTCGCCGTTCTGCAAGGTGCGCAGCAGTTTGGCCTGCACACTCAACGGCAACTCGCCCACTTCATCGAGGAACAGCGTGCCGCCGTTGGCCGCATCAAAACGCCCGGCACGGTCGCTGGTGGCGCCGGAAAACGCACCTTTGACATGCCCGAACAACTCGCTCTCGGCCAACGACTCCGGCAGCGCCGCGCAGTTGACCTGGATCAGCGGCTTTTTACTGCGCCGCGACAGGCGATGCAGACGGCGCGCAAACAACTCCTTGCCCACCCCGGTTTCGCCGAGCAGCAGCACCGGCAGGTCCGAATCGGCGAGCACATCCAGCTCGTTGAGCAGTTGATGCAGCACCGGGCTCTGGCCGAGGATTTCGCCATCTTCGACGCTGGGCAAACCCGCCAGTGGTTCATTGCGCGACAGGCGCAGGCTGCGGTTTTCCTGCTCCAGGCGTGTGACCCGCACCGCGGCCTCGATCTGCAAGGTGCAGCGCTTGAGTTGCTCGCGGGCATTGGCGTCGAAGGTCCCGGCATGCAGCGCGTCCAGGGTGATCGCGCCCCAGGGCCGGCCTTCGACGAACAGGCTCACGCCCATGCAGTCATGCACCGGCAGCGGTTCGCCGACCTGGGTATCGAGTAACCCGTCATACGGGTCCGGCAGGCGGCTGTCGGGTTCGAACCAGGTCGGCTCGCGGGACGCCATGATCGCCGCCAGCCGCGGGTGCTGGGCAATCACAAAGCGTCGGCCAAGGGCCTCATGCACCAGCCCCACCGTGGCCACCGGGCGCAGGCTGTCGTCGCCGTCCAGGCGCAACAGGCCCACGGCGCCGCTATGGAAATATTCACGCAGGGTCTGCACCAGGCGTTGCAGGCGCACAGCATTGGGCAGTTCGACAATCAGATCGGCCGACAGACTTTCACGCAACATGGTCATTGCTACCCTTGTATGGTCGGTTCTACCGTGCAGCATCAGGGTGTTCCTGACCACTACAAAAAATTAATCGCGTTTTTTCAATGACTTGCCGGTGGCACAAGGCATGCAATCACCGGCTTATCTGTTCACTTGATGAGGAAACCCGATGAACGCCATCGCCCCGGACAGCCTGCCCCAAGCGCAATTGATCGAGCATTTGCTGCAGCGTTACCACGCCCGCCACCGCGAACAACTGCCGGAACTGATCCGCCTGGCCAGCCGCGTCGAGCAGGTCCACGGCCATCACCTGGCCTGCCCCAATGGCCTGGCCGACTTGTTGCGGGATATCGAGCAGGAACTGGAGGGCCATATGCTCAAGGAGGAACAGGTGCTGTTCCCGATGCTGCAAATGGGCATGGGCCCCCAGGCCGCGCCGCCGATCCAGGTCATGCGCTATGAGCATGAACAACACGGCCAGGCCCTGGAGCAGTTGCTGGCGCTGACCCATCGCATCCAGCCGCCGGCTGACGCGTGCAATACCTGGCGCACCCTGTATCAAGGGCTGGAAGCGTTTCATGCAGACTTGCTGGAGCATATTCATCTGGAAAATGACGTGTTGTTTGTTCGTGCGCTAACAGCCTGACCCCTCTCCGTAGGAGCGAGCTTGCTCGCGCCTACAGGACTCAGCGCAGCATCAGCTTGGCCAGGATCACGATCAGCACCATATGCCCAAGGATGCTGCGGCGAATCCATACCGCTCGCAACGGGCTCAGGCGCTTTTGCGTCAGCCAGTACGCGAGCAACAGGTAATGCCCGATGATGCTCAGCGCCAATACGATCTTCAGGCTCAACATCGCCGAAAAATGACTGGCCCAGGGCGCGCCCAGCACGCCGCGGTAATGCCAGGCCAGGCCGACGCCCGCGCCATACAACAGCACCACCACCCCATGCAGCACCTGCCGCGAACGCCGGGCAATGGCTTGCTCGCTGGTGAACTGCGCCGACCAGGCCAACTCTTCGCGGGCGCGGTGCCAGATGAAAACCTCGAAGAACAGCGTGCCGATAAAGGCGATGGCCGCCAGCAGATGCACAATCAATAACCACGAATAGAGCATTGCCGTTCTCCTAGCCCGGATGGCCGTCAACCCGCGCACGCCACAGCATTGGGGCATAGCGCCATAGATACAGGCCCAGGCCCAGGGTCCAGCACAGGCCCGCCAGCCACAGCGCGGCATACGGCCAGATCAGCACCAGCAGCACCCGGCTCAGGCAGGTCAGGTTCAACAGCGCGAAAGCCAGGGTCATGCCCTTGGGCGGCGTCAGAGGCCGGCCGGTATGACCGAGGCTGACCCGCGCGATCATCGCCAGGATCAACCCGCCCATTGCCCCGACCGTCAGCGCATGCACCGCCAGGCTCGGGCTCAGTGGCACGCCCACGTGCCACAGCGCCATACCCAGGCAGGCCACAGCCAGCCAGGCATAGGCCAGGTGCAGCGACCACAGCAGCGGCACGCGCCACAAGCCTGGGTCGTGCCAGCGCACCAGGCGCAGCAGATGACCGAGCCCCAGCAGGGCAAACAACAGGCCGACCCAAAGGCTGGGCATCAGCGCCACGCCGCTGGCATACAGCAGCGCCACCAGCGCCGAGCCTGCCAACAGCAGGTAATCCAGCCACGGCCAGGGCTTCACTGCTTCAGTGCGCCCCAGGCCTCGCTGGGTGAAGAACGGAATCACCCGCCCGCCGATCAAGCCCATCATCGCCGCCACCAGCCACAACCCGGTCAACACCGCCTGGCGCTGCCAGCCTTCGTCAGCGCGCAGCAGGCCATACAGGGACAGGCCATCGGCCAGGGCCAACAACAGCAGGACCAGCACAATCGGGTAGTTGCGTTGTTGTCGCACTTTCCACAGGGTCCAGCCCATCAGCCCGGCGACCGCCAGGGGAAAGCTCAGCTCCAGCACCGCCAGCAGCGGCCACGGCAGGTTGAACAGCCAGGCCAGGCGTGCGGCCAGCCATACCCCGGCCAGCACCGCCAGGGGCATGCCGCTGATGCCGGGGCGGCCGGTCCAGGTCTGCACCGCCGTCAGCAGGAACCCGCCGATGATTGCCAGGGCAAAACCGAACAGCAGCTCATGGCGATGCCACGCCAGCCAACCGCCCGCCGGCTGCCAGCCCGCATCGCCGGCCAGGGCCAGCAGCCACAGGGGGATCGCCAGCAGCGCCAACAGGCAGCCACCGAGGAAAAATGGCCGGAAAGCCAGGCGAAACAACGGGGTAATCGACATAGCCTTGCGTCGATCCAGCACTTGCATACCACCACTCCTCAAGTCATTGCCGGCCCGATCATCCGGGATTGCCCGCCCCTGGCCCTTGTCGCAGATCAAGCGGGGTCCAGAGGCGGCGCACTATCCTTGGGGCCGTCGCGCAATCAGTGTTGCAAGGGCCGGGCCGAATTCCCCGGTGCGCCGCCCCACCCCTGTGGGAGCTGGCTTGCCTGGGATGCAAACACCTCGGTCTGGCGGTTACACCGCAGCGATGCCATCGCAGGCAAGCCAGCTCCCACAGGGGGGCGGTGTTGTATATGAGGGTTTAAATAACCATTAGAGGGTTAAAAAAACCCTTATAGGCCAGGTCATTTTGACCCTCAAGGCGCTACAGCCCAGGTTTTACAAGGCCCGTGCCTTGGCCCAGCTCTTGCTCTACTCGGTTATCCCTTATTACCGCCCCCACGGAGTCACCATGAAAAAAGTCATCCAGCCCCTCGCCTGGTTCGTGATCCTCGGTTCGATGATGGCGGCGGCCAGCGGCCTGTCGTTGTGGCTTGTATGATCCCGTCCCTGAGCTGTTCCAAGGATGCACCCCGGGTTTTGCACCGCGTGCATCATCAGATCCTGCGCAGCCATCACCTGTTCGAGCCGCTCAACGAAGAGCAGATGGATGAGTTGATGGCCAGCAGTCAACTGCTGAGTGTCGACAAGGGCGAGCCGTTGTTCCGCCAGGGCGAACCGGCCGATGCGTTTTACTTCGTGATTGCCGGCGCGGTGAAGGTCTACCGCCTGACCCCGGACGGCCAGGAAAAAGTCTTTGAGGTGATCGGCGAACGACAGACCTTCGCCGAGGCGATGATGCTGATGGACACGCCCAACTACGTGGCCTGCGCCGAAGCGGTGTGCCCCACGCAGTTGTATCGCCTGTCCAACGCCACCTATATGCGCCTGCTCCACAGCAACAGCCGCCTGACTTTCGCCCTGCTGGGCAAGTTGTGTGTGCGCCTGCACCAACGGGTCAACGAGATCGAGACCCTGTCGCTGAAAAACGCCACCCACCGGGTGGTGCGTTACCTGATGACGCAACTGGTGCGCCTGCACAGCGTCGACAGTTCGTTCGAACTGCCCATGGCCAAGCAGTTGATCGCCGGGCACCTGTCGATCCAACCGGAGACGTTTTCGCGGATCATTCGCCGCTTGATCGACGAAAAAATCATCACCCAGGACGGGCGCCAGATCGCCATTCTTGACCGCCTGCGCCTGGAGCAATTCGAATGAACGCCGTGCGGGTCTGCCTGTATTGCCAACATGCCAACCCGCCGGCGCAGACGGCCTGCGAACGCTGCGCCATGCCCCTGCCCGCCTCCACCGCACACCTTGAGGCGCGACGGCTCAAGCGCTTCCAATGGTTCTGCCTGGGGCTGGCCGTGTTCTGCATCGTGATGTTTTTCTGGCTGCCCCGGGACTTCTACTGATCTTCGGTCAACTGCCGGTAGAGCTGCGGCAAGCGTAACGGCAGTTGCTCCGGCTGACGGATCAGGGTGTAGCCGTGGGCGCCGAACATGTACGGCAAGTAATCCCCGGCCTGTTTGTCGATGGTGATGCAGAACGGCACCAGGCCCTGGCGCCGCGCTTCCATCACGGCCTGGCGGGTGTCCTCCACGCCATAGCGCCCCTCATACAAGTCCAGGTCGTTGGGCTTGCCATCGGTCACAATCAACAGCAGTTTGCGCCGTTGCTTGCAGGCCCCCAGGGTCTGGGTGGCGTGGCGGATGGCTGCGCCCATGCGCGTGTAATAACCCGGTTTCAGGCCCTGAATGCAGCCACGGGTATGGTCGTCGTAGGGTTGCTGGAATGACTTGAGCTGCTGCAGGCGCACCTGCTGGCGACGCAAAGACGAGAAGCCATACAAGGCAAACGCATCGCCCAGGCCCGCCAGGCTTTCGCCAAACAGCAACAGGCTGTCGCGGATCACGTCAATGACCTTTTGCGTATTGTTCAAATGGGCGTCGGTGGACATCGACAAATCGGCCAGCAGCAAACAGGCCAGGTCCCGCCGGGTGCGGCGCTGCTCCTTGAACAGGCCACGTTCGGCGCACGCTCCGTGCTGGCGTTCGACATGGAAGTCCAACCACGCCTGCAGGTCCAGTTCTGCGCCCTGGGGCTGTTGGCGCAGCCATTGGCGGTCGGTGCGCAGTTGCTGGAACTGGCGGCGCAAGCGCGCGGCCTGGGGCAACAGGCGCGCCGGCAACGGCTGGGGCGCACTGTCCCGGGGTTGCATCAGTTGCAGGTTGACGAAATTCGCTTGCAGGCACTGTTGGCGGTAGTCCCACTCGGGCAGCTTGATGCCTTCGCCCAGGGGGATATCGTCGACGTCGGCCGGGGGCAGATCCAGGTGCAACTTGAGCCCGCCGCTCTTGCGCACGCGCTGGCGCGACAGGCTCAACTGGTCGAGGTCTTCGGCGACCCGCGCGGCATCTTCGTCCTCGGAATCGTCGGCCCAGCGGTCCAGATCGACATGCTCGGTCCAACTGAACAGGTTTTCCAGGCGCACCACCAACAGGCCGCCGTCGCGGCTGTTGTCGTCGACCCGGTTGGCCTGTTTAGGCGCACCCTGCTGTTCGCCGGGCCGGGTTGCCAGGTCGTCGCCCTCTTCGTCCTGATCTGCGGCCTGCGGGCTGTGCAGGTGCAAGGGTGGATACAGCCACAGCGGCAACGGCCAGGCGGCGCGCTCGCTGCGGGGTAACTGGCGGATGCTGCCGGGTTCGCGCAGGGCCTTGCGCAAGGCTTTTTCTACGGCAGCTTCGGCGGGGTTGAGGGTGGCGGGATCGGGGCGCAATTGCAGGTGGGCGTCCACCAGGCGCTGATAACTGGGGAGCATGGCCGGGTAGCGCTGCAACAGCAGCCAGGTCCAGCGCTGATTGTCCCGGGCCCAGTGGGTCATCGGCCCGGCGTGCGCGGCCAGCAGCGCCAGCCAGCGGTACAGTTCCAGGTTCAGGGCGGCCGAGGGAAACACCGCCAGGCTTGCCGGCAGGCGCAGGCGATGACCATCGCACGAGGCCAGGGGCGCCTGCCGGCAGGTGCCGGCGATACGCATCAACAGGTTGCGCCGCAGCAGCAGATCGCGCTCGCTGGCGGCTTCCACGGCTATCCCATGGGCGCCGCCCAGGGCGCGGAACAACAGGGCCAGGCTGCGCTGGCGGTCGACCAGATCGACCCGCGCCTCGGGGAAGTCGGCACTGGCGCGGCGGGTGATAAAGCGGTGCCAGACACTGCCGACCCACTCTTCCAACTCAAGGGTAAAGGCCATGTGAAGTGCTCCAGACGTAAAACGGCCCGCAGAACCTGCCGGGCCGCCCTCTTGGGGATTGACGTTTACCGGTTAAGCCGTCACGGGAGCGGCAGAGTTCAAGCCCTTGCCCCGCTGCCGGAAGCTCCACAGGTAGCAGAGCAGGCCGAGCAGGAACACCACGCCACTGGCCAGGCGTGCCCAGAACAGCACCGTCAGGTGGTCCATGGTGGCCATGAACGGCAGCGCCACACCGTCCACTTGCCAGCGTTGCAGCCAGACCTGCACGGCACCGGCAGCGGTGAGGAACAGGGTGATCATCACCATCGACAGGACCATCATCCAGAAGCCCCAGATCTCCAGGGTCTGCGAGCGTGCATCCGGTGCTTCACCAATACCGCGCAGGCGGGGCATGGCGTAGCTGATCAGGGTCATGACGATCATCGCGTAGGCACCGAAGAACGCCAGGTGGCCGTGGGCGGCGGTCAGTTGGGTGCCGTGGGTGTAGAAGTTGACCGGTGCCAGGGTGTGCAGGAACCCCCAGACCCCGGCGCCGAAGAACGCCGTGACCGTGGTGCCCTTGGCCCACAACGTGGCTGCCCGGTTCGGGTGCTGGCGGCGACGCTGTTTGACCATGGTGAAGGCAAACATCACCATCGCCAGGAAAGGCAGGGGCTCCAGGGCCGAGAAGATCGAGCCGACCCACAACCACACCTCAGGCGCGCCGATCCAGAAGAAGTGGTGACCGGTGCCAATGATCCCGGTGATCAGGGCCATGGCGATGATCACGTACAGCCATTTTTCCACGACCTCGCGGTCGACGCCGGTGACCTTGATCAGCACAAAGGCGAGCATCGAGCCCATGATCAGCTCCCACACGCCTTCCACCCAAAGATGCACCACCCACCACCAGTAGAACTTGTCCCGAGCCAGGTTGCCCGGGTTGTAGAACGAGAACAGGAAGAACACCGCCAGGCCGATCAGCCCGGTCATCATCACCATGCTCACGGTGGTCTTGCGGCCCTTGAGCAGGGTCATGCCGATGTTGTAGAGAAAGCCCAGGCAGACAACCACGATGCCCATTTTGGTGATGGTCGGCTGTTCCAGGAACTCACGGCCCATGGTCGGCAGCAGTTCGTTATGGGTCAACTTGGCCAGGGCCGCATAGGGCACCAGCAAGTAACCGAGGATGGTCAACACGCCGGCGGCGGCAAACACCCAGAACAACAGGATCGCCAGCTTGGGACTGTGCAACTCGCGGTCGGCCTCTTCCGGCACCAGGTAGTAGGCGGCGCCCATAAACCCGAACAGCAGCCAGACAATCAGCAGGTTGGTGTGGACCATGCGGGCCACGTTGAACGGGATCAGCGGGAACAGGAAGTCGCCGATCACGTATTGCAGGCCCATGATCAAACCGAACAGCACCTGGCCCAGGAACAGGATCAGCGCGAATACAAAGTAGGGTTTGGCGACGGCCTGGGATTGGAATTTCAGATATGGATTGACGGTACGCATCCCTCAGCCCTCCTTGTTTGGCGGCCAGCCATTGGTGTTGATCTTCGAGCTCCATTTGAGGAACTCGGCCATATCGTCCACCTCCTGATCGCTGAGGTTGAATTGCGGCATCGCGCGCCGGCCCGGAACGCCCAAGGGTTGCATCTTCATCCAGGCGTGCAGGAATGGCTTGAACGCTTCATCGCCGCCACGGCGGTTGAACACATTGCCCAGTTCCGGCGCAAAGTACGCGCCCTCGCCCAGCAAGGTGTGGCAGCCGACGCAGTTGTTGCGCTCCCAGACGCCCTTGCCGCGGACCACGGATTCGGTGAGTAGCTCCTGATTACTGCGAGAGGGAAAGGTTTGTTCGGTGTGGTAGGTCAGGGCCAGGAATATCAGGAAGAAGAACACGCTTCCTCCGAAGTAGATATTCCTGGCCATGCCCTTGGTGAAGGTCTCTGACATGGTCGCTTCCTCATTGCTTGGCAGGGACCATGATAGGAAGTGAGGGGGTAAAAGCTGCTTGATGGCGATCAAGAAATGCTGATGGTTTTGGTCGGGTATTGGGTGGGGTTGGGGTTGGGTACATATCCGTTGCTGCGGTAACGGCGGCTATTGGTTCCGCTCTTACAGCGGGTCACTTTTGGAAAAGAGAGCCCCAAAAGTAACCAAAAGGGCTCTTGCCCCACCACTCGGCACCTCGCCCAGGCTCGGTGTGCCCGTCATCCGACATTGATTTGGGGGGCCGCCGCGATGGGCCATCCATGGCCCAGCGCGGCTAAACCGGCGTCCTGCCGGTTTACCCCCCAAATCAATATCGGATGACGGCCAGCGTGGTTTAACGGGGCGCCTCAGATCAAAAGCAAAGCGAGGCGGCCTGACAGCCGACCTGATCGTCGAAGCGTGCGCGGACTCCTGTGGGAGCGGGCTTGCCTGCGATGGCGATGTATCAGTCGATAAATGTATTGGCTGATGAACCGCCATCGCAGGCAAGCCAGCTCCCACAGGGGAAGGCAGCTTCGCACCCCGGCTTTGCTGTTGCTCTGCTTTTGATCTGGCTTTTGATCTTAGGCGCCCCGTTAAACCACGATGGCCGCAGGCAGGTATTGCGCAGTGGGCACCCCGGCATGGATGCCGGGGTAGCCGCGACACGGCCATGGATGGCCGATCGCGGCGGGCCCACGGAGCAATGCCTGACTGCGGGCA
Organism: Pseudomonas shahriarae; assembly: GCF_014268455.2. Lineage (NCBI taxonomy): Bacteria > Pseudomonadati > Pseudomonadota > Gammaproteobacteria > Pseudomonadales > Pseudomonadaceae > Pseudomonas > Pseudomonas shahriarae. Next base: position 2,814,878 of record NZ_CP077085.1, on the reverse strand, counting down.
TGCCGAGCCTAGGCGAGGCACCGAGTGGTGGGGCAAGAGCCCTTTTGGTTACTTTTGGGGCTCTTTTCCAAAAGTGACCCGCTGTAAAAGCGGAACCCTAAGTGGCCGTGACCGCAGCAACGGATATGTACCCAACCCCACCCCTGAAGAACCCCACATTACTGATAGCGAACGTTGCACACACTGGCCTTTGCCTGGATCACAACTCCCGTCTTCCAGAGCAGACGCAGGCAGTCTTGCAGGACCAGCAAGAAGCAACTGGTAGAGCACCGAACTACAAAGCCCGCTCCATCTTGATGATCTCAATGGACACCGGGCTATTGCCCCGGCTGAATGTTCCCTCGCCAATCTTGCGGAAGCCATGCGAGGCATAGAATTTTTCGGCGGTCAGGGTCGCCTCCAGATAGGCCCTGTCATGCCCAGCTGCGGCGATGCGCTGCAAAGCTTCGGCCAGCAGACGCGCACCAAGCCCCTGCCCGGCTGCCTCCCCGCGAATAAACAACTTGCTGACTTCATGGCCGTCGATCTCCACGAAGCCCTGGAGCCTGTCGTTGCAAGCCAACCACAGGTTGCCCGCGTCGATGGCCGAGCGGTAGGTCTCAGGTGAGCGACCGTCGAGCCACATGGCGATCTGCTCGGGACCGTAGTCGGCATTGCACAGGTTTTCGACGGAGTTTTTATGCACCAGGAAGATGCTCTCGGCGTCTTCTGGGGTCGCTGGGCGGATCAGTAGATTTTTCATTCCCTTGAGATTCCGAGTGTGGCCAGTAAACCCAGGCGTTATAGCCGATCTTGCGCCGGGCAGCGACCGAAGACCGCACATGTTGTGCGTTGACCAACTTTCCGACACACCATATAGTGTGCCCACCCAGGCAGCCGACCACTACATAGTGTGCGAAGCCGGTAATCATCGAGTTTTCTGGACGGTTTCATACGCCGCCAGAACAGACCAGGAAGGAGTATTTCATGCTGAGTTGGGACGAAGTCGACAACGAAGACACCGGTGCAGCGGTCATCCGTGGCACCAACGCCGGCCACGCCACCGAAGCCAACATGGACCGCCTCGACGGTGCCGGCGCTGCCGCCGCCATCGAAGCCCGCGCCGTCACCGCCAACGACTCCGCCGCCATCGTGCGCGCCAAGGCTGCCCTGGACAAACTCGACGTCGCCGAAGGCCTCGCCGAACTCGAAGGCGCTTCCGCCCGTGTCGCCGTTGACGAAAAGCGCATGATCAACTGCCGCGCCGACCTCAACCAACTCGTACCCTTCAAGTACGACTGGGCCTGGCAAAAATACCTCGACGGCTGCGCCAACCACTGGATGCCGCAAGAGGTCAACATGACCGCCGACATCGCCCTGTGGAAAAACCCCGAAGGCCTGACCGACGACGAACGTCGCATCGTCATGCGCAACCTGGGCTTCTTCTCCACCGCCGATTCCCTGGTCGCGAACAACCTGGTGCTGGCCGTGTACCGCCTGATCACCAACCCGGAGTGCCGCCAGTACATCCTGCGCCAGGCCTTCGAAGAGGCGATCCACACCCACGCCTACCAGTACTGCATCGAATCGCTGGCCATGGATGAAGGCGAGATCTTCAACATGTACCACGAGATCCCATCGGTCGCCAAAAAGGCAGCCTGGGGCCTGAAGTACACCCGTTCGATCTCCGATCCGAAGTTCGAAACCGGCACCGTCGACACCGACAAAGAACTGCTGCGCAACCTGGTCGCTTACTACTGCGTGCTGGAAGGCATCTTCTTCTACTGCGGTTTCACCCAGATCCTGTCCATGGGCCGCCGCAACAAAATGACCGGCGTGGCCGAGCAGTTCCAGTACATCCTGCGCGATGAGTCGATGCACCTGAACTTCGGCATCGACGTGATCAACCAGATCAAAATCGAAAACCCACACCTGTGGGATGCCGACATGAAGGAAGAAGCGACCCAGATGATCCTGCAAGGGACCCAGCTGGAGATCGAATACGCACGCGACACCATGCCGCGCGGCGTGTTGGGCATGAACGCGGCGATGATGGAGGACTACCTCAAGTTCATCGCCAACCGTCGCCTGTCGCAGATCGGCTTGAAGGAAGAATACCCAGGGACCACTAACCCGTTCCCGTGGATGAGCGAGATCATGGACTTGAAGAAAGAGAAGAACTTCTTTGAGACCCGCGTGATCGAGTATCAGACTGGTGGGGCGTTGAGCTGGGATTGATCCAATGCTATCGCCGGTTTGCCGGCGATAGCGATCTATCAGGCGCCACGCATCAGTTCGAGACTTGCTCAAGAAAGATCAGTTTCAGGGGTTCCTGGAGCAAGTCATCCGCCGTGGCGGCAAAGCGCTGGAAGTACGGCATTGCGAAATGCGCATCGAGGGCCGCCTGGTTTTTGAACGCTTCACGCATATAGAACGTGCCCGGCTCATCACGCAGTTCGAACAACACGTAATCCAGGTTGCCAGGCTCGGTGCGGGTTGGCTCGACCAAGGCCAGCAGGCCTGCCTTGAGTGCTTGTTCCTGGCCTGGCTTGGCCTTGAGTACGGCGATGGATATCAAAGGTTTGGTCATGCTGGCGACTCCGTTGGTAGGTTGGCTGGCACATGCAGCGAGCATCATACACAGCGATAAGCCCATGGCTTTGATCAGGGTGTTCATTGGAAATCCTCAAGCACAATCTTGCCCCGCGCCTTGCCGCTTTCGACCAGGGCATGGGCGCTGCGCATATTGGCCGCGTTGATCGCACCGAAATGTGCGCCCAGGGTGGTGTGCAACACGCCCTGGTCGATCAGTTGTGCAACCCGGTTGAGCAGGTGGTGTTGCTGGATCATATCCACCGTTTCAAACAACGAGCGGGTGAACATCAGTTCCCAGTGCAAGGACAAGGATTTGAGCTTGAGCGGCATCACATCCAGGCTGGCGGGATCGTCGATCAACCCCAGCCGCCCTTGTGGGCGAAGCACTTCGACCAGTTGCGGCAGGTACTCCTCGGTATGCGTGAGGCTGGCGACATGGCTGACCGCGTCAATGCCCAACGCTTGGAGCTGGGCCAGCATCGGCCGGCGATGGTCGATCACATGATGGGCCCCCATGCGCTGGACCCACCCAATGGTTTCCGGGCGCGAAGCCGTGCCGATCACCGTCATGTTGGTGAGTTGACGGGCCAGTTGCACCAGGATCGAACCCACGCCGCCGCCAGCCCCCACCACCAGCAGCACATCGCCCTCGCCGCCGCCTTCGGTCACGCCCAGGCGGTCGAACAGCAGCTCCCAGGCGGTGATCGAGGTCAGCGGCAAGGCGGCGGCGTGCGCCGCATCCAGTGTGCGCGGACGATGGCCGACGATGCGCTCATCAACCACCTGGAACTCGCTGTAGCTGCCGGAGCGGATCAGGGAGCCGGCGTAGTACACCGCGTCGCCCGGTTTGAACAGGGTCACGTCGGCGCCCACCTGGCGCACGATGCCCGCCGCGTCCCAGCCGAGGATTCTCGGCTCCTTGGCAAAGGTGCCGGAACGCACCTTGGTATCGACCGGGTTGACCGCCACGGCCTGCACTTCCACCAGCAGGTCCCGAGGGCCCGGCTGGGGGGCTTCGATATTCACATCAATCAGCGAGCGCGGGTCGTCGATGGGCAGGCCATGCTCGGTAAAGGTAATTGCTTTCATGGGAACTCACGAGTGATGAGGGGCGATGGCCCTCGATGGCTTGCATCTTTACCGTTCCCAGGGAGAAGAAAAATCGACAAAATGCAGCAACACTTTCATTGCTGGAGTGAAAATGATCCGCATCGATGATCTCGGGCTGTTTCTGCGCAGCGCCGCCCTGGGCAGTTTCACCGCCGCGGCCGTGGAGGCCAACCTGTTGCCGGGCCAGGTCGCGGCGGCGATCAAGCGCCTGGAGCGGGAGCTGGAGGTGCGCCTGTTTACCCGCACCACCCGCAGCCTGCGCCTGAGCGCCGAGGGCGAACAGTACCTGCCCACCGCCCGTGGCGTGCTGGAGCAATTGGAGCTGGGCCGCGAACGCTTGCGCGGCGATGACGCGCCACTGCGTGGCACCTTGCAGATCGCCGCGCCGTCGGACCTGGGGCGCAATATCCTGCTGCCGATGCTCACCGAGTTTCGCCGCCAGCACCCTGAGTTGAGCTTGCGCTTTCTGGTGTCGGACCAGGTCACCAACCTGTTTCGCGACCCGGTGGACGTAGCCCTGCGTTATGGCTGGAACGAGGACGCCAATTACATCGCCCTGCCCCTGGCGCCCTGGAACCGCCGGGTGCTGGTGGCATCACCGGACTACGTGGCGCGCCACGGCACACCGACATCCGTCGACGACCTGAGCCGCCACCCGTGCCTGCTCTACCTGCAAAACGGCCGCCTGCATGACCGCTGGGAGCTAGGCGAACAGACCGTGCAAGTCACCGGCCCCCTGTTCAGTGACGACGCCGATGTGGTGCGGCGCTGGGCCGTCGCCGGTGAAGGCATCGCCTACAAGACCTGGCTGGATGTGTATGCCGATGTGCAGGCCCAGCGCCTGGTGGTGCTGTTGCCGGAGATTCCCGGGGATGTGTACCCCTTGAGCTTCGCCTGCCCCCATCGCGGGCAGATGTCGCGGGCGGTCACCCAGTTGTATCAGTGGTTGAACCAGCAGTTCAGCGCTCTGCAGCGCCTGTGAACCCTTTTGTAGTGGATTAGGAAAGACGCGGTTTTTATGCCCAATCAAACCATCAAGACGCCGTGCGTCGGCCTGTGTTCCACCGTGTATGGCGACCTGGTGTGCCGTGGCTGCAAGCGCTATCACCATGAAGTCATTCAGTGGAATGGCTACAGCGCCGAGGAAAAACAAGCGGTCTGGCTGCGCCTTGAGCAGTTGCTGGTGCAGGTCATGACCAGCAAGCTGGAGGTGTTTGACCCGGCGCGCCTGCGCCAGCAACTGGAAGAGCGCAAGATCCGTTTTATGCCGCACCAGTCGCCTTATTGCTGGGCCTATCAACTGATTGCCCGGGGCGCGCGGGTGATTTCCAGGCTGGATGCGTATGGCTTGGCGTTGCTACCGGAGTTTCGCGAGCGGCACCTGGCGGATTTGCGTGATGCGATTGATCGGGAGTTTTTCCTGTTGTCGCAGGCGCATTACCAGCGCTACATCGCGCCGGATTTTTTGCGCGAGGCGTTTGGGCCGGCGTTGATTGCTACCCTCTAAAGCACACCCAACCCCCCCTGTGGGAACGGGCTTGTGTGGGAGCGGGCTTGCTCGCGAAGGCGGTGGATCAGTCACCTATGCACCAACCGACACTACGCCTTCGCGAGCAAGCCCGCTCCCACAATTGGTCCTCATTTACCTTAAGGTGTCAGTGAGTCCACGACGCCGCACGCTCGGTGTGCAGGCCGTATCGCTCAATCGCCCGCTGACACACCTGCGCCTCCAGGCTGCCCTGTTCCACCAGGGCGGCCAGCGCGGCGAGCACGATGTGGTGGCGGTCCACCTCGAAGAAATCGCGCAACGCCGCACGGGTGTCGCTGCGCCCGAAGCCATCGGTGCCGAGCACGGTGTAGTGGGCCCCCAGGTAGGAACCGATCATCTGCGGCACCGCCCGCACGTAGTCCGAGACGGCAATCACCGGCGCGCCGTCGGGCAGGCAGGTCGCCAGGTGGCTGCGCTGCGGGATTTGCAGTGGATGCAGGCGGTTCCAGCGCTCCACCTCACGCGCATCGCGGGCCAGTTCGCTGAAGCTGGTCACGCTGAATACCTCGCTGTCGATCTGCCAATCGTCCGCCAGTAACTGCGCGGCGGCCTGGGCCTCGCGCACCAGGGTGCCGGAGCCGAGCAGGCGCACCTTGGCCCCGGCACTGCCCTCAAGGCGGTACATGCCCTTGATAATCGCCGCCTCGACGCCTTCGGGCAGGGTCGGTTGCGGGTAGTTTTCGTTCATCAGGGTCACGTAGTAGAACTCGTCCACATCGTGCTCAAGCATCTGGCGCATGCCGTGGTCGAGAATCACCGCAAATTCGCCGGCAAACGCCGGGTCGTAAGCACGGCAGTTGGGCACGGTCGCGGCCATCAGGTGGCTGCTGCCGTCCTGGTGCTGCAGGCCCTCGCCGCCCAAGGTGGTACGCCCCGCCGTGGCGCCGAGCAAAAAGCCCCGGGCGCGCTGGTCGGCGGCGGCCCAGATCAGGTCGCCCACGCGCTGGAAACCGAACATCGAGTAGTAGATGTAGAACGGCAGCATGCGCAAGCCATGCACCGAGTAGCTGGTGGCCGCCGCGACCCAGGAACTGATAGCGCTGGCTTCACTGATGCCTTCCTCAAGGATCTGCCCGTCGGTGGCTTCGCGATAGCTGAGGATCGAACCGATATCTTCCGGCTCGTAGCGCTGACCGACGCTGGAATAAATGCCGATCTGCTTGAACAGGTTGGCCATGCCGAAGGTGCGTGCCTCGTCGGCGACAATCGGCACGATGCGCGGGCCCAGGGCCTTGTCTTTGAGCAGGTTGCTGAGCATGCGCACAAAGGCCATGGTGGTGGACATTTCCTTGCCTTCGGCCTGGGTCGCAAAACCGCCGTAGCCACTCACTGGCGGCACAGGCACCGGTTCAGCGCTCTGGCTGCGGCTGGGCACATAACCGCCCAAGGCTGCGCGGCGCTGGTGCAGGTAGCGCATTTCGGCGCTGTCGGCGGCGGGTTTGTAGAAGCTCAGGGATTCGGTCTGCTCGTCGCTCAGGGGCAACTGGAAGCGGTTGCGAAAGCCGATCAGCGCGTCGCGATCGAGTTTTTTCTGCTGGTGGGTGGTCATCTTGCCCTGCCCGGCCTCGCCCATGCCAAAGCCTTTCTTGGTCTGGGCCAGGATTACCGTAGGGCGCCCCTTGACCCGCCGCGCGGCGTGATAGGCAGCATGGATTTTCAGCATGTCGTGGCCGCCGCGCTTGAGACGGTCGATCTGCTCATCGCTCAAGCCGGCCGCCAGCTTGGCCAGGGATTCATTTTGGCCAAAGAAGTGCTCGCGGTTATAGGCACCGTCCTTGGCGGCAAAGGTCTGGAACTGCCCGTCCACGGTCTGGGACAAGGTGCGCACCAACGCGCCGTCCTCATCCTTGGCCAGCAAGGCGTCCCAGTCCGACCCCCACACCAGCTTGATCACGTTCCAACCGGCACCGGCAAACAGTGCCTCCAGCTCGTCGATGATCCGCCCATTACCGCGCACCGGGCCATCGAGGCGTTGCAGGTTGCAGTTGACCACCCAGGTCAGGTTGTCCAGGCCTTCGCGGGCGGCCAGGGTCAGGGCTGACATGCTTTCCGGCTCGTCCATCTCGCCATCGCCGAACACACCCCAGACGTGCCGGTCGGTGGTGTCCTGCAAGCCGCGATGGTGCAGGTAACGCATAAAGCGCGCCTGGAAAATCGAGCTGATCGGGCCTATGCCCATGGAGCCGGTGGGGAACTGCCAGAAGTCCGGCATCAACCACGGGTGCGGATAGCTCGACAGGCCACGGGCGCCGGCCTTGACCGCGCCCAGCTCCTGGCGATAGTGGGCCAGGTCCTGCTCGCTCAGGCGCCCCTCAAGAAAGGCCCGCGCGTAAATACCGGGCGCGGAATGCGGCTGGTAGAACACCAGGTCGCCGCCGACGTTGTCGTGACGGGCACGGAAAAAATGGTTGAAACCCACCTCGAACAGGTCCGCCGCGCTGGCATAGCTGGCGATATGGCCGCCAAGTTCGCCATAGGCCTGGTTGGCACGCACCACCATGGCCAGGGCGTTCCAGCGCACCAGCGAGGCCAGGCGCTCTTCGGTCGCCAGGTCGCCGGGAAAGTGTGGCTGCTGGTCTACGGCGATGCTGTTGATGTAGGGCGTGCCGTGGCGCGGTTTCCAACCGATGGCTGGCGTATTGCCGGCATCGGCCAGCATATCGAGGATCTCCCGCGCGCGCTCCGGGCCGGCATGGCGTACCAGGGAGTCCAGGGCGTCGCGCCACTCGGTGAGCTCCTGCTGGTCAATGGCTGTTTGATTGACTGTCTTTACGAAACCGTTCATGGGCACCTCCGAGCTGTTTTTTTCAGTTTATGTCTGCCCAAAAGGATTTTTTGACTGTTCTGGGTAGGTCAAAGGGCGATTTGCAGCACAAAACGCTTAAACATGGCTGATTAAAAGCACGTTGTGCTTCCTTCACCTGAGTCAACGCAATTGTGTTTAAAATGCCGCCCGTTTAATGATCGACGCTGCCCGATGACCCCAGACGCCCTCGCCCTGCTCCACACTCACTTGCTGACCGCCCTGCGTGACGTGCCCGTGGAAACCCGTCGCCTGTTCCACGGCCGGGGTCGTTGCTGGCCGGGACTGGAGCAGTTGACCGTGGATTGGCTGCAAGGCGTGGTGCTGGTTTCGTTGTTCAAGGAGCCTGAGCCCGCGCAACTGCAAGCCTTGCAACACCAACTGCGCGAGCTCTGCGAAAGCCGCGAATGGCAACAGGCCGGCGCCCACACTCTGGCCCTGCAACATCGCTACTTGCCGCAAAGCACCACCGAATGGCTGTGGGGCGAGAGGGTCGAGGAATTGACCATCACCGAAGGCGGCCTGCGTTATCGCATCGACCTGGGCAAAAAGCAGAACAGTGGGCTGTTTCTGGATATGCGCTACGGCCGCAACTGGGTGCGCGAACACGCCCGTGGCTTGCGAGTGCTGAACCTGTTTGCCTATACCTGCGGGTTTTCCGTGGCCGCCATCGAGGGCGGGGCCGAGCATGTGGTCAACCTGGATATGGCCCGTGGCGCCCTGAGCCGGGGTCGCGACAATCACCGGCTCAATGGCCATGACCTGGGCAAGGTGAGCTTCCTGGGGCATGACTTGTTCAAGTCCTGGGCGAAAGTCACCAGCAGCGGCCCCTATGACCTGGTGATCATCGACCCGCCGTCGTTTCAGAAAGGCAGCTTCCTGCTGACCAAGGACTACCAGCGCGTGCTGCGTCGCCTGCCCGACCTGCTGACACCCCAAGGCACGGTCTTGGCCTGCATGAATGACCCGGCGCTGGGCGAAGACTTCCTGATCGAGGGCGTCACCCGCGAAGCGCCGGGGCTGCGTTTTGAGCAGCGCCTGGCAAACCCGCCGGAATTTCCCGACATTGATCCGCAAAGTGGTCTGAAGGCCCTGGTGTTCCGTCAGGGCTGATGCCGAATCCTTCTGCGCTTGCTACGCTCAACCTAAGGCCTTGGTGGTGAACCTTATCCCCTCCTTCCCGGTCGATACCTGCATCCCTTGGCCAGATTCGACGCTCAACCGCCGTCGGCTGCCCCGTTTCACCTTTTGGAGAACGCCCCTGTGATATCGACCCTGCATGTAGCCAGACTCAAAGCCTGGGGCGCCCATGGCTTTACCGCCACCGGCGTGGTGCTGGCCTTCCTTGCGACGCTGGCGCTGCTGGAGAACCAACCCAAGGCCTGCCTGCTGTGGCTGGGCCTGGCGTTGATTGTGGATGGCGTGGACGGGTCGCTGGCGCGGCGGGTCAATGTGCAGACCGTGCTGCCAAGCTTCGATGGCTCGGTACTGGACCTGGTGATTGACTACCTGACGTATGTGTTTATCCCGGCGCTGTTTATCTACCGCTATATCGACCTGCCGGACTTCACCCACCTGTTCACCGTCTCGGTGATCCTGGTGTCGTCGTTGTTCTGCTTCTGCAACGTCAATATGAAGAGCAAGGACAACTACTTCCAGGGCTTCCCCGCGGCCTGGAATGTGGTGGCGCTGTGTGTCTACATTATCGACCCGGACGCCTGGATAACCTTGGCCACGGTGATCGGCCTGGCGCTGCTGACGGTGACGCCGATGAAGTTCCTGCACCCGTTCCGGGTCAAGCGCTTTATGCCGATCAATATTGCGGTGACCACGGTGTGGCTGCTGTGCAGCCTGTTGCTGGTGATCGACCAGCCGTACACCAACAAGCTGACCATGGGCTTGTGGTTGTTGATGTCGGCGTATTTCCTGGGGATTTGTATCTGGCGTACGGCGATGGAGTGGTTGGATAAATCGCGCAAGGCATAACCCGTGAAGTGTTGTGGCGAGCCGCCCTCGCCACAGCAACCCAGCGCAAGACCGGCAGTCAGAACGCCAGCTTGAAACCAATCAACCCCAGCATCACCGCCAGGCACGGACGCAGCAGCTCATCCGGCACCCGGCCGGACATATGGCTGCCGAAGTAGATACCCGGCAGCGAGCCCATCAGCAAGAACCCCAGCAAATGCCAGTCCATATTACCCATGCTCGCATGCCCAAGGCCCGCGACCAGGGTCAGGGGGACTGCGTGGGCGATTTCGGTGCCCACCAGGCGCTTGGTGGCCAAAAACGGGTACAGGATAAACAGCGCCACGGTGCCCAGGGCGCCGGCACCGATGGAGGTCAGGGCAACCATGGTGCCGAGGATCGCCCCAGTGAATACCGTCAACCCATTCAGGTTGCGCGGGCTCATATGGTAGTTGTCGCCCGCATGGCGCTGGGCAAAAGCCAACAATCGCTTCTTGAACAGAATCGCCAGGGCCGTGAGCAACAGCACCACACCCAGGGCTTGCTTGATCACTTCGTTCATCGCGCTGGGATCGGTATGCAGGCTCTTGAGGAACCACAGCGTCAGCAACACCGCCGGCACACTGCCCAGGGTCAGCCAGCCGGTGATGGTCCAGTCGATGTTCTTGTTCTTGCCATGCACCAGCACCCCACCGGATTTGGTGATGGCGGCATACAGCAGGTCGGTACCCACGGCGGTCGCCGGGTTGATGCCGAACCACAGCAGGATCGGGGTCATCAACGACCCTCCACCGACGCCGGTCATGCCGACGATAAAACCAACAATCAGGCCCGCCACCACAAAACCAAAATTACCCACATCCATTACAGCTACCTGCGGCCTTATAAAATTCTGGCGGCAGCATAGCGATTTTTCTTATAACTACTTATATCAATACGATCTGACTTTATTCCTTTTGTGTTTTGCAGATTTATTTGCCGCACCGTGCATCCAATCGGCCACGCCGTGAGTAGTACAGGAAGCAGCCGCAGCGCTGCTCAGCTGTTCACCCTTACGGAGAGACACCGATGAACGCTAAACCCCTGCTCTGCCTGACCTGCCTGCTGATTGCCGCACCGGCGGCCTTTGCCCAGACCAGCCTGCCCGACAGCATCAAGGTGCCGGACGGGCACAAGCTGATCCTGGAAACCACCGGTGTCGGCGAAATCACCTACGAATGCCGCGACAAGGCCAACGCTGCCGGCCAGACCGAGTGGGTCTTTGTCGGCCCCAAGGCGGTGCTCAACGATCGTAGCGGTAAGCAAGTGGGTACCTACTTCGGCCCGCCTGCCACCTGGCAGGCCAAGGACGGTTCGAAAGTCACCGGCACCCAACTGGCCGTGGCGCCGTCCAGCGCCGGCAACCTGCCCTATCAGTTGGTCAAGGCCAATCCGGCTGAAGGCCAGGGTGCCATGACCGGCGTCAGCTATATCCAGCGCGTGGCGCTCAAGGGTGGCGTGGCGCCGAGTGCCGAATGCAGCACCGCCACCAAGGGCCAGCAGCAAGTGGTGAAGTACCAGGCGGACTACCTCTTCTGGGCGGCCAAATGATCCGCCCGGCCAGAAAACTCGTCTAAGCTGCTGCGATAGCACCCCGGCCACTCTGGGCCGGGGGTTGACCCTGAAATGGCGGCCCCAGTCCTTGCCCGAACTTCTCTTTGACTATGAAGCCTGCCTGTTGGCCTGCGCCCGTGGCGAACAGCAAGCCTTGCGTCAGTTGTATGAACACGATTGCGCCCGTCTGCTCGGCGTGGCCAAGCGCATCGCACGGAACACGGCCCTGGCAGAGGACATCGTGCATGAGGCATTTATCAACATCTGGAACGGCGCCAGCGGGTTCGACCCGCGCCGGGGTTCGGCCCGTGGCTGGGTGTACAGCGTGACCCGGCATATGGCGCTCAACGTTATGCGTAAAAGTCAGCGTGAGGTCGCGCTCAGTGATGAGCACGAACGCACACTGGTGGCTGAGCCCACGGCCGAGCACTTCGAGTACCGCGCCCGCAGCGGCAAGGTTTATCAGTGCCTGGAGCATCTGGAACCGTCGCGCCGCAGTTGCCTGTTGCATGCGTATGTCGATGGCCTGTCCCACAGTGAAATCGCACAGAAACTGGACACCCCGCTGGGGACTGTCAAAGCCTGGATCAAACGCAGCCTCGCGGCCTTGCGTGAGTGCATGGCATGACACCCGACGAATTGGACGAACTGGCCAGCGAATACGTGCTGGGGACCTTGGCAGCAGATCAACGTTTGCAGGTGCAGCAACGCCTGGAACACGACGCGCCCTTGCGCGCGGCGGTGGATGCCTGGGAACAGCGCCTGCTGCCCCTGACCGAACTGGCCGAGCCGCTGGCGCCGTCGCCCTACCTGTGGCGACGCATTGAACGCAGCCTGGGCCATCACACCCTGGGCGATGCGCGGTCAGTGCCGTGGTGGAACCTGCTCGCCCTGTGGCGTGGCCTGGCCGGTGCAGGCTTGTTGGCCAGTCTGGTGCTGGCCACACTGCTGCTGACCCGCCCCGCCGCCGTCAACCCGACCGCCTACGTGGTGGTGCTGATGGCGCCACAGAGCCAGGCGCCGGGCTGGGTGATCCAGGCCAGCAACGATCAGCAAATCCAGCTGATCCCCCTGGGCGTGGTGCAGATACCGGCAGACAAGGCGCTGGAGTTCTGGACCAAGGGTGATGACTGGCAAGGCCCGGTTTCGCTTGGGTTGGTCAAGCCGGGGCAAAGCCTGTCGATCCCCCTGGATAAACTGCCGCCGCTGGCGCCCAACCAACTGTTCGAGCTGACCCTGGAAGGCCCCAATGGCTCGCCGACCGGCAAGCCGACCGGGCCGATCCAGGCGATTGGCCGTGCGGTAAAGGTGATCTAGCACTGGATTAAAACGCTGACTCGCGCCATCCTCCGCGTTTTACGCCGCCTTATCTGCGGCGCTTGACGCTCAAAGGATATGTTCATGCACGACCACGCCCTCGCCCCTGCCGATTTCGAGTTCATCGAAGACATTCTGCTCAAATACGGCGACGACAACTCGGTGTTGAACCTGGCCGAGCTCGACGGCTACTTCACGGCCCTGGTGTCCGGCCCGGCGCCGGTGGACGTTGCCATCTGGTTCCCGGCCATCTGGGGTGGGCAGGTCCCGGCCTGGGAAAGCAAGGAAGAACTCGGGCAGTTTATCGACCTGTGCACGCGCCATCTCAACAGCCTTGCCCTGCAGTTGGCCAGCGATGCCCAGGGTTTTGAGGCACGCTTTGAACAAACCGAACACCAGGACCAGCCGCTGACCCTCGCCGAGGAATGGTGCTTTGGCTATATCCGTGGCGCCGCGATCAGCGAATGGCCGCCCCTGCCGAGCGAACAGGCGGCACAGTTGGAAGCCATCTCCTGGTGCGCCGAGCAGGACAACTTCGAATTGCCGGCCGACCTGGATGTCGCCGCCCATCAGCAGCAGGTGGCGCGCATCGAACCAGCCGCCAGGGCCTTGCATGCCTATTGGCTGAGCCAGCGCGGTTAAACCTGCGCCACGATTTGACCCTGCCGTGCCGGATGGTCGATTATTCGTCTCCGCCAGCCGGCCACTCCCAGCCACCGCGCCTTGAATCAGGAGCCTTGTACCTTGAGTTCGCAGAAAACCGTGACCGTGACACCGCCCAACTTTCCATTGCACGGCAAGGTAGCGCCTCCCGGCTCCAAATCCATTACCAACCGCGCTCTGTTGCTGGCGGCCCTGGCCAAGGGCACCAGCCGCCTGAGCGGCGCGCTGAAAAGCGACGACACCCGGCATATGTCCGTGGCCTTGCGCCAGATGGGCGTGACCATTGACGAGCCGGATGACGTGACCTTTGTCGTCACCGGCCACGGCAAGCTGCAACTGCCGGCGCAACCCCTGTTCCTGGGCAACGCCGGCACCGCAATGCGCTTTCTTACGGCCGCCGTGGCGACCGTGGAAGGCAGCGTGGTACTGGATGGCGACGCGTACATGCAAAAGCGCCCGATCGGCCCGCTGCTGGCGACCCTGAACCAGAACGGCATCCAGGTTGAAAGCCCCACCGGCTGCCCGCCCGTGACCGTGCATGGGCGCAGCAAGGTGCAGGCCAAGCGCTTCGAGATCGACGGCGGCCTGTCCAGTCAGTACGTGTCGGCGCTGTTGATGCTCGCGGCGTGCGGCGAGGCCCCTATCGAGGTGGCCCTGACCGGCAAGGATATTGGCGCCCGTGGCTATGTCGACCTGACCCTGGATTGCATGCGCGCGTTCGGCGCCCAGGTGGACGTGGTCAACGACAGCACCTGGCGCGTGGCCCCCACCGGCTACACCGCCAACGATTATCTGATCGAACCCGACGCTTCGGCGGCCACCTACCTATGGGCGGCTGAAGTACTCACGGGCGGCAGCATCGACCTGGGCGTCGCGGCCCAGGACTTCACCCAGCCCGACGCCAAGGCCCAGGCCGTGATCGCGCAATTCCCGCAGATGCCGGCCACAGTGGTCGGCTCGCAGATGCAGGACGCCATCCCGACCCTCGCAGTGCTGGCGGCGTTCAACAACACCCCGGTGCGTTTCACCGAACTGGCCAACCTGCGGGTCAAGGAATGCGACCGCGTCCAGGCCCTGCATGACGGCCTCAACGAGATCCGCCCGGGGCTGGCGACCATCATCGGTGACGACTTGCTGGTGGCCAGCGATCCGGCGTTGGCGGGCACTGCGTGCACCGCACTGATCGACACCCACGCCGACCACCGCATCGCCATGTGCTTTGCGCTGGCGGGCCTGAAAGTCTCGGGCATCAAGATTCAGGACCCGGACTGCGTGGGCAAGACCTATCCTGAGTACTGGAACGCCCTGGGCAGCCTGGGCGTGCAACTGACCTACTAAGCCGTCAGCACCAGCGTGGGGAGGGAGTGATCATGACAATTCGCCAACCCTGCCCACCGGCTGTGTGTGACTGCGAGCGCGAGCAACTGCTCGAGGCCCCCGGTGCCGACCAGCGCATCCTGCAACTGACCCGCCAGGAAGAAAAAAAGCTGCTCGAACGCCTGGAAAACCTGCAAAGCCTGGCCGACCTGGAACGCATGCAACACCTGATGCACCAGCAACTGGGCATCCGCGTGCATATCGCCCCGGGGCATACCGAAGTCAAAAGCATGCGCGGGATCCAGATCGTCATCGACGACCTGCCGGGGCTGTGTCGCAAGACGCGGCAGTCGATTCCGGCAGCCATTCGCAAAGGGATGGAGAAACGGCCGGAGATTGCTTATCGGTTGCTGGATGCCCATGACCTGTTTCGCGACAGCCCGCCGTTGTTGTGAGCAACGGGCTTGATCAGACCCGTTGCCACAACAGCCGCCGGTCAGGCCAAGCGGTTTTGCACAAACACCTGGGCCTTGCGCGCCATCTGATCGAAATGCCGGTCCCGCTGTTTCTCGGCGTCGATCATCGCGCGCTTGCCGTGTTTGTTTAGCAAATAGGTGTGAATCTGCCGCACTTCCAGGGAGCTGTAGATCGACGCCACATCCAACACGCCCATCAGGCCATCGGTGCTGTAGTCACGGGTATTCATCAATACCTGAGTGCCACGCACGCCGCGCACCTGAAAGCCCATGGCTTCGAACGCCGGGACTTTTTCCACCGCGCAGGTCAGTTCGCCATGGGGGTAACGGCCGAGCATGTCGTCCATCATCGCCCGCGCCACGCCCTGGCGGCGGTGGCTGGCATGCACGGCCATATAGGTCACGCCGCAAGCCTCAGGATCGTCCTTGACCGGCAGGTACAGCAGGAAGCCAATGACCTTGACCGGATCCTGCTCATCCATCGCGACAATCAGCTCAACCGCAATGCCCTTGCCCCCGCCCAGCGCTTCCAGGTACAGGTGCACTTCGTAACCGATTGCATATTGGTAGATGTTGTACAGCAGGTTGCTCGGCGGGATGGCGACCATGCTGATATCGGTCAGGTAGTCGACCACCATCTGCAGAATCTGGCTGTTGACCGGCTCGGGGCATGGGCTTGCGTAGTGGGTAAGGGTGAACATCGAATTCCTGTTTCCTGGTATTTCGCATCAAGGCTGGCGGGATTGTACCCGTTCTGCGCCACACACCTCGCGCAAACAGCCACGCAGCCAACGATGCGCGAGGTCGGCATCCAGGCGTGGATGCCAGAGCATCGCCACGCTGAACTCCGGGACGTCGACCGGCAGGGCAAAGCTGAACAGGCCATCGCGCAGGCCATGGGTATAACGCTCTGGGACGCTGGCGATCAGGTCGGTCCTTTGCGCCAATGCCACGGCGGTGGAGAACCCGGTGACGATGGTCGCCACGTCACGCGTGAGGTGCAAGGCCTCAAGGGCATCGTCGATCTGCCCGCGCTCGCGCCCGCGCCGGGACACGTAGATATGCCGGCCGGCGGCGTAGCGTGCAGGGGTGATGGGCCCCTGGCTCAGTGGATGGCCGGCGCGGACCACGCCGATAAAGCGGTCGCGAAACAGTAACTGGGTCAGCACTTCGGGGTTGGCCGTGCTATCGACCACGCCGGTTTCCAGGTCCACGCCGCTGTCGCGCAGCGGTGTGCCGGGCTTATGCACAAAGTGCAGGCGTACGCCGGGCGCCTGCGCGGCGATATGGGCCAGCAGCGCCGGGCCAAAGCTCTCGACAAACCCTTCGCTGGTGCGCAGCACAAAGGTTCGCTGCAGGCTCTTGAGATCCAGGACCTGCAGCGGACGCAGCAGCGCTTCTGCATCCTGTACCAGTTGGCTGACCCGTTCGCGCAGTTCCAGGGCGCGTGGCGTCGGCACCAGGCCTCGGCCGGCGCGCACCAGCAACGGGTCACCGGTGGTTTCACGCAGCCGCGCCAACGCCCGGCTCATGGCCGAGGGGCTCAGGCCCAGGCGCTGGGCGGCACGGGCGACGCTGCCTTCGGCGAGCAGCACGTCCAGGGTGACCAGCAGATTGAAATCGGGAAGCGACACGGCGGCAATCCTCATCAGGCGTTTGACGCAGGTATAGAGTGCAACTGCTGCGTCTTCCGCCATGCTAGGCGAGACCATAGAGTGCGGGCAACGACTAGGTGCAGCACAAGGAAAATCCCATGACGTCCCCTACCCCACGCGGCGCGCTCGCCGGTTTATCGTTGTGCATGCTCCTGGCTACACTGGGCACCAGCATTGCCAATGTCGGCCTGCCGCAGATGGCCGAGGGCTTTACAGCAGCCTTTGCAGCGGTGCAATGGGTGGTGCTGAGTTATCTGCTGGCGATCACGGCCGTGCTGGTGGGTGTGGGCCGCCTGGGGGATCGGTTCGGCCATCGACGCCTGCTGCTGGCGGGTGTGGCGGTCTTCGCCGTGGCATGCGCCCTGTGCAGCGCCGCGCCCTCCCTCGGTGCCTTGGTCGCGGCGCGGGCGCTGCAAGGGCTCGGCGCAGCGACCATGATGGCAATGACCATGGCGCTGGTCACCGCCACCGTGCCCAAGGAGCAGACCGGGCGCGTCATGGGTTTGCTGGGAACGATGTCGGCGGTGGGTACCGGCTTGGGGCCGGCCATCGGTGGCGCACTGATTGCGGCGTCGGGCTGGCGCGCGCTGTTCCTGGTGATGCTGCCGTTGGCCGCCCTGGCGTTCGTGCTGGTGCAGCGCACACAGGCCGACAGAGATCCGCCACCACCCGCTGGCGGCCGCGTCAGTGTCTTCTCGGCACTCCATGACCGAGCCCTGGGCGCCGGGCTTGGCATGAGTACGCTGGTGGCGGCCGTGATGATGACCACCCTGGTCGCCGGGCCGTTTTACCTGAGCCATGGCCTAGGGCTGGATCCCACGCCAATGGGCCTGGCCATGGCTGTCGGCCCTTGCGTCGCGGCGCTCGCGGGCATACCGGCCGGGCGCCTGACCGACCGCTGGGGCAGCTATGCCACGACGCTTGGCGGCCTGTTGTGCATGCTCGCCGGCTGCTTGATGTTGGTGTTGCTGCCCTTGGGCGCTGCAGGTTATATCGGCGCGCTGGTGATCCTCACCCTGGGCTACGCGCACTTTCAGGCGGCCAACAACACAGCGGTGATGAGCAATCTGTCGGCGGACCGACGCGGCGTGATCGCGGGCTGGCTGAACCTGTCGCGCAATCTGGGCCTGATTATCGGCGCCTGGGCCCTGGGCGCGGTGTTTGCCTGGGGCACTGGCGATCTCCAGTCAGCCCTCCCCGCAGCAGTCGGCCAAGGCTTGCGCGTGACCTTTGCGGTGGCCGCAGGGCTGGTTGTGCTGGCGCTGCTGCTGGCCTTGGGGCGCCAGGTAAAAACGCTGCAAGCCACAGCGGCGCCTTGACAAGGGAAAATCGTAACAGCTATTGTCTGACAACCTGATCACCTAGGCTTTGCCATGCTTGAGCTTCAGCGTCCAGATTCCCTCGTTGTGCGTGTTGTCAGCGCCATACGGGCCGAGATTGACTCCGGACAACTGGCGCCCGAGTCGCGCCTGCCCACCGAGCAGCAATTGGCGGAACAGTTGAATGTCAGCCGTTCGGTGGTGCGCGAGGCGATTGCCCAGCTCAAGGCCGATGGCGTGCTGACCGCCCGCCGTGGCCTGGGCTCGTTTATTTCGCAGACCCCGGCCGGTACGGTGTTCCGCTTTCCGGAAAAAAATGGCCGACGCCCTGACCTCGCGCAAATGTTCGAAGTGCGCCTGTGGATCGAAACCCAGGCGGCCTCCATTGCCGCCCAACGCCGCGACGCCGACGACCTGCAACGCATGAAACGTGCCCTGCAGGAAATGCACGACAAGCGCGCCGACTTTGAGGCCGCTGCACTGGCCGACGTGGAGTTTCACCGGGCCATCGCCGACGCCAGCAAAAACGAGTATTTCGTCGCCTTCCACGACTTTCTGCGCAGCCAGTTGGCCAGCGCACGCAAGACCGCCTGGGAAAACTCGGCGTCGCGCTTTGCCAGCGGCTCGGCGGACGCCACCCAGGAACACCAGGCGCTGTACCAGGCCATCGTCGACGCCGACCCCCAGGGTGCCGCCGCCGCCGCCGAGGCGCATTTGCGTGCCGCCGCCAAACGCTTGCAACTGGAGCTGCCGGCCACCCATTGATCCATCGAACACCTATAAAGCGTGCCCGCGGGCACGCTGTTTTTTTAACAAAAACATTAGTCTGACAACCTGATAAGCAGACTGAAATGTACTGATTTAGGTAGCCCACATGATTTATGACTTTTGCATCATCGGTGGCGGCATTGTCGGCCTGGCCACCGCGATGGAGTTGCTCAAGCGCCAGCCCAACGCGTCCCTGGTGATCCTGGAAAAGGAACCAGTGCTGGCCAAGCACCAGACCGGCCATAACAGCGGCGTGATCCATGCCGGCATCTACTACGCACCCGGCAGCCTCAAGGCCGAGTTGTGCAAGCGTGGCGCCGAGGCCACCAAACAGTTCTGCAGCGAGCACGGGATCAAGTTCGAGGTGTGCGGCAAATTGCTGGTGGCCTCCACGGCCCTGGAAGTGCAGCGCATGGAAGCGCTGTATGCGCGCTCGCAGCTCAACGGGATGAAGGTCGAGCGCCTGGACGCCGAGCAACTGCGGGCCCGCGAGCCGAACATTGTCGGCCTGGGCGGGTTGTTCCTCGATGCCACCGGGATAGTCGACTACCGCCAGGTCTGCGAAACCATGGCTACAGTGATTCGCCGCAACGGGGGTGAGATCTGCCTGGAAAAAACCGTCACGGCGATTGCCGAAGACACCGACAAAGTCACCGTCAGCACCCACGACGGCGCCTGGCAAGCGCGGCACCTGGTGGTGTGCGCAGGCCTGCAATCGGACCGCCTGGCGACCCTGGCCGGGATTGATATCGACCACCAGATCATCCCCTTCCGTGGCGAGTATTTCCGCTTGCCCGCGTCGAAGAACAACATCGTCAACCACTTGATCTACCCGATCCCGGATCCGGAGCTGCCGTTTCTGGGGGTGCACCTGACCCGCATGATTGATGGCAGCGTCACCGTCGGCCCCAATGCGGTGCTGGGCCTGGGCCGGGAGAACTACAAGAAGTTTTCCGTCAACTGGAAGGATGTGGCCGAGTACGCGCGCTTCCCCGGCTTCTGGAAAACCATCTGGCAGAACCTCGGCTCCGGCAGCGTGGAAATGAAGAATTCGTTGTTCAAGTCCGGCTACCTGGAGCAATGCCGCAAGTATTGCCCATCCCTGGAACTCGACGACCTGCAGCCCTACGAAGCCGGGATCCGCGCCCAGGCGGTGATGCGCGACGGCAGCCTGGTGCACGATTTCCTGTTCGCCCAGACGCCGCGCATGTTGCACGTGTGTAACGCGCCGTCACCGGCGGCCACCTCGGCGATTCCGATTGGCGAAATGATCGCCGACCGCATGTTCACCCCCAACTAAACACCCCCTGTAGGAGCTGTCTCGCCCCGCGAGGCTGCGATGACGGCGGCGCAGGCAACCAATGTATCGCCTGACCCGGCGCTATCGCAGCCTCGCCAAGGCTCGACAGCTCCCACATTTGATCGCGTTCGCAACACCCTAATAAATATAATGACTGAGAAGGAAGTACAGCATGACGGCAAAAGCCCACACCCCGGCCACGGTGGAAACCCCGGCACAAACCAAGAAGCGCCTGCGCAAGGTGGCTGCTGCCACCATCTTCGGTTCGATGCTGGAGTGGTATGACTTCTACCTCTACGCAACCATGGCGGCGATTGTCTTTTCGAAGATCTTCTTTGATAACAGTGACCCGAAAACCGCGACCCTGATGGCGTTCTCCACCTTTGCCATCGGCTTTATCGCCCGCCCCTTCGGCGGCATCCTGTTCGGCTACCTGGGCGACAAGTTCGGCCGCAAACATGTGCTGGTGTTGACCTTCTGCATGATGGGCGTGTGCACCACGCTGATCGGCCTGATCCCCAGCTATGCCTCGATTGGCATCTGGGCGCCGATCATTCTGGTGTTTATCCGCATCATCCAGGGCCTGGGCGCCGGTGCCGAGCTGTCGGGCGCGGCGGTCACTTCCTACGAGCATGCTTCAGAAGGCAAGCGCGGCAGCCAGGGGGCCTGGCCGGCGCTGGGCTTGAACCTGGGCCTGCTGCTGTCGTCGCTGACCGTGTACCTGCTGACCATCAATGGCAATGAGTTCCTGTTGGCCGGCGGCTGGCGCATCCCGTTTATCTGCAGTATCGCCCTGGTGGGTGTGGGCCTGTGGGTGCGTAACAGCATCCCGGAAACCCCCGAGTTCAAAGAACTGAGCCAGGAGCCGGCCAAGGCCAAGGTCTCGCCGCTCAAGGCCCTGTTCAAGAATGACCTCAAGGGCCTGGCGGTGGTGTTCTTCGTGGCCATTGGCTACAACGCCCTGAGCTACATCTTCAAGACCTTCTCCCTGGCCTATCTGACGCAGTTCAAGGGCGTTGATGTGCACGTCACTTCGCTGTCGGTGACCATCGCCAGCCTGGTGGCGATTGTCGCCGTGCCATGCTTCGGTTGGCTGTGTGACAAGTGGAGCAGCAAGTCGGTGCTGGTGCTGGGCGGCGTGCTGTCGCTGCTGTTCGCCTACCCGTTCCTGGCGCTGTTGAACACCGGCGAAAGCCTGATGATCTACCTGGCCATCGGGATCGGCACCGGGATCCTCGCGCCGATGATGTTCGCGCCACAGGGCTCGTTCCTCAGCCGTCAGTTCCCGACCCAGACCCGTTCTTCGGGTTTCGGTACCGGCCGTGAAATCGGCACGGCCATCGCCGGTGGCCTGGCGCCTTTGGGGGCCTTGTCGATGGTGGCTGCCTCGACCACTCACTCGACAGACGGCGTGGTGATCATTCTGGCCATCGCGTCGGTGCTGGTGGTGGTGTTTGCCCTATGTGACCAGGGTCGCAAGCACTCGGCATTCAAGAACTAAGGGCAAAATATCGCCCAAGGGGTGCATCTGCGCCCCTTGATCGCGCATCATGGGCACTTTCATGCTCAAGGGAAACGTCCATGCGCGTTCTGTCATTGATGATGGGTGTTACCACGCTGGCCGCCAGTCTGGTGTTTTGCGCCACCGCGTCGGCGAGCGAAGAGAGTCAATTGATCGACTCGATCAACCAGTACCGCAGCCAGGTGCAGCGCTGTGGCGACCAGGGCTCCCAGGAGTTGCCGCCGCTGGCGGTCGACCCACGCCTGGTGTTGCCGGTCAATAATGTCGGCGATTTGCAGCAGGCCCTGGCCCAGGTGGCCTACCCGATGGTCAACGTGCAGGCGATCAGCCTGTCCGGGCCTCGCGACTCGCAATCGGCGATGAAAGCGGTGCGCGAGAGCTTCTGCCGGGTGGTGCTCGACCCGCAATTCGTCGATATTGGCGTCAGCAACAGTGGCCAGGACTGGCGCATTGTCCTCGCCCGCCCACTGTTGAGCCGTGGCTTGGCCAGCTCCCAGGACGCCGGCCCGCAGTTGCTGGAGATGGTCAACGCCGCCCGCAAACAACCGCGCCAGTGTGGCGAGCAAGCCTTCGCGGCCACCACGCCGCTGGCCTGGAACGCCCAGTTGGCGAGCGCCGCCGACAGTCATGCACGCAATATGGCCAACCACAACTTCTTCGACCACCTGGACCGCGACGGTCGGACCCCGGGCGACCGCGCGGAACTGGCCGGTTATGTGGCGCAACAGGTCGGCGAGAACATCGCGGCCGGCCTGGACACGCCGCGCAAGGTGGTTGACGGCTGGCTCGCCAGCCCCGGGCATTGCGCCAACCTGATGAACCCACAATTTCGCGAATTGGGCGCCGCCTATGGGCTGGATCCGAAAAGCGATGCGGGGATTTACTGGACGGCATTGTTGGGCACGCAATAGCGTCGAAACGAACAAGGTATTGAGTCGATGACAGACTGGCTGCAAGGCGGCGGTGAGATGGCCGAACGGGTTCGCCGCCATGACTGGGCCAACTCGCCCCTGGGGCCAATAGAGCAATGGCCGGACGTGCTCAAGACCACGGTGTCCCTGAGCCTTGCTTCCCGTTTCCCTCAGGCGGTGGTGTGGGGGCCCGAATTGATCACGCTGTATAACGACGCGTTCATTCCGGTGCTGGGCAACAAACCAGAGGCACTGGGCCAACCCTTCAGCACGATCTGGCAGGAAGCCTGGAGCCAGATCCGCCCGATCGCCGATGCTGCATTCGACGGCCAGGCAACGTTTATCGAAGACTTCCCACTGATCGTCGAGCGTGGCGCGGCGCCGGAACAGGCTTATTTCACGTTCTGCTATAGCCCGATCCGCGACTCCACAGGCAAGGTGGTGGGGATGCTCGACACCGTGACCGAGACCACCAATACGGTGTTTATGACGCGCCGCCTGGCCGTGCTGGATGCCATCAGCCTCGGTGTGGCCAACGCCACCGATCCGGCGGCGATCATGGCGGCCACCACGCGGGTGCTGGCGACCCACCTGAACCTGTCCAACTGCGCCTATGCCGACATGGAGGCCGACGAAGACGGTTTTACCATCCGCGGCAACTGGGCCGCAGAAGGCTCGCCCAGCATCGTCGGGCATTATCGCCTGACGGACTTCGGCCAATTGGCGGTCGAGCGCCTGCAGGCCGGCGAGCCGTTGATCATCAATGACAACCTGACGGAGCTGACGCCCGAGGAGGCCGCGACCTTCCAGGCCATTGGCGTGACGGCGACGATTTGCATGCCGCTGATCAAGTCCGGGCGTCTGACCGCGCTGATGGCCATTCACGACCGCGTCCCGCGGCGCTGGTCTTCCTACGACCTGGCGCTGCTGGGTGAGGTCACGGAGCGCTCCTGGGCCCATATCGAACGGGTGCGGGCCGATGCCATTGTGCGTGAGGGCCTGTCGGCGCTGGCCGATTTGAATGCGACCCTGGAGCAACGGGTCATGGAGCGCACCACCCTGCTCAACCAGACTGAAGCGGCGTTGCGCCAGTCGCAGAAGCTCGAAGCCATTGGCCAGTTGACCGGCGGCGTTGCCCACGACTTCAACAACCTGCTGACAATCATCCGCTCGTCGGTGGACTTCCTGCGCATGCCCAACCTGCCCGAAGAGCGCCGCGAGCGATACATGAGTGCGGTGACCGATACCGTAGAACGCGCCAGCAAGCTGACCAGCCAATTGCTCGCCTTCGCCCGGCGCCAGCCGCTCAACCCACAAGTGTTCAATGTGGGCCAGCGCGTGCAAAACATCGGCGACATGCTGGAGACGCTTACCGGTGCGCGGATTCACGTCCGCGTCCAATTGCCGGAACAGGCGTGTTACGTCTGCGCGGATTCCAGCCAGTTTGAAACCGCGCTGATCAACATCGCCCTCAACGCGCGGGATGCAATGAATGGCCAGGGTACGCTGGTGTTACGCCTGGACCGGGACCAGCCGTTGCCATGCATTCGCGGGCATGGCGGCTCCGGCAAACCCTTCGTCGCGATCTCCCTGGCGGACACCGGCAGCGGGATTGCCTCGAGTACCTTTGAACGCATCTTCGAACCGTTCTTCACCACCAAGGAAGTCGGCAAAGGCACCGGGCTTGGGCTGTCGCAGGTATTCGGGTTCGCCAAGCAGTCGGGAGGCAATGTCGATGTCGCCAGTGTGCTCGGCCAGGGCACCGTGTTTACCCTGTACCTGCCGCAAGTGGAGCCGGAGACGATCCTCGACAACGTGGTCGAGACGCCGCTTGAACTGGCCCCGGACGCCGGGCGACGGCGCATCTTGATCGTGGAGGACAACCTCGAAGTGGGCCGCTTCGCCAACCAGATTCTGCAGGACCTGGGCTACCAGACAGTGTGGGCCACCCATGCCGAAGAAGCCCTGGAAATGATCGGCCCGGATGCCCGGGCATTCGATGGGGTGTTCTCCGACGTGGTGATGCCCGGCATCGGTGGCGTGGCGCTGGCCCGGGAGTTGCGCCGGCGCCGGCCCGATCTGCCGGTGATCCTCACCTCCGGCTACAGCGAGGAACTGGCCAAGTCCGGTTATGACGGCTTTGAGTTTCTCGCCAAACCCTACTCCGCCGACCAGGTCTCACGGGTGCTGGCCAAGGCTATGGGCAAGGACTGAAGCCTAGGACGCGACCACCACCTGGTTGCGCCCCAAGGCCTTGGCGCGGTACAGGGCTTTGTCGGCCGTGTTCATCAAGTGCTGCAAGTCGTCGCCCACGGCAAGCGTCGAGGCCACCCCCAGGCTCGCACTCAACACCTGCACCGGGTCAATGGTCAAATCGGCAATGGCGCGGATCAGTTGTTCGCCGATGTCCCGTGCTACCTCAAGCGTGGTGTCGGGCAACAACACCGCAAACTCCTCGCCCCCCAGGCGGCCATAGATATCCGTCTGGCGAAAGGAGGCGCTGATCACCTGGCCAATCTGCTGCAACACCCGGTCACCCGTCTGGTGGCCGTAGGTGTCGTTGATGGCCTTGAAGTGATCCATGTCCAGCATCAGCGCACACAGGGGCTGGCGAGTGCGTTTGCATTGGTCATACAGCACCTGGGCCTTTTCGAAAAACGCCCGGCGGTTCATCAGCCCGGTGAGTTCGTCGGTCTCGGCAGCGCGCGTGGAAATACTGTGGGCCCGCTCTATTTCGCGGGTCAGGCGAAAGGCCTTCTGCAGGGCCTCGGACAATTTCCGCGAGGCGCCTACGACAAAGGATGAGAACACCAGCACTGCGATAGCCATGCCCATTTGCATCTTGGAAGGTTGAAACAGCAACCACAGGGTGCACGGCAACAGCACCAGGGCCATGGACACCATGGTCATGTAGCGGTAGGCCGAGTAACACGACACCGCACTGACGGACATCCCCACGGTAAAGAGGATGACCAGCGCCTGGGTCAAGCGGTCATCGGCGGGCATTATGGCAAGGGCACCCGCGCCCCAGATCCCCGCAGAAAGCACCAGCGTAAGCCAATAATGGAGCTCCCAGCGGCGCGGCGTGCGCTCACTTCTGGGGCTGCGAAAATACTGGAAAAACATCAAAAAGCGCAGGAGCGACGAGCCGGACAACAAGATCAGCCAGCCGATCATCAGGTCGCGATCAAGGCGGTCCCAACACAACCAGCACAACATGCCGGCGGCCAGATAGCTGCCGAAAACCGCAGAAAAGGATTGGCGAAACAACTGATGCAGGCAATCACTCCGCACCTGCGCTTCGATGAAAAAATCCTGGTCCTGCTCACGCCCAAGGCCATTCATTTGATTCGCCTGATCAGTAGTGCCGCGACAAAATGGCATTGTGGCACCCTGCCAGTATCCAGAACAGCGAAATCCGCTGTAGGTACCGCGTAAACGCCCATGTTAAAGACATCGCGCCTCTGTAGGAGCCAGCTTGCTGGCAATGGCGATATGACTGTGAGCTGCAACGCCACGTCGCCCGGCGTCGACAGCTACTGCGGGTTTTCAATCCTGAGCCACGACCAGCGGGCCTGATAGCTTCTGGCCTTCTGCTGAAACAGATCCGGCTGCGGGGTGATGGGGTTGAGCCGAAGTATTCCCTGCTCGATGTCGGCCAAACCGAAAGGCGCATAAATTTCGCCCGTGTCTACGGCCAAGGCGATGCAGGTGCCCGCCACCAAATAGCGATCCACCCCATCCATGGCCGAGTGCAACTGGGGATAAGGCATGCCGAACCGCTGCGGGTACCAGAGGTGCACACGCGCCTGATTCTTCACTTCAATGTTCGCATGCAGGTCGCGGAAAAGTTCGGCGGTGCGCTCAATCACCGCATTCTCGGCTTCCCAGGACAGATCGGGATCGAAGTAGAACACGTCGTAATCCTTCACGCCCCAATCGGCGCTCAAACCGGCCTGATGATTCCACACCGCCTGGAACAGGCAACCGGCCGTCAGCAGGCATTGATCCAGGCCAAGGGCTGGCAGGCGCGCGGTCATTTCAGCATTGATGGGGTTGGTCATCGCCAACTCAACCAGCCTCTGGGTCGTCAGTCTCATGTGCAGTCCGTTGCCATTGCTCGTGTTGAGGGCAAAGGTTATACCAGGGTTTCGTTACCCCTTGAGCGCCGCCTCGATGGCCGCGATGTCGATTTTCACCATGCCCATCATCGCCTCGAACGCACGCTTGGCTGCGGCCGGATCGGGGTCGGTGATCGCCGCCGTGAGCACCCGCGGGGTGATTTGCCAGGAAAGCCCCCACTTGTCCCGGCACCAACCGCACGCAACCTCCTCGCCACCATTGCCGACAATCGCCTGCCACAGGCGATCCGTCTCGGCTTGGTCGTCAGTGGCGACCTGGAATGAAAACGCCTGGTTGTGCTGGATACCCGCCCCGCCATTGAGGCCCAGGCACGGGATCCCCATGACGGTGAATTCCACGGTCAGGACATCGCCCTGCTTACCCGCCGGATAGTCACCCGGGGCTGTATGTACGGCCTCTAAGCTGCTGTCCGGGAATGTCGCGGCATAGAACCTGGCAGCGTCCAGGGCGGCGCCGTCGAACCAGAGGCAGATGGTGTTTTTGTGGGTCATCTGGATACTCCAAAAAAGGCCATTGACCGCTACAGTCTAGCCCTACCGTGAGCGGGCCCAGTGACGAGCAATCAAAGCGTACCGCACGACACCGACTTCATGCCCAGCCAGGCCAGCGCACGCGTGGCACTCATGGGCCGCGCGCAGAGGTAGCCCTGGCCCAGCTCGCAACCGAGCTTGAGCAAGCCCTGGCGCTGGCTTTCGTGCTCGACGCCCTCGACCACCACCGCCATATCCAGCGCTTGAGCCAATGCCAGGGTGCTGCTGATCACTGCACGGTTACGGCTGCTGGTTTCAAGGTCGCGGGCGAAACGGGCATCGAGTTTGATTTCGGTAAAAGGCAGTTGGCACAGGCGCTCCAACGACGAATAGCCGATACCAAAATCATCAATGGACAGGCCGGCGCCCATCATCCGCAAGCGAATCAAGGTTTGCAGCACCCCGGGCGAGACCTGCAGTAATCCGCTTTCAGTGATTTCGAAGGTCAGGCGCGAAGGATGGATGGCGTAGCGCTCCAGCGCTGCGCACAGACGCGGGAGCAAGGACTTACAAGCCAGTTGCCCGGCCTCCAGATTAAACGCCAGAGAGAGCACATGCCCCTGTTCCTGAGCCGTCTGCTGGAACGCCAACGCCTGTTCCAGCAGGCTGAAAAACAGTTCATCCATCAAACCGAAACGCCCTGCCGGGGCGAGGAAATCAGCCGGGGGTAACACGCCAAACTGAGGGTGTTCCCAGCGCGCCAGCACTTCAAGACTGTCGCTTTTACCGGTCATCAGATTGAACTTGGGCTGGAAAAAGGCCTTGAGCTCATCCCGTGCAATAGCGTGCTCCAAACGTGCTTTGCTCGCGCGGGTATGGCGCGCCTGCCGAGAGACGGGGTGCCCGGCAGCGACCGTGGTTTCCAGGTATCGGGTCAACAGCGCCGCAATCGCCACCGCTCGCACCGGAGCATCGACATACCCCAGGAAACTCACCCCCAGCAGGCCGAGCATCCGTTCGATGGCGTCATGCAGATCCTGGGCATGGCTACTGCAAATGATCATGGACCTGACCCACCGGGTGCGGCTGAGTGCTTCGAGGGTCGTCAGCCCTTGCAGTCCTTCCTCCTTAAGGGTGCACAGCACGATATCCACCGGCCCTGTGCGGTCGAGCAGTTCCAGGGCCGCGGCCACGTCGGCCACGCCCATCACCCACTCACACCCCGAGTCCTTGAAGACCTGAGTGGCAACGAGCTGCTTGAAGGGGTGCTCTTCGACGACCAGAACACGAATTGGTAGAAAGGACATGACAAATCACAGACGACAGGGAAGTACGGCCATTCTCGTCACGCTTCCTACCGGCGTATTTAGGAAAAGTCTTAAATGGAAAACGAAAACTCCATGGTTTGAATACGTCGCAAATCAACTGAGAGCGCTGGCTTACCTGCTCCCTCAGTTGATTTGCGCATCATTGCCCTACATCTCGTAACGCAACGCCAGGCCCACCGTGCGCGGTGCGCCTACATCGACGATATCGCCACTGCGGTTGTTGGTGATGTATTCCTTGTCAAAAGCGTTTTTCACGAAGCCGGAGACCGCGATATTTTTGCTGACTTTGTACTCGGTGTTGAAGTTCATCAGCCAGTAGTTGTCGCTCCGGCGCTCGCCCGTGACGTTGCCTGCGGTATCAAACCTGTATTCCGAGGGCGCGGTGCTTTGATACACCAGGTCGGTGTTCAGGGTCAGGCGATCATTCCAGCGGTAGGTACCGCCCAAGGACAGTTTGTACTTGGGCGAGTTGAGGAAGCTCTCGCCGCTCATATTGCGGCCGTCGCCGGTCACGAAGTCCTTGTACTTGCCCGCAGTGATCGAGCCGCCTGCCGTCAGGGTCAGTTGTTGGCCGAGGTCTTTCTCGACAAACACTTCCAAGCCCTTGATATCGCTGCTACCGGCGTTGAACACCTGGACGAAATCGGTGTGGCGCTCCAGCACACTGACCTGCTGGTCTTTCCAGTCGGTGTAGTACAGGTTGGCGCGGGTACGCAGAGTCTTGTCGAAGAACGAGCCACGGTAGGACAGCTCGTAATTGGTGGTGTATTCCGGGTCGTAGCCCTCGTGGCCGCCACCGGCGCGGACGTTGACGCCGCCACCGCGATAGCCCTTCTGCACCATCACGCCAAGGTATTGGTTGGCAGCCAACTCATAGTCGAGGCCCAGTTTCGGCAGGAGCGCATCAAACGATTTGCTGACTTTTCCAGGGCTGGAGAAATCGTCCTGCTTGATGTTGGTGTCGTTGGTTTCGTGGTCGTAGCGCAGCCCGGTGATCAAGGTCCACTGCGGGGCGAATGTCCAGTTGATTTCACCGAACACGGCCTTGCTTTCAACGGTGGTATCGCCCTTGGCGGTACCAAACAGGACGTTGTCGAACAACAGGCGGTCGTGGAAGTTGTTGGTGTTGTGGCCGTAGTAGGCGCCGACAAAACTCTTCAGCGTGTCGCCACTGTAGTTCAGGCGCAGTTCCTGGCTGAACAGGTCGCCGTCCTGGGTGCGCAACACTACCTCGTTGGCGTCGGCTGACTGGTCGAAATCCAGGCGTGCGTCGTAATCGGAGCGAGTATTGGCAGTCAGGCTGGTCAGCGACCAGTTGTCGTCCAGGCGATAGTCCACCTTGGCGCTGAGCGTGTCCTGCTCAAGCTTGTCGTAGGCCCTGGTGTTGGACGTGATCTTGTAATAACGGATCTTGTCGTTCTGGCGCATGGCAGCGTTGTCGCCCTTGCGGCTTTCGCCATGGGCGTAGGTCAGCAACACATCCAGATCGTCGTTGGGCAGGATCAGTAGCTTGCCCCGGGCATTGCCGGTACGGGTCGGGTTGGCGTCGTCATGCAGGGCAACGTTGTCGATGTAGCCGTCGCCGTCCTGGTAATCCACGGCGATACGCGCGGCGATCTTGTCATCGACCAACGCGCCCCCACCGGCCACCGCTGCACCGCGCTCGCCATAAGTGCCCATGTTGGTGCGCGCGGAAAAACTCGGCTCGAACGTTGGGTTGCGGGTCTGGATCACCACTGCGCCGGCCAGCGAGTTGCGGCCCTGGGTGGTGGATTGCGGGCCGAGGAACACTTCGACCTGGTCGACGTCCCACAGCGGCATCGGGCTGAGGGTCAGGGCACGATTCGGTTGCACGGCGCCATCGACGAAGACCGACACCGCACCGTTGAGCGTGGCAGGGCCCTGATCATCGAAACCGGATACGGGCACGCCGCGAATCCCCCAGTTTTCATTGCCGGACTGGTTGTACACACCTGGCGTACGCGCAAATACGTCCACCAGATCACGGTCCTGCTTTTCACGCAGTTGCTGGTCGGTCACCACCACCACGCTCGACTGGGTCTGTTCCAAGCTGCGGTTGATCTTTTCACCGGTGACGGTGATCGGCGCGATCTCCAGAGCGCTTGCCGGTTCCGCGGCCCACGCACCGTTGCACAGGCAGATAGCCGAACCCACCGCCATTGTCGTTTTCTTTAAATTCACGCCCTGCTCCCCTACGCCTGTTTTTTGTTTTTTCTCGTGCCCGGAACGCTGTTTGTGCCCAGCCGGCGGGAGTCTAATTCAATCTTGATGTTAAAGAAATACAATTGATAACACATCTCATTCGTGGAATTTAGTGTCATGTAACGATGCTGATATCCCCGAACGTTTGCCGTACGTTGACCATTTCTGGAGCAGTGGTTATTATTCGAAAACCTACCGACCGGTAGGCAGTTTTTTTACGTTGGAGGCTGTATGAATTCGCAACCCACCCACAGGGTTCCCCTGAGGCTGGCTATTGGTCTGGGACTGATCGGCGCCCTCGGCCCGTCGGCGGTCGATATGTACTTGTCGAGCCTCCCGCAGATTGCCCACGAGTATCAGAGCAGCTTCGCCAGCGTGCAGTTGACCTTGACGTTCTTCCTCCTGGCCATGGGTGCAGGCCAGTTGATCTTCGGGCCCATCGTCGATGCCTATGGCCGGCGCCGCCCCCTGCTGGCCGGCCTGCTGTTGTTTACCCTGTGCTCATTAGGCGCGGCGTGGGCACCGACCCTTGAGACATTGATCGCTCTGCGTTTCGTCCAGGGACTTGGCAGCGCACTGACGCTGGTGGTGATCATGAGCATGGTCCGGGATGTCAGCGAAGGCGTGGCCGCAACCAAGCTCTTTGCGTTGCTGATGACCATCGAAGGGGTTGCGCCCATCTTCGCCCCGGCACTGGGTGGGATTATCGACACCCATTACGGATGGCGCGCGGTGATGCTGGTCCTCGCCGGGTTTGGCCTGGCCGTGCTCGGCAACAGTTGGCTGTCGCTGCCGGAAACCCTGGCCCCCAGCCAACGGGAACCGCTGCGCCTGGGCGCGGCGTGCCGGACTTACCTGACCATCGCCAGGGACCCGCACTTCCTGCGCCCGACCCTCGCCGTGGCCGCGGTGTTCTTCTTTCTGTTTGCCTACATCGGCGGTGCAACCCTGGTGTATCAGCAAACCTATGGCCTGAGCCCGCAAGCGTTTGGCATGCTGTTCGGCGTCACGGGCGTGGCCATCCTGATCGGGGCCATGAGCGCCGGGAAACTGGTCAGCCGCCTTGGCTTGAACCGTCTTTCCTTGATTGGCGTGTCGTGCATGGCGGGTGGCTCGGCAATCGCCCTGGTTTCCAGCGTTACCCTCCTGAGCCTGCCCGGTATAGTGGCGGGCATGGCGGTTGCCCTGTTTGGCCTGGGCATCGCGGAGTCCACGCTAATGTCGCTGGTAATGTCCTCGCGAAAACGCGCGCTGGGCTCCACCGCCGCACTGTTGGGGGCATTTCAACTGTCGATCTCCGCCAGTGCGACGCCGATCTCGGCCTTGGCGCTGACCTATGGACCAGTAGCTTGGGCCGCGTTGCTGCTGGCCAGCGCGTTGCTGACTTGCCTGCTGACCACCACCAGCCTCCCCCGGGGTGCTGGGCAAACCTATGACCTGACCGGGCACTGATCAAGGAGCAGCACCATGACATCCACCATCCTGACCTCGGCCGCCGAACGCATCGCACAACTGGCCGTGGAGCAATTTGCCGAGCATGGTTACGACGCCGCCTCACTGAATGACATCGCCGTTCGCGCAGGCATCAAGAAGGCTTCGCTATACGCCCACTTTGCGAGCAAGGACGCGCTCTACGTGGTCGCACTCGAACTCGCCCTACGGGCCGAGCTCGATTACGTGCAAAGCCAATTTGCCAGGAACTCGCGGTCGATCAAGGCCCCCGGCGAGGTCTATATCAACAACCTGCAACGCCGCCACAGCGCCAATCAATCCCTGCGGTTCTTGTTACGGGCCGCGTTCTACCCGCCGACGCCGCTGAGGGACGTGGTCATGTCCGGGTTCAATGACTATATGGCGACGATCCGCGGCCATTTCCAACAGGCGCTGCTTAAGGCCTATCCGGACGTAGACGAGCAGGCCATGCAAGTGTTGGCAGAGGCTTACCTGGTGATGATCGACAGCCTGCATGTAGAACTGACCTACGGTGATGCGCCGGCCTACGCACGCCGTCTGGAGGCGCTGCAACGGTTGTCGCGGGCGGTGGGTTACGATGAGATTATTCTTCGGCTACGGGGGTAAATACCTGAACGGCCTTGGCAGATTCAAGTTCCGTTTTGGTTCTCATCGGAATGACGCCCAGGCCACTTCCCGAATCGAATGTTCTAAACATAGGTGATCGCAATGCCATGTGTTAAACAGCGACTACAAGGCCGGTGGAGTGCCCGCCGTGGTGACGTGCCGCCGAGTCGCATGCCCGCCCAGGAAAATGTAGATCACTGATATGGCGGGCTTTTTTTCAAAGCTGGCGCACGCATTCCAGCAGAAAAAGAGCGCATGCAAACTTGCGCCAAGGTGCCTGGATCTATATATTCCCTAGCCTGCTGCACCGCTCAAGCGCTTTGTTCGACAACGCCCCCTTGAGCAGCTTCATCGCGCTGCCGCCCGAATGGCGAAACTGGTAGACGCATGGGACTTAAAATCCCCCGCTCGTAAGGGCGTCCCGGTTCGATTCCGGGTTCGGGCACCATAGATATCAAGGGCTTGCATGATGAACTTCGTGCAGGCCCTTATCTTTTCTGCTCCGCAATTTTAGACTCTGCTCCGCAATTATCCCTCCCTCGGCGTCCTGCCGACCGAACACGAACTACCAAATTTCCCACGACTCGTGGTGCTTGTCGTATGGCCGCGTTCGGCCAGAAGCGAGAATTCAGGTCATGGAAAATAAATCTGTCCCGTTATGACTGGTTCCGTTATTACTGCATCGCTTAGATACAGTGAAAAGTTCGCGACCGAGAGCTCGTGCAGTGTCCATATGAACCTTCGGATCCTGCATTTCTGACTCGAGTAGGAGTTCGGACGTCACTACGCATGCGCCGCAATAGTCGAAGATCCCATGGTCAATCTGCGTCTTCATGGCGTCGGCATAGCCGTGCCGCTCATAGGTTCCCCCATCGGCACCGCCGACACCGACAAGATGAACGCGCAGGTGACGAAGCTTCTTCACCAGCTTGGCATCCGAACTGTAATCAAACGCCCAGCCATTGGCGAACACGCGATCGATCCACCCCTTGAGAAGCGCCGGCATCGACCACCAGTAGATGGGATAGACCAGCACAAGGGCATCGGCGCGATCGATCCGCGCCTGCTCGGCGGCAACATCAGCGGGAGGCGGTTCCTCCCTGTGATGGACAGCGAGATCAGCCGCAGTGAACCTTGGATCGAACGCTTGCGCCGAGAGGTCCGCGATTTCGAAGGAGTTGCCGGGATCTGCCAGGGATACGCCTTCGGCGATTTGCGAAGCGAGGCTATGGGTGAGGGACTGGGGATCGTGATGGGCAACAACGATAAGCGCGTGAATGTCGAAAACTCCTGCTACTGATTGAGGGCGAAAGGGCGAACCCTATATACTATTGGTAAGTTACGCACAGTAAGTTACTTTTGGTATATAGCCATGTCAAGCATCGAGACAAGAGAGCAGGGTTCCAGACCGCAGCCGCGTCGGCGCATGTCAAGGGAAGAAAGGCAACGACAGTTGCTGGACGTCGCCTGGCGGCTAGTCCGGGAGGAAGGCACGGAAGCCTTGACGCTTGGACGGCTCGCCGAACAAGCTGGCGTGACAAAACCCGTGGTTTACGATCATTTCAGCACGCGGCCCGGGTTGCTGGCGGCGCTCTATCAGGAGTTCGATGCTCGCCAGACCGCACTCATGGACGCCGCGCTTCAGACGAGCGAACCCACCTTGCAGGACACGGCGACGGTCATCGCATCGTCTTACGTCAACTGCGTGCTTCTTCAGGGCAACGAGATACCCGGTGTGATCGCGGCGTTGGCCAGCTCACCAGAGCTCGAAAAGATCAAGCGCGAATACGAAGCGATCTTCATGAACAAGTGCCGGATGGCCCTCTCCCCATTTACCAGAGAGGGTTCTATCGCGCCCGCGAGTCTTCGAGCGATGCTCGGTGCGGCCGAGGCCCTATCCCATGCCGCCGCAACCGGAGAAATCACACCCGAGCAGGCGCAGGGCGAACTCTTCGAAACGATCATCGCAATGGTCGACAGAAGCGCGCGCGGTGGCACGTAAAGTGTCGACGAGAGCGGTGAGCTGAGCGTTTAGTGAATCGGAGGGCCAAACACGAATCTATCGGACGTTGCACCGGACGTCCGAAAAGGGTCGATTGTAGCCGGTCGCGAAAGACCTGAACCGGCCAGAAGCGAACACTCAATATAACTCCTAGTCACCATGGTGCAGAATGCCCTTCCAAAGAGCGGCGGCCTCGATTACCGCCGCCATAGATGATCCTGATACCAGCCATCAAGGCAGATAGCCCGGCAGCATAAAGCGTTGGCGAATGCTGACTCAGCCATGCAAGCACGATGAGCCAGGTGTCTGGTTTGTCTGGCATGTTGGGCGTCGTAGCTGCGCTGATTAAAGGTAAGTCGCTGATAAAGTTCAGGCTCGGAGAAGAGCATATGGCCACGTGTTACGATCGGCTGCGTTAAACGGATATGTCCCCCAGGGGAACCTGGTACACGATCTAATGAGCTGCAAAATGAGAGGCGAAATATGCAATTTAGAAAACACTACCCAATACTGATCGCTATGAGCTGTCTTCTCTTAACAGCGTGTGACACGAGGAAAGATCAGATTTATCAGGTCGTCCGTTGCGTTATGGCAACAGAGACTGTGGCCGGCGGCGCCCCTGGTGAAGTGGGGATCAAAACCGGGCAGGCGGTTGCTCAATATCAGAAGGACCATGGCCTAGATATGAACTACGAAGAAATTAAAGATCTCGCAGAAAAAGCACGAATAGAAATAACAGGAAATCCGGAGTTGCCAATGCCTGCTCAGATTGATCGAGCAAAAAAAATCATGGCTTCGGATCAATGCAAAAATAGTCATCCCTGATTAATTTGCTTCGCAAAATAATTTCGCAAATAAAAAACCGACTATGTGGTCGGGCCTCTATCAAACTCGCCGTAGGCAAAATATTAACTATGGGGAAATAATTTTCTCAGCCGTGCGGGAATTCAAGCGGCCTCATTCATCTTGTAAGTTATCCCACCAATTGGGCGTAATGCCTTGGCGTCAATGTCATAGCAGGCATCGAAGCAGAGCTGCACAAAAGGCTCCCAGTCCCTCCCCCAAGCTGCCGGTGGGAGCTTGATGCCGTACTCCCCTTCCAACCAGGCACGAAAGATCTCTGGCTTGATGAATGGATCAGGGTTCGAAGACTGCCCGCCCTGGTGCATGTATCGATAGCGGCGAAATACACCCTTAGCGACGTACGCAGCACGATCACGCTTGCTGGCAGTCATGCGCTCTACTCGGGAGCAAGCCTGGTTGAAAACTGCCTCTTCCGCATCCTCCCGATCATCATCGGTCGGCTCTGCCGCGTACATAGCATTGCCAAAGGCGCGTAGCAGGTAATGGAGACGCGCTATCGCCGACTGGATGTGACCAGCAAGCGCTCCGTGCACCGCGTGATTTGCAGTAGGTCCTCGCTGGGTACTCTGCACCACTACTCCAAGCTCTGCGGCATCTGAGGATTGGCCAGGCGCTGGGTTGTCGTTGCAGTCATGCCATGCCTGGCGCGCTGAATTAATCTTCATGCGACAGCCCTCTTCAGCTCTCTAGTCTTCGCTCGGTAGTCGGCGGTCATCGCCTTTAACTTTTCGACCGTGTACTTCTTGGCCTCATGAGGTCCCTCCAACCACTCAACTGCCTCAGCGCCTAGCGCTATTGATATGTGGCTGATCGAGAGCGAAACGCTCGAACCGTGCGAATGACCTGGCAAGCAATGCGCCCCGCGAATCCCAGCGGAAGAAGGGAGATTCAACTGAACAGAATTAGCGGTCCCGATAGCCTCGGCTGGGAACACCGGACCTCATGCACCCTGCCCCACTCAACCAGGGCATTCAGAGCTGTAGCGTGCATTTTGTAAGGGCCTTTTGCCCAGGGATTCACCTCGAAAGAGATCGCCCGGGAGGCAGGCATTGAGGGAGGCATGAGTGTTGACGAATACAGGTGAACATCCGGGACAACCGGCTGGCCGTCAAGCAGGGTAAAACCATCAACCATCACGGGGCTTACGAACTGGGTTGAGCAGCAAGGCGGCACAGAAATAGCCGACAACGTTCGCGGCGCGTTGGATTCATGTTCGACCAGTTGCTGGGAGCAGATTGTTACAGCAAACTCAATCCGCTCGCCCCACCTAAAGGAACTGAAATCACATGAAGGATCAACCCAGCCCTATCCCCCTAGTTATCCTTGACGTTCAGGACGCCATTGATCGCCCGAACTGGGACGGAAAAAATAATCCTGGGTACGTGGCGGTAATCCAACGCCTTCTTGATCTATGGCGATCAAACGACTGGCCAGTTCTGCACGTGAAGCACGATGAACGAACTCCTACATCTAGTTATTACGTCCATGGCCCGTGGAATGGCATCAAGGAAGTCGTTGCCCCGATAAAGGGAGAAGCCGTCATCATCAAACATGAAAACTGCGCCTTCATTGGCACCGAGTTGGACGCCACTCTCAAAGGGATGAAAGCAAAGCAGTTGGTGCTAACGGGGGTCGTCATTCATAACAGCATGGATGCCACGGTCCGTGCGGGCAAAGCACTCGGATACAGCATCATTCTTCCCTCAGACGCCACAACTGCTGTGCCCGTCGTCGGGGCGAATGGAAAGACCTGGGACGCCAAAACTGTTTACGACCTGACCTTGGCAATACTTGGTGATGAATATGCCGATGTTATGTCATCGGACGAAGTGATCGCACAGTTCACGTAAGGCTAAGAGGCTTCCTCAACCGCCCTGCCTCAGTATGAAGGCACCTATTGATGCGATAACAGTCGCTAGCGCCAGATGCAAAAAGCCCAGCGCTGGTTGGGCGGTTGGCTACCACAGAGCAACTCGAAAGCTACTGATATCTCGAATGCTCGCACGCTGCCTTCAGTCGTTGCATCGCATCCGGCGCCATAGGCGCGGTCATCATTGACCTGTAGGTCATGCACTCTTGAGTTTCATGGGGCTTTGGAATATCAACGTGACTCGAAGCGCACCCCGCCAGCAGCACCACCGCTACCGCCGCTATAAAAATCCGCATGTCGTTCCCTCTGTGGTTTGGCGGGACTGTAGCACTTATAGGACTGCGCAAAAGCTCGGCCCCTAGTCGTGTTTTACCAATCACATGAATGTTCAGTAAGCGGCTCATCAAACTGGACAAGGACGACTCGCGTGTAGCTACGGGCATTCATCACCCCCAGCAAAAACAGCGTCCTTTCTGCTGAGCCGCACGGGGTGTTTCCCGGCAGTCGAACCTCGATGTGCGCAGAGAGCAGCATTTTTTCCATAAGCTGGAAGTTTGAAACCTCTATACCTCAAGTCACGCAGATTCCACTACCAAGTCTGTTAATGGAACCGCACAGCAGGTCAAGACATGATTGCTCATTTGCTCTTCTGCAGATACCGCTGATGCACTTTGTTGGTCAACGCACCCAGAAACGACTCTCACTTTACATTGACCACAAAACCCTGCACGACATCCATAAGGTAATTGCACACCCGCTTGCTCAGCCTGACGCAATAAAGGCTGCTGATTATCGCCTAAGAAGGCGACTCCATTGACTATCAGGTTAACAGGCCTAAACTCAGCCTGAGGGATAATAGCAACATTGAAGGTTTCTTGATGATAATGTGACTTAGGCACACCGAGCTTCAATAACTCACACCGAGCATATTTCATGAACTCATCAGGACCACAGGCAAATACCTGCCGTTCGCTTACCTTAGGAATCCCCTTGAGCAACTGAGTATCTAAGCGTCGCTTTGGCCCGCCCCATAATTCATCAGGCCGAGTTAATGCGACAATAACTTTCAGATTAGGGTTAACGCTCTTAAGATAATCAATCTCTGACTTAAAAGCTATGTCTTCCCGAGTGCGGCATTGATAGTAGAGATAAATATCAATATGCCTTTTATTATCATAGAGGTAACGCAGCATAGAAATCATTGGTGTGATACCGCTGCCCGCAGCAAGCAATAGAAGCTTATCAGCAGTAATATCGAGATAAAATTCACCGGCAGGTGATTCCATAGCTAACTTGTGCCCCACCTGCAAGCGATCATGTAACCAGTTCGAGACACGCCCACCGGGTGCTCGTTTTACCGATATTGCATATAGCCCCGCGCGCGAAGGCGTTGACGATAGCGTATAGCGACGCGTGAAATACTGACCGTCTATTTTAAGCGTTATAGGAAGATGTTGCCCTGGAAGGTATGAGGGAAGTAAATTGCCGTTTCCAGATTCAAACCAGAAAGTACAAATATCGTGAGAGACGTTCTCCCGCTTAGCACAAATCAGACTTAGGCGTTGAGTGGCACTGACGTTAAATACCTCCCGGGGCTTCTCTTCTAAAACCTCGATAAAATCCCCTACTCTAATCACTCCTTCGTTGAGGGCAACAAGATTATGCCCGAATTTAATATTTCCTTGTTCATCGCTTCTGAATTCAGACAGTGTTTTTAACGGCTCTTTTTTTGCATCGAAGATTGTGCTTTTCGGATCAATCGTTGTGAGAACACATCGCGTGCAGGGTTTAACTCCCTCAAAGATAACGTCACCAATACGAATTCGCTTCCAGCTATCCTCATCGAAAGCATTCGTTCCACTGACCACTAGATTAGGTCTAAAATGGGTCATTGAGACATTCTCGATGCTGCGCTCATTCAGCGCGGCCAGAGAGGCCTCACTGATAATAAGCAAAGGGTAACCGTCAGCGAAACTGATGTTAAATGGAATAGCCTCACGCGTTCTATTTGATTGTTCACCGGTATAAAGCAGTTGCACCGGGGCACTCAAAATAGCCGAAAACCATTGATTCGCCTCATCGGTGGTAGTAAAGGCAATAAAGTTATCCTTGAACACATTGGTACCAGCCTCAAGCATCATAAAATCCGAATACTTTAATACGAGACGTTTGCATTGCGCATAGGTTAAATATAATCCCTCCGCAAATAGCGCAGCGGTTATATTAAGTAACTGCGGGAACTCACGGGCCGTTATCATCTCGCCATCTTCACGCGCCACCATAAAGCGGCGATCGAACGCAATCCCCTGCTTCTCAACCCACACTTGTGACTGGCTGATTCCACCCGTCGATTTAACAGGATAAAATGTTATCTCAGTTAAATAAGGTTTATTCGTCAAGGTCACCTGATCCTCCGGATATTTTTAGACCGAATTGAATTATCAGATCGAAGAGTAGTTTTCCAAGCTATATCCGCGGGATATTATTTCTTTCCTGAGCGCCAGGGAGGTCAAAACATCAATCTCTTTAATCCGAGGGTAGCAATATGAACTCCTTAGAATGACATCATCTAAAAATGCGGGATGACACATTATCTCAAGACTCATACAACCTCGCTTATCGGCATTCTCTAGTATTTGCAGGATAAGCGCCTCTGAAACGGCCTCTCCATAAAAACTGGAATCGAAATAATTGGTGGCACGGGAAGTATTTACTTGAATATTAAATTTTTTAGCTTCAGTGCGGTCTATCCGCAAAGGCAATAATTTACTGCTTGCGAAGCTCTCAACCACGGGATAAATTTCTGGCAGCATATGCACAAAATGATGGCTGTCCAAATGTGTAGGGCCCCTCCCAAAAACCTCTATAAACTTCTCAAATTGCGCATTTAATTCGACTGCTATCTCTGCGGGTTCCAGCATTCCCTTTTCTGCATATCCCCACAACCATTTACCTAGCTCCCCGGCTTCATTAACCAGACTTTTCATAGCCGTTAACGGACGTCCATAGGTCAAAACAAAGTGAAGCCCGACGCCTAAACCTGGGTTTTTCTGACTCAGTTCAGCTGCGTGTAACGCATAAGGAGAGGTAACCATGGCGGTTGTCGACGTGACGATGCCGTTATTGTAGGACTCAACTATCCCGTAGTTCTGGCCTTTGCTCATGCCAAAGTCATCGGCATTAACAATTAAGATTTTTTTCATTTTGCTCCTCTCGTCATGTTCAATACTCCTCTGAATAGCGGGCTAAAGCAGAGAAGCGGAGCCTAGGGGAGATCTGAAGTAGCCAGCGTTTTTGATGCCGTCGTTGATTGAGGTCAAAAAAACGCTGCAACGCCATCCGATCTCAAAACACGCATTTATAGGCCCGACGGAAATTTCGGCGGTTTGGGCATACCACCCCTTTAAGCGCCCGCCCCGGTCTGTTGAGCACCGACCAAGCACTCAAGCGCCTCACCCAAGCCTGTGGCCTTGTCACCAATCAACAAGTGCCAAACACCGCTTTCCAGCTGGCTGAGACCTTGGCAACCTAGCGCAGTGAGATCAGCTTCGGACAACCCCGATTCATCCCCCAACTCCACACGCAACCGCGTCATCGCCACCGCTTCCAACTGCCGCACATTCCCCCTGCCACCCAACGCGCTCAGCCATTTCTCGGCTTCCTGCACATCCACCGCCATCGGCTTATCCAAGGGCGCACCCGTCACAGGTGCTCTGACAACAAACGAAGGCATGGCCAACCGAATTTCATCAGCAATGCAATCCGCCATCGGCCCGACCACCACCTGCAAACTCCCGCCGCTCCCTGGCCGCACAACAGCTATCGCGCCGAGTGCTTTCAGCTCCGCGTCCACCGCCTTGTTGCGGTCGACCATGTCCAGGCGCAGACGGGTGGTGCAGGCGCCGACGCTGAGCAGGTTGTCGGCGCCGCCCAGGGCGCGGATATAGGCACTGGCCCGCTGGCTATCACTCATTGCTTGGGCCTGTACCACCTGGATATCTTCACGGCCAGGGGTCTTCAGGTTGAACCGACGAATGCAGTAGTTGAACACGCTGTAGTAGATCACCGCGTAAGCCAACCCCACAGGAAACACCAACCAACCATTGCTGGACTTGCCCCAACCCAGCACCATGTCGATAACCCCTGCGGCGAAGGTAAAGCCCAGGTGGATATCCAGCATATTGGTGACAGCCATCGACAGGCCAGTCAGCACCGCATGGATCAGATACAGGAATGGCGCCAGGAACATAAACGCGAATTCGACCGGCTCAGTCACTCCGGTCAAGAACGAGGTCAGCGCCATCGACAGGAAAATCCCGCCCATCACTTTGCGGCGTTCAGGCAGCGCATTCCGATACATCGCCAAGCACGCAGCGGGCAGGCCGAAGAGCATCACCGGGAACATGCCGGTCATGAATTGGCCGCCTTTGGGGTCGCCCGCGAAGTAGCGAGCGAGGTCGCCAGTGACCACGGCGCCGGTCACCGGATCGGTAAAGGTGCCGAACACAAACCACGCCATATTGTTGAGGATGTGGTGCAGGCCAGTGACGATCAGCAGGCGGTTGACCACCCCAAACACAAACGCGCCGAGGCTGCCGCTTTCCATCAGCAGCACGCCGAAGCTGTCGATACCGTGCTGGATCGGCGCCCAGATCAAACCAAAGATCACCCCCAGTCCAACCGCGCTGAACCCCGTGATAATCGGCACAAACCGCCGCCCGCCAAAGAACGCCAGGTACTCCGGCAACTTGATGTCCTTGAAGCGGTTATACAGCGCGCCTGCCATCAAGCCACTGGCGATACCCGCAAGCATGCCCATGTTGATAGAGGTGTCCATCCCCTTGAGCGTGGAGACCATCACCAGGTAACCAATCGCACCGGCCAAACCCGCCGTGCCGTTGTTGTCACGGGCGAACCCCACGGCGATGCCGATGGCGAAGATCAGCGCGAGGTTGGCGAAAATTGCCTGCCCGGCGTCGTGCATCACCGCGATGTTCAGCAGGTCGGTGTCGCCCAGGCGTAGCAGCAGGCCGGCGATCGGCAGGATCGCGATCGGCAGCATGAGTGCCCGGCCCAGGCGTTGCAGGCCTTCGATAAAATGTTGATACATGGCATGTCTCCTTTTGTTGTTGTTATCAGCTCAGCGGCCAGTGGTGTTGACAGGCTTGGCGGACGGCTTTGGCACTGCTCAGGTCGAGCAGGCCTTGGCTCAGTTGCCGGCATTGCGCCGCGTCCAGGTGGCGGACGCGGTCCTTGATTTCACCGATCTGCGGCGGGCTCACCGACAGCTCGCTGACGCCCAGACCGACCAGCACCGGCGTAGCCAGCGGGTCGGAAGCGAGGGCACCGCACACACCGACCCAACGCCCGTGTTTAGCCGCGCCGCTGCAGGTCTGGGCGATCAGGCGCAGCAGCGCCGGGTGCAACGCATCGACCCGCGCGGCGAGGCCGGCGTGGTCGCGGTCCATGGCCAGGGTGTACTGGGACAGGTCATTGGTGCCAATGGACAGGAAGTCCGCGTGCCTGGCCAGTTGCTCGGCCATCAACGCAGCGGCGGGCACTTCGATCATCACTCCCAGTTCGGGGCGCTGGGTCAGTTCCAGCTCTGCGCACAGCTCATCGAAGCGCTGGCGGATGTGCAGCAGCTCGTCGACTTCGCTGACCATCGGCAGCAGGATGCGGCAACGCGCCAGCGGGCTTACCTGCAGCAGAGCACGCAATTGCTGGTCGAGCACCTCAGGGCGGACCTGAGCCAGGCGAATACCGCGCAAGCCCAGCACCGGGTTGGTTTCAATCGGCAGCGGCAGATAATCAAGCTGCTTATCGCCGCCCACATCGATGGTGCGGATAATCACGGACTTGTCGCCCATGGCATCCAGCACGGCTTGGTAGGCCTGGCGCTGTTCCTGCTCATCTGGCGCGGTGCGGCGGTCGACGAAGAGGAATTCGGTGCGCAGCAGGCCCACGCCATCGGCGCCGCTTTCAAAAGCAACCTGGGCTTCGGCGCTGGAGGCGACGTTGGCGGCCACTTCGATGGTCGTGCCATCAATGGTGTTCGCCGGCTGTTGGGCCTGGGCCTGTTGCTGTTGGCGACGCAGCTTCTGTGCGTCGCGAATCTGGTGCACTTCGGCGCGGCGCGCTTCGGTGGGTTCCAGTTCCAGGCGACCGTTGACGGCGTCGAGCACCACCCGTTGGCCTTGGGGAACATCGAGTACTTCGGCGCCCAGCGCTACCACACACGGCAAGCCTTTGCCACGAGCCAGAATCGCCACATGGGAAGTCGCACCGCCTTCGGCCATACAGAGGCCGGCAGCCTGCTGGGCACTCAATTGCAGCAGGTCAGACGGCGTCAACTCGTGGGCGCTGACGATCGCGCCGGCAGGCAATCCGAAGTGCCAGGCTTCACCTTGCAAAGCTCGCAATACGCGTTGTTGCAGATCCCGTAGATCGTTTGAACGCTCGGCGAACAGTGGTTTGCCCAAGGCCAGCAACACCCCACATTGCGCCTGGATTGCATCGTGCCAGGCGTGGGTGGCGGCGCTGCCGTTTTCGATGGCGCCGGTAGCCGCCTCCAGCAGTGTTGGGTCCTCCAGCAAGGCGAGATGCGCCGCGAAGATCTCCTCTTCCTGGACGCTCTTACGCTGGCGGGCATGCTTCAGTGTCGTGCGGATTTCGCTGCGCACTTGCTCCAACGCTGCGTCCAGGCGTTGCAGTTGTTCGTCGGCGGAATGGTTGCCGGTGTCGGCCGGCAGTTCGATACCGGTCAGGTGAAACAACGGCCCGTAGACCAGTCCCGGCGCAGCACACACACCTTGCAGCACACCGGCTTCACTGTTTGCCCGGCGTGGAGCGACGATGGCCGGGGCGTGGTGTTCTTCTTTAATGACGACGGATAAGGCCGCGACCAACGCCTGCAGCGCCGCGTCGGCATCCTTTCCGACACAGTTCACACGGACTTCATCACCTTCGCCAATGCCCAGGCTCATCAAGCCGATCAGGCTGTCGCACGACGCTGACTTGTCGCCGAAATGCAACTGCACCTGGCTACTGAAACCCTGCGCAGCCTT
This sequence comes from Pseudomonas shahriarae, assembly GCF_014268455.2. Taxonomy (NCBI): domain Bacteria; kingdom Pseudomonadati; phylum Pseudomonadota; class Gammaproteobacteria; order Pseudomonadales; family Pseudomonadaceae; genus Pseudomonas; species Pseudomonas shahriarae. Next base: position 2,769,990 of record NZ_CP077085.1, on the reverse strand, counting down.
GCGCACTAATGCCGCCGGCCGTGCATGCAAACCGCCACGGTGGGTAATGCGCACGCTGGCACTGGCGTGCGCCTCGGCGGTGTCGGCCATCACGGGCTGCACGACGCCAGCCTGACGCGCAACGATGCGCAGCAGGGCTTCGCCGACCTTGACGGCGTTCACGGCCACGGGGCGCAGTTCGAACTGCTCACCGTTAGTGAGGATGATCAGGCTGACCAGGCTTTTGCACTGGCGGGCGATGCGATCCAGGTCAAAGCGCACCAGGGGCTGCCCATTGCTGACCCGTGCGCCTTGCTGGACCAGCAAGGCAAAGCCTTCGCCTTGCAGTTCGACGGTGTCGATGCCCACATGCAGCAGCACCTCGGCGCCATTGTCGGCGCGGATAGTCAGGGCGTGGCCGGTACGGGCAACGTGGATCACGACCCCGGCACACGGCGCATGCAGGCAATCGTTGAGGGGGTCGATGGCAATCCCGTCGCCCATGGCGCCACTGGCGAACACGTCGTCAGGCACATTGCCCAGGGTCAGCACTGGCCCGCTGAGGGGGGCGCTGAGGGTGAGGTCATTATTATTGTCGGGCATGGGCACGGTACTCATCAGGAAACGACAGAAATCAACTCAGTGGGTGCGAGTGACTTTGCTCAGGTGGCGGGGCTGGTCCGGGTCCATGCCCCGGGCCTGCGCCAGGCCGGCGGCCATCACGTAGAAGCTCTGGATTGCCAGGATCGGGTCCAGGGCCGGGTGTTCGGCGCGGCTGAGGGTCAGGTCGCGTTCGGCGATATCGTCGGGCGCGGCCAGCAGCACCCGAGCCCCGCGCTGGCGCATTTCTGTGGCCAGGCTCAGCAGGCCCGGCTGTTCGGCGCCGCGTGGGGCGAACACCAGCAACGGGTAGTTATCGTCGATCAAGGCCATCGGCCCGTGGCGCACTTCGGCGCTGCTGAAGGCTTCGGCCTGGATCGCCGAGGTTTCCTTGAGCTTGAGCGCGGCTTCCTGGGCGATGGCAAACCCGGCGCCACGGCCGATGACCATCAGGCGCTGGCAGTCGCGCAGGGCGTCGATGGCCAGGCTCCAATCCTGGGTCGCCGCTTCGCGCAGGCCGGCAGGCAGGGCGTGGCAAGCTTCGAGCAGGCCGTCTTCCTGGTTCCAGTGCCCGACCAACTGGGCGCTGGCGCTCAAGGTGGCGATAAAACTCTTGGTCGCGGCCACGCTACGCTCGGGGCCGGCGCACAGCGGCACATGGAATTCGCAGGCGGCTTCCAGGGGCGAGTCTTCGGCGTTGACCATCGACACACTCAAGGCCCCGCGCTTGCGCAGCAGGCGCAGGCTGTTGACCAGGTCCGGGCTCTGCCCCGACTGAGAGAAGCCGAAGGCCGCCTGGCCGCTGACCTTCAGTGGCGCCTGCGCCAGGGTCACCACCGACATCGGCAGCGACGCCACGGGAACGCCCACATGCTGCATGGTCAGGTAGGCGAAGTAGCTGGCGGCGTGGTCCGAACTGCCACGGGCGACGGTCATCGCCACTTGCGGCGGCTGGCGGCGCAGGCGGCCGGCGACCTCGGCCAGCAGCGGGTCGAGGCATTGCAGTTGGGCCGCGACGGCCTCACAGGAGGACAGGGCCTCTTCAAGCATTTTTGAAGTCAATGGTTTCTCCTTCGACCATTACGTCGGTGAGGTGCAGGGAGCGGTCCAGGCGCACGCCGCCCAGGCATTTGGACACGGTGTGGCTGCCCAGCTTGTATTCGCCGTCGGGCATGCTGGCGGTGCCGGGAGCGAAGCCCACCAGCTTGGCGGACTCATCTGAGGCGTTGATTGCCTGGATGTGCTGCGGGGCACGCACCACGGAGGACGCTGTCAAAGTTGGTTTTGTGAGGATTAACTTTTCGCTATTCCTCACCATTAATCACCCATGACCATTAGTTTCAGTGGCAATTCGACTTTCTTCTGAGCACTACCGGCGTGCAGGTCTAGCGTTATATTGATCCGAGTCTTTGGCACTTCATTTTGGAAACTATTTGAAGCCATACCCCCCTCCCCTCCAGGCTTTTTTGCAGCAGCAAGTGCTAAAGCGAAACCAATACTGAAACCAGTGCATATAGCCGACGCGTCAAATAGCACACCCGCCATAACACATAAGTTCCATTCCTAAAGAGGGCATAAAGCGCTTACACGTTGCTCGCTTTTGCCCGGCCAAGACCATGGTGAATAATTTCAAATGGTGATTACTAGCCTTCACAGCGCGCCAGGGATCATTCAGAACAAAAATCAGGAATTATCCTACAAATAAACTGATTAACATTCGGGAACCCGCTCCGCACTTGTAGGAGGGGCATGACTCACCCACATGGGTTACAAATCAGTTCACGCACATAGGTAACAGTTACTGACTGGCAGGCAATTACTGATCATCGGATACCTTCAACTACCTGCAAGACACCGACCAAAGCTGATCAAGTCTTGTCGTATAGCTCTGACTCATAAGCTCCCGCCGCATCGCCCCGTCAGGATTCGCCGGCACTCTGGCTGAACGCAACGAGCCCCGGCCCCAACAACCATTAATCTGATCCAGCACGCTCATCACCCTGGACACGTTTACAGGTTGCGACACTGCAAACAAATCTTCGGTGTACTGGCCTCAGTCATTGAGGCAGGCTGTCCTCGTGCCGGCTCATTTGATTTTCTCGGTATCCGGCGCACGGGAAAGGCTAGACCCGGTCACGCTCAAGAAGCGTGCCGAGCAGAGGGTGTTGCGCCAGGGTAAGCAGGCCGTGGGCAACGTCAGGAACAAAGGGCCGACTCTGAAGCCCTGACATGCGCCTGGCACGCCCGCAGCGCGATCAATCCTTGGTCGTAGGCGTTGATATTGCCTACAATCGGCGACCTCAAGATAAAGACAAAGGAGCAAATTTGAACAAGAACTCGTATCGTTATCTGGTGCCTTTGATTTTTGGAACGCTGCTCTCTGCTTCCTTGCTTGTTACATGGCATAGCCATATTTACTCCAGAACCTTCTTCAAGCCAGATCTACAACAAAGCTACCTTATCGCCTCATCAGTACTAGCAATCATAACTTCGCTGGGCATGTTATTATTTAAATCAAACATCACACCAGGCAACACTCTCAAAAACATAAAAATCATTATCTGCACGCCAATAGCCGCACTTATAGTGTGCATGCTTATATTAGTCATTCCATTTTCACTTTCAATCTACCTTTCCACTGGAACTCAAAGCAGCTACACGACTGCCTATAAAAAAACCTCAGGCGGCAGAAGAAGCTGTAGTGGGATTGAATTCTTCGAGCCAGAACTGAATAAAGAAATAAAAATATGCCGATCAAACGTTATCGACAATACTGGACAGGTAAGCGTTTACAAAACCAGCACTCATAACGGCATAGTCATAATAGGCACAAAAATTTAATGGTGTTCTTAGGCAGGGGGTTAATATTTTAGGGAGCTGTAAACTATCCCCTCCCCCTATCCGACAGGGTGAACAACTGGCCCTGGGCCCAGTCAGTCATGCCCCGGTAGATCGCCGAGATGTCACGCAGCAGCGAGCAGGCATCAGCCTTGTTCTGCAGGTTCAGGTTGCAGATGAAACGCAGCTCCAAAGGCCGAGACTTTGACCGGCCTGCCATCACCCGCAATGACAGGAAAACTGCACGAAAAACCGAGCTTGGGTACAACAATCAGTTTGCGCAAAACGCCACCTGTCGACCCAATACTGTTCACCCTCTTCCCCCCGGCACCCCAACACCCTGCAAGCTGGTGAACTCCAGAGCGACGGTAAAACGCTGCTGCTCCAGAATTACATCAATCTGCCAGCCCAATTTTGCACATAACTGACGCATCAACTGCAGCCCCAGGCCGTAGCCGTAATCGCTGGACTCCTCCCTCGGCTTGGCCTCCCTGATGTGGTTGGCAATTACCAGGCGCGGGTAGTTGAAGCTGATTTCTACCTGGCCCTCTTCCGCGTATTGCAGGGCGTTGCGCAGGAAGTTACCGATCACGATGCGGCACGCGGTGGGGGGGAGTCGGCAGGGTTCGCTGTGGATGTCGACAAGCAGCTCGATATCCCGATTGCCGATCAGGTAGCGATGTTTGTCAATCAGCTCGCCGACCAACGCGCTCAGGTCTATATCTTCCTCAGGCAATGGTTCTGGGCGTTCGCGGCTCATCCACAGCAAGGTCTCGGCGATAAGTTGCATGTTCAACACCGAGCGCTCAATGCGCTGCAGGGAAGATGGCAAGACACCGCCGGCCTGCAGGGTCAACAGTTCTATATTGGCCTTGAGCACCGCCAATGGGGTTCGCAGTTCATGGCTGGTGTAGCGCAACAGGCGGCCTTCACGCTGGCTGGCAGCTTGTACTTGCTCAACACTCTGGGCCAGCGCATCGGCCAGGGTATTGAACTCCTTGAAGCTGAAATCCGGGCGCTCGCCGGCCCGGGCATCCGGGTTGTTCAGGGTACTGGACCATTGGGCCAGGCGTCCGAGCGGCCGCACCAGCCACCAGACCAACAGGGCGATAATGATCAGCGCCGGCACGAACACCGCCAGGCTGACAAACACGACGCCCTGCAGTACCTGATCAAAGTAGGCATCGGACAGCGGCGTCTCGACCTCACCGCCCTCTTCGTGATCATGGTCAATGTCATACATATAAAGGGTCTTGCCGTCACCCAGGGGCTGGGTGAGGACTGCCCGGATCTCAGCATCGTCATCATCGGAGTCTGTATCACCGAAGACCTGAACGGCACCGAAGGACATGCTCGGCGGTGCCTCGAGCAGTTGGCGCACGCTCGCCGGCAAGGCTTCCTTGCCGATAACGGCTTCGAAGAAGTAGTTGCGCGGCGGTGGCGTGGTCGGATCCTTCTTGTAATGCCTGACGAAATACTGAGCCTCTTCTTCCATCATTGCGCTGGCGGTGTAGAGCAGGCCACGCACGGTGTATACCGGCAGCAGTTGGCTGTAGATCAGTAACACCACAGCAATCAGGAACAGGAAGCTGCCACTGATCACCCACTTCAGACTCAGGCGGTTACGCATGGGGCTTCACCTGAACCCCGACCCCAGGCAGGGTGTGGATCAGCGGCCGGTCAAAGGGTTTGTCTACCGCCTTGCGCAGCCGGTGCATGTGGACTTTAAGCGTGTTGCTGTCCGGCGGCTCATCGCCCCAGATCGTGGTTTCCAGGCGCTCCCGGGGCACGAGTTCAGGGCTGGCGCGCATCAGGTACTCCAGCAGGGTCCAGCAAATGGGCGACAAATGCAGCTCCTGCCCGGCGCGGCTGACTTTGCGGGTGGTCAGCTCCATGACCAGGTCGTCCACCTGCAGGCGGCTGGTCTGGCCACTGCGGCGCACGCTCAGGGCGCGAATCCTGGCGACCAGTTCGGCCAGCTCGAAGGGTTTGACCAGATAGTCGTCGGCCCCCGCCGCAAAGCTGGCGAGTTTGTCAGGGAGCGCGTCCAGTGAAGTGAGCATCAGGATCGGCGTCTGGCTGCCTTGCTGGCGTAGCCGTTCGCACACTTGCTGGCCGTCCAGGCGCGGCAACATGATGTCCAGGAGAATCACGTCGTAATGCTGGTCGAGTGCCAGGTTAAGGCCGGCCTGGCCGTTAGTGACGTGGTCGCAGACCATGCCGCTGATTTCCAGGTACTCGATGATGGTCGTGGCCAGGTCAAGGTTGTCCTCGACCAGCAGCAGGTGAATATGCACGGAAAAGTCCCCTCGGACAGGTGTTGCGCAGAGGGTTGAAGGATAACGGAAGTCGGGCATTTCCCGTGGATGTTTACCTCGCGTTAACCCGGCACTCTCTAAGCTGGGGCTCTTCCTATCCTGAGCTCATCACCGTCATGAACCTTTACTCGATGGTTAAAAGAGTCCTGTTGGCTTTGATTCTATTCGGCCTGATGGCCAGCGTCCTGCCGTCTCGCGGGCAATTGGTCAACCTGGGAGGCGGCAGCCGGTTTCTGGTGGGCGAGCATCTCGAGCAGGCAGCTGCGTGCTGTGTCGCCAGTGCGTTCCGATAACGTAGGCGCCAGTTACAGCTGGCAGGTGCTGATATGCCTGGGGCTGATTGTGGGTGTGTCGATTGCGATGGGTAGCTACATCGTTCATTTGAATGCGCGCATTGATAAGCAGCGAGAACTGTCGCCGGTGTATCTGCACCAATGTGGCAACGGGCGCGGGGGGTTTATTGTGTACCCCGACGGCAGGCGCAGCAGTGATGACTGCTACCCCGCCGATGACCTTGAATCGACGAGCACTGATCAGCCACAGGACGTACCAGGCACACCCCGCGAGCAATGGCTCAAATACATCCTGCCTGCCGTTGAAGGCCTGCGCAGAATGACCTCCAACAGTCTGATCAGCACCTCCAGGCCCCGGCCGAAACCCCGGCACGCCAGCCTGCCAGGCACATCTGATATGCTTTTTTCTTTAACACCTGCATCTGTACCGAACAGTGCACAACCCGGACAATGGCTCATCGGCAGGAACTCCCCGGCCGCCCTTCTTCCTTTTGGAGGCCCCATGGCTAAGATGGCATTTTTTCTTTTAGGGTTTCTGGCACTGACCGTTGGCATTGGCCTGCTGGCCACGATCTCACCGGTTTGAGCCCCGGCCCGTAAAAGCCTGGACTCTTTAGCCGGCAAAAAACATCGGGTACAACGACAGCACCAACAGCCCCGCCATCGACCCGTTGAACAGCTTCAACCAGCGGGGCTCACGCAGGACATTGCGCAAGCCGGTGCCACACCCCGCCCACACGCACACACTCGGCAGGTTGACCACGGCAAACACCACGGCGATGACCAGCACGTTAGTGAAGTAGCCTTCAGCCGGCGTATAGGTGGTGATCGCGCCCAATGCCATGACCCAGGCCTTGGGGTTGACCCACTGGAACACCGCAGCGGCGAGAAAGGTCATGGGTTTGCGCTTGCCGTCGGTGTCGTCCGACATTGCGCTGGAGGTCGCTATCTTCCACGCCAGGTACAGCAAGTAAGCCGCCCCGATATAGCGCAACGCGGTGTACGCCCATGGCAACGCCTTGAACACCTCCCCCAGGCCCAGGCCGACCGAAATCACCAACAACATAAAGCCCACGCTGATCCCCAGGGCATGGGGAATCGAGCGGCGAAAACCGAAGTTCACCCCCGACGCCAACAGCATGGTGTTATTGGGGCCAGGGGTGATCGAAGACACGAAGGCAAACAGCGCGAAGGCCGATAGCAAGCTGGTGGACATGAACATGGTGCGTCATCCGGCGAATTATTGTCGCCTTGACAGTAGAGGGTTATGCCGCGCCTCGCCCCGTACAGCTAGGGGCAGATCGAGAGATACAATTCATCAAGGGTGGGAGCTGTCGAGCCCGGCGAGGCTGCGATGGCGGCACAGCCCCCAGCACGATGACAACTTCGCCAAAGCCTGACAGCAAATACGAAACAATTGACGCTTAAACCGGACTTGGCACTTGCCGATAGGTGACTGTTTGCCCCAGCGCGATGGCACTGGCCTCAAGCCGCAGACGCTCGGCGTCAAGAAAGCCATGCAACGTTTTGAGATGACCGATCTTGAGTTGAATCTCAGCCATTTTGTCGGCCACCAACGCAGCGCCCTGGGCACAGTCAATCGTACTTTGCCGCTTGGCTTCGAGGATTTCGCCGACTTCAGCCAGGGAAAACCCCATCTTCTGCGCCATCTGAATAAACGCCAGGTCCAGTGCCGTCTGCTCACTGTAAACGCGGTAGTTATTGGCTCCCCGCTGCACGGTGATCAGCCCCAGCGCCTCGTAATACCGCAAGGTATGGCGCCCAAGGCCGCTCCTACGCTCAAGCTCTGCGACTTTCACGGTAAATTTTCCTTGACTGTAGAGGTAGCTCCACAGTTTAGCCTGCGCACCTTATCCAACCAAGGAATGCGCCATGAGTACTCAATGTTTTGTCACCGGCGGCAGCGGATTTATCGGGCAGCATTTGCTGGCCCACCTGAGCGCTACAGGGCACGAGGCCTGGGTGCTGATGCGCCACGCCGCAAACCTTGAAACGCTCAGGGAGCAGGTGCGCCTACTGGGGGGAGAACCCTCGCGCATTCAGGCCGTTCAAGGCGACCTCAATCACCCGAACCTGGGGCTGAACGCGACTGACCGCCAGCGTATTGCCTCAGCCCGCGTGGTATTCCACGTCGCCGCCCAGTTCGCCTGGGGCCTGTCTATGGAGCAAGCCCGCGCGGTCAACGTCAAAGGTGCTCTGGAGGTTGCCCGGTTATCGGCAAGCCAACACAGTCGGCTGCTGATGGTGGGAGGCTACATGCTGCAAAACACCGCGCACTTGACCAGCATTGGCATTGATCAGCAACGTCCAGAACACAGCGATTGGCCCGCCGTGTACAGGCGTGTGGGTGGGTACGAGGCAAGTAAGCTGGAAGCGCATTTTGCGGTCATTCGCTACATGCAGGCGCAACGGGCCGACTACACCATCGTGCACCCGGCAACGGTCTGCGGGCATAGCGAGAGCGGGCATATCCTGGCTGGTCAGCCGGTAGCAGAGCTGATTCGCAACCTGGCGACGGGCAAGTTGACGGCGATTCCTGGATCAACCCGCCACTGGCTGCCATTGGTCAGTGTCGATTACCTGGTGGCGTTGATGGTCGCGGCGGCATTCGACCCGGCAATGGCAAATCAACAGGCCCTGGCACTGGACGAGCTCAGCCCAAATCTGCAAGGACTGGTCACACACATCGCCCACACCCTGGAAGTGCAGACTCCCCGCCGCCACCTACCACTGGGCCCACTCAGATGGCTGCTGAAAATACCGGGCGTGGCTACGCACTTTGGCACTAGCCCGGAATCCCTGAACTTCATCCGCACCGAGCGATTCGACATGACTCATAGCCGCAAGCTGGAAAGCCGATATCAGCTCAAGCATGCTGATTTGGCATTAACGCTGGAGAAAACTGCGCGATTCGTCAGGCATGGACTTCTGAACTGAAGGAGGTTTTGCCCCCCAACAAATGACATGAGCACTGTTGAGTGCTGGCGTAGAATCCAGCCCAAAGCACAATCATATTCAGGGAAATCCGGATAATGCTCTTCGAGAACCTCGCGCTGTTTTTGTTGATTGTCGAGAAAGGCGGATTGTCGGCGGCAGGCCGCGAGGTCGGGCTTTCGTCCACGTCTGTGTCGGGGCGGCTCGGGGCCTTGGAAAGGCACTACGGCGCGACCCTACTGACCCGTACGACCCGCTCAATCAGCCTGACGGACGAAGGGCGGACGCTGATGGAGGGCGCCCGGCGCCTGCTCGCAGAAGCTGAAGACATCGAGAGCACTATCAAACTGGGCACCGAACGAATCTCGGGGCTGATACGCCTGAGCGCCCCCGTCGACCTGGGCCGCAACCGCATCGTGCCCATCCTCGATGATTTTCTGCAGGAGCATCCCAATGTCAGCCTCGACCTGAACCTGACCGATGGCTACCTGGATCTCGCGGGGCAAGGGATTGATTTCGCCATTCGATATGGCGCCCTGTCCGACAGCACCCTGCGCGTCAGAAAACTCAGCGAGGGCCGTAGGGTCGTGTGTGCATCCCCCGCCTATCTCAAGGCCCATGGCACGCCCCAACACCCATCGGACCTGGCGCAGCAACAGTGCATCCTGATGCGCTTTGGCAGCAGCATCCACCGTGAATGGCAGTTCCGCGCCGCTGGCCGTACGTTCAAGGTGCTGGTGTCGGGCAGGCGTATTGCCAATGATGGCGATCAGGTGCGCCAGTGGTGCCTGGCCGGCCACGGCATCTGTATCAAGTCCTACATCGATGTACGTGATGACTTGGACGCCGGCCGACTGGTCGAGGTGCTGGAGACCTACTCCCTGCCGGGCGTGGACTTGCAGATTGTCTACCCTTCCGGCCACGCAATGCCGCGCCGGGTCAAACTGCTGATGGACGAAATCTCCTTGAAGCTGGCGACCTGAGCGCGCCCCAAGGAGATTCTTTGGACCTGACCTACCGCTTTCAGCCCTACTGAGCCCAGGCGGCAAAGTCCGAGTAACCACGTTCGGTACCGCCAAACAACTCAGCGCCTTCCAGACCGGCTAACGGGTAACCCTTCTCCAGCCGCAGTGGCAGATCCGGGTTGGCCACAAACTTGCGTCCAAAGGCGATAAAGTCTGCGTAGCCTTTTTCCAGGACCCACTCAGCAAGTTCCAGGTCGTACTTACCGGCCACCACAATCGCATTACGAAAGCGCTCGCGCACGGCCTGGCGGAAGTCTTCGGGAAACTTGGGGGCATCATCCCAGTCCGCTTCGACCAGGTGCAGATACGCAATATTTTTGCCCTGCAAATAGCGGGTCGCTTCCAGCAACGTCGGCAGAATGTCCGGGCAAGCCATGCCACGCGCCGTAAGAAACGGCGCAACCCGGATGGCTGTGCGATCGGCCCCCACTTCATCAATTACCGCATCCATGACTTCCCTGAGAAAGCGCAGACGGTTCTCGCGCGATCCGCCGTACTCATCCGTACGCGTGTTCGACGTGGTGCGCAGGAACTGGTCGATCAGGTAGCCGTTGGCCCCATGCACTTCGACACCGTCGAAACCTGCCGTCATGGCATTACGCGCAGCCTTACGATAATCGTCGACGATGGCGTGGATTTCGGCGCGCTCCAGTGCCCGTGGTGTCGGGCACGGGGCCATACTGCCGACACCCGACGCAGAATCTACTTTCCAGATGCTGCCATCAAACGCAATTGCAGACGGCGCGACCGGTAATTCGCCATTGTGGAAGTCGGGGTGCGACATGCGCCCTACATGCCACAACTGCAGGAAAATTCGTCCGCCAGCGGCATGCACCGCATCGGTCACCAGGCGCCAGCCGGCGACCTGTTCGTCACTGTAAATCCCTGGGGTGAATGAATAACCCTTGCCCTGGGGCGAGATCTGCGTGGCTTCAGTCACAATGAACGCAGCCGACGCCCGCTGCGCGTAGTACACCGCGTTCATAGCGTTCGGCACATCGCCAGGCTGGGTGCTGCGCGAGCGAGTCATGGGCGCCATGACGACACGGTTGGGCGTGCTCAGTTGACCAACAACGCCTGGGGTAAAGAGTGTGGACATCGGTGTCTCCTCGTAGATAGTCGGTGGTGCCAATGACCACAGCGTATCTGCGAGGGGATTTCTTGATAATCGACTCAGTTCGGGAAACATATTCCGGTTAATCCGGATAATGCGATGGTAGGCAGACGCAAAGCCCGCATGATCAAAAGACGGTCGGCAACTCAGGCGCCAAAATTAAAGGCAATAGAAATGCGCGGACGCGCGCCTTCAAAACGTCTTACGGAATGCATCAGCCACGACGGAAACATAATGAACGTTCCACTGGTAGCGGCATAAGTCGTACTAAAGCCAGCAGTAACACAATCTTCCACCCTCATGCGCAGCGCAGGATTGTAGATCGATGCAACCATCCCGCGGGGGTCGATAAACTCAAGGTCACCGCCAACAGCCGGATCTTCCTCTCGCCCGCCGGCATCCACCCAATAAACCCCCGACCAGAATGCCCCCGGGTGGCCATGCAACGCATTGCTGTGCCCTGCCTGGTTAACGTTTGCCCAGGCATTGAGTTTCCATGCAAAACTCGGCTCAGTTAAGCCGTACTGCTCGCTATGCACCGCCGTCAGTTGAGTGGCGAACTCGGTGGCAAAGCCAACCAACGCATCGCAGGCCTGCCCGCCCCATTCCGGGAAGTCGCTCGCCGACTGCCAGCCGCCGTCATTACTGCGCTGCGTGCCGCCCAGATCGTCCGCCATGCGACAAGTGATCAGGGTTTTCAGCTCTGTATTGAGTTTTTCTGCATCGGGGTACTGGAGACTGGCCAGGGGAGTTGCAAACAGCCGTCTGATGTTTATCAGTTCAGGGTTTAGCGGGTTATTACTGGAGTGCATTGCGATGCTGACCAAGTTGCGCTAGTTGCAAAAACCTTACCGGACGAACTAAATAACAGCTGTAAACCTTTGTTAAAATTTACTGGGCATTAGTTAACCACACCCTATCAAGTTGCCGAAAAGTCGAATTCAACCTCAGTCCATATAAGCCCCCACCGACACACTCAAGCTGAATACTGAGTGATTACCAGCAGTATCCCGAAGCTCACCAGCAAGGCGCCAAAAGCCCGGTCAATCCATTGTCGTGCAGCCATCAGTTTTTCGCGCACCCTCCCAGCGGAAAAGCACAGCGCAATAAGGCTGAACCACAGCACATGCGCCCCCGCGATAAATAGCCCATAGGCCATTTGCACGGTCAACGCGGTGTCCGGTCGTACTACCCCCATAAACAGACTGACGATAAAAATCGATGTCTTGGGGTTCAACGCATTCGTGAGAAACCCGGTACGCAACGCTTCCAGGTCAGACATCGCGGCAGGTGGCGCGTCCAGCTGTTCAGTCGCAGGCCGGGAACGCAGCATCTTGATCCCCAAGTAGACCAGATATGCCGCTCCAGCCAGCTTCAACGCATTGAACAACCAAGGAGTCTGTTGCAGCACCAACCCTAATCCGAGCAGCGTGTAGCCCACATGAACCAGCACCCCCAGGCCGATTCCCACAGCGGTGAGCACACCTGCCCGCCGGGACAGGAGCAAGCCGTTACGAGACACCATGGCGAAGTCCGGCCCTGGACTGATGCATGCAAGGAGTGTGATGGTGATTACTGCTATCCATTCGCCCATGTTGTAGCCTTTGAATTATTGGTTGTGTAAGGCAATATTTGCAGATCCTCTGCTTGGGTAATAACGATGATTTCTGAAGAAAATAGTGACTACAACTCACTGATTTCTGAGACGCGCATGCCCTCCCTGCTTGCATTGCGCTGCTTCGAATCCGCCGCACGCCTGGAAAACTTCGCCCGTGCGGCTGACGAACTGCACCTGACGCCCGGCGCCATTAGCCGCGCAGTGCGCCTGCTGGAGGAGGATTTGGGCGTTGACCTGTTCGAGCGACGCAGCCGAAGGGTGTTTTTAACGGAGGCCGGAAGACGCCTGGCAAAAGCCGTCAGTGAAGGGCTCGGGGTGATGAACCAGGCCGTGCGCGGGATACGCAGCGACGCCCGTCGAGCGCGCCGGCTTGTCTTATCCTGCGAGCCAACGCTGCTGATGCGTTGGTTGATCCCTCGCTGGAGCGACTTCCAAACACATCATCAAGGGCTGGACATTCACCTGGTTGCCGGCGGTGGCCCCTTCTCATTCAACCAGGGCATCGACCTGGCCATACGGCGGGACGATTTCCCACGGCCTCCCGACTACCATGCCGAGACACTATTCCCAGAGAGGGTCGGCCCTGTATGCCGGCCGGACAAAGTAGCTGAGTGGTTTGGTAAAAACCGCAAATCCCTGCTCGCCTCGGCCCCGCGCCTACAGACGACTAGCCGGCCTACGGCTTGGCAAGAGTGGGCCAACGCAAAAGGCCTGCCCACTCCGACCATGGAAATGCAATCCTTTGAGCACTTTTACTTCAGCATCCAGGCAGCGGTTGCAGGCCTTGGAGTAGCCATTGGTCCGTGGCACCTGGTGCGCGACGATATCGAAAGCGGTGTATTAGCCGCGCCATTGGGGTTTGTTGAAGATGGCTCGCGGTACTGCCTGCTATCGCCGGCAGCCCCCAAGCCAGGCAGCATGGAAATGGCGTTACTTAACTGGTTGCAGGAGCGATCCTAAATGCCAGGCAACATTCACCCAGCGAAGGACAGACAGTGCTTATCGTATTCAGCGGCCTTCCCGGCACCGGAAAAACCACTCTCGCCAAGGACCTCGCCGCGACGACAGGCGCCGTCTACCTGCGCATCGATACCATTGAGCAAGCAATCCGAAACTCCGGAACGCTTGCCCAAGACGTGGGACGCAGTGGTTACGTGGTCGCTAATGAGCTTGCACTGAGCAATCTCCTGCTAGGCCGCACCGTCATCGCCGACTGTGTAAACCCGGTAAGCGAAAGTCGAGTAGCCTGGAGCGAAACCGCCTCAAAGGCCGGTGTTCGGCTAGTCAATATCCAAGTGATTTGCTCTGATAAAAATGAACATCAGCGACGGGTAGAAACACGGAGGGTGGATATTCCGGGGCTGACGCCACCCACCTGGCAGTCGGTACTCAATCATGAATATGAAGCGTGGGACCCCGCCCCGTTTTGCATAGACACTGCCCTGGCTTCACCGGCGCAAGCGGTGTCGATGATCACAAACCAATTCCTGCCCAGGGGAGAAGGTGTGATTAGCGAGCAATGACATCGACAGGGCTGCAAATGTAGGATTTATGCAAAATGGTCTGGAGAGGCATATGGACGTTGCAACACTCGCATTATTCCTGCCCGCCTGCTTTGCACTGAATATGGCGCCGGGGCCCAACAACCTGCTGTCCATCAGCAATGCAACGCGCTACGGATATCGCACAGCCTGCATCGCAGGCGTGGGGCGCTTGCTGGCATTCGCCATCATGATCGCACTTGCTTCGGCGGGCCTGGCGGTGGTGTTGCAAACGTCAGAGCTGATCTTCTACGGGATCAAAATAGTCGGCGCGGCGTACCTTTTCTACCTGGCGTATCAGCTGTGGAACGCCGCACCGCAAGCAGCAGCCGAATCAGAAACCTCTGGGACGGGGTTGTGGGGGCTGGCCAGGCAGGAGTTCCTCGTCGCTGCCGGCAACCCCAAAGCCATCCTGATCTTTACCGCGTTCCTACCTCAATTCGTTGACCCAACGGCAGACGTTGGCGCTCAGTTCCTATTGCTCGGATTGCTGTTTCTGATACTGGAGTGGATCGCCATTGGCGCCTATGCCTATATCGGGCTGCATATGCGCCGCTGGTTTACGCAGCCTCGCGGCAAGAAATTTTTTAATCGTTGCTGTGCCGGTTTGTTGTCTGCGGCTGCCTCGGCTCTATTGATGGCGCGGCGTACCTGATCCTAAAAACAGGAGCGTTTTATTTTCGAAGCAGCTGCACCAGTGCCCCGGACGCATTGTGTGTCGCACACTCGGGCGAGGCCTGTGTCAGGACGCTGGCCCGGTGGCACTGGATTCTTGCTCTGCCACAACCTGGTTACGCCCCTGTTGCTTGGCGCGGTACAGCAATTGATCTGCCTTATGGAACACATCCTCCATCGAGTCGCCGGATCGCCAGAGCGCAACCCCCAGCGAGACAGTAATGTGACCAACAGTCTCCAGGGCGGTGGATGCGATCGAGAGTCGCAAACGCTCTGCGATGTCTACAGCGGCAGCGATTGAGCTATCGGGAAGCAGCAAAACGAACTCCTCCCCCCCTACACGGCAAAGCAGATCGCTCGGCCGAGAGTTCTGTTTCATCAGTCCTGCTACCGATCTGAGCGTCTCGTCACCTACGTCGTGGCCAAAGGTATCGTTCACTCGTTTGAAATGATCAATATCCACGGAAATCACAGCAATCGTCTTCTTCGACTCCAACCACACCGTGAGCGCGTCTTGCATTGCGCGACGGTTTGCCAGCCCGGTGAGTGGATCACTTTGAGCCTGGTGGTTGAGCCTGCCGATTTTTTCCTGCAGTAGGCTCACGCTAAGCAAAAGTGCCCGACGTAACTGCCAGCTTTCCAGGTAGTCCACAGGGATGGCGCTGATGCGCTCATAGCTTTCCGGCACGTCCAGGCGTCCGGCGCTGTCCGCCAAGCGGGACAACGGGTTGGAGATTCTCGACCCCGCCCACCATATTAGTAGCAAACCCAGCAGGCCCAGTGGCACGATCCCTTTAGCCACCTTCAGCGCGGTAACGCTCAAAGTTTCCTGAACAACGGCCATTGGCTGTTGCGAGACAATGCCCCAACGGCTGCTGGGTATGCCCGCGTAACCCGCAAGCATTTCATTCCCATCCCGGTCGACCGCCTGGAGTGAACCATTAGCCTGACTCAGTGCAGCATCTACAATCCGATCATGGTCAATGAGCCTGCCGATTTGTTGCGGGTCAGGGTGGTAGAGCACACGTCGCTGACTGTCTACGAGATAGACATATGCCCCATTTTGTCGACGGTTCAAATCCATCAGCGCTTGAAGCGTATTCTGCTGCTCCAACCTGAGAGTCCCGCCCACCAGCCCGAGGTACTGCCCACTTGCATCGAAGACCGGCTGGGATACGAAAACCACCAGATTGCCAGTGATAGAGTGAAATGCATTACTGACCATTGGCTTACGCCGCTCGAGCGGTTCACGGCGTTGAAGAGATTGGCCGTTTAGCTGCAACCGCTCTGGCGCAGATGCGACGATAGTGCCGTCGGCGTTGGCAATCAGCACTGAGTTGAAGCTGTTGTCTTGCTCAAGCAGCCGTCGAGCCTCGACAGCCAGCAGCTGGCGGTCAGAGAAGTTCTTTGAAAGGATGGCCGAGCCATATTCAAGGCGGTCTAGATCAGAACTCAACACCCCTTCTACCGCTGCTGCGATACGAGCAGCGTAAGCTCGGTTGCCTTCCAGCGCGTTTTCAATGAGCTCTCGCTTTTGGATCTTGAACATTACCCAGAATGTATTGGCAAGAGTGACTGCGGCACTGAACAGCGCAAAGGTGAGCAGTACGATGCGTAGGTTCAGTCTGGGTTTCGGCTGAGAAGGCATTCGGTGTTCCAAGGATATGCAGGTGTAATTTGCTGAAGTCTCAGCCATCGGGTAGAGAATGCACGTCCGAGTGCTTCTAGCTATTGGACAACACCTGCAGGATCTTAAATGGTGCAACGTCAATGGTTAGTGTCTCATGCAAAAGCCCCAGTCACCAACGGCCAGGCCCTGATGAACAGGCCTGGCCAGCAAATAGGCACCGTGGCTCACGCGATTGGGGCATCTGATGCAACTCGGCCTACACTGTTAACGAGAACAAAAAACAGGACAGATTTATTTTCGCAGAGCCCACTACGAGAAATAAATCTGCCCCCGTTAGGCTTACTGCTCCAACTGCCCCAGCAGATGCCGGTACCCAGCCGCTTGAATGAAATCGGCCAAATGCCAAATCGCTCCGTTGGCTGCCCAGAAGCCATCTGTGACTTCATCAAGGATGATCGAGGTCATGATGATTCGATGGTCGTCCGCTGCTTGCGACCGGGTGACGGCTTGATGCAAACGCTGCACATAGTCACTTCGCATGGCCGCATTCAGCACACCCCCGGGGACCCTGACCTGCACGATACAGGGGATGGCGTGAGCGCTGATATCCACTGAACCACATGTCCAGTAGCCAGAGGCCACTTCATCAATGAGCACCCAGCACAGACTTTGTTGACGGGGATCGTCGCCGACTTGCTCGACCTCGCTGGCCACTTTCGTCACCTCTTCGCACAGCAGTACTCGTTGTTCGCGAGAAAAAGAACCTTGAGGCACCTTGATCAGTATATTTGGCATAGGGGTTAGCACTCGATGAAATGGAGGCGTTATTAAGCCAACCCTCGAGCACCGCAACCAGCGACCGATTTGACATCTTTCGTGCATAATCGGCCAATGAACGACTTCACAATCCTGATAACTGCCGGCGCCTTTGCCTCCAGTGTCGCACTGACTCTGGATATCCTCTCAACGGCGGCCTTGCGCGCCCAGCGCTTGGGCACCGCTGTACCTCGCTGGCAAGTCTGTGGGCTGAACACAGATTGCGTGACGCTCGGCCACGGTATGCAGATTGCGGTTCAGCCCTTGGCGATCAGCCCGCACGACCGTTCTTGCTGGATCATCCCCGGCATCGGGGTGGCTGACGCCCTCATGATTGAGCATCGATTGCAACAGGCGGATATTGCGCTGCTGACGACGGCATTGCGCGCGCATGTGCAGGCCGGGGGGCATGTCGCCGCATCATGCTCTGCGGTGTTCGTGCTACAGGCTGCCAACCTGCTGGCAGGACACTGTGTGACCACCTCTTGGTGGTTGGCTCCCTTACTCCAGCAGCGGGCACCAGAGTGCCAGGTAGATGCCGAACGCATGGTGATCCACGACCCGCCGTTGATGACGGCGGGCGCCGCGCTAGGTCATACCGATCTGATGCTGCATCTTCTGCGCAGCCATTTCTCCCCTGCTTTGGCAGATGACGTTGCTCAGGTGCTACTTATTGATGGTCGGCAACTGCAGTCGCCGTTTATGGTTCCGGCAATGATGGCCCAGGGGAACGAATTGATCGCACAATTGACGGCTCATATTGAAGCTTCGCTACCGACAATTATCAGCGTCAGTACGCTCGCATCCGACTTTGGATTGTCAGAGCGGACCCTGTCTCGGCATGTCCACAAGGCCACCGGATATAGCCCGTTACGGCTGATCCAGCGTGTCCAGGCTCATAAAGCACGGGAACTGCTGGCAAACAGTAAATACTCGATCGACACCATTGCCGAACACGTTGGATACAGAGATGCCACCTCCCTGCGACGACTGATGAAAAAAATGCTGAACGTAACACCACGGCAACTGCGTTAACTGCCAAGCCGGGACAGATCTATTCTCAGGGAGACTCAATAAATAAACCTTTCCCCTTTTCTCAAGCCTCTCAGGGCGTCGCCCTTGAGCAAACTCGGCTAGGCGCGTTCACGTCGGTATAGCGGACTCTACTGGCGACCGTACTTCCAGGAGCTTTTCCAGTGTCTGACATGCCGACCCATTTTGCTTACACACAACGCTTCAACGCCGTGCTCGCCTACATTGATGCCAATCTCGAAGGCGACCTGTCGGTGAAGACGTTAAGCGGTGTAGCAAACTTTTCGGCATTTCACTTCCACCGACAGTTCACCGCGTTCGTTGGCGTGCCGGTCTCACGATATGTGCAACTGATGCGCCTACGCCGTGCGGCACATCGCCTGGCGGCCGTCGCTGATCATTCGGTACTGGACGCCGCACTCGACGCCGGCTTTGAAAGTCCCGAGGCATTCTGCAGGGCGTTCAAGCGGGCGATCGGTATGACGCCGAGTGCGTTCAGCAAGGAACCGAACTGGCAAGTCTGGAATACGGTGTTCGCAATTCCTCACTTTTCCAGGACTATCATCATGCAAGTAAGGATCGTAGATTTCCCTGAGGTCAAGGTAGCAGCGCTTGAGCACCGCGGGCCAGCGGGGCTCGTCAGCGAGAGCGTGCGCAAGTTCATCGAGTGGCGTATGCACAGCGGACAGTCGCCGCAGGCATCGAGTCGCACCTTTGGCATTCCCTATAACAACCCCGATACGACACCTCCACAAGCGTTCCGCTTTGCGATCTGCGGCGAGATTCATGAGGCTGTGGCGCCAAATGAGTTTGGCGTGCACGCGCTCGTCATTCCTGGCGGCCGCTGCGTCGTGGTGCGCCATACGGGTTCACCGGATCATATTGGCGAAACGATCTATCCGATTTACCGCGACTGGCTTCCCACCAGTGGAGAGGAACTTCGTGACCAGCCGCTGTTCTTCAATTACCTGAGCGCCTACCCCCAGACACCGATGGATCAATGGCAAACAGATATTTATGTTCCACTGCAGTAGGGGAATAAGCTGCCTTCGACCTTGAGTTGACGGTAGCGAGCGTAAATCGGGGCAGGTGTATTTTTAGAGGTAAATCTGCCCCTTTTCACTCACATATCCCCCAACGCTCTCGCAATCAGATCGACAAAATGGAGGTTGATGTGGAGGATCGCAAGCAAAGCCGAGTCGTCGTCATAGGCGCGGGCATAGTGGGCGCGTCCCTGGCTTATCACCTGGCAGGCAAAGGTGCAGATGTTACGTTGGTAGACGCCGGAGATATTGCGTGCGGCGTGACGGGGACCTCATTTGCATGGATCAACGTTTCTCACAGCGGGTTCGACCCTATTGCGCAACTGCGCGGCTTGGTCATCAATGAGTTCCGTCGACTCGACATGGAATTATCCGACCTGAACGTTCGATGGACAGGTGCCCTAACTTACGGCACGAACCTGGATGAAACGCTGCAAAGGGCAGGCAATACAACTGCAGAACATTTAGTGTCCCGCCCCCAGATTGTCGATATTGAACCCAATCTCAAGCATCCCCCTGAACAGGCCTTATACGAAACCCAAGCAGGTGCCTTGGATGCGGTACGAGCAACGCACGCCTTGATTGCAGGCGCGAAAGAGCATGGGGCCAATGTATTAACCCATACACGGGTTCTCGGATTTAGAATGCTGAATACTCGAGTTACGGGACTCGAAACCACAGCGGGAATAATTGACGCTGATATCGTTGTAACCGCAGCGGGGATTGGCACCAGGAAACTCACCGACATGCTTAACGTTTCTCTTCCTATAGAAGAATCTCCAGCCATTTTTATTCGTTACAAGGCACCCGCCAACCTGGTGCAGACCATAATTTCCAGCCCCGCAATGGAAGTCAGACAAGAAGAGGATGGGACGTTGCTAGCCGCAGAGGATTATCTGGGTGATGCCCTGGACAACCAGGCAGAAGCGATTGCGCTACGAACAGCCCAGGCCATCCGGGACGAACTTCATGGGGCTGATTCCATTGAGCCGGAATTGGCATGTGTCGGGCTAAGACCATTTCCCGCTGATGGCATTCCCATTGTCGGTTACTTGCCCACAGTCAGCGGTGTATATGTTTGCACAATGCACCCTGGCGTTATCCTTGCCCCGATAGTAGGCCGTCTGGCCAGCGAAGAGATAATGGACGCCACTCTGGCCCCTGCCCTCGGCCCTTGCCGCCCTGACAGGTTCATTCAACCTTAGTCCGTGCTGGTTGACACCACCATGGCCACTAACTTTCCATGCCTGAGGCTGTCGGCTACCAGTACATTGTTTGCCAGCAGCAGCCCATGACCGGTGATCGCAGCGCTCACTGGGTTTTGAGGGTGGGCTAGTTCTACTGTGGGTGCCACTGGTGGCATGGTGGCTGGAAATTTCCTGGTGGGCTGCACTGGTCACCGATCTGGGGCTGTTCGTTTTCTTCTTCTTTTACGCGCTGGCGTTTCAGTGGGTCTTTGATAGGGTGTTTGATGTACCAGAGTCCGCGAAGGAGCAGGTTTCGGTTAACCCGTAATCCGCCCGGAATCCCGATTGGCCCACCTGTAGCAGCACTAGGATTTGTGCATGAAAAACGCCACCAAAGCGATTGAGAACTACATCTTCGGCAAGGACGGAAATCGGCCTGACTTGTTGCGGCATGCTTTCAGTCCAGACGCAACTCTTACCATGCTGGTGCAGACAAGCACCATCCAATTTCCCCCCAACGTCCAGGGGCGCGAAGATATTGCTGAAGTACTGGTACGCAGCTTTAGCCTGCAATATGAGAACGTTTATACATTCTGCTTCGGTGCCCCTCCAAAGCCCGAAGCACATGCTCATAGGTGCAAATGGCTGGTTGGCATGTCAACAAAAGCAACTGGAGAGTTGCGCGTAGGCTGTGGGGAATATCATTGGGTCTTTTCACCGCAAAGCGGCCTGGCCATGCAACTGTCCATTACTATCGAACACATGTTGGAGTGCCCTTCCCAGCATATGCAGAAAATAATGGATTGGCTTCAAGGTCGCAGCTATCCATGGTGTGAACCTGCCGACATGCTCGATTCGGCACCGCCACTCACTTGCCTCCAGCCGGTTCTTGTCTACGTTGCTGCATGACCCCTATGGTTGTAAACGTTCGCGAGCGTACGCGTTCTTTCGTGTAGCCAAACTGGCGCTTGATCACACGAAAGGCATGTTCAACCTTGGCCCGCACCTACGCTTTGGCGTATTCAATCTTGCGTCGCATACAGCCCGATCAAGCTCTTTTTTCCGCGCCTTCTATAGCTGCTCGGACGCGCGGCGATCGCCCACATCATCGCGCGGTTCTGATGCTCGGCACGCTTCTCCTCACCGGTACAACCCGCATCGCCGCACACATACGTTTGCCGGCGTACTCGGCATCGGCGAAAGGCATCTGTTTCTCGGTGCAAGAGCGCCTCGCATAATGGACGTTATGGCTAAATTCAGCGCCGAGACTTCGCTATTATCCCAGCGCTAAATGCCTCGATTCCGACGGCATAGCGACCATAACGTCACAGACATTATGCTTAACTCCGATAGCGATCTGGAACACCGCGCGCCAGATTCAAAAGCAGCCACCGTAGTCCTCGGCTGACCGGCCTTCGTTTGGCCTTTGGGCCATCGGACTTTTACGGCTAGTCAGCACACCGTTCACCAACACTATGGTGAACTCGATAACTTTGCCCGTCGTAACGCAGCACTGGAAAACACAAGCCCGGGCCACCGACCTCAACATCAGGCCAACCATTACTGCCTTTGCTAGCGAGAAACTCAGCGACACCGCTTTCTTTGAGCATGAGTTTCCAGTGGCCGTCAGGCTGCTGACTTACCAGATAAAATCCAGTACCTGCTTGCCCATAACAGTAAGTGCTGCCTTCGGTAATCAACGCATCCGGTCGGCCGTCACCGTTCAGGTCCTCAACCAATTCCATGGTTACCGGCCTGTAGCTACCAGTTTCCTGAATTTCACACTCCGACGTCTCTTGGTTAAATCCAGCAGCGTGGAATGCTTTTATCTGCTCGCTACGCGGTAGTTCATCTGCCTGCGCCGTAACACTGCTCACGAAACATGCCACCCATAGACCTAACGTAAAACTTCCCTTCATATCGACCGTCCCTTTATGATGCTCAACGTTATTAAGTATCGTGCATGTACCCACACAAGCATCTTGGATAAGTTGGCCGTTTCACATGGGTGCGCGTGCGGTACAGCATGCCTTCCGCAGTACCAGCGACGCTAACGACACCCTCAGGAAAAACAAGACCACGGACTGCATTTTTACAGGTGCCAATGATCATTTCGACCGCACCCAAGGCTCGGCCTTCACGGAGGTAAAACCGGCGATTAAGCCACCCTCCAATGGGTAACCTCGCAGCTGATGCGCGCAAGGTCACGGTCAAGCCGATTAACTCAGCACCGTCGTACCTAAAGCTCTTCCTTGCCAAGCCGATAGCCCGACGAAGCTCTAATAAAGCCGCGTCGATAATAAACGCTTCGTAAGGACGACCTCCATGCCCACACTGCGCTCCATCCAGACCCGCTACACCCTGTTCCTGGTGCTGTTCGTCCTGGTGTTATCGGTACTAACCGTCGTCGGCATCGGCCAATTGGTCGCCCCCACGTTAAAACACACTGAAGAACAGGTGGTGCTCAACCGCATCGCCGAGGTAGCTGTGCAGATCCAGGGCGAACTCAACAAGGTTCAAGCCCAGCAACGCAGCATCACCCAAACCATCCCGCTGCTCGACAGTGACGCCATCGACAAGGTGCTGCCCGGCCTGGTGGATCAGTATGGCGAGCTGAAAGTCTTCGGCGGCGGTATCTGGCCGCTGCCCAACCAGCGCACGCCGGGGCGCAACAAGCACAGCACGTTCTGGCACCGCGATGCCTCGGGCAAGCTGGCGGTGAATACGTTCTGGAACAGCGACGCCGCACCCAATTATTACGACCAGAGCTGGTACAAAGGCGGCCTCGCCTCGCCCCGTGGCCAATGCGCCTGGGCCGCCGCCTACAAGGACGACGCCAGCCAGGAGCCGCGCACCAACTGCGCCATGGCCATCCAGCGGGACGGCGCGGCCTACGGCGTCGCCACCATCGACGTGACCCTGGGCTTTTTCAATGAGCTGGTGGCCAGCAAGGAAAAAGACATCGGCGGCCAGATGCTGATCGTCGAAGGCGACGGCAAGATCATCAGCAACAGCACGCGCATCAGTAGCCCGGTGGTGCTCAAGAACATCAGCGAACTGACCGGCACCTCGGCGTTTGCCGCCCAGGTCAGCAAGGCCCTTGCCCATCGCGACCAGGCCCTGCAGCGCGGTGAATTCGACAACCAGGGAGTGGCCAGCACCTTTTACATGCGCCCAATCGAGGGCACCCCGTGGTTCCTCGCCACTGCCCTGCCCACCTCGCTGATCACCGCCCAGCGTGACGATGTGCTCGGCAGCCTGGCGCTGCTGCAAATCCCGATGGTACTGCTGCTGGTGCTGCTGGCGTTCTATGCGATTCGCAATCTGGTGCAACGCATGAAGTCGCTGCGCACCAATATCGACTCGCTGTCTGCCGGAGATGCCGACCTGACCAAGCGCATCACCATCCGTGCTGAGGATGAAATGGGCGCCATCGGCCACTCGGTAAACCGCTTTATCATCTACCTGCAGAACATGATCGGCGAAGTGACCCAGGCCACGGGCGCCATGGCCTCGGGGCTTGAGCAATTGCAGCAGACGTCGGCGCAGACCAACCGGATTCTGGTGCGGCACGCCTCGGAAACCGATCAGACGGTCACGGCCATCACCGAAATGAGCTCCACCGCCGACACCGTCGCGCAAAACGCCGCTGAAACCGCCTCGTTCACCCAGCGCGCCAACGAACACGCCGACCGCTCCCGCGTGGTGGTGGGCGAAGCCTCGACCAGCGTCAGCGCGCTGATCGGCGAAGTGGCCAGCGCCACCCACACCGTAGAAAACATGCGCCAGGACGCCGCACGTATCACCGAAACCCTCGGCGTGATCGGCGCGATTGCCGGCCAGACCAACCTGTTGGCACTCAACGCGGCCATTGAAGCGGCGCGCGCTGGCGAACAAGGCCGTGGATTTGCGGTGGTCGCCGACGAAGTCCGGGCGTTGGCCGCACGCACCCAGGCCAGCACCTCGCAGATCAACGAGATGTTGGCGCGCCTGACCACTGGCGTGAGTTCGTCGGTGACGGCAATGGAAAACACCCAGGCCAGCTGCCAGTCAGCGGCGGATGCCACGGCACGCGTCAACACTGGGCTGGACGAAATGGCCGGCTCGGTCAGCCATATCAACAACCTCAGCACGCAGATCGCTACCGCCGCCGAGCAGCAAAGTGCGGTGACCGAAGAGATCAACCGCAGCATGGTGCAGATCCGACATATGGTCGAAGAGCTGGTGGAAAGTGGCCATGCCACTGAAACCAATACGCAAAGCCTGCTGGATGCCAATGGCCGGGTGATTACGTTGATGAGCCGCTTCAAAGTGCGCTGATAAATGAGTGAAACACTCCCGTGCAAACCACGGGAGTGGGACTATTCTGGCAGATCCCAGTGCGAGATTTCGCCACATAGGCGGTGTGTCATGCATGCTGCTGGGCATTCTGTCCATGTGGAGCGGTCAGTCGACTAAAGCGATCAGAGAGCTTGAGCTTGGGCTCCCCAAGCTACACCGCGTAACGATGCAAGCCTCGTCATTGAACCTGGAAATCGAAGGGCTGATTTTTATTCCAGACCAGAATCCACTGAGGGGCCAGAACTGCCGGGGCGCAACAACCGCCCCCATCACAAAGCCGGAGGTGTGCGCCACAGCAGCGCGCGCCATTCCTGCCGATAACGCAAAGATCGTTTGCCTCTGCTCCGCTGTCAGGTCGTTATTGCTCACCTCTCCCTACAGCTGGTTAGCCTACCGCTACCCAATGCTCGTTCCCCAAGTCCTGAAACTTCTGCGCCGGCGCTTCAAAGCCTTTTGACTTGATCGGGCTTGGTTGCTCGAACTCATGCAAGAGCGCCTTGAAATCGCGCTTACGGTCAACGTCCGGCATTGGGACGGCGCTGAGCAGGCGCTTGGTGTAAGGATGTTGAGGGTTGCCCAGGACCTGATCGCGGCGGCCAATCTCGACGATCTGACCGCCGTACATGACGGCCACACGATGACAAATGCGCTCGACCACCGCCATGTCATGGGAAATGAACAAGTAACTGAGCCGATGCACCTCACGCAAATGCTCAAGCAATTCCAGCACCTGAGCCTGAACCGAAACATCAAGGGCCGAAACGGATTCGTCGGCGATGATGACTTTCGGGTTGAGCGCCAGCGCCCGTGCGATACAGATGCGCTGGCGCTGGCCACCGGAGAACTGGTGGGGGTAGCGATACATCGTGTCGACTGGCATGTCGACTTGGCGAAGCAGTTCAGCGACCCGTTCCTGGCGTTGCGCCAGGGGCAACTGGTGGTGAATCAACAAAGGCTCGCCCACCAGTTCCAGGATGTTCTTGCGTGGGTTCAAGGCCGCATAGGGGTCCTGAAACACCATCTGGATATCCCGCCGCACCGCATGAAGGTCGGCGCCTTGCAGGCCGTTGAGCTCTTTGCCGAACAACTTCACGCTGCCCTGGTAAGCCTGCATGTTCATCAGGGCCTTGCCCGTACTGGACTTGCCGCAACCGCTCTCCCCCACCAGCCCCAGCGTTTCGCCCTGGCGCAACTCGAAGTTGACGCCCTCGACCGCATGCACTTGCCGGTTCTCCTCAAACCAGCCGGTACGCACGGGAAAACGTACGGACAAATCGCGAACCTGCAAAATCACCGGCTGCTGGCTGATGTTCTCCGGTTGACCCACGGTGCCCAACACCGGAACGGCTGCGAGCAATTTACGCGTGTAGTCTGCCTGCGGCTGTGTAAACAGTTGACGCACCGGTGCCTGTTCTTCGGTACGGCCATGATTCATGACGACCACTTGGTCGGCCATTTCCGCGACCACGCCCATGTCGTGAGTGATCATCAGCAAGCTGGTGCCGTACACCTGCTGCAACTCGCGCATCAATTCCAGAATCTGCGCCTGAATAGTGACGTCGAGCGCTGTGGTCGGTTCATCAGCAATCAACACCTTGGGCCGGCAAAGCATGGCCATCGCGATCATCACACGCTGGCGCATGCCACCGGAGAGTTCATGGGGGTACTGCTGTAGACGTTTTTCGACCTGCGGCATGCGTACCGACGCCAGCATTTCCTTGACTCGCAGGCGTAGGGCCTGACGCCCCAGCGGTTCGTGGCGCAGCAGCGTTTCCTCCAACTGCTGACCAACGGTCATCAGCGGATTCAGCGAGGTCATCGGTTCCTGGAAAATCATGCCAATCTCTTTGCCACGCAACTGCTGAAGTTCGCGCTCAGGCATCCCGATCAGGTTGCGCTCGGCAAACCTGATAGCACCCTCCGCCACCCGCACGGCCTTAGGCAACAGCCCCATGATCGCCAACGACGACAGTGATTTTCCGCTACCGGACTCTCCGGCGATACACAGCGTCTGTCCCGGATACAGGTCGAAATTAAGGTTATCGACCACCCGCCGGGGCGTGGCCCCCAGGCCGACATCAATGGATAAATGCTGCACCGACAGAATCGGCTTGGAGATCCCGTTACTCATCAAAGCTCCTCGCGATTGAAGCGGCATACATCAAGCCGCTCGCAATGAAAACGCATCAGGCAAACACGACTTTCGGGAAGTAGAACGACACCACCCAGTTGGGCAGGTCGACAACTTCACTGATACGCAGATCGCCGCATACCGAACACAACATATAGGCCTGCTCTGCCGGCATAGCGTGTTCACGGCACAGCCAGTCGATGGTATTGCTCACGGCTTGACGCGCCGCTTGCATCAGGTCCGGGCCGATCCCGGTGAACGCTTCGTAGCCGGCAGAATCGAGGTGGCGTGTGACCGGGCCAGGTGTGCTGAAGCGCGGGGTTGCCAGCGGGGTATCCTTGATCAGGTCGATTTTCACCACCACGTCCATGGCGCTTTCAATCGCGGTGCCACACACCTCTCCATCACCTTGTGCCGCGTGGGTATCACCGATCGACAGCAATGCGCCACTGACCTCCACCGGCAAGTACAACGTGGTGCCAGCGGACAGGTCCCGAATGTCCAGATTGCCGCCGACCCGGCGTGGTGGAACCACCGAATGTAACCCTGCCTGCGCTGGGGCCAGGCCGATGGTGCCAGCGAAAGGTTTGAGCGGCACACGGGCAAAATCACTGAACGCCGCAGGGGCCAGGTTGACCTTGTCGTAATGCCACAGGGCCAGGGCCGGGTCCTTGAACTGGTCGGCCAGCAGGCCGAAGCCCGGAATATTCGCCGTCCAGCCAAAGCCGCTGGGCTTGAAACTGTCGAGGGTAATTTTGAGCACATCTCCTGGTTCAGCCCCTTCGACGAAAATAGGCCCGGTAACCGGGTTGATTTTGTCGAACGGTACCTTGCCCACGTCACTCACCACCGAGTTGGGCGTAAAGAACCCGTTGGACGAATCAAGGCAGCAGAATTCAAGCATAGAGCCCGGCGTTACCTGTGCGGTTGGTTCGAAGCGGTTGTCCCAGCCAAAATGGCTGTTGACACTATGAATGGTCTTGACCAGGCAGTTCTGGCACATAAGGGAAGGTCTCCGCGTTGAAGGCCACACCTTTTGGCAGGCGTGGCAAAGGCTGATCGTCAGGTCGACCGCGCGTTACTTGAGGTAGATGTAGTCGTAGTTGACCGGCACGTGAACCGGGTCGACGTACAGCGAATCGGAGCCGCCCATGCGCGCAGAACGCACGGTGAAGCGCTGCTCGTTGAAGATTGGCACCCACGGCGCGTCAGCCATCACGTCGATGAAGATTTTCTTCCACAGCGCGATGCGCTCGGCTTGTTGCTCCGGCTTGGCCATGCTGTCGGCTTTGGCCGCCAGTGCATCCAGCGTCTTGTTGCAATACAGTGCCCAGTTCCAGCCGCCGTCAATCGCACCGCCGCAGCCCAGGATCGGCCCGTAGAAGTTCGACGGGTCCGGGAAGTCGGCAATCCAGGCCATGCCACCTGACCACACCATCGGTGCCTGATCCTTGGAACTGCCGGCTGCAATCACGTTGGCTTGTGCCAGGGATTTGATCTGCGCCCGGATACCGACCTTGGCCAGGTCTTGCTGGATGGCTTGGGCGATACGCGGTTGCGGATCGGTGTTCATCACGTACAGTTCGGTGTCAAAGCCCTTGGCGAAACCGGCGTCTGCCAGCAGTTTTTTCGCCGCCTCGACGTCGTAGGCATAGCCTTTATAGTCCTTGTCGTAGCCCGGCATGGCCGGCGGCAGCGGCTGGTTGGCCGGGACCGCACGACCATTGATGATGCGCACGATACGATCCTTGCTGATCGCCATGTTCACTGCCTGGCGTACCTTGAGGTTGTCGAACGGCGGCATCGTGGTTTTCAGGGTCAGGTAGCCGGTTTGCAACTGGTCACCGGTCACCACCAGGTGCTTGAACTTTGGATCGTTCTTGAATTCCAGGAACTTGGCGGGCGGCACACCGTCACCGGCGATGTCGACTTCACCCTTTTGCAAGCGCAGCAGGGCGACCATCGGGTCCTGGCCCACTTCAAAGGTGATGCTGTCCAGGTGCGGCAGGCCAGCCTTGAAATAGTTGGGGTTTTTCTTGAAGACAATATGTTGTCCAAGCTTCCACTGCTCCAGGCTGTAGGCACCCGTACCGACCGGATGCTTGCCGAAATCGGCGCCCCACTTCTCGACTTCTTCCTTGGGCACCACAGAGGAGAAGTTGATCGCCATCACATGCAGGAACGTCGCACTCGCCTCCTTGAGGGTGATCTTGACGGTGTAGTCGTCCACCACTTCAATGCCCGACAAGTGTTCGGCCTTTTGGGTGCTCATTTCGTCATAGCCCACGATCGGGCTGAAGAAGCCGGCGCCCGGGCTCTGGGTTTTCGGGTTGACGGTGCGCTCCAGGGAGTACTTGACGTCGCTGGCCTTGAGCTCGCGACCGTTCTGGAACTTCACGCCTTTACGCAAGGTGAAGGTGTAGACCGTGCCGTCATCGGAGATGGTGTAGTCCGATGCCAGGTCCTTGACCAGCTCCGTGGTTCCGGGCTTGTAGTCCATCAGGCTATCGAACAGGCTTTTGATCATCGACCAGTTCTGCCAGTCGTAGCCAATGGCGGGGTCAAGTGTGGCCACGTCGTTCTGATAGGTAATGACTGCGGCGCCACCGTCTTTTGCGTTTGGATCGAAGTCATCGGCCAGAAGATTCCCGGCGAACAATGCAGCCGCGATGGCCAAGGATAATGCTTTGCGATTCATGCTCCAGCCCCTTACCTATGATGTGTTTTTTAGTGTTTTTGGATGTCGATGCGCGGATCGACCCATGGGATCACCAGGTCTGCGACCAGATTGCCCAGCACGATGGCGACCGCTGAAACCGTGGTCACGCCGACAATCACCGGAATGTCCACCTGCTGAATGGCTTGCCACGTCAACTGGCCGATTCCCGGCCAGCCAAAGACCGACTCGACCACCACCAGCCCACCCATGAAGATGCCGATATCGATGCCGATCATCGGGATCACCGGCACAATGGCGTTGGGGAGTACATGCCGCAGAACCACGCGCACCCGGCTCAGGCCCTTGGCCCGGGCGGTGCGAATGAAGTCCTGATGCAACACCTCGATCATCGAGGAGCGCACCATGCGCGAATACCAGCCGCTGCCGAGAATCCCCAGGGTCAGCGCCGGCAGCAGCAGATGCTCGAACCCGCCATAGCCCCCTAGTGGAAACCAGCCCAGTTTTACGGCGAAGAAGTACAGGAAGAGCATCGCAGCGATGAATTGCGGGGCTGACACGCCGATGAACGAGAGCGCCATAAGCGCCTTGTCGGCCCAACTGTCGCGCCGCAACGCCGCGATCACACCCAGGCTGATGCCGATCAGCAATTCGAAACCAATACCGGCAGCCATCAACTCAAGCGATGGCCGCAGGCGCGAGCCGATCAACTCGGTCACCGGGCTGCGCTGGATATAGGAGCGCCCCAGATCACCTTGCACCAGGTTGCCCAGGTAGTTGGCGTACTGCCGATAGAACGGCAAATCCAGGCCCAACTGCGTACGAATCCCCGCCACCACTTCCGGTGTGGCACTGCGCCCGGCAATCTGGCGCGCAGGGTCGGCAGGCAGCATGAACAGCAACAGATAGGTGATGAAGGTCACGCCGAGCAAAATCAGCAACGAATAGCCGATGCGACGAGTGATGAAGGCGAACATTCAGCTTCTCCCATGCAGGGTAGGATCGAGTTCATCGCGCAGGGCATCACCGACCAGGTTGAAAGCCAGCGACAGCAGGACAATCGCGATACCGGGGAAGAACACCAACCATGGCGCGGAGGTGAAATAGGTCTGGCTTTCAAAAATGATGTTGCCCCAACTTGGCGTTGGCGGCTGGACCCCCACTCCCAGGTACGACAGGGTGGCTTCGAGCAGCACCGTGGTCGAAATACCCAGGGTCGCCCATACCAGAATCGTCGGCAGCAAATGGGGCAGCAGGTGCGAAAACAGGATGCGCAGCGAGCTCGCGCCCAAGGTCCTCTCCACCGCCACGAAGTCACGGGCACTCAAGGCGATGGTCTCGGAGTAGATCACCCGGGCAATCTGCACCCAGTTGACCATGGCGATGACCAACGCAACGATCCACACGCTGGGTTGGAAAATCGCCGACAACGCAATCGCCAACAGCAGCGCCGGGAACGCCATCATCAAGTCGGTAAAGCGCATCAGCGTGCTGCCGATCCAGCCCCGCAGAAAACCTGCGCTCAAGCCCACCAAGGTGCCGATCAGCACGGCCAGGCCGTTGGCAAGCAGGCCGATGAACAGTGAGGTACGTGCGCCGTAGATCAGGCGCGACAGCAAGTCGCGACCCAGCAGGTCAGTGCCCAGCCAATACGGCATATCTGGCGGTAGCGGCGCGCCCTCCATTGACAGGCCTTCGACAAATTGCTCGGACGGATCGTGAGGGCTCATCCACGGTGCAAACAGCGCCAACAGCACCACGATGACGATGTACAACAACGACAACGCCACCGCGGGCCGGCGAATCAAGGCGCGCAACACTTTCATTGGCACGCCCCGCCTTGCTGAAGATAATCGGCGGCCATGTCCGCACACAGGTCATCCAGGCTGCGATTAAGGTGCATCGACAGGCTGCGCAGGCGCTCATAAGCCTCGCGCTCGTCAATCTTGTGCTCAACCATCAACCGCGCCAATGCCTGGGCCAGCAGAGGTCGCGCATCGAGGCGCTGGCGCAGCGCTTCGAGGGTTCGCGCATCACTGTCCAATCGCTCACGCAAACTGATCGCCATCATCAGCGTGGTGTAGACAGAGCCCTGGGTAATCGGTTTGTTCAACAAGGCGGTCGCCCCCAGTTCGATGGCGCGCTGGATCTGCGACAGGGTTTCGTGGGGCGTCAACGCCACGATTGGCACACCGGTGCTATTAAGCCGTTGCAGGGTGGCGGGACTGGCGAAGTGCTCCAGATCGACCACGGCGGCAAAGCAGCCTTCAAGCGAATCCAGCGCGTCTTCAAACAGCGCCTGCGGCGTGATGCCCAGGCGTTGCAGGCTTTTCTGCAGACTGGCCAACGTACGCGGTTCGCAGTCAACCAACAGCAACCGACCACTTTCGAAGTCCGGGCGTTTGAGCAGGCTCATTTGACGATCCTCAGGCGGGGCGCTGGCGCAATCGTGCGCAGGCGTTGGAATTCACTCAGGTCAGTGGCAGTCAGGTAAGGATCGGCTGGCAACGATTGCGCTTCACTGTGCAGTACGACAAAGCGCCCTTCGCGCAATTCGGCGATATGGCAAGGCTGGCTGCAGTGATTGTTGTGCGCAGAAATGTTTAACGTGCCGAGCACACTGTGCTGGGGGTGTTCGTAGAGGTAGTTGCAAATGAGCTCGGGATCGTCGCTGCCACACTGGTCCAAGGCCTTTGCAAACAAGTGCAAGGCGACGTACATCCCGGTGTAAAAATGCGACAACGGGTACAGTCCATGTTGGCGGCGTTGCTGCTGGCTGAAAGCCCGGTCTACATCCTCAAAAAATGGGCCGCACGACAACAGGCGCAGGCTCCGCATGACGCCGACTTCAGGCAGCTCGGCTTCCGTCAGGTTGCAGCTCAACACCGGTAGATTCAAGCCGACGGCAAGACACGCCGCGTCCAATTGCTGCAAGAAGACGTAGGAGGACTCACCGACTAGATTATTGAGCACAAACGCCGGTTTTTCAGTTATCAGGGTCTGGATAAGCTCACTGAAGCGAGTCGTGCCCAAATGCACGTACTTTTCCAGAAGCACAGTGCCGCCTGCGACATCGAGCACTTCCCGTGCGACGCGGTTACTTTCCCAACCCCAGATGTAATTCGAACCGATCAACGCAGCGCAAGAACCAAACGCCTGCAAGGCATACCTCAACAACGGGATCAACGTCTGATTCGGACACCCGCCCAGATAAAGGACGTTCTCACTGCTTTCAAAACCTTCATACGGACAGGCGTACCACAACAGGCTCCCGTTCTGCTCGAGGTCCGGAATGATTTCCTTGCGGCTGGCCGAGGTCGTCGCACCAAAAATATGCCGAACCCCGGCCTGCATCAATTGAACAGCGCCTTCGCTGTAACTGTGCAAGAAGCCCTGCGGATTGATATGGGTAACTTGTAAGGTAAATGGGTAATCGGGATTGGCATTGATTTCCTGCAGTGCGTGTGTGGCCCCTGCCAGAGCATTCCGGCCTATGCACTGGTAAGTCCCATCGATAGAGAGCAAGAGTCCGACATCGATTGTGTGGCGCATTTATTCACTCCAAAAAAAAACCTGATAGACCAGTGGACTGGTCGATCAGGCTTCATTACCTGGCGCTTGGGCGCATGATGTAGGCAAGACTTAAAGGCCGGGGCCTGGCTTACTCGTTTATTTCTCTATGGAAAAAGTGTGCCAAATTGGTTTTTTGCTGAAAATCGGCCTTATCCGCAATGCTCATGACAGCCAGCGCACCGGTCTGAGCCGTAGCACTGTATTTTGCACCTAAGAGGTGCACATCAAATGTGAGGTTTTTGACGGGAACACTGCCCGCTTTATGAATGGGTGTGTAACGTAAATTCCCAGGTCGCCGACCTTGGAAACTGACAAACCTCAATAGCCGGTGTGACGCAACGTAATAAAGGGCACGCTGATGTAGTACGCGCGGCGTAGCAGAAGCGAACCGCCCTTGTATCAATCGGGTGTGGGTTCCATCTAAGACGAAGAACACTAAAAATTAACGCTTCAAGCTAGGGTTAGCAAAGCCAGGTACGGAAGCGATCGTCAAATCTTAGGCAATAAAAAACCCGTGGACCGTTGATCTACAGGGCTTTCAAGATGCGAGCGCTGACGCCATCATCGATGTTCCTCCGGATGTCCTCAAAGCAGTGAATGTCGGTCTCGGTGATTCTTTGAGCATTGAGCGGGTCGACGAATCGATAGTGCTAAATCCAGTCAGTGAGGTTGACGCGAAGACCTAAGGCCGACGCTGTTGAACACGTCTGTTTTCCCAAATCACCAGAAAACCGCTAGCTAAAAGCACGTTTTTTGTACACGGTTATGTAAAGCCCAAGCCCAAATACCTGTGCGGCGACGCCGGGTTTAAATCTCATGCGCGTGCTTTTCTGCCGTGAAAACCACATCCGACTTTTTCAATAATATCGGCCAAAAGCAGGCTGCCATAAAAGTGCGCCTGTGCCTTCGCTGGCTCGAAGCTGATGGGCGATGAGTTTGCTAATCCGCTCAAGTACTTGCTGGCATTGCGATGCGCTATCCTAATCAACTCGTTAAACAAGGAAGAATAATGTGCTCGTCGTCATTTCTGTCGTATCTCAAACTCCCGGCTGTTCTGCTGATTACCTGTCTTACAACCGCTTGTTCCAACTACCACTACAAGGATTACCAAGGCGATTGGGTGCCGGACTTGATGACGCCATATGACCTGTCCAATAACACGGCCAATGCGCCGGTGGTGTATTTCGCCACCACCCGCTTTCGCGGACTGGGAATAAAATTCCATCGACTGTTGCTGGCCACGCATGTGGACGACCAACTGCTAGAGGGCGCTGGGCGGCGCTCGATCCTCGACGTTTCCGGCAAGCAGGCACTGCGCTTGACCCCGGGCAAGCACTCGTTGAGCTGGTGTTGGGTCTCGATGAATGCCTTGGGTACCGGTGGCGCGAAGTGCGGCTTCGGTGCGCGCGATGTGGAGTTCCGTGCAGGCCAGCGATATGTCGTGGACTTCACCACTCGCGACGACATCAATGGGCCTCCTGGGCGTCAGGTCTCGACCATTACTATCGAATCCGAGATTCGAAATCTGGATACCCATGAAGTGATCTACCCGCTGAAAGGTATTGCAGAGCTGGAGAAGGAATAACGATTGCGACGATCACCGTCACAAACTGAGTTGGTCGGTGATCGGAAGCTACGTGGCAGAGAACAGCTTCCGACTGAATGTTGCCCTTAGCGAGAGACTGCAAACGGCCCAAAGCAGCTGCTCTACAAGGCCTGCTATCGACCCTTCACGGCAGAACATGCCGGCCAAGAACGGCCCTAGGACTTCAACTAAATCGGATATGATTACCCGAACGTTGGGGGCATGAATCAGGCTTAGGTCGGTGCCTGGCAACTGCTTAAATCAAAAGGGAGCCCGCATGAGCAAATATCTGGTTTTGTTGTTGGTTGGCGCCGCAGGCGTTGCTCAGGCTCAATCGGCGTGCACTTACCCATGGTATCAATCGATCGATAAGATACTGCATACAACTGACGGACAAGGGCATGGGCCGGATATAGGCTCCGATGAATGGAAATCGGTGATCGAATTCAAATTAGGGGTTCGCGATGGGGCAGATGTCCCTGAACGAAGTTCCGATCAGTGGTGCCAATACATTGATCAGCATATCAATGGGAAGCAGGCGACCGGGGGCAGTACGGGGAAATCGTCGATAGTCAATGTGACACTTGGCCCTTCTTACGATTGCGCCAAGGTGAAGCCTGGTGCTATCGAAGCGATGATATGTGAGGACAAGGTGTTATCCGCGCTCGATCGCAATCTGTCGGAAGTATATGCCAGCGCGAGAATCAAGGCCGGAAACGAGCACCCACCCCAGCTTAAAGCAGAACAACGTGGATGGATAAAGGGTCGCGACGACTGCTGGAAGAGTGATGACGT
Source organism: Pseudomonas shahriarae (assembly GCF_014268455.2). NCBI lineage: Bacteria > Pseudomonadati > Pseudomonadota > Gammaproteobacteria > Pseudomonadales > Pseudomonadaceae > Pseudomonas > Pseudomonas shahriarae. The sequence continues at coordinate 2,734,224 of NZ_CP077085.1, read as the reverse complement.
CGGTGCATGCGTGCGCATGGAGTACCAGCGCCGCATCGCCGAGTTGCAAGCACGGTACCGATTGGTACCGGGAACCGGGCCTGTCTATTACGAATGCGAAGGCAACCCTGCCAGCGAGGTTGCTGTCATGTTCTTTAAAACCGATCCGCCGACATTAATCGCCGAGCGTGGCGACAGCGTATCGCTCATGTACCAGCAGCCAAGTGACAGTGGCGTAAAGTACCTTGGACGCAATGAAACGCTTTGGGAACATCAGGCCGAAACTATAATTACTTGGGGATACGGGGCGCCCGAATTACATTGCAAAAGAAAGCTTTGAGCAACGACCCAGTCAGCTGGGTAATTGCATTTTGGCGAAGGCTAGTAAGTGGCCGGAGGTGGCGTTCGTGAACGGATTCAAACGGTCCAGAGTGTGTAAAAACGCATATGGACTCGCGGTGACGGTTACGCACCGGTTCGAAGACTGAGCCGCCCCGGGCTTCGTAGACGCCCTTGGTGTCCGTTTTTGGCGGTTAGTGGATGTTTAGTCTCCTTAGTCTCGAGCACAACCCCATGTCCAATCGAGGAGAGGCATAGCGATAACGGCGTCTTAAATTTCTCGAAAGACGGCAGGGTTGCGAAAACGATCCGAAAAATTGCGGAAGCGATGACCAAATGGCAGACAATAAAAAACCCCGTAGACGTTAATCTACGGGGCTTTCAAGAATGGAGACCGAGGTCGGAATCGAACCGGCGTAGGCGGATTTGCAATCCGACCGGGAAACGTAAGCGGGCTGTGACCTGTAGAGATATTTACTTCCGAAACCAACACAAAAAATCCCCTCTGGAGACCGCGTAGAATGCGGTCTATCTTCTTTATTTGGGAACTGATTTGCCCCTCCCCTAGCGTCCTGCCGACCGAACACAACCCACCACCAAGCAACCCAACTGCTACGCTGTTCACTCCAAGGAGGAACACCGATGCCGAACTCAGACCTGCTCCCTTACCTGGTGCACCGTCGCCCAGATCGCCTGAAACAGAAGGAGGCGCAGACGGAGGATCACTGGACCCAGGTCGAAGAGCTTGGGTGAGCCTGACTGGCGGCCATGGTGCTGATCGGATTCATGAGACCACTACACACTCTTTCAGGCGTGGATGGCGTCACCCAGTACCTAACCGAGCCAGAGCAGAAACGATGCGGGCACCCCTTCCCTAAGCAGGACACTGAAGCAATACCGAGGGCATGGCAGCGTCCGCCACCTATCCGCGTACTTAAACCGGCACCTTCTACTGCATTGCAAACCTTCCTCGCCTGCTTATAATTAAGATCAATTCTTATCCGCATCTTGTAACTAGGAAGATCTAGGTGTCCTACCCTCAGTCGCCCGAATCCTCCCCCCAGGATGATATGCATGCGCTCTATCGCGACCACAGCCAATGGCTTCAGGGCTGGATTCGTCGGCGCCTAGGTGATGCAGATCGTGCCGCGGATATCACCCAGGACACGTTCTTGCGCCTGATCAGCAGCGCACTGCGCCAGCCATTGAGAGAGCCGCGCAGCTTCCTGGCCACGGTGGCCCGAAGGGTGATGATCGACCAATTGCGCCGACGCAACCTGGAGCAGGCCTACCTTGAGTTTCTGGGCAGCCAGCCGCTCCTCGAGGAGTGCTCCCCCGAACAGCGCCTACTGATGCTGGAAACCCTGATGCAACTGGATGCCATGCTCGACGGCCTGGGCCAGAAAGTGCGAGATACCTTCCTGTACGTACAGCTCGATGGCCTGAGCTACCCTGAGGTCGCGCAGCGCCTCGGGGTGTCCGTCAGCTCGGTGACCAAGTACATGGCCAAGGCGACAGAGCGGTGCCTGCTGTTCGCTTTCGATGCGCAACTATGAATCCTTCCGATCAACGCAAAGCCCTGCGCGAGGCGGCGCAATGGCATGCGCGCCTCCACGCGGCGCGTGACTGTGCGGATAACCGCAGGCAGTGGCAGGTCTGGCTCGATCAGTCGCCGTTGCACGGTTGGGCGTGGGAGCGCCTTGAGCGGTTGCAAGCAGATCTTGCCGGTGTTCCCGGTCCGCTGGCACGGCACACCCTTGTCGCAGGCCATGGGGAACTGGGGCGGCGTACGCTACTCAAGGGCCTGGTGCTGGGTCTTGGCGTTTCAGGGGCTGTCTGGACGGGTTATCGCCACTCGCCGGTTTGGTTGGCCGACGTGCGCACCGTCAAGGGCGAACGCCGCAGCCTGACCTTGGAGGACGGTACGCGGCTGACGCTCAATACAGATTCTGCCGTCGATATCCGCTACAGCGCAGACCAGCGGCTGATAGAACTGGTCGAGGGCGAGATTGCCGTTTACACCGCTAGCGACCCACGCCCGTTGCGCGTGCACACGGTGCATGGCCGAATGCGCGCCCTCGGTACCCGCTTCAACGTGCGCCTGCATGCAGACCGCACAGAGCTGATCGTCATCGAACACGCTGTCGCGGTGCACAACGCCGCAAGCGAACACGAAGTGCGGGTCGATGCTGGCATGGCCCTGACCTTCAACAGCGGGCCGCTATCCGAGCCCCGTGCGGCTGACCTTGCTAGCACTGAGTGGCGCGAAGGTCAGTTGGTGTTGGACGGCTGGCCGCTGCGCCGCGCTCTGGCCGAACTCCAGCGTTACCGCCCGGGCGTGTTGAGCTGTAGTGACGATGTGGCGCAGCTGCGTCTCGCCGGGGTGTACCCGTTGGATGACACCGACCGCGCACTGGTGGCAATCGCCGGGGCGCTAAAGCTGAAGGTCAATACCTGGACGCGCTATTGGGTCAGGCTCACCCCGGCCGATTAAACCAAACGAATGAAAAAAATTCTCAGTTGCATTGTCGGATTGGCCACTCTCGTACGAGCTCTTCTGAAAACCGCCCAAACAGGCATTTTAAGGAGCTGTCATGTCTAGAGCGACAATCTACCCACACGCGCGCCGAAAACACCTCACCCCCCTGCTGCTTGGCAGTGCCATAGCGCTGCAGGTCGGGATGCTGGCCCCGCTGCTGTCAACGGATGCCCAGGCCCACGCCGAACAGGTCAGCCGCGTTTACGACATTCCACCGGGGCCATTGGTAGCAACCTTGAACCGCTTCGCCCGCGAGGCCGGGGTGCTGCTGTCGTTTGATGCGACGCTGACCCAGGGACAACAGAGTCGCGGGCTAAAAGGTCGCTTCAGCACCGAGCAGGGGTTTGCCCAACTGCTGGCTGGTAGCGGGCTGGAAGCTCTGCTGGTGGGTAACAATTGGGTGCTTGCGCCTCAGGCGCAGGCCGGTTCAGCGCTGCAACTGGATGCAACCAGCATCACCGGCCAAAGCTTGAGCGTCACCACAGAAGGCAGTGGTTCCTACACCACCGGCGCAACTGCCGCCGCCACACGCCTGGACCTGAGCCTGCGCAAGACTCCACAGTCAATCAGCGTAGTGACACGCCAGCAGATGGACGACCAGAACCTGCAAAGTGTTTCCGATGTCCTGAAGCAAACCCCTGGCATCACCGTCAACCAGGAGAGCTCCGAGGCCTTCACTTTCTATTCGCGCGGTTTCAAGCTGGATAACTTCCAGTTCGATGGCGTGCCCAGCCTGTCCTCGGACGGCGGCTCATTGCGCGACAACTACAGTATCGGCAACAGCCTGATCTATGACCGAGTCGAAGTGCTCAAGGGTGCGACCGGCCTGGTCAACGGCTCCGGCAATCCTTCGGGGGTCATCAACCTGGTGCGCAAGCGCCCGACTGCCGAGGCGCAGGGCCATATCAGTGTCGGCGCAGGCTCCTGGGATAAATACCAGGCCGATTTTGACTTCGCCGGGCCGTTGACCGACAGCGGCAATATCCGTGGCCGCATGGTCGCGGGTACGCAGTCGCAGCGCAGTTATGTCGATTACCTGACCGGCGAACAAAATACCTTCTACGGTGTGCTGGAAGCCGACTTGAGCGAGAAAACCCTGCTCACACTCGGCCATGACGTACAGAAAAACTATGACAACGGCAGCACCACCGGTGCCCTGCCCGCGTTCTTTATGGATGGCCGCAGGGCCAAGTTCGATCGTGACACCAACGCTGCCGATCGCTGGACCTGGCGCAATCAGGAAACCCAGCGCACTTTCGTGGAGTTGGCCCACAGCTTCGACAACGACTGGGTCCTCAAGGGGGTCGCCAGCAGCCGCGACTACCGTTCGAGGGAGCTGATCTCGGGCATCAGCAGTGAGGCCATTCAGGCCGACGCAAGCATCTCCCACGGCTTCATCGCCGGCAACGTCGACCGCGCCAGCGGCTATGTGAACAACAGCGGCACCGCGAGCAAGTTCAACACTACCAGCAAGGAAAAAGGCCTGGACCTGTATGCCCGCGGCCCGTTTTCGCTGGGTGGTCGCATGCACGAAGCCGTATTCGGCTACAGCATCGCCCATACCGAATCCACGTCCAAGCGCCACGACGGGGTTACCAATGGCATCATCAACGATGTATTCCAATGGGATGGCTATGGCGATACACCGAGGGACTTCGAATGGTGGTCGACCTTCAATATCGAAGCACGGCAGAAAGTCGGGTTCGCGGCCACCATCCTTAAACCGACCGACGCGCTGGCAGTGATCCTGGGCGCCCGTATCGTCGACTACAAATGGGACATCGACACGATCAACGCCATCGGTCGCCGCCTTCCGGCCAGCGCCACCAACTCCAGCGAAATCGTGCCTTATGCCGGTATCACCTACGATCTGGACGCCTACCACACGGCCTACGCCAGCTACACCGACATCTTCAAACCGCAGGCCTACAGCCTCGGCCCGGACGGAAAACCTATCGACCCACTCTCCGGCGAAAGTTATGAGGTCGGCATCAAGGGCGCCTACTTCGACAACCGCCTAAATGCCAGCATGGCGCTGTTCGAGCTCAAGCAGGACAACTTCGCCGTACCCACCGGCGGTAGCACACCGAGCGGTAGCAGTGCCTATCGAGCAGAGAAAGGCGTCACTACTCGCGGCGTCGAGCTGGAGGTTAACGGCGAACTGATGAATGACCTGCAGGTGATGGCAGGCTACACCTTTGCCGAGTCCCATAACGCGGATGACCGGCGCGTGGCTACCAACCAGCCGCAGCACCTGCTCAAGATGGCAACCAACTACCGCTTGCAGGGCGATTGGCACAAATTCACCGTGGGCGGCAATGCCTACTGGCAGAGTTCGACGTTCTTTAAGCCAAGCGACGAGGATTGGTACGAGATCAAAGACCCCACCGCCAAATTCGAGCAGAAGTCTTACGCACTGGTGGGGCTGGTTGGCGGCTATGATGTCACCCGCGACCTGAAGGCGACTCTCAACGTCAACAATCTGTTCGACAAGCACTACTACAGTGGTATTGGCAATTACGGCACAGTGTTCTGGGGGGCGCCGCGCAACGTGATGTTCAATGTGAAATACAGCTTCTAGGCGGTTTCTCGGTAGTACGCTTACCCCCTGCGCCAAGGCGCCGGGGGTACGACGAGTACGTTCAGGCCTGGGCAAATTTAGCTCAAGCGCTTGAGGCCACGCCGAAAACACTTTTGAATCGCCCCTTATTTCATCGACGCGTTCAATTGTCTGACTTTTGCCAATTAGCCTGTTCTGAATGACGGAAGCGGGTCATAAGCCGCCTGACCCGATCGGCGGCTTTTGGCCGAATGCGGCCCCTCATGACAGACAGCAATCGGCCAGAAGCGTTCATCTAAGTTGCGCGCTATCCGGAATGACTTAGGCTTCGACGTTAAACCTGCTCAACAATGCGGCACCGTCAGTGACACCAAGAATCTGATCGATTGCAGCGATTTTAAAGCTTGCCTTGGCGATCTGAAAATCTGCGTTGTTGTATGCAGCCTCCGCCTCATTGTGGAGCGCATAGGCCATATGTGCCGCGACACGGACACTCATAGGAGCATCTACATCTCTGCCCAGGTAATCGGCAAGCAATGTCCTGATCTCAAGCAGTGCGAGCGCGAGTAGCTTGGTCTGGTCAGTCTGCATAAAGTGATCCCGGATTCTAAAAGCGAGAGTGCTAGCGGATTCGTGAGGTTACATAAACTCTTGGTCAGTCAAAAGCGGACGCTAATGAACGGGAATGCTTAACTATTAACCGATTAAAGACCTGATGCCCACAAATTCGTATCCTTAATGTAGAACTTGTCACTTTTCTCCTTTGCCCGTGTTGAGCTACTGGCACTCGGCTCAAGACTCGTGGATTACATACGACGAGGGACGGCCTGCGACACAGGTGGCGTAAAAAATTTATCATTTGTATCGCCCACTTCTAGTTAGGTGTTGAGACTATGCGCATCCAAGATCATAAATTGGCGTGGCGCTGGACCGATCCAGCGTATGCCGTGTTGCCAAATAAAGTCCTCGCGCAAATGCACTCAGTGACCTCCGATGAGGCGAAGGCGTTGTATAAGCGGGCGCAAGGGTTCATGGGTAATCACGGCCTGAGCACCGAGCTACGTCCTGAAATGGTCAGCGCCGAAGAGGCCGCATCGGAGGCCGGTTCCAATTGGCTGAAGCAACATCAGCCACATTTAGAGCAGCCAGTATCGCTTTCTTGGGATTCAGAGACCGCGCTGCGTACAACCTGGGGAGTGTTCATTTCATACTGGCCGGAGTTCTGCTATCCGGCTTCAGACGATCTGGTCGTGTTTCCAGAGTCAGAGGCGTGGATGCTCTTGTACCATCATGAGCGTGAGTTTCACTTTGGTAGACGAGCCGCCAAAGCCTAGCCAGTTGTTCCAACTGAGTACTCCGCCGCCGCTTTACTCCAACGCAGGATTCCACGCATGCATCACATGAAAAAGGCAATTGTTGTACTGGCAATCACGGGCCACATCGCAGGGTGCCAAACCTCCAGGCCGCCAAGCTCCTTTGAACAAACTCTGGCCAAAGTCCAATGCATACTTTTTGAGGGCGTAAAAAGCCCCACTGCAGAAGATGTTCAATACATTCGTAAAGCCAGCGATGACGGCAACGTGCGTTGTAAGATCGCGCTCGGCGGTTTGTACGAATCCGGCCGTGGTGGTCTGCCACAAGATTTTGGCAGGGCCAAATCGCTCTATGAATCCGTCGCTGCCGTAGATGGCGTCGGTAACGAGAGACTGGCGCGCATGGCCGAAGAGGGGCATGGGCAAGCACGCAACGACGTGGAAGCGCGACGGCTTTATCAGTTGGCGCTGACCAACAGCGACAGCGATAAAAGTAAACTCGCATTGGCCAGATTGATGGAGGAAGGCCGCGGTGGCCCGCAGGATTTGTTCGGGGCAATGATGTATTACGTGGAAGCCAGCCAACATTCCGGCGATGTTGCCTGGAAGGGCATTCAGCGGATCCGCTCTCAAGGGTTGGTGCTGACGGCTGCACAGACACAGCGCTACAACGACGTCTGGAGCGATACCAGCCGCAAGAGTCTAAACCGTACGACATTGGACATCGAGATTGCCTTGAACAAGCAATTCAAACGCGGCAGCGCCAGCAAACCGGTGACGCTGCAAGTGCAAGGCAAGCCGGGTTCAAATGTGCCGAAAATCGCATTGATAGAAAGCTCGGGCAACGCCGACGTAGACCAGGCCGTCGTCAAGGCATTCGGTAAATACCGCATTCCTGCCGAACCAACATTGCAAGCAGGCCAGGACTCCTGGTCTTCCGAGCGGTCCATCAAAGTCGGCTTGAATTGAAGCGCTAGCGCCGTTTGCCTAGACCGAAAAGGAGACGGATTTATTTGTTTCTTAAGTCCGCTGTCGCTTAAATGAACCCGCCTTCTTTTGCCTTTAGGTTGATGTCGCTCGCTTGTGCATGAAGCTGGAAAAGGCGTTCTGCGGGAAAGGGGCCGGGGTGGATGTTGACGCATAATGCCCGGCCGCTCCTTTTACTTCGCTGTAGAGACTTCTTTTGCGTAGGCCTGACAGGCTCGCCGCGCGATCAATCCTTGATCGCCGCTGTCGGTAATGGCGATAATTCGTTGAGCATGCGCTGGGGCAAGTTGGGCTCGACGGGCTGCATGAACCACGCCGACGCCGCCGGTGGTGGCAGGCACGTTGAAGCCACTGGCTGAATCCGTGGCCTCGAGAAGGACTGACAGCCGCACATCAGCAGTAGCAAGGCGGTCACGCAGGAGAGCCTGGCTGCGTTGAGCATCGGAAAGTTCTCGGGTGTGTTGTTGATCGGATGTGGCCAGCGTCTGCTCCAGGGCCATGCGCCTGCCCTGCTCGGCGCTCACCTGCTTGGCGGCGGCCGCGCTGACGGCAGCCAGCTCGCCCTGGCGCAGGCCGACCTGCTCGGACAGCCTCTTGCCCGTGCGCCATTCCTGCACCTGCCAGGCGGAGCCGGCGGCGCTGGCCATCAGCACCAGGATCAGCACCATCAGCCCGGCCAGCTTCTGCACGGGCGTCATCACGGCACATCCTTGAAAAAAACGTGATGCCCGAAGCGCAACGTCTGCTTGGCCTTCGCCGCCCAGGCCGGAGCCTTGGGCATCGTGGTTGCGTAGTAGTGCGTGGCCCCGCCGGTTGGATCCGGTATTGATCAGCTCCGCTTCGCTCGGGACGCCATGGACGAAAAGATCAAGGCTGCCGAGGCAACGCCAAAACGCGTGGTTTGGCGAGTCTGTCGTGGCGGCGTATGCGTGGGCAACTACCCAGAGGATCAGTACGAAAAAGCAGCCGACCACCTGCTGCGCATCTTCAAACCGAAATTCATGGAAGAGGCAGCGGGCTACGTGAAGAAGCCCTACGGCACCGAGACGTTCCGCCGCGAACTGCCAAGCATCGAGATCAATGCGAGTTACCCAGTTCGAATACGACACCGAGTGGCTCCCCTCCAAATCCTAAACCACCTTCTGCTGCCCAGCGCAGCAAGAACGGGGATGCGCGTGTCTCAACAAATGCTGCGTAACAGATGGGACGACGCCCGAGAAGCTGCTCGCTCCTTGGCCGCCAGTGAGGGACGAGTTGATGACGCGGAGAAGATCCAACAGTTTCAGTTCAAGGATATCCGACCGAAGGCGGCATCCGAAATTACTGATATCGCAGACGCCAACCTCCTGCTCGGGCACTCGGAGCAGGAGATCACCAAGCGCGTTTACCGGCGCATCGGTGCGGTCGCGCAGCCTTCAAAATGAGATAGTTTCGGAACTCCACCCTCTAAAGTTTCGGAACTCCAGCACTTTCCTACAGGCAATAAAAAACCCCGTAGACGTTAATCTACGGGGCTTTCAAGAGTGGAGGCCGAGGTCGGAATCGAACCGGCGTAGGCGGATTTGCAATCCGCTGCATAACCATTTTGCTACTCGGCCTCAAACGATCAATGCCCAAACCACTGACATTCACCGCATATAAACTTGAGTGGGCTATGTGAAGCTTGCCTCTACTCTATCTCATTGAAAACATTGAAGTTTTTTATGCCTCAGTGCGTTCGATGGCGGCAATTATGTACTGATTTGCCGGGACTGGCAAGCCCTTGATTTCAAAAAATATTCTTCCGTGGAGCAGAACAGGAGCGGTTGGCCCCTGCTCTGCCTGGGCTTAGTAGCCCAGGGACAGTCCGGTATTGCGCCGTGGGTCGTTGGCGCCGTAGAAGCGGTTGTTGCCCACGGGCTTGCCGTCCAGGGACGGGGCGCCGACGAGGATGGCGGCCAGGTGGTTGGCGTCTTGGGGGCCGGCGAATTTATGGCCCCAGCTTTCGAGGATTTTCTGGGTGTCGGGGCTCAGGGCGAAGGTTTCGAGGTTGGTGGTGTCGGGCATCCATTGTTGGTGGAAACGTGGGGCGTTGACGGCTTCCTGGATGTTCATCTTGTAGTCGATGACGTTGAGGATGGTCAGCAAGGTGGCGGTGATGATGCGGCTGCCGCCGGGTGTGCCGATGACCATCACGGCCTTGCCGTCCTTGGTCACGATGGTCGGGCTCATGGACGACAAGGGCGCCTTGCCCGGGGCGATGGCGTTGGCTTCGCCCTGGACCAGCCCGTACATATTGGGCACGCCGACTTTGACGGTGAAGTCGTCCATTTCGTCGTTGAGGATGACCCCAGTCTTGCTGGCCATGACGCCGGCGCCGAACCAGTCGTTGAGGGTGTAGGTCACCGACACCGCGTTGCCCCATTTGTCGACGATGGAGTAATGGGTGGTGTTGCTGCCCTCATGGGGCGCAACGCCGGGTTTGATAGCCATGGAGTCGCCGGCTTTTTGCGGGTCGATGGCGGCGCGCAGTTTGGCCGCGTAGTCCTTGTCCAACAGGTGTTCCACCGGGTTCTGCACGAAGTCCGGGTCGCCCAAGTAACTGTTGCGGTCGACGTAGGCGTGGCGCATGGCTTCGATCTGGTAATGGGTGCCCTGGGCCGAGCCGTAGCCCAGTTCGGCCATGGGGTAACCTTCGAGGATGTTCATGATCTGGCAGATCACCAGGCCGCCCGAGCTCGGTGGTGGTGCCGAGACCACGTGGTAGCCACGGTAGTCGCACTCGATGGGTGCCAGCTCGCGGGTCTGGTATTTGTCCAGGTCGGCCTGGGCGATGATGCCCTTGCCGGCCTGGCTGGAGTCGACGATGGCCTTGGCCACCCAGCCTTTGTAGAAGCCATCGGTGCCCTTGGCGGAAATTTCCCGCAGGGTCCGGGCCAGGTCTTTTTGCACCAGCTTCTGCCCGACCTGCAGCGGCTCGCCTTTATTGAGAAAGATGCCACGCAGGTCCTGGTCTTTTTTGAACTCTTCGGTGGCGCTGTGCAGCATGTCGATATCGCCCTGGTCGAGGGCAAAACCGTCTTCCGCGAGCTTGATCGCCGGTGCGATCACTTGGGCACGTTTGAGGGTGCCGTATTTGCTCAGGGCCAGTTCCATCCCGGAGACGGTGCCGGGCACGCCGACCGCCAGGTGGCCCTTGGCGCTGAGGCCGGGGACGACATTGCCGTCCTTGTCCAGGTACATGTCGGCAGTGGCCGCCAGCGGCGCTTTTTCACGGAAGTCGAGGAAGGTCTTGCGCCCGTCCGCCAGTTGCACGGTCATGAAACCACCGCCGCCGAGGTTGCCCGCAGCCGGGTAGACCACCGCCAGGGCGTACCCCACCGCCACTGCCGCGTCCACGGCGTTACCGCCAGCCTTCAGCACGTCCACACCCACATGGGTGGCCAGATGCTGGGCCGTCACCACCATGCCGTTTTCGCCGGCCACCGGGGCCTGGGAGGCGGCCTGCACGCCACTGAATGTCAGGACCAGGGCCGTCGCTATCAAGGTTCGGGTAAGGGGTTGGTAGTTCATCCGTGGATACTCTGTTTATTAGAAGCATTAAACGTAGCTTCTTTCGCACGGCAACCCCAGTCAGGTGGCGCGTTTCAGACAGAGCGTGTCGGTGACGGAATGCTATATTCGCCCCGCCCTCCTCATTGCCCTGAGACACACCGATGCCCACGGTCGCCGACCCGATTCACGCGCTGTACCACAAGATCACCTGGAAGCTGATCCCGTTCCTGTGCTTCTGCTACCTGGCTGCCTACCTGGACCGCATCAACATCGGTTTTGCCAAGTTGCAGATGCAAGACCAGCTGCAGTTCAGCGAAACCGCGTTCGGCCTGGGCGCCGGCCTGTTTTTTGTCGGCTATATCCTGTTTGAAGTACCCAGCAACCTGATCCTGGAGCGCGTCGGCGCGCGGATCTGGATTGCGCGCATCATGATCACCTGGGGCCTGCTGTCGGCTTGCACGTTGCTGGTCACCTCCACCACGCAGTTCTATGTGCTGCGGTTTTTGCTGGGCGTCGCCGAAGCCGGGTTCCTGCCGGGGGTGTTGTATTACCTGACCACCTGGTTCCCCACCCATCGCCGGGGCCGGGTGATTGCGCTGTTCATGATCGGCCTGCCGCTGTCCAGTGTGATTGGCGGGCCGTTGTCCGGCTGGATCATGGGCCACTTCGACCAGATCGGTGGCCTGCGCGGCTGGCAGTGGCTGTTCCTGCTTGAAGCCCTGCCCAGCGTGCTGTTGGGGGTATTGGCGTTCTGGGCGTTGCCCAATACCTATCACCAGGCCAAATGGTTGTCAGCCGCCGAAAAGACCCTGCTGCAACAGCAGTTGCAGGCCGATGACAGCCAGGCCAGTCAAAGCCCACGGCGTTTTCGCGAAGGGTTCTTCAACCTCAAGGTGTGGATGCTTGGCGGGATCGACTTTTCGATCCTGCTCAGTGCCTACGCCATGGGTTTCTGGATGCCGACCCTGATCCGCAACGCGGGGATCAGCGACACCTTCCATATCGGCCTGCTCACCGCCCTGCCCAGTGTGGCCGCGCTGGCCGGCATGCTGCTGATCGGCGCCAGCTCCGACAAACACCGCGAGCGCCGTTGGCACATTATCGTGCCGTTTGTGGTGGGCGCCGTGGCCATGGCCGGCAGCACGTTCTTCACCCATAACGTGGTCGCCACCGTGGCCCTGTTTGCCGTGGCCTCGGCAGCAATCCTCGGCGCCGTACCGGTGTTTTTCAGCCTGCCGGCGACCTTCCTCACCGGCACCGCGGCGGCCACCGGCTTTGCCCTGGCCTGCTCCCTGGCGAATATCGCCGGGCTGGTCAGTAACTCGTTGATGGGCCTGGCGATAGATATCACCGGCAGCAGCGCCGGGGCCATGTGGTTCTTTGCCGCCAGCTTGCTGCTCAGTTGTTTGTTGGTGATTGCGTTGCCGGCGAAATTGGTCAACCGCTAGGAGCGAGCACGAAGCTATACACCCCTGTGGGAGCGGGCTTGCTCGCGAAAGCAGTGGGTCAGTCAACATCAATGCTTGCTGGGCCGACGTCTTCGCGGCGATGCGGCGATCCGACAAGCCCGCTCCCACATTTGATCTTCACTGCCTTGAGCATTGCGTTCGCTTAACTGATCGGCGTTAGGGCAAACCCGCTCCCACAGGGGGGCTCAATGACTGCTATGGCCCATGCCATTCGGCTGCTGCAACAGAGCCAGGTCAATCTCCTCGAAACGCAGCACCCGCCCGCCGGTATCGGCCGCGATTTTCTGCGCCACCGCCTGCTCGGCAAACGAGGCCAGCACCACGCCCATGGCGCCCTTGAGCCCGGTGCCGAGCACGTAGTAGGCGGTCTTGGCGTCGATCAGATGGGCATCGTCCGGGGTATCCCAATGGCTGCGCCCCATGTCATGCACATACAGCTTGGACTGGGCATGATGGTTTTCCGGCTGCAACCACCAGCCGAGCATTTCTGCCGTAGAGCAAAACTTCTTCGCCGCGCCCTGCTCCACCACCTCGCCCTTGGGCCCCGGGAACTCGCTGATCACCATGCCACACACATGGCACTCATCTGCAGGATGGAACGCCACCGGCCCGTCACCCGCCCCCGCCGCCACCGGTTTGTCACAACCGACCAACAGCAGGCTCAACAGTAAAACCAACCCCATCTTCATGCTTACGTGCTCCACCGATAAAAAATTCATGCCGCGCGCCGGCCGAACAGCCAATAGGCCCAGACCAATGGCCCGGCGACCCACGCCGCCAGGCACAGCCACAACGCCGCCTCCGGCACCGCCAGGTCTGCGCCCAGGGCCATTACGCCCATGGACGCGGGGCCGGCATCGAAACCCGACAGGTTGATCAGGCGGTACACATCCGCCGGGTTGAACAGCAACAGCCAGGGCAGCAGCGTCGGGCTGAACTGGCCTTCGCTGAGCACCAGCAGCGCCAGCAACGCCAGGTCGAAGACCAACACAAAAAAGAACCACACCCCCAGGGCCAAGCCGGCCGCCGTGGATTTCTCCGCCGAGACGCTGCTCAACACATACGCCAGCCCCAAAAAGCCCCAGCCAAGCAAGGTCGAGGTCAGCATGAACCGGCCAAAGGCCCAGAGCAGTAGGCTGAACTCGACGTCATCCACCAGCAGCGCAATGGCGAGCATGGCGCAGCCGAATCCGATAAAGGTCGCCAGCGCCAGGATCAACCCGTGCCCGACAAACTTGCCGAGCAGGATCTGCCCGCGCCCCAGGGGATAGGTGAGCAATAGCAGCAAGGTCCCGCTTTCGTCCTCGCCGACAATCGCGTCATAGGCCAGCAGCAGCGCAATCAACGGCATCAGGAAGGTCGCCAGGCTGGCCAGGCTGGCGATGGTTGCCGGGATAGAGGTAAAGCCCAGTTGCCCGGACGCCGCGGCCCCGAGCCAGGCAATGCCGATGGCCAGCACCGCAAACAGCAGGCTGATGGCCAATAACCAACGGTTGCGCAGGCCATCGCTGAATTCTTTGCGGGCCATGTTCCAGATTGGCGTCATTGGGTACGCTCCACAGGGCTGTCCATGTAATGGCGATACAGGTCTTCCAGGGACGGCACGACAATTTCCACATCGCTGGGGCTGTCCTGGTCGAGCAACTGGCGCAGCAGGTCCAATTTATTGCCATTCAACGCCGCCACTTGCAGCCCTTCCGCGCCCCAGCGCTGGGTCACGTGGCCAGCCTCGCTCCAGCGTTTTTGCAAGTGCGCCGCACGTTGCAGGCCGCTGCTGCGGATCAGGGTGGGCAGCCCGGCCTCTTCGCGCAACGCCGCCAGGGTGCCGAGGGCCAGCAGACGGCCCTGGGTCAAGATGGCGGCGCGGTTGATATGGGCCTCCACACCGGGCAACACATGGGAGCAGAGAATGATGCTGGTGCCCTGCCCGCGCAGGCGGTCGAGCAAGCGATACAGGTCCTGGGTGGCAATCGGGTCGAGGCCCACGGTGGGCTCGTCGAGCAGCAGCAGGCGCGGCTCGCCAAGCAGGGCCTGGGCCAGGCCGAGGCGCTGGCGCATGCCCTTGGAATAGGTCTTGACCCGCCGCCGTGCCGCCGCCGTCAGGCCGACGTCTTCGAGCAGGGTCTGGACCTGGCTCAACGGCGCGCCCTTGAGCCGGGCGAAATGCTGCAAGGTTTCCAGGCCGCTGAGTTGCGGGTAGAACGTGACGTTTTCCGGCAAGTAGCCGAGCATCTGCCGCACATGAGGGTCGCTGGGCGCGCGACCGAACACCCGCACCTGACCACTGCTTGCCTGCAACAAGCCGAGGATCAGTTTCATGCTGGTGGTCTTGCCCGCGCCGTTATGGCCGAACAGGCCCAGCACTTCCCCGGGCGCCAGGCTCAGGCTCAAGTCGTGCAGCACAGTGGCGCGCCCATAACGCTGGGTCACGCCTTCGATTTCGACAACGGGCATCATGCAGGCTCCTTGAGCAGGGAAAGCGTGGGGTCTTGCATCAGCGGATGGCTGTCCATCACCCCCGGCGACTTGATCACCGGAAACGCCCGCTGCACCCAGCGCAGCAACTCGATGCCGGGGCTGTTCATCAACAGGCGCACCTGGGGATACAACCACAGCAGGCGGTCGACGTTATCGTTGGGCTCGTAGGCCACATCCCCGAGGCCGTCGTTATTGCGGTCCCAGCCCAGGTAGTCGCTCCAGTAATTGCCGCGGCCTTCTGCCGACCATTCCTGCAAGCGGGTGGCCACGTACTTGACCTGGCGCTGGTTGCCGACAAAGGCATTGTTGGCAATCCGGTTGTCCTCGGAGCCGGCCGTGAGGTGAATGCCCACCGCGCTGCGCCCGAAGTGGTTGTGTTCGATGCTGTTGAACAGCGAGTTGTAGATAAACAACGCCTTGCCTTCGGCCCCGGTGATCATGGTGTCGCCGGTTGTGCCGTCGCGCACGTCGTTGACCACGTTGTCGCGCAAGGTGGAATAGGTGATGTAGTTCATCAGGATCCCGTAGTTCTGATCCTCCTCGGAGCGATTGCCGATTACCGTCAGCTTGCGGCTTTGCATCAGCGCATAGCCGGTGCGGGTGCGGCGGGTGATATTGCCGAGTACCTGGTTGTCATTGGCGAACATGTAGTGGATGCCGTAGCGCAGGTCTTCCAGGGTGTTGCCTTGCAGCAGGTTGCCGTTGGAGGTGTCGATGTAGATGCCATCGCGGGCATCGCGCACCTGGTTGCCGATCACCCGCGCGCCTTTGACTGCGTAGAGGTGGATGCCATTGCCCCGGTCCTGGGAGCGCATGGTCGGGTCGCCCTGGATCTGGTTGTCGATCACGCTCACATCCGCCGTGCCATCGACCCACACGCCAAAACCCTGGCCGCGCAGGCGGTTGTTCTTGATCAGGGCGCCGTGGGCCTTGGGCTGGATGAAGATGGCCGCGTTCATCGCGGTGAGGTCATGGCCCCAGTCGAGGAAGGTGCAGCCCTCGACGGTGACGTCGGCAGCGTTGATCAGCAAGCCATTACCCAGGCCTTGGCTGTGGATCACCGCACCGGGTTCGCAAGTCAGTTGCAGGGGTTGGTCGATGCTGAAGGAGCCCTGGTAGTCACCGGCAGGCAGGCGCCAGTGCTGCGGGCCTGCGGCGACCAAAGGCAGGTCGGTAATGGGCAGTACAGCAGCGCCGGCGGCGGCCGAAAATAGCAGCCACACACACCCGGTCCATAACGTGCGGGGTCGAGCCACGGAGTCTTCCTTTTGATCAAAGCCCAATCTGTGGAGCGACACAGATCTGGTGTGAGAGCTGGCTTGCCTGCGATGGCGGTGTACCAGCCACCAAAAACAGTGGCTGAACCGCCGCTATCGCGGGCAAGCCCGCTCCCACATTGGTTGGTGCTCGCCGTTAAGTGCGCTCGACCAACATCCGCCCCACCATCTCCATATGCAGCGCATGGCAGAACCAGCTGCAGTAGTACCAATGCAGCCCCGGTTTATCGGCAATGAAGGTGATGGAAGAGGTCTGCTGCGGGCTGATTTCCATGCTCACGCCATGGTTGGTCATGACAAAGCCGTGGGTCACGTCCTCGATCTGGTCGATGTTGGTGATGGTCACAGTGACCTCATCGCCATGCTTGACGGTGAACTCCGTCAGGCCATAGGTCGGCGCCATGGACGTCATGTACACCCGCACTTTCTTGCCGTCGCGGATCACCTTGTTATCGGTCTCCAGCTTGATCCCGTCCTTGGCCGCAATGGCCACGGTTTCGGCGAAGAAGGGGTCGTTGCGTTCCCAGATTTTCTTGGTCTTGATCTGGTCGCGCCGCGCCATCACACAGTCATGGGGTTCGGCGAAGGTCGGGCCGTCGTGGACCAGTTTCATTTCATCGCCCGAGATGTCGATCAACTGGTCGTTTTCCGGGTGCAGCGGGCCGGTCGGCAGGAAGCGGTCCTTGGAGAATTTGCTCAGGACCACCAGCCATTGGCCGTCGGCATCCCGGGTCTCGGTGAGCGAGGCATGGTTGTGGCCGGGTTGGTAGTGCACATCGAGCTTCTGCTTGATGTAGTTGACCTTCTCGCCGCCGTAGGCGCGGATGGCTTCGGCGATGTTCCACTTGACCACCTGGCTGTCGATAAACAGCGTGGTGTAGGCAAAGCCCCGGCCATCGTAAGTGGTGTGCAGCGGGCCCAGGCCCAGTTCCGGCTCGCCGACCACCACGCCGCGCGGGTCTTTGATCTTGTCGCTGAACAGGTCGTCGAGCTTGTCGATGGCAATGATGGTGCAGGTCGGCGACAGCTTGCCGTTGGCGATAAAGTACTTGCCGTCCGGCGAGGTGTTGCAGCCGTGGGGGTTCTTCGGCACCGGGATATAGCGGGTGAATTCGCTGTCCTTGCCATCATCGCCCTTGCGCCCGTCCACCACCGGCACCTTGACGCCGTCGAGGTTGATGAACTTGCCGGCCTTGATAGCCGCCTCGATGCGCGGGATGTTGAACACCACCACCCAGTCGCGCTCGTTGCGCATCATGCCGCCCAGGTCGGAGGCTTTCTCCGAGTTGTAGCAGGTGGCCGCCGCGTATTTGCCGGTGTAGTCCATGTCGGCGTTGTCGAGGTTGCCGTCAACGATGACCTGGAAGGCCATTTCCATCTTCTCGGCGTCGATCGCGTTGAACATGGTGAAGCTGTTCTTGTCCTGCAGGTCGAAGGTGTGGCCGTCATTGGGGTGCGGGATGATGAACTCGGCGTTGCAGAACACGTACTTGGTGTACGGCACCTTTTGCAGGCGCAGGCCGTGGATCGCCTGGGCGTTGGGCACGGTGACGATCTTGTCGCACTTCATGATGTCCAGGCGGATCCGCGCCACGCGGGTGTTGGCCTTGTCGTTGATGAACAGGTATTTGCCGTCGTAGCGGCCATCGGTGGTGGACAGGTGCGGGTGATGGCAATCGCCGTTCTGGTACTTGGCGCCCTCGCCCAGGATGCGCTTGCTCTCGTTGGTCAGGCCCCAGCCGGTGGCGGAATCGACGTTGAACACCGGGATACGCATCAGTTCACGCATCGACGGCACACCGAGTACCCGCACCTCACCCTGGTGGCCGCCGCTCCAGAAACCGTAGTACTGATCCAGCTCCCCTGGGCCCACATGGATCTTCGACTTGGCTTCTTTGGCCGCCGCCGCAAAGGACTCGCGGGTAAACACCGTACCACCGAGGGCCGAGGCCCCTGCCAGCACCGCGCCGGTGACTGCGCCGGTGCCAAGGAAGCCACGCCGGCTCATGCCTTCAGGTTCCGGGGTGGCCCCGGCTTTTTTCGATTCACTGTCGTTCATGATGTGCTCCAGATGGGAAAAGTGAGTGCCCAAGGCCGTCATTCAGGCACCGCCACCTGCACCACCGGGATCAATTGCCCAGTGGCGGGTGCGGCCTTGTTGCGTTTCTTGCGCTTGTTGATCAGTGGCGGGCATTTGTGGTCGTTGTGCCAAGTCATCTGGCAATCCAGGCAGTAGTGGCATTCATTGGCGTTGATATGGCCGTCAGGGTGAATCGCCTGGATTTCGCATTCCTTGGCGCACAACTGGCACGGATCGCCACACTCTTTGCGCCGTTTGAGCCAGTCGAACAGCCTGAACTTGCTGGGGATCGCCAGCGCGGCGCCCAGCGGGCAGATGTAGCGGCAGTAGACTTTGCGCGTGAACAGGTTGATCACCAGCAGCGCCACCGCGTACAGCACGAACCACCACTGGCGGTCGAAATGCAGGGTGATGGCGGTCTTGAACGGCTCCACTTCGGCAAACCGCTCGGCGGTGGCCATCGACTCCAGCGACAAGCCAAACAGCCCCAGCAGGATCAAATACTTGATCGCCCACAGCCGCTCATGCACGGCAAACGGCAGCTCGAACTGGCGCACTTTGAGCCTGCGCGCCGCCTCATTGATCAGCTCCTGCAGCGCCCCGAACGGGCACAACCAGCCGCAGAACACACCTCGGCCCCACAGCAGGATGCTGGCGGCGGTGAATACCCAGAGCATGAAGATCAGCGGGTCGGTGAGGAACAGCTCCCAGCGGAACTGCTGGAACAGCGCATGCACAAAGGTCAGCACATTGACCACCGACAGCTGCCCCAGGGCGTACCAGCCGATAAACACCACGGTAAACAGCAGGTAGCCACGGCGTACCCAATGCAACAGGCGCGGGCGCCGGGCCAGGCTGTCCTGCAAAAACAGAATCACCGTCAGCAGTACCAGGGCTGCGCCCAGGATCAGGATCTGCACGTGTTTCTGGTACCAGATCGTCAGCCACATCGGCCGATTCGCTTCGTCGATGGCAGCCTGCTCGGCGGCAGTCGGCAACGGGCGCTCCAGATACGCCTCGGGCATCTGGTAGGGCAATTCAAAACTGCTGAAGGTGCCGCTGACCGGGCCGGTCTGGCGCCGTACCAGCAGTTCCAGGGTCCAGGCCGAGCCAGGGTCGAACCCGGCCTGGGGGCGCACGATAAACACCGACATCTCGTCGAACTCGGGCATGCCCTCGGCGAACACGTCATACAGGCGCTGGTGGTCCATATCGCGGAAGCTGATGACATTGCCGAACTGGCGCAATTGCACCCGATCAAAAATCCCGCCGCGCACGTAGCCCGAGCCCTTGAACGAAAACAACCCACGCCCCAGCACCGCAATGGCCTGCTCGCCGGGCTTGAGGCCCTGCATCAGCACCCGGTATTGCGCGTCGCCCAACAGGTTGCGGCCGATGGTCGGCGCGTTGAGATCGGCCACATACAGGTCAATAAAGGTCTCGTCGACCTGCCCCGGCGCCGCCACTTCCACGCCTTCGGCCTCGGTGCCCTTGAAGGCCGCGTCCACTTGCCCGCGCGTCAGGTGCAGGCGGCGCACCGCGCCGTTGCCGGTCAACTGCGCCCAGTTGGCCGGCTCGAACAGGTCAGCGCGCACCAACGCGACTTTCTGCGCGGTACTGGCCTTGTCCTCGATCAGCTTGAGCGACACCGCCACCTCGTGGGCGGCGCGCATGATCACCTCATTGACCACCATGGCCGTGACAGTAGCGCCGGCCACCGCATCCACAGTCACCGCCTGGCTGTCGCTGGAGTGCCCCACCACCACCCGTTGCTTGACGTTGATCCCGCTATAGCGGGCGGTGAAGTCATGCAGCTTGGCCTCGGGAATGCCGATCAACAGAATCGGCTCGTGGTGCTCCAACACATAGGCATCACGGATCACCCCGGCCGGGTCGAGGATCACCTGGGTGTTGATCGGTTTGCCGGAATACGCCGGGATGTCCACCACGTCCAGGCTCTGGAACACATAGCCGATGACCGCGCCGTTGGCCGACAGCGTGCGCACCTTGAACTTGCCTTCGGCGGCGGAAATGGCGTCGGTCTGCGGGAAAATCTTGTCGATGCGCTGTTGTTCAATCGCGCCGTAGGACTTGGCCTGGGCCGGGCCGGCCAGGCTGAACAGCAGCACCAGGACAACCAACCAGGTGACGGGACTTGCGGCCAGGGTAGCGAGGGCCGAGGGCTTGGTGCGGTTCATGGGCTCACTGACTTCAACGGCCGGAATATGAAGTCGATGGTAGGTGGCAGCTGGCCAGTGAGCCCTTGATTGAAATCAAGTCTGGGGGCGGTGCGGCGTTTGGGCGCTGGGCGTTGCGCCCCCACTTAACAGTCTTTGACAGTTTCCCGACAAAGCTGTCAAAGACCCCTGCCCACGCCGTCCCTAGGATTTGAGCCTTCCTTGGAATGACGAAGGCCATCATGCGTTCAAAAACGATTTACCTCGCTGCCACTTCTGTGTGCCTGATCACCTGCACCCAACTGTCAGCCGCCGCCGACTGGCAATACAGCCTGCAAGCCGGGGCGGCCAACCTGCCGCGTTACAGCGGCAGCAATGAGCGTATGACCGCGCCATTGCTGGGCGCAAACGTCGTCAGCCCGTGGGGGATTTTTCTCGATACCAACAAGGGGCTGGGCTGGGGTTATGAGGATGACAACCTCAGTTTCAGTGCCTATGTCGGCGCCAGCACTGCGCGCAAGGACCAGAAGAAAAGCACCAGCCTGGGCTCCGACCGGCTCAAGGGCATGGGCCAAATCAAGTCGCGACCGCAGTTCGGTGTGAGTGCCAGCTACACCTTGGGCACGGCCGTGCTGGGCGCGACCCTGGAACATGCGCTGGAGCAAGACGATAAAAAAGACAGCGGCAAGGCGTTTACCTCCCTGGAGCTGAGCATTGGCACCAACCTGTATGACGGTGACTACGGCACCGTGGACGCCAGCCTCAATAGCCTCTTTGGCGATGGCAACTATGTGCGCACCTGGTACGGCGTCACCCCCGGCCAGGCCCAGCACAGCCGCTTTCGCGCGTATGACGCCAAGGGTGGGATGGTCAGCCGGGGCTTGAACCTCGATTGGAGCGTGCCGCTGGGCGACCACACAACCTTCTCTACCTTGCTGGATGTGCAGTATTTGTCGGGGGATGCCGGCAAAAGCCCGATTGTGGAACGCCGGATGCAAACCTCCGTGATGGGTGTGCTGAACTACAGCTTTTGATTTGCAAACCCGATCAGACAGGGGGGGCTGGCTTGCCGGTCGCTCCATTACTGCGATGGTCATTCGCTCTTTTTGGGTTGTTGGGGGGGGGGGTGTACATATCCGTTGCTGCGGTCACGGCGGCTATTGGTTCCGCCCTTACGGCGGGTCACTTTCGAAGAGCGCGAAAGTAACCAAAGCGCTTTTGCCCCACCACTCGGTGCCTCGCCTAGGCTCGGCATGCCCGCAGTCAGGCATTGCTCCGTGGGCCCGCCGCGATCGGCCATCCATGGCCGTGTCGCGGCTACCCCGGCATCCATGCCGGGGTGCCCACTGCGCAATACCTGCCTGCGGCCATCGTGGTTTAACGGGGCGCCTAAGATCAAAAGCCAGATCAAAAGCAGAGCAACAGCAACAGCAACAGCAATGCTAAAGCCGGGGCGCGAAGCTGCATTCCCCTGTGGGAGCTGGCTTGCCTGCGATGGCGGCCCAATAGATCGCCACAGAGTGTCAGGTACCCAACGTCATCGTTTACGACCATCGCAGCGAGGCGGCGACCCGACTAGCCAGCTTCCACACCCGCCAGCCCCCACATTTACAATCTTCATGGGTTTGCAGAGGATCAGTCGGCGTACGCCCAGGTCATCCGGAACGACGCCCCGCCCCACTGCGAGTCCAGCACCTGCACCTGCCCGCCATGCCACTGGCTGACCCGCTGCACCAGCGCCAGGCCCAGGCCAAAGCCGCCGGTGCGGCGGTCGCGGCTGGCGTCCAGGCGCATAAAGGGTTGGAAGATTTTCTCCCGGCCGTCCTCGGGTACGCCGGGACCGTCGTCGCAGACGCGTACTTCATAACCACTGCCGAACTTGACCAGCGACACCTCGACCCGATGCTCGGCGTAACGAATGGCATTGCGCAGCAGGTTGATCACCGCGCGAGCCATAAACCGCGGTTCGATCTGGATGAAGTCGACTTCACAGGTGCCCAGGGACAGTTGCACGCCTTCGGCCTCGGCTTCCAGGGCCACGCTGCCGATCACACTGTCGAGCCAGCTGTGGGCCTCGATGTTCTCGCGGGTGACCTGTGTCGCGCCACGTTCAAGGCTGGCGTAGGTCAACAGTTCGGAAACCATGTCCTCCAGTTCGCCTAGGTCGGCGTACATATCGCCGATCAACGCGCGGCTCTGGCGCGGATCGGCCTCCTGTTTGAGTTGGTCGAGTTCAAACGACAAGCGCGCAATCGGCGTGCGCAGTTCATGGGACACCGCATTGGTCAGCTCGCGCTGATTGGCGATCAGGTGTTCGATGCGCTCGGCCATCTGGTTGAAGTGCCCGGCCAACTCGCGCACGCTCGAGCGCCGTGGCAGGAGGATGCGCGAGCCCAGGTCATTGTCACCAAATCGCTGGGCCGCCAGGCGGATATGCTCCAGGTCGCGCCAGTGCGGGCGTACCCAGAAATACAGGACAATCGCCAGGCACAGGCCCAACAAGCTATAGGCCCACAGGTACAGCCAGCGCGGCTCCACCGGCAGCTTGATCTGAAGCAGCTGCGCGCCACCGTCGATTTCGGTGATGAACTCCATAAAGTCGCCGCGCACCACCAGCTTGCCGTCAGTCAGCAATTGTTGCTCGCGGGAGGTGAGTGCCGCAGCGTCCCGGGCAATCAAGGCCAGGCGCAGGCCATAGTGCTGCTGCAGCTCGGCCAGGCGTGCCTCGCGGGCCACGCCAGCCGGCAGCGGGCGCAACTGCTCCACCAGGCCGTAGGCCGGGCCGCGCATGGCTTCGCGGTTGTAGGTTTCGTTGGCTTCGGGCAGCAGTTCGTCGAAGGTGTAGTTCACCAGCCAGATTGCCCCGGCCAGGCCCAGGGCCAGGATGATGTACAGACGCAGAAACAGGCGCAGCATCGGGCTAGGCCTCCCAGGCAAACGGGTTGAACAGGTAGCCCTTGCCCCAGATGGTCTTGATGCACACCGGCTCGCGGGGGTTGTCATTGAGCTTGTTGCGCAGCTTGCTGATATACACATCGACACTGCGGTTGAGCCCATCGAAGGCGATCCCGCGCATGCGGTTGAGGATATCGTCCCGCGAGAGGATCTTGCCCGCGCTGCTGGCCAACAGCCACAGCAGCTCGAACTCCATGGTGGTCAGGTCGATCTTCTCGTCACCCAGGCTTACCCCCCGACAACTGCGGTCAATCGCCAGTTGGCCGAACGCCAGGGAACCACGCACCGTCGGCTCGGGCAGATGGCGGCGCTGCAAGGCGCGCAGGCGTGCCAGCAGCACCGGCGGCTTGATCGGTTTGATCACATAGTCATCGGCGCCGGATTCCAGGCCGAGGATATGGTCCAGGTCGTCTTCCTTGGCGGTGAGGATCACGATGGGGGTGTCGGACACATTGCGGATCTCGCGACACACATGCAGGCCGCTCTGGCCCGGCAGCATCAGGTCGAGCACGACAATCTTCGGTTTGAACGCCAGGAACACCGCCAACGCCTCATCGCCCCGGTGCACCACGCGCACTTCAAAGCCATGCTGTGACAGAAAATGCGCGATCAGCCCTGCCAGCTTCTCATCGTCCTCAACGAGTAGGACCTTGCCCAGACCCAGGTTTTCCATACGTTCTCAGTGTGCAAAAGCGGATTGAAGAGCGAGCATTATAGGTGGCAAGCTGTCCGGCAAAAGCGCCTGGCCAGCAGCGGCTGACGAAGCTTCATGTTTTTAAGAGTTTTTAACAATTAGCCTGCAATGTTTAACGCCACCCACAGGGAGTTGTATGCGCAAGGATTACCTGGCGTTCTTTGTTTCGCTGTTCCTGTCCCGGCTGGCGGACCAGATTCTGCTGTTTATTGTGCCGCTGATCGTATTTCAAACCACCAACAGCGTAGCGTGGGCCGGGCTGGCGTTCTTTATCGAGTCGCTGCCGCGATACCTGGCGTTCCCGGTGTGCGGGGCATTGTGCGACAAGTTTTCGCCCGTGCGCATCCTGCATATCAGCCAGGCCTACCGGGCGCTGGCGTGCCTGGTGGCCGTGGCGCTGTACGCGATGTTCGGCGGCATCCATTGGCTGGTGATCCTGTCGGCGCTGTGTGGAGTGCTGACGACCCAGGGCATCATGGCGCGAGAAGTCGTCATGCCGCATATTTTCAAGCATTACACCTACGCCAAGACCCTCTCCTACTCGCAAATCGCCGACCAGAGCGGCCTGGTGCTAGGGCCACTGATTGCTGCGCTGATGCTGGAGGTGTGGGCCTGGCATTGGGTGGTGCTGGGGATTGCCGGGCTGTTTGTGCTGGCAGACCTGGCAATGCTGGTTTGGCAGCGCACTACCACGGTGAATCTCGAAAACCACGCGCAACACCGGGATATCTGGCTGCAACCGCTACGCATCGCGCTCGGGCATATCCGTAACCTGGCGGAGCTCAAGCGCATTATCGCCCTGGCAGTCGGCGTGAATTTGATTATTGGCGTGACGCTGGCCACCTCCGCCGCCATGGTGACCGGCCTCTACGCGGCCGACAAGGATGCCTATGCACTGCTGCAGGCCGCCGGCGCGGTGGTGACCATCGTCATCCTGTTTTACCTGGCGCGCTCGAGCCTGGCGTTGAAAGTGCTGGGCGGGCTGTCGTATTCGGTGATTGCGCTTGGGGCATTGATCATGGCGATCAGTCCCAACCTCTGGCTGTACACCCTGGGCTTTCTGCTGGTCACCGGTTTCGACAAGATGTTCAACGTGTACATGCGCAGCACCCGTCAGCGGGTCATTCCCGTGCAGGATTTCGGCAAGACGGTGGGCGTGATCACCTTGTTCAATAACCTCGCGCAGCCATTGGCGGGCCTGGCAATTGCCGTGCTGGCGGCACCTTTTGGCACGCAAACGGTGATCCTGCTGCTGACCGGGATCACCGCGCTGATCGGCGTGGCCGTGGCCTCAGGCTGGCACGCCACTGTGAAAGCGGAACTCGATATCGGGTGATTCGATCAATTCCTGCTCGGCCGCCCTCACCCGCTCGATGACCTGGGCAACATCCTTGGCATCACCGTATTGATAGGCCAGCTTCAGATAGCCCTGGAAATGCCGTGCCTCGCTTTTCAGCAGGCCAAAGTAGAACTTGCCGAGTTCTTCGTCCAAATGCGGCACCAGTGCTTCGAAACGCTCGCAACTGCGCGCTTCGATAAACGCCCCGACCACCAGGGTGTCCACCAGCTTCACCGGTTCGTGGCTGCGTACCACCTTGCGCAAACCCGAGGCATAGCGGCTGGCATGCAGCTGGCGCAGCTCGATCTTGCGTTTTTTCATCAGGCGCATGACTTGCTCATGGTGCACCAGCTCTTCGCGGGCCAGGCGCGACATCATGTTGATCAGGTCGACATGGGAGTGGTACTTGGCAATCAGGCTCAAGGCCGTGCTGGCGGCCTTGAATTCGCAGTTTTTATGGTCGATCAGCAGGGTTTCCTGGTCGGCCAGTGCGGCCTGGACCCAGGTATCAGGGGTGCGGCAACCGAGGAAGTCATGGATTTCGGGGAGGTTCATCGGGCTCACGGGCAAAGGGTCACAAAAGGCCGCCGATTATACCGACCCCGCCGCAGACCACCAGTCACGGGGCTTGATGTGCATCAACATGCTGTACGGCGGGCAACAACTATAGTTGTTCGAAGCCTTGCCCTTCCCACCCTTGGAGATCTCGCTCATGAACGAAATTGGCAAAATCCTGGTGATCATTGAGCCCGAACACTCGGAAAGCCTGGCCCTCAAGCGCGCCAAGCTGATCGCTGGGGTGACAGGCGCTCATTTGCATCTGCTGGTGTGCGACAAAAAGCATGAGCATTCGGCGCTATTGGCCTTGCTCAAAGAGCAATTGTCGGCCGATGGCTACAACGTCACAACCGAACTGGCCTGGAACAACAACCTGCACGAAACCATCATCGGTGTGCAGCAGGCCGAAGGTTGCGCACTGGTGATCAAGCAGCACTACCCCGACAGCCCGCTGAAAAAGGCCCTGCTGACGCCGGCGGACTGGAAACTGCTGCGCTTGTGCCCGGCCGCTGTGCTGTTGGTCAAGACCGCGACCCCATGGACCGACGGGGTGATCCTGGCGGCCATCGACGTGGGCAACCTGGATAACGAGCATAAAGACCTGCACGCGGCCATCATCGACCATGGCTTTGACATCGCCAGCCTGGCCAAGGGCCAGTTGCATGTCATCAGCGCCCATCCCTCGCCCATGCTGTCGGCAGCCGATCCGGTGTTCCAGCTCAAGGAAACCATCGAGGCGCGCTATCGCGAGCAGTGCAAGGCGTTCCAGGCCGAATTCGACATTGACGACAGCCGCCTGCATATCGAAGAAGGCCCGGCGGATGTGCTGATCCCTCATACCGCCTATAAGTTGAGGGCGGCCGTCACGATCATTGGCACCGTGGCACGCACCGGGATTTCCGGGGCGCTGATCGGCAATACGGCGGAAGTGGTGCTGGATGCGCTGGAGAGCGATGTGCTGGTGCTCAAGCCCCAGAGCATCATCGACCACCTGGAGGAACTGGCCAGCAAGGCACAGTGAAGATCAGACATGTGCGAGCGGGCTTGCTCGCGATAGCGGTGAGTCAGTTGATACATCCCTGACTGAACTGGCGCTATCGCGGGCAAGCCCGCTCCCACAAGGGATCTTGGCAGGGCAGGATATTTTGGCCACACCCCAGAACAAAAGTGGGAGCTGGCTTGCCTGCGATGGCGGTGGGTCAGTTGATAGATGCCTGACTGACACGCCGCCATCGCGGGCAAGCCAGCTCCCACATGTTGATCGGCGACAGTCAGTGACCTAGTGCATCCTTGAGGAAGCCAGGGGCGATATAGCGCTGGTAATGCGCCTCGGACAGGATAAAAAACTCCCGATCAATGGCATCACGCAGTTCCGGCAGGTTCCAGTCGCGAAACTCCGGCATCAGCACCATGCCATAGGCTTCCAGGTTGTTGATCACCCGCGCGCCCCGGGCGATCAACTGGTAGGCCCAGCAGTATTCGGACTGGTGCGGCACAAAGCGGATTTTTCGCTGTTCGAGTTGCCAGCGCAGCCGTTTGGGGTCGAATACTTCCAGCTTGCCCGCCATGACCTGCACCAGCAGTTGCTCAAGCCGCAGCCATACTGCGCGTTTTTCTTCCTCGCCATAGCCGTTCCACTGGATCACTTCATGGTGGAAACGCTTGCAGCCGCGGCACACGAGATCGCCGTAAACCGTGGAGCACAGGCCGATGCAGGGGGTCTTGATGGTTTGGTTGGGCATGGGTGACAACGCACAAATCAGCGAAACAGTGGCCCATGTTAGCCCTTTGTCTAAGGTTCATCACCCTGCAAACTTGCTGCGGCAACTTACCTTTAGAAATTTTTTGCCGTAGAATCATCCGGCCTTGTAAGGCGCCAAATAATCCGTTGGAAGCTGTTTTCAAAGCGTCACGAGCACAGTCGTTCCTTCAGAACGGTGTTGGCGCTGGTTATTTACCCTCCAAATAACCAGCACCAACCCTCATCAGCTCCGTTCTGCAGGCGTAAAACTTTGAAAGCAGCTTCTGTGAGAAATGCCGGCAGCGCTGGCTCTACGGCCCAAAAAGCCCCCGAGCGCATGCGTGCCGTGCATGTCTGGATGAGCGTCCCGTGGGACCACTGATGAGGGTAATAACTGTGCTTGAAGCCTACCGCAAACATATCGAAGAGCGTGCAGCCCTGGGTATCGTTCCCCAGCCGCTAAACGCCGAACAAACCGCAGGCCTGGTCGAGCTGCTGAAAAATCCCCCGGCTGGCGAAGAAGAGTTTCTCGTTGACCTGATCACCAACCGCATTCCACCAGGCGTTGACGAAGCTGCCTACGTCAAGGCCGGTTTCCTGTCTGCCCTGGCCAAGGGCGAAGTGTCTTCCCCCCTGATCGACAAAAAGCGCGCGGTTGAACTGCTTGGCACCATGCAAGGCGGCTACAACATCGTGACCCTGGTCGAGCTGCTGGACGACGCTGAACTGGCCGCCGTTGCAGCTGCCCAGCTCAAGCACACCCTGCTGATGTTCGATGCATTCCACGACGTCGCGGAAAAAGCCAAGAACGGCAACACGCACGCCAAGGAAGTGATCCAGTCCTGGGCCGACGGCGAGTGGTTCAAGAACCGCCCGACCCTGGCCGACAAGATCAGCCTGCGCGTGTTCAAGGTCACCGGCGAAACCAACACCGACGACCTGTCCCCTGCTCCCGATGCCTGGTCCCGTCCTGACATCCCGCTGCACGCCCTGGCCATGCTGAAAATGGCCCGTGAAGGCATCGTGCCGGACGAGCAAGGCAAGACCGGCCCGATGAAGCAGATCGAAGAAATGCGCGGCCAGGGCTTCCCGATCGCTTACGTCGGTGACGTGGTCGGTACCGGTTCGTCCCGTAAGTCGGCAACCAACTCGGTGCTGTGGTTCTTCGGCGACGACGTCCCGTACGTGCCTAACAAGCGCGCTGGTGGCTTCTGCTTCGGCAGCAAGATCGCTCCCATCTTCTACAACACCATGGAAGATGCTGGCGCACTGCCAATCGAATTCGACGTCACCAACATGCACATGGGCGACGTGATCGACCTGTACCCGCATGCTGGCAAAGTGTGCAAACACGGCACCGACGAAGTCCTGACCACCTTCGAAATGAAGACCCCGGTCCTGTTGGACGAAGTCCGTGCCGGCGGCCGTATCCCGCTGATCATCGGCCGTGGCCTGACCGACAAGGCTCGCGCTGAGCTGGGTCTTGGCCCTACCGACCTGTTCAAGCTGCCTGAAGCACCGGTCGACACTGGCAAGGGTTTCACCCTGGCCCAGAAAATGGTCGGCAAGGCCTGCGGCCTGCCGGAAGGCAAAGGCGTTCGTCCAGGTACCTACTGCGAACCGAAGATGACCACCGTGGGTTCCCAGGACACCACCGGTCCAATGACCCGTGACGAACTGAAAGACCTGGCGTGCCTGGGCTTCTCCACCGATCTGGTGATGCAGTCCTTCTGCCACACCGCGGCCTATCCAAAGCCGATCGACGTGACCACCCACCACACCCTGCCTGACTTCATCATGACCCGTGGCGGTGTATCGCTGCGTCCAGGCGACGGCATCATCCACAGCTGGCTGAACCGCATGCTGCTGCCGGACACCGTGGGTACCGGTGGTGACTCCCACACCCGTTTCCCGATGGGCATTTCGTTCCCGGCCGGTTCTGGCCTGGTAGCGTTCGCCGCAGCCACTGGCGTAATGCCACTGGACATGCCTGAGTCGATCCTGGTGCGTTTCAAAGGCAAGATGAAACCTGGCATCACCCTGCGTGACCTGGTTCATGCCATTCCTTACTACGCAATCCAGTCCGGCCTGCTGACCGTTGAGAAGAAAGGCAAGAAAAACGCCTTCTCCGGCCGCATCCTGGAAATCGAAGGCCTGAACGACCTGACGCTGGAGCAGGCTTTCGAGCTGTCCGACGCCTCGGCCGAACGTTCGGCTGCCGGTTGCACCATCAAGCTGTCGAAAGACTCCGTCACCGAGTACCTGAACTCCAACATCACCCTGCTGCGCTGGATGATCGGTGAAGGCTACGGTGATGCGCGTACCCTGGAACGTCGTGCCCAAGCGATGGAAGCCTGGGTTGCCAACCCTGAGCTGATGGAAGCCGATGCCGACGCCGAATACGCCGAAGTCATCGAGATCGACCTGGCCGAAATCAACGAGCCAATCCTCTGCGCGCCAAACGACCCGGACGACGCCCGTCTGCTGTCCAGCGTCGCTGGCGAGAAGATCGACGAAGTGTTTATCGGTTCGTGCATGACCAACATCGGTCACTTCCGCGCTGCCGGCAAGTTGCTGGAACAGGTCAAGGGTCAGCTGCCAACCCGTCTGTGGCTGTCGCCGCCGACCAAGATGGACGCTCACCAACTGACCGAAGAAGGCTACTACGGCATCTACGGCAAGGCTGGCGCGCGCATGGAAATGCCGGGCTGCTCGCTGTGCATGGGTAACCAGGCACGTGTTGAGCCGAATTCGACCGTAGTGTCGACGTCGACCCGTAACTTCCCGAACCGTCTGGGTGATGGCGCGAACGTCTACCTGGCATCGGCCGAGTTGGCGGCAGTCGCCTCCACCCTGGGTCGCCTGCCGACCGTCGAAGAGTACATGGGCTACGCAGCGAAACTGGACACCATGGCCAGTGACGTCTACCGCTACCTGAACTTCGACCAGATCGCCGAGTTCCGTAAAATCGCAGCAAGCGCCAACATTCCGGTGGTTCAAGCCTAACGGTGTGTTGATGTGAAGAACGCCGCGTATCGCAAGATACGCGGCGTTTTTTTATGCCTGGAAAAACCTGCCGGGCACTGGCTGTCGACGGCCTTTCTCCAACGACCTACCAGATCAGGTAGTTGTCCCGCCGCGCCTTGAAGGCCGAAACTCTCCACACCCTGATGCCCGCGTCATGGGATCCGCCTGCTTTGGATGTACTCGCGCTGTATGCCGTACGACTTCTAATAAAAACAGCCAAGCCTCGTCGTCGATGCCCGTACCCGGTGGCAGGGGCGCTCTCACCCGTTTTTAAGTGCTTAATGGAGGTGTGTTATGTGGCGCAATCAATATGTGATCAAGAACGTCTTCAAGGACTATGCGGTGTCGGTGGAACAAATCGGCGATGCCCCCGATAAAAAGAATGTGCTGCTGGTCAATGGCGCCATGGCCACAACCTCGGCCTTTGCCCGTACCAGCAAGTGCCTGGCCGAACACTTCAACGTGGTGCTGTTTGACTTGCCATTCGCCGGAAACTCCCGGGCTCACAACCCGAATCGGTGCCTGGTGACCAAGGACGATGAAGTCCAGATCCTGCTGGCCTTGATCGAAGGCTTCAATATTCACCATCTGGTTTCCGCATCCTGGGGCGGCCTGTCGACCTTGCTGGCCCTCGCCCAGAAGCCGGACAACGTCGAAAGCTCGGTGGTGATGTCATTCGCTCCCGGCCTCAATGGTCCGATGCTCGACTACGTCAGCGGCGCCCAGGCACTCATGGCCCGGGATGACAACGCGGGTATCGGGCACTTGCTCAACCAGACGCTGGGCAAGCACCTGCCGCCCCGCCTCAAGAGTGCCAATCAACAGCACATGGCGCAGTTGATCAACGCCGAGCAGCATCAGGCGCGATTCCATATCGACCAGGCCCTCAAGCTCAATGAAGGGGCATACCTGCCCCAGCTTTCGAACATCGACAGCCACGTGCACTTTTTGAACGGTGCCTGGGACGAATACACCAGCGCCATGGACGTGCAGCGCTTCAAGCAGTACATCCGCGACTGCAGCTTCTCCACGGCCGAGAGCAGCGGGCACTTTCTGGATCTGGAATCCAGGGCTGCGGCCAACGGCGTGCACCGCGCGTTGCTCGGCCATTTGCTGACGCATCGCGACGCCCGGCCAGAGGCGTTTTGCATGGCGCCCCCTCACCGAGCGCAGTTGAGCTTCGCCTGAGCACTTTTGAACAAGGATGTGGATGATGCGAGTAATCATGATTGCCATCGGTTCGGCCGGTGACGTTTTTCCCTTTATCGGCCTGGGCGCGGCACTGACCCTACGCGGTCATCAGGTAACCTTGTGCAGCATGCCGGCGTTTCAACGCACCATCGAGGCCCGGGGCCTGGACTTCGTGCCGTTATGCGATGAGGCGACCTACAACGCTGCCATGGGCGATCCCCGCCTGTGGGATCCGAAGACTTCCTTCAGCGTGTTGTGGCAAGCCATCGCAGGCCTATTAGAGCCGGTCTACGATTATGTAACCGCGCATAACACTGACGATAGGGTAGTGGTCGGCTCACTGTGGGCCCTGGGTGCACGTATAGCCCATGAAAAATACGGTTTCCCTTACCTCTCGGTCCAAGTGTCCCCTTCAACCCTACTGTCGGCACATTTACCGCCTGTACACCCCACTTTCAACGTGTCACGTCGCCTGCCCTTGACGGTGCGCAAATTGCTCTGGCGCGGGATCGAATACCTGAGCCTGGACCGGACCTGTGCCCCACAAATCAATGCCCTGCGCCGCAAACACGGATTGCCGGGCGCGGTGAAGAACATCTTCAGCCAATGGATGCATGCCCCCCAAGGCGTGATTTGCCTGTTCCCCGAATGGTTCGCCCCCGTCCAGCAAGACTGGCCGCAGCCCCTGCACATGGCTGGCTTCCCACTGTTCGATGGTGGCACCCTGGGGCTCGATGAACAGACCCGGGCCTTCCTCGATGCCGGACCGCCCCCCGTGGTTTTCACCCAAGGCTCCACTGAGCACTTTGACCAGCAGTTTTATCACTTCGCCCTGGAAGCGCTGCACAGGGTCGGCGCACGCGGTATTTTTCTGACCGGTGATCGGCCGGTGACCAGCGATTTGCCGCCCACGGTGATGCAACGTCCGTTTTTGCCGATGAGTTCGCTGCTGCCCCGCGCAGCCGGGCTGGTCCACCCCGGCGGCATTGGCGCCATGAGCCTGGCGCTGGCTGCCGGCATCCCACAGATTGTCCTGCCGATCGCCCATGACCAGTTCGATAACGCCGAACGACTGGTGCGCATGGGGTGCGGAATACGTCTTGCCCTGCCCTTGGACAGACAAGACCTGCAAGGGGCGATCACAGCGCTGCTACACGACACCCGATTGCAACAGGCCTGTGCTCGGGCGAGCAGCCTGATGCCCGCCGATGCGGCGTCCTGTGAAACAGCGGTCAAGGCCATTGAACAGTGCCACGCGCACCATTCAATACCTCGCCTGCGCCAAGCGTCATAAACACCGGCCTCTTGGGCAAAAGTGCCGTGCCAGAGCCGTCGGCAAAGCACCGGAAAAGTTTGACAGAAAGATCACGTGGGCTAGATTGCCAAAGGTTCCAGGAATCGAGGCGACTGTCCATGGAGAAGGAAAACGACCTCATCCGCTGGTGGAATCGCTTGCGGATAGAGATGCTCAAGCAACAGGGAGGAGCACAAGTGTTCGCGCTGCTGGAGCGGGAAGTGTTGCAATTGGGGTTCGAGTATTACGCCTATGCCGTACGCCACCTGACCCCTTTTACCCGACCAAAAACCGAGATTCACGGCTCTTACCCCGAAAGGTGGCTGGAACATTACCAGGAGCAAAACTACGCGGCTGTCGATCCGTCGATCCTCAGTGGCTTGCGTTCCACCGAGATGGTGCTGTGGAACGACGCACTGTTTGAAAACAGCCGCAAGCTATGGTTGGAAGCTCGGGATTGGGGTCTGTGCATCGGCGCCACGCTGCCGATTCGCAGCCACGATCACTCGCTGCGGGTACTGTCCGTGGCCCGGCGCCAGGATCCTATTTCGCGGGCTGAAAGCGACGAAATTCAATTGCGCCTGCGCTGCATCCTCGAACAGGTGACGCTGCGCCTGACAGATCTGGGCCATAACGAACGCGCCCACCCGTCGGTCTGCCTCAGCCTGCGTGAGCGGGAAATTTTGCAGTGGACCGCCGACGGCAAGAGTTCAGGCGAGATCGCGCTGATCCTGACCATCTCCATCAACACGGTGAACTTTCACCTCAAGACCATCCAGAAGAAATTCGGCGCAGCCAACAAGACACTGGCGGCTGCCTATGCCGCCGCACTGGGCCTGATCTAGGCCCGACGATCACGATAAGGACATCCAATGATCAGCATCATCACCCGCCATCACCATGAACTGTCTGCAGCCCTTGAGGACGACCTGGGCCGCTATCGACACGAAGTGTTCATCGAGCAACTGGGTTGGCAGCTGGACTCCACCCACGCCCGGCCCCAACGTGAATTCGATCAGTTCGACCAGGCCGACACGCGCCATATCCTCGCCCTGGACACAAAAGGCCAGGTCTGCGGTTGCGCACGGCTGTTGCCGACCACCCAACCTTATCTACTGTCGGAAGTCTTCGGGTTTCTGTGCGACCAGCCAAGCCCGCGCAGCCGTGACACCTGGGAAGTGTCGCGTTTTGCCGCCCGCGCCCTGGAGAAAGGCACCCTACCGATGCGCGTCTGGTGGAACAGCCTGCACCATGCCTGGAGCCACGGCGCCAATCAGGTGGTGGCAGTGACCACTCCAGCGCTGGAGCGTTATTTCCTGAAAAATGGCGTGCAATTGAGTCGCCTCGGCGCCCCGCAACGCGTGAACAACGACCATGTGGTAGCACTGAGTTTTCCGGCCTGGCAGAAAAACGGCCGAATCGCGCTGCACGCTGATTCGGCCGTTGCCTAGCTAGAGATATGAGTAACGCCGAGGTCGCCGGCGCTGATCACATCAAGGGATCAGCGAGTAAATCAGCGAAGAGATGGCGACCAGGCCGACCAGGGTCACGAACACATTGGACATCTGCCCACGGTACTTGGCCATGGCCGGCACCTTGCGGATCGCGTACATCGGCATCAGGAACAGGATCGAAGCAATGATCGGCCCACCCAGGGTCTCGATCATCCCCAGGATGCTCGGGTTCAGGGTGGCGATGATCCAGCACACCACCAGCATAAAGCCAGCAGTCATGCGGTCCAGGGCCTTGGCGCCCGGGCGGCGGCCGCTCTTGACGATCAGGCCCTTGAGGCCTTCGCTGGCGCCGATGTAGTGGCCCAGGAAGGACTTGGCAATCGCCACAAACGCAATCAATGGCGCGGCAAAGGCGATGGTCGGGTTATCGAAGTGGTTGGCCAGGTAAGACAGGATCGACAGGTTCTGCGCCTTGGCTTCGGCCAGTTGGGCCGGTGACAGGGTCAGCACACAGCTGAACACGAAGAACATCACCATCGCCACCATCAACAAGTGGGCACGGGACAGGATCTGCGAGCTGCGCTCTTCGGCGTGGGCGCCGTACTGGCGTTTCTGGTCAACGGCGAAGGCCGAGATGATCGGCGAGTGGTTGAACGAGAACACCATCACCGGAATCGCCAGCCACAGGGTGTGCAGCAGCGCCGACGGTGCCGGAACGGTGCTGGCCGTGCTGAGGATGCCGCCATTCCAGTGCGGAACCAGGTACACCGCCAGAAACAGCAAGGCAACAATAAACGGATAGACCATCAGGCTCATGGCCTTGACGATCACCTGCTCGCCGCAACGCACCACGGCCAGCAGGCCCAGGATCAGCACAAACGACAGCAGCGCCCGTGGCGGTGGCTCGATGTGCAGTTGGTGCGACATAAAGCTTGCGACGGTATTGGTCAGCGCCACGCTGTAGATCAGCAGGATCGGGAAGATCGCAAAGAAGTACAGCAAGGTGATCAAAGCACCGGCCTTGATGCCGAAATGCTCTTCAACCACCTCAGTGATGTCCGAGCCCGCACGCCCCGACAGCACAAAGCGGGTCAGGCCACGGTGTGCGTAGTAGGTCATGGGGAACGCCAACAGCGCGAGGATCAGCAACGGCCAGAAGCCGCCCAGGCCTGCGTTGATGGGCAGAAACAAGGTGCCGGCGCCAATCGCCGTGCCGAACAGGCCAAGCATCCAGGTCGTGTCCTGGCGGCTCCAGCCCGTGAGGGTTACAGGTGTCGTTGCGTAGCGTTCATCGACGCTATTGGCCTGATCATTCATCCGCTCGGTTCTCCACTTTCATACGATCGCGGCGAGTCAGAAAAACCTGACAGGCAGCGCCACGACCGTAACAGGGGCGCGATTGTCCGGGATTCACTTGAATAAGCAAAGACTTAGCTGAGGAATGGTTGTACGGAGCAGAGCCAGTCGATTGACCACAAATTGTTGGAATCAGGAACGTTACGCCCCCATCGCCCACTCAATGCAAGCTCTACTACAAAACCTGGAGATTCAAGCATGACGACTTCAAGCCTGAACATTTTCAACGCTGGCCAGTTGGTCGATAGCGTATCGACCCACATCGCCGATCAAATCGCCGCCCAAGACAAGCCCAAGCAACAACAGTCTGACACCTTCACATTCAACGGCATTGAATACGCCGCCGCGCCCAAGCCTCGCAACACACTGATACCCACCCCGCGAATCGGCTAAAGATTGGCGAAACTGAGGAATGGGGGTGGCGCAAATGCGTTTAATCAGGCAACAACCCTATAGATAGCCGCCCCTTTAAACATAGAATTTATATACTTATCGCAATCTATATCTCACCAGCTTATTTGTAGGAATCCCCCTACTTCACAGCGAGCATTTGAATATTTTTTAAATGATTGCCCATGGATTTGTTACAAACATATACCCAGGCATTGATAGCACCTGCCAGCACATTTATATTCCGTCACTGCCGGGCCCAAGCAATACCCAACCAAATACAAGAATAAAAACCCACGCCCCATGTAGGAATTATCCAATGCGAAAATGCCATGCCGTTTTTACAGGTCTACTTCTCGCTGGACTGCTCGCTCCACTTTCCAGCCAGGCACAATCGACAAACTCCGACATCCGCGCACTCGCTTCTTCGCCCCAGTGGCTGACCACCAAAGTCTATATAGAAGGCGCCCCGCAAATTGACGTCAAGGACAAGTATCCGGGCGTGGTTGGCATCTCCATGTGGGACCCCGAGCGTAATCGCTATGAGTTTTTCTATGCCGACACCGGGCTGTCAAAGTATGACAATGGCGGTGGCGGTTACTTTCTGGTCACAGGCGACAAAACCACCCATATCCTGGTACCAGACAAGGGCCCTGCCAGAACAGTGGTCAGGCGGCTTGAGGTCCTCAACAACCAAGAGTTCACCTATTCGCGGGAAGTGCCCCGGGACATGGTCGAGACCAACGAGAAAGTTCGTATCTACGTGGTCCATGCGCCTTACAACGGGCCGATCAAAACCTCCACCTCCCACTGAGTATTCTTGACCTGCCAGATACCATCAGGCTTTGACTACTTACTTCAAAAATCCATAAAACAATAAAAAGACGCCTCTTATGAAAACTCAACTCAAGTCGTTATTAATATCCACCGTATGGTTGTCCGCCCTTCTTTCCAGCGGCGCCAATGCGCAACCCTCAGCCCCCGCGACAGCAAAAATACCGCACGCCACACCCGAAAATGCAATTATGTTGACGGTATTTCTCAAACATGATCAATCCCGCCCATTAAGCGAACTAAGGGCGCAACTCGCCAAGCAGGATTTCTACAAAGTATTTCCACCGGAGGGAGTAGAAGTCGTCAGTTGGAACATCACCATGGGAATCGGCCAAGTCATCGTCCTGCGCCTACCCGCCTCTCGGTTGTCAGCGGTCAATCTGGCACTGGAAAATGCTGCATGGGGCACCTACCGGACCGAGTTTTTCCCCACCTATGATTTCCGGGAAATCGCCCAGGCAGAACAGAACAAGGTAAGACAAACCCAGTAACGCCCCCCACGAATGCCCAGCGTCTGCAGCCTGCGCCGACGCTGGCATCCCCATGCCAAGGCCTCCCATCGAGGAA
Source organism: Pseudomonas shahriarae (assembly GCF_014268455.2). Classification (NCBI taxonomy): domain Bacteria; kingdom Pseudomonadati; phylum Pseudomonadota; class Gammaproteobacteria; order Pseudomonadales; family Pseudomonadaceae; genus Pseudomonas; species Pseudomonas shahriarae. The sequence goes on along the minus strand of NZ_CP077085.1, from coordinate 2,696,092 downwards.
GCATCTTTCATCTGCGGGCATTCGTACTACAAAAAATACCGCATACTCCAGAGATCAAACCCCACAACAAGAGCTGCCCCATGCCCGCCACTGTTCTGGTCCTGGTTGAAACCATCAATGAATACCTGCCCATCATCGAGAGCAACGACTTTCATGTGATTCTGGCGCCAACCCCCGCAGAACGCGCCCAGGCGATCAAGACCCATGGCGGGCAGATCCGTGCCGTGCTGACCCGTGGTCCACTGGGGTTGTATGCCGAGGAGATCGCCGCCCTGCCACTGCTGGAAATCATCTGCGTGATCGGTGCCGGCTATGAGCATGTCGACCTGCAGGCGGCGAGCAATCGCAAGATTGTGGTCACCAACGGTGCCGGGGTAAACGCGCCCTCAGTGGCCGACCACGCCATGGCCTTGTTGCTGGCGCTGGTACGCGGCATTCCCCAGACAGACGCGGCCGTGCGACGTGGCGAATGGCCCAAGGTGATGCGCCCGTCCCTCGCCGGCAAACAGCTGGGCATCCTCGGCCTCGGCGCGGTAGGCCTGGAGATCGCCAGGCGCGCCGCCCTCGGGTTTGGCATGGAAGTCAGTTATCACAACCGCCAGCCCCGCGATGACGTGGACTACACCTACTGCGCCAGCGCCGTGGAACTGGCGCGTAACTCGGACTTCCTGGTGCTGGCCACCCCCGGCGGCGTCGGCACGTACCACCTGATCGACCGCCAGGCCCTGGACGCCTTGGGACCCCACGGCTACCTGGTGAACATCGGCCGCGGCAGCGTGGTGGTGACCGCCGACCTGGTGGCCGCCCTTGAGCAACGCCGTATCGGCGGCGCGGCCCTGGATGTGTTCGACGACGAGCCCCAGGTGCCCGACGCCCTCAAGCGCCTGGGCAATACGGTGCTCACCTCCCATGTCGCCGGCCTGTCGCCCGAAGCGGCCCATGACACCGTGCAAAGGGTCGCCGAAAACCTCGTGGAACACTTCGCCGGGCGCCCGGTACTCACACCGGTTGCCTTGCCCCCGCCCGAAAAATGACCGATCAGGCACGCTGATTGTCGTCCAACACGCTAGCCTATTAAGCCACCACAGCCTTGTGGCAGGTTGGCTGTGCGCATTAGATTAGCCAATAGTCCAAGGCCTCAAGAATAAGCAAAAGGGATAAGCATGGCGCTCAATGACCAATCCACCCAGATTCGCCCAGGCGAAGAACTGGATGCCAGCCTCATCGACCCCTACCTCAAGGCCCATATCCCAGGCCTGAGTGGCAGCGCCAGAATCAGCCAGTTTCCAGGCGGCGCCTCCAACCTGACCTACCTGCTGGAATACCCCGAACAGGAATTCGTCCTGCGCCGCCCGCCGTTTGGCCACAAGGCCAAGTCGGCCCATGACATGGGCCGTGAGTTCCGCATCCTCAACCAGCTCAAGGATGGCTTCCCCTATTGCCCCAAAGCCTACGTGCACTGCACCGACGAATCGGTGATCGGCGCCGAGTTTTACGTGATGGAACGGGTCAAGGGCATCATCCTGCGCTCGGACCTGCCGCCGGAGCTGGGCCTGGACGCGGCGCGCACCGAAGCCTTGTGCAAGAGCTTTATCGACAAGTTCGTCGAACTGCACCAGGTCGACTACAGCGCGTGCGGCCTGGCCGACCTGGGCAAGCCTGAAGGTTATGTGCAACGCCAGATTCGCGGCTGGAGCGAGCGCTACGAAAAAGCCCTGACCCCCGACGCCCCGAAATGGGAAGCCGTGCGTGCCTGGCTCAACGACAAGATGCCCGCCGATCATCCGACCTCGAGCATCGTGCACAACGACTATCGCTTCGACAATGTGATCCTCGACCCCAACAACCCGATGCAAATCATTGGCGTGCTGGATTGGGAGCTGACCACCCTGGGCGACCCGCTGATGGACCTGGGCAACAGCCTCGCCTACTGGATCGAAGCCGCCGACCCGGCGCCCGTGCAACTGATGCGCCGCCAACCGAGCAACGCCCCCGGCATGCTGACCCGCCGCCAGTTTGTCGATTACTACGCCGAGCGCTCCGGCATCCAGATCGACAATTTCGACTTCTACTACACCTACGGCCTGTTCCGTCTGGCCGGCATCGTGCAGCAGATCTACTACCGCTTCTTCCATGGCCAGACCCAGGACAAACGTTTCGCGCAGTTCATCCGCATGAACACGCTGCTGGAACAGATGAGTCTGAACGTCATCCACAAATCCACCCTCTGACCCGACAAGGAACCACCATGTCCAAGACTCATCTGTTCGACCTCGATGGCAAGATCGCGTTTGTTTCCGGGGCCAGCCGTGGCATTGGTGAGGCCATCGCCAAGCTGCTGGCCCAGCAAGGTGCCCACGTGATTGTCTCGAGCCGCAAGATCGACGGCTGCCAGCACGTGGCCGATGCAATCATCGCCGCCGGCGGCAAGGCCACGGCCATTGCCTGCCATATCGGCGAGATGGAGCAGATCAGCGAGGTGTTTGCCGGCATTCGCCAGCAGTTCGGGCGCCTGGACATCCTGGTCAACAACGCCGCGACCAACCCCCAGTTCTGCAACGTGCTGGACACCGACCTCGGCGCGTTCCAGAAAACCGTCGACGTGAACATCCGTGGCTACTTCTTCATGTCAGTGGAAGCCGGCAAGCTGATGCGTGACAACGGTGGCGGCAGCATCATCAACGTGGCCTCGATCAACGGCATTTCCCCGGGGCACTTCCAGGGCATCTACTCGGTGACCAAGGCCGCCGTGATCAATATGACCAAGGTGTTTGCCAAGGAATGCGCGCCGTTCGGCATCCGCTGCAACGCCCTGCTGCCGGGCCTGACCGACACCAAGTTTGCCTCGGCCCTGGTGAAAAACGAGTCGATCCTGAACATGGCCCTGGCCCAGATCCCGCTCAAGCGCGTGGCCGACCCCAGTGAAATGGCCGGCGCGGTGCTGTACCTGGCCAGCGATGCCTCGACCTACACCACGGGTGTTTCGCTGAATGTGGACGGTGGCTTCCTCTCCTGACCCACGCTTGTGTGGGAGCGGGCTTGCTCGCGAAGACGTCGGCCCAGCAAACATTGATGTTGACTGACCCACTGCTTTCGCGAGCAAGCCCGCTCCCACATTTTTGATCGGCGTGGCCGGTACATACGAGTAACCTTGGCAGAATTGACCGCCTCGGAATGAAACATGGAACTGCACGTCGTCATCCAGGGCCGCAAGGACCTGGCCGAACAGCTTTACCAGCAACTGCGCGACGCGATTGAATCAGGACGCCTGGCCGCTGGCGCGCAGTTGCCCCCCAGCCGCTTGCTGGCCGAGCAGTTGGGGGTGTCGCGCAAGACCGTGTCCGACACCTACACCACCCTGACCTACGAAGGCCTGCTGATCGGCAAGATCGGCCGTGGCACCTTCGTCACCCCCCATGCGCTGCGGCCAAAGGGCCTGCAAAGTGCAGCCGACCTGGCCTGCGCCGCCAACCTGGCCAAGTGGCAGGCCCTGCCCTCGCCCATGCGCCATCCGACACGCGAAAGCACGTTGCGCTGCGAGTTCATCGGTGGCGCCACCACCCGCAGCCTGTTCCCCCAGGACGAATGGCGACGTTGCACCCAGGACGCTCTGCGCCGCATTGCCAAAAACAGTGGTTTCTACGGCCAGCCCGAGGGCTTGCCGGCCTTGCGCAATGCGATTGCCGGGCATATCGCCTTTTCCCGTGGGGTCAACTGCTGCGACGACGACATTGTGGTGTGCAACGGTGCCCAGCAGGCACTGGACCTGATCGCCCGCGTGGTGCTGGAACCGGGCAGCATCGTCGCCATGGAAGACCCCGGCTACGCCCCGGCGCGCCTGCTTTTCGAAGCCATGGGCGCCACGGTGGCCGGCGTGCCGCTGGACGCGCAAGGGATCCAGGTCGAGTTGATTCCCGAAGGCACCCGACTGATCTACGTCACCCCGTCCCACCAGTTTCCATTGGGTATCCCCATGAGCCTGCCGCGCCGCGAAGCGCTGCTGGAACGGGCGCTGGCGCTGGGCGCAATTGTCATCGAGGACGACTACGACAGTGAGTTCCGCTACGAAGGCCGCCCCGCCGACGCCCTGCAAAGCATGGATACACGAGGCATCGTCGCCTATGTCGGAACCTTCTCCAAGACCCTGCTCCCAGAGCTGCGCCTGGGCTACACGGTGCTGCCACCGGCCATCCGCGGCGCGGTACTCAAGGCCAAGCAACTGAGCGACCAGCACAGCTCGACACTGCCGCAATGGGCCCTGGCCAAGTTCATCAGCGAAGGCTATCTGCTCAAGCACATCCGGCGTTGTCACGCGGTCTACACCACCCGCCGCGAACGCATCCTCAGCCGCCTGGCCGGCGACCTGTCGCCCTGGTTCGAAGCCGTGCCCAGCGTGGCCGGGTTCCACTTGGCCGCACTGTGCAAAGTGCCCGTGAACATCCCCCTGCTGATCGAACGGGCGCGCCAGGTGGAAGTCGGCCTGTATCCACTGGACGTGTTTTTCCATCAGGCGCCGGTGCGTAGTGGCTTGATCTTCGGCTTCGGCGCCATCGAGACCCTGGATATCGACCCATCCCTGGACAAGGTGCGCGATATCCTGTTGCAGATTGGCTGAGGAGTAAGGAGGCCCTGCCAGTTCAGGACTCAGGGGCGCCTGAACTGGCGGCGCAGGTCTTCAATCGGCTGCCGACAGGCGCAGCCTTCCAGGTGGTCATTGACCATCCCCATCGCCTGCATGAATGCATACATCGTCGTCGGCCCGACGAATGTCCAGCCGCGCTTCTTCAAGGCCTTGGACAAGCGTACCGACGCCGGTGACGTCGAGTTGCCCGTCCAATAGGCCATGTCCACCACCGCCGGGCGCTCGTCGGCCGCCGGCTCGAATGCCCACAACCAGGCCGCCAGCGAGCCGTATTCATCCACCAGTTCACAGGCCCTGCGCGCATTGTTGAGGGTCGAGAGGATTTTCGCCCGGTTACGCACAATGCCGGGGTCGGCCATCAAGCGCTGGATATCCTGCTCGGTGTACTGCGCCACCCGGCGAAAATCAAAACCCTCGAACGCCCGGCGAAAATGCTCGCGCTTGCGCAGGATGGTGATCCACGCCATGCCGGCCTGGAAGCCTTCCAGGCAGATTTTCTCGTACAGCGCCCTATCATCGGCAACCGGTACACCCCATTCGTGATCGTGGTAATCGGGGTACTCGGCAGCGGCCGTTCGCCATGTACAACGGGTCAGTCCCGTTTCATCGGTTGTCAGTCCAGGCTTGTCCATGCATCACCTCAGCAGCCAAGCCGGGGATGATAAGCGAAAAATTTTCCAGACCGCCAACCGCTCAAGCATCACGGTTACCGAGCAACTGGTAAGACCGGACAAGCTAAACAGCCCCTCCCCCCCTTGTAGTTTGCAAAAAACCGAGCGTAGACTGGCCGCGCACTGGACTTACCGGTAAGACCACAACAATTAAGCCCTGGACCCACCAGGGCACCGAATAGAGATCCTTCCCATGCTCAGATGGTGCTCGCGTTCGATTTTCCTGCAAGTCGTCATAGGCCTGATGCTCGGCATCGCGTGCGGCTTGGCCCTTCCCGAATTCTCCTCACAACTCAAACCCCTGGGTGACGGCTTTATCAAGCTGATCAAGATGCTGATCGGCCTGATCGTGTTCTGCGTGGTGGTCAGCGGCATTTCCGGTGCTGGCGACCTGAAAAAAGTCGGGCGCATCGGCCTCAAGTCGGTGATCTATTTCGAAATCCTCACCACCATCGCCCTGGTACTGGGCCTGGTGCTGGCCTTCAGTACCGGGATCGGTAGCGGGGCCAATATCCATCTGGAACAGCTGTCTTCCGCCGGCCTCAATGAATTGGCGGATCGTGGCCAACATATCAAGGGCACTAGTCAGTTCCTGATGGACCTGATCCCCAACTCGGTGATCGGCGCCTTTGCCGACAACAACGTACTGCAAGTGCTGTTGTTCTCGGTGCTGTTCGGCAGTGCGCTGAACCTGGTAGGGGAAGCGGCGTCGGGCATTTCACGACTGATCAACGAACTGAGCCATGTGATCTTCCGCATCATGGGCATGATCGTGCGCCTGGCGCCCATCGGCGTATTCGGTGCCATCGCCTTTACCACCAGCACCTATGGCCTGGATTCGCTACAGCACCTGGGCAGCCTGGTGGGTCTGTTCTACCTGACCTGCATCGCGTTTGTCGCGCTGATCCTGGGCGCGGTGATGCGCCTGTCGGGCCTGCGCATGCTGCCGCTGCTCAAATACCTGCGCGAAGAGCTGCTGATCGTGATGGGCACCGCGTCATCCGATGCAGTGTTGCCACAGATCATGCGTAAACTGGAGCACCTGGGCATCGGCAGTTCCACCGTCGGCCTGGTGATCCCCACCGGTTACTCGTTCAACCTCGATGGTTTCTCGATCTACCTGACCCTGGCCATTGTGTTTATCGCCAACGCCACCGGTACGCCGTTGTCGATGACCGATCTGCTGACCATCCTGCTGGTGTCGCTGATCACCTCCAAGGGTGCCCACGGCATACCGGGCTCGGCCCTGGTGATTCTGGCCGCGACCCTCACCGCCATTCCCGCCATCCCGGTGGTGGGCCTGGTGCTGGTGTTGGCCGTGGACTGGTTTATGGGGATTGGCCGTGCACTGACCAACCTGATCGGCAACTGCGTGGCCACCGTGGCCATTGCCCGCTGGGAAAAGGACATTGATCTGCAACGGGCCAACAAGGTGCTGGAGGGGCAGCAAGGGTATGCGTTCCAGGCCAAGAAGCCGGTGTTGCCGGCTCACCAGGAGTTCTAGCGCAGATCGAGTGTGGGAGCGGGCTTGCTCGCTCCCACCGTTAATCGTCGCCATTTTTACCGTTTGTGTTTGCAACATAAGGAGCCCGGCGTGATCAGCACCTCAACCGTCGTCAATTCAGTCGTAGAAAAACTACGCGCCGCCCTGGCCCGAGGCCAATGGCGGCGTGGCGAAATGCTCCCCGGCCAGCGCGAACTGGCCGAACAATTGGGCATCAGCCGCCCGAGCCTGCGCGAAGCCGTGATCGTCCTGGAAACCCTCGGCCTGGTGCGCTCGATGCCCGGCAAAGGCGTGGTCGTGCTGGAAACCAGCGTCAACGAGCCCCAAGCCCATGATGCCGTGGCCGACGCCAGCCTCGCCGACATCCTGCAACTGCGCTACACCCTGGAGCCGTTTATCGTCGGCCTGGTGGCCCAGTCCATCACCAGCAAGGAAATCGGGCAACTGCGCCTGACCCTGATGGACATGCGCGAAGCCCTGGACGCCAACGACAGTGAAGCGGGGATGAACGCCTACATCGCCTTCCACGAAGAACTGTTCGCCCTGACCTCCAACCCGATCTTCCAGAACGTGGTGCAGCAGACTAGCAACGCCCTCAAGCAAAGCGCCCAGGTGTTGCGCAACTCCCCCGAACACCTGGCCGAGCGCCTGCAGGAAAACGAAGCGGTGGTGCGCGCGATCCGCAGCAAGAACAGCGCCCAGGCCAGCGCCGAAATGCGCCGCCATATCCTCAACGAAGGCCAGCGCATGGGGACCGCCCTGAACATTCCCGACGACCATCTCGGCAACTGACTTTGGAGGCTGGCCATGAGCGCTCATGCCCTGCAACGCACTAACGTTGTCACCGCCCCGCCCCCCATGCGCCTGGTGCCCGGTAAACGGCCCTCGGTGGATGACCTCTACCCACGGCTGTTCGATGCCATCCTCGAACAGCGCATCGTGCCCACCAGCCGCTTTACCGAAGAAGGCCTGGCCGAACAATTTGGCGTCAGCCGCAGCGTACTGCGCCGGGTCCTGGCGCGCCTGGCCGAGCAGCAAGTGATCATCCTGCGCCCCAACCTGCGTGCCCAGGTGGCGGCGCCCGATGCGCAGCAGGTGCAACACATTCTCGAGGCGCGGCGCTTGATGGAAGTGACCGTGGTGCAATTGGCGTGCGCACAGGCCAGCCCCGGCCAGGTGCGGCGCTTGCGTGAACTGGTGGCGCGCCAACGGGCGTGCGTCGAACAGGGCCAGCAAGGCCCGGCCATCCGCCTGTGTGGCGAGTTTCACCTATTGCTGGCGAGCATTGCGGGGAATCGGCCACTGGCGCAGTTTCTCAATAGCCTGGTGCCGTTGACCTCGCTGGTCATTGCGCAACAGGGAACGTTCGCCGGGACCTGGCGTGAGCAGTCGGCGATGATCGAGGCACTGGAGCGCAGGGATGGGGGCACGGCCGTAAGCCTGATGACCCAACATCTGGATCATCTGCAAGCACAACTCTCGTAAGCCAATGGAGATTCAACTGTGGGAGCTGGCTTGCTTGCGATGGCGGTGGGTCAGCCGCCAGCAACAGTGACTGGACTGTCGCTATCGCGGGTAAGCCCGCTCCCACAGGGGATCTGCGCGGGGCAGAGAATGTTGGCACCACCACAAATCAAATGTGGGAGCTGGCTTGCCTGCGATGGCGGTAGATCAGTTGCCAGAAACAGTGACTGGACTGCCGCTTTCGCGAGCAAGCCCGCTCCCACAGGGGATCTGCGCGGGGCAGAGAATTTTGGTACCACCACAAATCAAATGTGGGAGCTGGCTTGCCTGCGATGGCGGTGTATCAGCCGCCAGAAACAGTGACTGGACTGCCGCTTTCGCGAGCAAGCCCGCTCCCACAGGGGATCTGCGCGGGGCAGAGAATTTTGGTACCACCACAAATCAAATGTGGGAGCTGGCTTGCCTGCGATGGCGGTGTATCAGCCGCCAGAAACAGTGACTGGACTGCCGCTTTCGCGAGCAAGCCCGCTCCCACAGGGGATCTGCGCGGGGCAGAGAATTTTGGTACCACCACAAATCAAATGTGGGAGCTGGCTTGCCTGCGATGGCGGTGTATCAGCCGCCAGAAACAGTGACTGGACTGCCGCTTTCGCGAGCAAGCCCGCTCCCACAGGGGATCTGCGCGGGGCAGAGAATGTTGGTACCACCACAAATCAAATGTAGTAGCTGGCTTGCCTGCGATGGCGGTGAGTCAGCCGCCAGCAACAGTGACTGGACTGCCGCTATCGCGGGCAAGCCCGCTCCCACAGGGGATCTGCGCGGGGCAGAGAATTTTGGTACCACCACAAATCAAATGTAGTAGCTGGCTTGCCTGCGATGGCGGTGAGTCAGCCGTCAGCAACAGTGACTGGACTGCCGCTTTCGCGAGCAAGCCCGCTCCCACAGGGGATCTGCGCGGGGCAGAGAATGTTGGTACAACCACAAATCAAATGTGGGAGCTGGCTTGCCTGCGATGGCGGTGGGTCAGTTGCCAGAAGTAGTGACTGGACTGCCGCTTTCGCGAGCAAGCCCGCTCCCACAGGGGATCTGCGCGGGGCAGAGAATTTTGGCCCCACCACAAATCAAATGTGGGAGCTGGCTTGCCTGCGATGGCGGTAGATCAGTTGCCAGAAGTAGTGACTGGACTGCCGCTATCGCGGGCAAGCCCGCTCCCACAGGGGATCTTCGTGTGGCAGAGAATGTTGGTACAACCACAAATCAAATGTGGGAGCTGGCTTGCCTGCGATGGCGGTGGATCAGTTGCCAGAAGTAGTGACTGGACTGCCGCTATCGCGGGCAAGCCCGCTCCCACAGGGGACCTCACTGGCGCAGAGAATGTTGGTACCACCCCAAATCAAATGTGGGAGCTGGCTTGCCTGCGATGGCGGTGGGTCAGCCGCCAGCGACAGTGACTGGACTGCCGCTATCGCGGGCAAGCCCGCTCCCACAAGGGGCACCAGGGGCAGCAAATTTTGCATACACCCTACATTGAATCGAGTGAAAACAAAAAGCCCCGTCTCTCGCGAGACGGGGCTTTGTTTTAACGCGCTAGCAGCCGATTACAGCACCGCTTGACCACTCATGGCCAGGTCCAGCAGTTCCCGGTTGGCCACCGCGTACATGGCGTAGTCCGTGCCGACCGCAGCCCGGATTTCCACCATCATCGCGCGCCAGCGTTCGACCATGCTCGCGTTCTGCTCAAGCCACAGGGCCACGCGAGCTTCCATGTCTTCTGGCGCATCGGCCATTTGCAGAACCTTGATGGTGATCGCCCGTTGCTGCCAGTCCACGTCATCGCGGAAGGCTTCGCGGGCCTGGGCCTGCCAGTTGTTGCCCACCGGCAGATCGCTGATCTGCTGCAGGTACCACGGCAAGTCCAGGGCGCTGCCCACGGCGAAGTAGGCCTTGGCCACATCGGCAGCGCTCTGACCGGTAACGTCAGCAGCCTCGATGATCGGCAACAAGGTGTACAGGTGCGTGGTGCCAGCAACCATGCGCGCCAACAGCTCAGGCACACCGGCTTCGACATAGGCCTGGTAACGGTTCTGCCAGCCTTCGCGGGTCGGGCCTTCCAGCAGTTCGTCGAGCTTGAGGCCCAACGCCGCCAGGTGCGGACCGAAGTGCGCCACATCACGCGCGGCATCCTGCTCGTTGCGACGGCTGCGCAGGAACCAGCGGGTAGCCCGACGGCCCAGGCGCATCAGTTCGTCCATCAGCGCCAGTTGCACTTCAGCCGAGACCTGGTGATCCAGGGCTTCGATCTGACGGAACCAGTGCGGGAGATGGAAGATGTCGCGCACGATCACATAGGCGCCCGCCACGTTCGCCGGGCTCATGCCGGTCGACTCTTTGAGGCGTTGCACGAAGGTGATGCCCATGTGGTTGACCAGGTCGTTGGCGATCTGGGTGCTGACGATCTCGCGCTTGAGGCGGTGGCGACGCATGGCCTCGCCGAACTTGGCCACCAGGCTCGGCGGGAACGCGGTCTCCATGTCGCGGGTCAGGTAGTCGTCATCCGGTACCAGGGACTTGAGCAGCGCTTCCTTGAGGTCGATCTTACTGTAGGAAATCAGCACCGACAGTTCCGGACGGGTCAGGCCCTTGCCGGTCGCGGCGCGCTCGACGAGCTGCTCCTCGGTCGGCAGGTACTCGATGGCGCGGTCCAGCTTGCCGCGGCCTTCCAGGTCGCTCATCAGACGCTTGTACTCGGCCGCACGCTCGTAGGCTTTGCGCGCCGCCAGGGACAGGGCCTGGGTCTGCTTGTAGTTGTTGCCCAACACCAGGCTGCCGACTTCGTCGGTCATGCTCGCCAGCAACTGGTTGCGTTGCTTGTCGGTCATGTCGCCAGCCTGCACCACTTCGTTGAGCAGGATCTTGATGTTCACTTCGTGGTCGGAGCAGTCCACACCACCGGCGTTGTCGATAAAGTCGGTGTTGGAACCGCCGCCATTGAGGCCGAATTCCACGCGACCCAGCTGGGTCATGCCCAGGTTACCGCCCTCGCCCACTACTTTGCAGCGCAGCTCGTTGCCGTTGACGCGCAGCGCGTCGTTGGCCTTGTCGCCGACATCGGCGTGGCTTTCGGTGCTGGCCTTGACGTAGGTGCCGATACCGCCGTTCCACAACAGGTCCACCGGCGCCTTGAGCAAGGCGTTCAGCAGCTCGGTCGGGGTCAGCTTGTCGGCCTGGATGTCGAAGCGTTCTTTCATCTGGGGCGAGATGGCAATGCTTTTGGCGCTGCGCGAGAAGATCCCGCCGCCTTCGGACATGATGCTGGTGTCGTAGTCCGACCAGGCCGAACGCGGCAGCTCAAACATACGCTGGCGCTCGATGAAGCTGGTTTCCGGGTTCGGGTTTGGATCAATAAAGATATGCAGGTGGTTGAAGGCCGCGACCAGTTGCAGCTTGTCGGACATCAACAAGCCGTTGCCGAACACGTCACCGGCCATGTCGCCGACGCCGACCACGGTAATGCTGTCTTTCTGCACATTGATGCCGCGCTCACGGAAGTGACGCTGCACACCGACCCACGCGCCCTTGGCGGTGATGCCCATTTTCTTGTGGTCGTAACCGGCCGAACCACCAGAGGCAAACGCATCGCCCAGCCAGAAGCCGTAGTCGATGGCAATGCCGTTGGCGATATCGGAGAAGGTCGCGGTGCCTTTGTCGGCCGCCACTACCAGGTACGGGTCGTCGTTGTCGTGGCGGACCACGTTCAACGGCGGCACCAGGGCACCGTCTTTCAGGTTGTCGGTAATGTCCAACAGACCGGAAATGAAGATGCGGTAGCAGGCGATGCCCTCGGCCGCGATCTCGTCCCGGCTGCCGCCCAATGGCAGGCGACGCGGCAGGAAGCCGCCCTTGGCGCCGACCGGCACGATCACCGAGTTCTTCACCTGCTGGGCTTTTACCAGGCCCAGCACTTCGGTGCGGAAGTCTTCTTCACGGTCGGACCAGCGCAGGCCGCCACGGGCAACGTTACCAAAGCGCAGGTGCACGCCTTCGACCCGCGGCGAGTAGACGAAGATTTCAAACTTCGGCACTGGCTTGGGCAACTCGGGAATAGCGTGGGGGTTGAACTTGAAGCTGAAGTACGACTTGTTCTGGCCGTTGGCATCCGCCTGGTAGAAGTTGGTGCGCAGGGTGGCCTTGATCAGGTCCAGGTAGCGCCGCAGGATCCGGTCTTCGTTAAGCACCTGCACATCGTCCAGGGCGTTGAGGATCGCTTGCTCCAGGCGCTGCTGCTTGTCTTCCAGGTCGTCGGCAGTGAGCTTGCGCGCCAGGTAGAAGCGCGTCTTGAACAACCGGGTCAACTCGCGGGCGATGTCGGTGTGGTTGTTCAGGGTGCTGGCGATGTAACCCAGGTCGAAGCCCAGGCGGATCTGCTTCAGGTAACGGGCATAAGCACGCAGCAGCGCCACGTCACGCCATGGCAAGCCGGCAGTCAGTACCAGGCGGTTGAATGCATCGTTCTCGGCATCGCCATTGACGATGTGCACGAACGCATCCTGCAGGGTGTCGTTGAGCTGCTGGATATCGAGGTTCAGGCCTTCGGCGGCGGTGAACGCAAAGTCATGGATCCAGAACTCGCGGCCATTGGCGTGGCGCAGGCGGTACGGGAACTCACCGAGCACGCGCAGGCCGAGGTTCTCGAGGATCGGCAGTACATCCGACAACGCCAGCGGAGTGTCAGCGTGGTACAGCTTGCAGTGCAATTCCTGCTGGCCGGTCACGTGGCCCAAAGGCTGATAGAAGCTCATCACCAGTGGCTTGGCTTCGGTCAGGTTCAACAGGTGCTGCATGTCGACCACGGCCGAGTGCGCGGCAAAGCGCTCGCGGTAGCCTGCCGGGAAGCCTTTCGGGAAATCCGCCAGCACATTGGTGCCGTGGGCTTCGCCGAAGCTTTCGACCACCAGGCTCGCGTAGTCGTCCTGCCAGCTGCGGCAGGCCTGCACCACTTCTTTTTCCAGGAGCAGCGGGTCGATATCCAGGCGGTTCTTCGGATCGACCCGCAGAATCAGCTGGACACGGGCCAGTACGGACTCGGAGAAGAACGTCCAGAATTCGCAATCCGAGGCTTTCAGGCGATCCATCAGCACTTGCTGGATCTTCTGGCGCACTTCGGTGGAGTAGATATCGCGCGGCACGTAGGCCAGGCAGTAGCAGAAACGGCCGTACGGGTCTTTGCGCAGGAACACGCGGATCTTGTTGCGCTCCTGGATCTGCACGATCGACATCACGGTGCTGAACAGCTCGTCCACCGGGGTCTGGAACAGGTCGTCGCGGGGCAGCACTTCAACCACCTGGGCCAGCTCCTTGCCCAGGTGCGCCTTGGCCTGGAAGCCCGAGCGGCGCTCGATTTCCGCGACCTTGCGGCGGATATAAGGAATCACCCGCACGCTTTCGCCGTACACCGAGGAGGTGTAGAGGCCCATGAAGCGGCATTCCTTGACGACCTTGCCGTCAGCATCGATCTGGCGGATCGACACGTAGTCAGGGTAAGCCGGACGGTGTACACGGCTTGGGTGCGCGGCCTTGGCGAACGACAACACGGTCGGCTCGCGCAGGTAGGCCACGGCGTAATCTTCGATGCGCAGGTCTTCAGCGGTGAGGCCGGCGCGCAGCAGTTTGGTCAGGCCGAGGAAGGAGTTGGCGTCATATTCCAGATGACCGCCGTCCTTCTCGTCACGTACCACAAATTCTTCGTAGCCGAGGAAGGTGAAGTGGTTGCCCACCAGCCATTCCAGGAAACTTTTGATCTCGGCCTTTTCTTCACCGTCGATGGTCAACGGGCTGTTATCGATGCTGTCCAGCAACTCCTGGACCTTGGCTTTCATCGGCTCGAAATCAGCCACGGCCACCCGCACTTCGCCCAGTACCTGCTCAAGTTCCTTGCTCAGGACGTTCAGCTCGGCGGCGTTGGCGCAGCGGTCGATCTCCAGGTACATCAGGGATTCTTGCAGGACGTCTTCGCCCTGGGTGCCCTTGGGCAGGATTTCCAGCAACTCGCCCTTCTTGCCACGGCGCACGCTGAGTACGGTGGTTTGCAGGGTATGGATGCTGTAGCCGCGACGGTTCAGCTCAGTGCGCACCGAATCCACGAGGAACGGCAGGTCATGGTGCAAGACCTCGACCGCAGTGTGGGTCGACTGCCAGCCGTGGCGTTCGTAGTCGGGGTTGTAGACCCGCACTTGCGGCTGGGTGTGATCAAAGCGCTCAAGCAGGCGCCAGGCAGACAGGGTGCAACCGGCCAGGTCGGACATGCGACGCTGGGTCAGCTCGTCCAGGGAAATGATGCCGAAGAATTGTTCAGCGAACAGCGCCACTTGTGGCAGTGCCTGTTCACTGATGTGCTGCGCCAGTGCCGCTTGCAGTTGATGCTGGAAGTCGGCTTTGCTGGCTGCGGTGAAGAACGCCATCTGTGGTACTCCGCTTGGGCTTGTTATTGATGGAAGCGTCGCGTGTTGTCCCCTGATGGGGAGGCCGTCATGTCTGTTCGCAGGTGCTGATGATAAGCACCATAGACGAATCAGGGTGACAGGTGGGTGAAGCTGGACAAGACCCTGAGGTCACATTCGACGTCCACTGGATGCACCACCGGCGGATGACGACACGACGGGCAGGCCAGAGTCACGCAGAAGGTACACCCGTTGCGCAGCTTAACGAGTGCGGCGAGCAGGCTGCTTACTGCACTGCGACATATTCGGTCAACACCCGGCAATGGGCGGTTGCACCAAGAGCAACCCCTCCCGCCAGTAAAGGGGTGGCTAGCGATTGAAAGTGGGTGGCCATGCAGGCACGGCGAGAGTGCTGACAGGTAAATATTCATACACTCGTACAATCTAATTCCCAGCTCCACGCAGGAACCGTATTTCAAAATTCAGTCACTTAGTGTGCGTAGGCAGTCATACCCATAAAGGCCCTATTACCACTCAACGAGGCTCAATTGAACGTACACTCTTCCGCCCTTAACGTCCCACCCGGTGGGAACCGTGGCTCTTTCTTCCAGCCCACTGCACGATCAAGTTCGGACAATGCCCCCGTTGCCTCCACGCCGCACTTTCCGGTGCCCTATTTCAAAGCGCCCCTATCCAGCAACAAGGCCGTCGAACAACTCATCAGCCAGTACAAGCAGCCCAAGACGGCAGATGAAATTACATCCATGGAAGTAAAGCGTCAGATAAAGGAAAAGTTCGGTAAAGATATTGACCCCGATAACACCTACTTAGTGAGCATTCAGTATGATCACCGCACCAATACCCCACCTTACAGCGGGGTCATTGTTCAAAAAATATCCCTGACCCAGGCAGCGAGGCTCAACCAGCAGGAAGAGCCTGACTTCCACGGGGCGATACGTTCAAAAGAGGACGGCCCTTTTGAAATAAGGAAAAGTTCAAAACATACAGATAAGCCTGACGCCTTTGGTAGGTTCCCGCGCCCAAATGAGACAGGGTTCACCAGCCACTTTCAAGGGATTTACACGGAGCCGCAGCAGGGGTCTGCGAATACCTATGATGCGAGCAACAGGGTCGATATCCCGGCAACTGAGTTCAAACAGATGGTATGGGATAACAGTTATAAATCCCCTTATGACCAGTACCTTAACAATTACTGGAACGGCAACTCCCGCCATGCCTACTCCGAAGCGGCGAGAGGCGCGTTTTTGAAAGCGTCACACGTTCAACACCATGACAAGTCTCTTACCGAAAACGATCGCCAGATTGCCATGGGTGTCGCGGGCATGCCGGCCGACAAAAGTTACCTATTCCTTAATCAAAATGACCTGACACAGCCCTACAAGGCTGACCCGAATCTGGAAACCAAATTCCTCACATTCAAAGGTTTCCCCATGCGCGCTTTTTACACCCAGGATAAGACCACGGGCAGGGTCTTGTTGTATCTACCTGGCCAGGCGTCTCCGTTGAAAGGCTTCGACTCCAAGAAAGAAATGAATAAATGGCTGGCCGAGCAAATGAAAGATCCGCAATTCGTCGAGAGTTTCAAACTTTACTTCCGCCCCGAAGACCTCGGTAATGAATTCCTGTCCAAAGGCATTGATGCACTCGTAGACAACACCCGCAATGTACTTAACGGTGACCTTCCTGCCTCCACGCAAGAAAAGCTCGGTTATTTTGACGAGGGTGGCCTATTCGATGGCCAGGTTGTCCAGGGAAGTCCATTCGAGGAACTCCAGCATCGCACCGAGGTAGACCTGAAAAGCGCCACTCGTTTTCAATTCGTCCTCAATCGCGACGTCAACGCAAAGACTGCGTTCAAGTACTTGAACTGGGCAAAATATGGGCTACTTCTTTTAGCCCCACTCGGAATCGCTTTCCCGCCGCTGGGCATTGCCCTGACGGCCACAAGCACAGCGGTGGGCACCGCGCAACTCGGCATTGGCATAGACAGCTATATCCACAGGCGCCCTGGGGCAGACAAGCTCATTGGCGAAGGTTCCGTGAAAACCCTTCTTCCTGTGTTCACCAGTGGTTTGGGGAATGCCTTTAAACCGTTAAGCAGCGCAATCAGTGCCTGGGCCTCCAAAACCTGATGCCCGCTTGATACAAAAGCCGACACAAAGCCCGATGCAATGGCAGAATCAAGGCCTGCCGGCCTTGAAGCCGCCTTTCCAGACAGGACTCTACATGCAACTGACCACCACCCACCTGCTCGCCACCCCCTGCGACGACGAAGAAGACAACATGGCCATGCTCTGCTGCCACGGTACCCATGGCGAGATGTTCATGCTGTCGCGTTATCCAGATGAGGACGAGGTTGAACTGACCTGGGACTACGAGCCTTCGACCCTGGAAGGCTTGAAGATCACCCTGAGCGCGACCACCCTCCTGGTGGAAATCGGTGCGGCGGACAAGGACGCATTGGGCGGCAGCGACCACCTGCAGATCAATCACGGTACCGCTGAGGCGGACTTGGCCGAGGTAGAAGAAACCCTGCAGAACATTCTCAAGGGCACTGGCACTTATATCCGCACGCCTTGATGGGCACCTGCTAAATCGCCATCGCGGCAATGCGGCGACCCGACAAGCCCGCCCCCACCTGTGGGAGGCCGGGCTTGCCCGCGATGAGACCCTTATAAACGCCAAAAACCTCAGACCTTTCCTACAGATCGCAAAAAAATACCCCCTGGTTCATTAGTCGCCAGCCCCTCCAATGCATTAAAGTAGGCCCCCCAGGCCTTGGCATTTTTCCCAATCCCCAGGCTCATCTTTCCAGGAACCGTCCTTGATGGAACATCGTGAAGCGCTGCTCGCGCTGCGAACCTTTCTTTCTACGCAGATTCTCGGCCAGGAAAAACTCATCGAGCGTTTGCTCATTGCCCTGCTCGCCGACGGCCATATGCTGGTAGAGGGCGCTCCCGGCCTGGCCAAGACCAAGGCCATCAAGGAGCTTGCCGAAGGGATCGAAGCACAGTTCCATCGTATCCAGTTCACCCCCGACCTGTTGCCCGCCGACATCACCGGCACCGAGATCTATCGTCCGGAAACCGGCAGTTTCGTGTTCCAGCAAGGGCCGATCTTCCACAACCTGGTGCTGGCGGACGAGATCAACCGTGCTCCGGCCAAGGTCCAGTCGGCCCTGCTCGAAGCCATGGCCGAGCGCCAGGTCAGCGTCGGGCGCAGCACCTACGAGCTGTCGCCGCTGTTTTTGGTAATGGCCACGCAGAACCCCATCGAGCAGGAAGGCACCTATCCCCTGCCCGAAGCCCAGCTCGACCGCTTCCTGATGCACGTCAAGATCGGCTTCCCCGATGCCGCCGTGGAGCGGCGCATCCTGCAACAGGCCCGTGGCGAAGCGCTGAATGGCGAGACAAAGCCCGAGCGGCGGGTCAGCCAGCAGGCGATTTTTGCCGCGCGCAAGGAAATCCTCGGCCTGTACATGGCCGACGCCGTGGAGGAATACCTGGTGCAACTGGTCATGGCCACGCGCACCCCGGCCAAGTTCGACGCGGAAATGGCCGAGTGGATTGCCTATGGCGCCAGCCCCCGGGGCTCGATTGCCCTTGATCGCTGCGCCCGCGCCCACGCCTGGCTGGCCGGGCGTGACTTTGTCAGCCCGGAAGATATCCAGGCGGTGCTGTTCGATGTACTGCGCCACCGCATCATTCTGTCGTTCGAGGCCGAAGCGGCCGGCATCGACCAGGACCGCGTGGTGCAGCGTATTCTCGACGTCGTAGCCGTCGCTTGATCTCCATGAATGCCGGCGACGGGATCCATGTCAGCCTCAGCGAATTGATCGAGATGCGCCATCGCGTGCGCGAAGTACAGCTGTTTTCCACGCCCAGCCAGCGCAGCCCGTTGATCGGCCTGCACCACTCCAAACTGCGCGGGCGCGGTGTGGACTTCGATCAGGTGCGGGTGTACCAGGCCGGCGACGATGTGCGCACCATCGACTGGCGCGTCACCGCCCGCACCCAGGAGCCCCACACCAAGCTGTTCCACGAAGAGCGCGAACGGCCGATCTTTATCATGGTGGAGCAAAGCTGCCGGCTGTTTTTCGGCTCCGGGCTGATGTTCAAGTCGGTCCTCGCCGCCCAGGCCGCCAGCCTCATCGGCTGGGCCGCGCTGGGCCACAACGACCGGGTCGGCGGCCTGGTGTTCGGCGATAACGAGCACTACGAAATCAAGCCCCGGCGCAGCAAGCAAAGCCTGCTGCAACTGCTCAACCGCCTGGTACGGGTCAACCAGAGCCTCAACACCGAGAGCCGCCCCGAAGCCGACGCCCTGGGCATGGCCCTGCGCCGTGGTCGCGAAGTGCTGCGCCCCGGCAGCCTGGTGATTGTGATTTGCGACGAGCGCGCCCTGACCGAGGGCGCGGAGCAGCAACTGAGCCTGTTGTCGCGCCATTGCGACCTGTTGCTGCTGCCGGTCTCAGACCCGCTGGACCACGCACTGCCCGCCGCCGGGCTGCTGCGTTTCGCCGAGCGCGGCGCGCAATTGGAAATCGACACCTTGAACTTCGAGCTGCGCCAGGCCTACAAGGCCCAGGCCGAAGCACGCATCGCCCGCTGGGAATTGCTCGCGCAAAAACTGCGGGTACTGCTGATGCCATTGAGCACCCAGAGCGAAATGGTCGAGCAACTGCGCGAATACCTCAACCCGCAACGCCCGGTGAAAAAGCCATGAGCAGCCTGGACCAGTTGCAACCGCTGATCGCCCCACCGGCCATTGGTTTCTGGCCGCCGGCGCCGGGCTGGTGGCTGTTGCTGGCGCTGATCCCCCTGGCGGGCTGGGGCTTGTGGCGGCTGCGGCGCTTCCTGCCGAGCAAACGCCCCCTGGCCCGGGCCGAACAGCCCCTGGACCCGCTGCGTATTGCCGCCCTCGCGGAACTGGCGCTGATGCCCAAGCCCTACGACGGCGCACCGGCCGGCGCCTGGCTGCAGCAGCTCAACGGCCTGCTCAAGCGCCTGTGCCGCAACGACTACCCCTACAGCCAGAGCCACACCCTCAACGGGCGCAAATGGCTGGCCTTTCTCGACAACCGCTGCCCCGCCGCCGGCCTCACGCGCTGGATGGTCCTCGTCGAGGGCGCCTACAAACCCGAGTGCAAGCTCGACGACAAGGCCATCGCCGGCCTGACGCAAGCGGTCGACACCTGGATTCGCAAACATGTTTGAGTTCGCCTGGCCGTGGGTCTTTGCCCTGCTGCCCCTGCCCTGGCTGATGCGGCTGATCCTGCCGGTGGCCGACAGCGGCGAGCCGGCCTTGAAAGTCAGCTTTCTGGGCGACCTCGAAGGCCTGGCCCGGCGCCGCGCGCGCATCAACCTGCCAGGCTGGCGCCAACAAGCGCCGTTCGTGGTGCTGTGGTTGTTGCTGCTGACCGCCGCCGCCCGCCCGGAATGGCTCGGCGAACCGTTGCCGATTGCCGCCAGCGGCCGCGACCTGTTGGTGGCGGTGGACGTGTCCGGCTCCATGGACTTCCCCGATATGCAATGGCAGGACGAAGACGTCAGCCGCCTGAACCTGGTCAAGCACCTGCTTGGCGACTTTCTCGAAAGCCGCGAGGGCGACCGCGTTGGCCTGATCCTGTTTGGCAGCCAGGCCTACCTGCAGGCACCGCTGACCTTCGACCGGCGCACCGTGCGCACTTGGCTGGATGAGGCACGCATCGGCATCGCCGGAAAAAATACCGCGATTGGCGACGCCATTGGCCTGGCCCTCAAACGCCTGCGGCAACGCCCGGCACAAAGCCGGGTGCTGATCCTGGTCACCGACGGGGCCAACAATGGCGGCGAAATCGACCCATTGACCGCCGCCCGCCTGGCCGCCGAAGAAGGCGTGAAAATCTACCCCATCGGCATTGGCGCCAGCCCCGAACAGACCGGCAGCCTGGGCATGCTCGGCCTCAACCCCAGCCTGGACCTCGACGAGCCGGCGCTCAAGGCCATCGCCCAGACCACCGGCGGGCAGTATTTCCGCGCCCATGACGGCGCCGAGTTGCAAGCGATCAAACAAACCCTCGACCAGCTGGAGCCGGTGGCGCAACAACCAACCCAGGCCCGCCCGACCCAGGCGCTGTATAGCGGGCCGCTGGCCCTGGCGCTGTTTCTCAGCCTGCTGCTGGTGATCCAGGAACGCTGGCCGGACAACGCCCTGCAACGGCTGCTCAATAAACTCTCGACCAAGGGCCATTTCCTGCAACAGCACCCGCAATGGCGGCAACGCCTTAAACGCCTGCGCTTGCGGAGGCGTCGATGATCGCTTTATGGCCGCACTGGTTCCGCCCCTGGTGGCTGTTGCTGCTGCCCGTCCTCGGCTGGTTGCTGTGGCAACTGTGGCATCGGCAAAAACGCGCCGGGCGCTGGCAGATGATCCTGCCGCCGGCCTTCCACGCCGCCCTGCTCAGTGGCGGCAATGGCCGGGAAAGCAAGTCACCATGGCTGTTGCTGGGCCTGGCCTGGCTGCTGGCGGTGCTGGCCTTGCTCGGCCCCGGCTGGCAACGGGTCGAACAGATCAGCCAGAAGCCCGCCGACCCGCTGGTGGTGGTGCTGGAGCTGACCCCAGAGATGCTTGCCACCGACAGCCCGCCCAATCGCCTGGAGCAGGCGCGGCGCAAGCTGGTGGATCTGCTGCAGGCGCGCAGCGATGCGCAGACCGCCATCGTCGTGTATGCCGGCAGCGCCCACACGCTGGTGCCACTGTCCGACGACCTGGCCACCAGCCGCAACCTGCTGGAAGCCCTGCGCCCGTCGATCATGCCCGAGGCCGGCCATCGTGCCGACCTGGCAGTGGAAAAAGCCCTGGGCCTGCTCAAGCACGGCGGCCTGGGCCAGGGTCGCCTGTTGTTGATTGGCTCGTCGCTGTCCAAGCAGGAACGCCAGGGCATTCGCCTGCTGCTGCAAGGCCAGGCGCCGAGCCTGTCGATCCTCGGCATCGGCAGCCGCGAAGGCACGCCAGTGACCCAGGAAAGTGGCGAGTTCCTCAAGGACGAACAAGGCGCGATCCTGATCCCGCGCCTGGACAGCCCGACGCTCAAGGCCTTTGCCAGCGAAATGGGCGGCCGCTATCGCCAGGCCCGCCTGGACGACAAGGACCTGCGCGGACTGGGCCTGCTGGACGGCCCGCAAAACCTGCGCGACGACGGTCAGCGCCTGCAACTGGACACCTGGGCCGACCAGGGTTACTGGCTATTGCTGCCCTTGCTGCTGCTTGCCGCCTGCGCCGGGCGCCGTGGCTGGCTGTTCTGCCTGCCGTTGCTGCTCCTGGCCGCGCCGCAGCCGAGCTACGCGTTCAGCTTTGACGACCTGTGGCTGCGCCCCGATCAACAGGGCCAGTACCTGCTCAAGCACAAACGCCCGGCCGAAGCCGCCGAACACTTTGAAAACCCGCAATGGCAGGGTGTCGCCCTGTACGAGGCGGGCAACTATGCGGAGGCGGCCCGACGTTTTGCCGAAGGCAGTGATGCCTATTCCCACTACAATCGTGGCAATGCCCTGGCCCGCACCGGTGAGCTGGAAGCCGCGATAGACGCCTATGAGCAAGCCCTGGAAGCCCAGCCGGACTTGCAGCCCGCCCTGAAAAACAAAGCCCTTGTCGAGAGCCTGCTGCTGGAAGAACCGGAACCTGAGCCGCCCGCACCGGAAAAAAACGAGGATGACGAATCCACCCAACCCGGCCAAACTGCACAACCGGGCGACAGCGGCCAGCAGGCCAACGGCGGCGAGCAATCGCCCCAGGGCGCGGGCCAGGCAGGCACGGCTGACACACAAACCGGCACCCCGCCCGTTGCCGGCAACAACGAAGTACCCGGCAGCGAACTGGGCGACGAACAAACCACGACGCCGCCCTTGCGCCCCACCGAGAGCCACCTCGACGAGGAGCACCGCCAGGCCCTGGAACAGTGGCTGCGACAGATCCCGGACAACCCCGGCGAGTTGTTGCGACGCAAATTCTGGTACGAACAGCAACAACATCAGGACAAGACTCGATGAGCCGCTGCACCCCCTTTGTCTTATTGCTAGCGCTGTGGGCCGGTCACGCCCAGGCGGCCGACCTGGCCGCCAGTATCGACCGCAGCCGCGTCAATTCCGGGGAAACGGTGGAGCTGACAATCGAGTCCAACGACGTCACCCAGTTCGGCAAGCCGGACCTAGCGCCCCTGGACCCGCTGTTCGACGTGCGTGGCACCCGCCAGATCAACCAACTCACCACCCTTGACGGCAGCAACCACGCCACCACTCGCTGGATCATCACCTTGCAGCCCAAGACCACCGGCACCGTGGTGATCCCGCCGCTGCAACTGGGCGAACTCAAGACCCAGGCGATCAGCCTGCAAGTGGACGAAACCCTGGGCCAGGACAGTGATAATCAACTGGAACCGGTATTCATCGAAGCCAGCCTCGATGAGGGCAGCGTCTATGTGCAGGCCCAGGCCCTGCTGACGGTGCGCATCTACCACTCGGTGGCGCTGTATGACGACAGCAGCCTGACGCCGTTGCAGTTGTCTGACGCGCGGGTCGAGCAGGTGGGCGATTCGCGCACCTATGAAAAAGTCATCAACGGCGTGCGCCACGGCGTGATCGAAATGCGCTATGGGATCTACCCGCAACACAGCGGGCAACTGCTGATCCCGGCGCAAATATTCAGTGCCACCCAAGTCGAACCGCGCCCGGCCCAGGGCACCACGCCCCAGGCACCCAGGCCCGGCAAGCTGTTGCATGTCAATTCCACCGAAATCCCCCTGACGGTCAAGCCCAAGCCGGCCCTGTACCCCGCAGACGCCCCCTGGCTGCCGGCGCGCAGTCTGAGCCTGGGTGAAAGCTGGAACCCGGAACCTACGAACGTGCAGGTCGGCGACTCCCTGACCCGCATCCTCACCCTCAAGGCCGAAGGCTTGGCCAGTGCCCAGTTACCGGCGCTGCCGAGCACCGAAATCGCCGGCCTGCGGCGTTACCCCGACCAGCCGGTGTTGAGCAACCAGAGCAGCGAGCGCGGGGTGATCGGCAGCCGCGAAGACCGCGAGGCCCTGGTGCCCAACCGCGCCGGCGCCCTGGAGCTGCCGGCGGTGGAGGTGGTGTGGTGGAATACCCATGAAGACCATCTGGAACGCACCAGCCTGCCGGCCCGCACCCTGCAAGTGGCGGTCAACCCGAGCCTGGTGGTCGACACCCCGGCCACCCCCACCGTAATCACCGCACCGGACGATGGCCGCCTGTGGATCTGGCAACTTACCAGCCTGCTCCTCGCCGGCACCACCCTGCTCGGCTTCGGCCTGTGGTGGCGGGCCCGCTCCCGCCCGGCAATCCAGCGCGCCGCCCAGACAGGGCCCAGCCCCCGTACCTTGCTCGACGACCTCAAGCGCGCGAGCCAGGCCAATGACCCCCAGGCCACACGCCAGGCGCTGGATGCCTGGGCACGCCAACAACCGGAAACCCTGGCGGACATGGCGGCGCGGTTTGTGCCCTTGTCCGATGCCCTGGATGGGCTGAACGGCGCGCTCTATAGCGAAACCGGCCAGTATTGGCAGGGTGAGGAGCTGTGGCGGGCGATCAAGGCCATTCCCATGGCCGAGCGCGAACAGGCGCCGGTGGCCGACAGCACCAGCTTGCCGCCGCTGTATCCCAAGTAACTGCCCATGCTGTAGCGACATTGGGCTCGGCGCAGGCATATTCGTTGGGGCATGCGTGGACTGCTGTGGGAGCTGGCTTGTTGGTGATGGCGGGGTTGTGTACATATCCGTTGCTGCGGTCACGGCGGCTATTGGTTCCGCCCTTACGGCGGCTCACTTTGGAAGAGCGCCAAAGTAAGCAAAGCGCTCTTGCCCCACCACTCGGCACCTCGCCTAGGCTCGGTGTGCCCGTCATCCGACATTGATTTGGGGGGCCGCCGCGATGGGCCATCCATGGCCCAGCGCGGCTAACCCGGCGTCCTGCCGGGTTACCCCCAAATCAAAATCGGATGACGGCCAGCGTGGTTTAACGGGGCGCCTCAGATCAAAAGCAAAGCGAGGCGGCCTGACAGCCGACCTGATCGTCGAGGCGTGCGCGTACTCCTGTGGGAGCTGGCTTGTCGGGTCGCCGCATCGCTGCGATGGCGGTGTATCAGTCGATAAATGTATTGGCTGATGAACCGCCATCGCAGCGATGCGGCGACCCGACAAGCCAGCTCCCACAGGGGAATGCAGCTTCGCGCTCTGGCTTTGCTGTTGCTCTGTTTTTGATCTGGCTTTTGATCTTGATCTCAGGCGCCCCGTTAAACCACGATGGCCGCAGGCAGGTATTGCGCAGTGGGTACCCCGGCATGGATGCCGGGGTAGCCGCGACACGGCCAGGGATGGCCGATCGCGGCGGGCCCACGGAGCAATGCCTGACTGCGGGCATGCCGAGCCTAGGCGAGGCACCGAGTGGTGGGGCAAGAGCCCTTTTGGTTACTTTTGGCTGGGCCGGCACTCCGGGCTCTTTTCCAAAAGTGACCCGCCGTAAGGGCGGAACCAATAGCCGCCGTGACCGCAGCAACGGATATGTACACAACCCCGCCATCACCGACAAGCCAGCTCCCACAAAGCCCCGTAGCTTTGCGCTCTGGCTTTGCTGTTGATCTTGGGCGCCCCATTACCATTTACAGGTAAACTCCCCTCCTTTCCCTATTCCCCACGGAGTTCGCCTTGCGTCTGTTTCACACCTCCGACTGGCACCTGGGCCAAAACCTCCACGGCCAGGAACGCGACTTCGAGCACGCCTGTTTTCTCGAGTGGCTGCTGGGCCAGATCAAGCTGCACTGCCCCGATGTGCTGTTGATTGCCGGCGATATCTTCGACACGGTCAACCCGCCGCTCAAGGCCCAGGAGCGTCTGTATGACTTCATCATCAACGCCCATGAACAAAACCCCGACCTGACGATTGTGATGATCGCCGGCAACCACGACTCCGGCTCGCGCATTGAGCTGCCGGCGCCGTTGATGCGGCGCTTGCGTACCCATGCCCTGGGCCGGGTGCTGTGGCTGGATGACGGGCAACTGGATGTGGAGCGCTTGCTGATTGCTCTACCGGACAAAACCGGGGCTGTGGCCGGCTGGTGCCTGGCGCTGCCGTTCCTGCGCCCGGCCGAGGTCACTGGCGCACTGCTGGGCGACGATTACCTCAAGGGTATCGGCCAGGTGCATGAGCGCCTGATCGCGGCGGCCAACGCCAAGCGCCAGCCGGGCCAGGCGCTGGTTGCCATCAGCCACGCGCATATGGCCGGCGGCTCGGTGTCGGAAGACTCCGAGCGCAGCCTGATCATCGGCAACGCCGAAGCGCTGCCGGCCAGTCTGTTCGATGCCAGTGTCAGCTATGTCGCCCTCGGCCATTTGCACAAGCCGCAGCGGGTCAATGGTGAGGAGCGCATCCGTTATTGCGGCTCGCCGATCCCGCTGTCGTTCTCCGAAATCGGCTATCAACACCAGATTCTCGACGTGCAACTGGACGGCGACACCCTGGTCAGCGTCGAATCGCGCCTGATCCCCCGCGCCGTGCATCTGCAACGCCTGGAAGCCGCCCCCCTGGCCGAGATCCTCAAGCAACTGGCGGAGCTGCCCGATGTCGACCTGCTGGCCGAAACCCAGCGCCAGCCGTGGCTGGAGGTGCGGGTGCGCCTCGACGAACCCCAGCCCGACCTGCGCCAGCAAGTGGAAAACGCCCTGCTGGGCAAGGCCGTGCGCCTGGTGCGCATCGCCGCCGAGTACGCCGGCAGCGGCGCACGCCAGGACCATGGCCAAGAGCAGTTGATCGAACTCGACCAGCTCACGCCCCAGGAATTGTTCAGCCGTGCCTGGCAGGAAAGCTACGGCAATGACGTGGACGAACAGACCCTCAAGGATTTCGCCGTGCTGCTCCAGGAAGTACAACAGGAGGAGCAACTGCCATGAAGATCCTCGCCATCCGCCTGAAAAACCTCGCGTCCCTGGCCGGGCCATTCGAGATCGACTTTACCGCCGAGCCCTTGGCCAGTGCCGGCCTGTTTGCGATCACCGGGCCCACCGGCGCCGGCAAAAGTACCTTGCTTGACGCCCTGTGCCTGGCGCTGTTTGGCGCCGTGCCACGCCTGGGCGATACCGGCCAGGCGAAAATGCCCGATGCCGATACCGATATCTCCATCGGCGACCCGCGCACCCTGATCCGCCGCGGTACCGGCGGCGGGTATGCCGAGGTGGACTTTATCGGCGTCAGCGGCCGGCGCTACCGCGCGCGCTGGGAAGCCAACCGTGCCCGCGACAAGGCCAGCGGCAAGCTGCAGAACAGCCGGCAAAGCCTGATCGACCTGGACAGCGAGCAACTGCTGGCCAGCCAGAAAACCGAATACAAGACCCAGCTGGAACTGGCCCTGGGCCTGAACTTCGAACAGTTCACCCGCGCCGTGCTGCTGGCGCAAAGTGAGTTCAGCGCCTTTCTCAAGGCCAACGACAACGAGCGCAGCGAACTGCTGGAAAAGCTCACCGACACCGCGCTCTACACCCAGTTGGGCCAGCGTGCGTTCGTCAAGGCACGGGAGGCCAAGGAAGCCCACAAGCTGCTGCAAGACCAGGCGACCGGCGTCACGCCGTTGCCGGCCGAGGCCCGCGCCGAGCTGGATCAACAGTTGAGCGCAGCCCAGCACCAGCTCAAGACCCAGCAGGCCCAGCTCAAGCAACTGGAACTGCAGCACACCTGGCTCAAGGAACTGCGCGAGTGGCAAGAGCGCCAGCACAGTGCAGCCGAACAGTTGCAGCAAGCCCAACAGCAATGGGACAGCCAAGGCCAGCAGCGCCAGGACCTGAACTACTTGGAGCAACTGGCACCGCAGCGTCATCATTTCGCGCGGCACAGCGAATTGACCGGCCAACTGGAACCCCTGGCCGCGCAGATCCGCCAGCACCTTGAACAACAAAGCGCCCTGCACACGCGCCAGGAGCAGCTGCAACAGCAGCAAGCCAGCGCACACAGCGCCTTGGCCGCAGCCCTGCAACAACAGACCGACGCGGTGCCGCTGCTGCGCCAGGCCTTCGAGGAACAAAGCAGCCTCGCCCGCCTGACCCGCGAGCTGGCCCAGAGCAACGAACAACTACAACTGGGGCAAACCGCCTGCACCGAGGGCCAGGCCGCACTCGATGCCTTGCACGCCCAGCAACAGCAGGTCGCCAGCCGCCTGCAACAACTGGCGGCACAGCTTGAGCGCAGCGCCGGGCTGGCGCCCTTGAGCGACGCCTGGAACGCCTACCGCGACCGCCTGCAACAACTGATGCTGATCGGCAATCGCCTGAACAAGGGCCAGGCCGAACTGCCGCAACTGGAAGAACGCGCCAACCGCGTCAGCGAGCAATGGACTCAGCAGCGCGCGGCCCTGGACCTGCTGTATCAGGAAGCCGGCGCCGAACCCCATGCCGTGGCCGAGCAGATCCAGTTGCTCGACAGCCTGCTCAAGGACAATCGCAAGCAGCAACGGGCCTTCGAAGACCTGACGCGGCTCTGGGACAGCCAGCAGCAGTTGGAGCAGCAACAACAGGAGTTGGCCCTCAAGCAGGCCACCGCCCAGCAACAACGCGAGCAGTTGAACCAGACCGGCCTGCAAGCCAAGGCCGAGCTGACAGTGGCCGAGCAGACCCTGAGCGTGACCAAGCAGTTATTGGAGCGTCAGCGGCTGGCACGCAGTGCCAGTGTCGAGGAGTTGCGCGGGCAATTGCAGGATGATCAGCCCTGCCCGGTGTGCGGCAGCGTCGAGCATCCTTACCATCAGCCCGAAGCCTTGTTGCACAGCCTCACGCGCCACGATGAAAACGAAGAGGCCACTGCACAGCTCGCCGTCGAGACCCTCAAGGAAAAGCTCACCGACCTGCGCGGCGAAGTTGGCGGCTTGATCGCCCAGCAGAAGGAGTTCCTGCAACAGCAGGAGCAGTTGGCGACCCAGCGCCAGGCCCTGGCGCCGAGCCTCGAGGCCCATCCGTTAAGCGCCACCCTGTTCAACCAGGACAGCGACAAACGCAGCGCCTGGCTGGCGCAGCAACTGGGCCAGCTCAGCCAGAGCATCACCCAGGACGAACAGCGCCAGGGCGCCCTGCTCAACCTGCAACAAAATGCCGGGCGCCTGCAGCAACAGTTGCAAGCCGCCCAGGATGCCAGCCAACAGGCCCGCCAGCAGTTGATCGACCAGCAACGGGAGCTGGCCAGCGACCGCGAGCGCCTGGACGAAGAGCTCAATGCTTTCGCCAGCCTGCTACCGGCCGAGACCCTCGAAGGCCTGCGCACGGAGCCCGCGACCACGTTCATGCTGTTGGACCAACAGATCAGCCAGCGCCTGGAGCAGCTCGGCTACCAGAAGGATGAACTGGCCGAGCAGCAACAGCGCCAGCAAACCCTCGAAAAAGAACAGGACCGCCAGCAACATCGCCAACAACAGCTGGCCGTGTTGCAGCAACAATTGGCTGAGCTGAGCGCCCAACAGCAGGCCGCCCAGGCACAACTCAGCGCCCTGGTGGGTGAGCACAGCAGTGCCGAGCACTGGCAGCAGCACCTTGAGCAGGCGGTGGAACAGGCGCGCCAGAGTGAGACCCAGGCCAATCAGCAGTTGCAGGACACCCGCAGCGAACTGATCCAATTGGCCGCCGACCTCAAGGCCCGCCAGGAGCGCCAGCAAGCCCTGGACAGCGAACTCCAGGCGTTGCACAGCCGTATCAGCGAGTGGCGCGCCCAACATCCGCAGCTTGACGACGCCGGCCTGGCGCACCTGCTGGCCTTCGACGAGGCGGCTGTCAGCGCACTGCGCCAGCAGGTGCAGCACAGCGAAAAAGCCATTGAGCAAGCCAAAGTTCTGCTGCAAGAGCGCGAGCAACGCCTCAAGGACCACCAGGCCCTGCACAACGGCAACCTCGACGCCGAACAGCTGGACGCGGCCCTGGCCGACCTTAATCAGCAATTGCACAACGCCGAGAAACACTGCGCCGAACTGCGCGCCCAACAAGCCGAAGACCAGCGACGCCAGGACGCCAACCAGAGCCTGGCACTCACCACCGCCAAGGCCTATGAAGAGTGGCAGCGCTGGGCGCGGCTGGATGCGCTGATCGGCTCGGCCACCGGCGACAAGTTCCGCAAGTTCGCCCAGGCCTACAACCTCGACCTGCTGGTGCACCACGCCAACGTGCAACTGCGCCAACTGGTACGCCGTTATCGCCTCAAGCGCGGCGGCAGCATGCTCGGCCTGCTGGTGCTGGACACGGAAATGGGCGATGAACTGCGCTCGGTGCACTCGCTGTCCGGCGGCGAGACGTTCCTGGTCTCCCTGGCGCTGGCCCTGGGGCTGGCGTCGATGGCCTCCAGCACCTTGAAGATCGAGTCGTTGTTTATCGACGAAGGCTTCGGCAGCCTGGACCCCGAATCCCTGCAACTGGCGATGGATGCCCTCGACGGCCTGCAGGCCCAGGGGCGCAAGGTGGCGGTGATTTCCCATGTGCAGGAAATGCACGAGCGGATACCGGTGCAGATCCAGGTCAAGCGCCAGGGCAATGGCCTGAGCACCCTGGAGGTCAAGTGAGCGAGACGCTGCTGTTTTCGTTCCGTCGTTGCCCCTACGCCATGCGCGCGCGAATGGCCCTGCGGTATTCAGGGGTGGCGCTGCGGATTGTCGAGGTCAGCCTCAAGGCCAAGCCGGCCGAGATGTTGGCGCTGTCACCCAAGGGCACGGTGCCGGTGTTGTGTGTGGGTGGCCAGGTGATCGACGAGAGCCTGGCGATCATGCACTGGGCGTTGGCGCAGAACGACCCCGAGGACTGGCTGCTCGAGGCTGATCCGGCGGCGCAGAGGTTGATGGCGCAATTGATTGGCGAGAATGACCAGGCCTTCAAGGTGTATTTGAATCGCTACAAATACGCCGAGCGCTACCCGGAGCAGCCGATGGAACACTATCGCGCCGAGGGCGAGGTGTTTTTGCGCCAGCTGGAGGGATTGCTGGCGCAACGTGATTACCTGCTGGCCGATCACCTGAGCCTGGCGGACGTGGCGCTGATGCCGTTCATTCGCCAGTTTGCCCATGTGGATCGGGAGTGGTTTGCAACAACGCCGTATCCGCGTTTGCAGCAGTGGCTGCAGCGTTTTCTGGCGGCGCCGTTGTTTACCGCAGTGATGGCAAAAACCTGAAGCCGAGTGCTGCTCACTGCGGGGTCTTGTGATCCAGGGCGGCGTAGAAGTTGGCGCTCTGTTGCAGGTATTTCTGGGTGTAGGCGCTGGTGCTGGATTTTTTGCTGCTGATCTCCACGCTGGCGCTGGCTGGCAAGGCGACGGTGGCGGAAACAGCGGAAGCGGCAATGATCGAGAAGAGATTGAAGTTCATGGCGGTAACCCTTGTGTTCAGTTGGCTGGATGGCTTGTGAAGGCCTTGGAGCAAACTTACGCCTGGGTTCCGGCTCGCTGAAATGCTTTGAAACAGTAGCCGTTATCACTGGGATTAATACAAGGAGTCAGGCCCCGTACACCGGGGCCTGTGGCTTATTGACGCACCAGAAACTTGAGATCGCTGGGAGCATCAATCGGCAGTTTTTGTACCGTTTTGCCCAGTTGGCCGGTCTGGCTATCGCGCTCGATCACCACGATCTGGTTGCTCTTCTGGTTGGCAATCAACAGGAACCTGCCGCTCGGATCCAGGCTGAACTCACGGGGATGATCGCCGTCCACGGCGCGGCGCTGGATCTCTTTCAGCTGTGCGTTGGCCGGATCAATGGCGAACACCACGATCTGATTGGCGGTGCCACGGTTACTGACGTAGAGGAACCTGCCGTCGCTGGAGGCGTGCAATGCCGCGCCGGCCTTGTCCGACAGCGGTTGCCCGGCGGCAAAGTCCACCCGTTGGCGTTCGCTCAGTTTGCCGTCCTGGTAGTCGTACACCGCGACCTGCGCGCTCATCTCGGTGGTCAGCCAGGCATGCTTGCCATCGGCACTGAACAGCAGGTGACGCGGGCCACTGCCCGGCGGCAACTGCACGGAATCCGGATCGGCGGGGGTCAGCGGCCGCTCAGGGTTGGCCTTGGGGTCGTAGCGGTAGGCAAAAATCCGGTCCGCCCCCAGGTCCTGTACAAACACGTACTTGCCATCCGGCGACGACACCACCGAATGCACATGGTTGGACGCCTGGCGCTCGGGGTTGACGCCGCTGGCCGGGTGCCCGCTCAGTTGCACCGGTGGCGCCAGCCTGCCCTCGGCATCGACCGGCAGGGCCGCCAGGCTGCCGCCCGGATCTTGCAGCACCGAGTAGTTGGCAACAAACAGGTAACGCCCATCGGCGGCCAGGCTTGAGTGGGTGGGTTCGTTGCCCAGGCTCTGCACCTGGTTGATCAGGGTCAGTTGGTGGTTGGCCGGGTCAATGCGATAGCTGCTGACACGCCCGACTTCGTCCTGCTGGCCCGGGCCGTTTTCATTGACCACGAACAGGCGTTTCTGGTCCGGGGACAAGGTCAGCCAGGACGGGTTCTGCGCCTTGGCCGCCAGCACCGGCGGGCCGCTGAACTGGCCGGTACGGCTGTCGAACTGCAGGCGATAGATGCCTTCGCTGGTGCCGGCGGTGTAGCTGCCCACCAGCAGATCAAAGGTATCGGCCGTGGCGGCCTGGACCGACATCGCACCGACACTGCCGGCCATCAGCAGGGGCCAGAATTTACGCATCAGCATGTTCGTCGTCCTCGTCTTCGTTGCTGCCGGTGATGGCGCTCAGGCACACCAGGCGGTGCTCGCCCGAGTCACCGGTGAGCGTCCAGCTTTGCAAGGCTTCATCAAACGTCGCGGCCTGCACCTGGGCGATGCTGAACGTCCAACGTTTCTCGGCCCGACCGTCCATGCTCTTGATCAGCAACTGCCGGTCATCGAAGGTGAAATCAAAAGCATGCAGGCCATCGATTTCGAGCATGTCGCTGGTGTGGAGTGCAGTAGGCAGAGTGGCAGCAGTCATCAGGATCATTCATCAGTGGAAAAACGTTGATGATAGGCCAAACCGTGTTCGCCGTCGTGTCGCGATAACCGGCTACCACACTGCGGCCCCAGCGGCTTGCCATTCTGCGGAGGAACCCCATCGCGCAGAACGGAATCTTTTATGCCGGACACTTTACCCGCCCCACCCCCTGGCCCATCGCTGTTCACTCACCGCAGCAACACCCCGGCCCTGGCCGTCGCCCGCCAATTCGCCGATCGCCCGGGCTTGCGCCAGGTGCTTGAGCAACACCTGCAGGAACGCCTGCTGGAACACTTCCCGGTGCTGCGCCTGGATGTGTCTACGGTCAGGCTGGCCACCCCCAACCAACGGCGCGGCTGGGATCTCAAGCGCCTGATCGACGTCGTCCTCGATCACCTGGGCAAGGGCACGGCCCTGAACCTGACCCTGGTCATCGACGAACGCCGCTGCTTCCTGTCCCAACGACCGCCGTCGCGCCTGACCTATGAGGCCAATGGCCCCCGCGAGCCGGATATGACCGTCATTGAACGGGTGATTCTGGACCTCGCCTTTACCCTGCCTATCGCTTTGCAACACGCCCTGACGAGCTACTGGAACCTCGACGCAGAAACCGGCGTCAGCCGCTGGCAATGGCTTGGCGACCTGCTGTGCGACACCCTGAAAAACACCGCAAGCCTGCTGCCGAGCGGCCCCGCCCGGAACATGCTCGATAGCGTGACCGGCGAGCCCGATCGCCGCGAGCGCCAGGCCGCGCCCGCAGGTTTCGTGCATGCCTACTGCCTGCAAGCCTGCGTGAGCAACCAGGACCGCGAAGCGCGCCTGCTAAGCACCGACCTGCTGTTGGTGCAGGGCACCCAGATCCTGCTGTGCCAGGCGTCGGGCAATGTCGAGCCCTTTGCCTCAATCGAGGCCTTCACCCACACCTGGGGCCAACGCCTGGTCAGCCGCTTGCAAGCGGACACGCTGGTGGTCAAGCGTTACGAGCCCGATGGCAATCTCTTCGATACCCAGGCCGCCTTACTGCTCAACCAGCAACTGGACGACCTTCAAGCCATCCGTTTGCCGGCTACCGAAGGGGTACGCGCCCTGGAGCAGCAGGTCGCCGACGCCAGCGACCCTGTGCCCTTGTTTATCGCCGCCCCCGCGCCGGACCCGACGCTGCAGCCTGTCCTGCAGGCGGCGCTGCCCCCCTGGCTGCTGGCAGCCGATGCCGAGCAGCGCTTTGCCTATCGCCAAGGGCTGTTGGACCAGGCGCGCCTGCAACGGCAAACCGGCGGTGCATCCTTTCTGAGCGGCGTCGAAAACCTGCAAGCCTTCACCACCCGCACCCTGCGCGAGCAGATGCGCCGCGACCACCCCGAGTCCAGCGTGGAGCCGGACAACCTGGCGCTGACCTTCCATGTCCCAGTGGGAGACCTGCGTAGCGGCTATCTGGCACAGCAGACCATGAGCCTGAGCGAACTGGCGATCAACAACCTCGCCGCCGCGCCCCAGGGTCGCCTGACCCTGCGCGACACCTCGGGGGCGGACGTTCCGCAGTGGCTGACCGAAGACTACGTCCTGGGGAAAAAGGGTCTGCTCCATAGCACCCCAGGGCTGATCCGCCAGGT
Source organism: Pseudomonas shahriarae (assembly GCF_014268455.2). Classification (NCBI taxonomy): domain Bacteria; kingdom Pseudomonadati; phylum Pseudomonadota; class Gammaproteobacteria; order Pseudomonadales; family Pseudomonadaceae; genus Pseudomonas; species Pseudomonas shahriarae. The sequence continues at coordinate 2,661,761 of NZ_CP077085.1, read as the reverse complement.
GGACATCGGCCGGCACTACCCGCAGATAATCCGCGAACAGCTGTTGGGGGACACCGCCCAAGCCCGTCGGCGCGAGGCGCTGTTCGGCCAGGAGCTGGCGGTACAGTTGCCGCGCCAAGCCCTGGAGTTGGCGATTCGCGGGCAACAGGGGTTTACCTTCCTGGGTTATCGCTACGTCAAGGCGGTACTGCACAGCAACCTGTCGGGGCGGGTGGTGGATGCCCAGGACATCGTGATCCGCCCTCTGGCCTTCGCCCATAAGCCCGGTGCCGTGCCGGATATCGTCAGCAACATGTTTATCATCGAACCGCGCGCTAGCGACGCCGGGCCGCCGATTCTCTACCGCCCGTTGTACCAGGACGCGCTGCAGCAATTCAGCAGCCGTGCGGCCCTGTTCGACGCCATCGCACAACCCGGCGCGCTACAAGACAGCGTATTGTCCTGGATGACGGACAAGGCCCGGCCGATCTATAGCCATAATGGCTTTCACAGCCCACATATCCTGCGCTTCGGCCAGGGTGACGACAGCGTGCAATGGCCTGCCCCACCGCCCGCCCAGTTGGCGCAGGACAGCCATGGCGGCGAAATCCCCGGTTCCCTGGCGCAGGCACTGGCCACGGGCAACCTGACCCAATACCTGTACGGCAGCAATGCCCGGGCGCTGGTGGACCTGGCAGACCGGGATTCGGTGTCCAATGCCGAAAGCCGCTGGAAAGTGCTGCTGGAAGGTGGCTGGCTGCTGTTCAACGCTCTGCTGCTGCCGCTGCTGCGCGGGCCGGCAATGGTGGCGGGCTGGATGGCACAACTGGCGGTCAGCCTGCGCCACGATATTCTCGCCCTGCAAGGCAATGACGCCGCTGCGCGGGAACTGGCCTGGGTCGATATGCTGCTCAACATCGGCCTGATTCTGTTGCACGTGGCCTCCCGGCCCACCCCTACCCTTGAGCAGGCGGCGCACACCACCGAGCCGGCCTTGGCGCTGACCCTCGCGGCACTGCGCCGCCCGGCGACGACGGCCCACCCGCCGACAGTGATCGAACAAGGCACGGTGGGCCTGCCCGCCGAGCCACCGGCCGGCGACCAGACCCTGGTGGACTTTATCCACTCCAACGCGCGGGACAGCAGTCGCCGACGCCTGCTGGAGGCCCTGCACGAACTGCATGTACCCTGGCCGGTGCCGCCGCCCTTACCGGTGAGCATCGGCGCCTTCAAGGGCCTGTACCGCATTGATCAGCAGTGGCATGCCTCGGTGGCCGGCCTGCTGTTTCGCGTGAATGTCCTGCCGGACCTGGGCCAAGTGTTCCTGGTTCATCCGCACAAACCGCAGCACCCCGGCTTCCAGCTGACACGCAATGCCCAGGGTCGCTGGAGCCTGGACCTGGGCCTGAAACTGCGCGGTGGCGGGCCGAAGAACCGGCTCAAGGCCAAGCTGGCGCAAATCGATCAGCAACGCAGCCAGGTGTCGGAGGAAATTAATCGCATCGGTGATCAGATCAGCGTCCTGATCAAGCGCCTGCAACCGATCGACCAGGTGCTGGATGCCGCCCGCTTGAAGTTCGAGCAAGCGCATAACGCCTTGGGCAAAACGCGCCTAAGCTTGCGCAGCAAACCGGACGACCCGGCGCTGATAGCCGAGCACCGCGACAAAGTCGCCCAACGCTCCCGGACCAGGACCGCCTTCCAGCTTTTTCAGGAGCGCTTCGATCAGGCCGCCGCCGAATTGCTGCAACAGCGGCGCGAGCTGATCACGGCCTATGGCCAAATGAAAGAAGTGGACAGTCGCTTCGACTACGAAGGGCAGTGCGTCGAGCAATATCAGTCGATTCTGGCCACCGATGAAATCCGCGTCAGCCAGTTGTCATCCCTCTACCTGGCAACATTCATTTCCGAACAGGGCGAGTCGCTGATCGAACTGCAAGGCGCAGCCCACGATGTCGGGGCGATGCGCTATGTCAAGGATCTGCTGGAGACCAACTTTGCGGTTTCCGAGCGCCACGCCCAGGCGATGACTGCCATTGAGAACACCCTGGAGGAAATGGCCGCACGCTTGAAGACCGGCCCCGCGCAACGCCTCAAGTACCTCAATGGTCACCCCAAGCGCCGGTTCTACAACCGCCTCAACGCCACCCTCGAATCCCTGGATGTGCTGACCGAGTTGAGCATCGACCAGACGATCCCGGCCACCACGCCCCAGGAACACTACTTCCTGGCGCGCCATGAACACCTGCAATCCTCGCTGTCGCCTCTGGAAGACTCACACCTGGAGTTACTGACCACCGAAGGCTTCACCCCAGCCGAGCGCAAGGCCGTGCTGAGCAACCTGATCAAGCATTACCGCCGCCGACTGCAGATTTACCAGAGCCTGCTGGAACTGGACTCGCCCCTGGCACACCCACGGTATATGCCGCTGCTGATCGAGCGCCTGCACACCGCCCGTGACAGCGCCGAGACGGATCTGGCGGCCCTGTTGCGCGAGGATGAATTCCTGCCGCCACAACCGACGCCGTTTAAACCGGTACGCACGACGTCGCGAACCAAACGCGTATTCAAATCACGGGACAAGGGTGCCCTGGTCGGCGAGTTGGAACCCGCGCAAAGCGACATCCCCTTCCCCACCATCGTGACCCGCAACCCGATTACCCAGCAGGTCAGCGGGCGCTTTATGGAGCATCCCAATGAGGGCTGGGTAGAGATTGTCGACGCCCAGCCCACCGCGCCGGTCGAGCCATCTCCGGCGCCGTCCCTGGCGACCTTGCGCACCCAGGCACAACGGCTGCTGGAAGAAGTGCCCGGTATCGAGCGCTCTATCGAGTTCCAGAAAAAGAAGCTCAGCGACCCGACACGCCGCGATGAACTCAACCCGCAAGACTGGCGCGACATGCTCGCGCACCAGGCCGAGCGCCTCGAAGCGGTCGCGACCGAGTTGACCAACCACCATGGGGACAAGCCGGACATGCCGCAGACCGTGGAACGCTTGCGCCGGCGCGCCAGCGACTTGCGCAGCCAAGGCACGCAGCAGTGCATCGAGGGCTACAAGGCCCAGCGCCCGCGCCAGGAACACATCGAGTTCCTGCGTAGCCACGGCGCGATTGATATCGGCCTGGTCCACGGCGCCCAACGTACCGCGTCCAGGGACTACGTGTCGGAGTTCGCCGTGCGCGAGAAAAACAGCCTCACGGTGCTGTGGTACGCCCACTTCCACTACAGCCAGGCCGACAGTTTGCCCAGTGCCTACACCGCCGCCCATCTCAAGCGCCCCGAACAGCGCTTTGTGACCCTGCGGGACTTGATCGCCCAGGCCGGTGCAGACAGCCAGGCCATCGTGCGAGACCTGTACCACCCGATCACCGCGCCGTTTGACCAACGCCTGTTCCTCAGCCTGTTGCCCGCCTAGAACCCCGCCATGAAGGCATCTACTGCCAATAAAAAGGATGTTTATGCAAAACCTCACCCCCTCCTCCATCGCCCATGCCGTGAGCGCTCGATTTGCTGATCGCCCCGCGCTGGAAACGGTGATCCGCCAACAACTCGCCGCGGCCATCGGCGCCCAATACCCAACGCTGACGATAGACCTGAGTCGCACGCGCCTGGCCCGGCCGCAACGCCGCAGCTGGCTGTTACAGCCATTTATGCCAGTGGTACAGGATGCGCTGGCCAGTGGCATAGCGCTGGACTTCAGCGATGTGGACAACGTGCCCTGGTACCTCTCCGACGAGCCGCCAAAACGTCTGAAACTGCCCGGTTTGACCGGGGAACAACTCAATATGCAGGTCATCGCACGCCTGGTTGGCGAACTGCCCCAGACCCTGCCCATCGCCCTGCAAAATGCCTTGGCCGAGTATTGGGACGCCGGGCATTGGCGCTGGCTTGCGCACGTGCTGATGGACACCTTGCGCGTATCCGCCCTTCGCCACACAGGCCTGGATGCCCAGGCGCAGGAGGCGATCGACCAACTGGTGGCCATCCCCGACCGTGAAGCGCGAATCGCCCGCCATGGCCAGGGTGTGGTGTTCGCCTATGGCCTGGAAGTCACCCTCAAGAGCGGGGAACAGAGCAGCCACCTGCTGAGTCCGGAACTGGTGCTGGTCCGCGCCGTGAACGGCAAGATGCCGGTGCTGCTGTGCAGCCCCGGCGGCGGCATTGAAGTGTTCGCCTCCATGGATGGGTTGGTCCAGGCCTACGGCCAGCGCCTGGGCAGCCAATATCAGGTCGACGATATCCTCATCCAGCGCTACGAGCCCGACGGCGATATCTTCGAACACCAGGCGGCGATGATCCTCAATCGCCAGTTGGCAGACCTGGGCAACCTGCGCCTGCCCACGGCCCAGCCCTTCAGCGCCTGGCAGGCGCTGTATGCTGAACTCACCGATCCCGGCCGGTTTTTCCGCGACTCGCCGGCCGCCCCACCCCAGGCCCTGGACACCCTGCGCCCACACCTGCCGAGCTGGCTGCAACAGGCCAGCGCCGACGACCGCGCGACTTACCGGCGTTATGCCCTGGCGCTGGCCAGCGCCAAACAGCGCGGCGGCGGGCGCCACTTCCTCAGTGATCTGGACGATATCCGCACCTACACCGTCAAGACCCTGCTGCAAACGCTGCAACACGACGCCGTGAACTTCGATTCCCTGTTGCCGACGCCGCCGTCTGTCGCCGCGCTGCACCCCGACGACCTGCAACTGACCTTCGCCGTCACCGCTGGCTATCCGGGCACCGTCGGAATTATCCGCCACGAGCGCATGAGCCTCACGGACATGGCCATCGACAACCTGGCCAGCCGCCCCAGCGGCACCGTGACCCTGACCCATCGCCATGGCCTGGCGCTGCCGTCGTGGCTGACCGCCGACTATTTGATGGGCGCCGGTGGCCTCATTGAAAAGGTCGATATCGGCCAGCACTACCCCCGCCTGCTGGAGCAGCACCTGCTGGGCGACAGTCCCGAGGCGCAGCAGCGTGAAACGTTGTTTGCCGATCAGCAGGCCGCGCAACTGCCGTTGCTGGCGCTGGAGTTGTGCCTCAAACAACAGGCCGGCGTAAGCCGCCAGGGCACGCGCCTGGTGGCCGCGCTGATGCAGGGCAATGTTGCCGAGCAGCAGGTTGATAACCGTCAGGTGGTGATCCGTCATCTGGCGTTGGTGCGGGCCCCTGGCGCCTCTCCCGACAGCGTCAGCAACATGTACTTGATCGAAACGCGGGACGCCGAGGTCGGCCCTCATCTGCTGTACCGCCCGTTGTATGCCCAAGCGCTTCTGGAATTCGCCAGCCGCGAGGCGCTGTTCGAGGCCATCGCCCAGCCCGGCGAGCTACAAGACAGTGTGCTGACCTGGCTGAGCGACAGCGCCCGGCCGATCTATGCCCACGGTGGCTTGCGCGAACCACATTACCTGCGCTTCGGCCAGGGCGATGAATTTGCCCCCCTGAATAAGCCGGTGCCGGCGCGCCTGTCCAGCGATGGCATCAACGATGAATTACAACAATGCCTGGTGACCGGGCGCCTGATGAGCTACCTGTTCAGCGACCACGCCCGTGGCTTGGTGCAACAGGCCAACCGCGAGTCGGTGTCCAACAGCGAGAGCCGCTGGCGGGTACTGCTGGAAGGCAGCAGCCTGTTGTTCGGCAACCTGCTGCTGCCGTTGCTGCGTGGTCGGGCGATGCTCACCGGCTGGTTGATGGCCCTGATGGCCAGCCTGGACCAGGACATACCGGCGCTGGATGCGCCCGACCGCCAGACCCGGGAACTGGCTGCCGTCGATCTGCTGCTCAACCTCGGCCTGCTGCTGTTCGAGGCGACGCCCGAGGTGACCGCGTCTTACCCGCCCCTGGCTGCCGGGCTCAAGGCGCGTGCACTGCCTTCGGCCCTCGCGCCGCGTATTGCCGAACAATGGCCGGTGCCCGCGGCGCCGACGGTTCGCGAGGGAGCCGTGGCCCTGCCAGGTGTGTTGCCGGACACCCGCCGCAATGTGCTGGACTTCAGCTTTGCCCAGACCCGTCAACGCCTGACGCCAGCCCAGCGCGTGCGGCTGAGCAGCTTCAAGGCCATCCGGCCGACGCCCCTGCCCCGCCCCGTGCTGAATGGGCCACGCAGGGGGCTGTACCTGGTTGAAAACATTTGGCACGCCGAGGCGAACGGCGAGTGGTTGCAAGTGAGCCTGGAGCCGGAGGGCGACATCAGGGTCGTCGCCCCTGGCGACCCCAACCGCAGCGGCCCTTACCTGCGCAGCGATGCCAACGGCGTGTGGTCGGTAGACACCCGCCTGCGCCTGCGCGGTGGCATGCCCCCCAGGCGAATCGCCGCCGAACGCCAGCGACGGGCTGAACGGGTCAGCCAACTGAAGCGTTCTTACGAACAGTTCATCCAGGGTCAGGTGGCCCGGCAAAACCGGATCGAGATTATCCTGGGGGTGATGACCAGGACCGCCGAAGACCCACGCTTCAGCGAAGCGCAACAGGCTGACAGTCGCCAGCGCTTCGATACGGCCCTGCAGGAACAGACATTGGAATACCAGCAGCAGTTGGACAGCCTGAAAGAACGCAGCGAGCTGGGGATTGCCTTGCCACCCGAATCGGTGGCGAGCTTGCTGGAAAACATCGTCAACAATACGCGCAAGCATGTGGTGGTGGCCGAGAAAGATCGCGGTGCGCTGTACCGCAACAACAGTCACTTCACGTCCCGAAGCACACGCCTGGCCGAGGCTGTGCTCAGTGACTTTGCGGCTTACCAGCGGTTCATCCGCGAAATGATTGCCATCAATGAGCGTTCGATCCACTGGCTGGAGCTGCGCGACCGCTACCTGGACCAACTGTTCAACCTGGGCACCGCCGGCAGCGAATACTACAACCGTCTGACCTGGGACCGTCCGCAGGAAATCAGCGCCCTGGCCGTCAAGGATCTGCTGATGCGCAACTACGAACTGATGACCCACAAGTACCCGGATCATCCACTGGTCGATGTACTGATCGACATCCTTGAGCCCCTGCAGGAACACTTGCGTACCCACAGTGAGCTGAACGACCTGGAACTGACGGCCGAGGACCGCGTGAGCGTGCTGGAAAGCCTGGTGGAACACTATGGCCGGGGCCTGGATTCGTTGCAGGGGCTGGGTATCGTCAATGCCGATGAGCTGGACAGCGAATATTTTGCCAAGCTGGTCACGCTGGTAGAGGGACTGTACCAGGACGCCGCCAAGCAACTGGCCGGCGAAATCAAGCCCGTCGCCCAGCCCCCCAGGCGCCCGAGCCGACGCAACCCGGCAATGATCGGCAAGCCTCTGAAAAAAGTGATCCGTACCCCGAAAAAGGGCACCTTTATCGGTGAGGTCAAGCCAGTGGGCTCGGTGGAAACGGTGGAGGTTCGCTCCCAGGTCAGTGACCAACTGCTGGCCATGTATTCACAACGGGGGGACCAGTGGATCGAATACAAGGAGTCGCGACCACCGGCCTCTGCGCCAGCACCGCGCAGTCTGAGCCTGGTCAAGGGTGAAGCCCGCAAGCTGCTGGCCATGCTCGAAGAACACCTGCGCCGTGGCGAGCAATACCGGAGAATCTCCCGGCACCCGCAAGAAGTGCAGGAAGTGCTGCAATTTGAAGCGGTGCGTTACGACAGACTGGCCAACGAACTGCATCTGGCGATTCAGGCCCAACCCGCCGAGGCGCGTACGTCAGCGGATCAAACCCTGGTTAACAACATGCGCCAGGCGGCGGTGCGCTTGAGTGAGCAAGGCCTGGCGCTGCGTACCCAGCTGTGCCTGGACCTGCCCCCGACCCACGGCAACCTCGAGTACCTGATCGAACAGAAGCGCGCCAACATAGGGTTGCTGGGGGAGCGTATCCAACTGAGTGGCGAGCGTCGGGATTTTGTCCAGGAGTATGCGGTGAACGACCAGGGCGGCTATCCGTTGTGGTATGCGCACTTGCACTACCCGGCGGCCGATACGCCCAAGGAACTGTATACCGCGGCCCACCTGAAAACCCGGGAGCAGCGCAAGCAGAGCTACTACTCGCAACTGGCCAGGGCGCAAAGCCCCCAGGCAGTCGTGGATGTCCATCGCGGGTTGATCGGCAAGGCGTTGGTGCAGCGCTGGTTCCTGCCGCTGGCCCCCTGACCGGCTGTGGCGAGCGGAATTGCCCACTCGCCACAGGGGGGCCTCTTGGGTCAGTGGGCGAACAAGGAGTTGCCCTTCTGCCCCGCCAGTTTCTCCGGTTTGATCAGGAACCGCGCCAGTGCCGGCAGCAGCCACAGTGCACCGAACATGTTCCACAGCAGCATGAAGGTCAGCATCAGGCCCATATCGGCCTGGAACTTGATGGCCGAGAAGATCCAGGTGCACACGCCGATCGCCAGGCACAGGCCGGTGAACAGTACTGCTTTACCGGTGGATTTGAGGGTCTGGTAATAGGCTTCCTGCAACGGCAGACCGGCGCGCAGGAAGCTTTCCAGGCGGCTGTAGATGTAGATGCCGTAGTCCACGCCAATCCCCACCCCCAGCGCCACCACCGGCAGGGTCGCGACCTTGACGCCGATGCCCATGAACGCCATCAGCGCGTTGCCCAGCACCGAGGTCAGTACCAGCGGCAGCACGATGCACAGGGTCGCCGCCCAGGAGCGGAAGGTGATCATGCACATGGTCGCCACGCACAGGTAGACCAGGATCAGGATGGTCAGCTCGGCTTCCTTGATCACTTCGTTGGTGGCCGCTTCGATCCCGGCGTTGCCGGCGGCGAGGATGAACTCCAGGCCTTCCTTGTTGTTTTCCTTGGCGAAGTCCTGCACCGCATGCACCGCACGGTCGAGGGTCTCGGCCTTGTGGTCGTTGAGGAACACCAGCACCGGCGCCAGGGAGCAATTGTTGTTGTACAGGCCATCGGCACGGGCGATGGAGTTGTTCAACACATCCGGGTTACGCGACAGGGTTTCCCATTTCAGGTTGCCCTCGTTCATACCCTTGATCATCTGCTTGGACACGGTCACCAGGGAGATCGCCGACTGCACCCCCTCGGTGTTCTGCATCTTCCACATCAACTGGTCGATGGGTGCCATGGCTTCGTAGCGCGAGCAGCCTTCTGCCTTGGTCTTGACCATCACCACCAGCACATCGGAGCTGGTGGAGTAGTTGCTGATGATGAAGTTGTTGTCTTTGTTGTAGCGCGAATCCGGGCGCAGTTCCGGGGCGCCCTGGTCGAGGTCGCCGATCTTCAGGTTCTGGCTGTACCACAGACCGCCACCAAAGGCGATCACGGCCAGGGCGACGGAGATCGGCGCGACTTTCGGGCTGGCGAAGTTCGACAACAGGCGCCAGAACGGATGGTCGCGGTTGGCGTCCTTTTTGCTCTTGGCAATCGCGCGTTTGCTGATGCCCACATAGGAGATCGCGACCGGCAGCAGGATCAGGTTGGTGAACACGATCACCGCCACACCAATGGAAGCGCCGAAGGCCAGTTCACGGATCACGCCGATGTCGATGATCAGCAGGGTGATAAAGCCGACCGCATCCGCGAGGATCGCGATCATCCCCGGCAGGAACAGTTGCCGGAACGTGCGGCGGGCTGCCGTCAGGGCGTTGTCGGCCTCACTGGATTGCAGGGCGATGCCGTTGATCTTCTGCACGCCGTGGGAAATGCCGATGGCGAAGATCAGGAACGGCACCAGCATCGAGTACGGATCCAGGCCGAACCCGAAAAAGTGCATCAAGCCCAGTTGCCAGACCACCGCCACCAGTGTGGTGATCAACACTGCGATGGTGCTGCGCACGCAGTTGGTGAACCACAGCAGCAGCACCAGGGTGATCACGAACGCGACACCGAAGAACAGCACCACCATGATCAAGCCGTCGATCAGGTCGCCGACCTTCTTGGCGAACCCGACGATATGGATCTGGACGTTGGGGTTCTGCTCCTGGAACTTGGTGCGGATCTTGTCTTCCAGTTCGTGGGAAAACTTCTGGTAGTCCAGGGCCAGCAACTTGCCCTGGTCCTGCGGGTCCGGGTAGGACTCCAGCAGCGGGATATCGACGATGCTCGACTTGAAGTCGTTGGCCACCAGGCGCCCGACCTGGCCGGACTTGAGCACGTTGTTGCGCAACTGGTCGAGGCTTTCCGGCGAGCCGTTGTAGCTCTGCGGGATCACTTCGCCGCCGGCAAAGCCCTCCTCGGTCACTTCGGTCCAGCGTACGCTGGGGCTCCACAGGGACTTGAGCCCGGAGCGGTCGACACCGGAGATGTAGAACACTTCGTCGTTGATCTGGCGCAGGGTCTCCATGTACTCCTTGGAGAAGATGTCACCGTCCTTGGCCTCCACCGCGATGCGCACGGTGTTGCCCAGGTTCGCCAGGTCGTTGCGGTGCTCCATCATCTTTACGATGAAGGGGTGTTGCAGGGGGATCATTTTTTCAAAGCTGGTGGACGGGCGAATCAACATCGCCTGCCAGAACAGGAAGATGCTCACCAGCAGGCAGATGACGATCACTGCCGGGCGGTTATTGAAGATCAGGCGCTCAAGAAAGGTCGCTTTATCGTTGTGATGACTGCTCATTCTGTCCCCGCCTTCTTATTGTTTTTTGCGTTCGGCGCCGGTTGGCTCGGCGACGCGCACGCCACCCTGCCCCACCAGAATCAAGTCGCCATTGCCCGCCGCCGTCACTGCCGAGAGTGAAATGCGGTCCGGGCGATTGAATACGCTGAACGTCAGGCCATCATCGTGGCTGACCACCACGCTGCCGCCGTTACCCACCACCACCAGGGTGCCGTCGTCGAGCAAGGTCGCGCCCGACAGGCCGAACTCCAGGGCGCCACGGGCGGCCTTGAGCGCCACCGGCTCCCAGGTGTCGCCAAAATCGGTGGAACGGAACAGATTGCCGCGCAAACCGTAGGCCAACAGGGTCTTGGGCTGGGCGGTGCCGATCACGCCAAACAGCGAGCCCTCGTAAGGGCCTTCGAGTTTTTCCCAGGTCTGCCCCTCGTCGCTGGAGCGGAACATGCTGCCCTGCTCGCCGACGATAAACAGGCCGGCGTCCTTGACCCGGGCAATGGCGTTGAGGTGGTACTGGTCTTCGTTGTCGAGGCGGTCGCTGACATCCTCCCAGGTCTTGCCCGCGTCGGTGGTCTCGATCAGCGCACCGTAGGCGCCCACGGCAAAGCCGTGGTTGGGGTCGTTGAACAGCACGTCCAGCAGCGGAGCTTCGCGGCTGAGGTCCTTGAACTGCTCGCTCCAGGTGGCCCCGGCATCGCTGCTGGCGAGGATCTTGGCGTCATGCCCGACCGCCCAGCCATGCTGGTCGTCGATAAAAAACACCGCCGTGAGCAATTGCCGGGTCGGCACCTTGGCCTGCACCCAGGTGGCGCCCTGATCATCGGAATAGAGGATATGCCCGCGATCACCGACCGCCACCAGGCGCTTGCCGGCCTGCACGACGTCGATCATCAGGCCTTTTTCGGCCCTTGGCGATTCAATGGCAAATGCCGCAGGTTCTGCGGCGTCGGTTGCAGCCTGGGCAGCCGTCGACAACGCGACAACCCCCAGCAGCGAGAGCGCTGTGGCCAGCACCGCGACCTTGCGCGACGCGAGCGGGCGGCAAAAACCCACACCCATGACAGGCTCACTCATAGACCTTTCTCCCATTTATTATTGTTAGGTCGTAACACCTTCCAGGGTGTTCGCAGTGCGCAAACCTGCAATCTAGAGCCCCTTGAGGAAGCAGGGGCCATCCTATCGGGCTTTCGAATCGTCTGACAATCGGCGCTACGTTATCTTTTGTTAACTAAAGACCTTTTGCCCTCGCGCTGAATATAGCTGCATTCGCTGAAATGATGAGTTGCCCGCATTCGCGAGGCGATATTTTTATTCCATATATTGATCATTGGGAATTTTTATTCTATTAATTGCGTTCCTGAAACAATAATTCAAAAGGACCACCGCCATGCGCTCACTCGGAATCGGCCTGATCGGTACAGGCTTCATGGGCCGTGCCCACGCACTGGCGTTCAATAACGCCCGTGCGGTGTTTGAGCTTCCCTTCAACCTGACGCTGGCGGCCCTGGCCGATGCCGATACCAAGCGCGCGCAACGTTGCGCCAGCGCCTGGGGCTTTGCCCAGGCCCATGGCGACTGGCAACAATTGATTGATAACCCGCACGTGGACCTCGTCGCTATCACCACCCCCAACCACCTGCACTACCCCATGGCCATGGCCGCACTGGCGGCGGGCAAGGCGGTGTATTGCGAAAAACCCCTGGCGACCAGCCTGCAGCAAGCCGACGCCATGCGCCTCGCCGCCTACGAGGCTGGAGTGGTGACTCGGGTCGGCTACAACTACCAGCACAACCCGATGATCGCCCTGGCGCGACAGATGATCGACGCGGGCGAGTTGGGGCAGATCATCAGTTTCCAGGGCGAGTTCAGTGAAGACTTTATGGCCGACCCGGCGTCGCCCTGGTCCTGGCGCTGTGAGGTGGAGCATGCCGGCGGCGCCCTGGCGGACCTGGGCAGTCATCTGCTGGCGATGGCGCGTTATCTGGTGGGCGATGTGAGCAAGGTGTGCGCCGACAGCCAGACCGTCCACGCCCAACGCCCGGCCAGCCCTGGCAGTACCGAGTGGCGTTCGATTGCGGTGGATGATCAGGTACATGCCTTGCTGCGTTTTGCCAATGGCGCACGCGGCACCGTCAGCAGCAGTTGGCTCAAGCACGGCTACAAGAATCACTTGAGCTTCGAGATCAGCGGCACACACGGCACCCTGGCGTTCGATCAGGAGCGATTGAATGAGTTGCGCCTGTTTCGCGCCGGTGAACAGGGGTTCCAGCGTTTACTGGCGGGCCCCGCCCTGCCCGGCTATGCCGCGTTCAGCCCGGCGGCGGGGCATCAGTTGGGGTACAACGAACTGAAAACCCTGGAAGTGCAGGAGTTGATCATGGCCCTGGCCGGGCAAGGTGCCGCGGGTACTGATTTTGAAGCGGCGTGGGAGGTGGAGCGGTTGGCGACAGCGCTTCGGCTGGCGGCGCGGGAGGAGCGGTGGGTCAACGTGAGCGAAATTTAAAGACCTGCACCGATTGATGTGGGCTTGTTCGCGATGGGCATAGGTAGCTATACAACTCTCTTCTGGGGTTGTGTACATATCCGTTGCTGCGGTTACGGCGGCTATTGGTTCCGCCCTTACGGCGGCTCACTTTGGAAAAGAGCGCCAAAGTAAGCAAAGCGCTCTTGCCCCACCACTCGGCACCTCGCCCAGGCTCGGTGTGCCCGTCATCCGACATTGATTTGGGGGGCCGCCGCGATGGGCCATCCATGGCCCAGCGCGGCTAACCCGGCGTCCTGCCGGGTTACCCCCCAAATCAATATCGGATGACGGCCAGCGTGGTTTAACGGGGCGCCTAAGATCAAAATCACAAGCAAAGCGAGGCGGCCTGACAGCCGACCTGATCGTCGAGGCGTGCGCGTGTACCTGTGGGAGCTGGCTTGCCTGCGATGGCGGTGTACCAGCCAATAGATTTATCGACTGATACACCGCCATCGCGGGCAAGCCCGCTCCCACAGGGGAAGGCAGCTTCGCGCTCTGGCTTTGCTGTTGCTCTGCTTTTGATCTGGCTTTTGATCTTGATCTCAGGCGCCCCGTTAAACCACGATGGCCGCAGGCAGGCATTGCGCAGTGGGCACCCCGGCATGGATGCCGGGGTAGCCGCGACACGGCCAGGGATGGCCGATCGCGGCGGGCCCACGGAGCAATGCCTGACTGCGGGCATGCCGAGCCTAGGCGAGGCACCGAGTGGTGGGCATGTACGGGACAACCACATAGGTTACAAAAAAGTGCATTCACATAGGTGACACTTTGATTGAAACATACCCGTTCTTTGCGTCTCTAGCATCGACACGGCCTAGGATCACAGGCCCGAAGATCACCTCCCAGACATCATCTCGAATTAGCTCCATTCCAATGGTCTGATGCTTGAGCAGATTGCCTATGTAGATCCTAAGACCTGCTCGATTGATGATTCCATTACTATCAGCCAGGTAACACTCCACGTGGCTCGCATACCCCATTTCAGGCAGCTTTTCCGGGTAAGCGCGGGGTGAGGGCAAATAACATGAGGCTGGTGTTTTCTGGCCAAGCGCCTCGTGCCCTCGCTCATGATTATAGTGCTGCATAAAGCGATCAAAGTGTTTCTGCTGAGCTTCCCAAGCAATCGCCGCTGGTTGGGGCAAAGTGCTTTTCAGGGTTCGGTGCATCCTTTCATGGCGCCCATTCTGATCTGGGCGGCCGGGCTCAATTCGCTCAGGGATAATCCCCAACCGCAGCCACCAGATCGACAGCTGTGATAACCCTGCACGGCCCGTGCTGGCAAACGGTATGCCGTTGTCGGTCCGAATACGTTCAGGCAAGCCATACTCGCGAAAAACACGCTCGAAGGTTTGTTGGGTTTCTTTGAAGTTGGTATTGCGCATGCCCTGGCAGGCCAGTAGAAAGCGGCTGGCATGGTCCATGATCGTCAGCGGATAACACCACACTCCGGCCCCTGTCAGAAACTGCCCCTTGTAGTCAGCGCTAAAGAGCTGATTTGGGGTTTCTACCTTGCACAGGGGCTTTGGATAGACAGCCACGCGCTGACGCACACGTCGAGGTGCAATCAGATCAGCGGCCTTGAGGATGTTGTAAATGGTTGTTTTCGAGGGTGGATCCTGCCCGGGAAAACGCTGGCGCAAGTCGTTCTGAATCTTCTTCGGCCCGGGAATAGTCTCCCCGATAGAACGAAGCTCGATAATTGCTTGCCTGATAGCAAGAGGCACAACATAGGTTTGATTGTGCCGGCACCGGCTACGCTCTTCGAGCCCTCTGGGCCCTTCAGCCTCGTACCGCTCGACCCATTTGTAGCCAGTCTTCCGACTGACCTGGTAGTCGCGGCACAGCTGGCTAAAGGTATCTCTTTCAGCCAAATAGGCGGCGATGAACATCACTTTGAGGTCCATAGGTTTCAGCTCTTCCCAGGGCATGGTCAGATCCTCACAAAATCGACCCTGCCAGTTAATAACTGTTACCTATGTGCGTGAACTGATTTGTAACCCATGTGGGTGAGTCATACCGGCAAGAGCGCTTTGCTTACTTTGGCGCTCTTCCAAAGTGAGCCGCCGTAAGGGCGGAACCCTAAGTGGCCGTAACCGCAGCAACGGATATGTACACATACCGAAAAGAGAGTTGTGTAGCTAATCATGCCGCAATGGCAGGCTGTCAGTCAGCAAATGTATTGACTAGCACTCCGTCATCGCGGGCAAGCCCGCTCCCCCATTAGACCGCATCAAGTCAGCGCAATGCGCGGCGCAGGACCTTGCCCACCGTAGTCTTGGGCAATTCCTCGACGCGAAACTCGACAAACTTCGGCACTTTGTACCCCGTCAGGTATTCCCGGCAATGCGCCAACAGCTGCTCCTGGGTCAGGCTGGGGTCGCGACGCACCACGACAATCTTCACCTTCTCTCCGGTCACCCCATCCTCCACGCCAATCGCCGCCACTTCCGCAACGCCCGGGTGCAACGCCACCACGTCTTCGATTTCATTGGGGTACACGTTGAAACCCGACACCAGGATCATGTCCTTCTTGCGATCCACCAGGCGGATGAAGCCCTGTTCATTCATCACCCCGATATCCCCGGTGGACAGCCAGCCCTCGGCATCCAGCACTTCGGCGGTTTCCTTGGGGCGCTGCCAGTAGCCCTGCATCACCTGCGGGCCGCGCACCTGCAGTTCACCCGGTTCACCGATGTCGGCGAGTTCACCGTCCTCGCGAATAAAGCGCACCCAGGTCGACGGCAGTGGCACGCCGATGCTGCCGGTAAATTCCATCTCGCGCATGCGCGAGATGTCGATAGGGCTGATGCTCACCACCGGCGAGCACTCCGTCAGGCCGTAACCCTCGATGATCGGCAGCCCGGTGACTTCCTTCCAGCGCTTGGCCACCGCGGTGTGCGTGGCCATGCCGCCGGCGATGACCAGGCGCAGGTCGGAAAAGTCCCGGGCACGGAACTCTGCGTTCTCCAGCAAGCCGTTGAACAACGTGTTGACCCCGGCAATGCCGTTGAAACGCTCCTTGCGCAGGATCATCTGCACCCGCTTCACGTCCCGTGGGTTGGCGATCAGGATATTGCGCCCGCCCAGGCACATGAACATCAGGCAATTCACGGTCAGGGAAAAGATGTGGTACAGCGGCAACAAGGTGACGTTGGTTTCCTGCTGGTTCTGGTCCAGTTGATCACCCACCCACGCCTTGGCCTGCAACAGGTTGGCGATGATATTGCGGTGGCTGAGCATCACGCCCTTGGCATCGCCGGTGGTGCCGCCGGTGTATTGCAGGAACGCCAGTTCTTCACGCGCCAGCGGCACCGGCGTATGGGTCAGGCCCCGGCCCTGCTTGAGCGTCTGGTTGAAACGCAGTGCACCCGGCAGGTTGTAGGCCGGCACCTGCTTCTGCACCCGGCGCAGGATGAAGTTCATCGCCGCGCCCTTGAAGGTGCCGAGCAGGTCGCCGATGGCCGCAATGACCACGCGCTTGACCGTGCTGCCGGCCACGACTTTTTCCAGGGTATGCGCGAAGTTCTCGAAGATCACCACGGTCTCGGCGCCGCTGTCCTTGAGCAGGTGCTTGAGTTCGTGGGAGGTGTACAACGGGTTGACGTTGACCACCACCGCTCCGGCAAGGATGGTGCCCAACAGGCAGATCGGATACTGCAAGCAGTTGGGCATCATCAACGCCACGCGATCGCCCTTGCGCACGCCCTGGGCCTGCAGCCAGGCGGCAAAGGCGATGCCCTGGGCCTGCCAGGTGGCGTAGGTCATTTCGGTGCCGATGCTGACGTAGGCCACGCGGTCGCGGTATTTGTGCAAATGTTCGAGAAACACCTCGCGCAACGACGGGTAGTCCTCGATGCCGGCGTCGATGTCGCTGGGCACCCCAGGCAGATAGGCGTTCAGCCAGATACGTTCGGTTTGGTCCAGGCTTACAGCGTTCATCGCAGTCTCCTTATTGTTGTTGTACGGCTACTTTTCAACGATGGCGGTAATGCCCAGGCCGCCGGCGGCACAGATGGAAATCAAACCGCGTCCGCCACCGCGCAGGTGAATGGCCTTGGCCAGCGCCGCCAACTGGCGGCCACCGGTGGCGGCAAAGGGATGACCGCAACCGAGCGAGCCGCCATTGACGTTCATCCTGGCGCGGTCGATAGCCCCCAGTGGCGCCTCCAGCCCCAGGCGCTCACGGCAGTAATCGGCATCTTCCCAGGCCTTGAGGGTGCACAGCACCTGGGCGGCGAAGGCTTCGTGGATCTCGAAGAAATCGAAATCGGCAAAACTCAGGTTTTCGCGTGCGAGCATGCGGGGCACGGCGTAGGCCGGGGCCATCAGCAAGCCTTCGCTGCCGTCGACGAAGTTCACCGCGGCGGTCTCGCCGGTACGCAGGTAGGCCAGCACCGGCAGGCCACGAGCGGCGGCCCACTCCTCGCTGGCCAGCAGCACCACCGAGGCGCCATCGGTCAGCGGCGTGGAGTTACCGGCCGTGAGGGTGCCGTTCTGCCGATCGTAGGCCGGGGACAGGCTGGCGAGCTTCTCCAGGCTGGCATCGGCGCGCAGGTTGTTGTCGCGGGACAGGCCGCGATAGGGGCTGATCAGGTCGTCGAAGAAGCCGTTTTTATAGGCCGCGTCGAGGCGCTGGTGGCTGGTCAGGGTCAGTTCGTCCTGGGCCAGGCGCTTGATCTGCCAGCGCTTGGCCATTTCTTCGCAGTGCTCGCCCATGGACAAGCCGGTACGCGGCTCGCCATTGCGCGGCAGCAGCGGCTTGAAAAACATCGAGGGGCGCACCTGCAACAGGCTGCGCAACTTGTTGCCGCTGCCCTTGGCGCGGTTGGCCGCCAGCAGCGTGCGGCGCAGGGATTCGTTGATGCCGATGGGCGCGTCGGAGGTGGTATCGGCGCCCCCGGCAACCCCCACATCAATCTGGCCGAGGGCGATTTTATTGGCCACCAGCAACGCCGCCTCCAAGCCGGTGCCGCACGCTTGCTGCAGGTCGTAGGCCGGGGTCTCGGCGGACAGGGTGGTGGACAGCAGCGACTCACGGGCCAGGTTGAAGTCCCGCGAGTGTTTGATCACCGCGCCGGCGGCAAACTCGCCCAGGCGCAGGCCGTGGAGGTTGTAGCGGTCCACCAGGCCTTGCAGCGCGGCCACCAGCAAATCCTGGTTGCTGTCGTGGGCGTATACCGTGTTGGAGCGGGCAAACGGAATGCGGTTGCCGCCGACAATCGCCACGCGGCGCGTCGGGGCGGGGCTGAAGCTGTAGTCACTCATGAACGACTCTCATCAAAACGCGAGGTCCAGATAAACAGGCCACGCATATGGGGTTTGTCCCCGGCCGGATTGCGCACTTCGAATGCACGGCGCGGGCCGTCTGCCGGGGCATTCCACAGGGCGACCTGGCTGGGCAGGTAGATCGGCAACTTGAAATCGCAATGGGCCTCGGCCACGTCCAGCCCGCCTGGGGGTTGCTGGGCGGCCAGGGCGCGGCCCAGGGTCCACATGCCATGGGCGATGGCCCGGCGAAAACCGAACAGCCGCGCGCCGATCAACGAGGTATGGATCGGGTTGAAATCCCCCGACACCTTGGCAAAACGCCGCCCCAGGTCCGCTGGCAACACCCAACGCTGAGTGCGCCGCACGCCCTCTTCGGGCAATGCCAGGCTGTCGCCCCATGGCTCGCCCACCGGGTTGGCGACATCGCGACGCAGGTACAGGCTTTCGCTTTGCCACACCAACTCGCCCGCGCTGTAAGCGTGGGTGGCAATACTCAAGGCCTGGCCCTTGGCATGGGCCACCCAGCGCTCGGCAAACACTTCCAGGCGCAGGGCCTGACCTTCCTGCAGGCGTCGATGTTGGCGAATGCGATTGGCCAGATGCACCATGCCGCTGGCCGGGTACGGAAAGCTCGGGCGCGTCAGCAACATCAAGTGCAAGGGGAACGCCAGCACATGGGGGTAGGACAGCGGCACCCCTTGCTCGCGCCGAAAGCCACAGGCCCGGCCATAAGCCGCAATAGCATGGGCGCTCAACTCCACCGCCGAGCGCACCAGGCGCTCCCGGGGCAACGTGGGGGCGCCTTCCAGCCTGGGTTTGCGCATCGCCAACAGGCCGTCCAGCAGCAGGCGATTGCGCGACGGTGGCGGGTCGATAATCTGCGTCACGTCGTCCATGCTCAGGCTCCCAACAGGCTTTGGCCACATACGCGCACCACCTGGCCGTTGACCCCGCCCGAAGCCGGGTGCGCCAGCCAGGCGATGGTTTCGGCGACGTCGATGGGTTGCCCGCCCTGGGACAGGGAGTTCATGCGCCGCCCCGCTTCGCGAATCATCAGCGGGATTTTCGCGGTCATCTGGGTCTCGATAAACCCCGGCGCCACGCCGTTGACCGTGACCTGCTGCGCCGCCGCCACTGGCGCCAGGCCCTGCACCAGGCCAATCACCCCGGCCTTGGAGGTGGCGTAGTTGCTTTGCCCCAGGTTGCCGGCGATCCCGGAGATCGACGACACGCACACAATCCGCCCACCGGCCTTGAGCCCCTGCCCTTGCAACAAGGCTTCACTCAACTGCAACGGCGCTTCGAGGTTGACTGCCAGCACACTGCGCCAGGCGGTTTCGGTCATCTTGGCGATGGTCTTGTCGCGGGTGATCCCGGCGTTGTGCACCACCACATCAAACGCGCCATGCTCGGCCACATAGGCCTGCAACTGCTGCTGCGCATCGGCGCCGGTGATGTCCAGCGCCCAGGCCTGGCCGCCGACGCTGCTGGCCGCCTGCTCCAGGGAGGGCAGCGCTTGCGGCACATCCACGCACACCACGTGCGCGCCGTCACGGGCCAGCACCTGGGCGATGGCCAGGCCGATGCCACGGGAGGCCCCAGTGACCAGGGCGCGGCGGCCGCTGAAGGGTTTGTCCCAGTTGATGGCGGGGGCGGCATCGACCGGTTTTTCCAGGCGCACCACCTGCCCCGAGACATAGGCCGAACGCCGCGACAGGAAGAAGCGCAAGCTGCTGTCCAGGGCCTGCTCGGCACCCGGCGCGACATAGATCAACTGCACGGTGATCGCCCGCCGCAGCTCCTTGGCCAAGGATCGCACCAAGCCCTCCAGAGCTCGCTGGGCGATGGCCTGGGGCAAGTCCTGGCAGTGTTCGGGCGCGGTGCCCAGCAGCACCACCCGCGCGTGCGGCCCCAGGCGCCGGGCGTTGGCATGGAAAAATTCGTAGAGTTCGTCCAGTTGCTTGAGGTCGACCACGGCGCTGGCATCGAACACCGCGCCCTGGACCTTGACCGTGGACGGCGCCTTGAGCGTGGCGGCCTGGGCCGGCACGGTGTCGGTGGCCTTGAAGAGGCGCCGCACTTCGTCCGCCAGGCGCCCTGCCCCAGCGATAATCACCGGGTTGGCCAGGCCCTGCTGGCCGCTGCGGTGACGTTGCAGGGCCAAGGGTTGCGGCAAGCCGATAGCCTGGGCCAGACGACGGCCCCAGGCAGAATTAACAAAAGAAAGGTAGCTGTCGCTCATAAATCAATCCGTTTTCCTGACCTGCAAATCCAACCCCTTTTGGGAGCTGGCTTGCCTGCGATGGCGGTGGATCCGATTGCATCTGTGGCGCAGATACACCGCTATCACAGGCAAGCCCGCTCCCCCATTGAGCGCGCTCGTTTCTAGTTCACCGGGGCGTTTTCACGTTTTTTGCTGCTGGGTTTGGCCGCTTGTTCCAACGTTTGCTGGCGCTTTTGCAAGGCCTCCAGCAACCCGAAGTCCTGTGGGAAGTCGTCCACCTGGATGCCGTGATCGGCGTATTCCACATAGCGCGCCAGCAAGGCGTCTTCGTCGGCGCTGATCAAATCCAGGGCGCGGGCCTTGATGCGCCAGGCGGTAAAGGCCGTGCTGCTGATCGGCATCGGGCCGAGGGTGCCTTGCTTGACCGCCGCCTTGAGCCGCCCTTCGATCAACTCCACCTGGGGTAGCAGGCGGAACGCCAGTTCGCCATAGGCCAGCTTGTCGACTTCCGGACGCGGGATGTAGGAATTGGCCAGCAAACGGTCGCGGCTTTCGCCCGGGGTCTGCACCAGCTCGGCCACTTGGGCCAGCAGGCGGTCGGAGGGTTTGCGCTGGGGAATGCCGAACGGGAAGCTCAAGCCACGCATCACTGCCGCAGCCGGCGTCGAAGGATAATTGTCGAGCACCTCGGCCAGGGCTTCATGGGCCCGCAACAAGGCATCCTGGGCCGACCAATGCACCAACGGCAGGTCGGCCTGGGGCCGGCCATCGTCCTCAAAGCGTTTGAGCACGCAGGACAGGATGTAGAGCTGGGACAGAATATCGCCCAGGCGCCCGGTGATGCTTTCCTTGCGCTTGAGCGCGCCGCCCAGCACGCCCATGGAAATATCGGAAATCAACGCCAGCACCACCGACAGCCGATTGGCCTGGCGGTAGTAGGACGCCAGCGCCGGATCCGTCTTGGCCGGTACGCCAATCAGCCGTCCGCCTGTCAGGGAATGCACTGCCGCACGTACGGTGTTGGCCAGCACAAAACTCAGGTGACCGAACATGGCGCTGTCGAACTCGAGCAACGCCTGGCGATTATCAGTGTTGCGCGCCGCTTCCATTTCTCGGAACACGTAGGGGTGGCAACGGATCAGGCCCTGACCGTAGATGATCAGGCAGCGGGTCATGATATTCGCGCCTTCCACCGTGATCGCGATGGGGCTTTGTTGATAGGCACGGGCCAGGAAGTTGTTGGGCCCCATGCAAATACCCTTGCCGGCGACGATGTCCATGCCATCGTTGACGATGATCCGCGCACGCTCGGTGACGTGGTATTTGGCAATTGCCGAGATAACCGAGGGTTTCTCGCCGGCATCCAACGACGCCACCGACACTTTGCGTACCGCATCGCAGGCATACAGGTGCCCGGCCATACGTGCCAGGGGCGCCTGCACCCCTTCAAACTTGCCAATCGGCAGGCCGAACTGCTTGCGCATCGCCGCGTAGGCCGTGGTACCGCGTACCGCCACCTTGCCCAGGCCGACGTTGGCCGACGGCAGGGAAATCGCGCGCCCGGCGGCCAGGCATTCCATCAGCATGCGCCAGCCGTTGCCCACTTGCTCGCGGCCGCCGATCACCCACTCCAGGGGGATAAACACGTCCTTGCCGGTGGTCGGGCCGTTCTGGAACACCGCATTGAGGGGCCAATGGCGGCGACCACTGTTCACCCCGGGATGGGAAGTGGGGATCAACGCGCAGGTGATGCCCAGCGAGCCGGGCTGGCCCAGCAGGCCGTCAGGGTCTTCGGCGCGAAAGGCCAGACCCAGCACCGTGGCGATGGGGCCGAGGGTGATATAGCGCTTGTCCCAGGTCACGCTGAAGCCCAACACTTCCTGGCCTTCATGCAGACCCTTGCAGACGATGCCCAGGTCGGGAATCGCCCCGGCGTCGGAGCCGGCATAGGGGCTGGTCAGGGCAAAGCACGGGATGTCTTCGCCACGGGCCAGGCGCGGCAGGTAGTAATTGCGCTGGGCGTCGGTGCCGTAATGCAGCAACAGTTCGGCGGGGCCCAGGGAGTTGGGGACCATCACCGAAATCGCTGCCGCCGAGCAACGGGTCGACAGCTTCATCACCACTTGCGAATGGGCATAGTGGGAGAAGCCTTTGCCGCCATATTGCTTGGGAATGATCATGCCGAGGAAGCCGGCGTCCTTGGTGTACTGCCAGCCTTCGGGCGACAGGTCCTGCCAGACCTGGGTGGTTTCCCAGTCGTTGGCCATGTCGCAGAGGGTTTCTACTTCGTTGTCGAGAAAGGCCTGTTCTTCGGCGCTCAAGCGTGCCGGCGCGGCTTGCAGCAGGCGCGGCCAATTGGGTTTGCCGCTGAACAACTCGGCGTCCCACCACACGGTGCCGGACTCGATAGCCGCGCGTTCAGTGTCGGACATGGCCGGCATGATCGTGCGAAACAGGCCCAGGGCCCTGCTGGTCAACAGTGTGCGACGCAGGGGCTTGATGCTCATCAGCAGCGCCGGTACCACCACCAGCAACGCCGCAACGCTCAGGCCAAACCCTGCAACCACATTGAACAGATAGCCGCCCGCCAACCAGGCCAGGCCAGCACCCAGCCACAGGGTGGCTGCCGCTTGTCGATACGCCAGGGCAGTCGCCACAGCGAGTCCCGCCAATAACCAGATAACCATGGAGATACCTCTACTTATTATTCAGGGCACGGCACGCACAGCAGCAGGTCGGTACGGCCTGCGACTGATCACCACACTACAAACTTGAAAAGCCAAATTCAAATTTTGTTTTGAAATTTTTATTTAATGTCTTTGCGAAATAATTCTCGGCCGAACGCGTCAGCCGAAGTGTTAAAGGGAGAAGGAAATCACCAGGGGTCGCGTGGGCGCCCCACAGGTGGAGCACCGGGTAAACGCAGTAGAAAGATGCGCTGACTACGCGTTTACCCAGGCACTACGCAGATACAACCCCAGGTCAGAAGGCGTAGGTAGCCGACAGGCTGACCACTTCGCCCTTGGCCTCGGATTTGCCATCCAGCGACGCTGCGCCAAGACGGTCAACGTTCTTGGTCTTGAGCTTGACGGTCTCCACAAACTGGCGGGAATACGCGCCGTCGATGCTCAGGCCCGGAATGGCGCGGATGTTGTAGCCAAAGCCCAGGGAAGCGAAGGTGCGATCCCCATCCGGGATACGCGGGTCACGGGTGGAGTTGCGGGTTGGGGTCTGGTCGAAGGCCACACCGGCACGCACGGTAAAGTCATCCGTGAGTTTGTAGTCACCGCCGAACGAATACATCCAGGTGTTCTTGTACTTGTACGGGATCGACACGATGGTGCTGCCATTGGACTTCAAGGTCAGCGCCTCGAAGGAGGACCATTGGGTCCAGGTCACACTGGCGCCCAGGGCCAGGCGGTCAGAGAAGTCGTGTACCCAGTCCAGGGACGCGTTGGCAGGGATATCCAGTTGCGTGGAGGCATTGGCACCGCCCGGATACAGTTTCAGCCCAGGGTAAGCCAACTCGACCAGGGTTTTACCGTCGACCACCGGGGTGGTCATCAGCCCTTCCGAGCCTGGATCGGCGTACATGTTGTACTTTCCCTCCAGCTTGTTCTTGATCTTGGCGTGATAGTTCAAGCCCAGGGTGTCCTGCGCCGTGGGTTTCCAGGTCATCCCCGCAAACCAACCCAGGGAGTTATTGTCGACTTTGACCCGCATCAAGGCGAAGCCCTGGCCGGCCGGGAACGGAATCATCCCGAAGTCCGGCGACTGCGCAGCAGCGGCATACAGATCGACGTTCTGGCTCACAAAGCCTTTGGTGTGCTGGAGAATCGCACCACCACCGATGGAAAACTCATCATTGACCTTGAACG
This sequence comes from Pseudomonas shahriarae, assembly GCF_014268455.2. Classification (NCBI taxonomy): domain Bacteria; kingdom Pseudomonadati; phylum Pseudomonadota; class Gammaproteobacteria; order Pseudomonadales; family Pseudomonadaceae; genus Pseudomonas; species Pseudomonas shahriarae. Next base: position 2,637,345 of record NZ_CP077085.1, on the reverse strand, counting down.
ACAGGGAGCCGGTCAGGCCCACGGTTTCGATGCGGGTGTCCACCGCGAAGTCGCGACCTTTCCAATCCTCATCCCAGGTTGTGCGCGCGCCCATCGGCACCACTTGGCTCAAACCAAAGGCAAAACGATCGTTGATCGGGATCACCATGAAGCCAGTGGGTACCCACGCTTCGAAGCCGCCTTGACCGCCATTACCGGTGCGAGGTGTCGATGTTAACTCGCCAGTATTGGGATCATAGACCGTGTTGGACGTCGGATTGCCAGCGTAGTCATACGCCGACCCTTTGTATTTGATGTCGATGTTTGCGTAGTTGATGGTGAACTGCGAAATGGTCTTGTCAATGAAAGCCATGGCAGCAGGGTTGTTGTACGCCGATGACGGGTCGTTCTTGAACATCGACCCCCCACCAAACGCCCGGCCCCAACCAGCAGTGTTTGCGGTTGGCGTCATGAAACCACCCGCCTGAACGGTTCCCGCTGAGGCGATCAGCCCGCCCAACAATGCCAGGCCTAACAACGCCTGGGCCTGCTGCTTCATATTATTCATGCGTCACTCCTTATTGTTTTTATTTGTCACAGCCGGTTGGACCGAACGGCTTTACCTCAACAGATGCCTCTGACGAGGCACCTGTTTTTCACCGGGTGATCAAGCCTATTTCCGAAGTGCCGGCATCAAGGAACAATGGTGACGCCGGTAGCGCCTACGTTCAGTGTCACCACCGTGCAACTGCCGCTAAGCGGCTGGTTGGTCGCAGCAAGAGTGATACTTGGAGACGGAGCTGGGGTTGAGGCCAGCGCTACATCGATAGCCGTAGGGCCGCAGTTGGTTGGAGGGAACGAAGTGATCGTGTAACCAACGTTGTAAGCTTTACCGGCACTTGTGCTGGTGGCTTCCAGCAACCAAGGCAAACCAGTGATATTGGGTAGGTTGCACAGCACGCTTGATCCTGGAGAGATAGTTACTTTGGTGATATCTGCCTTACCATCAGGGCGCACCTTGCCTTCGAATACAGCCTTACATGTTACGGGCTGCTGAAACGACGAAGGTGATTTAACAACAATGCTCCCAGTCGCCCCTGTAGTAAACGTCGCTCCAATTGGACTAAAAGACGCCGCACTGGCCATCGAAGCCGCGCCAAAGCACAGAGCAAACGAACTTACACAAACGAGGGTTTTCAAACTTTTCATTATTTTTCCTCACATGTATGGCGAGTCATTTCGCCGGGGTAATGGCCATGATCGAGAGGTCACGGAGAAACAGCAGAACTTCCCTTTCCAGCCAAATTTCAATTCATTTACCGCTACAAATTCGGGGGTTTACTCGACGACTTTGAACGTCGGCGGCATCTTGATCGACACGGTTTTGATCTTGCAGTCTTCGCCAATCGGCACATTGACCGCTTCCAACTTGCCGGTGGCGTTATCCCAGGTGCCTTCGGCAGTGGACGGGCCACACTTGCCGCCCAGGCCAAAGGCGTGCACATCGACGCTGATCTTCGACATGGAGCCGCTCCTGGCATCCCTGGCCACTAATATCCACGGCAGGTTGATGGCTTCGACGCGGCTGCACTTGAGGCCACCGTCAAACTCGACCTTGTCGACATTGACTTGCGAACCATCGGCCGCGACCTTGCCGGCCACCTTGATGGTGCAGTCGGCGCTGATCAGCGCGCCCTTGGAAAAGCTGATGGGGCCCTGGGCAGTGAAGGCGCTGCCGGCGGGTTCGATACGGGCGGCCTGGGCCTGGTGATAGGCAATAAGCCCCAGTGCAGCGAGCACGATATGCGCAGTGAACTTGGCAGGTGTTTGCATGGTGTACGTCCTTCCCTTGATTTTATTTTTGTTAGGGTCAAACAACTTTCTTGCAACTAAGCAGCACTCGAAACCGGCAAACCGTGGGCGATGAAAACCTGCGCGATACACAGATCCCGAGTGCGCCCTACAACAGTTAATTCACATTAGAAGGTGCTGGTCTTGCCGTACTGCTCCAGTATCTTCAAGCGTTTGGATGGCTGGATATTGGCCAGGGTGACATCCCCCGAATAATGCCGTAGTACCCGGTGATCCATACGCCGGCGCCATAAGTAAGGGATATAGGCCCAGACAATCATGCTGGCGTAGCCATACGGCAGTTGCGGCGATTCATCAAAGTGGCGCAACGACTGATAACTGCGAGTCGGGTTGGCGTGATGATCAGAGTGGCGCTGCAACTGGAACAGAAAGATATTGGTGACAATACGGTTACTGTTCCACGAGTGGCGCGGCGAACACCGTTCATAACGGCCGTTAGGCAACTTCTGGCGTTTAAGCCCGTAGTGCTCGACATAGTTCACCACTTCCAGCAACGAGAAGCCGTAGATGCCCTGGATCAACAGGAAGGGAATCACCGCCATGCCCAGCCAGGCGATCATCGCGCCCCACAACACCACGCTGTACATCCAGGCGCTGAGTACGCCGTTCTTCCAGTGCCACGCCGGCAGGCCGAGCTTGCGCAGGCGTTCGCGTTCCAGGTTCCAGGCCGAGCGCGCACTGAACCACACCGAGCGCGGCAGGAAGGCCCAGAAGCTCTCCCCCAGTCGCGAGCTGGCCGGATCTTCCGGGGTGGCAACGCGTACGTGATGGCCACGGTTGTGTTCGGTGTAGAAGTGCCCGTAGAAGGTCGGCGCCAGGGTGATCTTCGCCAGCACAATCTCCAGCAGGCGCGGCTTGTGCCCCAGTTCATGGGCGGTGTTGATCGCGATGCCGGTGGCAGCGCCGGTGGACATGGCCATGCCCAGGTAGGTAAACCCACTGACCTCACCGTGCAACTGCACCCGGGCCGTCAGGAAGCTGGCGGTTTGCGCCATCCAGCTCGAAGGATCGAGGGAGGCGGTAAGTTGCAGCAGCCCGCCGCTGATCATCCAGTCGATGCCGCTGACGGCCAGCCAACCGGTGATCACCACCGAGGAAATAACGAACAACACCCCGGTGTAGACGATCCAGCGGTAGTACTTCTGCGATTCAAGGCCGCTGACAGCGGATTCCGGCGGGTTGCTGACGTCTTCGCCGAGCAGGCCGTCGATCAGCGGGATCAGGCCGAAAATCACCAGTACACCGACCCACCACAGTTGTTGTACGCCGGTAGTGATAGCCAGGGCGCCGGACAGCAGCGGGGTCGCCAGAGGCATGATGCCGAGCCACCACAGGTGGCGCTTGCCGTCGGTCCAGACGTGGGGGGCGGCCAGGGTCTGATTCATGGCAACCTCCGGGCGCACTGCGCGGCAGAGAGTGAGAGCGAAGCAAAAGAGGCAGAAAAGCGGTTCAGGCGGCACTGACGGCCACTTGAAACAAACCATGCGATAAAAGGCGTTTTTTTCATTATTTTATTCGCTCTTAGGCATTTCAAAAATCATTTCAAAATAAATATTGAAATATTTTTTTAAATAAATAGCGCGGAATCGATAGGTCGTCAACTACTTTTTCGGGGCCTTTTTTACGTGACCGGCCAGTCTCTTTTTCATCCGTTCGGTCAGGTGTCTAGGGCAAGCGTCAGCGACTTTCGACCACGCCGTGGGGTTCACGATTATTTACTCGCCAGCGCAAACGGCGGGTGCAACACCGTGGCGCTTGCCACCGGCTTGCTGCGCTTGGCCACCTGCTCGACCAGTGCCGCCACGCGCTCGGTGGCGGTGATTGGCAGCATATGGCCACGGCCTTCGACCAGCTGCAGCTTCAGCCCTGGCACCTTGTCTGCCAGGGCCTGGCCGTGCTTGCGAAAGTCCAGCACCTTGTCCCGCGAGCCATAGATCAGGCCGATGGGCAGGCGCAGTTGCGGGTAGCGTTTGACCATCTCGGGCAGGTAATCGTTGACCAGACTGATTTCGGTGGAAGCGGCATAGAAGTTATCGGGGCGCATCCCCAGCAGGCCGCCGCCACGGGTGGCGAAGTCGGCCGGCGCCGGGTCGGGAGCGAACACGCCCTTGACCACCGCACCACTGGTGAGCATGCCGATGGGCACCGTCAGCGTGCGCGACACCCAGCGCCGCAGCCAGGCCGGGCGCACCGCCAACGACAGAAACACCAGGGGGAGCATGCGCTGGGGATGGGTCAGGGGTGCCACCAGCACCAACCCGGACACCGCATGGGGATGGTCCAGGGCCAGGGCCAGGGAGATCGCCCCGCCCAGGGAATGCCCCAGCACCAGGGGCTGGCCCAGGTCCAGGGTCTGGATAAAGGTCGCCACTTGCCGGGCCTGGCTTGGCAGGTCGGCACCGGTGCCTTTGCGGCGGGTGGAATAGCCTGAGCCGGGTCGGTCCAGGGTGATCACCCGAAAGTGCTCGCGCAGTTGTGCGGCCAAGGCATAGGTCAGGTTACGACTGCTGCCCATCAGGCCGTGGATCATCACCAGCGGCGGGCCCTTGCCCTCGTCTACATAATGAAAGCGCTCGCCATCCACTTCCAGAAAGCGCCCGTTACTTGGAACAGCCGCTTCGATACGGCGCGTCATCCAGGCACTCAAGCCCCATAACGCCGCACTGGCAGCCATAAACACACCCGCAGCGACAACCCATTCGACAGCCATAGCTCGGTCCTCTGCTTCCCTGCTGCTGGCGATCCGACCGGTATTGGTCAAGACCTCAGCCATCGTCCACACCCTGGACTTCAACTGCGTGCGTCAAGCGTTCGTCCGTCGGACAAATCGCACATAAAGGACAAGGGTCTAGCGTAGACGACATTTTCAGGTAGATTATTAAAAATCTTTTTTAAAATAATAAATACAATTTTTCTTTGCAATGGTGTTCTATCTAAAAGCCAAAACAAAAAAGGAGCACATCCGATGTCAACACCCGTAAGGCGCCCACAGCCCACGAGGGACACCCTATGAATGCCTCTACCCAGCCAAGCGGCCCGGCAGATTGCGTCGATATCGCGATCATTGGCTCAGGCTTCGCCGGCCTGTGCATGGCGATCAAACTCAAGCAAGCCGGGCTCGACGACTTCTTTATTGCCGAACAGGCCGACTCCCTGGGCGGCACCTGGCGCGACAACCACTACCCGGGCTGCGCCTGTGATGTGCAATCCCACGTCTATTCGTTTTCCTTTGCGCCCAACCCCGACTGGACCCGCCAGTTCGCCCCCCAGGCGGAAATCCGTGCCTACCTGGAACATTGCGCACAGCGCTTTGAGTTGGCGCCGTACCTGCGTTTTGGCATGGGCCTGCAACAGGCGGTGTTCGACGAGCAACTGCAACGCTGGCAATTGCAGTTCAGCAATGGCCGCCGCGTCAGTGCACGGGTACTGGTGTCGGGGATGGGGGGACTGTCCCGCCCGGCACTGCCGGATATTCCGGGGTTGGACAGTTTCAAGGGCAAGCGCTTTCACTCCCAGCACTGGGACCACGACTATTCACTCCAGGGCAAGCGTGTGGCGGTGATTGGCACCGGCGCCAGTGCGATCCAGTTCGTGCCGCGTATCGCCCCCCACGTGGCGCACCTGGACCTGTTCCAGCGCACCCCGCCGTGGATCATGCCCAAGCCGGACCGCCCCATTTCAGGTTTTGAGCGCTGGGTGTTCAAGCATCTGCCGTTCACCCAGCGCCTGGTGCGCGGGGCTTTCTACTGGGCTCTGGAAGGTCGGGTGGTGGGCTTTGCGCTGCACCCGCGCCTGATGAAAGTGGTGCAAAAAATCGCCGTGCGCCATCTGCACAAACAAGTGGCACGCCCTTCCCTGCGCAAAGTCCTGCGGCCGGATTACACCATCGGCTGCAAGCGCGTACTGATCTCCAACGACTACTACCCAGCGCTCTCACGCAGCAATGTCGAAGTGGTCACCGACGCTGTACTGCGAATCGAGGCCGACGGGGTCGTCACCGCCGATGGCATCAAGCACCCGGCTGATTGCCTGATCTTCGGCACCGGGTTCCAGGCTACCGACCCCCTGCCCCGCGACTGCATCATCGGGCGCGGCGGCATTGACCTGATGGAGGCCTGGCGCGATGGCGCCCATGCGTACAAGGGCACCACCGTGCCGGGCTATCCGAACCTGTTCCTGATCGTCGGGCCCAACACCGGGCTGGGCCACAACTCGATGATTCTGATGATCGAGGCACAGGTCACCTACATCCTCGATGCCCTGCAACAGATGCGCCGCCAGCAAATCGCCACGGTCGAGGTCAAGCCAGCCGTGGAAAGCGCCTACAACCAGCAAATCCAGGCAAAACTCCAGCGCACTATCTGGAACACCGGCGGCTGCCGCAGTTGGTACCTCGACCCGCGCACCGGCAAAAATACGACGTTGTGGCCCGGCTCGACCTGGCGCTTCAAACAGGTCACCCGCCAGTTCGCCCTGCGCGATTATCAGGTCACGCCACTATTGACCGGCGCCACACCGCGTCCCGTCGCGCCACCCCATGCCACCGCAGAAGGAAGCCTGTCATGAAGTCATTCAATGGCCGCGTGGCGGCCATCACCGGTGCCGCGTCCGGCATGGGCCGCGCCTTGGCCCTGGCCCTGGCGCGCGAGGGTTGTCACCTGGCCCTGGCGGACAAGAACCAGGCCGGCCTGCAACAAACCGTGGAGCTGATCCAGCGCAGCAGCCTGGCGCCGATCCGCGTGACGTCAAGGGAGGTGGATGTTGCCGACCGCCAGGCCATGGAGGATTGGGCCGCCAGTTGCGCGGCAGAACACGGCCAGGTGAATTTGATTTTCAACAATGCCGGGGTGGCCCTGTCGAGCACCGTGGAAGGTGTGGACTACGCCGACCTGGAGTGGATCGTCGGCATTAATTTCTGGGGCGTGGTGTACGGCACCAAGGCCTTTCTGCCCTACCTCAAGGCCAGCGGCGAGGGGCATGTGGTCAACACCTCCAGCGTGTTCGGCCTGTTCGCCCAGCCCGGCATGAGCGGCTACAACGCCACCAAGTTCGCGGTGCGCGGCTTTACCGAGTCCCTGCGCCAGGAACTGGATTTGCAACGCAGCGGCGTCTCGGCCACCTGCGTGCATCCCGGTGGGATCCGCACCGACATCTGCCGCAGCAGCCGGATCGACGCGAACATGACCGGGTTCCTGATCCACAGCGAACAACAGGCCCGCGCCGACTTCGAAAAACTGTTTATCACCGATGCCGACCAGGCCGCCAAGGTCATCCTGCAGGGCGTGCGCAAGAACAAGCGCCGCGTGCTGATCGGCCGCGACGCCTACGCCCTGGATCTGCTCGCGCGCTGGCTGCCGGCGGCCTATCAAGGGCTGGTGGTGTTCGCCAGCCGGCGCATGGCACCGAAACAGCGCAAGGCCCTGCCACCCTCCCCCCTCTCTGAACAGGAGTCGCCATAATGCTGCCCATTCGCCGCGACCTGCGTTTTACCCTGCCTGCCGAACGCATCAAGGACTGGCACGAGCAAGGCCCGTTCATCACGCACTTTTTCAATGCCCTGTCGTTGCTGTTTCCCCAGGGCGAATTGTTCTTCATGGACAGCGTGCGCCACTATCGCCAGCGCATCGACGACCCGGCGTTGAAAAAGGAGATCCAGGGTTTTATCGGCCAGGAGGCCATGCACAGCCGCGAGCACGTGGCCTACAACGAGCTGCTGCAAGCCGCCGGGCTGCCGGCCCACCTGCTGGACCGCCGCTTGAAATTTATGCTCGACCTGCAAAAGAAGCACTTGCCGCCGTCCTTCAACCTGGCGGTGACCATCGCCCTGGAACACTACACGGCGATGCTCGCGGAAATCCTGCTCAGCGACCCCACGCGTTTTGGTGATTCGCTCAAAGGCTACCAACAGATGTGGTACTGGCACGCCCTCGAAGAAACCGAGCACAAGGCCGTGGCCTTTGATGTGTGGAACAGCGTGATCAAACCAGGGCCCAAGCGCTATCTACTGCGCACCGGGACCATGCTGTTCACCACGGTGTTTTTCTGGCTGGTGGTGTTTGATTTCCACCTGCGCCTGCTGATCGCCGATCGCCGCGCGGGCGGGCATCTGAAGGGTTTCTGGCGGATGCTGAAGTTTCTCTACGGGCCCAAGGGCGTGTTCCCGCGCATGGCGCGGCCGTGGCTGCATTATTTCAAGCCGGGGTTTCATCCGTGGGATCACGACAACCGGGCACGGTTGGAGGGGATTGATAAGCTGGTGGAAGAGATTGAGCGCACCAACGGCGCGGCAGGCGCCTATACCTGAGCCGTGGTGAGGGGGGCTGTGGCAAGGGGCCTTGTCCCCTCGCCACAAGGGTGGATTCGGTAGTCAGACCGTGCGGGAAAACTGCCCCTTCTGCTGCCCACCCAGGTACGCATCAAACGCCATCGCCACGCTGCGCACCATCAGTTGCCCCTGGGGCAGCAACTGCACCCCATCGTCCTCGACATGCAGCAAACCATCCGCCACTTGCTCATCCAACTGTGACAACGCCTGGGCAAAGTATTCGGTAAAGCGGATCGCATGCCCCGCCTCGACCCCGGCAAAGTCAATGCGCCCATGGCACATCAGGCCGTTGATCACGTCCCGGCGCAACACGTCATCGGCGTTCAGGCGGTAGCCGCGCTGCACCGGCAACAACCCGGCGTCGATCCGCGCGTAGTACTGGGACAACTCCTTGACGCTCTGGCTGTAGCTGTCGCCCACCTTGCCGATGGCCGACACGCCCAGCCCGATCAGGTCGCAATCGGCATGGGTCGAGTAGCCCTGGAAATTGCGCTGCAAGGTGCCATTGGCCCGGGCCAGGGCCAGTTCGTCGTCGGGCAAGGCAAAGTGGTCCATGCCGATGTACACATAACCCGCTTCGGTCAGCCGGCGAATGGTCAACTCCAGCAGCTCCAGCTTGCGCTCCGGCGGTGGCATGTCTTCGGGGCGGATCATGCGCTGGGCGCGGATTTGCGTGGGCAAATGCGCGTAGCTGTAGGCCGCCACACGGTCCGGGCGCAGGGCAATCAGCTTGCCCAGGGTCACGTCGAAACTGGCCACGGTCTGCAATGGCAGGCCGTAGATCAGGTCCACGCTGATGGACTTGAAGCGTGCCTGCCGGGCGGCCGCGACCAACTGCACAATCTGCTCTTCGCTCTGCACGCGATTGACCGCCGCCTGCACATCGGCATCAAAGTCCTGCACGCCAAAACTCAGGCGATTGAAGCCCAGCCCGCGCAGGTTATGGATGCGTTCCACGCTGATGGTGCGCGGGTCGACCTCAATGGAAAACTCATGGTTGTCGCTGGTATCCAGGCTGAAGCCCTGCGCCAGGCTTGCCATCAACTCGGCCAGTTGTGCATCGTCCAGGTAGGTCGGCGTACCGCCCCCCAGGTGCAACTGGGTCAGGGGCCGCGTGCGATCGAACAGCGCGGCCTGCATCTGGATTTCGCGCTTGAGGTAGCTCAGGTACTCCACGGCGCGATGGGTCTTGCGCGTGATGATCTTGTGGCAACCGCAGTAGTAACAAAGGCTCTGGCAGAAAGGTATGTGGATGTACACCGACAACGCCTTGGGGGCCGCCCCCTGGTTGCTGGCCGCTACTGCCTGCCGGTAGTCATCCAGGGCAAACGCCGAATGAAACTGCGGCGCCGTCGGGTACGAGGTGTAGCGCGGCCCCGGGCGGTCGTATTTCTGCACCAGGGCCCGGTTGAACTCAAACGCTTTCATGGTCGATGGTCTCATCGTTGGAGCAAGGGGGAACCGCGCTGCCTGCCCGGTCAAACAGCGCGCAGAGGGCTTCGACCCGCTGCCGGCCCGCAGGCAGCACACAGAGGAAGCGCTCGGACAAGTCGATCAGGCCGTCCTGGTGCAGATGCTCCAGCAACGGCCAGATCGCCGAAAAGTAGCGGGAAAAAATCACACCATAACGGCGCTCCAGCGCCTGGATATCCAACTCCAGGTCACAGGCCAGGCGCTCCATGACATGCTGACGGATCTGATCGCCCGCCTCGCAGCGCCAGCCGCGGGCGGTGGGCAACAGGTCGCTGTCCAACTGCTGACGATAGCGCGCCAGGTCGTCGGTGTTTTGCGCATACAGGTTGTCGAGCTGGCTGATGGCGCCCAGGCCAAAGCCGATATGGTCGCAGTAACCATGACGGGTAAAGCCCTGGCAATTGCGGCTCAGGCGTCCGTGTTCCTGGGCCAGCGCCAGGTCATCGTCAGGGCGTACGAACTGGCCCAGGCCAATGTAGTGATAACCGGCAGCTTCCAGGTGCTGGAAGGCGATCGCGCGCATCGCGCACTTGTCGGCATTCGACGACAGCGCCCGCGCCCGTTGCTGCTGGTAGCGCCGGGGGGCCTGGGCATAGTCGAACACTTGCAGGCGGTCCGGCTCGAGGGCGATCAGGCTGGCCAGCTTGGCTGCAAAGCTGTTGCAGGTCTGCCAGGCGTGGCCATACCCGAGGTCGACATTCACCGAGCGAAAGCCCAGGGTGCGCGCCGCGTCGATCAGCGACTGGATGGGCGCCGGGTCTTGATAGCCGGCCACCGAAGGTGTGACGTCGCTACTGGCATCCGACACGCCGATATTGATGTGATTGAAGCCCAGTTCACGCAGGCGGCCCATGGTCGCCCAGTCGGTGTGCAGCGGGTCGAGGTCGAGGCTGTAGTCACCCTGGTCATGCTCGAGAAAATGCAGGCGACTGCGCAGGTGCGCCATCAACCGCTGCAGGTCGGCCATCGCCGGGGTAGCGCCGCCCAGATGGAATTGATCCACCGGCTGGCGCCCGCCCACGTGGCAACCGACCAGGTGGATTTCCTGCTCCAACGCGTCCAGGTAGTCATCGGCCACCAGGCCCGCCGGCCATTGCAGGTTCAGCGCCAAGGGGCGTTGGCGCTGGCGACTGCTGCGCATGGCGCGCAACAGGTCGAGGGAGCCGATCCCCGTATGAAATTTGCCGATGTCGACCTGGCCCTGGTCCAGCACGCTTTGGTCACGGCGCAGGCGCCACTCGCGGGCGGGATGAATGACAGTGAGCATGACGGCCTCCGGGTCTGGCTACGGTGGATCATTGTGCGGTGCGACCGGACAGCGCACCTTGATATGCATCAAGGCCAGGGAATACGAGGGGGGTTACCAGGTGATGTAAAACATGCTTTTGGCCAGCAACACAATGGCGACCATATGGCAGAACAGGCTCAGATGAACGAAGCGCAAATAGGCCGCGCTGACCCGCCCACGACGCATCAGCCACACCGTCAGCAAAAAATGCATCAGCACACTGGCGGCGAGGATCAACTTGAGGGTCAGCAAGGCGCCGAATGCCGAACTCGATGGCGCCGCCAGCACCGGCAGATAGCGCAACCAGACCATGCCGATACCCGCGCCGAAAAGCACCAGCAGCACCCACGGCATCAAGGCCCTGGCACGGTTGCCGATGCCCTGCTCCACCAGCAGCATGACGCGGGCCGGCAGTTGCTTGTGCACGCTGGCGAGGATCAGTACTTCAAAGAACACCGTGCCGATAAACATCAGCGCCGCGAACAGATGGGCCAGCAGAAACAGGAGATAGAGCATCAGCGCCTCACAGTGGGCCGGTCCGTATGGCGTGACTGTGCCCCAGGCCGGGGGGACGCTGCCTTGATGCGGGTCAAGAGCCCTGATAATCGTTGAAACATTTGCCCAAAGCCTTGTACGCCGGGCGTTTCAAGGCGTCTGCGACAGTGTGCCACAGACGCAATCGCCCCCTCGGCTGGTAAGGTGGCGACCGCCCCTGTGGCAGAACGTCGCAGATTATCAAGCGTGATCAACACCGGTAGACTACCCACCCTGCTTGTTCACCGCTTTTCAAAGCCTGACTGACCTGTTATGCGCAGCCGTCAGGCGCTTCACGGGACGCCCACTTCATGAATACGTTACTCACCCGCCGCAAGGTCCTCACCGGTATGGGCCTGCTGGGCCTGGGCCTGCTGAGCGGCTGTGACACCGGCCCCAAGCTGAATTTCAAGTACGGCAAGGATCTGAGCAACAAGATCATGGGCCGCACGTTCAAGCTCAAGAATACCGCCGGCGAAACCGTGACCCTGACTTCGTTTCGCGGCTTGATGCCGGTGGTGTTCTTCGGGTTCACCCAGTGCCCGGCCGTGTGCCCCACCACCCTGGCGCGCATGGCCCAGGCCAAGAAGCTGATGGGCCGCGACGGCGAAATCATGCAGGTGATCTTTATCACCCTGGACCCGGAACGCGATACGCCCGAAGTGCTCGACGCCTACGTCAAGGCCTTCGACCCCAGCTTCGAAGCGCTCTACGGCACGCCGGAAGAAATCGCCGTGGCCGCCAAGGAGTTCGGGATCTTTTATGAAAAGATCCCCGCAGGCGACACCTACACCCTGTCCCACACCGCCACCAGTTTTGTGTTCGACACCCGCAGCAACCTGCGCCTGGGCCTGTCGGCATCCCTTAACGCCAAAGAGTGCGCAGAAGACCTGCTCACCGTCATGGAGGTCTGCTAATGACTGCTGTCCACACCCTCAAGCGCATCGCCCTCGGCCTTTCCCTGCTGGGCCTCGCCGCCCACGCCAGCGCCCAGGTCCAGGTCAGCGATGCCTGGGCCCGCGCCACCGTACCGGGGCAGCATTCGAGCGGGGCATTCATGACCCTCACCGCCGACAGCGACAGCAAGCTGCTGAGCGTCAAGTCGCCGGTGGCCAAGGAAGTGCAGATTCATGAGATGAGCATGAAAGACGACGTCATGCGCATGGGCCCGGTGGATGCCGTGGCACTGCCGGCCGGCCAGGCGGTGAAGCTTGATCCCGAGGGTTATCACGTGATGCTGATGGGCCTGACGGGCCAGATCAAGGAAGGCGACCAGGTGCCGCTGACCCTGACGGTGGAAGATGCCAAGGGTGACAAGCAGACCCTCGAAATCCAGGCCCCGGCCCGCAGCCTGGGTAGTGCTGGTGGTCATCATATGAACCATTGATCCTGAGGGTGGGAGCTGGCTTGCTCGGGGTGGCCTTAGGTATCTTCTTCTGGGTATGTGTACATATCCGTTGCTGCGGTTACGGCCACTTAGGGTTCCGCCCTTACGGCGGGTCACTTTTGGAAAAGAGCCCCAAAAGTAACCAAAAGGGCTCTTGCCCCACCACTCGGCACCTCGCCTAGGCTCGGTGTGCCCGTCATCCGACATTGATTTGGGGGGCCGCCGCGATGGGCCATCCATGGCCCAGCGCGGCTAACCCGGCGTCCTGCCGGGTTACCCCCAAAATCAATATCGGATGACGGCCAGCGTGGTTTAACGGGGCGCCTCAGATCAAAAGCAAAGCGAGGCGGCCTGACAGCCGACCTGATCGTCGAAGCGTGTGCGTACCCCTGTGGGAGCTGGCTTGCCTGCGATGACGGTGCATCAGCCAATACATTTATCGACTGATACACCGCCATCGCAGGCAAGCCAGCTCCCACAGGGGGGAATGCAGCTTCGCGCCCCGGCTTTGCTGTTGCTGTTGCTCTGCTTTTGATCTGGCTTTTGATCTTGATCTCAGGCGCCCCGTTAAACCACGCTGGCCGCAGGCAGGTATTGCGCAGTGGGCACCCCGGCATGGATGCCGGGGTAGCCGCGACACGGCCAGGGATGGCCGATCGCGGCGGGCCCACGGAGCAATGCCTGACTGCGGGCATGCCGAGCCTAGGCGAGGCACCGAGTGGTGGGGCAAGAGCGCTTTGCTTACTTTGGCGCTCTTCCAAAGTGACCCGCCGTAAGGGCGGAACCCTAAGTGGCCATAACCGCAGCAACGGATATGTACACATACCCAGAAAAGGATACCGATGGCCACCGCGAACAAGCCAACTCCCACAGGGGATCTTTGCCGAGTGCAGAGCTTTGTGCCACACCGCCCATCAAATACGGGAGTTGTGCCGAGACACCAAACTCTGAAAACCCCACGATGGATCCATCTCAGCCGATGGACGACTAATCAATCCACAATAAACAGCCTGGCCCCGGTGGCTGTGCTCGACCGGTGCCCGTCCCTGTCGTTGCCCACCTGATAACTCATCCCCGCCGTCAGGGTGAACTGGCGGCCATCCTCCAGTTCAGTCTGCAACTCCCCCTCCAGGCACAACAACACATGACCGCGCCAACACCAGTGGTCAGCCAGGTAGCCAGGGCTGTATTCGACCATGCGCACGCGGGTGGTGCCGAAATGGCAGGTGCGCCATAGGGCGCTGCCGGTTTCGCCAGGGTGCAACTCTGGTTCGACGCTCGACCAGTCGGTGGTGCCAAAAGGGGTAGCCAGTAGATCCATGATTGCCTCAGCGTTAAAGCAAAGAGCAGGACAGTACCCACAAGACCCGCCCGTCGAAAGACACAGATCGCGCCCATTTCTGGGATACAGGGGGTTGCCTTTGGTATCCTGCCGGCCCGACCTAGGTGCCCGGCCATGCACATTGCTCCGTCCCATATCCTCCACGAAACCGAACACTGGCTGCTCAACCATCACCTGGCCTCGGCCCTGCCCGGTTATTTGATGCTGGGGGCCAAGACGCCAATCAGCTCGCTGGCTGACCTGCCCGACGCGGCCCTGGCGGAAATGGGTGGCCTACTGGCGAAAACCCAGCGGGTGATGGAAGTACAGCTCCAACCCAAGTGGCTATACATCAGCCGCTTTGGGCATATGCCCGGTTTCCCGCTGCATTTTCATTTGATCCCGGTCTATGACTGGGTCGAAACGCTGTTCTGGGAGGATGAGCGCTACCGGGTGCTGCAAGACTTCGGCACTGGCAGCGACGGGCAAGCGGCGACGGATGGGGCCGAACTCACCCTGTTTATCTGGCGCGAGTTCGGTGAGAACCCGACGCCACCCGCGACGGCCGGGCTCACGGTGCCGGACGTGATCGAGCGGCTGCGGGCGGCGTTCAAACAGTCAGGCGCTTGACCATCGGGATACACGCCAGCTCCAGCCCCGAAGGCGAATGATAGATGGACTGTTCGCAGCCTTCATAACCACGCCTGCGATAGAACTGCGCGGCATTCAACGTCGCGTCCAGCACCACCTCCTCAATCCCCAACTCCAGCGCCACTTGCTCCAGGTGCTCAAGCATCTGCCGGCCAAAACCGCGCCCGATAGAACCGGGCAGCACAAACAGCGCTCCCACTTCCCGGTGCGCCGGGTCAAGCATGCCCGTGGCGACCGGCTCGCCATCGACGCAGCCCAGGTAAAACGGCTTGGCCATTAGCGCGGTATAGCCGTCCTCGGCCGCGCCACGGGTCCAGGTCAGCATCTGTTCGGCGGTGTAGGCGCCGATGCATTGGCCGCGGATCGCCTGACGGCGAATGTCGAAGGCGATGGGGCCATCGTCGTCGGTGGCGCGTCTGATTTGCAGCATGCGAATCTCCCTGAATTAACTCTGTTTGCCGTGACCTCAAGGTGCCATTAGCACACTTGTGCTAATCGACCCCGCAGGCCCCCGGCGCTATATTCCCCGGTACTCCAATGCTCCCCGCCAGCACGTCGAACCCGCCGTGCAAGGGATCGTTGTGCGTTGAAAACACTAAAACAACCCCAAGGAAGACACGCCATGAAACTGCACTCCCCTGTCGCCCGCCTTGCCCTGTTGGGCGCCCTGATGCTCGGTGTTGCCGGTTGCAGCAATATCAAGCCCACCGAAGACCACCTCAAGACCCTCTCGGAAACCAACCTCGGCGAGCCGGTCAAGCGTGTCTCCAATGTCCGCAGCGACTCCATGACCACCTATTACATCGCCAGCACCGCCTCCGGTGACTACAACTGCTCCGTGCCCAGCGGTGCCAGCGGCGGGATGTTTGCAGTGGCCAGCTTTGGCATGATGAAACCCGCCGCCTACTGCCAACCCAAGGGCGCCCGGGGTAACGGGTTGACGCCGTTTAACTAGTAACCGGCCCCTGGCTGAGGTCGCGCAGGGTGCCCCGTAGTTCAGCGGGGCGCACTGGCTTGGACAAAATGGCGATCTGCCGGTCGTGCAGCGCCGCCTGGATCTTCTCCACCTCATGCCCGGTCAGAATCAGCGCCGGCACCGCCACGCCACGCTGTGCACGCAACCGGTCGATGCACTCGATACCGGTGGCGTGATTGCCCAGGTCATAGTCGGCGACGATGATGTCGCAATCGCTGACCAGGTTATGCCCGCTCGACTCCGCCTGCACCTGGCAGCCCCAACGCTCCAGCAATGCCTGGGTGGCCAGCAGCACGTTGTGGTCATCTTCCACCAGGCACACTTTCAAGCCGGTCAACAGCCCCGCCTGGCGTGCATCGTCGCGCACCGGGGGTTGATGGGGCGCGGTCGCCAGGTGCAACCCGCGCAGGCTGACGGACGTGCCATGGCCCACCCGGGAGCGCAGCACCACGTCCATGTCCATCAACTGCCCCAGACGCTTGACGATGGACAAGCCCAGGCCGACCCCTTCGACGTCCTTGTCGCGCAGGTGGCGGACGCGATAGAACTCCTCGAAGACCCGCGGCAGATGCTCCTCGGCAATCCCCCGGCCCTGGTCGTGAATCTCCACCCGCACCTCGCCGCCGCGCTGGCGCACGCCGATCAGTACCGGGCGCTGGCCGCCGTACTTGAAGCAATTGGAGAGCACGTTCTGCACCATCGTTGCCAACAGCGCCGGATCCACCCGCACCCAGTGGGCGCAGGGGCGCAGGCGCAGTTCTACGCCGGCCCAGCGTGCGGCTTCGGCGTTTTGCCGCAGCAGGTCGGCCAGCCACTCACCCAGATGCACCACCTGGTATTTGGGCAGCAGCCGGCCGTTATCCAGGGTGTAGAGATCGAGAATGGAGCGGAACAACTGCGAGACGTTGAGCAGCGAACGGTCGATATTGTCCACCAGCCGCCGCTCCTCATCGCCCAACCGCGCTTCACGCAGGCACGCCGTAAACAGGCCGATGGAGTGGATGGGCTGGCGCAGATCATGGCTGGCCTGGGCGAGGAAGCGCGACTTTTCCAGGTTGGCGGCGGTGGCCTCTTCAGACGCCTTGCGCGTGCGCTCCAGCAGCAGGTGGGCGTAGACCGGGATCACCGTGCTGGTAATCATCAGCATCAGCACCATAAAGGGCTGCGCCTGCCACAACGGGGTCAGCCGATACACAATCAGCAGCGCCAGCAACGCCAGGCCCGTGGCAATCGCCAGGTAGCGCGAGCCATAGCGCATGCCATTGCCCAGGTTGACCCAGACCATCACCGCATACAGCGGCAATGCCGCCTCGCCGCCGACTACCAGGCCGAACGAGGTGCCGGTGTAGTCGTGGATCATCCCGAAAACCCGTCGCGCCGGGTAATGCCCGGGCCAGCGTGCAATCACCTGACGCAGCACAACCGAGACCAGCAGAAACAGGCAAATATAAATAATCACCGGCACATAGCGGTCCATCGACTGCCCCGGCAAAAAGCCCAGCAGGCTGATGTACACAATGGCGCAGACGGCCACCACAATACGCAGGTTGGCTTGGTCCAGTTCGGCGTCTTTCACGAACTTCATGGGCAACGTCCTTGTACGGTCATCGTCTAAACTGTGCCCCCAGCAGGCAGGCGCTGAGCAGAGTGGTAAAGTAGCACGCCACACAACCTGGCCCCAGGGAGGAGCACACCATGACATGCCGGATCATCATCGCCGACGACCATCCCATGTTTCGCGAAGGCATGCTGCGCACCGTGCAACGCCTGCTGCCCGAGGCCCGCGTGGAACAGGCCGGCGATCTGGATACAGTGCTGCACCTGCTCAAGAGCGGCAGCGAAGTCGACACCCTGATCCTCGATTTGCGCTTCCCCGGCCTGACCTGTATCAGCCAGTTGGGCGAGCTGCGCCAGCAACTGCGGCGCACCACGCTAATCGTGGTGTCGATGGTCGATGACCCGGGGTTGATCGAACAGGTGATGGCGCTGGGCGCCGATGGTTTTATCGGCAAGAACATCGCCCCCGAAGAAATCGGCCAGGCCCTGCTCGCCATCCGCCAGGGCGAGGTGCTGGTCAAGTTCGCCCCCTCGGGGCTGTTGCCCCTGGACACCAACACCCTGACCGCGCGCCAGCAGGAGGTGTTGCGACTGATCGCCCAAGGCAAGACCAACAAGGAAATCGCCAAGGCCCTGGATATTTCGCCGTTTACCGTACGCATCCATGTGTCGGGGTTGTTGAGAAGTCTGAACGTGCCATCGCGGGCAGCGGCGGCAGTGAAGTACAACACCCCTCTTTAGGAGCAGCACCATCAAAGCCCTCTCCATCGTGCGCCCCAGCGGCAGCCGCATCGCCGCAGGCGAAAAAACCCTGGAAATACGCCGCTGGCAGCCACAACTGGAGCCGTCCCAGGACCTGCTGATTGTCGAGAACGGGCGCTTCCTGCATACCGATGGCGATGAAGATGAAACCGGCGTGGCCGTCGCCATCGTACGGGTAAAAGCAGTGCGTGCGTTCACCCCCGAGGACGTGCCAGCGGCCTGCGCCAGCTATTTCGAGGAAGGCTGGCTCGCCTGGGAACTGAGTGATGTACGGCCGCTCACCCGCCCCTTCACCGCCCTGGCGGCACGCGGGATCTACGACGTTGAATTCATGGATAACGGCGAGAACTGCATGAACAGCCCTATCAGAGTCGCCACCCCGGCAGATATCGACGCCATCTTCGACATTCGCACCAGCGTCAGGGAAAACCACCTGTCCCACGAGCAGTTGGCAGAAATGGGCATCACCCCCGATGCCATCCAACTAGCCATGCAGCAAGCGCCCTGCGTCTGGGTCGCCGAGGTGCAAGGTGTAGCGGTCGGGTTTGCCATGGCCGATATCGACGACGGCTGTGTATTTGCCGCCTTCATCCGCCCCGAATTCGAAGGCCGCGGGCTGGGCCGCAAACTGATGGAGCAGGCCGAAGCCTTGTTGTTCCAGCACCATCGACAGATCTGGCTGGAAACCGCCCAAGCGAGCCGGGCCAGTGGGTTTTACCAGCGCCTGGGCTGGGTGGAGGTTGAGCAATTGGCGGACGGGGATATTCGGATGGAGAAGCACCGGCAATAAGCCTGCCGCTGGGATTTTCGCCAGCGCACCGACCCCGCTATCATGCAGCCCCTCGTTCAATCGCCCAGCCCAGGAATCCCCATGCCCGCCCTCACCTTGCGCAACGCCACGCCGGCAGACGCCGCCCGCTGCTACGAGATCGAAATCAGCGCCTATGAGGGCGATGAAGCCGCGACCCTGGAGAAGATCGCCACGCGTATCGCCCTGTACCCGCAAGGCTTCCTGATTCTGGAAGCGGACGGTCAGGTAGTGGGCTTTATCAACGGCGGTTGCGCCCATGATGTGGTGATGTCGGATGAGGCCTTCAAGGAGTTGGTGGGGCACTCAGCGGATGCGCCGAATGTAGTGATCATGTCGGTGGTGGTGGACCCGGCGCACCAGGGCAAGGGCTACGCCACGCAATTGATGACAGCCTTTGTGCAGCGCATGCGCGGGATGGGCAAACAGACCATCCACTTGATGTGTAAGGAGCAGCATGTGCCGCTGTACACGCGCATGGGTTACCAGTATGTGCAGCCCTCGGCGTCAGACCACGGCGGGATGGCTTGGCATGAAATGGTGATGACGCTCTGAGCCGGCACGGGGCCTCACCAGCTCCCTGAGGCCCCACCACCGCCGCTGGAACCGCCGCCACCGGAAAACCCGCCACCGGAGCTTGAACTTGAACTGGAGCTGGAGCTTGAACGGTCGCTGGAACCGGAGCTCGACCCGCCCGTGCCCTGACCATAAATGAACAACGCCGCGAACGAGCTGATGGGCCAGGCGAACAACCAGCCATCAAGCCCCATCTCCAGCATGTACCCCGCCGCGCCATACACCCCCAGCACCATCACCGATTGCACGCAAAAACCCAGCCGACTGTGTTTCCAGGCGGCTTTCATCACCGCGAACAGGATCAGGTACAGGCCCAGCACCGCCAGCGCGGCCAGCGGCCATGCCAGCCAGTTCATAAAGGACACTTCAGTCAGGTAGTGATCCACCAACCCCAGGCCGATGCTGTAGGTCATCAGCCCCACTACGCAATAAAACACCGCCTTGGCCTGCCATAACGCGCCGAACAGGGCCGCGCTGATCGACATACAAAACGGCAGCGCCAGCACATAGATCGGCCAGGCCTTGCCATTGATCGCGGCCAGTGCCGTCAGCAACACAGTCAGCACCAGGCCGGCAATCAGGCCGCGGCGCCAATGCAGCTTGCCCGAGGCCAGCAGCACCCCGCCGACGGCCCCCAGAATCAGCGCCAGCAACACCGCAGTTTCATCCACTGTTTCCCGGGTCTGGTCTACTGCCGGCAAGTCCCCCCCCTCGACCAGCACGGTCAGGGCGTCCACGGCGCGCTGCACACCGCCAGCGTAATCGCCCTGGCGAAACGCCGGGTTCAGTTGCTCCTCGATAATCCGGTCGCTCAACAGGTCCGTGACCACCCCCTCCAGGCCGTAACCGACTTCGATCCGCACAGTGCGGTCGTCCTTGACCACCAGCAGCAAAATACCGTCGTCGATGCCCTTGCGCCCCAATTTCCAGGCGCGAAACAGTTGGGTGGTGAATGTTTCGAGGTCAGCATCGCCCGTACTCGGCAGCAGCATCACGGCGATTTGCGCGCCTTTGCGTTGTTCGAGGTCTGCCAGTTGCTCAGTCAGACGCTGCTGGGTCGAGGTATCCAGGGTATGGGTCAGGTCGATCACCCGCTGGTTCAGCGGCACATTCTCCAATGCCGGAGGCGCCGTTTGCGCCACGGCCAGCGTGGTGAACACCATGACCAGCAGGCCCAAGACCGATTGCCGTATAAACTGCCCCATAGTTTGTTACCTGACGTTTCATCCTGAAGACGCCGACTTTACCTGATCAACCCGCGTTGAATCTCCAGGCTGACGGGAAAAGTTCGTGGCAACACGCCCCTGCGAGCCGGACCTTCGACATCGCGACAATCAGGGATAACTCAGCGTCACCAGGTAAGCCCCTGAACGCAACGGTTTGCCTGCCGCATCGCTCAAGTTGTATTGCCGATCGAAGTAACGACCATCGCGCGTTTCAGTCACCATCTTGACCTTGACCACCGAGTGGTCCAAGGCACTGACGGTACGCACCGGCTCGACACCCTGGGCGCTGACGTTGCTTGCGGGTACAAACTGCGGGCAACCACTCAGGGCCAATGTCGCCCCCGCCCCATCGCCCGTAGTGCATGTTGCCTCGACGATGCTGCCGCGGAAATGGATAACACCGTGGCTCACGGGCGCCGCCTGGGCAGTGCCACTGACGAGCGCGAAAAACAGGCTGATACCGACTGCCAAACGTTGACTGCTCATATTGAACGCTCCTGGGTATGTACCCATCACGTCGGCAAGCTTGGTCGGTTTCTTGAGTGTTTGAGAAATGCCTGATGGTTAATTTTTCAAGGATGCCAACCGGGTCTCATATTGCGCCTCGCTGCGCACCTACAGGACCGCGCCCAGAGCCTTCAACAGCACGCCATCGCGGCCATAGATATCCGGCGCGTACAGCAACGCCCCCTGGCTATCCACCTGCACCGTCCAGTACCCCAGCAACACCGGGACCGGCGTAGCCAGGCGGAACTCATGGGTCAGCCCGGTCGCCAGCAATTCCTCGGTCCGCGCTTTTTCTGCCGGGTTCACCAGCAGATCGCGCAGCAGCATCGGCTGCTCCACCCGCACACACCCCGAGCTGAACGCCCGTGGCCCCTTGCTGAACAACGGTTGGCTGGGCGTATCGTGCAGGTACACGGAGAATGGATTGGGGAAGCGCATGACGATCTTGCCCAGCGGGTTGCGCGGGCCGGCGTCCTGGCGCAGGAGGATGTTGCCGGGGTGCGACCAGTCCACCTGCTCGGGCGACAGGGCGCGGCCTTCACTGTCGAGCACTTTGAGGTTCTGTTGGCGCAGGTACTCCGGGTTCAGGCGGATGGCCGGCAGTTTGTCCTCGCGCATGATGGTCGGCGGGATGGTCCAGGTGGGGTTGAGGGTCAGGCGTGTGATGCGCGACTTGAGCAGCGGCGTCTGCCGTTCGGCGCGGCCCACCTGCAGGCGGGTCTGCCACACGGGCACACCACCCTGGTAGACACTCAACTGGGCCGCCGCGACGTTGACCAGAATGCCATCCGGCTCCAGGTCCTGGGCCAGCCAGCGAAAACGTTCGAGGTTGACCCGCAGTTGCTCGCGGCGCACCGCCGGGCTGACGTTAAGCTCGGCCACCGTGCCCGGGCCGATCACCCCGTCGGCTTGCAGCGAATGGCTGGCCTGGAAGCGCTTCACCGCCGCCACCAGCTCATTGCCGTATTGATTGCCCTTGGGCACGCTCGCCAACTGGCCGCCACTGACCAGGCGTCGGGCCAGGGCCGGTACCCGTGGGTCTTCGCCGCCGGGACGCAGCAATGGGCCGTCGGCAATCACACCCCACTGCGGCAAGGGTTGCAGGCGTTGGGTGGCATAGGCCGCGCGCAGGCTACGATACAGATCGGCTGCGGGCCGGGCCTGGTCGAACGCCGCCGGCATATCCGCAAGCCCCGCGTTGGCCAGGGCCAGCACCGCAACGGCCGGATCCTCAGTTGGCGGCTGGGAATGCCACAGCGGCTCGTAATGGGCCTGCTGCAAACGGCCATAGTGCAAGTCATGCAGGGCCTGCAGGTAGTGCTGGCTGGTTGCGAAGTCGGTACACAGCACATTGCTGGTGGTTGCCACGTCGGGCAGCCGGTAGTGCGCCGGATCGAGGCCGTCGTCGGCCAGCAACAGCAACTGGCCCTGCAGGGCCGTTCGGCGATCGTCCACCGACCACAGGGCAGCATTGCCTTGTTGCTGGTAAAAAGCCTGCAGCCGCAGCTCGGCCGGTGTATCCAGTTGGGTCGCCAAATCGGGGCAAACACTCGACAACTGCCCAAGTGCCAGCTGTACTGGGTTTGGCGGCTCGACTGGCAGTTCATCGGCCATGGCGACCAATGGTGCTACGAGCAAGCAAAGGCTCAAGTAACATGCGTGTTTTTTGAACAATGGCTTAGCTCCAATCTACGGCGGAGATGCTTGATAAATGCTGAATATTTACTGCCGACTCGGCCTGATCGCCGCCACCCTGGGCGCGTTCTGTACGGGTGCCTTCGCAGAGAATGCCAAACCTCATACCTTGTATAACAGCCTGGCGCGCTCGGCTCCAGAACTCAATCCCACTGTACTTAAAAGTGCCCTCAGCGCGATGCAGTGTGCTGTCAATAACGGCCAGGAACGCTCTGAACGCCTGGCCGTGATCGACTACTCGCAACCTTCGACCGCCCGTCGCCTGTGGATTTTCGATCTGCGGCAAAAAAAACTGGTGCTACGCGACCTGGTAGCCCACGGGCAAAAATCCGGGGAAAACTTCGCCACCCAGTTCTCCAACAGCGAAGGCAGCCATCAATCCAGCCTCGGGTTGTTCCGCACCCAGGAGAGCTACCAGGGCACCCATGGCTACTCGCTGCGCATGGACGGCCTGGAGCCGGGGTTCAATGACCAGGCCCGCGACCGTGCCATCGTGATCCACGCCGCCGACTACGTCAGCCCCTTGTGGAGCAAGCGTGAAGGCCGCATCGGCCGCAGCCAGGGCTGCCCCGCCGTGCGTCCGCAGGTGGCGCGCCAGGTGGTGGACAAACTCAAGGATGGCCAGTTCATGTTTTCCTGGTACCCCGACCAGCGCTGGCTGAAATCCTCGCCCTACCTCAATTGCAAGCCGCGCCAGATCGCCAGCGCCGGTTGAGGTAGTATCTGGAAGGCCGAGCCTGACCAGAGAGAGAACCTCCAATGCTTTTGCACCAGTCAACGTGGATCGAGATAAGCCAATTTCTCGACCGTAGCCGCACCGTGGTGATTCCTATCGGTTCCAATGAACAACATGGCCCCACCGGCCTGTTGGGCACCGATTGGATGTGCCCGGAAATCATTGCCCATCACGCGCAAAAAGACGCCGATATCCTGGTCGGCCCGACCTTCAATATCGGCATGGCCCAGCATCACCTTGGGTTCCCCGGCACCATCTCCCTGCGCCCGTCGACGTTTATCGCCGCCATCGGTGACTGGACCCGCTCCCTGGCGGCCCACGGCTTCGAGAAAATCCTGTTTCTCAATGGCCACGGCGGCAATATCGCCACCATCGAAGCCGCCTTTTCCGAACTGTACGCCGAGGCCAGCTTCGCCCGTCGCCCTGCCGGCTTTGCCTTGAAGCTGTGCAACTGGTGGGACCTGGAAGGTGTTGGCGAACTGGCGCGCGCGCAGTTCCCGACGGGGCATGGCACCCATGCCACCCCTTCCGAGATTGCGATTACCCAATGGGCTTATCCGGACTTGATCAAGACCGCCGACTATTCACCACAGATCGCGTCTTCCGGCCCGATCCGCGAGGCCCAGGATTTCCGCGCCCGCCACCCGGATGGTCGGATGGGTTCCGACCCGGCCCTGGCAACGCCTGAGAAAGGTGCTGAACTGGTGGTGCTGGCCGCCAAGGGCCTGGTGTCCGCAGTGGAGGCTTTCAGCCGCGAAGCCATGCCACACTGACGGTTGCGACACCGGCACACAATAAAATCTATAAGAAGGACCTCTCCATGAAACCCCATCAGAAGACCTTTGATCGCATCCGCAACGCCGTCCTGCCAGAGTATCGCGAGCGCGTTGCCGACTATTTGATCGAGTACGAAAACGTCCTGCAGGACCCGACTGCCGATGCCGATCAGGCCAGCGCCGCCGCCCAGCAGTTGCGCGGCTACATACGCGGCCTGAACACCACCCGGGTGCTCGGCATGGAAGACTGGGAAGACCTCGACCGCCGAGTCGCGCAGGAATGGCCGCTGGGCGCTACAACGCCGGACGTGCCTGGTTGACCCAGGCCTGTACCGATGGCCGCTGCCACTGACGCTGGGCATATGCCACCAACCGCGCGGGCACCGGATCGCCATTGAGGATCAGCCGGTTGAGCATCACGGCCAGGTCCACATCGGCAATCGACCATTGGCCAAACAGGTAGTCGTCGCCCTCGGCCAACCATTGCTGCGCCGCCGCAATCAGCTTGTCGGCCGCCATCTGGGCCTGGGTTGATAACGGGCCATACTGGACCCCGCAAAACACCACCAGTGTGGAGCGTTCCTGGCGGATCGCCAGCAGGTCGCTGCGCAACCATGCCTGAATCTGCCGTGCCCGCGCACGTTGGCGCGGCTCCCTGGGATACACCGGCACCTGCGGGAACACATCCTCCAGGTACTCGGTAATCGCCGACGACTCGGACAAGGCAAACCCAGCCTGCTCCAGGGTCGGCACCCGCTGGGTCACGGACAGCCCGGTAAACACCGGCGACTGCTGCTCCAGCGCGTCAAGGTCGAGGGGGCGCACCTCGAACGGTAGGCCTTTTTCCCGCAGGGTCACAAACACCGACATTGCATACGGGCTGGTGAACAGGGCATCGACGTATAAGCGCATCGGCAGGTCAGTCACGGTGGCATCTCCTTGGGTGAGCAGCCACGCTACGAGATGTGCGGCGATAAATACAATGTCGCTTTTTTATCGGCCCATTCCCGCGAGGAATACTAGCCAGAAAATCCGCCGCCCGTGAGGAACGCCTGCTCCTGCTCAGTCGTCACCCGGCCCAACGCCGCGTTGCGGTGCGGAAAGCGACCGAATCGCTCGATGATCTCGGCGTGTTCCTTGGCCCAGTGATAGGTACTGGCGTCGAGCTGCTTGTTCAAGGCCAAAGACCGTTGTTGGTCCTCAGGGCTTTCGGAATGTTCGAAAGGCAAATAGCAAAACGCCCGCAATGCCGGATCAATCAGCCGATCCATCCCGGCGTCGATCATACGTGCGGCATAAGCCCTGGCCAGTGGATCGGTCGCGAACATATGGGCGGTACCCCGGAAGGTATTGCGCGGGTATTGATCGAGCAGGATCAGCAGCGCCAGCGCGCCTTCGGGCTCGTCCATCCAGTGTTCCAGTTCGCCCCTGGCTGCCTGGAAGTGCGCCTCGTGGAAGCGGGCGCCAAACTCGGCATCGAACTGTGGATCTTTCTTGAACCAGCGTGATGGGCCCGCCGCCGTCCAGAATTGCACGACAGCCTTGATATCAACGGGGACGCTCATAAGTCACTCCAGGGTGGTCAAAGTCTGCGCCCTACCCTAGCACTTGCAGGGCCCGATTCCGACTGAGAAATCCACAGCGGCCGACCAATGTTATAAGATAACCGCCCCTACATTCCCGCCGGCGACCCTGCACCATGACCGACGCTGTTCCCGCTGCCCGTTTACGCCAACGTCTGCTCTCCATCGACGCCCTGCGCGGCCTGGTGATCCTGTTCATGTTGCTCGACCACGTGCGCGAGACGTTCCTGCTGCACCGCCAGGTCAGTGACCCGATGAACATCGACAGCACGGAGCCGGCGCTGTTTATCAGCCGCACCCTGGCCCACTTGTGTGCGCCGGTGTTTGTGTTGCTGACCGGCTTGTCGGCGTATCTGTACGGCGAAAAGTACCAAGGCCGTGGCGATGTTGCGGCGTTTCTGTTCAAGCGCGGGCTGTTCCTGGTGGTGCTGGAATTTACCCTGGTGAACTTCGCCTGGACCTTCCAACTGCCCCCCAGCGTGATCTATATGCAGGTGATCTGGGCCATCGGCGTGAGCATGATCGCCCTCGCCGCGCTGGTGTGGCTGCCCCGCCCGCTGCTGATCGGCCTGGCGCTGGTGATCATTGGCGGGCATAACCTGCTCGATGGCGTGCATTTCGCGGCGGGGTCGGCGTGGCATATTTCCTGGACGATCCTGCATGAGCGCAGCTGGATCGAGGTGAGCGACACCCTGCGCCTGCGCACGACCTACCCGGTGTTGCCGTGGATCGGGGTGATTGCCCTGGGTTACAGCCTCGGCCCGTGGTTTTCCGGGGCGATGCCGGCGGCGCGGCGTCAGCGGTATCTGTTGCTGGCGGGCATTTGCGCGCTGGTGGGCTTTGGGGTGCTGCGCGCGATCAATGGTTACGGTGAGGCGCCGTGGCACAACTATGACAGTCCGGTGCAGACCTGGATGAGCTTCTTCAACATCACCAAGTATCCGCCGTCATTGCTGTTCCTGGCGCTGACCCTGGGCGTGGGGCTGGTGTTGCTGCTGGCCTTTGAACGCGCCGGGCAGCGGCGCTGGATCGACATACTGGCGGTGTTCGGCGCGGCGCCGATGTTCTTCTACCTGCTGCACCTGTATGTGCTGAAGGTGTTGTACGTGATGGGTGTGGCGCTGTTTGGCCTGAATCAGGGGACGCACTTTGGGTTCGACAGCGTGGGGGCGGTGTGGCTGGTGGCGTTGTTACTGCCGCTGGCGTTGTACCTGCCCGTCCGCTGGTTTGCCCGGCTCAAGGCCCGGCGGCGGGATATAGCGTGGCTCAAATACCTCTGAGCACAAAGATCCACATGTGGGAACTGGTTTGCCTGGGATGGCGGTGGGTCAGTTGCCAGAAGTGGTGACTGGGCTGCCGCTATCGCGGGCAAGCCCGCTCCCACAGGGGATCCGCGCGTGGTAGAGAATTTGGGTATCGCCACAAATCAA
Source organism: Pseudomonas shahriarae (assembly GCF_014268455.2). Classification (NCBI taxonomy): domain Bacteria; kingdom Pseudomonadati; phylum Pseudomonadota; class Gammaproteobacteria; order Pseudomonadales; family Pseudomonadaceae; genus Pseudomonas; species Pseudomonas shahriarae. Next base: position 2,609,883 of record NZ_CP077085.1, on the reverse strand, counting down.
ATGTGGGAGCTGGCTTGCCTGCGATGGCGGTGGGTCAGTTGCCAGAAGTGGTGACTGGGCTGCCACTATCGCGGGCAAGCCCGCTCCCACAGGGGGGTCTGCGCGTGGCAGAGAGTTTTGGTGCCGCCACAAATCAAATGTGGGAGCTGGCTTGCCTGCGATGGCGGTGGGTCAGTTGTCAGAAGTAGTGACTGGACTGCCGCTATCGCGGGCAAGCCCGCTCCCACAGGGGGGTCTGCGTGTGGTAGAGAATTTGAGTACCGCCACAATTCAAATGTGGGAGCTGGCTTGCCTGCGATGGCGGTGGGTCAGTTGTCAGAAGTAGTGACTGAACTGCCGCTATCGCGGGCAAGCCCGCTCCCACAATGGGATTTGTGTCAGCCGCAGTTACGCCCATTCAGCGCGCAATTGCCGGGCAGCTGTAACCATGTGAATCAACGCCGCTTCCGTCTCCGGCCAGGCGCGGGTCTTCAGGCCGCAGTCGGGGTTGACCCATAGGCGCTCGGCCGGGATGCGCTGGGCGGCTTTGCGCAGCAGGTTGGCCATTTCCGAGGCGTCGGGCACCCGGGGTGAGTGGATGTCGTAGACCCCCGGGCCGATGTCGTTCGGGTAAGCGAAGGCTTCGAACGCATCCAGCAGTTCCATGTCCGAACGGGAAGTCTCGATGGTGATCACGTCGGCATCCATCGCCGCGATGGACTCGATCACGTCGTTGAATTCGCTGTAGCACATATGGGTATGGATCTGGGTTGCGTCACGCACACCCGAGGCGCACAGGCGGAACACTTCGGTGGCCCAGTCCAGGTAGTGCTGCCACTGGGCCCGGCGCAGGGGAAGGCCTTCACGGAACGCCGCTTCATCAATCTGTACGATCTTGATGCCCGCCGCTTCCAGGTCCACCACTTCGTCACGGATCGCCAGCGCCAGTTGCCGGGCCTGCACTTCGCGGCTCACGTCTTCGCGGGGGAATGACCACATCAGCATGGTCACCGGGCCGGTCAGCATGCCCTTCATGACCTTGTCGGTCAGGCCTTGGGCGTAGCGGATCCACTCCACGGTCATGGCTTTCGGGCGGCTCAGGTCGCCGAAGATCACCGCCGGTTTCACGCAGCGAGAGCCATAGCTCTGCACCCAGCCAAAGCGGGTAAATACATAGCCGTCCAACTGTTCGGCAAAGTACTCGACCATGTCGTTACGTTCGGCTTCACCGTGCACCAGCACGTCCAGGCCAAGGTTTTCCTGCACTTCAACGGCGTGCTTGATCTCGCTGTGCATCGCCTCGACATATTCGGCTTCGCTTAACTTGCCGGCCTTGAACGACTGGCGCGCCAGGCGGATCGACGCGGTCTGCGGGAACGAACCTATGGTGGTGGTCGGGAACAGCGGCAAGTCGAGGCCGGCGCGCTGCTGGGCGATGCGCTGGGCAAACCGCGACTGGCGCTGGCTGTCCTTGGCGGTGATAGCCGCCACGCGGGCCTGGACCGCCGGCTTGTGGATACGCGGCGAGGCCCCGCGGGCCGCTTGCACGGCGCGGCTTTGGGCCAAGGCAGCAAGCACCTTCGGCGCTTCGGGCTGGTTGATGGCCTGGGTCAGCACCGCGACTTCTTCACACTTTTGTACGGCGAAGGCCAGCCAGCTTTTCAGCTCGGCGTCGAGCTTGTCTTCACGCCCCAGATCCACCGGGCTGTGCAGCAGCGAACAGGACGGCGCCACCCACAGGCGATCACCCAGGCGTTCATGGGCGTGCTGCAAGGTAGCCAGGGCATTTTCCAGGTCGCAGCGCCAGACGTTCCGCCCGTTGACCACCCCCAAGGACAGCACCTTATAGGCCGGCAGACGGTCGAGAATCGTCGGGTACTGGTCAGGTGCACGCACCAGGTCAATGTGCAGGCCATCGACCGGCAAGTTGGCCGCCAGGCCGAGGTTTTCTTCGAGCCCGCCAAAGTAAGTGGCGACCAGTTTTTTCAGCGGGTCACGCTGGATCAGGTTGTAGGCGCGTTCAAACGCGTTTTTCCAGTCCTGGGGCAGATCCAGCACCAGGATCGGCTCGTCGATCTGCACCCATTCCACGCCCAGGTCCGCCAGGCGCTGGAAGATCTGCCCGTACAGCGGCAGCAGGCGGTCGAGCAGGTCGAGCTTGTCGAAGTCACCGCCCTTGGCCTTGCCCAGCCACAGGTACGTCAGCGGCCCGATCACCACCGGCTTGACGGTGTGCCCCAGGTCGCGGGCCTCCTGGACTTCTTCGAACAATTGGTCCCAGCCCAGGTGGAACTGCTGGTCCGCGCTGAATTCAGGCACCAGGTAGTGGTAGTTGGTGTCGAACCACTTGGTCATTTCCTGGGCGTGGGCACCGCCGCAGCAGCTGTCGCTGACGCCACGGGCCATGGCAAACAGGGTCTTGAGGGTGGCATGCCCGTCAGCCGGGCGGAAACGCTCGGGGATCACACCAAACATCAGCGAGTGGGTCAGCACCTGGTCGTACCAGGCAAAATCCCCAGCCGGCAGCAACTCGATGCCGGCCTGTTTCTGCAAGTCCCAGTGGGTCTTCCGCAATTCACGGCCGACGGCGCGCAGACCGGCTTCGTCCAGCTCACCCTTCCAAAACGCTTCCTGCGCTTTTTTCAGTTCACGATCGCGTCCAATGCGCGGAAATCCAAGGGAATGAGCGACAGCCATGACAAAAACTCCAATGTGTTGGTATGGGAGCTATTGTCGGCAGCGGGTCATAATGAGACAAACTCATTTTACTGTAGATGATCACGAATCTTGCTCATGATCGGCCTGCCCCAGGCTTTTTATGGAGACGGCTGAACGTGACGGAAGTCCCACCAACTGGCAGAAACTGGTTTTTTCTTGACCTCGGGTGGATAGAGCGAGCGGACAAAGTGGATATCACCCTCGGAGAGCTCATTGTTGTCCCCAATAGCATCTCCACTGTTGAGCCAGGATGAATTGAAACCATAATGCATGATGGATTTACGATCATAGTCAGATGACACAACATCGGAAACCAACGGCCCAAAATTCGCTTTTAGTTCTTTCTCCCCACCTTTATCCATGTAGGTTTTCTTGACTTCGGACCAATTGATATCCAAATCATTGTTTTCGTGCTGATGTTCATGTTGCAACCCCAAAACATGACCGAACTCATGCTGGATCGTACCGGCGTTATAAGCATTCGGCCCACCCTTGAGGCCGATGACCATTGTAGGTTTGTCGGGCGGTACATAGAGCGAGCGGGTACCCAAGTACGAATGCCCACCGGAAGTATCGTTGTCTGCGGCAATCCGGATATCCCCGTCGGCGGCGTCAGTGAACTCAAAGTGCAGATTGACGTGAGGCGCCCATTTATTGATGTTGGCTTTGGTAAATTCTTCTTGCGCTTTACTCATGCCCATCAGGGAAATTCTTATGACTGAGTGTTGTGGCCATAACGCCGAAGCTGACGCCACCCCACGCTTTTGCCTGGAAGACGCAGCAACCTCCCCCTTGGCAGTTTGATCGGCGTTCTCGTTGGGCAGGTAGTCCGGTGGATAGACAGATAAGTGAGCGTTCAGTTGGACAGTCAAAGTCGTAGCTCCAGCAGCGATGTATTTCCCATTCCGTCGTAATTCGGCGCTATAGGTTCCACTGGGGCCATGACAAGGGTTTACGCGTGACGATCAAGCGTGCGCCTGGCGACTAAACCACTGCCTGACCGCCTGGCCACAGGGTTATGCACCCATTTGCTGACCAATACCTGAGTGGCCTGTAGGCCCAAGCCTGCAAATTCCGCTGACTAACCTTTCGATCCTGAGCAAGTGCGGGCACAATGCCTGTCCTTTTTTGGCAGGCTCCGCCGCAGGCTCTGAAAAATGATCAAAACCCCGTATTACCTCATCGACAAACAGAAGCTTCTGGTCAACATGCAGAAGATCGCCTACGTGCGCGAGCAGTCCGGCGCCAAGGCGCTGCTGGCGCTCAAGTGCTTTGCCACCTGGTCGGTGTTCGACCTGATGCAGGAATACATGGACGGCACCACGTCCTCGTCGCTGTACGAGCTCAAGCTCGGTCGCCAGAAGTTCGAAGGTGAAGCCCACGCCTATAGCGTGGCCTGGGCCGACGATGAGATCGAGGAGATGCTCGACAACTGCGACAAGATCATCTTCAACTCCATCAGCCAGCTGCAGCGCTTTGCCGAGCGCAGCGAGGGCAAGACCCGCGGCCTGCGCGTCAACCCGCAAGTGAGCAGCTCCGACTACCTGCTGGCCGACCCGGCGCGTCCCTTCAGCCGTCTGGGCGAGTGGGATCCGGTGAAGATCGAAAGCGTGATCGAGCAGATCTCCGGCTTCATGTTCCACAACAACTGCGAGAACGGTGACTTCAACCTGTTCGACCAGATGCTGAACACCATCGAAGAACGTTTCGGCGCACTGCTGCACAAGGTCAACTGGGTCAGCCTCGGCGGCGGCATCCACTTTACCGGCGAAGGCTATGCCATCGACGCGTTCTGCCAGCGCCTCAAGGCGTTCTCGCAGAAGTACGACGTGCAGGTGTACCTGGAACCCGGCGAAGCGGCGATCACCAACAGCGCCTCCCTGGAAGTGACCGTGCTCGACACCCTGTACAACGGCAAAAACCTCGCCGTGGTCGACAGTTCCATCGAAGCCCACCTGCTGGACCTGCTGATCTATCGCCTCAATGCCAAACTGGCGCCGAGCGATGGCGAACACACCTACATGGTGTGCGGCAAGTCGTGCCTGGCCGGTGATATCTTCGGCGAATATCAATTTGATCAGCCGCTGGCCATCGGCGATCGACTGTCGTTCATCGACACGGCAGGCTACACCATGGTCAAGAAAAACTGGTTCAACGGCCTGAAAATGCCGTCCATCGTAGTGAAACAACTCGACGGTACAGTCGAAGTGGTTCGTGAATTTGGTTACGACGACTACCTGTCCAGCCTTTCGTAAAGCGGACAGATAAAGGAGAGATAAAGCAATTGAAAAAGAACGTTCTTATCATTGGTGCAGGAGGTGTCGCCAAGGTGGTGGCCCACAAGTGCGCGCAGCACAACGACGAACTCGGTCGTATTGCTATCGCGTCGCGCAACATCTCCAAATGCCAGGCCATCATCGACAGCGTCAAGGCCAAGGGTAGCCTCAAGGTACCCGCGCAGATCCAGGCCTTTGCCCTGAACGCCCTGGACGTGGAAGCGACCAAGGCACTGATCCGCGAAACCGAATCGCAGATCGTCATCAACGTCGGCTCCGCCTTCCTCAACATGTCGGTACTGCGTGCCTGCATCGATACCGGCGTGGCTTACCTCGACACCGCCATCCACGAAGAGCCGGGCAAGGTCTGCGAGACCCCGCCGTGGTACGGCAACTACGAGTGGAACCACCTGGAGGAATGCAAGCAGAAGAACATCACTGCGATCCTCGGTGTGGGTTTTGACCCAGGAGTGGTCAACGCCTATGCGGCGCTGGCGCAACAACAGCATTTTGACCGCATTGATTCGATCGACATTCTCGACGTCAATGCCGGCAGCCACGGCAAATATTTCGCCACCAATTTCGACCCGGAAATCAACTTCCGCGAATTCACCGGGCAGGTGTGGAGCTGGCAGAACAGCCAGTGGACCAGCAACACCATGTTCGAAGTAAAACGTACCGACGACCTGCCGGTAGTGGGTTCACAGAACCTGTACCTGACCGGCCACGATGAAGTGCACTCGTTGTCGAAAAACCTCGACGTGCCCAACGTGCGGTTCTGGATGAGCTTTGGCGAACACTACATCAATGTGTTCACCGTACTGAACAACCTCGGCCTGCTCTCCGAGAAACCGGTCACCACCGCCGAAGGCCTGGAAGTGGTGCCTTTGAAACTGGTCAAGGCCGTGCTGCCTGACCCGTCCTCGTTGGCACCGGGCTACACCGGCAAGACCTGCATCGGCGACCTGGTCAAGGGCACCAAGGATGGCCAGCCACGCGAGCTGTTCATCTACAACGTGGCCGACCACGAAGACGCCTTTGCCGAAACCGAAAGCCAGGGCATCTCCTACACCGCCGGCGTACCACCGGTAGCCGCTGCGCTGCTGGTGGCCCGTGGCGAGTGGGACGTGCAACGCATGGCCAACGTTGAAGAACTGCCAGCCGAGCCGTTCCTCAAGGCACTGGACGTGATGGGCCTGCCGACCCGTATCAAGGACGAAAAAGGCGACCGCGCCTGGGATGCTATCGCCTGATAGCGTCTTGATTGACGGATCGCTCCCACGTCCTGTGGGAGCGATCAAAAACATTGCCCGGATCGTTGCATGGGCGGATATCAATGTTGCCAGTGCCTAAGCTATCGCAGGCAAGCCAGCTCCCACAGGGGTTATCAGTGTTTGCGGGATCTGCGCACCTTAACGTGGGCGTCCTACAGCGAACACGCAATGCCATCTGGCCCAAAACAATGTGGGAGCTGTCGAGCCCCAGCGAGGCTGCGATGGCGGCGGGATTGCTGGTATTGATGCTGGCTGACCCACCGCTATCGTAGCCTCGCTAAAGCTCGACAACTCCCACAGGGTTTGTCGGTGTTTGCGGGATCTGCGCACCTTAACGCGGGCGTCCTACAGCGAACTCGCAATGCCATCTGGCCCAAAACAATGTGGGAGCTGTCGAGCCCCAGCGAGGCTGCGATGGCGGCGGTACTGCTGGCATTGATATTGGTTGACCAACCGCTATCGTAGCCTCGCTAAAGCTCGACACCTCCCACAGGGTTTATCGGTGTTTGCAGGATCTGCGCACCTTAACGTGGGCGTCCTACAGCGAACTCGTTATGCCAGCTGGCCCAAATTAATGTGGGAGCTGTCGAGCCCCAGCGAGGCTGCGATGGCGGCAGTATTGCTGGCATTGATGCTGGCTGACCCACCGCCATCGTAGCCTCGCTAAAGCTCGACAACACCCACAGGGTTTATCGGTGTTTGCGAGATCTACGCACCTTAACGCTGGCGTCCTACAGCGAACACGCAATGCCAACTGGCCCAAATTAATGTGGGAGCTGTCGAGCCCCAGCGAGGCTGCGATGGCGGCAGTATTGCTGGCATTGATGTTGGCTGACCTACCGCTATCGTAGCCTCGCTAAAGCTCGACAACTCCCACAGGGTTTGTCGGTGTTTGCGAGATCTGCGCACATTAACGTGGGCGTCCTACAGCGAACTCGCAATGCCAGCTGGCCCAAATTAATGTGGGAGCTGTCGAGCCCCAGCGAGGCTGCGATGGCGGCAGTATTGCTGGCATTGATATTGGCTGACCCACCGCTATCGTAGCCTCGCTAAAGCTCGACAACTCCCACAGGGTTTATTGGTGTTTGCGGGATGTGCGCACCTTAACGCTGGCGTCCTACAGCGAACACGCAATGCCAACTGGCCCAAATTAATGTGGGAGCTGTCGAGCCCCAGCGAGGCTGCGATGGCGGCAGTATTGCTGGCATTGATGTTGGCTGACCCACCGCTATCGTAGCCTCGCTAAAGCTCGACAACTCCCACAGGGTTTATTGGTGTTTGCGGGATGTGCGCACCTTAACGCTGGCGCACCAGATGCTTCCTACATCCGTTTCAGGTTGTCCCTCGGAAAGGTGCTGACTAACCTTCCCGTTGCCGCTGCCAAATCAGCGACCGGATTTGACCGTCCGACCAAACCAGTACGCTACAGCACCCCAGACCTATTTCAGGCGTTTTTCTTATGTCTGATGTATCGTGTCGCGGCAGCTGTGCGCGGGATACCTTCGGGTATGCCGGAATCACTGGTTTCCGGTCGGTCAACCCGCGTACAGCTGCCACCCTACTCGTTTGACCGCGAACGGTGGCAGCTCCACCTACCAGGAGCTTCACCATGATCAAACACAGCCCCAACCCCCCACCCAGCTACGATGCCAGTCTTCTGCGCGATGCGGCGGATCGTGCGATCAACCACTATCTGCACCCCGAGCCCCCCACCCCAACCGCTCAACCCAGCGACCCGGCGTCAGCAGCATTGTTTACCGTGCGCACCGACCTGGACGCCGAAACCCTGCTGATCAATGCCTCGCAAGACCTGGCGTCGATCAACGTGATCGCCACGCACCTGGCCTTTGAAGTCGACGGTACGCACCGCAGCGTGGCGCTGGGCCTTTGCCGGATGCTCGAAGGCGTGCAGCTAATGGTCGACCAGGCGCTGGATGGCTGCGCACAACCGGCCCTGTAGAGCTGGAATGCCGTTTTATGTAGGAGCGAGCTCGCTCCTACAACTACCGGTTGTTGCACCCCCCCTCGCACAAAAGGTAGTATTGAGAACGATTCACAATACCACCCTGAGAAAGTCGACCCGTGCAGTCACCTCCAATCCGCAAGCTGGGCTTCTTTTTCAACGACCATCACCGTTGGCTGCTGCAACATATCCAGCATCGCGTGCGTAACCATGCCGATGCCGAAGACACCGCCGCCGATACCTTCTGCCAGATGCTCGCCGCCCGGGTCGACCCCGACAGCATCGAGCAACCCCGGGCCTATCTCTCGACCATTGCACGCCGGCTGATTTTTGATCGTTACCGCCGTAGCCGTCTGGAAACCGCCTACCTGGAACGCCTGGCCGCTGCCCCCGAAGCCTTGGCGCCCTCCCCCGAAGACCAATTGCAACTGATCCAGGCCCTGGTGGCGATTGACCGTGCCCTCGACGGCTTGCCGCTGATCGTCAAGGCCACGTTCCTTTATAGCCAGCTGGACGGCATGAGTTACGTGGCGATTGCGCGCAAGTTGCAGTTGTCCGAGCGCACCGTCAGCCGCTACATGAAACAGGCCCTGCGCCAGTGCTACCTGGCCGAGCTGGCCCCGTGAGCAAGGCGCGCCTGGACCCGGTCAGCGAGCAGGCCATCGACTGGATGGTGCGCCTGCGCGCCGGCAAACCGGATGCGCGGATGCAGGAGCGCTTCAATGCCTGGCTGGCCCTGGACCCGGCTCACGCCCAGGCCTGGGCCCGTTTGCAGGAGCGCCTGGGCGGCTCGTGGAACACCCTGCGCACCCTCGAAAAACGCCTGCCCGGTGAAGCGCGGCAAGTGCTGTTGCAGCCCCATGGTTCGCGGCGTGACGTGCTGCGCGCCATCGGCGGCCTGGGACTGCTGGGCGGCGGCCTGTGGCTGGCGGCGCGCAGCCCGCTGGGCGACAACCTGTTGGCCGACCTGCACACCGCGCGCGGCCAGCGCCAGACATTCACCCTGGCCGATGGCAGCCGCCTGAGCCTGAATGCGCAGAGCGCGGTGGATGTGCAATTCGACCAACACCAGCGCCTGATCATCCTGCGCCACGGCGAACTGGTGATTCAGGTGGCGGCCGATGCGCAAAGGCCGCTGCGCGTGCGCACTGCCCAGGGCAGCATCCAGGCCCTCGGCACGCGCTTCCTGGTGAGCCAGGAGCCGCAGGCTACACGGCTGGTGGTGCTGGAACACTCGGTGCAGGCGACCCTGCGCAACGGCGTGCAGCGCACCGTGCTGGAGGGCCAAGCCGTAATGCTGCAGGCCGATCGCATCGAGCCGCTGGCCGGCAACCAGGGCTTCCGGGCCGACTGGCTCGCCGGGCACCTGAGTGTGCTGGACGACTCCCTGGTACAGGTGGTCAACGCCCTGCGCCCGTACAGCCGTGGTTTTGTGCGCGTCGATCCTCAGGTGCGCGACTTGCGCGTGCAGGGGGTGTTCCCCCTCAACGACCCGCACCGCGCCTTCGGCGCCCTGGCCGAAACCCTGCCGATCCGGGTCGATCACTACAGCCCCTGGCTGACCCTGATTCGCGCCAAATAACCCGGGCAACATTTTTTATGCAAATAACTCTTATTTGTGTCCGGTTTTCATTTTTCGTCCCACCTATCTCCTGACACGTCCACACCTTCAGGAGAATGCTGTGCTCAACCCTTGGCCCCACGCCCTTTCTGTCGCCGTTGCCCTGGCAACCCTGGCGAGCCCTGCCCTGGTGCAGGCGCAAAGCCTGTCTTTCAACCTGCCGGCCGGCCCGCTGGCGCAAACGCTGAACGCCATTGCCAGCCAGAGCGGGCGCATTGTGTCCCTGGACCCGGTGCTGGTGCAGGGCAAGCAGGCCAATGCCGTGATTGGCCAGATGCCGGCCGAACAGGCCATGGACCGTGCGTTGTCGGGCAGCGGCTTGCAGTTGCGCATCACCGAGCAAGGTAATTTCAGCGTCGAGCCTGCCACCGACACGGGCAGCGCGCTGCAATTGGGCGTGACCTCGATTGTCGAGCACAGCATCGACCCCACCACCACCGAAGGCAGCGGTTCCTACGCCGCACGCGCGGTGACAATCGGCAAGGGCACCCACACCCTCAAGGAAATCCCCCAGTCGATCACGGTGATGACCCGCAAGCAAATGGATGACCAGGACCTGGTCGACCTCAAGGACGCCGTCAACCACACCACCGGCCTGGTGGGCGTGCAAGGCGTGGGCAAAGGCATGATCATCACCTCCCGCGGCTTCCAGATCGACGACTGGCAGTACGACGGCGTGCCGATTCCGCGCAATACTTACGCCCTGGGCAACTGGGCGACCCAGGACATGATTTTCTTCGACCGCCTGGAAGTACTGCGTGGCGCCTCCGGCCTGCTGCAGGGCACCGGCAGCCCCGGTGGCGCAATCAACCTGGTGCGCAAGCGCGGGCAGACGGCGCCCACCGTGGCCCTTACCGCCAAGGCCGGCAGTTGGGACCACTACGGCCTGCAACTGGACGCCGGCGGCCCGCTGAACCAGAGCGGCACGATCCGTGGGCGGATGGTGGCTGACGAAGACCAGAGCGATTCGTTCATCGACTACGAATGGAGCAAGACCCACTCGCTGTACGGCGCCCTGGACTTCGACCTGCAGGAAGACACCACCCTGGGCCTGGCCGTCAGCCGCACCAATGCCGAGTCCCGGCCGATGCTGCGGGGCCTGCCGCGCTACAGCACGGGCAAGTCGATTGACCTGTCACGCTCCACCTTCAGCGGCTCGCGCTGGAACCACTCGCAGATCGACGTCACCACCCTGTATGCCGACCTGGAGCATCGCTTCAACGACGACTGGAAGTTCAAGGTCGGCGCGGTGCGCATGAGCGAAGAAAACACCTCCACCCACCAGCGCGTGCAGAGTACCGGCAACGGCATCAACGCCGACGGCACCGGGTTGACCTATGCCGATTGGTACACCGATTTCGACGGCACCAAGATCGGCCTGGACACCCACCTCACCGGGCGTTTCGAAGCACTGTCCATGGCCCAGGAAATTACGCTGGGCGGCAACTATTCCAAATACACGTCCAACGACATCATTGCCCGGACCTTCAATAAAAGCACCGACAACATCTTCGACATCGACAACAACCGCCCCGAAATCAGCTACGAGGGTCTGATGAACACCCCCGGCGGCAGTGCAACACCGAGCAAATACGACATCCGCCAAAAAGGCCTGTATGGCAGTTGGCGCGTCAAGCCCATCGACCCGTTGACCCTGGTACTCGGCGCCCGTGTCAGTTGGTATGACTACAGCTATACCTCCTCGGGCATCAAGGCGGTGACCCACGCCACCACCGTCAACGACCCCAGCACCACCAACGAAACCGGCGAAGTCACGCCCTACGCCGGGATCGTCTACGACCTGAGCCGCGAGTGGGCGGTGTACGCCAGCTACACCGACGTGTTCGAGCCACAGACCCAGCGCAACCTCAGCGGTGCGGTGGTCAAGCCGGTGATTGGCAGCAACTACGAAGTCGGGCTCAAGGGCGAACTGCTGGACGGGCGGGTCAATACCTCCCTGGCGCTGTTCCGCTACGACCAGGAAAACCGTGCGATCACCGACTACTCCCTGGGTGAAATCTGCGGCGGCACGTACTGCGCCACAGGCTCAGGCAAAGTCCGCAGCCAGGGCCTGGAAGCTGAAATCAGCGGTGAAGTGTTGAGCGGCCTGCAACTGTTTGCCGGCTATACCTACAACACCACCAAGTACCTTGAGGACCGGGATAACAAGGGCAAGGTATTCAGCCAGTGGACGCCCAAGCATATGTTGCGGGTGTGGGGCGACTACCAGTTCAGTGGCGACTGGAGCAAGGTCAGCGCCGGGTTGGGCTTTACCACCCAGAGCCATACCCTGGGGTATGAGTACAACTATGACGTGGCGGGCTACACGGTCTGGAACGCGCGGCTGGCGTATCAGATGACGCCGGAGGTGGGCTTGGCGGTCAATGCCAACAACCTGCTCGACAAGACCTACTACGCCTCCGGGTACAACCAGTTGAATGGCAACAACTTCTACGGTGATCCGCGCAATGTGATGTTCAGTGTGAAGTACACGCCGCAGTTCTGATGGGCTGACACAGCGATGGCGTTCCTGTGGACGCCATCGCTGGCGGGCTGGCTGCTGCGGACGCCGCTCACCTTATTCGCGTGGTCCACCCTGCCCAAACCGATAGATCGACAGGCAGTACAACCCCAGCGCCGCCACCGCCAGCAAGCCCCCCGCCGCGCCGATCCAGGCAAAGCCAAAATGCCCGCCGACCCAACTGCCCAGCAGCGCGCCGCCGCCGATGCCGATGTTGTAGATCCCGGAAAACATCGCCATCGCCACATCGGTCGCGTCCGGTGCCAGCACCAAGACCTTGGACTGCAGCGCCAAGCCAAAAGCCATGATCGCCATGCCCCAGAACACGCTCAGCACCACCAGGTACGAAACGTCACCACTCAACGGCAACAACAGCCCCAGGCACAGCGCCAGCACCGACACAGCCACCAGCAGAAAGCGGTAAGGGTTGAAACGGTGCAGCAAGCTGAACAGTAACGACCCCATGATCCCCGCCCCGCCAAACACCAGCAGCACCAGGGTCACCGCATTGCCCCCCAGGCCCGCGACGCGTTCGACGAAGGGTTCGATATAGCTATAGGCGGTGAACTGGGCCGTGACCACCATGGCCGTCAACACGTACAGCGCCACCAGCGCCGGGCGCTTGAACAGCATCGGCAGGCTGCGCAGCGAGCCGGAGTTCTGGCTCGGCAACAGCGGTAAGGTGCGCGCCAGCCAGAACACCAGCACAGCGGCGAATCCGGCGATCACAATAAAGGTGGTGCGCCAGCCCATGGCCTCGCCCAGCAGACGGCCCAAAGGAATGCCCAGGACCATCGCCAGTGAGGTGCCCGTGGCCAACAAGCCCAGCGCCTGCACCTGCTTGCCCGGCGGCGCCAGGCGTACCGCCAGGGAGGCGGTGATCGACCAGAACAGCGCATGGGACAAGGCAATGCCGATGCGACTGACCATCAACAAGCCAAAACTGTTGGCCACGCTGGAGAGGATATGGCTGGCGATAAACATGCCGAACAGCACAATCAGCAACTTGCGCCGCTCGACGTTGCGGGTCAGCAACATCACCGGCAGCGACGTCAATGACACCACCCAGGCATAGATGGTGAGCATCAGGCCGACCCGGGCGATCGGCATGTCGAAGCTGGCGCCGATGGCACTGAGCAGGCCGACCGGGACGAACTCAGTGGTGTTGAACACAAAGGCCGCCAGCGCAAGGGCGATGACCGGCTGCCAGTTGGCTTGAGGTGTGGTGGTGGAAGTACTCATCGACAGGTCGTTTTACTCAGTTGCGCGCCGATCCTGACGGCCCGATGCCTGCCCTTGAGCGGCGCCGAAAAATAGTAACACGATGGCTCAGGGATCGACTTGCGCCATGATCTCGGGAATCGACTCCGGGCGCTTGGCATAGCGCTGGGCCAGTACCGCGCAGACCATCAACTGGATCTGGTGGAACAGCATCAGCGGCAGGATCAGCACGCCCATGGTGCTGCCGGCAAACAACACCTGGGCCATTGGCACCCCGGTGGCCAGGCTTTTTTTCGAGCCGCAGAACAGGATGGTGATGCGGTCTTCCTGGTTAAAACCGAACGCCTTGCCCAAGAGCGCGGAAGCCATCAGCACCAGCGCCAGCAGGATGCAGCAGGCCACCACCAGGCCGCCCAGCTCCCACAGGGGGATCTGGTGCCAGATGCCTTCGTTGACCGCCTCGCTGAAGGCGCCGTAGACCACCAGCAGGATCGAACCCTGATCGACGAATTTCAGCCAGTTTTTATTGCGCCCGACCCACGCACCGATCCAGCGTCGGGCGATCTGCCCGGCAATAAACGGCAGCAGCAATTGCACGCTGATCTTGAGAATCGCATCCACCGTGGAGCCGCCGTCGCCATGCACATTGAGCAACAAGGCCACCAGCAACGGCGTAAGGAAGATACCGAACAGGCTGGACGCCGCCGCGCTGCAAATCGCCGCCGGGATATTGCCCCGGGCCAGGGAAGTGAAGGCAATCGCGGACTGCACCGTGGCCGGTAGCGCGCATAAGTAGAGCATGCCCATGTACAGGTCTTTGCCGATCATCGGCGACAACAGCGGCTTGAGCGCCAGGCCCAGCAGCGGGAACAGCACGAAGGTCAGGCTGAACACCAGCAGATGCAAACGCCAGTGCCCGGCACCGGCGACGATGGCCTGGCGCGACAGCTTGGCGCCATGCAGGAAAAACAGCAGCGCGATGGCCAGGTTAGTCACCCAGCCAAACGCCACGGCGGCCTGGCCGCTGACCGGCAACAAGGAGGCGAGGACCACCGTGGCAATCAGGATCAGGGTGAAGTTATCGGGTAAAAACCGGGGGCGTTTCATTAGCTGTTCTTCCAGGGGTTGCCAGGGCGTCGTGGCGACTCTAACGTAACGGCTGCCTACCGACTAACGCCAATGAGCCAGTAAATGCCGCCAAAAGGACATGAAAAGGCCGTTCGCCGCAGCATCCCCGGGCTCGCCAGCCTGCCGCGCCCGGTGTATGGCCGCACCGAATCCCTGCCCAACCGCGCCCTGACCCGCCGCCATAGCCACCCGTGGGTGCAGTTGTCGTACGCGATCTGCGGGGTACTGGAAATCCACACCAGTGCCGGGCGCTTTGTCGCCCCGCCACAGCGCGCGGTGTGGATCCCGGCGGGGGTGCCCCACCGCGTGTTCAGCTCGCCCCACACCGAAATGCGCAGCCTGTACCTGGACTGCAGCGTGACGAGCTGGGCCGTGGAACGTTGCCAGGTCCTGGCGGTAAGCGACCTGCTGCGCGAGTTGATCCGCCGTTTCAGCGAACTGCCGGTGGAATATGCCGAAGACGGCCCGGACGGGCGCCTGGCCCAGGTGCTGCTGGACCAGTTGGCCGCCGCGCCGCAGGTTGACCTGATGCTGCCCCTGCCTGTGGACAGCCGGCTGCGACAGATCTATCGCAGCTTGAGCCTGCACCCGGAACAGGCGACGACCCTGGGGCAGTGGAGCCAGAAGTTAGGGGTCAGTGAGAAAACCTTGAGCCGGTTGTTCTTGCGCGATACCGGCCTGACCTATCGCGCCTGGCGCCAACGGCTGCGACTGCTCAGCGCCCTGCCCGACCTGGAACGCGGGGAACGGGTGACGGATGTAGCGCTGGGCTGTGGGTATGAATCGGTTTCGGCGTTTATCGCAGCGTTTCGCCAGCAGTTTGATGCGACGCCAGGGGAGTTTTTTCGCTGATTGAATACCGCGGCTTTTGACCGTCCACAATCCCCCTGTGGGAGCGGGCTTGCTCGCGAAGACGGTGTGTCAGTCGATAAATTCAGTGACTGAACCACCGCCTTCGCGGGCAAGCCCGCTCCCACAGGGGATCTTGGCCGGGCACAGCGTTTTGGCCACACCACCCATCAAATGTGAAAGCTGGCTTGCCTGCGATGGCGGTGTACCTGTCATCAATGAGAGTGGCTGGACCACCGCTATCGCGAGCAAGCCCGTTCCCACAGGGGATCTTGGCCGGGCACAGCGTTTTGGCCACACCACCCATCAAATGTGGGAGCTGGCTTGCCTGCGATGGCGGTGTACCTGGCATCAATGAGAGTGACTGGACCACCGCTGAATCGCGGGCAAGCCCGCTCCCACAGGGGATCTTGGCCGGGCACAGCATTTTGGCCACACCACCCGTCAAATGTGGGAGCTGGCTTGCCTGCGATGGCGGTGTACCTGTCATCAATGAGAGTGACTGGACCACCGCTGAATCGCGGGCAAGCCCGTTCCCACATTTTTGACGTCAGCGCAACAAAGACGAACTCGCCCGCACCTGCAGCTGCGGCGCCACCTTGATCGACTCGACAGCCTCGCCCTCGATGCGTTTGAGCAGCAGTTCAACCGCATGGCGGCCCATCTCTGCCAAGGGCAGGCGCACGCTGGTCAGGGGAACCATCAGTTCATTGGCCAGCGGTATGTCATTGAAGCCCACCACGGCAATGTCCTTGCCCGGCATCAAGCCCTTGTCACGCGCGGCGCCCATCAGGCCGATGGCCAGGAAGTCATTGACCGCAAAAAACGCCTGGGGCCGTGGGTTCAGGCTCAGCAGATACTCGCCCTGGCGATGCCCGGTCAGGCTGTCAAAAGGACCATTGAGCGTCCACTCCGGGCGTAGCGTGATGCCTTGCTCACGGTAATAGCGGGTAAACCCACGGGTGCGATCCGCCCCGGTCGAGGCGTGCCGCTCACCCGCCAGAATGGCCACATCGCGACAGCCCAATTGGTACAAGTGCTCGGCCGCCAACCAACCGCCCAACTCATCGTCACTGCACGCCGCCAGATGCCCGGCAATCTGCCGGCTGACCAACACGTAGGGGATGTGCTTGCGCGCCAACAGGTCGAGCAGCGGCTGGCTTTCGCCCACATGGGAGTCGCCGACGATCAGCCCGGCCACCGAGCGGCGCAAGGCGTGCTCGGCACGCGCCATCTGGCGTGGCTGCTGGTCGTCGGTATTGGAAACGAAGGTGAGGTAGCCGGCCTGTTCGGCGGCACTGTCGATGCTGTCATAAATGGTCGCCATCACCAGGTCGGTGAGCCTGGGCATGAGCACACAGATTTCCTGGCTTTTGCGCAACTTCAGGCTCGATGCCTGGGTGTTCGGCCGGTAATCCAGCTCTTTGGCCAATGCACGAATGCGCGCCACCACTTCAGCCGAGGCCGCTCGCTCGACCCCGGCCGGGTCGCCATTGAGTACCCGGGACACCGTGGACACATGCACACCCAGTGCGGTCGCCATGGATTTCAGGGTGGCTGGGCGAGATGGGCTCGGCATGGTGGAGAGGCTTCCAACTGTCTGATATTTAGCGCGCAGATTCTACCCGAACGGGCGTGTCGCAGCCGCAGGTAAATTTTTACCCAAACGTTTGACTAAAATTTTTACGAGCCTTACATTTCGCCAACCCAAACGTTTGGGCAAACAATAAAAAATACGCCGGACGCGGCCGACTTTTTGACTTCTGCCATCATTTTGAAGAGTCAGATCCCTATGAACAGCCCCGCTATTCCGTCTTTCCGCTACCAGATTTTCTTCCTGATCATGCTGATGGCACTGCTCAACTACATCGACCGCGGCGCGATTGCCTATGCGTCGGCGAGCATTCTGCCCGAGTACGGTTTCGACAAGGCCGACTGGGGCAACGTGCTGGGTTACTTCGGCTACGGCTACATCCTGGGGGCATTGGTCGGTGGCATTCTGGCCGACCGTTTTGGTGCCAAGCGCATCTGGCTGATCGCCGGCGCCACGTGGTCGATCTTTGAAATTGCCACGGCCTTTGCCGGTGACTTCGGGCTGGCGTTCCTCGGCGGCTCGGCCATGGCCGGTTTCGCCACGATCCGCGTGATGTTCGGGTTTGCCGAAGGTCCGGCGTACTCGGTGATCAACAAGAGCGTGGCCAACTGGGCCACGCCCAAGGAGCGCGGTTTTGTGGTTTCGGTCGGCCTGCTCAGCACCCCCTTGGGGGCACTGCTCACCGCACCGGTGGCCGTGGGCCTGCAAACCCTGACCGGCAGCTGGCGCAGTATGTTCGTGGTGCTGGGCGTGGCCAGTCTGGCGCTGCTGATCTATTTCATGACCCGTTTCACCAACACCCCGGATGAAAACCCGCGGGTGTCCAAGGCCGAACTCGACTTCCTGCGTAAAGAGCGCGCCGAAGCCTCTAATGCCTCGACCCCCACCACCAGCGTCGCGCCGGTCTGGCACTTCTTCAAGAACAAGGACCTGCTGCTCAATGCCGTCGGTTACTTCTCGTTTGTGTACGTGACGTTCCTGCTGCTGACCTGGACCCCCAAATACCTGCAGGATGAGTTCCACTACAACCTGTCGTCGCTGTGGTACATGGGCATGATCCCGTGGACCGGCGCCTGCTTCACCGTGCTGCTGGGCGGCAAAATATCGGACTGGCTGCTGCGCCGCACCGGCAACCTGAAAGTCGCCCGCAGTTGGCTGGCCGCGACCTGCCTGCTGCTGACAACCCTGTGTTTCATCATGGTGTCCCAGGCCCAGACCGTCTGGGGCGTGATTGCCTTGATGACGTTGGCCAACGCCTTGAACGCCCTGCCCAACTCGGTCTACTGGGCCGTGGTGATCGACACTGCGCCGTCCAATCGGGTTGGCGCCTACAGCGGCATGACGCACTTTATCGCCAACACCGCTTCGTTTATCGCCCCGATGCTCACGGGCTACCTGACCGTGCATTACGGCTATTCGTCGATGTTCGTGGCCGCCGCAGTGGCCACGGCGCTGGGCATGAGCGCAATGCTGATGGTGCGCCCAGGCGGTCGCCAGGTCGCCCCACCCTCTGTACCCGCAGCTGTTTGATGGAGTTGTTTATATGAGCCTGGTGAAGCCTACCCACGCTGGATATTTTTGCGGTCAGTCGATCATCACGCTGGCCGCGCGCCTGCGGGCTGGCAGCGTGACCAGTGTCGAGCTGACGCAAGCCGCCCTGGACAGCATCGAGCGCTTGAATCCGCGGTTAAATGCGTTCGTTCAAGTCGATGCCTGCGTCGCCCTGGCCCAGGCGCGCAAGGCCGACGCGCTGTTGGCCCAAGGCCTGGACCTGGGCCCGCTGCACGGCATGCCGGTCGCGGTCAAAGATAACATCGACACGTTTGACTACATCACCACCTACGGCTCCGCGCATTTCGAGGGTTTCCAGCCGGACCGCGATGCCCTGTGCGTACACCGGGTGCGCGAAGCCGGGGCGGTGATTATCGGCAAGACCCTGACCCACGAATTCGCCTACGGCCCGACCGGCGACCGCTCGTTGCAAGGTGCTGCACGCAACCCGTGGGATGCCCGTTGCATCACTGGCGGCTCCAGCGCCGGCAGTGCCGCGGCGGTGGCCAGCGGCATGGTGCCGCTGGCCCTAGGCACCGACACCGGCGGCTCGATCCGGATCCCTTCGGCCTTGTGCGGCACGGTCGGTTTCAAGCCCTCGTTTGCCTGCGTGCCGGTGGACGGGGTGTTCCCGCTGTCATCGAGCCTCGACCACGTAGGCCCCATCGCCAACCATGTCGAAGATGCGCGCCTGTTGTTCGAGGTGTTGGCCGGACGCGCCGGTACGCCTGCAACCCACCCGCAGCCGCTGCGGGTGGGCTGGATGACTTGCCCCAGCTTCGGCCCGGTCGACGCCGACGTGCATCAGCAGGTCTATGGGGCGGCGCAGCAGCTGTTTGGCGACGCACTGCAGGAGACCGACGAACTGCACCACCTGGCGGCGGGCATGAAAGACACCCTGCTGACACTGCAACGTGCCGAGGCCTTCGAGGTGCATGCCGAACGCATGCGGGATGCGCCGCATAAGTTTGAACAGGAGGTACGCGAGCGTCTTGAGGTATCGGAGGAAGTCAGAGGCTGGCAATACATTCGCGCACAGGCCAGCCAGGCGCGGTACAAAGCGGCGATGGCGCGCCTGTTCGAACAGTATGACTTGCTGGTTTCGCCCAGCGTGCCGATTACCGCGACCGAGGTGAATGCACGCAAGGTGCGGGTGGGCGAACAGGACATTGATGTACGCGCCGCCGTGCTCAGCTATACCAGTGCCTGGAACCTCACCGGCCTCCCCGCGCTCAGCCTGCCGGTGGGGCACGTGAGGGGCATGCCGGTGGGGTTGCAGGTGATTGGCGCCGCTGGCGCGGATGATCGGCTGTTGCAACTGATGAGCAGGCTGTTTGTGCGGGAGTGAGGGCAAGACCCCACAGGTTGAATGTGGGATCAGGTCTTCAGCCTATTCGCCTGACGAAGCCAGAATCGCCTGCAACAACACATCCGCCCCCGCTGTGGACCAGTGCGGATGGATCTCTTCCGCCTCGTTATGGCTCAAGCCATCCACACACGGCACAAAAATCATCGCCGTCGGCGCGACCTGGTTCAGGTAGCAGGCATCATGCCCGGCTCCGGAAATCATGCGCCGATGGCTATAGCCCAAGGCCTCGGCCGCAGCCTGCACCACGTCCACGCAGTCTTTGTCGAAGGCAATCGGTGCGTACTGGAAGATCTGCTTGACGCTGGCCTGCAAGCCAATCCCCTCGGCGATGCGCGCCACTGCTGCGTGCAGTTGCTGATCCTGCACGGCCAGCACCGCTTCATCGGGATGGCGGAACTCGACGCTGAAAAACACCCGCCCCGGCACCACGTTGCGTGAGTTGGGGAAGATATTGGCCATGCCCACCGTTGCCCGCCCTTCGGCGCCTTGGGCCAGGCCGATCTGGTTGACCGCCTCCACCACCCGGGCAAAACCCAGCAGTGCATCCAGGCGGTGATCCATGGGCGTGGTGCCGGCATGGGCACTGCGCCCGCTCAGCTCGACTTCATACCAACGCTGGCCCTGGGCGCCGGTGACCACACCGATGGTCAGGTCCTGGGCCTCAAGGATCGGGCCTTGCTCGATATGCAGTTCATACGCCGCATGCACCGCCTGGCCGCCCACAGGGTGCGGGCCGGCGTAGCCGATCTGTTGCAGTGCCTGGCCGATGCTTACACCAGCCTTGTCTTCGCGGGACAAGCCGTACTCCAGGTCGAACACCCCGGCATACACCCCCGAAGCAATCATCGCCGGGGCAAAGCGCGAGCCTTCTTCGTTGGTCCAGTTGACCACCTCGATCGGCCGGTCGGTCTCGATGCCCAGGTCGTTCAAGGTGCGCAGCACTTCCAGGCCGGCGAGTACGCCGTAGATGCCATCGAACTTGCCGCCCGCCGGTTGTGAGTCACCGTGGGAGCCGGTCAGCACCGGGGCCAGGTGCTCATGCCGGCCGGCGCGGCGGGCGAAGATATTGCCCATGGCGTCCACACGGATGCTGCACCCGGCCGCCGTGCACCAGGCCACGAACAGGTCGCGGCCGCGCCGGTCTTCGTCGGTCAGGGCCAGGCGCGAGACGCCGCCCTTGGGCGTGCCGCCGATCTGCGCCATTTCCATCAGCGAGTCCCACAGGCGCTCGCCGTTGACCCGGGCCAGGGCGCTCACGAGCGCGGCTCCCGGGGCTTGGCGTGGTAGCGGAAGTCACAGCTTGGCGCGCCGCCCATGATGGTCTGGGTGCGCGTCAATTCAATATTGGGGTTGTAGCCGACGATAAACAGCTCGTCGCGGTTGCACGACAACAGGTGGCCGATCTCGCCCAGGCCCATCTCATGGTACATCTCGGCATAGCGGCAGCGCTTGACGTCATAGTCGTAATGCTCGGCGTCGCTGGCGATGATCTCGACTTTCAGCGCGTCGTCCTTTTCCCACAGCACTTGCAGCTCAACGAAGCTCTTGAGGTCGGCGCCCTGCTCTTCCTGGGCGGCAAAATGCTTGCCGGCCTGGATCGCGGCGTTGCCCACCGCTTCGCCAATCACCGCTGCGGCAAAGGCCTTGCCCTGCTCGCGCACGAGGATTTCGTAGATCGGCTTGATGATCTCGGCTTCGATGCGCCGGCGGGCCAGGATGCCCAGTTCACCTTCGAGTTTGCTCATTGCGTGCCTCATTCAAATGGCTACGAAGATCCAATGTTGGTGCTCCACATGGGGGAGCTGTCTCGCCGGGTGAGACAGCTCCCACTTGGGACGCTCCTACGCTTAGATCCAGCGCGTTACTTTTTGCCGCCAGCCACGCTTACCGGCTGCCATTGATTGGCCTTGACCTGGTAAACGGTGAACGACGGGTTCTGTAGATTGCCCTGGGCATCGAACGCGAGGGTCCCGGTCACGCCCGGATAGCTGATGGCGCGTAGGACCGGCAGGTACTTCTGCGAGTCGGTGGAGTTGGCCTGTTCGATGGCGGCGATCAGCACGCCGACACCGTCATAGGCAAACGGCGCATGCAGCTCGATATTGCTCTTGAAACGCGCCTTGTAGGCGTCTTCAAAGGCCTTGCCACCCGGCATCTGTGCCACGGCCAGGCCCGGCTCCAGGGCGATTACGCCCTCGCCTTCGTTCTGCGCCAGTTGCAGGAAGGTCTGGCTGACAAAGCCGCCCGCGCCCATCAACGGAGCCTTGATCCCCAACTGCTTGATGCGTCGGGCCAGCGGTGCAGCCTGGGAGTCGACGCCGCCAAAGAAGATCAGGTCGGGGTTTTGCCCACGGATATTGGTCAGCACCGCACTGAAGTCGATGGTCTTGTCGTCCACGTATTCACGGGCAACCACCTTGGCGCCACCGGCCTCGATGGATTTGACGAACTGGTCCGCCAGGCCCTGGCCGAATGCGGTGCGGTCGTCGATCACGGCGATACGCTGCGCCTTGAGGGTCTTGAGCGCGTAGTCGCCGGCGACCTGGCCGCCGTCATCGTCATGGCCCATGATCCGGAAACTGGTGTCGAAACCTTGCTGGGTATAGGCGTGACCGGTGGCCACTGGCGCGACTTGGGCAATCCCGGCGTCATGGTAGACCCGCGCGGCCGGGATGCTGGTGCCGGTGTTCCAGTGACCGACCACGCCGACTACGCCTTCGTCCACCAGGCGCTGGGCCACGGTGACGGCGGTGCGTGGGTCGGACTGGTCGTCTTCGGAGACCAGTTTGTACGTGACCGCTTCGCCGTTGATTTTCGGATGCTTGGCGTTGGCCTGGTCAATGGCCAGTTGCGCACCGTTTTCCAGGTCTTTGCCGATCCGCGCCGACGGGCCGGTCAAGGGCCCGGCCAGGCCGATCAGGACCGTCTGGTCGGCCTGGGCCACACCGCTCAGGGCCAGGCTCAACAACAGTACGCGTTTGAAGGGGGCAGTCTTGTTCATCAGTTTTTCCTGTTTCTCATCAGGCCCTCATGGCCTGTGGGGTGGGCGAAACACGCCGGGCGTCCGGTGGCGTTTGTTATGGGGTTATTCACCGAGGTAGGCACTGCGCACCTCGGGGTGGTCGAGCAATTGCGCGCTGGCGCCACTGAGGCTGATGCGCCCGGTGTCCATCACATAGGCGCGGTCAGTCACTTGCAGCGCAAGGCGCGCATTCTGCTCTACCAGCAGCAGGGTCATGCCCTGGCGGCAGACATCATCAATCACCTGGAACAGCTTTTCGACCATGATCGGCGCCAGGCCCATGGATGGCTCGTCGAGCACCAGCAACCGCGGCTTGGACAGCAGCGCACGGGCCAGGGCGAGCATCTGCTGCTCGCCCCCGGAGAGCAAGCCGGCCGATTGCTGCAAGCGTTCTTCCAGGCGCGGGAAGTGCTCGAACAACTGGCGGATTTCCAGGTTCACCTGGTGCGGGTCGCGGCGCAGGAACGCCCCGGCCTGGAGGTTTTCCAGCACGCTCATGCGCGCAAAAATGCCGCGCCCTTCGGGCACCATGGTGATGCCCAGGGTCAGGCGCTCATGGGGCGCCAGGCTGAGGATCGAGCGCCCGGCAAAGCGGATCTGCCCCGCAGCGGCCGGCAGCAACCCGGTCAGGGCCTTGAGGCTGGAGCTTTTGCCGGCGCCATTGGCACCGATCAGCGTCACCCGTTCGCCTTCATTGATATGCAGGTCCAGGGACTTGACCGCCTCGATGGCGCCGTAGCGCACCTTCAGGCCGTCAATCTGCAACAACGCTTCAGACATGGGCGCCGGCTCCCAGGTAAGCCTGGATCACTTGCGGGTGGCGGCGCACTTCGGCAGGCGCGCCCACGGCGATCACGCGGCCGTAGTCCAGCACGCTGATGCGGTCGCACACGCCCATTACCAGCTTCACGTCATGCTCAATCAGCAGCAGGGTGTGGCCGTCGTCGCGGATCTTTTCCAGCAGGCTGCGCAGCTGCACTTTCTCGCTGGCATTCATCCCGGCAGCCGGCTCGTCGAGGGCCAGCAGGCGCGGCTCGGTGGCCAGGGCGCGGGCAATTTCCAGGCGCCGCTGATGGCCGTAGGACAGGCTGTCGGCGCGGTAGTGGGCAAACCCGGCGAGGCCGACATAAGCCAGCAGGCGATGGGCATGGGCGCGGGTCTGCGCCTCTTCCTCGCGCCCACGCGAGTGCCCGCTCAAGGCCGCCCACACGCCGTTATGGGTGCGCACATGGCGCCCGACCATGACGTTTTCCAAGGCGCTCATGGCGTTGAACAGGCGGATATTCTGGAACGTACGCGCAATGCCGGCGCGGGCCACCTGGTGCACCGCCGTGGGCTGGTACTCCTGGCCGTCGAGTTGAAAGCGCCCGGAATCCGGGGTGTACAGCCCCGTCATCACATTAAAGAAGGTGGTCTTGCCGGCGCCATTGGGCCCGATCAGGCCGTAGATTTCCCCGGCCTCGATACTCAGGCTCACGTCATCGAGCGCAGCCACGCCGCCAAACTGTTTATTGACCTTCTCGATCTGCAATAACGGATGATTCAAGGTGCACCTCCTGTGCGGCTCGGCCAGAGGCCGGCGGGTCGATACAGCATCGCCAGAATCAGCGCCAGGCCGTAAAACAGCTGGCGGATAATCTCCGGGTCCACCAGCACCTGGCCAAACAGCGCCTGCTGCAAGGGGCCCATGCTGGCGCGTAACGCTTCGGGCAGGGCTGCGAGCAACACGCAGCCCAGAATCACCCCGGGGATATGCCCCATGCCGCCGAGCACCACCATGGCCAGCACGGCGATGGACTCGTTGAGGGTGAAGGATTCCGGTGAAACAAAGCCCTGGAACGAGGCAAACAGCGCCCCGCTGATACCGCCGAACGCCGCGCCGATGGCAAATGCCAGCAGCTTCAGGCGCAAGGTATTGAGGCCCATGGCCTGGGCCGCCTCTTCATCCTCGCGGATCGCCATCCAGGCGCGGCCGATGCGCGAGCGCTCAAGGCGAATGCAGGCAAACAGGATCAGCACCACCAGCGCGGCGAACAGGTAGTAATAGAGGTAGACCGAGGGCAAGCGCAGGCCGAACAGTTCCTGGGTACGCCCCAGGTTGACCCCCAGTAGCGTCACCGGGTCGACCTGGGCGATGCCCTTGGGGCCATTGGTGAGGTTCACCGGGCGGTCGAGGTTGCGCAGCAGGATGCGGATGATTTCGCCAAACCCCAGGGTGACGATGGCCAGGTAGTCGCCGCGCAGGCGCAGGGTCGGCGCCCCCAGAATCACGCCTAACCCGGCCGCCAGCAGCGCGGCCAGCGGCAAGATCAGCCAGATCGAGGTGTGCATGCCCTCCGGCAGCAGCGCCAGCAAGGCCGGGAACTGTTGCACCAGATGGGGCGATGACAGCAAGGCCGCCAGGTAGGCGCCCACCGCGTAGAAGGCGATAAAGCCCATGTCCAGCAAACCGGCATAACCCACCACGATATTCAGGCCCAGGGCCAACATGATGTACAGCAGGGCAAAGTCCAGGGTGCGCACCCAGGTATTGCCGCCGGCATGCCCGACAATCCAGGGGGCCAAGACCAGGGCCAGGGCGAACAGCAGCAGCCCCAGGCTGGCGCGTTTGCTCGAAGGGCTCACAGCGGTTGCCAGGCTCATGCGCGGGTCGCCAATCGTTCGCCCAACAACCCCTGGGGCCGCAACACCAGCACCGCGATCAACACGATAAACGCGAACACGTCCTGGTAGTTGCTGCCGAACACACCGTTGGTGGCAGCCCCCAGGTAGCCGGTGCCGAGGGCTTCGATCAGCCCCAGCAGCAGGCCGCCGAGCATCGCGCCCTTGAGGTTGCCGATGCCGCCCAGCACCGCCGCGGTAAACGCTTTGATCCCGGGCAAAAAGCCCATGTAGAAATGCGCGCTGCCATAGTTGCTGGCCATCATGATGCCCGCCAGCGCGGCCAGGGCGCCGCCGATGGCGAAGGTCATGACGATGATGCGGTTCGGGTTGATGCCCATCAGGCTCGCCACTTGCGGGTTCTCGGCCACGGCGCGCATGGCCCGGCCAAAGCGCGTGCGCTCTACCAACAGCAACAACCCGAGCATCAGGCTTAACGCCACGCCAATGGTGGTCAATGCGGTGGCATTGGTCACGGCAGCGTGGGTGGCATCGCCAGCGAGTACTTCGATAGGTTCCAGGGGCAGCAATTGCGGGAACATCTGCGGGTTACGGGTCCAGACCAGCATCGCCACGGTCTGCAACAACAGCGACACGCCGATACCACTGATCAACGGTGCCAGGCGCGGCGCGTTGCGCAAGCGCCGATAGGCAACACGCTCGATCACCACCGCCAGCACCGCACAAAAGGCCATGGCGATCATCGCCGCCGTCAGCAGCAACAGCACCGGCGGCATATCCGGCCAGGCTGCCTGCAGCACGCGGATCACCGACAGGCCCACCAGTGCGCCGATCATCAACACATCGCCATGGGCAAAGTTGATGATGCGCAAAATGCCGTAGACCATGGTGTAACCCAAGGCGACCAACGCGTAGAGACTGCCCGACAGCAAGCCGTTAAGCAGTTGCTGGATAAACGCATCCATGAGAACCATCAACTCCCTTTACAAAAAACGTCGTGGCCAAGGCGCGCCGACTAAAAAGCCCGAGCGCGGAACACTAGTTATTTATTCTGTTTTTATCAAATATCTGAAGGGAATATGGTTATACCAACTACAAAAGCCCCTATACACGGGACCTTTTTGCGCTTTATTTATCTTTTTACTTAGTATTTAATTCAATACATGAATAATTTAGAACAGTTAGCCAACGATCCGCCTCTACGGGCCGTGCGTACTTTCGAGGCCTTTGCCCGCCACGGTGGTGTCAATGCCGCCGCCCGCGAGCTGGGGGTGTCGCCCTCGGCTGTCAGCCATCAGTTGCACTTGCTCGAGAGCTTCCTGCAACAGCCGCTGACGATGCGCCAAGGCCGCAACCTGGGCCTGACCGAAGAAGGCCGCGAGTACTACCGGGCGATTCGCTCGGCATTCGCGGTACTGCGCAGCGCCACCGAACACGTGCGCGAGAAAAGCGCGACACGCCAGGTCACCATCAGCCTGATCCCGATGTTCGCGACCAACCTGTTCATCCCGAGCCTGGCGCAGTTTTTGAGCGCCAACCCGGCGCTGGATATCAACATCACCTACGCCAACCACCGCAGCTACCCCAGCGATGCCGCCGACCTGTCGATCCGCTTCGGCACCGGGCACTGGCCGGGTTATCACAGCGAGCCCCTGATCAGCGGCGCGGTCACGCCGTTCTGCAGCCGCGAATTCCTCCAGCGCCACGGCCCTATCGACAGCCCCCAGGCCCTCAGCGAACTGCCCCTGCTGCACGACGAAGAGCGTGGTACCTGGGGCCAATGGTTCGATGCCGCCGCGATCAGCCACAGCAACACACACAACGGCCTGCTGCTGGAGGACGGCCAGTTGACCCTGGTCGCCACCCGCACCGGCCTGGGCTGCTCGCTGCTGCGCGCGCCGTTGGTGGCGCCACTGGTGGCTACGGGTGAGCTGGTGCAATTGTTTGACCTGCAGGTGGATGACGGTCGCCAGTATTACCTGTGCCGCCGAGCCACCAGCGAGCTGTCGAGCGAGGGCAATAACCTGTATGACTGGATCAAGGACCGCTTGGGCCATAGCCCCGTGTAGGAGCACCTCATGCACGAACGGCATCCCTGTGGCGAGCGGGCTTGCTCGCGCTGGGTCGCGTAGCGGCCCTAAAAATGGGACTGCTGCGCAGTCCAACGCGGGCAAGCCCGCTCGCCACACTTTATTTGTGCTTACCAACTGAACAGCATCGCGTTTTCCGGCCCGTGTATCATCAGTGCGGGCTCGCCGGTATGATCCGAGGCTCCAGAGCCTCATTGGACCCACCCTTATGCCCGGCGCCTTTACCCGCCCCACTCCCGCCCCCTTGCTCAGCCAGGGCGAGACGGTGGTGCTGTTCGACGGGGTCTGCAAACTGTGCAATGGCTGGGTCAGGTTCCTGATCCGCCATGACCGCCACCGGCGTATTCGCCTGGCGGCCGTCCAGTCGCCCGAAGGCCAGGCACTGCTCGCCTGGGCCGGCTTGCCCCTGGATCAATTCGACACCCTGGCGGTGATTCGCGACCAGCACTACTGGGTCCGCTCCAACGCAGTCCTGCAGATCATCGCCCTGCTGCCCATGGCCTGGCGGCCGCTACAGTTGCTGCGGGTACTGCCACGGGTACTTCGTGACTGGGCCTATGACCGCATCGCACGTAACCGCTATCGGCTTTTTGGCCGGTACGACAGCTGCCTGCTGCCCGATCCTGATCATGCGCAACGCTTCTTGAAAACCCCGCGATGAGTACGGATCGTGCTGGTATGATGCCGCGCTTTGAAAAACCAGCTGTAGACCTGCGAGGAAATGCACCTTGAGTAACGACGCAAAAATGACCGGCGACCTGTTCGAAGTGGACAAGCGCCTGTCGCTCAAACCCGTGGTGGACTTCAATAGCTACCTGCAGGCGGCTTTTGGTGATGGCCCTTGCACCTGCACGCGCTGCGTGGCCAGCGCGGGTGACGAGAAAGGCTACGAGTATCAGCACAGCTTCGACTTCCAGGGCCAGGTAACCCACCGCCGCTTTGCGCTGACCGCTGGCAGCGATGTGTTGCAGATGCTGAAGAAAGCCTGGCTGTCGTACACCAAGGCGGAACTGCCGGGTCACGGCGAGCTGGCGTTGGACACGGTAAAGGAGTTTGTCGAACCGCAGTTGCACAAGCGTCTGCTGCCGTTGTTGCTGGCCAGCGGGTTGGTCAAGGATGTCGAGGGTGGGTTGCACATTCAGCCTGTAGTCGCCTAGGGACCGACCCGGGATACACGCGCCCGGAACGACACCAGACCACTGAAACGATTTACTGTTAATAGTGACAGTAGATCCCTGGTACTCCTCAAGTTATTAATTAACCGTAAAGCCTCTACGAACGGTTTAAATCAACTCTGAGGATTCACTAATGCCAACCCCCCAACCGCACAATACAACCGGCCATTTAACAGCGGACATTGATGGCCGCGCCTACACCGCCGAGTCTGTTTCACTTAACCTTTATAGTTCATCCATTATTGCCGGCGGTCCGGTTGAAGGTATCTTGAAAGAGGGGATTTTCTTTACTTTCCCGGACCACATCAAGCCGGGCACATACGAAATGAACAGGGATACCCTTGTAGGTGCCTGGTACAACCCAGGGCAGAATCAGAATAGCTGGTACGCTGACAACAACGATGAGGACAAGATGGAGGTTATCTCTGTTTCATTGACAGCCGAGCCTTCATTAGAAATTTCTTTCAAGTTTTTTGCGGTCAATTCTGCGGACACGCAACAGCGTAAAAGAATTATCGGCGTCGCGAAGTTCGAAGGCGCCTCGCAACAAGGTACGGTGCAATACAAGACTCAATAACACTATGAGCGCCCAAGTCTGTCTATCGCTGGAATATCCCATTTGTAAAAAGGGCTGCGCTTATTAGCGCTTGCCCTTTTTATTGTTCGCGCCATTGAGCGGCGTCAGCCAAACCACTCCCGCCGCTCCTCAAAGGTGTTGACCACCATTGCCACAATCATCTGCACCTCCTGTGGATACGCCGCCGCGGCATTGACCGCCATCCACACCTGGCGCTGCATGTCCTGGGCAAACAAGCCCGGCAACGCCATCAAGCCCCGGTCGAAACAACTCATGTAACGCGGCAGCAAGCCAATGCACGCGCTGCAGCGGATCATCTCCAGCATCAGCGGATACGCCTGCACCTGCACCACCCCCGCCAAGCGCTGTTGCACCACTCGGTTCCACGGCGCCAATGCCTCGACCAAGCCGTCAGGCTGCCATTGCACCAGCATGTAGTCCGCCAAGTCATCCACACTGTCCGGGCGTGCGGCCAGGCGTGAGTAGCGTTTGGCGATATGCGGCAGGTAATCCAGGCAGGCCAGTGCCTGCGGTGGATGGGTCGCAAAGCCCGGCCCCGGCTGCGGCGAGTCGACGCCCGCCAGCCACAGCACCACGTCGGCTTCCACTGTCTGCACGGCCTGCGGACTGTCGATACAGACAATCTCCAGGCGCACACTGGCATTGCGGCGCAGCAGGGAGATCAGGTCGCGCCCGAGGATGTCATGCAGGATGGTCTCGGCCACTGCCAGCCGAATCAACGGTTGTTCCTGCACCGGCACCCGCCGTTCATTGGCCAGGGTCACCAGCCGCGCCTGGAGCTGCAGGCCGTCACGGCTCAGCGCCAGGACATTGCCCTGGTAGCTGAACAGTGAACGGCGCATCTGTGCTTCCAGTAGCGCCAGGCGTTTGCGCAGCAATGTGGCCTTGATGTTCAGGCTGCGGGCCGCCTGCATGAAACAGCCGCAGCGGGCGCTGATCAGGAAGTAGCGCGCCACCTCCGGGTCGATGCCCGCAGCCAGGGCCAGCCAGGCTTCCCGGGGTTCGCCGGGCGCGCGGTAAGGCGTCATGCCGTGGGGTGCTGCAGGTTCTAGATAGTCCATGGGGGGAACTCCCTGTCTTATTGGGTCTGTGCATCCATGCGTACAGCCTGTTTATTCCAGTACTTTGTTCAGTTGCGCCCCGTCGATGCTCAAGGTCGCGGTGTTGAGCATGCCCTCCAGATAGGCCTTGGCGATCTGCTCCTGGCGCTGGGCGCGCAGGGCCTCGGTCAGGCGTGGGCGCAGTTCGTCGAGGCTGGCGGTGCGCGCCGGTTGGTGCTCGGTCAACTTGAGCACATGAAACCCCGCCGCGCTGTGCACCGCATCCGATACCGCACCCGGCTTGAGCCGCGCGACCACGTTGCGCACCTCTGGTACCAGTTGCTGCAAGGGTTGCAGGCCCGAATCACCGCCGCGCCCGGCGCTGCCGGCGTCCTGGGAGTGCTGGCTGGCCAGCTCGGCAAACTCCGCCGGGGCCGCCTGGGCCCGGCGGCTCAGTTCCTGGGCCTGGCGCCGCACGGCCTCGGCATTTTGCGGGTTGTCCACGGCGAGGAAGATCTGGCTGACCCGGTACAGCGGCGGTGTCATCCACTGGGCCTTGCCGCTGTCATAGGCCTGCTGCAACTCGGCGGCGCTGGGGTAGTCGGCCGGCACCTGGCTGACCGACAGCAGGTAGTCGCGAAACACGATCTGCTCGGTGGCGGCGCGGGTCTGTTGCTCGACGTCCGGGCGTTGCCGCCAGCCCTGGGCATCGGCCTGTTCGAGCACGGCCTTTTGCGCCAGGCGCGAGCGGATCCAGGTTTCCAGGGCACCCCGATTGGCGCGCAACTGCTCGCGCGATTCGGCCGGCAAGGTGGCCAGCAATGCCTGCAGTTCCGTCACGGCCACCTGTTGATTGCCCAGGCGTGCCACCGCCGGGCCCTCTGCGCCGATCACCGGGGCCGGTTGCTGGGCCGCGACCGGGTCGCTGCCCGAGCGCAGGCCCAAGCCCACCGCCACCCCCAACAGGGCCAGCGCAGCTACCACCAGGGTTGGTTTTTTCACAGCGCCGGCGCCTCTTCGCGGGTTTCAACCTCAGGTACACCCTGGGCTTGCAGGTGCGCGGCGGTCTGGCTGTATTCACGCAGGTAGACGATAAATTCCTGCAACAGCCGATCCCACAACTCCAATTGGCTGCGCAGGTACAGGGCACCGACGCCAGCCACCATCACGTCCATCTCCATCAGCAGGAACTCCCCCTGCACCGACAGCCGGGCAAAGCGCCGCGAGGTGTTCCAGACCGGGGCCAGGCCTGCGGGCAACTCGCCCTGGACCCGCAGCGCGCAACTGTAGGTGAAATCCACATAGGCGCCCTGCTCCGCCGCCGGGTTGCCGAAGCGCACGGCAAAACCGATGCCCTGGCTGGCGCTGAGCAGTTGCACGATGCCGTTCTGCTCGCTCTGGTTGACCCGGTAGCCGGCCTCTTGCAGCAACTCGGTCAGGCGCTGGGGGGTCACGCTGCTCATCAATTCGCTCATGGTTAACTTCTTCCTTGGTTGATCAGTGATTAAGCGCCGCCTGGGGCGCATCGAAACGGCTGTTGTACAGGCCATCGCCAAAACCCTGGGCCAGTTCTTCGAACTTGACCCGCGCGCCGCTGGCGAACGGTTGGCGAATGCTCATGACCTCGGCCACGTCGATTTTTTCGTAGGCCGCGAGCAACGCTTGGGCCACGCCATACATCTGTTGATTCTTGGCTGAACATTGCTGCACTTGTGTGTCACGTTCAGCCAGTTGCGCCTGCAGGCGCGCGCGCTCGGTTTCTTTGCCACGGGCCAGCACCAGCAGGTCGTCATACGCCTTCTTGAACTTGCCGGTCTGCTCGGCACTCGCCGCCACTTGCGCCTGGGCTTGGCTGTGCAGGCTCTGCTGCTGGCCGGCCAGTTGCTCGGCCACGCCTCGGGCCTTGTCCAGCTCCAGGCTCAACTGCTTGATCTGCACCTGGGCCTGCTTGGCCTGGTTTTCGGCGGCAATCCGTGCAGCGGCGGCCTGGGCCTGTTCGCTTTGCAGTGCCTGCAGCTGCGCGGTGGTGCTGCGCAACTGGGTGCGCAGGCGCTCCTCCATGCCTTCGGCCGAGGCGCCGGTGGCGACCAGGGCCAGGACCAGTCCGCAAATTCGCATGTTCATGGGTATCTCCCGGCGCGTCAGAAGCGCGTATTCAGTTCCAGTTGCATCACATCGACTTCAAACGGCGCGCCATACACCTCTGAGGCGCTCAGCCAACGGGCGCTGGCGTAGATGTTCTTGTCGATGCCGTAGTTGCCGCCAATGAAGTAGCCCTTGGCGTTGGTGCCGCCGAGGTGGAAGGACGAGTCGTTGAAGCCATCCGGCAAGGCATCCGGCTGGATGTACTTGTAGCCAGCCAACAGGTTCCAGTCGCCGGCCTTTTTCATCTCCAGGGCACTGCCGAGGGTGAACTGAACCATCAGCGCATTGCCGCCACTTTCAAACTGGCCCTTGCTGTTGATGTTGTTGACGATCTCGCCTTCGCTGCGCTTGAGCATTTCGCCCTTGTCGTAGGCTAGGTTGTGAATGAAGTTGGCCTGGCTGCGCAGCCTGAAGTCTTGAGGCAGTTCGCTGTCCCACACCAGGTTCAGGTCCAGCACATCGAACTTGGAGGCCAGGCCCACGTATTGCGGTTGCGGGGTCAGGCCCGGGGTTGCCGGGTTGGCGTTGATATTGCGCAGCAGGAATACGCTGTTGCCCTTTTGCATAAAGGCCACGCGCGAGCCGTCGGTGTCGCAGCCCGGCGCGCCGGCCCATGGCGAGCAAGGGCTGGAGCGCTGGCCTTCGATGTCGTCGAAGCGGTAGTAGGCCAATGCGCCCTTGAGGCTGTTGCTGCGGTTGATCTTCCAGTTGGCGCCGATCTGCCCGCCGAACAGCCATTTGGTGTCGCTGTCTTCCTTGTCGAAACCGTTGCTGCTGGCGGTGTCGGAGGTGTACTCCACCGGGAACGCGCCCAGCGTGCCGAACAGGCCCCATTCGTTGTTGAGGCTGTGGTTGAAGATCGCCGCCACGCCGTCGAAGTTGAGGTCGCTGGAGTACATCAGGTCGGTGGAATAGAACGGGTTGGCGATCCGCCCGCCCGTCAGGGTCAGGTCCTGGGTGGCCTTCCAGGTCAGGTAGCCCTGGTCGAGCCAGATATCTTTCTTGCCAAAGCCGCCGCCCAGGGTCTGGGTGGTGGACACCGGGTTGTTGTCGGAGCCGGTGCCGATGCGGATGCCTGCGGTCCATTCCGGCGAAATGATCGCCTTCATCCCCAGGCGTGCGCGTAGGCGGAACAGGTTCTCGCGGTCTTCACGGGTGTTGAGCAATGGCGGCAGGCGGGTGTTGGTGTCTTTGTTAACGTCGTAGGGACCGTTCTCGTTGAGCTTGGCGTAATCGACGATTTCGTTGCTGTTGTTGCCAGAGAAGAACCGCGACTCGTCACGCAGGCGGATATCGCCATCGAAGCTGATACGCGAGACCCAATCCGGGAAGGTGTTGGGCTGGGCCCAGTTTTCCTGCTTGGCAGTGGCCATGACTTCGGCCTTGACCTGGTCGCGGATCTGATCACGCACGGCGGCCGGCACGTACTGCACCCGCACATCCCCAGGGGCCGCCGCAGGCCCGGTGGCGGCCACTGCGGTCTGGCGCGCCTGCACCGCCTCTTTCTCGGCCTGGGCGATCAGCCCCTCGGCCTGTTCCTGCTTGAGCACACCTTGCTGCACCAGCAGGCGGATCAGGTTGATCGTGGCGTTTTCCGAAGGCCCGGCCGGGGCGGCCGTTGCCTGGCCGACCAGGGTCGCGATGACCATGCCGACCGCCAGGGTCACTCGATTCACGTGGGAAATCATCTGCACACAACTCCTGTAGAAAACTGCAAAAAAGGTTGGCTCACTCCGGGCGTCGGCCCTTGAGGGACAGGCGCACCGGCAACGTCAGGGAGGCCGGTGTGCGTTCTTTCAAACGGGGCGTGGCCCGCAGTGCCGCCAGTACCTGGGCGTCGGTGTCGGCATCGCCGCTGGACTGGGCCAGCTCTACACGCGTGACCTCGCCATCGCCGCTCAGCCACAGGTCGGCCTGCACCGCATAGGCCTTCTTGCGCAACTCCGGGTCTTCGCGCAGCAGGCGCTGGAACACCCCGGCCAGGTACTGCTTGAACGTGCCCGTGCCCAGGCCGCCCCCACCGGAGCCGGCCATGCCGCCGCCCTTGCCGGCCCCCACGTTGAAACCGTCGTTACCGGCCTGGGCATCACCGTCGATCTGCATCGGGTTGGCCAGGTCGTCGGCGGGACTCGGGGGTGCCTCTTGCTCCGGCTTGATCTCCTCCGGCGCAGGTGTGGGCTCAGGCTCGGGGATCTTTTCCTCGACCTGGGGCTCGGGCTCCTTGGGCGGTTCCGGGGGCGGCGGCGGTGGTGGCGGCAACGGGATAATCATCGGCACCTTGGGCGCTTCGCGGCGCACGCCGCTCATGTCATTGGCCCACTGCCACAGGAACCACGCGGCCACGGCGCCCACCAGCAGGCCGGCGCCCCACTTCAGCGGGCGCAGCGGCGACTTCTTCACGGGCGTGGGTGGGATCGGCATCTGTGCGGTCATGATGGTTTGCCAGTGACCAGGCCGACCTGGGACAGCTCCAGGCGGCGCAGCAAATCAAGCACCTCGATGACCTTCTGGTACTGCACCGTGGCATCGCCGCGCACAATCACCGGAAACTCCGGGTTCAGGGCCTTCTCGATACGCAGGCGTTCTTCCAGTTCCCCCAGGGTTACCGGGTAGGCGTCGAGGAATACCTGGCCGCCGTCATTCACCGAAATCGCCTTGGTCTTGGCCTCGGACAACGACACCGAGGCGCTGGCCTTGGGCAAGTGGATCTGGATCCCCGAGACCTGGGCCGTGGCGGTGAGGATAAACATCACCAGCACCACCATCAGCACGTCCACCAGGGGCGTGATGTTGATGTTGTCGACGGCGGCGTCTTCGTCATCGTCGTGGGAGGCATTCACAGAAGCCATGCTGATTCTCCTCAGGCCGGTACGTGGGCTGGCTGGGCGCGCCGATGCCCGGCTTCGCTGGACTGGCTCTCGCCGTGCATCTCGGCCAGGCGGGTGATGAACTCATCGACGAACACCCGCATGTCGGCACTGACCTCCTTGTTGCGGGTGATCAGGCGGTTGTAGCCAAACAGTGCGGGGATCGCGACAAACAGGCCCATGGCGGTGGCCAGCAACGCAGCAGCCATGCCCGGGGCGATCGCATTGATGTTCACGTCGCCGGCCATGGCCGTGCCGAGGAACACCACCATGATCCCCAGCACCGTACCGAGCAGGCCGATATACGGGCCGCCGGCAATGGCGTTGGACAGGGTCGAGAGCTTGGCGCTGAGCTGCTGGTTTTCCCGGGTGCGCACGCCGTCCATGGAGCAACGGATGGCTTCGATG
Source organism: Pseudomonas shahriarae (assembly GCF_014268455.2). Taxonomy (NCBI): domain Bacteria; kingdom Pseudomonadati; phylum Pseudomonadota; class Gammaproteobacteria; order Pseudomonadales; family Pseudomonadaceae; genus Pseudomonas; species Pseudomonas shahriarae. The sequence continues at coordinate 2,573,852 of NZ_CP077085.1, read as the reverse complement.
GTGGCTGCCGAGACCGAGCTGGTGTCGGCGCCCTGGGCGCGGCGGGTGCGGATTTCCTGGACGGCGACGCGGTACAGGCGCCATAACGACGAGTGGCTGAGGCGCTCGGCCAGGATCTGGTCGTCGTAGTACATCTCCAGGCGGGTGCCGATCTGCGCGAACTGCTCGCGGAAGATCTCGTTGGCACTGCTGACGCGGCTGACCATGCGGTTCTTGCGGAGCATGATGACCCACGACTGGACCATCATCGCCACCAGCACCAGGATGATCACCCAGGCGTCGATAGGCACGGCCTTGAGCAAAAAGCCCAGGCTGCCGAAACCAAAGCCCGACTGTTCTTCATCCACGCCATAGGCCAGCAGTTTCGACTCAGAACCCTGGGCGCTGGCATCGGCCAACAACGCCCCCGCCGGGCGTGCGACTTTGGACAGGCGCAGCTCATCCATCGCCCCGGCAAAGGGCAGCAGGCCGCCGGTGGACTCCGGCAGGTCGGCGCCAATGGCCAGCTGGGAATTGAACGCCGGCATCGCCAGCGCCAGGGTCGCGGTTTCGCGGCCGTTGACATACAGGGTCACGGCGTTGCCAGCGGCCGTAAAGGCCAGGTGTTGCCATTGGCCGGGGTTCAGCGGCTGGGTCGATACCGCACGCTGGCCGTCGATCTCGACAAACGGCATGCCCTGGTTCAGGCCCAGCACCAGGCTGCTGCTGCCTTCACGGCGGGCCAGCACCACTTGCTCACCGGCGGCCTGGTCCAGGCGCAGCCAGGCACTGAAAGTAAAGGCGCCGCTGGCGGTGTGTTGCAACGACGGACTGGCCGGCAACAGCAACGGCTGGCCGCTGAACTGCAAGGCCCGCCCGATCACGCCGTCGATGCTCGCACCGGTGGCGTTCAGCGCGGTGTTGCCATAGGCCGTGGTGTCACGGGCCGGCGTGCCGTTGGCGCCCTCGAAATGGTAGAGCGCGGTGTAGCTCGGATCGAACGTCAGTTGGCCGTTGCCGGTCGCCGGGGCCTTGTCGTTGCCGTAGTACATCCACAGGTCCTGACGCTGGCCGCCCTCGATCTTGGGCACATCGACCCAGATCAACGCCATGCCCATCAGCGGGTCGAAGCTCTCGATCTGGTGATTGAACACGGTCTTGTCGTCGGCGCTGACAAAACGCAGGTCGGCGCCGTCTTCCTTGACCCCGTCGAAGGTGAAGTTGCCGGTGTGCAAGCGCACCAGCAAGGCAGTACGGCCCAGCGCCTGATTGATCGCGGCGCCTTGGGGGGTGGTGTCCAGCGAGATCTGTTTACGGTAGTGCCAGTCGTCCTGCCACCAGGCTTGGGCGGTGGCCGGGAGCACGAAGCCCAGGCAGATCAACAGGCTCAGAAATAGGCGTTGCATGTGAAGGGTTCTCCGGAAAAAAGGGTCAGAAAGTCGCCTGCACACTGAAGTGCAGTCGCGAGTCCTGTTTCTGGGTGTTCGGTCCATCGAGCAGCGGGTAGCCCCAATCCAGGCTGCCGGACAACCACTTGCTCAAACTGGCACGGGTGCCGAGGCCGACGCTGGCCAGGCTGTATTCGTCTTCCTGCTCGGGCAGCGGGTCATGCAGGCGCAGGCGCGCGCCTTCGGCAAACGCGTAGAAGCGCCACTCCTGCACATAGCTGCCGAGGAACTTGGCCAGGGATGGCGTACGCAATTCCTGGGAGAGCAAGTAGCCCTCATCCCCGGTGCGTTCGGCGGCCAGGTAGCCACGGATCGACGTGGCGCCACCGGCCGAATACTGCTCGTTGGAGACCAGCGGGCCAGACGCCAGTTGGAACGCGGTCTTGGTCGCCGACTGCCAGTCGCCGGTGAAGGTGTAGGTGTAATTCAGGTCGCCCTTGAGCACGGCAAAGCTGGGGCTGGCCTGGTCGCGTTTGTACTGGAATTCTTCGGCGTCGCTGCCGTAGCCAAAAAACGCACGGGTGCCGACCACCAGGTTCAGGCCCAGGCCCAGTTGCGCCTGCTCGGTGTAGCGGTAGCCGTTGTAGCCGAAGGTCAGCGGCGCGTACTTGAGCGGGATCTGGTCGCGGCTGGCGCCGAACTGCATCTGCTCCTCGAAGTCCTTGAAGTCCACCCCCACCGATAACGAGTTGGCCCAGACACCACTGGCCGGCAGGTTGTAGATCGCCGAGACGCCGTAGGAGTGCCCCTTGCCCAGCACGTTGCTGCCGCCGATGGTGGCGATATTGCTGTCGGACTGATAACCGGAGAACTGCACGGTCCAGCGCTCGTTGAGCGGCGCGCTGTAGGCGCCGGACCAGACCTTGGCGTTTTCGCTGTCCTGGGGCGCAGTAAAGAAGGTCAGGGACACGCTGTGGCCCAGTTGCCAGAGGTTGTCGTAGCCCAGGGTCGCGACACTGCGCAGCTTCTCGGTGTCGGCACTGTAGTCGTTGTTCAGGCCGAGGCTGGCGTGCCAGGGGTTCTGGTCCTCCACTTGCAGGTCCACATCCATGGTGCCGGGGCGCTGGCCCTCGCGCACCAGCGGCGTGACCTGGCGCCCTGCCCCGCGATTGAGGCCGGCGAGCTGGGTCTGCACCGTGGCAAAATCCGGCACCGCCCCCTCCTTCAGCGCCGAAACTTCTTCGCGGATCTCTACCGGCGAATAGTGCTTGGCCCCCACCACCCGCACTCGGCCGACCTTGGTCTCGCTGACTTGCAGGTAGACGATGCCGTCATCGACCTTCTGCTCGGGCAACTCGACAAACACCGACTGATAACCGCGCGCCTGGTAGATCTTCTGCAAGGCATCGCGGGCGCCTTCGATATCGCTCAAGGTCTTTTGCGGGCCCAGGAACGGGTACACCGCCTCTTCGATCGCCCGAGCGTCGAGCACCGTATTGCCGCGCACAAAGTACTCATTGACGTCCACCCGCCGCACCGCGGCCTCGGACGCGCCACCTGGCTCATCGGCTGACACCGGCAGCGCCAGTGTCAGCCAGCACAGCGCCAGCGTTGATTTGAACAGATGCGTCACACCGCCCCCTGGATTACTCGAATGGCTGGCCTTCACGGTTGTTGGCACCACGTTCGGCCGACTCAATTGCTGGATGTCGAGGTATTGGCATGCCGTGCCAGCCAGGTATGCAGCAGCGCGAAGTTCAAGGAGAACTCCGGCATGTGCAGCAAGGCGCCACAGAACACTTCACCGATGATTTTCTGGATCAACTGCACCGCCCGTGGGTTGCCCAGGAGCGTGGCGATATCGCGCTGCAGAACGTGGATGCCCCACACCCGCTGGGTCAGGTCGAGGCCGACGAACCAGCGGAACAGCAGGTTGTAGTTGAGTTGCTCGTGCAGTTGCTGTTCGCTGGGCACCGAATAGAGCAGTTGCAGCAGCAGAATCTGCAGCACCGTGCGCGGGGCGATAAGCATGCCAGGCTCGGCATTCAGGGCCTGCAGCAAGTCGTGGTGCTGCTCCAGCACCTCGTCGATCTGCGGGCGCAGCAACACCAGGGAGTGACCGGCAGGTATATAGCTGGACACCTCTTTCAAAGCGCCTTGCCAGTCCTCCTGGGACACGATCCAGACCCAGGGCGCGCCATAGCGATAGACCGACACCGGCTTCTTGCGGGCGGCTTCGACGATCTTCGACAGGCGCTGATCGAGTTCCTGCATGCCTACTTTCGAGTAGCGTTCCATAGTTCCCATCCGCCCCACTCCTGGCCTGTTTCGCGTGCTTGAGCGCGTTACATAGGCAAGACGGAGGGACGGGGGGACTACCGAACTTTTGTCATAAAAGCTTCATTCCGCAGGGCTGATTGTCGGGCGTCGTCAGCAACCTAATGTGGGAGAGGGCTTGTTCGCGATGGGCGTAGGTCGCTACACAGCTCTTTGGTGGTTCTTTGGGGTTGTGTACATATCCGTTGCTGCGGTCATGGCGGCTATTGGTTCCGCTCTTACAGCGGGTCACTTTTGGAAAAGAGCCCGGAGTGCCGGCCCAGCCAAAAGTAACCAAAAGGGCTCTTGCCCCACCACTCGGCACCTCGCCCAGGCTCGGTGTGCCCGTCATCCGACATTGATTTGGGGGGCCGCCGCGATGGGCCATCCATGGCCCAGCGCGGCTAACCCGGCGTCCTGCCGGGTTACCCCCCAAATCAATATCGGATGACGGCCAGCGTGGTTTAACGGGGCGCCTAAGATCAAAATCACAAGCAAAGCGAGGCGGCCTGACAGCCGACCTGATCGTCGAGGCGTACGCGTACCTCTGTGGGAGCTGGCTTGCCTGCGATGACGGTGTATCAGTCGATAAATGTATTGGCTGATGAACCGCCATCGCAGCGATGCGGCGACCCGACAAGCCAGCTCCCACAGGGGAATGCAGCTTCGCGCTCTGGCTTTGCTGTTGCTCTGCTTTTGATCTGGCTTTTGATCTTAGGCGCCCCGTTAAACCACGATGGCCGCAGGCAGGTATTGCGCAGTGGGCACCCCGGCATGGATGCCGGGGTAGCCGCGACACGGCCAGGGATGGCCGATCGCGGCGGGCCCACGGAGCAATGCCTGACTGCGGGCATGCCGAGCCTAGGCGAGGCACCGAGTGGTGGGGCAAGAGCGTTTTGCTTACTTTGGCGCTCTTCAAAGTGAGCCGCCGTAAGGGCGGAACCCTAAGTGGCCGTAACCGCAGCAACGGATATGTACACACCCCCCAAGAACCACGAAAGAGTTTATGTAGATACCTATGCCACAAACCGCGCGTCTACAGATCCGGAGGCAAATGCTGCACACCCTGCAGCGGCAGCTCATAAGACTTCTTCACCGTACGCACCACCAGCGTCGACGAATAAGTGCGAATCGGAATATCGCGGTAAGTGTCGAGAAACCGATAGATATATTCGGTGTACTCCGTGGCATCGCGAAACTTGGCCACCATCACAAAATCGAACTCCCCGGTCATCAGGTAGCAGTCCTGAATCTCCGGGCGGGTGGCCAGGATGTGTTGCATCTTGCGATCAATGTCGTTGCTGTCCTTGTCGAGCTTGATCAAAAAGAACGCCGTGACCTGGATCCCCAGCTTTTTTTCATCCAGCACCGCGACTTTCGCCTTGATGATCCCCGCGCTCTCCAGGCGCCGGATGCGCCGGTAACAACTGGTCGAGGATAGCCCCACGCTGTCGCTGAGCAGGTCCAGGCTCTGGGTACAATCCTTCTGCAATTTGCCGAGAATTTTCAAATCCATGGCGTCTGTCATTATTTCCACTTCTTCCTTGAGAAAACTGCAATGAATCCGCCGTAACGGGCGGCCAATTTGCACAAATCACTGCACAGTGGCCCGTTACTATCAATTCCAGCTTAGCAGCCCCGAAAGATCCAGCATGGGGCGGCGTGAGAGGGATCTTATGATAGTTGCGAAACCGACATGGACCGCTGATATCCAAGGGCTTTTCACCGCGCCTTACTGGATACCGCCCGCCGAGCGCGGCCAGGTCGCAGGCTCGTGGGTGCGTTGCATGAATGCCTACGACGTGTTCCTGGAAGACCCCGATTCGGTCAAGACCTGGTCCGAAACCATCTACCAGCACCTGGCCTCACGCAACATGCCGCTGACCCTGGATGACCGGCAGTTCTGGCCGATCGACGCCCTGGAAACCTTCCGGTTGTGGGTCAACCAGGGCTGGCGCCTGAACAGTTTTTCGCCGTTCGATATCGCCGAGCGCATCCCGCCGCCAGACCTGCCGCACCCGGTCAGGCGCGTGCGCCAGGACATCCGCGCGTTGAGCCAGGAACAACTGGATCTGTACCGCGCGCGGCTCGATGACGTGATGCAGATCGGCAACCCGGACAGTGGCTCGCCGTGGCAGCGCTATGCCTATATCCACAGCAACTGGTGCCTGCATTATCAGGAGGCCTTTGCCCTGTGGCATCGCGCTTACCTGCTGTACCTGGAAGCCTTGATTGACTACCCGATCCCGTACTGGGACTGGATGGCCGAAGACGCCAGTGTCGATGGCAGCCCCCAGGCCGGTTTGCCCCAGGCGTTTCTCGATGAAACCTATGTGCATCCCCGCAGCGGCGAAGTACGGCCCAACCCATTGCGTTATGCGGCGGCCAAGGATGGGCGCTCGAAGGTGTGTGCCTCGGGCAATGTCGAGGGCGTGGATTGCCGCTTTGTGCAACGCAACCCGCTGTTCTACACCCAGGGCGACTCACAACGCGTCAAACGCACCCAGTTGTATGGCATGAGCCGGATTTTCCAGCAGCAGGTGGTGGATGCCTTGACGTTCAAGACCTTCAGCCAGCCCCAGGGCGTGCCGGGGTATCCCTGGGCCAATATCACCGAGTTCGATCCGCCGCAAAAAGACGAGTTGTACCCCAATCGCACACTGAATTTCGATGGCCTGTACGAGCAGCCCCACGACAACTATCACGGCTGGATCGGCGGCGATATGGCCGATAACGCCTACACCGCGTTTGACCCACTGTTCTGCTCTTACCACGCCAATATCGACCGCGTGCTGGAGATCTGGATCCGCGCCAACCCGGCGGCGCAGTACACCACCCAGTGCCTGCTCCAGCCGTTTGCCGGCAACCAGGCCGAGACGGTCACGTTCACCAGTGCCGATGCCTGGCGCTACACCACCCTGGGCGATATGGCCCAGGACAGCCGGCACATCGGCTACGACTACGGCACCCCGGTGGCGCCGCCGTTCGGTGCACGACGCGCCAGCGCAAAAGCGTGCTGCCCGCACAGTGCCGCGCCTGCCCAGGAGCAGGCCCAGGCCAGCGGCCCGTGGGTAGTGTTCGACCATGTGCGCTGCACCCACGACACCTACCTGATCGACGTTTTCCTCAACCAGGCCGACGCCACGCCCCAGCAGGTCAGCGCTGAGAACCCGCACTACGTCGGGCGCTTCAGCCGGATCGGCATGGGCCTGGTGGATGACAAGGGGCGCTGCATCCCCCATGGCGTGTGCCGCGCGCTGAATGCCGCGCGCAGTGTCACGGCATTGCACCTTGGCCCCACGGACGAGCTGCAGTTGAGCCTGCTGGTCACCCATCTCGATAGTGGCCGGGTATTGGCGCCGCAAGAGTATGCGCCGCTGCCTGGCTTTATCGCCCAACTGGTGTGGGACGACCCGCGCCAGACCGTTGCCGACCCTCCCCCGAGTGCCGGTTGCTGCTCCGTTTCTACCCCCCATGGAGATCTGACATGAGCACGCCCTTCAAGCAATTCACCTCCCCCGCCGGGCAAGCGCCAAAGGACTACAACAAGCTGGGCCTGGAAGACCAGTTGCCGCAATTTGAAACCGACTGGAACAACGACGTCACCGGCTGGACCGAAGCGGCGATCATCGGCAACCCATGGTCGGGCCTGTACGACGCGCCACGCTCGGGCTATTACAACCCGCTGGTCGAGGGCTATGGCGACACCACCCCGCCGGCGATTACCTGGCAACCCTTTCCCAACCGGCTGTGGACGTTTTTTTATAGCAACGGCACGGCGGTGATTCCGCAACTGGGCGGCAAGGCCATGACCCTGCAACAGGTCATGGAACTGACCGACAATGGCCAGATCACCATCAACGACACCCTGTACACCCTGTACGACCCGGACAAAAAAGGCACCCTGCTGCAACTGCCGGTGACCCGTTGCCCGAGTATCGACTGGAACGGCAAGTACAAGGACTTCTCACCCTCGGGCCCACGGGGCTGGCTGGACGAGTATTGCGAGTGGTCGATTGTCCGCGATGCCAATGGCGACATGCGCAAAATCACCTTCACCAGCGAAAACCCGGCGTACTTCCTGGCCATGTGGCGCATCGACCCGAATGCCGTGCTGGGGCTGTATCGCGACTACATCGACCCGAACGTCCAACTCGAAGACCTCTACCTGCGCTACGCCACCAACTGCCCGACCGGCAATGCCGGGGATCCGGTGATTGACCCGACCACGGGCCTGCCCGCCTACGACACTGTCAACAAATGGAACGCCGGCACCGCCTGTACGCCCGGCCAGTTCGGTGGCGCGATGCACCTGACGTCCGGCCCCAACACCCTCAGCGCCGAGGTGTACCTGGCGGCGGCGGCCACGATCATGCGGCCCCTGAAAAGCAGCCAGAACCCTCAGTCGCTGATCTGCTGCGCGCAATATGGGCAGAACTATCGCAACTCCGACCCGCATATCGGTTTTGCGGCCAATGAGGCGGCCATCAGCAACCGTATCTCCCTGACCAATCCCATCGCCCTGTACCTGCAGCAACCGACCAACTTCAGCGCGTGGAAAGGCCCGCAGGGCCAGGATGTGAGTCAGTACTGGCGCATTACCCGCGGCACCGCCAAATCGGCGATCAACGGCTCCGACCAGATCCTCCAGGCGGTGTTCGAGGTGCCGCAAAGCGCGGGGTTCTCGATCAATGACATCACCATCAACGGCCAGGCCGTGGACTATGTGTGGGTGATTGCCCAGCAACTGCTGGTGGGCCTGAGTGTGACCGTCATGCCGAGCACCACGGCGGCGCCGTCTCCTTGCGTACAAGACCGGGTCAATGGCCTGCAACCCTGGCCGGTGCAGTTATTGCCGCTGGACCTGTTCTACGGCCAGTCGCCTACCGACCTGCCGGCCTGGCTGGCCCCTGGCAGCAGCGGGCAGTTTGTCCTGGTGGTGCAAGGCGCCGATCTGCAGACCACCGCCGCCACGGCGAGGATCCAGTTCAGCAATCCCGGGGTGACGGCACAGGTCACGAAGTTCATGCCCGACGCCTCGGCCATTCCCGGCCAGACCAACGCGGGCGGCACCCAGGGTTACATCATGACCATCAGCGTCGCGGCGAACGCGGCGCCGGGGCTGGTGACGGTACGCGCGCTCAACCCGGGCGAGGCGGATAACGTCAGCGCGGCGGACCACCCGTGGGAATCCGGGCTGGCGCTGGTGCCATCCACCTAAGCCCCCCCTGTGGCGAGGGTGCAAGCCCCTCGCCACAACAAGCCCCCCTCATTTCTGCAAGGAGCGCGATGATGTCCAGGTTTCGCTTGAGTCGTCTGCTGCTGGTCAGCACCCTGCTGTCACTGTTTATCCTGCCCTTGGCCCACGCGTCCGATGCCGATAACTGCGTCCAGCAGCAACTGGTGTTCAACCCCAAGAGCGGCGGGTTTATGCCGGTCAACAACTTCAACACCACCGGCCAGAGCTTTATGAATTGCTTTGGCTGGCAATTGTTCATCGCCCTGAACTGGCCGGTGGACCCCGGCTGGCCGGCCAATGCCAGCCTGGCGGGCGAGCCGGACAGAACCATCACCGTCGCGCAATTCGGCGTGCCCACCACCGCCGGACAGCCCATGAGCGTGGCGCCGGTATGGGCCAGCTACAAAGACGCCAATGAGATTTTCCTGCCCGGCGCACCCAAGCCCAGCGGTTGGGGGGTGCAAACCCTGGTGCCGCCCAATTGCAGCAGCCAGGACAGCCTCCAGGCCCTGTCGGTAGGGGCGCGTAAATTCATGAATGCCACCTCGGAAAGCGCGACCAACGCCAGGCATCGCTTCCACTTGTCCAGCGGCACCCTGGCGTCGATTCCCGACCCGATCATGGAAGCCGCCGGTGGCTGGCTCACGGACCAGACCGGCAACCTGGTGTATTTCGAACGCAAGGTCGGTAAGGCCGAGTTCGACTACATCGTCGACAACGGTCTGTACGATGCCGCCAATCAACTGATCGTCGCGCAAAACAGCGATGGCAAACACCCAGCCGGCCTGTCGCTGCCCGCCGGTGAGCTGATGCGCTCGATGCCCACCACCCCGCTACCCCAGGAACAACTGGGCGCCCTGGAACTCAAGGCCGCCTGGCGCATCCTCACCGGCCAACCCCAACTCTACGGGCGCTACCTGACCACTGTGGCCTGGCTCAAGAACCCCGCCACCCTGCAATGCACCCAACAGGTGGTGGGCCTGGTGGGCCTGCATATCATCAACAAGACCCAGAGCTCACCGAACTTTATCTGGACCACCTTCGAGCACGTGGACAACGTACCGGAACCGGGCCAGGTGCCCGCGCAACAGCTGCCCCCGGACGGCTACACCTTCAACAATCCCAACTGCACCGGCGGCCCCGATGTGTGTACGCCGAACGTGGCGCGCATCCAGTGCAAACAGCACCACCCGGATCGCGAATGCACCGAACCCTATCCACGGGACCAACCGGTGCAGACCACCCGCGAACACCCACTGTCGTCGGACATGCAGGCGCTCAACGGCGCAGTGCAGGCCAGCTTCGCCCAACAGACCAACGGCCAGTCGGTGTTCCAGTACTACAAGCTGATCAATGTACTGTGGATCACCGCCCCGACGCCGCCCGACCCCGAGCCGGGCCCGAAGGCGAAGGTTCCCCTGTCCTACGGTGCTTTTATCAGCGACAGCAACGTACCCGTGGCCAATACCACCCTGGAGACCTACGTCCAGGGCATGAACTGCAATGACTGCCATCAGCAAGCGACCATTGCCGGCAGCACCACCCTGGCCTCGGACTTCTCGTTCCTGTTCAACAACGCCGATTCGGCCAAGCAAACGAGCCTGATCAAACGCGTACATGCCTTCGAAACCCTCAAGGACGGCCAACCATGAAACGCTCCCTCGCCACCCTGCTGCTCGCCCTGTCAATGGCCCTCGCCCCCCAGGCCTTTGCCCATTCGGCCCATGAACTGCACGCCCTGAACAACGGCGCCGATGCCGATGCACCGGGCAACCACGGCATGTTCATGGTCGGATCGCAGACCCTGTTCCTGGTGCACATGCCGATGTTCACCACGGAAAAGCACATGTACCAGATCGTCCTGCAGGCCAGCCTGCCGGCTGACGTAATGGCCAAGTACCAGGCCCTGCGCGCAGCCAACCCGAGCAAGCCGTATAACCTGATCAACGTCGATAACGACACCTTCACCCTGCCCCAACTCAAGGCCGGCGAAGTGACCGCGTTCAAGGCGACGATCTATGACGGCTACTCCAATGATGGCGGCGGCACCCCGGGGCCGGTGCTGTTTGACAACGTGCCGGTGACGGTCGAGGCGGTGGTGATCTACCGGCCGTTCAACCTGGGGATCGAGCGGCCCAAGCAGATGGTGTACACCCTGTTTGGCCGGGGTAATGAGGCGCACCTGACGCACTACATCGCCCAGGATCCGGACTTCCAGGAAATCATCACCCTGCCTGGGCCACCGGCGCCGTTTTCGGCGGCGCAATTGGTGTCTACGGTGGATTTGAATTTCACCACGGTGCAGTCGTTGCCGATTGTGTGTCAGTCGCCGCTCAAGCCTGGGGTTTATCCGACCTTGCTGGAGGGGCGTGCGGATGCGCCGGTGGCGCTGGACCTGGGGCCGGCGGCGCAGCGTGTGTGGTATTCGACGGGGAATTTGTTGAACAGGACCGATCCTTGCCAGCCTTGAGTGGGTATAAGGCAGCTTCGACATTTGATGTGTGATGTGGCCGGGGTTTTTCTGCTTCGCCCGGGTCGCGGTGGGAGCGGGCTTGACCGCGATGGCGGTGGGTCAGCGGCATCGCGGCATAGGTATCTACACAGCTCTTTTCTGGGGTTGTGTACATATCCGTTGCTGCGGTCACGGCCACTTAGGGTTCCGCCCTTACGGCGGCTCACTTTGGAAGAGCGCCAAAGTAAGCAAAGCGCTCTTGCCCCACCACTCGGTGCCTCGCCTAGGCTCGGCATGCCCGCAGTCAGGCATTGCTCCGTGGGCCCGCCGCGATCGGCCATCCATGGCCGTGTCGCGGCTACCCCGGCATCCATGCCGGGGTGCCCACTGCGCAATACCTGCCTGCGGCCAGCGTGGTTTAACGGGGCGCCTGAGATCAAGATCAAAAGCCAGATCAAAAGCAGAGCAACAGCAAAGCCGGGGCGCGAAGCTGCATTCCCCCCTGTGGGAGCTGGCTTGCCTGCGATGACGGTGTATCAGTCGATAAATGTATTGGCTGATGCACCGTCATCGCAGGCAAGCCAGCTCCCACAGGGGTACGCGTACGCCTCGACGATCAGGTCGGCTGTCAGGCCGCCTCGCTTTGCTTTTGATTTTGATCTGAGGCGCCCCGTTAAACCACGCTGGCCGTCATCCGATATTGATTTGGGGGGTAAACCGGCAGGACGCCGGTTTAGCCGCGCTGGGCCATGGATGGCCCATCGCGGCGGCCCCCCAAATCAATGTCGGATGACGGGCACACCGAGCCTGGGCGAGGTGCCGAGTGGTGGGGCAAGAGCCCTTTTGGTTACTTTTGGCTGGGCCGGCACTCCGGGCTCTTTTCCAAAAGTGACCCGCTGTAAGAGCGGAACCAATAGCCGCCATAACCGCAGCAACGGATATGTACACAAACCTAGAAGGTTGTGTAGCTACCTATGCCCATCGCAGACAAGCCCACCGTGTGAACCTTACAAACTGATCTGCCCCCGCTCCTCATCCGTCAGCCGTGCCTTGGCCTGTTCGCTCAACGGCCCCGCACCCAGCACCTGCACCGGGCTGTCGGGGTTGTAGGTCGGCGCCCGGCGTGCTTCTTCCTCCCGGCGTTGCACCGGCTCGGTGCCAAACCCCAGCACTTCCACCGTGACGATCGACGCCCGGCCCTGGCGCGCTGCAGCCTGTTGGTTGCGGGCCGCGTCTTCGGCGGCCTGGGATGCCGCTGCCCCCGCCGCGCTGGCTGAGCTCATGGCCGCGGTGTTGACCGCCGCCGACACCGGCACCCCGGACGATTTACCCTGGGTCTGGATATTCGCCGCGTTGACCACCCGCAGCGCGGCAATGTTGATATTGCCCGACACACGAATCCCCGCTTCACCGGCGTCGATGGTGCCCAACGGCGCAATCAGGTCGATGTCCCCTGCCGGCACTTCCGGGATCGGGTTAAGCGTGGCGATCCCCGCACCGGTACTCGGCACCGACGGCGACAGGCTGACGTTGCCCCAGTTGTCATACACACGCCGTGGCGGGGTGTAGACCACGGTGGTCTTGGAACCCCGCCCGGCGTTGATATCGCCTGCGGCGGACCAGCCCATGATCGAGCCGCCAAAGGTGGTCATAATCCGGCTCTGGCCCAGCAGGATGCTGTCCAGGGAATACAGCTGGATATCCCCCGCGCCCTGGGTAATGACCCCGGCGGTGGACGGCGGTGCCGCCCCCTCGATGCCGAATGTCTGGCCACCACCCGGGGTGAGCATCTGGATCGAGCCACCGAAATTGGTGTGCACCCCGGCACCGCCGAACAGGGTGATATCGCCCTTGTAGGCGATGGCATTGCCGGCCACGTCCTTGTCCGGGAACAACCCGGCAATCGCCGCCCGCCCCCGCACATAGCTGCCCTCGCGCACGCCGCCAGCCTGGTTGTATTCGCGACCGGCGGCCTTGAGTTCGGCAAAGTACACCTCACGGGCAAACACCCGCTGCTGCTGCGCCGACAGCGCCGCGTAGTAGGCGCGGGCCTGTTCACTGTCACCGACAAACCCGAAGCGCTCGGCCAGCCACCCGGCCAGTTCGCGTTCGTAGGTCTTGGCGACTTTGCCTCCCAGCAGCGTCAAAGGCTCGCCCGTCTGCAGTTGGTTCTCAGGATTCAGGTAAGTCTCGACAAAGCGCCGGTAGTCCGGACCGTTGGGGCCAACACCCGCCAGCATGACGATGCTCGCGCCGGGACGGCTGTCACCTGCGGCCACGGCGCCAAGGCTGTTGACGCTGACCTTGTCCTCCATAAGGAGGTTGCGCCCTGCCGTCAACTCCAGGGTGCCGGGCCCTGCGACATTGAAGCTGCTGTAGAGCATGTCGCGCCCGGCACTGACAATGGAGATGTCAGTCAGGCCGTTATGCACGAACAGGTTGGCGTCGAAGGCATATTCACCGGTATCCACTTCGCCACCGCTGGCGCCCCCCAGGCGCGTGCCGCTGCTGACGATGTCACGCCCCGCCCGCATCCAGACCGGGCCTGCGCCCTCATAAAACGTTTGCCCCACACGCGGGTCTCCGGCGCTGGTGATGGTCAGGGCACGCCCACTGTTGACGCCCAGCAGGTCACCGCTCAACGCATAAAAACGCGCAGGTTCCAGGGTATCGCCCCACGACGTGCTGGCCGTGTTGGCACCGAAGGTGAACAGCGGGGAAAGCCCCAGGCGTGCAATGTTGCTATCGCCGGAAAGGTTGCCGCTGCCCGCGATGGGCAGGGAGTTGACGAAGCCCAGGAACGCCGGGTTGAGGATCGTCGCCATGCTGTCCGGCGCGGCGCTGGAACGGCTGACGGTGAGGTCGCCGCCATAGATCGAATCCCCAGCCAGCAATTGCAATTGACCGTTGGCCGATGGCGCCAGCACCAGTGCCGCCAGCGGTGGCAGCGAGCCAGGGTTGGCGGTCGCGGCACGCCCGTAATACAGGCTGCCGCTGGCGGCCACCGCGCGCAATGTGGCGGGATAGACCGCCGCCATATCCGTCTCCAGCGTTTGTGTCAGCGGCGTAAGGTTGCCACCGGCCGAAAACAGGTCCACTGCCGTGTTGCGGGTCCACAGGCTGAACCAGCTCTGCCCTACGCCGTTGACCCCGTCGTTAACGTAGGCCAAGGCATTTGTCTGCGCGACGCGCCCTGGATCGGCCACATCCTGCAGCACCAGGTCGCCACGGGTGGCCAGGTTGAAGGTGGCATCACCGGGTAACAGGCTCAAGCCACCGGCCGCCGCGGCTGACGTGGCGCGCAGTGGATCATAGGCGCGGACTTCGCCGGGGCTCTGGTCGATCACCCGGCTGCCATAACGCAAGGCCAGGCTGCCCAGGGCGCCGCCGGTCAGTTGCACGTGCCCACGCAGGTTCACCAGCGTGCCGTTGAGGTGGTCCTGGGTAATCTGACTGCCTGGATTCACGGCACCGCCGACCCGCAGGTTCAAGTCACCACCGCCGGTCAGTTGCAGGCTGCCGTCAGCCGCCACGCGCCCGGTGCTGCCCACCGCCAACACCACCCCCTGGCTGTGCAAGTTCACCGCCTGGGGCACATAACCGGCAGCCAATGGCCGGATGATCCCGGCATCGCCGCCCACGTCGACATTCAGGTTGCCACCGCCCAACGTACCGAAGCCGGTGAAGCCCACCATCTGGTCGGCCCCCCCCGCCAGGGCGAGGTTGCTGGCGTAGGTACCAAAATTGATCCACCAGGCCGTCGCTTGTGCCGCCGAACCACTCAAGCCATTACCCTGGCGCCATAACCAGTTGCCGACATTCGCCGAATCCTGGCCAAGATCGTTGCGGACCGGACGCCCCGAGGCACTGAGTGACGGGCTGGTGATGTCACCGGTCAGGTTCCCACCCACTTTCAACAACAGGTTGCCGCCCGCCTCCGGATACCAGGCGCGGTACACACTGTCTGCGCCGCCATTGACCAGTTTCTCGTTGCCACCCACGCTATTGCCCAGCACCTTGGCGTTTTCGCCAAGCGCCCGCGGCAGGTTGTAGGGGTCGTTGGCCGAGGTACCCGTGGAAGAACTGCCAGCGGTGTAGACCCCGTACAGCGACTCCATGCTCAGATTGCCAGCGGCCAACAAGTCCAGGTCAGCGGCCCCGGTGCGCACCACACTGAAACGGCTACTGCCCCCCGCCACCAGGCTGTAGGCATCGCCGCCCGACTCACAGGAACCGGGGTAGTCCGTGCAGGTTCCAAGGTTGCCAGGGCTCACGGGCTCGCCGACCATGCTGGTGTCGCCGTAATTGTCGATGGAGCCCTGCTCGGTCCAGACCAGCACGCCCTGGGCGAACATGCCGTAATGGCTGTCGGCCAGACGCAGGTTGCCGGTCACTGGAGAAACTTGCAGCCTGCTACTGTCGGCCGCCTGGGTGTCGGCCCCGGCCACCAGGCGGATCGCCCACGCCTGGGAGCCTTCCGTCAGCATCGGCGCAACGCCCCAGTTCTTGCCCTGGCGGCCGGCCTCCTCGACCCGCAATTTCACCGACTTCGCATTGCCTGCCAACTTCACATTGGTGCCGGCCGGCAACAAGGCGCCACGGGGCAGTGCCTTGCTGCCATTGAGGGTCACGAACGCAGTGCTGCCCAGACGCCCGGGCAATGGCACGCCCTTGGGCCAGATCATCGCCCTGACACTGGTGTTGCTGGTCAACAGGGTACCGGCCCCCAGAACCGTGCCGGCCTCCAGGGTCTGGCTCTGGCTCAGCAGCGTCCCTGCCGCGAACAGCTGCGTGCCCGAGCCGTCGAGTATCGCCGCCGCCAGTACCGTACCGGCAGGCAGTACCAGGGGCTGGCTGAGGGTCACCGGCACCGGCAACCGCGTACCGTTCGCCAGGCTCAGGGCCTTGATCGACACATCGAAGTTGAGGATCGCGCCCGCCGGAAACCTGGTGCCGTCGGCCAGGGTCACGCCCGTGCCCGGCACTACTTGGGTGCCGCCGGTGTAATTGATCCCGGGGAGCAGCACCCAGCCGTTGTCATCGTCGCTCGGCGGTGGCGGGGTAAAGCCGTCGTTGATGCTGCCGTAGATATTCAAGTCGCCGCCGGCGCGCAGGGTCAGGCGGCCGACTTCGCCGGAACCATACACATCCGGGTTTTTCTGGGTATGTGGGTTGAGGCTGGCGTAGCGATAACCGGACAGGTCCAGGTCGCCCTGCACCACCAGGTCACCCTGGGGCGTCTTGCTGACAATCTCTACCCCCGGCCGCAGATGCAAGGCGTCGGCGTACGTGGCGTTATTCAGGCCCGCGAGCTTGTTATTCAGTAGGTCGTGGTTGCTGAGGGCTGCGTTGATAAACAGCACGCTCAGCTCATGTTTTTTGTCCAGGTACTTCTGGTCGATCACCTGGTACGGACGCCCACTGGCCGTGGCATCGGTCTTGGTCGGCGCATCGTCGTAGCTGATCATGCCGTTGAGGGCAATCGAGCGCGCGCCCTGGATATCCAGGCGGCCACGGGCATCAATGGCAATGTCATCACTGTTCAGGCGCGGAGCATTGAGCTCCAGGGTGCCACGGCTGCGACCGTCATGGCCCACGCCCCCATCGGTCCCGTGACGCAGGTCGATACGCGCGCCATCGGCCAGGGTCAACTGGCCCTGGCCCGAACCCAGCACCACCATGGCGCGGTTCGGCGCGTCGATGATCTGGCCATGGCTGTCCACCCGCAACTGGCTGCCATGGGCATCGAGCACGGCGCTGCCGTCCAGGGTCAGGCCGGTCTTGGCCGTCAGGTTGATGCTACCCACCCGCTCGCCACTGGCATCCACCCGCCCGGTGACGCGCAGGCTGCCGTTGTCCAGCGAGACACTGACGCTGTTGGCCTTGACCTCATTGCCGATGCTCAGGTCGCCCTGCTTGAGCTGGAAGCTGCGCGCCCCAAACACCTGGCCCTGGTTGAGCCGTTGGTTGAGGGCGGCAAACTGTTCGTCCAGGATGCCGCTGGTGCCCAGGCGCTGGGCCTGGATCTCCACCGCACCGGCCAGGTACGGCACCCGAGTGCCACCGGCATCGTAATAACCGCTGCTGCCGGCCAGAAGCTTGCCTGCCAGGTCAACCACACCGCCTGTGTCCCCCACGGCCACTGCCCGCAGCGTGCCCGCCTGGTTATGCTGCGCCGACAGGTCGATGGTTGAGCCGGTGGCCTGCAGCACATTGCCTTCGCGGCTTTGCAGCGATACCTCACCCCCCGCGCCATATTTGGTCAGGTCGTTGAAGACGATGGCGCGACCGGCCACATCAATCAGTGAGTCATCGGTCAACACCACGTCGCCACGGGCGTCGAGGGTGACCTTGCCGCTGGGCAGCACCACCGCGCTGGCCAGGCGAATGCTGTCGCCCTGCAGCGACAGCTCGCCGCCCAGGCCCTCGACCTTGCCCCGGGCCCCCGCCGAGGCGCCGATATCCAGGGTGCCGCCGGCGGTGATGCGGTTTACCGAGCCCGCCTCGCCGGTCAGCAGTGGCGTGAGAATGCTCAAGTCGCCGCCGGTATAGGCAAAACCCTTGAGCGGATCATAGGCCCCCTGGCGCTGATAGACCGACAGGCTGCCCTTGTGGTTGGCGGTGATGCGCTCGCTGGCACTGAGGTTGACGTGGGCAAACCCCAGCGCCAGGCGATCGAAGCGCTTGGTCGTGCTCGGCTGGGCAAAGTCGCCATAGCCGAATTCGATGCGTTCGGCCTGGATATCCAGGCGCCCATTACCGCTGCCAGCGCCGCCGTCGATGGCGGCAACGGCCGGCGTTTCAGCGCCGAGCCAGATCAGGTTGGCGGTGTGGATGCTCGCCACATCACTGGCGCTGCCGGCGCCGTAGATCGCCGGGGCAGACAGCATCAGGCGGCTGAGCAACGACTTGCCGGTCACCGCGTCATAGGTGTCGAGGGCACTGGAGCCATAGAAGTTGAAGCTGTCGCGGGCCGAGAGTTGCAGGGTTTCCAGGGCCGGCGCGCCGAACTGCGTGTCACCACGCAACAAGCGGTCCAGCACCTGCTGGGTCAGGGTCATGCCGGCCGGCAGGCGATTGCCGGCGGCGGCCGCAGCCAGGGCTTCAGGGCTGCCGACGTTAATGCTCGCCAGCCCCAGGTTGAGGTGACGGGTGCCGTAGCGCACCTCATCCCCCATCTGCAACGTCTTGTCGGTCAGGGCGACGATACTGCCCTCGGAATACAGGGCAGTCTGGCCGCTACAGGGCGCGCTGTTGCACGCCCCCAGATTGATCCCGCCACTGGCTGCGCCGCCGGCTTGCACGGCGTTGACCACGTTGAGCAAACCGTTGGAGACCGCCAGCATATTCGCCACCTGGTAGACGAAACCGTCTCGTGCGTCATAACTGGCCTTGCCCCGGCCAAGGGTATTGATCGAGGCGCCCTGCTCCATGACGATCTCGCCGGTGGAGCTCACCAGGAACACTTCCGGTGCGGCCAGGCTCGCCCCTTCACGCAAGGTAATAGAGCTACTGTTGGCACCGACCACGTTGATGTAGTTGCCGCTCTGGCCATACGAAACCTGGGTCATCCCGCCAATCATCAGGCGTGCCGCGCCCAGCGCATTGAGGCTGGCTGCCCCCACGCTGACGCCCTCGAACCCCTCCGTGGCGGCCTTGCCTGGCGCCATTACTTCGATCCCGCCGGTTCCCATGTTCATCACTGCAACAGTGCCGGCAAAACCGTCGGTGGCCGCCTCAAAGCGGCCGATACCGGCGAACGAAAAGGCGTTCGCCCCACCACCGGGGTGCAACGCCAGTTTCAGGGTCTTGGCATCCACCGGCAGCAACGCCCGTGGCACGCCGAGCTTGGCCGCATCAGCCACGGCGAACTGCGCATAGCCGGTTTCGTTGTACTGGGAGTAGCGGCGCAGGGTGTCGGCCGAGGTCAGGATTACCTGGCTGGCGACCCGGTTACTGATCCCGGTGTTGACGATGGACAAGCGCCCGGCAGCCGACCAGGAGCCATTGCGCAGCGCCTGTGGCACCTCTTCGGTGCCGCGCCCCGCGAGGCCGTTGATTTCGACACGGAACGCCCCCGGCATCAGCGCATAGGTGGAGGGCATCAGGGTATAGGTGCCTGCGGCCAGCCCCGGGACGCCAGCGTCCAGGGTGATTTGCTGGCCGAGCAACGGATCGACGGCGCCCCCCTCCGGGGCCACCGGGGCATAACCCGGTTGCGCGCCGGGCACGATGGCGTACACCGGGTTACTGCCCAGGCCCGGCAGGACAAAGCCGCCGTGGGTGCCGACCTGCATCAGTGGGTTATAGCGCGCATCGGTGGAGCCGCCACGGCCGGAAATAAACCCGGCACCGAGCAGTTCGCCGCCGCCGGACAGGTCCAGCGTGGCCTCTGGCAGCACCGCCACCGATTGCCCACCGAGGATTACCCCCACGCTGAGATCGCCATTGAGGTTGGCAATCGCCCCCTGGCCGAGGAACGACACGGTCTTGCCGTTGTACTGGTAGACCTGGCCATCCACCGTGCCGCCGTAGGGCAGCACCAGGCCCTTGCCGCTCACCGAAGTCAGGCTGCCGGGCAGCAGTTCGACCTTGTGGGTGCCCAGGATGCCGACCTCGATCAACCCCAGGGGCGCACGCACCACCCCGCCCTGCCTGATGCTCGGGCCGCCCAGTTGCAGGCGACCGAAGGCCGAGTAAGGCACCGCGCCCGTCTCGTTGCCGGCACGGGCGATGGTCAGGGTGCGCGTCGGGTCGTAACCGTCAACCCCATCCAGGTAACCGGCCAGCACCCGCGCGCCGACTTCGGTGGCCGGGTACAACTGCGCGGCCTGCAGGGTCATGTCGCCCCGGGTCATGATCTGCGTACTGATCCCCTGGGCGACCGCATCGGCGTTGGCCCCCGCGAGAAAACGCAGGTCGCCCTGGCTGCTCAGTTGCACGTCATCGAAACCACGGCGGTCGACGCTCAACTGGCTGTTGTCGGCCTGGGTCAGGTTGCTCTTGTTGCCGAACAACACATTGCCGCGCACCTCCAACAGATTGGCACTGGCAGTGAACTGCGCCTGACTGGCGCGTTGCGACATGGCGCTGGTCAACACCGGATGCTGGTATTGGTCCTTGGCCTCCAAGGGCGCAAGGATGCCCGCCAGCAGCAGGTGCGGTGCCGACAGATTGACCCGGGCATTCTGCGCAGCCTGCTCACTCAGCCCCAGAGCGCCACTGTACAGACGCAGGCTCTGGCCCATGTGCAGCGACAGATCACCGTCAACACTCAGCAGGCCATTGCTCAGCAAGGCCAGGTTGTCGAACCCGCCGGCGCTGACCTGGTCCACGCCCAGGCGAGCATGCCCGTACTCCAGTTCCGCGGTCGCAGCCTCCGCAGTGCCCGCCAGCGTGCTGGGCTGGTGGGTCTGGCTGAGTAACAGTTCCCGCGCCTTGAGCACGCGGTCGCTGACCGCGCTCTTGAGGTAGTAAGGGCTTTCCAGGGCCACGACCAGGCTACCGCCCGACGCTCCGGCACCACCGGCCTGGGCCACAAAGCGCCCGTCCAGGTACAGGCCATTGTTGGAGGCAAGGCTGATACTGCCGCCATTGCTGGCCACCGGTACCCGGCCCTGGCCCGGCAGGTCCAGGTCCGCCTGGGCCCCGGACGCCTCCAGGCGCGCACCGTCACGCACCACCACAAACACATCACTGGCCTGGGCAATGCCAGTGGCGAGGTTGATCGTGCCACCGAGGCTGATATTGCCGCCGTTGCGCACCAGGCCATAGTGGCGGCCACGATTGTCCACGGCGCTCACCGCCCGCGCCGCCACGTCGATCAGCGCCTGCTCGCCGACCCAGATCGAACGCCCATGACCTGCGGCATTCACCGCCTCGGAACTGGCCACGTTCAGCCCGCCCAGGCTGACGCTACCGCCCCAGGCGTTGAGCGTACCGTTGACGGTCAACTGGCCGACGCTGCGCAAATTGATGGCCTGGCCCGGATCGACCGTGATAACCGCGCCCTGGCCGACGCTCAGCGCGGTGCTGGCCAATTGCGCAGCGCTGGAGTCGAGGTGCCCGGCCGTGAGGCTCAAGCTGGCACCGCGCCGCTGGCTCAGCACGCTCTTGAGCGCGTCCTGCTGATACAACTCAGGTGTCCACACCTGCATCAGACTCGCCGGATCAGTGCCGCTCGGCAGCGTCTGCACCTGCTCGCCAACCCGGTACACCGGCACCTCGACCCCGACCTGGGTGCCGTCAGCAACAATCAACCCTTCGTTGCCGGTGATGTCATACGCCGAGAACCCTTTCTTGAAAAAGTCCCCCGCCAGGTGCAGGGTGCCCGCGTCCAGGCTGCCTGCATCGCCGATCAGTACCTGGCGCGACTGCAACGCCAGAGTGCCGCCACCGCTGACGCCATAACCGCGAATCTCACCGCCCAACACCAGGGCGCCCTGCGCGCCCAACGTCACGCTGCCGCCCTTGCCACCGCTGACCTTGCCATCCTGGCCGACCGTAGCGCCCGAAGACACCTGCACCAGGCTCTGTGCCCCCAGGCTCACATCGCCGGTGCCACGCAGCGCCACCTTGCCGCCATTGGCGTAAGCCACACCCTCGGTGAGCGACGGCTGCAGGGCCAGGTTGTTCCAACGCCCGGACGCATCCAGCACCACCCCGGCGGCCACCGCGACGTGCCCGCTGCCCGCCAGAATCACCTCTTCAACGGCATTCTGCCGATCGAGGTTGACCTGACTGAGCACGTTGCCGGCGTGGAGGCTGCCACCGTGGGCGGTCAGATTGGCGTTGACCGCCACCTGGGGCCCGTACAGGGTGATATCGCCACCGTCGGCCACCGACAACCCACCATTGACCGTAATCTGCTGCTTGGCGCCGACCTTGATCGCCCCCAACTGAAAGCCATTGAGTTGCTCGCTGTCGAGCACCAGCGTGCCCTGGCGCCCGGCCGGCAGCGCGGTGCCCAGGTCGAGGCCGGCGGCGATTTTTTGTGTTCCGCCTTCGATCAGCACCTGCTCCATACCCGGCGTCAGGGCGTAACGCAGGGTGCCGGTGCTTTTGTTGAAGATCGGCGTGTACTGGCCAATGATCAGTTGCGCACGTTGGGCCTGGGCCTTCTGCGACTGTTGGTAACCGTCGAGGTTGATGTTCGGCGCCTGGGTCTGGCGCTCACCCTGGAACACATCACTGATCAACTGCCCTTCAAGCACCGCATTGCCGGTACCGATCACCAGCTTGCCGGCATCGCGGCCCACGGTATAACCGGCCTCGAAACGTCGCTGGGGGGCGATCAGCGGGTTGTAGTACAGGTCGGTACGGCCCCAGCGTTCGCTGGTGTCTGCAAAGCCTTTGTAAAGCCCGGTGTAGAGAATATCGCCCGGTGCCTTCGACAGCTCATACAAGCGCCCGTCCGGGCCCTTGAGCCAGGTTTGCTGGACATAACCGCCCTGCACATCCACGGTGCCGCCCGACAGATTGATCTGCGCGCCCTGCTGGGTTACCACCTCATCCCCCGTGAACGTCACGCTACCGCCCTGGGCCATCCACTCGCCCACCGAGTGCCCTTGCGTGCCCAGATAGCCACCGACTTCCAGCAGGCCGCCGGCGGTGTACCAGCGGTCCGTCGCGTAGCCATTGGTACCCGCCGGCACAAACACCAATTCGCGCAGATCGATCCACACATCGTTGTTGATCAATTGCCCGCCATCGCGGTTGACCGGCGCATCGCGCTGCTCGTTGCCCTGCACGTTGATCTTGATGTTGTTGGCTTGCATCGCCACCTTGACGCCGATGGCGCCGGACACGTCGATCATCGCCCCCTCGCGCACCAGGCTGCGCTGACCGGCGCTGACCGCGACCTGGCCACCGGTGGCGAGGGTTATCGAGCCTTTCTGGAAGTCCACGGTGCCGCCGCTGACGATCTCGATGCGCGACTGATCGGTACGGTCGGCCACCCTGCCCAGGTTATTGAACTGCCCGCTGGCCTGGGGGTTCACCAGACCGTCGAGATTGACCAGGCCATTTTCGCGCTGGTTGTTGAGCGCGGTGGTGCCGCTGCTGTCGAGCAGGATCGCAGTGGTGCTGCCTTCGCCCAGGCTGACGCTGCCGGTGGTGTCGCTGGCCGAGTTGAGTAAGTGAAGGGTGCCACGGGTGTCCACCGACGTGCTGGCCAGGGCTACGCCGTTTTGCTGCACGGTGTGCCCGGTCAGGGTGATGTCGCCGGTAGCGGCCATGATCAGCCCGCTGTTGGTCACGCTGCCCGCGCTGCTGCCGGCCTTGAGGCTGCTGGCGACTTCATTGCCGCGTGTGGTGGAACGGGCATTGCCGGCGGTACCCACGCCCTTGCGGATGTAAAAACTGTCGCCGGCGGCCAGGGTCGTCTGGCCTTTGGCGGTGATGAGGGTGCCGGCGTTTTCCACTTCCGTACCCAACAGCAAGGCATAGCCACCGGCATCGGTGGACGTCGCCGCGTCATGGGTCTGGATCAGCGCCCCCCGCTGCACCTGGACCTTGCCCGCGGCATCGGTGAACGTTGGCTGGGTGCCAGTGGCGTCGAAGTAGATCCCGCGCTGGGTGAATTGCTCGTCGGTGATCGCCGCCGCCGCCGCCACCAGGTTGCGCACGTTGACCTGGCTGCTGCCGCTGAACACCACGCCATTGCGGTTGATGATCATCACGGTGCCAGCGCCCTTGATCTGGCCCTGGATTTCACTGGGGCGCGCGTTGGGGTCATTGACGCGGTTGAGCAAGGCCCAGTTGGACTGCTGCTGGAAGTCGACGGTGGTGTTGCGCCCGACGTTAAAGGTCTCCCAATTGAGGATGGCCTTGTCGGCGGTCTGTTCGATGCTCACCGTGGTCTGGCCACCGGCCTGGCTTTGGGTCGGGCCCTTGGCGTTGATCCAGCCTTGGGTCAGGCTGTTATCGACCTGCAAACCGCCCTTGCCCAAGCCGTCGGGAATCGTCGAGACCTGGCCCAACGCGGCCTGGCGCCCGGCCGCCTGGGCAGCCTGCTGGGCAGCAATCGCCGCGACGCTGTTGTTGAGGGTGCTCAGTGAGCGCTGCATCTGCTGGTTGACCCGCGCCTGCTGGGACAACGGCGGCGGCATCCCCGGTACCTGCGCCCCCGGCCGCGCCGCCGTGGCTGCCTGGGACGCGCCCTTGGCGGCAAACCAGCCGGAACTGAACGCCGTAGCCCCCTGGGCACTGCCCGCCACCAGCAACAAGGCAATGGCATGGGCCAGCGGCTTGAGGCGCAAGACAGTCTGGCCGCTCGGGCCGCGGGCATTCAGGTTTACCGGTGGTTTGCAGCGGACCATCTGGAATCATCCTTCTGTGTGGAGATGCACATCACGTATGGGAGGTAGGCGGTTGGCGAGGGGCAGCACTGAACTTCTGTCATGGAAAATTCATCTGAGGCTCGGCAGCGGCTACGGGGTGAGCCAATAAAAAATCAGCAACGGCATAGGCCGTTGCTGATCAGGGGTTGCAGGTCGAGGAACGCGGGCGTTACAGCGGACGACCGATACCGTTGCAGACGTCGGTCTTACCGATGCTCAGCGGGTTGCTGGCGGTCAGGAAGCTGCTGCGGATCGCGCTTTTCCAGGAGTCTGGCAGTGGCACGAAACGGTTGGCGCGGATGGCGTCATCGTTGTTCACGGTCTCGCCGTAGTGCTGGGCAAAGAAGTCACGGACCTGGTTGGACTGGGTGCCGTTGATATAGCACTGGCTGAAGATCAGGTTGGTGAAGCCCAGGATCGGGTAGCCCGACGTTGGGTAAGGCACCACGCCGGCCACGCCGTTTTTACCGAACACAGGTACCCACTTGTCCGGGTTGCCACGGTCAGCCACGGCGGGCACCGAAACGTTATCAATCGCCTCGGAAACGTTATCCGGAGCAGGCGATACACCTTCGGTGTTGCTTGCCACGTCCTTGCCGACGCGAGCGACCTTGGTCGCGTCGTCCAGGCCTTCCAGGGTGGTGGCCGCGTAGTCAGGGCTCATGTAGGTGATACGGCCTTCGGCGACAGTCGTATCGTTCAAGGCATTCATCACGCCCTGGCTGCCGGCAGCCGCAACGGCACCGGCCGGCAGGCCACCGCTGTAGCTGTTGGCAAAGGTGGTGGTAACGGCGAAGCTGCCGGTTTCAGCGCACTTGGCGTTCAGGAAGCGCGTGAACAGTTCGGTGGTGCCGCTGCTTTCGCTGCGGTAAACCACGGTGATTGCACCGCTACGGCCAGCGCCGGTGATCTGGCTCCAGTTGTTGATACGCCCGGAGAACACACCGCACAGCTCGTTGACGCTCAGGTCAACCGCATTGGCACCGCTCTTGCGGAAAGGAATGGCCACCGAAGTGGCCACCGACGGCACCTGGATCAGCTTGCCCCAGCCTGGCTGCTTGGCAGAGGCATAGGTGGACAATTCAGTGGCGCTGAGCTTGGAGTCGCTGCCGGCCCAGTGCACGTTCTTGGTGGTCACGCCGGGTACGAGCTTGTCGTATTTGTTTTCCAGGAACGCGGCCTTGCCGTTGCCGCTGCCGACACCGATGTAGGCGGCGAAACCGGCAGTCAGTACGCCGGGCGTCTGGTACAGCGGCTGTGGCAGGGTTGCGCCACCGCCGTTGACATCAGCGAATGCAGCCTGGGCCGAGCAGAGGGCCGCGAGGGTCATGGATACCGCGAGAACGTTGCGCTTAAACATGAAGAAGCTCCTTTCGTCGTATTCATACGTTGAGGTAGATGGCTCTTGCATGACGCCATGGCACTCGGTTCACACGCCGTGATCCAGCGGGCTTGCGGGGCGAGGCCATGGACACGAAGGTCGCAGTTTCCGATGACAGATAAGGGAAAAAACCTCGGGAGGAACAGCTTGATTTTTAAAAAGATTCTCGGGTGTTTTGGCAATGATTGTGGCTTTTATCGGGGTGGGTGACAGCGAGGTTTCAGGGAGTGTTTCGACGATGGCGGGCGGGCCGTGCGCAGGGGGGCAAAGATGACGCAATGACGAACCCGAGGCGAGGTGATGGGCGGGTCGGGTAATTGACTTGCAGCCAGTCACCACCGATACAAATGTGGGAGCTGGCTTGCCTGCGATAGCGGTGGTTCAGTCACTGTTTCTGCCGGCTGATACGCCGCCATCGCAGGCAAGCCAGCGCCCACATTTGCACCGGCGCAGTCTTCACAGGTCAGGTAACCAATTGGTTGATCTCGATGATCGGCAACAGCACCGCCATCACGATCACCAGCACCACCGCGCCCATCACCACGATCATCAACGGCTCCAGCAATGCAGTCATGCCCATGGCCCGCCGTTCGATATCCCGCGACAGGGTCTGCGCCGCCCGCTCCAGCATCGGCGGCAGGGCGCCGGTTTTTTCGCCGCTGGCGATCAGGTGGATCAGTACCGGCGGGAAGACCTTTTCCACCGCCAGGGCCGGCGCCAGGTTAACCCCTTCGCGAACCTTGGCCGTGGCATCGCTGACACACTGGCTCAGACGGTCGTTGGACAGGGTCTGGCGCGCCGCTTCCAGGGCGCGCAGCAAGGGCACGCCGGCACCGCCGAGGATGGCCAGGGTCGAGGCGAAACGCGCGGTGTTGAGCCCCAGCACAAACCGCCCGAGCAGCGGCAGGCGCAAGACCCGGCTGTGCCAGTTCAAGCGCGCCACGGGGTTGCGCAGGTACAGGCGCCAACTCCAGAAGCCCGCGACCAGCCCGGTAAAACACAGCCAGCCCCAGGCGCGGATAAAGTCACTGGCGTTGAGCATTGCCAGGGTCAGCCCCGGCAGGTCCTGGCGCGCCTGGGAAAAGGCGCTGACCACCTGCGGCACCACGTAGCTCAGGAGGAAAATCACAATGCCGATGGATACCAACCCCACCACCCCTGGATAGATAAAGGCCGTGAGAATCTTGCCCCGCAGGTTGTTGCGCTCTTCGATGTAGTCGGCCAGGCGCTCCATGACCTGGGCCAGGTCGCCGGACTCCTCCCCCGCCGCAATCAACGCCCGGTAAATCGATGGGAAGTCCCGTGGCCGCGCAGCCAATGCATCGGCCAGGCGCATGCCGCTGCGCACATCGGCGCGCACTGCGCTGAGGGTCTGGGCGATATGCTTTTTTTCCGCCTGCTCCACTGTGGCACTCAGCGCCGCCTCCAGGGGCAGGCTAGCACCGAGCAGGCTGGCCAGTTGGCGGGTGGCCCAGGCCAGGTCGTTGTCCGACAGCTTGGCACTGAACAGGCTGCTGCCTGCCACGTTGGCGTTGCCTTCGAGCTGCACCAGCAACGCGGTCAGACCACGACTGCGCAGGCTGGCAAAGGCCGCGCCCTGGCTCTCGGCCTCGAGGTGCCCGGCTTCCAGTTTGCCGCTGGCATCGGCGGCCTCATAGCGATAGCGATTCATCAGGCGTCCCGTGTTACACGCAAGATTTCTTCCGGCGCAGTGGCACCGCTGCGCACCCAACGCTCGCCGTCTTCACGCATGCTGAACATTCCGGCGTGGCGTGCCGCGACGCGTATCTGCTGCTCGCCGGCCCCCTGGTGGATCAGGCCGCGCACCGCGTCATCGACGCAGAACAATTCATGGATGCCGGTGCGGCCGCTGTACCCGACCTGGTTGCACTGGCCACACCCCACCGGGCGCCAGGTGCCGGGGGCCGCCGGGTCAGGCTGTTTGCAGTGCGGGCACAGGCGGCGCACCAGGCGCTGGGCCAATACACCGAGCAGCGACGAGGCCAGCAGGAACGGCTCGACCCCCATGTCGATCAGGCGATTAACCGCCGACACCGCGTCATTGGTGTGCAACGTGGCCAGCACCAGGTGCCCGGTGAGGGAAGCCTGCACGGCGATCTGCGCGGTCTCCAGGTCGCGGATTTCGCCGATCATGATGATGTCCGGGTCCTGGCGCAGGATCGCACGCAGGGCCAGGGCAAAGGTCATGTCGATCTTGGCGTTGACCTGGATCTGGCTGATCCCCGGCAGGTCGTATTCCACCGGGTCTTCCACGGTGAGGATATTGCTCGTGCTGGCATCCAGCCGCGCCAGGGCGGCGTAGAGGCTGGTGGTCTTGCCGCTGCCAGTGGGCCCGGTGACCAGCACGATGCCGTGGGGCTGGCGAATCAGGCCATCGAGACGCGCCAGCAGCTGCGGGTCCATACCCAGGGTTTCCAGTTGCAGGCGCCCGGCCTGTTTGTCGAGCAGGCGCATCACCACCCGTTCGCCATGGCCGGTGGGCACCGTCGACACCCGTATATCAATCGGCCGCCCGGCAACCCGCAGGGCGATGCGTCCATCCTGGGGCAGGCGTTTTTCGGCGATATCGAGCTGGGCCATGATCTTGATCCGCGACACCAGCGCGCCATGCAGGGCTTTGCGCGGCGACACCACATCGCGCAGGGTGCCGTCGACGCGGTAGCGCACCACGGAGTGGGTTTCGAAGGGTTCGATATGGATGTCACTGGCCTCGTCGCGGGCGGCCTGGGTCAGCAAGGCGTTGATCATGCGAATCACCGGGGCGCCGTCCTGGGTGTCGAGCAGGTCGGTGATTTCCGGGATGTCCTGCATCAGGCGGTCGAGGTCGACTTCGTTTTCGGCGGCGCCGACCACGGCGGCGGCGCTGCCGGTATCGGCGTAGGCACTGGCCAGCAGGCCGTCGAGCTCATCGTCGCGCACCTGCTCGATGGCGGCCTCGCCGAATTGCCGGTGGACCTCGCTGATCGACCAGCCGGGGGTCGAGGGGCAGATGGTCAGGCGTGGGCCTTCGGGGGTGGGCTGCAAGAGGATGCGTTGGGATTTGGCCCAGGCGTAGGGGAGCAGGCTCATAGGGACCCGCCCTTGCGGCGGCTCAGCGCACAGTAAGCCAGGGCTGCGCCCATGCTCGGCAGCCCGATTCTCGAGGCGACCGCATCCCCCTGTGGGAGCTGTCGAGCCCCACAGGGGGAATGGGTGCGACTCACGGGCGTGTACTCCCCGGCATCGCCTTCTCCACCGCCGGCAACTGCGGCGCCTGCACATCCGGCAGTGCCCAGCTGTGCTGCGGCTGCAAGCCACCCTGGGCGCGGCGCATAAAGTCGTAGCGATTGCGCGTAATGCTGCGGCCCGCGCCGCTGTCGCGAATGATGTAGGGCCGCAGGAACACCATCAGGTTGGTCTTGTTCACACTGCGCGACTCGTTGCGAAACAGCGCGCCCAATCCCGGGATGTCTGATAGCCACGGCACTGCGTCGTTGCTCTGGGTATAGCCATCCTGCAACAGCCCGCCCAGCACCATGATCTGCCCGTCATCCAGCAAGATGCTGGTATCAATCGCGCGCTTGTTGGTCACCGTGCGCGCATCCCCCGACGCCCGGGTATCGACGCTGCTGACTTCCTGGTAGATATCCAGCTTCACCGTACCGCCCTCGGAAATCTGTGGCCGTACGTTCAACTTGAGCCCCACTTCCTCACGCTGCACGGTCTGGAACGGGTTATTGCTGGTGCCGCCCCCGCCGGTCACGTAGCTGCCGGTGATGAAGGGAATGGTCTGGCCGACGAAGATACTCGCCGCCTCATTGTCCAGGGTCAGCAGGTTCGGCGTGGATAACACATTGGTCCCGCCCTTGCTCTTCAACGCCCGCGCCAGGACTTTGAGGTCCAGCACCCGGCCGATCCCTGGAATATCCACGGTACCGTCCACCAGGCCGATGTTCAGGCCCTTGGGCAGCACGTCAATGCTGGTCTTGCTGGTGGGGGTGCCGTTGATCCCGCTGCCGCCCAGGTTGACCCCGCCAAAACCACCCTTGCCCCCCAGGTTGCCGGCCTGCCACTGCACGCCGAATTCGCTGGCATCGTCTTCGTTGACTTCGACGATCAGGCTTTCGATCACCACCTGGGCGCGGCGCTGGTCGAGCATGTCGATGACTTCGCGCAGGTTGCGGTACAGCGGATCCGGGGCGGATATCAGCAGGGTGTTGGTGGTCGCATCGGCCTGGATCGTCACACCGCCGGCACTGAAGGCAGTGTTCTGCTCACTGCCGGCAGTGCTTGCGCCGGTGCTGTCCTTGGCATAACCGCTGGATGGCGCCGCGCTGGCGGTCGGCGTGCCGCTGCTGTTCTGGGTGCTGCCCTGGCTGGTGCTACCCGCGCCGCCCATCGCACTCAACTTGGAGCGGGCCTCGTCACTGACGCCACTTTCGCTCTCTCCGGTCAGCATGCCGCGCAGGGATTGGGCCAGCTTGCCTGCCTGGGCGTTGCGCAGGTACACCACGTGCATGTTGCTGGGGTTGCTCTGGGCATTGTCGAGTTTGTAGATCAGGTTGCGCGCCAGCTCCGTGCGCTCGGGGCTGCCGGCACGAATGATGATCGAGTTGGAACGCGGGTCGCCGATCACGGCGATTTTCTGGGTCTGGTCGTTGCCCTGGGTTTCCAGCAACTCGGCGACCATTGCCGCGATATCCACGGCGATGCCGTTTTGTACCGGCACCACGTCGGTGTCGATGGCGCTTGGGGTGTCGATGCCGGCGATGATTTGCCCTACCCGTGCGAGGTTTTCCGCGTAGTCGGTGATGACGATGCTGTTGTTGCCGGGGTAGGCGTTGATCGGGTTGTTCGGCGAAACGATGGGGCGCAACACCGGGATCAGGTTCACCGCGTTTTCGTATTGCAGGCGGAAGGTGCGGGTCTGCATGCCATTGCCACTGGGGCTGGCGGCGTTGTAGATCGGCCCGCCCAGCAGTTTGGCGTCGGCTTCCGGGACCACCCGGGCCACGCCCCCCACGTCCACCACACTGAAGCCCTGCATGCGCAGCGCCGCCAGCAGCATGT
Organism: Pseudomonas shahriarae; assembly: GCF_014268455.2. Taxonomy (NCBI): domain Bacteria; kingdom Pseudomonadati; phylum Pseudomonadota; class Gammaproteobacteria; order Pseudomonadales; family Pseudomonadaceae; genus Pseudomonas; species Pseudomonas shahriarae. The sequence goes on along the minus strand of NZ_CP077085.1, from coordinate 2,542,687 downwards.
CGTAGGCCTGGTGCGCCGGGACCTGGCCTTCGCTGACCAGGGTCAGGTTGCCCTTGACCCGGGGGTCTACCAGGAACTGCTGGCCGGTGGCGCGGGACAAGGCGCGTACCACCGCCTGGATCTCGGCGTCGACGAAATTCAATTGCACCGGCTGGTCACCCAGCGGGTTGCGCACCTTGGCCGGCGCGGCGACCGGGCCACGGGCGCGGTTGCTCAGCGGGTGCTGGACCCGCGGCTGGGGGCTGATTTCGCGCTGGCGATCGGGCAACGGCACGCCATTGCGCCGGGTGTCGGCCAGGGGCTGGCCGAGTTCGCTGTCCACCAGCAAGGGCGCAGGTGTGGGCGCCGGGGTGTGGCTGCAGGCACTGAGCGCCAGCAACAGCAGCGGCGCCACCTGGCGAAACGGCGCTGAACGGGGAAGTGACCACTTCATGAAGCTTCCTTAGCGCCAGGCGCCTGATCCATGCGAACGGTCCCGGACACGCTACCGGCCGGGTTTTCTGGGGTATCGCCCACACGCTGCAAGCGCGCGTGGGACACCTCCAGGGAAAATGCGCGCGGGCTGGCCAGCAGCCAACCGACCAGCGCATCCGCCGGCGCGTCGGTAAAAGTCAGGCGCCAACCGGCAGGCGCCACGCCCTGCAACTGATAGCGGTCTTTAAGTCCGGCAGCGTCGAGCGCCTGGCGCAGCGCGCCTTCCAGGTCTTGCCCGGCGCGCGCACCGGCACTGGCGCCCTGCAGCAGCACCTGCAAGGTGGCGGCCTGGGTGCGCAGCTTGGGGGTTTCGGCCTGCCAGAAATCAATCTGCTGCAAGGGCGGCTCAATCAGCAGCAACCACACCAAAAAGCCCGCCAGTACCGCCCCGCTGCCGCCCAGCAGGCGCTTTTCGCGCAGGGCCAGGCCGCTCCAGAATCCCTGGAGCTGGCCGCGCAGGTACGGATAGCCGAACTTACTCATCGGCGCCTCCCGTGTTGTCGAGCGGCCCGAGGGTCCAGCCGTGCTCATCGCGGGTGGCAGCGAAACCCGCCTCGGTCAACGCCGCCTGCCACTCCCCTGGGGCGGCCGGGCTGCGACTGTCGGGCAACAGCTCCAGGTGCAACCGGCCTTGATCAAATGCCAACGCCTGGACGCTGCCGACCATAAACGGCAGGTGGTTGCCCGCCAGTTGCAACAGGCTGCTGAAACGCTGGCCGGGATCGGCGGTGGCGCCTTGACCGGCGGCCAGTTGCTGCCGGGCCTGTTGCAGCGGATTGAGGATCACCGGCAAGTGCGGGAAGGCCTGCTTGACCTGGGCAATCATCCGCGCCTTGAGCTGTTGCCCTTCGTCCACCTGGCGCGCGGCATACAGGTTCAGGCCCAGGGTCCAGACCACCACCGCCAGGGCACTGAGCCCCAGCGCCCGGCCCCAGCCACCGCTGCTGGCGCGCTTGAGGTAGCCATGCAAGCCCCAGGCGGGGACCACACCCTGCCAGCGCGCGGGCGTGTGTTCATCGACCTGATGCAACTGCGCGCCAGCCTGCACCAGTTCCGCCAGGGCCTGTGGTCCCAGGGGGTGCAAGGCGCTCTGGTGCAGACTCTGGCGCAGCAGCAGATGCCCGTCGACGCAGGCCACGCTCAAATGCCCCGACGGCGGCACAGGCAAGGCATAGGGCGCCGGGTACAGGCCGCGCAAACTGATAGGCACCTGAGCCAGGACCCGCTGCAGGTGTTCCAGGCCAGCCGTCGGCAGCCAGCCCACTTGCACCTGACCGTTGCTCTGCCGTGGGCTGTGGACCACCTGCATTTGCGCGACCGGGCCGAGGATCAGCGCCTGGGCCGCGCAGGCCACGGCTGCCGCCACTTTAGCGGGCGGCAGTTGCGGCAACTCCAGGCTGCTCAGCAAACTGTCCCGGGGATGCAGGAAACACTCGGCCGCCAGGCTCTTGCGCGGTTGCGCCAACTGCCCAAGGCTGGCCTGACCTTGCCGGCTGACCTGCCCGGCGCGGTCCAACCAGGCGTAGTGCACCAGGCTTTCGGCGCTCAGTTGGGCCAGCGGCGGCAAGGCAATGCGCAAGCGCGTCATGCGCCCACCCGCCACCAAATCACTTGGGGTTGCCGGTCTTCAGGGCGATACAACAACGCTTCGACCGCCACCCGCCGCTGCTCGCGCCGCGCGCGGCCGTGCCAGCGGAACCACTCACTGGTGATTCCCACCTGCACCGAGTCCACCAGCAACTGCGGCATGCGCAGGCGGTTGACGAAATCCCCGCGGTTGATAAACCAGCGCCCGCTGTCCCGCTCGGCCACCAGCCCCTGGGCCTGGGACAGGCTGAGCCCCGGCACCACCGCACTGAGCACTTCGGCGCTGGCCGTATTGCCATTGACCCAGGTGTTGTCGGGCAACACGCTGACATAGGCCGCCAGGCGTTGCTGCACCCCCGGCTCAAGGGCAAGGTCGTCAAGGCTGCGCAACATCGGCGCCCTGGCCGGCAGCAAGGTCTGCGCGGCCTCGGGCGAGGTGCTGCGCAGGCTGCTCACGTCACTGCCACCCGCGCGCTGCGCATAGGAGGCAAGCACCCGTTGGCTGATGCGCTGGCTGGTGTTGGGGTCGATGCCGAGCAACTGGCACAGACGCTGGAAACTCTGCAACTGCGCCACATCCGGCTGCTGCTGGCTGACCAGATTGCGCAGGTTGAACTTGCCCTGCTCGTCATCCAGGCGCCCTTCGACCACCCCGGCAAAGGGGCGCGCCCAGGGCTGGTCGAGACGGGTCAGCACCTCTTTGCGCCGCGCGTCCCACAACTGTTGCCGGCTGGCCTGCAGCGCGCCCTGCAACAACCAACTGCCCTGGACCCGCAGTTGTTCGGCCTCAAGGCTGCGGGTGAACACGCTCTGGCGGGTGAGCATGGCCCCGGCAAGCACCGCCACCACGGCGGCGATCAGCAACGCGCTGATAATCGCCATGCCGCGCTGCTTCGCCGCTCTGGGCAAATGGCTGTTCATGGCGCGCCTTACAACTGCCAGGAGCCGATATCGGCATTCACGCCCTCACCGTCCGGTTGGCCGTCGGCGCCCAGGGAGAACACATCGACTTCACCGTTGGCGCCAGGGTTGAGGTACTGATACGGGCGGCCCCAGGGGTCGTTGGGCAAGCGTTCGAGGTAGGCGCGCCAATTGCTGTTCTTCCCATCGGCCGGGCGCTCGACCAGGACCTTGAGGCCCTGGGTCTGGTTCGGATAGCTGCCGTGGTCCAGGCGATAGAGTTTCAGCGCCTGCATCAGGCCACCGATGTCTTGCCGGGCGGCCGTGGCTCGCGCCTGGTCGGGGCGGTCGAGCACCTTGGGCACCACCATGGCGGCGAGGATCCCGAGAATGACCACCACCACCATGATCTCGATCAGGGTAAAGCCACGCTGGCCACGAGCGCCTTGCGGGGTGGATGTGAAGTGCGCGATATCCATCTCGACATTCCTTGGCTTGAGTGCTTTTCGTCGCGCAGTGTTGCAAGACAACATGTCAGGCGTATTGAAAATCCTCGGGAGCTTTGGTCGCCAATCGGTCAAGTGCAGGGGCTAGTCTGCGGGCCTGTTTCCCGGCATTGAGCAAGCCATGCGCGCCCGCAATAGGAACCAAGGTTTCACCCTGATCGAGGTGCTGGTGGCCCTGGCGATTATCGCCGTGGCCATGGCGGCGGCGGTGCGGGTGGCGGGGTTGATGACCCAGAGCAATGGCCTGTTGCGCGACAAGTCCATCGCCATGCTGGCGGCCCAGAGTCGCCTGGCGCAACTGCGCCTGGAGGGCCGCGCCGGCCCCGGGCGCAAGACGTTCGAGTGCGACCAGGGCCGCTTGAAACTGCGCTGTGAACAGGTGGTGGCAGGCGCTGGCGACCTGTGGAAAGTCAGCGTGCAAGTGCTGGACGCCACACGCGAGGCGCCGCCCCTGGCGCGCCTTGAGACCCTGGTGGGCCGCGCGCCGGCGTTAAAGCAGGTTACGGCCGAGTGAGCCGGGGCAAGGCCGGGGCATCGGGCAACTTGTCGAGGTTGACCCGGACCTTTTCAGCGCCGCGCTCGATCACCACCCCGTCGCCCTCGATGGCCGCCAGGCGCACGCCGGGGCTGAGGCGCTCCCCCGCTAGAAAACTGCGCGGCGGCCCGTCGTTGAGGCTGAGAATCGCCACCGCGCCCTGGGCGCCGGCCAGCACCCCGGAGACCTTGATCTGCAGGGCCGCCGGCATGTCGGCAAACCATTGCAGCGCCGGGTTATCACTGCGCGCCGCCAATGCCTGGGGGGCAAGCGCCGGGGTATGGGACTCGGCAGACGTCAGCAACAACGGTGTCCATGTAGCGACCCCGGCCAGCGTCGCCAGCACGGCCAGGGCCTGGATGCCGTGGGCGGCAGATACGCGATGGATGAATGCCATGGGCGGGACCTCCTGTTTGTCCGTGCAGACAGCCTACAGGGCAATTCTCACGGTTTTATTTCAGTGGCAGATCCCGTTGAGGGCACACCCATGACGAATCGCCGGCAACAGGGGTTCACCTTGATCGAGTTGATGGTGGTGCTGGTGATCATCGGCATTGCCAGCGCGGCCATCAGCCTGAGCATCAAGCCCGACCCCTTGCACCGCTTGCGCAAGGACGCCGAGCGCCTGAGCCAGGTGCTGCAGATCGCCCAGGCCGAAGCCCGTGCCGATGGCCGCACGATCACCTGGCGTGCCGATGCCAAGGGCTACCGTTTGAGCCGCCGCCGCGACGATGGCCGGGGGCTGGAGGACTTCAAGGATGACCCACAACTGCGCCCACGGGCCTGGGATACCACGCCGATGCTGGTGCGGATCGAACCCCGGCAGACCCTGGTGCTGAATGCAGAATGGATCACTCCGCCGCTGCAGGTGTGGTTCTCGGACGGGCAACACGGCCTCAGCCTGCAACGTGATGCAGCCGGCACCTTGCGCGTGGTGAGCCAGCCATGAACCGCGAGCAGCAAGGCTTTACCCTGATCGAAGTGATGGTGGCGATCATGCTGATGGCGGTGGTCAGCCTGATTGCCTGGCGCGGCCTGGACAGCGTAACCCGCGCCGACGCCCACTTGCAGGCCAGCACCGAACAGACCCAGGGCCTGCTGCGCGCCCTGAACCAGCTGCAACTGGACGTCAGCCTGCGCGCCGGGGTGGAACTGGCTGCGCCACCCACCGAGGACCAGCCTCCCGCCGCCGACGCCTTGCCGGCGGTGACCGTGCGCAGCTCCGACAGCCAGGGCTTTCGTCTGGAGCTGATCCGCAGCGCGCCAACCCCCGGCGACGGCCTGCAACGGGTGCGGTGGTGGCTCAAGGGCGACACCTTGTACCGCGCTGCCGCACCGGCGCGGGATCGCTATCCGCTGCCGGCGCCCAAGGAGGCGGTGGCGGTGTTGAGCCAGGTCAGCGACCTGCAAGTGCGGGTGTGGGACAACGAGAAAGGCTGGCGGCAGTTGAGCGGCAATCGCCAGGACAATCCATTGGGGATGGAAATCACCCTGGTGCGCCAGACGCCCCAGGGGGTGGAGCGCTATCGCCAGGTGCTGGGGCCGTTGGACTGAACCTGTGGCGAGCGGGCCCCCGTCTCCAGGGCTAGCTGAGCAACACCACCCCGCCCGGCAGTTCCGTGCATTTGGCCCCATAGGCATCGCGGATCAGCAACGCCACGCCCGGCAGTTGTTCGAGACTGAAGCGCGCCTGCACCCGGCGCTTGCCCAGTTCGCGGTTGAGCAATACCAACATCCCTGGGCGGTAGCGGTTGATCTCGTCGATCACCGTATCCAGTGTGGCGTTATTAAATACCAGCACCTGTTCCCGCCAGGCGATCACGGCGTCGGTGTCCACCGTCACCACGGGGCCCAGCCCGGCCGCGTCGTAGGTCAACTGGCGCCCGCTGTCCAGGCGCACGCTGCGCCCCTGCACTTCAACCGCCAGCCAGCCTTCAATGCAGGTCACGCACACACTGTGGTCGGTGTTGCGCACATTGAAGCGCGCCTGGCTCGCGCTCAGCCAGCCCGCCCCTGCCTGTACGGTCAGCGGCTGTGCCACCTGCACCTCGACCTCGCCTTCAAGCAATTCGATGCCCTGCTCGCGCCGGCTGATGCGGGTCTGGGTGTTGAGCTCCAGGCTGATGCCCTCGCGCAAGTCCACCCGCCGCTGCTCGCCCACTGCGGTGTGGTAGTCGGCGCCCAAGCCGGCAAAACCACCGGGCACGCTGATGTGCACCATCACCAGGGCCGCCGAGGCCGCAAGCGCCCCGCCGAGGAACGCCCTTCGGCCAAAGTGCCGGGGGGCCTGGGCCTCGGTCAGCGCCGGGGTCAATTGTTGCCACAGTCGCTTGGCCTGTTCGAAGGCCTGGGCATGCTCGGGGCTCTGGGCGCACCACTGGCGCAGGGCCTTGGCATCGGCCACGGTTGCCTGGCCCGAGGTCAGGAGGACCAGCCAGTCGCGCGCTTCACCGTGCAATCGGCTGTCGGGCGTATCCCGGGCAGTGGGAAAGCTAAAAATATTCAAGCGCGCAGGTACTCACGGATTATCAGGGACTCAACACTAAGACGGTTTTCCGGCGCCGGGACCGAACCGCTGGATGACTTTTCTTTCCAGACGCTGGGCGCAATGCCCCAGGGCGGCCTTGATTTCCTTCTCGACCATGCGTGTGGAAATGCCGAAACGCTGGGAGATTTCCAGGTGTGGCGCTTCCTCCAGGCGCGCGGCGATAAGGATCTTGCGCCGCCGGGCAGGCAGTTCGTAGAGGGCTTTGAGCAGGGACTGGATTTCTTTCTGGCCACCCACCACCCGCGAGGGGTCCAGGGCTTCATCGCTGATATTGAGCAACTCCTCGACTTCGCTGCCGGTCAGCAGGCGGGCATCGGCCTGGCGCCGGTCGGCCGCAATGTTCAGGGCCATGCGGTACAGATAGGCATTGGGTTGTTGCAGGTTCGCCGGCATGTCCATGCGGTCGACCCGCAGGTAGGTTTCATGCAGGACGTCATTGGCCAGATCCTCCGACCCCAGGCGCTTGCGCAAACGCACCTTGAAGTCCTCGTAGGAGGCCAGGAACAACCTGACCATTGGCGTGTGCCCGGTATCCTTCATGCCCCGGAAGCTCCTTGCCGTGCTGTGCATTCCATGCGTTTTCCTGTGGTATCGGGCATTAAAAGCAGGGTCAACGGCAACCGCATCGAGCTGGGTGCCGGGCGCTCTATCCAGGTGCTGCCGAGGCTGCGCACCAGCGCTTCATCACGCAGTACATCGCCGGTGGAGCTGACCAGGCGGCTGTGTTCAATCAATCCGTCACGGTTGACCCAGACCTGCACCAGCGCCCGAAAACTGCCGGGGCGGGTCAAGGGTGAACGGCACAGGCTGGCTTCGACGGCCTGCTGCACGGCGCTGGCATAACTGCGGTTGAGCCGTGCGGCGTTACGTGGCGACACCCCGCGACTGGCCAGCGGTTGGCTGACTTCAGGCACCTGCAGGGTGAATGCATCACTGCGTGCGTAACGTGCCATCAGGCCACTCCCTGTCAGTAACAGGCCCAGGGCCTGCTGGGCGCTGTAGTGCCCGTGCACACTCATCGAACGTCGTCCATCGCTCAACTCGCGGTCCACCAGCACAGCCATCCCGGTGGCCCGGCTGAAAGCTTCCAGGGCGGGCGCCAGGTCTTGCGCAGGCAGATCCAGGCGCAACAACGGCGGCTCCCCCGCTTGCACCCCGGGCAGTGGCAGCCACATCCAGGCCAACAGCAAGACCAGGCAGCAGTGCGTGCGCCTCCAAGCCCACCGTTCGACCCCTGCTCTGCCTTGTTGCACGGCTGCCGTGTCCTGGGAAAAGCGTCATCCTGAGGCCAATTTATGAACCTGATGTTACGGTGATGGCAAAAAAAACATCACGGTTTCGCCAGCGCCACCGGGCTAGACTGGCAGGCACTAACGGCCCACTCCCCAGGGCCTGCCAGGAGGCTCTGATGAAGCGGTTGTTGATGCTGTTGTTATGCGCGGGCCTGGCGTCGACCGTGCACGCCGAGGAAACGCCGGGCGGTTGTGTCGAGGCCAGGGTGGATGGGTACAAAGCGCCTGACTATGGATGCCTGAGCCAGCAGATGGGCGCTAAGGCAGCGCAGAAAAACCGCGAGGCGCGGGAAAAACCGGTGCACCAGCGGCCGCCGAACCAGATGGGCTTGTCGACGCCGGCGGCGACCAGTGTGCGGATGGGCAATACGTTCGGTACGGGGGTAAAGCCGCAGCGGCCGTGATCTGGGGGCCTGCTAGAAGCGCCACTCCTCGGCCCTAACCAGTTGGCAGAACGGCCCATCCAGCGTGGCATTGTGATGAGCGACGATATGCTCGGCTTTCATCACGGGAGTGTCCGAACAGGTATGGCCATCGGCGATAAGTACCGCATCGAAGCCAAGGTCACGGGCAGCACGGCAGGTGCTGTCAACGCAGTATTGCGTTTTCATCCCGGTGACCACTACACCGCTAGCGCCGCATGTGCGCAACTGGTCAGCCAGGTCGGTCGACTCAAAAGCGTTGGGCCGACGCTTTTCGAACACCCTTTCGCCACCGAGCAACTTCAGTTGCGGTACCACCTTCGTCAGCGGGCTGCCGGGTTCGATGGGCGAGCCCACTGGCCCGATATGGCGCGCCAGAAAAATCGGCGCACCGGCGTGGCGGGCCTTATCCATCAGGCTATTGAGTGTTTCCAACAACGCTTCGCAGCGCCATGGTTTTTCCGGGCCGTGAACTAGCCCGACTTGCATATCGAGAATCAACAGGGCGTACATGGGTGCATCTCCTTGCGTTTGAGCCAGCGACACAAGGACAAGAAAAAAGGCCCTGTCCATCGCTGGCGGGCCTTTGAAGTTCGTCTGCTATTGGCTCACGAAACCTCGCACGCTCCGCTTGCAGCGGTCGTGGTGGTGGTCGTCGAGGTGAGGCAATAGGCAGTCATGCGTCGACACTAGCAATACCGCAACGCCCTGACAAGCCAGGATCCTGGAGCTCCCCCCCGAGCTGCAAACGTGTTCAGTGCTTAAACCGAAAATGCGGCAATAAAGCGCAGTGGATAGGAATATGTCGGGACTTTTGCCAGAATGCGCAACTTAGAAACATTCGCATTCGCAGGAAATTCCCATGCACGCCCCCCACCCGCTCCCCGCTGCGCGCCGCATCCTTGCCGTCGAGGATGACCCGTTGCTCGCCGCCCACCTGCACAGCCACCTGGGCCAGCGTGGCTTCGAGGTCACGTTGCGCCAGGATGGTGGAGGGATTGTCGAGTTGGCGCGTACCCAGGATTTCGACCTGATCCTGATGGACATCATGCTGCCCGGCAGCAGCGGCCTGGAGGTGCTCGCGCAACTGCGGCGGCATCAACGGGTACCGGTGATCCTGATGTCGGCCCTCGGTGCCGAGCAGGACCGCATCACCGGTTTCAGCCAGGGCGCCGACGATTACCTGCCCAAGCCGTTCAGCATGTTGGAGATGGATGTGCGCATCGACGCGATCCTGCGCCGGGTGGCCTATGAACATGAGGTGCCTGGCACGGCGCGCAATGAAGATCCGCAACTGACGTTCGACGAACAGCGCACGGATGTGCACCTGGATGAACAGTGGGCCGACCTGACTACCACCGAATACCGCGTCCTGGAAACCCTGGTGGCCCATGCCGACGAGGTGCTGACCAAGGCATTCCTGTATCAGCAGGTCATGCACCGCGCCTATTCGCGGCATGATCGCAGCCTGGACATGCATGTCAGCCGTATCCGCCGCAAGTTGCAGGCCATCGGCTACACCGCCGGGCGCGTGGAAACGGTCAGGAGCACAGGCTATATGCTGACCCGGCTGGAGCCATGAGGCTGCCCAACCGCCACTCGCTGTTGTGGAAATTGATCGGCTTGCTGGCGGTGTTGTGCCTGCTGGTGGTCAGCCTGCAAGTGGATTTGAGCCAGCGCCTGCGGGAAGCCACCGCCCGGTTGCCCGCCCCTACCCGGCAACTCCTCACCGATTACGCCCGCCAAGCCGAAACAGCCTGGCAAGCCCACGGCGCGGCGGGGGTCGATGAGTTCCTGAAGACGTTGCGGGCCCGCGAGCAGGTGTGGGCAGTGGTGGTGGACGAGCACCATTCGCTGTCTTCCCAGGCATTGACCACGATCGAACGCCGCAAGCTGGATTTCGTGCGCCGCATCGACTGGCCGGTGGGCCGCCCCGGTGGCCGGCCAACGTTCTACATCCCGTTCAGCGACGGGGCCTCGCGCCTGGTGATGGAACTGCCCCTGCACCTGGACCCGCGCAAGGACAATGGCCGCTGGTCCATCCTGCTGCAACAGGGACTGCCGACGGGCCTGGCCCTGCTGTTTGGCGTGCTGTTGTACCGGGTGCTGATTTCGCCGCTGGTGATCCTGCGGCGCCAGGCCAATGCCCTGAGCGCCGGCGACCTGGCGGCGCGGGTCGGGCCCCAGGTGACGCACCGCCGTGACGAACTCGGTGAATTGGCCCGGGCCTTCGACCATATGGCCGAGCGCCTGGAAAATACCGTGGTCCTGCAACGGCGCCTGCTGCGGGACTTGTCCCACGAACTGCGCACGCCCTTGAGCCGGCTGCGGGTGGCCGGGGAGCGCGAGCCCGATCCAAATGCCCTGCGCCAGCGCCTGGAGCGCGAAGTGCAAGGCATGGAACGCTTGATCGGCAGCACCCTGGAGCTGGTCTGGCTGGATACCGAACGCCCGGCGATGCCCGTGGAAGCAGTCGAGATGGAACCGTTGTGGGACTTGCTGCGCGAAGACGCCTGCTTTGAAAGCGGCTGGCCGCGGGAGCGCCTGCCCTGCGAACTGCCCGCCAACTGTTGGGTGCTGGGCAACCTCAATGGCCTGGCCCAGGCCCTGGAAAATATCCTGCGCAATGCCATCCGCCATTCCCCCGAACACGGTGTGGTGCGCTTGACCGGAGCATTGGAGGGCGATTTCTGGCACTTGTGCATCCAGGACCAGGGCCCAGGGATCGAGCCGGACAAGCTGGAGCAGATCTTCCTGCCCTTCACCCGCCTCAACGCCGCCCGCCCCGGCGGTGACGGCTATGGCCTGGGGTTGTCGATTGCGCGCAGCATCGTGCAGTTGCAAGGCGGCCAGTTGTGGGCACAGAACACCACGCCCGGGCTGTGCCTGCACCTGCGGCTCAAAGTGTATAAGTTGTAAATTGCGTTTACTCCCATATGAGAATCACTAGCATTCGAGCCATACGTTTCTTGTGACCCACTCGGTCTATGTGGGAGCTGGCTTGCCTGCGATGCAGACGCCTCGGTCTAGCAGGTCATTCCGAGGAGATGCCATCGCAGGCAAGCCAGCTCCCACACAAACCTGCCCCCCAGGGCAATGGTGTTGCCTGGCCTGATGCTGATGAGCCCTCCATGAAAAGCAAATCCCCTGCCTGGCCGACCCTCTCGCGGGTAGTCGCCGCGCTGATCGGCGGTTACCTGTTTACCTATGCGTTTACCGCCGCCCTGGCGCGCCTGTTGCCCATGGACAAGGTGGATGCCCTGGTGGTCGCCAGCCTGCCGTCCTTCTTGATCTACACCCTGGCGATCCTCTGGGCCTTTGCCTGTCGCAACGCCTGGCGTGCGTGGGCCGGGATGGCCCTGGCGCTGCCCCTGGCTGCCGTCGGTTTCTGGCCACACTGGCGCGAGGTGCTGGGATGAAACACAAGACTCTGACACAGGCCATGGCCTGGCTGCATACCTGGAGCGGGCTGGTGTTCGGCTGGCTGCTGTTTGCAATCTTCCTGACCGGCACCCTGGCGGTGTTCGACAAGGAAATCGACGGCTGGATGCGCCCGGAAATCCCCACCGCGACCCTGTCGCAAAGCGCCGCCGCGCAGCAGGCCCTCGACTACCTGGCGCGCCAGCACCCCGAGGCGAAGACCTGGAACATCGGCCTGCCCGGCGAACGCTCCGACACCCTGACGGTATCGGCCGGCGAACAACGACGTGGCGGCGGCACCGCGCTCGACCCACACACCGGCGAGCCCTTGGCCGTGCGCGAAACTGCCGGGGGCGGGTTTTTCTTCCGCTTCCACTTTACCCTCAACCTGCCGCGCGACCTGGGGATCTGGACGGTCGGCCTGGCCGCCATGGCGATGCTGGTCGCGTTGGTCAGCGGGATCGTGATCCACAAGAAATTCTTCAAGGAGTTCTTCACCTTCCGCCCCGCCAAGGGCCAGCGCTCATGGCTGGATGCGCACAACGCGACAGCGGTGCTGGTGCTGCCCTTTCACCTGATGATCACCTATACCGGGCTGGTGATCTTCTATTTGATCTACATGCCGGCGGCGGTGGACGCGCTGTTTGACGGTGACCGCGACAACCTCTTCCGCGCCCTGCGTGGCGCGCCCGCCGAACAACAAGTGCGCGGCGAACGCCCCAAACACAGCGAAGCAGCCGAGCTGACGGCACTGGAACCGCTGCTGGCCGAGGCCGAGCGGGCCATGGGGCCGGTGTCCAGCTTGTCGATCCACAACCCCGGCCGCAGCGACGCACGCATCGAGGTACGGCCGGTACTGGGCAACCGCATCGAGCTGACCAAGGGCCAGAGCATGCTGTTTGACGGGGTCAGCGGTGCCGTCCTGCGCCAGCCTGCGGTCAGTCGGCCCAGCCTGTTGACCCAGAAGGTCATGGCCGGCCTGCACTTTGCGCAGTTCGGCGGCTACTCCATGCGCTGGTTGTACTTTGTCTGCGGCCTGGCCAGTTGCGCAATGCTGGCAACCGGCGTGGTGCTGTTTACCGTCAAACGCCGCCGGCGCCACGATGGCGAAGGCGCTCTAGGCGCCCTGCTCTACCACATCGCCGAACGCCTGAATGTGGCGGTGGTGGCCGGGCTGACGGTGGCGTGCGTGGCCTTGTTGTGGGCCAACCGCTTGCTCCCGGTGGAACTGGCCCAGCGCGGTGGCTGGGAAGTGCGGGTGTTTTTCCTGGTGTGGCTGTTGAGCCTGGGCCATGCGATTGTCCGCCCCTGGCGCAGTGCCTGGCGCGAGCAACTGGGCCTGGCGGCAGTGCTGTGTCTCGGCCTGCCGGCCCTGAATCTGCTGGGGGAAAGCCTGGGTGATTACGTCTACCTGGAATTGACCAGCGTCGCCCTCGGCCTGCTGCTGGCCTGGCCGTGCTGGAAGCTGTACCAGGCGCCCAAGGAACGCAGCACCCGGCGCGTGGCCAAGCACGCTGTAGCGGAGGTCAATTGAGATGGCGTTGATAGGCGCGTTGTTGCTGGCCTGCGCAGGGATGGCGGGGTTGTGCCTGGGCTTGGAGCGCCATTACAAACAACTTATGCAGCGCCTGCCCTCGCCGGTGCTACGACGTGGCCTGCGAGTGCTGGGCTGGGGGATGCTGGCGGCGAGTTTTGCCGTCAGCGTACTGGGGTGGGGCTGGGCCATGGGGCCGGTGGCGTGGTTCGGCTTGATTTCGCTGGCTGGGCTTGGCGTGGTGTTTCTGTTGCCCTACACCACCCGCTGATGGGCCAAAAAACCTTGTAGGGGCTGGTTTGCCGGCGATTGCGCTGGGTTGTCCGATACATACGGCGACTGATACACCGCCATCGCGGCATAGGTATCTACACAGCTCTTTTCTGGGGTTTTGTACATATCCGTTGCTGCGGTTACGGCCACTTAGGGTTCCGCCCTTACGGCGGCTCACTTTGGAGAAGCGCCAAAGTAAGCAAAACGCTCTTGCCCCACCACTCGGTGCCTCGCCTAGGCTCGGCATGCCCGCAGTCAGGCATTGCTCCGTGGGCCCGCCGCGATCGGCCATCCATGGCCGTGTCGCGGCTACCCCGGCATCCATGCCGGGGTGCCCACTGCGCAATACCTGCCTGCGGCCATCGTGGTTTAACGGGGCGCCTAAGATCAAAAGCAGAGCAACAGCAGAGCAACAGCAAGCCAGCTCCCACAGGTATATGCGCACGCTTCGACGATCAGGTCGGCTGTCAGGCCGCCTCGCTTTGCTTTTGATCTGAGGCGCCCCGTTAAACCACGCTGGCCGTCATCCGATATTGATTTGGGGGGTAAACCGGCAGGACGCCGGTTTAGCCGCGCTGGGCCATGGATGGCCCATCGCGGCGGCCCCCCAAATCAATGTCGGATGACGGGCACACCGAGCCTAGGCGAGGTGCCGAGTGGTGGGGCATGTACGGGACAACCACATAGGTTACAAAAAAGTGCATTCACATAGGTGACACTTTGATTGAAACATACCCGTTCTTTGCGTCTCTAGCATCGACACGGCCTAGGATCACAGGCCCGAAGATCACCTCCCAGACATCATCTCGAATTAGCTCCATTCCAATGGTCTGATGCTTGAGCAGATTGCCTATGTAGATCCTAAGACCTGCTCGATTGATGATTCCATTACTATCAGCCAGGTAACACTCCACGTGGCTCGCATACCCCATTTCAGGCAGCTTTTCCGGGTAAGCGCGGGGTGAGGGCAAATAACATGAGGCTGGTGTTTTCTGGCCAAGCGCCTCGTGCCCTCGCTCATGATTATAGTGCTGCATAAAGCGATCAAAGTGTTTCTGCTGAGCTTCCCAAGCAATCGCCGCTGGTTGGGGCAAAGTGCTTTTCAGGGTTCGGTGCATCCTTTCATGGCGCCCATTCTGATCTGGGCGGCCGGGCTCAATTCGCTCAGGGATAATCCCCAACCGCAGCCACCAGATCGACAGCTGTGATAACCCTGCACGGCCCGTGCTGGCAAACGGTATGCCGTTGTCGGTCCGAATACGTTCAGGCAAGCCATACTCGCGAAAAACACGCTCGAAGGTTTGTTGGGTTTCTTTGAAGTTGGTATTGCGCATGCCCTGGCAGGCCAGTAGAAAGCGGCTGGCATGGTCCATGATCGTCAGCGGATAACACCACACTCCGGCCCCTGTCAGAAACTGCCCCTTGTAGTCAGCGCTAAAGAGCTGATTTGGGGTTTCTACCTTGCACAGGGGCTTTGGATAGACAGCCACGCGCTGACGCACACGTCGAGGTGCAATCAGATCAGCGGCCTTGAGGATGTTGTAAATGGTGGTTTTCGAGGGTGGATCCTGCCCGGGAAAACGCTGGCGCAAGTCGTTCTGAATCTTCTTCGGCCCGGGAATAGTCTCCCCGATAGAACGAAGCTCGATAATTGCTTGCCTGATAGCAAGAGGCACAACATAGGTTTGATTGTGCCGGCACCGGCTACGTTCTTCGAGCCCTCTGGGTCCTTCAGCCTCGTACCGTTCGACCCATTTGTAGCCAGTCTTTCGACTGACCTGGTAGTCGCGGCACAGCTGGCTAAAGGTATCTCTTTCAGCCAAATAGGCGGCGATGAACATCACTTTGAGGTCCATAGGTTTCAGCTCTTCCCAGGGCATGGTCAGATCCTCACAAAATCGACCCTGCCAGTTAATAACTGTTACCTATGTGCGTGAACTGATTTGTAACCCATGTGGGTGAGTCATACCGGCAAGAGCGCTTTGCTTACTTTCGCGCTCTTCGAAAGTGACCCGCCGTAAGGGCGGAACCAATAGCCGCCATAACCGCAACAACGGATATGTACACAACCCCAACAACCCAAAAAGAGCGCTGCGTAAAGACTCATGACCATCACAAACAACCCAGCGCCCACCGCCAGATTAAGGTCAGGCCGCCTGGATCTCGCGCTTGAGGCTGTCCATGTCGATCACAAAACGGTACTTCACATCGCCCTTGAGCATGCGCTCGTAGGATTCGTTGATGCCCTGGATATCAATCATCTCGATCTCCGAGACGATCCCGTGCCGGGCGCAGAAGTCCAGCATGTCCTGGGTCTCCTGGATGCCACCAATCAATGACCCCGCCAGGCTGCGGCGTTTGAAGATCAGGTTGAACACCGAAGGCGACGGGTGCGGGCTGTCTGGCGCGCCCACCAGGGTCATGGTGCCGTCGCGCTTGAGCAGGTTGAGGAACGCGTCCAGGTCATGGGGCGCGGCCACGGTGTTGAGGATGAAATCCAGGCTATTGGCGACCTTGGCCATTTCGTCCGGGTTCTTCGACACCACCACCTCGTCAGCCCCCAGGCGCAGGCCGTCTTCGCGTTTGTTCGGCGAGGTGGTGAACAACACCACATGGGCGCCCATGGCATGGGCGATTTTCACCGCCATATGGCCCAGGCCGCCGAGGCCGACCACGCCGACCTTCTGTCCAGGGCCGACCTTCCAATGGTGCAGCGGCGAGTAGGTGGTGATCCCGGCACACAGCAGCGGCGCCACGGCCGCCAATTGCGCCTCATCGTGGGAAATGCGCAGGACGAACTTCTCCTTGACCACGATATTGTCGGAATAGCCGCCAAAGGTGTTTTCACCGCCAAACACCGGGCCGTTGTAAGTGCCGGTAAAGCCGTTCTCGCAGTACTGCTCCTCGCCCTCGGCGCAGGATGCGCAGTGCTGGCAGCTGTCGACCATGCAGCCGACGCCGGCCAGGTCACCGACCTTGAAGCGGCTGACATTGGCCCCCACCGCCGTCACCCGGCCGACGATTTCATGGCCCGGCACCGATGGGTAGAGGGTGTTGTTCCACTCATTGCGCGCCGTGTGCAGGTCGGAGTGGCACACTCCGCAGTAGAGGATGTCGATTTGAACATCGTCGGCCCCGGGGGCGCGGCGCTCGAAGGTAAAGGGTTTGAGGGCGTCCTTGGCGTCACGGGCGGCGTAGCTGTAAGTCTTGGCCATTGCGGTCACCTCTTTGCGTCGACATTGAAGGTCAGTTGACCAGCATAGTCGCCCAACCGTTCAACCCACGTAAATCAGCGGTAATTCAAACAAACACATACCCTCTGTGGGAGCGGGCTTGCCCGCGATAGCGGTGGGTCAGTACCGAACACATCCACTGATACACCGCTATCGCGGGCAAGCCCGCTCCCACACGAGTCCGCACGGATTACGTCAGTGAACAACCGCCCGGGTCACCAAAAAGCTCAGCAACTGCGGCTCGTCATCCAGCTCAATGGCCTGCACCGGCCGCGGCAGGTTGTCCAATACGCTGCGCCAGAACGCCTGGGACGCTTCGTCCTGGTCATAGAACCGCACCAGCCAGTCCGCCTCGCCGCTGGTCAACACCTGGGTGGCCAGGGCGCGGCCTATGCCCTTGCGCCGATAGCGTTTCAAGATAAACAGGTCAGCCAGTTCCAGGGCATTGATCCCCGGCAGTTCGCTGCGCTCGATCAGCAGGAAACCGGCAATGTAACCGTCCACCAGCAGCAGATTGGCGCTCCATTGCGGCTCTTGCCAGTAGCGCGCCAGGTGTTCCTCGTGGATATAGAAACGGCCGTCCTGCTCGACGTCTTCCTGCTCCCAATCGGAGGATTCATAGGCATAAAACTGGTAGAGGTTGCAGATCAGTTCGGCCTGTTCAGGGCCGGTCTGGATCAGTTCGACAGTGGTGTCACTCATGGCGGGGCTCACGCAGGCGGGGCGCCACAGTAGCGAAGGCCGGCGCCCCAGGCAAGCCGCTAGGCTTGCTGTTTGACCTGGGGCAGCGCGCTCAACCATTGCTCGAGTTCACGATGAACCTGGGGCGCCAGCAGTTGCCGATCCGCCATCCATTGGTCGTTGAACACCGTGTCGAGGTATTTTTCGCCGCCATCGCACACCAGTGCCACGATCACGCTGTGGGCCGGGGCATGCCAGGCCTCGCGAAGGGCCTGGTAGATCACCCCGCCGGCCGAGCCGCCGAGCAGCAGACCGTAATGCCGCGCCAGGTAGCGCGCGGTTTCGAAGGCCTGGGCGTCGCTGACAGTCAGGCCTTTGTCGATCAACGCGTAGTCGACCACGGCGCCGATTTCTGCGCCCTCCGGGGTGCCGGTGCCGGACTGATGATACGGCGCACCGGGGCCGCCAAAGATCACCGAGCCGCAGGGTTCGACGCCGATCACCTGCAGGCCATGGGCATCGCGTTTCAAGGCACGCGCAGTGCCGCATAACGAGCCGCCGGTGCCCACGGCGCCCACCAGGTAGTGGATTTCATCGCCCAGCACTGCGCGCAATTCCGCTGCCAGCTGCGTGTAGCCATTGGCATTGGCCGGGTTGTGGTGCTGGCGGGTCCAGTAGGCGCCCTGCTCCGTGGCAATACGCTCGGCGGTAGCATCGCGGTCGGCGGTGGACAGCCCGCCACCGGGGTCGCCGACCCGCACCAACTGCGCACCAAAAGCCTGCATCGCCCGCAGTTTGTCGGGGCTGGCGTGTTCGTCGACCACGGCAGTGAAGCGGTAGCCGCGCTCGGCGGCCAGCAGCGCCAGGCCCAATCCGGTGTTGCCCGAGGTCGACTCGACAATCCGCCCACCCGGCTTGAGCTGCCCCGAGGCCTGCGCCTCGTCGAGCATCTGCCGGGCCATGCGGATCTTGGCGGTGCCGGTGGGGTTGAATTGTTCCAGCTTGAGCAGCACGCAGCTGCCGTTTTCAGTGACGCACAATTTGAGCAGCGGTGTATCGCCGATCAGTTCGGACAGGCAAGTCTTGATCATGACAACCTCTGGGCAGTATGAAAAACCGGCGCGGCGCTTACCCGGCCAGGGTCGCGACGGCGCGTTGCAGGCTGGCGAGAAACGCCTGGTTTTGCTGGGCCAGGCCCAGGGACACGCGGATAAAACTGGTGTATCCCGGCTCGCGCCAGGCCTTGACGATGATCCCGTCCTTGAGCAATTCGTCGACCACCTCCAGGGCGTTGCAAGCGGTGTCGATAAACAGGAAATTGGCCTGGGACGGCGCCACGCGAAAACCCGCAGCCTGCAACCCCTGGGTCAGGCGTTGGCGTTCGATGGCGACGAATTCGCGGCTGCGAATCACGTGTTGCGGGTCCAGCCAGGCGGCCTTGGCGGCCTCCTGGGCCGGTTGATTGACGTTGTACGGCGTGCGCACCCGGTGCAGCGCATCAATCAGGCTGCGGTGCGAAGCGATGCCATAGCCGATCCGCAGCCCCGCCAACCCATACGCCTTGGAGAACGTGCGCAGGATGATCCACGGCCGCGACTGCGCGTCGAGGATCGCCAGGGCGTCAGCCGCGTCCTCGACGAATTCAAAATACGCCTCGTCGATCACCAACAAGGTGTCGGGGTGAGCGGCGGCGACCAGCGCCGTCAGTTCAGCGCTGGACAGCGCCGTGCCCACCGGATTGCAGGGGGTGCTCAGCATCAACAGCTTCGCCGGTTGCTCGAGGGCCGTGGCCCAGGCCTGCAGGTTAACGCTGAAATCCGGGTTGAGCGGCACCTTGTCCACCGTCGCGCCCATCATCAATGGCAGGCTTTCATGCAGGCTGAAACAGGGCTGCTGGGTCACCACCCGGTCCTCGGGATCGAGCAGCGCCAGGCACAACAGTTCGAGGATATTTTCCGAGCCGTTGCCGAGGATGACCCGCGCCGGGTCCACATCCAACTGGCCGCCGATCAGCTGCCGCAGGGCCCGGCCACTGGGGTCGGGGTAGCGTTCCAGCCCTGCCCCGCCATGATGCGCCAGCATCGCCGCAGCAGCCGGCGACATGCCCAGCGGGTTTTCGCAGTTGGACAGCTTGATCACCGTCGGCGTACCGAGCTGATGTGGATCGGCGCCCGGGTCGTACAGGGGCAAACGTCGCACGCTGGGGCGCACCAACGCCTCGACGCGGTGTGCAGGGTCGTCTTGATGCATGGAACACCTCCTTGTTATGACAGTGCGACGGCGCCCGCGCGGTCCAGCGCCTTGAGTTGCCGTTCAAACGAGACAATCAGCAGCAACGCGGTAGCCGCCAGGCCTATCGCCAATCCGGCCCACACGCCGAAGATCCCGTAAGGACTGACGATGCCCAGCAGCCAGGCAGCGGGCAGCCCCACCAGCCAGTAGCCGAACAGGGAAATGCGCAGCGGTCCCGCCGTATCGCCGATGCCGCGCAGGATGCCGTTGCCGATGTTCTGGCTGGCGTCGAACACCTGCAGGACGATGGCAATCAACAAACCGGTGGTGGCCAGGCGCACCGCATCCAGGTTGTTGGCGTGCTCGGTGCTGATAAACAGGCCGATGACCTGTTCGGGTAGCAACGCGTAAGGAATGGCAAACAGCAGCATGACCAGCACCCCAAGGCCCAGGCCCAGGCGCCCCAGTTGCCGCGCGCGCTGATACTGCCCGGTGCCGCAGGCCTCGCTGATATGGATCGAGGCGGCATGGGAGATGCCCGCAGAGAACATGAACACGATGTAGATGATCTGGTTAAGCACGGTCTGCGCCGCCAGCGCCTCCATACCCAGGGTGCCGATCAGCAGGGTCAGTACGCTGAAGAACCCGGCCTCGCTGGCATAGGTCCCGGCAATCGGCAGCCCGAGCTTCCACACGGCCTTGATCGCCGCCGGCGAAAAGCGCAAGTGCGCCAGCTTGAAATAACCGGCCAGGCGCCGATGGGTCAGTACCACCGCGAAAAACATCAGGAACGACAGCAGGAACACCACGGCGCTGGTGATTGCCACCCCCGCCAGCCCATAGGCCGGGACGCCGAACTTGCCGAACACCAGCACGTAGTTGAGCGCCGCCGTGAGGAAGATCGACACCAGGGTGATCGCCAGCAACGGCCCGGGGAATTTCAGGCCCACGGTAAAGTGGCGCAGCGCCTGGAACCACAGGCAAGGCAGCAGGCCGGGAGCAATGATCAGCAGGAAGTCCATGGCATTGGCCACCACGCTGGCATCCTGGCCCAGCCAGGTCAGCGGCTGGCGCAACCCCAGCAACACTGCCATAAACACCAGGCCGCTGACGGTCGCCCAGAACAGCCCCGCCACCAGCAACGCCCGCACCTGGGCTTCATCGCCCCGGGCATTGGCCTGGGCCACCAGGTTGCTGACGCCGGTGACCAGCCCGGTGCCGGTGGTGCGCAACTGGTTGAACAGCGCGATGGCCAGGCCACCGGCTGCCAGCTCCTTGGCACCCAGCATGCCGAGCACCACGATGTCGATGGTGGTCAGGGCCACATAGGCCAGGTTGGTCAGGATCAGGGGCAGCGCCAGCAACAGCAGAGCCCGGCTGTCGGCGCGCCAGGCGCCGGGTTGTGCGGCAGTCAGGCCGACCATAGTTGGACCCTCTGCCCACGGTTCTGCGTCAGGGCGCGGTCGGCCATCAAGCGCCCGAGGGCGACGTCGGTCACCACCATGCCGCTGTTGTAGGCGAACACCACATCGTCGGGATGGCGGCGTGCGGGTGCCAGGCCCAGGAGGATGTCCGGCAGCTCGGCGTCCACCGCGGGCAGGCTGCCGTCGGCGGCCGCCAGGTCGGCGCTGGTGACTTGCATCTGCGCGGTGTCGGTAGCAATGCGGTAGTCGGCGCCATGCAACACGTCGGCATCAATCCCATAACCCACCAGCACCGCCACGGCGCCGGGCTTGAGCCAGGCCCGCTGCACTTGCTGGCGCGCCGAAAGCCCGGCGACGCCAAGGATGATATCGGCCTCGCCAGCCGCCGCCGGCAGGTCATCGACCACCACCACATCGCGCAGCGGGTAGTGTTTGTGCAGGGTGTCTTGCACCGCGCGCAGGCCTTCAGCGTAGTGCCCGTAGACATACAAACGCTCCAGGTCCGGCATGGCCGCGAGCAACATGGGCAACGCCACCTGCCCCTGCACGCCGGTACCGACGACCAGGGCACTGCGGGCATTCGGGCAGGCGGCCCTGGCCATCAACGCCGAGGTGGCCGAGGTGCGCAACGGGCCGAGCTTGACCACGTCCATCAAGGCAATCGGGCGGCCGGTGCGGTCATCACACAGAAAGATAAACGAGTGGAACTGATAGGCATCGCGGGTGCGTTGCGGGTCATGCTCGTACACCACCTTGAAGCCCACGGTGTGGCTGGCGCCATCCCGGCCAACCATCGAGTAGCTGATGGAATGGCGGTCCATCGGTTCGACAATGGTCTTGAGCGGGTTCTGCGAGTCGCCATTGCGCAAGGCCTTGTACGCCTGCTCGACTACCTGCAGCACTTCACGGTAACTCACCCCCAGGTCTTCGAGCGCCGCCTGGGGCAGCACCCATAGGTCGGCGGGGGCAGCGGGTTTATTCAAACTGTTCACTCGAGGCTCCTTGTTGAGTGGCTTTACGATTAAGCCAGGCTGTCCAGCTTCCAGCGCAGGTGTGGGTTACGCAGCTCCAGCACCACTTTGTGTGGCAAGGGCGCTTCGTGAAAAGGCGACTCGTTGGAGTCCATCTGATAGCCGGCGGTATTGAGGTAGATAAGCAAGTCACCCGCCTGGATCGGGTAATCAAAGGCGACTTTGCGCCAGGTCAGCATGTCCGACTCCAGGCAGGTGGCCCCGCCAATACACGCGACAAACGGCGACCGCGGCCGTGGCGAGGCCGGCAACAGCAGCGGGTCGGGTAGAAATTCGCTGTTGAACCACTGTTCGGAGAGGTTGAAGCTGCTGCCCTGCACAGTGACCTGGGCATAACCATCACTGGCCGTGCGGTCCTTGACGCCCTGCACGCGGAACACGCTGATACCGGCCTGGTCGAGCAAGGCGCGGCCGGGTTCGATAATCAGCCGCACGCCGTGCTCGATGACCTTTTGCGCCAGGCTCAGGCCGGGGCTGACGGGCGTGGCGAGGATATCGTCAAGGGCCTCGGCCCCCGCGCGCAGCGCGCCGTAGGGATAGAAGCCGGCGAAGCCCTTGTCGTTGTGATAGCGCTCGGCGCAGTCCTCGGCCAGAAAGGCCTGCCACTGCTCCGGGTCGACATAGCGCACGGCAAAGCCACCGCCCAGGTTAACCGTGCGGCAGTTGTCCAGCTCGCTGGCCCGGCACAGGTCGACCAAGTGGCTGGCGACGTGTGCACGCTGGGCGGTGTCGTAGCCGCCCAGATGAAACGAGAAGCCTTGCAAGTCCAGATTCGCCGCGTGCTGGCGGCAGAACACCAGGGCCTGGTCGCACTCCCGTGGGTTGAGGCCGAAACGACTATGGGCCTGGCTGCTGGGGCAATAGCGCAACAACAGACGCGCACGTTGGCGCAGGGA
Source organism: Pseudomonas shahriarae (assembly GCF_014268455.2). Lineage (NCBI taxonomy): Bacteria > Pseudomonadati > Pseudomonadota > Gammaproteobacteria > Pseudomonadales > Pseudomonadaceae > Pseudomonas > Pseudomonas shahriarae. The sequence goes on along the minus strand of NZ_CP077085.1, from coordinate 2,519,699 downwards.
TAGCGCCAATTGCTGGATACGCAGCAGCTCCTCCAACGAGTCCACCGCCAGCAGGCATTGATGACTCAGGCCCAGCCCAAGCAGCTGATCGCTCTTACGTGGCCCGGACACGCCGATATCAGTGCCAGCCACCCCACCCGCCAAGGCCTTTTGCAACTCACCGACGCTGGCCACATCCACGCCAATCGCACACTGCGCGCAGGCCTGGATAAAACAGTTGGCCTTGTTGGCCTTTTTCGCAAACAACACGCTGCCGCGCACCTGGGCCTGGGTAAAGCTGTGCTGGAAGGCTTCGACATTGGCGTGAAAAACCTGTGGGCACACCAGATGCAGCGGCGAGCCGAGGCCATCGACCAACTCGGTCAACGTGCCCGCGTGCCGCTCAAGCAGGCGCTCGACCCACAGGTGGCGCAGGCCGGGCAATGAACTGGAATACGTCATGGTTCTAGAACTCGAACTTGGCCGACAGGAACACTTCGCGCTCGCGCCCCACATCCAGCCCGCCCAGGTAATAGGCGCTGGCGTAGTAGTACTTGTTGGTCAGGTTCTTGCCGTGCAGGCGGTAGGTCACCGGGGTGTCCGCCAGTTTCGAGCGGTAGCTGATACCGGCGTCGAGCAAGGTGTAGCTTGGGATGTAGCCGCTGTTCTGCGCATCCACCGGGCGGCTGCCGACATAGCTGAGGGTGCTGTCCAACGATAGGCCAGGCACAGCGGCCACGGTGTACAGGGCACCGACCGCGCCTTTCCACTTGGGCACGTTCTCAGTGCGCTTGCCGTCCACGGTGACGTCATCCACATCTTCCATGCGCGTGGTCAGGTAGGCGGCGTTGGCGGTGAGGGTCAGGGCGTCGGTGACGCGATCGGACAGGGTCAGCTCGGCGCCACGGTGGTGGTATTCGCCGTTGCTCACATAGGTATTGCTGGTGTTCAGGTAACTGGCCTTGCGCCGGATATCGAATACCGCCAGGCCCAGGTTCAGGCGATCGTTAAGGTCCAGCTTCAGGCCCACCTCGTATTGCTGGGACTCGATGGCGTCGGTGGGCTGGTTGGCGTTGGTCGCGTGTTGGGGGGCGTAGTCGCCTTTTTCAAAGCCTTTGGAGTAGCTGACGTAAGTCATCACGCTGTCCCAGGGCCGGTAGATCAGCGCAGCGCTGGGCACGAACACGTCGTGGCTCTGCGAAGGTGCGGTGGCTGAGAGTTTATCCGCGCGGTACCAGATGTAACGCCCGCCCACCATCACCTGGAACTGTTCGGTGAGGGAAATCAGGTCGCTGGCGAAAACCGAGGTTTCCTTGATGGAGGACACAAAGTCCGTGGGCTGTTCCGAGCCGAAGTGCCACTTGGGCGGGTTGACCGGGTGACGGATATTACCCACCGAGACATCGCCAATGCCGATGCCTGGAGTGCCACTGTCGACCAAATCCCAGAACGGGCTGACGTCCTTGAACTGCTTGTAGCCGGTGCCGAAGAACACGTCGTGATAGATGTTGCCGGTGGCGAACTTGCCGGCCAGGTACGACTGCAGCGACCAGGTGCTGAACACTTCACCACGGGACACGTAAAAGTCGGCCGAGCCGATATCGCCGTTGGGCTTGATCCCGAACAGGTCGTTATAGCCGCCGTGGCGCTCGACCCGCGAGTAGTTGCCCTGGGTCACGGAGGTCCAGTTGTCATCCAGCTCGTATTCGAACTTGGCGTCGAGGTTGGCGCCTTCGGTCTGGTGACGGAACCAGGAGCCGGTCAATAGATCGCGGCGATTGACCTTGGGTGGCAGCACGTAGCTGGACGGGTCCAGAGGGTTGGCGCGGCCGCTCTGGTCGGCACGCAGCAATGGGTCGGCGACCGTGGACTTGCGCGACCAGTCGGCGTTCAACTGCAACAGGGCGCGGTCGCTCAGACGGAAGTCGGTGGCCAGGCCGATAAACTTGCGTTCCATGTCGCGGGCGTGGTCGAAGTCGCCGTTTTTCTCGTAGCCGGCATTCAGGCGATAACCAAAGGCGCCGTCGTTGAATGAATCGCTGGTATCAATCGCCACGTAGCGGCCGAGCAACGACGAGCCTTGCACGCTGACATTGAGCAGCGGCTCCAGGGTCGGGCGCTTGAGGATGTAGTTGATGGTGCCGCCCGGCGAGTTGAAACCGTAGAGGAAACCCGATGGGCCCTTGAGCACGTCGATGCGCTCGACGTTTTCCAGGGGTACGTCGTGGTGCGGGGCCAGGGTCAGGCCATCGCGGCGGATGGTGTTGAAGTTGTCCATGGCAAAGCCGCGCAGGCGGAAGTTGTCAAAGCCGCTGCCGCCCGACGAACTGAGCACCGAGGGGTCGAGGCTCAGCACATCCACGGCGGTGCGCGCGGAGCTGTCGGCGATGGTCTTGTTGGAATAACTCTGGATGGCCAGGGGGATTTCCATGGCGTCCTTGGCGCCGAAGCCACCGGCATTTACTTCCAGGGCCTTGTTCAGCGGCGCGCTGACTCGTATGGCTTCAAGCTCGGTGACCGATTCTTCGCGATCTTGCGCTGCAGCAGCAGGTAGGCCGGTGAGCGACGACACCAAGCCCACCGCCAAAAATGTGGGAAACCGCGGAGCTATCCCGTGCAACTGGTTCATCTGCAATCCCTTGAGCCGAAAATAAGCGGGGCGATCTCAAGCGCGACAACGCCTGAGAATCGTTATCAAGAGATACAATATAACGTTTCTTTTAAACTCACAATCGCACGATCATTCAATACTTGCTGCCGCGCTGCATTTAAGGTCTGGCCTTTCCCGGATCAACAGAGATAACGGACATGCCCTCCTATACCGCCATCAACTTTGCGCACAAATACAGCCTGTTCAGCGAGCAATGGACACCCAAGGTCGTCGCGCAGATGAACGACTACCAATTCAAGGTGGTGAAGATCGAAGGGGATTTTGTCTGGCACAGCCACGCGGACACCGACGAGACCTTTATCGTCCTTGAGGGCGCGCTGCGCATTGATTTTCGCGATGGCGCGGTACAGCTCGGGGCTGGCGAGATGTTCGTGGTGCCCAAGGGCATCGAGCACAAACCGTATGCCGAGGGCGAGGTAAAGCTGCTGCTGGTCGAACCCTGCGGCGTGTTGAACACTGGCGATCAGGGCGGCGAACGGACCCAGCGCAATGATGTGTGGATCTAGATCACCACGTTGCGGATAAAGCGCACCGCCACTGGCCCGTCATTGCGATAGGCATGGGGCTGATGGCTGGGGAACATAAAGAACTCGCCAGCGGCGATGGTGGTTTCGACGTCACCCACCACCAGGGTCAGGCTGCCCTCGAACACGAACAACTGTTCGCTCCAGCCTTCCAGGTCGGGATCCGGGCAATAGTGGTCGCCCGGCTCCAGGCGCCACTCCCACAGTTCCACCTCCCGCCGGGCGCTGGCCTTGGCCAGTAACACGGCCTTGCTGCCATCGATTTCACCGGCCCAGGCCAGTTCGTTGATGCGGCTGTGGTCACGGGCATCAGGGGCCTGGATCAGGTCGCTGAAGGCCACGTCCAGGGCTTCGGCCACGCGGTCCAGGGTGGACAGGCTGACGTTCTTTTCACCGGCCTCGATGGCCACCAGCATACGCCGGCTGACTCCGGACTTTTCCGCCAGGGCTGTCTGGCTCAGTTCGGCCGCATGGCGCAGGCGTCGAACGTTCTGGCTGACGTGCTGCAGGACCGAGGCCCGTTGCGGATTTTCTTTGTGCACTATATTGCTCACTCGGTGGGGTTGCGCAGTATACTGCCCAGCTGCGGCGCATTGTGCGTTCCGCGCCCTTCCTGTGCAAGACCAGAGCCGCCATGACCACCTCGACCGCCTCCCCGCTGTTTTCCCGCTTCAGCAAAGCCGAATGCGTGCTGGTGCTGATCACCATGATCTGGGGCGGTACGTTTATCCTGGTGCAACACGCCATGACCGTCAGCGGGCCGATGTTCTTCGTCGGCTTGCGTTTTGCCGCAGCGGCGCTGGTGGTCGGCCTGTTTTCCTGGCGCAACCTGCGCAGCCTGACCCTGTTCGAGCTTAAGGCGGGCGCCTTTATCGGCACGGCGATCATGTTTGGCTACGGTCTGCAAACCATTGGTCTGCAGACCATCCTCAGCAGCCAGTCGGCGTTTATCACCGCGCTCTACGTGCCGTTTGTGCCGCTGCTGCAGTGGCTGGTGCTGGGGCGACGCCCGGGGTTGATGCCAAGCATCGGCATTATGCTGGCCTTCGCCGGCCTGATGCTGCTGACCGGCCCGGCCGGCGCATCACTGAATTTCAGCCCCGGGGAAATCGCCACGTTGATCGGCGCGATTGCGATTGCCGCCGAAATCATCCTGATCAGCGCTTATGCGGGCCAGGTGGATGTACGCCGGGTGACCGTGGTGCAACTGGCCACCGCCTCGCTGCTGTCGTTCCTGCTGGTAGTGCCCACCGGCGAGGCATTGCCGGGCTTTTCCTGGGTGTTGCTGTTCAGCGCCGTCGGCCTGGGCTTGACCAGTGCGGTGATCCAATTGGCGATGAACTGGGCGCAGAAAAGCGTCTCGCCGACCCGTGCCACCCTGATTTATGCCGGCGAGCCGGTGTGGGCCGGGGTGATCGGACGGATTGCCGGTGAGCGCTTCCCGCCGATGGCCATGGTGGGGGCGGTGTTGATTGTGGCGGCGGTGATTGTCAGTGAGATCAAGGCGCGAGAGCGAAAGCCCGTCTCCCTGTAGGAGCCCGCACCTACACCACGACAGATAGGCATTTACGGTCCATCTTGTAGGATCCTGCCACAGGTTGCCGTTTGGTAATCCGGTTTCCGGCACGTATGATGCATCCCAAACCACCGCAGATTAGAAGCCTATGTCCCTGATAGTTCTACTGCTTCTGCCTTTTATCGGCAGCTGTCTGGCGGCCTTGCTGCCGCACAACGCACGTAATACTGAATCCCTGCTGGCCGGCCTTGTGGCCCTGGTCGGTACTGTACAAGTCGCCCTGCTCTACCCCCAGATCGCCGACGGTGGCGTGATCCGCGAAGAATTCTCCTGGGTGCCCGGCCTGGGCCTGGACTTCGTGTTGCGCATGGATGGCTTTGCCTGGTTGTTCTCGATGCTGGTGTTGGGCATCGGTAGCCTGGTGTCTTTGTACGCCCGTTATTACATGTCGCCGAATGACCCGGTGCCGCGTTTCTTTGCGTTTTTCCTGGCGTTCATGGGCGCGATGCTCGGGTTGGTGATCTCCGGCAACCTGATCCAGATTGTGTTTTTCTGGGAACTGACCAGCCTGTTCTCGTTCCTGCTGATCGGCTATTGGCACCACCGTTCCGATGCGCGCCGGGGTGCCTACATGGCGCTGATGGTCACCGGTGCGGGTGGTTTGTGCCTGCTGGCGGGGGTCATGCTGCTCGGCCATGTCGTCGGCAGTTACGATCTGGACCAGGTGCTCGCCGCCGGTGACCAGATCCGTGCCCACTCCCTCTACCCCGTCCTGTTGACGCTGATCCTGATCGGCGCCCTGAGCAAAAGCGCGCAATTCCCCTTCCACTTCTGGCTCCCCCACGCCATGGCTGCACCGACCCCCGTGTCGGCCTACCTGCATTCGGCCACGATGGTGAAAGCCGGCGTGTTCCTGCTGGCCCGCCTGTGGCCCTCGCTGTCGGGTAGCGAAGAGTGGTTCTGGATGGTCGGCGGTGCCGGCGCCCTGACCCTGTTGCTCGGCGCGTATTGCGCGATGTTCCAGAACGACCTCAAGGGCCTGTTGGCCTACTCCACCATCAGCCACCTGGGCCTGATCACCCTGCTACTGGGCCTCAACAGCCCGTTGGCCGCCGTCGCGGCCGTGTTCCATATCCTTAACCACGCCACGTTCAAGGCCTCGCTGTTCATGGCCGCCGGCATCATCGACCACGAAAGCGGCACCCGTGATATCCGCAAGCTCAGCGGCCTGGTGCGCCTGATCCCGTTTACCGCGACCCTGGCCATGGTGGCCAGCGCCTCCATGGCCGGGGTGCCGTTGCTCAACGGTTTCCTGTCCAAAGAGATGTTCTTCGCCGAAACCGTGTTTATCTCCTCGACCCAGTGGGTAGAAATCGCCCTGCCGGTGATTGCGACCATCGCCGGCACCTTCAGCGTGGCCTATGCCTTGCGCTTCACCGTGGATGTATTCTTCGGCCCGGCCGCCACCGACCTGCCGCACACGCCCCACGAACCGCCACGCTGGATGCGTGCGCCGGTCGAGCTGCTGGTGTTTACCTGCCTGCTGGTGGGGATCTTCCCGGCCCAGGTGGTGGGCTCGATCCTCGCCGCCGCTGCCCTGCCGGTGGTCGGCGGCGTGTTGCCCGAGTACAGCCTGGCGATCTGGCACGGCTGGAACGCGCCGATGATCATGAGTCTGGTGGCCATGACCGGCGGTGTGGTCCTGTACCTGCTGCTGCGCAAGCAACTCAAGCGCGGGCGCTTCAAGTACCCGCCGATCATCAGCTACTTCAACGGCAAGCGCATGTTCGAGCGCTGCCTGGTGGTGATGATGCGTGGCGTGCGCAAGATCGAGAAACACATCAGCACCAAGCGCCTGCAGACCCAGTTGTTCCTACTGGTGCTGGTGGCGGTGATTGCCGGGATGATCCCCATGCTGGGCAGCAGCCTGAGCTGGGGCGACCGGCCGAAAATCCCGGGTTCCATCGTGTTCGTCACCCTGTGGCTGTTGGCGATCGCCTGCGCCCTGGGCGCCGCCTGGCAAGCCAAGTACCACCGGCTGGCAGCCCTGACCATGGTCAGCGTGTGCGGCCTGATGACCTGCGTGACTTTTGTCTGGTTCTCCGCACCGGACCTGGCATTGACGCAACTGGTGGTCGAGGTGGTGACGACGGTCCTGATCCTCCTGGGCCTGCGCTGGCTGCCACGGCGGATCGAAGAAGTCTCGCCACTCCCGAGTTCGTTGCGCAAGGCGCGCATCCGACGCTTGCGCGACTTGCTGCTGTCGACCGTGGTCGGTGGCGGCATGGCGCTGCTGTCTTACGCGATGCTGACGCGCCAGACCCCCAACGATATTTCCTCGTTCTACCTCAGCCGCGCCCTGCCTGAAGGCGGCGGCAGCAATGTGGTGAATGTGATGCTCGTCGACTTCCGGGGCTTCGATACCCTGGGCGAGATCACTGTGCTGGGCGCCGTAGCCCTGACCGTCTATGCGCTGCTACGCCGCTTCCGTCCGCCCAAGGAAAGCGAGCAACTGCCCGCGCAACAGCGGCTGTTGGCGCCGGACGTGGACACCGATCTGGTCAACCCACGCCAGGCCAGCGACACCGCCCTGGGCTTTATGATGGTGCCCGCGGTGCTGGTGCGCCTGCTGCTGCCGATTGCCCTGGTGGTGTCGTTCTACCTGTTTATGCGCGGCCACAACCAGCCGGGCGGCGGCTTTGTCGCCGGGCTGGTGATGTCGGTGGCGTTTATCCTGCAATACATGGTCGCCGGTACCCAGTGGGTCGAGGCGCAGATGAACCTGCGGCCGATGCGCTGGATGGGCTTTGGCTTGCTGTCGGCGACACTGACCGGACTGGGGGCGCTGTTCTTCGGCTACCCGTTCCTCACCACCCACACCCTGCACTTGAGCTTGCCGGTGCTGGGCGACATCCATATCGCCAGCGCGCTGTTCTTCGACGTCGGCGTGTACGCCATGGTGGTCGGCTCGACCCTGCTGATGCTCACCGCCCTCGGCCACCAATCGGTACGGGCCCATAAACCCGGCAACCAGGCGAAAGCCGCCGCCACGCCACCACAAGGAGCTGCTGCCTGATGGAAGAAGTCATCGCAATTGCCATTGGGGTCCTGGCGGCCTCCGGCGTCTGGCTGGTGCTGCGGCCACGGACGTTCCAGGTGGTGATGGGCCTGTGCCTGTTGTCCTATGGGGTCAACCTGTTCATCTTCAGCATGGGCAGCCTGTTTATCGGCAAGGAGCCGATCATCAAGGACGGTGTGCCCCAGGACCTGCTCAATTACACCGATCCCCTGCCCCAGGCCCTGGTGCTGACGGCGATTGTGATCAGCTTCGCCATGACCGCGCTGTTCCTGGTGGTGCTGCTGGCGTCCCGAGGCCTGACCGGCACTGACCATGTGGACGGCCGGGAGCCCAAGGAATGAGCTGGATGAACCAACTGATCATCGCGCCGATCCTGCTGCCGCTGCTGACCGCTGCGCTGATGATGATGCTGGGCGAGAAACACCGCCCGCTCAAGGCCAAGATCAACCTGCTGTCGAGCATGACCGGCCTGGGCATCGCGATGTTGATGCTGTACTGGACGCAAAAAGGCGGCCCTGCCTCCATTGGCGTGTACCTGCCGGGCAACTGGCAGGTGCCGTTTGGCATCGTGCTGGTGGTGGACCAGTTGTCGGCCCTGATGCTGGTGCTCACCGGGATCATCGGCGTCAGCGCCCTGCTGTTCGCCATGGCCCGTTGGGACCGCGCCGGCACCAGCTTCCATGCGTTGTTCCAGATCCAGTTGATGGGCCTCTACGGGGCCTTCCTCACCGCCGACCTGTTCAACCTGTTCGTGTTCTTCGAGGTGCTGCTGGCTGCGTCCTACGGCCTGATGCTGCACGGTTCGGGCCGGGCGCGGGTGTCGTCGGGGCTGCATTACGTCTCGATCAACCTGCTGGCTTCATCGCTGTTCCTGATTGGCGCGGCGCTGATCTACGGGGTCACCGGCACCCTGAATTTCGCTGACCTGGCGCTGAAGATCCCGCTGGTGCCAGAAGCCGATCGCGGTCTGCTGCATGCCGGCGCGGCGATCCTCGCCACGGCGTTCCTGGCCAAGGCCGGGATGTGGCCGCTGAATTTCTGGCTGGCGCCGGCTTACTCCTCGGCCAGTGCGCCGGTGGCGGCGATGTTTGCGATCATGACCAAGGTCGGCGTGTACACCGTGTTGCGCCTGTGGACCCTGCTGTTTTCCGGGCAGGCCGGCGCCTCGGCGCTGTTTGGCGGTGACTGGCTGGTGTACGGCGGCATGGCCACCATCCTCTGCGCCGCCCTGGCGATGCTTGCCGCCCAACGCCTGGAGCGCATGGCCAGCCTGAGTATCCTGGTCTCGGCCGGCATCCTCCTGTCGGCGGTGGGTTTTGCCCAGCCCAACCTGACCGCCGGCGCGCTGTTTTACCTGGTCAGCTCGACCCTGGCCCTGAGCGCGCTGTTCCTGCTGGCGGAACTGATCGAACGCTCGCGCTCGGCCAATGAGCTACCTCTGGACGATGAAATCGAAGTGTTGCCACCGCCGGTGGAATCCCTGCATCCACCCAGGGGCACCAACCTCGACGATGAGCAAAAGGCCGTAGTCGGCCAGGTCATCCCGTGGACCATGGCCTTCCTCGGCCTGAGCTTTATAGCCTGCGCCCTGCTGATCATCGGCATGCCGCCGCTGTCAGGCTTTATCGGCAAGCTCAGCCTGCTCAGTGCGCTGGTCAACCCCCTGGGCCTGGGCCATGCCGTGACGGAGCCGATCCGCCCGGCAGCCTGGGGCCTGTTCGCGCTGCTGATCTTCTCGGGCCTGGCCTCGCTGATCGCCTTTGCGCGGCTGGGCATCCAGCGCTTCTGGACCCCGGAAGAACGGCCTTCGCCGCTGCTGCGCCGCTTTGAGTGCATACCGATCTTCGTCTTGCTCGGCCTGGCGATTGGCCTGACCTTCAAGGCAGAAATGCTCATGCGCTTTACCCAGGACACCGCCAACAGCCTGAACAACCCCGAGCACTACGTGATGGCCGTCATGGCCACCCGCCCGGTGCCGGGCCCGCAAGCCCAGGCCGCCGCCGTGGAGGTGCAGCCATGAAACGCCTGTTTCCTGCCCCGTGGCTGTCATTGGCACTGTGGGTGCTGTGGCTGGTGCTGAACCTGTCGATCAGCCCCGGCAACCTGCTGCTGGGGGCGATCCTTGGCTTCCTCGCACCGCTGATGATGGCGCCGCTGCGCCCGCTGCCGGTACGGATCCGTCGCCCAGGGGTGATCATTCGCCTGTTCTTCCTGGTCGGCCGCGATGTCTTCATCTCCAACCTGCACGTGGCCTGGGGCGTCTTGACCTGCGGCTCGCGGCCGCCGCGCTCGCGCTTTGTAAAAATCCCCCTGGACCTGCGCGACGCCAACGGCCTGGCTGTGCTGTCGATGATCACCAGCGTGACCCCCGGTACCGTGTGGTCGGAACTGGCCCTGGACCGTAGCATCCTGTTGCTGCACGTGTTCGACCTGGATGACGACGCGCAGTTTATCGAGCACTTCAAGCAGGCCTACGAGCGGCCCCTGATGGAGATCTTCGAATGAGTGCCCTGCTCGCCAATGCGATCCTGCTCAGCCTGTTCCTGTTTTCCCTGGCCATGGTCCTGACCCTGGTGCGCCTGTTCAAGGGTCCTTCGGCCCAGGACCGGGTCCTGGCCCTGGATTACCTGTATATCCTGGCCATGTTGATGATGTTGGTGCTGGGCATACGCTATGCCAGTGACACCTACTTCGAAGCGGCACTGTTGATTGCGCTATTCGGCTTTGTCGGCTCGTTTGCCTTGGCCAAATTCCTGCTGCGTGGGGAGGTGATCGAATGATCAATGTCAGTGAACTGCCACTGTGGGTAGAAATCCTCGTGGCGATCCTGCTGGTGCTCAGCAGCCTGTTTGCGCTGATTGGCGCGCTAGGCCTGTTGCGCATGAAGGATTTTTTCCAGCGCATGCACCCGCCTGCACTGGCCTCGACCCTGGGCGCCTGGTGCGTGGCGCTGGCGTCGATTATCTACTTCTCGACCCTCAAGTCCGGGCCGGTGCTGCATGGCTGGCTGATCCCGATCCTGCTGTCGATCACCGTACCGGTGACCACCTTGTTGCTGGCGCGCACGTCGCTGTTCCGCAAGCGCATGGCGGGGGAAAATGTACCGGCCGAGGTCAGCAGCCGCAGGACTGACAGCGGTAGCTGATCCCTCTGAATATACGCGCCAAACAATGTGGGAGCGGGCTTGCTCGCTCCCACATTTGGCCCTGCATACCGTCAATCAGGCCCAGGCCACGACCAACAGCCCAGTCCCCAGCATCAGGCACAGCGGCGAATAGAAAAACGTATCCAGCCGCGCAAACCGCGACCCGCCGACTTTCTTGAAGAACCCCACCAGCTCCGAATCACCAATCGCCCGCGCAAACATGATCAAGGCAATCGCGCTGATCCCCCACTGCAGGGCCTGATGCCCCACTGGCTGGAAAAACAGCCCCGCCCGCAGGCTTACCAACAAGGCAATCAGCACCAACCCCACCGCCACCAGGAAGGTGCCCAGCGCTGACGGTTTGAACGCCGGTCGCGGCCCGCTGGCGAACTCGCCGGGCAGTTGCGGGATCGCCGCCGTACTGCCTAGCTTGCCGCCTGCGGCCCAGTACACATGGACCATGCTGATAAACGTAAAGACCCCGACGACCCACCTCGCAATAACAAAGCTCATGGCTGGACACCCCTGGAAAAGTGCGAAAGAGGATAGTCCCTTTCAGATTTTTTGCAGGGATTTTGTCGTCTGATGCTAAAGTGCCGGCCCATGAAACTCGCCCGTGCCGACCGCTCGTTGATTGCCTGGATGCTCTATGGCTGCGTCCTGTTCAACGTGTTCGCCTGCAGTATTGGTCATGGGCAAATGGTCGGCATGCAGCTCAACGGCATTGGCGGCCAGTTCTGTACGGTAGACCCACGCACCCAGGCGCCAGCCCCCGTCAATACGGGCGATGAGTCGCTGCCCACGCTGTCCAAGGCCTTCGGTTGCCCGCTGTGTTCCACCGGCGGCATGGGCCCGGCGCTGAACTCCAGCCTTAACGTCGCGGTCCTTCCCCAGCCCCATGCGCCACCTCCGGCGGTGGTGCTCACCGCTGACATTCCCACCCGTTTTACCTGGCCTGCGGCTAATCCGCGCGCCCCGCCCGCCTACGCCTGATACCTGCGCTTTTTGATCCGCACACCGCGCAGCTTCCCCCCGGAAGCGCGGACGGCTGTGCGCTGCTTCCAAGCCCTGCTTTTCAGGATTTACCGATGAAACATTTACCTCTACTGGCGGGCCTGTTCGGCTGCCTGCCTTTCAGCGCCTGGGCCCTTGAGCTGGCCCCCACCACCATTGACGGCGCCGCCACCAACGAGCCTGGCCTGGCCCTGGACCAATCCAGCGGCATGGCCTCGCGCCTGGGCCTGAGCGTGCGGGAAACCCCGGCTTCGATCAGCATCGCCGACCGCCACGATATCGAACGCCGTGGCGCCAAAACCTTCCAGGATGCGGCCAACACCCTGCCTGGGGTCAACGCCAGTGCGCCGCCGGGGTTTGGCGGGTTTATCTCCTACCGGGGCTTTACCAGCAGCCAGATCACCCAGATGTTCAACGGCATCAACGTCGCCAGTGGCCTGGCGCGACCGGTGGATGCCTGGATTTATGACCGGGTGGAACTGGTGGGCGGCCCCTCCTCGCTGATCAACGGTGCCGGCTCCGTGGGCGGTTCGCTGAACTACGTGACCAAGCTGGCCAACCGCGAAGAACAGGCCGTCGAAGGCCAGATCAACTACGGCAGCTACGACACCACCGGCATCGCCCTGGGCCTCAACCACGCCCTAACCGAGCCCGGCGCCGAGGTCCAGCACTATGCGCGCCTGGATGTCAGCCGCAACACCAACCACACCCATATCGACCGCCAGCAACGGGAGTCCTGGAGCGTGGCGTTTTCCCTGCTCAGCGACCTGACGCCCAACCTGTCCCACACTCTGGCCCTGGAATACCAGGACGAACACGAAGACAGCCCGTACTGGGGCACCCCGGTGCTCAACCCCAAGGCCGGCGAGCTGAAGATCGACAAGCACAACCGTTTCAACAACTACAACGTCGCCGATGGCCGCTACGAACAACGCACGATCCGGGCCCGCTCGATCATCGACTATCGGATCAACGACAGCACCACCCTGCGCAACACCCTCTACCACCTGGACAGCCAGCGCGACTACCGCAACCTGGAGACCTACCAGTACAGCCCAGACAACCGCGTGGTGAACCGTTCGACGGCCTATCAGGTACGGCATCAGGGCGAACAGAACGGCAACCAGTTCGAGCTGCGCCATGACAGCAGTGTGTTCGGCCTGGCCACTACCTGGTCCGGCGGTTTCGAATACAAGGTCAACAGCACCACCAACAGCCCGTTGAACGTATCCCCCAAGAACGCGGTGGACCCCAACCACTACGATCCGGGGCATTTCTACGACCTGCCCGGCACCCGGCCCGGCTTTATCAAGGACAAGACCACCGACGTGACGACCAAGGCGCTGTTTGTCGAAAACCGCCTGGGCCTGACCGACACGCTGTCGCTGCTGACCGGCCTGCGTTATGACGCCATCGATCTGGACGTGACCAGCCACCGCGACAACCTGGGTAACGTCAAGCGCCGTTGGGAGCCGGTCACCGGGCGGGTGGGCCTGACCTACCAGTTCATCCCGTCGGCCAATGTCTACGTGCAATACAGCACCGCCGCCGAACAGCCCACCAGCACCACCCAGGTGTTTGATGTCTCCACCGGCAAGCAATGGGAAGTGGGTAGCAAGTTCGATTATCTGGACGGGCGTGGTTCAGCCACCGTGGCCGCTTACCACATCGAGCGCAAAGACTTTGCCGTGACCGATCCACAAGACCCCACCCGCAGCATTGCGGTGGGTGCGCAGTCGTCCAAGGGCATCGAGCTGGCCAGCTCATTGCGCATCACCCCCAAGCTATTGGCGGAAGGCAACTTCGCCTGGGTCGACGCGCAATACGATGACTTCAACGAGAAAACCGCCAGCGGCGCAGTGGTGTCGCGCAAGGGCAATACACCGACCAACGTACCGAAACGGGTGGGCAACCTGTGGCTGACCTATGACATCGCCCCCGCCTGGCAAGGTGGCGTAGACGCGCGGTACGTGGCGCAGGTGTATGCCGACAATGCCAATACCCTGACGGTGCCGGCGTATACCCTGTTTGGCACGTTCCTGACCTATAAGGTCGATCAACACACCTCGGTGACGGGCCGGGTGCGCAACCTGACCAATGAGGTGTATGCGCAGTTTGCCCATGTGTCGCCAGCGTATTACCTGGGCTCGCCGCGCACCTTTGAATTGGCCGTGCAGACCCAGTTCTAAGGCTGGAATGCAGTTAAAACTATAGGAGACCGGCTCTAAGGCTGGAATGCAGTTAAAACTGTGGGAGCGGGCTTGCCCGCGATGGCTGACTGTCAGTCAATACATTGGGCTGCTGAACCACCGCTATCGCGGGCAAGCCCGCTCCCACACAAGCCCGCGCCCACAGTTTGATCCTCATATGAAAGGTTATTTGAGGCTGGCCTCGACCTTTGCAGCCACCTCCTCCGTCAACCAGGCCTTCCACACCTGCGGGTGATCCTTGAGAAACGCCTGCGCCACTTCACGGGGCGGGGTGTGTTTCTCGCTCATCGTCGCCAGGGCCTGATTGAGCGGGCCAATCGGAAAGTCGACTTTTTCAAAGAACTGCGCAATCTGCGGATACTGCTGCTGGAACGGCGTGGACACGCCAATGCTCAGCTTGGACGCCAACGAACGCGTGGGCTTGGGGTTGGGATTGTCGGCATCGGTCAGGGTCTTCCAGGCCTCGGCGTCGAACGCCGGCTCCTCCAGCTGGACCAACTTGTAACGCCCCATCAAGGGGGTTGGCGACCAGTAGTAGAACAGGATCGGCTTGCCACGGCGGATCGACGAGGCAATCTCGGCATCCAGCGCCGCGCCTGAACCGCTGCGAAAGTTGACGTAGCTGTCGTCCAGGCCGTAAGCCTTGAGTTTTTGCTTATTGACCACTTCCGAGGTCCAGCCGATGGGGCTGTTGAGGAACCGCCCCTTGCCCGGGGCTTCCGGGTCCGCGAACACGTCCTTGTAGCGCACCAGGTCCTTTACGCTACGCAGCTCAGGTGCCAGCGGCGCAATGCCCTTGTCCGGGTCGCCCTTGACCACGTATTCCGGCACCCACCAGCCTTCGGTCGCACCCTTGACGGTATCTCCCAGGCCAACCACCTTGCCTTCGGCTTGCGCCTTGATCCACACCGGGCTGCGGCCCGCCCACTCCTCGCCAATCACCTGGATATCATTTTTCGCCAGGGCGGTTTCCAGGGTAATGGTGGTTCCGGGCAAGGTGTCGGTGGGTAAATCGTAGCCTTTCTCGACAATAAACCGCAGAACTTCGGTGATCAGGCTGCCACTTTCCCAATTCAGGTCGGCAAAGTGAATGGGCGCCTGGGCAGCCGCTACCGGTGCGGCCGCCATCGACAGGCCCAGGGTGGTAACGGACGCTGCCAACAGCGCTCGAATTGCTTTCATGCCTTTGAACCTCGTGTATGCATAGCCAGGGTGGATGGCTTTGCTGTCACGCCGCGAAAGCCTCTGAACAATTAAGTCCACTGAACTGTAGTAGAGGTTCAAACGGTTGCCGATATTCAGGGCTGCTGATGCAAACGCTGTAGTTCCCGGCGCACCATGCTGGCGTACTCGGCAGGCCGCAGGGCATACAGTTGGCTGGCCACCCAGTTCAACCAGGCACCTTGCAGATCATCTTTGCGGGCAAACAGTTCAGCAGCCTTGGCTTGGGCATCCGCCAGGTGTTGCTGGTGAAACTGTGCCCGGCCTTCGCTCATTATTCGCTGGCCTTGAACGTCACCAGCTCACCTTTGCGCCACTTGGCGGCTTTGCCGGTCACGGCCTTGAGGGTCTTGCTCAGGCCTTCCTGCAATTGTTCATTGGCGGCGAACACCAGCATTACGCTGTGACCTTCTTTGAACACAATGCCCTCGCCCTGCGCGGTGGACACAAATGCATAGTCGCCCAGGCCATAGACCGTCAACTTGATGTCGCGAAACTTCAGTTCGAACTTGCCACCTTCACGACTGGGCAGGACTGCCGCACGAAAATGATCGCCGACCTTGAGTTCCAGTCGAGGCTTGTCATCTACCACCAGCGCTGTTTCAGTATCTATTTCGGCAATGTAAATGCCTTCAGGGGTTTGTTCCGTGATGTAAACAAACCGCGACTGAAATTGTTTAACCAACTTCGCGCGCAAATCACCCAGCACGAACAATGCGTGCATATCCAGATTACTGACTGCCAAGGAAACGCCCCCACATCTAAAAAAGCGCTACCCGCCCGAGGCAGGCAGCACAAAAAAGGCCGATACGGCTCGACACATTGAAAAAACATACTGAAGTTGATTCCCGCCAGACTCGTGCAGCCGGGCATGACAGTCCTTGTACAAGGTCGTCAGGCTTTGCAGGAAATCACAGGTTTATCGGCCAGAGAATACTGGACGCCCCACTTCAGAGAATACCCCACTTGAAAGGGTGGTTTTCCGACAGCCAAAAACCAAGGAAAAACGTTGGATGGAACCGAACGTGAGCTGCCGACAACAATATTAGAACAGCAACACAGCTCAAAACCACCCGAAATGCTGCAAGCAGGTCAATAGATCGAAAGGAGCTGGTCATGCAACGAGTTCAACGCCAACCGACACAGACTTCCGGTGCCTTATCACGCAAGGATAGCGCGCTATTCTACAGCGTGTATGCCAATGGCGTGTGCGCAGATTTCGCCTTGTACCGCGTCGTCCCCGCGGGAAGGAATTTTTTCCATATCCTGGAAGTGCCCAGCGGCCGGATCAAAGGCTTTCGCAGTGATCACAACAAGGCCTGCGCCCTGGCCAAGGAATTGGAAGCCCTCCTCTGCCCCCCTGCCCGTTGAGGAGCGGCTACAGCCAAATCGAACTATGCGCGCTGGCACACCTCCCATACGAGTAGAAGCTCACTCTTTTGGAGAATGAAATGGACGCGCCAACGCACACCCTACACGACCTGTTCGAACAATTGGGCCTGGAAGCCTCGCCTGCAGCCATTGACAAATTTATCGGTGAACACCCCCTGCCAGAGGATGTGAAGCTGATCGACGCGCCTTTCTGGACCCCACAACAGGCGCAGTTCCTCAAGGAAGAGCTACGCGAAGATGCGGACTGGGCGATTGCCGTGGATGAGCTGAACCAGCGTCTGCATCAGAGCGCCTGACCGGCCCTCAGTGCAGGCGGTCTGATTGCTCGAGGTCCATCAGGGCCTGCCAGGCGGCGCGGCACTCCTGGGCTTCGTCGCGACTGGCGAAGGCCGTGCCGCGCTGTTCCCCGTTGAGCAACACCACCCAACAGGCGCGCAGGCCCAGCGCACGCAGGGTCTGTGGCACCCCACTGCCAATCATCACCGCCACATCGACTTTGTTTTGCATGGAAGCTCTCCGCCAGATTAGTTAGCCAGCTAACGATATGCCGCATCTTAAGCGGTTCCTTTCACCGGAAAAAGCGACCGGCGTAAAAGCTTCCTTGCATAACACGCAACAATCCTGGCCAGGGTCTAGCGCGCCCCAGCCTGCCCTTCAGGCTTATAGCCCAGGCGCAAACCGCCCCAATGCCGGCCGTTGACCATGATCGGCACGGACAGATCGTGCATCAACTCCCCGGTGTCGCGGGTATAGGTTTGCAACAACACAGCCTGCTGGTGGCTGCCACAGCGGATCCCGGTGCGGTCTTCAAACTTGCGCTTGGTGCGATTGTTCACGGCATCAACCTGGGCATCCCCGGTCAGTGCCTGGGAAAACGCCTTGTTGTGCGTCGGCACATAGCCCTGTGGTGTGCAGGCAATCGCGAACACCAGCCCTTCATGACGGGGCAGCAAGGCTTCCTGGATAGCGGGCAAGACCTGATCGGTGTAGCCGTCGAAGCGGCTGTGATATTTGGTCGGGTGGCTGTTGGCTATCGGCGTGTAGCTGCGATTGAACAGGTCATCGAGGCTGATGCGGTTCTGTTGGATATCCGCCTCGAACTGCGCGGCGATCTGGCTGGCGCCTTCGCGGGCGAGGTCGTAGATACGCTGGTGATAATCATCCAGACCGACTTCGGCCAGGCGCTCGCTGATGGTTTCGGCCTGCCCTTCCATTTGCACGGCGGCCTGGGCCAATTGCTGGGTCTGTTGGTCGCTGACGGTCAAGTCGCTGCGCATCTGCTCCACGGCATGGAACAGGCTGTCGAGTTGCGCACGGTTGGTCTCGGTGCCCTGGGCAATCTCGCTGACCTGGCCCTCCACACCCGCCGCCAACGTGGCAATGCTCTCCAGTTGCTCGCCGGCATGCTCCACTTGCTCGACGCCGGCCTGCAAATCCACGGACAGTTGGCGGATTTGCTCCACCACCTGGGCGGTACGCTGCTGGATGTCCGCGACCATCACCCCCACTTCATCGGTGGCGGTCGCCGTACGGCCCGCCAGGCCGCGCACTTCGTCGGCCACCACGGCAAACCCACGCCCATGCTCACCGGCGCGGGCGGCTTCAATGGCGGCATTCAAGGCCAACAGATTGGTCTGGCTGGCAATCGACTGAATCACCAGGGTCACCCGCTGGATTTCTTCGCTGCGCTGACTCAGGGCCTCGATCAATTGCCGGCTGTCGCTGGCACGCTGGCTGAGCTGATGCATGCGGCTGATGGATTCCCCCAGCACCGCACGCCCTTCGGTGCTGCGCTGATGGGCCTGGCCGGCCGCCCCCAGGGCCTCGCGGCTGAGCTGGGAAGTGACTTGCTCGGTGCCAATCATCACTTCGGCACTGCTGACGATCTGCTGGGCCGCGCTCAATTGCGATTGCAACCTGGCGGCCAGTTGCTTGACCGAATAGGCCACGCCAGCGGCCGACAGCGCATTATGGCTGGTGGTGTAGGACAGATCGCGAGTCAACGCGCCAATGGCATCCTCGCCAACATCAGGCGCTGGGCTGCGGTCCGGCCTTTTCAGGCACGGCAGCCAGATCAGCAACAGGGCCACGGGCAGGCAGAGGTAGATCGACAGGTTGGCGAACGCCAGGCCCGACAGTATCAGCACCAGGGCGATGCTTTGCAGCAGCGGAGTCACCCAGCCAGGCAGCCGGCGGTTCACCGCGTGCGGCACCACGACGGCGCCCATCAGAGATCCATCCCCGGCCATGTTTGTCACCCCACTGCTTGTCATTATTGTGTCTGCATTAAACGCCACTATCTGGCCATTATCTATGGGCCTTTGGTGTTAGGGCTTGCAGCAGATCAATAGACGGGGGGATGACACGCGGGGATCTGTAGGGGCCGGCTCGCCGGCGCCTACAACATCAAACAGATCAGGCCTGGCGCTGATGCTTGTCGATTTGCTCGTGGCGCTCTTGCGCTTCGATGCAGTACTTGGTGGTCGGGCTGATCAGCAGGCGCTTGAGGCCGATAGGCTCGCCGCTGTCGTCACACCAGCCAAAGGAATCTTCCTTGATACGGCCCAGGGCCTGTTCAAGTTGCGGCAGCATGCGCTGGTCGCGGTCGATGGCGTTGACCAACCAGGTGCGCTCTTCTTCAACCGAGGCGGCGTCAGCCGGGTCAGCCGGGGTGTCCAGGCTTTCAATGGCGATGCGGTTTTGCTCAATGCGCTCGTGGTGCTCGACTTTCATGTCTTGCAACAACTTCTCGAAAAAAGCGTGCTGCTCGGCATTCATGTAGTCATCCGCCGGCATGGCCAGCAACTTTTCCTTTGTCATTGATTTCTCTATAAAAAATACGTGCATTAAGGCGAATAAGGGAGCGTTCCGGCCAACCTCTGGAGGTCGGGGAAAGACGCCGTCCATTCCAAGCGCCACCCGGCACTCAATTTACGAGGGGCGGCAGTCTACGGCCGACTTGAGGGCGCAGCAACTGAAATGACAGGCAATTTGTCCGACATTCCCCTAAAAGGCACCAGGACGGGCTTGGCAGGCGGTTATCGGAGTGCG
The DNA here is from genome assembly GCF_014268455.2 of Pseudomonas shahriarae. NCBI lineage: Bacteria > Pseudomonadati > Pseudomonadota > Gammaproteobacteria > Pseudomonadales > Pseudomonadaceae > Pseudomonas > Pseudomonas shahriarae. Next base: position 2,499,897 of record NZ_CP077085.1, on the reverse strand, counting down.
TTTATAGCAAGAAATTCAGTGTCATGGAGCTATATAGAAGACAAACGGTTATGTGGGAGCGGGCTTGCCCGCGATAGCGGAGGGTCAGTTGATAGAAATTTGACTGACCCATCGCTATCGCGGGCAAGCCCGCTCCCACACAAACAAGCCCCACTTTTTGATTCAAATCTCGCTCAGCGCTTGAGTTTGCGCTTGTTGCGATACTGGTCGATCACCACCGCCACCACAATGATCAGGCCCTTGATGATGTCCTGGATATAGGCATCCACCCCGACAAAGGTAAACCCACTGGCCATCACCCCGAGGATCAGCGCGCCAATCACCGTGCCGGTGATACGCCCCACCCCGCCCGCCAGGCTGGTGCCGCCGATGACCGCAGCCGCGATCGCGTCCAGCTCATAAGACATGCCCATCCCCGCCTGCCCGGTAGCCGCCCGTGCCGAGGCAACCACACCGGCCAGCCCGGCCAGCAGCCCGGCGATGCTGTAGACGATGATCAGGTGGCGCTTGACGTTGATCCCCGAGGTGCGCGCCGCCTGCATGTTGCCGCCGATGGCGTAGGTGTACTTGCCGTACTTGGTGTAGCGCAGGGCAATGTGGAAAATCACCGCCACCACCAGAAAGATGATCACCGGCATCGCGCCATGGCCGATGGCCGTGTAGGAATCCGAGAGCATGCTCACTGGCTGGCCTTCGGTGTAATAACGTGCCAGGCCACGGGCCGAGACCATCATGCCGAGGGTCGCAATAAACGGCGGGATGCCGGTTATGGCGATGATGCTGCCATTGATTGCCCCCGCCAGCAGGCCCACGCCCAGGCCGGCGACCACCGGGATCCACACCGGCAAGTCCGTCAACGATGGAAACACCGCCCGGGAAAAGTCCGAGGTCTGCGCCAGACTCGCGGCGATCATCGCCGACAACGCCAGCACCGAGCCCGAGGACAGGTCGATCCCCGTGGTGATGATCACCTGGGTCACGCCAATCGCCAGCAAACCGATGATCGACACTTGCAGGATCATCAGCACCAGGCGCTGGGAGTTCATCAAAAAGCTCTGGTCCCGTACGATCCAGCCAAACAGTTCGAACACCAGGCCGATACCGATCAGCACCAGGAAAATGCTCAGTTCGGTAGGGAACCGCCGCCGGCTCTTGACCGGTGCCGCGGCGGGCTTCTTTTCCTCGGGTTTGCTTTCCAGTATTGCGTTCATTGCCCGTCACCTTTTTATTCGTTAGTGGACTGCCGTCATACCGGAAGCCAACTGCATGACTTTTTCCTGGGTGGCCTCGGCCCGATCCAGGGTGCCCATCAAATCGCCTTCGTGCATGACCATCACCCGGTCGCTCATACCCAGCACCTCCGGCAGTTCCGAAGAAATCATGATCACCGCCATGCCTTCACTGGCCAGGAAGGCAATCAAGCGGTAGATCTCGGCCTTGGCGCCGACGTCGATACCACGGGTCGGTTCGTCAAGGATCAACAGCCGTGGATTGGTCATCAGCCAACGTGCCAGCAGGGCCTTCTGCTGATTGCCACCAGACAGGGTGTCGATGCACTGCTCAAGGGAGGGGGTTTTCACCCGCAGTTTCTTGCACATGTCTTCGCACAAGGCGCGCAGGGCTTTTTGCTGGATAAAGCCATTGCCCGAGTAATGGGGCAGCACGGCCATTTCCATGTTTTCCAGGACCGACAGGCACGGGAACAGGCCACTGAGCTTGCGGTCCTCGGTCAACAGTGCAAACCCCTGCTGGATGGCCATATGCGGGTCGCTGATACGCAACGCCTGGCCGTCGAGACGGATCTCGCCGCCGTCGCTGGGGGTAATGCCGAAGAGCGTTTCCGCCACGTTGGTGCGGCCCGAGCCCATCAGCCCGGCAATACCGAGGATTTCGCCGGCATGCAGATCAAAGGACACGCCCTGGAACACTCCGTCCAGGCGCAGGTCGCGCACCGACAGCAACAACTCGCCGATGGGCGTCTCGCGCACCGGGAACAACTGGCTCAATTCGCGCCCGACCATCATCGAGATCAGGCTGTCGCTGTCCATGCTGTCGGCCCGTTGCAGACCGATGTAGGCGCCATCGCGAAACACTGCCACTTCATCGGCGATGGCGAACACTTCATTCATTTTGTGGGTGATATAGATGATGCCTTTGCCCTGGGCCTTGAGGTCGGCAATGATCGAAAACAGGTGGGCCACTTCCTTGTCGGTAATCGCCGACGTCGGCTCATCCATGATCAGGATGTCCGAGTCGTAGGACACCGCCTTGGCAATCTCCACCATCTGCCGCTCGGCAATGCTCAGGTTGCCGACCTGCTCCTCTGGGTCCAGGTTGATCCGCAGGCGCGCCAGCAACTCGGCAGTGCGGCGATGCATGGCGCGGTGATTGACCAGGCGCAGGCCGTTGAGCTGTTCGCGGCCGATCCAGATGTTCTCGGCGATGCTCATATGGGGCATCAGGTTGAGCTCCTGGTGGATCATCGCGATGCCCGCCTGCAAAGCCGCCAGAGGCGTGTCAAACACCACCGGCTTGCCCCGCAGGCGGATTTCCCCGGCGTCGGGCTGGTAGATGCCGGCGATGATTTTCATCAGCGTCGACTTGCCGGCGCCGTTCTCTCCCATCAGTGCCAGGACCGAGCCGGGGCGCACCCGCAGTTGCACATCGGCCAGGGCCACGACGCCGGGAAAGCCTTTGCTGATATGGGCGATTTCCAACAGGTAGGGTTGTTCTACACCTGCGGGCTGCGCAGCAGTCGCTTGAGCAAGCATATCGGGGCTCCATCGGCAGGGCGGCTGTGGCCGCCCTGCCCGCTTATTGTTGTGATTGAACGCTACTTGAATGACGCGACGTTGTCCGGGGTGATCAGCTGGAAAGGCACCACGACGTTTTGCTCGACCGCCTCGCCCCTGGCCATTTTCACGGCCGCCTCCACCGAACCGATCGCCTGCCCCTTGGCATCCTGGAACACCGAGAGCGCCATCTCGCCCTTGGTGATCGCATTCAACCCGTCGGGTGTGCCATCGACGCCGCCAATCAACACGCTGCCGGGTTTCACCCCTGCGGTTTTCAAGGCCATGGCGGCGCCAATTGCCATTTCGTCGTTGTTGGCCACGACCGCATTGAACTCGCGGCCCTGGGTCAGCCAATCGTTCACCAGGGTCATGCCCTTGTCCCGCAGCCAGATCCCGGTCTGTTCCTGTTCAATCTTGATGTCCGGGTATTTGTCGAGGATCTCCTTGACGCCCTTGGTGCGATTGGTCGTCGAGTTGTTGGCCAGGTCACCCAGCAGAATCACGATTTTGCCTTTGCCGCCCAGCTTCTCGGCCACGTACTGCATTTGCAGTCTGCCGGCCTCGACGTCATTGGACGTCACCGTCACCACCCCTTTGGGCAAGTCGGCCTGATCCGGACGACGGTTGACGTAGACCAGCGGGATACCCGCCGCCACCGCCGCTTTAGTGATGCGCGCGGTGGAGGCCGTATCCACCGGGTTGACCACCATGGCATCGACTTTCTGGCTGATAAAGTTCTCGACCTGGCTCAGTTGCTTGACCACGTCGGCACGGGCGTCCTCGAATTGCAGTTGCACAGCATCGCCCTTGGGGTAGGACTTGGCTTGCTTGTCCATATCCTCACGCAGGTAGGTGAGGAAGGTGTCGTCGAACTGCGACATGCTGACGCCAATCTTGATATCGGCGGCTGAAGCCACGCCACTGCCGAGCATCATCGACAAGGCCAGCGAGGCGAAACGGATCTGGGTCTTCATGAACGGTCTGTCTCCACTTTCTTGTTGGTTTTCTGGACGTAGCGTTTATCAGAGCGAGGGGGCTGCGGCAGGCAGCCGGACCACCGGCGCTCCCGGAATGCAGCACACCAGGGCACCCTTGCTTTCCACGCAAAGGACATTGAGAAAAGAGAAATAGAAGGGCCGTGCGCGGGGCAGGAAGGCAGAACGTAACACTCGCAGTACAGCGCTGAAGATTTTCATCTGACGGTACCTGGTTGTTTTATCTTGTTTTTGTTGAGTCCCCCGGCCCCCTTATAAAGGAAGGTCGAGATGGACTTTCGGCAACCTGGAAATGACTTTATTGGAAAATAATTTCCATATCAACTCATTTTAGAATTTTATTCTATTTCCATTCTCCGCCCTCCACCGTCACCATCTCCACCACTTGCCGACGCTCGGCGCTGAGCCTGGCGGCATCCAGCACGCGCGTGGTTTCCCAAGCATCCATGGCCTGCACCGGCAGCGCGCCCTGGCCCTGGATTGCACTTTGCAACTGGCGATAGAACTGGTTCCAGGCGCCCTTTTCCGAGGGGATACGCTCGCGTTCCGCACCTTGCTCGAACCAGCCCCAGCGTCGATGTTCTTCGGCGCCCCAGTGCTCGCCTTCGGTCTTCGGACTTTTGCCGGCCAGCAGCGCTTGCTCCTGGCCGTCCAGGCCGTCGACGGTGTAGCAGCCCGCCGTGCCATTGACCCGAAAACGCGGGCCTTGGCAGTTTTGCAGGGCGCTGCCCCACAGGTGGGAAATCACCCCGTTGGCGTGGGTCAGGCTGACAAAAAAGCCATGATCGAGGGTGGGGTGCTCGGCGCTGTACTGCAATTGTGCATACACCCGCTCCACCGGGCCAAACAGTTGCAAGGCCTGGTCCACCAGGTGACTGCCCAGGTCACGCAGGAACCCGCCACCGCTGGCGTTGCCCAGGGCCTGTGGGCTGTAGCGCTCCACCCGGGACTCAAAGCGGGTGATGCTGCCCAGGGCGCCGGCGTCGATCAGCTTGCGCAGGGTCAGGTAGTCCGAGTCCCAACGCCGGTTCTGGTAGACGCTGAGTGCTACCCCCTCGCGTTCGGCGGCGCTAATCAGCGCCAGGGCCTGCTCGGCATTGCTGGCGAAGGGTTTGTCGCTGACCACCGCCACACCGTACTCAATGGCCTCCAGCACCAGGGCCGGGCGCCCTTTGAGGGTGGTGGAAATCACCAGCACCTCCACCCCGGCTTCGACGATCTGCGCAATGCTGTCGAAGGCAGGCACCCCGGGATGCTCCGTCGCCAGTTGCTGGCGGCGCTCGGGGGAGCGGGTCACCACGCCGACAAACGTCGCCCCGGGCAATGTGGCGATCAGCGGGGCATGAAAAAAACGGCCGCCATGGCCGTATCCAACCAGTCCGATTCGCATGAACCAACTCCTTCTTGGAATGGAAACCCAGTCAAAAAATGTGGGAGCTGGCGTGCCTGCGATAGCGGTGTTTCAGGCCCTACCTCTGTTGCTGATCCACCGCTATCGCAGGCAAGCCAGCGCCTACACTGACCGCGCTAGCCGTAGAATGCCGGGCGCTGCGGCAGGCTGACCGCAACGATCTGCCCACTGCCCTGGGCCTCGATACACGCGTCAGCCGCCACCGCAGCGGCAAAGCCATCCCACGCCGAAGGCCCACCTACCTGGCCGGCCCGCACGCCATCAATAAAGGCTTGCAACTCGACGTCATAGGCCGCGATAAAGCGGTCTTTCCAATCCATCAGAATCGCATTCGACAGCTTGGCGCCGCTGCGCAATTGCACCTGGGACGGCTCTGGCAATTTGGCAATGCCGGTCTCCCCCACCACCTCGCACTGGATGTCGTAGCCGTACTGGCAGTTCACAAACACTTCCACATCAATCCGCGTGCCCCTGGCGGTTTCCAGCAGCACGATCTGCGGGTCGCGCAAATGGCTCAGGGCCTTGCTGGTTTTACGCGGGAACACCACCTGCACCGACACATAGTCATCGGCCAGCAGCCAGCGCAACACGTCCAGCTCGTGGATCAAGGTGTCGGTGATGGCCATGCTGGTGTTGTAGTTCTCACCCACGCTCGGGTTGCGGTGGGCGCAATGCAGCATCAACGGTTCGCCGATCTGGCCGCTGTCGAGCACCGCCTTGAGGGCCTGGTAGCCCTGGTCATACGGGCGCATAAAACCGACCTGGACCAGGCGTTTGCCGTGGGCCACTTCCGCCTCGACGATCTTGCGACAGCCCTCGGCGGTGACGGCCAGGGGTTTTTCACAGAACACCGGTTTGCCGGCCGCGATAGCCGCCAGCACAAATTCCTCATGGCTCGGCCCCCAGGAGGTGACCAGCACCGCCTCGACCTGCGCCGAATGGATCAGCGCATGACCGTCGGCGTACACCTCGGCGTTCAGTTGCAGGTCAGCCACCACCTGGGCCGCCTGCTCAAGGTTGATATCGGTGACCGCCACCACCTGGCTGTTGAGCAAGGTCTGGCTGCAGCGGCGGATATGGTCCCGGCCGATAGCGCCCGTACCGATCACACCCAGCTTCAAAGACATGGCAACACTCCTCTTATTGTCAGTACTGCCGGGCCTTGGCCAGGCGTTCATTAAGTTGTTTGGCGCAGGCGTTGGTGCGTTCGCTGGTGGAGACCTGCGCCACACCGACCCGCCACCACGACAGGTAGCCGTGAATCATGGTTTTGGGCAGCACCTTGATATCAATCAGCGTCGACACGCTTTGCGCGCGTGCATCGGCCAGCGCGGCGTGCAGTTGTTCCACGGTCGTGACCTTGTAGGTCTTGCAGCCATAGGCCGCCGCGCTCATGGCGAAATCCACCGGCACCAGGCCGCCATCGAGCTTGCCGCTGTCGGGGTTGCGGAAGCGGAACTCGGTGCCGAAGCTGTCCATGCCATTGCCCATCTGCAGGTTGTTGATGCAACCGAAGGCCATGTTGTCCAGCAGCACCACATTGATCTTGCGCCGCTCCTGGATCGAGGTCGCCAGCTCCGAATGCAGCATCATGTACGAGCCATCGCCGACCAGGGCATAGACCTCCCGCGCGGGCTCGGCCAGCTTCACGCCCAGGGCCGCATTGATCTCGTAGCCCATGCACGAATAACCGTACTCGACGTGGTAAGTGTTGACGCCCTTGCTGCGCCAGCTGCGCTGCAAATCCCCCGGCAGGCTGCCGGCGGCGGCGACAATCACCGCATCGTCGGCCAGGGTTGCGTTGAGCACGCCGAGCACCTGGCTCTGGGTCAGGCAGGAACCGGTCAGCTCGATGAATTCGCGCAGCACCGCCGGATCCATATGGTCGTTGACCTCTGGGGTGAAGTCGGCGTCGGTGTAGCGCGCCTGATGGACCCGGTCCACCTCGGCATCCCCCTGCGCACGGGCCTGGCGTGGCTGCTCGCCCCATTGCGTGGCGTAATCGCCCAGCGCGTCGGTCAATGCTTGCAGCCCGACCTTGGCATCTGCCAGAACCTGGACCCCGTCGAGTTTCAGTACATCGCCGGGGCTGATATTGAGGTTGAGAAACTGCACCTCGGGATGCTGGAACAGCGACTTGGAGGAGGTGGTGAAGTCGGTATAGCGCGTGCCAATGCCGATGATCAGGTCGGCGTCCCGAGCCAGCAGGTTGGCGGCCAGGCAGCCGGTTTCGCCGATACCGCCGACATTCAGCGGGTGGCTGGAGACGATGGCGCTCTTGCCGGCCTGGGTCTCGGCAAAGGGGATCTGAAAGCGCTCGGCAAAAGCCTGCAGTGCGGCATTCGCGCCGGAGTACTTGACCCCGCCACCGCAGATAATCAGCGGTTTGCCCTTGGACTTGAGCAGCGTGACAGCGTCGCGCAGCATCGCTTCGGTGGCCGGGCGGCGCTCCAGACGGTGCACGCGCTTTTGCAGGAAATAATCGGGGTAATCCCAGGCCTCGGCCTGCACGTCCTGGGGCAAGGCCAGGGTCACCGCGCCGGTTTCGGCCGGGTCGGTCAAGACACGCATGGCGTGGATCGCCGCACTCATCAACTGCTCGGGACGGTTGATGCGATCCCAGTACTTGCTCACCGCACGAAACGCGTCGTTGGTGCTGATGCTCAGGTCATGGAATTGTTCGATCTGCTGCAACACCGGGTCCGGCTGGCGGCAGGCATACACATCGCCGGGTAGCAGTAACAAAGGGATGCGGTTGGCCGTGGCGGTGGCGGCGGCGGTCAGCATATTCGCCGCGCCGGGGCCGACCGAAGCGGTGCAGGCGTAGACCTTGCGCCGCAAATGCTGCTTGGCAAAACCAATCGCGGCATGGGCCATGCCCTGCTCGTTGCGGCCCTGGTGCACCACCAGGTCGCCACTGTCTTGCTCCAGGGCCTGGCCCAGGCCCAGCACATTGCCGTGGCCGAAGATGGTGAACACCCCGGCGACAAACTTGCTCTGCACGCCATCGACTTCGATGTACTGGTTATCGAGGAACTTCACCAGGGCCTGGGCCATGGTCAATCGGGTGGTGGTCATGTTGGGTCCCCTCGGCGCCTACGGGTTAAAGGTCCAGCAGCCAACTGTGCTGCGGGTCATTGTGAAAGTGCCAGGCGCGCTTGGGGCCGGCCATCACATTCAAGTAATAGGACTCGTAGCCATAGGGCACGCTGACGGGGTGATAGCCCTTGGGCACCACCACCAGGTCGTGGTTTTCCACGGCCATGGCCTGGTCGATGCTGCGGTCGTCGGTGTACACCCGCTGGAACACAAAGCCCTGGGACGGGTTGATCTGGTGGTAATAGGTTTCTTCAAGAAAGCTCTGGTGCGGCAAGTCATCGGTATCGTGCTTGTGCGGCGGGTAGCTGGACGAATGTCCGGACGGCGTGCGCACCTCCACCACCAGCAGCGAATGGGCCGGCTCGCTGTCGGGCAGGATGTCGCAGACATAACGCGTGTTGGCGCCCTTGCCACGCACGCTACGCCGACACTGCTCAGGGCGGATCAGCCGGGGCGTGAAACCGCCGGCCGTGGCGCCCGGCGCGGCGCAGACGGCAATCTGCACATCGCTCAGGGCGGTCACCTGGGCAAGGGTGCCCGGTGGCAGGTAGGCGGCGAACGGCGATTTGTCTTCAAATACCGATTGGCGATCACCCAGGTTCTGCCAACTGAACCCTTCGCCCTCGATCGTGACCCGGCCACTGAGCAGCACCAGGCACAGCTCGTTGTCGTCGGCGCTGACCGGCAATGTTTGCCCCAGGCTCAGGCGGTAAGCGGCAAACCCTACATACTCCAGGCGCCCCTCTGGCAGTGCGACCATGGTTGGCCCGCGCGGGGTGCTTTTGACCAGCAGGCTCATTGTGCAGCCCTCGCATCCAGCAGCGCGCGCAAGGTATCGAAGCCTTTTTTCGCATAGATATAGCTGGGTGCCACGGCCGGATCCTGCTCGGCTTCCACCACCAGCCAGCCACGATAGCCGGCGCCCAGCAGCACATCCAGCAACTCGGCGAAGTCGATATCGCCATCGCCCGGCACGGTGAAGGTGCCATTGACGATGCAGTCGGGGAAGCTCCACAGCTGGTTGCGCGCCAGTTGCACCACCGCTTTGCGCACATCCTTGAAGTGCACATGGCACACACGCCCCAGATGCTTGCGTAGCACCTCGACCGGCTCGCCACCGCCCATATAGCAGTGCCCCGAATCGAACAGCAGGCCGACCTCCGGGCCGGTGAGGCGCATCAGGGTGTCGATGTCCTCCGGGGACTCGACGTACGCGCCCATATGATGGTGGTAGGCCAGGCGCACGCCCTGGGACAGGGTAAAACGCGCCAATTCGGTGAGTTTGTCGGCATAGGCTTGCCATGCCTGCTCGCTGTGAAAGCGCGGGCGTTCGATCAGGCGGATCGGCGAGCCCTGGATCGAGTCGGCCACTTCGCCGTAGACCAGCACCGTGGCGCCGTTCTCGCGCAGCAGTTGCACATGGCTGGCGATGGCGTCGATTTCCTCGGCCACCGAGCGCCGGGCCAGGCGGCTGGAGTACCAGCCGGAGACCAGTGCCAGGTCGTAGGGGCGTAACACATCGCCCACGCCCTTGGCGTCCTTGGGGAACTTGCCGTTGAGTTCAAAACCTTCGTAGCCGATGGCCTTGCCTTCGCTGAGCGCGGTGCTCAAGGGCGTTTCGCCGCCCAGGGCCGGCAGGTCGTCGTTACTCCAGGAGATGGGGTTGATGCCAATACGGATTGCGGGCATGGCTGCACCTTTTATTGTTTTAACCTTAAGGCTGCTGATATCTGCTTCTGTGGGAGCAGGCTTGCCAGCTCCCACCTTTGAGCGTGTTTAAATTCTGGAGCTGCGCCAAGCCTGGATCAGTTGCTCGAAGGTTTGCTGCACCTGCTGGATCAGGGTTTCATCATCAATCTCCCCCGCCATCCACGCCCTGCTCGGCTCCTGGAAAATCGTCCGGCCCACGGCAAACCCGCGGCAGGTCCGGCTCTGGCTGGCCTGCTGGAACCCCTCGGCCAACGCTTGCGCCGAGGCATTCAGGCCCAGCAATACCACGCCCCGGCAATAAGGGTCGCGCTCCTCGATCAGCTCATCAAGCTGCCGCCACTGCTCGGCACTCTGCGCCTCGATCTTCCACCAGGCCGGGTAGATGCCCAGGTTGTAAAGGCGCTTGAGGCTGCGATAGAGCACATCCGGGTAGGTCGAGGGATGATCCTTGGGCGGCACCACTTCCAGCAGCAGTTCATGGCCACTGGTTTGCGCGGCCTGATACAGGGCCTTGAGCTGCGCCTCCTGCTCCAGGCGCAGCAGCGGCTCGTCGTCGGGGTGAAACTGCACCAGGCACTTGATGATCTGCTCCTGGGGCCAGGCAATCAGGTTGCTGCCGATCGAGCGGCCATGTTCGAACGCCAGCGGCCGCGAACCCTGTACCTCTACCGGGCGCGCCACCCACCAACCACGGCCGGTGGCGGCGTTCAGCGCATCCTGGCCGAAACGCTGGTCGGCCAAAATGCCCACATCGGCCTCCACCCCCTGCTCGCCCAGCTTGCTCTCCACACGCTCCACTGCCTGGATAAACAGCTGCTTGATCGCGCTGACCCGCGCCGGGTCCTGGCCGCCTTTTTGCGCCAGTTCCAGCAATTGCCAGCGATGGTCAAAAGCGAACACAAACAGCTGCTTCCAGGTTTTGCGCGGCACACTGACCTGATGCAAACGCTGCAGTACCAAATCCTGATCCGGCCGGGTGATAGGCACCGGGCTGTTGAACAGATACTCAAGCTCCGCCGGAGTCGGCATTGCCGGGGCGCAGGCATGGCGCGACACCACCAACCCGCCGCAGGCATTGGCCAGCTGGCAGCAACGCGCGTCACCGGCGTCGTTCAACCAGCCACTGAGGAAGCCCGACATAAACGCATCGCCGGCGCCCAGCACATTCAGCACTTCGACGCGCACGCCGGGATAGATCGCACCGTCTTCGAGGCGCGCCGGTATATCCCCATGAATCACCGTGCACCCTTGCGGGCCGAGCTTGACCACCAGGGTCGCCGCCGTCAGTTGGCGCACGTTACGCAAAGCGCTGAGCAGGTCGTGGCTGGCACCGGCAATCAAAAATTCCTCTTCGGTGCCGACAATCAGGTCAAAGCGCGGCAGGATGCCTTGCAGGTGCTGGCTGACGTTCTGGTCGGCGACAAAACGCGTCTCGCCGTCAGCCTTGCCTGCCAGGCCCCAGAGCACTGGGCGGTAGTCGATATCCAGCACACGCTTGACGCCGTGCTGCTCGGCGTAATCCAGGGCCTGGAGGCTGGCCTGATACACGCCGTCGGTGGAGAAATGGGTGCCGGTGATCAGCAGCGCCTTGCTGCTGGCGATAAAGGCTTCGCGAATGTCCTCGGCACGCAGGGCCATGTCGGCACAGTTTTCGCGGTAGAACACCAGGGGGAAGGTTTCGCGGTCCTTGAGGCCCAGCAGGACCATGGCGGTCAGACGCTGCGGGTCGAGCGTGATACCGCTGACATCACAGCCCTCGCGCGCCAGGGACTCTACGAGGAAGCGCCCCATATGATCGTCGCCGACCCGGCTCAGCATCGCCGACTTAAGCCCCAGGCGCGCCGTGCCGAAGGCAATATTGGCGGACGATCCACCCAGGTACTTGGCGAAACTGGTGACATCTTCCAGCCGCGCCCCGACTTGCTGCGCGTAAAGATCGACGCCCATGCGTCCAAGACAAATCAGATCCAATTGACGACCACTGGCAAAACGAGTCTGGCCCATGCTGGCTCCTGTTATTTTTATCAGCCCGCGCCTGCCATCGTGACGGCGACGCTCTTGGTGGATGCAGACTAGGACGTCCGGCGCCATCAATCAATATTTATTCTATAAATTTTTTATGTGGAATATATTTTCCATTAAGATATTTTTTGCCGCCTTCCCTGTAGACTTGTGCCCATTGACCTATTGTCAGGGGCGACGTGCCAGCCGCATGCTCCGTAAGAACAAGCCAGAAGGATTGCCTATGTCCCGCACCGATCAGCAGGCTCCCGCCGAGACCGAGGTCACCGAGGTTCTCGCCAGTCCTCCGATCAATGCCGAGCGTCTGTTGCAGTTGATCACCGATGAATACGAAAGCCTGCCCCGCCAGCTCAAGCGCATCGCCAGCTATATGAGCCAGCAGAGCGACCGGATCATGGTCGACCGCATCAGCGATATCGCCCGGGAATGCGAAGTTCACCCTTCGGCCATCGTGCGGTTTTCCCAGCGCTTTGGTTTCAGCGGCTTCAGCGAAATGCAGGCGCTGTTTCGCGAGGCGTATACCCACAAGACCACGCCGGTGCAGAACTACCAGCAGCGCATCCGCAGCATGATCGCCAACAAGTCGCAGAAAGCCAGCGGCGGCGACCTGGCCCGTGAATGCGTGAATGCCACGCTGTCGGGCATCGAGCGCCTGGGCTTGGAGCTGGACGACGCGGCCTTCGAGAAAGCCGTGGACCTGGTGGTCAACGCCGACAATATCTATGTGGTCGGCGTACGCCGCTCCTTTGCGGTGGCCGACTACCTGGTCTACAACCTGCAGCACACCAACAAGCGTATCCACCTGGTCTCGGGCCTGGGCGGCAGCTACCGCGAACAGATGCGCAGCGTGCGCGCCAATGACTTGGTGATCGCGATCAGCTTCACGCCCTACGGCAAGGAAACCCAGCACTGCCTGCGTATCGCCCAGCACCACCAGGCCAAGACGCTGATCATCACCGACAGCAACCTGTCACCGCTGGCCAAGCGCGCCAACACGGTGCTGCTGGTCAATGAAGGGTCGTCGTTCGCGTTCCGCTCGCTGAGTGCCACGCTGTGCCTGTGCCAGGCGCTGTTTATTGCGGTGGCGTACCGGCTGGAACTGAAGGTTGATGAGATTCACGAACAGGTAGGGTTTGACGACTAAAAAAGGCCGCCCTGCCATGCAGGAGCGGCCTTGATCAAGCGGGTACGCGGGTTAGTGCATGAAGATCGCGATCAGGATAATGACCGGAATCGGCACACCGAGGAACCACAGCAGTAATGAGCGCATGACGTTCTCCTTGAGTTAACGAATGGTTTCCAGATACACCACGGCGTCGCGGCGGCGACCGCCGAAGGTGGCGGCGAAACTGGCGAAGAAAGCACCGAGCAACAGTGCGACAAAGGTCCACAGCGAGGTCACGGCGGCGATTTTGCTGGCGGTGTCGGCGGCCTGCCTGGCTTTCAACTTGGCCTCTTCCAGGGCTTTGCGGGCGTCACCGTAGACCTGGTCGACGCGCCGTTCGGCATCGGCCTGGCTGAGGTTGGTGCGCTGGCTGATCAACTGCGCCAGGTAGGCACGGTCCTGCGGGGCCAACTGGCCGTCATTGCCCAGGGTGCGGGCGAAGATCCGCGCCACCACCCCATGCACTGCGTCATCACTGGCGGCTGCCGGGCGATCATCGCGGAACAGGCTGTCAACGTAATAGCCGAAATCGTCGCCATTGGCCGCATTGCCGGCGGCCTGGGTCAAGCCGCTGGCTGCGCCCGAGGCCACACTCGCACCGGCCTGCACCCCACCACCGACGATGCTGCTGACCGAGCCGACCACCAGGGTCGCGGTCACCAGCGTGGCCACGGCCCAGGCGAGAAAACCATGGGCGGTGTCGCGAAAGTACACCTCATCGCCATGCATATTGGCCCACTTGACCCGCAGCCGACCGGCGAGGTAACCGCCCAGTCCCGCCGCGACAATCTGGGTGAAGGCCAGCCAGACAATCGTGGAAATGCCCAGGCCCTTGGCGCTGATGCCACTGTCGGCCCACGGCGACACCGCCGAAAAGCCCAGGCCGAAGCCCAGCAGCACCAGGACCAGGGACAACGCAGCGGCGGCCGCAGCCCCGGCAAAGATCGCCCCCCAGGAAACCCCGGAGAGCGTGCTCGACTCTTGCAAAGTGGATGAGGATGTCATCATTGTTGTTGTGCTCCAGGCATTGAAAAATGGTGTTACATCTGTCGAAACGGACAGTGCAGACGCCGTGCCAGTCGCCTTGAAAATAAAAACCCATTAATTTCAATCAGATAAGCAAGTTGAACTTCCAAGAATCATGCAACTTGCAAGAACCAGGCATAGAGGGCGGGCGTTATGCACTCCCAGGACCGGCACCGCCAACCCCTGTGGGAGCGGGCTTGCCCGCGATGGCGGCGTGTCAGTCACCGAATGCTTGGGCTGATCTACCGCTATCGCGAGCACGCCGGCTCCCACATTTGACCGAGGTGACCTGGAGAATGGCCTACATGAATTTTCTTTTAGAAACCTCGCTGGCATTTCTTGGCAAAATGCCCCACTCCCGTGTGACCAGGTAACCTGTATGACCCGCATTTTGACCATCGAAGACGACGCCGTGACGGCCCGCGAGATCGTCGCTGAGTTAAGCAGTCATGGACTGGACGTGGACTGGGTCGACAACGGCCGCGAAGGTCTGACGCGGGCAGTCAGTGGCGATTACGACCTGATCACCCTCGATCGCATGCTCCCGGAGCTCGATGGCCTGGCCATTGTCACCACCTTGCGCACCCTCGGCGTGTCGACGCCGATCCTGATGATCAGCGCCCTCTCCGACGTGGATGAACGGGTACGCGGCCTGCGCGCCGGTGGCGATGACTACCTGACCAAACCCTTTGCTTCCGACGAGATGGCCGCGCGGGTCGAGGTGCTGCTGCGCCGCAACAACGCGGTCAAGGCCGCGCAAACCGCCCTGCGCGTGGCCGACCTGGAACTGAACCTGATCAGCCGCGAGGCCAGCCGTGCCGACCAGCCGCTGAGCCTGCTGCCGACCGAGTACAAGTTGCTGGAATTCCTGATGCGCAACACCGGGCAGATCCTCTCGCGGATGATGATCTTCGAGGAAGTCTGGGGTTATCACTTCGACCCGGGGACCAACCTGATCGACGTGCACATTGGCCGCCTGCGCAAGAAAATCGACCCGCCGGGCCTGACGCCGCTGATCCGCACGGTACGAGGTTCGGGCTATGTCATTGCTGAACCCGTCTAACGGCTGGCGCTCGTCCAGCAGCCGTCTGCTGGCACTGTACAGCTCGCTGTTCGTGGCCTGGAGCTGCATCCTCATGGGGGTGCTGTATTACGAGGTCTCGGGTTATCTGGGCGACCTGTCGCGCCACTCGCTGATGCAGCGCCAGCATCTGTTCCAGCGTTTCAACGGCGCGCAACTGGATGAAGCCCTGGCCACCAGCATGACCTTCGATATGAAGGGCATGGATGCCTATGGCCTGTTCGATGGGCAACAACGCCCCCTCAGCGGCCCGCTCCAGCAGATCCCCGCAGGCTTGCCCCTGGACGGGCGCATCCATGCCTTGGCCAACTGCATCGAATCGGATGACCCGAAACTGCCCCGGGGCAGCTGCGACGCCGTGGCAACCCACACCCAGGATGGCCGCTGGCTGGTGCTGGTGCGCGACAACGGTTCGTTGCTGGGCGTGACGCGGATCATCCTGCAAGCCCTGCTCTGGGCGATCTCCCTGACCATCATCCCCGGCGTCGCCGGCTGGCATCTGTTGCGCCGGCGCCCGCTGCGGCGGATTCGCGGGATCCAGGCCAGCGCCGAAGCCATCGTCGCCGGCGACCTGACCCACCGCCTGCCGCTGTCCAACCGCCGCGATGAACTGGACATGCTCGCGGCCATCGTCAATGCCATGCTTGAGCGCATTGAAAAGCTGATGAACGAGGTCAAGGGCGTGTGCGACAACATTGCCCACGACCTGCGCACCCCACTGACCCGCTTGCGTGCGCAACTGTACCGGATCAAGCAGCAGACCGATGAAGGTTCGCCGCAGGCCCTGCAGCTTGATGAAGTCATCAGCGAGACCGACACCCTGATGGCGCGCTTTCGCGGCCTGTTGCGCATCTCCGAGCTGGAAGACCGTCAACGACGCTCCGGTTTCCTGGTCTTCGATCCCCTGCCCTTGCTCCAGGAACTGCATGATTTCTACCTGCCACTGGCGGAAGAAGGCCAGTTGGAGCTGCTGCTGCAAGTCCCCGAATCATTGCCGCCGATCACCGGTGACCGCGCACTGTTGTTCGAGGCCCTGGCCAACCTGCTGAGCAATTCGATCAAGTTCACCCCGCCGGGCGGCGAAGTGATTCTGCGCGGGCTCGACCAGGCAGGCAGTGCGCGCATCGAGGTACTGGACTCCGGCCCGGGAATCCCGGAAACGGAACGCGCGGTGGTATTCCAGCGGTTTTACCGGGTCGACGGTGGTCAGCAGGGCAGCTTTGGCCTGGGCCTGTCGATTGTGGCGGCGATCGTCAACCTGCATGGCTTCGGCCTGGAAGTCGGCAGTAGCGAGCGTGGGGGCGCGCGGTTGACCCTGGAGTGCCGCACACAACAGCCGCTGTAGGAGCCGGCTTGCCGGCGATAGTGGCGGATCAGGCCGGGAAGTTTTTGCGCAGGGCCTCGACGCCGCCGGTGTAGACGCCGCTGAACAGCTCTTCCACCTCGGCATCCGTCACACCGGCAATCGGAGTGAACACACCGGACCAAGTGACTTTGGCCGAATGCTCACCCAACGCTTCAACCTGCAATGTCGCCAAATAGGCACTGACCGGAAACGGCGATTCGCTGATGGTGTAGCTGTAGGTGCGCGCAACGTTGTCAAAGGTCTGCAAGTGCTCGACCACCACGGCGCCATCCGCCGTTTGCAGGTGACGCACGCGCCCGCCTTCACCCGGCTCGCTCTTGGCAATCAATGGCAGCCAGTCAGGCAACGAGTTGAACCCGCCGACCAATTGCCAGACTTGATCGGCCGAGACCGGGATTTCAATGACAGCAGCTGCTTTGGCCACGATAAAACTCCACGACAGGGGAAAAAGCCAGGCAGCTTACGCTGCCTGGTGGTGTTGGCGCTATTGGCCGATCAGCCATGGGCCGACTTGGCACACTCGCAGCCGGTCGCCGATTCGCACGGCTCACCATGGGCATGGTGCTCGGCACAACCCTGGCAGCAATAGCCCTTGCCGTCTTTGATCACAGCGTTCGGCCCCAGTACACATTTGCAATGCGGGCAAGCACAGGTTGGATCTGGCATGTTAAGACTCCTTTTTCATGGTCGTCCTGGTGCAGCGAATGCTGGCACCTTAAGCAGTGACTCCCGCCCGCCACCCAAGGTTCAGCGCCGTTAATCAGCCTGGCGTGCACTGCTGCGGTACATGAACACCAGTGCCAACGCCAGGCACAGCATCGCCAGCACCCGGCTGCCGGACAGTTCGATGGCGGTGTTGCCCAGCCAGCCGAAGTTGTCGATCAGCATGCCCATGGCCAATTGGCCGACGATCACCGCGACCGTCGCCACCGCCGTGCCCACGATCGGCACCGCACCGACCATCACCATCATGTACACCACACCGAACAACGCCCCGGTCAGTTGCCACTTGGGCACCTCCAACAGGCTGACGGCCTGGGCCGGTTCGAAGAACAGGATCAGCAGGCCAGTCACCAGCGTGCCCACCGAGAACGTCACCAGGCTGCTGCGCAGCACACCGACGGTTTGCCCCAGGCGCCCATTGATCGCCGCCTGCACACTCAACACCGCGCCGGCGGCAACCACCAGCACCAACAATAGAAGCAGATTCATCGCCTTAACCCCGCGCAATCAAAACAAGAGCCACCACAATCAACAGCAACGCAATCCAGCGTTCACCGTTGACCCGCTTGCGGGCAGTGCCGAACCAGCCAAAGTGGTCGATCAGCACACTCTTGCCGACCTGCCCGGAGAGGATCGCGATCATGGTCATGGCAATGCCGATATGGGGCGTGGCCAGGGTTAGCACCACCACATACATCGGCCCCAGGAACCCACCGATCAGCTGCCAGCGCGGCAGCTCGTTGAGGGCCGGACCTTGTTGTGGGCCGCTGAACAGCAGCAGCAACAGGAGGATCGCCGTGCCCACCGCGAAGATGCTCAAGGTCGCCCACAAGTGCCCCACCTGGGCACCCAACGGCCCCAGCAACCCGGCCTCCACCGACAGGCCCATGCCTGCCAGGATCACCAGCGGCAACAGCAGCAGCCCCAGGCGGTTTTTTGGTCGGGCCTGGGCCGCGACCCCAAGAGAAGAACTTTGCATACAGCACCTACAGGTCAGAAGAACAATGACGCGCATTATCCGGTGGCACACCTGTGCGATAAATGGGAGCATGCGGACAACACCTTTGCGTAATACGCACAGCATGGAGTGACGATGCAGGGCTTCAACGAGCTGAGTTTCAAGGCGCTACGCCTGTTTGTCGCGGTGCTGGACCACGGCAGCTTCTCTGAAGTCGCACGCCGCGAAGGCCTGGCGCCCTCTTCCATCTCCCGGCAGATCCAGTTGATGGAACAGGCCCTGAGCCAGCAATTGCTGTATCGGCATACCCGTGCGGTCAGCCCCACGGAAGCCGGGCGCTTGCTCGGGCATCATGCGCGCTTGATGCTGCAACAGCTGGAAGAAGCCGGGCAGGCCCTGCAGGAACAGGAAAGCGAGCCCAGCGGCCTGGTGCGCATCAATGCGCCCATGGTGTTCGGCCAGCGCCACCTGTCACCCTGGCTGGCCGAGTTGTGCCAGCGATACCCCAAGCTGCAACTGGATATCCAGCAGACCGACACCTACGTCGATCCTCTGCAGGAAGGCGCCGACTTGTTGTTCCGTATCGGTGTGCTCAACGATTCCGGAATGCAGGCGCGTATTTTCGCGCCCCAGCGCTACAGGATTGCCGCCAGCCCCGACTATCTGGCGCGCTTTGGCACTCCACGCCATCCCGATGAGCTGCTCAATCACCAGTGCCTGGCGTACAAGGGCGTGAACGGCCAGCAGCGTTGGTTCTTCCGCCGCGCCCAGGACGACTGGACGCCCTATACAGTCAGGGGCCCGATCACCGGCAACCATGCCGACACCCTGGCGCGCGCCGCCGAACAGGGCCTGGGGTTCGTGGTGTTCCCTTCGTGGCTGATCGGCGACAGCCTGCGCGCCGGACGCTTGCAGGCGGTGCTGACCGAATATGAAGTGGCCACCACCCTGGAGCCGCAGCAGATTGCCGCGCTGTGGCCCGGCAGCCGGCGGTTGTCGGTGAAGGTGCGCACGGTCATCGACTTCTTTGTCGAACGCTTCGGCAGCGTGCCCTACTGGGACCGCTGACTCAGAACAGCCACTGGCCGATCAGCCAGGCGTTGGCGCCGCTGATCACACTAAACAGGCTCCAGGCCAGGATCCTGGTGGGCAGGCGATTGACGAACGGCCCCATCAGTTGCCGGTCGCCGGTCATGCGGATCAACGGGTACAGGGCAAAGGGCAACTGCAGGCTGAGCACCACCTGGCTGAGGATCAGCAACTTGCCAATGGCATCATCGCCCATCAACCACACCCCGAGAAACGCCGGGATCAGCGCCAGGCCACGGGTGATCAGGCGGCGTTGCCAGCAAGGAATGCGCAGATTGAGGTAACCCTCCATGATCACCTGGCCGGCGATGGTGCCGGTGAAGGTCGAGCTTTGCCCGGACGCCAGCAAGGCAATGCCGAACAGGATACTGGCAAAGGCGCCGCCCACCAGCGGGTCCAGCAGGTGGTAGGCGTCCTGGATTTCCACGACCTCGGTATGACCGCTCTGGTGGAATGCCGCGGCGGCCAGCACCAGGATCGCCGAGTTGACCAGCAAGGCCAGGGCCAGGGAACCGATGGTGTCGATACGCGCCAGCTTGACCGCGTCCTGGCGGCTGGCCAGGTCTTTGCCGAACAGGCGGGTTTGCACGATGGACGTGTGCAGATACAGGTTATGTGGCATCACGGTGGCCCCAAGGATACCAATGGCCAGGTACAACGGCGCCGCATCGCTGATCGCCGAGAGCGACGGGGTGAAGCCACGCATGACATCCGGCCAATAGGGTTTGATCAACACCAGTTCGACAAAGAAACACACACCGATGGTCGCCACCAGCGCCAGCATGATCGCTTCCAGGCGCCGGAAGCCGCGGTTTTGCAGGGCCAGGATCAGCAGCGTGTCAAACGCGGTAATGACAATACCGGTGGTCAGCGATACCCCCAGCAACAGGTGGAACGCCAGGGCGCAGCCGAGGACTTCGGCCAGGTCGGTGGCGATAATCGAGATTTCCGCCAGCACCCATTGCGTGCGCGCTGAACGCCGGCTGTAGCGCTCGCGGCACAGCTGCGCCAGGTCCTTGCCGGTGGCGATGCCCAGCCGCGAACACAGGCACTGCACCGCCATCCCCGCCAGGCTGGCGAGCAACACCACAAACAGCAGGTTGTAGCCATAGCGCGACCCGGCCTCGATGGCCGTGGCCCAGTTGCCGGGGTCCATGTAGCCGATGGAAATCAGCAGGCCGGGACCGGCAAACTGCAGCACCCGTTTGAAAAACGGCGCACGGGGATCGACGGGGATGGTGCCCGCCACTTCCGGAGGGCAAAACGGGGCGGTCGCAATTTTCGGCAGGCTGAATTTCACGCGGGGTACCCGGCAGACACACAAGACAAGGACGCAGCTTAGCAGTCAGGCGAGACCGTGCGCATCAGCGTTTCCCGGGGCAGATCAAGCGCCTCGACCACCTGCACCACCAGGTCCATTTCCTGATTCAGCGCCTCGCGCTCCATGCGCTGGCGAATCACCCCCAGCACCAGAACCGCCAGGGTCGTGATGGAATACGCCGGCCCGGAAAACGCCCGTACCCCGCTCACCAGCAGCATGGCCGCCGCCAGCGCCTGCCCCACCACCGGAATCGCCGTGGCCGCACCGCGCCGCAGGATAAACCCGGTCAACCCGGCCAGCGCCGTTCCGCTCAATGCGGTGGTGGCCGAGCGGCCAACATCGAAACGGTGGAAAAACCCCTGTTCCTTTTGCGCGGCGGCCCGGAGTTCGGCCTCGAACACCTGGCGGTCGGCCTGGCTGAGTTTGTCCTTGTACTGTTCGATCAGGGTCTCGGCGACCCGCTCTTCCAGGCTCACCAGGGCCACGCTGTCGATGGGCTGGTCAAACTTGATACCGACGCGCAGGGCCACGTCCTGGGCCAATTGGCGGTAACTCACGCCGTGCCCACGGGCCAGGTTCATAAAGCTGTCACCGCCCATGCGCTGCAACTCGATGGCCAACTGCAGTGGGTCGCGCACATCCGCAGCGATGGTCGCACTGCGCTTGGCGGCCATCAGTTCGGCGAGGAACTGCAACTCTGGCGCCCGTGCCTGGAGCAGCACCGGATACAGGTCCACATCCTCTTCGGCAAAGCGCACCTCGGCACTGCGCTGGTCCGCACGGATCATGCCCCGGCGCTCTTGCAGCAAGTCGGTGTACTGCACCACGGTCTGCAACTGCGGCCAGTAGGCAGCGTGGTCGAACGTGACCAGATGCACATTGGTCACTTTGCCCTTGAGGGATGGCGTCAGGGGGATGGCATAGCGGCCAATACAGCGCTCGGTATCCGGCTTGAGCGCCAGGGCCCAGTCCTTGCTGGAGTGGCAATTGATCACGCGCCCCTTGAGTGGTGCCGACACCTGCTCCCAGGGGCTGGACGTGCAAATCGCCCCGCCCATCAACAACAGGTGATTGAGGGGCAGTTCCCGGGCCAGCTCCGGGCTGGCCAACAGGCTCTTGACCAGCAGGCGTGCGCCCAGGGAGTGGCCGATCAGGTTGATCTGACGGACCTCGATCGACTCGGCGTGCAGGTAGTTGGCCAGCTCCGCCAACAGCGTCCTGGCCACCTCGTCCACCCGCGCCTCGACACTTTTGTAGTGATCGAGAAAATAACCCACCGCCTTGCCCAGACCCACGGTCGCCGCGCCCAGGCTGCCGCCGCCGAGCATCGAGGCAATGATGTCCTTGAAGGGGGCGAAGAGGTTTTCCAGGAAATGCCCGGCCGGCCAGAACAGCATCAGGTTGGTCGAACCCTCGATCCCCGCCAGCTGCGCCTGGAAACTGGCCAGTTGTTGCTGGTTGAAAAACGCAGAATAACCATGGACATAGAGATTGAGCACCTGCCCCTGGGGCTCGCCGCACAGCACGAACGAGGGCTTGCGGGTGCGGTGCATTTCATCCCACTGGTGTTGCATGAGGCGTTGGCTCCTGGTGAAAACGCAGGGCGATAGTAACAAGAATTGGCGCAGGACCTGGCCCTGTAAAGGACTGCATCCAGCACAATAGGTGGCGAAGTTGTCGATCTTGACCTGCCCGTCCGGGAACGTCGCCCGGATGTAGTTGCGCAAGGTGCTGATGTACCTATCGGTACGACGCTCCATCTTGGAAACCGCCGCCTGGTTGATATCTAATGCCTTGGCCAGGCTTTCCTGGCTCAACAGGCGCTGGCGCAATGCGTCGTGCCTTGGCAAAAATTCAGATTCAACAGCGTAAAAGCGCGCTCTAATAGCGCCCTGTCGATTCGCCTCAAAGATTCTGGAGTAAGCGATGCCCCATGAAGGCAACCTGTTACAAGCGGCCGTAGTTTTCCTGTTGGCGGCGGTGCTGACCGTGCCTCTGGCCAAGCGCCTGCAATTGGGCGCGGTGCTGGGCTATCTGTTCGCCGGTGTGATCATCGGCCCCTCGGTGCTGGGGCTGGTGGGCAACCCGCAAAGTGTCGCGCAGTTCTCCGAGCTGGGGGTGGTGTTGTTGCTGTTCATCATCGGCCTGGAACTGTCGCCAAAACGCCTGTGGGTGATGCGCAAGGCGGTGTTTGGCGTGGGCCTGGCGCAGGTGCTGCTGACCGCAATGGTGATGGGTGCAGTAGCGCTCTGGGCCTTTGGTCAGTCGTGGAATAGCGCGATTGTGCTGGGCCTGGGCCTGGCGCTGTCCTCCACCGCCTTCGGCCTGCAAAGCCTGGCCGAACGCAAAGAACTGAACAGCCCCCACGGGCGCCTGGCCTTTGCGATCCTGCTGTTCCAGGACATCGCGGCGATCCCATTGATCGCCATGGTGCCGCTGCTGGCCGGCAGCGACCACACCACCACTGCCGCCCAGGACCTGAACCACGGTTTGCAGGTACTGGGCAGCATCGCCGTGGTGATCATCGGCGGTCGCTACCTGTTGCGGCCGGTGTTTCGTATTGTCGCCAAGACCGGCCTGCGCGAAGTGTCCACCGCCACCGCGCTGCTGGTGGTGATCGGCACCGCCTGGCTGATGGAGCTGGTGGGCGTGTCCATGGCCCTCGGCGCATTCCTCGCCGGCCTGCTGCTGGCCGACTCGGAATACCGCCACGAACTGGAATCGCAGATCGAGCCGTTCAAGGGCCTGCTGCTGGGGTTGTTCTTTATCAGCGTGGGCATGGGCGCCAATATCGGCCTGTTGTTCAGCACGCCCTTCGTGGTGCTGGGCCTGACCCTGCTGCTGATCGCCATCAAGTTGCCGCTGCTGTACGCAGTCGGGCAGATGGTCGGCGAGCTGAACCGCGAGAGCGCGGTGCGCCTGGGCGTGGTCCTGGCGGCCGGCGGTGAGTTTGCCTTTGTGGTGTTCAAGATCGGCCGCGACCAAGGCCTGTTTGCCCCGCACCTGTACGATGTGCTGGTGCTGACCATCACCCTGTCCATGGCCCTCACCCCGCTCCTGCTACTGCTGTGCCCGAAGCTGTTCCGGCCCAAGACCAAGCCGGTGGACGTGCCGGAAGAATACCGCGCGATCGAGAGCGATGCGCCGCGCGTGGTGATCGCCGGGATGGGCCGGATGGGGCAGATCGTGGCGCGGATCCTGCGGGCGCAGAACATTTCGTTTATCGCCCTCGACACCTCGGTGGAAACCATCGATCTGACCCGCAGTTTCGGCGGCATGCCGGTGTTCTACGGCGATCCCCAGCGCCCAGAGATCCTGCACGCGGCCAAGGTCGACCAGGCCGAGTACTTCGTGATTGCCATGGATGATCCGGAAATCAACATCAAGACCGCCGAGCTGGTGCGCAATCTGTACCCGCACATGAAGATCATCGCCCGCGCCCGTAACCGCCAGCACGTACACCGCCTGGTGGACCTGGACGCGTCACCGGTGCGCGAAACCTTCTATTCCAGCCTGGAAATGAGCCGCCGCACCCTGGTCGGCCTGGGCCTGAGCGAGACCCAGGCCGATGCACGGATCAACCGCTTCAAGCACCACGACCTGCAATTGCTGGCGGCCCAGCACGCGGTGTACGACGACGCGGCCAAGGTGATGCAGTCGGCCCAGGAAGCCCGTGCGGAACTGGCGCGGTTGTTTGAAATGGACCGCCTCGAAGAGGAATCCGCAAAGGTCTGAGGATGGATCCGAACGAAATTGCGAATTTTCTGACAGAATATGGCGCAATTTCGTTCATCCATTGGAAGACCTCATGCTCACCCTCAGCAAAATCGCCACCCGCCTGGCCCTGGCGCTGACCGTCAGCCTGGGCGCCAGCCCGCTGTTCGCGGCAGCCAAGCCGGCCGCCGCGCCGCCGGACGACTTCCAGATCGTCTCGACCCTGGACGGCAAATTCACCTTCACCCTGCCCAAGGGCTATGTCGCCGATGCCCTGCCTGCCGGCGCGCAAGCCCAGGGCACCGCTGGCGCCAACGGCACGATGTATATCAACCAGGCCTCAAAAAGCGTGGTGGTGGTGGCCCAGACCCTGCGCAATGACGGGATCGACTTGAAGGACGACGAACCGCTGTTTCTCGACAGCGCGGTCGAGGGTTTCCTCAAGGACGTCGGCACCAGCCTGCCGGACTACAAGAAACTGACGCAGAAAAAACTGCTGATCAAAGGCGTGGGCCTGCGCCAGATTGATGGCACGGCCACCATGGGCGGCGGCAAGACCTTGAACTCGACCTTCCTCGCAGGCTCCGGCAACCGGTTGCTGGTGATCCAGGCCATTTCCCGGGCCGAGGATGTGACCGGGCATGGACTGCTGGTCAGGCAGATCACCAGCGGCAAGTGACATCCCCCTAGGAACCACACATCCAATGTGGGAGCGGGCTTGCCCGCGATCGCGGTGTATCAGCCAATACATAGGCTGACTGACACGCCGCCATCGCGGGCAAGCCCGCTCCCACTTTGTTTATTGCATTCCCCCCTACGGCTTGCGTAGCAGGTAGGTATCCATGATCCAGCCATTGGCCTGGCGCGCCGCCT
Source organism: Pseudomonas shahriarae (assembly GCF_014268455.2). NCBI lineage: Bacteria > Pseudomonadati > Pseudomonadota > Gammaproteobacteria > Pseudomonadales > Pseudomonadaceae > Pseudomonas > Pseudomonas shahriarae. Next base: position 2,474,549 of record NZ_CP077085.1, on the reverse strand, counting down.
TGCGCACGCGCTCGATTTCCTCGGCCACCTCGGCCACCTTGCCGCTGATCAGGATTTCATCCGGCGTGCCCAGGTACGCGCCCCAGTAAATCTCCAGGTCCTGGTCCGCGACGCTGCGGTAGGAGTCCTCGGCGTCGAGCATCACCACCAGGGTATCGGCATCGCTGGCCTGCCCCGCCGCGAGCCGGCGCCCGGTGGTGATCTCGATGGACCGGCCAATGCGGTTCAACGGCACTTTGTGCTGGGCCGCCAGGGCCTGGACGCTGGTAATCCCGGGGATGACCTCGAACTCAAACTCACTGCCGCCACTGGCCAGGATCGCCTGCAGGATGCGGATGGTGCTGTCGTACAACGCCGGGTCGCCCCAGGCCAGGAAAGCGCCCACTTCGCCGTCGGCCATTTCCTGGTTGATCATGCGCTCGAACGTCTGTTGCTTGTCGCGATTCAGATCCTGCACGGCCGTGGTGTAGTCGACCTCGCCACGCACACGCTCGGGGCAGTCGGCTTCGACAAAGCGATAGGTGCGGTCGGCGTCGATATAGGTCTGGCAGATTTCCCGGCGCAGGTCGATCAGCTTGTCCTTGCTCTGGCCCTTGTCCATCAGGAAAAACACGTCGGTGCGGTTAAGCGCCTTCACCGCCTGCATCGTGATGTAGTCGGGGTTGCCGGCGCCAATGCCGATGATCAGGATCTTTTTCATGAAGGGGTTCTCAGTGCGGGGCTACGATTTTGCCATGTTCGCGCGGCTCAGGTCTCGCGTGTTTCCAGGCGCAGGCGCCACACACCGTTGAAACGCAGTTCGGTGGAGGACAACGGCTCCACATCTATCCGGTTGAACATCGCCAGCGGGCCTTGCATGACGCAGAGCAACGCGGCGCGGATCACAAAGGGGTGAGTCACCGCCACGACATGGCCCGGGATCTGCTCCAGGGTGTGCAGCCACTGCCCGACCCGTTCACACACTTGTGCAACGGATTCGCCGCCATGGGGAGCGGCCGTGCTGTCCGTCAACCAGGCCTGCAAAGCCTCGGGTTCGGCTTGCTCTATCTCATCCAGGCGCTGCCCTCGCCATCGCCCGAAATCACAGTCGCGCAGGGCCTCGTCTACCTGCGGGTGCTCGCCAAACAGCAGGGCCGTCTGCCGGGTGCGCAGCTCGGGGCCGCACAGCAAACGGGGGGCGCGCTTGAAGCGCTTTGCCTGGGCCAACGGCATCTGCTGCCCCTCCGTCTCCAACGGTTCATCCAAGGCAAAACGCGAGCGTTTGCGGGCCTGGGTGCTGGCGTGGGCAATCAGGGTCAAGCGAGTGGCCGGCATACAAAGCTCCACGGGTTAAGTGATTTCTAGATGTCACAGCGATCCAGGCAAGTCGCGCCACTGTAGGCCGCCCACACGCCGTAAACCAGCCCCTGTGGATCGCACTTGAAGGCGCTTACAACCTGCAGCGGAACTGATGCTCGTCGCTCATCACCCAGTCATTGCCCTGGCCGCTGAATCACTGCGTTCAAAGAATCATCCCCCCCTTATTTTCAAGGACGTGTCCATGAATTCTATCGAATCACGCCTACCTAGTTTTTCCAATGCCACACGCTCCTTCGCAGAACCCCCGCCGGAATCGGGCGCAGCCCACTCGTCAAGTCGATCCCGGCGCGACGCCGTGGATGTGACTGCCCACGAACTGGAGAATGCCCGGCAACTCGTGCAAGACAGTGACCGCGAACTGGCGAAACAGTACGCCCTGACCCTGGCCTCTCACGAGACATCCAACGAGCCTGCTGCAGACTTCGACCCGAGCAAAATGACCGTTAACAACATCCCGCCCTACTCCACATTCGGCAGGGCCTGGAAAAAATTCAACGACGCCTTGAAAGCAGAGCCTTTTGCAACGTTTGCCAAAAACAACACCATCAATACGCAAAACTTTACCTGGACCCCCAGTTCAGCGTCGCTGGACTTCGAAATTCGCGGTGCGTCTGGCCACTTCTCGAAATACACCCCCGGGTGGGAAGCGGCATCCGCAGACGTTGCCGCTGCGGCAAGAGCACTGGAACCCAGCGCTGAGCACTCCTTCGCGCATACCGGGGAACACAGTGCTCCGCTGGCGCTGATCGGCGACTTCTACGGCCATGACGCCTACAGCACCAAAAGCCAGCGGTCAGCCTCAATCGAGCAGTTGCTGACCCAGCAATCGTTTCCCTCCCTCCTGCCGGCAAACACCAATAGCCTGCAAGCTGCACATATCGTCGAACAGCAACGCCAAACCGCAGAGGTCCTCGCCAAAGAACCCGCCTCAGTGCCTCTTGAGCAAACGCCGTCCGCGCAGGTTGATGAGGCTGACCGGGAGTTGGCGCAGAACACCGCGACAGCCCTGCTGACGCTGCGCAAAGAAACGCGCCCCGCTGCTGCCCTGCCCCCTGCCAGGCGCCTGTTTCTGGAACTGCCGCCCCTTTCGACACTGGCCCAAACATTCAAGGCATTTAACGAAGCCCTCTCCAGTGAGGCTTTTTTGGATTTCGTCGAAAAAAACAACCTGGTCGTTGCCAACCTCAGGGTGGACCCGACCACCGGCAACCTGCTGGTCCGCAGCCCCAAAGGCTCCGATGCGCCGCCCAAGATGTTCACGCACGATGACTCGTCAGGCTGGGCGCAGGTGGCCCCGGCCATAGTGGCGCTGGCGAAAAAACTGAGTGCCGGAACCGGGGCGCTCGTACCGTGCTTCAACGTTGAAACCGCAAGCCTGGGCCAGGTTCTGAGTTTCTATGGCGAGCCGCCAGCGGATCCCAGCCTGCAAGGCGTGCTCAAGCAGAGCTCGGCCCTCAATCGCAACGGCTTCAGCGCGTTGACCAACGCTGCGCACGACCCGCGATCACGGGAGGTCAAGCAAAACCAACTGGCCGTCAAACAACAACTCGATCAGCAAGCTGCCGCCGATAAACCCATCACCATCCCTCCCCGCCGCTCCCCGACCGCCGAGATTGCCAGACAGCAGTTTGCCGGCGAGCCCGGTTTGCAAGCGGTCGTGGGACGGCTGCTGACGGACGCCATAAAGAGTGCATCACCCGGGCTGGACTTCGACATCAATCAGGTCGACTTGGCCCAGCCCGACCCGGACAACCCGGGTCAGTTCAAACGCAAGCCGCTGACGACGCTGGCCCTGGAATACCTGGTAGACGGTGCGGTCCCCGACTTGCCCGCCAACAGCAAACTGGTCGACACCCGCCCAGACGTCCTGACCCATACCGGCAACACCCCGGACACCCCACTCGCCGTTGACATGGGCGCGATCCAAAGCGCATTCCGTGCGCTGCCAGGCCAACTGGCGCAGGCGTTGACAACCGACGTATCCAACTATTGGGACCAGCCCGCCTTCGGCGCCCCCACCCGTGCAAGCCTCAGCCCGTTTGCCGGCAGTCGCCGGACACTGATCAGTAACCTGTTACGGGACAACCTGCGACTGGCCGCACTCAAGCAGCCGGGCCTGGACGATCTGCAGCGCGAAACCCTGGACCTGGTGGTGCGCTACCCCAACGGATCGACGCGCCCAAGCTCCAACGACAGTGCCGAGGTGACGGTATTCAACCTCGGCAGCATTTCAGAGCCCAACCAGGGCGCGATAGAGTCCACTTCAGCCAACCTGCTGATTCAGCGCCATGTCGGCGAGCGCACGATTCTGCTGCTGTGCGAACCCAGCGGCAAAGTCACCCCCTATGACTCCTACGCGGCGTTCAACGCGGCACGGGAGCGACAGCTCAAAGCGCAGGCCCCTGAACAACGGCTTCTCAACACCTTGCGTAAGGTCGACGGCAATGCTTTCCAGGCCCAGGCCGAGACGGTGATCACTCAGCGTCTGGATAACAGCCTTGCTCCCGACCCCAGCTGGCTGAACCTGGACACACTGGATCAGCCTTCACGCAAGATGCCCAGTTGGGTCAGCAACGCCACCGAGGCCGAGCGTGTTGTCTTGCGTGAACTGAGCCTGCAACTGGCGAGTATCACCCAGCGCAATAAAGGGCGGACCTACAACAGCGATATCCCGGATATCCGGCCCTTTGCCGAACAGGCTTTCGATCAACTGAAGGCGGTGAGCCACCCGGCGAAAAACCTGGAGGTGGTGTTCAAGGTGCCCGTCGGCGGCAACTCGCCAGGTGGGGTGGTCAGCGGCAGTCTCCATCGCGAACGCATGAGCATGACCGATGTGCTCCTGAAAAACCTGTCGGGGCTGCCCAGCCGCGACGTGGAGGTTTATCTCAAACCGGGTAACACGCGGGTTCCGGAGCTGGAAAAGGATGGCGAACTGCAGAAACTGATCGAGAAGGTCGACGTGGGTAAAAGCTACCCCGAGCTGCTCAAGCGCGAACTGCTGGACGATCCCGTCAAAAAAGCCCAACGCCAGTCCCTGTTTGCCCAGCAAGTCCCCGTGGAACTGCAGATCAAGGCCCTGGAGCTGGCGGTTAACAAACAATCGGGGTTCGATACCACAGGGTTGCGCTACGTGCAGGCGGCCGTCAACCCGCAACCCGGTGCACAGACCGTCGATGGCAAAGAGATCGTCGTCCGCCCGCTGGCGTTCGTTGCCGGGCCAGGCGCCACACCCGAGGTGGTCGACAACATGTACCTGATCGAACCCGAGGACAGCATCAGCGGCCCGCATATTCTCTACCGCCCATTGATCGCCGACGCACCGCTGCTGCAATTCCCCACCCGCCAGGCCTTGCTGGAGGCCATCCAGCAACCGGGGCGCCTGCAAAACGACATCCTGGCCTGGTTTCCCGACAACGCGACCCGCGACTACTACAAGGCATGGAGTTTCAAGGAGCCCTCCACCCAGACCACCAGCCTGTTTGGCGTGGGCGACGGAGAAACCGTTCCCGCTGCGCCCACACTGGCGGTGGGCGGCTATGCCGCTGCCGATGCCCTGAAGGCCAAACTGCAAACCGGGCAATTGATGAACCACCTGTACGACGCCAATGCCCAGGGCGTGATCAGCATGGCCGAACAACAATCTGTCTCCGACGCCGAAAGCCGCTGGGCAACGCTCAAGGAAGGCGGCTATCTGTTGCTCAACGCGGTACTGCCGGCCCTGCGCGGCCCCGGCGCTGCCATTGGCACGGCGCTGCAGTTCCAGGGCATTCTCAGCGACCTGCAAACGCTGGCGGACAACGCCACGCCGGACAAAGAAACGGCCATGGCGGATTTGCTGCTCAACTTTGCAATGCTGGTGACCCACTCTCGAGCACGCTCCTCACGCAGGCCGGTCGATCCCCCACCGACGCCGGAGGTGACCCAGGCAGCGCTGCGCAGTGGCAGCCACAACAGCATCATCGAGGCGCCGAATGGCGAAAAGGTCCGGCGCCTGATCGTGATGAAGGGCAACATGCAAAAGATGCAACTGATCAAAGGCAACCTGTTCAGCTTTGAAGATGAATACAAAGGCAAACCTCGGCTCAACATCAACGCTCATGGTCGCGACCTCAGCTTCAGGGAACAACTGTCCGGTAAAAGCTCGACCATCCTGTATGACGGTGCTGAGCATACCGCCGAGCAACTGCATGCCCACTTGCTCGCCAAAGGCATTGATCCCAGCCAGTTCGACAACGTTCGCTTGCTTGTCTGCTACTCCGGCAATGGCGCCGAGAACTCCTTCGCCGCCGAGTTCCAGCGGCTGATCAACAAGCCGGTAAAGGCCTTCGTGGGCACCGTGACCGTGACCCCGAGCCCCGAGCTGGTCACCGCCGAGTTCAAGACCGGCATCCAGATGCATGGGACGCAGAAAGGCCCAAAACTGGTGAGTGACACCTACGCCCAATACGACAGCGTGGACACGGTCAAGGACCGCACGGGTATTTCCCTGATCCGCAACCCGCTCGAATATGTGCTCTTCTCCTACTACCCCGTGTATTTCCCGCCCCGCACCGGCGCCACCGCGGCAAGCCGCTGAGCATCAGCACACTGGCGGCACTGCACAATCGCTGCGCCAGATTGACGAAAGGGCCTGCGAATGTTCAGATGCCGCCCTGTTTCAGGTGCCTTATGCCGCCGTGCATAGGGTGAAACGGGAAACCGGTACGCTCATTCGAGCAAGTCCGGTGCTGCCCCCGCAACGGTATTCGCGTGACCCCTTCGACACACCACTGTGGCCAGAGCGCCATGGGAAGGTGAAGGGTTCGATACGCGAGAGCCCGGAGACCGGCCTGGAATTTCTGTTTGGCATAATCCTGCGGTGGGCGGGCATGGGCCGGTATCGGTGTGTGCCCGGTGCCTTCTCCTGCGTGCTTCTGCGAAGATACTTTCGAGAAGACTATGATTTTCCAACGTTCCTCTACCTCTGGCCCGACCCTGCTCCTGGGTTGCCTGTTCAGCCCGCTGCTGCTCGCCGATGACACAGCCCTGGTGCTCAACCAGCAGATCGTCTCTGCGCCGTCGGTGGAATCCACCACCGTGGCCGATATGGCCCAGTACGGCAGCAAAGTCGAGATTGTCAGCCGCGAACAGATCGAACGCGCCGGCCCCAGCGCCGATATCACCCGGGCGATGCAGATGTTTATTCCCGGCTTTTACGTTGCGCCGAAAAACGGCCCCTTCGACTACGGCACCTATTCCCTGCTGGGCGGGCGCAATGACGACACCCTGATCCTGCTCGATGGCGTGCGCCTGAACAACCGCCTGTACGGCGGCCTGTACCTGGACACCCTGCCGGCCAACGCCGTGGAGCGCATCGAAGTGCTCAAGGGCGGCCAGAGCCTGTTGTTCGGTACCCAGGCGGTGGCGGGTGTGATCAATATCGTCACGCGCAGCCCGCAGACCCGTGACGTGTCCGGCGAAACCAACCTGGGCGTCGATACCTTTGGCGGCACCACCGGCGATGCCCGGGCCGAGCGGATTTTCACTAACGGCCTGGGCGACCTGGGCCTGCTGGCGTACGTCAGCCACAACGTGTCCGAGGGTTACCAGCCGTTTCGCAACCGTGACATGAGCAACGTCAGCGACAAGAAACGCTCCTACGAAGTCACCACCTTCGGCGCCAAGGCCATCCAGTCCCTGGGCGATGATTCGCGCCTGGAGCTGTTCTACCAGTACTCCGACGCCAACCTGGACTTCGCCGGCGCCACCAACAACCGCAAGACCACCAACGACCGCGTGCAACAGATCGCCACGGCGACCTTCGAGCAACGCCTCAATGAACGGCTGAGTTACTTCGTCAAGGGCCATATCAACGATTGGGACACGCGTTACTCGCGGGTCAACAACACCGCCGACGGTGGCACCGTGGTGCGTAACCGCGATGACTACTGGGGGTTCACCGACTGGGGCGTGCAAGCCGAAGGCAAGGCTGAGCTTGAAGGCGGCCATGTGCTGGTGTTCGGCTCCGACAACCAGTGGTTCAAGGGCCAGGACGATGTACTGATCATCGACAACAACAAGGCCGAAGCCCACGCCCTGTACAGCCAACTGCGCCCGCAGATCGACGCCCTGCCCGACTGGCACCCGAGCATCGGCCTGCGCCACGAAACCATGAGCGGCGGCGACAGTGCCACGGTCGGCATGCTCACCTCGCTCTACGACCTCAATGCCAACTGGGCCCTGCGCGGCCAGTACGGCAGCGCCTACAAGCTGCCGAATGCCGAGCAATTGTTTGTCAATGAACCCGGCGACGAGATCGGCAACCGTAACCTCAAGCCGGAAAAAAGCCGCAACGCCGAGCTGGGCCTGGACTACAAGGGCCTGCTGGCCGACCGCGAGTTCAGCGCCAGCGTGACCCTGTTCAAGCGCAAGATCACCGACCTGATCACCCTCGACGATAGCCACTGGGTCAACGGCCAGGGGCAGATCCAGGTGCGTGGCTTCGAGGCCGACGCCAAGCTGGCGCTCAACCAGCAGTGGAGCCTGCAGGCGGACATGACCCGCAACCTGACCGAGTCGCGCGCCGGCGTCACTCTCAATGATGTGCCAAGCTTCTTCGCCCGTTCACGGGTGGGTTTCGAGTCGCAGAATCGCCTGTGGGGCGCCGGCGCGGCCATCCGCTATATCCACGATGTGATCAGCTCGAAAAGAGTCGAATACGGCCACTATTCGGTGGTGGACGCCGACGCCTACCGCTACCTCGACAACGCCCACCAACACCGCGTGAGCCTGCTGGTAGAGAACCTGTTCGACCGCGACTATGTCACCAGCCGCTCCAGCAATGTCGACAACCTGGGCCGACCGTTCACCACGGAGGTGCGTTACACGTATCGCTTCTGATGACTGAAATCACACAAATCGACGGGGTGGACAGCCACCCCGACTGGTCCCATATCCCCGAGCATGCCCGCCATGTGCTGCTGTGCACCGGCCCGCGCTGCACCCAGCGCGGCGCCCTGCAGCTCTGGAAAACCCTGCGCCGACGGCTGCTGGAACACCAGCACATCGAAGTGCCCGGCGGCGTGCTGCTGACCCGCACCCATTGCCAGTTCCCCTGCAACCTGGGGCCGGTGCTCACGGTGTACCCGGAGCGCTGCTGGTACGGAGTGCGCAGCAAGGCCGATGCCGTACGCCTGGTGGATGTGCACCTGGTGGGCGGCGAGGTGCTCGAAGAGTTATTGATCCGGGAGCGCCCATGAAACGCTTGGGAGGATTTGCCATCGCCCTGGTGTGCAGCGCCTCGGCCCTGGCGGACAGTTATCGCAATTGCCAACAGGAGTGGCACCTGCCCCATACGCCGCCGGCGCGGATTGTCGCCCTCAACCAGCACGCCGCCGATATGCTGCTGGCCCTGGAGGCCGGCCCGGCGCTGGTGGGCGTGGCGTACCTGGATGACAACGGCGCCGCGCATAAGCAGGGCACATATTTCGCTGTGCCGGTGATTGCTCCGCGCTACCCGGCCAGCGAGGTGCTGTACGGGCAACAGCCGGACCTGGTAGTGGGCGGCTTTGCCACGGCTTTTGGCAGCGGCATTACTTCACGCACCGGGCTGGCGGGTAATGGCGTGGCTTCGTATCTGCTGGAGTCGGCGTGTGCCGGGCATTCCCTGGATTACTTCGGGCACATTCGCAATGACCTGCTGACCCTGGGCAAGCTGCTGCATAAACCGCAGCGGGCCCGCGAGCTGATTGACGCCCTGGACACCGACCTGGCCAGCGCCCAGGCATTGGCCAAGCCCGCCAAGCCGCTGTCGGTGTTTTACCTCGACAGTGAAGTCAACGGCCTGGACAGCGAAGGACGGCAAGGTTTCGTCACCACCCTGCTGGCGGCTGCCGGAGCGCACAATATATTGGCTGGGATCAACCAGTACCGGGTCACGGTCAGCAGTGAGACGTTATTGATGAGCGATCCGGATGTGATCCTGCTGGCCGACGCCGTGTGGTCCCCTGCCAGCCGCAAACGCCAGTTGCTGACCCGCGACCCGGTGCTGTCGCGCCTGCGGGCGGTGCGGGAAAACCGCATGATCGATATCCCGTTTACGCACCTGGTGCCCACTGTCGGCAGCGGCAAAGTGGTGCTGGAGTTGGCCCACGAGCTCAACACCTTGTAGGCGCGGGCCACTCATGACTTCTGGTCAAGAGTCATTTGAACAAGCATGGGTGTTTCGCCTGGCGCCGGCAGCCGATACTCAACGCCATTGTCCATGCCACAACAGGAGTCACACATGTCTATTCCCGCATTCGGCCTTGGCACTTTCCGCCTGCAGGGCCAGGTGGTCATCGATTCCGTCAGCACCGGCCTCGATCTCGGCTACCGGGTCATCGACACCGCGCAGATCTACGACAATGAAGCCGAGGTCGGCCAGGCCATCGCTGCCAGCGGTATCCCCCGCGATGAACTGTTCATCACCAGCAAGATCTGGATCGCCAATTTTGCCGAAGGCCAGTTGATCCCCAGCCTCAATGAAAGCCTGCGCAAGCTCCAGACCGACTACCTGGACCTGACCCTGATCCATTGGCCGTCGCCAGAAAACCAGGTACCCGTCGCCGAGTTCATGGGGCAGTTGCTGGAAGCCAAGCGCCTGGGCCTGACCCGGCAGATCGGCATCTCCAACTTCACCGTAGCGCTGATGGAAGAAGCCATCGCCGCCGTCGGTGCCGAGAATATCGCCACCCACCAGATCGAGCTGCACCCCTACCTGCAAAACCGTAAGGTGGTGGATTTCGCCACGCGTCACGGTATCCAGATTACGTCCTACATGACCCTGGCCTACGGCGAAGTGCTGAAAGACCCGGTGATCCAGGCAATCGCCACACGCCACCAGGCCACACCGGCACAGGTCGCCCTGGCCTGGGCCATGCAGCTGGGGTATGCGGTGATTCCGTCCTCGACCCAGCGCGCCAACCTGCAGAGCAACCTCAAGGCTGTGCAACTGACGTTGAGCCAAGCCGATATGGCGCAAATCGAAGGCCTTGAGCGCGGCCATCGCCTGATCAGCCCCAAGGGTATTGCGCCGCAGTGGGACTGAGCTAAACCGCCGGGTTGCGCGCCAACTCCCGCAGCCAGGGCAAGACCCGCAAGCCACTGGCCGGTGACGGCGGGTCGACGATGTCCATAAAGTGTTCCAGGGTGATGCTGTCGGGCGCTCCCGGCAAACGCACCAGGGCCAGGGGCACCACGCAAGCAGGCGGCCCCAGGTCCTGGTCGTCATACACCAGCACATGGCGCACCTGCGGATGTTGCTGCTGGAACGCCAATGCGCCGCCCGCGGCGGCGGCCAGGCCGGCATGGATAATCAACACGTCAAATGGCTCAGCCGGGATATCCGTCAGGATCAGCACTTCATCGAAGGTCTGCACCGGGACGATCCGGTAATAGCCCAGTTGGTTGAGCATTTTTTCGATGTGCAACCGTTGCAGGTGCCGTTCATCGGCAATCAGGATGGTCAGTGCTTTGGTTGGCATCGCAAGTCCCTGAGCAGGCATCGCTCGCGGAAGGAAGGAGCGGCCTACTTTTCCAGACATATTTCGACGAAAAAATCAGCGTAGTTCCCTCTACATGTAGGAGTTCTCCCAAATTCCCTGCGCCGGACCTGCCTCTATGCCTGGTTGCAGTAATCCGTCAGGGCTTGATGCAATTGATCAATGGCCTCTTGCACAGCCGCCACTGCACAAACCAGTGCCTCGGGATCGCGCTGTTCACAAGCCGCTTCCAGCGCTTCGCAGTGGTTCACCAAGGTCTGCGCCTCGACCAGACGCGCCCCGCCCTTGGTCCTGTGGGCCAGGTCGTGTAGCTGGGCGTAGTCGTGCTTTTCAAGCAATGCCTGAAGTTGCGTACGGTCTGCAGCAAGGCTGTCGAGCAGTTGTGCCAGCAGTTCCTTGACGGCCCCCGTGTCGGAGCCGGTCAGCTTCAACAAGCGGCTCAAGTCGAGGGCCTTGACCGGGTCCGCCTGCACCGGCTCATTGACCGAAGGCATGGCCGTGCGAGAAGCCAGTGCGGCATGCAGGTCCTCAAGCCCGGTGGGTTTGAACAGGCAGCCGTCCATCCCCGCCGCCAGGCAACGCTCGGTTTCCTCCGGCTGCGCATTGGCGGTAAACCCCAGCAACAGGCAAGGGGCCAAGCCGCGGGCCCGCTCATCGGCACGGATGTCTCGGGCCAGCTCATAGCCATTTTTCAGCGGCATGTTGCAGTCGGTGATCACCCCGTCAAAACGCTCGGTCTGCCAACGCTCCAGGCCCTGCACACCATCGTTGGCGGTAGTGATCCGGTGCCCCAGGAAACTCAGTTGGCGGGTCAGCAATTGACGATTGGCGGGGTAGTCGTCCACCACCAGGATATTCAACGCATGGGCTGGCGGCGCCTCCAGGGCAACCGGTTCGGACGGTGCGCTGGCCGAGGTGGCCACCGCCAATGGCAGTGTGACCTCGACCCGTGTGCCCTGCCCCAGCACGCTGCTCAATTTCAGCTGGCCCCCCATCATTTCACACAGGCTGCGGCTGATCACCAACCCAAGCCCTGAGCCACTACGCGCCGACTGGTCAGTGTTACGCCCTTGAATAAACGGGTTGAACAGGCGCATCTGGTCCTCGACGCTGATCCCGATGCCGCTGTCCTCTATCACCAGCCGCAGGCTCAGGTAACCATTGGCAACTGCCGGCGAGCCACTGGCACTCAAGCGCACATGGCCCTGGGCGGTGAACTTGATGGCATTGCTCAACAGGTTAGAGACCACTTGCTTGAAGCGCAGCGGATCAATCAACACGTAGCGATCGACCAGCGGGTCCAGCTCCACCTGCAACACCAGGCCCTTGGTGCGCGCCAGCCCTTCGAAGATTCGCCCCACCGAAACCAGCAGCTCGCGCAGGTTCGACGGCTCCAGGGTCAGGGACAAGTGGCCGGATTCAATCCGCGCGATATCGAGAATATCGCCGATCAATTCCAGCATGCCGCGCGAAGCGTCGGAAGCCACTGCCAGGGCGTCATGGTCGATACGCCCTTGCTCGGCATTTTTCAAGGCCAGTTCGATCATGCCGATCACCGCATTCATCGGCGTGCGGATCTCATGGCTCATGGTCGCCAGGAAGGTGGTCTTGGCGCGGTTGGCGGCGTCGGCCCCTTCCTTGGCCTCCTGCAACTGCCCCAGCAAACGCTGGCGCTCGCTGACATCGACCCAGCCGGCAATCATGCCCACGACCCTTTCGTCCCCGTCACGGTACGGCAGCATCCAGTGATAAATGGTCAGGGTCGCGCCGCCGGGCACCTTGAGTACCCGGTCGTGAATCTGCGGTTCGCCGCGCTCCATCAAGCGCAAGTAGTCTTCATGGTAGGACTGGGCCTGGGGCTGGTTCCCCGTGTCGGTCTCCATCACGGTCTTACCGATCACGTCTTCAAGGCGGAAGCCGAAAACATTGAGATAGGCGCTGTTACAGGCCATCAACCGCCCCAGGCGATCACGCACGTAGATCGGGTGCGGCGTACCGTCGATCAGCACGCTCATAAAGCGCATCTGGTCGCTCAGGGCGCGCTCGGCCTGGGCACGTTTGCGGATCAGGCTGCGCAGGTAAATGGCCCAGCCCAGGGTGATCAGCAACAACACGGCGGCCAGGGAGAAGCCCTGGATAATCGTGTTGCGGTGGCGTAGCCAATAGCTGTCATCGATCAACAACTCGCTGCGCCAGCGGTTGGTCAACTCATCCATCTCCTGGGGGGTGATGCTCAATAGCGCCTTGTCCAGGATCGAATACAACTCCAATTGGCCGCGCCCCACGCCAAAAGCGATTCGCGCCGGCTGCGAGCCCACCGTACTGGTGATGCGCAGGCGGTCACGGTATTGATGGGCAATCATGTAGCGCGCAATGATCAGTGCGTTGACCGTGGCATCGACACCCCCGCTGGCGACCAAAGCCATGCCCTGCGCGGAATTCTCCACGTTCACCAACAGAACGTTGGGGTAGTCGCGGCTAATGATTTCCCGCTGCACGCTACTGCCAATGACCGCCAGGCGCTTGCCCGCCATATCGTCGAGTGTGACCGGTGTGCTGCCATCGTCACGCGTGATCAGCACGAATGGGTTGCTCAAATAGGGCCGGGAAAAACGAACCTTTTCCTCGCGAGCCACACTCGGTGTGATGAACGCGATCATCTCTGCCTCGCCATCGCTGACCTGCTGGATTTGACGGGGCAACGAACCTGCGCGCACCACATCGAACTTCAAGCCCGTACGCAGGCTGATCTGGGCCAGGACATCGGCACTCAAGCCCCGGAATTGCCCTCGATCATTGAAAAACGACAACGGCAGGAACTTGTCGAGTGCCGTCACCCTGACCCTTGGATGCTTGTCCAGCCAGCGCTGTTCACTGTCGCTCAGACGCAGGCGTTCACGGCCAACGATCCCCAGATTACCGGCACTCCAGCGGCGCAGGATCTCCATCTGTTCATCGGCCGGAATCACCGCCAGTGCCGCATTGATGATATGCAGCAGCCGGATATTGTCCCGGGCAAGCGCGAACGCGAAAGGGTTGACCTCCAAGCTGGAAAAGTCCGCCATCCGCACGTTGTTGAGGTTGTTCTTGTTAATCAGATAGTTGGTGCTGATTGCATCGCCCAGATAGACATCCGCCTGGCTAAAGGCCACGGCCCCAATCGCCTCGAAAGTCGACGGGTAGGTCTGCAAGGAGGCATTGGGATAAAAGGCCGCTACCACCTCGGGCTGCATGTAGTGGGAGAGCATGGCCAGGCGTTTACCGTCGAGATCGGCACTCAGCGCCTGACTGTCATCAATACGCGTCACCAGGGTTGGCTGGTCGTTGGCGTACGAGCGCGAAAGCGCCAACTGAGGGTCCGCCGCCTCATAGCCATTGGCCGTGCCTACAAAGTCCACCTCGCCGCGTTTAAGGGCTGCAATGAGTCGATCCCGGTGCTCGTAACACTGCACCTGGATCGGGATGCCGAGTAGCTCAGCGAGCAGCGCCGCATAATCAGCGGTGATCCCCTCCAGTTCGCCGTTGCTGCCCGTCACATCGAAGGGGACATAGTCGGGGGCGGAAACCCCCATCACCAATGTGCGGCGCTCGCGCAGCCAGCGCCAGTCCGCCTCATCCAGGTTCACTTGCAGCGTGTCAAGGGTGGAGTGCCCCAGCAAACGCAGTGGGTGTGGCTCACCCTGAGCCACACTGACGGTGAGCGCCAGACCCACCAGCCAGAGTGCGGTGAGCCATTTCCCCAGAGATCTCGACATGTCAGATCAGATGATTACGCTGGGCGAACTTGGATAAGTGCACCACCGACGACATACGCAGTTTCTCCTTCAACCGGGTTTTATAAGTACTGATGGTCTTGTGACTCAACAGCATGTCCTTGGCGATTTCATTGTTGCCCAAACCCAGGGCCAACTTCTGTAGCACCATCAACTCCCGGTCAGAGAGTGCTTCTACCAGTTGCTGTTCCGTGGTTTGCAAGTCGTCCTTGCGTACGGAACTGGTGGGCAGGCTGGGGAAGCAGCTGTAGTTGGACATGACGGCCTTGATGGCTTTTTGTAGCTCATCCAGCTCGCCGGTTTTCGCGACAAACCCCATCGCCCCGGCCCGCATGCAACGCGTCGAAAAAAACACCGCCAGATAGGAGGTCAGGACCAGTATTTTGCAGGGCAGGCCCAAGGCCTTGATCCGGCTGATCACTTCCAGCCCGCCCAGCTTGGGCATGGCCAGGTCGAGAATGACCAGGTCTGGCCGTTCCTCCCTGGCAATCTGTAATGCATCGGCACCATTGGCAGCCTCGAAAATCTTCTCGAAGCCCTCCTGGCGCAACAGGTACTTGACGGTTGCACGAATGAACGGATGATCATCCACAATTAGCGCTTTGCTCATGCGACTCCCTGGCAGAACACCACGACTGTTTAGTTGCTTCATTGGCGACCACTCATTTCAGGGCGCCAATACCCTTACACATCACACGAAACCCCTGTACCTGTGAGAAGTACCAGTTCCGACCAGCGGTACTGTCTACACAGAACGTTTCAACGGAATTTGGTTAGGTGCAACGGCTCAACATTAACAACGGAATGATGTTTCGCCCGAAGGGAAAATCCGGCGCATATGTAGGATTAATCCTCACTAAAGCGTAGTCAAAATCACCGAAAAAAACCGCCCCCCATGACGGGAGGCAGCTTTTCCAGCCGAACAAAGGGGGGTTGTCAATCAGTGGTGCTGGGACTCCAGAAGGCTTGCACCACCAGGGTCGACTGGGAGATCCGCGCCACCAGGGCATCCAGTTCATCACCATCGACCGAATTGGCCGCCAGGGTGGCCTCGATCTCCACTTCCTCACTGCCAAAGGGCCGCACATCGACATCGCTGGCCGGGTAGTTACAGCGCGCCAGTTCCGACTCCAGCAAAGCCATTACCGCCTGCTGCTGGGCACGCCGCGCAATCACGTAGAGGATGTTGGTGACCTCCGCCGACACCACGTCCAGGGGCTGGCGGTTGATGTTGTTGACGATCGGCCGCAGCAAGGTGTTGGCCGCCAGCACAAAACAGGTGCCCAGGAACGCCTCGAGGATCAGGTCGGCACCGGCGCAGGCGCCCACGGCGGCAGAAGTCCACAGCGTCGCGGCGGTATTGAGCCCGCGTACGTTGCCCTCCTCGCGCATGATCACCCCGGCGCCGAGAAAGCCAATCCCGGACACCACATACGCCACTACCCGCACGGCCCCTTCGGCCCCGGCCAGGCGGTTGGCCATGTCGACAAAGATCGCCGCCCCCACCGCCACCAGCACATTGGTGCGCAGCCCGGCCGTGCGCTGGCGGAACTGGCGCTCAAAGCCGATCAGCCCACCCAGGATAAAGGCCGCACTGAGGCTGACCACGGTGTCGATCAAGGAATCCAGATTGATATTGTTGAGGGCTTGCATGGTAAATCTCCCTTTGATTGCCCGCAGAATCAGCGTCGAAAAAAGGGGGATCAGGCAGGAACCAGGACGGTTCGCTACCGAAAGGCCGCTTCTCGCTTGCTCGGCGAGGCAACGGCATGGAGATGCGCGTCAGCTGGCCAAGCCTGGTCGACAACTGTCACTCGAAAGTCTGTTCACGAAGGTCTGCGCTATGGTTGAAAACCGGCGCAGCTTACGCCTGCAGTCTGCAGGAGGAAAGTGACAGCGCGGCGAATCGTCGGGTTCTTCAGCAAGGGTTCAGCCAGGGTCGCCCCCGCAGGCGCGGGAGCGACCGGCAGCCGGTATCAGCTCGCGGTGGCCAGCAGCACGTCACGCACCGAACGGTCCTGGCCGCGGCTGCGATCATGCTCATGCAGCGACGCGGCAATCTCGTCGGCGCGAATCGGCAGGATCGACAGCAAGGTATCGCTCAAACCATGGCTGGCCTGGCTGAAGCCCTGCATGTAGATACCCGCCTTGCAACGCTCGTCGGTGACCACGCGGTAGTCGCGGTTCACTTCAAAGTCACCCATATAGGCCTCGAGCGGCGCCAGCAACTGGCGATGCATCTGGCGCTCATAGCCGGTGGCCAGGACCACCGCATCGTAGTGATTGAGCACCGTCTCACCGGTGGCGTTATGGCGCACCAGCAACTCGATGCCCAGGGGCCCGGCGCTGGCTTTTTCCACGGTGGTCAGGGTGCGGAAGGCGTGACGGGCGATGCCGGAGACTTTCTGGCGGTAGAAAATCCCGTAGATGCGCTCGATCAGGTCCAGGTCCACCACCGAATAGTTGGTGTTGTGGTACTCGTTGACCAGGCGCTCGCGCTCGCTGCTGGGCTGCTGGAACACCAGGTCGGTGAACTCCGGGGAGAACACTTCATTGACGAACGGGCTGTCGTCGGCAGGCTTGAGGGCCGAACCGCGCAGGATGATATCCACCTGCACCGAGGGGAAGCTGTCATTCAGATCAATAAACGCCTCGGCCGCGCTCTGCCCGCCACCGATGATTGCAATGCGCATCGGCTTGCCCTCGACACACGGCTGCTGGGCCATGCGCGCCAGGTACTGGGAATGGTGGAACACCCGCCCATCGTCCTTGAGCGCCTTGAACGCCTCGGGAATCCGTGGCGTACCACCGGCGCTGACCACCACCGAGCGCGCGGTGCGTACCAGTTGCTCGCCCTGGGCATCACGGGAGATCACCCGCAGCGCCTCGACCTGCTGCTGATGCAGGATCGGCTCGATGGCCAGCACTTCCTCGCCATAGCGGCTCTGCGCGGTAAATTGCCCGGCGACCCAGCGCAGGTAGTCGTTGTACTCCATGCGGCACGGGTAGAACGTGCCCAGGTTGATGAAGTCCACCAGACGCCCATGGACCTTGAGGTAGTTGACGAAGGAATAAGGGCTGGTGGGGTTGCGCAGGGTCACCAGGTCCTTGAGGAAGGAAATCTGCAGTTCGCTCTGGCTCACCAGGGTATTGCCGTGCCAGCGGTAGTCGGCCTGCTTGTCGAGAAACAGCACATCGAGCTTGCCCTGGGCTTTCTCGCGCTCTTGCAGGGCGATGGCCAGCGCCAGGTTCGAAGGACCGAAACCAATACCGATCAGGTCGTGAACCGCGGGCGATGCAATTGCCTGTGTCATTCCAGTGTCCTCTGGATAAGCCCCGTGGCAGTGGGGCGGAAAGCCTGGGCGACCTGCTGAACAACAGGCCATGTGTTGATAGGAAACGAGGACAATGAAAAAAAATTTAAGCCCGGTGCAGGATTCGTCCGGGCAGGCGTGGCGGCGACGGCTGTGGCAATGCAGTAATGGCAGTTTGAAGTCATCTAACTTAGAATTATTCTCATGTGGCTTTAAACAGACTGGTAAACGCGCTCGAATACTGGCGTTTCGCCCAGCTGTAACGCCGTATGTAAGCACTTAAATTTCAGGGCAAATACCTCGTTTACCTGACAGCTTCCCGCTTCTGTCTCTGCCCTCAAGGGCGTTTGAGCAGCGGTCCGAACTTTCCTGGCTGGAACCCGTGCATGAACCGTCCTCGACACACCCGGCGCGCGCTGCTGGCAGCACTTTGCCTGATCCCCGTGGTCGCCTTCGCCGCCTGGCAACTGATCCCGCCCGGCCGCGATCAGTTCGCCACCCTGGAAGTGCGCCGGGGCGATATCGAAAGCAGCGTGACCGCCCTCGGCACCCTGCAACCACGGCGTTACGTGGATGTCGGCGCGCAGGCGTCCGGGCAGATCCGCAAGATTCACGTTGAAGCCGGCGCCCAGGTCAAGCAAGGCGATCTGCTGGTAGAGATCGATCCGGCCACCCAACAGGCCAAGCTCGACGCCACCCGTTATTCCATCGCCAATCTGCAGGCGCAACTGCAGGAGCAGCACGCGCAAAACCGCCTGGCACAGCAGAAATACCAGCGCCAGCAACGCCTGGCCGCCGGTGGCGCGACCCGCGATGAAGACGTGCAGACCGCCCAGGCCGAACTGGACGCCACCCAGGCGCGCATCAACATGTTCAAGGCGCAGATCAGCCAGGCCCAGGCCACGCTGCGGGTTGATCAGGCCGAGCTGGGCTACACGCGCATCTATGCACCGATTTCCGGCACGGTAGTCGCCGTGGATGCCCGCGAAGGCCAGACCCTTAACAGCCAGCAGCAGACGCCGCTGATTTTGCGCATCGCCAACCTGTCGCCCATGACCGTCTGGGCGGAAGTTTCGGAAGCCGATATCGGCCATGTCAAACCAGGCATGCAGGCGTATTTCACCACCCTGAGTGGTGGCAACCGGCGCTGGACCAGCACTGTGCGCCAGATCCTGCCGGTGCCGCCCAAGCCCCTCAACGAAACCAGCCAGGGCGGCGGCAGCCCCAGCAGCTCGAGCAAAAGCGGCAGCGGCCGGGTGGTGCTGTACACCGTGCTGCTGGATGTGGATAACGCCGATAACGCACTGATGGCGGAAATGACCGCCCAGGTGTTTTTCGTCGCCAGCCGCGTCAGCGATGCGCTGACTGCACCCGTCGCGGCCCTGCAAGGCAGCACCCGGCCCGACACGCAACTGGCGCGAGTGGTGGCCAAGGACGGCAGCATCGAAGACCGTGAAGTACGGGTGGGGATCAGCGACCGCCTGCGCATCCAGATCCTCGATGGCCTCAACGAAGGCGATCACCTGCTGATCGGCCCCGCCGAAAGCAGCGGAGGCTGAATGTTGACGCCGCTGATCGAACTTCGGGATATCCGCAAATCCTACGGTGGCGGTGATACGCCCCAGGTCGACGTATTGCGCGGGATCGACCTGTCGATCCATGCCGGGGAATTCGTGGCGATTGTCGGGGCCTCCGGCTCTGGCAAGTCGACCTTGATGAACATCCTCGGCTGCCTCGACCGCCCCACCGTCGGCCAATACCTGTTCGCCGGGGAAAACGTCGCGCAACTGGACACCGACGAACTGGCCTGGCTGCGCCGCGAAGCCTTTGGTTTTGTGTTCCAGGGCTACCACCTGATCCCGTCCGGCTCGGCCCAGGAAAACGTCGAGATGCCGGCGATCTATGCCGGCACGCCGGCCGCCGAACGCCATGCCCGCGCCGCCGCCCTGCTCACCCGCCTGGGCCTGGCCGGGCGCACCGGCAACCGCCCGCACCAGTTGTCCGGAGGCCAGCAACAACGGGTGTCGATTGCCCGAGCCTTGATGAACGGCGGGCATATCATCCTCGCCGACGAACCCACCGGCGCCCTCGACAGCCATAGCGGCGCCGAGGTCATGACCCTGCTCGACGAACTGGCCAGCCAGGGGCACGTGGTGATCCTGATCACCCACGACCGCGAAGTGGCGGCCAGGGCCAAGCGCATCATCGAGATCCGCGACGGTCTGATCATCAGCGACACCCCCAACCCCCACTCCCACGCTAACGCCGACGCCAACCCCAAGGCCTTGCAAGCCGTGGACCTGCGCCAACGCCTGGCCGATGGCGCCGAGCACAATGGTGCGTGGAAAGGCGAACTGCTGGACGCGATACAAGCAGCCTGGCGGGTCATGTGGATCAACCGCTTCCGCACCGCCCTGACCCTGCTGGGGATCATTATTGGCGTGGCCTCGGTGGTGGTGATGCTCGCCGTGGGCGAAGGCAGCAAGCGCCAGGTCATGGCGCAGATGGGCGCCTTCGGCTCCAATATCCTCTATGTCAGTGGCTCGGCGCCCAACCCGCGGACGCCGCCCGGCATTATCACCATGAACGACGTCAGCGCCATGGCTGCCCTGCCCCAGGTCAAGCGCATCATGCCGGTCAACGGCGCGGAAGCCGGGGTGCGCTTCGGCAATGTCGACCATATGGCCTATGTCGGCGGCAACGACACCAACTTCCCGGCGATCTTCAACTGGCCGGTCGTCGAGGGCAGCTACTTCACCGAAGCCGACGAACGCAGCGCCGCCACCGTCGCGGTGATTGGCAAACGGGTGCGCGACAAGCTGTTCAAGGACCTGCCGAGCCCCATCGGCCAATACATCCTCATCGAAAACGTGCCGTTCCAGGTGATCGGCGTCCTCGCCGAAAAAGGCGCCAGCTCCGGCGACAAGGACAGCGACGACCGTATCGCCATCCCCTACTCCGCCGCGAGTATCCGCCTGTTTGGCACCTACAACCCCGAATATGTAGTGATTGCCGCCGCCGACGCACGCAAGGTGCATGAAGCGGAAAAAGCCATCGACCAACTGCTGCTGCGCCTGCACAACGGCAAGCGGGATTTCGAACTGACCAACAACGCCGCGATGATCCAGGCCGAGGCCCGCACCCAGAACACCCTGTCGCTGATGCTCGGCTCGATTGCCGCCATCTCGCTGCTGGTGGGCGGCATTGGCGTGATGAATATCATGCTGATGACCGTGCGCGAACGCACCCGGGAAATCGGCATCCGCATGGCCACCGGCGCCCGGCAGCGGGACATCCTGCGCCAGTTCCTCACCGAAGCGGTGATGCTCACGGTGGTCGGCGGGGTGGCGGGGATCGGCCTGGCCCTGCTGGTCGGCGGCGCGCTGATCCTCAGCAGCGTGGCCGTCGCCTTTTCGCTGCCAGCCGCCCTTGGCGCCTTCGTCTGCGCGCTGGTCACCGGCGTCATCTTCGGCTTTATGCCAGCCCGCAAAGCAGCCCGGCTCGACCCGGTCACGGCCCTTACCAGTGAATGATCGCCCTATGAAAGCGCACTTGACCCTCGTTGCCGCCAGCCTGCTGCTGGCCGCGTGCAGCAGCCCGGCGCCGCGCCCGGAGAGCGGTTTGCAGCCACCGCCCGCGTGGCACACGGCGAGCAAGGCCCAGGCCCAGCACGTCAACCAGCAATGGTGGAAGGCATTTGCCAGTCCGCAACTCGACCAATTGATCGAACAGGCCCGCGCTGGCAGCTACGACCTGGCCAGCGCCATGGCCCGGGTACGCCAGGCCCAGGCCAGCGCGGTGGTCGCCGGCGCGCCCTTGCTGCCCGCACTCACCGGCGGGCTCAACGTCAGCCGGCAGAAACAGCTGCGTGGCACGGGCAACAACCCACCGCAGAGCAACAGCAACAAAGACGCAGTGGACTACTTCAGTACAAACCTCACCGCCACCTACGAAATCGACTTCTGGGGCGGCAAGCGTGCTGCACGCGACAGCGCGGAACTGGCCGTGCGCGCCAGCGAATTCGAGCGCGCCACGGTGGAGTTGACCCTGCTCAGCGGCGTGGCCACGACCTACACCCAACTGCTGGCACTGCATGAACAACAGCGTATCGCCGAACTGAACCTGGCCAATGCGCAAAGCGTCCTCAAACTGGTGCAGACCCGCCATGACGCCGGCTCTGCCACCCAGCTGGAACTTGCACAGCAAAAGAGCCTGGTCGCCGCGCAACAACGGCAGCTGCCAGAAGTCCGTCAACGCACCGAAGCCGCTCGGATCAGCCTGGCCGCCCTGCTCGGCCAACCGGTACAGACCCTGCCATTTACCGATCAATCCTTTGACCAACTGCGCTGGCCCAGCATTGCCGCCGGAGTACCCAGCGACCTGCTCAGCCGTCGCCCGGACATCGCCAGCGCCGAAGCGCAACTGGCGGCGGCCCAGGCCGACATCATCGTCGCCCGCGCCGCCATGCTGCCCACGGTCACCCTGACCGCCAACCTCAGCTCCGGCGCCAATCGCACTGCCGATATGCTGCGCAACCCGTTCTACAACCTTGCGGGCGGGCTGGTCGCGCCAATTTTCAACAACGGTCGCCTCGGCGCCGAACGCGACAGAGCGACGGCACGCCAGGATGAATTGCTGCACACCTATCGCGGGGCGATCATCAATGGCTTTGCCGATGTGGAAAAGGCCCTGAGCAGCATTCGCCAGCTCGACGAACAACGCCAGTGGCAGCGTGAGGAGTTGAGCCAGGCACAGACCGCCTTCCGCATCGCCCAAAGCCGTTATGAGGCCGGCGCGGAAGACTTGCTGACGGTGCTGGAAACCCAGCGCACACTGTATGCCGCCCAGGACCTGAACGTGCAACTGCGCCAGGCGCGGCTGGAGGCCAGTGTGGCGCTGTACAAGGCGCTGGGTGGCGGCTGGCAGGCACCCGACCTTCAACGATGAAGATCTAATGTGGGAGCTGGCTTGCCAGCTCCCACATGGTTTAGTGTGCATTCAGGTTGATGGCGCGCCGGTCAAATGATCCGTTCCCTGACCTTCAAATGCCGCGCATACCACGGCCGTTTCGGCACCTTGCGGAACAAGTCCTGTAACTTGTCATCATCAGCGCCAAAGGTGATGCGCAAGGCCAGCTTCATGGTTTCCGGATCCATCTCCACGGTGCGCCCCATCTGCAATCCCGGGGTGGTACTGCAACCATGGGTATCCGGCCCCAGCCACGGATCACCCACCTCGACCCAGCGCCCCGGCGCAAACCACGGCACACCGTTGACCTCCAGGCGGCTCAGTTCACCCGGGTGAAAGCGCTCATGGGCGCGAAACCAGTCCTCGAGCCGATCATCGATCCAACCATGAAAATGCCAGAACACCGGGTTCACATGGGAGGAAAACGGATCGCCCAAAAAGTCATTCTCAGGCTCATACCAACGCGCCGCGAAGTCCGCCGGATCTCGCGCAAATGGCACGGGCGCACCATTGGAAGGATCGCGCGGCACCGAAGCCCAGCGCATATGCAACCAATCGTGTAACCCCAACTCAAGCTCCGAGCCGAACTGGCCCAGAGTCAACTTGGCCAGGTAACGCGGGTCACGGTATTGCGACTCCCACACCTGGAAGTTGCTGTGGTACGTCTCGGCCGCCTTGATCTCACTGACCCACTGGGTGTACTGCTCGTCACCGCTGGCCATCCAAGTGGGTGGCAGCGCAAAGCCATCGTGATTGTCGAAGTAGCGCGCAAAACCCCGGCGATCAGCCTCAAGTGCCGGCTGCGGCCCAGGGAAACGTGGCCATGACGGCAAGTCCTGCATGGAGCGCGCAGTACCGAGCATGTGCCGATGCATAAAGAAAAAGTCGACCCCCGAACCGTTGCGATCCTTTCGCGGGCCACGGGCGTCGCGCTCTTTATCTCGTGGCCCGGGCTGCCAGCCGATACCGCGCAGGGCATTACGCTTGTCTTCAGGGAGCTTGTGCCACTGGTCCCGCGAGGCGTGCCAGAGCTGATGAAACAGGCGGTGCTCGGGCGCAACCAACCACGCCAGCAGCGTCGGGTTCAGGCCGATACGCTCGCGGGCTTCGGGAAAAAGCTGTTTGGTAGCGACAAAACGGTTGTCCCGCTCCAGCAGCGCCAGCGGGCGATCGAGGCTGAGTACCTGCCCGCTTAGGGTGCCGCTACCGGCATTGCCGAAGCTGCCCCAGACTTCGTCCAGGCGCATCTTGAATTCATAGGCCGGCCTGCCGTCTGGCGAGTCGCGGTCAATCAGGCGCCAGTACAGCAGCGCCGCATTGCCTGGCGCCAGGTCGCCGAGCACCTGATAGCGCGGCTCACCCTCTGCGCGCAGTTGCCCGGCCGTATCCAGGTAGCCACGCAGGCCTCGGCCACGCGGCGCAATATCAAGAAACAGTTCCAGGCCGTCGAGGGGCAAGCCTTGCAGCCCGGCATCAGCCCCTTCCAGGCGCAGGCTCCAGACACCCCGCAGGCTGTCCGCCAATTGCTGGACGGCGGTGTCCGCCAGGTCCACCGTGGCCTCTTCAGGCGTGATGGGGAATTCCTCACGCGTCAACTCACGATGGGCATAAAAGGCCGCAGGTACGGCGGCGCCGGTCAGCGCCAGGCCTGCGATAAACCCTCGTCGAGAAATCGTCATGTTCCTACCTGTGTCAGCCTTGGAGCAGGCTTTATCCAAGCTAGAACGTTTAGCCGGGTGGCAAATTTACTGTAGGCGCCGGCTGCCCGGCGATGGCGGTCTTCCTGTCGATGCATCACTGCCCGACCCACCGCTATCGCCGGCAAGCCGGCTCCTGCAGGTGATCGTTGGCGCGCTTAAATTTCCCTGCCCATCACTCGTTCTTCCCAGATAGCAAAGGCCCCTTGCGCCTGCACCTCAAAGGCGAACCGACTGAGATGGCAATGACAAAACCACGTTCGAAAAAGGCTCTATACATCGGCCTGCCCTTGGCCCTGGCCATTGCTGCCGGCGCAGGCTTTGCCTGGGATCACTGGTTTCGCGGCAATGCCGGCTACCCGCTGGAAGTGATCAAGCAAGCCAATGAACTGCAAGATCGGTTGATCTCGTTCGACAGCCATATCACCGTGCCCCTGGACTTCGGCACCGCAGGCCATGAAGCGGACAAGGACGGCAGCGGCCAGTTCGACCTGGCCAAGGCCAGTCGCGGGCGCCTGTCGGGGGCGGCGCTGACGATTTTCGGCTGGCCCGAACTGTGGAACGGCGCCAACGCGCCCCACAAACCGACTGCAGGCTTTGTCGACGAGGCCCGGCATCAGCAAGAGGTGCGCTACAAGATCATCGCCGGTATGGTCCGCGACTTTCCCAACCAGGTCGGCATTGCCTATACCCCCGCCGATTTTCGCCGCCTGCATGGCGAAGGCAAGTTTGCGATTTTTATCAGCATGCTCAACGCCTACCCGCTGGGCAATGACCTGAACCTGCTGGACATGTGGACCGCACGCGGCATGCGCATGTTCGGCTTCAGCTACATCGGCAACAACAGCTGGTCGGACTCTTCGCGCCCACTGCCGTTTTTCAACGATTCACCGGACGCCCTCGGCGGCCTTTCGGATATCGGCAAGCAAGCCGTACAGCGCCTGAACGACCTGGGCGTGATCATCGACGTATCGCAAATGTCGACCACCGCCCTCGAGCAAGTCGCCCAGCTTAGCCGCACCCCCATGGTCGCTTCCCACTCTGCGCCCCGCGCATCGGTGGATATCCCACGCAACCTCAGCGACAAAGAACTGCAACTGATCAAAAACAGCGGCGGCGTGGTGCAAGTGGTGGCCTTCGGCGGTTACCTGCGACCGTTGAGCCAGCCGATCCAGGACAAGCTCAACGCACTGCGCGCGCGTTTCGACCTACCGCCACTGCCCAACCTGGCGATGGCATTGATGCCGGGGGATCCGATCATCGCCGCCTGGCCAGAACAGAAGTTCGGTGAATACGCCAGCGAGCTCTACGCCATTCTCGAAGAGGAACCCAAGGCCAGCCTCAAGGACCTGGGGGATGCCATCGACTACACCGTGCGCAAAATCGGCATCGACCACGTCGGCATTGCCTCGGACTTCAACGAAGGCGGCGGCGTCAAGGGCTGGAACGATGTCAGCGAAGTACGCAACGTGACCGCCGAACTGATCACCCGCGGTTACTCCGAAGCCGATATCGCCAAGCTGTGGGGCGGCAATTTCCTGCGGGTGTGGGAGCAGACGCAAAAATCCGCCAAACCTGGCGTCTTGCCAAGCGAGCCGACGCCATGACCGACCGCCGTACCTTTCTCAAGCAGGCCGGCATCCTCGCCGCCAGCCTGCCGTTGGGGGCCGGCCTTGAGGCCCAGGCAGCCCCCATCCAGGCACCCGCAGACAAATGGACGGGCCTGCGCCACCTGTTCGACCAGGACCCAAGCTACATCCACTTCTCCAACTTCCTGATCACCTCACACCCAAGGCCCGTGCGCGAGGCCATCGAACGGCACCGCGCCGCCATTGACCGCAACCCCGGCCTGACCATGGACTGG
This sequence comes from Pseudomonas shahriarae, assembly GCF_014268455.2. NCBI lineage: Bacteria > Pseudomonadati > Pseudomonadota > Gammaproteobacteria > Pseudomonadales > Pseudomonadaceae > Pseudomonas > Pseudomonas shahriarae. The sequence continues at coordinate 2,448,053 of NZ_CP077085.1, read as the reverse complement.
GACCTGCAGGAACCCTGGAAACGCGAACGCCAGGTGCGCGAATGGGCAGGTCGTTACCTGCAAGCCAAACCCGGCCAGATCGCCCTCACCGGCAGCACCACCGAGGGCTTGGCGATGATCTACGGCGGTATCCATGTGCGGCCCGACCAGGAGATCCTCACCACCGAGCACGAGCATTTTTCCACCGACAGCATCCTGGGGTTCCGCACCCGGCGCGACGGCACTCAGGTGCGCAAGATCAAGCTGTTCGCCAACGCCAATCAAGTGTCGATCGATGAAGTGCTGGCGGCCATCGAGCGCAATATCCGCCCCAACACTCGGGTGCTGGGTATGACCTGGGTGCAATCGGGCAGCGGCGTGAAGCTGCCGATCGGCGAAATCGGCCAACTGGTCAAACGCCATAACCAGGGGCGCGAAGAAAAAGACCGCATTCTCTACGTGGTCGATGGCGTGCATGGCTTTGGCGTCGAAGACCTGGCCTTCCCCGACATGCACTGCGATTTCTTTATCGCCGGCACCCATAAATGGATGTTCGGCCCACGCGGCACCGGCCTGGTATGCGCCGCGTCAGAGCAGGTGACCACCCTCACCCCCTGCGTGCCGACCTTCTCCGAAGACAGTGATTTCGCCACCTCGTTCTCCCCCGGTGGCTATCACGCCTATGAACACCGCTGGGCGCTGGACGAGGCCTTCAAGCTGCACCTGCAACTGGGCAAGGCCCAGGTTCAGCAGCGTATCCACAGCCTCAACACCTACCTCAAGGACCGCCTGCAAGCGCGACCGAACATCGAGCTGGTCACCCCGTCCAACCCGCAGCTCTCAGCCGGCTTCAGCTTCTTTCGGGTCAAGGGCCAGGACAGTGACAAGGTGGCCGCCTACCTGATGCGCAACCGTGTGGTCAGCGACGCAGTGAACCGCGACGTCGGCCCGGTGGTGCGCACCGCACCCGGCTTGCTCAATACCGAAGATGAAGTCGACCGCTTCCTGGTCCTGCTCGACAAAGCCCTCTGACACCCTTTTTTCTTGCCCACGAGACGACTCATGAACGATGAACCGCTCACCCCGACGCTCCTCAAATCCCTGGCCCTGACGGCATTGATGGCCTGCCTGTTGCCATCCGCCCAAGCCGCGACGCCGCCCAAGCCCGGCACCGTGTTCAAGGACTGCAAAAACTGCCCGGAAATGGTGGTGCTGCCTACCGGCACGTTCAAAATGGGCACCCCGGATGATGAAGTCGGTCGCCAGCCCGATGAAGGGCCGATGCATGACGTGACCTTCGCCAAACCCGTGGCCATCAGCCGCTTCCAGGTGCTGGCCGGCGAATGGGACCGTTACGTACAAGAAACCGGCTACAAGATGCCCGACGGCGACGACCGTCCAGGGCGCAAATGCACGGCCGGCAAACCCACCTACAAGACAAGCCCCAAACATCCGGCAGTGTGCATGGACTTTGCAGAAGCCAATGCCTATGTCGCCTGGCTGTCGAAGAAAACCGGCAAGCAGTACCGCATGGTCAGCGAGTCCCTGCGTGAATACGCCGCCCGTGGCGGCACCTCCGGCCCGTTCCCATTTCCATTCGATGAAGGCAAGGAATACAGCATCGCCCAGCACGCCAATACCTACGGGCCGGCGGATGGCTACAGCTATACCGCACCGGCCGGCAGTTATGCGCCCAATGCGTTCGGCGTGTATGACATGCATGGCAACGTCTACGAATGGGTCGAAGACTGTGAAAATGACAGCTATGTCGGTGCGCCCAGCGATGGCAGCGCCTGGCTGACCGGGCAGTGCGAAGTGCGGCAGATTCGCGGCAACGACTGGGGCGAAGCGCCGGTGTTTTCCCGCTCCGGCAACCGCAACAGCCTCAACTCCAACGTGCGCGGCGACTGGCTGGGCTTTCGCGTGGCACGGGATCTCTGAGCCTGCGCACCTCCGGACGCGGCTAAATCGCGCCTCGCCCGACTCGTCCTCCTACTATCGGCCTGCCAACGGTAAACCTCCGCGCGCAGGCCTTCACTTGCCCACAGCACGTAGCCACGTCGCGATCGAGGTAGTTTCATGACCGCAGCACCGCGCAGCGCCATTCGAGAACTCTTGAGCCTGCTCAAGCCCTATCGGCGGATTGTTATTTCTTCCATCACGCTGGGCATCATCGGCGGCCTTAGCGTCACGGCGTTGCTGGCCACGGTCAACCGCGGCCTGCACAGCGCCGACGGCATGGGCACCGGCGTGGTGCTGGCCTTCGCCGGGCTGTGCCTACTGGCCCTGCTCAGCAGTATCGGCGCCGACATCGGCACCAATTTCGTCGGTCAGAAGGTGATTGCCAAACTGCGCAAGGACCTCGGCGCCAAAGTGCTCGCCGCCCCCATCGAACAGATCGAGCGCTACCGCACTCACCGCCTGATCCCGGTGTTGACCCACGACGTGGACACCATCAGCGACTTCGCCTTCGCCTTCGCCCCGCTGGCGATTTCCACCACGGTGATCCTGGGCTGCCTGGGCTACCTGGCGGTGCTGTCCTGGCCGATCTTCCTGATGACCCTGCTGGCCATCGGCATTGGTTCGGCGGTGCAGTACGTGGCTCAAAGCAAAGGCATCAAAGGGTTCTACGCGGCACGCGACGCCGAAGACAACCTGCAAAAACACTATTCGGCGATTGCCGAGGGTGCCAAGGAACTGCGCATCCACCGCCCACGTCGGCATGCCATGCACACCCGTAATATCCAGGGCACCGCCGACAAAATCTGCGACACCCACATCCGCTCGATCAATATCTTCGTGATTGCCAAGAGCCTGGGCTCGATGCTGTTTTTCGTGGTTATCGGTCTGGCCCTGACCCTGCAACAATTCTGGCCCAGTTCGGACCCGGCGGTGATGAGCGGCTTTGTCCTGGTGCTGCTGTACATGAAAGGTCCGCTGGAAAACCTGATCGGCAACCTGCCGATCATCAGCCGCGCGCAAATTGCCTTCCGCCGCATTGCCGACCTGTCGGAGCGTTTCTCCTCGCCGGAACCGCACCTGCTGCTCGATGACGCCGACAAAACCGTGCCCGTGATGAAGCACTTGGAACTGCGCAACGTGCAGTACGCCTTCCCAACGGTCGAAGGCAGCGAGCCGTTCAAGCTCGGGCCGGTCAACCTGAGCATCGAGCCTGGGGAAATTCTGTTTATCGTCGGTGAAAACGGTTGCGGCAAGACCACCCTGATCAAGCTGCTACTGGGCCTGTACACCCCGCAGCAAGGTGAAATCCGTCTCAACGGCCTGCCCGTGGACGCCCTGGGGCTGGACGACTACCGACAGATGTTCACCACGATTTTTGCCGACTACTTCCTGTTCGACGACCTGGTGCAGAACGACAAGGCCTTGCCCGACGACGCCACTCAATACCTGGAGCGCCTGGAAATCGCCCACAAGGTCAGCGTGCGCGACGGCGCGTTCACCACCACCGACCTGTCCACCGGGCAACGCAAGCGTCTGGCCCTGGTCAACGCCTGGCTCGACGAGCGCCCGGTGCTGGTGTTCGACGAGTGGGCGGCGGACCAGGACCCGACCTTCCGGCGGATTTTCTACACCGAGCTGCTGCCGGACCTCAAGCGCCTGGGCAAGACCATCATCGTCATCTCCCACGACGACCGTTACTTCGACGTAGCCGACCAACTGGTACGCATGCAGGCCGGCCGAGTCATCACTGAAAAAGCCTGCGCCTGACCTCCCCTGTAGCAGCCGGCTTGCCGGCTACTACAACGCTCCCCGCCTGCTATTGCACCTAAATCTCATTGATCGAACTTCGTCTTCCTGACACAGCTTATTTCCTCTGCCGACGGCGACGAGATCGATCATGAACCAATTGAACCAACTTCCCGATGACGACCTGCTGGCCTTGTTGCTGGCCGATGAAGCCGGCGCCGGGCAGTCCATCCAGAGCCTCGCCGGGCGTGATCCGGTGCCGCTGTCGTTCGCCCAGCAGCGTCTATGGTTCCTGCAACAGTTCGATCCGCAAAGCCATGCCTATAACCTGCCACGGGCGATTGCCATCAAGGGACCGGTGGACGCGTGCGCCCTGGAAGCGGCCCTGAACCAGGTGATCAATCGCCACGATATCCTGCGTACCGCCTTTCGCAACACCGACGGCACACCCCTACAAGTCATCGACCAGGGCGCACAGTTGAACCTGCTCGAAGAGGACCTGAGCGCCCTGGACAGCGTCCAGCGCGAACAGCAAGTGCAAGATCGCATCCGCCAGCACGCCACCCAGCCCTTCGACCTGAGCCAGGCGCCGCTGATTCGTAGCACCCTGCTCAAGCGCGCCACGCAGGATTATGTGCTGCTGCTCAATATGCATCACATCGTCTCGGACGCCTGGTCCAACCCGATCCTGATGCACGACCTGGCAAGCGCCCTTGGCCAACCAGGCCGGGCCCTGCCGCGCCCGTCCATCCAGTACGCCGACTACGCCCAGTGGCAACGCCAAGACTACCCGCTGACGCCGCAACACGCCGCAGCCGCCCAGTATTGGAAGTCCATCCTTGGCAATGATATCCCGGCCCTGACATTGCCTCGCGAGCGCCTGGAAAACCACGCAGGTGCCGGCCATCATGCCCACACCCTGCCTGCACACTTGAACGAGCAGCTCCAGAGCTTTTGCCAGCAACAAGGCCTGACCCCGTTCGTAGTGCTGCTCGGCACCTGGCAATTGCTGCTGGGACGCTACAGCGGCCAGACCGACTTCACCGTCGGCGTGCCCAACGCCACACGCAACCAGGCACAGATCCAGGACCTGGTGGGTTTTTTCGTCAGCAGCCAGGTGTATCGCGCGCGACTGGCACCCGAGCAATCGTGCAGCGCGTTCCTCCAGGCCCTGCGCCAGCAATCCCTGGCCGCCCTGGAACATGCCGACTACCCCATCGAGCTGATCCTCGAAGACCTCCACCTGCAACGCAGCCCCCAGGCCAACCCGCTGTTCCAGACCCTGTTCAACTGGCGCGCCGGCGCCGCGCAGGACGCGCCCCTGCACCTGGGCCCGTTGCAACTGACGTTTATGGACAGCCACCCGTTGCAGGCCAAGTTCGACCTGTCGCTGGACGTGGAGTACAGCCAGCAGCAGATCACCGCGCATTTCGACTATGACGCCGGGTGCTTCACCCCGGCGACCATCGCCACTCTGGCCGGGCACTGGCAGAACCTGTTGCAAGCCATGGTTGAGCAACCGCAGGCACTGATCGGCGAGCTTGCGATGCTCAGTGATGAGGAGCGTGAGCGGCAGTTGGGGCAGTGGAATACCACGGCCGTCCACTACCCGAACGCAGCCCCTGTGCATGTGTTGGTCGCGGAGCAAGCCGAACGCCTGCCACATGCCGTCGCTGTGGTGCTCGGCGAGCAGCAATTGACCCTGGATCAGCTCAACCGTCGCGCCAACCAACTGGCTCACAAGCTGCTGGAGCTGGGCGTTGGCCCCAACGTCTGCGTGGGCCTGGGCCTTGAGCGCAGCCTGGAAATGGTCATCGCCCTGCTGGCCGTGCTCAAGGCAGGCGGTGCCTATGTACCGCTGGACCCGGCCTACCCCGCTGACCGCCTGGCCTACATGATCAACGACAGCGGCATCGGCCTGCTGCTGACCCAAAGCAGCCTGGCATTGCCCGCCTCGGACAGCCTGCCGTCCCTGTGCCTGGACCAGGACAGCGACTGGCTGGAAGGCTATGACAGCGCCAACCCGCAGCTAACAGTCAGCGCCGATAACCTGGCCTACATGATCTACACCTCCGGTTCCACCGGGCAGCCCAAGGGCGTGCAGGTGCGCCACGGCGCTCTGACCAATCATATGCTGTGGATGCAGGGCGAATTGGGCCTGAACGCTGCGGACCGGGTCTTGCAAAAAACCGCCTTCAGCTTCGACGCCTCGGTGTGGGAGTTCTGGTTGCCCTTGCTCCACGGTGCGCAGTTGGTCCTCGCCTCCCGCGAGTTGTCCGACGATTTGTCAGTGCTGTGGTCGGAAGTAGCCGCCCAGCGCATCAGCGTGCTGCAAATGGCCCCTTCCCTGCTGCAAGCCTTGCTCGTCGACGAACAGGGCGCGCAGATGCAATCCCTGCGCTTGCTGCTGCTGGGCGGCGAAGCCTTGGGTACTCCGCTGGTCGCACAATTGCGCGAACGCTGGAACGGCCGCCTGTGCAACCTTTATGGCCCAACCGAAGCCACTATCGACACCACCTTCTTTGATGTCGCCAGCCTGCCCGAAGGCGCCATCGCCCCTATCGGCCGCCCCCTCGCCAACGTGCGTACCTACCTGCTCGACCACGACCTGCAGCTGTGCCCGGTGGGCACCAGCGCCGAACTGCTGATCGGCGGCGACTCCCTGGCACAGGGCTACCACCAGCGCCCGGGGCTGACCGCCGAACGCTTTATTCCCGATCCGTTTGCAGGCAACGGCGCACGCCTGTATCGCAGCGGCGACCTGACGCGCTACCGTGCCGATGGGGTCATCGACTACATCGGGCGCATCGACCATCAGGTAAAAATCCGCGGCCTGCGTATCGAACTGGGAGAGATTGAAGCGCAACTGCTGCAACACAAGGCGGTGCGCGAAGCCGTGGTCATCGCCCACCCAACCCCGGGCGGCGCGCAGTTAGTGGGTTATGTGGTGCCGACGGAACCGGCAACAGACATTAACCGCCAGGACGCCTTGCGCGAGGTCTTAAAAGCCTGGCTCGGCGAACAGCTGCCGGACTATATGGTCCCAGGTCATTTGCTGATCCTGGCGCAACTGCCCCTGACCCCCAACGGCAAACTCGACCGCAAGGCCCTGCCCGCCCCCGACGCGAGCCAGGCCCTGCACGCCTACGTGGCCCCGCAAAACGATCTGCAACAACGCATCGCAGCCATCTGGCAAGACGTGCTCAAACTTGCAAAAATCGGCCTGAACGACAACTTCTTCGAACTGGGCGGCGACTCGATCATCTCCATCCAGGTGGTCAGCCGCGCCCGCCAGGCCGGCATCCACTTCACCCCCAAGGACCTGTTCCAGCACCAGACCATCCAGGGCCTGGCCAGCGTGGCGAAAACCCACGGCCAGGGCCTCGCGATCGATCAAGGTCCGGTCACCGGCACCGCACCGCTGCTGCCGATCCAACACCTGTTCTTCGATACCGAGATCCCCGAGCGCCACCACTGGAATCAATCGGTACTGCTCAAGCCCGCCACGGCCCTGGACCCGCACCTGCTGGAACAGGCCCTCAACGCCCTCATCCAACACCACGACGCCCTGCGCCTGAGCTTCACTCAGGCTGATTCTGGCTGGAACGCCGAATACCGCCCGGCCACGACGTCGGTGTTGTGGCAGACCCGGATTGACGACGCAACGCAACTGCAATCTTTGGGCGACGAAGCCCAACGCAGCCTCAACCTGCAAGACGGGCCGCTGCTGCGCGCGGTGCTGGTCAGCCTGGGTGACGGTAGCCAGCGCTTGCTGCTGGCGATTCATCACTTGGTGGTGGATGGCGTGTCGTGGCGGATTTTGTTTGATGATTTGCAAACCGTGTACCGGCAAGTGCAGGCGGGCCAGGCGATTGAATTGCCGGAGAAGACCAGTGCGTATAAGACATGGGGCGAAAGGTTGCGGGGCTATGGGCAGAGTGCCGAGTTGCAACAGGAACTGATGTACTGGGAACAGCAACTGGACGCCGCCAGCCACGACCTGCCGCAATCCAATCCTGACGGCAGCCAGCAGCATAGCCGGTCAACGACTGTCGATATCCTGTTGAGCAAAACCCTGACCCAACAACTGTTGCAAGTCGCGCCCGCGGCCTATCGCACACAAATCAATGATCTGCTGCTGACGGCCCTAACCCGTGCAGTCAGCCAATGGACCACGCGCGACAACGTGCTGATCCAACTGGAAAGCCATGGCCGCGAACCCCTGTTCGATGACATTGACCTAACCCGCACCATCGGCTGGTTCACCAGCCTGTACCCGGTCAAGTTGAGCGCCCATCCGGATTTGGGCGAAGCAATCAAACAGGTCAAGGAACAACTGCGGGCCATTCCTGACAAAGGCATTGGATTTGGCGTTCTACGCTATCTGGGTGACGCTCAGACTCGGGAACGCCTGAGCGCATTGCCCGTGCCACGTATTACCTTCAACTACCTGGGCCAGTTCGACGGTAGCTTCGACAGTGCCGAAGGCGCGCTGTTTGTGCCTACTGGCGAGGAGCGTGGTGCCGAAAAAAGCAGCGAAACGCCTTTGGGCAACTGGCTGACCATCAATAGCCAGGTCTATGGCAGCCAGTTGAGCATGAGCTGGACGTTCAGCGACGACGTCTTCCCTGTTGAAGTCATCCAGAACCTCGCCAACAACTGCCTGCATGCGCTCGAGCAACTGATCGGCTATTGCTGCGATACCGATCACCAAGGTGCAACACCCTCTGACTTCCCATTGGCTGGGTTGAGCCAGGCACAACTGGACACACTGAGCATCCCGGTCCAGCAGATCGAAGACATTTACCCGTTGTCGCCGATGCAGGAAGGCTTGCTGGTGCACACGTTACTGGAAAAAAACTCCGGCATTTACTTCATGCAAGAGTGCTACACCATCAAGGAAACGCTGGACTATCCGCGCTTCGAGGCGGCCTGGCAGCAGGTGGTAAAACGCTATGAAGCGATTCGGGCGTCATTCCTGTGGAATACCGGCGGCACGCTGCTGCAAGTCATCCACAAAAACAGCAACGTGCAGGTCGAACGGCTGGACTTGAGCCATGTGCCGATGGACCGGGTACAAGCACAGATCGAACACTTGCTCAAGGTAGAGCGGGAAGCCGGCTTCGATCTAGCCTTGCAGCCTCCGATCCGCTTCAAGCTGATCCTGCTGGCCGACCACTCCCACCGGTTTGTCATGAGCAACCACCATATCCTGCTAGATGCCTGGTGCCGCTCGTTGCTGATGTCGGACTTCTTCGAGATCTACCACGCCATGTTGGCGGGTAAACCCTGTGAGCTCGCCACGCCCTACCGCTTCCGCGACTTTATCCAGTGGTTGCAACAACAGGATCGCACCGCCGCCACGACGTTCTGGCAAGATCAACTGGAAGGCCTGGAGCACACCACGTCACTCCCGGTGGATCATCCGCAAGTGCCTGCGCACTCGGTGTCGGTGATTGGCGACAACTACACCTGGCTCAGCCAGCAAGACAGCACCGCACTGCAAGAGGCCGCGACGCGCCACCACCTCACGCTCAACACCTTCGTCCAGGCTGCCTGGGCCTTGACCCTGCATAACCACAGTCGCTCGCGGGACGTAGTGTTCGGTGTAACGGTTTCCGGTCGCCCAGCGCATATTCCCGAGATGCAAAATACCGTAGGGCTGTTTATCAACAGCGTACCGTTGCGGGTCGCTATCCCCACCCCGGACAGTCAACTCAGCACCCTCGCCTGGCTGCAAACCATCCTGCACAAGAACGTGTCACTGCGTGAATATGACTATCTGCCCCTGGTCAACATTCAGGAGTGTAGCCAGATCCTCAAAGGCCAGCCGCTGTTCAACAGCCTCTTCGTCTACGAAAACGCGCCGATGGAAGACTCCGTCGGCCAGGACGCTCAGGACATGGGCGTAATCTCCGACTCTTCGCGGACCCACACTAATTATCCGGTGACCGTGGTGGTCTACCCGAGCGACAAGGTTGGCCTGCATCTGTCATACGACACCCGCTTTTTCGAGCAGTCGACCATGGACAGCTTGCTCGAAGAGTTCAAGCAATGGCTGATCGCCCTGCGTCATCACCTGCACCAACCGTTGGCCCAGATCACTCTGGTGGCTCCGGAACGTCTAAGTGAGTGGGCCCTTGAACACAATCAATCGCAGGTGCCCCACGATCTGCAGCGCTCATTTGTCGAGCAGTTCGAACAGCACGTCGATGCCAGCCCGCAACGCGTGGCAGCGGTTTGCCAGGACCGTGCCTGGACCTACGAGCAACTCGACCATGAGGCGAACATCCTCGGCCATCGCTTGATCGAGCGCGGCGTGGGCCTGGACCAACCCGTGGCCCTGCTGGCCGACCGCGACCTGGAGCTGCTGGCAATGATTGTCGGCACCTTCAAGGCCGGCGCAGGATATCTTCCGTTGGACCCAAGCCATCCTGGCGAACGGATCAAGAGCGTCCTGCGCCTTAGCAAGACGCCACTATTGGTCTGCACGGCCAAGTACCGCGAGCAGGCCCAGATGCTGCTTGGCGAACTGGCCATCAGCGCCCCCGAACATAGCGTGGGCCTGCTGGTCTGGGAAGATCTGCCGCCTGATTTGGCCAACCGGCAACGTCCAGGACGCTACAGCGGCCCGAACAACCTGGCTTATGTGATTTTCACTTCAGGCTCCACCGGGCAGCCCAAGGGGGTCATGGTGGAACAGGCCGGCATGCTCAACAATCAGTTGAGCAAAGTGCCTTACCTGCAACTGACCGAGCAGGACATCATCGCGCAGACCGCTTCCCAGTCGTTCGATATTTCTGTCTGGCAGTTCCTCACCGCACTGCTGTGCGGCGCCAAGGTATGTATTTTTGCCGACGACATTTCGAAGAACCCTCAGGCTCTGCTCAAGCACGTTGAAGAACAACGTATTACCGTGCTGGAAATTGTCCCGGCGCTGATCCAGGCGCTGCTAATCGAACAACACAGCGACCTTCCCGACCTGCGCTGGCTACTACCAACGGGCGAAGCGCTGCCGGCAGAAACTGCCGCCGACTGGCTGGCACGCTACCCGGCCATCAAGCTGGTCAACGCCTACGGGCCGGCTGAGTGTTCTGATGATGTGGCGTTCTACAACATCGACCCGGCCTCGACTCAACGCACCTACATCCCGATCGGTTACCCAACCGATAATAATCGTCTGTATGTGCTGGACGACGACCTGTCGCCGATCCCCACCGGGGCAACGGGTGAAATCTGCATTGCCGGCGTCGGCGTAGGGCGCGGCTACTGTGGTGACCCGGCGCGCACCGCCGCCAGCTTTGTGCCCAACCCCTTTGCCCTGATACCGGGCGAGCGGTTGTACAAGAGCGGTGACCTGGCGCGCCGACGCAAGGAAGACGGCGCCCTGGAGTACCTGGGGCGTGTGGACCAGCAGGTAAAAATCCACGGATTCCGTATAGAGCTGGGCGAGATCGAGGCGCAAATCGCGCTGTTCCCCAGGGTTCGCGAAGCGGCCGTACTGGTCGGCGAGAACCCGCTGGGCAAGCAGTTGATTGCCTATCTGACCCTGGAAGAAAGTGACACTCACTCAGGCATCGATGCGCTGCGGGCCTTCCTCAAGGCCCGCCTGCCGGCCTACATGATTCCTGCCCAGGTGCATGTGCTGGAGCAGATGCCACGCAACCCCAACGGCAAGCTCGACCGCAAGGCTCTGGCCTGCGTAGACATGCAAAGCGAAGCCCAGGAACACCGTGAACCGCAAAGCGGGTTGCAGAGCGACATTGCCGATATCTGGCGAGCAGTGCTGAAAACCCAGCGTATTGGCCTGGATGACAACTTCTTCGCCCTTGGTGGCAATTCGCTGCTGGCCACGCAGGTGACGTCCCGCGTGCACCTGCACCTGGGTATTGAGGTACCACTGGCCACGATTTTCGAAAGTGCCTCGCTGCAAGACTATGCATCCCGTATCGAGCCCGCTGGCGAACAAGCCCCTGATGACTCATTGAATGATCTGTTTGATCTGCTCGATGTGCTGGAGACCCAATAAATGCAAGCCAACGCCCTGAATGACTTGATAGACCGCTTTATCAAGTTGCCAGTTACCCAGCGCAAAACCCTCTATGAGCAAATGAGCGCCAAGGGCATGAGCTTGTCGCGCTTGCCGATCCCACAAATCCGGCATTTCTTTGCGCAAATACCCTTGTCGTTTGCCCAGGAGCGCCAGTGGTTTCTGTGGTTGCTCGATCCTGCCAGCGCCGCCTATAACCTGCCAACCGCACTGCGGTTGCGGGGACCACTGGACGTCGATGCATTGCAACGCAGCTTCGATACCCTGATCGAACGCCACCAAAGCTTGCGCACCCGATTTGTCGAAGAACCTCAAGGCGTGATGCAGGTGATCGCCCCCCTGAGCGGCCTGTTCCTCGACGTCATTAGCAAGAACGGCGCCACAGATAGTTTTATCAAGGACTTCGTTGAACAGCAGAGCCGTCAACCCTTCGACCTGCGCCGTGATCAGTTACTGCGGGTGAAGTTACTACGCATTTCTGAAGAGGATCATGTCCTGCTGCTGGTCCAGCATCATATTGTCTCCGATGACTGGTCAATGCACATGATGGTCCAGGAACTGGTTCAACTGTATGGTGGCTATTCCCAGGGCCTATCCGTCGAGCTGCAAGCACTGCCGATTCAATACACCGATTATTCGATCTGGCAGCGCCGCTGGATGGAGGCAGGGGAAAGTGAACGCCAGCTGGCTTACTGGAAGGGCCAACTGGGCGGCGAACAGCCGGTCCTGGAGTTGCCCACAGATCGTTCGCGACTTGCCGTGCAGAGCTATCGTGGGGCGAACATCACGGTCACGGTTCCCCCGGCGCTGGCACAAAAACTCAAGCAGCTTGCCCAGCAGAGCAATGTGACACTGTTCATGCTGCTGCTCGCCTCGTTCCAGGCACTTTTGCACCATTACAGCCGTCAGGCCGACATTCGTGTCGGCGTGCCTGTGGCCAATCGCAACCGGGTAGAAACCGAGCGTTTGCTGGGCTTTTTTGTTAACACCCAAGTGCTCAGGGCACGCTTCGATGAACCGCTGTCCTTCAGCGAACTGTTGGCACAGGTCAAGCAAACTGCGCTGCAAGCCCAAGCCCACCAGGACCTGCCCTTCGAGCAACTGGTCGAAGCCCTGCAGCCGGAACGTAACCTGAGCCTCAACCCTTTGTTCCAGGTGATGTTCAACCACCTCAGCGAACACCAGGGCGCCTCAGCCGGCCAGCCGTCATCACCTTCCGCCTTGCACGTCGAGAGTCTGAGCAGAGAACACCATACCGCTCAATTCGACCTGACCCTCAACACCTTTGAATCAGCACAGGGTCTGTCTGCAACGCTGAACTATGCCACCGACCTGTTTGACGCCAGCACCATTGAGCGCTTTGGGAAACATTGGCTGAACTTGCTGGAACACTGCATTGCAGCGCCACAGCAGCCAATCAACAGTATGTCGCTGCTCAGTGATATGGAAAGACAGCAGATCCTACGAGGTTGGAACGCCAGCACTGCCGACTACCCTCGCGACAGCGCCATCCACCACCTGATCGAAGCCCAGGCCGCCCGCACCCCGGATGCCGTGGCGTTGGTCTTCCACACCCAGTCATTGACCTTTGCCCGACTCAACCAGCAGGCCAACCGCCTGGCCCATCGCCTGATCGCGGCCGGTGTCGGCCCGGATGTACTGGTGGGAATTGCGGTGCGACGCAGCGTTGACCTGGTGGTCGGGCTGCTGGCGATTCTCAAGGCCGGTGGCGCCTATGTGCCGCTGGACCCGGCGTACCCCGAGGAACGCCTGGCCTACATGATGCAAGACAGCGGCCTGGCACTGCTGCTGACCCAGGCACCGTTGCTGGCGCGCTTGCCGATCCCGGCCGGGGTCAGTGCCCTGGCCCTGGACCAACCGGATGCGTGGCTCGATGGCTACAGCTGCGAAAACCCGCTGCCGCGCACCACGGCCGAACACCTGGCCTACGTGATCTACACCTCCGGCTCCACCGGCAAGCCCAAAGGCGTGATGGTGCGCCATGGCGCCCTGACCAACTTTGTGTGCAGCATGGCCCGCCAGCCGGGCCTGGATGCCAATGACCGGCTGCTGTCGCTGACCACCTTTTCGTTCGATATTTTCGGCCTGGAAATCTATGGGCCACTGTTGGCTGGCGCAACCCTGGTGCTGACCGGACAGGACATCAACCTCGACCCGCAAGCCTTGCTTGCCCTGGTCAAACAGCAGCGCATCAGCGTGTTGCAGGCCACGCCCTCGACCTGGCGCATGCTGCTCGATCACCCGCAGGCCGATGAGCTCAAGGGCTGCAAACTGCTGTGCGGCGGTGAGGCGCTGCCCCTGGAACTGGCGACCCGCCTTTTGGCGCTTTCGCCCCAGGTGTGGAACCTCTACGGGCCGACCGAGACCACCATCTGGTCGGCGCAGTACCCGCTCACGCCAACCCAGCCTCAGCCGTGGCTGGGCGGGCCGATTGCCAATACCAGCCTGTATATCCTCGACGATAACCTGGCGCCGGTGCCGGTCGGGGTGACGGGTGAATTGTTGATTGGCGGCGATGGCCTGGCGCGGGGTTATTTCCAGCGCCCGGCACTCACCGCCGAACGCTTCCTGCCTGACCCATTTGGTGCGCCCGGTACGCGCCTGTACCGCACCGGCGACCTGGCGCGCTACCGCGCGGACGGGGTGATCGAGTACATCGGTCGGGTGGATCACCAGGTAAAAATCCGTGGATTGCGGATCGAACTGGGGGAAATCGAGGCGCGGCTGTTGGAGCAACCGCAAGTGCGCGAAGCCGCCGTGGTGGTGCGGGACGTCGCTGGCCATTCGCAGTTGGTGGCGTACGTGGTTGCCGTGCAAGCGGTCAGCGATGAACAGGCGCTGCGTGAGGCGTGCAAGCGTCAGCTCAAGGGCGACCTGCCGGAGTACATGGTGCCCATCCATTGGGTCTTCCTCGCCAGCCTGCCGCTGACCCCCAATGGCAAGCTCGATCGCAAGGTGTTGCCGGCGCCGGATGCCAGTCTGGCGCAAAAAACCTATGTAGCGCCCTGTAGTCCTTTGCAACAGCAGGTCGCAGCGATTTGGCAAGACGTATTGAAAGTCGAGCCTATCGGCCTGGAGGACCATTTCTTTGAACTGGGTGGGCACTCACTACTGGTCGTGAGCGTGGTCTCGCGCCTACAACTTGAGCTGGGTATGCAGTTGACGCCGCAGTTGATGTTCCAACACCCGACTCTGGGCGCGTTTACCGCCCAGCTTGAGCAGCAGGCAGGACCTGTCACCGCGCAGAAACTCGACAAACTTGAAGCCCTGCTCGATGAAATGGAGGAGTTCTGATGGATAAGACTGTCGCCGCCCGTATTGCCCGGCGTTTCATCACCCTGCCCCTGGAAAAGCGCAAGCTGTACCTGGAAAAAATGCTGGCTGAAGGGGTTTCACCCACCAACCTGCCAATCCCTGAAGTGCAGTCAGCCTTCGAATCCATCCCACTTTCTTTCGCTCAAGAACGGCAGTGGGTGCTCTGGCAACTAGACCCCGACAGCGCAGCCTACAACATTCCAACTGCCCTGCGACTCAAGGGTAAACTGGACGTCGTGGCGCTGGAGCAAAGCTTCAACGCCTTAATCGCCCGTCACCAGACGCTGCGCACCACGTTTGCACATGGCGAAGATCGACCATTGCAAATTATTCACCTCGACATGCCGATGCAGATCCAGCAAAGCAGCGTTTCGGGGCTCGACGACGCAGGAATCAAGGCATTTATCCAAGCCCAGGCTTACCAGCCATTTGATTTGCAACAAGGCCCACTGCTGCGTGTAGCATTGCTACAGCTGGGCCAGGATGACCATGTACTGGTGCTGACCCAGCACCACATCGTCTCGGATGACTGGTCGATGCAGGTGATGGTCGACGAACTGGTTGCACTGTACTCGGATTATCAGCAAGGCCAACCAAACGTCTTGCCAGAGCTGACAATCCAGTACGCCGACTATGCCATCTGGCAACGTCATTGGATGGAAGCCGGTGAAAGCGAACGCCAACTGGCTTATTGGCAAGCCCAATTGGGTGGTGAACAACCCGTATTGGAGTTACCCACCGATCACCCACGGCCAGCTGTCCAGAGCTATCGAGGGGCGAACATTGCAGTCACGGTTCCAGCCTCCCTGGAACACAACCTCAAGCAGCTTGCCCAGCAACACAATGTGACTCTGTTTATGTTGCTGCTCGCCTCGTTCCAGGCGCTGTTGCACCATTACAGCCGCCAGTCCGACATTCGGGTGGGCGTACCCGTGGCCAACCGTAACCGGGTTGAAACCGAGCGCTTGCTGGGTTTTTTCGTCAATACTCAAGTACTCAGGGCGCGCTTCGATGAATCGCTGTCTTTCAGCGAACTACTGGCCCAGGTCAAGCAAACGGCACTGGATGCCCAGGCGCATCAGGACCTGCCTTTCGAACAACTGGTCGAGGCCTTGCAGCCGGAACGGAACCTGAGCATCAGCCCATTATTCCAGGTGATGTATAACCATCTTAAAGAGCATCAGGACTCCACAACAGTACAACTTGCGCCTGCATCCTCGCTGGACGTCGAGGGCATCAGATGGGGCAGTCGCACCGCACAGTTTGACCTGACTTTCAGCACCTTCGAATCAACGCAGGGTTTGTCAGCAACTCTGAACTACGCCACCGACCTGTTTGAAGCCAGCACCATTGAACGCCTCGGACAACACTGGCTAAACCTGCTCGATCGCTGCATCGCAGCACCACAGCAAGCAATTGCCAGTTTGTCGTTACTCAGCAACGCACAACAACAGCAGATCCTGTACGACTGGAACGACACCACTATCACGTATCCGCTTGAGCGTTGCACCCACCAGTGGATCGAGCAGCAAGTAGAAAGCACCCCTGACGCCGTAGCGCTCATTTTTGGTGAGAGCCAGTTGACCTATAACCAACTCAATCAGAAAGCCAACTCATTGGCCCATCGCCTGATTGAACGCGGCGTCGGCCACGATGTACTGGTGGGTATTGCCATCGAACGCAGCCTGGATATGGTGATCGGCCTGCTGGCCATCCTCAAGGCTGGCGGCGCCTATGTTCCGCTAGACCCTGAATACCCGAGTGATCGGCTTGCGTACATGATGCAGGACAGTGGCATCACCTTGTTGCTTAGCCAACAGACGTTACTCGACAAGCTGCCGGTTCCCGCCGGTGTGGAAACGCTGTGTCTGGACGAGCCAGTTATCAGCGCCTGGCCCAGCAGCAACCCCGGTATTACTTTGGATCCGGAAAACCTGGCCTACGTGATTTACACCTCCGGCTCTACCGGCAAGCCAAAAGGTGCAGCCAACCGGCATTGCGCACTGGTCAACCGTTTGTGCTGGATGCAGCAGGCCTACAACCTCACGACAGCCGACACGGTGCTGCAAAAAACCCCGTTCAGCTTTGACGTCTCAGTCTGGGAGTTTTTCTGGCCGTTGATGACCGGTGCACGCCTGGCGATTGCCGGTCCTGGAGACCATCGCGATCCAGCCCGCTTGGTCGAACTGATCAACCAGCACGATATAACTACCCTGCACTTCGTACCGTCGATGCTCCAGGTGTTCCTCGCCGATGAGCAAGTATCCCGCTGCAATGGCTTAAAGCGCATCGTGTGCAGCGGTGAAGCACTGTCGGCCGATGCCCAGCAACAAGTATTTGCCAAGTTGCCAAACGCAGCGCTCTACAACCTCTACGGCCCAACTGAAGCCGCCATTGATGTGACCCACTGGACCTGTCGCGAGGAAAGCCGCAGCAGCGTGCCAATCGGCCAGCCTATCGCTAACCTGACCACCTGGGTCCTCAATTCAGACCTGGCACCTGTACCAACCGGGGTGATCGGCGAGCTGTACCTAGGCGGCGAAGGCCTGGCCCGCGGTTATCACCAGCGCCCAGCCCTGACCGCAGAGCGCTTCGTTGCCAGCCCCTACGCTCAAGGTGAACGCCTGTACCGCACCGGCGACCTGGCGCGCCAACGTCCTGACGGGGTCATCGAATACGTCGGGCGCATTGACCATCAAGTGAAAATTCGCGGTTTGCGCATCGAACTGGGTGAGATCGAAGCGCGGTTGCTGGAGCAAGACGAAGTACACGAGGTGGCCGTACTGGCAGTCGATACTGCCACTGGCTTGCAGTTGGTCGGGTACGTCGTACCGCGTAAAGACATCGACACTACACACTTGCGCGACAGACTCAAGATCCGTCTCAAGGAACACCTGCCGGACTATATGGTCCCGGTGTACTGGTTGTTTCTCGACCAATTACCCTTGAGCCCGAACGGAAAGCTTGAACGTAAGGCACTGCCAAAACCCGATGCCAGCCAAGTGCAAAAAACCTATGTTGCCCCCAAGGGAGCACTGGAGACCACCATTGTAGGTATCTGGCAAACAGTGCTCAAACTGGAAAAAGTCGGTGTCACCGACAACTTCTTCGAACTGGGCGGCGACTCGATCATCTCGATCCAGGTAGTGAGTCGCGCCCGTCAGGCCGGCATCCACTTCACCCCCAAGGACCTGTTCCAGCACCAGACCATCCAGGGCTTGGCCAATGTGGCGAAAACCCACGGCCAGGGCCTCGTGATCGATCAAGGCCCAGTCATCGGCAGCGCCCCGCTGTTGCCGATCCAGCAACTGTTCTTAGACACTAACATCCCCGAGCGCAATCACTGGAACCGATCAGTGCTGCTCAAGCCTGCCATGGCCCTGGAGCCGCAACTGCTGGAGCAGGCCCTCAACGCCCTGATCCAACACCACGATGCACTGCGTCTGAGTTTCACTCAAACTGACTCTGGCTGGAGCGCTGAATACCGTCCGGCGACTACGTCGGTGCTGTGGCAAACGTACATTGATGGCGTCACGCAATTGCAATCCTTGGGCGACGAAGCCCAGCGCAGCCTCAACTTACAACACGGACCGCTGTTGCGGGCAGTGCTGGTCAGTCTGAACGATGGCAGCCAGCGCCTGTTGCTGGCGATCCATCACTTGGTGGCGGATGACGTGTCTTGGGGCATCCTGTTTGATGATTTGCAAACGGCCTACCACCAACTGCAAATGGGTCAGGCGCTGGCCTTGCCGGAGAAAACCAGCGCCTACAAAACCTGGGGCGAGAAGTTGCAAGACTACGGTCGCAGCGACGCCCTGCAACAAGAACTGGCGTACTGGGTCCAGCAACTGGACGCTTCAAGCCACGACCTGCCCCAGGCCAACCCTGAGGGCTGCCAACGGCACGGCCAAGCGACGACTGTCGATATCAAGCTCAGCAAAACCCTGACCCAGCAACTGATGCAAGTCGCGCCCGCGGCCTATCGCACGCAAATTATCGATCTGCTCCTGACTGCCCTGACCCGTACAGTCAGCCAATGGACCTCGTGCGAAAACGTTTTGGTCCAACTGGAAAGCCATGGCCGCGAAGCCCTGTTCGATGATATCGACCTGACCCGCACCGTGGGCCGGTTCACCAGCCTGTACCCGGTCAAGTTGACCGCCCATAAGGACTGGGGCGAAGCGATCAAGCAGGTCAAGGAACAACTGCGGGCCATTCCCGATAAAGGCATTGGGTTTGGTGTCTTGCGCTACCTGGGTGACACACAGGTCCAGGCAAGCCTGGACGCGCTACCAATGCCGCGCATCGCCTTCAACTACCGAGATCAAACCGACAGCGCCGCAGGTGCCCTGTTTGTCCCGGTGAGAGAAAAATATGGCGTAGAGAAAAACAGCAATCCAGCGCTGTGCAACCGACTAACCATTCATAGCCAGATCGATGACGGCCAGCTGAGCATGGCCTGGATCTTCAGCCAGGAAGTAATCCCTGCCGAGGTCATCCAGAAGCTCTCCAATAACTACCTACAAGCACTTGAGCAGTTGGTCGCCTACTGCTGCGATACCAACCATCAAGGTGCAACACCCTCTGACTTTCCGTTGGCTGGCTTGAGCCAGGCGCAACTGGACACACTGAGCCTCCCTATTCAGCAGATTGAAGACCTCTATCCCTTGTCCCCCATGCAACAAGGGATGATGTTCCACACCCTTGAGGCGTCCGAGGCCGCAGCTTACATCAACCAAACCGCAGTACCCGTCAGCGGCCTGGACATCGCGCGGTTTACCGACGCCTGGAATACTGCCGTCGAACGCCATGAAATCCTGCGTACGGGTTTCTGGACCGCCAGCCACCTGGCTGAACCGCTGCAAATGGTGTTCAAAAAAACTGACCTCCCCCTGCGTATTCTTGATTGGCAGAACCGTGAGTCCTGCGCAAACGACCTGCAAGATCTGATCGAAGCAGATAACCGCGAAGGCTTCGACCTACTGGCGGCACCATTGATGCGCCTGACCCTGATCAAACTGCCGGCCGAACAGCTCTACCTGATCTGGACCCACCATCATATTTTACTAGATGGCTGGAGCAGCTCACGGCTGCTCGCCGAAGTGTTCGAGGTGTACAACGGCAAGACTCCCGAGCCAAAACGTGGTAAGTACCGAGACTACATCGCCTGGTTGAAAACCCAGTCACAGTCCTCCCTGGAAACTTTCTGGAAACAGAAGCTGCAAGGGCTGAACGGGCCAACCGTTCTCGCCAATAGCCTATCGCCACGACCTGATCCTGGTTGCGACGGGCATGAGGCGCTTTACCTCAACTGGGACGCGCAACAAACCCAACACCTAATAGATCAGGCGCAACGGTTGCGCGTCACACCCAACACATTTATCCAAGCAACCTGGCTACTGCTGTTGCAGCGCTATACGGGACAGGACAGCGTGTGCTTTGGCAGTACCGTCGCAGGACGGCCACTGAGCCTTGAGGCATCCGATGAAATGCTGGGATTGTTTATCAACACCTTGCCGATCATTCAGACCCCACAGCCACAGCAGACCGTGACCGATTGGTTGCGAAAACTGCAAACCTACAACCTGGAAGTACGCGATCACGAACATGCATCGCTGGCCGACGTACAACGCTGGTCGGGACAAGGCGGCCAAGCGCTGTTCGACAGCATCATCGTGTTCGAGAACTACCCGGTGGATGAGCGCCTGCAAGAAGCCGAGCAGGATCACCTCAAATTCGGTGAAACCAGGACTCAGGGTGTTACCAACTTCGCCATGGACCTTGCGGTTAACCTGGGCGATCGCCTCACCGTTGAGTTCATGTACCTGCGCAACTGTTTCACCGCCGAGGCCACCGCGCAACTGCGCCGTAGCTTCGAAACTCTGCTGCTGGCCATGCTCGAAAATCCGAAAGCCACCCTCGGTAGCCTATCCACGCTCAATGCCGGTGAGCAACGGGCCTTGCAGCAGGATAACGAACTGGTAGCCGAGGTTTATGACCTGCCCTTGCTCGTGACACAGATCCGCAACCATGCCGTGACCAACGCGGATGCCGTGGCAGTGATCTGTGACCAGGAGCAACTGACCTATGGCCAACTGGAGCAGCGCGCCAACCGCCTGGCCCACTACCTGATCGCACAGGGCGTTGGGCCAGAGATCTTCGTTGGTGTCGCCCTGGAACGCTCAGTGGATGTGGTCGTCGCCTTCTACGCCGTGATGAAGACGGGCGGCGCTTACGTCCCGCTGGATATTGACTACCCGCAAGACCGAGTGAAGTGGATCGTCGAAGACTCGGCGATGGCAGTACTGCTCACCCAGGGCTCGTTGCGCGAGCGTTTCAGCCAGCCATGGGCGCCTGCACTGATCGAACTGGACACTCTGCCCCTGACTGCTCTGTCCGATCGCCACCCGCAATCGCTGATGGATGCGGACAACCTCGCCTACCTGATTTACACCTCCGGCTCCACGGGCAAACCCAAGGGCGTGGCGGTCAGCCACGGGCAGATCCGCATGCACTGCCAGGCGATCGGCCAGCGCTATGAAATGGACAACAGCACCCGCGAACTGTTGTTCATGTCGTTTGCTTTCGATGGGGCCCAAGAGCGCTGGCTGAGTACCTTGGCCCACGGAGGCCAGTTGGTGGTGCGCGAGAACCGCCTGTGGACCCCCGAGGAAACCTGGCACGCCTTGCATGCCCACCGGATCAGCATCGCCTGCTTCCCACCGGCTTATCTGCAACAGTTGGCAGAGTACGCCCGAGACTGCGGCAAGGCACCGCCTGCTGTGCGCATTTACTGCTTTGGTGGGGATGCGGTGGCCGAGGCCAACTTTGAGCTGGTCAAGCACACACTCAAACCTGTTTATTTGACCAATGGCTACGGCCCGACCGAAACCGTGGTCACGCCACTGCTGTGGAAAGTCCCCGTCAGTGAAACCTGCGGCGCAGTATACGCACCGATTGGTACGCGGGTTGGCGAGCGCACGCTGTATGTTCTCGACGAACACCTCAACCCGTTACCCGAGGGTGTGGCCGGCGAGTTGTACATTGGCGGTGAAGGTGTGGCTCGGGGTTATCATCAGCGTCCGGGGCTGACGGCCGAACGGTTTGTGCTCGACCCATTTGCCGCCAACGGCTCGCGCCTGTACCGCACGGGCGATCTGGTACGCCAACGTCCCAATGGCGTAATCGATTACCTGGGACGCCTGGATAACCAGGTAAAGATTCGCGGATTCCGCATAGAGCTTGGTGAAATCGAATCCAGGTTGCGAGATATTCCGGGGGTACAGGATGCAGTGGTGGTCGCTCGTGAGGCGGGCGTCAGCAAACAGCTGATCGGCTATGTCGTCACCCCAACTGATGATGCGCCAGGAGAACGCTTGCGCGCCTTGCTCCAGGCTGACTTGCCTGACTATATGGTGCCCACGCAGATCATTCGCCTGGCCGCATTGCCGCTTAATCCCAACGGTAAGATCGACCGCAAGGCACTACCTGATCCCGACTTCAAGGGCCGTGAATTCGTAGCCCCTCGCAATGCTGTGGAACAAGCCCTGGCAATCATTTGGCAACAGGTTTTGGAGCTGGAAAGCGTGGGTGTGACCGACAATTTCTTCGAGTTGGGCGGCGATTCGCTGCGCATCCTCAAAGTGCTGTCCAAGGTCCGTAACCAGCCTGAGCTGGGGTTGGAACTGAAACTGCGGGACATGATCGGCAAACCGACCATTGCCGAACTGTCGGGCTTCGCCCCTGCCACCGACCTGGACCCTTTGCTGTTGCTCAATAGCCGCGTGCCCCATGTGCCGCCGCTGTTCTGCCTGCATGCCGGCTTTGGCACGGTGTTCGACTACGACACCCTCGCACGTCGCCTGGAAGGCCAGCGCAGCGTCTATGGCCTGCAATGTCGCATGCTGCTCGACCGCGACTGGCAGGACGAATCTCTGGCGTCCATGGCTATCGACTATGCCCAGTACATTCGCCAGAAACAGGCCCAGGGACCTTATCAACTAGTTGGTTGGTCGTTGGGGGGCACCCTCGCAGTACTGGTCGCTCAGGAACTGGAAAAGCAGGGCCAGGAAGTAGAGTTCCTGGGATTGGTAGACAGCTTTATCCCGTCCACCGTACCCGCTGCTCGCGATCTGGATTGGGGCGATGACTTGCGCGGTTTCCTTGCCGTGATCTTCGCTCAAGCCTGCGAGCACCTACCGGTAGTGGAACTCCCAGCCGACAGCCCCCAAGCGATGCTGGAACGGTCGATCACGGATATCCGCCAACAAGTCGCCGGCACTTCAGCGTTCAGCAACATCAGTGTCGAAGAGCTAGCCCATACGTTCATGGTCGCGATGAAACTCAAGGGCCTGTCCCTGGATCTGAAAACACTGCCGCAGACACGAGCGTCTGCCTGCTGCTGGTGGGCCTGCGACGCCAATTCACCGGACTTCACCAATCCGGTGGCGGGCAGCATTCTGGACGAGCGAATCGTCGCCGGGCATTACCAGATGCTTAACAACAGCCAGCTTCTGCACAGCCTGCTCCAGCAATTACCGCAGCGCGAAGCGGTCACCCGTTAATCCTGCCATCACCCCAGGCCTGTGGCCTGGGGCATTTTTGTTGGGCAACCACCTGATAAGGAACACGCAATGCCTCTGGACCCTGACCTCGAAGGTTTTCTGGAACTGGCCGAGATGGGCCGCCTAAGCGGCAAAAGCCAGCCGATGCACCAACTCACACCACAAGCCGCACGAGCCGAGTTCGACCTGACGTCGCAGATTCTCGACCCGAGCCCACCCGGCGCGATCAATGTCAGCGCATTACAGGTCCCCACTCGCGACGGTCAGCTACTGGCTGCCCGTCTCTACCGCAAGATCGGTACAGAGCAAAGCGTGCTGCCGGTGATCCTGTATTTCCATGGCGGCGGTTATGTCCTCGGCAGTCTCGACTCCCACGACTCGATCTGCCGGCGCCTGGCCGCCAGCGGGCGCCATGCGGTGCTGGCACCGGCGTATCGCCTGGCGCCCGAGCATCCATTTCCCGCGGCTGTGAATGATGCCGTGGACAGTGCGAATTGGCTCGCCCGTGAGGGTGCCGTGCTTCAACTGGACCCGCTCAAAGTGACGCTCGCCGGTGACAGCGCAGGCGCAACCCTGGCGACTGTTCTGGCTATCAGTGCCGTGCAACACCCTGAGGAGATGGTGCTTAAACCTCAGGCTCAGTTGCTGTTCTACCCGATCGCTGATACCCAGCGTACTCGCCCTTCCCACCAGCGGTATGCCGAAGGTTTCCTACTGGAGAGCAAGACACTGCAATGGTTTTATCGACACTACACGCCTGACGCTGAGCAACGTGGCGACTGGCGTACCTCGCCATTGCTGACCCAGGGACTGACCGCCTTGGCACCGGCCTATATAAGCCTGGCCGAATATGACCCGCTTTATGACGAGGGCCTGGAATACGCCGATCTGCTAAAGAACACCGGAACCAGCGTGACCTTGCTCACCCAGAACGGCCTGACCCATGATTTCCTGCGCATGTCAGGAATTACTGGGGATATCGTAAATATTTACAGCGCCGTGGACAGTTGGTTAGCCCTGCATTGATCCAGATATAAGCGGTGCAAAAAAAAACCACCTCATATCGAGGTGGTTTTTTGTGCATCACGAAGCTCTAGAACGTGCCACGCACCGTCAGCATGTAGTTACGCGGTTCACCGTAGTAGTTGCCGTACTCAGAAGTTCTCAGCGTTTCGAAGTACTTGCGATCAAACAAGTTTTTGCCGCTAAGGGCAACAGTCCAGTTTTCATCGACCTTGTATTCAACCATGGCATCCCATACGGCGTAGCCGCCCTGAACCATATCAAAAGGCCGTTCATCGTAGACATCGTAGTAATTTTCCGTCGGGTTCTTTCTAACCCGATAGGCCGTCCCACTGGCATAGCTGGCACTCTGCACATTGACACCCCCGCCAATTTTCCAGTCAGATAGTCGATCTGGCAGCGTGTAGACAGTCCATAGCTTTGCCAGGTGCTTGGGCGTAACCGTGGTGAGGAAAGTGTCTTTAGTGCCATTGTCTATGATGTTTAGGGTGTACCCCCCCATCACCATCCATCCTGGCGTAATCTCACCACTGGCTTCAAGTTCGATACCTTTGCTGATGATCTCGCCTTGGGCAAGGAAGCAGCAACTGCCGCCATACAGGACTGACTCACGTGTATATCGGGGATCTTGGATCGCCTCTTTCTCCCGCTTGGTGTAGAACACTGCGGCCGACACATTCAGCGTCCCGTCATACAGTTCCCCTTTGATACCGGTCTCATAAGTCTTGCCAACCATGGGTTCCAGCCCCTTGCCGGAACTGCTTGGACCTTCCAGTTGCTGCGCCTGGGGCTTGAAGATTTCCGAATAACTGGCGTATACAGACCATTCGTCATCAAGGGCGTACACCAGGCCACCAAAGGGCACCACCTTGGTCGGCTCACGACGATCAGTGTCGGATTCAACTTTCCACACACCCTTCGCGTCATCATCAGTTGTGTAGACCTGTTCAAACTTATAACGCTGGGCCCTGGCACCAATGATCAGCTTGAGCGGATCAGTCAGTTGTAAACGCAAGGTGGAGTACAAACCATACTGCTTGCGGGTATTGGGGCTGTAATCACGTACAAGCCTATTGCCAATACTGTCAGCAGGCAGAGGCGTTGCGTCCGGGTTGTAGATATCAATGGGGTAGAACGCGGTCATGCCCTTCGTCGAGCGCCAACGGCTGGTCACTTTTTGGGCGTCGGCACCAATCAGTAGTTCATGCTCGCGATCAAATGCGGTGAATTTTCCAGACACGTTGGCATCGAACAGTGTCTGCTCACTGCGACTTTTAATGTAGCTGCCGCCCCAGGTAGCGCCCTCAAGGGTTACCGGGTCAGGAGAGCCATAAAGAAACGCACCCTTCGTTTCGGATTTATCGAAGGTGCTGGTCAAGGAGACGTTGAGCTTCCAGTCGTCAGCTAACTCCTGATCGTACTTGGCGAAGACTTCCTGGGAGCTGTTATCGCTGTAGGCCCAGTTCGGCGAGTACCAAGTGCTGCGCTTGAGCTTCAAGTCCTGCCCCGTGCTATAACGCGGCAAACCGTCACCAGTCCCATTTTCATGAATTTTTTCGTAGCGCCCCCCGACGGTAATCCGGGCCGTGTCACTCACGTCGGCCTCCAGCACGCCATAGATAAAGGGCGTCTGGGTGCTGCGGTTATCCATGAAGTACTGACGGTCGGTATTGGCTACTACTACGCGCCCGCGCAGCTTGCCGTCAAAGGCCATCGGCCCCGTCACGTCGACTTCAGTACGGTAGTTATCCCAGGACCCTGCCGAAGTGTTGAACTTGAGTTGGAAGTAATCCAGCGGACGTTTACGCACGGCGTTGATGATACCGCCCGGGTCACCGGTGCCTCCGAACAAGCCGGACGCCCCTTTCAACACTTCGATATGGTCGAACTCGGCCAAGTCATAAGTTTTGTTGGCATAGAAGGTACCGATACCAGAACCGATGTCCATCGGCGAGGCGCCATCAATCTGGATGTTGTCGATACGAAAACCACGAGAGATGAACTGTGGCAGACGGTAGTTGGCGCTTTTAACGGTAATGCCCGGCGTGCGTCTCATCGCATCGGACAGGTCAACCATGCGCTGATCTTCAATAAGTTGTTGGGTGATAACAGAAACGGACTGTGGCGTGTCCTTCAGGCTGGTAGGGGTTTTTGAACCCGCACTGACCAGGCCGGTGGTATAGGAGCCGGAGTTTTCCGTCATCTGTCCCATACCCTGGCCCTGGATGGTGGTGGCGCCCAACTCCAGGGCTGAGCTCGCGCCACTTTCAGGGCTGAGGATAACCGTATTGTTTTCAATCCGAAAACTCAGGCCTGCACCTTTGAGCAGCGCCTCAAGCGCAATTGCAGGTTCGAGGCTGCCATTGACGGCGGTGGACTTCTTGCCCGCGACCATATCCGGCCCGAAAAGCACTTGCAGGCCGGTCTGCTTGCCCAGTTCGGTCAGCGCCTTGTCCAGCGACTGGGCTGGTACATTCACCTGTATGGGTTGGGCAAACGCCCCGCCGCAGACACTGAGAGTCAACCCCAGGACCGCCATCGACACGCAACTGCGGCAGGAAGAGAGGGGAGCATTGAAGAGTTTTTGCCTGAACCTTTTACTCTCGCGTTTCATTGTTTGGTTTAGCCCCAGATATGTCATTAATGTCGAAGGCCTTCCACTCTTGGGGCGGAATGGCCTGAATATAGTTAAACCGTCCGGACTCCACTCCCTGTTGCAGAGGGACGGTTTTGACTTGAATCGGTATCGAGCCATTAATGAACGTTCGGGATAAAAATAATTTAGACGGATTCTCAATCACTTTGTAACAGAAACAAAAAAAGGACATCTCACGATGTCCCTTTTCATTTAAAGCCGTGCTTACCAGAAGGTACCGCGCAGGGTCAACATGTGGTTGCGAGGGTCGCCGTACCAGTTACCGGAGTAGGAAGACCCCACAGCCGTGTAATAGGTTTTGTCGAATACGTTATTGAGGTTGTAGGCCAGCGTCCAGTTCTCGTCCAGGCGATACTCGGCCATCGCGTTCCAGACTGCATAGCCTGACTGCTTGTAATCAAAGGGAATGGATAGGTCTTTATCATCGGCATCCTTGACCGGATTCCCCATTTTATCCAGGACACCAGCAGATCCGCTGACGTAAGTGGCGCTTTGCAGATTGACCCCGCCTCCCAGCTTCACATCATTGAAAGCACCTGGCAGGCGGTAAGTGGACCAAAACTTGACCATATGCTTGGGGGTGATAGCGCTGAATGCAGCATTTTTCGTTCGGTCTTGATTGTTGTTATAGGTATAGCCGGCAATCAGCATCCAGTCAGGCATCACTTCACCCGACACCTCAATGTCGAGGCCTTTACTGACTACTTTGCCTTCTGCTAGATAACAGCAGTTGCCGCCGAACTGGACATCGGTCGATGGGTAACGGGAGTCACGTACCGCTTCGTTTTCCCGCTCGGTGTAGTAAATGGAGAAATTGGTGTTCACCGCCCCGCCAAGCAGTTCGCTCTTCAACCCAGCTTCATAGGCGCGGCCTTTCATTGCCTCAAGTGGCGAACCTGGTGCGGGGCCCTGTAATTTCAACTGCTGAGGCCTGTACTGCTCGGAATAGCTTGCGTAAGTCGACCACTCATCATTCAGGTCGTAGACCAGACCGCCATAGGGTGTGAGCTTGGTAGGCTCACGGGACGACACGTCGGATTCCGGCTTAAACCCGCTCCCATCCCAATCAGCCATATAGGTCTGGTTGTACTTAACACGTTGGACACGGGCACCAACAATCAGATGCAGAGGTTCGGCGAGTTGCAAACGCAAGGTTGAATACAACCCGTACTGAACTTGGTCATTGGGGTTGTAATCACGGAAAAAGTCCTTACGGGTTGCCGGCTGAGGCCAAGGTGTGGAGTCTGGATCAAACACATTCAGGTCACCACCTGCCCCTTCGCTTTGTCCCGTTCCGCGCCACCGACTGGTGATTCTCTGATGATCCATACCGAGCAAAAATTCATGCCGTAAACCGAACGCATCAAACTTCCCGGCAAGGTTGATATCTGCCGATCCCTGTTCGCTGCGATACGCAGTGGTATTACCGCCCCAATGAGTACCTTTGAACGTGATCGGATTGAGTCCATTGCTGGCAAAAGCGCTTTTCGAAAGCCCGGACTCCAGAGTCCTGGTGTAGGTCGCGTTTACTTTCCAATCGTTGTTGAACTCATGGTCGATCTTGGCAAACAGCTCTTGTGACCGGCCGTCCTGATAGGCCCAACCCTGTGTAAGACTCGTACGCCTGGATAAACCCAGGTCATCGCCGGTGATGTACCGCGGTAAACCAATGCCGGAGCCATTCACATGGATTCGCTCGGAGCGGCCGCCAAAAGTCACCCGGGTATCTGGCTGAATGTCAGCTTCCAGCACCCCATACACCGTTGGTTTCTCGTCGCTTATATGATCCTGGAAAGATCCATTGTTGCTGTAGGCCGCCACCAACCTGCCACGCAACTTACCGTCAAAGCCCATAGGCCCGGTTACGTCGAACTGGGTACGATAGTTGTCCCAGGAGCCTGCCGAAGTGTCGATCTTCAACTGGTAGGCATCCAATGGACGCTTGCGCACCAGGTTGATCATACCCCCCGGATCCCCCGTGCCGCCGAACAACCCTGACGCTCCGCGCAGCACCTCTACGTGGTCGAACTCCACCAGGTCGTAATTTTTGTTGGAGTAAAAACTTCCCGCCGAATTACCCAAGGCCATGGGCGCGGCGCCGTCAATCTGGATGTTCTGGATCATGAAGCCGCGAGAGTAAAAATCAGTGGTGCGAACACTGGTTTTTTTCAAGGTAATCCCAGGCGTCAGCTTCAACGCGTCGGTCAGGTCCACCCCCCTGCTATCCTGAATCGCCTGCGCTGTCACCACCGACACCGACTGCGGCGTCTGCCGTAACCGGGTCGGAGTCTTCGAACCGATACTGGTCAACCCCGTGGTATAGGACCCCGAATTCTCCGTCATCTCCCCCATCCCCTGCCCCTGAATGGTGGTAGCCCCCAACTCCAACGCCCCACCCTGTACCGGTGCCTTCTCAATCAAAATCACATCATCACTCAATCGGGCGACCAAGCCGCTGTTCAGCAACAACCGATCAAGCCCCTGCTGCACCGGGTAGTTCCCCCTCAACCCGTCCGACTGCTGACCGGCCACCAATTCGCTGACAACCATCAACCGCAACCCGGACTGCTCGGCAAAGCGCGTCAATACCTGGTCAAGTTGACCGGCCTCGATAGCGTAGGTCCGGCTGTCGCTCTTCTGCTGCTGCGACGCCTTTGCCGGCAGGCTCATACCCACGGCACTGGCCGTGGCAAGTGCCAGGCTCAAGGCAGTGTGCCTGATCAGATGCTGCATAACGCTCCCCTTGCTGAAATCAGCCAAATAAAAATCAATCTCAACAGGAAAGACGCCAGCCCTCTGAACACCGACAGTGGCTATATGCATTTATTTTTGCCATAAATCGCTTTCACGGCGAATCGTCACATTCAGCCAAGACAACATCCGCACATATAAAAAGCCCGCAATCACGCGGGCTTATTTTTTATCTGCGACTTACCAGAAAGTACCGCGTAGGGTCAGCATGTGGTTGCGCTCATCGCCGTACCAGTTGCCCGAGGAAGGCGTCCCAAGTTTGCTGTAGTAGTGCTTGTCGAACAGGTTATTGACGTTGTAGAGCACACTCCAGTTCTCATCCAATTGATACTCGGCCATGGCGTCCCAAACCGCGTATCCGGACTGGCTGTATTTAAAATCGTAATACCGCTGATGAGGGTCAAACCAGGTCGTCCCACTGACATCAGTAGCACTTTGTAGATTCACGCCGCCGCCCACCTTCAGGTCATTGAACAGACCTGGCAGACGGTAGGTAGACCAGAGTTTGACCTGATGCTTGGGTGTCACACTGCTGAACACTTTGGCTTGAGTGCGATTGCGGTTGTGGTTATAGGTGTAACCGGCCAGTACGTTCCAGTCCGGCAATACTTCGCCGGTGAACTCCATATCAACACCTTTGCTGGTCACTTCCCCTTGAGGCAGATAGCAGCAACTGCCACCGTGCAACACACTCATCTGTTCATAGCGTGGATCCAGGACCGCCTCGTTTTTGCGGGCGGTGTAGTAAAGCGCAAGCGATGTATTGACGGCCCCTCCCCACAACTCGCCCTTGAGCCCGGTCTCGTAGGTCTTGCCGGTCATGGGTTCGATTGAGCTGCCGGGATACGGACCCTGCAGTTTGGTTTGCTGCGGTTTGAAAATCTCGGAGTAACTGACGTAGCTCGACCATTCATCCGTGAGGTCATAGACGATACCGCCGTAAGGAACAACCTTGGTGGCTTCACGAACCGATATATCCGAGTCGGTTCCCCAGACGCCCTGCTTATCGCGGGACCGATAGAGCTGATCAAATTTATAACGTTGTGCCCGAGCGCCAACGATCAAGTGCAGCGGCTCGGCCAGTTGCAGACGCAGCGTCGAATACAGGCCGTACTGCACCTGGGTATTGGGACTGAATCGGTGGAAAAAATCTTTGTTGGTGTCGGGCTGTAGCCAGGGCGCAGGGTTAAATACATCGATTGGTACACCCGATCCAGTGGCCTGGGCAGTCCCCGCCCATGAACTGGTGATTTTCTGGTGATCCATCCCCATAAGGAGCTCATGCTGCAACCCGATTGCCTCGAATTTACCCGCAAGATTCACATCAAACAGCTTTTGATCGCTGCGGTATTTGTTGTTGGAGCCCCCGGTATTGGGCCCTGTCCTGGACTCAGGATCGACTGCACCAAAGGAAAAGGCGCTTTTCGAGAAGCCAGAATCCAGGGTCTGGGTGTAAGAAACGTTACCCTTCCAGTTATCGTTGAACTCATGGTCGATCTTGCCAAAGATTTCCTGGGATCGACCATCCAGGTAGGCCCAATTCTGCGTCAGGCTGGCGCTTCGCGAGAGCCCCAAGTCCCGGCCATCGAGGTAACGCGGCAAGCCCGTGCCTGAACCCGTCTCGTGGATACGCTCAGAGCGCCCGCCCAGGGTCAGGCGCGTGTCATCCGTGATATCCGCTTCCAACACCCCGTAGAAAATCGGCTTTTCCAGGCCTCGGTCATCCGCCATGTATTGACGATCCGTGTAGGCCGCCACCATTCGCCCACGCAACTTGCCGTCGAACCCCAAAGGCCCCGTGACATCCATCTGGGTACGGTAGTTGTCCCAACTCCCCGCCGAGACATCGACCTTTAACTGGTAAACGTCCAACGGGCGCTTGCGCACCAGGTTGATCATGCCGCCAGGGTCACCTGTGCCGCCAAATAACCCGGACGCACCCCGCAAGACTTCGACGTGGTCGTACTCCACCAGGTCGTAGCTCTTGTTGGAATAGAAACTGCCCGACGTGGTGCCCAGGGCCATAGGAGCAGCACCGTCGATTTGAATGTTCTCGATGTTAAAGCCGCGAGAGGAGAAGTCTGACAACCGGAAGTTGTTGTTCGTAACCGTAATGCCTGGCGTCATTTTCATGGCTTCGGCCAGGTCGGTCATGCGCTTTTCTTCAATAACCTGCGCTGTCACCACCGACACCGACTGCGGCGTCTGCCGTAACCGGGTCGGAGTCTTCGAGCCGATACTGGTCAACCCCGTGGTATAGGACCCCGAATTCTCCGTCATCTCCCCCATCCCCTGCCCCTGAATGGTGGTAGCCCCCAACTCCAACGCCCCACCCTGTACCGGTGCCTTCTCAATCAAAATCACATCATCACTCAATCGGGCGACCAAGCCGCTGTTCAGCAACAACCGATCAAGCCCCTGCTGCACCGGGTAGTT
Source organism: Pseudomonas shahriarae (assembly GCF_014268455.2). NCBI lineage: Bacteria > Pseudomonadati > Pseudomonadota > Gammaproteobacteria > Pseudomonadales > Pseudomonadaceae > Pseudomonas > Pseudomonas shahriarae. Next base: position 2,415,550 of record NZ_CP077085.1, on the reverse strand, counting down.
CCCCCTCAACCCGTCCGACTGCTGACCGGCCACCAATTCGCTGACAACCATCAACCGCAACCCGGACTGCTCGGCAAAGCGCGTCAATACCTGGTCAAGTTGACCGGCCTCGATAGCGTAGGTCCGGCTGTCGCTCTTCTGCTGCTGCGCCGCCTGTGCCGGCAGGCTCATACCCACGGCACTGGCCGTGGCAAGTGCCAGGCTCAAGGCGGTGTGCCTGATCAGATGCTGCATAACGCTCCCCTTGCTGAAATCAGCCAAATAAAAATCAATCTCAACAGGAAAGACGTCAACCCTCTGAAACCCGACAGCGGCGGCAAGTGTATTTTTTGCAAGCTGAGTTACTGTCGCGGCGAGTCGTCGCGCTCGATCACGGTCAGCCACGGCAGCAAGCGCACTCGCAGCGGCAAGGTGCGTTGCAGCAGTTTCAATTGGGCGTCGGTGTCGTCGGTGGCGATGATGCCGGTCACGGGCAGGTCGCGCAGGCCGCTGTCACGGACCCAGATTACGCCGCGATGGTAGCGGCCAAGTTGCTCCAGCACATCACCCAGGGGCTGGCGGTTGAACACCAGTTTGTCGCGGCGCCAGGCCGTGGCGGTGCCGACGTCGACTGGCTGGGTGCGCGAGAGACCTTCCGGGCCGTATTGCACGGCCTGACCGGCCTCGACATCGGTGGTCTGTGGATCGTCGTCCAATGTCACGCGCACCATGTGTTCGGTGACGACCATCCGCACCTGCTCGCCTTCGCGCCGCACGTCGAAGCCGGTGCCCAGCGCTCGCAGGCTGCCACGGCCGGCGCGTACTTCGAATGGGCGCTGGGCATCGGGGGCGACCTGGACAAAGAGCTCCCCGGTATAGAGATGCAGCACACGACGATTACCGTGCATTGCGATATCCACACGCGTGCGTGGCGCCAGTTCCAGGTGTGAGCCGTCGGCCAGTGTCACACGGCGGTGCTCACCCAGGCCGGTCACCTGGTCCGCCATCCAGCCTTGTTGCTCCGCCTGCCAGGACAAACCGCCTGCCAGGCTCAACGCGACGACAAGTCCCAGTTGCAGCAAGCGGCGTGACGACGCGGGCGGACGCTCCAGTGCGCTGCCCAGGCTCTCCCACAACCGCTCCGCCGCCTGGGCGGCGCGTTGGTGCTCCGCGGAGGTTTCGCACCACTGCAGGTAGGCGTCCCAAGACGGTGCCTCGGCACTGCCCGAATGCAGGTCGACCAGCCACTGCAACGCTTGCTCGGTCAGCAGCGGCGAAGGTTTACTCGGGGCAGGGTCGCGTGTCACTCGGTCATCCCGAGGCGACGGGCACAGTGCAGCACGGCACTCATGATGTATTTGCTGACCATGCTGGGGGAAACCCCAAGCTGCTGGGCGATGGCGGCATGGCCCAATCCATCGAGGCGATTGAGTAACAAGGCCTGGCGGCTGTTCTCGGACAATTCACTCAACGCCTGATGCAACAATTGCAACTGCTGGCGCATTTCCACCAGTGCCGCCGGCCCCGGGCACGGATCCAGCAGTTCGTGCTGCACATCCTCCAGCGAGTCCATCGGCCCGCGCCGCGTACGGCTGCGCCCAAGGTCAATGATCAGGTTGCGCAGCACGCGAATCAGGAAAAACCGTGGGTTGATAATCGTATGGGTGCGCTGCTGTCGATCCAGGCCAACGTAACGCACGAATGCGTCCTGAGCGAGGTCGGCAGCCATCTCCCTGTCGCCCAGGCGACGGTAGGCAATCTGCTGCAGTTCGCGATGATAGAGGCGAAACAACCGGTCCAGATTATCCAACGCACACTCCATGAGCATCCGTGTGCAGGGCACACATAGGGGGCGCTAGACTACAATTTATGAGAATCGTTCGCAACAGCATAAAACTTGCGAGCGCTGACTGACTGGCAGCGCCCGCAACCGTTTTAGCTCTGCACCGCCGCCTGTTGGCGCGCCTTCTCCAGCAGCGCGGCCTTCTCCTCTGGACTCATTGCGTCCAGCCGCAAACGTGCCTGGGCCAGTTTCTCCAACTGGCCAGGGCTATCTTCCTGGGCACGCAAGGCCTGGGCCAGTGCGCCGGGACTTGGGTGATCGAACACGATGCCGGGGTGGACTTCGCAGTGCAGCAGTTTGCGAATCCCGGCGACCAGCTTGATCACCAGCAGCGAATGGCCACCGGCGGCGAAGAAGTCGCGGTCGCGGCTCAAGCGTTCGCGCCCCAGCAACTGGGCCATGCGACTGGCCAGCAAGGTTTCAAGGGCGTCCAGGGGCTCGATGAAGGTGTCGTCTTCTTCGACCAACTCCAGATTCTGCAAGGCCTGGCGGTCGACTTTGCCGTTGCCCAGGCGCGGCATGTGCTGCACCACCTGGTACTGGTGCGGCACCATCACCGCCGGCAAGCGCTCAGCCATTTGCTGCTTGAGGTTTTGCAGCCAATCCGCAGGCGCGTCCTGGCTCGGCAGTACAAAGGCGACCGGCTCATCGTGCGCCAGCAGCACCACGGCTTCGCTCACGCCTGGCACGCGCAGCAGTTGTTGTTCGATTTCTGCCAGTTCGATACGGAACCCGCGCACCTTAACCTGATGGTCACGCCGGCCATACAGCGCGATACCGCCTTGTGGCAGGTAGCGGGCCAGGTCGCCGCTGCGGTACAACCGTTCGCCAGGGTTAAACGGACTGTTGATAAACGCTGCATCGGTCTGCGCCGGGTCATTCAGGTAGCCACGGCACAATTGCTGGCCGCCGATATACAGCTCACCCAGTTCGCCGCAGGCCACCAGTTGCAGGCCCTCGTTGAGGACGAACAACTGGTTGTTGGGCAATACCCGAGTCAGGGGAATGGCCAGGTGTTGCAAGTCGTCCGGGCTGATTGTATGCACGGCGACGCCAACGGTGGTTTCGGTGGGCCCGTAGTGATTGAACAGACGGCAATCGGCGCGCAGGTTGAAGATGCGCGCAACCGTCCCCTGGCCGATGGCTTCGCCGCCGAGGATCAGGGTGGCCGGCACCTTCGGCTGCGGTGCTTCGAGCAAGGCGGCAAGATGGGACGGCACGATTTTCAGGCAATCAATGCCCTGGGTGTCGATGAAGGCTGCGAAGGCTTCGGGATCCTGCATCGTCGCCTCGTCAACGATATGCAAGGTGGCGCCGTTGTACAGCGCACCAAACAGGCTGGTGTTACCCAGGTCCGCCGCGACAGTGGAGCCTTGGGCGAAGTGCCGGCAAGCAGCCAGCTCCAGCTCACTGCTGACGCCCGCGACGTAATTGAGCAATTGCCGATGCTCGACCACCACGCCCTTGGGCACCCCGGTGGTGCCGGAGGTAAACAGTACATAAGCGGCGTCCTGGCCTTGCAGGGTTGCACTAGGTCCTTGCGCCAGCGGTTGCTGCACCTTTTGATCGAGGTCCAGTACTGCGCAACCGACTCCATCCAAAGCCATACCCTGGGTGACCAGTAGTTGCGCGCCGGCCTGTTCCACCAGTTGGGCCTGGCGCGCCACTGGCCAGTTCGGGTCCAGCGGCAGATAGGCAGCGCCTGTGCGCCAGGTCGCAAGAATAGTCAGCACCTGGGCCACGCCACGCGGCAAGGCCAGGGCGACAATGCTGCCCGGGGCTACACCCTTTTGACGCAGACGGCTGGATAATTGACGCACGCCGGCATCCAACTCGGCGTAGGTCAGCGACTGCTGCCCCGCGACCAATGCCAACGCGTCCGGGGTGATTTCGGCCCAATTGAGAATATGCTCAGGCAACAGCACCCGCTCTTCCAGCACTTGCGGCGCGGGATTGAACGCCAGCAGGCGTTGGCGTTCCGCCTCACCCAACAGGCTCAGGGTTGCGATGGCCGCGTCCGGCTGCTCCAGCAGACTGCCCAATAGCACTTGATACTGCGCCAGCAGCGTCTGCATCGCGGCCTGGCTATAAACGGCAGCGGCATAGTCCAGCGACAGGCCGGAGACAGCGCCGCCCTCCTCCATATCGACATTCAGCGCCAGTTCAAACAGCGGCCGAAGATCAGCACTGTAGGCGCCGCTCCAGGTGCATGTCCCCACTGTGCGCGCTGCCGGTTGCTGGCGCACACCAAAGCCATGGGTCAGCGGCAGGCCGGCGTCGAGCGGCGCATATTCTTGCCAGGTGCCATGGGTCTCCAGCACACCGGTCAGCTCAGCCAACACACGCGTGAACGATGCTGTCGGCGCCAGGTTCAGGTTCAACGGCAGGGTTCTTTCCAGCAGGCCCACGGTGGGTGCGAAGAACTCATAGTCCTGGCGCGCGTCATGCCGCAGGCCCGCGACAAAACCTTCGCGCCCACTGACGCGCGCCAGCAGCACCCACCAGGCTGCTTGCAATAGCGTGGTCACCGGCGTGTTGTGCTGGGCTGCCAGTTGGCTCAGGCGCTCCAGCACACGTGGGTCGAGGGCGGCAGTCAGTGTCTGCCCACCGGCCTTGCCCGGCGCAGTGTCCGCGTAGCGCACCGGCAACTCCGGTGCCAGCACCCCAGTGCTCGGCAGGCAGGCTTGCCAATAGGCCTTGGCAGTATCGGCATCTTCGTCGAGCACTACTTCGGCATGCCACTCCAGGTACTGGGCAAACTGCCCCAGCTCCTCATCCACGGCGCAACTGCCCTGCTCATACGCCGTACACAGGTCTTGATAAAGAATCCCCAGGCTCGCCTGATCCCCCACAAAACCCGCCAAGCCCAGGGTCAATTGCCAGTGTTGCGCGTCGATACGCTGCAACAGACCCTCGAAAAACACCCCGGACGCCAGGCTCACCGGGCGTTGGCACCACTGCACCAAGACCTGCGTGGTGTCGCTGGACTCATCCACCGCCAATGCCACATTCGCCGCACCGGCCTCAAAGAACTGCCGCAAGCCACGATAACCGGGCGCCGTCGCCAATCGGGCGAGCAGCGCGGTGTGACGCTGGCTCAAACCGTTTAAAGCCGCTTGCAGGCGTGAAACGTCGAGCGCGCCCTTGATCTGGATATGCAACAGGTGCGCGATATCACCCCAGCTCGCACCGTCCTGTGCGTCCAGCACCCGCTGTTGTTGTTCCGGGAGCAGCGCCAGGCCTGCATCGTTAAGCGTACTCATGCCTCAGTCCCTTCAGTTTGCATACGTGTAGAGGGCGTTATCGTTTCCAGGTCGCGCCGCTCGATCATTTCACCCATGGCCACGACGATTTTGCGTGGGCCTTCAAAGGGGTCGCGGGCGTGGGCGGCAAGCATGTTGTCCAGCAGGATCACATCGCCCTTGCGCCAGTCAAAACGCACCGCACAGGCCTCGTAGAGTTCGCCCAGGAGTTGCATCACCGCGTCTTCAATCGGGCTGCCATCACCGTAGTACACGTGGCGCGGCATCCGCTCGGGACCGAACAGGCCCAGCAGGTCGTCGCGCACGTCAGGGTCCAGGCAGTAGATGTGGTGCAGTTGCACCTGGTTGAAGAAGGTTTTCTCGCCCGTGGTCGGGTGGGTGATGATCGCCGGGCATGGGGTGCGGATTTGCAGTTCGTCGTTGTCCAGCCAGGTCCATTGAATGCCAGCCAGCGCGCAGCGCTGCTCGACCTGGGCGCGGTCTTCGGTCTTGAAAAAATGCTGCCAGGACACGTCGAGCTTATCGGCGAAGGTGCGCACATACAGCAGGCCCTTGCTTTCGAATGTATCGCGCAACGCTTGCGGCAAACGCAGGTACATCTGCCGGCAATCGACCACCGGCGTGGCACCGCCCACGGGCGACGGTTGCTCGCAGAAGAACAGTTGCTTGCGCGGCCAGCGATCCTGATGCGAGCTCTCGTTGTGGAACAGGATCATTTTCTTTTCCGGGTACGGCGTAGAGCGGTAGGTGTTCTTGCCGCCCTCTTTCTTCGGCAAGTCGCCGTACTGGCCGTACAGGCCCGGCTGGACCGCTTCGGCAAAGGCCTCGAAGTCGTGGATATCACGCATGGCAAAGCCTCGGAACAGGATCCCCGCATGCCGCGCCAACTTCTCCTCGACCAAGGCGCGATTGGCCTGGACCCACGTCACCAGGTCGAGCCCCGGATCATTGGGCTCCATCAGCAACGGGAACACCTGGTCGGCGTTCAACAGCGATTCACGCATCGCCGGCAGCGGGGCCCTGGCCACCGGGCTCGACGGTTTCTTGAGGAACTTGCCCAGTTTGTCGGCCTTCGGGCTAACAGGTGCGGCAGGAGCAACAGCGGTATTCGACGGCATGATGATGTCCCCTAATCGGATGTCTGGATCCATGACAATCTGTTGAAGAATTCCCATCCAGGCGCTCACAAGCTCGGTAATGCGCTCTTGTTTGAATAAGTCATTGGCGTACTGCCAGGTGCCTTGCCACTGCCCGGCTTCTTCGTCGATGAACAACGCCATGTCGAACTTGGAATAGCCGCCCAGGCTGGGCACCACCTCCACGGCAATGTCCGCCAGGCCAGCGCTGTGCACCGGCAGGTTGTTCATCACAAACAGCACTTGCACCAAGGGGTTGAAGCCCCGGTGCCGGGGCACGTTGCTGGCTTCGGCGATCATGTCCAGGGGCAGGTCCTGATGCTCGAATGCCGTGAGGGAGGTTTCCCGCGCAGCAGCGAGGAAATCACTGAACCGGGCCTTTGCGTCGAAGCGCGAACGCAGGGGCAGGATATTCACGAAGAAACCAATCAAGCCTTCCAGCTCGGCATGCTGGCGCCCCGCGACATCAGCGCCCACCAGCAAGTCGTCGCTGGTGCCCAGGCGATGCAGCAACACCTGGAATGCCGCCAGCAAGGTGGTGTAAGGCGTGACGCCGTGGCGGCCGGACAAGCCTTTGAGTGCCTCGCCCAATGCCGGCGGCACGCTGAACGACTCGCTGGAGCCTTCAAAAGACGGTACTGGCGGCCGTGGAAAATCAGTGGGTAACAGGAGTTGGCCGGGATGACCGGCCAGGGCGTCCTTCCAGTAGCGGGCCTGTTGCTGCAAGACCCCGGCCTGCTCCAGCGTCAGTTGCCATTGGGCATAGTCGCTGTATTGCACCGGCAGCGGCGGCAAGTCGATGCCACGGCCGTGCTTGAGCGCGGCGTAGTGTTGCACCAGTTCACCCACCAGCACCGCCATCGACCAACCATCGGAAATGATGTGGTGCATCGAATACAGCAGCACATGCTCATGGGCACCCAGGCGCAGGATCTGCCCACGCAACAGCGGCGCTTGTGCCAGGTTGATCGGGTGTCGGGTGTTGTCCAGCGTGGCCTGGGCGACCTGGGCTTCCTGTTCGATACGGTCCAGGTGCGACAGGTCGACCAGGGCGAAGTCCAGTGCCACCTCAGGCGAAATCACTGCCAATGGATCGCCGTCATCGTCTGCGACATAGGCGGTGCGCAGCACTTCATGACGCTGCACCACGCACTTGAGGCTTTCGATCAGCAACGGCACCGAGACTTCGCCACGCAAGCGCAACGCCAGCGGCATACCGTACGCGCCGTTGCCGGCCGAGAACTGTTCGGCCACCCACAAGCGGCGCTGGGCCAGGGACAAGGGCGCAGTGCTGCGCGGGCCATGGGCCCGCAAGGCGATCTGCGCCGGTTGCGCGGCCGAACGGCCCGCCAACACGGCGGCAAAGTCTTCCAACACCGGAGCATTGAACAGGTCCCGCAAGCCAGGGTCGCTGGCCAGGGTTTGCTTGAGCCGCGCAATCACCTGGGTGGCCAGCAGCGAGTGCCCGCCCAGTTCGAAGAAGTTGTCGCTCACCCCCACCTGCGCCAGACCCAGCACCTGTTGCCAGACCTCGGCAATCTGCTGCTCCAAGACATTGCGCGGCGCGATGTAGTGCTGCTGCAAGGCACTGGCATCCGGCGCCGGCAACGCCTTGCGATCGAGCTTGCCGTTGGGAGTCAGCGGCAGGCTGTCGAGGAAGACCCAATGGCTGGGCACCATGTACTCCGGCAGGTCGCCCTTGAGCTGACGCTTGCACGCCTCACGCAGCGCCTGTTCATCGCTGACCGCTTGCACGGCAACCACGTACGCCACCAACTGCGGATGGCCAGCGACGTCCCGCACCACCACGGCGGCTTCGCGCACTTGCGGTTGCTCCAACAGCCGCGCCTCGATTTCCCCCAGTTCGATCCGCAATCCACGGATTTTTACCTGGTGATCCACGCGACCGATGTACTCGATCACCCCGTCCGCGCGGTAGCGCGCCAGGTCGCCGGTGCGGTACAGGCGCGTACCGGGCGCACCAAATGGGTCAGGCAGGAAGCGTTCGGCGGTGAGTGCCGGGCGCTGGAAATAACCCCGCGCCAGGCCATCGCCGCCAATCAACAATTCACCCGCCACCCCGACCGGCACCGGCGCCAGGTTATCGTCGAGGATATACAGGCTGGTATTGGCAATCGGCCCGCCCAGCCACGGCTGAGGCTGGGTTGGCGTGAGCGGGTACTGCGCCGACCAGATGGTGGTCTCGGTCGGCCCGTAGAGGTTCCACACCTGGGGCGAAAGCGCCAAAAGGCGGGTCGCCAGTTCCAGGGGCAGCGCCTCACCGCCGCACAGCAGTTTGCAACCCTTGAGCTCATCGGCCTGCGGGTGATCGAGCAGCATGCGCCAGGTCGAGGGCGTGGCCTGCAACACGCTGATGCGCTGCTGTTTGACCAGGGCAAGCAAGGCTTGCGGGTCGAGGTTGATGTCCTGCCCGGTCAGCACCAGGGTTGCGCCAGCCAACAGTGGCCCATAGATTTCCAGGCCGAAAATATCGAACGAAAAGGTGGTCAGCGACAGCAGCCGGTCATTGGCATCCAGGCCCGGCTGGCGGGCCATGCTGCACACAAAGTTGGTCAGGGCGCCATGGCGCACCATCACGCCTTTGGGCTTGCCGGTGGAGCCGGAGGTGTAGATCACGTAGGCCAGGTGTTCGGCCGTGGTGCGCGGCAGCGGGTTTTCGCAGCTGTAGCCATCGAGCCACGCATCCGGTTGGTCCAGGACCAGGGCACTGACCCCGGCCGGGATCGGCAAGCGCGCCAGCAACGGTGCCTGGGTCAGCAGCAGGGCCAGGCCGCTGTCTTGCATCATGTAGGCTAGGCGATCCTCGGGGTACGCCGGGTCCAGCGGCACATAGGCGCCACCGGCCTTGAGAATCGCCAGCAGCCCGACCACCAGGTCAACGCTGCGTTGCACCGCAATTCCCACCAGTACATCAGGGCCGACACCGGCCGCGATCAGGCGATGGGCCAGGCGGTTGGCCTGCTGGTTGAGTCGGGCAAAGGTCAATGACTGGGTGTCGAAGACCAATGCTACGGCATCCGGGGTGCGGGCGGCCTGGGCTTCGATCAGGTGGTGGATGGCGCTGTCGCGAGGGTAGTCGGCAGTGCTGGCGTTCCAGGTTTGCAACGCCAGGTGCTGTTCAGCGGCGTTGAGCATCGGCAGTTGACCGATGCGCTGCCGTGGATCATCGACCATGCCCTGCAACAATCTCTGCCAATGCCGCGCCATGCGTTCGACGGTCGAGGCGTCAAAGATATCGGTGGCATAGGTGAGGACCGCCGACAGGCCATCAGGGCCGTCGAAGGTGTTGAGGGTCAGGTCAAACGGCGCACTGAGGTTTTCCGAGTCGACTGGCGTGCACAGCAATCCGCCCAGGGGTTGGCCATCGGCAAACCGGCCAGTTTCCATCTGATGGTTGAACATCACCTGGAACAGCGGTGTGTGCAGGCTGTTGCGCTCGGGCTGCAGCGCCTCCACCAACTGCTCGAACGGCAGGTCTTGCCAGGTCTGGGCCTCGTGGGCCGCCGCCTTGACCGTCTGCACAAAGTCCGCAAAGGGCTGCTGGCTGTCGAGCGTGGCCTGCATCACCTGGGTATTGACGAAAAAGCCGATGACCCGCTCGGTCTCGGCCCGGTTGCGGTTGGCGGTGGGTACGCCGACGCGAATGTCAGACTGGCCGCTGTAGCGGTGCAACAGCACCTGGAACGACGCCAGCAACAACATGAACGGGCTCACCCCTTGCTGCTGCGCCAGGCCCTTGAGGCCGTCGCTCAAGGCACGATCCAACGCCAGCGGCAGCGTCGCCCCACGCTGGTCCGGTGGCCCCAGGCGTGGGCGATCCACCGGTAGTTCAAGCAAGACGTGCTCGCTGCCCAATTTACCGCGCCAGTAATCCAGTTGCCGGCGCCCTTCCCCGGCCTCCAGCCATTGCCGTTGCCAGGCGGCATAGTCAGCGTATTGAATGATCGGTGCCGGCAACGCGCAAGGCGTGCCCGTGACCTGGGCAATGTACAGCGCCAGCAGCTCATCGATCATGATCTGCATCGACCAGCCATCGGTGATGATGTGGTGCAACGTCAGTACCAACACGTGCTCATCGTCCGCCAGACGCAACACTGCGGCGCGCAGCAGCAGATCGTGTTCCAGATCGAACGGCTGGCTGCTCTGCACCTGGACAAACGCCTTGATTACGGACTCGGGATCGCCTGCCGGGGCAGCCTGCACCGCCAGCTCCACGGCTTCGATGGGCCGCATGATGCATCGCACCTGCTCGCCTTGCTGCACAAATCCGGCGCGCAGCCCTTCATGGCGCGCCAGCACCTGCGACAGGCTGCGTTGCAGCGCCTCGACATCCAGCTCCCCCTTCAAATGCAGCGCCGTACAGATGTTGTAGGCACTGCCCGTTGGGTCGAACTGCCAGAGAAACCATTGCCGCTGCTGGGCATACGACAGTTGCTGGGGCCCGGTTTCGCTAGCCGGCACAATCGGGAAACGCGCGACGTTGACGCCCTGCTGCTCCAGCTTGCGGAACAGTTGCGCACGCTTGGGTGCGCTCAAGTCCTTGATGCGCGCCACCAGTTCTGCGGTTTTGGCCCCGCCTTGCTTAAGCATTGGTTTCCTCCAGGTTTTCCTGCTCCAGTTCATCAAGGGCATCGAAGATCAGGTCAAAGTCATCATCCAGGCCATCGTCCCGGGTCGCATCGACCAGCGATTGGGCCAAGGCCCCGAGGCTGTCCTGCGCGTAAAAGTCCTTCACGGCCACGTCTACCCCAAGCACTGCCCGCACACGGGACAGCATCACCACCACTTGCAGGGAGTGCCCGCCCAGGTCGAAGAAGTTGTCGCCAAGCCCCACGCGCTCGACCTTGAGCACCTCTTGCCAGATCCCGGCCAGTTGCTGCTCAAGTTCCGAAACCGGCGCCACATAGGCTTTTTGCGTCTGGCTGACATCCGGTGCCGGCAAGGCCTTGCGGTCCAGTTTGCCGTTGGGGGTCAAGGGCATCTGCGCAACGAACACCAGGTGCGCAGGGAGCATGTAGTCGGCCAGATGCTGCTTGAGCCCGGCCTTGATCGACTCGCGCAACGCCGTATGTTGCTCGGTGCTGTCCGTCGATTCGGCGAGCACTACGTAACCCACCAATTGCGGGCCGCTGGGTCCATCGAGGGCCACCACGGCCGCTTCGCGCACAGCATCCTGGGCCTGGATGCGCGCTTCGATTTCCCCCAGTTCGATCCGGAAGCCGCGAATTTTCACCTGGTGGTCCAAGCGCCCGAGGTATTCGATCACCCCTTCGGCGCGATAGCGCGCCAGGTCGCCGGTGCGGTACAAGCGCTGGCCGGGCGCACCGAACGGGTCGGGCAGGAAACGTTCGGCAGTCAGGCCTGGGCGCTGGAAGTAGCCGCGCGCCAGGCCGTCACCGCCGATCAACAGCTCGCCGGGCACGCCGACCGGGGCCAAGGCACCGTCCTGGCTGACGATGTACAGGCCGGTGTTGTCGATCGGCCGCCCCAGCCATGGCTGGCCGTCGAGACGATGGGCGGCTGACCAAATGGTGGTTTCGGTTGGCCCATAGAGGTTCCATACCGCTCCACCGAGGGCGAGCATGCGTGCCGCCAGTTCATCGGCCAGGGCTTCGCCACCGCAGAGCAAGGTGCAGCCCTGCAACGCCGCCACCTGCGGGCTGTCGAGCAACATGCGCCAGGTCGAGGGCGTGGCTTGCAGGGTGTTGACACGCTGGGTAGCCACGGTGGCGAGGATCGCGTCCGGGTCGAGGGTGGTGTCTTTGTCCACCAACACCGCACAGGCGCCAACGGTCAGCGGCAGGTAGATCTCCAGGCCGAAGATATCGAACGAGAAGGTGGTCAGAGACAGGATCCGCTCTCCCACCGCAAGCCCCGGCTGGCGGGCCATGCTCGCAATGAAGTTGCCCAGGGCGCCATGGGGCACCATTACCCCTTTGGGCTTGCCGGTTGAACCTGAGGTGTAGATTGCATAGGCAAGGTTGCCCGGCCCGGCCGATGGCTGCGGGTTGTGGCTCGGATAGCCCGCGAACCAGCCCGCCTCACCGTCCAGTACCAGCGCCTGGACACCGCCTGGAATTGGCAGCGCCCCCAGCAGCGGCGCCTGGGTAATCAGCAACCTCAGGCCGCTGTCTTGCATCATGTACGCCAGGCGATCAGCCGGGTATGCCGGGTCCAGCGGCACATAGGCGCCACCGGCCTTGAGGATCGCCAGCAGGCTGATGATCATCGGCAAGCCGCGCTCCACCGCGATCCCCACCAGACGATCCGGCCCGACACCTTCGGCCAGCAACCGATGCGCCAGTTGGTTGGCCTGTTCGTTGAGCTCGCGATAGGTCAGCGACTGCTGGCCGAACACCAGGGCGACGGCATCGGGAGCGCGCTCAGCCTGGGCCTCGAACAGTTGGTGGATGCATTGCCCGCGCGGGTAATCGACCGCCGCCGGGTTCCATTGCGCGACCATCTGTTGTTGCCGCGCAGCGCCTTGCATCGACAAATCACCCAGCGCCAGCTCGGGCTGATCGAGCATACCCAGCAGCACGTGGCTGAAATGCCCGCTGAGCTCGCTGATGGTGTCGGCGCTAAAGTGCCCATGGCTATAGCGGTAATGCACACTCAGGGTCTGCCCCAGACTGACCGACAGGCTCAACGGATAATGGGTCTGCTCATGACTCTGCACTTCGCCGAACACCAAGCCTTGCGGCGCGCCGCGCTTGAGGGTTTCGGCCACCGGGTAGTTTTCAAATACCAGCAGGCTGTCGAACAGTGCGTCACCGCTCTGCCCGGCCCAACGCTGGATATCGAACAACGGCGTGTGCTCATGCTCGCGCAAGGCCAGGTTTTGCCCCTGCACGACCTGTAACCATTGGCTGACGGTTTGCTCGGCGCGCGGGCTGGCAACCACCGGCAAGGTATTGATGAACAGCCCAACCTGCTGCTCGATACCCGGCAAGTCAGCCGGGCGACCGGCGACCGTGGCACCAAACGCCACGCAGTCCTGCCCAGTGTAGCGCTGCAACAGCAACAGCCACGCGGCCTGCACCAAGGTGTTGGAGGTGACTTTTTGCTGGCGGGCAAACTCGCTCAGGCGGCGGGTTTGCTCCCCATCCAACATCAAGTGATGGTCGCCGTGACCGGCGGCGGCCTGCCCCTGGCCACTGACCGTCTGTGCCAGCAGGGTCGGCTCCTCCAGTGCCGTCAGGTTGGCGCTCCAGAATTGTTCACTGGCCTGTTGATCCTGGCGTTGCAGCCAGGCGATGTAATCGCGATAGCGCCCAACGGACGGCCCCGGCGCCTGGCCGTCATAACGCTGCAGCACCTCACCCAGGAGTTGGGAATTGCTCCAGCCGTCCATCAGGATGTGATGGTTGGTGTAAAGCAGTTCGCAACGACGGTCATCCAGGCGCACCAGTACCAGGCGTAATAGCCCAGGCCGGTTCAAGTCAAAACCCTGGGCCAGTTCGGCAGCAGCCAGCGCTTGCAGCGCAACTGATTGATCGTCGCGCGCGCGCCAGTCGAGCACGGTAAAGGGCACATCAAGCTGCTTGTGCACCACCTGCATCGGCTGCGGCAAACCGCCCTGCCAGGCAAAGGCCGTGCGCAGAATGGCGTGCCCATCGACCACCGCCTGCCACGCTGCGCGAAAGCGTTCTGGGTCCAGGCCGTCCACCGATACTTGCATCTGATTGACGTAATCGCCGCCGCTTTGCTCCAGCAAGCTGTGGAACAACATGCCTTGCTGCATGGCCGAGAGCGGGTAGATGTCTTCGATGGCTTCAGGCGCGCCGGCAAGCACATCCACGTGGGCCTGTGTCAACGCCGCCAGCGGGAAGTCCGACGGTGTCACGCCGTGATGACCGGTTGTGGTGCAGTGCTCAATCACAGCCTTGAGCTCTACAGCCAGGGCGTCGGCCAGTAGCTGGATGGTCGCTGCGTCGAACATCTGCTGGCTGAACGTCCAGCCCAGGCACAATTGGCCTTCAAATACCTGGCCGTTGAGGGTCAACCAGTTACCCAGTGGTGCGTCCGGATGCTGCTCAACCCCGGCATGCTCGCCACTGGGCAAAAACAACGCCGTTTGCTCGCCTTCAACGGTGCTGTCGAATTGGCCCAGATAGTTGAAGGTGATACGCGGCGCCGGCAGTGCCGCCAGGGTTTGCTGCACGGCAGCGTCACCCAGGTAACGCAAGACGCCAAAGCCTGCGCCCCGGTTGGGAATGGCGCGCAGTTGTTCCTTGACCTGCTTGATTGAATCTCCCAGCGCCTCGGCAGGCGCCAGACGCACCGGGAACAGGCTGGTGAACCAACCCACGGTGCGGGTCAGGTCCTGGTTGTCGAACAGCTCTTCACGGCCATGGCCTTCGAGCTGGATCAGCACCTCGCTGCGTCCCGTCCAGCGCGTGATGACTCGCGCCAGCGCGGTCAGCAGCAGATCGTTGACCTGGGTGCGGTAGGCCGCTGGCGCATCCTGCAACAGGCGCCGGGTCAGCTCGGCATTCAGGCGTGTATCAAGCGTGACGCCGTCGCGACTGCGCAAGCTGGCATCCGGCTTGGCGCCCGGCAGATGGTTGTCGGTTGCGCCCAGTGATTGCCAAAACGAAATCTCGGCTTGCAGCGCGGGACTGCGGGCAAGACCTTGCAGTTGCTCGGCCCAGGTTTTGAACGCGGTGGTCTTGGCCGGTAAGCCCAGGGCGGGCTGACGGTAAGCGTCCTGCAGATCTTGCAAGAGGATGCGCCATGACACGCCGTCGACTACCAGGTGGTGAATCGCCACCAGTAAGCGCTGGCTGCCATCGGCACGCTCAAACAACACCGCGCGCAGCAGCGGGCCTTGTTGCAGGTCCAGGCTGGCCTGGGCCTGATCGGCCACCGCCTGGAGCTGGGCTTCATCGTTGACCCGATGCTGCCACAGCAGCTCAGGGTTCGACGCCTCGCCATGGCTGGCGACCCACTGCTCGCCGTCGCGGTAGAAATTCAGGCGCAAGGCATCGTGATGGGCGACCAGCGCCTGCAAGGCCTGGGCGAGTCGTGCGCCGTCCAGGGGTTGCTGGGGCGCAAGCAGCACGGATTGGTTCCAGTGATGGCGCTGGGGAACATCCTCCTCGAAGAACGCCTGCTGCACCGCCAGCAACGGCATGACGCCGGCCACCGGCCCTTGGTCGATGGTCGGCACGCCTTCACCGCTGCGCGTTACGCTGGCCAAACCTTGAATCGTTTGCTGCTCGAACAACGCTTTGGCAGTGAAATGCAGCCCCGCCTGACGGGCGCGGCTGACCACCTGCATCGACAGGATCGAATCGCCTCCCAGCTCGAAGAAGTTGTCGTTCAAACCCACGCGCGGCAGGTTCAACACTGTTTGCCAGATATCGGCCAGTTGCTGTTGCAGTGCCGTGACCGGTGCCACGTAGTCCTGTTGCAACAGGCTGGCGTCCGGTGCCGGCAGGGCCTTGCGGTCGAGTTTGCCGTTGGAGGTCAGTGGCAAGTGGTCGAGCACCATCCAATAGGTCGGCACCATGTAGTCCGGCATGCTCGCCTTGAGACTGGCCTTGAGGCGCTCGCACAACGAGCGCTCGGCCTGCGCCGGCACGATATAGGCCACCAGTTGCTGGGTACTTGCGCCTTGATGGGCCAGGACCACCGCGTCACGCACACCGGATTGTTGCAACAGGCGCGATTCGATTTCGCCCAGTTCGATGCGAAAACCACGGATCTTCACCTGATGGTCGATCCGCCCGCAGTAATGCACCATGCCCGCCGCGTCGCGGCGCGCAAGATCGCCAGTGCGATACACGCGGCTGCCGGCCACGGCGGCTAAAGGATCGGGAATAAAACGCTCGGCGGTCAGTGCCGGACGCTGGTGATAACCCTGGGCCAAACCTTCACAGGCGGCGAGACACAACTCACCCACCACGTCATCGGGCACCGGGTTGGCGTCGCGGTCGAGCACATACAGCGCTCGCCCCGGTAAGGCACGACCAATCGGTACGCCATTGGCTTCATCGACATCCTCGAGCTGGCACAAGTGGGTGCTGGACACTACCGTGGCTTCGGTCGGGCCGTAGGTATTGAGCAAGCGCACGCCGCCAAGGCCTGCGGCGTGCCAGAGCTTGAGCCCCTCCACCGACATCGCCTCACCCCCCACGTGCACCTGGCGCAGTCGCCCGCGACTGCGCTGCGGGTCCGCCGCCCAGTCCTGGGCCAGCAGGAACCAATAGGCTGCCGGCAAGTCGGCCAAGGTCACGCCGTGTTCGATGATCTGCTCGTACAAGGTCGCCGTGTCCCAGGTTTCATCGCCGCGCAGCACCAGGCAGGCGCCTTCGCACAGCGGCGGGAAGCACTGTTCGACAAAACCGTCGAAGCTGAATGTTGCAAATTGCAGTACCCGATCCTGGGACGTGAGTTGTGAGTATTCGGCGGCTATCGTGCAGAATTCGCGCAGCGCGCCATGGGCGATGGACACGCCCTTGGGCTGCCCGGTGGAACCGGAGGTGTAGATCACATAGGCCAGATGCTCGGCCTGCGCCAGGTTGGCCAGGTTGGTGCGTGGGTAGTCGCGCTCCGAACCGTCGAGCAGCAGGCACGGCACGCGTGCATCGGCCAGGACGTCGTCGAGTACGCCGGGTTGGCGCAGCAGCAGGTCCATTGCGCTGTCATCAATCATGTAGGCCAGGCGCTGGGCTGGGTAATCGGGGTCCAGTGGCACGTAGGCGGCGCCTGCCTTGAGGATCGCCAACAGGCTGGCAATCATCGCCCCACCGCGACGCACCGCCAGCCCGACGCGCTGGCCGGGCATCACGCCCTGCTCGCGCAAGCGATGGGCCAGACGGTTGGCGCGCTGGTTGAGCTCGGCATAGGTCCAGCGCTCGTCACCGCTGATCAAGGCCAGGGCATCCGGGGTCGCTGCCGCGCGGCGTTCGATACGCTGGTGCGCCAGCAGCGGGTCGAGTGCCGGCTGTACTGCGGTTTGCTCCAGGGTTGGCTCGCGCAGGCTCAGGTTGCCCAGTGCTTGCTGGTTATCCTCAACAAACTGCGCAAGCAGTTGCAGCAGGCTTGTGCCGATAACGCGTATCTGCTGCGGGCTGAAATCGGCCCGGGCGTAGCTGAAGTCCAGGCTCAGGGTTTCACCCAACTCGATGCCCAGGGTCAGCGGATAGCTGGTCTGTTCATGGTTGTGCAGCCCGCTGAAGCTCAAGCCGGCCGGCGCACCGGCTTGCAGCGCCTGGGACACCGGATAGTTTTCAAACACCAGTAAGGTGTCGAACAGCGCACTACCAGGCTGCCCGGCCCAGCGTTGAATGTCGTACAGCGGTGTGTGCTCATGCTCACGCAGGAGCACACTGTGCGCCTGCACGTGCTGCAGCCAGTTGGCGACGCTATGGGTAGCATCCGGGCTGCAAATGATCGGCAAGGTATTGATAAACAACCCGACCTGCTGCTCGATCCCGGCTAAATGAGCCGGACGCCCGGCCACTGTGGCGCCAAAAGCCACGCTCGACTGGCCGCAATAACGTTGCAGCAAAACCGCCCATGCCGCTTGCAACAGGGTATTGAAGGTGACCTTGTTGTGCCGGGCAAACTCACCCAGGCGCGCGGTGGTGGTGGCGTCCAGCAGTACGTGGTGACTGGCATGGCCACTGCCCTCGCGCGGCGCCGGCAAGGCGTTGCCAAGCAAGGTCGGCGCGGGCAGCGCTTGCAGTTGCACGCGCCAGAATTGCTCGCTGGCGCCGGCGTCCTGCGCCAGCAGCCAGCCCACATAGTCGGCATAACGCCCGGTGGCCGGTGGCGGCACTTGTCCGGCGTACCGCTGCAAGACCTCCCCCAGCAGTTGGGCATTGCTCCAGCCATCCATCAGGATGTGGTGGCTGGTGTAGATCAGCTCATAACGCCGGGCCGCCAGCGGTACTAGCACCAGGCGCAACAACGGCGCCTGATGCAGGTCGAAGCCTTGTTCGCGCTGTTCAAGGGCCAAACGATCGAGGTCGTCAGGAGCGCTCTCCAGCACTGTCAGCGGCAATTGCACCGAGCGCTGGATCGCTTGCATCGCCTGCGCCTGGCCTTCCCAGATACATCGTGCGCGCAGCACTTCATGGCGCTCCAGCACCGCCTCCCAGCACTGGGCAAACCGCGCCACGTCCAGGCCTTCAATGGTCAGGCGCAGTTGATTGATGTAGGCGCCGGGCTCGGCATCGTAGGCGCTGTGGAACAGCATGCCCTGCTGCATCGGCGACAGCGGATAGAGGTCCTCGATCTGCGCCAATGGCAGGCCCAGGCCTTCCAGTTGTGCCTGGTCGAGGCTGACCAGCGGGAAGTCCGAAGGCGTCGCGCCGCCCTGTTGTGGATCGAGGCAGTGTTCAATCAGTTCGTGCAAGGTGCGCGCGCAGCTGTCCACCAGGGCCTGGATGGTGTCCCGACGAAAGACTTCGCCACTGAAGCTCCAGTCCAGTTCCAGTTCACCGGCGTAGACCCGCCCTTCCACACTCAGCCAGTTGGCCAAGGGCGCGTCCAGGCTCTGGGCCTGGCCGCCGCCTTCGCTGGCCGGTACGAACAACGCATCCTCACCAAATTGCTGGTCGAACTGCCCCAGGTAATTGAAGGTAATCCTTGGCTGGGCCAGGACCGCCAGTTCATTGGCCGCCGCGCCGTAGCGCAACACACCATAGCCAATGCCCTTGTTGGGCACCTGGCGCAACTGTTCCTTGATCGCCTTGAGGGTGGCACCCAGCTCGACGCTTGGCGTCAGGCGCAACGGGTAGAGGCTGGTGAACCAGCCCACGGTGCGAGTCAGGTCGATGTCATCGAACAGCTCTTCACGACCGTGGCCTTCCAGCTGGATCAGCACCGAAGGGTGTCCGGTCCATTGACAAATCGTGCGCGCCAGGGCCGCCAGCAACAGGTCGTTGACCTGAGTACGGTACGCCGCTGGCGCCTGTTGCAGCAGTTGACGGGTTTGCTCGCGGTCCAGGCGCCAGCGGATATGTTCAGCCACTGCCTGGGTTTGCCGGCCCTGCGGGTTATCCCGGGGCAAGTCGTTTGCCACGCCCTGCAATTGTTCGCGCCAGTACGCCAACTCAGCCAGCAGCGCCGGGCTGCGGCTGTAGTCGTCCAAGCGTACTGCCCACTGCTGGTAGGCGCTGGTCTTGTGCGCCGTGGTCAGCGGTTGGCCGGCCACGCCTTGGCCGTAGCCGCGCTGCAAGTCTTCCAGCAACACACGCCAGGACACCCCATCCACCACGAGGTGATGCAGCACCAGCAACAGGCGCTGGCTGCCGTCGGCCATGTCCACGAGCAAGGCCCGCATCAACGGGCCGTGCTCCAGGTCCAGGCTGGCCTGGGCGAGATCACAGTGCTCACGCAATTCCTCGACGCTGGCGGCCTGGCGCTGCCACAACTCCACAGTTGCCGACGGGGCATGAGTCTGTTCCCAGCCCTCCCCGCGCTCGACAAAGCGCAGACGCAAGGCATCGTGTTGCGCCACCAGCGCCTGCAACGCGCCAGCCAGTGCTGTGACGTCTACCGGCTGACGCGGAGTCAGCAGCAGCGACTGGTTCCAGTGCTGGCGTGTGGGAATATCCTCGGCAAAGAACCATTGCTGCACCGGGGTCAACAGCACCGGCCCCTGGACCGGGCCTTGCTCGATGGCCAGCGCCGACACTTCACGCGCGGCAGCGGCCAGGCTGCGTAGGGTCTGGTGACGGAACAGGTCGCTGGGCGCCAGTTGCAAACCGGCCTGGCGGGCACGGCTGACCACCTGGATCGACACGATGGAGTCGCCGCCCAGTTCGAAAAAGTTGTCATCCAGGCCAATCTGCGACTGCCCAAGAATGTCTTGCCAGATCCCGGCAAGCAGCAGTTGCCGTGGATCCTGCGGCGCACTGAACGCCTGCACCTTGGCCTCACCGGCCCGCGGCAGCGCCTTGCGGTCCAACTTGCCATTGGGGGTCGAGGGAAACTGTGCCAAGGCCATGGTCACCGTTGGCAGCATGTATTCAGGCAAAGTTTCGGCCAGGTACGCATGCAACGTTTGCGTGAATACCTCGTGATCCTGGGGCATTGCTGTCGGCACCACGTAGGCCACCAGCAAGCGTCCATCCTGGGCGATCACCAGTGCTTCCTTGATTTGCGGGTGACTGAGCAGGCGCGCTTCGATCTCCCCCAGCTCAATCCGCAGGCCACGGATCTTCACTTGATGGTCGATCCGCCCGACGTACTCGATCACACCATCGGCGCGATAGCGGGTCAGGTCGCCAGTGCGGTACAGCCGTTCGCCAGTACTGGAGAACGGGTTGGGTACGTATTTTTCGGCAGTCATCGCGGCCCGGCCCAGATAGCCCCGGGTGAGCCCGGCGCCGGCCAGGTGCAGCTCGGCAGCGACCCCGGTAGGCACCGGTTGCAGGTCGGCATCGAGGATATAACCCTGGGTGTTACTCAACGGCCGGCCAATGGACGGCTGGCCCAAGGCTTCGCGAGGGGTCCAGGTGGAATAGGTGGTGTCTTCGGACGGGCCGTACAGATCAAAGACCTGTTTGATCGACGGTTGCTGATAGAGGCGGTCCACCAGGGATTGCTTGAGCGGCTCGCCGGCCAGGTTGATGATGCGCACACTCTCAGGGATCTGCCCGGCACGCTGCAAGGCATTGATGGCCGAGGGTACGGTGTTGATCAGACGCACCTGGTCACGGGCCGGCAGCTCGGGCAGTTCCAGGGCATTGCGGGCAAGAATCAGCGAGCCGCCGTTGGCCAGGGTGACGAAAATCTCCCACACCGAGAGGTCGAAACACACCGAAGTGGAAGCCAGCACACCCTGGATATCTTCGCGACTGTAGACCTGCTGCGACCAGTGGATCAGTGCCAGTACGTTGCCATGGGCAATGGCTACGCCCTTGGGCTTGCCAGTGGAGCCGGAGGTGTAGATCACGTAGGCCAGGTTGTCGGGGGCAACCTGGGTGACCGGTGCGCTCAACGGGTAGCCAGCCAGTTGATCCATCTGCAACACCTGGGCCTGGGTCTGGGGCAAGTCGGCGAGCAGCTCGGCCTCGGTCAGCAGCACCTGAGCGCGACTGTCTTGCAGCATGTAGGCGACGCGGTCAGCCGGGTAATCCGGGTCCAGCGGCACATAGGCGCCGCCGGCCTTGAGCACGCCAAGCAAGGCAACGATCAAGGCGTCGGTGCGCTGCATGGCCACGCCAACGCGCACTTCGGGGCCAACGCCCAGCTCGATCAGCTTGTGCGCCAGTTGATTGGCCTGGCCGTCCAATTGGCGATAACTCAGAGTCTTGCTGCCAAAGGTCAGGGCCAGAGCGTCGGGCTGGCGCTCCACCTGCTCGGCGATCAGTCGATGGATGCTGCGCGCTTGCGGGTACTCAGAGGCGGTGGCGTTCCAGCCATGAATTTGCTGCTGATAGTCGCTGGCGTCGAGCATCGGCAACTCAGCCACGCGCTGCTGTACGTTGTCGATCATGCCGCCGAGCAGGTGGCTCCAGTGGCGGGCCATACGCTCGATGGTGGCGGGCGTGAACAGGTCGGTGGCGAAGGTCAATGCAGCGCGCAGGGTGCCGCCCTTTTCCCAGGTGTCGAGGCTGAGGTCGAACTGAGTGGTGCGGCTCTGCCACTCGACCAGGCTCAGGGAGAGTCCGGATTCCAGCACCAGCGCTTCTAGGTCTGCCACTTGTGGCTGGTGGTTGTAGAGCACCTGGAACAGTGGCGTGTGGCTCAGGCTGCGCTCCGGCTTGAGCGCCTCGACCAGGCGCTCGAACGGCAGGTCCTGGTGGGCCTGGGCGCCATTGACCACATCCTTGAGCCCCTGCAACAGGTCGCTGACCCGCGCCTGCCCATCAACGTGGGCAGCCATGACTTGAGTGTTGACGAACAGCCCGATCAGGCCCTCGGTTTCACCGCGATGCCGGTTGGCAATCGGCACGCCTACCCGCAGGTCAGTCTGGCCGGTGTAGCGAAACAGCAGGATCTTGAACGCTGCCAGCAGCACGGTGAACAACGATACGTTCTGCTGGCGAGCCAACAACCGCGCACCGTCGGCCAAGGCTGCCGGCAAGGCGAACTCATAGCGCTGGCCCTGATGGCTGGCCACGACTGGGCGTGCAAAGTCCGTTGGCAACTCCAGCACCGGGTGTTCATCGCCCAACTGTTCGCGCCAGTAATCCAGCTGCCGCGCCTGCTCCCCCGCCTCCAGCCAGCGGCGCTGCCACAAGGCGTAGTCGCTGTACTGGATCGGCAGGTCTGGCAGTTGTGGCGACTGGTTGCGTTCAAAGGCGTCATAGCATCGGATGAACTCGTCGATCAGCACGTTCATCGACCAGCCGTCCGAGACGATGTGATGCAGGGTCAGCAGCAACACATGCTCTTGCTCGGCGAGTTTGAGCAATTGCACGCGCAGCAAGGGGCCATTGGCCAGGTCGAAGGGTTGCAGCGATTGCGCGGTGGCGGCAGCCATCACCGCCTGTTCGCGCTCAGCCGGCGGCAAGTTGCCAAGATCCAGTGGTTCAATCGCTAACGCAGGCTGGCAGGGCACTTGCACCAGGCGCTCATCGGCCTGGCGCTGGAACACTGTGCGCAGGGTTTCATGCCGCGCGATCAGGCTGGCAAACGCCTGCTCGATGGCCGGCAGGCTCAAGGTGCCCTTTAGACGCACCGCTCCCGGCAGGTTATAGGCTGCGCTGGCAGGATCCAGTTGCCAGAGAAACCACATACGCTGCTGGGCGTAGGACAACGCCTGGCGATCCTCGGCCTCGACCTGGGCCGGAATCGGAAAACGCGAGAAGTCGATCCCTTCCTTTTGCAGCGCCTGGAGGAACAACTGGCGTTTTTCCAGGGGCAACCCGATAAACCGGCGAGCAAGTTTCAAGGAGTCTTCAGCGTTCATTTCTTGGGATCCGGAGCAATAGGCAGGAAGCACAAAGGCACGTCGTCCCTATAAAACGAATCCAGGCGGGAAAAATTAGCGCAGGCGATTGCAGTCATCGGGCGTTACATCAAACCCGGGAGAAGTCCGCGAAGCGGCCCTATCATTGACGGAGCACTGTATTTGCAACTACATTTAGTTACACGCAGGGAACGCCGTGTCCAAAAATGAAAAGCTGCTCGCCAAACTGCTTAACCTGCAGATGGCATTTACCTGGCCCGAGCTCGTGACATTGTTAGGCTGGCTGGGTTACCGACAAATCGAAGGGGCTGGGAGCCGCGTCAAGTTCGACATAGGCGACCCGAGTGCAATGATCACCTTGCACAAGCCCCACCCTGGCAATGAACTGAAGTACTACATTCGGCGCCAGATCATTGAACAGTTGGAATCAGGAGGCTTGATTCAGTGAGCAACCAGTTGAAACACAAAGGTTACATCGGCTCCATAGAAGCCAGCGTCGAGGACAATTGCCTGTTCGGCAAGCTGCTGTTTATCCGCCCCCTGGTCAGTTACGAAGGGCAGACCGTGGCCCAGTTGGAGGCCGCCTTTCGCGAGGCCGTGGAGGATTATCTGGTTACTTGCCAGACCCTGGGCCAGGCACCGGAAAAGCCCTGCAAAGGCTCCTTCAATGTACGGGTCGGCCATGATCTGCACCTGGCTGCGGCCCTGGCGGCGACGCAGAAAAAGGTCACGCTCAACGACCTGACACGCCAGGCGCTGAACGAGTTCCTGCGCCATCACCGTACAGACAGCCACCCCGCCCTGGGGTGACTCATCCCAGGCGGCGGTAGCCCAATAAAGCGGACACCAGCACCACTGCCCCGGCCATCAGCGCCACCCAGAACCCGCTGGCGGCGCCAAAGTGGTCGATCATCCAGCCGGAACTCGCGGCACCGATGGCCACGCCGATACTCAAGCCGGTGATCAGCCAGGTCATGCCTTCGGTCAGGCGGCTGGGTGGCACGACCTGCTCCACCAGCGCCATGGACACAATCAAGGTCGGGGCAAAAAACAGCCCGGACACAAACACCGCCAATGCCAGCCCGAGGATATCCCCCACCCACAGCAGTGGCAGGGTTGTCAGGGCAGTTGCCAGGCCACAGAGCAGGAACTGCCGGGGCAAGGGCATGTTCAGCTTCAGCGCACCGAAGGCCAGCCCCGCCAGGCACGAGCCGATGGCATACACCGACAGCACGATACTCGCGGCAGCCGGCTGGCCCTGGTGCTGGGCGAACGCCACGCTGACCACGTCTACCACCCCGACAATGGTGCCCATGGCCACCAGTAGGATTATCAACACCAGCACCGACGGCTGGGTGATCAACCAACTGCCCTGGTGCTCAAGTTGCGCGTGAATGGCAGGCTCGGTCTGTTTTTGCAGAACAAAGGCGGTCACGCCAACCGCCAACAGGATCGCCCCCACCAGCGGCCCCGCCTCGGGAAACAGCAGCACACACAATCCCACCGACAGCGGCGGGCCGAGGATAAAGCACACCTCGTCGAGCACCGATTCCAGGGCAAAGGCTGTTTGCAAACGTGGCTGGCCACGGTAGATCTCGGTCCAGCGCGCCCGCACCATGGCCGACATGTTGGGCATGCAACCGGCCAGGGCGGCAAAGATAAACAGGGTCCAGTCCGGCGCCTGCAAACGGGTACACAGCAACAGCAGCAACAACGCCCCACCGCCGATCATGGCTGCCACCGGCAAGACGCGGCCCTGGCCATAACGGTCTACCAGTCGCGAAACCTGCGGTGCGCAAAAGGCCGTGGCCAGGGCAAACGTTGCCGCCACCGCGCCCGCCAACCCATAACCGCCACGCAGTTGGGACAACATGGTGATCAGCCCGATACCGGTCATGGATATCGGCATGCGAGCGAGCATGCCGGCCGATACAAAAGCCCTGGAACCTGGCGCCTGGAACAGCTCGGCGTAGGGGTTTGCCATGGTGCGTGACCTCTTGCTGGGAGCCCTGGAGCTTGCCATTCAATGCAATCCGGGGAAAAGATATACGGTGCGTATGTGACAAATCATGAGTAACATACGCGGCGTATGTCAACCACTCACCCACAACTAGCGAGCGTTTTCCATGAGCCGAGCCCGCGCCGAGATGATTGAAGAAACCCGCGCCCGCCTGTTGGCCAGCGCCCGCCATGCCTTTGCCACCCAAGGCTTTGCCAATACCTCGATGGATGATTTCACCGCCCGCGCCGGCCTTACCCGTGGGGCGCTGTACCATCACTTTGGCGACAAGAAAGGACTGCTGGCCGCGGTGGTCGCGCAACTCGACAGCGAAATGGATGACCGTCTGCAACAAATCAGCACTCAGGCCGACAACCCCTGGGACGGTTTTTGCGAGCGCTGCCGCGCCTACCTGCACATGGCCCAGGATCCCGAGATCCAGCGGATCGTGCTGCAAGATGCACCGGCGGTGCTGGGTGCAGACGTGGGGGCCCAGCAGCACTGCATCGAATCATTGCGTCGGCTGCTGGATGAATTGATGCAGGCCGGGCTTATCGAGCATGCCCCCAGCCTGGCACTGGCCCGGTTGATCAATGGCAGCCTGGTAGATACGGCGCAATGGATTGCCCATGCCGAACGCCCGGACGAATGCCTGGAGCAAGCGCTGCAAGGCCTGGAGTTGCTGCTGCGGGGGCTGAAACCCCATCGCTGAGTTGCTCGCCACAACACGAACCCGCGACAGCGATCAAGTGCGGCGAAGCAGCAACGCCGCCACCGCACACAAGGTCAATGCCACACACGCCAGGTAGAACGCGTCGCTGTAAGCCATCAAAAATGCCTGGTGCCGCACGCTCTGGTCGAGCAACCCCAGCACTTGCTGCTGCTCCGGCCATTGCTCCTGCAACAAGCCGCCGTTCGGCAAATGTTGCTGTAAAGCCGGTTCGAAAATGCTCAGCGACTCACCGATGCGCGCCGAATGCACCTGCTCGCGCACCACCACCAGTTGCGCCAGCAGGGCCGTGCCCACCGCGCCGCCCAGGTTGCGCAACATCGAGAACACTGCCGAGGCCGAGCCGGACTGTGCCTTGGCCAGCCCATGCACCGCCAGCACCGACAGCGCCACCATGATCAGCGGCTGGCCAATGCCGCGCACCACGATCGAGGGGATGATCACGTTGCTGGCGCTGTCTGCCGACAAGTGCGCGCCCATCCAGCAGCCCAGGGCCATGATCGCAAAACCGGAGGCCACGAGAATTTTTGCGCTCAACCACTTCATCAGTCGTGGCAGGAACGGCGCCAGCACCAGTTGCACCAGGCCATAGGCAATCAGGCTGACGCCAATTTCACTGGCGTTGTAGCCCTGCATCTGTGACAGGTAATTGGGCACCAGGAATACCAGGCCGTACGTGCTGGCACCGAAGATAAACATCGCCACACTGGCCACGCCAAAGTTGTAGTGCGCCAATAGCCGCAGGTTGATAAAGCTTTTGCGGCCCCACAATTGTCGGCCGACAAAGCCCACCAGGCCCACCGCCGCCGCCAGGCTCATCCAGCCGATAAACGCCGAACCGAACCAATCCTTGCGCCCGCCCTCCTCCAGCACGATCTGCAACGCGCCCAGGCCCAGGACCATGCAGGCGATGCCCAACCAGTCGCCCTGGCGCAACAGCCCAAGGTTCATCGGCTGGCGGTCAATGGACCAGGCCACTGCCGCCAACAGCGCGATACCGGGAAACAGTTGCAGGTAGAAGATCCAGCGCCACGAATACACATCGGTCAGCCAGCCACCAATGGACGGCCCTGCGGCCTGGGCCACACTGTTGGCCAGGCTGAACAGGGCCATGCCCAGGGGGATCTTGCTGGCAGGCAGTTCGGTGATGATCAACTGGAACGATAACGGAATCAGCACCGCCCCCGCCGCCCCCTGAATGACCCGGATGATGATCATCACCGGCAGGTTCGGCGCCATCGAACAGGCCACCGAGGCCACCAGGAAAACCCCGGAGCCCCACAGCATCACCCGCCGCAACGAGAACACCTGCACCAGCCACGCGGTGAGCGGGATCATGATGATTTCCGCCACCAGATAGGCCGTGGAAATCCACGAGCCCTCCTCGAACGTGGCCCCCAGCGCACCTTCGATTTCCGGCAGGGCGGCGCTGGTGACATGCACATTCATGCCGGCCATGAAGCAGCCGAACAAACCACCGATCACCGCGACCCAGGCGCGAAACGAAACGTTCGAGGTGCGCCCATCAGCCTCCATGGGAACCGTCCTGCTGGCTGGCCGGGCGGGTGTCCACCGTGGCGATCACGGACATCCCCGGCAAGATCACGGGTGCATTCGTCTCGTCGGCCACCAGGCGGATCTTCACCGCAAAGCGCTGCACGATCTTGGTGAAATTGCCGGTGGCGTTGTCCGGGGGCAACAAGGCGAACACCGCACCGGAACCGGGGGCGATGCTTTCGATCTGGCCGCGCCAGTGCTGGCCGGAAAAACTGTCCACCGCGATATCGACCGCCTGCCCCGGCGCCATGTGCTGCAACTGGGTTTCCTTGTAATTGGCGATCACATAGGCCTGTGCCACCGGCACCACCGCCAACAAAGGCAGACCCGGCATCACATACTGCTGGCGGCGGACCTTGCGCTGGCCCACTACGCCGTCGAACGGCGCGCGGATCGCTGTGTCATTCAAGGCATTCTGGGCCAGGGCCAGGTTGGCCTGGGCCTCGCCCACCCGGGCCTGGGATTCGGCGATCCGCGCCTTCGCCTGCTGGCGGCGCGCCTGCAGCACCTGGCACTGGGCTTGCTGCCGGGCCACTTGGGCACGGGCTTCGGTCACCGCTGCCAATGCCTTGGCCCGCCCGGCGCTGGCGGTTTCCAGGCGCTCGCGGGTGGCGATCTGTTGATCCACCAGATCGCGGTAGCGCTGGAAGTCCAGGCGCGCACGATGGGCCTCAGCCTCGCTGCTATGCAGGGCAGCCTGGGCCTGGGCGATACGTTGCTGCTGCTCGTCGAGCCGTGCGTCGAGGGTGGTCAGGCTGGACTGGCGGGCATTCGCCGCCGCCCGGGCTTGCTGCAACCGCGCCTGGGTGCTGCGCAGCTGCTCGACAAAATCACGCTCATCCAGGCGCACCAGCACATCCCCGGCCTTGACCGGCTGGTTGTCCTCCACCAGCACCTGGGCCACGTAGCCGGCAATCCGCGGGCTGACGGCGACCCAATCGGCGCGCACGTAGGCGTCGTCGGTCTCTTCCAGAAATCGCCCCAACTGCCACCAATACGCGGCAAACAGCCCCGCCCCCAACAGCGTCACCAGTGATGCGCCCGTCAGCAGGGCGCGGCGATGGCGCTGCATCAAGCTGGGAGTGGATGGCAGGATCGCGGGTTCAACAGCCTGGTTCATGGCTTGGCTCCAAGGGCAGCAAGGGGTAAGGGTTGAGGTTGATCATTGCGTTGCCAGCCACCACCGAGCGCCTGGAACAGGTCGATCTGGCGGTTGATCAAGCGCAGGTCGGCCTGGGCCACGCGGGCCTGGAGGTTGACCAGGTTGCGCTCGCTGTCCAGCAGTTGCAGGGCATCAAGGGCTCCGGCCCGATAGCTGCGGGTGGCCAGCTCATGGGCCTGCTGGCTGTTGTCCAGCGCGGCCTGCAGGGCTTGGCGGCGCTGTTGTTCGCCCTGGTACAGCGCCAGGGCTTGTTCGACTTGTTTCAAGGCACGCAGTACCGTGCCGTCGAAACGCGCCTGGGCCTCGCGCGCCTGGGCCCGGCGCTGGCTCACTTGGGCCTGGGCAACGCCGCGCTGGGGAAAGCGCCAGGACAGCAACGGCCCCACGGAGTACACCAGCGCTTCACTGGTCCCCAGCTTGCCCAGGCTGCTCGCGGAGGACTCCAGCGCGGCACCGAAGGTCACCCGTGGATACAACTCGGCGCGAGCGACACCAATGGCCAGCGTGGCCGCTTGCAGCTGGCGCTCGGCACGGCGAATATCGGCCCGCCGCTGCACCAGCGCCCAGCCATCGCCCACGGGCAGCGGCGCCTGCAATTGTGGGCGCCGGGCACAGGTTTGCCGTGCCACCTCCAGGGGCGGCACGCCACTGAGCACCGCCAGCTCATACAGGGCCGCCTGATAGCGCGCGGTCAACATCGGCAGCGGCGCACGGGTTTCTTCCAGCAGGCCATTGAGGCGCGCCAGGTCCAGCGCCGTCGCCGCACCGGCCTTCTGCAGTCTGCGAGTGACGTCGACACTGCGCTCCAACACCTGCACCGAATGACGCTGCACCTGGCGGCTGAACGCATAGACACAGGCCTGGCCATAGGCCCGGGTGGTCTGCGCGGCCACGGTCACCCGCCATTCGTCTTCCAGCGCCCGCGCCGCATCCGCATCGGCACGGGCGGCGGCCAGGCGATAACGCACCTCGCCCCAGAGGTCGAGGGTGTAGCTCAGGGAGAATCCAGGGGCGTGGCTCCACTGGGCCTCGGCCTGCTCATCGCGGGCCTGGGCCAGGGTCTGGTCGTCTCGGCTGCGGCCGTAGCCGACGCCGTAGGCCAGAAGAGTCGAGGGTTGGCGTTCGCCATCTACCTGCTCCAGGCGCGCCAATAGCGCGTCGACATGGGCGGCGGCGGCAGCAAGGTCTTGGTTATGGTTCAGGGCCTGCGCTACAAGCCGGTCCAATTGCGGGTCACGGTAAAGCTGCCACCAGCGCTCGGGCAGCGGTTGGGCCGCTGACCCGCTGGACAAGTGCGGCGCCGCCCGGGCCGTCAGCTGCGCTGCGGGCTCGTCGGGCAGGCCACGGCATCCGGCTAGCGCACCCAGCAAAAGCAGGGTCAGGACTGCCGGGGGGCGACTGCTGGTGGAGGGATGAACGACAAGGCTGGGCATCACAAAGCTCGCTGAAGAATGAGCTTTGCAGATTAGGCATGCGCCCTGGCGGATTCGCCCGCGCCAGGGCCATGTATCGTCGCCAAACGGACAATTGGGTTACATGAAGCAACATCAGGCCTGGGGACGAAAATGACTCGGCGGGTAACCCAGCGAGCGGCGAAACATCGCGCTGAACGCACTCGGGCTCTGATAACCATGTTCCAGCGCCACCTCCAGGATCGAGGCGCCCTGGGCCAGCAGCTTCAGGCTCAGGGCCAGACGCGCACGCTTGCGCCATTCGCCAAAGCTCATGCCCAGTTCCCGCTGGAAAATCCGGCTCAGGGTGCGCGCACTCATGTTCAGGGTGTCGGCCCAGGATTCCAGGCTGCTGTCATCGGCCGGGTTGCGGATAAACCGGGTACACAACCTGGCCAGGCGGGCTTCGCCAGGCACCGGCACATGCATGGCCACCACCGGCGCGGCCAGCAGCTCCATGCGGATCACTTCCACCATGGCCTGCAAGCGTGGGCTGTTGACTTCACCGGCGATCAGCGTCGCCGCCACGATCAGCTCGCGCAGCAGTGCCGAGACCTCGATCACCTGGCAGGTGCGGCCCAGGCTCGGCTCGACCTCGGGCATCAGGAACAGGGTGCGCATATGCACTTCGCCGGCCATGCGAATCTCGTGGGGCGTCCCGGCGGGTACCCACAACGCATGCCCGGACGGCACCAGCCAACTGCCCTGGGCCGTACTGACCACCATCACCCCGGTGACGCCGTGGATCAATTGCGCCTGGGTATGACAATGGGGATAGACCACTTCGTCGTTGCGGTAGTTGTCGGCATAAGCCTCAAGCCAAGGCCGGTGCACAGTTGTCATGGGCTGCGTCTCACGTCGTTAAGCCACTGATTCTAACTAAAAGCCCGCTGGCGAAAACGATAGATATAGACAGCCATCGTCGCATTCCAGACAGGCCACTGAACTTGTGCCCCGCGCCGTCAGTCAGCTGAATGGACTTCTGGAATAAAGGCTGGATGGACAATGCGCATCTCGTTGGAACAACAAGTCGCCGTAGTCACCGGCGCCAGCTCCGGCATTGGCGCGGGGGCCGCCAGGGCGCTGGCTGCGGCCGGCGCGGCAGTCGTGGTGAACTACAACAGCCAGGCAGAACCCGCCCAGGCCCTGGCCGCGCAGATCAACCAGGCCGGTGGCCGGGCCCTGGCGATCGGCGCCGATGTGTCCAGGGAAGCCGATGTCGAACGCCTGTTCGCGCAGACCCTCGACGCCTTCGGCCACCTCGACATCCTGGTGGCCAACTCGGGCCTGCAAAAAGACGCCGCCATCAGCGACATGACCCTTGAGGAGTGGAACGCGGTGATTGGCGTCAACCTCACCGGCCAGTTCCTCTGCGCCCGCGCCGCCCTGCGTATTTTTAACCGCCAGGGCGTGCGAGCCGGCGTATCCCGGGCCGCCGGCAAGATCATCCATATGAGTTCGGTGCACCAGTTGATCCCCTGGGCCGGTCACGTCAATTACGCGGCCTCCAAGGGCGGCGTCGAGATGCTGATGCGCAGCCTCGCCCAGGAAGTCAGCCACCAACGGATCCGCATCAACGGCATCGCGCCGGGGGCGATCCGCACCGCCATCAACCGCGCTGCCACCGAGGGCGATGCCGAACAGCAGTTGCTGAAATTGATCCCCTATGGGCGCGTCGGCGACGTCGAAGATGTGGCCAACGCCGTGGTCTGGCTGGCCAGTGATGCCTCCGACTATGTGGTGGGCAGCACCTTGTTTATCGACGGCGGCATGAGTCTCTACCCGGAGTTCAAAGACAATGGTTGATCTGAAAAACGAAGCGCAAAGCGCCATCGACGCCCACGGCATTATCGGTGACATGCGCAGTGCGGCGCTGATCAACGACCAGGGCAGCATCGACTTTTTCTGCTGGCCGGAATTCGACAGCCCGTCGATCTTCTGCTCGCTCCTGGACTCCCCCGCCGCCGGGATTTTCCAGTTGACCCCGGACCTGCCCCAGGCGCGCCGGGAACAGATCTACCTGCCGGATACCAATGTCCTGCAAACCCGCTGGCTGAGTGATGAGGCCGTGGTGGAAATCACCGACCTGCTGAGCATCAGCGATGACGTTGATGACCTGCCCCTGCTGATCCGCCGGGTGCGCGTGGTGAGCGGCAAGGCCACCCTGCACCTGCGCTGCGCGGTGCGCCATGACTATGCCCGGGCACCCACTCGGGCCACCGCCGATAACGCTGATGTGTGCTTCGAGGCGCCGGGCCTGCCTGGGTTGCGCCTGGCCAGCAGCGTGCCGTTGCAGATCGCAGATGACGCCGCCGTCGCCTGCTTTACCCTGGACCAGGACCAGGGGGCCGAATTTGTCCTCGGCGGCCGGGACGATATACGCGTGGCCAGCGACGTTACCGACCTGCACCTGCAGCACACCCTGAAATTCTGGCGCGGCTGGCTGGCCCAGTCCAACTACCGCGGCCGCTGGCGGGAAATGGTCAATCGCTCGGCCCTGGCCCTGAAGCTGCTGACCTCGCGCAAACACGGCGCGATCCTCGCAGCGGCCACCTTCGGCCTGCCGGAAGCCCCCGGCGGCGAACGCAATTGGGATTACCGCTACACCTGGATCCGCGACGCCTCGTTCACCGTCTACGCCTTTATGCGCCTGGGTTTTGTCCAGGAAGCCAATGACTACATGCGCTGGTTGCGCGGGCGCGTCAGCGACTGTTGCGGGCAACCGATGAAAATCAACATCCTGTATGGCATCGACGGCCGCCAGCAATTGCCGGAAACCGAGCTGAGCCACCTCAGCGGCCACGGCGGCGCGCAACCGGTGCGCATTGGCAACGAGGCCTTTGACCAGGTGCAGCTGGATATTTTTGGCGAACTGATGGACGCGGTGTACCTGGTCAACAAGTACGGCGAAGCCATCTCCCATGAGGGCTGGAAACACACCCTGGAAGTGGTGGACCAAGTGTGCGAAACCTGGAACCAGAAAGACGTCGGCATCTGGGAAATGCGTGGCGAGCAACATCACTTCCTGCATTCGCGGCTGATGTGCTGGGTGGCACTCGACCGCGCGATCCGCCTGGCCTCCAAGCGCTCGCTGCCGGCACCGTTCGCCCGCTGGGACCAGACCCGCCAGGCGATTTATGAAGATATCTGGAGCAACTTCTGGAACGCAGAACGCGGGCATTTCGTGCAGCACATCGGCAGCACTGCCCTGGATGGTTCGATGCTGTTGATGCCGCTGGTGCGTTTTGTGGCGGCCACCGACCCGCGCTGGTTATCGACCCTGGACGCCATCCAGAAAAGCCTGGTGCGCGATGGCATGGTCTACCGCTACCGCAATGACGACAGTCAAATTGACGGTTTGCAAGGCACAGAGGGGGCGTTTACCGCCTGTTCATTCTGGTACGTCGAATGCCTGGCCCGCGCGGGGCAAGTAGAAAAGGCCCATCTGGAATTCGAGCAACTGCTGCGCTATGCCAACCCGCTGGGGCTGTATGCCGAGGAATTCGACAGCCAGGCGCGACATCTGGGGAATACACCGCAGGCATTGAGCCATTTGGCCTTGATCAGCGCGGCGACGTTTCTGGATCGCAAGTTGAGCGGGGAGAAAACCGTGTGGCAACCTTGAGAATCAAGCAGCGAAGTGAAACCCTTGTAGGCGCTATCAGGCAACCTCAACATTGGCTGTACTGACGTGATCGCAGCCTCGCTAACGCTCGACAGCTCCCACCTTTGATCTTTGCGACCTTGAGCGAGCTATCTGTCTGCCTCCTCCTGTATTCAAGGAACGAATATGAACCCGCCCCTGGCGCCCGAAAATGTTCAGTCGATACCTATGCCAACCGCACCACACCACGTGGATACTTTCCCCACCCTGCACACCGAGCGCTTGCGGCTCCGGGAGTTGACCCCCCACGACGCCCCGGCGCTGTTTGCGATCTATCGAGATGCCGAGGCCATGCCTTGGTTTGGCATCGACCCCATGACCGACATATCCCAGGCCCACGCCCTGATCGCCACCTTCGCCCACTGGCGAACCCAGGCCAATCCGGGCACGCGCTGGGGCCTGGAATACGCTGGCGAGTTGATGGGCACCTGCGGGCTGTTCAAATGGAATCGCCAGTGGAACAGCTGCGCCCTCGCCTGCGAACTGGCGCCGTCAGCCAGGGGCAGCGG
The DNA here is from genome assembly GCF_014268455.2 of Pseudomonas shahriarae. Taxonomy (NCBI): domain Bacteria; kingdom Pseudomonadati; phylum Pseudomonadota; class Gammaproteobacteria; order Pseudomonadales; family Pseudomonadaceae; genus Pseudomonas; species Pseudomonas shahriarae. Next base: position 2,381,360 of record NZ_CP077085.1, on the reverse strand, counting down.
ATTGATGAGCGAGGCTTTGCGCAGCGTGCTCGACTGGGGCTTTGCGCAGATGCAACTGCACCGTGTCGAAGCGCTGGTCCATCCGCGTAACCTGCCGTCCCAGGCACTGCTGGGCCGGCTGGGCTTTACCCGCGAAGGCGTGCTGCGCGAGGCCGGGTTTTGGGCCGGTGGCTACCAGGATCTGCACGTGTTTTCGCTGCTGGCCCATGAACACGTAAAGGTTTCGCGCTAAAGTCCAGGCTCCCTGCTGTGACCCGAACGGAGTCCCAATGAGCCCCTCGATCGCGCTGCTGTATATCCGCACTCCCATGCTCGATATCGCCTACGAAGCCCATGGCCCGGCCGACGGTGAAGTGGTGATTCTGCTGCACGGTTTCCCCTATGACCCTCGCGGCTACGATGCCATCGCGCCGGTGTTGGCCGAGGCCGGTTATCGCGTGCTGGTGCCTTACCTGCGCGGCTACGGCCCGACCCGGTTTGTGCACGCCCAGGTGATGCGCTCCGGCCAACAGGCGGCGCTGGCCAAGGATCTGCTGGACTTCATGGATGCCCTGGCCATCGACCAGGCCGCCCTCGCCGGTTATGACTGGGGTGGGCGCGCCGCGTGCATTGTCGCGGCGCTTTGGCCCGAGCGCGTGCGCTGCCTGGTCACTGGCGACGGTTACAACATCCAGGACATCGCAAAGTCCATCCAGCCCCGCGCGCCAGTCACCGAGCATCGGTTGTGGTACCAGTTTTACTTCCACACCCAACGGGGCGTCGATGGCCTGACCGCCAACCGCCGCGAGTTGTGCGAACTGTTGTGGTCGCTCTGGTCGCCCTCCTGGGCTGCGGGGCCGAGCCTTTACCCGCAGACGGCACCCTCGTTTGATAACCCGGACTTTGTGGAGGTGGTAATCCACTCCTATCGCCATCGCTTCATGTATGCCGAGGGTGATCCGGCGCTGGAAGTGATTGAACAGGCGCTGGTGCAACCACCGCCGATTTCGGTGCCCACCATTTCGCTGTGCGGTGCCGACGACGGTGTCGGCCCGGCTCCCGAGGTGGATGACGACGTGGGTAATTTCAGCGGATTCTATCGGCGCCGGGTGCTCGCCGGGGTGGGCCACAATATTCCCCAGGAAGCACCGCAGGCCACGCTCGATGCACTGTTTGAACTGCTTGAACAGACTCAGGCCGGCGCCGAAAACCGCTCGCGATAAAGCTGCGGGGTGATCGACAAGGCGCGGATAAAACTGCGGCGCATGGTTTCTTCGCTGCCAAAGCCACATTGCGCGGCGATGCGTTTGATTGCCACGGCGCTGTCGGCCAGTTGCCGGCGTGCGGTTTCCACGCGGATCAGTTCCACCGCCCGGGCCGGGGTCTGGCCGGTTTCGGCGCGGTAATGGCGTACGAAGCTGCGTTCGCTCATGCCGCACGCGGCCGCCAGGGTCGCGATGTTCAAGTCCAGGTGCAGGTGCTCGGCAATCCACCCATGCAATTCGCTGAAGCGGCTACCGCCCTTTTGCAGGGACAGGGTGACGCTGAACTGCGACTGGCCACCGGGGCGCTTGAGAAACACCACCAGGTGCCGCGCCACTTCCAGGGCCACCGCGCGGCCCAGGTCCTGTTCCACCAGGGCCAGGCACAAGTCGATGCCGGCCGTGACGCCCGCCGAGGTCCAGAGCGAGCCCTGCTGGATAAAGATCGGGTTGGCCTCGACCTGCAACCTGGGGTATTTGCGCGCCAGTTCCTCGCAGCGCGTCCAGTGGGTGGCGACCCGACAGCCATCGAGCAGGCCACTGGCGGCCAGCAGAAAGGCGCCGGTGCACACCGAAGTCATGCGCCGCGAGTGCCTGGCTTTTTGCCGGACCCACTCCACCAGTTGCGGATCCTCGGCCGCCCCATACACGCCCCAGCCGCCAGCAATCACCAGGGTGTCGCAGGGCGTGTCGGCGCCAGGCAACGGCTCGGCCACCAGGGCCAGGCCGGCGGAGGTCATCACCGGCTCGGCCTGGGCGGCAATCACGTTGACCGCATAGGGCAACGGCAAGCCTTGCTGGCGCGCCAGGTCGTTGGCCGAGGCAAACACTTGCAACGGTCCGGTGACGTCGAGCACCTGCACATTGGCGAAGGCGAGCACATGGATGATTTTCGGCATGATTGGCGTGATTAGTGGGCTCAATGGCGTATGCGCCAAAGCCTAGGCCACTAGAGTGAAGCCGTCCATCCCTCTTCCTGGAGTTTGACCATGACCTTGCAGATCGGCTTTGTGTTGTTCCCCGGTATTCAGCAACTGGACCTCACCGGCCCTTACGACGTGCTGGCGTCGTTGCCGGAGGTGCGACTGCATCTGATTTGGAAAGACCTGGCGCCGATCACTTCCAGCAGCGGGTTGGTGCTGTCGCCGACCACCACCTACGACGACTGCCCTACCCTGGATGTGATCTGCGTGCCGGGCGGCTCGGGGGTTGGGCCATTGATGGAAGATGAGCCGACCCTGGACTTTCTGCGGGCGCAATCCCAGACCGCACGTTATGTGACGTCGGTGTGTACCGGCTCGCTGGTGCTGGGCGCTGCGGGTTTGCTGCGCGGGCGGCGGGCCACCACGCATTGGGCCTACCACGACATGCTGGCCACCCTCGGCGCCACGCCGGTGCAGGAGCGCGTGGTGCGCGACGGCAACCTGTTTACCGGGGGAGGCATCACTGCGGGGATCGACTTTGCCCTGACCCTGGCCGCCGAGCTGTACAGCGAGGCGGCGGCGCAGTTGGTGCAGTTGCAGCTTGAATATGCGCCGGCCCCTCCCTTCAATGCCGGCCGCCCGGACACTGCACCACGGCAGGTACTGGACGAGGCGAATAAGCGCACCGCTGAATCACGCAAGACCCGGGGCGAAATTGCCGCACGGGCGGCGGCGCGACTGGGCTGAAGGCCGAACTATTTTCCCCTGTGGGAGCGGGTTTGCTCGCGAAGACGTCGGCCCAGCAAACATTGATGTTGACTGACCCACTGCTTTCGCGAGCAAGCCCGCTCCCACAGGGGATGTGCGTCGGAGCAAAAGCTTGGGCCACACCACAAATCAAAGGTGGGAGCTGGCTTGCCTGCGATCGCGGTGTGCCAGCCGCCAAAAATAGTGGCTGAACCGCCGCTATCGCGAGCAAGCCCGCTCCCACAGGGGATGTGCATCAGGGCAAAAGCTTGGGCCACACCACAAATCAAAGGTGGGAGCTGGCTTGCCTGCGATGACGGTATACCAGCCGCCAACAATAGTGGCTGAACCGCCGCTATCGCGGGCAAGCCGGCTCCCACAGGGGATGTGCGTCGGGGCAAAAGCTTGGGCCACACCACAAATCAAAGGTGGGAGCTGGCTTGCCTGCGATGACGGTATACCAGCCGCCAACAATAGTGGCTGAACCTCCGCTATCGCGGGCAAGCCCGCTCCCACAGGGGATGTGCGTCAGGGCAGAAGCTTGGGCCACACCACAAATCAAAGGTGGGAGCTGGCTTGCCTGCGATGACGGTATACCAGCCGCCAACAATAGTGGCTGAACCGCCGCCATCGCGGGCAAGCCCGCTCCCACAGGGGGTGTGCGTCGGGGCAGAAGCTTGGGCCACACCACAAATCAAAGGTGGGAGCTGGCTTGCCTGCGATGACGGTATACCAGCCGCCAAAAATAGTGGCTGAACCGCCGCCATCGCGGGCAAGCCGGCTCCCACAAAGAGAGGCACCTGCCGTCTACAAGGTGCGTGGCATCAGCGCCAGGCGCACGGCCAATACTGTCAGCACCGTGGCCAACCCCCATTTCTGCAAGCCGGCGGTTCTTTTACTGCCGGCGAAAAACCGGCTGATCGCCCCGCCAAAAACCCCGAGCACGGCATGAAACACCCCGGCAATCAGCGTCAGGACCAGGCCCAACTGCACCAATTGCAGGGCCATGGGCCCGGCCTCGGGCTTGACGAACTGCGGCAGGAACACCATGAAAAACAGCAGCGCCTTGGGGTTGAGCAGGCTATTGAGCATGGCGCGCATAAACACCCCGCCCAGGCGTACCCGCACAACCTGGGCGGTGTCCAGGGATGGCTTTTTTTGCAGGGTCTTGAACGCCAGCCACAGCAGATAGACCACGCCGGCATAGCGAATCAGGTCAAAGGCCGGCGGCCAACTGGCCACCAGGGCGGTGACGCCGGTGGCGGTCAAGGCGGTCAGCAGCAGGTCCGCCACCCCGATCCCCAACCCGGCCGCCACTCCACCCCGCCAGCCATAGCTCACGCCATGACTGATGACAAAGGCCATGTTCGGCCCGGGCGACAGCAGCAACAGCAGCACGGAACCAGAGAAAACCGCGAGGGTTGCGAGATCGATCATGCTCAACTCATCCGCCAGGGAAAACCCAAGATTAGTCTCACCGCGCCCCCCGCGACCAGCCTCCAGGCACAACACCTGAAGATAGGTGATTGCCCAATGCCACGGGCCACGTCTAGAATGCGAACAGTTATCAATTAAGATGCCTGCGCCAGGACGACTATGTCGAGCGAATACCCAGCGGATCATGCGGCAATCGGCCAGCTCTACCAGGCCCACCATTCCTGGTTGCATGGCTGGTTGAAGCGGCGCACCGGTTGTCGCGAGCATGCCGCCGACCTGGCCCAGGAAACCTTCGTCCGCCTGCTCAATAGCCGCAAGCAGCACAGTTTGCTGCAACCCCGGGCCTACCTGAGCAGCATTGCCCGCAGCCTGATGATCGACCAGTATCGGCGGCGCGAACTGGAACGCGCCTACCTCGACAGCCTGGCCCATTTCCCCGAACACCAAGCCCCTTCGCCAGAAACCCGCCTGCTGATCCTCGACAGCCTGGAGCGCATTGACCGCCTGCTCGACCAACTCAAGCCACGGGTGCGCGAAGCCTTTTTGCTGGCGCAACTGGACGGCCTGACCTGCCCGCAGATCGCCCAACGCCTGGGCGTGTCCAAGGCCACCGTGGAGCGCGACCTGGCCAAGGCCCTGCACGCCTGTTATCGGTTGCGCTATGCCGACTGCTGACCCGCGCCTGGTGGACCAGGCCATCCAATGGATGATCAAGCTGCGCTTCAACACCACCGATGACGCCAGCACCGCCGCGTTTGAACGCTGGCTGGCCAGCAGCGCCGAACACCAACTGGCCTGGCAGCGGGTCGCGACGATGAATGATGATTTTCGCCATCTGCCCGCCCAACTCGGTCGCCAGACCCTGGACAGCGCGCGCCGACGAATCAGCCGCCGCGAGGGTTTGAAGCTACTGGGCCTGGTGGCCGGGGCCGCCGGATTGACCTGGCTGGGCCGCGACTACACGCCGCTGCCGGGGCTGCTGGCCGAGTACCGCACGGCCACCGGAGAGCAGCGCTGGATCAGCCTGGATGACGGCAGCCGTATCCAACTCAACAGCGCGAGCGCCATCGACACTGCGTTCAACCGCGAACGGCGCCTGGTGCAGCTGCGCCAGGGCGAGATGCTGATTGATACCGGCAGCGATGGTCGTTCGCCCCGGCCCTTCTGGGTACAGACCCACAACGGTTATCTGCGGGCCCTCGGTACGCGCTTTATGGTCCGCGAAGAACCCCAGGGCACGCTGCTCGCGGTGCAACAGGGCCAGGTCGCGGTGTTTGCCGGGCACGCATCGGGCGCTGCCCGGCAAGTCGTCGCGTCCGGCGAACAGGTGTTGTTCAACCGCCTCGCAATTTATCCGCCACCCGCCACCGGCCTCGACCCCTGGGCCTGGAGCGACGGCGTGATCAGCGCGCGCAATATGCGCCTGGATGACTTCCTCAGCGAACTGGATCGCTACCGCCACGGCGTGTTGCGTTGCAGCGAGGCCGTCGCCGGCCTGCATGTGTCCGGCACTTATCAGGTGGGCGACACCGATCAGGTGCTGGCGTTGGTGGCCCAGGCATTACCGGTCAGTGTCACCTACCGCAGCCGCTATTGGGTCACGGTCACCCCGCGCACCGCCCGCTCCTGAAAAATAAATGAGGTGAATTCTCATTGCCGTTCGACCTGTAAGGAAAGGCCGATCAACAGGCCCGTTCTGTCCACTTCCTTCAGGAGCAACCCGCGGTCATGCAAGCGTTCCCCTCAAAAAAATCCCCCCTGCGCCAAGCCGTCAATGCCGCCCTGCTGGGTGCCTGCCTGGCAAGTGCCCTGCCCGGCGGCGCCCTGGCCCAGGAGCCGGCGCGCGACAGCCAGACCCGCGCCTGGAACATTGCCCCTGGCCCACTGTCCAGCGCCCTGGATCAATTCGCCCGTCAGGCCGGCATCAGCCTGTCTTTTGACGCCAACAGCGTGGCCGGCAAGCACAGCGCGGGCCTCAACGGCGCACTCGACAGCGAGCAGGCCCTCGGCCAACTGCTCCAGGACCAAGGCCTGCAAGCCCAGCGCCAAAGCGATAACAGCTGGTTGCTGCTCCCGTCGGTGGGTGAATCCGGCGCGCTGAACCTTGGCGCCACCACCGTCACCGGCGAACGCCTGGGGGCCACCACCGAAGGCAGCGGTTCCTACACCACCGGCGCGGTGACCATCGGCAAGGGCCAGCACAGCCTGCGGGAAACCCCGCAATCGGTGAGTGTGATGACCCGCAAGTTGATGGATGACCAGAACATCCACACCATCGACCAATTGCTGGAGCGCACGCCGGGGATCACCACCTACGAATCGCCCATGGGCGGCAAGTATTTCTATTCCCGCGGCTTCAAGATGCTCGGGCAGTACCAGTACGACGGCGTGCCGCTGGATATGGGCAAGGACTATGTCCAGGCCGACAGCTTCACCGCAAACATGGCGCTGTATGACCGGGTGGAAGTGCTCAAGGGCGCCGCCGGCATGCTCAAGGGTGCCGGCACCGCCAGTGGCGCGGTGAATTTCGTGCGCAAGCGGCCCCAGGACAAGCCCACCACCAGCCTCACGCTGTCGGCCGGCACCTGGGACAACTACCGCGCCGAAGTGGATACCGGCGGCCCGCTGAACGACAGCGGCACCGTGCGCGGCCGGGCAGTGGTCAGCCAGCAGAATCGCGGTTCCTACATGGATATTGCCAAGCGCCAGGACCAGGCCATCTACACCGCCCTGGACATGGATATCAGCCCCGACACCACCCTCGGTTTCGGCGCCAGCTACGAAGACGTCGACTCTACGCCGTGCTGGGGCGGCATCCCGCGCTACAGCGACGGCAAGAGCATCGGCCTGAGCCGCTCCACCTGCCTGGGCCAGTCCTGGAACGACTGGCAAAGCCGGCGCACCACGCTATTCGCCGACCTGACCCACCACTTCAATGACGACTGGAAACTCAAGGTCAGCGCCGTTCACAGCCGCAACCTGCAAGACATCAAATACGCCGCCAGCGAAGGCACCGTGGCCTATGGCGATCCGGCCCCCACGGCCAACAGCTACGCCGCCCTGTTTGACTACGATCACAAGGACTATGGCCTGGACGCCTACATCGACGGCAAGTTCGAAGCCTTTGGCCTGGAGCATGAGCTGATCCTCGGCGCCAACGGCAGCCGTGGCAGCCAGGACGATGTGTACGCGATCCGCAACCTGCCCCAGCGCCAGACCATCTACCAGCCCAACCATCACTTCCCGGAGCCGGCCGACGACACGTTCTGGCCGAACATGTACCGCGGCGGCACGGTCAAGGAGACCGCCACCCAGTACGGCACCTACGCCACCCTGCGCCTGCGGCTGGCCGAGCCGTTGCTGCTGGTGGTCGGCAGCCGCGTCAGTTGGTTTGAAAACCGCCGCCAGTCCAACAACCTGGCCTGGGGCGAGTGGAGCGTGCAGGATGCGCGCACCAAGGAAACCGGTGAAGTCACGCCCTTTGCCGCGCTGATCTATGACCTCAACGACAACCTCTCGATCTATACCAGCTACGCCGATATCTTCCAGCCACAAAGCTCCTACGCCACCGTCAGCGGCGCGGCCCTGAAGCCGAAGATCGGTGAGAACTACGAGCTGGGGATCAAGGGCGAATGGTTCGACGGGCGCCTCAACAGCTCCCTGGCACTGTTCCGCGCGATCGAGAAAAACGCTGCCGAGACCGACTACATCGCCCACTGCGGCACCTCGGCCGACGGCTTCTGCTACAGCGACACCGGCAAGGTCCGCGCCCAGGGCGTCGAGGCCGAGATCAGCGGCGAACTGCTTGAACGCTTGCAAGTCTTCGGCGGCTATACCTACACCCAGACCAAGACCCTGAACAATATCGACAGCCAGGCCGAGGGCCGGGCCTCCACCAGCTACGTGCCACGCCATATGTTCCGGCTGTGGGGCGATTACCAATTGGATGGTGCCCTGTCGAAATGGACAGTGGGCAGCGGCGTCAGCGCCCAAAGCAGCAACTATCGGGTCCAGACCATCAAGCTGGAACAACCCGGCTACGCCTTGTGGAGCGCGCGCCTGGCGTATCGGGTCGATAACACCTGGACCGTGGCGTTGAACGGCAACAACCTGTTCGACAAAAACTACTACCAGACCGTGGGGACCGCGTCCTGGGGTAACTTCTACGGCGAGCCGCGTAACGTCACCGTGAGCCTCAAAGGCGACTTCTGATCCCCATCCCCCTGTAGGGGCCGGCCAGCCGGCTCCTATCCCCGTCAAAAAAGCTTTGCCCGCCCGGCAGGATAATTGGCGTTTTTGTTCCTACACTGCAAAAAGCCATCACTCATTCTCAATAAATCTGAAAAACCAACAACAAATGTCAACAAACCGTCACGACAAGAGTATCTTATGACACTCGACGGCAAAGCCCTTGCAAAATGTCAAAACCTTGACATCGCACCCATAAGGAGCCATCATTTAGCCACTATTTAGCAAAGCACCTGCACCTAGACAGGTCATTGCGCGTTACCCAGCGAAAGCAGTCGTTCGCATTGCGCCACTTATAAGCAACTGCCTTATGGATGAGCAAACGAACAGGGAAGTCCTGGTGGTGCATTGAGGGATGTTTTATGCGTGAGAAGTCGTCAGTCGATAGCCTGTTTCTGACTCGTACCGGTTTTGTTGAATTCTTTGTGGTTTTCGTCAAGTTAATCCACGGCCTGACGGCGGTCCTGCCGGCGATGATCCTGTTGTTCTACCCGGATCCAGTCGACCCGCAAATGCGTGGCCACTACCTGGGGCTGCTGCTGTTTTTTGCGATCCTGACCATTATTCTGTTCCAGGCCCTGGGGGTGTACTCCGAGGACCTGTTCAGCAACCGCCTGCGTTTTCGCGTGATGCTGGTCGCGTGGATCTCGGCGTTTTGCATCCTGCTGTTCATGTACCAGATCCTGCTCCTGTTCCCGCAGTTGAGCCCGCGCAACCTGATGTTCTGGTTCAGCCTGAGCCTGGTGCTGTTTGGTGTGGAGCGCATCCTGATGCTGCGCCTGTACCGCAACCTGATGAAGAACGGCAAGTTCCTGCAGCGCACGGTGATCCTCGGCTTTACCGACACCGCCATCCATGTGGCCGAACACCTGTCGCGCAACAGTGATATCCGCTCCGGCCTGATCGGTTTTATCGACGACCGCACCGAACGCATTCCCAAGGAACTGAGCAGCCTGCCGTTGCTGGGCAACACCCGCGACCTGGAAAAGCTGATCAGGTCCGAACAGGTCAACCAAGTGATGATCACCCTGCCCTGGGCCGCCGAGCAGCGTATCAACGGGCTGGTCAAGCGCCTGCGGCAGATGTCGGTCAACGTCATGCTGGTACCGGACATGGCCGCCCTGCGGTATGGCCACAACCGCATTACCGATGTCGGCGGCATCTTGATGTTCAATACCTCGCAACTGCCGCTGCGCGGTTGGTCACCGTTTATCAAGCGCTGTGAAGACCTGCTGCTGGCCGGTGCCGGCCTGCTGCTGTTGTCACCGATCATGTTGGTGACCGCCATTGCCATCAAGCTCGACTCCAAAGGCCCGGTGCTGTTTCGCCAGAAGCGCTACGGCTACAACGACAACCTGATCCGGGTGTTCAAGTTCCGCTCGATGTACGTCGACCAGACCGACTTCAACGCCGAGTGCCAGACCACCCGCAGCGACCCGCGCATCACCCGCGTCGGGCGGATTATCCGCAAGACCAGCATCGACGAGCTGCCGCAACTGTTCAATGTGCTGCTGGGCAACATGTCGATGGTCGGCCCGCGCCCCCATGCCACCGCCACCAAGGCCGCCGGGATTCCGTTCGAGGAAGCGGTCAGCGAGTACAGCTCGCGGCACCGGGTCAAGCCGGGCATCACCGGGTGGGCGCAGATCAATGGCTACCGTGGTGAAACCGACACCCTGTTCAAGATTCAGAAACGGGTCGAATACGACCTGGAATACATCGCCAAATGGTCGGTGTGGTTTGACCTGTACATCGTTTTCATGACGGTCCCGGCCGTCCTTTCCACCAAGGAAGTCTATTGATGAACCCTCTCAACGGATTGATTCCCTGCATCATTTCCGGTGGCTCGGGCACGCGGCTGTGGCCGGTTTCGCGGCAGAACATGCCCAAGCCGTTCATGCGCATGCGCGACGACCAGAGCCTGTTGCAGAAAACTTTCCTGCGCGCCAGCCACCTGCCGGGGGTCGACAGCGTGCTGACGGTGACCAACCGCGACCTGCTGTTTCGCACCCTCGACGATTACCGCGCGGTCAACACCGGCCAACTGGGCCTGGACTTGCTGCTCGAACCGTTTGGCCGCAACACCGCAGCGGCCATCGCGGTCGCCGCGCTGCATGTGCAGGAGTTTTTCGGCGGCGATGCGCAGTTGCTGGTGATGCCGGCCGACCACCTGATCCTCGATGAAAGCGCCTTCGCCCAGGCCGTGGCCCAGGCCCGCGAATTGGCCGACGCCGGCTATCTGGTGACCTTCGGCATCCAGCCCGATCGCCCCGAGACCGGCTTTGGCTATATCGAACAAGGCACAGCCCTGGCCCAAGGCTTCCGTGTCCAGCGTTTCGTCGAAAAACCCGACCTGGCCACCGCCCAAGGCTACCTGGACGGCGGCAAGCACCTGTGGAATGCCGGAATGTTCTGCTTCAAGGCCGCCACCGTGCTCGACGAGTTGGCGAACCACGCCCCGGCCGTACTGGACGCGGCCAAGGCGGCGCTGGAGCACAGCACCAGCCTGCAGAACAGCAGCAGCCGCCAGCGCGAACTGAACCCGCAAGGCTTTGGTACCGCGCCGGACATCTCCATCGACGTGGCCCTGATGGAGAAATCCGCCCAGGTCGCCGTGGTGCCCTGTGATATCGGCTGGAGCGATATCGGCTCCTGGGAAGCCCTGCGCCAGCTGACCCCCAGTGACAACAACGGCAACCAGATCAATGGCGAAGCGATCCTGCACGACGTGCACAACTGCTATATCGACTCGCCCAAGCGCGTACTCGGTGCGGTCGGGGTGCGTGACCTGATCATCGTCGACACCCCCGACGCGATCCTGATCGCCGACGCCAACCGCAGCCAGGATGTGCGCCATATCGTCGCCGAGCTCAAGCACCAGAACCATCCCGCGTTCAGCCTGCACCGCACCGTCACCCGGCCCTGGGGCACCTACACGGTGTTGGAGGAAAGCACCCGCTTCAAGATCAAGCGCATCGTGGTCAAGCCCAAGGGGTCGTTGTCTTTGCAAATGCACCACCACCGCAGCGAACACTGGGTGGTGGTCAGCGGCGCGGCAATGATCACCAATGGCGAGCGCGAGATCCTGCTCAACATGAACGAGTCCACCTATATTCCCGCCGGGCACAAACACCGCCTGACCAACCCCGGCATCATCGACCTGGTGATGATCGAGGTGCAGAGCGGCGAATACCTGGGTGAAGACGACATCGTGCGCTTCGACGATATCTACGGCCGCACGCCCGCCAGCGAGCCCAAGCCCTGATGCGGACTTCCCTGATCATCCCGACCCGCAACGCCGCCAGCCACCTCGACCGGCTGCTGCCGGCGCTGCGCATGCAGACCCTGCAACCCGACGAGATGCTGGTCGTGGACAGCGCGTCGAGCGATGCCACGGTGGCGCGCTTTCGCGAGTTCGGTGCGCGTGTCGAAGTGATCGCCGCCCGCGACTTCAACCACGGCGGCACCCGTCGCTGGGCCAGCGAGCACGTGGGCGGCGACGCCCTGATCGTGATGACCCAGGACGCGATCCCGGCCGAGCCCGAGACCTTTGCCAAGCTGCTCGCCGAGCTGCAACAGGACCCACTCAACGGTGTCGCCTATGGCCGCCAACTGCCGCATCCCGGTGCGGGGGTGTTGGGTGCGCAGTCGCGCCACTTCAATTACCCGGCCCACAGCCGCAGCAAAAGCCTGGCCGATGCGCCGCAGCTGGGGATCAAGACCTGCTTCAGCTCTGACTCGTTTTCCGTGTACCGGCGCAGCGCCCTGGAGGCCGTGGGCGGCTTCCCCGCCGATGTGATCGGCAGCGAGGACGCCTACGTCGCCGCACGCATGCTACTGGCGGGCTGGAAGGTGCAGTACGCCGCCAGCGCCCAGGTCTATCACTCCCACGATTACCGACTCATGGATGAGTTTCACCGCTACTTCGACATTGGGGTGTTCTACGGCCGCGAGCCGTGGATCCGCCAGGCGTTTGGCGACGCCGGCGGTGAAGGTAAACGCTATGTACTGGCCGAATTACGTGCCTTGCGCGAGGCCAACGCCTTGCACCGCGCCCCCGAAGTGGTGGTGCGCAGTGCCTTTAAATTGCTGGGCTATCGCCTCGGCCACCTTGAACGCTACCTGCCCAAATCGCTCAAGCAGCGCCTGGGCATGTTTTCCACCTACTGGACTTGAGCCGTCATGAAGACTACCAACCGACGTTCCCGTCTTACCCTGTTCAGCCTGTTGAGTGCCTCGATCTGGCTGGCTGGTTGTTCGACCCCTGCGCGGGTGCCGCTTCCTGACAACAACACGCTCAAGGCCGGCCACCAGGCGGCGCTGACCTTGGCCGACCTGCCGCCCCCGCAGGTGCTGATCCAGAGTGGCGACCTGTTGCGCATCGTGCGCGATGCCCAGGAGCCGGCGGCGGCCGACGACATGACAGTGTTCGTCGTACGCCCCGACGGCGTGATCTCCATCCCCAACATCGGTCGCGTCAAGGCGGCATTGCGCACGCCGGAAGACCTGGGCAAGGAAATCACCGACAAGTACAAGCGCATCTACCGCGAGCCGGCAGTGACGGTGAACATCGCCAGCGCCCCGAGCAACAAGGTGTTTATCGGTGGTGCGGTGCCGAACCCGGCGTTTTTCGACCTGGCGGGGAATGTCAGTGTGGAGCAGGCGTTGCTTAGTTCCGGGGGGGTGTTGTCCTCGGCGGATGCCTCCAACGTGGCCCTGATGCGTACGGGTCCGGATGGCAAGTACAAGACCTACTTCATCAGCTTGAACAACATGCTGACCGATCCCAATCACCCACGGGTGGCCCTGCAGCGTGGCGACCTGATCTATGTGCCGCAGTCGGGCATCGGCGCCACTGTGGAAGCCGTGGATATGTACTTCACCCGCCTGTTCCCGATCAACAAGGGCATTGGTGTGGGCCTGAACTACGACCTCAACGACAGTGGCGTGAAGAACAGCGGCAACACCATCTACAACAACCCAGTCATCAACGCAGGCCAATGATTATGGACCAGGCTTCGTATCACTCGAACCGACTGTTCCCGTCTGGCGTACACCACATATTCAATGGAGTGATCCTGTGATCGAAATCCGCTCTCTACGCGACCTCTTGCGGTTGTTTTTCATCTTCCGCCGCGAGTTCAAACTGGCCGTGATCACCACGATTGTGGTGGCCGTGTTGGGTGCCTTCCTGTTGCCGGCTCGCTACGAGTCCGACGCGCGCTTGCTGGTCAAGCCAGGACGGGACAACACCACGTTGCCGATCGAAGCCGCCAACCGCCAGACGCTGATTGCGCCCAGCACCCAGCACGACCCGATCGTCGATGAGGAGAAGATGCTCACCGGCCGGCCCATCGTGCACATCGTTGCCGAGCGCTACCTGGCAATGACGTCCGAGCCGCCACAGGGCTTCTGGAAAGTCACCAAGTTCTACGTCAAGAAAGCCGCCGGTGAAGTACTGGATGCGGTGCGCAGCGTCCTGCAATTCGTCGGCCTGGCCGAGAAGCAAAGCCCGCTGGAGCGCCTGGCGACCAAGCTGGAGAAGAACTTCGAAGCCGGCCACGAACCGGGCTCCTCGGTGATCGAAATTTCCTTCACCTGGGACGATCCGGCCATCGCGCAGAAAGTCGTCGAGACCTGGGTCGATGCCTACCTGGAAGAACGCGCGCGGATTCTCGGGCGCAAGAGCCTGCATACCTTCTATGAAACCGAACGCAGCAAGGTCGCGACCAACATCCAGGGGCTCAAGGATGAACTGCAGGGCCGCTTGAAGCAGATCGACTCGATCAGCGTGGACGCGCGCCTGAAAAACCTGACCAACCAGATCGACCGTGTCACCGACGCCAAAGTCACCGCGCAAAACCAGATCGCGGGGATCCGCAGCTTCCTGGCCAACGCCAGCCAGCAGATCAAGAACCAGCCGGCCGAAGTGGTCACTGGCCGGGAAACCAGCCTCAACCCGACCCAGTTGGACCTCAAGCGCCAGCTCAATGCCCTGCAAGTAGAACGGGCGCGCCTGCTGCGCACCTATCTGCCGAACACACCGCAGGTCAATCAGATCGAGCAGAACATCCGCGACATGGAAGCCCTCAGCGCCCAGGAAGCGACACGCCTGGAACGCTCGCAAAACACCGCGCCCAACAGCCTGGTGATCAACGTCAAGCAGCAGATCATCGACGCCCAGTTGCAGGAGCGCAAACTGGCCGGGGAAATCGAGAACTACGACAAGACCCTCGCCGAACTGCGCGCCCAGCGTGACCAGGCGATGACCGATGAACCTGAGCTGAACAAGCTGACCCAGCAACTGCGCACCGCCGAGAAAAGCTACGCGTTGTACTCGGAAAACCTCGAACAGGCGCGCATCGACCACGCACTGGACAGCAGCCAGATCAGCAACATCGCCCTGATCGAACACGCCACCCTCAACCCGGCGCGCGTGTTTCCCAAGAGCCTGCTGATTCTGCTGTTCACCATTCCTGCCGGCCTGGCCGTCGGTTTGCTGACCATCTACGTGCTGTACCTGCTGGACCAGCGCATCCACGACGGCGCGCGCTTGCAGGAAGTGTTCGGTGTACCGCTGTGGAGCAGCATCCCCGATGTGCAGCACGCGACACCGGCCGCCCTCACCGCCAGCATCTATCGCTTGTACAGCCTGCTACCCGCCGAGCGCATCGCCAGCGAGGGCTTTGCCCTGGGCCTGACCTCGGCACGGCACGGCGAAGGCGTGAGCTTTATCATCGAGCAACTCAAGCGCCTGCTCGAAGAGCGTGGCCACCGGGTCTCGGTCAACGGCACTGAAGCGGCAAAGCCGGGTGAAGTGTTGCTGCTGGACGCCTCGGCCCTGTCATCCAACCCGCAGGCGTTCCTCACCCTGCGCCGCGCCGAGCAGATTGTGCTGGTGATCGAAGCCCGCACCAGCACCGTGCCGACCATCGAGAACGCCCTGTCGCTGCTGACCACTGCGTTCGGCAAAGTGGATGGGATGATCCTCAACCGCCGCCGTTTTGAAGTACCGGCCAATGTCCTGGCACGACTCAACAGCTGGCGCGGTGCGGCCTGATGCGCATTGCGTTGCTGGCGCCACTGCCACCGGAGCAGACCGGGATCGCCGACTACGCTGCGCACTTGCGCAGCGCGTTGCGCGAACGGGGCCTGGAGGTGCTGACGCCTCTGGAAGGTTGCCTGGACCTGGCTGAACAATTGCGGCGCCTGCAGGCCTTTGACTGGCGCGGTGTGGACCTGGTGCATGCCGAGCTGGGCGGCGGACGCTTTGCCGAGTTCCAGGCCCTGGACTACTTGCGCCGGGCCCAGCCGCAATTGCCGCTGACCGCCACTGTGCATGATCCGGAGCGCCTGATCTGGCGCCGGGCCAGGCTGTTTTTCCCGCTGACCCTGCTCGAACGCCTGCCCCACCCGCTGCCCCAGGCGGCGGCGCTGCTGGCCGACCCATTGACTCTTTTCGAAGAACGACGCCTGGCCAAAAGCATGCGCCGCCTGATCACCCTCACCCGCCTGGGTGGCGATTGCTTGCGCCAGCGCATGGGGCTAAAACCTGAGCAAGTGGCGGTGATTGCCCACGGCAACCTGCCCATCGCCCCTGTGGCCTTGCCGCCGTTGCAACCGTTGCGCCTGCTGTATTTCGGCTTTATCTACCGCGGCAAGGGCATCGAAGATCTGCTGCAGGCCCTGGCCCGCTCCCTGAGCGCCCACCCGCAATGCCGTGGCCAGGTGCGCCTGACCCTGGCCGGTGGCACCGCGCCGGAGATGACCTTCGACCCCGCCGGCAATTACCTTGAGGGCCTGCGCCAACTGATCACCACCCTGCACCTGGGCGATGTGGTGGACTGGCAACTGGACCTGCCCTCAGCCGACATTCCCCATACCATCCAGGCCCACCATGTGATGGTGCTGCCGTACCGTGAATCGAAAAAACTCGGTTTCCTCGGCCAGATGCGCGGCACCAGTGGCGCGCTGTCCTGGGCCAACGCCTGCGGGCGCGGAGTGATTACCTCCAATGCCCGCGCCTTCGCCGAAGAAGTCGCCGGTGGCAATGGCATCACCTATCAACAGGGGGATATCGCCTCGTTGAGCGATGCCCTGAACCGCCTGATCCTCGACCCGCAACAAGCCCGCCAATGGGCCGACCACGCCGCCGACATCGGCCGGCAGCGCCAGTGGGCCAGCACCGCCCAACGCTTTGCCGAGTTGTTCCAGGCCGCAGTCAAGGAGCCTTTGTGATGAATGTTTCGTCAACTCGCCGGATGTGGCGCTACCTGCCACTGGTCATTGCAATGGCCGTGGGCGGCGCACTGCTGCTCAGTGAAAACGTCGACGCGGAGCCCGTGAACCTGGCGCCCCAGCGCACTGTGGAGTGGCGCGAGTTTCTCGGGGTGAACGCGCATTTTCTGTGGTTCAAGCCCGAGCAGTACCAGAAGCAGATCCGCCAATACCAGAAACTGGGGCTGGACTGGGTGCGCGTCGACCTGCACTGGGACCGCCTGGAGCCCAAGGAAGAAGATTATCAACTGAGCACCTTCGATGAATTGGACCGCACCCTGACTGCCGAGAAAATCCGCTCGGTGTTCTACCTGGTGGGTTCGGCGCCGTTTATCACCACCGCCCCCAAAGGCGCAGAATTCCAGGACCAGTACCGCCCGCGAGACGCCAGTGTGTATGCCCTGCGTCTGGCCCTGTTGGCCAAGCGCTACCCGAACATCAACGCCTGGCAGGTGTGGAACGAGCAGAACCTGCCGAACAACTGGCGCCCGCAAGTGAATGCCGAGGAATACGCGCGCTTGCTGCTGGCCAGTCACCAGGCACTGAATATCGCCGCACCAGACAAGATCCAGGTGATGGGCGGCATGGCCTACTACAGCCAGATGCCCCCGCGCGGCAAAACCCTGATGTTCGAAGCCCTCGGCGCGCTGGGCGTGCAAACCCTGGGCATGGTCGCGGCGTATCACCCGTACTCGATGACCCCGGAAACCGACGAGCCGGGCAAGAATGAAGTGCTGCTGCGCGGCGACCAACTCAACGCCGTGCTGCACGGTGCCGGAGTCAAGGATGTGTGGGCCACCGAGTGGGGCTGGTCCAGCTATGCCGGGCCCAAGGAGATGCAGGACCTGATCGGCGTCGACGGCCAGGCCGATTTCACCTTGCGCCGCCTGGCGCTGATGGCGTCCCAGGATTACCAGAAGATTTTCCTGTTTGCCCTGTCCGACCTGGATGAACGCGCCTCCGTACGTGACCAGCACTATGGCCTGCTGGACCTCAACGGTGAACCGAAGCCGGTCTACAGCGCCCTCGCCCGCTTCCTGGAGATCACCGGGCCAACGCTCAAGCCGGGGGTCACCCCCGTGCTCGAGGACGTACCCAAGACTTTTTACAGCGTGGCCTGGACCCGCGAAGACGGCAAACACCTGTTGATGTACTGGAGCGCGGAAGGCACCCGCATCACCTTGCCCAAAGTGCAGCACGCCGAACTGCTGGACCCACTGACGGGCGCCAGGCAGACCCTTAACGATTACAACGGCATTCGCCCCGCGGTGAAACCGTCGTTGCAGATATTGGTGTGGTAGCACGCCCAGGCATGGAGAGCTGCACGTGAGAATCCTGTGGATTGTGCCCTATCTGCCGTGGCCGACGACCAGCGGCGGCAAGACCCGGCAGTACCATTTGCTGCGTACCTTGAGTGAGCGCGGGCATCGCATCACCTTGCTGGTGCAATCGAAGACGCCGGCCGATGCCGCCGTGCACGCGGCCCTGGAGCCCTTGCTCGAGCGCCTGATCGTGGTGCCGCGCCGGGCCCTGAAACACCCCATGACCCTGCTCGCCGGGGTGTTTGCGCCCTGGCCGCTGCTGACCACGGTCAACGGCCTGTCGCCGGTGCTGCAGGCGCGCTTTAGCGAACTGTTGAAGGAAACCTGGGATGTGATCCAGGTCGAGCACAGCTACAGCCTGCAACCGTACTTCACCCTCTTGCAGCAGCAAGCGCGGGATTTCGTGCTCACCGAGCACAACTTGGAATCGAGCTTGGGCGGCGCCACCTATGACCGCTTTCCAAAATGGGCCGCGCCGTTCGTGCGCTACGACCAGTGGCGCTGCCAGCAGTGGGAGCGCAAGGCGTTTGACGCGGCGTGCCATGTGGTTGCCGTGACCCAGGCCGATGCCCAGGCTATCGGGCAACTGACCACAACCCCGGTGAGCGTGGTGGTCAATGGGGTCGACAGCCGGGCCTTCAGCGACGTCAGCGCCGCCCCGCAGAGCCAGCGCCTGTTGTTTGTCGGCAACTACGAATACGCGCCGAACCTGGACGCGGTGCAGTGGCTGCTCGACGACATCTTCCCGCGGGTCTGGTTGCAATGCCCCAACGCCCGCCTGGCGGTGGCCGGCTTCGGCTTGCCCGCACACTGGCGCGAGCGCTGGGCGGACGATCGTATTGAATGGCAGGGTTTTGTTCCCGACCTCACCGCTTTGCAGCGACGCTGTGCAGGGTTTGTCGCCGCGCTGCGCCATGGCGGCGGCTCCAAACTCAAAGTGCTGGAGGCAATGGCAGCCGGCCTGCCGCTGGTGAGCACCGCCCAGGGTGTGTCCGGGCTGGCGGTTGAGCCGCAGGTGCATTACCTGGCCGGCGAAAGCGCCGAGGCCCTGGCCGATGGGATTGTGCGCCTGCTGGACGAACCGACGCTGGCCCGGCAACTGGCGCAGGCTGCGCGCGACTATGCGCGCAACCATCACGACTGGGCGGTGGCCGGTAATGAACTGGAGCAGATCTACCGCACCTTGCCCACCCAACAGGAGCCTCAAGCATGCGCGTAGCCCTGGATTACCGCCCGGCCACGGTCGCGCCTTCGTCGGGCATCGCCCGCCAGGTGCTGGCCCTGGAACACGCCTTGCGCGCCCGGGACAACACTGAAGTGGTGCTGTTTACCGAAGCGCCGCTTGATCATCCCCAGCGCGACACGGCGGTTTGCCCGGCCTGGGCCAGCCCCCTGGAGGGCCTGCAACGGCCTCAGGTGCGCTGGCGCTTCGAGCGCGGCTTCCTGCCCCGGGAAATCCACCAACAGCAGATCGACCTGTACATCGCCACGGCCAACATGGGCCTGCCCTTGTGCCGCAAACCCGCCGGCACCCGCTATGTGCTGGTGCTGCATGATCTGTTTCAACTAACCCACCGCAACTTCCATCGCTCCCGCCTCAAGGCCCTGGCCTACCGCCTGATCGACGGCGCGTCGATTGCCTGGTCGGTGTGGCAAGCCGACCGGGTGTGGTGCCCGTCGCAGTTCTCGTGCGATGAGGCTGCGCGCCTGTTTCCCTGGGCGCGGGCCAAGTTCCGCGTGTTGAATAACCTGGTGCCGGAGTTCACCGAGGCCCCCGAGCCGTTGCCCGAAGGCATTCCGCCGCGCTACTGGCTGGTGGTGGGTACCCGTGAGCCGCGCAAAAACATGGCGTTTTTCCTGGCGCAATGGCAGGCCAGCCGCGCCCAGGACCCGAACGTGCCCGACCTGGTACTGGTCGGCCACGCCAGCGATGTGCCGGCGTCCCTGGGCGAGTTGCCCGGCCTGCATTGGCGCAGTGGCTTGTCCGACGGCCAGTTGCAGGCGCTGTACCGGCATGCCGCGTACCTGTGGCAGCCGTCCTATGCCGAGGGGTTTGGTTTGCCGGTGGTGGAAGCGCTGAGTGTCGGCACGCCGGTCGCGGTTGCCCGTGGCTCGGCCCTGGATGAAGTGGCGCCGCCCACCGCACAGCGTTTTGCCCCCGACGACGCCGGTCAACTGCAAACGTTGATGGTGTCACTGGCTGCACCGGGGGGCACGGTCGACCCCGAACTGCAACGCACATGGGCCCGGCAATTTGCCGAACCGGCCTATCGCCTGCGCCTGGATAAACTGCTCAAGGAATTGAACCGCTAATGCTGCCAGGAAAACTCGTTAGTCTGCTCCTGGGCCTGGTCTTCGGCGGCCTGCTGTTGGCACTGCCGCCGATGAAGGTCTTTATGATCGTGGTCGGCCTGGGCGTGGCGCTGACCCTGATCCGCAAACCGCTGTGGGGCTTGCTGATCTTTGTCGTCTTGGCCACCAGCATTCCCTACACCACCTTGCAACTGGGGATCCGCACCACCATCAGCGAGGCGGTGCTGGGCCTGACCTGGGCCGGGGTGTTCTGGCAATCGTTTATCGGCAAGACCCGTGGTTTCATGGTCTGGCGCCCCACGGAACGGGCGTTGATGTGGCTGATGCTGTTCAGCACCATCCCGTTTATCTGGGGCATGATCATCATCCACGCCGAGGGCAACGGCCCGGTGAACTGGGTGCGCTGGCTGATGAACCTGTCGCTGCTGTTTATCGTACCGTTGCTGCTGCGCACCGATGCCGACCGCGACAAGGTGGTGGTCGCCCTGCTGCTGGGCAACCTGGTGATGCTGTTGCTGTCGATTTTCATGTTCCTCAAGACGCGCAACGCGATGTCGATGATCGACATTCTCACCGACCTCAAGTACGCCCACCCGGAGGCGGTGAAGGACATCTTCTCAGCCAACTACAAACGCATGGCCTCGCCCTGGGTTCACCCGAACCTGACCGGTGGCGTGCTGGTGCTGTTTATCCCGCTGGCGCTGTTCTACGGCTGGACCCGCAGCGGCTGGCGCCGCGCCCTGGGCCTGGCGGTGGCGGTACTGGGTTGCGCCGGCCTGCTGCTGAGTATCTCCCGGGGCGCGATTGTGGCCCTGGCGCTGATCCTGATCTGGCTGACCTACAAGCGCGTGCCTCACAGCGGGCGGATCATCGGTATCGGCGCGGCTTTTGTGATCGCCCTGGTGCTGTTCTATCCGCCGCTGCAGGACCGTTTGATGACGATGTTCTCGACCACCAACGCCAGTACCGAGATCCGTTTCGACGAGTACGCCGGGTTCCCCGATGTAATGGCCAAGTACCCGTTGGGGATCGGTTTCAAAATCGACCCACCGGTGCCGGGCAGCAACTTGTTGGGGATTTCCAACCTGTGGCTGAACTTCATCTACAAGATTGGTATTCCGGGGATGCTGCTGTTCATCGCCGTCACCGTGCTGTGGTGGCGAGAAGTGCGGCCATTAGGGATGGTACGCAAGGTCACCGCCGACAACGCCCTGTGGCTGGGTTGCGTGTGCGGCGTGCTGGCGGCGCTGCTGACCGGGATTTTCGACCACTACTTCAGCTTCACCTTTGTATTGATCGCGCTGTTCTGGCTGTTGATGGGCATCAGCCTGCAACAGGTGCGCCTGAGCCCGACCATTACTGCTCCTGTTTCCGTGCCAAAGGATGACCGACCATGAAACATCGCACTATTCACTCCCCCGACCTGCGTGACCGCCTGCCCGCCCTGGCCAGCGAACTTGGTGCAAGCCTGGAAGACTTGCAGGACGGCCTGGCCTGGTGCCTGGCCAACGAGGTGGTTTTTGAAGAGGGCGAAGGCGAGAACAAGCGCTTCTGGATGACCTCTTTCGATGTGGAACCGACCATCGAGCATCCGGTGGCACGTCGGCTGTTCCATCGCATGAAACAGGATGTCCCGGCGCAGTTCCTGCCGATTTATGGCAAGAACTGGGCAACCCTCAAGGACCGCTGGCGCAGTGCCTGGGACATGGCCTACAACATCCTGATCAACAAGATCCCCAGCCACCACATACGCATCGGCTGGCTGCGCCTGGGCGGCGCGAAGATCGGCAAGGGGTCGAGCCTGTGGCGCAACACTGAGGTGCTGGGCATCCACAACCTGAGGGTCGGCGACGACACGGTGATCGGCTGGCATTGCCAGGTGGATGCACGCTCTGGGCTGGTAATCGGCAACCATGTGGCGATTGCCTCCCATGTGCTGATCATCGCCGGCAGCCATGACTTGCAGGCGCCGGAGTTCTGGTCGATTTCCGGGGCGATTTATATCGACGACTATGTGTGGATCGGCAGCCGTGCGCTGATCGGTTTCGGCACCCACCTGTGCGAAGGCTCGGTGGTGACTGCCAATACCGTGGTGGCGAAAACCGTCGCGCCGTACAAAATTGTCGGCGGCACCGGTGCCAAAGTCATGGGCGAACGCGTTCGGGGGCTCAACTACAAGGTGGGTGGCAAGGGCCTGTTCACCCTGTTCCACTGATGTTTGGCAGCACCCTGTGGCTGACCCTGGCGACCCTCGCCGGGCTGGTGGCCGGCTTTGCCCGGGAATGGCTGCTGGTCGCAGCCTGGGGCGCGGGCAGCCGTAGCGACGGGTTTCTGGTGGCGGTGTTTTTACCCGAGGCGCTGCGCATGACCCTGGCCGCCGGTTTGCTCGCCGCTGCGGCCCTGCCCCTCTATCAACAACGGGATGCGCAACGCCAGCAAGCCTGGTTGGCCAGCCTGTCGCCGCGCCTGCTCGGCGTCGGCCTGGGCCTGTTCGCCCTGCTGGCCCTGGGCGCGCCGCTGTGGGTACGCCTGATCGGCCCGGGGCTGGACGCCGCCGCCCACGACCAGGCCGCCGCCAATCTGCGCTGGCTGGCCGCCTGTGCGCCGGGGCTGGTGATGCATGGCCTGTTCAGTATTCCGTTGCAGGCGCGCCAGCGCTTTGTGCTGCCGGGGCTGGGCTCGCTGCTGTTCAACCTGCCGCCGGTGCTGTACCTGTTTATCCGCGGCACGGCCAGCGACAGCGCGGAACTGGCAATGTGTTTTTTTGCCGGCAGTGTGTTGATGTGCCTGCCCTTGCTGGCACCGGTCTGGTCGTTCGGCTGGCGCCCCTGGCAAGTCAAGGGTGATGCCCTGGCCGGCCGCGAACTGCTGGGGCGTATCGGCCCGCTGTTGGCGAGCAATCTCGCCAGCCAGGGCCTGGCCTTGCTCGAACGGCTGATCGCCAGCTACCTGGGCGAAGGTGCGGTGACCTGGGTCAACCTGGCGCGCAAGCTGATCAACCTGCCGCTGATTGCGCTGATGAGCCTCAACCAGGTATTGCTGGGGATGATGAGCGGTGAACAAGGCCAACAACGCCTGGCCTTGCTACGCCGTGGCCTGGACGCCGCCACCCTGCTGAGCCTGCCCGCCGCCCTCGGCCTGATTGGCGCGAGCCCGGTGCTGATTCACCTGCTGATGCCCGCGCAAAGCGCCGACGGCCCGCTGCCCGCCCTGCTCGCCTGGTTCGCCACACCCCTGGTGTTCGGCGCCTGGAACGCCATGCTCGCACGCTATGCCTACGCCAGCGGCGACACACGCCTGCCACTCAAATGTGAACTGCTGGGCAGCCTGGTCAACGCCGGCCTGTTGGTATTGCTGCCGTACTTCTTCGGCCTGCCAGGCATTGCCTTGGCGGCCCTGGGTGGGGTGATCGTCACCAACCTGCTGCTGATGCAACGCCAACACCTGCTCGGGCAACTGGGCTGGCCGTTGCAGTGGGGCTTGAGTGTGGTGTTGCTGGGTGTGGCGGCGCTGGTGCTGCACCCGCTGCATAACGATGGCTGGCAGCTGGGCTTAAGTACCTTGGCGGGCGCCGGGGTACTGGTGGGATTGGGGCTGTGGTTCAAGCCGTGGAAGGCTTGAGCTGCGAAAGCAAAGGCATAGCGAAAGCCCGCGCGCGGGGTTGCCGACTGCGATGGCGGTGTGTCAGCTAGCAGAAACAGTGCCTGGACCACCGCTATCGCGGGCAAGCCCGCTCCCACAGGGGGTTCCGCCGGGCATAGAGTTTTGGCCACACCACAATGCGAATGTGGGAGATTCTATGGTTTTGGGGAAGCCCCCAAAACCGCTTTTGACTGGTATTCGCTCAGGTTTTTCATGAGCGAAAAGGCGATGCGCGCCAGCTTGCGGCCAATGATGACCAGGGCTTGAGTCGTTTTCAGGCCCCTGGCCAGATAACCCTCGTATAAAGGTTTCCAGGCTTCTGACCTGATACCTGCTGACGCCGCGTTATGCAGCAATCTGCGTATCTCTGAATCTCCCTTCTTGCTCAATGAGCGGCGTCCGCTCATTTGCCCAGAATCGGATACTCTCAAGTCCATTCCCAAGAACGCGATGTAAGCGTCAGCACTTTCAAATTCTCCTCGCTGAAACGCCATTACCAGGGCAACTGCTGTCAGAAACCCAATGCCCTCGACGGCTTGGCAGCGCTTGACCTGATGCAAAAGCCCCGCCTCAGTAACAGCATCTAATATCCTTTTCTCAATGAGCCCCTCATGCCTATCAAGACACGCTGAAATGCTCTTGGACGAGGCCTTGAGTGATGGCTCGCCCGCCCAGCTCTGATTCAGTGCAACACGCATTTTCACCAGCGCTGCGCGTCGACGCAGCAAGCTTTGAAGCTTGGTATAAATCTTCGGCGGCGGATTCCAGGCGCGTAAATCAGCCTGTTCATTCTTCAAGTAGCGAGCCAGCAACTGCGCATCACTGAAGTCTGTTTTAGCGCGACCACCTGTGCCTTTGCGGTAATGGCTAAGGCGATATCCATCAATCACGTAAACGATATGGCCCATCGAATGAGCCAAGTTGACGGTATCCACGTGATAGATATTGGTGGCTTCAATTGCGATGGCGCTGCCCGCAGGCAAAGACTTCAGCCATGCCTTCAGCTCGCTTTTCTTGTTCGATACGATCTTTGTTTCAGCAGTTTCACTTTGATAAACAACTACTTCGGCTTTAGCGACATCCACTCCAATGATTGATTGCGAGACAGTCATTGCCATGAGAAAAGCTCCGGGTTAGGGTTTACGGGCTTGTCGGGGCTTCACCGTTGCGCTGGCTTGCTTCTATCGTCGGTCATGGCCGATGCATTCCTTATCGGCGCTTTGGTGAAGGGGTGGGACGAAGTCTCCCACGGTCTGTACTGGCTAGAGTCAGATGCTGGCTTTTAGTCCCACCACCCCTACAAGTCTAACCATACAAGCTGGCTTGCCTGCGATGGCGGTGTGTCAGCTAGCAGAAATGGTGCCTGAACTACCGCTATCGCGGGCATGCCCGCTCCCACAGGGGGGGTCTGCCGGGCATAGAACTTTGGCCACACCACAATGCGAATGTGGGAGCTGGCTTGCCTGCGAGGGCGGTGTATCAGTTGGCAGAAATGGTGCCTGAACTACCGCTATCGCGGGCAAGCCCGCTCCCACAGGGGCTCTGCCGGGCATAGAGTTTTGGCCACACCATAATGCAAATGTGTGTGGCTTGCTCCCACCGGGGATAGTGGGCAGGTCTAGAAGTCGTACTTGACGCTGGTCATCAGGTTGCGCGGCGCACCATACATCCCATGGTTACCGGCATAGCTGAAATACTCACGGTCAAACAGGTTGTTGAGGTTGACCGACGTACTCAACTGCGGCGTCACGTCGTAGCGCAGCAGCAGGTTGGTGATGGCGTAGCTGCCCTGGCTGAATGTGTGCAGGTCCTCACCAACCTTGCTCTGCCAGTTCACCCCGCCGCCAACCGTCACTTTGTTCAAGGCCCCCGGCAGACGGTAAGTGGTGAAGGTTTTCAGGCTCTGGCGCGGCAAGGTGGTGACGATGCGTTTGTCGTCGGCATCGGTACTGACCGCATAGGCGTAGCCCGCGGAGGCTTGCCAGCCTTCAGCCAACTCACCGTTGAGTTCCAGCTCGACGCCCTCGGTAGTGGTGCCCTTCTCGTTGCGATACGTATTGCCGCCCGGGGTGTCGATCCAGATCGCGAGGTTGTCCTGTTCCAGCTTGAACAGCGCCAGGCTGGTGTTGAGTTTTTCGTCGAAGAAACTGCCCTTCAATCCCAACTCGTAGCCCTTGCCTTCCATGGGTTCCAGGGCCTTGTTGTTGATATCGCGCACCCAACTGGCCTGGGGATTGAAGATCTTGGTGTAGCTGGCATAGGCCGACCAGTTGTCGGTCAGGTCATAGACCACGCCGGCATAGGGAATGTACACGCCGGTTTCCGACTCATCGGTGCGGGTGACGACGCCGCCGTAGGGGCTGTCTGCGGTTTCGCGCTTCCAGTCGATGACACGGCTGCCGAGGATCACGCTCAGGTCGTCGGTCATGCGCAGGCGGGTGCTCAGGTAAGCGGCGTATTGGCTTTCATCCACCGAGGATTTGCCGGTCACCGGGAAGTCCGGCTTGGCCGAGTGCCCGTCCCAGTTGAACAGGTTGTCGATGGCGCCCGCCGGGGAGCCGGAATACGCGTAGTTCCAGCCGCCATGGCTGGGCACGTTTTCCTTGTATTTGGACAGAGTCACGCCGGCGATCAACTCGTGCTCGCGGCCCAGCAGGTCGAACGGCCCGGTGGCGTACAGGTCGAGGTTGTCCTGGCGCGGCGTACCGGAGAAGCGCACCGGCAACTGCGTGGTGCCGCTGCCATCGCTGTTGAGGCTGCCGTTGACGTAGTTGAACACCTCATCGAACTTGTTTTGCGAATGGGTGAACTCGGCCTTGGCGCTCCAGCCGCTGTCGAACTTCTGCTCGATGGAGGTAAAGAAGCTGGTCTGCTCATGGTCGTTATAGGACCAGGCCGGCGCGGTATTCAGGGAGCGGCTGAGGTTGCTGCGCGAACCGTCGGTAAAGCGCGTAGGCAAACCGGAGCGCGCCGGGGCATCGACGTAGGTACGCAGGTAGCTGAAGCCCAGGGTCAGCAAGGTGTCTTCGGTCAGGTCGAATTCAGTGATGCCCTACAGCAATTGGGTCTGCTGCTTGTAGCGGTCGACCCAGGCATGTTCGGTCTTGTAGTCGGCCACCAGGCGCCCGCGCACATTGCCGGTTTCGGTCAGCGGGCCGGACACGTCGAGGCCACTGCCGTAGCGGTCCCAGTTGCCCGCTTCAGCGGTGACACTGGCCCGCGCCTCGGCCGTCGGGCGCTTGCGGATCAGGTTGATGGTGGCCGAGGGGTTGCCCATGCCGCTGATCAAACCGGTGGCGCCGCGCACCACTTCCACCCGATCGTACATCGCCATGCTCTGGGTGTAGTTGTCCATGCGCGCAACGGTAGGCACACCGTCGATTTCGAAGTTCTGGATCTGGAAACCACGGGAGAAATAGCTATCGCTTTCCGACCCCAGGCCATCACGCAACACGATGATGCCGGGGGTGGCATCCAGGGTATCCGACAGGTTGGTCAGGCGCTGGTCGGGGCTGTAATTCACATCGACAGCGGTGTCGGTATTGAGCTGGATTTCGCTGTTGTCCGCCAGTTCGATGCGCCATTGCTCACCGACCGAGGTGCTGAAATCGCTGGTCCAGGGTTGCAGCAGGCCGGCGTCCCTGGCGGTCCACGCCACACTGCCGGCCGCCAGCAACAGGGCTAGGTTTTTAATCACCCGACGCCGGGATATCGTCGGCAACAGGGTGGCGCTGACCAGCGCCTGATGTGCCGGGTCGCGCACCTCGTGCATACGCTGGAAAAATCGCTGGGAATGCTGCCAGACCTGCTCGTTGAGCGGATCCAATTGGCGCCACGCCAGCCACTGGGCGCGGGTCTGTTCGGTGACATCCGGCGCCTGCAACTCCAATTGCCCCGCCAGGGCTTGCAGGTAGGCCTTTTCCAGCTTTTGCCGACGAAAGTGATTGGACAACACG
Source organism: Pseudomonas shahriarae (assembly GCF_014268455.2). Taxonomy (NCBI): domain Bacteria; kingdom Pseudomonadati; phylum Pseudomonadota; class Gammaproteobacteria; order Pseudomonadales; family Pseudomonadaceae; genus Pseudomonas; species Pseudomonas shahriarae. The sequence goes on along the minus strand of NZ_CP077085.1, from coordinate 2,353,254 downwards.
CTTTGTGCGACTTTCGCCAGAAAGCTGCGGGGCGCCTGGACTTCAAGGGGTTGGTTCTTGGCCAGCAAACGCAGGAACGTGTCCTGGGCCAGGTCGGCGGCGCTCTGCGAACAGTTCAGGCGACGCCACAGCCAGTGCTGCAGCCAGCGATGTTGCTGCTGATACAGCGTGGCCAGGTCAGTAGGGCTTGTCGCAGGGGTCGGGGGCATGGAGGGCGCGCGCAGAGGGCAAGCCGCAAATGATAACGGTTATCACATGCTTCATGACGCAATGCCCGCAAGTGCCACACGACTTGTAGGGTTCGCTGGCCCCTCCCCTGTAGGCGCCAGCGAGGAGCATCAATCTTCCAGCGGTTGCGGCGCGTGCTTGCCAGGCTTGCTCGCTGCCGGGGCGGCGGGTTCAGGCTCGGCGGGGGCGGCGGCTTCTTTTTCTGCCATGGGCATCTTGTCGACAGCCGCAAAGAACTCTGCAAGGTCAAGGGTATCGGGCGGCACGGTCTTTTCGACTTTCTTCTCGCCGTCCTTGCCCACCAGGATCACTTTGGTGCCGACACTGGCCCCCAGCTTCAAGGCGCGGATCAACGCGTTGGTGTCCTGGGCGCCGAGGTCCTTGCCGTCACGCTGGCCGACGGTGCCGATGCTCGTGTAGTTCACGGTGTAGAGCACCATGTTGCGCTCGGTGAACTTCTGTTTGTTCTCAGGCTGTTCAAGATCTTTCTTGAGCTGGACCTGAGTCGGGTCGATGGAGCTGGGTGCAATCACGATCAGCGGGCGGAATTTGCCTTGATCCTGTTCCAGCGGGCCTCGGTTATCCGCAGCCAACAACGGCCCCGTAAACGCCATCAAGGTAGCCAGGGTCAGCGACCGGACGAGCATGCGTACCTCCTTCCAATTCCATGCAGAGTTTTTGAGTTTCATGTCTGCGACAGTCAATTTCAAGGATGATTCCTACGCGACTATCAGAAAGAGTAGGCCAGGACGCCCGTGACGCAAGGGCTCGAGGTGCTTCGAGGCTCATTGTTTCTTCTGATTGCCAAGGCTCACTGCTCGGGCCAATCCGGCCAGTGCCAGGCGAACACCGGGGCCACCTGCGGGTCGGCGTCCACCTGCGCCAGGGCCTGGGCGCATGCGGGGTGGGAGTGTCGCAGGACGTCGCGTACACCCTCCCAGCGGGACACCGCCGCCGCCATGATGCCCAGGGCATTGGGCAGCCCCTGTGGGGTAAAGAGTTGCCCGGCAAATTGCTCGGCAAATACCTGCCAGGTCCGGTGCAGTTTCTGCTGGGTGCCCGCGATCAGTTGCGCCTGCACCGTCTCGTCAGCGTCGGCGAGAAAGCGTTGCGGGTAGTCGATGATGGTGATCGCCGAGTAGCAGTTGGCGGCGATATACACCAGGCCGCGAATGATCTGCGCACGGTGACCGGACAGCAAATCGCTGGCCGGATACGCCAGGCCCAGGTGAATCAGGATCGCCGCGCTTTCCGTCAACACGCTGCCGTCGGGCAGTTGCAGGGTGGGGATCTGCCGCAGCGGGTTGATCTGCCCAAGGGCCTCAATCCCCGCCCCATCACCCCAGGGGCTGGCATCGACCTGCTGCCACGGCACGCCGCAGCGTTGCAGGGCGATTTCGACGATGCATGAACCAGAACTTTGCGTGCCGTAGAGCGTGTACATGGGCATTCCTCCTGGAGATTCAGCGTCCAGAGTGAAACGTTTTCCCAGGGTTAAAACAAGCCCATCTGACCACCGACCAAGGTGCTGAAATCATCATCGACAAACGGCAGGATCGCATCGGCCACCGGCTGTAATTGCCGGGTGACGTAGTGGTCGTAGTCAATCGGCGCCTGGCGCACTTCCAGGGGCTCGGGGCCGTTGACGGTGATCACGTAGCGAATCCAGCCACCGTTCTGATACTGGCGTGGACGGCCCTGGCGGTCGTTGTATTCATCCGCCAGGCGCGCGGCCCGCACATGGGGCGGCACGTTGCGCTCGTAGTCGCCCAGTTGCCGGCGCAGGCGTTTGCGGTAGATCAGCAGCTCATCGAACTCACCACTGAGGGTGCGGCGCACATAGTCACGCACATAATCCTGGTGGGGCTGGCGGTGGAAGATGCGCTGGTACAACTCCTGCTGGAATTGGCGGGCCAGGGGCGACCAGTCGCTACGCACAGTCTCCAGGCCTTTGTAGATCATCTCTTCACTGCCATCGGCACGGGTCACCAAACCGGCATACCGTTTCTTGCTGCCCTCCTCCGCCCCACGAATGGTCGGCATCAGGAAGCGGCTGAAGTGGGTTTCGTATTGCAGTTCAAGGGCGCTTTGCAGGCCGAATTCGTTGTGCAGGCGTTCGCGCCACCATTGGTTGACGTGTTGCACCAGGTCCTGGCCGATGCGCGTGGCATCCTCCTGGGAATGGGCACTGCCGAGCCAGACAAACGTAGAGTCGGTATCGCCATAGATCACTTCATAACCCTGGGCTTCGACCAGTTCGCGGGTCTGGCGCATGATCTGGTGGCCGCGCAGGGTGATCGACGACGCCAGCCGCGTATCGAAAAACCGACAGCCGCTGGAACCGAGCACGCCGTAGAAGGCATTCATGATGATCTTCAGGGCCTGGGACAACGGCGCGTTATGCTCGCGTTTGGCCACCTCGCGGCCTTCGGAAACCCGCGCCACAATCGACGGCAGGCAATGCCGGGTGCGGGAAAAGCGCGCACCGCGAAAGCCTTCCACCGACTCGTTGTCGTCGGGGTGGCGCAGGCCTTCGATGAGGCCCACGGGGTCGATCAGGAAGCTGCGGATGATCGACGGATACAGACTTTTGTAGTCCAGCACCAGCACCGACTCGTACAGCCCCGGCCGCGAGTCCATGACAAAACCGCCGGGGCTGGCCTGGGGCGGCTTGTCCCCCAGGTTGGGCGCGACAAAGCCCTGGCGATGCATCAGCGGCATGTACAAGTGGGTGAACGCCGCCACCGAACCACCGTTGCGATCCGCCGGCAGGCCGGTGACGCTGGCCCGCTCCAGAAGGAACTTGAGCAGCTCGGTCTTTGCGAAAATCCGCGTCACCAGCTCGCAGTCCTTGAGGTTATAGCGCGCCAGGGCGGGCTTGTCCTCGGCGAACATGCGGTTGATCTCGTCCATGCGCTGGTAGGGCGTGGAGATCGACTTGCCTTCCCCCAGCAGGGTCTGGGCGACATTTTCCAGGCTGAATGACTCAAAGGTCCAGGTCGCCGAACGCAGGGCCTCGATACCATCAATGATCAGCCGGCCGGCAGCGGCGGCGAAGTAATGGTTGCGGCTGCCGTGCTCGCGCCAGGCCATGGCCTCGCCGCCACGGCCGAGCAGCAATGGCACGTTAAGCCGTTGGGCATGCTCGTGGAGGACCCGCAGGTCGAACTGCACCAGGTTCCAGCCGATGATCGCGTCGGGGTCGTGTTGCGCCAGCCACTGGTTGAGGCGCTCCAGCAGTTGGGCGCGGCTGTCGCAGTATTCGAGCTTGAAATCCACCGCGCAGGTTTTGTTCGGCGGGCCGAGCATGTACACCTGGCGCTCGCCACAACCTTCCAGGGCGATGGAGTACAGCTCGCCGCGCGCGGTGGTTTCGATATCCAGCGACACCAGTTTCAATGCCGGGCGGTAGTCGGGCGCGGGCTTCATCTGCGCCTCCAGCAACATCCCGCCCTCGCCGGGGGTGCCGTCAAATGCCACCGGCGCGGTGATGAAGCGCTCCATCATATAGCGCTCGGGCGGGCGCACATCGCCTTCGTAGACATCCACGCCGGCCTGGCGCAGGCGTTTTTCCAGGTCCATCGCCTGGCGATGCTGACGGGTATAAAGGCCCAGGACCGGGCGGTGGTGGAAGTCACACAGTTGCAGCGGGCGCAGTTCCACGTCGCGCTCGCCCTTGAGCACCCGTTGCGCGTGCTCGCGGTGGGCCAGCGGAATAAACATCACCGAAGGCTGTACCGGTAGACGGATATACCGCGGCCCCTGGTCGGTCGCCAGCCAGAAGCTGACCTCCGTGCCCGCCGGGGTGTCGCGCCAATGCCGGGTCAGGACAAAACCCTGCTGTAAATCCACCTTGCCGCACCTCAGGAATCGCTTTCAGGGCGCGATTCTACTCGGCATCCGCCATCAGGCCTTAATAGAAATTTCTGGCCTTCAGATACGTCGTACCTCACACACTAGTTTGTAAAGCGCCATTGAGCTGACCCAGGGCGATCCACGGGTGGCCAAGCTGTCGGCGAGCATCGAGTTCTAACCGGCACTTTACTCAAGGCAGCAAAGGTCAAAGGTGGGAGCTGTCGAGCCCCGGCGAGGCTGCGATGGCGGTGGGTCAGTCACCATCAATGCTGGCAGTGCCGCCGCCATCGCAGCCTCGCCGGGCTCGACAGCTCCCACAAGGGATCGGCGGTGCCTCCAAAGTTGAGTCAACAGCATATGTCCAATGTGTGAGGGGCAGATGATTGGACAGTCCCGCCCCAACTGCGTAGTTTTCACAGACCGCGCACAAGGACTCTGGCATGGCCCCCGATCTCACTTCCATCGAGCTGTTCCTCAAGACGGTCAAGCTCGGCAGCCTGTCCCGGGCGGCCGAGCAGTCGCACCTCTCGCTGTCTGCGGCCAGCCGGCGCCTGTCGTTGCTGGAGCAACACTTCAAGGTCGCCCTGTTGCACCGCTCCTCCACCGGCGTCTCGCCCACGGCGGCCGGCGAGGTGTTGGCCGAGCATGGGTTGGCGATTTTGCGCGCAGTGGATGTGATGCACGCTGACCTCGCCGACTACGCCAAGGGCGCCACCGGCCGCGTGTGCCTGTATGCCAACAGTTCGGCGATGAGCCAGCAACTGCCCAGCCAATTGACCCAGTGGAACGCCCAACATCCCGGTATCCGCCTGGATATCCGCGAGGAGCGCAGCCGTGAAATCCTGCAGGCGGTGCGCGATGGCGTGGCCGATGTGGGCATCGTCACCACCCAACCGGGCGGCGAGGACTTGCGCTTTGCCCCTTACTGCCAGGACCGCCTGTGCCTGCTGGTGCCCGATGATCATCCGTTCAAGATGCGCCATGCGCGCTTTGCCGATTTGCTGGGCTATGACTTCGTCGGCCTGGAGGACAACGCCGCCATCACCGCACTGATCACCGAAGCCGCCGCCGCGATTGGCATGCCGTTGCGCCTGCGGATCCAGGTGCGCAGTTTTGAAGCCGTGTGCCGGCTGATTGCCGCCGGGCAAGGGGTTGGCGTGCTGCCCCAGGGCGCGGTGCAGATCTTTCGCAAGGAAATGGCCTTGCGCTTTATCGAAATTGACGACCCGTGGGCCGACCGCCAGATGTACCTGTGCATGCGCCAGGAACAGCCTTCTCCTACAAGCCTGGCATTATTCGACTACCTCGCTGCCCGCCACTGCGCCTAACCGCGAGCCTTCGAATTTTGCGAAGGCCACTTCCATAATCAGCAATTCCACCACCGTGGCACCTGTGCCAAGAATGTCCCCGCCTCACTGACAACAACAAAAACAGGAGACACGGCGTGTCCAATTCCACGACCAGCACCCCCCATCGGATTGCCGTGATTCCCGGCGACGGTATCGGCCGCGAGGTAGTGCCCGAAGGCCTGCGCGTACTGCAGGCGGTCAGTCGGCGCTTCGGCATTGCCTTTGAGTTCGATCACTTTGCCTGGTGCAGCGAACACTACTTGGCCCACGGCACCATGATGCCGGACGATTGGGCCGAGCAGATTGGTAGCCATGACGCGATCTTCTTCGGCGCCGTGGGCGCCCCGGACATCATCGCCGACCATACGGCGGTGTGGGAGTCGCTGCTGAAGATCCGCCGTCAGTTCGACCAATACGTCAACATTCGCCCGGTGCGCCTGATGCCCGGCGTGCCCTGCCCGCTCGCCGGCCGTGTGCCGGGGGATATCGACTTTATCGTGGTGCGCGAAAACACCGAGGGCGAATACTCCAGCGTCGGCGGGCGGATGTGGGAAGGCACGCCGCGTGAGATCGCAGTGCAGGAGTCGATCTTCTCCCGCGAAGGCGTGGACCGGGTGGTGGACTATGCCTTCAAACTGGCCCAGCAGCGACCGCGCAAGCACCTGGTGGCCGCCACCAAATCCAACGGTATCTCCATCACCATGCCGTTCTGGGACGAGCGGGTGAACCTGATCGCCCAGCGCTACCCGAACGTCAAGACCGCCAAATTCCACATCGACATCCTCTGCGCACACTTTGTGCAGCACCCGGACTGGTTTGACGTGGTGGTGGCCTCCAACCTGTTTGGCGACATCCTCTCCGACCTCGGCCCGGCCTGCACCGGCACCATCGGCATTGCGCCGTCGGCCAACCTCAACCCCGAGCGGCGCTACCCGTCGCTGTTCGAGCCGGTACACGGTTCGGCACCGGACATTGCCGGGCTGGGCGTGGCCAACCCCATCGGGCAGATCTGGTCGGCCGCATTGATGATCGAGCATCTGGGCAATGGCGACCCGCTTTACCAAGAGGCCGCAGCAGCCATTGTCTCAGCCATCGAGACGGTGCTTGCGCAAGGCCCGCGCACCCGGGAAATGGGCGGCAGCGCCAGTACGATTGAAGTGGGCGTGGCCATCGCCGAATGCATCGCCGGGAACAGGAGCTGAACATGATCAACGCACATTACATCGCCAACCAATGGCAAGCCTCGACATCCCTGGAAGACATCCCGGTGATCGACCCCAGCAGTGGCGAAAGCTACTCCAGCATCGCCCGTGGCACCGCTGCCGATATCGACGCCGCCGTCAGCGCCGCGCGCCTGGCCGTGGGCGAGACCTTCGACGGGCCATGGGGCTCGTTGTCGGCACTGGAGCGTAGCCGCCTGCTGGCCAGGCTGGGCGCAGCGGTGTTAGCGCATCACGAAGAGCTGGCGCAGATCGAAGCGCGGGACACTGGCAAGGCGCTGAAAGTGGCACGGGCCGATGCCACCGCCCTCGCCCGTTACTTCGAGTATTACGCCGGCGCGGCCGACAAGTTGCACGGCGAGACCCTGCCCTATCAAAACGGCTACACGGTGCTGACGGTGCGCGAGCCCCATGGGGTCACCGGGCATATCATCCCGTGGAACTACCCGATGCAGATCTTCGGGCGCAGCGTCGGTGCGTCCCTGGCGGCAGGCAATGCCTGTGTGGTCAAGCCGGCGGAGGATGCCAGCCTGTCGTTACTGCGCCTGGCGCAGATTGCCGCCGAGGTGGGCTTCCCGGCCGGCGCGATCAATGTGGTGACTGGCTACGGCTACGAGGCCGGAGCGGCGTTGTGCAGCCATCCGGGGATTGATCACATTTCGTTTACCGGTTCCACCATGACCGGCACGGCGGTGTCCAAGGCCGCTGCTGAGCGGCACTGCCCGGTGACCCTGGAGCTGGGCGGGAAATCGCCGCAACTGGTATTCGCCGATGCCGACCTGGACGAAGCCTTGCCGGTGCTGGTCAACGCCATTGTGCAGAACTGCGGGCAGACCTGTTCAGCGGGCAGCCGGTTGTTGGTGGAACGCAGTATCTATGAGGCCCTGGTGGAGCAACTCAGCCAGCGCTTTCGCGAACTGCGCACCGGGCCTTCGGCGCTGGACCTGGATATGGGCCCGCTGATCAACCAGAAGCAGCAACGCCAGGTGCGTGAGTTCGTGCGCGAGGCCGAACAGGCCGGGATCACCGTAGCCGCCCGCGGCCAGGTGGTGGCCGAAGCCGGCAGTGGCGGCTACTTCCAGGAAGCAGTGCTGTTTCGCGATGTGCCGCCCGACAGCCGCCTGGCCCGGGAGGAAGTCTTCGGCCCGGTGTTGGCCGTGATGCCCTTTGACGATGAAGCCGAGGCCATCCGCCTGGCCAACGGCACCGAATTCGGCCTGGTCGCCGGCGTGTGGACCCGCGATGGCGCCCGGCAGATGCGCCTGGCGCGCAAGCTGCGCTGCGGCCAGGTATTCATCAATAACTACGGGGCCGGCGGCGGGGTTGAACTGCCCTTCGGCGGCGTCAAGGCCAGCGGTTATGGCCGGGAAAAAGGCTTCGAGGCCCTGCTGGGCTTTACCACCTTGAAGACCATTGCGATCAAACACGGCTAAGCCATTACAACAACAAGAAAGGAGCACACTCCATGCGTCTAGCAAACAAAGTTGCCATCGTCACCGGCGCTGGCTCCGGGTTTGGCGAAGGCATCGCCAAGACCTTTGCCCAACAGGGTGCGCGGGTTATCGTCGCCGACATGAACGCAACCGGCGGCCAGCGGGTGGTCAATGAGATCGCCGCCAGCGGCGGCCATGCCCATTTCGTCGAGGTCAATGTGGCCAACGACGAAAGCGTGGGCGCGCTGCTGCGCGCCACCCTGGAGCAATTCGGCGCGCTGGATATCGTCATCAACAACGCCGGCACCACCCACCGCAACCGGCCGATGCTGGAAGTGGACGAGGCCGAGTTCGACCGGGTGTTCGCGGTCAACGTCAAAAGCATCTTCCTCAGCGCCAGGCATTTTGTGCCGCATTTTCGCGGCCAGGGCGGCGGCGTGTTCGTCAATATTGCCTCGACCGCAGCGATCCGCCCGCGCCCGGGACTGGTCTGGTATAACGGCAGCAAGGGTGCGGTGGTGGTCATGAGCAAAACCATGGCGGCGGAGCTGGGGCCGGACAATATCCGCGTCAATTGCGTGAACCCGGTGGTCGGCGCAACCGCGTTGCTCAGTGAGTTCATGGGCGTGCCGGACACCCCGGAAAACCGCCAGAAGTTCATGGCGACCATCCCCCTGGGACGTTTTTCCACCCCGCAGGACGTGGCCAATGCCTGCCTGTATCTGGCCTCGGACGAAGCGGCCTTTATCACCGGCACCTGCCTTGAAGTCGACGGTGGGCGCTGCGTGTAACTCAACGACCAAAGGGATCGGAGTCGATATGTGTGACTTACATAACAAGAACGAACCGAACACCAGGCAATTACTCGAAGGCCTGCCAAAGAACTGGGGCAAATGGGGACCGGACGATGAAGTCGGCGCCCTCAACTACCTGACCGAAGCCGAAGTACTGCGCGGTGTCGCTTCGGTGCGCCAGGGCAAGACCTTCACCCTGCAAGTGCAGATCGGCCATCCGGGCGGTGACCCGATGTGGCCGGCGCGCAACCCGTCGATGCGCTTCAATACCCTGGATCACAGCCACTATCACTTCGGCAAGCAACCCGAAATGACCGGCGGCGCGGCGTATTGCGACGATGTGATCTTCATGCAGTTGCAAGGCTCGACCCAGTACGACGCCCTCGGGCATGCCTGGTACGACAATCAACTGTGGAACGGCTACGACGCCATGAGCACCGTCGGCGGCATGGCCAAGGCCAGTGTGCTGGCGATTGCCGAGCGCGGCGTGGTCGGGCGTGCGGTGTTGATCGACATGGCCCGCCATCGCGGCAAGAAATACCTGGGCCGTGGCGAAACCTTCAACCACCTGGACTTGCTGGCCGCCGCCAAGGCCCAGGGGGTGACCATCGAAAAACGCGACATCCTGATCATCCGTACCGGCTCCATGGGCGCGTTCTACGAGTATGGCAAGACCGAGTTCTTCAAGGACCTGGTGGAACCTGGCCTGACCTACAGCCGGGAACTGGTGGAGTGGTTCCACGCCATGGAAATCCCCAACCTGGTGACCGACACCATCGCCAATGAGGTGATCACCGATCCGGTGTCGGGGGTGCAGATTCCATTGCATTGCGCGCTGATGCGCAACCTCGGCATCGCCTTTACCGAGATCGTGCTGCTGGAGGATCTGGCCGCCGATTGTGCCGACGACGGCCAGTGGAAGTTCCTCTACACCGCCGCGCCGTTGAAGATTGTCGGTGGCAGCGGCGCGCCGGTGAATCCGGTGGTGATCAAGTAGCTCACCAATCGTAGGACACGGCCAGGGACGCGGTGCGCTCCTGGCCGTAATAGCAACCAAAGGAGTAGTTGCAGGACGAAACGTACTCGCGGTCAAACAGGTTCTGCACGTTGAGGCTGGCTTCGGCCCCCTTGAATGTGGGGCTGACGCGGCTCAGGTCGTAGCTGACGGTGGCGTCAAAGACCACGAACGACGGGGTCTTGAAGGTGTTGGCCGAGTCGCCGTACTTCTTCCCGGTATACCGCGCACCACCGCCTACGGTCAGGCCGGCCAGGGCATCGCTGGCAAAGTGGTAGTCGGCCCAGGCACTGGCGCTCCACGGCGCCTGCGCCTCGCTGCGGTTGCCCTCGTCGCCGTAGTTGCTCTTGGTATAGATCGCGTCCAGGTACGACAGCGCACTGATCAACTCCACCTGGCCAAACCGGGCCTTGCCTTCAAATTCCACGCCCCGCGAGCGCACTTCGCCTTCCTGCAACTGGTATTCGCGATAGATCAGATCGCCGGTCAGGACGTTTTTCTGTTTGATCTGGAACACCGACAAGGTCAGCAGCGACTGGTCGTTGGGCTGGTATTTGAGGCCTGCCTCATACTGCTCGCCCTCCACCGGTTTATAGGCGCCGCCGCCACGCGCCGGGGCCAGCCGGCCGACGCTGGGCAGAAACGACTCGGCATAACTGACGTAGGGCGCCAGGCCGAAGTCGGTGAGGTAAGTCAGGCCGACGCGACGCGTGAGCTGCTTGTCTTTCTGCGACACCGTGCTGTGGTCCAGCAGGTCGCGATTGATTACTTCGGCCCAGTCTTCACGCAGGCCCATGGTGAGGATGAAACGGTCGAACTTGATCTGGTCCTGGGCATAGAGGCCGGTCTGCTTGACCGTGTTGTTCCACTTGGTGGTCAGTTGCGGCTGGCCAAAGGTGTGGTAGTTGGACGGCTGGTAGAGGTCGATGATTTCTGCGCCGTAAAGGTTGTAGCCCTGATATTTACGGGTGAACTCGCGGTGATCGAAGCCCACCAGCAAGGTGTGTTCCAGGGCACCGGTGGCGAACTTGGCCTGCAGGTTGTTATCGAGGGTGTAGGCGCTGTTGTGTTGGCGCCAGTCGAGCTTGGTGCGGCTGGCGCGGGTGTCGTCGGTGCTGCCATCGGGCAGCTCGACGAAGCGGTTCAGGTAGAAACCTTTGTAGCGGTCGTTGACGTCGGTAAATCGCGCGGTCTGGCGGTATTCCAGGTTGTCGTTGAAGGCATGGGAGAAGTCATAGCCCAGCACATACTGATCGCGAATATAGTTGTTCCAGTCGGAGTCGCCGAGGAAGGTATCGCGGTCGATATGCTGGCCTTTGGAGTTGCGGTACAGGGTGCCGATGGCCGGCAACGCCTGGTAGTCGGCCAGGGATTTGTCACGTTGGATCTGCGCATAGATCGTCAGGGCAGTGTCATCCGTGGGCGCCCAGGTCAGGCTGGGGGCCAGCAAGGTGCGGCTGTCGGTGGCATGGTCGACCATCTCGTTACCGTCGCGGACCAGGCCGATCAGACGGTAGCTCAAGGTTTTTGCCTCATCGAGGGGGCCGCTGAAATCGAGGGCGCCATTGACCCGGTCGTAACTGCCCACGCCAAACTTGACCTGATGCCTGGCTTCAGTGGTGGGCCGCTTGGACACCAGATTGATCATGCCGCCCGGCTGGTTCTGCCCAAACAGCACTGAGGCCGGGCCCTTGAGCACTTCAATGCGTTCCAGGGTGTAGGGATCGATCTGTGGCGCACCACCGAGGCTGCCGGCGTAAGGCAGATAAGCGCCATCGAGATACAACAAGGTGGGCGCGAAGCCACGGCTGGTCAGCTCGTCGGCGATGGTGTTGCGATCGGTGTAGCCGTTGGTGTCGACGCCTGGGGTGTAGCGCAGGGACTGGGTCAGGTTGCGTGCGCCCTGGACCTTGACCTGGTCGGCGGTGACCACGTTGACGGTCTGCGGGATCTCCAGGATCGGTGTATCGGTCTTGGTGGCCGTGGCGCTGCGAGTGGCCACATAGCCATCCACCTGGCCCCAGGCATCTTCCGCGACCAGGCCGGTGACGGTGGTGGCGCCAAGGTTCAAGGCGCCGCCTTCGGGCAGCAGGTACAGGCTCCAGGTGCCATTGTCGGTGACGGTCAGGCCCAGGCCGCTGCCGTTCAGCAAGTGTTGCGCAGCCTGTTCGGGGCTGTATTGGCCCTGCAACGCCGGCGCGCGGCGGCCTTGCAGCAAGGCCGGGCTGACCGACAGCGTGCGTCCGCTTTCCCGCGACAGCCGGCTCAGGCTATCGCCGAGGGCTGCAGCGGGCAGATTGAAATATTGCTGGGTGCTGGCGGCCGTATCGGCCAGGGCGGCCACGGGGTGGCCGACCACAGCCAGGGTTACGGCCAGGGTCAACAGGCAGGGACGGATCATCGAGGGTGCCATAGGGTGAGGATGCTCATTGTCAGGTTGGCGTTCCCTAACCTTGACTCGCGAGATCGGCGACCCCCTCACGCTGAGTGAAAATAATTCCCATTGGCTGCTCAGCGCACGTCAATCAGGGTCAACCAGGGGCCGTAGTGACTGATGCGCAGAGGGAAGGTCTGGGCCAGCGACTCCAGGGTTTGCTCCGGATCATCCAGTGGGTACACGCCATAGACGCGTACTTTTGCGGCTTGCTCACTGACCCGCAGCACGCCCCGGCGATACGGCCGCAGGGCGTCGATCAGCAGGCCCAGGGGTTCATCACGGATATCCACGCGACCGTCGCGCCAGTCCGTGCGGCTGCGTACCGAGAGCGGTACCGGGCGCACATCGACATCGCTGAACCACGCGGCCTCCCCCGCCTCTACACGGCGCTGGCTGCCGCCGAGCGTGGTGACCTGGACGCTGTGCAATTGCACCGAGGTCAGGCTGCCGGTGGCCTCCTGGCGCACCATGAATTGCGTGCCCAGGGCCTGGACTTCGCCCTGGGCGGTGGCGATCACAAACGGCCGGCGCGGGTCGGCGGCGACGTCCACGAACACTTGGCCCTCACGCAGGCGCACCAGGCGACGGCTGTCACTGAAGTGGATGTCCACCGAACTGCGGGCATTGAGACTCAGGCGGCTGCCATCGGCCAAAGCGAAAGTCTTGCGCTCACCGGTGGCGGTGTGGCGGTCGGCCCACACGCCATTGAGCGGCTGGGCGCGATCAAAGATCGCCGCACCGCTGACACCGAACAACACCAGGGCCAGGTCACCGCGCAGCACCTTGCGTCGCGATTCGGAATCCGGCGTCGCCAGGGCCTGGGTAACGGCGCGCAATTGGCCGGGACTGCGGGCTTCGACGCGCTGCAAATCAGCAATCGGCTGCTGCAGCAAACTGCCCACACGCTGCCAGGCAATGGTGTGCTGGGGGTTGGCCCGCAGCCAGGTTTCGAAGGCTTGGCGCAGCACAGGGTCGTCATCCCCGGCCTCAAGGCGTAGCAGCCAATCCACGGCGGCGCGAGTGGTGGCGTCCACCTTGGGGTAACTCATGTCAGGTCCGCCGACTCGGCCAGGCAGTGCAGGAAAGCCCGGCGCAGATCGCGCTCTACCGTGGCCAGCGACACGCTCAACTGCTGGGCGATGACGGGCTGCGACAAGCCTTCGAGGCGATTGAGCATAAAGATTTGCCGGACACGCGGCGGTAGGCCGTTGAGCAGGCGATCGATGCTTTCCAGCGCTTCGCGCACCAGGGCCAGGTCTTCTTCCGAAGGGGTATAGGCGTGCGGCAACTGCGCCAGGCTGTCGAGGTAGGTCTGCTCCAACCGCTTGCGCCGCCAGAAGCTGAACAACAAGCGGCGCGCCACGGTACTGAGAAACGCGCGGGGCTCCTCGAGTTGATGGAGCTGGCGCGCGTCCAGAATGCGGATAAACGTGTCCTGGGTCAGGTCCGCCGCATCTTGCGGGCACTTGAGCTGACGATACAACCAGGCGCGCAACCAGCGATGGTTGTCGTCATAAAGCGTTGCCAGAAGGACCTTGGGATCGGTAGGAGTAGACACGCGGGCAGCCAAGCACGTTAATGATAATTCATCTCATTATCTGCGCAGACTGCGGCTAAATGCAATTGCTTATCTACCCAGCGAAACCTCGCCCAAGACGGCTTGACGATACTGGCGTTAGACACGAGGGTCGCCCGATGTCTTGGCCGGCGTGGCGTACTGCGGTTTCAGGTGGCCTTGTTGATCGAGCAACCAGGCATCCATGATCTGGCGCACCACCGGGCCTGCCACGCGGCCGCCCGCCTCGCCGTTTTCAATCATCACTGAAATCACGATCCTGGGGTGCTCGGCCGGGGCGAAACCGACGAACAATGCGTTGTCGCGGTTGCGCTCGCGGGTCTTCAGGCGGTTGTAGCGCTCGCCCTGCTTGATTGCCACCACCTGCGCGGTACCACTCTTGCCCGCGATCCGGTACTGCGCACCGGCGGCCGACGCCCGGGCAATCCCGCGCGGGTCGTGCATCACCATTTGCATGCCGTGGTTGACCTGATCCCAGTCGCGCGGGTTCTTGAGGACGATATTGGGCATAGGGTTTTCGTCCGCTGGCGGCACGCCGTCGATGGTTTTAGCCAAGTGCGGGCGATTCCACACGCCCTTGTTGGCGATCAGCGCCGTGGCCTGGGCCAGTTGCAACGGAGTGACCTGCATGTAGCCTTGGCCGATGCCGAGGATCACGGTTTCGCCCGGGAACCAGGGCTGGCGACGGGTTGCACGCTTCCAGGCCTGGGACGGCATCAGACCGGCGGATTCTTCGAACATATCCAGGGAGACTTTCTGCCCGAGACCGAATTCGGCCATGTAGTCGTGCAAGCGGTCGATCCCCAGCTTGTGGGCCAGGTCGTAGAAGTAGGTGTCGTTGGAACGCATGATGGCGGCGTCCATATCTACCCAGCCATCGCCACTGTGGTTCCAGTTGCGGTATTTGTGATCAAAGTTCGGCAGTTGATAGTAGCCAGGGTCAAAGACCCGGGTCTGGGCGGTGACCACGCCGCTGTCGAGACCGGCGATGGCCACTTCCGGCTTGATCGTCGAGCCCGGCGCATACAAACCGCGCAGCACCCGGTTGAACAAGGGGCGGTCGAGGGAATCATGCAACGCGGCATACTCCTTGAAACTGATGCCGGTGACGAACGAGTTGGGATCGAAGCTGGGTTTGCTGACCATCGCCAGGACTTCGCCGGTTTGCGGGTCGAGGGCCACGACTGAACCGCGACGATCGCCCAGGGCTTCTTCGGCGGCTTCCTGGAGCTTGATATCCAGGCTCAGGACGATGTTTTTGCCGGGAACCGGATCGGTATGCTTGAGCACCCGCAGAACTCGGCCCTGGGCATTGGTCTCGACCTCTTCATAACCCACATGGCCGTGCAACTGCGACTCATAGAAGCGCTCGATGCCGGTTTTACCAATCGACTGCGTGCCACGGTACTCGACCGAATCCAGCTCCTTGGACTCTTTCTCGTTGATGCGCCCCACGTAACCAATGGAATGCGCAAAATGTGCACCCAGTGGGTAGTGCCGCACGAATTGCGGCTCGACCTCCACGCCGGGCAGGCGGAATTCGTTGACGGCCAGTATGGCAATCTGCTCTTCAGTCAGCTCATAGAACAACGTCACGGGCACGAACGGGTGGCGCGCTTGCTTCAGGGCCTTGTCGAAGACGGCGCGGTCTTCGGCTGGCAGGTGCAGCAGAGCGATAATCGAGTCCAGCTCCCCTTTCAGGTCAGTAGCCCGTTCGCGGGTGATGGTCAGGTTGTAACTGGGACGGTTATCGGCCAGGACCACACCGTTACGGTCATAGATCAAGCCGCGAGTCGGAGTGATGGGCAGAACATGGACACGGTTGTTTTCGGAGATGGTGGAGTGATAGTCGAACTCCACCACTTGCAGGAAATACATGCGGGCGACCAGGGCGCAGGTGATGCCAAGCACCAGTATTGCGCAGGCCAGCAGGCGCTTGTTGACCAGACGGTGCTCTTTTTCGTGGTCTTTGATCGGTATGGCTTCGGGCATTTCTACAGCATCTCGTTGAATAAGGGCGATGCCGCATCCTGCGGTAGAAAAGTCGGTCCCTGGGAAAAGCTGCTGCACCATACCAAATATGACGAAACACTTTGTATTGAATTGACCGAAGGGTAATTGAGGTGGGTAGCGGCAGAGTTGCGGGCTAGTTTGTACGTGCGCCTTTTCGACCGCCCAAAACAAAACCCCTGTTTGCGTTAGCAAACAGGGGTTCTGGAATTTAATCTTGACGATGACCTACTCTCACATGGGGAAACCCCACACTACCATCGGCGATGCATCGTTTCACTACTGAGTTCGGGATGGGATCAGGTGGTTCCAATGCTCTATGGTCGTCAAGAAATTCGGGTACTGAGTCGTGACCAGATGGCCTCGCTTCAGCAAATTGGGTATGTGACAGCTTTCGGTGTTTTGTGAGATTCGAACTTTCGGTTCATTTCGTCTTCACACACCGCAATCTGATGCTTTTGCTTGTTTCCAAGTCAAGAGTAGTCAAATTGCTTGGGTGTTATATGGTCAAGCCTCACGGGCAATTAGTATTGGTTAGCTCAACGCCTCACAGCGCTTACACACCCAACCTATCAACGTCGTAGTCTTCGACGGCCCTTCAGGGAACTCAAGGTTCCAGTGAGATCTCATCTTGAGGCTAGTTTCCCGCTTAGATGCTTTCAGCGGTTATCTATTCCGAACATAGCTACCCGGCAATGCCACTGGCGTGACAACCGGAACACCAGAGGTTCGTCCACTCCGGTCCTCTCGTACTAGGAGCAGCCCCTCTCAAATCTCAAACGTCCACGGCAGATAGGGACCGAACTGTCTCACGACGTTCTAAACCCAGCTCGCGTACCACTTTAAATGGCGAACAGCCATACCCTTGGGACCGGCTTCAGCCCCAGGATGTGATGAGCCGACATCGAGGTGCCAAACACCGCCGTCGATATGAACTCTTGGGCGGTATCAGCCTGTTATCCCCGGAGTACCTTTTATCCGTTGAGCGATGGCCCTTCCATACAGAACCACCGGATCACTAAGACCTACTTTCGTACCTGCTCGACGTGTCTGTCTCGCAGTCAAGCGCGCTTTTGCCTTTATACTCTACGACCGATTTCCGACCGGTCTGAGCGCACCTTCGTACTCCTCCGTTACTCTTTAGGAGGAGACCGCCCCAGTCAAACTACCCACCATACACTGTCCTCGATCCGGATAACGGACCTGAGTTAGAACCTCAAAGTTGCCAGGGTGGTATTTCAAGGTTGGCTCCACGCGAACTGGCGTCCACGCTTCAAAGCCTCCCACCTATCCTACACAAGCAAATTCAAAGTCCAGTGCAAAGCTATAGTAAAGGTTCACGGGGTCTTTCCGTCTAGCCGCGGATACACTGCATCTTCACAGCGATTTCAATTTCACTGAGTCTCGGGTGGAGACAGCGCCGCCATCGTTACGCCATTCGTGCAGGTCGGAACTTACCCGACAAGGAATTTCGCTACCTTAGGACCGTTATAGTTACGGCCGCCGTTTACCGGGGCTTCGATCAAGAGCTTCGCGTTAGCTAACCCCATCAATTAACCTTCCGGCACCGGGCAGGCGTCACACCCTATACGTCCACTTTCGTGTTTGCAGAGTGCTGTGTTTTTAATAAACAGTCGCAGCGGCCTGGTATCTTCGACCGGCATGAGCTTACGGAGCAAGTCCTTCACCCTCACCGGCGCACCTTCTCCCGAAGTTACGGTGCCATTTTGCCTAGTTCCTTCACCCGAGTTCTCTCAAGCGCCTTGGTATTCTCTACCCAACCACCTGTGTCGGTTTGGGGTACGGTTCCTGGTTACCTGAAGCTTAGAAGCTTTTCTTGGAAGCATGGCATCAACCACTTCGTCATCTAAAAGATGACTCGTCATCAGCTCTCGGCCTTAGAATCCCGGATTTACCTAAGATTCCAGCCTACCACCTTAAACTTGGACAACCAACGCCAAGCTGGCCTAGCCTTCTCCGTCCCTCCATCGCAATAACCAGAAGTACAGGAATATTAACCTGTTTTCCATCGACTACGCTTTTCAGCCTCGCCTTAGGGACCGACTAACCCTGCGTCGATTAACGTTGCGCAGGAAACCTTGGTCTTTCGGCGTGGGTGTTTTTCACACCCATTGTCGTTACTCATGTCAGCATTCGCACTTCTGATACCTCCAGCAAGCTTCTCAACTCACCTTCACAGGCTTACAGAACGCTCCTCTACCGCATCACCCGAAGGTGATACCCGTAGCTTCGGTGTATGGTTTGAGCCCCGTTACATCTTCCGCGCAGGCCGACTCGACTAGTGAGCTATTACGCTTTCTTTAAAGGGTGGCTGCT